>OZ253951.1:3362500-3859796 GCA_965267365.1 Roseivirga sp. | reverse complement strand
ATTACTGTAACTGGTGGAACAAGCCCATATACTTATACATGGAGTACTGGAAGCGGTAATGAAGACCTTTCTGGCCTAAGCGCAGGATCTTACAATGTGATTGTCACCGATGTAAATGGTTGTTCAATTACAGAGAATTTTACCATAACTGAACCTAATGCAGCTTTGACAGATAATTCTACAGTGTCTGATATTAGTTGTTTTGGTGGAAGCGATGGCTCCATCGAATTAAATCCTTCAGGAGGAACCGCTCCTTACACTTATGCTTGGAACACAGGAGCGACCACAAAGGACATTTTTGGATTGACCACAGGAACTTATCAAGTCACAATTACTGACTTTAATGGATGTTCTTATAGTGCTAACTATACCATTAACATGCCTCCGGCTTTGCAAGCATCGGGTATTGATACTGATATTTTGTGTAATGGAGGTACAGATGGGGCAGTAGATCTTACAGTAACTGGAGGAACCTTACCTTATACTTTTACTTGGTCTAACGGGGCAACAACAGAAGATATCTCTTCCGTGCCAGCAGGCAATTATCAGGTAACCATTACGGACGGAGCGGGCTGTTCATTGACTCGATCATTTGAAATTACAGAACCCCTAGTTTTAAGTTTAGGTAGCAGCCAATCAGATGTAACCTGTTTTGGTTCATCTAACGGTTTCATTCAAACAAATGTATCGGGCGGTGTGGCGCCATATGACTATGCCTGGTCTAATGGAGAAACTACGGATGGTATCTATAACCTTTCAGGAGGAACCTACACGCTGACATTAACCGATGGCAATGGGTGTCAAACGATAGAGACTTATACCATAACAGAACCAGCTACAGCTCTTTCTGCCACGGCCACCGTAACGGATGAGAACTGCTTTGGAGATAGACAAGGTGCTATTGATATGACCGTTTCAGGAGGAACCGCTCCATATACCATTAGTTGGAATCAAGGGTCTAGTACAGAAGATATTGCTGGGCTTGGCAGAGGTGTATATCAAGCCAATATCACAGATGCAAATGGGTGTAGCATTCAAGCGAACTTTACTGTAGGTGGTCCGGATGAAATCACGATTAATGCTTCTGTGAATGATGTGACTTGTAATGCTGCATCAGATGGCCAAATTGATATTACCGCAACGGGCGGAATTGGCTCTTACACCTATCTATGGTCGAATGGTGCTACAACTGAAGACCTTTCTGGTTTAACACCAGGCAGCTATGCAATTACTGTTACGGATGACAATGGTTGTTCTAATACCGCCACATTCACTATCCAAGAGCCTCTTGTCTTGACTGTTAACTATACCAAATCAGATGTTAGCTGTTTTGGATCAGATGACGGGTTGATCGATGTAACCGTAAGTGGAGGAAACTTACCGTATACTTATGCTTGGTCTAACGGCATGACCACAGAAGATATCAGCTCATTACCAGGTGGTGATTATACATTGATCGTAACAGATGATAAAGGTTGTCAAGCCACTCAAACCGTGTCTATTCTTGCGCCTTCAGAAGCATTAGGTGCCGATGTTGTCATCTCAGATGTTAATTGTTTCGGTCAGCCTGGTGGGCAAGTGCAGGTGACACCTAAAGGTGGTACAGGGCCTTACACTTATAATTGGAGTAACGGTTCAAATCAGGAAGATCAAGTAGGTCTTTTTGCCGGCACTTATGCCTTGACCATTACTGATAGCAAAGGATGTACATTCCAAGAAACATATACCATTTCGCAGCCAGATGAATTAAATATCACTTTTGATATTACAAGTACCTCTTGTTTTGGAGATTCAGACGGACAAATTCTTCCAACAGTAGAAGGAGGAACAGCCCCTTACAGTTACATCTGGTCAAATGGAAGTACAAGTAAGGATCAGATTGACATTGCGTCAGGAACCTACAACCTAACCGTCATAGATAATAATGGCTGTTCTATCACCAAGGCGGCAGTGGTAGGCGATTCACAAGACTTGATCGTTCAGGTTAATAAAAGAGATGTTTCATGTAAAGGAGATTCCAGTGGGTTGATTGAACTGGATGTTACTGGTGGAAGTGGAGCGTATACTTATGCATGGGACAATGGAGCAGATACCGGTATTTTGAGCGATTTGCCTGCAGGTGTCTATTCTGTCGTAGTAAGCGATGCGGGTGGTTGCGCTGCCACTGCCTCAGTTGTGATCAGTGAACCAGCTCAGGCCCTTTCAGCAACAGTAAGCGGAACAAGCGAATTATCTTGTTTCGGAGATCAATCTGGCTTTTTAGAAGCTAATGTTACTGGAGGAGTAAGCCCTTATACTTACCTCTGGAGCAATGGAGAAAGAACTAGCGCTATTGCTGCAGTTGGGGCAGGAGAATATACAGTATCTATCAAAGATGCGAATGATTGTCTAGTTCAGATCAATTGGAATATCGTTCAACCAGAGGCCCCAATTTCTATCCAGGCTACAGGCAAACTGAACTTAGATTGTAAAGACGATAGCGATGGCTCAATTGAAGTGGCAATTACAGGAGGTTCTGGCAATTATGATATTCTGTGGAGTACGGGAGAATCTTCAAATAGCATTAGTGGTCTTTCTGTTGGAGATTATACCATTAGAGTTAGAGATGAAAAAGGATGTATTGAAGAGAGAGTATTTACCATTACGCAACCTGATGAGTTAACCTTAGGCAATGCAGTCATCAATGAGAGCCAATGTTATAATGATCGAAATGGTTCTATTGAGCTGAACGTCAGTGGAGGTACTGCTCCTTACACTTATCAGTGGGAAACTGGCGAGACCACCAAGAATAGAATTGGTATCAGTTCAGGCACCTATAGTGTTTTAGTGACGGACAAAAATGGATGTCAAGTGCAAGGTACATATACCTTGGCATCACCGGAGCTGTTTGCTATGGAGCCGGAGATTTCTCCGATCAGTTGTATTGGGGCCAATGATGCGTCAATTGCACTCAATATCGAAGGAGGTATTGAACCACTAGTTATCAAGTGGAGTACGGGAGCTGCATCAGAGACCATCTCAAATTTGAATCCAGGATCATACAATGTACTGATCACCGATAAAACTGGATGTACACTACAAAGGACTTTCAATATTGTAGAGCCTCGTGAATTGGTTTTAGATGCCTTCGTTAGAAATGCTGATGAGTGTAATAATCCTGAAAGCGGTAGAGTAAATGTTATTGTTACAGGTGGAACCAAACCATACAGATATAGATGGTCAAATGGAGATACCACATCGACCATAGAGAATGTTCTTCCAGGGACATACGTGGTTGAGGTAACTGATAAGTTCGGGTGTTCTCAGCAAGGCACTTATACTGTTCTGCAGCCAAAACCTTTACAGATTGGGCTTTCATCTGCTCCTTATATCGATTGTGATAATCGCATAGCAGGTATGCTTGTAACCGCAGATGTAACGGGCGGGCTAGGTAATTATACCTACAACTGGTCGCGAGGTACTAGTTCTGGTGGCGAAATTTTAATGACTGCCCCAGGTCGACTGACACTAGAGATATTTGATGGCAGAGGTTGTTATCAACTCAATTCAATAGACATTGATATTCCAGAATTAGGAGAAGCTGATTTCGATTACAATGCGAGGTCTCTAGATGAAACTGGTGAGCTGGCCATTAAGGATCCAGTAAGCTTCTTCGACCAGTCCGTGGGAGATATCATCGACTGGAGCTGGGACTTTGGTGATGGATTTGATTCAAAAGAGGTAGATCCAATCCACGTGTATGATGCCCCAGGCAGATTTATCGTGACATTGATCACTACAGATAGAACAGGTTGTACTTCCTCCAAAACTTCTATTCTAGATCTAACTGAGGGCTATAAGATCATCCTTCCAAATGCATTTACACCTAATGGAGATGGCAATAATGACTTTTTCAGGCCTGAAATGTTGGGCATGACACAGGTCCAACTAGTCATTTTTAATACCTGGGGAGAAATAGTATTCAATACGGACGATGTAGAAACCAAAGGTTGGGATGGCTACGTCAATGGCCGTAGAGCCGAAAACGGAAATTATGTATACAAGCTCTCGGGAGTGAGTTTTAATGGGTTACCTGTTGAACGCGATGGAGTCTTCGCTTTACTAAAATAATATGAGAAAGCTATTAGTACTTGTTTGTGCAACTATATGCTTCTGCCAATCTTTCGAGGTTAAGGCACAAGACCCCCAATTCTCACAGTTTTATGCTTCGCCTTTATACCTAAATCCGGCTTTAACAGGAGGATCTGATAGAGGTCGAGTTGGAGTGAATTACCGAAATCAATGGCCCTCTCTCAATCATTCCTTCACTACTATTTCGGCTTATGTAGATGTGTTTTCTAAGTCAATTGAGAGCGGATTTGGACTCATTGTTACTGAGCATACTGAAGGTTTTCTCGATTATAAATCAAGCGAAGTTGGCCTATTGTATTCTTATAAATTACAAGTGGCAGATGGGCTGGTTCTCAGAACGGGTTTTCAATTATCTTACTTCAACAAAGATCTGAATTTCGAAGATTTGGTCTTCGGAAATCAAATTGATATCGTAAATAACCAAGTCATTGGTCCTAGTGGCGAGGTGTTTGAAAAAGGAGCACAAGTTGATTTCATCAGTGCATCAGCAGGGGCATTACTTTATTCGTCAAGGGCTTGGATAGGATTTTCTACGCATCACATTAACCAACCAGATCAGTCATTCATAGGAGAGGAGAGTCCACTCGAGAGAAAGTATTCAGTCCATGCTGGTTTAAAGATTCCTTTTACCAAAGGTAGAAGACTGAGAACAGTGAAATATCAGTTTCAGGAAAGGTCGGCTACTCTAGCTGTAAACTATAAAAAACAAGGCGCTTTTAATCAATTAGATGCCGGAATTCAGTTGTACTTTCAACCGCTTGTGATCGGAGGATGGTATCGAGGTATTCCAATTCAAGAGGTAAATCGATTGGTTAAAAATGAATCGATCATTGCATTAGTTGGTCTAGAGATCAATAGTCAACTGTCCTTTGGATATAGCTACGATTTTACTGTTTCCAAATTGGCCGGTTCCACAGGTGGTGCACATGAATTCTCTTTGACTTTTGAATTCGGGAAGATTGTCAAGAGAACGAGAAGAGATACGCGCTTACCTTGTTTTAAATACTAAGCTTCTGCCTATATTCGGGGCATGAAGGTTTTATTCATACAAACCGGAGGTACCATTGATAAAGCATACCCCAAAACAAATGACGGATATGCTTTTGAGATAGATCAACCCGCTTTTGAGCGAGTATTGGAAAGGGTACATCCTGGTTTTGAATATGACACCATTAGCTTGCTTCAGAAGGATAGCTTGGATTTGACAGAAGAAGATCGTCAGTTGCTGAAACAGCATATTGAAGCTTCAGAATATTCAAAGTTGATCGTTACCCACGGGTCTGATACACTTCCGGATACAGCGTCATTTGTTGGTCATATAAAAAATAAAACCATCGTCTTTACCGGGTCGTATGTACCAGAATCGTTCAAAGGGTCAGATGCAGATTTTAATCTGGGCTTTGCCATTGGAACAGCCATGTCTAAGCCGGAAGGGACCTTCATCTGCATGAATGGAATGGTATTTGACTATGACAATTGTCGAAAAAATGAGGAGAATGGAAAATTTGAAAAAATTAATGAATAAAGGATTAATCATGGGCCTAATGGTGATGTTCACCATAAGCCTTCAAGCACAAGAACCACCTAAGAATTGGTTCAACCTAGACCCTGTAACAGATCAGTTTAACGGTGTCAGTACTGAGAAAGCCTATGCTGAACTATTGGCGGGTAAGACTTCGCAAAAAGTGATTGTTGCTGTGATTGATTCAGGAATCGACATTGAACATGAAGACCTAAGAGATGTAGTTTGGGTAAATGAGGATGAGATTCCAAACAATGGAATTGATGATGACAATAACGGCTACATTGATGACATCTATGGTTGGAATTTTATTGGTGGCAAGGACGGTAAAAACGTTGACAAAGACACCTATGAAATCACTCGTGAATACAAGAGATTAAGAACCATCTATGAAGGCAAAACCATTGATGACTTCAAGAAAAAGGAGAGAGCTGGTTTCGAATACTGGAAAGAAGTAGAAGAAACCTTTAACCGTGTTTCTGGCGAAGCAAAAAGTCAGAGCATGATGTTAGGTAACATCGATCGTCAGTTAAGAAGATTCAAAAAGCTGTTTGAAGCTTATATGTATACTGATGAAGTGACCTATGAAATGGTTCAGCAAGTTCAGTCTACTGACCAAACTATTTTGATGGGCAAAGACATGTTGACTCAATTATATACTATGATTGATACTACCATGTCTCTTGAAACAATGATTGATCTTTTGTCCCAAGACATGGAGCAGATCTCTCAAGATGCTGAGTACAGATACAATCTAGACTTTGAACCACGAGAGATCGTAGGTGACAACTATGATCAATTAGATGAAGTGGGATATGGAAACAATGACGTCATCGGTATCGATACAGACAATTTCCATGGTACTCACGTAGCTGGAATCATTGCGGCAAAAAGAGGAAACGACATTGGTATTGATGGTGTAGCAGATAATGTAGCTATTATGGCGATCAGAGCTGTGCCTGATGGTGATGAGAGAGATAAAGATGTAGCAAATGCTATTCGTTATGCTGTAGACAATGGCGCGCAAGTCATCAATATGAGCTTTGGTAAGGCATACTCTCCTGATACGGAATATGTTTACGATGCCATTAAATACGCTAATGATAAAGGGGTACTTCTAGTGCATGCTGCTGGTAATGCCGCAGCTAATAATGACGAGGAGGCTAATTTCCCTAATGACTATATCGGTCGTAAAAAGAACATGTCGAATTGGATTGAGGTAGGAGCTTCTTCTTGGGGGTCAGAGAATAACTACATCGGTAATTTCTCAAACTACGGTAAGAAGAATGTCGATCTTTTTGCGCCAGGTGTTAAGATCTACTCATTAGCTCCTGAAGATGAGTACAAAGATGCACAAGGAACGAGTATGGCATCTCCAGTTACTGCTGGAGTAGCAGCTCTCCTTTTGTCTTACTACCCTGAATTATCTGCGGATCAGGTGAAAGACATTTTAATGAAGTCTGTGAGAAGCCTGAATAATCTTACAGTTAGTCAACCTGGAACAGGAGAAGATGTGCTCTTTCAAGAGCTTTCGGTCTCAGGGGGAATTGTCAATGCTTATGAGGCCATCAAGTTGGCCGAGTCCATGACAATGAAAAAAGGAAGATAATGAGAAGGAGGCTTAGGCCTCCTTTTTTTATTCATACCTCAATGATTCTGTCGGATTCTTTCGAGCCGTTTTGATCACAAAACCTCCTACTAAAACTAAGGTCAACAGTAAGGAAGCTATTACTCCTGATGCCATCAACATGACATTGATACCTTGTTGGTACTCGAAGTTTTGACTCCACACATCTATGGCATAATAGGTAACAGGAATAGCTATCAAGCTTGAGATCAAAATGAGTTTGAGGGTATTCGAATAGATCAATGCTACTATTTGCAATGAGAGAGCTCCTAACACTTTTCTAATTCCGATTTCCTTTCTTTTCTGGTCAACATTAAAAGCAGTAAGTCCTGTTAAACCGATCAAGCTGATGACCACACAGAGGATAGTCATGAAGCCTATCAGTTTATTCTGTGTTTTATCAGCTTCGTACTGGGCCCTTAACGACTCATTTAAGAAGCGATATTCTAAAGGATAATTCGTGATCACTTGATCCCAAGTGTCACTTACTAATTGCACTGCAGCCTGTTCTTCATTCTGTTTAAAATTGACTATCAGGTGCTGCCCAGGGTTCGGATTAAAGACAATGACCAATGGCTCAATCGGATTGTGTAGCGAGAAGAAGTTAAAGTCTTTCACAACACCTAGTACTTGACCTGGGTCATCTTGTCGGAAGAAACTCATTTTCTTACCCACTCCATTTTCCCAACCCAGCACTTTGGCTGTCATCTCATTGACCACAAAATATTGGTTACCTCTGTTGAGATTGGGGTCGTAGAATTTGCCATCGGCAATCTCAATCCCCATAGTTTTTAAGTAATCTGCATCGCCAGAGATATACTTAAATTCCTGATTCTGCATTTCACCGTCTTTTTCAACTTTAAATACCATAGATCCTATGTCTTCGACAGGTACAAAGTCAGAGCTTGTAACAGATTGAATGACGGATGACTGCTCTAGCTCATTTTTCAGTACTTGGAACTTGGTTTGAGCAACTGAATCTCTTAGGTTGATCAACATTACCTGATCCTGTGCAAAGCCCATTGACTTATTTTGCAAGAAACTGATCTGATCTTTCATTAACAGTGTGGCTGTTAATATGCCAATCGATATAATGAACTGAAACGAAACTAGTGTTTGTCTCAACCAGTGCCCTCCTTTTCCAGACACCCAATTCCCTTTAAGTGCTTTGATGGTTTGAATTCTGGAAATATAAAATGCAGGATAAGCGCCTGCTAAAAGGCCTGTTAAAAGAACAATAACAACCGATAAAGAGAATAGCTGTGGTTTCTCAAATAAGTCGAAGAAGAAGGAAACCCCTAACCAAGATTGCATAGGAGAATTTTCGATTAGAAAAGAAACAATGACAAGCGAAAGGACGAAGGCCAAAATCACTTGAACCAGGGATTCTGTGAGTAATGCTATTCTCAACCTGAGTACATCTGAACCCAGTACTTTACGAATACCGATTTCTTTAGCTCTGAGCCCTGCTTGTGCAGTAGCTAAATTGACATAGTTGATACAGGCGAGTAATAAAATAGAGAGACCAATAATACTGAATACAAGCAGGTTAGTTTTATTGCCTTTGGCAAAATCATCATCAAGAGGAAGATCATCATAATGAATTTCATCAAGCCTTTGAAGAGTCATGGTATGCTTTCCATTGACCACATTTCCAAATGGCTCAAAATACTGCTTATCAAAAGCGACAAACTTCTCTAAGAATTGAGCTTTTTCGGTTCCTTTTGTAAAAAGCACATAATTAATACAGTCTGGGTTCCAGAGTACTTCTGAGTTAAATACTCCATCATCACCAATGGCTCTTCCTCTATCTCGAACACCCGATATCAGAGCAGAGAATTTAAAGTGAGTATTGTCAGGAAGGTCTTTAAACACTCCAGTCACCATTACATCAGATCCATCAACATTGATGGTTCTTCCTAAGCCTGAAGTGGTACCAAAAACCTTGTCATGCACACTCTGAGATAGCAAAATGGTGTTAGGGTTACTGAGCTGCTCAGATCGGTTGCCAACAACCAGCTCAATGTTGAAAATGTCCATAGCTCCTTCTTCAGAGTAGAACATATCATCTTGATTAAAAACTTGATCGCCTAGGATGATCTCCGGAACATCTGGCCATAGAAAACGAGCATAGGTTTCCACTTCTGGGAATTGCTCTTTCAACATGGGACTTAATTCTGATGGTGAGTAGGCCGATTTGAATTCTACACCTGGGGCAATGTATTGATGAACTGCCCTATAAGTTCTCTGATAATTGGGGTGATGTTGGTCAAAAGTCAGTTCGTTTTGTAGAAATAGAACTAGCCAAAGGGCAGCTGAAAGGCCTAAAGTGAGGCCTAGAATATTGAGAGCACTAAAGAACTTTTGCTTGTATAAGTGCCTTAATGCTTGAATTAGAGAGATTTTGACCATAACTAAAATTTTCGTTCAATCTATTCGTTTGAATATTGAATTGCAAGTGTTCCTAAGACTTTAGTTCTGAGAGATGGTTACCTAAGTCATTGGTTAATAAAGGTTAAATACCAGAGTATGATGAAACTTTAAGTAGGGAAAAAGCATCTAAGAGGTATATAAGGTTGATTTTGGTACGATAGTTGAACCTTAATTAACACAATCGAGAAAATTCGGATTACGAGTAAGTAATCCTCTTCATACAGTTAGTAGTTTATTTGTTTGAGCCCGGGACGTAGTAAACCCCGGGCCTTTTTTTAATCGATTTTCACATGATGTTTCATGGTGTCCTCGTAAAAATGATGAAGCCTAAACATCTGCTCTGCACCTATTTTCTGCCCGCCCTGTGCAACGAGATATAAGACAAGGGCCACCAGACCAAAGGCAGGAATTAGCCAAAGTATGGGAGCGGGTTTTTCTAACATGAGTTGAGATAAACCATATACTCCGGCAAACAATGCCAGCACCCCGAGAGCAGCATAGCTCATAAAGAATACTGCCCAGACACTTGGCTTAGGACCATAGAGTCCGCGCACGGTGATATGATCACTTTGCCCTTCCTCTTCTTCAATAGTAATGGTCAATTGAGGTGACCAATAATGTCTTTCAGATGTTGGGATTTTTAAAACACAGTAGGTTTCTGAAATTAATCCAACACAATCTGAAGAGTCTTCTAATGATTCATTGATTTTATTCTTGAAGGAATCCTTCGTGAGAGAGAGTTGCTCTTTAAACCTTGGTCTGATCCGAAAACTTGACATAAATACTGATGAAGTCTGAATTTAGGCCTTAAGGTGCTTGAATAACTATGACCTAGGTCAGTCAATCAACCTAAACCTCTAATACCTTTCCTTCATCTTTGGCTTTTTTATCTTTAGCCGCTCCAATGGCCATTCCTATAGGCATCCCCATGGGCAAACCAATCCCTAGAAAAGCCATATTATCTAGAGACATGGCAAACATGAGTCCGAATGGTAATCCGAAGATGGTCATACCAAGGGTCATCCAAAGGGTAGTGTAGTATTTGGGTGTCGTAAAGCCATACTCCTTCATCATTCTTTTGGACAACCTTGAGTAAAAAATTCTCAAGTCATTTCCTTTAAAGTCTTGATTGAGGAGAGTAGAAAGTTGGCTCAACTCAGCAGATAGGTTGGCTGCTTCAATGCCTTTTGATTCGATAGATCGAAGCATCCTTTTACTGCATCCGCTCCATTTGGCTATGCCTCTATTTTCAGCTTTTTCCTCTACTTGATTAAGAGCCTCAACAGCCTCATCATAAGTCGTCATATCAGTTGAATTGATCCTTTCTTAAAAATAATGATAAACGAAGACCATTTACCAGTCAATAGCTTTGCCATCTCTAAAAAAGCCTCCGTTCGGGCCACTAGCATGGAGTGTAGCTGCCCAAACAATACCACTAGCACCTTCTTCAACAGAGCGAGGTGCTGCACTGCCTCCCATGTCGGTCCTAACCCAGCCAGGACATACCGCATTGACTAAAATATCTTGGCCTGAAAGCTCTGAAGCTAGTTTGATCGTTAGGACATTCAATGCTGCTTTTGAAACACTATAGCCAGGAGTTCCAGCTCCCATTCCGGCAAGCGCCCCGGCTCCACTACTGACATTTACTATTCTACCAAAGCCCGTCTCTTTCATTAATGGAACAAATGCTTGAGCCATTCTCCACGCCCCCATTAAGTTCGTATCGAGCGTTTGTTGAATCTCCTCTAAGTCTGCGGTAACAGCTGAATTCCAAGTATCGTAATTGATAGCTGCATTATTGACCAGCACATCTAATCTTCCGAATTGATCACACACCCAATTCTTTACTTGTTGGACACTTTGAGGGTTATTGATATCCAATGGGTGATGAAAGACTTGATCAGTAATACTTTTTAAAGAAGCGGCTGCCTGTTGGGCTTTGTCCTCACTTCGAGCAGTGATAATGATGGAATAGCCAAGTTGAGCTAATTGCCTAGCGGTTTCCAAGCCTAATCCTCTATATGATCCTGTGATCAACGCTGTCCTATTTTTCATTTCATTCTTTGTCTAGAAGGTCTGCTTGGTAGAGAAATTCGCGCAAACGATCAAAATCAATTTCTTCAATAGATAAATAAGTTTTATTCCGAATCACCTTCTTTTTACCTGCATTGAGATAGCCTTCGGGGTCATATAATTTATGACCTTGATAAAAGCCTATACTGACGCCATCAGAAGTTCCTCCCCAAGGAACCGCACCTGGCCAGATATAGCAGATGGTTTTCTTAACTCGAAAAAAAGGCACATTGTAAGAAAGCTTTTCTTTGACTTCGGGAATACATTCATACACCAGATTTCTCAATGCCTTAACCATTTTCAATTGGTCTTCAGGTAAGAAGGCATACAGATCGTCAAGATCTTGAAAGTCTATAGGCTGAAATTTATTCATCAACTATTAGCATCATAAGCATTTTGAATCCAGTCTTTCAATTCATCATTGACCTGTCCTATTTCAGTTAACTTAATTCTATGGCTCACCATACTGTTCCAACTTCCGGCCGCTTCAGCCATTCCTGTCGGTTCAATACCTTTTAGATTTAAACCAATATCAACTCTTGTTTTGGTACCTGGCTGTAGAAGTGCAAATTGCTTTTTAGGCGTTCTAAGGCTGATATATGTCTTTTTATAGGCAAATTCAACATCTCCAGAAATGCCTTCAAATAGCGATTTGGCCTTCAGGAAGATCTCAGAAATGGCCTCTTTTCCTTTCAGTAATCCTTCATCTGGATCTCCTTCTTCTTTTTTGTCACTGAGTAATTCTGGCTTGAAGAATGTTTGAGAAATAAGGTTCGCATAGCCATGCGAAACACCATGTTCGCCCTTTAGAATTTTCATCGCTTCACCATGTTTGGCAGGAGAATGGTCTTTTAAAAGTTGGTGCCATTCATTAAGCAGTTTGCCGGTTTTTTCTTGTAGGTTGCCCAGCATGGTTTGCAACATTTCTTCTGGTGTTGCCATAATTAAAAAGTTTGGTTGAGATTGAATTTACGGAATGCATCAAATTAGCGTTTCTTCTTTTGCCAAAATTTGAATTAAATTCCCCTATGCAAGTACCATTTCTTGACTTATCGAGAACTCACGAACCCATAAAGAGTGATTTGGAGCAGACTTTTAAAAGAGTGCTCAATGAATCCTATTTTGTTTATGGCCATGATGTGACAGTCTTTGAGAGGAACTTTGCAGAAGCTCATCAAACGGAATATTGTGTATCGATCGGAAACTGTACTGATGCTTTACAGCTAACCCTACAGGCCTTAGATATTGGACAAGGAGATGAAGTTTTAGTTCCTGCCATGACCTGGATCACTGATGCGGAAGTCGTGAGCAATTTAGGAGCCATGCCTGTTTTTGTAGATGTTGATGAGGGTGGGCTGATTGATGTGTCTCAAATTGAAGCGAACATCACACCCAATACAAAAGCTATAATTGTTGTGCATTTATATGGTCAATTGGCAGATATGAATGACATTCTCTCCATTTCTAAATCGCATGGTTTAAAAGTCATTGAAGATTGTGCACAGTCAACCTTCGCAGAGCGCAATGGACAAAGAGCAGGCACATACGGAGATGCTTCTGTCTTCTCTTTTTACCCTACGAAGAACCTAGGCGCTTTAGGTGATGCAGGCTGCTTACTCACGAATGATCAAGCCTTGGCTCAACGCATCAGAAAACTGGCCAATCATGGAGCCGCAGATAAGCATAATCATGAGTTTCCTGGCACCAATAGCAGAATGGATACTTTGCAGGCCGCAATCCTTAATTTGAAGCTACCACATTTAGAAAGTTGGAATGCTCAACGCCAAAAAGCTGCCGACTATTACAGCTCTGCTTTAAAAGATCTAGACCTGGGTTTGCCAGCAAAAGAGAATCATGTTTTTCATGTTTTCTCGATATTGACCAAGCATAGAAATGAGCTCAAAAGTTATTTAAAGGAGAGGGGCATTCAAACCCAAATACATTATCCAAAGGCGGTTCCTTTTACCAAGGCATATGCTGAATTTGGCTTAGAATCAGAGGACTTTCCTCAAGCTTTCAGATTGCAAAATGAAAGCCTATCCCTTCCACTGTTTCCTGGGATAACAGAAGAGGAACAGGCTTATGTTATTCAAACGATTAAAGAGTTCTTTAGAGGTCGAATTTGACAGTGAACAACCAATATCTTTTTTGGATAAAGTACTCGTAAGTACTGATCAAACTCTCGTTGAATGAATCCATACGGACACCGCGGGTATCAAAGAGGTTCATGCCTTCCACTTTAAATTCCCAAGGGCTTCCTTCTTTGCGATATCTCAATTCAACATCCATCAAGTCGTATATCTGCGAGTTGCCAGTATTATTGTTTTTGTAGTGATTATACTGGTAATCCGCTTCGAAAGTAAAGCCTTTCAGGAAGTCGAATTCTAAGTTGGCAGATGGCTGATGATTCTGGAATTTATTTGAGTTGTTGCTTCCGCTGTAATCGCTCAAGAGTACCTGATAGGCCAACTCGACTTGGAAGATCTTCCATAACCTCGTATTGAAAGTTCCCTCATAAGTTTGGTTGAAGGCTTCGTTCAAGTTACGTGTATCAGAAATGATATTGTTGGTTGTTGTTAATGACCAATTACCACCAATTCCTAATCTGAATTTATTGAAACGCTTTTCTGCTCTTGCATAACCAGTCATTACCTCATTGGCAGCATCAATATTGATGGGAATATTGATCCTTTCCAATCCATCAAACTCAATGATATTACTTACATCGTCAAACCTCTTGGAGTAATTCAGGCCTCCATAAATATTGAGGAAGTTGTACATGTTGAAATTGTAGTAGTTCAAAGCCACATTGTGGTAGAGGCTATTTTTCAAGAACATATTACCTCTAAACAGGCTATTGTAGCTTCTTACTAAGATGCCTTCAGCAAAATTCTGAATATCAGTGAAGTCAGCTCGTACATCATAATTTAATGAAATAGAATGTGAGTTTCTTATTCTGTATCTGGCATTAACTGCTGGCAATAATAATGTCTTGTTAAAGCCCTCTACAATGCCTGATTGCCTATTTTCAACATCATAAAAATGAAGATTTAAGCTAGGTGTGAATTCTAAATTTCCCCATTTGGTTTTGTATAGTAACGAAGCATAGAAATCGGTAAAGGTAAAATCAACAGCGTTTTGAAACTGAGGCTGGTCTATAGGAATGTCGGTACCATCATCGAGTCTCTCACTTAGATCAGAGCTTAATGTTTGCTTCGTAAACACGTTACCAACTTTCAAATTGATGTGATTGGTCTTATTCAACACTCTGTAATAATTCAAGGCGGCTTCTTGGTTATGCGTTGTTACCTCTTTGAACTGTAAAAGATTGTAAGGACTATCACCTTGAACAGGAATCAGTGCTGAAAAGGGTTGTTGAGTTGTTAAGAGATTGAATAATGGGTCTTGAAATTGGTATTTATAAGATCCTTCAAAAGACCAGATATCATCATCAGTGGCTGCCCAAAACCCTCTTAACTGTTGTTCAATAGAAACAGGTTTTTGACTATTAATGCCTGTTATCTCGTTGATGTCTCCTGCGAATGCAGAGCGAGAGTTAGAGGTAGTTTCTAAATCAGAAAGCCTACCGAATGCGCTATAGTCAATTTGTAGATTTGGGTTTGGCACATATTTCACCCCAACTTTGGCAAGGCCAGAAGTACTTTTCACATCAGATTGAGAAGCCAAGATCTCTTCATTGTCTCCTGGTTGTAAAATGTAGGTTCTTTGAGAAACCGAGCCTAAGGTATTGTCAACCCTCGAACCTATGGCAAATCCAGAAATTCTCCATTTATCTGTTGGCGTGAAGTTATAATTCAATGCCGCAAGTTGATTGTTCAATTCTCTGGCATTATTTCTCTCGGCCATAGGAACACCCAAATTGTTAGAGGTCACATTGAATGAAGATCCGCTGCTTCGAGATATGCTATTGAAACCCCCATTAAATCGAAAGTAATCGCGCATGGTAAAGGCAGGTTCGCCTACGTTGTTAGCATCAGCAATCAGGTTGATGTTAGTCTTAGGGTTATAGTAGAAGGCATTTGCATGACCTAAATACCTGCCTTCTGGCCCTCCTCCAGCTTCAATATCTCCAAAGACAATATTCTTCTTATCGTCCTTTAATTGGATATTCAAGGCAATTTCTTCGCTGTTATTCACACCGCTTAGCGGGCTTACATCATTATAGTTTTGTAGCACTTGTACCTTATCTACCACATTAGCAGGGAGGTTTTTGGTGGCTAGTTTGGTGTCACCTTCAAAGAATTCTTTTCCATCAACAAGTACTTTATTGACCTCTTTTCCTTGAATTTTCACTCCACCATCTTCATCAACTTCGAACCCTGGTAAGTCTTCTAATACATCCTCAAGCTTTCGCTCATTACCTTGGGTAAAAACCTCTGCTTTGTATGTAATGGTATCACCTTGGATGAGAACCGGCATTTCTTGAACCACCTCTACGTCATTCAACTGAGTGATGTCATTCTTTAAAATGATTCGGTAAGGAATCTCATTGCTTTGGTTAGGAGAGAAGATGCCCTCGAAAGGCACATAGCCAATAAAGGTTACCTGTAGTTTGTAGGTTTTATTAGCCTCTAATGATAACCTAAATTGACCCTGTGTATTGGTAACACCAAAGGCAGCCATTTTATTGGTTACAGTATCAATAGCTAGCGCATTGGCGAATTGAAGTGGTGCTCCTAAAGAATCGCGAACTTCACCATAATAGGTGATCTTTTCTTGTGCACTGACCTGTACAAGAAAGGCGAATAGGAGAGTTGTTAAGAGTATAAATCTTTTCATGAGTTGACCTTTGGGCTTGATACTTAACCTCTGCCTATTTTGATCTGTACATCGCCACCCCCGTTGCTATATTTCTCCATCATCTCTTTAGTCTTCTCCTCAGTAATAGCTCTAAGTTCTTCGCGCGTTACCTCTTTGCCTTTTGAAGGTCTTTTGATTTTCACACCTTCTTCTGGGTTTAGCACCACCTTAGTACATACATAAGACATGCTGCCATCATTGATCTCCATGATCAATCCAGGGAGCCCCCAGTACCTAGTTGGTCCTTGAGATACTGGAATTTCTGGGGTATACCAAGCTTCCAATTTGATGGTGTCCATGACAGTCTTCATTTCGTTCTGATCTTCGTCACTATTGAATGACATAGACATGGATTCACGAACATTTGTATAAATGGCTTTGTAAGCTGTGTAATTTCCGATCTTCTTCGACTCTTGTGTGATCTCCCATTCTAATGGCTCTAAGTCGTCTTTCACTAAGAATGGTTTACCGAAAACATCAGACTCTTGCATAAATAGGTTTTCAGCTGTGTTCTTGTAGGTTAATCCTCCGCCTACTGTAGACATTTGAATTACCATTCCTCCAGATGAGGCAGTGGCAGGTCCACCACCTAGGCTTTCTGCTTCTTTCCAAACAGATTCACTCAGGTTAAAAACCAATTCATACTCTCTTTGGAACTGCTTGGCCATTTGCTTTTTAAGTTGCTCTTCCATTTCAGGAGACATGCCTTCGCCCTTAAAACCAAATCCATCCATTTTTCGGGCAGATTGATAAGTAGCTTTTCCTTCGAAGTTTTGTGCACTTAAGGTGATCACTCCAGCTACTAGCAAGCCGATGATCATGATTAATTTATGTTTTAAGTTTTTCATGGTTCTGATTTTTGGATGGTACAAATCAAAACAATGAAGTCTAAACGGAGAGTTAAGCACTGTTAACGAGTGTTAAGCTTTGAATCAGCAGAAGCGAAACTCAGTATATTTGAATTGTGAACGCATTGAAATTCAAGCAGATCATCTATCTCATATCAGCAACCGTTGTGGTGACTGTGGCTGCGCAGGTGTATACCAATGTGCAGAATTACAAGGTCAACAAACAACGATTTGAGCTTGATGTACAGCAGGCATTAGACCTTGCTGTAGAAACCTATTATGCGGATAGAGCTAGAAATGATGTGGTCATTTTTACAAGCTCTACTGAAGTTCCTGACTCCATCTTTATGAATAGAGGGCTCACAGTTAGGGGAGATATTTCTATTGATAGCACCATCAATTTTTCTACATCAATACAGGGCGGAGCTTCTTGGAAGACCTTTATCGAAAAGCGTGATAGCATAAGAGCATCCTCATACTCGAGAGTGGCTATTGATACCGATTCCACTACCATATTTAGAATTAACCCAGATTCAATTGAGAGAATTGAAGTGATGAATCATGTAGGAGTTGGTGATTCGGTTGAACTGCAACTGATGGCGAAAAAAATATTGGCTTCTCTAGTTGACAATAGCCTTGATTTTGAAGTGTTGGAAGGATACTTGGAGGATGAGTTTGAAAGAAAGGACATTGACATAGCCTATACTTTGATCCATACTACTCCAGCGGGTAAGGTAAGAACGAGCGAAGCAGATTTTGAACTCGCTTCGTTTTCAAAGTCTACCTATCTTCCTCGAAACCAAAGTTTAGAAATCAGATATGAAAATGCCTCATTAGCCATTCTTAAAAGAGGCGGGTTCGATCTGTTCATATCGCTGCTGATCATTATGGCGGTGGTTGGTTCATTATTATATCTCTACAGAGTCATTAATGAGCAGAAAGAGTTAGCTGAGATCAAGAATGACCTCATCAGTAATATCACGCATGAGTTCAAAACGCCAATAGCCACGATAAGTACGGCTATTGAAGGCATATCGATCTTTAATCAGAATAACGATCCTGAAAAGACAAAGAAGTACTTAGGCATTTCGTCTGATCAATTGAAGAAGCTCAACACCATGGTTGAGAAATTATTGGAAACCGCCTCTCTCGATTCAGATGAAATTGATTTAGCTCTGGAAAGTGCAGATACAGTACAATTGACACAATCACTCATGGAGAAATTCGACATGGTGAAAGGTGATAAAGCACTCCATTTTGAAACCGAGTTAAAAGAGCGGTGGATCGATATAGATCAATTCCATATGGAAAATGCGATCAGTAATTTGATTGATAATGCACTGAAGTATGGCGGAGATCAAGTAAGCGTATCTCTAAGAGCAGAGGGAGACAGCACCATCTGGGAAATCTCTGACAATGGAGGCCAGCTTGACAAACAACAACAAGCACGCATTTTTGAGAAATTTTATCGAGTCCCAACTGGTAATGTTCATAATGTGAAAGGTTTTGGAATAGGTCTTTACTATACCAAAACTATGGTTGAAAAACATGACGGGGCTATTGATCTGCAAGTAGCTGAGGGGCAAACTAAATTCACTATTACAATCTAATGGCTGAACACAAGATCTTATTAGCTGAAGACGAGATGGCATTAGGCACCATCGTAAAAGAGAGCTTGGAAACTCGAGGCTTCGAGGTGATTTTCTGTGGAGATGGTGAAGAGGCCAAAAAGCAATATGAGATCCATCAACCAGAGCTGATGGTGCTGGATGTGATGATGCCCAAAATGGATGGTTTTACACTGGTTCAGGAAATCAGAAAGCAAGATGATAGAATTCCAATCATTTTTCTGACTGCTAAATCTCGAACAGAAGATGTTGTGGAGGGCTTTGGCTACGGAGCTAATGACTATCTAAAGAAACCTTTTAGCATGGAAGAACTGATCGTGCGTATTCAGGCGCTGCTGAAGAGATCTTCTTCTGCCAATAGTACTGAGTCTGTTCAGATTGGAGAATACGAATTTAATGCTGCTAAGCAGGTGCTTACCTTAAATGGTGTTGAGCAAAATTTGACTCATAGAGAAGCGGAGCTTTTGGCAACGCTCTACAAGTACAAGAATGATTTAACTGAAAGAACTTTGATTCTTAAAACCCTCTGGGGCAGTGATGATTTTTTTAATGCCCGCAGTATGGATGTCTTCATTACCAAGCTTAGAAAGAAGCTTGCCGGAGATGAGAATATCCAAATCCTCAACGTTAGAGGCTACGGCTATAAGTTAGTTTGCTGAGAAATCGATTCTTCGACTTTATCCTCTGGATTAGTTTTTAAGTACCAGAGTCCACCCATGAATATGCTAACAACGTCATAAATGTCGGATGTGAATTTTGGCTGTATGAGGGGAAAAATCACTTCGGAAAATAGGGCTAAAAGAGCCACAAAAGCCAAAACGATTTCAATACTAACATGACCATGATCAAACCGTTTTTTTAGTTGCCAAAAGAAGACGGTAAGCATCATAGCAGCAAAACAGAATGGGTCAAGATAATTTTCTAGAAAGCTGATGTTCAGGCCAAAGCTTAACGCCACTTGATGGAGTGTAAATAGCGAAGCAGGGACTAAAAAGCTGAAATGCAAAAATCCTCTCATAACGCAATGGCTATTGTGAGAATCAACAAAAGAAGTATCACAGGGCTTAAAATGATGATGATTAGGCAGCCTAGAATAGCCCTAAAAATCTTAATCAGAATAGTCAATAGGCCATCTCCCTTTCTGAATTTTATACTTTCGATCCAAGATTTGAAGACTCCTGTTCCTCTGTCGGTAATGGCCTTTTGCTGATCTTTAATGCTGCTCATATTTAGTCTTTACCTGTGCCAGTGTATAAATGCCATTCAAGAAAAGGCAAAATAAAGAAACTAGCTGGACATGAGAAGATTCAATTTTTTGATGGTAAATAGGAGTATAGATTAGTCGACTAAAAGAGGCTCACTCCAAAAACGAACCCAAAATTGATTGCTCTATAAACAACTGTATCTTCGAAATAGAAGAAATCTGAGCCTCCAGGTGCCGAACCATTGATCATTTCGTAATCATAATCTGCAGAGGCATATTCAGCGTTTAGGCCTGCATATAACTTCTCTGTCAATGGCATTTTAAATGAGACACCGAATTGAATCATGGTGGAAGTAGGGTCATCGTATTTTTCACCGTTTACAAATTCTTCTCTCTGTGTATACGTGAAACTGAAATCAGGATAACTGACCGTATAACCAGGATAGCCGAGGGTCGAATTGCCAGCCATAAAGTGGAGGGATAAGCTTCCTGATTGAGTTACTGGGATCTCGTATCGAGCGCCAAATAACAAGGCGGAGGTCTCATAGTTGTCGTGGGTAACCCTTTCCCGAAAATCTCCGACCCATAAGTTCTGAACAGTCTCTGACAATGCCCCTTCGTCTGTTCCGTTCTGGGTAATCTGATAGTTGGCTAGGAGAGTAAGTCTATTAAAAATCATGTAACCCACATTTAACCCGGTTTTATATCCCGTAGTGGCAAATCCAGCTTTGGATTTATCGAAACCGCGGTTTTCAACCTCCACACCAAATACACCAGGGCGCATGGCGGTATTATCCGTTTTACCAAAGGTGCCCACGGGGAAACTGACACCAAAATCTGCTTGTATTTGTAATCTGCCCTGTGCTGATAGCAGAGTACACAGCAGCATGAAAACCGCTGCAAATAGAATTGACCTGTACATATTTTGAAGTTTTAAGGAAGATAATCAATCCGGGCTAATAGTTGATTGCTATTCGTCAGCTTCCTTTTAATTTCTCTCCCTTTGCAGAAAGAGTAACCAACTGGTCAATTCTTTTCAGTCTTGTTTTCTCAGTTTTGCTGAGCTTTAACCACCTTAGCACAAATCGTTTACTAGAAGGATTAATATTGACAAAAAACTCAAATGCGTTTGGGTTCTCTTTTAATGCTTTTTCTAGATCTGGTGGAATGATCAAGGCGTCAACATCATCCATAAAATTCCAAAGGCCGCTCTTTTTGCCGGCTTCTATTGAATTCAACCCTGCTTGAGACATTTGGCCTGATTCAATTAGTTTTTGAGCTCTGTCTTTGTAGGTTTTTGTCCAATGTTGGGTTTTCCTTTGACAAATTAATTGCATGGTGCGCTGATCATCTAGTTTTCTTCGGATTCCATCTATCCAGCCATATGCAAGTAATTCATCTAGTACCTGTCCTGTTGAAATGTATTTATCGGGCACTTCCTTTTTAAAGGTGACTAACCAAAAGCTTTCTTCTTTGGTGTGATGAGTTTCTAGCCATTGTCTAAGCTCTTCTTGAGATGAGACCACAATCTTTTCGAAGTTTTCCGTCTCGATCATTGAATAGAAAAGTCATAGCCCAACTTGAGAAGATCGATCACTGGTTGACTTACTTCCCATTCATTAGCAATACGCAGATGATGCCCATACTTCTTGCCCATTTTAGAAACTTTCTTGATCAAGTCAGACGATATCGGTTCGCCATAATAGAACTTTACGTCAAGCTCTTTCTTCATGGGTTTTACGATCAGCCATGCTTTTGCGCTAGTGAATATGATAGAATGCACACTTGCCCCTTGAGTGTTTGGGCTCCAGTTTTCAGTGGCTTGAAGAATAGCGTCATAAGCCAAAACGAGTTCGTCTGGCTTGTCTTGGAAAAGCTCACCAATGTCCTTTTTCACGCACATGTGAAATTGATTGGTGGATTTAAAATTGCGATTGCATTCAGGGCAAGTCCACATGCAGCAATAACTGCGAATAGACTCGCCCTGTTTAGTTTAACTATTCAATTTCAGTGGCATTTCTCTAATTCTATCACCAGTTAGGCGATAAACCGCATTAGCAATAGCAGCACCGATTGGGCCTAGTGGAGGTTCTCCCACACCGCCTGGTTTGTCGTCATTTTCAAGTAAAACGACATCGATCTCTTTAGGTGAATGGCGCATCATGGCCATTCGATACGGACCATAGATGGTCGGCTCGAGCTGGTTGTCTTTAAGGCTCATTTCTTCGAATAAGGAGGCACTCATTCCCATAATGATCGAACCTTCGCACTGTGCTCTTACCTGATCTGGATTAATGACCATGCCAGGGTCCATCGCACAGGTTACTTTGTGAACCTTGATCTGGTCATTTTCTATTGAAACTTCTGCGATGTGCGCACAAGGCACGTTGACATCTGTTGAGCAAGCAAAGCCCATGGCTCTTCCAACTTGCACCCCTTCATTCCATTTCGCTTGGTCTCTGCAAGCTTCGATGACTGCTTTTAATCTCATGCCTGCTTTGTCCCCGCTGATCTGTGCCAGCCTGAATTCGATAGGGTCTTTCTGAGCGATTACAGAAAGCTCATCCATAAAACTCTCTACGGCGAAAGTATTCGCTAAGAGACCCAAACTTCTCCACCAGCTGGTAGCAAATGGGAGTTTCACACGCCATGAAACTGCTTGATAATTAGGAATACCAGAATACTGGATCATTCCTCCCCGCCATGCCCCCAAATCAGAACCAATCAAATTGTTGACGAAAGCAGGTAACAGAGGTGACCCGTAAGACACATCACCACTAGAGATATTGTGCTCCATGGCTTCTATCAAGCCTTTGTCGTTCAATTTGGCTTTCAGAACATTATGAGTTGGAGGTCTGAAAGTGTCATGCTGAAATTCTTCTTGACGTGTTAAAAAGCTTTTAACTGGCTTACCGACAGCCTTGGACATCACAGCTGCTTCAATAGCATTTGGCGTATGCAATCTCCTTCCAAATCCTCCTCCTAAATAGGTAGGTTTGATATTGACATCGCTCTTACTTAAACCCAGTCTTTTGGCTACTTCTTTACGAGTTAATTCCACCACCTGGGTGGACATCATGACGGTGGCTTTATCTTCTTCTACAAAGGCAACAGCGCCATTAGGTTCAATTTGAGCATGAGCTCCCATTGGGCTTTTGTATTCTGAAGAAATCACTCCTTCTTCATCTTCCAATATGCCAGCTGGGCTGCCGGATTTCTGAATAGTCTGAGGCTTGCCCTTACCAACCTCTATCATTGAGGCAACATCTGAGTAGTTCCAATCTTTATTGGTTTCCCATTTAGCGTCAATGGTCAACTTAGCTTTTTCTGCTTCAGGAAAGGATTTGGCGATCACACCAATAAAGTCCTCTTCTTGAACCACCTTAACTACCCCTGGCATCTGTTCCGCTTTGGATACATCTGCACTGATCAATTTGGAATCCACTAGGTGCGGTCTGAGAACTGAACCATACAGCATATCTGGCATTTCTGCATCCATTCCGAAAATGGGTTCACCATTAACTTTGGCCTTGAGATCAACCCTAGGAATCGGTTTACCTACATATTTAGGTTTGTCCATTGGGGTCAAATCTGGTGTACTGACTTCTTCCCATTCAGCCACTTGCTGGGCAATCTCACCGAATGTATAGGAGTCATTCCCGTCAGTTACGATCCCATTGGCAATTTGGATCTTGTCTGGAGTAGTCTCCATAATCTTAGCAGCTTCATTACGGATCATTTCGCGCATAGTAGCAGCTATTTCTCTCAATGGCACCCATAAACTAAAAATGGAGGTGCTACCGCCCGTGGCAAACATGTCTACATTACCAGACATAGATTCCGCATGAACAACTTTCATTTGATCCATGCTTGCACCTAATTCTTCTGCTGCAATTTGTGCCAAACCCGTGTGTGTACCCTGTCCCATTTCAACCTTGGTTGAATGTAGGATCACTTCATTTCGGACTGTCACTTCAAACCAAATGGTAGGATCGCTTGAGGTGCCTTGATATGGAGCTTCAACGGTATTAGCAAATTCAGCTAAATATCTTCTCCAAACACTTCTTGTGAAGTAGCCAGTTCCTATAACAACCCCTAAACCAACCGATGAGCGGACCAAAAACTTTCTTCTAGACCAGCCTTTTTTCTTTTTTTCTTCACTCATGATCTTAGGCGTGTTCGTTGGTTAATTCTGAAGCTCTGTGAATGGCTTTTCGCATTCTGTAATACGTAGCGCATCTACAGATATTGATAATGTTATTGTCAATATCATTATCCGTAGGGTTAGGTGTACGATTAAGAAGAGCATTTGTAGCCATCATAAATCCTGGTTGGCAATAGCCACATTGAGGGACGATGTGTTCTGTCCAAGCTTGCTTAACAGGATGTGATTCATCAAGACCTTCAATGGTCAAAATGTCCTTTCCATCTGCATATTTTACTGCATATGAGCAAGAGCGAATGGCATTGCCATCAATGTTGATGGTGCAGGCTCCACAAGCTGCTTTACCACAACCATACTTTGTTCCTTTGAGATTAAGTATATCTCTGATCACCCAAACAAGAGGGGTATCTCCGTCAACATCTACCGTTTGAGGCTGACCATTGATTTTAAATGTTATTTCCATAATTAATAGTTTGGGTTGTGATTAGTCCTTAGGAATAATGGCTCCGTGATGAATCCAAGTCTTCACGGCTTCAATGTATTCTTCTTTAGAAACAGGCGGTAGCTCTCTTGGTTTTCCAGATGCATCAATTCCTGGTTCCCATGCCCATAGAACTAGTTCATGCTCGGTCAAATGGTGCATAATGTCTTCGGCATCTCTGCCACCATTTCTTACCGGATCCATCATTGATTCTGCTATCTCGATTCTTGAGAGACCTTGCCATCTCATATTATGTGGAGCCAAGCTCCAGTCGAGGGCACCGGGCACACCGGAGAAGTCATTGTTTGAGTCCTGATGGCAGGTATTGCAATTAGTGGCAGTTGCTACATTGGCCCTTACAATTCCAAAATAATGTGGATGAGCATCTTCTCCTTGTTTCGGAGTCTGATCGGAAGGATGGCAATTCATGCACCTCTGATGAGTAAGAACGTCCATCATTTTATTAAATGCTGCTTCACTCTCATCTAGAGGAGCTAATGCTATGCTTTCGGATTTCTCCAAAGGTTCATGTCCTTGAGAAACATAGACCGACACCAGTGCAATAAACGCTATGATGCATGGTAGAATTAATCGTGATGGTTTCATGGTTTAGGGTTGATTGAATTTAAAAAATATTGAGCGTTATCTATTGGCCAGATGATCGATATCTGAACTCTCGAGCACTTTGTTATCTATCGGATCAGCTACAGAATTGATCATTGCTTTCCCAATGTTTTGCCCTGTCGTAACGAATTTGGTGTTTCTTAGGAGCCAGATAATAGGTCTAAGCAGGTTGTATAGTCTACTCATTGATCCTTTGGAAGCGGTTATTCCTTTTTCGAATAGGATTCCACCTGGCCTAAACATGTAAGCATCTTTAAAGCCTTTGTTCAAAAGATAATTTTCTGTTCTGCCTTTTACTCTTGCCCACATTTGTCTTCCTTTTTCTGAACTATCGGTACCAGCGCCAGAGACATAATTGAAGACCATTTTGGGGTTTAAATCGAAGAAGAAATCTGCCCAGTGTTGGGTTAGGTCATAGGTGAGTTTGGTATAATCCTCTTCACTCATTCCTACAGCTGAAACACCCATGGAATGAAAAACGGCATCATAGCCTTTTACTTGTTCTTTGATCGGAGTTAAGTCGAGAAAGTCAGGATGAAGAATTTCCGTGATCTTGGGATCTTCAACACCAGTTGGCTTTCTGTTGATCAGGAGGATTTCCTTTACTCGATCATCTTTAAGCGATTCTAACAAAACAGCCTTGCCGACCATTCCTGTTGCTCCTGTAATGATAACTCTCATAATATATGTGAGTACTTACTCATTTTGAGTGTAAATATTATAATTCGTATTTGTCTCGCATGAATTCCACTTGAGGAGTCATGTCATAGTTCTTTTGAAGGTAAAAGCGAGTGGCCAAACCGTCCATCCAGAGTAGGAAAGAATGAGCTTCTTCTCTTGGCCTTTGATAACCCAGTGCTTTAAAAGCTTTTGTCAGTGCACTTTCAAGAGCTTCCATTTTGTGCTCTCCATACTCTTCCATTTCCCACTTCACTTTGTATTGGAGTTTCCAGAAATTGATCGCATCAGGATTACCCGCCATGTTTTCTCCAATGTTAAGCGTTTTGCGAAGTGTTTCCTTTGGGTCTTGCTCAAGCACAACATCAGCGAAAAGTACTTGTGCTCTTTCTTCTCCTAATTTCATAATTGCGGTTAATAGTCCCCCTTTATTACCGTAATGACGAAATATCAACCCCTCTGAAACACCAGCTTTTTTAGCCACTTTGCTTGTAGATGTTGCTTTGTAACCATCCTGTGCAAAAAGCTCAAGTGCCGCCTCTAATATCTTCTCCTGCTTCTCCGTCATAATGAAAGTGAGTAGTCACTTACAAACATAAGACGCTCAAACAGAAATAAAAGTTCATTCTTCTAAGGAATTTTTGGTTTTATTTTTTGGTGACTTGGATTACGCGCTCAATAACATCCACCATTTTCTTGATCTGACCATCGAGAATTTGGGCGTTCTCTTCATCCATTTGACCATAGCCTTTTAAGTTATGACTACTTGTGTTGAGGAGCTCTTCCCACATCATTACTGCATAAGAATGGACCATGTTCCTCATACTTAAGGTAGGGGTGTCAAGATCAAATTTGTCCTTGAGTTGAATTAATTCAATGGTCAATTCATGTAGGTTTTTGGTGATTTCTTCTTGCTGCTGCTCATCGATATCACTGATAAAAGTTTGGGCGGATTCATGTGCAGTTCTATCAGCTCTGTTGAGAATTTGTTCAATTTGGATCAAACGGTTTTCTGTGAGCTTGAGAGTTGAACCAATGACCCTTTTATGATTTTCTGAAATTTCTGCCACGGAAGAAGTTCTTGAATAGTGTTTAGAATTAAAAGTTATCCCTTATAAAACCTATCTTTCTTTATGAGTAAAAGAGCATTGACCAAATACCTTCAGAGTCTTGATAAGGCAGAGTTAGAAGACCAGGTATTGGATCTTTATACGCGATTTAAACCAGTAAAGGACTACTACAATTTTGTCTTTAATCCTAAAGAAGACAAGCTAGTAGAGGAGGCTAAATTCAAAATAGCCAATGAGTATTTTCCTGTTAAAAGAAGAAAGGCGCGGGCTCGAAGATCAACCGCTCAGAAATACATCAAACAGTTCTTATTAATTGGTTTAGACCCTTCCCTTGTGGCAGATGTTATGCTCTTCAATCTAGAAACAGCGCAGAGATTCAATGCTAGAAAAAGGGTCAATCAAGATGCTTTTTATAAGAGTATGTTCAATTCATTCGAACAGGCAGTTGTTTTCATCAATGACAATGGACTGAAGGCAATCTTTGAAAAAAGAGTTCGAGAGATCTTAGATACTGCTTGGGACCAGGAGTGGTATAACGCACCCGGGATGGAGGAATTGATCGAATAGAAGTATCTCAGCTTATGTAAAACTATGGTGTGGGAATTGATACTTCTGTAAACAAAAAAGCCTCAGCAAATGCTAAGGCTTTTGTACCAGACCTGCCTGCCGGCAGGCAGGGGCGGGACTATTCTTGTGTTTTTAAGAATTCCTTTCCTATACCGGATTTCAAATATTTCTCTCTCCGCCTGGCCTCAATTCTTGTTAAATATTTCTCAGAATAAATGAGCCTAAAAGGAGCATAACTTCTAGTTGTTTTCTCATAACCTTTATTATGTCTATTTAGTCGATCCTCTATATCCGAGGTAAGGCCGACATAGATATAGTTTCTATTTAGACTTGAAATGGCATAAACCCAATACATGAAGGAATATAAAACAAAAAAGCCTCAGCAAATGCTAAGGCTTTTGTACCAGAGGCGGGACTTGAACCCGCACGACCAAAAGGTCATCAGATTTTAAGTCTGACGTGTCTACCAATTCCACCACTCCGGCTTCGACTATCAGATAGTCTGTATGGCTTTAAACTAAAAAAGCGTGAATTTCACGCTTTTTAGCTTTTTGAGCGGGAGACGGGATTCGAACCCGCGACCCCAACCTTGGCAAGGTTGTGCTCTACCAGCTGAGCTACTCTCGCAATAAATTTAATTCTACATCCGCTCTTGTTGCGAATGGGAGTGCAAATTTAATGAAGGGGTTTTAATAAACAACGCCTTCATTAAAAATTTTTAGTCTTTTAGTTTTCCCTTGATTTCGTTCAATTTCAACAAAGCCTCTACAGGAGAGATCGTATTGATATCTAAGGTTTCTAAAATTTCCTTGATCTCATTAAAGGTAGGGTCGGCTTCGAAGAGGTTCAGCTGGAAGTTGTTCTTCGGAACATCTTTGAGTTTTTCCTCTGTTTGATTCCTGATCTTATCCTTTTCTAAATGGTGCATAATCTCTGCAGCACGAAGCACTACAGGGTTTGGCATACCAGCCATTTGGGCTACATGGATACCGAAACTATGCTCTGAACCTCCTTTTTTGAGCTTTCGCATAAAGATCACTTTGTTGCCGACCTCTTTTACAGAAACATTGAAATTCTTAATTCCTGGAAAATCTTCTTCTAATTGGTTCAGCTCATGATAGTGTGTCGCGAATAGGGTCTTTGGTCTGAATTTCTCATGGTTTTGAAGATACTCAACAATCGACCAAGCAATAGAGATTCCATCATAAGTACTGGTTCCTCGACCGATCTCGTCCATTAATACCAAGCTTCGTTCTGAGAGATTATTCAGAATACTAGCTGTTTCTGTCATCTCTACCATAAAGGTCGATTCTCCTTTTGAAAGGTTATCTGAGGCGCCAACACGGGTAAATACTTTATCCGTGATGCCCAATAGGGCCTTGGTAGCAGGTACATAACAACCCATCTGCGCCATAATCACGATCAAGGCAGTCTGCCTTAATAGGGCAGATTTACCGGCCATATTGGGTCCGGTTATGATCAGGATCTGATGCGTATGGTCGTCTAGCAATACATCATTAGGCACATATGATTCTCCGGCTGGTAATTGCTTTTCAATCACCGGATGGCGCCCTTCCTGAATGTCAATCAGCATTTTATCATTGATCTCAGGTCGACAGTAATTGTTGATCCTTGCAATGGTAGCGAAAGAGATCAGACAATCGAGCATTCCTATGATGCGAGCATTCTGCTGAATTTGGGCTACGTAATCAGAAGCAAATGTGATCAATTCATTGAAAAGCCTTTGTTCAATTACCTTATACTGATCTTCCGCATTGATGATCTTATCCTCGTAAGTCTTAAGTTCTTCGGTGATATAGCGCTCAGCATTCACCAAAGTCTGTTTACGAATCCATTCCTGAGGTACTTTGTCTTTGTGCGTGTTGCTTACTTCTAAGTAGTAACCAAATACTTTGTTATAGGCGATCTTCAGTGAGGTGATGCCAGTAGCTTCTATCTCTCTTTGCTGGATCTGAACTAGAAAATCTTTTCCGCTGAAAGCGATCTTCCTAAGCTCATCCAATTCTTCATCAACACCGTCAGCTATGATGCCGCCTTGATGCACCAGCATAGGAGCATCATCTTTTAATTCTGTGGAGATCCTTT
Organism: Roseivirga sp.; assembly: GCA_965267365.1. Taxonomy (GTDB): domain Bacteria; phylum Bacteroidota; class Bacteroidia; order Cytophagales; family Cyclobacteriaceae; genus Roseivirga. Next base: position 3,829,818 of record OZ253951.1, on the reverse strand, counting down.
CTAGTAGCTGAGTACAATTATTAAGCTGGTCGCCTAAATGCTTGAGTGCCTTGTTCCCAGAATTTTCTAAGTAAGCCTTAATAGGGGCAGTATTCTCAAGTGCCTTCCTGAGTTGAAGCATTTCTCGTGGGTTGATTCTCCCCACTGCTACTTTAGAGATCAATCGCTCCAAGTCATTGATATGTCTTAAATGCTCCGAGATCTCATCTTTGAGCTCCTCATTTTCATAGAAGGCATCAACAATAGCCAAACGTTCATCTATTCTTGCCTTCTCTTTTAATGGTAGAACCATCCACCTTTTCAAAGTTCGAGAACCCATCGGAGTAAGGGTCTGATCAAGTACATCGATCAATGGAACACCGCCTTCATGTTGTGGGTAAACCAACTCTAGATTTCGGATAGTGAACTTATCTAGCCAAACGTATTTGTCTTCTTCAATTCGACTGATACTAGAAATATGGCCAAGCTGTTTGTGCTCTGTGTCTTCCAAGTAGTAAAGAATTCCACCTGCAGCGATGATAGCTAAAGGCATCTCTTCTATGCCAAAGCCCTTTAAATTCTTGGTTTTGAAATGCCCATTCAGTCTTTCATAAGCATAATCATAAGCATATACCCACTCATCAATATGGTAAGTGTTGAGGTTGTCTGGATATTGCTCGTCAAATCGACTGCGATCACTTTTTGAGAAAATGATCTCTGAAGGGTTTAAGCCTTGGATTAGCTTGTCGATATAGGCAGGATTACCTTGTGCTGTTAGAAACTCACCAGTCGAAAGATCGAGGAAAGAGGCACCGATCTCGTCCTTGCCGAAGTTGAGAGAAGCGAGATAGTTGTTACGCTTTTGTTCCAGCACATTGTCATTGAAAGAAAGGCCTGGTGTTACCAGTTCTGTTACGCCTCTTTTGACAATTCCTTTAACAGATTTCGGATCTTCTAACTGATCACAAATCGCCACACGATTACCAGCTCTAACAAGCTTTGGTAAATAGGTATCCAAAGAATGGTGAGGAAAGCCAGCTAGCTCAATATGACTTGCAGCTCCGTTGGCTCTTTTGGTGAGTACTATGTCTAGTACTTTACTGGCTTTGATGGCATCTTCACCGAAGGTTTCATAGAAGTCTCCCACACGAAAAAGCAATAGGGCACCGGGGTGCTTTGCTTTGATCGCATTGTACTGTTTCATCAAGGGAGTTTCCTTCGCTGCCTTCGTCTTCGCCATGCTCAAAAAATGTGATAGGTAATTGTCAAAAATACTAAAAATGCCTAGGCAGAAAAGGCCATAAAAGCCCTTTCTCAAAATATTTTTCTGGCTATCACAATATCAACTAAAGTTTTCGTTATACAATCGAGCAGACCGGAAAACTCCCCTCCAACAACCACCAGCTATACCACCTCATTTTGGCCAGAAGGCCTAGAAAGAATTGTATAACCCTTAACAAAAGAAGAATGAAACAGACAATGAAAATTGGTGTGGTGCTTTTGGGTGCCCTAACCGTGGCGATGTGGTTTGGTATGTCGTCCATCAACAAAAAAAAAGAAGCGCTAGTCCTCAACGTAGAAAGGCTAGAAAAGAAGGCCCTTCAGAAAGAGTTGGTATTTGAAGAAATGGTAGGAATGATAGACGAAGTGGAGACGCAAATTAGTGAGATCGTGAAGAGAGAGAACCTGATAGTTGACCAAAGAGGTGAGCAATTCAAGGGCGATCAGAAGGGAAAATTGGTATCTGAACTTCAGATGATCGACCAGCTGATCATTCGAAGCGCACAAGACATCCAATCCTTGAATGATAAGGTGAGAAGCTCAGAATTGCGATTGGGTGTTTTTCAGAAAAAGATCAATGGTTTACAGGCTGATTTGAAAGATCGTGCTGAGCAGATCTTAAGTCTCAAGTCTGAACTTGTTGCCAAAGATGAGGCTCTGGCTTTTTTAATGGACCAAACAGATTCTTTGAATTTGACCATCAATGAGTATGTAGAAACCATGGGCCAGCAAGAGTTTAAAATTGGCCAGTTAGAGTCGCTAAATAAAGAATTGAACAAAGGCTATTTGGCCATAGGCACATACAATGAACTCAGGGATAAAGGAGTAGTGGATAAAGAGGGTGGTTTCTTGGGCCTCCTCGGTAGAAAAATGACCCTTCAGGAGGATGCAGATCTCAAGCAATTCATGGCAGTGGATAAAAGAGATATCAGCAGACTGAGAATTGAGGCAGATCAACTCTCTTTGGTCAGTGAGCATCCTTCTGATTCTTACTCCATCCTTCCTGGTGAAACTGAGGATGTGAAGATCCTCGAGATCACTAACCCGGATACTTTCTGGCAGATCTCACAATACTTAGTGATCTCAAAAAAGACATAAATGTTGATTGGTGTTGTTGTCCGTTCCGAAGAAGTCGGAATGGGTAAAGGGGGTACCCATCAGAAATGATGGGTGCTTTTTATGTTTTGGCTATTTTTGTGCCATGCGAAAACTGAAGAATGACGAGCTTGGTCGCATGACCAATGATGAGTTTAAGTCAGCGGAGAAAATTCCCATAGCTGTAGTGCTAGATAATGTGCGCAGTATGCACAATGTAGGTTCAGCTTTTCGTACAGGTGATGCCTTTGCCATTGAACACATTGCTCTTTGTGGTATTACTGCTCAACCACCTCATCGTGAGATTCACAAAACTGCTCTTGGCGCGACTGATACCGTAGATTGGAAACATTATGCTAGCACCTCTGAAGCGGTGGAGGCCTTGAAAAAGGAGGGCTATTCCATATATGCTATTGAGCAGGCAGATGAATCTACCTCGTTAGAAGAATTTCAGGTGACTGCTGGTCAGAAGGTAGCTTTAGTTTTCGGAAATGAAGTGTTTGGAGTAGAAGAGGAGGTGGTTCAGCAGGCTGATGGCTGCATTGAGATCCCTCAATTTGGTACCAAACATTCACTCAACATTTCAGTGACCATTGGCGTAGTATTATGGGACTTAGTGAAGAAGATTAAATTCTCCTAGTCATAATTCCGGAATGACTTATTTTTATCATAATGAAAGACATTGACAACAGAGGCAGGGTAAATAGATTCAAGTATATGCTATACTTCTATGGACTCTTTGTGCTTGTGATCTTTGTTTACAAGTTCATTTTCGCTCCGGAGTTACCGAATTTGATCTTGTTGGCAGCTTTTGCTCCCATTTTTGGCTTTATGTCTTCACTGGTTAACTGGCCGGTTTACTTACAAACTACGGAAGTCAATGATGGCCTTTTGATTAAAACGAAAAGCCTGTTTTCGAGTAAGCAGAACAGCTTACTGATCAATAAATACAACTTTGATAGCTATTACGAGACGGATCATCTGCATATCGGCCTTAACGTCTTAGACGACAAAGAGAAAATGCAAAAGCATAAGATCAAAGTCAGTTGGATGCGACTAAAAGACCTTCGTGCTTTGGAAGAAAAGCTGAGGGAGATCAATCCTTATGCACCGATTAAGTAAAGCTCGTCATACTCGCGTAGGCGGGAATCTCCCAAATAGAGTAAAATCCTTGATTTAGATTCCACACATTTTTCTTTGCCTTAGAATGTGCAAAGAAAAATTCTGGTATGACGTTCTAATTCCTCCCTTTTGAAGGGAGGTGCCGCAGGCGGAGGGTTAGGACGGAGGGGTCGAGAGGTCAGAATGGCAACTTCCCCACATCCACATTTCCGCCAGTCAGAATAACGCCAACTTTCTTACCTGCGAAGACCTCTTTGTTCTTTAAAATGGCAGCCACCGGAACAGCACAGCTAGGTTCAATGATGATCTTCATTCGCTCCCATATCAATCGCATGGCTTCTACGATCTCATCATCATTAACTGGGAATACTTCTTTCACCAATTCCTTGATGATCTCGAAGTTCTTATCTCCCATTGTGGCTAAGAGACCATCGGCTATGGTCTTTGGAGAATCAACTTTGGTGAGAACACCTGTTTGCATAGAGAGATAGGTGTCTTGGGCGCCTTCTGGCTCACCGGCAAACACTTCAACTTGTGGCTGATTGTAGTGCACCGTAAGTGCTGTACCCGCCAACAGTCCACCACCACCCACTGGCGCAATGACCATGTCTAGGTCAGCTTGATCTTCTAATAGCTCCTTGGCACAGGTCGCTTGACCAGTGATGACGGAATAGTCGTTGTAAGGAGAGATAAATGTCGCGCCTGTTTCGTCTTGAATGCGAGCCGCATTTTCTTCTCTTGATTGCTGGGTAGGTTCGCAAAAAGTCACTTCAGCTCCATATCCAAGAACCGCCTTTTTCTTCACCTCTGGTGCCGTTTTCGGCATCACAATGTAAGCTGGAACACCAGCCATTTTAGCTGCAAGTGCAATGGCTTGGGCATGGTTACCCGAACTGTGGGTTACCACGCCATTTTTGCGCTTATCTTCTGGCAAAGAAAGGACTGCGTTTACTCCACCTCTGGCCTTAAAGGCACCAATTTTCTGAAAATTCTCGCACTTGAAATAGAGCTCACAACCTGCGATTTCGTTAACAGATTCCGATGTGAGAATTGGGGTGCGATGAATATATGATTTGATGCGCTCATGCGCATTTGCAATGTCTTCTTGAGATACTTTAAATTCCATTAGTGTGCGCTCAACCAGTTTTCACCAATACCTACTTCAACATCCATAGGCACATCTAATTTGATGGCACCCATCATCAATTCAGGGATCTTTGTTTTCATGATCTCTAGTTCTGATTTGTGCACATCAAATACCAATTCATCATGTACCTGCATGATCATTTTAGATTTGAGCCCTTCTTCCTTCATCCACTTGTGGATGTTGATCATCGCGATCTTGATCATGTCTGCTGCCGAACCTTGAATTGGCGCATTGATGGCATTTCTTTCCGCATGACCTCGTACCGTCATGTTCTTAGAATGGATGTCTCTCAAATATCTTCTTCTACCAAGAATGGTCTCCACATAAGTCAGTTCACGTGCTTTATTCACCTGATCGTCCATGTACTTTTTCACTCCAGGGAATTCGTTGAAATAAGCAGAAATGATCTCTTGCGCTTCGGTTCTAGAAATGTTGATGTTCTGTGCTAAACCAAAGGCTGAAATACCATAGATCAAACCAAAGTTGACGCCCTTGGCCTTGCCTCTCATTTCTCGGTCAACTTCTTCCAAAGGAATATTGAAGACCTTAGAAGCAGTCGTTGCATGGATATCTCTTCCAGACTTAAATGCCTCGATCATACTTTGATCTTCCGCAAAGGCGGCCACAATTCTCAATTCTATTTGAGAGTAATCCGCAGCCATAAGTACATGGTCTTCATCTCGAGGAATAAAGGCCTTTCTGATCTCACGACCTTTCTCTGTCCTGATAGGGATGTTCTGAAGGTTTGGATTATTCGAGCTCAATCGGCCCGTTGCAGCTACAGCTTGTCTGTAGTCTGTATGAACTAGGTCATCCACTGGACTGATCATGGTCGGCAGTGCATCTACATAAGTGGACTTGAGTTTTTGATACTCTCTAAATTCAAGAATCCTTTTGGCAATGGCATGTTCATTGGCCAGCTTGCTTAGGATATCTTCACCTGTGGCGTACTGCCCTGTTTTGGTCTTCTTAGGCTTATCCACCAGCTTCATCTTCTCAAAAAGAATGATGCCCAGCTGTTTGGGCGAAGCCACATTGAATTCTTCACCAGCCATTTCGAAGATCTCAGCTTGAGCCCTAGCACTTTCCTCTTCTAGCTCTTTCGACATTTTGGATAATGCCTCAGTATCGATCCTTACGCCATTATTCTCAATGTCTGCAAGCACATGCATCAATGGAATTTCAACATCATTGAACAATGGTTCAAGATTGCTTTCCTTCAGCATAGGTGCCAGTTTATGCTTAAGCTGAAGAGTGATGTCAGCGTCCTCACCGGCATATTCTACTACCTTGTTGACATCAACATCTTTCATGTTGCCTTGCTTCACGCCCTTTTTACCTATTAGCTCAGTGATAGAAATTGGCGTATAGTTCAAGTAATTCTCTGCCAACACATCCATGTTATGGCGAGTATCCGGGTCAATCAGATAATGCGCCAACATCGTATCGAAGATCTTGGCTTTGATCTCGATTCCGTAATTCATCATCACCTGAATGTCGTACTTCGCATTCTGTGCAATGATGGTTAAATCTTCTTTTTCGAATACCGGTTTAAATTCATCCGCTATCGCTTGGGCTGCTGCTCTATCTTGAGGAGTGGGCACGTAAAATGCTTCTCCCTTTTTGTAAGAGAAGGCTAGTCCTACTAGGTTGGCCTCATTAGCTTCAATATTATCGGTCTCCGTATCAAAGCAGATCTCATCTTGCACTAAAAGGTATTTCACCAATCGTTTCCTCAATTCAGGTGTATCGATCAATTGATAATCGTGCTCCGTATTGGCAATGTTATTCTTTTCAGCTGGTTGTTCTTCCTCTTCAACTGTAGAAGATGAAGCTGCTGGGGCATCTCCAAAAAGACCCATCTGCTCTGCTACCACAGGCTTTGGTTTTGAAGAAGGAGAGGAGCCTCCGCCTAAGATCCTTTTTAACGTGGTTCTGAACTCGAGCTCTTCGAAGATCTTGGTCAATGCTTCCACATTCGGCCCGTTGTACTTCATAGATTCAGAATCGAATTCTAGAGGCACTTCCAAATTGATGGTGGCCAACTCTTTTGAGAGTATTCCTTGTTCTCCAAAAGTGGCGATCTTCTCACCTAGTTTACCTTTTACTTCATGAGCATGCTTCACGATTTCTTCAACCGTTCCGTACTGCTTGAGAAGCTTAGAAGCGGTCTTCGGACCTACCCCTGGAATACCCGGGATATTATCTACCGAATCTCCTTGGAGTCCGAGCATATCTATCACTTGGTCGATGCGCTCGATATCCCATTTAGCCAGGACTTCAGGTATGCCCATGATGTCTACACCGTTGCCCATAAAGGCAGGTTTGTAGAGGTAAACATGCTCTTCAACCAGCTGACCATAATCTTTATCCGGAGTCATCATAAAGACTTCAAAACCTTCTTTTGAAGCCTTTTTAGCGAAGGTGCCTATGATATCATCTGCTTCGTAACCTTGGAGCTCAAGCACAGGAATGTTAAATGCTCTAACAATGTCTTTGACAATCGGGGTACCGATCTTAATATCTTCCGGAGTCTCCTCTCTGTTGGCTTTGTATTCAGGAAATTGTTCGTGTCTGAAAGTGGGCCCGCTCATATCAAAAGCCACAGCGATATGTGTTGGCTTTCGCTTTTCTATGATCTCGTAAAGGCTATTGGTAAAGCCGAATGGGGCCCCAGTATTTAGTCCTTTTGAGTTGATTCTTGGGTTCTTGCTGAAAGCGAAATGGGCTCGATAGATGAGTGCCATGGCATCGAGCAAAAAGAGAGACTTTTCCGGTTTACTCATTTCATAAAGGTAAATAATCCAAAGAAGGGTAAAAACGAGAAAAGGATTAATTAGAACCTTGCTCGAGGTTGTTTTGGATAAGGTTCAGCGCGAAGTTGAATTGGGCATCCTGACGGGCCATCAAATCAGCAAATGTTTGCTTCACATAGTAATCAGGGAAAGTGCCTCTGCCCGCATTATCCATGCGATTTACATTGACGAATTCCTCATAAATTACAGGAATCTGAACCATAGAATTTGAATGAGGAAGACTATAGTTCAATAGCATATTAGCAGTTCTACCTACATGAGCTCCCCCAGTTTCCTCGCCTACCAAAGTTACATTGTCTAGCTGTCCCAAAATTCTGGCAAAGTCAGCTGCTGCCGAGAAAGTCTTGCCTGATGTTAATACATAAATCTCACCTTCGAATTGAATGCCATCCCAGCTGATGCCTGTATCAAATGTCTCATGCCAGTTTTGCTCTTCACCTCTATAAAGTCCGTTGTTATCCGAATTAAAGTGTTTGCTCAAATAGCTTTTTGCTTGGCCAATGACTTGAGGCGAGCTCATATTTCCATTAATACCTTTTAGGTGTTCCTGATTAGAAATGTCTAATGTGCGAGTATAGGTGTTGGATGGATCATTTAATTTGTTTCCTGTAAAGAACTCGTAAAGGAAGTTTAATATTCTGCGATCGCCCCCTTCATTATTGCGCAGATCCAAAACGAGATGATCAAAGTCGAACACCTTTGATTGCTCATTATAACGTGACGAGATCCTTTGATAAAACCAGTCAGGGTTTGCCTGGAAAGTGTTCAAAGTAAGCACAACTGTCTGAAGGGAGTCGATCGCATCAATATGTGTGAAGTGATAATATCTTTCGTGCGATTGATATAATGGTCTGTAGTAGTTATTGACGATCATCTGATTGCCTGCCACTCCTTCTATTTTTTGATTTTCGATTGCACCTGAAGGAGTCAGATATTTCACTTCATATGATTGATAAGGACCTGCGTTTAGGAAAAGGTAATAGCCGAAGCGGCTTTCTAATTCTCTAGTTCTTTTGGCTTCGCTAAAGCCATCTGTAACGGTTAATTCTCTTAGGCTTGGAAGTAGCTGGTTCAGCTCTTGGCCATTGATCTCTAATAATTGCGCTCCGTGAGGTATAGTAGATTGATCAAAGTCTACATACACTTGTTCATCAATAATGGAGACGGGAAGAGGAAAGAAGTTCTTTTCATCACTGATGGCTTTGAATGTCTTCGTATCGAGGTTCACAGTCGTGTGTCCACAACGAATAAGGTTGTTAAGCTTTGCAAGCTCCAATTCAAAGCTTTTGTAATCTATTTGATCAGGAAGTTGATCAATGGTTTGATTGATAGCATCTAAAAAAGCTGATCGAGAGATGTACTGGTAAGGATTACCATGTTGCTCATCGATCAGCTTGAAATAAAGGGATAGATCTTCCGTGGCCTCAGACTTGCCGAGTTGTCGATTTATGTTGTCGTTCGATAAAAGGGGAGTCGCCATCAGCATAAAGCTGATGATGGTAATTAATAGCTTGCCATATTGCCCTTTACGGTTCATCATTCCCTGTCGATTGGTCATCAGGGTGATGCACCACGGCACCACAAGCTGCATATGCAACTCGTAGTTAAGTTCACCAGCCGTTAGTTCGATTAAACCGGTAGAACTCTAAAAGCAATAAGTATGTGAATTACCTAGTTCGATCAGTGATTCACAGTCACACCCTGATTAGTCAGAATGCAGGCTATAAGAATGTTAGTTCTGTAGTATTTGGTCAAAGTGACCTGGGAATAGTCAATAAGAAGTGTAGCTTCAGGAGCTAGGTGAGAGATACAAATATACAGAAAAATGCATTTCATCAAAAAAATAACTCCGTTCACATACAAAAAAATGCATTTTGATAATATCTAAAACCTCCTCAAAAGAGTTAATATTCTGTTAATGGCAATCCATGCGGTATTTTATTTGGTTAATTGATATTTAGCAAAAACATAAAATACCTAGGGTGGGGTATATGCAGTTTTGGTGGTTCTAATGAAAAACACAGCTACATTTTACCAAATCCAGGCAGTAGCCGTTAATTATTCGAATGCGTTTATTGATCGTTTTCTTTGTTACCCTCCTAAGTACTACTCTGCAGGCGCAGTACTTCAACGGTTATATCACATCTGATTTTTCTGGAATAATAGGTGCTAGATTGAATCCAGCTTCAATCGCGAATAGCCCATATAAGTATGATGTGAATCTATTGAATGGCAATTTCTACATCACGAACAATATTGGATACCTGTCAAAGAATAGTGAAGGAGATAGAGGCATCAAGCGATTTGATGATGGCAATACCCGGTTTTTACATGCAGACCTGAGGCTTGGAGGGATGTCTGCATTACTTTCTTTAAAGAATAGGTCATCTATTGGGATTCAATACCAAATGCGAGGAGTGGTGAGTGGAATTGACATCACCCCTGATTTTGTAGAGCAGATTGGCCGATTTCAAACTGTGAATTTTGCAGGCCAGTCCGTAACTGATCAGAAAGGAGATGCGGCTGGTTCATTTTGGCACGAAGTAGGATTGACCTATGCCCTTATGCTGAGTGAGAATGTCTACTCACGGTGGAAGGCCGGTGCGACCTTAAAGTTTGTCAATCCAATAGCCAACTCTATCGTGAGGTTAGAAAACATGGAATATGATCTGACTCCAGCGGGTAATGCGATCATTCGTACGCTACAAGGACAAGTAGCTTATTCATCCAATCTGAATCAATATGAGCCTTTTGATGGCAATGATCCGCTCACTTTCCCTGCTGCCTTAGGCTTTAAACCTGCTCTAGATATTGGTTTCAGCTATGAGTCGGTATTGTATAGAGATGACCCCAAAGCTCAGAACCTAACAAGCTATTATCCTGACATTCTTTATGAGCATAAATTAAGTGTGTCTGTTACCGATATCGGCTCTATGACCTTTGAATATGGATCTGCATCATTTGACATAATTGATATTTTACCTTCCAATACGCCTATTGATTTTGATACGCTCTTATCTGGTGTTTCATCTGTGCGAGAATTGCAAGATTCATTAGCTACTGTAACCGACCTTGAAAGCCTGACCGGCTCATATACGGTTTCCATGCCCACAGCATTGAACATTAATTATGACTATAATTGGAAGAATAATTGGTACTTCAACATTGCGGGTCAATTTGATATGAGCCGACTGATGAACACGGATTATCGCATTAACTACCCAAATAGCATTACTCTTACCCCTCGTTACGAAAGTGGCTTGTCCGGACTCTACTTTCCACTCTACATCAATTTTGAAGGAGATGTCGAATTAGGTACTGCCATTCGGTATGGCCCTTTTACTATTGGGACACAAAGTCTTGGTTCCTTGTTGTCTTCAGAAAAGAAGTCTTTCGGAGCCTTCTTTAGTATTAACCTGCGACAGCTCAAAGCCAATTCTCATAAGCCTTACTGCTTTGGCAGATCCAAGCGCACTGGTAGTGCTGGTATAAGTACGCAGCGCAAGCCTCTCTATAAAAGGAAGAGTCTATTTTGATCTAGTAAAGAAGATAAAATCCGCTGCCGGAGGGGCAATATTTTCTTGCCTTAGAACAGTTGCGATTTGACCCCTATGGTGTGTACTATGATTGGCGACATGCATAGCAATGTCGGATAATAGTGTTTCATGATCTTTTCCAGCAGAATCCCTGTAAGCGATCATTGTATTGAATGAATCGACCGAGGAGACAAAGGAATGCCATTCGGCACTACTCTCTTGTACCTTTTTGATACAATCACTCAAAGAGTAAACATCCCATACCCCTGTCTCATTTTCGCGATTCATGACTCTATTCAGCCAAATGATCTGAGCGTTGTGGAGGTGACTGTAGATCTTTAAAATGTATTCGTCAGCGCAATTGATCTCAGCGAGTTTATCGGAGAAAAGGCCATTTGCCCAGGCATTATAATCATAAAGTCTATCGAAATAATTATCCATTCTTAGCCAGATGATATTGTCTTGCTTTAATACCAATCCCTATCAAGAATGGCACCCAAATCCAATCATTCATCAAAAGATGAAACAGGGCTTTATCGCCTACTTGTTTTTCTAAAATGGCAAAGTAGAACCAAATGGAACCACCGATTTTGGTGAAGGCACCGAAAAAGGCCAGGTACCAAAATTTGCCTGGGTGAATAGCAATGGCCAAATAAACGGCAGCCATCAAAAGCACTCCCCAACCCTGCCATGTGATGGATTGAGGTGCCGTCAAATCAGGTGTTTCGAGTACGTAGCTATAAAAGGTATCCGGAAACCATCTAATGAATATACCCCACCCTGCATTATAGGCAGTTGCAATCAATAAAAAGCCGCGCATCCACTGAGGAAAAATCGTTTGTTGTGTCTCCATCGATTTTATAACTTATTCGCTCTACTATAGTTGAATAATCGACCTAAAACTAATCACAACCGCATGAAACTTCCTAAGATATTTCTATTTACGCTTCTTGCCGGAGCCCTCTTCTTGGCTGGATTCAAAGTTGCCCAAGAGTTAGCGATTGAAGCCAATGATGTCAAAGCAGCTCAAAAGATCTTGAATCTGAATTTCAATGATAATGAGATCAAGCAGCTACTACCTAACTTGAACAGAGGTTTGAGCGGCACAAAAGAGCTACACGAATATCCTATAGATAATGCTATTCCTCCGGTACTCTGGTTCAATCCACCAAAAGAAGGTAAACCGATTCCTGACACTCAAGAAGAGATTGAATGGCAATTGCCAAAAAATGTACAACTACCAGAAAACAAGAACGATTTAGCCTTTTATACGGTAGCTGAGTTATCTGTTCTGATCAGAAATAAACAGATCAGCTCTGTTGAATTGACCGAGTTCTTCATCAACAGATTAGAGACTTATGGAGATACTCTTCAGTCGGTGATCACCATAACTAAGGAGAGAGCCATGGCTAGTGCCAAAAGGGCTGATGAACTACTTGCTGGTGGAACCTATTTAGGTCCGCTCCATGGTATTCCTTATGGGGCTAAAGATTTGCTATCTGTTCCTGATTACAAGACGACTTGGGGAGCAGGACCTTACAAGGATCAAAATAGAGGTAATGAAATTGGTACTGTTGTCAGCAAGCTTGACGAAGCAGGAGCCGTATTAGTAGCCAAGCTTACTTTAGGTGCTTTAGCTATGGGAGATGTTTGGTATGGTGGTACCACTAAGAACCCTTGGGATCTTAAGCAAGGATCTAGTGGTTCTTCTGCCGGTTCGGGCTCCTCAACTTCTGCGGGTTTGGTGCCTTTTGCCATTGGTACGGAAACTTTAGGTTCGATTGTTTCTCCATCGACAAGAAATGGTGTGACGGGTTTACGACCAACATTTGGAAGAGTGAGTAGAGCAGGAGCCATGGCTTTGAGTTGGAGTATGGATAAGATCGGGCCAATGGCCAGAACTGCTTTTGATTGTGCTCTGGTCTTCGATGCCATTAGGGGAGAAGATGGCATTGATCTGACCGTCCAAGATCAGCCATTCAATTATAAAGGAACTGCTGACCTTTCGAATTTAAGAGTTGGCTATTTAAAGGACTATTTCGATAACAACAGATCAAATAATCGAGCTCAGGATAGTACAGTTCTGGAAGTTCTTAAATCGTTAGGAGCCAATTTAGAACCGGTTGAATGGGTAAGTGATATGCCCTTCTCTGGTATGCAGGCTATCTTATTGGCCGAGGCAGCAGCAGCTTTTGATGCGCTTACCAGAAGCGATCAAGATTCACTTTTAGTAAGGCAAAATGCTGGAGCATGGCCAAATCTATTTAGAGCTGCGAGATTTACTTCTGCTGTGGATTATATCAATGCCAATAGAGCGAGATATGAATTGGTTCAAAAGGTAAATGTTTTGATGGAAGAATACGATGTGATTGTGACACCAAGCTTTGGTGGGAGCCAATTGCTAACAACCAATCTAACAGGCCATCCATGCGTGGTGCTGAAGAATGGATATGATGATAGAGGCAGGCCAACAAGTATTTCGTTTATCGGTAATCTGTATGATGAGGCAACCATTTTAGGAGTGGCAAGGGCTTACCAAGAGGCTACTGAATTTGATGAGCAGCATCCTCCGATGTTTGTCGACTAAACTGAATCTTGTAGCTTACAGCTTGAAGCTTTTCTTATGCTCTTAGCCATCGATGCAGGAAATACCAACATAGTCTTTGGACTACACAATGGAAGTCAGTGGACGCACGAATGGCGTTTCAATACTTTACCGGTGCGCAATCAGGTAGAGTATGAAATGTTTTTGAGGCTTAACTTCTTAGAAGCTAACCTTAAATTGGAGGAGGTGAATGGAATTGTAGTCTCTTCAGTTGTTCCTCAATTGCATGACATCCTTATAGAATTTAGCCGGCCTTTGATAGAGAAAGAACCTCTTTTTGTAGGACCTGCCATTTACGATCAATTGCCCATTACAACCCAAAACCCTCACGAGATTGGAACCGACTTGGTTTCTAATGCAGTTGCAGGTAAGGTACTCCACGGTGGTCAGGTGATTATAGTTGATTTTGGAACTGCCTTGACTTTTACCATTGTCGAAAAGGATGGGAACATCAGAGGAGTAAATATCGCTCCCGGTTTAAAAACTGCTATCACTGCTCTTGTTGGGCAAACAGCTCAATTACCTGAGGTGCCTCTAGAATTGCCTGAGTCAGTCATTGGAACCAACACAACCATGGCTATTCAGAATGGAGTATTGTGGGGTTATGTGAGTATGGTGGAAGGCATGCTAGAAAAGATTCAGAAGGAATTGGGTAGCGATTTTAAAGTAGTAGCCACAGGAGGACTATCTTCTATTCTACATCCATTGCACGACCGATTCGATGTAGTTGATAGACACTTGACTCTAGAGGGATTGAGAATCATTCACGAAACGATTGGTAATGGAAGGTAAAAGTTGGATTTGGAAGGGTGTCTTGTATGGATTCGCTCTCTGGCTGATTATTTATGTAGCGGTTCCTTATTTTGATGCTGAGGTACCTTTAGAACCTGAAAAGTACGGCCTGCATTTGCTCTTCGCTATTCCTGCGGGTATTGCTTGGGGTTATTACCGCTTCAAAATTCTTCCGAAGCGATATAAGAAATTTGAGGAAGAGGAATAAAAAAAGAGCCTCCAGTAATTTTGAAGACTCTTAATTTCTAATTCTTATTGAATAATCAACTAGTCCATCTTATACAGTTTCCTCCCTGTCTCGTAATACTTATCTCCTTCAACCCAGAAAGGTCTTTCAGGAGCATTACCGATCATTCTTGAAGCCAAGACATAGCTTTTGAAGAATTTCTCTAAGTAATCATAATCTACAGATTCAGGCTCATCACCTGGCTGGTGGTAATATTTACCAATCTCTGCATCAAAGGCTCTGAATCCAAGGCTGTAAGTAGGTGCAGGAATTCCTTTTCTGGCAAAATTCACATTATCCGAACGGTCGAAAAGACCTTGCTCGCCAGCTGGATCATCAATAGCAGTTAATCCGAAAGCCACATTCGCATCTTTAATGAACTGAGAGGCTGTTGTTCTCTCCAATCCAATGATGGTAGAGATAGTAGTATCGTTATAACCACCATTGTCACTATTCCAGCAGAAGACAATCTCCTCATTTGGAATGATCGGGTTATTAGCCATGTAGCGGCTGCCCAATAGTCCCTTTTCTTCAGCAGTATAAAGAACAAATAGAGCAGATCTCTTCATGGGATACTTAGCAATGTTCTCGGCTGCAGAAAGCACGGTGACAGTGCCAATCGCATTGTCTCGAGTACCATTATAAATGGTGTCACCTGTTGCGTCAGGTCTGCCAACACCTACGTGGTCATAATGAGCAGAGAACATCACAAATTCATTCTTTAATTCAGGGTCAGTTCCTTCTACCATAGCTAACACATTTTTGTCTTTAGTCAACTCATTGGTCATTCCTTCAATAGACAATTGAGCTTGTTTGATGCTGCGTGTCATCATGAATTTTTGATTGGCATTATCTAGGTCTTTCAACCATAGGTGAGGGATGATCTCAGCATCACCTGCGCTTTCATCCAATGAAATTCCGACTCGGTTAAATAAGAATCCAAGTTGTTCCCAAGGTGTCGCTGGCGAAGAGTAAAACTCTACCAAGCCTGCTGCGCCATTGGCTTGAGCTAGGGCATACTTTTCTCTACTTAATCGCAGGATAGATCTTCTGTCTGTAGATTGACCGTCTCCAGACTTAGCAAAAACAAATTTGCCAACCACATCTTTGCCGTTATAATCAGCTTCCATACCATATTCTAGGTAAACAACCTCTCCATCGAAAGCGCCACTCTTGCCCTCAACTACCAGAAAATCATCATTCAGATTAAATGCTTTTCCTCCATAGCTGAATGAACCCGCTGTTGCCGGTGATTTCATTCTAAGTGGAACTGGCTGAAACCAACCATCTGCACCAGGTACTTGCTTAGCACCATAACTTTCTAGTTGTTTTGCCAGGTAGTCTGCAGCTATCAAAATTTCAGGTGAACCTGTATTTCTACCACGCATTTCGTCAGAAGCTAAATAGTAGATATGGTCTTTGATGGTTTGCTGCTTGACAGTGGCTACTGTCTTCTCTAAATCTGTTTTTTGGGCACAGGCTAGCGTACTGACCAATAATGCCAGTGCCACACTTTGTAATCGTCTCATCATCTTAGTTTATCTCAAAGTACTTAAAGATAGGGTATTCAACAGGCTTTTCTTTGATTCCTTGTTCCTCAAAGTACGAATCGAAGAAATTCCAAGTAACTAGTCCATCATCAGATTGAGGTTCTAGCATGTAGAAGATCAGATTAGCCAATGGTTGAGCGAGATCTACCCAATAGTCTCCTTTTTTAAATCTTTTGGTGGCAGGCTTGAATTCACCTAATAGAGTGGCCATTTGATGTTTTTCAAATGCCCTTTCGAAGTTTTTCAAGGCCTTGGCTTCAAACACTTCTCCTGTTGCTCTTCTGTTTTTGGTCAACTTCTCCACTTTTACACCAGTTCTTCTTAGGTGCTCAACAATATTTTCAAATTCTGCTGGGATCAAATAGCCTTTTGGTAAAACTGCTTCTGTGGTTGCTTTAAAAGCTGAGTAGTTGGTTACATTTTTTAAACCGATGATCTCTGGTTTTCTAATGACTGTTTCTTGACCCCTTTCATTTGTGGTGGTCATATGGTTATAGATTCGATATTCTTCAATAGGCTCATCTAAAGCCACCATTTCGAATCGAACCCCTTTAGTTATTTTGCCTCCTTGCTCTTTTACCAAATTGATGGCAGCTTGTTCAGCTTCTGCATTGATGCGCATCATCTCTTGACCATTCTGATTGGTATGCTCGAGGATCTCACGAACAAAAGCATAGGTAGAATTCATTCGCTGATACAGCCTCTCATGCGCAAAGGCCTCACTGAGAATGGCCATTCTATTTCTTAAGCCGAATTGATTCACCAAATAACGCGGATGGTGGTTATAGGTGTATATAGATTTGATAGGCCAACCTTCTCTTCTTGTAAAGAAATAGCCATAAGGACCTAGGTGCACGTCATCTTTTTCCGCTACCTCTTGAGTAATCTGAGGAAGCATGGTGTCCCAGGTATAATCATAAGGTGCTTTTTCTCCAGCTGAGTGATAACTAGGAGCCCAAGTCAATGAGTATCCATGCCAAACGCCATTAGTAGTGTGTAGATCAACAAAAAGAGTAGGATCCCACGGTACGATAATGTTGCTGAAAAGGCCTCGGGTTTCTAGCGTTTCCATTTTCATTCCATCACGGTTCAAATCCCAACCTTGGCTATTGGCTCGTATGCCCACTTCAATCGGGCTGTCTTCTTGTGAAGGTCTTCGGCCTTGCTCTAGTTTGTCGTTGCTATCCGTATTGTAGATCGGTGCAAAAAGAATGATCTGATTATCTAGCAGATATCCTTTATCTCCTTTAAGAATCTCTCTTAGTAATATTTGAACCACCTCTTTGCCCTCAACCTCTCCTGAGTGAATATTGCCTTGTACATAAATGACAGGTTTGCCACTAGCTTTTGCTTCTTCAGGGCTATTGACCATTGGGCTGGCCAACACAACGACTGGAATGTCTTTACCTTCCAAGCTGGTACCCAAACTGATCAAACGTGCTTTACCTGAGCCTTCGATAGCCGCATTAACGACAGATATCACTTCCGCATAGGTAGAGGTTTCGTTGTAATTGGTGAGCTCCGGTTTGGTCAATAATTCTCTTGGCCACTCTTCTTGGGAAACAAGAGAGAAGCTAAGGATTAGGGTGAGGGTTGAGAAGAAAAGCCTTTTCATGGATTGTTGTTTTGCTGACGAAAATACCAAAAAGAACCACAGAGAGCCCGAATTTGAACTTTCAATTATATAAATGGTTAGTTAGAGGTATTTGATCAACCTTATTTTTAACCATCATGACAAAAAGAAGAGATTTTCTGAAGCAGGCGGGAGTCTTGGCTTCTCTTTCTGCACTTCCAACTAATAACTTCTGGAGTGCCTTTTTTCAAGCCAATTATCAATTCAAAGAGCTACGCAACAATGTTTACATCTTCACTGAGCGAGGAGGCACCATTGCGAGTTATATGGCTAAAGATGGGTTAGCAGTTGTAGACACTCAGTTTCCTGATCAGGCGAAACACTTGATCGAAGAATTAAAGAAAGGCAATTCGAATAATGTTGATCTATTGGTGAATACGCACCACCATGGCGATCATTCAGCAGGTAATATTGCGTTTAAAGGAATGGTCAATAATATCATAGCTCATGAGAATTCTCTGTTAAATCAGAAAAGAGTAGCAGAGAATCGAGATGGTTTAGACGGTGTACTACTTCCTACCTCAACCTACACAAAGGGATCAGTGAGTGAGAAAGTGGGTGCTGAAAAAATCACGCTTCACTATTTTGGTGCTGCCCATACTAATGGAGATTCTTTCGTGCATTTTGAGAATGCCAATATTGTTCATACGGGCGACTTGTTATTCAATAGAAGAGTACCATTTATTGATAAATCATCTGGTGCGAATGTGGCCAATTGGATGGAAGTGATGGAGAAAGGCTACAATGCTTTTGACGATGACACATTGTTTGTATTTGGTCATTCAGGGAATGGATTTGAGATCACTGGTACTAGAGAAGATCTAAAGGCATTCCAGAACTATCTGGGCAAAGTCATTGAATTTGTGAAGCAAGGCAAGTCGCAAGGCCGCACAAAAGAGGAGATGGCTAAAGCGGAGGAAATCCCAGGAGCACCGGAATGGAAGGGTACCCAAACCCGAGCGGTCAATGCCGTTTGGACTGAGCTTTACGAAGAGTAACCACCCCCTGTCCCCTCATTAACAAGGAGGGGATTACAGATTTATAATAGTATTTTGATTAATCCTCCCCTTATCTAGGGGAGGTGCCTGAAAGGCGGAGGGGTTAAAGTCCAAAAAGATGCTCATTCAATTTCTTGAGAGCAGTTTCCTTGTTGGCTTCGTCTGTTAATAACGAGATGTTATGACGGCTACCACCGTATGAGATCATTCGAATCGGAATGTCAGTTAGGGATTCAAAGATCTTATTGACAATACCCCTTCTTTCAGCAACGAAATTACCTACCACACAGATGATGGTTTGATTTCTATCGATCTCTACCTTTCCTAAAGACTCCAATTCTTTTTGGATTCGATCTAGGTTAGTGTCATCATCGATAGTCACTGAAACTGCTACCTCAGATGTGGTGATCATGTCAATAGGTGTTTTAAATCGTTCGAAGATCTCAAAAACCTTTCTTAGAAAACCGTAGGCCAAAAGCATTCGCGAGGACTTGATCTTTACTGCAATGATACCATCCTTAGCTGCTAGCGCTTTGACGTCATCAGAGTTCGTATTTTTACTGATCACCGTTCCCTTCGCATCGGGCTGCATAGTATTTAACAGCTTCACTGGAATACCATATTTCTGCGCTGGCCAGATAGAGGCAGGGTGTAGAATCTTCGCTCCGAAATAAGCCAACTCAGCTGCTTCATCAAATGATAATTCAGCTATCGGGAAGGTCTTATCTACCACACGAGGATCGTTGTTGTGCATTCCATCGATATCAGTCCAGATCTGAACTTCATCTGCTTTAATGGCTGCTCCAATCAACGAGGCTGTATAGTCACTTCCACCTCTTTGAAGGTTGTCGATTTCTCCTTTGTGGTTTTTACAAATATAGCCTTGAGTAATGAATAATTGAACCCCTTGATGTTGGTCTAGAATAGCTGATAGTTTTTCTGATGAGAATGGAATATCAGGTTCTCCATCTTCATTGGTTCGCATAAAATCTAAGGCAGGCAATAAGGCCGCTTTGATATTTTGCTCTTGAAGGTAAAGCGTAAAGAGTTTGGTAGACATCAATTCACCTTGAGCCAAAATATCCCTTTGTAATGCCTCATTGTAAGAAATACGAAGCGTGATCAATAAGAATTCGAAATGCTCATTGATGATCTCTTGAGCCTCAGTTCTTTTTTCTACACTTGTAAGCAGGTCTAAGATGAATTGCTCGTAATGCGATCTAAGGGCTTCAATCTTCTCTTGTGCTTCTGCCTTATTAGCAGATGCTAAGGATTCTCCAATACCTACTAAGGCATTGGTGGTGCCAGAAAGTGCAGAAAGCACTACAATTTTAGATGCTTGGTCTCGGGTAATGATTTGAGCAACAGCGTGCATGCGCTCCGGTCGACCGACCGAAGTACCTCCAAATTTTAATACTTGCATGGTCGGTGATTTAGAAGCCTAACATTTTAATAGCAGTGATAGCAGCTTCGTCTCCTTTGTTGCCATATTTTCCTCCAGCTCTATCGAGCGCCTGCTTTTGAGTATTCGGTGTCAACACTCCGAAAATGACAGGTTTATTGTACTTGAGAGAAACGTTGGTGATTCCTTGTGCCACCGCATCGCAGATGAAATCAAAGTGCTTGGTTTCGCCTTGTACTACACAGCCAATGCAAATGACCGCATCAATGTCTTCTTGCTGTGCCAGCCATTGGCCTCCCAATGAAAGCTCAAAAGAACCTGGAACATTCTTTCTAACAATGTTCTCCATCTTGGCGCCATGTGCTTTGAGGGTTTCTAAAGTTCCATTATACAAAGCTTCCGTTACCTCTTCGTTCCATTCTGATACAACAATTCCAAATTTCTTCGTGCTGATGTCCAACACGTTCTTGTCACTGTACTCGCTAAGGTTTTTAATATTTGACGCCATATGTTTAAATAAAAAAAGGTAAGACTCTCGCCTTACCTTATATAGTTAATGTTCTTTTTCTATTCATTAACGACCGGCAAGGACTTCCAATCTTGCTTTATGCTTTCGTGCTTCTCTAACTTCAGAAGCGTCCTTATAGTTCTCGATGATTGTGTCAACTGCTTTGATAGCAGAAGCAAAATCACCTGATTTCTCATACGCTAATGCAGCGTTTAATAAATAACCAGGAGAGAAGAATTGATCGTCAACAGTGTTAGCTGCATCAGTATAGTTATCAGCAGCATCAGAGAAGTTACCTAATTCCATGTAAGCATCTCCTAATAATTTTTGAGCTCTCGCCATTACGATCTCTTCGTCAGTGCTGAAATCTTCTAAAAAGTCAACAGCATTTTCGAACTCGCGAAGCTTCAAGTAAGAAGCACCAGCGTAAAAGCTAGCTAAGTTAGCTACTTCAGTTCCACCGTAAATGTCAATGATTTGAACGAAACCTAAATTTCTACCGTCACCATTAAGTGCGTAGTCTAAGCTGTCATTCTCATAATAGTATTGTGCTTGGAAGATCTCGTTTTGAGCAGTTTCGTTCTTCTGATCTTTTCTATAATCCAAGAAGAAGATCAAACTAGCTCCTACAATTACTACCAAACCTACAATCGCACCAATAAAGCCTATAGGGCCAACTTCTGACTTAAATTTCTCAATTGAGTTGTTACCAGACTTATTTTGCTCTTCCGCCATCTCTCAAAAATTAGGTCGCAAATATAAAGAAATTGTTGAAAAACAATAGGTTGACTTATTCTAATATGTAAGGATAGTCCTCTTGAACATATACATCTTTATAAGCTTCCGATGGATCTGGGTATGGAGAGTCTTCAGCGAACTTCACATAACCTAGCACATCTTGTTTGATCTTATCATCGATAGCCTTTAGCTCTTCTGCTGTTGCCCACTTGTTATCAATGAGTTTTGCTCTTACATATTCGATAGGATCTCTGTCTTTGTACTCTTGTACTTCTTCCTTGCTTCTGTATTTAGCAGGATCAGACATTGAGTGTCCTTTATATCTATATGTTCTGAATTCTAATAAGGTAGGTCCGTCACCTCTTCTTGCTCTGTCAGCTGCTTCTTCAACAGCCACATGAACGTTCTCAGGGTTCATTGCGTCAACAGGTGCAGAAGGCATATCATACGATTCGCCTAAAGTGTATAGTTCACGGACGTTAGAGGTTCTTTCTACTGAAGTACCCATTGCATACCCGTTGTTCTCAATAACGAAGATCACTGGTAACTTCCATGTCATGGCCATGTTCAATGCTTCGTGAAAAGCACCTTGTCTTACAGCACCATCACCCATCATACAGATACAAAGGTTATCAGTACCATTGTATTTCTCAGCGAAGGCGATTCCAGCTCCTAGAGGTACTTGACCACCTACGATACCGTGACCTCCGAAGAAACCTTTCTCTTTGTCGAACATATGCATTGAACCACCTTTACCTTTAGAGATACCGGTAGCTTTCGCCATTAGCTCAGCCATTACAGCACCTGGGTCAGAACCCAATGCTAATGGTTGACCATGGTCACGATAAGCAGTGATCCACTTATCACCTTCTTTTAGAGCAGAAACTGAACCACTTGAACAAGCTTCCTGTCCAATGTATAAGTGACAGAATCCTTTGATCTTTTGTTGGCCATATAATTGACCTGCTTTCTCCTCGAATCTTCTCTGTAACATCATGTTCTCGAACCAGAACATGTACATGTCTTTGTCAAACTTAGGCTTTTTGGTAGCCTTGGCTTTTGTAGTTTTTGCTTTAGTAGCTGCCATGCGTTTGTATTTTGAAGGGCAAATGCCCGAATAATCAATAAATCAATTTGGACTGCGAAAATAAGACAAAAACGTTCAACTTTGAAACTAATGCATCTGGAATCGATCAGACTGGCCAATTTCAAAAATTATGAGAGTGCTCAATTGGAGTTTTCGCCTCAGGTGAACTGCTTTTTGGGCGCAAATGGAAGTGGTAAAACCAATCTTCTCGATGCTATTTATTATTTGGCGATTACCAAGAGCTCTGAGCAAAGTCAAGATCAGCTTTGTATTAAACACCAAGAATCCTTTTTCTCCATCAAGGGTAAGGTGTCCAACATGGAGAAATCTGAGGAAGTATTATGTGCTCTCGAAATAGGAAAGAAGAAGTCTATACGCCTAGATGGCATTCCTTATAAAAAGGCGAGTGAGCATGTGGGCAAGATTCCTGTCGTATTGATCGCTCCAAATGATACGGATGTCATTAGGGGAGCAAGCGATGAGAGAAGGAAATTCTTTGATGCCATATTGAGCCAGACGGATCCTATTTATCTACAAAATCTGATTAGCTATAATCACGCACTGAAGCAAAGGAATAGCTTGCTCAAGAGATTTGCTGAGCAAAATACTTTTGATGCGGACTTGCTTGAACCATATACTTTAAAGCTGATAGAGTTAGGGACTTATATTTTCGACAAACGACAAGAAGCGTTAGAATTCTTTAAACCCCTATTGATCAAACACTATCAAAATATTAGTGATCAAGGTGAGGCAATAGATATAGAATATCATTCTCATTTTAAGGAAGACATCAAAGCAGCTTATGACGCATCTCTGCAAAAGGATTTAGCCTTAAAAAGGACCAATGTAGGCGTACATAAAGATGATTTTGATTTTCAAATGGAAGAGAGACCAATCAAAAAATTCGGTTCTCAAGGCCAACAGAAATCTTTCTTGATCAGCTTGAAGCTGGCGAATTATGATTACCTGAAAGAGCAGAAGGGTCTTGACCCTATTTTGTTATTGGATGATATCTTCGATAAGCTAGACGACCTAAGGATTGGTAAGCTGATAGAGATGGTAGGTTCCGATCAATTCGGTCAGATCTTTATTACTGATGCTAGACCAGAGAGGTCGATAGGCTTTTTTGAGGAGCTATCCATCGATAGCCATTTCTATGATGTGGTAAATGGAGAGGTAAACAAAAGGTAACCACTAACGTATACCGACCTAATCATTCAAATCACTACCTATTATGAAGATCAAGAACTTTTTACCCGCTGCGGTAGCCTTATTTTTTGTTGCTACCACTGTCCTATTTACCTCAGCTAAAGAAGCTGAATTCAAAGATTACGATTGGTTAAAACCAAGATTAGATGCAGCTCAAGCATTTACTATCGAAGTACTCGAGGCGATGCCTGAAGATGATTACGACTTCAAGGCAAGTGAGGACCAAAGAACATTTGCCGCTCAAGCTTATCACATCGTATATAGCATTGACTACTTTGAAAGGGCATTTGCCAATGGTGGTAATGCCGCTTGGCAACCAGGAGATGAAAACTCAAAGTCTAAGGAAGAGCTCGTTGCTTGGGCTAAAGAGAAGTTCGAATCAATGAATTCTTGGATTCTTGAACAACCTGGAGATGACCGATTAACAGCAGGCATTATCTCTTACTTAGATCATAATGCACATCATAGAGGTCAAATCGTAACCTATCTACGAATGAAAGGAATTACTCCTCCAAGTTATAGATAACCCCTCTGTCCTTCGGACATCTCCCCTTAAAAAGGGGAGAAGCAACAAGAAAATTTTAATTATCGAGATCCATTCCCCTCCTAATTAAGGAGGGGCAAGGGGAGGTCCATCATTTTTTTCGTAACCAAATTTCATAAATGTAGTATTTGTATATACATTTGTTCTACATTTACGAAAATTGATTACGAATGAAAGGAACCCAATTAGGTGAATTCGAAGAGTTGGTACTACTCATAGTAGGTGTTCTTCATCCAGATGCTTATGGTTTGAGCATTAGGGAAGAGATCATCAAACAATCGGGTAGAAAGGTGGCCATCGGTGCTGTTCACTCTGCCTTAAGCCGCTTGCAGGAAAAAGGCTTTTTGAAATCCGATTTAGCAGAAGCTACCCATGAGAGGGGAGGAAGAAGAAAGAGGCTTTTCCATATCACCGCAGAAGGCAAAAGAGCTTTAGAGCGCAATCATGAAATGCGCAATTCATTGTTCAATCAGATTCCAGAGATCGCATTAAAAGGTCTGAACTTAAGTGGCATCTGAAAAACTATATCAACCACCCAAGTGGCCTGAGCGTCTTTTGCGATTGGTCTGCAAAGACGAGTTACTCGAAGAGATCGAAGGAGATTTGTTTGAGCATTATCAGGAGCTGAGAAGTGAACGATCCAAATTCAAAGCATCAATAGGCTATTGGTTTCACGCTTTCCATTTTCTCAGGCCATTTGCACTCAAAAAAATTGGTCAAAACTCAAATTATCTCATTATGTACAACAGCTATTTCAAATTTGCCATTCGTTCCATGTGGCGACAAAAAGCAAGCACTGCTTTTAACCTATTCGGCTTAGTCTTGGCCTTTACCGTATGCGGTTTGATTTATCTTCACCTCAATCAAGAGCTCTCTTACGACAAGTTCCATGAGAGATCAGAAGATATTTATCGTATCGCATGGATGAACGAAAACCCTCAAACGCGTACTCCGCATCCTTTGGCACAAGCAATGGTAGCCGATATTCCGGAGGTGGAGGCTGCTGTCAGTCTATCTCCTATATATGGTCCAGGGTTGACCAAGGTGACCATCCCGATCACCTTAGAAAAGTCGAATATCACTTTTGAAGAACCTGATGGTTTCTTTGCTGATAGTTCATTCTTCGATGTTTTCGATGTCAAATTTATTGAAGGGGATCCGAAGACTGCTCTTCAAGTGGTCAATGGGGTGGTGCTATCCAAGTCGATGGCAGATCGATACTTCTTTAATGAAAAAGCAGTTGGTAATCGCCTTTCTTTTGGGCCCAGTACGGATATGTTAGAAGTGGTTGCTGTGGTTGAAGATTTTCCTCTAGAATCTCATTTTCACTTCAACTTTCTCATCTCTTACATGACTTTGAAGACAATGAGCTTTAATGATCCATGGATGTCGTGGGATGACTTTGGACACTTCAATTATGTCAAGCTACAGAATGGTGTATCGGGCGAATATGTGGAGTCAAAGATTCCAGATTTTGTGACCAAATATTTGAACTGGTCCGAAGATGGACTCGAAGGCATTAGGCAAGGAGTAGTGAAGTTTGCTCTTCAGCCAATCACTGACATTCACCTGAAATCAAACATCAGGTGGGAGCTTGAAACCAATAGCAGTATGACCTATTTAGTCATATATGGCGTATCTGGTTTATTTATCCTTCTTATTTCTATCATCAATTTTGTCAACCTGAGTACAGCTAGGTCAGCACAGAGATTAAAAGAAGTCGGAGTGAAGAAGACCCTTGGCGCAAAGAAAGGGCAACTGCTAACTCAATTTACTTTTGAAACAGTACTGACTTCATTCATAGCTCTAGGATTGGCACTCTTTTCAATTCATGGTCTAGAAGCAAGCTTTAATCAATTGGTGTCAGGTAATATTGACGCCAGCCTCATCTTAAGTTTTGAGCCTCTTAGTTTTCTCATGCTTATCACCCTAATAACAGCTCTATTAGCGGCATCTTATCCTTCGGTTTACCTGAATGGATTAAAGCCAGGAGATATTTTAAAAGGTAGTGGAAGCAAAAGAATTGGAGGTGCTAAAGTTAGAATGGCACTTTTAGGAGTGCAGTTTGTGGCGGCAGTCATTATGATAGCAGGTAGCTTGATCATCTCGGACCAGATCAGATTTATAAAGAATAAGGATCTAGGCTTCACAGCAGATAATCTTGTTATGATCGATATAGACAATTGGGAAGACCGATCAGATATTCTTAAAAATCGTTTCAGACAAATTTCAGGTGTTCAAGAGGTATCCACCATTTCAAATCCTCCGGGGGGCCAGTTTAACCAGCATCAACTTTTTGCTGAAAAGGATCCTACAAGAAAAGTAGATGCTCTAGAAATATTTGTGGATAGGGAAGCACTGGAAGTACTTGATCTTGAATTAATTGAAGGTCGCTTTCTTGATGTGAAATTGGCAGCAGATTCCGCAGGTACCTCATTCGTTATGAACGAAACTGCGGTTAAAGAATTAGGATTTGATTCTGGCGTTGACGAAAACATTGTGTGGCTTTTTAATGAGAAACAGGTTAAAGGACAATTAGTGGGTGTGGTAAAGGACTTTCATTATCAATCATTACATACACCGATTAGGCCGCTGATCATGGTAGTGAGGCCTCAGAGTTATAACAAACTTATGGTCAAGCTGGAGAGCGATGACATGGCAAAGAGTATTCTATCCATGGAAGCTGCTTTTAATGAGATCTATCCTGAAGCCAAGTTTGAATTGAGTTTCCTCGATCAACAGTTGGAGGACCTTTATCAGGAAGAGTCAAGAACATTATTACTGACTACACTCCTTTCTACTATTTCGATTTTCCTGTCGATCGCAGGCCTGATCGGAATTGTAATGATCGCTATTAAACAAAGGGTCAAAGAGATCGGGATCAGAAAAGTATTGGGAGCTTCTATCAGCCAAATTCTTCTGTTGATCAACACGAGATTTCTGCTTATTGGATTGGTTGCCACCTTGATTGCTGTGCCCATTACATTTAGTCTGATGAGCAGTTGGATGGGCAATTTCACATATCAAAATGGTATCAGTCCGTTCACCTTTGTACTAACAACTATTGGGCTTTTGGTGTTGATTTTCATAACCATTAGCTCCATTTCAATCAGAACGGCAAAAAGTAATCCGGTATCTGCACTACGCAATGAATAAAGGTTAAGCAATCCTTTTTGACGATGTCGACATACTCCACATATCAACCTCCCAAGTCAGCCAATCGGTTTTTGTCTTGGTTTTTGAAAGATGAATTGCTTGAGGAGGTGGAAGGTGATCTTTTTGAGCACTATCAGGTGTTGAGAGAAGACATGTCAAAGAGAAGGGCATTTTGGGCATACTGGTTTCATGTCCTTCATTTTCTTCGCCCTTTTGCTATCAAAAAATTCGGTCAAAACTCAAATCATATTTTCATGTTCAACACCTATTTCAAGTTTGCTTCGCGTTCTATTTGGAAAGAAAGAGGCTACTCATTGATGAATATATTAGGATTGACGACTGGTATTGCTGCCAGTATGTTGCTGTTCTTATATGTTCAGTCGGAAAAATCAGTCAATACATTTCATAAAGACCTCGATCAAGTTCATCAGGTCATGATGCATCAGACTTTTCCAGGAGGAATTCTGACTTATGAAGACAATCCAGGGCCATTAGTCACGGTTTTCGCAGATGAGATGCCTGAAGTAGAATACATGGCTGCTTTCACTTGGACGGAAGAAAGACTTTTCATCTCTGATGAACAAGGCTATAAAGCTTCAGGCCGTTGGGCCAGTGAAGACTTTTTCCATGTCTTCGGTTTAGATTTTATTGAAGGTGAAATAAAGAATTCACAGACTTCTCCAACAGAGATATACATTTCTAAAAGTTTGAAAGAACGAATTTTTGGGAATGAGAAGGCCCTATCTCAAAGTATAGAAATGGACGGTTGGGGCCAGTTTCAGATAGCAGGTGTATTTGAAGATGTGCCTAAAGGATCTACCATTGATTTTGATTTCATTTTGCCATATTCTCGATGGACGGAAATAAACACTTGGGTAGAAGATTGGGGCAATAGTGGTATCAGCGGAATTGCCAAACTAGCTCCAGGGACTGACTTAGCAGCTTTTAATGAAAAGATCAAAGGATATGTGGAAAGTAAATCACCTCCAGGAGAGTCTATTTCATCCATTTTTTTGCAACCCATAAGAGATCGCTACTTGTATGGCAAGTTTGAAAATGGACAGATCGTAGGTGGAAGAATTACTTATGTCAAGCTATTTACAGTAGTCGCTTTTTTCATTTTAGCCATAGCAGCTATCAATTTCATGAATTTGGCAACGGCCAGATCAACGAAAAGAGCTAAAGAGGTAGGAGTCAAAAAGGTAGTTGGGTCTACGAGAATTCAACTTCAGTTTCAATTTATGATGGAGTCAATGTTATTGGCTTTATCATCTACAATTATTGCTGGTTTTTTAGTAATGTCGGTTCTCAATCCTCTGAACACCTTGGTTGGTAAAGAAATGACATTCTCGTGGCTTCAGCTCGATAATGCGATTTGGTTATTGGTCATAGGCTTAAGTGTTGGTTTACTTGCGGGTATTTATCCTTCCTTCGTGCTTTCAGAATTTAAAGCACTCACTGTTCTGAAAGGAACATTCAAAAACTCTAAGTGGTCTAAGAACTTAAGAAGAGGATTGGTCATTTTTCAGTTTACGATTTCGACCATGCTGATCATCTCAACTTTGATCATTCGAACTCAGATGGACTTTATCAAGAACAAGAATCTGGGTTATGAAAAGGAGCATTTGATTTTGATGCAGGTTGAAGGTGCGCTTTGGGATCCTGTGAGCAAGGAACAATTAATCACCTCCTTACTGGCAAACCCAAATTTCACCGATGTTACCTTTTCGGCAGGTTCACCATTAGAAATTTCAAGCTCTACTACAGAAGGTTTTTCATGGGAAGGCAAAGTTGGAGACTATGATAATGTGTTCAATATTATCAGGACTGACCCTCATTTTGTCGATACCTATGGAATGGAAATTATCGAAGGCAGAAATTTCAATGTTGATCTAGATACAGACACAATGAATGTCATTATTAATGAGCAAACTGCCAAGGTGATGAATGTTGATGATCCGTTTAGTGTGCCAGTCACATTCTGGGGACGAACCGGTAGAGTAGTGGGTATTGTAAAAGACTTTCATTTTAGCTCATTGCATAATGCCATCGACCCCTTGATCTTAGCTTGGCGCCCTAGATATGCCAATAAAATCACGATGAAAATCACTGGTCAGAACGTACCTGCCAGCTTAGACTATTTAGAAGATTTACTGGCAGAAATCAATCCTGGTTATCCTGCCAGCTACAATTTTGTAGATGACGGCTATCAGCAGCTTTATCAAAGCGAATCTACCATTGGCATTCTAATGGATTACTTCTCAGGCATCGCGATTTTCATTTCACTTCTTGGTCTATTTGGGCTTTCGAGTTATGCCGCTGAGCAAAGAATAAAGGAGATAGGCATAAGGAAAGTGCTTGGAGCGAATGTTTTCAATTTGATATTTATGATGTCTAAAGGCTTTCTAGTTTTGATGGGCCTAGGCTTCATTTTGGCTGTGCCTATTGGTTACTCTTTTATGAGTAATTGGCTCGAAAGCTTCGAGTATAAAATTCAAATAGGCCCTTCCGTATTTGTTCTGGCAGCCTTGATATCATTGTTCATAACTATCATCACAGTTAGCTATCATGCAGTGAGAACAGCATATGCTAACCCAGTAAAAAGCCTCAGATATGAGTGAATAACTTGAAGTGTTGAGTTATCCATATGGTACAACAAAACAAGGAAGCTTGACTCTCTTTCTTAGTCTTCGGATATCGCCAAAAAGCAAGCTTATCGAGATCTCATGAGAGCCACCTGATGCGCCACGTAGCTCAGAAACAGTGAAATCGTAGCTATAACCAACGTTTAGTCCTTCGCGCAGCTGAAAACCGAAAAGCATTATAACTGCTTCATTACGATTGACACTACCGCTGGAGGATAAGGGGATGCCGCGATACCAAAGGCCGAAATAAATGGGCTCCAAATAAGTCTGCATACCTACATCTACTTGTGTAAATGGTCCTTGAGATTTGTAATTAGCCGCCATAGATATACTTCTTTCTTGAAAACTGTAAGACAAAGTGTTTCTTCTTTTACCTTTCTTTAGATAAAATTTGTGCCCTGCATGAATAGAAATATATCGAGGAATTCTGGATTCATCGTTTCCTAAAAAAGAGTCATCAGGTTCAGTCAAATGAAAAACGGAAGCTCCCAACCAGGAGGAATTAGAGAATAATACCCCTCCCACTGCCAAATCAAAACCAGAAACTAAGTATTGGCCAGAAATAAATTCTTGGGAGACATTATTGATATTACCTGTAGAAAGGTCGATCTGATCTGAAAAAAGTAATTCCTCAAAATCAGCATCTTTTTGAAAATACCTCGCTTCTGTACCTAATTGAAAAACCCAATTCTCGTTCAAATCAAGCCTATAAGCATATTGTAGTCCAACATATGTATACTTAAGGCGCGCAATAGATTCGCGTGTTCTGGTGGCAATAACTCCGATGCCATGCGGTGTGTTGGCAAAGTGATTGTCGTAGTACACACTGCTTGTTTCAATGGTTTGTGCAAGTGTGGGCCATTGGATTCTTTGATTGAAGCCAACACGTGACAATTCAATTGATCCTGTGAAGGCGGGATTTATATATAATGGCGCATTGTAGAATTGAGACAATTGTGCATCCTGTCCTTTTGATTGTACAGTGATAACGGCTAGAGTTAAGCTTAAAAAGATCTGTAGTCTTCTCATTTCTGAACCAATACAAATGAACCCGTTTGTTCAATTTCCTTTCCAGAAATTGAGGTAGCAAATAATTTAAAGGCATAGCCGCCTGCGGGTGCATCTTGGTTACGAACCCTACCATTCCATCCTCCACTTTCTATGTTTTCTGATACAAAAACCACTTCGCCCCAATTATTATAGATGATCAATTTAATATCATCTAGTCCGTAATACTCCGGATAAAGCCTGTCATTAAGATTATCACCATTTGGTGTAAATGCTGTCGGCATAATAATTTCATAGCCTAGATTCACATTAAGTCTAAGTTCTGATATGACAGTACAACCATTGCTATCAATTCCTGTTAGCGTGACTGTAAAATCACCGACATCATTATAGGTGTGTTGAATTGTGGATTCATTAGAGAGAACTGTGCCATCTCCTAGATCCCATTCAAATGAAGTAATATTATCCGAAATTATTGAGGTAAATGTGATGGGCGTACTCAAGGTATAGCTTCCAAATGGATCTGTCGTTCCTTCTTCGATTGAGAACTCGACATTTCCGAACTCTGGTAGAATTGTATTTACAGTAATGGCTACAACACAATTGTTATCATCTCTGACCCGAATTTGTTGAAGTCCGTTTTCATCAAATGACCTGATATTGTCACTAATAAAATTATTGTCATTCCAGTTATAATTGATCTGGCCAGAACCACCGGAAGTGATGATAGTGACTTCTTCTGTTATGGTACCTGAATCACAATCAATGACCAAATTCTGGACTGCTTGTGCTTCTAATACTGGCGGCTCAGATATTTGATAGTTATAAGTGCTTATACAATTGTTGTTGTCTGTCACCGTGAGTTGATAAATTCCAGGAGATAAGCCTTGAATGTTGGCAGTTTCTTCACCTGTAGACCATAAATATTGATAAGGCTCAACTCCTCCAGCTACTTGAACTGATATGTTGCCGTTGTTATTCCCATTACAATCAACATCAAATATGATTTCAGTCACCATAATAGGATTGGGCTCCACAATGGCAATATTGATACTTGTCGAACAGCCTCTACTATCGGTAATGGTCGCCTGATAATTTCCTGCACTTAGTTGATCAATATTTGAGCCTGTTGCTCCATGATCCCAGGTTATCTGATATCCTGGCGTACCGCCAGATATATCAAGGCTAATGTTACCCGTTGATTGCCCAGCACATGCTACATCTGTTTTGCTACTAGAAACGCTGATTCCAATTGGTTCAGAGATACTGAAATCATTTGTAATCATACAGCCGTTGGCATCTGTAACGGTCACGGAATAATTGCCGGGGCCTAAATTTTCTATATCCTCAGTGTTTGATCCGTTTGACCAGTTGTAAAAATATGGTTCGGTTCCACCGCTAATAGAAAAATCAATTCTTCCATCATTTGCTCCGAAGCAGGAAATATCTAAAGTAGTGCCTGATGTCACTAAAGTACTCGGCTCGTTTACCAAATAGGTCGCATTGAAAATACACCCATTTGAATCTGATATGGTAACTGTGTATGACCCTGCTTCTAGGCTGGATATGTCCTTTGTTGTAGCACCGTTACTCCAATTATAAGTGTAGGATCCCGAACCACCATTAATATTTAAATGGATCGACCCACTGCCATCTTGAAAACAGCTAAGGTGATTGATAGTCTCTGTTATTACTAATTCATTAGGTTGTGTGATGGTATAATTAGCTGTAGCTACACAGCCATTTGAATCTGTCACCTGAATTGAGTAGTTGCCTGCACTTAAATTATTGATCAAGTTGGACGTAGCTCCGTTAGACCAAGAATAGGAGTAGGGTGCCGTGCCTCCAGAGACAACCGTATTTATGCTGCCATCGCTATTACCAAAGCAGTTCGCATTTTGTATTCCAGCAGAAATATTAAGCATTGGAGGTTCGGATAGATTAAAGCTACTTTGTATTGAGCATCCATTACCATCATTAATCGTAACAGTATAACTGCCGCTAGCTAGGTTGCTTAAGTCTTGGGTTGTTGCACCATTAGACCAAAGATAAGTGTAAGTGCCTGTTCCACCTGTGACGGAAAGGTCAATGGCGCCATCAGAGCCATTTTGGCAGCTGACATTCGTTAAAACTGCGCTAGAGGCAACCATAGTAGGTTCGGAGATCGTTACTGATGAAATAACGTTGTTGCCTTGATCAGGTCTGAAAACCTCGAATACACCAACTGGCAGATTGGAAATGGTTAAAATATCATTTTGAAGAGACCAGCCTGCGGTATTTATGTCACTTGGGTTTAAACCTCTTAAAGCGAAAATTGCATTTGGACATCCATTAGCATCACTAACAGTAGCTTGGACACTGGTACTTGGAAAGGCTGTAATCGAAATGGTATAGGGAGATGTACCTCCTGTCAATTGCAATGAAATACTTCCATCTGTTTGGCCAAAACAAGAGATATTCGCAGAAGAAATATTGACATTGATAGGATCAGGTTCTAGTACTTGTACTTGTAGCACCGAAGAGCAGCCTGTAGCATCTGTTACTTGGACTGAATAATTATCTGCTGTTAGGGCACTGAGATCTTGAGTTGAAGCTCCATTGCTCCAAGAGTAAGTAAAGGGTGCCGAACCTCCAGATACATTCAGGTCTATCGAACCGTCTGCCGAACCATTACATGAGGCGTTCACTGTTTGGGCTGTCAGAGTAAAAGAGCTTTGTTCATTTACACTTACGTTAAGTTGCTCTGCACATCCATTTGCATCTGTTACAATAACCGAATAGTTACCAAATCCAAGGGCTGAGATGTCTTGAGTTGTGGCACCATTTGACCAAATATAGGTGTAAGGCTGGCTACCACCACTAACGCTTAGATCGATCGCACCATCGACTCCACCATTGCAACTTGCAAATGTTGTGCTGGCATTTAGAATTAATTGATTTGGCTCAGTAATGGTCACGGAAAGAGATTCTGAACACCCATTATTGTCCGTTACCGTTACTTGGTAGGTTCCAGCTGACAGGTTAGAAAGATCTTCAGAGATCTGACCATTTGACCAAGAATAGGAATAAGGTGCAGTTCCTCCTGCAACTGTCAAATCAATAGCGCCATTGGTTCCACCAAAACAAAGAACATCTGTTTTAGTACTCGAAATATTAAGCTGCGCTGGTTCGGTGATAACATAGCTGCCATTTATGGTACAGCTATTGACATCGCTAACAACCAGTGTATAACTACCTGCTGATAGATTATTTAAATCTTCAGCCACTGAACCATTAGACCAGCTGTAGGTGTATGGTGCTGTTCCCCCTGAGACACTTATATCAATGCCCCCATTATTCAACCCAAAACAGCTTAGATTACTTTGAGAGGCGGTTATATTCAGGTCCGCGGCAGGCTCCGAAATGGTGATACCCGTGATCTTTATGCAGCTATTGGCATCTGATATGGTAACACTGTAGGTTCCAGCAGGTAAAGAAGAAACATCTTCGGTAGAAGCGCCAAAATCCCATTGAAAATTGTATGGTGCAGTACCTCCATTGACAGAAACATCTATAGCCCCATTACTCTGGCCTTTACAGACTACATTCGTTACTGAGACCGAAGCATTAATATCAGATGAGGGTTCATTAATAGTAGCAGATAGTACCTCAGAACAACCATTGGTATCGGTAACTGTGACAGAATAACTTCCTGCAGAAAGTTTGGATTGATTTCGAGAGGTAGAGCCATTTGACCATTGATAACTATAGGGAGATGTTCCTCCTGTGATTGAAAGTACAATGCTTCCATCATCACCTCCATTACAGCTTACATCTGTGGTATTTGAAGTCAGGTTCAATGCAGCTGGTTCCGTGATAGAGGCATTTGTATTTGCCGAACAGCCATTACTATCTGTTACGATCACTGAATAATTACCTGCCGCCAAATTGGAAATATCTTCAGAGGTTTCACCATTTGACCATGCGAAGGTGAATGGTGCCGTACCGCCTGAAACAGATAGGTCAATAGATCCATTCATGTTGCCATTACAACTCAGGTTATTTGAATTAAGACTCAAGGTCAAAGGGTTGGGTTCGCTGATCACTAAGTTTTGCACTCTTATGCAGCCGTTAGCATCCGTTATTTGAACGCTATAATTTCCCACCGCTAAATCTGTCAGATCTTCACTAGTTACACCATTTGACCATAAGTATGAGATAGGTGCTGTGCCGCCAATAACTGTCAAATCTATCGAACCATCTGTTGCTCCTGAACAACTAATGTCAGTTGTTGAGGCTGTAGCGCTAAGGGTTGTATTTGGTTCACCTACTGAAATATTCCCTGTATTGATCACACAGCTATTGGCATCTGTGATTTGGAGAGAATATGTGCCTGCTACTACTCCACTGATATCCTCTGTGGTAGCTCCATTGCTCCATAGATAAGTATAAGGCGCTGTCCCTCCTGATACCGAAATATCAATAGCTCCGTCACTATCTCCTTTACAAGTGACATTAGAAACATTAGAGCTAAAAGTAATTGCTGCTGGCTCGCTGACATTAATGGTGGTTGACGCGGAACATCCCAAACCGTCAGTTACGACAACTGTATAAGCCCCGGCAGTTAAATTGTTAATATCCTCAGAGCTAAAGGCGCCACTATTCCAATCGAATGTAAGGATACCTGTTCCGCCAAATGCCGTAAGGTTGATAAATCCATTATTGCCCCCATTGCAACTTACATTGGTGACTGTATGGGATAGTGTTATGGCTGCCGGCTCGGTAATGGTATAGTTCTTAACTACCTGACATCCCTGGTTATCCTGTATTGTAAGTGAGTAAGTGCCAGCAGTTAATGCACTTTGATCTTCAGCATTTGATCCGTTAGACCAAGAATAAGTATATGGTGCAGTGCCACCTGAAACAGTAATATCTATAGAACCGGTAGCATTTCCATTGCAATTGACATGATTAATATTCTCTGTGGCTTGAAGTGCCGAGGGTTCAGTTATTGTCAAGGTCGAATTTGTTGTGCATCCTTTTGCGTCAGTGACATTGATCGTGTAACTACCGGCTGATAATGCACTAATATCCTCTGAATTGCTGCCATTACTCCAGTTATAAGTATAAGGACCTGTACCTCCGGCTACGGAAATGTCTATTGCACCATCGTTTGCACCATTACAACTTACCTGGGTCAGAGTTGAGCTTATAATTAAGGCCAAGGGTTGTGTAATGGATACATTGACAACCGTGTTACAGCCTTTGTTATCAGTAATTGTTACGGAGTAATTGCCTGCCACTAGGTTGGTTAGATCCTCTGAAGTTGCACCGTTAGACCATGAGTAGGTATATCCTCCACTACCCCCACTGACAGTAAGATCGATCGATCCGCTGCTGTCTCCATTACAATTCACATCTATCTTGGAAACGGTAGCAGTTATAGGATCGGGTTGGGTAATTGTAACAGCAGTATTTGCAGTACATCCTTCATTATCGGTTACAGTTACTGAATATGTACCGGCTGTCAGACTGCTAAGGTCTTCGGTGCTGAAGGCACCTGAATTCCAATTGTAGGTATAAGGTGCGGTACCACCACTAACAAATAAATTAATTGATCCGGAAGCATCACCGTTACAGACAACGTTCACTGAGGTTGTGGTAAGAGTGATGGAGGAGGGTTCTGTTATGGTATAATTTCTTACCGCTGTACAACCTGCATTATCTGTAACAGTGACTTGATAGTTACCAGCACTTAAATTTGTTCTATCATCTGCATTATTCGTTCCGGAAAGGTCAGACCAGTTGTAAGTATATGGCATTGTACCTCCTACTACAGTCAAATCTATTGAGCCCGTACTATTTCCATTACAATCCACATGATCTACTACCCCTGTAACCACGATAGATGCATCTTCACTAACAGAGATCACTTTATTTGCAGTACAACCAATAGCGTCTGTTACAGTCACTGTATAATTACCAAAAGGTAGGGAACCGATGTCCTCAGTGGTTTGACCAGAAGACCAAGAATAGGTGTAAGGGCCAGTTCCACCAGTTACAGTAATGTCGATAGCACCTGCTGTTCCTCCTGCACAACCTGCATCGGTTACGGATTCCGAAATATTGATTGCCGAGGGCTCGGTTAAAGTGATATTTAAGGTTTCAGTACAGCCTGAATTATCAGTTACTGTCACCGAATAAGCGCCCGCTGTCAATGAAGAAACGTCCTGCGTTGTTGAACCATTGTTCCAAGCATAAGAGTAAGGTGAGTTTCCTCCAGAAACGCTCAAATCAATAGATCCATCACTTAAACCATTACATGAGATATCACTTTTGGTTGAAGACAATACCAAACTAGAGGGCTCGCTAATCGTGATTGACGTATTTGCGATACAGCCATTGAAATCGGTGACGGTTACGGTGTAAGTATTAGCGGTGAGATTACTGAGGTCTTGAGTAGTAGCTGTCGAATTGGTCCAAGAATAGGTATATGGAGCAGTGCCTCCTGCTACCGTCAGATCAATACTGCCTGTACTACCTCCGGCACAAGCCACATCAGATTTGCTACTAGTTAAGGCTAGAGCAGCAGGTTCTATCACAGAAATGTTTTCTATTATTATACAGCCGAGGTCATCAGTTACCGTAACTGTATAATTGCCAGCTATCAGGCCAGTTAGATCTTCTGTTGATTGTCCATTACTCCAACTATAGGTGACGCTGCCTGTGGCGTTGGCAATGGTCAGGTCTATTGCACCTGTGGAGTTTCCGTTACAATCTACATTAGTTACTGAAGTGGTCGCACTGAGGCCCGTTGCAGGTTCAGTCAAAGTATAATTAGCAATCATTTGACAGCCAATAGCATCTGTTACAGTGAGTGTGTAGTTTCCGGCAACGAGGCCAGTCAAATCTTCTGTGCTTTGTCCACTACTCCAGCTATAAGTGTAAGGGCTTGTGCCACCAGAAACAGAAATGTTTAAGGCGCCATCATCTCCATTTTTGCAAGTTATGTTCGTTTGAACTTGACTAATCTGAATTGCAGTTGGTTCTGTGATGGTCAAATTGGTATTGGCTGTACATCCGTTGGCGTCCGTTACTGTCACCGAATAATTACCTGCCGCCAAGGAACCGATGTCTTGAGAAGTAGCTCCATTACTCCAATTATAAGTGTAACCACCTGCTCCACCACTTACACTGAGATCAATGCTACCATTGGAATTACCATTACATGTATTGTTTGTTTGAGTGGCACTAAGACTGAGAACAGTGGGTTCGGTTATCGTTACAGCGGTATTGGCAGTGCAACCATTGGCATCTGTAACGGTGACTGTATAAGTATTTGCTGTTAGTCCGGAAATATCCTCATTTGTCAGTCCATTGCTCCATGAAAAAGTATAT
The DNA here is from genome assembly GCA_965267365.1 of Roseivirga sp. Taxonomy (GTDB): domain Bacteria; phylum Bacteroidota; class Bacteroidia; order Cytophagales; family Cyclobacteriaceae; genus Roseivirga. The sequence goes on along the minus strand of OZ253951.1, from coordinate 3,791,364 downwards.
CCGCCCGCACCTCCGCTCACACTAAGGTCAATACTGCCAGTGGCATTTCCATTACAATCTACATTGACTTGTGAAGTCGACAAAACCAAGGCACTTGGTTCGGTGATTGTCACTGTCTCGATATCTGTACATCCATTAGAATCAGTAACTGTCAGGGTATAATTACCTGCCGTAATCCCGCTAAGATCCTCTGTATTCTGACCACTACTCCAACTGTAAGTAAATGGGCCTGTACCTCCAGCTACTGAAACATCAATTGTACCTGTTGCTTGCCCACCACAGCTGACATTTGTTTGGGTTGAACTAATAGATAAAGTAGATGGCTCAGTAACGTTAATGCTTGTTGATGAGATACAACCATTATCGTCCGTAATAGTAATATCGTATGATCCAGCGCTCAAGCCAGAGATATCTTCAGATGTTGGGCCATGCGCCCAAGCATACACGTAAGGACCTGTGCCTCCTGTTACTGTCAGATCAATTGCTCCATTGGCATTGCCATTGCAAAGTACATTTGTGATAGAAGGTGTGATCACTATCGGATCAGGTTGTGTAACGGTGAATGTATGGACCTCACAATGCCCCCCTTGAGAAATGACCACTTCATAATCTCCGGCCGTAAGAACAGTAATGTCTTCTGTGGTTTCACCATTTGTGGTCCAGTTGTATTTAATAGCCCCATTATCTGGACTTGTTACCGTTAGGTCAATGGCACCATCATTAGATCCATTACATCCTACAGGAGTGATAACAGAACTTATAGTGAATTTGGGGTCAGGACCTGTGACCTCATAGGTTGTTGTCGCAGTACAAAAGTCTCCGCCATTGCTGAAGCCTCCAACTACTACGGTATAGGTTCCTGCGGTCACATCTTTAAGCAAGGAAGATGTTCCCACTATGTTCCCATTGCTGTCTTTCCATTCATAAGTGTATGGTCCTGTCCCGGCAGTGATTACTAATTGAAGTGTGCCATCGGATCCATAGACACAAGTGACGGGTTTGGGATTTCCGTTGGCCCCAGATAAGATATTAAATCCAGCAGCAATGGTAAAAGTTTCTGTTTCAGTATCATTGCTGTTTCCTGTATCAGTTACTGTAACGGTATAATCTCCAGGGGCCAGACCTGATATGTTTTGAGTGGTGGCTCCATTACTCCATGAATAGGTAAATGGCCCTACGCCACCTGTTAAACTTATATTGATGGCACCATCTGAACTTCCTAAGCATGTAATTTCAGTGATAGACCCCGAAATCGTAAATGCCCGCGGTTCTTCCTCACTTCCAACTAATTCTTTGCAAAAACATAGTAGAAAGAGGAATATTATATGAAATAATATTTTTTTGTTGATAGTATTCAACTTCAATAAATACAATTACAAATCTACGTTGTGTGCTTAAAATCAGCTACTTATAGATGTAAAAATAGAATGATATTTGAGTATTGTACTTTTTTGTAGTCAAAAGCAGAATTGTGTGTTTAAGGTGCGTTATTTTGTAAGTAAAGTAAATGGTGCAAATCAAAAGGGAGTTGTTTTTTCTTTCGTACTAAGCTATTATGGGTTTAATATGGGTAACAACCGACTCAAACATTATTGGCGTACCAATCTGAAGTACTTGGCTATCCTTTTAGCTATTTGGTTAATGGTATCATTTGGCTTTGGAATCCTTTTAGCCGATACACTCAATCAGTTTCAAATTGGAGGCTTTCCCTTAGGGTTTTGGTTTGCTCAGCAAGGCTCAATCTATGTGTTCGTTGTTCTCATTTTTGTGTACGTCTACTTAATGAATAGGCTCGATAAATCTCATCAAGTCAACGAAGATTAATGGATGCACAACTTTGGACATATCTCATCGTTGGCTTTACCTTTTTGCTTTATATAGGAGTAGCTGTATGGTCAAGAGCAGGTTCGACTAAAGAATTTTATGTAGCAGGTGGCGGAGTCCATCCGCTTGCTAATGGAATGGCTACAGCTGCTGATTGGATGTCGGCAGCTTCTTTTCTTTCCATGGCTGGCATCATTTCATTTATGGGATTTGGTGGTTCGCAATATCTCATGGGCTGGACAGGTGGTTATGTGCTTCTGGCTCTACTTTTAGCCCCTTATTTAAGGAAGTTCGGAAAGTTCACGGTCCCAGATTTTATTGGGGACAGATACTATTCTAAAGAAGCACGATTGGTGGCTTTGATATGTGCCTTATTCGTGTCCTTTACCTATGTAGTGGGGCAGATGCGCGGGGTAGGTGTGGCTTTCGCTCGCTTTTTAAATGTTGGATTTGACACTGGCGTAATTATCGGAATTGGCATTGTGTTCTTTTATGCGGTATTAGGCGGGATGAAAGGGATTACCTATACACAGGTGGCTCAATATTGTGTGCTGATCTTTGCGTTTACGGTTCCAGCTATATTTATCTCATTTCAGATGACTGGTAACCCGATACCTCAAGCAGGATTTGGTGACCAATTGAAAGATGGAACGTATTTACTTGAAAAACTGAATCAACTCTCCGTTGATCTTGGCTTCGCAGAATATACCCAAGTTGACAAAGGGAACCTGACCAATATGTTCTTTATTACCGCTGCACTCATGTTTGGAACAGCAGGCTTACCCCATGTGATCGTTCGGTTTTTTACCGTGCCGAAAGTGCGAGACGCAAGAATATCAGCTGGTTGGGCTCTGTTATTCATAGCCATTCTTTACACAACAGCACCTGCTGTAGCTGCATTCGCTAGAACTAATTTGATCAATACAGTTTCTGAAAGGCCTTACGAGGAGGTACCTGAATGGTTCAGTAACTGGGAAAACACTGGGCTTTTGACTTTTGAGGACAAGAATGGTGATGGCCTTATCCAATATGTGGCTGATCCGAATACCAATGAGCTGACGATTGATAGAGACATTATCGTTTTGGCTAATCCAGAGATTGCAAATCTACCGCCTTGGGTTGTTGGTTTAGTAGTTGCCGGAGGTTTAGCTGCTGCTCTTTCAACTGCCGCGGGTTTATTATTGGTTATTTCTACTTCCATATCGCATGACCTTTTGAAGAAATACCTTAAGCCTAACATTTCTGAGAAAGGAGAACTCAGAGCCGCTAGAATTAGTATTGCTGTGGCGGTTCTTGCTGCAGGTTTAGCAGGGCTCAATCCTCCTGGTTTCGTTGCAGAAGTGGTGGCATTGGCATTTGGTTTAGCAGCTTCCTCATTTTTCCCTGCCATTGTGTTGGGCATTTTCGATAAGAAGATGAATAAGGAAGGAGCTATTGCAGGAATGATTGTTGGAGTCCTTTTTACAGCCGTTTATATTGTCTACTTCAAACCACAATTAGGTGGTTGGGGTAATCCTGAAAACTATTGGTTTGGAATTTCTCCAGAAGGCATTGGTACATTGGGTATGCTCATCAACTTCGCAGTGGCCCTAGGGATCTCTCGATTTACTCGCCCGACTCCTGAAGTCGTAAAACAACTCGTAGAGATGATTCGGTATCCTAAGATCGAGTCATGATCCTGAAGGATTCTTCATCCTTTTGAGAGGATTAGTCATTCGGCTCAAATGGGAAAAGCATAATTTCATCACCATCTAGCGATAGTCTGGAGCTTCTAAGCTAAATGCATTTGATGCTTAAAAGCTATCAGTTATCTTTTGTGACACTTTTTGAATTGACACCTATGAGCCATAAAATTCAAACCCTTTCCGGATACATTCATGAGTATCAAAAATCAGTGCTTCAACCTGAATCCTTCTGGAGTAGAATAGCTGAATCGTTCCATTGGAAAAAGCCTTGGGACAAGACCCTTGAATGGGATTTTGAAGGTCCAGATGTGAAATGGTTTGTGAATGGTAAGCTCAATATCACTGAGAATATTTTCGAACGATATCTGCATACCAAAGGAGATACCCCAGCCATATTATGGGAACCAAATGATCCCAATGAAGCGGGAAGAACTATTACGTATCGAGAACTGTATGAAATGACCAATCAGTTCTGTAATGCTCTCGAAGCGCAAGGAATTGGAAAAGGTGATCGTGTTATTATCTATATGCCAATGGTACCTGAAGCAGCGGTGGCCATGTTGGCTTGTGCTAGAATTGGCGCTATTCATTCAGTGGTATTCGCAGGATTCTCATCAAGCGCATTGGCAGACCGAATCAATGATTGTACTGCTAAGGCCGTGTTGACCTCAGACGGTAATTTCAGAGGAGCCAAACAAATTCCTGTCAAAGCTGTGGTCGATGAAGCACTGGAGAAGTGCGATTCGATTGAAAAAGTGATTGTCTATCAACGTACTCATGATGAGGTGACCATGGTAGATGGAAGAGATGTTTGGTGGCACGATGCGATCGCAGGACAGTCAACTGAGTATCAAGCTCAGGAAATGGACTCTGAGGATATGCTCTTTATCCTTTATACTTCTGGGTCTACTGGCAAACCAAAAGGTGTAGTTCATACTACGGGTGGATATATGGTCTATGCGCAGTATTCATTTGAAAATGTATTTCAATATACCCAAGGAGATATCTATTGGTGTACAGCTGACATCGGCTGGATCACAGGGCATAGCTACATTGTCTATGGACCACTTTTGGCTGGTGCTACCACTTTAATGTTTGAAGGGGTACCAACATTTCCGGATGCTGGTAGATTTTGGGCGATTTGTGATAAGTATAAAGTGAACCAATTCTATACCGCACCAACTGCCATCCGTGCCCTTCAGGCCTACGGCCTTGAACCGTTGGAGCCTTATTCTTTGGATTCTTTGAAGGTGATAGGATCTGTAGGGGAGCCAATCAATGAGGAGGCTTGGCATTGGTATCATTCGCATGTCGGAAAAGGAAATTGTCCATTAGTAGATACCTGGTGGCAGACAGAAACTGGGGGTATCATGATATCGGCATTGGCAGGAATCACCCCGAATAAGCCAGCGCATGCTTCTTTACCTCTTCCTGGTATACAACCGATCATAGTTGATGCTGAAGGCAATGAATTAACAGGCAACAACGTAGAGGGTAACCTCTGCATCAAATTCCCCTGGCCTTCGATGTTGCGCACCACTTATGGTGATCATGAGAAATGTAAAAATGTCTATTTCTCGGCATATAAAGGCATGTACTTTACGGGAGATGGAGCCAAAAGAGACCACGATGGCTATCTCAGGATCTTAGGTAGAGTAGATGATGTGATCAATGTGTCCGGTCATAGAATGGGTACTGCTGAAGTAGAAAACGCCATTAACGAACATCCGAAAGTTGTTGAATCTGCTGTAGTAGGATATCCGCATGATGTAAAAGGACAAGGTATATATGCCTATGTGATCTGTGATATGGAAGGCCGATCTGAAGAGAGCTTAAAAGAAGAGATCAAAGCGACAGTACGAAATATAATCGGACCAATTGCGAAGCCTGATATAGTGCAGATCGTACCTGGTTTACCTAAAACACGCTCAGGCAAGATCATGAGAAGAATCCTCAGAAAAGTAGCTAGCAAGGATATATCGAATCTTGGCGATACATCGACATTGCTGAATCCTGAAGTGGTTGATTCAATTATTGAAGGGGCAGGGCTTTAGTCGAAGCGAGATGTGCGTAGTGCGAAATGTGCACGAACCAATCGCAGTACGCAATTCGTTCTACTCTTTACGAAACATAAGTTTCGCGACTTTACCATTTGGCCCTGAAGCCCAGACAGCAGATTTGTCTTTAGCCGTATGAACCGCATAATAAGCGCCTTCCATTGGTGTATAGGCATATTCACCTTGGCGGTAGAAATCTGCGCTTTCGCGCCCAACTACTAGGACAAACTCCTCGAAGAAATCAATGGCTGAACGATAGCCATTAGGCTGCATACCATCCATTACACTTTGCCAAGTTGCCCCTCCATCTCGAGTAAAAGCTACTCTATTCTTTGTGGTTAATGAATCTCCTCTATAGTCTCCGCCTATGGCAATGCCATTCATTTCATCTTTGAATTGTAAAGAGAAAATACCTGCTGCTGGTCCATAATCAATTGGTGCAGTAGACTTTTGCCAAGTTTCTCCTTTATCTGAAGAATAATGTACAGATGACTCTAAGCCTCCAAGCCCTATCCAAACTTGGCTATCGCCATAAGTTCTTAGGCAAGTACCGCTAGCCGCGAACCCCCCTTGTCCATCAATAGCCTCTGGTCTCTGTTCTTCTGGTAATTCTTGCCAGGTTTCACCACCATCGAAAGTTCTTAGAATAAGAAGACGCCCATCAATTGCATCTCCAAAAGCGATTCCTTCTTGCTCGTTCCAAAAGTCCATGGCATCGTAAAAGGTCCCTTCTACCATACTGAAATACTTCTGCTCCCAGCTTTCGCCACCATCTGTTGTTTTGTAGACCACCGCTGGTAGCCCAGCGCTTAAAACAATGGCCGTATTGGCATCAAAAGCTTCGATGTCTCTGTATTGAATGGTATCAGTGCCGGGAACGGAAACATCTTCCCAGGTTTGTCCTCCATCAATAGTTCTAATGACTGTTCCGCCACTTCCACTGGCCCATGCTACTTGATCGGACACGCCAGATAACCCTCTAAAACCTGCTGAAACACCTGATTCAAGTGGTTGCCAATAAGGGGTACGTTTGACTTCTTCTTGTTTTTGAGAAGAGCAGGAGAATAAGAAGATAAGTGGGAGAAAGAGAAGGTTTTTCATAAGGGGAAAGATATAAACTTTCCTTCACTCCCGCTCTGATCGGGAGTCTCTATTGGTTAGTTCAAATTTTAGGAGATTCCCGCCTGCTCGGGAATGACGATTAAAGAAAAAAGTGATTACTGCATCATTGCAGCTAAGTCGGGCTTTTCAGGAGAGGTAAAAACAGTTTCTGGCAATTCGTCAAATACCATAATGTTTTCCATTCCTCTTTCGCCTCTACTAGCAGAAAGCATAATGCTTCCGTGCTTTTTATACTCTTTCCAAGGATTTACAAAGCGAGGTTCTTCAGTATCAGCTGTAGGATAATAAGCCCACTGACTCACTAATCTGGATTCTTTGTCAACCCACACATAGTACATGTTTTGAGGAGTGCGTCCTACTGCTTCAAAGGTCATATTCAGCTTATCGGCCATTCTACCATCTTGTGTTGCCTCTTCTCCAACATAGGTCAAAGTAACGCCTGAGTCTTTCAATTTGTAAGGCATCACTAACCAGTAAGAATGATTGATCCAGATGCTTTTGGCTCTTTGCATTAGGTTAGCAGTCGAATCGGCATCCATTACTTGCTTTCCGTTGAGGTAGGCATTACCTGTTTCGTCATTAATGTTGGTCAATAAGGTAGCTCCATTACCTGTATCTATTCTAACATTGCCTGTCCACTTGTCCCAAACTAGTTCATCTCTACCAAAGAAACTCCAGCAAATATATCGTGTGTTATCCCAAGCTTCTCTACCACCATTAGCTTCCATTACTTCATCGGCAATGGCAATGGCCTTTGCATCGGAGCCTTCAGCATTAAAGCCATCTGCAGCAGGGTTGCCATAAGGTGCTTTGGTTTCAGTATTGGTCGATCCACCACATGCGGTGATAAAAATGATAGCAAGAATCAGCGAGAGAGGTAAGAAGAACTTTTTCATGGTTTAAGGTTTGGCTCGAAATTAGGGTATTCAGCTACTTAGGTCAATACCATTGGTAGAACTAGGCGCAGGATAGAATGTTCAATCCCTCCTATTGCGCCACCTCTCTAATTGAAGGGAGAAGCTCTTAAGGAAAACTTCAGAGCAGAGTGGTGTCAGTTCACTCCATTTTCACTACAGTTCAATTCCATTCAGTTTTTTCTTGACTATAGGTATTGCATCATTGTATTGTCAATTCGAGTCTAGGGCACGGATTTACCAAAGGTCAAAAACAACAGGTGCTGTTTAGGTGGGTTGGTCGCCCACCGGAGACAGACCAAAAACGAAAGGGTAAAAACATGGAAAATATGACAATGAAAAGAACTCATCTGATTGCAGGCATCTTTGTAGCGATTTTCGCTCTGATGCTTTCAGTAAACGAAGTGGTTGCTCAAAGCACTTCAGTTTCTATCAGCAATAAGAATGGTGTTTCGCGCTACACTTCTAAGAATGGTCGTCAGAAGTTAGATGTAGAATATGATGGTAAGATCATTTTCGCTGAGGACGATAAGTCTATCAAATCAATATCACGCGGGGGCTACATGCTCATCAAGAAAACTTCTTTTGGTCAAAGAAGAGAGATCTTGGCTGAGCCTGATGGTGATGGTGTTGCTTACGAATACAGAGTAGGCAGAAGAGTGCAAGATTGGAATCAAGAAGCGCAAGAGTTCTTAGCAGATGTGTTGCTTGAGGTAATCAGAACAACGGGCATTGGAGCTGAAGGTAGAGTAGAGCGCTTCTACAAAGCTGGTGGCATCAATGGCGTATTGGAAGAAACTGATGAGATCAGAAGCGATTATGTAAGCCATATCTACTTACAAATCTTGTTAGACGAGTATGATTTGTCTGATGACGAATTAGTCAAACTAGCTGGTTATGTGCCAAGAGAGTTAGATTCAGATCATTACATCACTGAAGTTTTCAAGGACAATGCAGACAAATTCTTAGAGTCTACGGAAGCTACAAATGCTTTCTTAGAAGCGATCGAAAGAATGGATTCTGACCATTATATCACTGTGATTTTAACACGTGCCTTGAGAGAAGATCTTGATGATGATGCTTTGATCAAAGTGATCGATGCTGCGGATGTAATGGATTCAGATCATTACAAAACGAATGTGCTCAAAGAAGTATTAGACAGAAGAGATCTGAGCGATAAGCTTGTTGATGCTGTGATCAAAGCTTCGACTGACATTGATTCTGATCATTATGCCACCATTGTGATCTCAGATGCGCTTGATCGTCCTAATTTGTCAGATGAGGCATTTAACAATTTGATGGACGCAGTGTCGAACATCGATTCTGATCACTATGTAACACAAACCTTCTTAAGCATGCTTAGAGATCGTCAAATCTCTGATCAGGTGGTGAAGGCCATTATTGAGAGATTGGAATATATGGATTCAGATCACTATAGAAATGTAATTATCTCAGAGCTTTTCGATGACCATGAGATCTCATCAGAATATTGGGGTTCTCTATTGAACACAATCGATGATGTTGATTCGGATCATTATGCAAGTGAGATGTTGAAGAAAGTTCTTAGAAATGATTTGACTGACGATCAGTATACTCAGGTGCTCAACAAAGTGGCTGACATAGATTCTGATCATTACAGAGTAACTATTTTGAAAGACATCCTCGATGCTAACCTAAGCGATGCGCAATTGAAAAGCGTTTTAGATGTAGCTGATTATATCGATTCAGACTATTACAAATCAGAAATTTTAAGAGAGGCATGTTCTCAAGTACGCGATGCCTCAGATGATATTAAGTCTACTTACAGAAAAGTAGCAAGAGGAATTGGCTCGGACACGTACTACGGTCGTGTAGCACGTTGTATCGACTAATGTTTTCTGTCCTAAAATGGTGGCCTTTGCGTCACCATTTTTCTTATCTTCAATCAAATCCTTGCCATGACTAAGCTGCTTCGGCTTCTTTTTTATTTGGTGATCGGCTTTTCATTCTTTTTCTATCTGTTTTATGCAGAGTATGATCGAATGCCGACTCTTTCTTCTGAGCTCAATCAGTATGTATTTACGCTGATCGCTTCGGTAACTTCAGGCTTGATCATCACCTTGATCAATACCTGGTTAAATGCGAAACTTCCATGGAGAAAGAACGTGATCGGTCGTTTTGTGGCTGGTTTAGGTATTGACTTTATTGCCCTTGGTACCTATCTCGTTTTACTAGGATACTTAGCCAGCCTAACGGGACTCACTTCCTATGATATGTTTCCGGATGATATGATGGAACGACAACTTGAGATCAAGTTGATGGTGCTTTCTTTTATCACATTGTTCTTAGTCACTTTGGTCGAGTTTAATGGCTATAGTTACAACGAGTATTCCGTTGGCCAGATCAGGAAATTAAGAGCAGAACGTAAGCAATTAGAGTTGCAGTTTGAAGCTCTAAAGAGTCAATTAAGTCCACATTATCTATTCAATAGCATGAACACCATCTCATCTTTGGTGTATCGCGATAAAAGCATTGCGGAGGCATTTATCAGAAACTTGGCTGACACATTCAATTATGTGTTACATACCAGAGATGTGCGCCTAGTTAGCTTAAGAGAAGAGCTTGAGGCTCTAAAAGATTATCGTTATCTCCTGAATATCAGATATAGTTCTGCGGTTGATGTGATGATCGAAGTAGACGAGGAATACTTAGATCTTCCTATTCCACCATTGACCTTGCAGCTCTTAGTGGAGAATGCCGTTAAGCACAATGTCATTAGTACATCAGACCCCTTGAAAGTCAATATATCAGTCATTGAAAATGAGCTGCGTGTATTGAATAATAAGACTGAAAGACCCATGCAAACGGCAAGTCATAGAGTGGGTCTGGATAACATCAAAAAGCGTTATACCTATTTTACAAAAGAGGACATTCGCATAATTGATGATGACTATTTTGAAGTGAAACTCCCAATGCTGAGCTATGAGAAGTAACATCCTAGATCAGCCGCTTTTCAGATTAGTCGTTCCTTCATTCTACGGCTTGATGATGTACATATTGATCTTGTTGATCAATAATAACCTTCAGTCATTAACCGAGGCGATCTTCACATATGAACTGATGCTTTGTGTGGTATTGGCTTATTTCATTTCAGAGCCGGTTCGCTTAGTGATTATTCAGTTTGAAAAAAGATTAGGAGAGAGATTGAAAAAGAGTGGGTCCCTATTCGCTATGATTGGCACCAATTTCTTGGTCGGAGGAGCGACTACTTTCCTAATTTCTTATCTGTATTTCACCGAAATTGAAGGGGCAAATTACTTCTCAACATTCCAGACCGTTCTGCTCAAATTGGTCATTATTTATGCCTTGAGTTCGGTCTTTTATTCGCTTTTCTTTTTGAGCATCTACTTTTTGTCAGTTAAGAATGAGTCGGAGCTGAAGAAAGAGGATCTAAAGAGGCAGAATTTAGAGCATCAGTTAGAGATCTTCAATAATGAAATCAATCCTGATTTACTTTTTCAAAGTCTGGAGACGCTCATCACACTAATTCATCATAATCAGGATTCGGCAGAAGACTTTGTAGATAGACTTGCCATGGTGTATCGCGCTATATTGGACAACCGAAAGAAGGAGTTGATCGAATTAAAGGAGGAGCTGAAATCTTCCAAAGATCTGATGTACCTGTTCAAAGAAAGATTTCCAGGACAAATAGATTTCGAGATCAAAAATGATGAAGGAATCAATGGGGCCATGGTTGTACCCAGTTCAATTCCAATGGTATTAGACTGCATCATTAATGGTAGCATTATCTCTACTTATCAGCCAATGAAGATCACCATTGATTGCGGGGCCGAAGATGGCTACCTCGTGATCAAACATCAAGAAAATGACAAACTGAGCAATAGTCAGTACCTTAATAACCGAAGAAAGAACTTACATGAGGCATATGCTTATTTCACTGATAGCCCGGTCATTGAGATCAAGGCTTATGGTGATGCCTTTATGAAGTTACCTCTGCTCAGCCTGAACCAAGATCTATGAGAGTTTTTATAATTGAAGATGAAATTCCAGCTGCCGAGAAGATCGAGCGAATGCTCCATCGTTATGATGAATCTATAGAGATCATCGGTAGAGCCATGAGTGTTAAGGAGGCAGTGCAATGGGTGCAAGAAGATGGTGAGGCGGACCTTTTATTCATGGATATTCAATTAACGGATGGTCTTAGCTTCGACATTTTTAAATCTGTAGAGCTTGAGATTCCGGTCATTTTCACCACTGCTTACAATGAATACGCCATTGAGGCATTTAAGGCTAATAGCATTGATTATTTACTGAAACCTATTGGTTTTGAAGCAATTTCTGAGGCCATAGACAAATTCAAAAAGCTGAAGAGTAGGCTTCAAGAGCCAGGGCAATCAGAGGCTAGTTCAGTCATCGATCTGCAATCTGCACTTCAAATGCTCAGTAAGCGCGAATACAAAACGCGTTTCATGGTTAAGATCGGTGAGCACATTAAATCAGTGACTACTGACCAAATCAATCTTTTCTATGCGGAAGGAAGGAATGCTTACATCGTAACCAATGAGGGACGAAGACTGATCATTGATTACAAATTGGAGACTTTGGAAGAGATGCTAGACCCAAAAAAATTCTTCAGAGCCAACCGTACCTTCATTATAGAAATTGATTCAATCAAAGATGTGTTGGTCTATTCCAATAGTCGATTAAAGATCATTCTGCATCAAGAATTTGACCGAGAGATCATTGTCAGTCGTGAGAAGGTAGGAACCTTTAAGCAATGGTTTGATGGGCAATGAGGCTTAGTACATCGTATTCGGATTAGCCGACTCTTTTGGTATTTGCTGAATGCTATCCCAATGTTCTACGATCTTTCCATGATCATCGAATCGGAAAAAATCCATAGTGACATATTGATCGTTGCCAGGCCAGATTTGGTGAGTATGAAGTGCTACTAAATCACTTTCTCCAATACATCTCACAAACTCTATTGACTTCTCTGGGTATTCAGATTGCATCCTATCGAAATAGTTGATAAAGCCCTCAAATCCGTCTGCCACATCCGGATTGTGCTGGATATATTCATTACCAACATATGTTTCTATGGCTCTTTTAGGCTGTCCTTCATAAGCCATTTTATAAAAAGCGATCGCATTGGATTTATTCTCTTCAATGTTCATAAACCTTAAGTTAATCGAATCGAGACATAAAATCGAGTAAGTAAGTACTAACGAATTTTACTTGAGTGGCATTCACAATTCAAAAAGAGCTTAATACTTTTGCTGATAGAATTTTTTAGGTTGAAAACTAGGTCAATTTTTCTTCTCATCGCCTTAACGCTTTGCTTTCAGTTGAGCCAAGCACAAGAGCTTTCGCATTATACAGACACCCCACCTGTTTTAGATGGTGTTTTAGATGATGCCGTATGGCAAAACAGCCCAAGTTTTACAGGCTACAAAACCTTTGTTCCGGACTTTAGCCAAGACATGCCATTCAAGACGGTTGCCTTCATGGCACACGATGAAGAGAATTTGTATTTCGCCTTCAAATGTTATGATGACCCAAGTTTGGTCAAAACGTCTATTGCCGCTCGAGATAAAATAGGAGCTGATGATTGGATCTGTATAAACATGGATTCATTCAATGATAAGCAGACATTATATGGATTCTATGTGAACCCAAATGGTATTCAAATGGACACTCGTTTTGCTGCAGGGCAAGACGATCCCGGGCAAGACATGATCTGGTATAGTTCTGGTCAAATAGATGATGAAGGTTATACCATTGAAGTTCGAATACCATTTAAGTCTATACGCTATGCTTACAAGGGTGGGAATGTGGATATGGGATTGATCTTTGAGCGTAAGATCAGCCGATTCTCTACTCAAGGTACATTTCCTGCGCTTGATCCCAATCAAGGGTTTAACTTCTTAACTCAAGGGATGCATGTGCAATATCAAGATGTTAAAAAGACCACGCTTTTTGAGGCAATACCAGCCGTGACTTATTCGCAGAATCATCATCAGGAAGAAGGTGATTTTATGAAAGAGAACAACTTTGAGCCAAGTTTGACTCTGAAGTATGGTATCACTTCTGATTTGGTTTTAGATGCTACCATAAACCCAGATTTTAGCCAGGTTGAAGCTGATGCGTCTCAGGTAGAGGTGAACCAGAGGTTTGCTGTGTTCTATCCTGAAAGAAGGCCTTTCTTTTTGGAAGGGAACGAGAACTTCAATTGGGCTGGAACTAACTTCCTGTCTTCGGTAAGAGATGTGGTAAATACCAGAACCATTGTGGCGCCAACTGGAGCGGTAAAGCTTGCGGGTAAGTTGAGTAAAAAGAATACGGTGTCTACCATTTTTGCTTTAGATAGAGAGTATGACGATGATTTTGAAGAGCTAGATGAAAAAGCCAAAGTAGGAGTCGTACGCTATAAAAGAACCTTTAAAAACGACAGTTATTTAGGTGCAGTTGGCACTTGGCGCTCTTTTGAAGGTGATTATAATGCGGTCTATGGATTAGATGCCCAATATAGATTCTTGGAGGCCAATTTGATCAGTGTTAACTGGCTCAGGTCATCGACTTTTCGTGAATTAGACGGTGGTAATGACGATCCGATCAATGCGAATACATGGGCTTTTAATTTTACTCATGAAACTCGAAAAAGATCAGTAAGCCTGACTTTGTTTGAGGTGGATGACGGCTTTCAATCGGATGTAGGTCAAGTACAGAGAACTGGAGTTACACGCTTTGGTATGAATTACTCACCTAAATTCTACCCGAAGAAAGGGATCATTCAAAGGATTGATCAGACTTACTACTATGGTGGAATTTGGGACAAGGCAAGTGGGCTTTATGAGTATAGCTGGTTCTTCCAAAACGCCTTTACCTTACCACGAAGTACTAGAATTCAAATAGCTGCTAATTATGCCAATGAGGTGTATGAAGCACAAAAATTTGATCGAAGCAGTGCCCGAATTGAATTGAGTTCGCAGTTAAACAAGCGTCTTTTTGTGAGAGCGAATTATCGCATTAGAAAGAATGCTTATTACAGTACTCCTGAACAAGGTTGGGGTCACAATTTTAATGGAGGCCTCAATTGGCAGGCTTCAGATAAATTCAACGCAGAATTCACTTATATCTATTCTGATTTGTATAGTGATGCTAATGGCGAGCGCTTTTATCAAGTACACATTCCTAGAGCTAGGGTTACCTACCAAATGAATCAGTATTTATTCTTTAGAATAATTGCTCAGTACAATTCACAAACGGAGCAAATTGCACCTAATTTCTTGGCTTCCTTTACCTATATACCAGGAACTGTGGTCCACTTAGGATATGGTTCTGTATTTCAAAAAACAGAATGGGACGGGGACGACTACATCCAAAGTGATGATTTCTTAGAAATCAATAGAGGCTTGTTCTTTAAAGCCAGTTATCTCTTTAGATACAATAAATAGGGTTGCTGAGAGAGTTACCTAAACATTATTCACTTAGAACTTAACATTAACTAATCCTCCCCCAATTCACCACAGACTTCTTGAGCGAATTAATATGTCTGGCAATATTATAGTGCTCTGGGTTTTTCAGTAAAGGGTCGTTGTCCAATACATCTGAAGCAGCATTTCTTGCGGCTTGTAAGATGGAAGAATCTTTGGCAATATCAGCGATCAAGAGATCCAAGACACCAGATTGTCGAGTTCCGGTAATGTCACCTGGCCCGCGAAGTTTGAGGTCTACATCTGCAATTTCAAAACCATTGTTCGTGCGTACCATGGTTTCAAGTCGTGTTCGAGCTTCCTTGCTTAGTTTGAAATCAGTCATTAACACGCAATAAGATTGTTCGGCACCGCGGCCGACTCGTCCGCGTAGCTGGTGCAGTTGCGCCAGCCCGAAACGCTCCGCGTTTTCAATTACCATTACCGTGGCATTAGGTACATTTACACCCACTTCAATCACTGTTGTCGCTACCATGATCTGCGTTTCGTGCCGAACAAAACGCTGCATCTCAAAATCCTTGTCTTGCGGTTTCATTTTACCATGGACAATACTGATATGATGGTCTGGAAATGATCTGGCTATACTCTCATAGCCATCCATCAAGTCTTTGAGATCAAGCTTTTCAGATTCATCAATCAATGGATAAACCACATAGATCTGTCTGCCTTTTTGAATCTCTTGCTTCATGAAACCAAAGACCTCTAATCTCTTAGAATCGTATTGGTGAATGGTTTTGATAGGCTTTCTACCAGCAGGAAGTTCATCAATCACAGAAACATCTAGATCACCGTAGAGGGTCATTGCCAATGTTCTCGGAATAGGAGTGGCTGTCATCACTAGAATGTGAGGGTATCGATTCACATTCTTATTCCAGAGTTTTGCTCTTTGTGCTACGCCAAACCTGTGTTGCTCGTCAATAATGGCGAGTCCTAAATTTTGGAATTGAACCACATCCTCAATCAAGGCATGCGTGCCTACTAGAATCTTCAAAGACCCATCTAATAAACCCGCATGAATCTCTCTTCTCTGAGCTGTTTTAGTCGACCCGGTCAATTTTGCGATTTTGATTCCTAGAAGGTCGGCATACTCTTTCAGGCCTTGATAGTGTTGATCAGCTAGTATTTCTGTCGGAGCCATCATTGACGCTTGAGCACCAGAGCCAACCACAAGAAGCATACAGATAAAGCCCACAATGGTCTTTCCAGATCCTACATCTCCTTGAAGTAATCTATTCATTTGCTTGCCAGACTTCATGTCTTGGTAGATCTCCTTGATCACTCGTTTCTGAGCACCAGTTAGGTCGAAGGGAAGGTGGTCATTGTAGAATTGAGTGAGTAAGGTCGAATCTTTGAAAACTTGTCCTTTGTACTTGTCAATTCTGGCAATTTTCAGCTTCAATAGCCTCAATTGGATGTAGAAGAGCTCTTCAAATTTGAGTCTGTATTGAGCTTTTTTCAGTAATTCTGTATTACTCGGAAAATGAATATGCCAAAGGGCTAAAGGTTTTGAGATCAAGCCGAATTGATCTACTAAGTGAGGAGGCAATGTTTCATTGATATGTTCTTCGGCCTGCAGCATCACCTGCCTAAGCATTTTGCTTAGTGCCTTGCTATCTATGAATTTGGCTTTTAGTTTTTCGCTCGTATGATAAACAGGCTGAAGGAATCCTGCATTGGCATTTTGGGTGGTCAGTATCTCGACTTCAGGATGTGCAATATTGATCTTTCTGCCATAAGCATTTGGTTTACCAAAGGCCACATAATCTACCCCGAGCTTTAATTTTTTCGAGACCCACTGTATGCCTTTAAACCAAACGAGCTCCATGTCATCGGTGCCATCAGAGAACCTAGCTACTAGCCTTTTCTTGCGTCCATCGCCAATTGTTTCCATGCGTGTAATGCGTCCTTTGATCTGCACAAAGGGCATCTCCGCATTAACTGATGAAATAGCATGGAATTTGGTCCTGTCCTCATATCTGAAAGGGTAATGCTGAATCAAATCACCATAGGTGAAAATGGCTAGCTCTTTTTGAATTAGAGCAGCTCTTTGAGGTCCAACACCTTTCAGAAATTCGATGCTTGTATCGAAGAATGAGGGCATTTTTAAAAGTAACAGATAGATTCCGGATATTTTTCTTTCAATAAAACTTAGGAAGAAAAATTCCCGAATGACGCTAATGTTTTAGCATAATCCATTCCCCGCCTAACTTTGGAGGGGCTAGGGGAGGTCAGTATTTCCACTCAAAAGTGTTGAGCATATGCACAATGTCTTTTTTAATGAACTCGATTACCGGTGCTAACGAATCATTCTTTAAAGCGGTATTGAAATAGAGGGCACCACGAAAGAAATGCGTGGTAGTATCGGAAGTATAGAATTGAAATTGTGTTGGCACTTCTCCTTCCAATTCAGCCACGGATGCTACTTGTCCGTTTTTCATTCCGATCAGACTCTCCTCAATTGAATAGGCTTTGACCATGTGTTTTTTAGTCAATTCAAAAGCTTCATTCATGATGATCTCAGCTTCGTTTTTTGGATCTGTCAGATCTTTATAAGTCAGCTGAACGATGGCGTCAAAGTCTTTATAGTTCAAGTTGATCCAGTAATCTTCCGAGTCGTCTTCTTCAATACTTGCTAAGGTTGAATACTCAAATTGGTAAGGATATTCTGTACCGATTCTTTGGTATTTAGCCTCAGGGAGGTCTATACGATTAAAGCCTTTTGGTTTTGGAGTGAATGTTTCTTCACATCCTAAAAGGAAAAAGACTAATAAAGAATATGTAAGGATCTTTTTAAGCATTTGGTCTGATCAAAACTCTAACGCGTTTGATTCGCCTTAAGTCTACAGCTACAATGGTAAATAGGAATTGCTTGAATTCGATCTTTTCTCCTGCTCGAGGAAGTTTGTTGCTCAGCTCAAGGAGTAGACCTCCTAGTGATTCACTCTCACCCTTCACCTCATCAAATTCAGAAGGTTCGATTCCTACCACTTTACAGAAGTCGTTCAAGCTTGTTTTTCCTTCAAAGATGAAGGTTGAATTATCAAGTTTGTTGTAAGCGATCTCTTCATCATCGTATTCATCATTGATCTCACCTACGATCTCCTCAATAATGTCTTCCATAGTAATCAGACCAGAAGTGCCGCCATATTCATCGACTACAATGGCCATGTGTACTCTGTTCTCTTGAAAGTCCTTTAAAAGGCTGTCCACTTTTTTATTTTCCGGCACGAAAAAGCCAGGTCTTAAAAGCTCTTGCCATTTAAAATATTCGTCCTGATCTATATAGCCAATAAGGTCTTTGATGTAGAGTATACCTTCAATTTTATCGATGGTCTCGTTGAATACGGGAATTCTGGAAAAACCGCTCTTGTTGATCTTGTCCATCAACTCATGAAAATCTAGCTCAATGTCCAAGGCAGTCAAATCCATTCTAGATTTCATCACCTGCTTAACAGTCAGCGTACTGAAGTTTACAATTCCTTTGAGAATACCTTTTTCCTCTTCAGTAGTGTTTTCATCCGTGGTAATTTCTAATGCCTGATTGAGCTCATCAACAGTGATGTCTTTGCCTTTCTTCTCTACATTTTTTTCAATGACATTGGTAACAGTAATAAGGATGTAAGAAAGAGGTCTAAATATTCTTTCAGATACAAAAAGTAATCTTGCCGTAAGCCTCGCGAATTGTAGGTTATGCTGGTTGGCAAAATTTTTAGGTACAACCTCTCCGAAAAATAGAATAATAAAGGTGACAACTGCCGATAGGATCACTACTACAGTCCCTTCTGGTGTTTTAGTTCCTACCAAGCTCCATGTAAAGAAGGTTGATAAGGTGACTATTGCAATATTGATCAGATTGTTCAAGATCAATATAGTAGCCAAAAGCTGCCTGTTTCGTTTTAATAAGCTGACAATGGCATTATCAACTTTAGATTTACTATCGAGTGAACCCAGTTGGTCATTAGTCAATGAAAAGAAAGCTACCTCTGATCCTGAGACCAAAGAACTGCCTATCACCAAAAGCAAAAATGCAATGGCATTGATCAAAAGATATGGAGTGCCTAATTCAGTGAGTTGAATAAATAAAGCTAAACTAGGCTCTGGTTCGTCTGCGGGTAAGTCCAAATTAATTAGGTTAGTCCAACATTAGAACGGAAGGTCGTCCGAATCATCTTCAGGGATAGAAGATACCGGGCTTTGTACAGGAGCGGCTGCCGGAGCTGCAGCACTAGGCTGACCTCCTTCATTATCTCCTCTGCTACCTAAAAGGGTCATTTCTCTTCCGACCACTTCAGTAGTGTATCGTTTATTGCCATCTTGGTCGTCCCAAGAACGGGTAGTTAGTTTACCTTCAATGTAAACCTGGTTTCCTTTTTTCAAAAAACGTTCAGCAATCTCAGCAAGTGGAGTCCAAAGCACAACGTTATGCCATTCTGTATTGGTTACTCTTTCGCCTGCCTTGTTCTTGTATGATTCACTTGTTGCAATTGAAAAATTAGCCACTGCTCTACCGTTATCGAGGTGTCTTACTTCTGGGTCTTTTCCCAGGTTGCCAACAAGGATCACTTTATTTACTCCTGCCATTATTCGTCTTTTGTAATTGTATAATCAATCTAGTTAAAATACCTCTTCCTTCAAATAATTCTGAATAAGAATAGGCTTTGGAAGGTCATGGATTTCAACCCTTTGATATGGTCTACTGGAATAAGCCTTCTTTAGTTGTTCAAAGGTATCTAAATCTTTCACCTCCAACCTATAGAAGCGGGCAAAAATATGTCTATGAGTTAGAACGTGTTTGATAAGAGGGCTAACATGGCTGAGGGTTAGGGCATTTCCATTAACGGAAATCTTATTCATCACATCCTCTTCGCTAAGTTCCTTTTCAGAATCCAACAAAGGAAAATCATACAGTCCTTGCCAGATGTC
This sequence comes from Roseivirga sp., assembly GCA_965267365.1. GTDB lineage: Bacteria > Bacteroidota > Bacteroidia > Cytophagales > Cyclobacteriaceae > Roseivirga. The sequence continues at coordinate 3,771,343 of OZ253951.1, read as the reverse complement.
TTTTGGGCCTCTCTCTTTTAATAAGAATTGGTCTTCGAATTCAAATACTAAATAAGCGAAGTGTCTCTTTTTCACTTTTACCTTTTTGGTTTTGACAGGCAATTGGTCAATTAATCCATTATTGAAGGCGAAGCAATTTTCTGAGAATGGGCAAAGGGCGCAGGCTGGTTTTTTAGGGCTGCATTGGATAGCCCCAAAGTCCATAATGGCTTGGTTAAATTCAGATGACTTGTCTTTGGGGATGAGTGAATTGGCCTTCTTTTCAAATACAGCAAAAGACTTAGCCTCGCTGATGTCATCTTTGATTCCGAAAATTCGACTGAGCACCCTGAAAACATTCCCATCTACTACGGCATGAGGTGCATCAAAAGCAAATGAGGCAATGGCAGCGGCAGTGTACTTGCCGACACCTTTTAGTTTGAGTAGCTCTTCATATTCGGCAGGAAATTGACCATCAAACTCATTGACTATCATTTGAGCACAAGAATGAAGGTTTCTGGCTCTTGAATAATAGCCCAAACCTTGCCAAAGCCTTAGCACTTCAGATTCTGGAGCACTGGCTAGGTCATGTACAGTAGGAAATGATTCTACAAAGCGATTAAAATAGGGTAAGCCTTGAATTATTCTCGTTTGTTGAAGAATGATCTCGGAAAGCCAGATAAAGTAAGGATCCTTGGTATTCCGCCAAGGTAATTCCCTTTTCTGATGGCCGTACCACTTAAGTAATTGATTTGCAAATAGTTTCGATTCCAAAAATTACTTGGCTTTTAGGTTTAAATATGTGTAGCATACCTGCCTAAATTTTTGCAGAATGCTTTTAATATTAAAGTTGAACTCTTAATTTTGCGAGCCCAAATTAACTGGGAATAAGATTTTTACGAATTTTTAATCAATAAAATAAAACGAGCGTGACTAAAGCAGATGTGATAAATCAGATAGCAGATAAGACTGGGATTGATAGATCTGATGTAACAACAACTGTTGAGACTCTTTTCGCGGTAGTGAAAGACTCGATGGCAGAAGGAGAAAATATATATGTGAGAGGTTTCGGTAGCTTTGTGAACAAGAAAAGAGCGAAGAAAATTGCTAGAAACATCTCTAAAAACACTGCTATAGTGATTGATGAGCACTTTGTGCCAAGCTTTAAGCCTTCTAAGGTTTTCATAGAGCAAGTGAAGACTAGCGACAGGGTTAAAGACGCTAATAAGTAATTAAAAGCCGGAAGGCTTTATGAATAAAGGACAGATCATCTTAGTTGTCGTGGCTGTTTTAGCTGTAGTTGGACTGTACAGCCTGCCTAAAGTAGTTGTTGACAACGATAGTGATCAAGGTGCCCAGACTTTCGTAGACGAAAGTGCTCCTGACGGAGTAGTGGACCATAGTTCAGAAATACCGGCTGGGGCGGTTCCTCAGGTGAACAAATGGCGAAATGAGCTATTTGTGAATAATGAGATAACAGATAACGAGGAGGCATTAGACTCCTTGATGTCAGTTTTTCAGAGAATTAATAAGTATGACAGCGCAGCATTTTATGCTGAGCAGTTTGCTTCAAAATTTAATACAGTTGATCATTGGCAGAAGGCCGGTGATGCTTACTTCGAGGCATTTACATTTGCCTTGGATGAGCAAAAAATACGTTTACTAGGTAATAAAGCTAGAGAAGCTTACGAAATCGTTCTAGAGTCGCAGCCTGACAATTATGATGCTCAGCACAATGTGGCCATGACATACGTATCGTCTAGTAGTCCTATGCAAGGTATCATGATGTTAAGGGATATTATTGAACAAGATCCTGACAACATGCAAGCCTTAATGAGTATGGGGCGAATGTCTATTCAGACAGGACAATTCGAGAATGGAGTAGATAGATTCGAAAGTTTAGTCTCTTATTACCCTGAGAATGTAGAAGGAAATTTCTTTTTAGGAGTGTGCTATTATGAGACAGGCCAACTGGTTAAAGCTCAAGCACAGTTCGAAAAAGTAAAAGAATTGGATGCTGCTCCGCAAATCGTTACTGCTGCGGATGAGTATCTCGAAAGAATTAAGTAGTAACTTTTAAAATATTAAGATTATGCCTTGCGGTAAAAAAAGAAAAAGACATAAGATTTCTACTCACAAGAGAAAGAAGAGACTAAGAAAGAACAGACATAAGAAGAAGTAATTCACTTCTTCTTATGCGTATTCGCATAGAGTTCTATTCTTAAACATAAACTTCTTTCAAATTGAGTAACGAATTAATTATCAATTCGACTCAGGATGGATGTCGTTTAGCCCTATTAAAAGATAAAGGCTTAGTTGAGTTTCATCACGACAATGAAGAGAACAAATTCAAGGTCGGTGATATCTATTTAGGCACAGTTAAAAAAATTGTTCCTGGACTCAATGCAGCTTTCATTGATATCGGTTACGAAAAGGATGCTTTCCTGCACTACCTAGATTTAGGTCCACAGGTAAAGAGCCTTAACAAATACACCAAACAGGCCCAGAACAACAAACATGTTACTGGAGGCCTTTCTAAATTCAAGAAAGAGCCAGATATCAATAAACTTGGCAAGATGAACCAAGTGTTGACTAGAGGTCAGCAAATCCTTGTACAAGTTGTTAAAGAACCTATTTCAACAAAAGGGCCACGACTCACATCTGAGTTGTCATTGGCGGGGCGCTACATGGTGCTTGTGCCATTTTCTAATTCCATCAACGTATCCAAAAAGATAGCGGATGGAGAGGAACGCAAAAGACTTGTTCGTCTCATTTCGTCTATTAAACCCGAAGGATTTGGGGTAATCATCAGAACTGTTGCTAAAAGCAAAAGTGTTGGTGAGCTGGATAAAGACTTAAGAAACCTTGTAGATAGCTGGAAAGAGGGTATCAAACGCATGCCTTCTGTAAAACCACGCGAAAGAGTGATCGGTGAAATGAGCCGCGCTTCTTCACTACTAAGAGACATTCTTAATGAGTCTTTCGATTCAGTGGTTGTAGATGACAAAGAGATGTTCGAAGAGATCAAGGGCTATGTCCAAAAGATCGCTTCTGACAAGGAAAAGATCGTTAAGCCATATAATGGTAAAGCGAAAATTTTCGAAGCTTTCGGAATTGAAAAGCAAGTAAAATCGCTTTTCGGTAAATCTGTAAGCTTACCTAAAGGGGGATATTTGATCATTGAGCACACAGAAGCTCTTCACGTAATTGACGTCAATAGTGGAAATAAATCAAATGCAGGTGAAGACCAAGAGTCTACCGCTCTGCAGGTGAATATGGAAGCTGCTAAAGAAGTGGCTCGTCAGTTAAGGTTACGTGACATGGGTGGTATCATTGTGATCGATTTCATCGACATGAGAAAAGCTGAGAATAAAAAGAAGCTTTATCAGTACATGCGTGAGATCATGAGTGATGACCGTGCCAAGAACACTATTCTTCCGATCACTAAGTTTGGTTTGATGCAGATCACTCGTCAAAGGGTAAGACCTGAGATGAATATTACTACAAGAGAGACTTGTCCTACTTGTGGAGGAACTGGTAAGGTAGGTGCTACCATACTAGTCTCTGATCAAATCGAAAAGAACCTAGAGTATTTGATGAGAACACAGAACGAGAAAGGCATTACCATTGCTGTTCATCCGTTCTTGCATGCCTACTTTACTAAGGGAGTATTCTCCATTAGATGGCAGTGGTATCGCAAATACAATAGCTGGATCAAGATCGAAAAAGATAGCTCTCTTAGCTTGAATGAATATACATTCTACAACAAGCATGGAGAAGAGATCGAATTAAAGGCTTAAGCCTTCAATTAAAGATAAAAGTGAAGCCCTTTCAGAAATGAAGGGGCTTTTTTATTAGAATTTGATTCCTACTTCAAAAGCGAGAAGGTTACTCTTTACATTAAATTCATCAAGCGTAGCATTTTGCTCACTCACCATATTCAGGAACCCAATATTGTAATTCAAGCCTAGAAAGACACGTGTATTGGGCCCTAGGCTTCTTTCAATTCCGCCTCCCAAGTTACCGGCTAAGTCAAAGCTCTGAAACTTGCTGATCGCAACAATATCTACATCATCGTTTGAAGTGCTCAGTCTAATTTCAGGTATAACTCCAAAATTGAAATAGACCTTTGTGTCTAAGGTTACTTCGTTAGTAAAGAGCTTTAAAAGTAGTGGTAGCTGCAAATATTCATGAGAGTAAGACTCCTTGATCTCATTGCCCCCCACTAATCCTGGATCGCTGAATTTGATATTGGTTTTCTTAGTGGCATAGTTGATGCCAGTGTGGAAGAAGTAGTTCTCCTTGAACCCAATATCTACAAAAGCTCCAAATAGAATTCTTGCTGAAGTCCCATCTCCATCGATAGAAGTATCAGGTCCATCTGTACCTGTTCTGGCAAAAGAGATAGTAGGTCCGACTTTGATTCCGATTTTGTAATCTTGGGAGTGCAGCTGCCCAATTAAAATGGCCATAAAAAAGGCAGCAAGGAGTGTTTTTCTCATGTAGGATAAAATAAATAAATACTTTTGTCATTTAATAATATGGCGATGTTGAAAAAGGGCAGCTTCTTACTATTGTTTTTGATCTTATGGTCGTGCGGAGGAGGCGATGCATGTGAACAGTATTTAGATAATCCATCTGCTCCAATTAGCATTGATTTTACGGATCGCACTCATGAGATTCATGAGCTAGCTTCACAAGCTGAGATGGAGGCTTATTTTGAAGCTAACCCCATCATTAGAGATTACTTTTTTGAATATGCTGATTTGCCATCGGAGGCAGCTTTTCACAGCCAAGTTTTACGTTTAGTGACTACCCCAAAGGTCAAGACTATCTTTAATAGCCCAACTGTCGATGATTTAGAAAAGGAGCTAGAAAGAAATAGAGATATAAGAGACCTATTGGCTATTCCTTATTTATCGGCCAAGCAAGGCCGTTCTCTGTACGATCTTCATGGCTTACTCCAGTCTTCTACGATCACTGATCTTACTTCTTTAGAAAGAGTAGGATTGTATTTGGATAGTCATCCTAAAGAAAGAGAACTAATGGCTCTTGCCTTCAATTTTATTACCAAAGATGAATTGGATGTAGAGAATTTCGAAACACTCAAAAATCCATATGTCGATACGCTCTATCAGGAGGTATACCAACTTATTGACGCTGGTCAATTAAGATTTGAATTAGATAGAGCTTATGCGAGGTTGGAAGAGAACTTTTCTTCCTTCCAAACGCCCAAAATTGAAATGATCTACTCTGGTTTTGGAAGAGACATCTTCATCTCCGATAGTTTATTGATCATCGGGATTGATTATTACTTAGGAGAAGAGGCTTCCTTTAGACCTAATGTCTACGATTACCTCAAAACAAGACTTACTCCAGAACATCTTGTGCCACAAATAATGCAGTTCACCTCTTTGGAATTCAATAGTACCAAAGAAGATAAACGCTCGCTGCTTGAAGAGATGATCTATTATGGCAAAGCGCTTGAGTTTGCTCGTCAAATGCTTCCTTGTACCGCTCCTCATTTGATCATGGGCTTTACGCCACAAGAAATGGCCAATGCGGAAGTCAGTGAGGCAATTATTTGGAATTACTTCTTAGATAACAAATTGATATATAGTGAGGACCCAAATAATATCAGTCGTTACATCAGTGAAAGGCCTGCTGTACCAGAAATTGATAAGATATGTCCTGGTCGTATTGGTCAATGGGTAGGTTGGCAGATAGTAAAGAAGTATCGTGAAGAAACGGGAATTTCTTTCGAAGAGTTGATGAAAGAAACGGATGCTCAAAAGATTCTTACGCAGTCAAAATATAGACCTCGTCTTCGCTGATCTTAATGGTGTGCTGGTTATCTAAAATGCCGGCAATTTTTTCAATCTGTACTCTTTTGGAATAGAGCTTTTCTGCTATCGATCGAGAATTGTTTTTGTACTTCTCTAATAGTTCTTTCTGTTCTAAGAAAGGTCTTAGCTTTTCAAGGAATTGTTTGGGCTGATGAGGGTCAGCATAAAAACCACACTGGTATTTTTCAACCAAGTCTTTGGTCCAACCTGGAGTGTTGACAATAGTAAGTTTACCTGAAGCCAAGCTGTCAAATAGCTTATTGGGCGAATTTGTAGCTAGTACTGGAATATCTTTGAAAGAGACATAAGTGGCATCCGTGATATTCAGAATCTGTTTTACGCCTTCTTTATTTTGATGACCAATAAATTCAATATTGTTCAATTGGGCTTGATAAGCTCCTTGCTTGATCTCCTTTAAACGAGATCCATGACCAACAATCTTAAAGTCAATATTCAGCTTTTTTTCCTTACTCAACTTGGCGATGTTGAGTAGAAACTCTAAGTGATTAGTTTGGCCAATACTACCTAAATAAGTAATCACAAAAGGCTTTTCGGCATGGTAGAATTCAATCAGTTTAGGGTCTTTTAATTCCTTTTGAAAGAATTCACAATCGGCCATATTGGGTACCATGTAGACATCTTTGCTCGGAACAACTTCTTTGATCCAGTCTCTCATTCCAGGGGAGAGCGCTACGATCTTATCTGCTGCTCGATAGATCTTTTTCTCATAGGCAAAAAGCCATTTTTTGATCAATGGGTTTTTGAAAACACCCATTTCAATTGGTGCCTTTGGCCAAAGATCTCTTACCTCGAAAGTAAAGGGGATACCTTTTTTCTTTTTAAGATAAAGACCGATTGAACCCACCGTTAGAGGTGTAGAAGTAATATAGGCCTTTTCAATGCCTTCAATTTTAGAAGCGTATCGTTTAGCTAATCTCACGAATCGTAAAAAGGAATAGATTCGTTTTAGAAAGCCCATTTCATTTCTGTAAGAGACTGGCAAATAATGAACCCTGATCCCATCAACTACCTTTATGGCATACACAGATTCATTATGGCTCGTGATCATTTCGACCTCGAAACCCTTTTTAACTAGTCCTCTTGCCAGATAATAAGACCTAATGGCTCCACCTTCTTGAGGAGTCTTAAAGTATTGATGTACGTAAAGGAGTTTTCCTTTCAATGCAGTGCCAATTACAGATACTTCTTCTCATAATATCGGCAAAAATGAGTGATTTGACACTCTTCACATTTAGGTTTTCGTGCCAGACAAGTATATCTGCCATGTAATATTAACCAATGATGCGCCAATGGAATGACCTCTTTCGGCAGGTGTTTTACTAACTGTTTTTCAACTGCCAAAGGAGTAGAAGCATTCTGATTTACTAACCCTAAACGTTTAGAAACCCTATAAACGTGTGTGTCAACGGCCATGCTCGGCTGATTCCATACAACTGAAGTCACCACATTAGCTGTTTTACGACCTACACCAGGTAGCTTTTGTAAATCTTGAATGGTCTCAGGAATCTCGGAGTTAAAATCTTCGACAAGCATCTTACCTAAACCTATCAGATGCTTGGTCTTATTATTGGGATATGAAACCGATCTGATATAGGGAAATAACTCATCAAAATGAGATGCAGCCAAATGCTCAGGAGTAGGGAAATCTTGAAAGAGTTTAGGAGTCACCTTGTTGATGCGTACATCTGTACATTGAGCGGAAAGCACTACAGCAACTAATAGCTCAAAAGGATTGCTATAATTCAGTTCAGTTTCAGCCTGAGGTTGATGTTCGCTGAAGTAATTGACAAACTCCTGATATCTTTCTTTTCGGGTCATAGGCTAAATTAAACCCATTTTTTGCATTCGATAAAATTCTCTGAAGCTGATCATACGCTCTTGAGTTTCATCCCATAGCTTATTGGAGATGAGTGAAAAACTCTCTCTCAAACCAATGATAGTAGGAAACTGATTGAGCCATGGGTTCTCTTTAATACACTTTTGCAAGTTGTAGTTAGGAATGGCAGGATTCAAATGATGGACATGATGAATTCCAATATTGCCCGTTAACCAATTGAAGAGTTTGGGTACCTTATAGTATGTGCTGCCCTTTAGGGCTGAAGTCATGTAATCCCAATTGTGTTTCCAATGCTTATAGCCATGCTCATGTTGATGTTGAACGTAAAAGAACCAAATGGCAATGATCGAGAATAAGGTTAATGTGGTGATCTGAACAATCAAAAACTCTTTCCAGCCTAATGTAAATCCTAATAGACAGTAGAGACTTAGAAGAATAACGTTAGTCCAAGTGACGCTTGATTTAAGCTTTTGAAACGAAGGGTATTTGATCTTAGCGAGTCTATTGTGGATGAAAATGTAATAGACAGGGCCGAGGCCAAACATGACCAATGGTGATCTATAAAGTCGGTAGGTAAACTTTTTCCACTTGCTAAATGATTTGAACTCATTTACAGTGTAGGTGGTAACATCTCCAATGTCGCGTAATTCTAACTGACCATTTACTTTGTGATGCACATTGTGTGATTGAGCCCAATATTTAAATGGGATAGCAGAAACGTAACTGCAGATCTGGCCAATGATCTTTTGTGCTTTTCTATTCTTGATAAATGACTGATGACCGCAATCGTGTTGAATGATAAATATTCTCACCAAAAAGAAGGCATTCACTACTCCTAGCCCTAAAGTTAGCCAATAACTGACATCGAGGGTCAAATACATCAAAACCCAAATGCCTAAGAATGGGCCAAATGAATTGATGATCTGAATGACTGCTTTAGAAGTATGTTTTTCCGTGTATTTACGGAGTTGCTGAATCTTATCTTTACTGATAACTATTTTCTCTGGAGTAGGTAGTTGCATGTGACCGTAACGATTGGATTTACAATTAGGTTGGAAAGATATCTCATAAAGTGCCTTGACTCAAAAAAGAAAAGCAACTCTTTTATGAGCTGCTTTATTCTGTTTCCGATATACGGATCTCTTACATAAGTATACTACAAGTTAGTTTCTTCCTACTGGCTGACTTTCAGTAGCCTGCAAAGGGAAGGACTTGGAATAATTTAAAATGGAGTCAATCGTACTTTGAGAAGGCTCTTTTTGAATTCCATTCAAGGATGACACTATACCGCTTAATTCGGCATAATCATCTGCCAATGCTTCGTCAAAAAGCATAGCCTGTTCAATTTCGATATTTTCTTCTTTTGTGGTTTCCTGATAAATGTAGCGTACTAAATCATCTTGGGTAAAGGTTTTGATCATAGGCAATATTCTTTTTGTCCATTTTCTTTCTCAGGTTAATGAGAGCATATCGCATACGGCCCAATGCAGTATTGATGCTCACGTTTGTGGCATCTGCAATTTCTTGAAAGCTCATTTGCATGTAATGTCTCATCATTAATACCTCTCTCTGCGAATCAGGCAACTCTCTAATTAAGTCGCGCAATAACGCATGAGTATCTTGTTGTATCTGTTTAGACTCCATTGATCCTTCAGAAAATTCTAAAGTGTTAAACACATTGGAGCCATCTTCCATCACTATAGTTGGGTACCTTTTAGCTTTTCTAAAATGGTCAATAGCCAAATTGTGAGCTATGCGCGATACCCAAGGTAAAAACTTACCTTCTTCATTGTAACGACCGCTTTTGATGGTATTAACCACCTTAACGAACGTGTCTTGCATCAGATCTTCCGCCAGATATTGATCTTTTACGATCAAATAAATGGTGGTGTAGATTTTTTTCTTGTGACGATTTACCAGCGTAGAGAATGCCTCTTCGTTACCATTTTTGTAGAGCGAGATCAATTGAGAGTCGCTCACTTCGTATTTCCTCATGTAAGTAATTGTTAGGTTAACGTAGAGGTTTATATCATATTGTACTGGTTTGGATTAGACTTAATTTTTATCGATTCTGGTTTAAAACTATCAATAATCGATCTGAAAGCAAATTTTAATTCGTGAATTATAAAAACGCAATAGATTCGATCTTGATTGTTTTATCCTTCCAAATACTTAACAACTATAATGCCAACATCCCTTATTTGGAGCGATTAATTCTGATTTATTTAGACTAACATTTAGTGGATAACTAAGTTATCTTTGCACCCTTATGTTAACATCTGCCGATACTCCTGTACAAAATATTGATGACCTTGATCCAAAGGAGTTTATCATCATTAAAGGAGCTAAAGTAAACAACCTAAAAAGCCTTAGTGTGGCCATTCCTCGTAATGAGCTAGTGGTTGTTACCGGCTTATCTGGCTCAGGAAAGTCTTCTTTGGCTTTCGACACGCTGTTTGCTGAAGGTCAGCGGATGTATGTGGAGAGTCTGAGCAGTTACGCAAGGCAGTTCTTGGGCAGAATGGAAAAACCGGAGGTCGATTATATCAAAGGGGTTTCTCCAGCTATTGCTATAGAACAAAAAGTTTCTACTCGTAATCCAAGATCTACGGTAGGGACTACCACTGAAATTTATGATTACCTAAAGCTACTCTTTGCTAGAATAGGTAAAACATATTCTCCGGTTAGCGGAAATGAGGTTAAGCGAGATAGCGTTACCTCAATCGTAGATTTTATTATGACTAAAGATGAAGGCGAAAGAGTAATGATTCTTTGCCCTCTGATTCGGAAAGATGATAGAACCTACGAGCAAGAATTAAATATCCTTTTGCAAAAAGGCTATACGAGGGTTGTTGTAGATGGTAGCCCTTATTTTATCGAAGACCTGATCAATGAAGGGGCAAAAGATGAAGACAAGGGAATTGAGATACTCATTGATCGAGGGGTTATTCAACATGATGAAGACACACAGTTTAGATTTGGTGACTCAGTTCAAACAGCTCTTTTCGAGGGCGAAGGAGATTGTATAATTGAAATACCCGGTGAGGGAAGGTCTAGCTTCTCAGATAGATTTGAGGCAGACGGTATTCTTTTCGAAGAACCTTCTGTCAATTTGTTCACCTTCAATAATCCTTATGGTGCTTGCAAAAGATGCGAAGGATTTGGTAAGATCTTAGGAATTGATCCTGATCTTGTCATTCCAGATAAATCTCTTTCGGTTTATGAAGGAGCCATTGCCCCTTGGAGAAGCGAAACCATGAGAAAGTGGTTGACGCCTCTTCTGAAGCATGGAATCGAGTTTGATTTTCCAATTCATAGACCTTTTGAAGAGCTTAATGAAGAGGAGAAAGATCTTCTTTGGAAGGGCAATGAATACTTCAAAGGGATAGATGATTTCTTCAAATTCTTAGAATCAAAGACGCATAAAATCCAATACAGGGTAATGCTTTCTCGATACAGAGGTAGAACAGATTGCCCAGAATGTAAAGGAACTAGGTTGCGCAAAGATGCATCTTATGTCAAGATTCAAGGAAAGTCAATCACGGATATAGTGCTTATGTCTGTAGAGAAGCTCTACGATTTCTTTGATCAATTGCAGCTTACAGATCATGAAGAGAAGATCGCGGGGCGTCTTTTAAAAGAGATCAGAAATAGAATTGACTATTTGAGTCGAGTTGGACTTGGTTATCTGACCCTTAATCGTTTAACCAACACGCTTTCAGGTGGGGAATTTCAGCGCATTAAGCTCTCGACTTCTTTGGGATCTGCCCTTGTGGGTTCCATGTATATCTTGGATGAACCTAGTATTGGTTTACACCCAAGAGATACTGATAGATTGATCTCAGTGCTCGAGTCTTTGAGAGATCTCGGAAATACAGTTGTGGTAGTTGAGCATGAAGAAAAAGTAATGCGTGCAGCTGATCAGATCATAGATATTGGGCCAGATGCAGGTTCACACGGAGGGGAACTAGTTTTTCAAGGAACTCTCAAGGAAATGCTCAAAAAAGGAGAAACCTACACTGCTCATTACCTAAATGGAACGGAGGAATTACCAGTTCCAGAAATTAGAAGAAAGTGGACTGATAGTATTACCATAGCTGGAGCAAGGGAGAATAATCTAAAGAATATTGATGTTCAAATACCGCTGGGAGTTCTATCAGTGGTAACAGGTGTTTCTGGTTCAGGGAAGTCTACTCTTATCAAGAGATTGCTTTATCCGTCTCTAGGTAAAATGCTGGGAACGGTAGGAGAGCAAACCGGTAAAATGGATGGTTTAGCTGGAAACTACAAGAGTATCACTCAGATCGAGTTTGTGGATCAAAATCCAATCGGGAAATCCTCAAGGTCAAATCCTGTGACCTATGTAAAAGCATATGATGCCATTCGTTCTTTATTTACCGATCAGCCATTGGCGAAACAAAGAGGGTATAAACCGTCCTTCTTTTCTTTCAATGTAGATGGAGGTCGCTGTGAGAATTGCCAGGGCGAAGGAGTGGTAAAGATCGAAATGCAATTCATGGCCGATATTCAGTTGACCTGCGATAGCTGCAAGGGCAAACGCTTCAAAAATGAAATTTTGGAAGTGACTTATAAGGACAAGAACATTGCCGATGTACTTGAGATGACCATAGATGATGCCATTGAATTCTTCAAAGATGAAAAATCAGTGGTTAACAAACTGATACCACTTCAAGAGGTAGGTTTAGGCTACATAGGTTTAGGTCAGTCTTCTAATTCCTTGTCAGGAGGTGAAGCTCAAAGAGTAAAGCTTGCTTATTTCTTAGGTAAGGGTAAGTCCAACTCAAAAGACAATATTCTATTCATTTTTGATGAGCCAACGACAGGGCTTCATTTCCATGATATTGCCAAGCTAATGAAGTCGATCAATGCATTAATTGAGCAGGGCAATTCAGTAGTTATTATTGAGCACAATACAGAAGTGATTAAAATGGCCGATTGGATCATTGACCTTGGCCCGGAAGGTGGTGAAAAAGGCGGTAATATCTGTTTTGAGGGTACTCCTGAAGAAATGATTGAGCAAAAGGAGACGAATTATACTGCCAAGTACTTATCAGAAGTGCTCTAGTTATTTTCGCTTTTTAATCAATACTCCTGCAATATTCGCGCTAATGATCAGCCCAGCTCCTATTAGTTTAGAGTTGTTCATTTCTTCATTAAGGAAGAAATAACTGGTTGTCATGGCTATGGGAGTACCCAGGTAGAAAATCAGACTAGTGGTGGAAGCGTCTAAGTATGTAGTGGCTCTTAACCACAAGGTATGAGCCCCAACTGTACAGACAATTCCTAGAATACCAAGGTACCACCAATCTTGATTGCTCAAATCCCAATTAGACTCAGATATAAATATCAAAAAGATGGGCAGGGCAAATGCATACTGACCAAAAGCTCTAACCATAGAATTGATCTCTTGGTGCTTTTGCTGTTGAAAAGGTAAGAGCGCAAAGAAAAAGGCACTCGCAAGACCCACTAGAATGCCTGATGTCAAGTCATTTTCTAATGAAAACTCCGGCACAATTAAAAATATTCCTACCAATGCTACTAGCACGGTCATCACATTCGTTGTCTGAGGTTTCTGGCCTTTAAATAGCCAATTCAGATAGATCATATGAATTCCAAAAGAAGAGACCGAGAGGATAGCCATACTTGGTGTGGATAGCTTAACGCTGATAAAATAAGTGATCCAATGTGCACCAAATAACGTTCCAATCCAGATAAGCGCTTTCCAGTCCTTTTTGGTTAGAGCTTTAAGTCTTTTTGATGTGGCTAGGAAATAAAGGAAGGTCCCTCCGATGATCAATCGTACTATACCAATAGTAATGGCATTGGCACTTACCTCTTTTATAAAGATGGGTGTAATGCCAAAAAGACAAACGGCTAAAAGCCCTTCTATATAGTAGCGTCTGTTCAAGTGCCTGAAGGTAAGGAACTATACAAACAAAAAACACAGCCTTTTGAGCTGTGTCTTATTTAGTTATTTGAATAGTTCTTACTGTTCTAATATGGCATCAACTTTTGTTGAATTTCCAACCACTACTGAAGCTTCTTCAATAGTTTCTTGATAATCGCTCAAATTGAATTTCAACACATAATCTCCAGGTAACAAGCCCAATACTGCGAACTGACCCAAATCATTTGAGAAAGTCGTTGTATTTAAGGTGTCTGCGGCATAAACGCTTACTTCAGTATTTGCTAAAGCAACCTCTTCAGTATTGCTGACTGTACCTTCAATTCTACCCACCGTAGACATATTAACGGCTTTTATTACCGGTTTAAAATTGAATCCATTCATTGCATCAACTCCTTTTGCAACGAAAGATCTGCTTACATCAAAATCCAGAAGCAAGTCAGCACTGATACCACCAGCTATTTGAACGGGAGGGTTGATGAAAACTTTTAGGCCAGTAGCACTGCCGCTTGGTACTGTTAAATCAAAAGAAGTTTCGTCTTCCAAAACAACCTCAGCTTGGTCGATGTAGATACGCACTAAATCGTAGGTGCCAACCGGTAATTCAAGGCTAGCCAATTGTTGTGTTAGACCATTGGTCAACTCCATCAAATTGATGTCTTCTTCCCCTTCGAAGACGGTAATAAACGGGCTGCCTTCTGATTCTTCGGCCTTTCTAACCTCAACTTTTGTAATGGTGACGTTGGCTTCTTGTACTTGCTCGGCAAGCAAAGGCGCATCAGTAATTTCGATGTTTAGAGTTCCAGTCGATTCATCATTGCTACAAGCTGTAAATACAACAGCAAGTACCAACAAAAAAATGTTTGTTAGTTTACTTTTCATAATCTTATTAGTCTAGGTGTTCAACGAGCTAAACACGTCCAAATTACAGCCTGAAGGGCATTATTAATAAGATTTAGGATACATAGCAAAATGCAAGATTTGACTTACAAATTGCTTGGTTCAAATAAAAATTTGGAGAGGTTATTATTCTTTAATGAATCCTTTTCGTTTAAGAATGGTCTCAACGAACTTGACTTCGTTCTGCGTTTTGAAAACAGTAAAAGGGAAAAGCATCATTTGTGCTTTATTAATCACCAGTACAAACTGTTTTTTATCTACCCAAGCTCTTTTCACTTGTTCCCATTTCATAGGCATGCCTTGTTTGGAATTCAGTTTGATCAAGATTTGACGGCTGTCAATCTCGTAAGAAAGCTTTTCGAAAAGCTGCTTGCTTTGTTCAAGTTGAGTTACTCCGGCAAATTGAATTACCCAGAATAGGACGTATAATGTAAGAGCAATTAAAGCACCGATCCACCACCAGTTAGATGGGATCACAAAAGTCATGGACGAAATCGCAATAACGATTAGCAATACCCACCATTGGTCCATCATCACATTTCTAAGGCCAGCTCTCATATATGCCTTCTTGTCGAGTGCGTATTTCTTCGTTTTAACTATCATAATTTGTATTCCTAAGCACAGTGTCTAAAAAGGAACACAAACATAATGATCAAAATGAAGGCTTCCACAACGAGTACTAAAAAATTACGTTTGCTCTTTGCCAATTATTTATCTGCTTTTAAACTGATATCCAGACTTTTGATCGAATGGGTAAGTGCTCCAACGGAAATATAGTCTACTCCGGTTTCTGCCACACCCTTAATGGTTGCTTCAGTAATGCCACCGGATGCTTCAGTTTCTGAGCGGCCATCAATTAATTGAACCGCTTCTTTCATTTCATCATTAGACATATTGTCAAGCATGATTCTATGGACTCCACCAACATCCAAAGCTTCCTTTACTTCTTCGATATTTCTAGTCTCAACTTCAATCTTTAAATCTCTATTTGTTCTTTGAAGATAAGATTTTGTAGCATTTACTGATGCCGTTATTCCTCCTGCGAAATCATTGTGATTGTCTTTAAGCATGACCATATCAAAAAGACCGTATCTATGATTCACCCCACCACCAATCACCACAGCCCATTTTTCTAGCATCCTTAGGTTTGGCGTGGTCTTACGAGTGTCCAATAATCTGGCACGAGTATGTTTTATCAACTGGTTCAACTGATCAGTTTTAGTAGCAATGCCGCTCATTCTTTGAATGCAGTTCAAAAAGAGGCGTTCACCACTTAAAATGGCATGTACCTTACCTTTTAATCTCATGATGACATCACCAGTTTTTACTGTGTCACCATCTTTGACCAGATAGTCGATTTGAATGTTTGGATCCAGTTTTCGGAAGATCAATGGAGCTAATTCCATTCCTGCAATTACTCCGTCTTCCTTCATTATGAGATATGCGGATTGTTCAGATTCCGATGGGATTGAAGCTAATGTTGAGTGATCACCGTCTCCGAAATCTTCAGAAAAAGCTCTTTCGATAAAGTCATTTA
Source organism: Roseivirga sp. (assembly GCA_965267365.1). Taxonomy (GTDB): domain Bacteria; phylum Bacteroidota; class Bacteroidia; order Cytophagales; family Cyclobacteriaceae; genus Roseivirga. The sequence goes on along the minus strand of OZ253951.1, from coordinate 3,755,297 downwards.
GTGCTTCATCAGTAATATAGGCAGGTCTCATGCCTCAAAAGTACAATAAAGGGGGAGGTTTAGCGCTCTTTAGTGAATTCGATTCTGTATAGTTTATACTCTTCTTCGAATTTTTTAGCTCTTACTACAACTCTGAAATTATTGGCGTTGGTTTCATAATTGCCAATTGCGTAGATGATGCCGCCTGCATTGTTCTGTCCATTATGAACAAACTCGCATTTGATGGCACTATTGTCTTGGAAAAATTGCTTTAAGATGGCTTCAGCCTGATTGCTGCTGTATTCTTTTCTCTTGCCATCAAGCTTGAGTTCTACTTTAGTATATAAATGCTTAGAAAGATCTCTTGAACTGCTTGCGCTCAATGCATTTTGCACATGATCGAAAAGATCAACCTCTTGTCCTACTGCATTAAAAGAGCAGATGAGAAACAGATTAACGAGTATGATTTTAATGGCTGAAGTCATTTTAGCAACACTGCAATAGGTTTAACGAAATTTATGCCAAAAGTTATCTGTTCGTTGAGCTAGAATTGAAATTAATACAATATACAGGCGGGCACAAACCTTCTTTTAATATTTATATTAGCGTCATGAATAAAAAAGTACTTCTGATGATCCTTGATGGCTGGGGTTTAGCCAAGGATACTTCGTTTTCTGCCATAGATAAAGCAAGCACGCCTTTCGTAGACGGACTCTATAAAAAGTATAGCCATAGCAAACTTGAGGCTTCAGGTCTTGCGGTAGGCCTACCTGATGGTCAAATGGGTAATTCAGAAGTTGGGCATATGAATATTGGTGCCGGTAGAGTAGTGTATCAAGATCTGGTTAAGATCAATAAGGCTGTTGAAGAGGGCACCATGGCTCAGAATGGAACTTTGTTAGGAGCGTTGCATTATGCAAAGTCTAATAATAAAGCCGTTCATCTTATTGGGCTGGTATCCGATGGTGGAGTTCATTCTCACATTAGTCATCTACTAGGACTTATGCACATATGCGGTCAAATGGACATAGATAACGCATTTGTACATGCATTCACTGATGGTAGAGATACGGATCCAAAAAGTGGCAAAGGATTTATAGAAGAGGTAATAAAGGCTGGTGCAGACACCGGTGTTCAATTGGCCAGTGTAACGGGTAGGTATTTCGCTATGGATCGCGATAAGAGATGGGAGAGAGTGAAGTTAGCTTACGATGCCATGGTAAATGGCGTAGGCGAAACGAGTACCAATGCCTTAGATGCCATTGAAGCTTCATACGCTGAAGGTGTGACCGATGAATTTATAAAGCCAATCATTCTAAGAAAGGAAGGGAAACCGGTAGGAACCATCAATGAAGGCGATGTTGTGATCTGCTTCAATTTTAGAACAGATAGAGGTAGACAAATCACTCAGGCGCTAACACAGATGGATATTCCTGATGCAGGAATGAAAAAGCTTGACCTGAACTACATTACCATGACCAACTATGATGAGACCTTTGAAGGTGTTCAGGTAATGTACGATAAGGATAATCTCACTATGACTCTTGGGGAGGTATTAGCTAATGCAGGTAAGAAGCAGATAAGAATAGCTGAAACAGAGAAATATCCGCATGTTACTTTCTTCTTTAGTGGCGGAAGAGAAGATGAGTTCGAAGGTGAGAAGAGGCTTTTATGCCCGTCTCCGAAAGTGGCTACATATGACCTAAAACCGGAAATGAGTGCCGGAGATATCAGAGATGCCATCATTCCTGAATTGGAAAAAGGAGAAGTTGACTTTACTTGTTTGAACTTCGCTAATGCAGATATGGTAGGTCACACCGGAGACTTTAATGCGGCCGTTAAAGCTTGCGAAACTGTTGATGATTGTGCTCGTTCTGTGATTGATGCTGCATTAAAACATGGTTATACCACTATTGTTATTGCAGATCATGGTAATTCAGATATTATGGTTAACCCTGATGGTTCTCCTAATACTGCCCATACTACGAACCTAGTACCATGTATTTTAGTTGATAGTGAATTGAAGCCTGAAATGAAAGACGGTAAATTAGGAGACCTAGCGCCTACAATTCTGAAATTAATGGGCATCGATATTCCTGAAGAAATGACGGGAGACTTGCTTCTATGAAGAGACTATTAGCCTTAATTCCTTTACTCTTATTCCTGGCCTGTTCAACTGAGGAGGCTAAGGAGAAAGCAAGAATTGATGAGTATTTTGATCTGACAGGTACTCTGGATTCAGTAGTTGATGATCTTTTGGCTTCTGGTGCTTCCTTGAAAAAGACCACAGAGATCAATGGTGAAAAGGAAACGGTTGAACTCAGTTTAACCAATGCCGAAGATTGGAAAAGACAACTTGAATTATTCTATGAGGCTGATATTAATAAGGTTGGTCTATCGGGTGCGTATCAGACTGAAACACTTCAGGCATTTGACGGCATTGAAAAGAGAATACATTCATCTACAAAGAGCGGTTCATTTGTAAAAACCATAGAGTGCTCTTACCGAGACGGTAAGCTCTTTACGATTCGTATTCTGGCTTCAGATAAAAACTTGGTCTATGGATCGAACCTCGAGTATATCTTGCACTTCAATCATTTCAAATCAAAAATGATGTTAGATCATTATTCGATTAAGGCAGATGAAGAAATGCTGATGAAAGGAGACCTGAGCCTACAAGTTATAGCTGATGTTGTGATGAATTAAAGCCTAAACAAGGCTTCAACTAAACTCACATTTTCATTCCCTTTCTTAACTAAGAAGATTGGAATATCTGCGCTTTCCTGAAGTAGTTTTTCCGCGACACTACCTATGAGCATAGCAGCAGCTGTAGATCTTCCTTTAGAGCCAAGAAGAATCATATCAACACCTTCTTCCGAAGCAGACTTATAGATTTTATCTGCTGGGTGTATATCATCATCCAGGGCGTATGTGAAATCAAAATCAACACCGTCCAGTCCTAATTTTGCAAAGAACTTTTTCGACTCTTTTTTAGTGTTTTCAAGCATGATCTCAGCGAACTCTTCATAGCTTTTTCCTGCCTTATAATAACCGGTAGGTACTTTATAGACATGATTGCTGAGAATTTTTGTGCCAGCTACTTTTTGCAAATCTGCACTTAACTCAAATGCCATTTGTGAGTACTTAGAGTAGTCAATCGGCACCATTACCTTATCTAATTTCAAAGGCGGATTTTCAGGAACGAAAAGTACAGAAGCTGATGAAGTTCTGGCAACTTTTCTTGAATGCAGACCAGTTCCGGTTAGTGATTGCTTTCTACCTAAAACGATCAAATCAACTCGTTTGACTTTCGCCCATTTGATCACCTCTTCAGTGACATCGCCAGCATGAGCTTCCACTTCTATATCGCAATCAGGAATCTTGGTGAAACACTTTTCCATGGTCTCTTCCATTTCTTTTTCAAGCGTTTCATCTACAGGTGCCATTACATCGCCATACTTTTCTGCGATCTCTTCCGGTAATTCCAGAGAAGAGGTCACATGCAAAAAGTAAACTGCGTTGATGTTGAATGTTCTGGCAACCATACAGGCGTATCGAACTACATGTTGATCCATTTCAGTTAGATCAAGGCCAACAAGCATTCTGCTGTATTTTTCAATCTTGTTCATAGCAGTAGAATAAAGTATCAAGATATTGATTTATCCTAACCCTGTCCAGACTGACACTATTTTTTTGATGAATGACTGGTAGACTATTCTCAGGAATGAGAAAAGCGTTTTACCTTTGCGTCAAAATCAATATTGTGGGAGAAAGTAATTTTTTGGGGAAGATGAAAAAGAGATGGGGTATCAACTCCAATATTGATATCATCGCAATACTCATTGTTTTTGCTATTAATGGTTCATTTGCGGCTTGGGTAGCCAATCCTATCACACAATGGATCGGTCTTGATAAAGAAACTACAGAAGGGATCATCTACTGGCCGGTAAGAATTCTACTGGTCTTTCCAGTTTATCAAATTACACTACCCATTGTGGGTTGGTGCTTTGGCCAGTTTAAATTTTTCTGGGCATTTGAAAAAAAGATGTTTGGTAGAATGCTAGGAAAAACCTCAAAAGGCTCAAATCCTGATAATTAGGAACATACTTTCTGTTTTGACTGTTTTTGTCTTATTGAAGGACTGATATATATTTATAACCATGGACGGAAAAATTGAGAAACTGCTAAAGGATCATTCATTAAGACTGACTCAAGGTCGCTCGGATATCATTTCTGTTTTCCTTGAAAAGAATATAGCAGTTGCTCATAGTGATATTGAGCAAGAAGTAGACGGTAAATACGATAGAGTAACTATTTACCGCACGTTAAAATCTTTCTTGGACAAAGGATTGATCCATAAAGTCCTAGATGATTCTGGCGTAATGCACTATGCTTTATGTGATGATAATTGCTCAGAAGTAGCTCATCAGCACGACCATATCCACTTCAAGTGCACCAACTGTGGCGAAACGACTTGCCTTGACAATGTGCATATCCCTGTAGTTGAATTACCTCAAGGGTTTACTTTTGGCGAAAGCAATTACCTGATTAGTGGGGTTTGCGGAAAATGCAATAAGGCCGCTTAGACTAAGATTTCTTCCTTTTCTTTTATTTGATCAGGCCAAACAACACCTGTTGGTAAGTCTGGAAGAATTGGCAATTCGGGCTTTTTCTGACCTCCATCATTTCCTCCTCCAAATCCTTTGCGCTTTCTACTCTTCATCAACTTGATTGATAAATAAGTGAGGATACCATAGGTAAGAAACATGAGAAAGATATCGTAGTAAAAGCCTTTCATGAAGACTTAAGATACAAAGAAATGACTGAAATTGTTCAGTTCTAGAATACAAAGAAGATCAGCCAGACCAGAATAAAGATCGGTATCAGAATTGGAATAGAGTACCTTAAGATATACCCGAAGAATGAAGGCATCTTAATACCAGTCTGTTCCGCAATAGACTTAACCATGAAGTTTGGTCCATTTCCAATGTAAGTCATCGCACCAAAGAATACTGCACCAACTGCTATGGCTGTCAAATTGATCACTGAATCTGTGTAAGTACCCCCGGCTGCGTATGCTTGTACATTTGCAATGTTATTAATATCACCACCCTGAGATGCTAATGCAGCTGCTAAGAAATTCAGATAAGTAGGAGCATTGTCTAAGAAGCCTGATAGGAAACCTGTCCCCCAATACAATGAGTTCGGCCCGATTAAAGCTGCGCCTGTTTCACTTTGAGCAAATTCACTCACCAAAGCCAATGCCGGCATCATGGTGCCAAAGATCCCAATAAATATAAAGGCTACTTCTCTTATCGGCTCGAAGTTGAATTCATTTCCATTGATGGCATCTTTATTAGCCAATTTGAAGGATAAAAAGCCTACCGAGAACATGATCAATTCTCTTAAGAAGGAGAATTTCATTCCATCATATTCAATTGCCGGTACACCGTCAATTACATTAGGATCAAGGAAAACTGCAGCAATAATAACTGCCAACCATAGGAAGTTCTTCGTACCAATCACACTCATTTTATTTGAGTATTCTGGTAGGTCTTCTACATAATCAAGGTCGTCATTTCTTCTATCGAAAAAGTAGAAGATTCCTGATAGAACAATCAGAGCAAAGATCCATGGGAATAAGTTGTGCACTAAAGTCCACTCAAATGGCACCCCTTTCAAAAATCCCAAGAACAGAGGAGGGTCACCAATAGGAGTTAGAGCACCGCCAATATTACTCACCATAAATATGAAGAAGATGATATGGTAAGCTTTGATTCTTCCTTTGTTCAGACGAATAAAAGGTCTGATCAAAAGCATAGAAGCACCTGTTGTACCGATCAAATTCGAGATAACTGCACCGATCAAAAGAATGGTAAGATTAGCCATAGGAGTGGCTTTCTTATCTACTTTGATCATAATACCGCCTGAAGCAATATATAAGGAACTCAGCAGTGCTATGAACTGAACATATTCTGCCAGAGCATGCACAGGTGCATGAACATCGTGCAGAACGAATAAATAATAGATAACCACTATTGAAGCTAGAATAACAGCTATCAGTGGGTAATTCTTATGCCAGAAGTGCTCATAGAATAAAGGGCCCGTGGCAATCATACCTAGTAATAAGACAAATGGAATTACTGTCCAGCCTGGAGGAGCGTGATGTCCTTCTGACGCACCATGATCGTCTGAATGAGCTTCATCGCCATGCTCATTACCATGGGAAGTCTCTTGGTGATCATCTTGCACAATGGTAGTGGCAGGCACAAGGTCTGCGTCAGCAGCCTGAAGGCGCTGAGTTCCCACTGTGATTGAAATCACTAAGAAAAAAATTAACGATAAGTTGCGTCTCATTCGGTCGGATATGAGGTGCTAAAATATATGACTAACTTAATATACCAAATAGCTACCTATATACAAGAGCTTTGTTGGTGATGACAGGCACAATGATAATGAAGGGTATCTATATTCTTGTGATTATTAAATTATCTTTTCTTTAAAACCTGTCATTTTCCCTGAGCTAGAATCTGAACTAGCACCCGTGACACTTGCTAGGCAATTGTTTTCATTGCGGAAACGTAACACTCCCAAAAAGGCGAAGATGATAGCTTCTTTAAAATTGATGAGCTCTTTTGAAGGTACGACCACTTTTCCTATGTAGTCTTTTTGAAGTTGCTCAATGAAAAAAGAATGAAATGCCCCACCTCCGGTAACCAGTAATTCAGATTCTTGATTAGAAATAAGATTGGTATCTCTTGAAATGATTTCAGCTGCATGCAAAACATAAGTGTGCATAATATCAGCTGTTTCGAAAGAACTCTCTAATATCAGGGGCCTCCAAACCTTCTGAAAATCTTCATATCCCAAAGATTTTGGTGCATTTCTTTGATAGTAGTCAATTTGGGATAGCTCCTCTTTTAATGATGGAATCAAATGACCATTCCTTGCTAATTGGCCATCTCGATCGAAGGCTAGCCCCTCGCGTTCGGCCAAGGGATTCAATACCATATTAAATGGTATCAGATCATATGCTATTCTACCATAATTAGACTCAAAACTACAATTAGCAATTCCTCCTAGGTTCAAACAACAGTCGTAATTCGAGAAGAGTAACTGATCACCAATAGGAACTAAAGGAGCTCCTTGGCCTCCTTTGCTTACATCAAGAGATCGAAAATCATTGACTACGGGAAGGCCGGCATTTTCAAAGATTTGTTTTGCATCGCCTATTTGAAGTGTGATATTTTTCTCGGGTTGGTGGTAGACAGTATGTCCATGACTGGCAACGAAATCTATTTCTGTAGTATCAAAATGCTTTTTAATAGTTCGACCAATGAATTTACCAAACTCAATGTCTAAAGCTGAGAGATCGGCAGATTCCAATTCTATTGAACTAGACAGCTTAGCCTTGAAATTTTGATCGTATTCAATCTCATTTGTTTGTAGAATTTCATACTGCCAAGAAGAACCTGTTTTCTTAAATTCTACTAGAGCCAGATCTAGCCCATCCAGAGATGTTCCGGACATTACGCCAATAACTCGGTATTTTGATTCTATTTTTGTAGGATCAGAATTCATTCAGAGATGAACCTAGCAATAGATATTGGCAATTCAAGTATAAAGTGCGCCCTAATTGATAATGGAGAAGTAAGGGAAGTAAAAAGACTAGTCAACTTGCAAGACCTTTCCTCTATCATAAAAGAATTTGATGCAGCCTCAATAGCTATATGTTCAGTGCACTATTCTCAAGACCAAATCATTGAGGCATTACCCAAATTGAAAGAGGCCTTTTATCTGACATCAGATTCTAAAACCCCTATTGGTTTGTCCTACGATACTCCTCATACTTTGGGAATGGATCGACTTGCAGCAGCTATCGGTGCTTGGGATATATTTCCTGAAAATCCAGTGATGATTATTGACATAGGTTCTTGCATCACCTATGACTTGGTTGTTGATGCCCAGTATTTAGGAGGATTGATAGCACCTGGTATTGATTTGAGGTACAAATCGATGCATGACTACACGGCCAATTTACCCTTATTAAAAGATAGAGATGCGCCCAATTTCATTGGTAGAAGTACTGATCAAAGCATGCGAAGTGGAGTGATTAACGGCATTGTGGGTGAAATTGACCACCACATTTCTCAATTATTGTTAAAATATCCTGATTTGAAGGTAATTATGACCGGTGGGGATGCTCAATTATTTGAATCTAAAATAAATTCTGACATCTTTGTAGCCCTCGAAATTGTGCAGTTGGGATTGAACCGGGTTTTAAAAGAAAATGTGTAGGAAAACAAAGGTCATACTTGCCCTCTTAATGGGCATTTTTACATATAGCACGTCTGTTGCTCAGAATTCGCAATCTGCATATTCTGTTTTCGGCATAGGTGATATCAACTGGGGAGGCTACTCTCATAACACCACTATGGGTGGTTTGGGTATTACTTACAATTCAAGATTCTTTTTAAATAATATTAACCCGGCTCTAGGGGCCTCAAATTTGGAAGCTGTTTTTCAAATTGGGTCAGCCATGGATGTTCGAAACATAACTGACGGTAACGACAGCTACATAAGAACTACCGGAGGTTTGAAAGATTTAGGATTCAATGCGCCTATCGTTTTAGGTCGTTGGAATATGGGCTTGAGCTTGCAGCCCTACTCAAATGTGGGCTATGGCTTTACTGTCACTACACCTGGCCCTGAAGGGTCTACAGCCATTACCGAAGTAACAGGTGGTGGAGGTATCGATCAAGTTTCATTGAACAATGCCGTAAGACTAGGCAATCTAATGTTAGGGCTTAGAATGGAGTATATCTTCGGTTCTATTCAGGAGGAAGATAGATTCTTTTTAGACGGGGTTAGAGAGACTGCTTTTGGTACTTCGGTGGTAGATGCTAACGCCACATTTGGAAAACTCACAGGATCTGTTGGTGCTGTGTATAAAGCTCAATTAGGTGATTTCAGGTCTATTAATTTAGGAGGTTATTACCATCCTGAATTTGAATTGAATCAAAAGACCTTCATCACTCTACAAAACCAAACTTCTGGTGGTAATGGTGTATTTAGTACAGATACACTCGTTAATGATTTAGAAACTAAGCTTTTTATCCCAGCTAGAATTGGATTTGGTGCAAGTTTTGAAAAAACACAGAAGCTAGCCTTCGGTATAGATTTCCATACTCAGGATTGGTCGCAGTACAGAAGATTGGATGGTCAGGCTGACGATAATTTAGGTAGAAGTTACAGGATTGCCGTTGGTGGAGAATATTTGCCGGATTACCAATCTACTAAGTTTGGTAACAGATTAACTTATAGATTCGGGGTTCATTATGAACAGACGCCATATCTCATCGATAATATGACTGTTGATGATCTTGGCATAAGTTTTGGACTATCGGTACCGTTGAATGCCGTGTGGGGTCTAAGTAACCTTACATTTGGTGGGGAGGTAGGACAGAGAGGTTCTACTACTGGCGAGATGGTCAGAGAAAGATATATTAAAGTATATTTGGGATTCAGTTTACAAGACGTAACCTGGTTCGCAAGGACAAGATTTAACTAAAACTACGATAATTATGAGGTTTAAAGCTCTATTCATTGTGTCCATGATGGTGTTGGCGTTTGGCGCTTCAGCACAATTTACATGGCCAGAAGATCCAGCTGAGAAAAGCGAAGCTCAAACCCTATGGACCGTTTTTGATGACAGCTACAAGCAAGGTGATTTTGAAGCAGCCAAAGTGCCACTTCAATCTCTAATTGAAAAGTATCCTACTTTGAGTAAGTCATTGTATATCAATGGTATCAAGGTTTGGAAAGAGTCTTTCAAAAATGAAAAAGATGCCGTTAAGAAAAGCGAGGCGGCTGTTAAAGTGATGGAATTCTACAAAATGCGCTACGATAACTTTCCTGGTGAGGAGGCGAAAGTGATCGATAGACAAGCAAATGATGCATTCCAATTCTTCTACAAAGACAAATCAAAAACTAGATATGTACTTGATCTTTTCGATAAGGCATATGAGTTAAAAGGAAATAAAGCTGTTTATAGCTTAGGTAGATATAACATGAATATGGCGGCTATCGCTTATTCAAGAAATATCGGAATCACTGACGAAGAGATTTTAAATATCTACGACAGATGTGTGAATCACATTGATTACTACATCGAAAAAGCGAAGAGCGAGAATAAGTCAACTAAGCGTTACGATCAGATCAAAGAGTTTGTTGACAAGAAGTTGGCTGATTTAAGATTGATCGATTGTGAATTTATCGTGAACAAGTTGGTTCCTGAATTCGAAGCAAATCCAACAGATGCTGAATTAGCAAACAAAATATTTGTATTTGCTTTTGATGGTGGATGTACTGACGAAGCATGGTTCACTGCAGCTGCTGAGGTAGTATTTACAAGTAATCCTAACTATGGTGTAGGTTACATGTTGGGTACTAAATTCGGTGCTGACAAAGAATATGATAAGTCAAAAGAATACTTCTTGAAGTCAGTTGAATTGACTGATGATAATACTGATAAGGGTAAAGCGCTTAAGCAAATTGCTAACACTTACAGAATTCAGAAGAACAAGGCTGAAGCTAGAAAGTATGCAATTCAGGCTGCTGAGGTAGATCCTTCTTTAAAAGAAGATATGTACACTATGATCGGTGATATGATCATGAACAGTTCTGAGTGTGACAAAAAAGTCAGCCAAGTAGACGATAGAGCAAGATTTATTGCAGCATACGATTACTATGCCATTGCTGGTAACGGTGCTAAAATGAGTTCTGCTAAAGCTCAATTCCCTACAATTGGTGATATCTTTACTGTGAACAAAGAAGAAGGTCAGTCAATCATGGTTGGCTGCTGGGTTCAGAAATCAGTGAAATTGCAAAAACGTCCTCAATAGGACTTGATAATATTGAATCAATAAATTGGTCTTCTTCGTTATCGGAGAAGACCGTTTTTTTATGCGTTATAAAATCTCATTCATAATTCTAGCATTGGCTGTATTTGCTGCTTTTAGCTGTAGTACGGAACAGCAAAAACTAGCTGATATGGAGGAGTACACAGGCCCGGCATTTGAATCAACGGGGGTTGAGATTTTAATGAGCGACTCAACTGTGTTGAAGATCAAACTCATGGGCGATCGTCAAATTCAACACCAAAATGGCGACCTTGAGTTTCCTGACGGTATTCATGTGGTTTTTTACAATCGCTTGGGAGATGCTATTTCAGAGATTACTGCCCAAGAAGGATTTAAAGCAGCAGAGGAAAATGTTTTTCGAGCTCGAGGTGATGTGTTAGTTAGGGATTTGCTGGAAGATAAAACACTAAGTTCGGAAGAGCTCTTTTGGAATCCAGATGAGCAAATTATCTACACCGATAAGTTCGTTACGATAGAAACGAAGGAAGAGCTCGTACTAGCAGAAGGTCTTACTGCCCCTCAAGATTTTTCTACTTATGAGCTAATCAATCCACGCGATAGTCAGTTTATAGTTAAAGAGAATTGAAGAATTTAGGAGACACCATATTATTCTCACTTTGCGTAGTATTCTTTGTAGTGGGGGTACACCTTACCATGACATGGGGCATCACTTACTCCTATTTCTTTTTCATGGTATCGCTAAGTATGCTATTTTTAGTAAGGTATCGGAAGGCCAAGCGCAAAGAGCAAGAGGCTGCTCCGAAGCCTAAAGCCAGAAAAGGCAAACGTTAATGGATCCGGTTAGTATTACTATCATTGTTTTAACTCTTATTCTTTCTGCATTTTTCTCAGGTACTGAGATTGCCTTTATTTCAGCGAATAAACTTCAGGTTGAGTTAGAAAGTCAACAAGGAAAGTTAGGAGGTAGAATCCTTTCTTTTTTTACTAAAAAGCCTTCTAGATTAATCAATACGGCATTGGTAGGTAACACCATAGCCCTAGTGATCTATGGTATTTACATGGCCTCATTGTTGGAGCCCTGGATAGCTGCAAAGCTTCCAGAGCCGATAAACAACGCCACTTCAGTTGTTCTTATACAGACTTTATTATCGACTCTGATCGTACTAATGACTGCGGAGTTTACTCCGAAGAGTATCTTCCTAATCAATCCAAACAGTCTTTTGAATATTCTGTCTATACCAATCATGATCATTTTTGTGATCATGTTCCCGCTCGTTTGGTTGATAGAGCAAATGTCGAAATTCATCATCATTTATGTATTGAGACAACCCTATTCTGAAGACAAGCAGGTATTCGGATTAACGGACTTGGGTAATTACATCAATAGGAATGAGGAGGAAGATGTAAAAGAAGCTAAGGTTGAATTAGACACTAAGATCTTCAATAATGCACTTGAATTTAAGACCATTAAGGTAAGGGAGTGCATGATACCACGAACTGAGATCTCAGCTGTGGATATTGAAGAAGACATAGAAGAATTGAAGAAAGAATTCATTGAAAGTGGCCATTCAAAAGTTCTGGTGTATAAAGAGAGTATTGATGATGTGATCGGCTTCTGCCATGTTCAAGATCTCTTCAAAAAGCCAAAGTCTATCAATGATCTTTTGAAACCTATCATTATTGTTCCTGAAACGGTATTGGCCAATGAGCTTCTGATTCAATTTATTCAGGAAAGAAAAAGCTTGGCTTTAGTGGTAGACGAGTTTGGTGGCACGAGCGGTATTGTAAGTATGGAAGATGTCATAGAGGAGATCTTTGGCGAAATTCAAGATGAGCATGATGAAGATGAAGATTGGGTTGAGCAAAAAGTCGATGACCTCAATTACATCCTGTCTGCTAGACATGAGATCGATTACTTAAACGACAAATATTCATGGTCCATTCCTGAGGGTGAGTACGATACTTTAGGAGGGTTTATTTTGTCTATTACTGAAGATATTCCTGAGGTTCATCAGGTGGTTGATTGTGGTTCTTACAGCATCAAAATCCTATCAATGGAGGACACTAGAATCGACAACGTCATGTTTACCATCGAATTGGGGCAAGAAGACTGATTTTAAGGCAGTTTTGTCCTATTTTTCTTTTGATTTTAGAGGATAATTAAGTTATGTTTGCGCCTATTTAAAATTGAATCGATGGCAATTATCAATACGCTTCGTGAAAAGATGGGACGACTACTCGTAGTCGTAGTGGGTTTAGCAATTGTTGGCTTCGTGTTGACTGACCTTTTAGGTCCACAATCATCACTCCTGGGATCCAATAGTAGAGATGTTGGAGAAATTGACGGGGAGTCTATTTCACAAGAACAATACGCAGTCTTAGTAGACAATTTAAAGCGTTACTACGGTGTCTCTACATCTAATGAAAGTACTATGCAGTTCCTAAGAGATCAGGCATGGCAGCAGATGGTAAGAGATATTGCATTCTCTAAAAAATTAGATCAGCTGGGTTTAGAAATAAGCACTAACGAAAGAATTGACATGGTGCAAGGCAAAAACTTGTCTCCTACTATGAACAACTTCTTTATGCAGAGAATCGGAACTACAGATGTAAATACGATCAAGGGCTACCTTCAGTCATTAGATTTTGACATCAATGAGCAGTTCATCTTTGCTAATGCTGAGCAACAAGCTATTGTAAATAGAAGAATGGATAAGTTCACTAACATGATCTCTAAAACAGAGTATGTCACTCTTGAAGAGGCTAGAAGAGCTTACCAATCTCAATTGACGTTCTTGAATGTTGATTATGTATATGTGCCATTCACAAGTGTTAGTGATGACCAGATTCCTGCTGTAACTGATGCAGAGATCAGAGCATACTTAACCGAAAATGAAGATGATTACACAGTGGAAGAAACTCGTTCAATTGAATTCGTTTCATTCCCTGTTGTTCCTTCTGCTGAAGATTCTGCTTCATACGAGCAGCAAATGGCTGACATCAAAGCAAGATTCGAAGCAGGTGATAATGACTCAATTTTTGCATTGAGCACTACAGAGCAAGGACTTGGTTTCTCAACATATGATCCAACTGCAATGCCAATTGCTGTTCAAGATCAACTACCTAACCTTACAGTAGGTCAAATCATTGGCCCTGATTTGTCTAATGGTATTTATTCAATCCACAAAGTGGCTGATATTGTACCTACAGATAAAGAGTTTGCTAAGTTGAGCATGATCTCATTCAATAAAGCTGGCCTTTCACCTGCAGATGTTGCTGGTGCTAGAACAAAAGCGAATGATGTGCTTCGTCAACTTAGAAATGGTGGTGACTTTGCTCAATTAGCTAGAGAGAATTCTCAAGGTGCATTTGCCAACGCTGGTGGAAACATGGGTTGGGTAGAAAAAAGTGAGTCTTCAGTGACTGATTTTGCAGAAGCGGCTTTCGCTAGAACAAGAGCTGGTTTGATTCCAAGATTGATCGAGACTGATAATAACATCTACATTGTTAGAGTTGACCAGACTAAGATCAAGAACAGATACAAGATCGCTCAGGTGATCATCGAAATGACTCCTTCATTCGAAACAACTAATGAAGTTTATTTAGAGGCTGCTGAATTCGCTTCTTCAGCTTATGGACCTCAAGAGTTCAATGAGAAGGCTGGCGAAAATGGTTATTCTGTTTTCTCTGGAAATGACATTAACAAAAATGCTGCTTCTGTAGGTAGATTGACTGAGGCGAGACAAATCGTTTCTTGGTTATACGGTGAAGCAGAGTTTGGTGATGTGAAAGACTTTGAATTAGAGGATGAATATGTAGTGGCTGTTTATTCATTAAAGACTGATGCTGGTGTAAGAGATTTCAATGATGTGAAATCTGAGATCGAAGGTATCTTAAAGAATGAGAAGAAAGCAGAATTCATCAAAACGAAATTAGCTGCTCAGTCTGGTTCAGCTAGTGAAGTTGCAGCTGCATACGGTGCAGAAGCACAAGTATTGAATAACTCTGCATTGAAATTGGCTGACACTTTCTTACAAGGCGCTGGTAACGCACCAGAGGCGGTTGGAGCAGCATTTGCTCTTCAGAACGCAGGAGATCGGACAGCACCTTACATAGCAGATGACAGAGGAGTGGTGATGGTTGAGCTAAAATCAAGATCAGAAGCAGCCGAGATTGGTGACTATACTAGTTATGAGAACCAAATCATTCGAGATGCTGTTGCTAAAGCGACAACTACATTAGGAGAATCGGTCATAGAAAAGATCGAAGTCACCGATGAACGATATAAATATTACTAAAATTTAATCGGCCTTCGGGCCGATTTTTTTTGCTTAAATTTCTAGAAAGAAGAGAGAGGAGAGAAGATGAGTAAGTTCACAACTGCAGAGTTTAAGGAAAAGCTTGATGAAGTACATGATTTTCCAACAGTCTATATGTTCAAGTTCATTGTAACTGAAGACAAGAAGGCCGAAGTACAGCAGCTTTTTCCAAAGCATGAATTGACTTTTAAACCATCTAGCAAGGGCAAATACATCAGC
Source organism: Roseivirga sp. (assembly GCA_965267365.1). Taxonomy (GTDB): domain Bacteria; phylum Bacteroidota; class Bacteroidia; order Cytophagales; family Cyclobacteriaceae; genus Roseivirga. The sequence goes on along the minus strand of OZ253951.1, from coordinate 3,739,897 downwards.
GTTACAGCAAGTGTGCTAATGCCTTCAAGCGATAAAGTAATTGAGATATATACAGAGGCTAGTAAAATTGACGGACTGATCTCTTTATGATAAGAAAAGTTGCCATATGGTGCTTGCTTGCAGCTATTTTGGTTTCATGTTCTAACCAGAAGACTGAGACTCAAAAGGTAAGTCCGAAGGTAAATCAACAACCTGCCCAAAGCATTTTGGACGCTCAGGTTTCTGTTGAGGAAAAGGAAAGAACTGATTGGCAAAATCCTGAATTGGTTCTTTCTTTATTAGGGGATCTAAGAGGGCAAACCGTTGTCGACATAGGAGCTGGATCTGGTTATTTTTCGTTTAAACTGGCCAAGACTGCCGAGAAGGTGATCGCTTTAGATGTTGATCCAAATGCGCTGGAGTATATCAATGATCAAAAGAAAGTGGTTGGTGATTGGTCTGCGAATATAGAAGCTCGATTAACCCCACCCGATGTGCCAAACCTTCTTCCCGAGGAAGCTGACAAAGTGTTAATTGTCAATACCTATACTTTCTTACCAGATAAAGTGAAGTACCTCGTAAGACTACGCGATGGTATGAAAGATGGAGGTCAATTGGTGATTGTTGATTTTAAAGAAGGAGATATTCCTGTCGGTCCTTCGGATACCTTCAAACAAGATCCAGGTGATGTTGTTGCTGAATTAAGGGCTATCAATCTGACTGACATATCTGTAGATGTTGATAGACTCAAATATCAGTACATCATAACAGCAAAAAAGTAATACCATGTGGGAAGAAAAGGACAATAAACTCGTTCGAGAATTTCAATTCAATGATTTCGCAGAAGCTTTCGGTTTTATGACTAAAGTGGCAATTCATGCAGAAAAGATGGACCATCATCCAAATTGGTCGAATGTATGGAATACCGTTAAAATTGAATTGACAACCCATGATGCAGGCAATGTTGTGACTCAAAAAGATCGCGATCTTGCTGCAAAAATTGATACCTTGCTTTAATGAGCGAAGTACATCTCTATTTGGTTCCAACGCCAATTGGTAATCTTGATGATATAACCCTTCGGGCGATCAAAGTCTTAGAACAAGTAGATGTAATTCTAGCTGAAGACACTAGAACTTCAGGCAAATTGCTCAAGCATCTGAATATTAGTAAACCTCTTCAGAGCTATCACATTCACAATGAGCATAAGATGGTGGAAGGCTTGGTATCAAGGATGACTAAAGGGGAGAAATTTGCTTTGATCAGTGATGCAGGTACGCCAGCCATTTCAGATCCAGGTTTTTTATTGGTTAGAGAAGTGTTAGCTGCTGAGCTAGAAGTGAATTGTTTACCCGGAGCAACAGCTTTTGTGCCGGCTCTTGTTAATTCAGGCTTACCTTCAGATAAATTCGTTTTTGAAGGCTTTCTTCCTCATAAAAAGGGACGACAAACCCGCCTAAAAGCCTTAGCTGAAGAAGAGAGAACCATTATTCTTTATGAGTCTCCTCATCGCTTGATCAAATGTTTAGAGCAACTACTTGAATTTTGTGGAGATAGGCAGATCTCCGTTTCAAGAGAACTCACAAAAATGTTCGAAGAAACAGTACGAGGTCAGATTTCAGAGCTTATCTCTTACTTCAAGGAAAAAAGAGTAAAGGGAGAATTTGTAATCGTGCTAGAAGGTAAATCCTAAACCGCCAGTTGTTGGAGTGCTTGCACTAGATAGTCTACATCTTTCTTAGTAGTAAATACCGAAAGAGAAATTCTCAAGCCATTAATTCCATGTGATGACATTGGTCTGCAATCAATTCCATATTCATCAAAGAGTTGCGTCTTTACTTCGTTGACCTTCTTGCCGATTAATTCTACGTTTTGGATAGCACAAGATAGATCATGGTGGGCTGGAGTTTTAAACTTGAAACGATCGTCATTTTCTAGGGCCTTCCTGAAATAGGCCTTCAACTCTCGCATTCTATCTTCCCTCTTATCCGGTCCTATGAGATTGTAATAATCAACTGCCATGCCTAGGCCTAAAAGCTCGGGAAGGTTGCGTGTGTTATAATTCTCAAGCCTTCGAATTGATTTGTCTTTCCAGCCTTTGGCAACTATCAATGCTTTCAAATATTTCTGAGATTCTTTTCTAGCATAGAATATCCCCATTCCTTTTGGTGCGAACATGAATTTATGTGCACTGGCAGCATAAAAATCACATTCCAGATCATTCAGGTCAATCTGAAAAGTGCCTGCAGTTTGAGCACCATCAACCGCCACAAGAATACCTTTTTCATGTGCCATTTGTGAGATCTCCTTGACGGGAAGAATCATCCCGTTTGTGTTGGTGCCATGAACCATCGAAATCACTTTAGTTTTTGGAGTGATGGCTTTTCTATAGATCTCAACTATCTCTTCTTTACTACTTGGTAGTAAGGGCAAGGTTGGTCGTACCAATTGGACCCCGTTGTTCCGTTCTTGCCAATATTGCCAACATGCTGTACCACTTGTATGCTCATGATCTGCCAAAATCACTTCATCTCCTGCTTCTAAGTCCATGCTAGAAGCAATCAAATTCATGCCTTCCGTAGTATTATGGATCAGTGCGATCTCCTCCTTGTCTACGGAGAACATTTCCGCAACCTTATCGCGAGTCTGTTCTTTGTCATCTTGCCAAGCTCCCCACATGTATTTAGAAGGAAAGCCGTCTAACAAAGCTCTGTAATGATTGGTGGCATCAACCACTAGCTTAGGGCAAGGACCGAGCGATGCATTGTTGAAATAATAGAGATGATCAGCAAAGTCGAATTCTTTTTTCACTAGCTCCCAATAGGCTTCGTCACTTGCCTCTTTTGAGAGTGTGTTTTTTGTGAATTCAGCATTTGAACCTATTAAATCTCCAATGGCACTTCCAGCAAAAGGGGCAGCTGTTAATCCTGAAAAGGCATATTTAACTAAGTCTCTCCTGTTCATTTTGTCTACGTTAGCAGTAACAAGATAATTATTAATTAAGGCTCATACTCTCCGTTTAAATTATATTTGAGCAAAATTGAAGATCATGCTACAGCTTTTGCAAGAGGTTATTGTACTGGTTAAAGAAACTGGAGATTTTATAAGAACTGAGGCTCAGAATTTCGATACCTCCAAAATTGAATACAAGGGAAAAAATGATCTCGTTTCCTATGTCGATCAAGAAGCTGAAAAAAGATTAGTCAAAGGGCTTTCAGAGCTTCTGCCAGGCTCTGGTTTTATAGCAGAAGAAGGTACCTCAAACCATAAAAGTGATACTTACAATTGGATCATTGACCCTTTAGATGGTACAACCAACTTTACGCATGGGCTTCCGATTTTTGCCATTTCAATTGCTTTAGTAAAAAGAAATGAATTGTCGTTAGGCGTGGTTTATGATATCAGTCGCGATGAATGCTTTCATGCAGTAAAGGGAAATGGAGCATTTCTTAATCATGTGCCCATTCAAGTTTCTCAGACTCCTTCTATTGATAAAGCTTTATTGGCTACTGGTTTTCCTTACTATAATTTTGATCAGATGCAGCAATATTTGAGCATTATCAATGAGTTTATGCAGACCACACATGGGCTCAGAAGAATGGGGAGTGCAGCCATTGATCTAGTGTATACAGCATGTGGTAGGTTCGAAGGATTTTTCGAGTACAATCTCAATGCTTGGGATGTGGCAGCCGGTGCTCTAATAGTGCAAGAGGCAGGTGGAGTAGTGACAGATTTTAAAGGGGGGAATGATTTTCTTTTTGGACGCGAGATAATTGCAGGAAATTCAGTCCAGCCTGAAATGCTAAAAACCATCCAAAAACACTGGAAATGAGACTAATTGCTGTATTTACATTTTTTCTATTTATCTCTTTTGTCTCAAAAGCGCAGAAGGTTGTCAAACTTGAGGGCTATGTGAATGGGGTACACCATGTTTCCTATTCACCAGATGGAAAGTACTTGTTGACAGGAAGTGGATTAGAAACGAATAAAGCCGAGATAAGAGATGCTTTAACGGGTACGGTTATTAGAACATTTGAAGGTGTTGAGAATTCTATTGCTAAAGGAGGATGGTCAGCTGATGGGGATATGCTATATACCTCAAGTGGCATGGGTTTCAAAGTTCAAATATGGTCAGCTGAAGGAGAAGAATTGCTTTCGTTGGATTTAGAGGATTGCGATTATTCTTCCGAATTAGTGTTTGATCCTTCAGGTGATGGATTTGTCCTCTCTTGCAATGAGAGCTTACTATTCTATAATGAGAAATTTGAGCAGGTGAATTCAATTCAAACACCTGATCTCTTTGAAACTTTTCAGCTTTTGTCGGATGGTAAAATATATGTGGGCTCTGCCTATGATTATTTACACATTCTAGAACAAGGTAGTTCTGATTGGAATACCATTGACATTTCATTAGGTCCTAGGACCATTCAAGAGCTTACTTCTGGCCAAATTATGCTCACAGATTATTATGTGATGAGGTCTGATGAGCCTTACATCAGGTTCTTTGAAAATGATCAGGAGGTGAAGAGCTTCACCTTTGATGAAAAAGTTCTTAGAGCCTACTATATAGAAAGTAAGGATATGATTATTGCCACTTTTAGTGGCGGGGCGGTAAGACTCATTTCTAAAGAAGGAGAAATCATCAACGAAATTGGAAGTTTCGGTATGTTTCCATTGTCTCTGGATGTTAGTCCGAATGGTGAACAAGCTGCTGTGGGTTATTTAGACTCACTGATCTTGATAGATCTTTCAGAGATTTAGAACTATTTTTGTCTTCTATCGATTAATCTGATATGCAAGAATTAATTCTGATCATTTTAGTAGCTGCAGCCATAGTCTACATGGGTAGAAGGTTCTATAAGCAGTACAAGGCTGAGGCAGGTTGTGCTTCAGGTTGTGATTCTTGCGCACCATCAAAGAAAGACTTTGAGCTTCCTGGCCATTTAAAAGGCTAAGCCCAAACCTTAGTTCCTTCAGAGCAATTTTTACACATTTCTATTTCACTTCTCGATCTAATTAAAGCGGAACGAAATTGATCGTAGGATGTGCCTTTCCAAATGCTTTGAAATGACTGATCTTTCATTTCACCTAAGCTATGATGTGCGTCTTTGTCGAAACAACAAGGAACCACTTTCCCGTCCCAAGTGATGACACAAGAATGCCACATTTTCCAGCAATGATTAATTAGGCGATTTTTGATCTCCCATTTCCCATTTGGTTTTTGACGATATCGGCTGAATTTTTCCTGAGTTGGAATGAGATCAGATCCATTTTCGTAGTCATAGATTTGAGCTGTTTTAAATGCCACTTCATCGACTCCTAAGTCTTTGGCCAAAGATTGAACCTCTTCTAATTGATGTTCATTGGGCTTGACAACCAAATACTGAAAGATCACGTGTGGGGTTCTAGAATTTAACTTCTTCTTCCACTTGATTACATTTTGCGTGCCTTCAATAACTTTCTCAAGCTTACCTCCGACTCGATATTGTTCATAGGTTTCTTGGGTAGTGCCATCTATCGAAATGATCAATCTATCTAAACCAGATTCGACTGTTTTTTTGGCCATCTCATCATCCAAATAATGCGCGTTAGTGGAGGTGGCAGTATAGATCTTTTTAGAAGAAGCATATGTGACCTGATCTAAAAATTTAGGATTTAGATAAGGTTCTCCTTGAAAGTAAAAGATGAGGTAACTCAACTTTGGAGCAAGTTCATCTATAATGGAGTGATAAGTGTCATCTGTCAGCATTCCTGTAAGTCTGGTAAATGACCTGAGACCGCTGGGGCACTCTGGGCAGCGCAAATTGCAGCTGGTTGTTGGTTCAATTGAGATACTAGTCGGAAGCCCCCAATGTATGCTCTGCCGAGTGACTTTGGAGATCCAATAACTCAGTACGAGCAATAGTAAATTCCACGCTTTGAAGGCATTAAATTTGCTTGCATAATTGAGTCCATCTCTCCAGTTGCGATTCACATGTTCAAGATAGGACTCAGTAAATTCGATTCATATTTTGTCAACAGAATTTTAGAAAAGACTAGTTTTAGCATATGAAGTACTTTTTCCTTCTCGCCTTTCTACTTTTTGCTCATCTGTCATTTGCGCAATATCCCACACTTAGCGACCAAGCAGAGGTGAGTTTAGTAACTGTTGGCCCTGGAAAATATTTGTATGACTGTTTTGGTCACAATGCAATTAGGATCAAAGACCCAGCAATCGGACTTAATCGGGCATATAATTACGGCACCTACGATTCTTTTGATGATGGCTTCTACTTGAAATTCACAATGGGTACTACTGACTACAAACTATCAGCTTACTCATTTGACAGATTTGAGGAAACTTATAGAAGACAGAATAGGTGGATGAAAGAACAAGTGCTCGACCTGACTCAAGCCGAAAAGCAGGAGATTTTCGAATTTGTAGAGAACAATGCAAGACCAGAAAATGCCTATTACCGATATGATCCTTTTTTCGATAATTGTGCCACAAGATTGAGAGATGTACCCAAGGGAGTGTTAGGCAATAGGTTGACATTCTATTCAAACCATCTAGAAAAAGAATCTACTCTAAGACAATTGAAGGATGATAATGCTTTTAACCATCCTTGGATAAATTTGGGTATTGATATCGCTCTAGGAAACATCTTGGACAGAAAAGCTAGTGTTGAACAGCACATGTATTTACCAGACTATATCTATTCAGGATACGCAAATGCAACTATAAAAAGAGATGGTAAGGAAGTGCCAGCAGTAAAAAGTTCTAGAGATGTAATTGTTACTGATTATTGGGAAAAACCGATCAAAAAACTACAACCTTGGTTGGTTTTTTCTGTACTAGCAGTTCTAGTCATTTTGGTAACTGTTAGAGACTATTTGCAGGGAAAAAGAGCAAGAATACTAGATTTCAGTATTTACTTTTTTACTGGTTTAGTGGGCTGCTTGATTGTCTTTTTGTGGTTCATATCAAGCCATCATACTGCGGCCAATAACTTGAATGCGCTGTGGGCGTTTTTCCCGAATGTTGTGGTGGCTTTTTATATGCTCAAGAAAAATCCACCACGTTGGACACGAGTATATGCGAGGTTTTTAGTGATCCTTTTGATCGCTATGTCCTTATTGTGGATTACTCAGTTTCAGTCGTTCAATATCAGTATGTTGCCTCTGATGATCTTATTCGGATTTAGATATGTATTCCTTTGGCAAAAAGGCCTGGTTAAAGGGCTTTAAAACGAATGGCAACCCCGCCACCTCTAGCCATATTTAATTGGAGAATGTCATTCTTTTTCACATTCTTTTTTTCAATGACATAGGCTTCTGGATTGTTCTCAAAATCAGCGTCATCAGCATCTCTATAGATTTGTGCCTCGTATTGAGTTCCGTTATTTAAGAAGTCAAGAGTCACTTCCATTTCTCGGGCGTTTTCATCGGTCACAGCACCTAGATACCAATCATAGCCACCTTTTTCAAGCCTCGCTATGATGGCGTAATCTCCAATTTCTGCATCTACGACCACTGATTTCTCCCAATCTACAGGTACATCCAAAATGAATTGGAAGGCATCTCTCTTTTCTTCATAATGCTCAATAAGGTCTGAGGCCATTTGTACAGGGCTGTAGATGACAACATATTCTGCTAATTGGTAAGCCAAAGTCGTAGGGACCGTTACACCGTCAAGGAAATTGCTAATGTCTAGTTTGAAGATGCCTGGCGTATAATCGACCGGCCCACCCAGCATTCTAGTAAAAGGTACAATAGTGATGTGTTCCGGTGGGTTTCCGCCTCCCCAAGCATTAAACTCTGAACCTCTGAGGCCTTCCCTTGCCATCATGTTCGGATAAGTTCTTCTTAATCCAGTTGCCTTTATGGGTTCGTGAGCAAAAACCATCACTTCTGACTCTAGCGCCTTATCTAACACTTTCCTGTAATGATTGACCATCATTTGACCATGATGGTGATATCCATCTGGTATAATCGGACCGACATAGCCTGTTTTTACTCCATGGATGCCCAATTCCTTCATTAGGTTATAAGCAGTATCTAATTGTTGCTCATAAGTTCTTATAGCTGCCGATGTTTCATGATGCATAATGACGTTTGTTCCTTTGCTTTGCGCATATTCGACAACCTCTTTCAAGTCATAATCTGGGTAGGGTGTAATAAAGTCGAATACCCCTTCTCTATCAGGAAATCCTATCCATCTTTCCCAACCCGTGTTCCAACCCTCTATCAATACTCCATCAAAACCGTATTTAGCTGCAAAATCGATATATTCTTTAGCATGTTTTGTAGTGGCTCCATGTTTACCTGCAGAGATATCCCAAGAAGATGTTCCCAGATGCATCTCCCACCAGATACCGATGTATTTCCCTGGTTTGATCCAGTCTTGATCTCCTACTTTATTCGGTTCATTTAGATTGAGTATCAGTTTGGATTCCAATAGATCGCCCGGTTTTTTACCAAGTTGTATGGTTCTCCAAGGGGTTTGATACGGAGCATTGACTTTAGCTTTGAATCCATTTGGGTCTGGAACGAGAGAAGCTGCAAGTGTTCTTTTATCAGCTTCTACACGCAAAGTCATTGAAGTAAAATCGGTTAGAGCCGCCTCATGTATACTGATATAATAGTCATCATCCGACTTCATGGTTAATGGAGTACTTACGGCATGTTTTTCTTTGATAGATACCGCTGCTAGTAACTCTTTTCCCGTTACCAAAGACGAATCGATCTCACTTACTCTAGTAGTATTATATAGGTATTCATAACTGTCATAATCAGCAGGTAGCCACCATGTCTGATGATCTCCAGTAATGGTAAACTGAGTAAGTTCTTCTGTAAAAACTAATTCCTCTATACCTTCTTGAGCAGGAAAGCCATATCTAAATCCTAGGCCATCATCGAACAATTTGAAAGTTATATCAAACAGCAGACCACTCGATTTATCTTTAAAATGAAAAGTGTACCCTTCGTGAACATCTCTGATCACCTGATCTTCACCCCAAGGTTGTTTCCAGATAGAATTGACATGACTACTATCAAAGCTTAAAAACTTTATAGACTCTCCAACTCTTCCTAATTCAGCAAATTCAAATCCGAGATTGGACTTTTCTATTACTTTTTGATTGTCATAAGTGACTTCGTATTGTAGCGCACCTGAGGCAGTTTGCGAAATATGAACAGAGACTTTACCCTCTGGAGATACTATTGTTTTATCGACAGTTGTAGTACTACATGATACTATAAAAAGGACTATAGCGAGTAAAGTAAGTTGTTTCATAAACTAGATTTAGACCTTGAATTTATAAACCGATTAGTGTCAGGTGTACTTTCCAAGGTCAATTTTTTGTTAACACTTCATCTATCGCATCTTTGATCAGGTCGAATTCAAAGCCTTTAGATACAAGGTGTTGGGTTAATTTTCCTTTCAAAACATACTCTGATTTTTCATTTAAACTGTTGAACTTTTTCTCAGCATGTTTCAATAAAGTTTGATAGTAGGCCTCATCGTCAATCTCAGCAAGACCTTTTTTCAAACAATAATCCGAAATGCGGTGGTATTTCAATCCCTCAATTATCTTTCTTTTACCCCAACCTTTCATTCTGAATTTGCCGCCTGCATAAGCCTTTGCAAACCTCTCTTCATTGATGAATCCTTGAACAATCAATTCTGATAGGGCTTCTTCAACTTCGTCTTGATGCAGGCCATAAGTATAGAGGCGATCTCTAACTTCTTGCTGCGACCTTTCTTGATAAGCGCAGAAGTCAGCTCCTTTTTGCAGGGCAGATTTATAATCTAAAGGAGCTTTTTTCTTCTTGTAATCGTCAAAGGACATGTTCAAAGATAAACATACATCGATTGCAATCCTTTCTTAGTGTTGATAGTACTAGGTATCATTTGTTCGACCTATATTTGAGTATAATAATTAGCTATGCGAAAGAAGATCATTGCAGGAAACTGGAAAATGAATTTAAACCTTACTGATGGTCAGTCATTGGCTTCTGAGGTTGTGAATATGGCATCAGACGAGGTGCCCTCAGATGTAAACGTTATAATGTGTACGCCAGCCATTCATCTGGCAGCAGTATCATCTATCATTGGAGATTCTGAAAAAGTAAGTCTAGGTGCACAGAATATATCTGAACATGAGTCTGGTGCTTACACAGGTGATATTTCAGCTGAAATGGTTCTTTCAGTTGGAGCTAAGTATGCCATTATTGGTCATAGCGAAAGAAGAGAGTATCATTTTGAAACAAACCAGCAGTTAGCCGATAGAGTCAAACTGGCAATAAGCAAAGGGCTGACTCCAATTTTCTGTTGTGGAGAAGCCTTAGAGGTGAGAGAAGCAAATGATCATGAAAGCTTTGTCAATAAGCAATTGGAAGAAAGCTTATTTGAACTTTCAGCTTCAGATATTCAAAAGGTGGTTATTGCCTATGAACCAATTTGGGCGATCGGAACAGGAGTTACTGCTAGTTCGGAACAGGCGCAAGAAATGCATGCTAGTATCAGAGCTTCTTTGGCGACTAAATATGGCCAAGAAGTAGCAGATACTATTTCAATTCTATATGGAGGTAGCATGAAGCCTTCAAATGCTCAGGAGCTGTTAGCTCAACCTGATGTAGATGGCGGATTAATAGGCGGTGCATCTCTCAAGTCAAGAGACTTTATTGATATAGCCAAATCATACTAGATGGATTATATCCTCATCAATGTTCATTGTGATGAACCCTTCAGAGAGATCTTGATCGCTGAGATGGGTCAATTAGAATTCGATTCTTTTGTTGAAACAGAGGTCGGATTTGAAGCATACATTCCTGAGGATATCTTCAATCATCCTGCGGTACAGGTACTTTTCAATAACTATCGTCAGCAAACAAGGATTTGGTATGAACTCAAGAAGATTCCCAAACAAAATTGGAATCAAGAGTGGGAAACCAATTATGAACCGATTCAGGTAGGCGATCAGATATATGTGCGAGCTACTTTTCATGATCCGCAACCGGACTTTCCATATGAGATTGTCATAAATCCAAAGATGTCATTCGGTACTGGGCACCATGAGACCACATCTCAGATCTTGGCCCTGCAACTAGAAGTTGACCATGAAGGCAAGAAGCTTTTGGATGTGGGTACAGGAACTGGAATCCTAGCAATTATGGCAGCCAAATTAGGAGCAAGCCAGGTAGATGCTACAGATATTGATGAATGGTGTATTGAGAATTCTTTAGAGAATTTTCAACTCAATGATGTAAGCCCTGGCTTTGTGAAGAAGGGAATCATCAAAGAATTAGACATAGAGGGATCCTATGATATTGTTATAGCTAATATCAATACCAATATTTTATTGGATGAAATGAGCTACTATGCCGCTTTAATTGAAGATAATGGTTACTTGTTGTTAAGCGGATTCTACGATTTTGATCTGAAAAAAGTAGATGAAAAGGCAAGATCACTCAACCTACAACTCCAAAAGTCTGTTGAAAAGAACAAATGGACAGCTGCAATTTTTCAAAAAGCTGGTCAATAGCTCAAGTTTTAATGAAAATACTCGTTACTATTAGATAATGAGATCAACAAGGCGCTGGTTATTCTTATTACTCTTTCTACCTCAATTCCTTTGGTTGAGCGCACAGGAAGGGCAAGTACCTCTAGATGTATCAGAAGAAATTCAGAAACTGATAGATAAAAAGAATGTCAGTCTTTACCCGCCTGAGTACGCCTTCTTTTTCGATTACTCTAAAAATTTCAGCCCGAAAGGATACAGGAATTTCTTAACGCTTCTGATCAATCTGGAAGAAAGTGGATATAGGCCTCGATTTGATTATAGATCCATTTTTGAATTACTCAGTATTGCCAAAGAACAGAACAATTTTAATTATGATCAGCTAGATCAATTAGTTCAAGTGATCAACTCTTTGTACGAAGGAAAAAAGTCAACTCTTGAATACCAGATAACAGACATTAAGAATTTGCTTACAAATGGTGTTCTGACAACAGGTCGAGCCACGACAGTTCTTTTAAAGAATGCTGATTTTGAAATCAGATATAATACCGTTCCTGAGTTTACAGAAAACGTAGTTGAAGAGTATCAGGCAGTAGAGTACGATGCGGAAACGCTGAAGGCTATGGCCAATGGTACTTATGTGGCTCCTGTAGAAGAAGCGCCTCTAGATCCGGCAGAAGAAAACCTTCCAGAAATGGTAGAAGAGCTAGGTGCAGTTATCCATATTAAAAGAGGCGATCTATTTCTAGCGAGTTACTCAGATACATTCAAGATCAGAGAGACAGAGGGATACTTTTTGCTTAAAGAGGGCCTTTTCAAAGGACAGAATGGGAAACTAACATGGGAAAATAGAGGCCTGTCGGCAAATGAGCGATTTGCCAAATTGAAATCTTATACTTTCAATAAAGGTGATGGAGAATTCTACTTTCAAGATGCTTACCTGAAAGATGTCAACTTGATTAGCGAAACAGCTGCTGGTGACCTGACCGTGGTGATGTCTAATTCACAAACCGTACTCAATAAATATCCTGAGTTTCTATCATATTTCGCCCGAAGTAAAAACACGAAACTGAGTAATGAAAACATGGACTTTATAGGTGGCATTCATCTAAAAGGACTTGAACTTTCTACTGAATCTAAATTTGCAGAGCCAAGCTCTGTTGTCTACTCTGAGAATGGTGTAAAAGTCTTTAGTGCAAAGAGTAACTCTTTCGATTTTAATCGAGACAGAAATTCGCTTGGAGCAGAAAATGCCGCCTTAACTATTTACCATGGTCAAGACTCGCTTTATAATCCATTGGTCAATTTTGAATTCAATTTTGATAGTAAAAAACTTCAGGCTGAGACTGATGTAAAAGGCTTTGAATTCTCACCATTCAGAAGTTCATATTACAATGTTGAAATGATTGGAGATCGAGTGACTTGGGACATCAAAGAAGATTCACTAGATATTACCATCGTGTCCGCTAAAAGAGAGGTTCCTCTCATTGTTGAATCAAAGGACTTTTATAGCGATGAAAGATATAACGAGCTTTCTCAAATCTTCGGGTTTCATCCATTGACCATCGCCATGCAAATGGTCACGCGCGATTGGGATTACTTCTACATATCTGATGTGATCGATAAATATGGATATGACGAAGACCTTGTTAAAATTACCATGAAATACTTGATGGCTTATGGTTATGTGAATTATGAGGAGGCCATAGGGCGGGTTCAGGTTCTAGATAAGTCAAAGCATGCTTATCGATCTCACCTGCTTCAGAAATCAGGGCGCGGTTACGACTATGATGACCTTCTCATTCCTTCAATTATCGGAAATGCTCCAAATGCCACAATGAGTTTTCGAGATTCTGTACTAACCATTCGAGGAGTAAGTCGATTCTTGGTTAGTGATTCACTGGACGTGGTTATTAGACCAACTAACAAAGAGATTAGACTTCTAAAGGATCGCGACATCGAATTTGATGGATCTTTGAATGCCGGTAATTTTACTTTCAATGGCAAGGGCTTCAAATTTGAATACGACAGTTTCTTAGTTCAGTTGGTACAAATTGATTCGATCGAATTAGCCGTTGAATTAGCAGAGGGACAGAGAGAAGCGCTATCCAATCAATTGATCAATACAGAAGGAGTATTGCGTATTAATGAGCCAAATAATAAATCATCTTTAGTACCCAAGCCTAACTTCCCCATCTTCAAGTCTGGTAGAAATGCTAGTGTAGATTTCAGTGATAATGACGTATTGAAAGGGGCATATGATAGTACCATCTATTTTGATGTTCCTCCATTTGAGTTAGACAGCGTAGCAGACGCAGATCCTACAAAGTATTCCTTCAAAGGAACTCTGTACTCGAATGGAATTCTACCTGACTTTGAGGAAGATTTAAGAGTAATGCCTGATAATAGTTTTGGTTTTATCCATCAGGTTCCAGATTCGGGTTACAATCTTTATCAAACAGACGCTAAGGTTTTTGGAGAGCTTCAATTAGACAATGCAGGTATTACCACTCCTGGTGTTATCGAATATCTAACGGGTACCTTTGAAGTGGAACGAGCCACTTTCTTTCTTGACTCGCTAGTTGCGGAGAAGGGCATTCGAGCCGAATTGCGAGGTGAGGATTATGATACTGTGCCATTTCCAGATATGAATATTGAAGAGTTTTCTGTCAACTGGCTGGCTCGCAGCGATTCGATGATCTTAGAAAACCTCAATGAGCAAAAGCCCTTTAGCCTTTTTGAAGATCAGGCCAATCTAAATGGGCAAGTAGTATTACAAACGACAGGTCTTATTGGGTCTGGTGAAATGAATTTAGGTGCTTCAAACCTGCTTTCGGATTCCATATCATTTAAGACACAATCATTCAACTCAAGACACACCACATTCACCTTAAATGCGGAGAATTCTATAAAACCAATTCTCAGTTCTGAAGACGTAAAAGTTAATTATGATCTATCAGCTCAATTGGCAGACATTCAGCCTGAGGTGGCAGGAAATGCGGCATTAGAATTTCCATTTGCTCAATTCAAAACGTCCATCCCTTCTGCTCAATGGAATATTGAAGAGAATGTAATCAATATGTCTAAGCCTGAAGACATTCCTTTGGAAGAGTCTTTCTTTTATGCCACTAACGAAGCATTAGACTCCTTAGCATTTAATGCTGCTGAAGCTATTTATGAGATTGAGGCTAAAGAATTGAAAGTAAAGGGAATACCATTTATTCAGGTTGCGGATTCAAAAATCACTCCTCAGGGTGATTCATTGACCATTTTAGAAAATGCCCGAATAGGTACTATTTACAATGCAAAAATTGCATTAGATGCCATCAATAATTACCACAATATGTTTGATGCCGAAATAGAAATTCTTTCAAGAAATAGATTCAGAGGTAAAGCAACTTATGAATTGGTCAATGCCTTAAAGGACACTTTTGCTATTCAATTTGATGAATTTGAGTACATCGAAGAAACTAAAGAAAAACCGGGTCATACAAGAGCAAGTGGTACGGTAAGTGGCGACCAAGGGGTGAAGGTATCTTCCGGATTCATTTTTGAAGGTAAAATTACCATGTATGCCTTCAAGGAGGCTTTGGAACTGGATGGTGCCGTTAAGCTAGACTTACCTGAATTAAGGGAACGAAATATTTGGATTGAGTACTCATCAAACGATGACATTAAGGAAGTGGTCATTCCATTCGATGAGGCCTTAACTAGACAAGGACAGCCACTCAATGCCGGTGTGCATTTTGACAGTAGAGGTGATATTTATATGTCGTTTATCACCGAGAAAAGAGACTATGTAGATTATGATTTCTTCGTGCCAAAGGGCGGAGAATTATATTTTGATCCTGTTGATAGCTCTTTTAGAATAGATAATCCACAAAAACGTGATGACCCTAATAATTACTTCGCAGGAAGTATGTTCTCATTCAATGAGCAGAATCAGGTAGTCACTTTTGAAGGACAACTTGATTTCTTAGGTGGAACGAGAGGAGATAATATTAACGCTTCCGGTAAAGGAAGAGGCAACCTTGACTCTATGAATTTTGAGGTGCAATCTATGTTTACAATGGCTTTTGGTATGACCCCTGAAGCATTAGGAGCGATGGGTCAAAATCTGAAAGAAATGGGAGAGAATCTAGGTGTGCCAAGAGCATTGGATGATCGCTCTGAACTTATTTATAGAGTAGCTGAATTCATAGGAGATGAAGCGACTAGAAAGTGGGATAATTCTTATCGTACGGTTCCTATTTCATTGTTTAATGCTTCACCGAATTTAGAATTACAAAAAGACATAGTTCTTTCAGATGTCAATTTGAAATGGTCTAAGCAGAATAAAGCTTTTTATAGTACAGGTAAGATCGGTCTATCCAACGTTTCAAATATTGAATTGAACATGGAACTGGATGGTTTCATGGAAATTAGAAAGACCCCTGAAGGAGATATCATTACTCTGTTGCTTGAAATGACGGATGGAACCTGGTATTACTTTAACTACGATGGATTTACCCTCGCATCGTTTTCTTCAAATGATGCATTCAATGCACAGATCATGTCTACCAATGTAGGCAAGAATAAGGTGGGTTCATTCAATCCTTTTTCAGCTACTCAAGCAGAGGTGATTCAATGGGTTACTGATTTTAGAAAACTCTACTTAGGAATCGATGAGCCATATCGACTATTAATGGCCTCTGACTCAAATCAAAAGCTTAAAAAGAAGAATACAGTTGAAGGTGACGGGTTTTAATTTAACTAGCCTTCATAATCATATTCTTATCACTTAAATTGCCGCCAAATCTTTAGAAATGGGAAATGTCAATCAATTCATAGAGTCTAATAAAGACCGTTTTTTGGAAGAACTTTTGGAGTTACTCCGTATTCCATCTGTAAGTGCAGATAGTAAATTCCAAAATGACGTTAGAAAAGCAGCAGATTTTATTCAGGCCAAGCTTATTTCAGCCGGGGCAGACAGAGCTGAGATCTGCGAAACCGCTGGGCACCCAATTGTCTATGGAGAGAAAATGATAGGGGATCATGCACCAACAGTATTGGTATATGGTCACTATGATGTACAGCCAGCTGATCCATATGAATTGTGGGACTCACCACCATTTGAGCCAGTAATTAAAGAAACGCCATTGCATCCACAAGGAGCAATTTTTGCCAGAGGGTCTGCAGATGACAAAGGCCAAATGTACATGCATGTCAAAGCCTTTGAAGCAATGATGGCTGAAGGAGAATTGGATTGTAATATCAAGTTTATCATCGAGGGAGAGGAAGAAGTTGGATCTGACAACCTTGGCATTTTTCTAGAGGCAAATAAAGAAATGGTTAAGGCTGACATCGTATTGGTATCTGATACCGATATGGTTGGGAATGAAGATCCATCTATTACGGTTGGACTTCGTGGATTGAGTTATGTAGAAGTTGAAGTAACTGGTCCTAATAGAGATTTGCATAGCGGTCTATATGGCGGTGCAGTGCCTAATCCAATCAATATTCTAGCTGAAATGATCGCATCTCTGAAAGATGACATCCAGCACATTACAATCCCTGGTTTCTACGATGATGTAGTTGAGCTTACTGAAGAAGAAAGAGAAGCGTTAAATCGAGCTCCATTCGATCTTGAAGATTATAAAGCATCGATAGGTCTGACCGATACTGAAGGAGAAGAAGGATATACAACTTTAGAAAGAACCTCAATCAGACCAACCTTAGACGTTAATGGTATTTGGGGTGGTTATACTGGCGAAGGTGCCAAAACTGTAATTGCCTCTAAAGCTTACGCTAAGATCTCGATGAGATTGGTTCCAAATCAAGATCCAGATAAGATCACACAATTGTTCGAGGCACATTTTAAATCAATTGCTCCTGATTCTGTGACTGTGAAGGTTACACCGCACCACGGTGGTCAACCGGCAGTAACACCGACTGATTCTATTGCTTATAAGGCCGCTGCTAAAGCCATGGCTTCTTCATTCGGAAAAGAGCCAATTCCATTTAGAGGCGGAGGAAGTATTCCAATTGTTGCCTTGTTCGAGCAAATTTTAGACTGTAAAACAGTTTTGATGGGCTTTGGATTAGATACAGATGCTATCCATTCGCCTAACGAGCATTATGGAGTGTTTAACTACTTCAAGGGGATTGAAACGATTCCTCTTTTCTTTAAGAATTTTGCAGAAATGTCGAAAAGCTGATATTGAATTATTTCAGATAATAATCAGTTATCATTAGGCCGATGAGAAGACTCTTATTCACCATTCTGACTTTTGCAGTTGCTTTGCAAGCAAGCTGGGCTCAAGTGAAAGTGACCACCAGTTGGACATTTGACGCACTCCCAAAAGAAGTGAATGTAGGGGATGAGGTGGAGCTGATCTTTAATGTATCAGTAATCAAGGACTGGTACATTTATACAGAAAAGCAGAAAGAGGATGTCATGGCAGTGCCTGCCGGACCATATTTCGAAGAAAATGATTCATTCGAACTTGTAGGTGACTTTTATTCAATAGACCCTAAGAGTAAGTATGATGATATTTGGGGAGACACCGTTCAATACTTCTCTCGATCAGGCCAGTTTAGACAGACAATCAAGGTTCTAAAGCCGAATCTAGTAGTAAAGGGCTTGTTGGAATTTCAGACATGCTCTGATGTAACAGGCCTTTGCATACTCTACGAAGAGGAAATCAACTTCGACATGATCAATGTTGCTGGCAGCGACAAGATTGATGACTCCGGAGAGGAGCAAGTAACATCAAAAAAAAAAGCGAAGAGAGAAGATAGCGGAGACTCTCTCTGGGGCTTCTTCTTAGGAGCCTTTCTTTTTGGATTGGCAGCCCTGTTAACACCATGTGTGTTTCCGATGATTCCAATGACTGTTGCTTTTTTTACAAATGACCAACAGTCGAAACAACAGGCTAGATTCAAAGCCATCTTTTATGGTCTTTCGATCATTGGTATCTACATCCTCATTGGACTAGTTTTCACTAGTTTCTTTGGTGTGGGCTTGGCCAATGATCTAGCCACCGGAGCTGTTGCCAATATTATTTTCTTCATCGTATTTGTTGTCTTTGCTATTTCCTTCTTTGGGTATTTTGAGATCAATTTGCCTAATAGCTTCATTAACAGGATGGACAAAAAAGCTTCAAAAGGAGGGCTTTTAGGCGTTTTCTTTATGGCTTTTACTTTGGTGCTTGTCAGCTTTTCTTGTACCGGACCAATTGTAGGCACTGTACTTATCCAGTCTTTTCAAGGGCAAGTCATTAAGCCAGTTATTGGTATGCTTGGGTTTTCATCTGCCTTTGCTATTCCGTTCACCATTTTTGCTTTTTTTCCTGGCTTACTCAAAGGTCTTCCTAAATCTGGAGGATGGCTTAATACTGTTAAGGTGGTTTTGGGTTTTATAGAATTAGGATTGGGCTTCAAGTTCCTCAGTATTGCGGACCAGGCCTATCATTGGGGCATACTAGATAGAGAGATCTTCATCGCCATTTGGTTTGTATTATCCATAGCCCTAGGTCTTTATCTCTTAGGTTTTATCAAGTTTCCGCATGATGATAAAAAGACTCCTAGAAGTATAGGGCGCTTGTCAATGGCTGTTCTTTCATTGGCTTTTGCTATATATCTTTTTGGTGGGATGCAAGGTGGAGAGTTGAAGGCATTGGCCGGTTACCTTCCGCCAATCAAGCAAACTGACTTTTCGTTTGAAGTGGCTTTGGGCTTAAAGGAAAAACCTGAAAGATCAGAAGTAGCACCCAAAGGATTTGATGGTCAGGTAAGGCATGCAGAATTTCTTGAGTTACCCCATAATTTGAAAGGCTTCTTTGATTATGACCAAGCTTTGGAGTTTGCGCAAAAAGTGGGTAAGCCCTTGTTTATAGATTTTACTGGGCATGGTTGCGTCAATTGCAGAAAGATGGAGCAAAACGTATGGTCTGACCCTAGGGTTTTAGGCTTGCTTCAAAATGAATTTGTCATCGTTGCACTCTATGTGGATGATCGTACAGAATTGCCAGAAAATGAATGGTACGAATCTTCATTTGATGGCAGAATGAAAAAGACAGTGGGTAAGCAGAACTTCGATTTCCAAATAGTTCGCTTTAATGGCAACGCTCAGCCTTATTACGTTTTGCTCGATGGGAACGAGGAAATATTGGTAGATCCAGTAGCTTATGAGCCGGATGCTGATAAATTTTTGGCCTTTCTAAAAGAAGCACTTCAGGAATACCAAGCATTTAATTGAGGGGAGCTTATATTTTTTCGCTTTTAGTAACTGAAAATCGTATTTTTGTCGTTTGAGGATAAAAAAACTCAATGAATAAGAAGCTCTTAGGCTTGCTGCTGTTGGTTACTGTAGCAGTCATCGTTATTGTCACCTACTTTCAATTTGCTGAAAAAGAGCAAAACAGCATTCCGACCCCTATAGTTTCAGACGTATCAATAGAAGAAATTCCTGAGCCTGATTACTTGTTCGGATTTTCCTTAGATGAATTTCAAGTTGTGCAGGGTTCAATAAAAAGAAACCAAACCTTTGCAGATCTGGTCGCTCCTTATAATGTTAATCTGCAAGACATATACACCATAGACAAGATCTCAAATCAGGTGCATAGTGTTAGGCGATTAGTGCCTAGAAAAGATTACGCCATTTTTTATAAAGAAGATTCAGTTAAAAGAGCCGCATACTTTGTTTATGAACCGGATGATACTGAGTTCATAGTTTATCAGTTAGTTGATTCTTTAGCGGTTTTCAGAAGGCAAAGAGAAGTTGAAATCGTAGAAAAAACGATGGCTGGAGTCATTACTCAATCGCTAGATCATTCAATCCGTCAGGAAGGTGGTTCTGCTGCCTTGGTGAATGCAGTGGCAGATTTATTCGGTTGGCAAATGGACATGAGGACTTTGAGGAAAGGTGATTGGTTCAAAGTGATCTATGAAGATAGAGTAGTCAATGGAAACTCAATTGGAATTGGGAATGTCATAGGTGCAGAATTCAATCATATCAATAACTCATACATGGCTTATGGTTTTGACGATGGCAATGGAATAGGCTTTTATGACGAAACAGGAGAGAGTATGCAGAAGGCCTTTCTGCGTTATCCAGTTGAGTATTCTCGTATTTCTTCAAGGTACAACCCGCGTAGATTCCATCCAGTATTAAAGAGAACAAGACCACATTTAGGAACAGATTATGCAGCCCCTAAAGGAACTCCCATAAAAGCTGCAGGTGATGGAATCATTACTGAAAGAGGTTTTAAAAGAGGCAACGGTAATTATGTATATATAAAGCATAATGGCACTTATACCACTGGTTACCTTCACATGAGTCGCTTTGGGAAATTCAGAAAAGGGCAAAGAGTGAAAAAGGGTGAGGTAATTGGATACGTGGGTAAAACAGGTTTAGCCTCAGGTTATCACCTTTGCTTTAGATTCTGGAAAAGAGGGAAACAAGTTGATTTTTTAAGAGAAAAACTACCTGCTGAAGAACCTCTTCCTGAAGAACAATTACTGCGTTTTGAGGCAGTAATGAATTTGACAAATAAAAAACTGAACGACATAGCGAATACTTGGGAGGATAGAACCATTTCTGCAAGTAAGAATTGAGGGTGGAGTTAACCCCAAATTTTCATCGGAAATACCTATCTCTTATACTTTTTGGCTATTTTTAGTCGATAGACTTAACTTTCTCCGATGAACAAATTCTGGACGGTGCTTTTTTTCCTTCTAGCCACGAATTGTGTCCTCGCTCAAACTACTGTACAATGGGCAAGTCGGGTGGTTGAGGTGTCATCTGAGCTTACAGAATTAGAACATTCAGCAAGACAAGTTTTATTAAAACCAAATGTGCTTCCGTCAGGAGGTAGTAATCCCAGTGCTTGGCGTCCTTATCGTCCAAATGAAATCGAGTACATCACTGTTGAATTCGATATTGCAATGCCTATTGAGCAAATTGCTATCGGAGAGACTTTCAACCCAGGTTCGATTGTAGAGATCTTTGCTTATAATGAAGATGATGACGGAGTACTCGTTTTCGAGAAGAAAGCAGCTCCTGTAGAGGAGCAGTGGAGAATGTTCCGTGTTTTCATAGATAAAACTGATTTCAATGTAAAGTCACTAAAGATTGTCTTCGATGGTAGGGCGATAGATGGCTTTTCCGAAATAGACTGCATAGGTATTTCCAATTCCAAAGAACCAATAGAGGCTAAGATCAACCTGATGCCTAATATCAATACCAGAATTCAGGTCTTTCGATTGAATGATGATGTGAATAGCGAAGCAAGGGAGATCAAACCGCTAATTACAAAGGACAAAAATACACTTTATTTTTCCAGGAGAGGACACCCAGATAATATAGGTGGCTTGGAAGACTTAGAGGATATCTGGTTTTCTGATTGGGACTCTGCAAAACAGGATTGGGGGCTAGCTACTAACATAGGTGAGCCATTGAATAACCCTGATCCAAATTTCATTAGTTCCTTCCTTCAGGAGGAGGAAGAGTATATCATTCTTGGGAATGAGTATCAAGCTGATGCTACTACCATGAAATATGGTATTTCAAAAAGTTTAAGACTAGATGAAGATTCATGGACTTTCCCTCAGAGTCTAAATATCTATAATGACCTCAACGTACATGAAAGTGTCAATTTCTGGTTGACAAGAGATGATGAAGTATTGATCATTTCAGAAGAGGGAAGAGGAACTGAGGGTGAAAGAGATCTTTATGTGAGCTTTTTACAAAAAGATGGTCATTGGACAGAGCCTATTCATATGGGGCCAGTAATTAATACCGCGGGTGAGGAAGAAAGTCCATTCTTAATGCCCGATAAGAAGACTTTAATATTTAGCTCTAACGGTCATAGCGGTTATGGTAAAACCGATCTGTTCATGACGAGGAGATTAGATAATACGTGGCGTAGTTGGACAGAGCCAGAAAATCTCGGACCAGTTGTGAATTCAGAAGTAGACGACATGTTCCTATATATTCCTTTGGATGGCTCATTCGGTTTCTTTTGTCGAGAGGTTCAGGGTAATGATTTAGATATCCACTCATTTACACTTCCTCTGGTTACTCGTCAAATAAGACTAGTGACGCTTTGCGGTAAAATAGAGGATCCAGAAACCTTAGAGGCACTAGATGCTGAAGTGGTTTTTTCAAGGTTAAGAGATGGTGTTGAAGTTGGGCGAGTAAGAACTGATGCTTTGGGTAATTATTGTATTGAATTACCAGCTGACGAGATCTATACCTATCGTGCAGAAATACCTGGCTACATTCCGGTAGGCGCTACCATCGACTTACTAGATGTAGAAGATCTAAATGTGTATGCTGTTTCACTCGATAGATTAGATATCGACAGCACTAGAATTGCAGATGGTGAACCGATTGCTATACCAGAAGATGTAATGAAAGCGGTGGCGATCACTTTGAGTTTGCCGGAATTAAAGAGAGATACTTTTGAAGTTCTAAATGCACAAAGACAAGAATTAGGCCTACCTGCTGTAAGTCCTAATGCCATTATTAATGGTGTGCAATCACCTGTGATCAATAATGTAAACGCACCGGTTATACTGGCTGCTGCTGGTAGAAGCTTTATCATAAGGAATGTATTCTTCGATTTTGATAAAGATCTGTTGAAAGAACAATCTTGGATTGAGATGAGAAACCTGGCCAAGTTTATGAATGATTATCCTGATGCAATTGTAGAGTTAGCGGGCCATACAGACAGTTATGGTACGGACCCCTACAATGTGGATCTTTCTAAGAGAAGAGTAGAGTCAGTGCGGAAAGGACTCGCTACTTTAGGTGTCGATGATGATAGACTCAGGTTTGTTTGGTATGGAGAAACGGTACCAATCGCTACTAATAGAACACGGGCTGGAAGGGCTCTCAATCGTAGAGTAGAATTTACAATACTAAAGCTGGAATAGACTAGAGCTGGTTGAGATCTGAGATTCCTCTTTCTGCTAATTCGTCCTTGAATTGCTGAATATAAAATGCTCTTTCCTTACTAGAATTACACTTCAGGTTACGGACTTTGTTAAGCACCAATTGCATCAGCATTTTATTTCTATCATTAGGATACATTGAATAAGCTTGAACTGCATGCTCAATGCTTTCGCTGTATTTGTCATTTGTATAATGCTTAATGGATTCATTAAAATGTTGAAGCGCGTTCAGTTCATTCAAGCCAATTTTTTTAATGTAGATATGCTCCTCCCAGTTCTGACTAAACTCATTTCCAATTGTAGTTAATGGGATTTCACTTGATGACGTATTCTGATGAATTCGTTCTTGGACCTCTTTAGAGGCAACAATAAAGCCGTCTCTTGGCATGGTAGATTCGAAATAGACAACCTTGTCCCCAAGCTTTACTTGTAGAAATACATGGTTCGGTAATTCAAGTATTTCGTAATCAATTTCGAAATGGTCTAATATCAGAGCGTAGGAAATAGTACCGGTCAGGCAGCCGTATAGCCCGTCTTCTAAAGTTTCGTCCAAAGAGGCTAGCTTATTGTACTTGAGCAAAAGCTTGTCATGTGTTTTGTAGAAAACAGACTTTAAAAACTCAAAATCATTTGATTGTCTATTCCGCTTTCTTTCAAGCCTATGAATGAGCTTGCTATATCTGCTTTTGTCGATAGGATTAGAGCGCGAATCCTCATGCACTAAGTAGGAATCAAGTTCAGAATAAGGGTTCAATTGGATATTATTTTCCTGCGCATAACTGGTAAAAGTTACACCCACGAAAAGACCAATTACTATGATAATAATTCCCCTCATTCCACTTTTGATATACTACAGATCACTCAGTTTTCGGAATGACCATAATACTAAGTTAACATTAAATTAACATAAAACCTATTTATGTAAATTTAACTTTACGAAACGGCTTTCTGAAGCAGCTTTTTAGATGGGAGTTACAGATTTCTTAACATATAAAATCATTTGCCTAGTGTTGAAAAAATCAACTTATTGCGCCTTTTAGGATGGGAACTCGAGGGATAGCAAAATCAGTAAGATCTTATAGACGCATACACAGGTACATTGGCTTGTTTTTGGGCATTCTGATGTTGATTAGCGCAGTTACTGGCATTCTGCTTGGTTGGAAAAAGCAGGTCGATGTTCTTCAGCCTCCGACTCAAAAAGGAATAAGCCTTGATGCTTCTAAATATGCTTCTGTAGAAGAAATGATGCAAACCGCTGCCTTAGCAGTTGATAGTCTTGGTTTAGGAATCGAAAACTTAGATAGGCTTGAATACAGAGCGACAAAAGGAATTGCAAAGGCTGTTTTTGACACGGGTAGTTGGGAGGTTCAGTTAGATGCAACAACATTGGAAGTTCTTTCCATTGGTAAAAGAAATTCAGATTGGATAGAACAGCTGCATGATGGATCAATCATTTCTGAAGGATTCAAGGTTACCTCAATGAACTTGCTGGGCATTGGTATGCTATTCCTAATTCTTTCAGGCTTCTGGCTTTGGTATGGTCCCAAAAAAATCAAGGCCATTAAATTCAGGAAAGGCTAAAATCTTTTCATAGCATAATCTTAATAAATCTTTAAATCAACATAATGGTATCTGGTTCGTCTAGTTGTTATAGTTGCATAACAAATGGCAAAAATTCAACCACATATCGATTTTGGAACTGGTTACGTTCTACTATCTAAATTACCTTTCGATCAAGCTTTAGAGCTCAGGTCGTGGATTCCACAGACCTCAATTGTAAGCATGAACACAGCTGAGGGCTGGGTTGCAGATGCAGTTCAGTACAGCGAATATGAATATTGGTTTGACTACCAGTATTTATCTAAAGAATCGGAATTCGAAGTTTAGACGTTCTTCCAGCCTTTTTCTTTAATTCCTTCCACGGAATTCATCACCTTATTCTTAAGACTTTCTTTGTATTGGCTTACTTTTTCAGAGATTTCAGGGTCAAAAGCTCCGATCATCTGTGCTGCTAATATCCCTGCATTCAAAGCGCCATCTAAAGCAACTGTTGCTACTGGAACGCCTCCTGGCATTTGGAGAATAGAAAGAACAGAATCCCAACCGTCAATTGAATTTCTAGATTTGACGGGTACTCCAATAACTGGGAGTGGGGTTAGTGAGGCAACCATTCCTGGTAAATGTGCAGCTCCGCCAGCTCCAGCTATAATGACTTTTAAACCACGATCTTTGGCAGCCTTGGCATAGTCAAACATTCTATCTGGCGTTCTATGAGCTGATACAACGGTCACTTCACATTCGACACCTAGTTGTTCAAGAATATCTGCCGCTTGGCCCATAATTGGTAAGTCAGATTGACTTCCCATGATGATTCCTACTTGTGCTGTACTCATGCTTTAATCTTTAAGGTGTCTTTTACGAATTTAATTTTTTCTTTCAACTCATCAATGTTCGTATCACTGATGGTCACATGGCCCATTTTTCTAAATGGTTTGGTTTTCTTTTTACCATAAAGATGAATGTGTACTCCTTTTTGAGAAAGTACCTCATCCATTCCATGATACTCAGCATCTCCTGTAAAGCCATCTTCGCCTAATAGATTTACCATGGCAGCAGGTCTAATAGTTTCCGTATTACCCAGTGGCCAACCCATAACTGCTCTTAAGTGCTGTTCAAATTGAGAGGTAATATTTCCTTCAATGGTCTGGTGACCACTATTATGCGTTCTTGGAGCAATTTCATTAACCAATATTCGCCCATCTTTTGTTAGGAACATTTCTACAGCAAGGAGGCCTACCATATCAATCTTCTCGATTACCTCTTTAGCTAGTTCTTGGGCTTTCTTTTCAATGTCTTTGGAAACATCTGCAGGTGAGATAAGGTACTCAACCAAATTGTGTACTGGGTGGAATACCATTTCGACTACAGGGTATGAAACGATTTCTCCATCCTCGTTTCGTGCAGCGATCACCGCTAACTCCTTTTCAAAATCGACTAGCTTTTCAACAAAACCTGGTTTGTCAAAAGCCTTAGTTAGATCTTCTTCGGTTCTGATCAACTGAACCCCTCTACCGTCATATCCTTCAGTAGCTAATTTGTTAACGAAGGGCAGAAATGACTTCATTGCTTTCACTTCAGAGGCGTCTGCAGTTTCCTTGAATTCTGCTGTTGGTATTCCGTGCTTTAAATAGAATTGTTTCTGATGGAGTTTGTTCTGGATGAGCTCGATAACTTCTGGCTGAGGGTATACTCTTTTACCTTGATCGCGAAGTGTTTTTAACGCCTCGGTATTAACATTCTCAATCTCAATTGTAATAATGTCTTTATCTGATCCAAAAGCTAAGACCGTATCATAATCAGTAAGTGGTCCTACAGAAAAGGAGTTAGCAATTTTACTACAAGGTGCGTGAGGGTCTGGATCCAGAATATGGACATCAAGATTAAAATCAATTCCTGATTGAATCAGCATACGGCCCAATTGGCCACCACCTAATACTCCTAACTTGGTCTTCGAATCAAATGCCATTTGCTTGTAGATTTCTTGGACGCAAAGGTATTATTTTCTGACAATTCTGCTGCTAATCAATGATTTCAATCCCCATGTTCTTCATGAGTTGAGTTGCATTGAAGCTTTTGCAAATACCAGGTGTCAGTTTATAATCAAAATTGATCTCAGCATCATTAATTTGACTATTGAAGCTATAGTTTTTAACTCCGTCTAATTCGTTGGTGATGCCACCTAGGACTAAATCATGGGTAGACACCATTCCGAAAGCATTGGTTTTATGCAATTGTCTAATCAATGCTAAAGCCCCTTTGTGTCTATCGTCTGAATTGGTTCCCTTCAGAACTTCATCGATCATGAATAATGTCGGTTTTGAAGAATCGATCGATTCAATTAGAAGCTTGAGTCTTTTCAATTCTGCGTAGAATGAAGAAACACTTTCTTCTAATTCGTCCTTGGTTCTCATAGAGGTAAAGACTTGCATAGGGCCAATCTCAAATGACTGACAACAAACGGGTCCTCCTACTTGTGCTAAGATCACATTGGTGCCAAGTGTTCTTAAGAATGTACTCTTACCACTCATGTTAGAGCCGGTAATAAGACAAATCCCGCCTTTTCCTTTGAAGTCAAAATCATTGGAAACACGTTTTTCAGAATTGATCAAAGGGTGCCCCATCATTTCAGCCTCAATGAAGAACAATTCATCATTTAAGGTAGGGTATACAAAATCAGGGTTAGAAAAGGCAAAGCCACCAATACTCGATAGCGAATCAATTTCTGAGACCACTTCGTACCATTGCTGTATGTCTAATTGATTCTTCGATTTCCAACTAGAAATTTTCAATAACCAGTATATGTCAATTAACAAGATCGAGTTTAAGAGCCAATACATCAGATTGGCTCTGTTATGTAATGAATCGAGCAAGAATTTTAATTCACCTATCGATTGAGATGCTTTTTTACCATCAGTTTTGGTTTGCTCTTTTAAAGCTAGCAGTCTCTCGTATTGGAACTCTTCCTTTTCAATGAGCAGCAAATGTTCTTTTAGTGCGCCTATTGACTTATATCCGTTTTCGGTCTCTTTGGTCATTTGCAAAAGCCTATTCAAGACAGTTCCTAGAACGAGTAAATTGATTACGATCATTAAAAAGGGAAGTCCAATTAAAGTCATTCCCAGACTGGTTGTCACTATGGTAGCAATTGTTGCTAGGGGGAGTAGAATCAAGAGAGCTTGATAAAGGCTCTTGAAGCGGACAGGCTCCTCTTTATTTAGCCACTTTAAGAATCCCTCTTTAGCATTTTTTTCACTTGAGTGAATTTTGCCCTGCGCCTCAAATGATTGTCTGAACTCAATTTTGTCGCTTAATTCTTGAACTGATTTTTGTCTGTTTAGTGCATCAGAATGTTCTGAATTGCTTAACCATTGGGCTAATTGTTCTTTGCCATCATTGGTGGAAGTTCGATTTATTAATTGGAAGAGGGAATGCTTGCCAAATAGATCGAGGTCCTCATGATAAGGATGTTGCGGATCATAGAACTCCATTCCATCCTCTAATCCTTTTAAATCTAGTTTTGCTCTTGCAATCTCGTTTTGATTAACCTCTTTGAGGGCAATGTTTAGTGCAAGAAGGCGGTTGGTGTCACTATGCCTTTTAACCAGATTAAGAAATATGGCAATGGTAGTAATCAGTACAATCAGAAGAAGCGCACCCTGATTATTGTTTGCAGCTATTACTATAAGTATGATTCCTATAGTCATGGTGACAACCCTAGAGATGCTTAATTGCCGCGATTTAGATTTGAGTTCTGAAGCTTTGAGTTCGAAGTCTTCAAATCTTTTTTGGAAAAAACCGAGCGTATCTTTCAATGGTTAAGGCAGTTTTATAATTAGCATTATACTCACTTATAGCATACTTGTTACAAGTGACTTCAATTAATCACGCAATTTGGAATTTCTTTAATATCTTAACATCAATCCACGCGAATAATTAGTGATCGAAGACGAAGAGAAGTTACTAGAATCATTTTTACAGGGAGATCAACAAGCATTTAGCCAACTTTTTCAACTTCACTATGAAGGGGCATGTCGCTATGTGATCAGATTGGTAAAAGATGAAGACACTACAGAAGAAATTGTTCAGTCTACTTTTGTCAATCTCTGGGATAAGAGAGAAATGATCAGCACTGACATTACTTTTAAATCCTACCTGTTTAGGTCGGCCTATAATACTGCTTTGAATTATCTAAAGCATCGTAAAGTAATGGCCACTTATGTCAATAAAAAGCAGGACAATTTTGGCGTATCCAAACAAAGCTATGTCAGCCATCAGCCTGATTTCGAAATTCAACAAAGGATAGATGACGCTTTAGATTCATTGCCACCTCAATGCCAAAAAGTATTCAGGATGAGTAGAGAGGAGGGCTTGAAATATCATGAAATCGCGGATGAATTAGGTATCTCGAAAAAGACTGTTGAGGTACATATGGGAAAGGCACTTAAGATGTTAAGAGCCCAATTGAAAGATTATTTAACAATTTTTATCCCTTTCATCATTTTTTGGTAGGGGTATCTTTTATGATGGTTGTTACATTTACGTAGATAAGAGCAAGAAAATGCACGAGAGTATAGCCAAGTATTTGGCGAATGAGATGAGTGAAGAGGAAAAATTGACTTTTGAAAGTCAATTGGTAGAAGATATTGATCTTCAAGAGGAGCTGTATTTTCAATTGAATCTAATTGCTGAAACTCCATTTACAAGTTCTTTCGATAGCGAAAAGGCTTATGCGAAAGTGAGTAGTCAGATCAATTCTGCCAAGATTGTAAAGATGCCTTCTAGAAAGAACAGATTCTGGCTTAGAGTGGCGGCTACTCTTCTAATAGTGCTAACTGCTGGCTATTTTATCTCAGATAGCATTCCTTCTATAAAAAGCCCACAACAGACTGTATACACCGCAAGCAATGATGTAAACACATTTAAGCTTGAAGATGGAACCTTAGTAAGGCTAAATGCGAACTCATCTTTGGTTGTTAGTAAGAATTTCGGAAAAGATAAAAGAGAGGTCCAGCTAGTTGGAGCTGCCAATTTCGATGTTACTTCTAATCCTGATGTTCCATTTATCATTACTGCTAATAAAGGCGAAGTAGAGGTTCTAGGAACATCATTTGAAGTAGAAGCTTATCCAGATCAGCAAATTGAATTGAGCGTTGCTGAAGGCAAAGTTAAATTTGCTTCGACCACAACTGATAAAGAAGATCTATTTATTGCCGGTGAGAAAGGTGTACTTTCTGCAGACGGTCAAGAATTAACTAAACTTGAGTTGAAAAATTCAAACTATTCTGCTTGGTGGACCAAAAGATTAGTTTTTGAAAATGCACCTTTGAGTGAGGTTATTAGCGATTTAGAAAAAGCATATCGAGTTCAAATAGATTATAACCAAGAGATCGGTTCTTGTGAGTATTCAGCTATTCTAGAGAACTACACTGTTGCTGAAGCTATGGAGGCATTACAGCTCACTTTCCAGAACATTCAGTCTGTCGAAATCAAAGATTCTAATATAAAATTGGAAGGTACCGCATGTAACCATTAAATTGGTGCATGCTGAGGAAATTTCTGATTTCCATTTTTTGTCTCAATTGCCTTTACCTATTTGCCCAAGATGGTCAATCCGTCTTAGATCAGAAGATTTCTATTCAATTCACTAATACCACTTTACCTGCTGCTTTGAGGCAACTAAATAGGCAGTCTAAGGTGAGTTTTTCCTATAACTCAAGCATTATCCCTAAAGAGACCAAGTTCTCTAGATCTTACGCTCAAACGAATATCAGGAATATATTAGACGAACTATTTGAAGGGGAAAACCTCTATTATCGTGAGTTTAAGAATACCATCATTGTTCTGAAGGATAAGTTTTCAGAAAGGAAAATAAAGGGTCGAGTAATTGATAGTGATACCAAGGAGCCTTTAATTTTTGCCAATACTTTTATCGATAATTCAACACTTGGATCAGCTACTGATAAGAATGGTGAATTTTTAATTGAGAACGTTCCGAATAGCGCGGTTGATTTAGTTGTCTCTTATGTTGGCTATAAAACCAAAACTACTCAGGTAGCATATAGTCAGAGAGATGAAATTTCAGAGGTGGTGATCGAATTGGAAATTGATGCCATCGCCTTGGAGAGCATTCAGGTAATAGGAGAGTCTCGGAGGAGAAAAACAAAGGATGAGAGACGGCTATTCAGAAATTTCACCAATGAATTTATCGGAAGATCTGACAATGCAGATGATGTAGTAATCGAGAACCCGCAGGTATTAGATATAGAGATTTTAGATTCTTTGAATAACTATTCTGTTAAAGCAGAGGGCAGATTATTCGTACAGAATAACTCATTAGGATATCGAGTAGCTTATTTATTAGAAGAATTTCGTTTTGTCAATGGCCAGAAAATGCTGGTTGGTAATGCCAAATTTGAAGAAAAAGAACCTCGTTCTCGAAGGCAGTATAGGAAATGGAAGGCAGCTCGAGAGGAAGCTTACAATGGGTCACTTCAGCATTTTTTAAATGCCTTAATAGAAGATAAGCTCGAAGAGGAAGGCTTTTTAGTGAATGTGGTGCAGTATGACTCAGTGACATCAGAATATACGACTCCTCTTAATCCACCAAGTGTCGATGAAATTTTAACGATTACTCCTACGGACAATCCTTACGTTTTCGATTTTAAGACTACTTCTGATATTGAGATTACTTATATCAAGGGCTATGAGGATGATGGTTATAAAAAGCTGTATAGAAGCTCTTCGAAAAGTGGTAATTACAAATACACAGACAAGAAATCTCGATCGTCTATTTCTATCGGAGATCAGAGTTTAACGAGCTACCAAATCATGGGCCTCGATCTAACAGAGGTTGAATTATTTCAAAAGTCCATTCTCTTTTTTGAGAAAAAAGAACTTCAAATTACTTATCCTGGGCAGTTCAATGATGGAAGCGCCTATTATATCGGAGGATGGTGGCGTTGGGGTGCTTTCTCAGATATGGTGCCTCTTAACTATCAGCCAGAGGAAGAGGATCAGGAGAAAAACTGATAAACCAGTAAAGCGGAAATGTAAGCTAAGCCAGTCATGTAGATGGTCTGGATAATTGGCCATTTCCATCCTTTGGTCTCCCTATAAACAATAGCCAAAGTACTCATACATTGCATGGCAAATGCATAGAATACCATAAGGGATAAGCCTACAGCTGTGGTATACATTGGTCCGCCTGTTCTAGGGTTTTCTTCTTGTCTTAGTCTTTCACGAACAGTCAATTCATCTTCTCCGCTTGAGCCAATACTATAGATGGTACTCATTGTTCCAACGAATACTTCGCGAGCAGCGAAGGATGTAATTAATGCAATACCGATCTTCCAATCATAGCCTAAGGGTCTTATCACAGGTTCGATTAGTTTTCCGAATGAGCCCGCGACTGAATGTTCTAACTTGAATGATGCCAATTCATCTTCGTATTCAATGTCAGTATAATTAGCAGGCATTTGTTCAAGAACTATACTTTCCGCATTGTTAAACTGATCATTAAAACCATAGGAAGCCATAACCCAAAGAATGATTGATATGGCAATAATGACTTTACCCGCCTCAAACACGAATGTTTTAGTCTTATCATAAATGGTGAGTCCAACGTTTTTTGCACTTGGCCATTTATAGGCAGGTAGCTCCATCACAAAGAAATTTCTCTGCTGAGCTTTGATGAAGATCCTCATGGCAAATGCTGAAAGCACGGCTGCAATAAATCCTAACAAATAAAGCCCAGTCAGTACCAACCCTTGTGCGTTGAAAAAGCCCCAAGTAGCGTCTTCAGGAATAATAAGGCTAATCAGAATAGTGTAAACAGGTAGCCTTGCAGAGCAAGACATAAAAGGGGTCACAAAAATGGTGATGAGCCTATCTTTCCAGTTTTCAATAGATCTTGTAGACATAATGGCAGGGATAGCACATGCCATTCCTGATACCAATGGAACAACACTTTTTCCACTGAGGCCGAACTTTCTCATGATCTTATCCATCAAAAAGACGGCTCGGGCCATGTATCCCGTTTCTTCTAAAAGGGAGATAAACCCAAAAAGTATTGCGATCTGGGGAATAAAAACGATTACTCCAGCAAGCCCTGCAATGACGCCATCAGCCATCAGGTCACTAATAACTCCTTCAGGAAAAAGCGTTCTGCTTAATTCCGCAAGGCTTCCCATTCCATTTTCGATTAGCTCCATTGGCTTTTCAGACCAAGCAAAAATGGCTTGGAAGATCAAGCTCAATATGCCGAGGAAGATGACATAACCAAGAATGGGGTGGGTAATGATCCTATCAATTTTCCTGTTGACATGGGTATTGGGCTTTGAGCGTTTCAGATTTCTATCAACCAGTTGCTCAATTTTAGCATATCGCTGCGAAGACTCCTCTTTCTGAAGCTCTTTAAGATCGAGGTTATTTTTTTCAATAATTGAGTTGACTCGTGCACGTTGTTCATCTTCCCAAAAGCGTACATTAGAAGACTGCTGAAGGTATTGAAACGCCAGATAGTTATTCTCTAATTCAAAAGAATCGTTGATCTCATCGATTGCTTCTTTGCATATAGGCTGCGGGTCGAAAAAGAGTGATTTAGATGATGATCTGTTCTTCGGTATTGCTTTTTTAAGTTCGTCTATTCCACTTCCGGTGCGTGAATTAGTTGGGATGATCTCTACACCCAAGTCAATAGATAGATTCCTTAAATCAAGTTCAAGCCCACGCTTTTCTGCCACATCCATCATGTTGAGAACAAGCAAGCATGGTATGTTTAGATCTCTAATCTGGCTAAAAAGAAGTAGGTTACGCTTTAGGTTAGAAGCATCAACTACTATTAATATAAGATCTGGGTGCTGCTTATGGTCTTTGTCTAGAATAACCTCTTGAACAATGCGCTCATCCAAAGTTTTTGGATAGATGCTGTAAGTTCCAGGTAAATCGACCAATTCTGCTTTTTGGCCATCTTCCAGTTTAAAGAAGCCCGATTTTTTGTCTACCGTAACACCTGGGAAATTTCCGGTTTTCTGATTTAAACCAGTTAGAAGGTTAAACAGGGTAGTTTTACCAGAATTCGGATTACCAACAAGAGCAACTGTAAGATTGGACAATGGAGCTTAGTTTATTCTTCTATAAGGATTTGTTGAGCATCCTCTTTTCTGATAGAGATGCAAGAATCATAAATATTAATGGCAATCGGATCACCCAAAGGAGCAATCATTTCAATGCTTACTTCTGTGCCAGGCAGGCATCCCATTTCTAGCATTTTCACAGAGAGTTCCTGATCCAAAAAACCTTTAATTTTTCCGCTTTGGTGCTTTTTTAAATCGCTGAGTTTACGCAATCCTTATTTAGATTAATTATAAAGAACGCAAGTTACGCCACGAGCACATCAAAACAAAACCGCTTGTACTATTTGGGACTCAGAATCCAATCTGAATGTTTGAATCTATCCCAGGGAACACTTGTCAGATCAGTTTCAGGGTCAATTTGACGCTTGCGCTTACCCCGATTAAGACGAACAAACACGTCTGCTCTAACTTCAATATCATTAATGCCTTCCTCTTGATATTTCCTTTCTAAATACTGTGCCATTTGCCAGATCATATCAGGTTTGCCGGCCATAGCTCTTGCCTGTTTTGAAGTGACATATGTTCTTGGGTTCACTGTCCAAACGGAATCTTGACCCACTTCATTCACCTTAAATCTTACCGTTCCACTTTTAGAACGGAGCATCATTCTCCACGCCAGCCTATGTCCTTCTTCAGTATAGAATACATTGCCTTCATATCTATGGTGCCTTAGAGGAAGTAGAATCTGAACAATGAAGAAGAAGATGAATCCTATTGCTAGCATTTTTTGCTGTACACTCAGCGAATCGACCTGTGTAGGAGGAAGATTTAGTGCTTGCTTCTTCTTAAAAAAGATACCTCTAATGGTTTCAGGTGGGAAAAAGAAAACGGATGAGCAGATCATCAAATAAGGGAAGATCCCTATCTGAAATACTGCCGAATTAAACAGATGAAAGAAGAGTGAAATGATGAAGGCAAACTTCCTAGTCCTTTTAAAAAGGAGTAAAGGAATTATGGTTCCATCGAATACGATGCCTCCA
This sequence comes from Roseivirga sp., assembly GCA_965267365.1. Lineage (GTDB taxonomy): Bacteria > Bacteroidota > Bacteroidia > Cytophagales > Cyclobacteriaceae > Roseivirga. The sequence goes on along the minus strand of OZ253951.1, from coordinate 3,704,808 downwards.
TAGACAACCACCTTTTGAAGCCAAGGCTCTTGGAGTATTTCGCCAATGATAGGATAGCCTTCTTTGGCTTTAAAAGTCAAAGCAATGAAGTCCCCATCGAGCCAACCAGGATAAAACTTATGTAAAGAAGCATAAGTGTATACTATCAATAGCAATAAGATGAAAACATTGATCGACCACCTTGGACAGGTTAATGAACTCAAGTCGGATCTTCGTTTGGTGTCTAGACTGAAATACCTGTTGGCTGGTACAATAAGCATTACGAAACACAATAGGATCAAGAGGTAATAATGGTTATTGTAAAAGGATTTTTGCATCCAATACACCATGGTCCACAATATGGTGAAGAGTCCTATACTCGCCCTGTAATAAAGCCCCAGAGTAACTCCAATTCCACACAAGCCCATTAAGCCAAAATAGAAGTACATACCGTTGCCATCTAAAGGCTGTAACCATTCCAGACCGATTAAGGTGAAATTAAATTCAGACTCGACCAGTGCTCTTCTGACCCATCCAGTCAGTATTGCTCCAATAGATTCTGCAAAAATGAGCAGGCCAAAAAAGACCCTGAATATGACAAGCTGTGAATTGTCTATTTCTTCAAATTGCTTCAGTATAATTTTCAAATCCTCTAAATTGAATCAAACACTTAAAAATAGTGTTTATGTGCTATGAAAGAAGAGAAACCGAAGTCTAAAAAAGGAAGTAAGAAGCCTAAAAATGAAAAGGACCAAAGGGTCGAAAAAGAGAATGACTTTGACTTTGGCGGATTTCCTAAAGATGTTTCTTTCAAGAGGAATATGGGTTGTGGAGGTTAATTAATCTGCATGAAATACTCTTTGCACCCTTCCACTGATATTGGTTAGAATTTCGTAAGGAATAGTATTCGACCACTGAGCTAAATCAATGATTGTTGGGTGACTGCCAAAAACAATCACATCGTCACCTACTTTTGCATTCAACCCAGTCACATCTAGCATGGTCATGTCCATGCAAATATTCCCTACTGTGAAGGCTTTTTGATTTTTGACCATCATGTAAGCATGGCTATTACCTAAGATGCGTAAAAAACCATCTGCATAACCAATAGCGACTGTGGCGATTTGCATATCCCTCTCAGCTTTGCCTTTTCTTCCATATCCGATGGTCTCTCCTTTTTCTACCGTTCTGATCTGTGAAATAGTAGATTTAAGTTGAGCGGGAAATCTGAGTTGCTTTGCGAAATCATTGTTAGGGCTTACGCCATGTAAACCTACACCAAGGCGAACCATGTCTTTCTGATAATCAGTGAATCGAGCAATTCCAGCAGAATTCAAGCAATGTAGAATGGGCTGAATTTTCAATTCTTCAATAAGCTTTTTGGAAAAGTCTTCGAATTGATGAATCTGTGTTAACGTGAAATGCTCTTCGTTTTTATCATCCGCAGAGGCCAAATGCGTGAAAATACTCTTGATTTCAACGAGTGGATTTGATTTTATTAATTCAATCAGCTTTTTAGCCTCGTCCACTTCAAATCCAAGACGATTCATTCCTGTATTCACAATGATATGGCAAGGAAGAACATTGTCTACTTGAGAGTAATGTGTCAGGTAGGCCTTCAGCTGATCAAAACTGTAAATTTCTGGCTCGAGATTGTATTTGATAAGAACTGGAGCATCTTCTTTGGTGGCATTCATCACCATGATGGGAAGTTGAATTCCGTTTTTTCTCAGTTCCAATGCCTCATCTACATATGCCACACCTAAGTAATCCACTTTTTGATACTCAAGTAGTCTTGCTAATTCGAGACTACCAGCACCATAGGCAAAAGCTTTGACCATTACCATGATCTTAGTAGAGCTTTTGAGCAGCTTTTTATGCTGCTTAAGATTATGAACAATGGCATTCAAGTCGATCTCTAATCTGGTTTTATGGATTTTTTCGGCTAGAAGATGAATGATCTTTTCAAATCTGAATTTTCTGCTGCCCTTGATTAAGATCAATCTATGTTCAAGGCTTTGAACTAACTCTGAATTAAGAAAGTCTTCTGTCGAATCGAATTCAGCAATGGGTATTGAAATGTTACTAAATACGCTCCTCAATTGATGGCCAACTACAACAATTTGCTCAATAGATTTACTATGGACTAAAGATCGCAGTTGTTGCACATCTGATTCTGATAAGGAGGACTGGACAAGGTCACTAATGATCAAAACCCTTTTTTCTTTCAGGTTTTGAAGCTCCATGAATTCAAGACCTAATTTTAATCCTTCTAAGTCGTTGTTGTAGGTATCATCAATCAGGTAATTTCCTTTTAATCCTCGTTTCAAACTAAGTCTTAGATCATCGGAATTGATCATTTTTAAGCCCAGTTGAATTTCCTCTATTGATAAACCAAGTTCTAGAGAAGATACAATAACGTGGCAAAGATTGTCGAGGTAAATAAAGCGGTCAGTCGGAGTTTCAAACTCTACGGTGGTGCCATCACTCGTTTTTAAGGATAGTTTATTCTGACTACTAAAAAAGCGGTATTTGTCTGACGTCTTATTACCCCAGGTTATGACTTCGGGATTCCCAAGACCTTTTAATGAGCTGACAATTCTTTCATCATCACTTTGGCAAATCACTTTTTGACATTGAGCGAATAGCTTAGCCTTCTCAGCAATTTTTTCCTCAACAGAATTGAAATTTTCTCCATGTGCCGAACCAATGTTAGTGAAGATGCCGATATCGGGGTCTATCAGGTTTTGAAGAATAGACATCTCGTTTGGTTGAGAAATACCAGCTTCGATTATGCCTTTATCAAAATTGTTATTCAAAAGCCAAAGAGAAAGGGGTACGCCAATTTGCGAATTGTAGCTTTTAGGACTTTTGATACAATTGAACTTTGCCGAAAGCAAGGTGTAAAGCCACTCTTTAACGATGGTCTTACCATTACTACCTGTAATGGCAATCACTTCTCCCAAGAATGATTTTCGTTTGAACTTCCCTAATTGTTGTAGTGCTTCAAGGCTACTTTTGACTTGACAGATATTTACAGACTCGTCTGTTTCAATGTCTTCCTCTGCAATAAATGAGCGTACACCTTGATCAATTAAGGCATGAACGAATTGATGACCATCAATTTGGTTTCCTTTAAGGGCAATAAATAGTTCATTACTGTTTCCATTAGCAAATCGACTATCAATCAGTAATTGATCAATACTTGCAGTTTCTGTTTGGTGGGTCCACTTACCACCTGTTAATTCTACAATTTTGCTGAATTCCAATTCTAGAAAAGTCTAACTCCGTTACTTACCTTCTTATCAGGAACGCAAAGTACAACATTTCCATTGTCATCAGGAAAGCCTGTAACTAGAACTTCTGACATGATTTTGCCAATTTGTTTGGGTGGAAAATTGGTGATACAGACCACTTGCTTACCCACTAATTCCTCGGTAGAATAATGAATGGTGATCTGAGCACTAGACTTTTTGATTCCTTGATCTCCACCGAGGTCAACAGATAGTATATAAGCCGGTTTGCGAGCTTCTTTATATACTTCTGCCTGAACTATTGTACCTATTTGGATGCGAACTTTTGAGAAGTCTTCCCAGGATATATTTTCCATACTTCTGTGATTTTACTGATCGTTTTGTTTAAAGTAAGTCAGAACTTAGTTGAACAAAATAATATCTTAAGCGTTAAGCATTTACGAAAATTTTGTTATTTTTGGAGCCCTATTGATAGTTATGTCAAAGCGAATAATACTCACATTTATCTTTTCATTAGCTGCTACAGCGGTTTTTGCCCAAGAGGGTGATCCAATTGAGCCCGAAGAAAGAGTTGAATCTGAGGTCATAATTGAGGATGAAATTGACTCTGCGAGTACAGTTGACACGCCAGTTAGTGAGGAGATCAGAAAAAATATTCCTTCCGACTTTCTTTTAGGCGTTAAATTGAACTCTGCTGCTATCCCTTCTAATTCTGAAAAGCAGACAAGCGACAAAGAGACTAAAGCTGCAACTAATAAGTCTTCATATAACTTCCTTTACTATCTATTCTACAAGTTTAAGAAAGTAGATAACCAAGTAGACTAGCTCTACTTAGACTTCAAGAATATTTTAGATTTAGTTTAATAATTACTTAAGTAATCCTTCTATGTCTTTTAGTGTAAGATTTCCTTCGTAATAGGCTTTTCCGAAGATTACACTCTTAACACCAATGTCTTCTAGACGTTTGATATCGTCTACAGAACGCACACCACCGCTGGCGATTAGATGAATTTCAGGGAATTTCTTGACCAAGCGCTCATATAGCTCAAAGTTGGGGCCTTCTTGAATACCATCTTTATCGATATCAGTACTTTTCACCAATTTGATGCCCCTCATATAGAAATAGTCGATATGGTCGTCAATATTGGTGTTTGTGCTTTTTTGCCAGCCTTTGATTGCAATTTTGCCACCCTTCACATCTGCAGCTAAGGTCACTTTATCTCGTCCGTAAGACAGAAGCCAAGAAGAGAATAGTTCTTTTTTTAAAACCGCAATGGAGGCCGCAGTAATTGAATTAGCACCGTATTCGTAGGCTTTGCTGATGTCACCATCTGTTGAAATGCCACCGCCAAAATCAATTTCTAGATTGGTATATCCAGATATAGTCTCCAGGATGTGATAGTTGACAGGAGAACCCTTCTTAGCGCCATCAAGATCAATCACTTGAATCTTCTTTACACCATAATCCTCAAACTGTCTCGCAATGTCTACGGGGCTGTCCTTATAGACCGTTTCAGAAGAATAATCTCCTTTCTTTAAACGTGTCAGTTTTCCGTCAATAATAGTGATAGAAGGAATGATTTGGATCATGTGTCGTCTGATTTTAGGCAGCCAAAAATAGTGATAAATGCTTCTTGCGCTACATAAGATGAGTTAAATCTTTGTTATGCGCAGCCTAATAATATACCAAAAAAATGCTTGTGCTCAAACTTAGAGCTTATGATGGGCTCGCATCTGTAATGAGCTTAAATCCGGAACCATGTAATGTCATGATCTGTACGGATTCATCAGCTTTCAAGTGCTTTCTGAGTTTGGCGATATAAACATCCATACTTCTTGCATTAAAGTAGCTATCATCTCTCCAAATGATTTTTAATGCAGTTGATCTATCCAAGGGTTGGTTTAAGTGTAGACACAAAAGCCTCAACAGTTCTGACTCCTTTGAAGTCAGTTTAGTGCTATCTCCATTGACAGAAAGAAGTTGCTTGTCGTAATCGAAATGAAAATTGCCAAACTCAAACTCTTTTTGGTCTGAGATCTGCGGGTTTTGTTCAGCTGTTCTTCTTAAAATGGCCTGTATTCTAAGAAGTAATTCTTCCATACTAAATGGCTTAGTAATGTAATCATCACCACCAATTTTGAAGCCTTCAATGGTATCTTCTTTCATTGATTTGGCTGTCAGGAATATGATAGGAGTGACAGAATCAGACTTCCTGATTTCCTTCGCCATAGAGAAACCATCTTTCTTTGGCAGCATCACATCGAATAAGCACAGATCAAAAGCTTCTTGTTTAAAAGCTCTAACGCCTTCTTCGCCATCTCGACACAGCTTGGTTTCATAACCCTTTACGGTTAGGTATTCATTTAAAATTTGGCCCAGATTTGGGTCGTCTTCTACTAAAAGGATTTTAAAACTAGCCATGGTTGTAAGGTAAATATACTTTAAATGTGCTGCCTTTGCCTAACTCACTTTTAACGCTGATCTCTCCCTGATGCATATCAACAATATTCTTCACGTAAGAAAGGCCTAATCCGAAACCTTTAACATCATGTACATTTCCTGTTGATACCCTAAAAAACCTATCGAAGATCTTTTGTACAGCTTCTTTGCTCATTCCGATACCTTTGTCTGAAATCTTGATAATAATGCCCGTTGAAATATTCTCTGTTCTAATATTGATCTCAGGGATTTCGGGTGAGTATTTATTTGCGTTATCTACCAGGTTGTAGATGATATTGGTCAAATGAACCTTATCTGCATCTAGTAAACTGTTGGTGGCATTTAATTGGCTCGAAATAGTACCACCTCTACTTTCAACAGTCAATTTAATATTGACTAAAGCCTTTTCAATAATGTCGTGTATATCGGTAGACTCAAGTTTGAGCTTGAAGTTTTTCTTATCTAATGAGGCAATTTGAAGCACCTTCTCTACTTGCATACCAAGCCTCTTGTTCTCTTCTCTTATTACACCCACATAGCGATCGACAATGCTTTTATTCTGTCTTAAGTCATCATCTTGAAGTGCTTCAGTAGCCAGTGAAACGGTGGCTATTGGAGTTTTAAATTCGTGTGTCATGTTATTGATGAAGTCATTTTTGACTTCAGATATTTTCTTCTGCTGTAAAATGACTTTTACTGCATAGCCAAAACATCCTATAACCACTAACATCAAAATGCCCGATGCGGATAAAGGAACAAGAGCTTGGTTCATCAAGTAGTTCTTCTTTTTCGGAAAGTCGATGCTCAAATAAAAATCCTTCTGTACAAGGTCTACAGGAAATAAATTAGCCTCTAGTGGCGAGCTGATTAAGGCTTCTCGGCTATCAGGATCAGAGCTGTTATGGTACCTTAGTGAGCTATCTCTTTTCTGTACGATGCCATAGTTATAATCTAACTCAATACCACGATTTTGAAGTTCTTGATCTAAGAATGCATCGAGCTGACCCACATTGACACGCTGAAAAAGATTTTCACTACCTACTAAATGTGTTGCCCAACTTCTCTTGAGAGAATTCATCCTTCGGTTCATTTGATTCTCCATATTGATTTGCTGAGCAGAATTCATGTTTTGAGGAGGACCAAAACCTGGCGGAGGCTGATTCATAAATGCCTCAAAATCCACATTGAAATACATTTGCCCTGTTTGCTCATCTATAGTGACATTGAAAATCTGATTGAAGTATTCCATTTGGCTTTCCATTGAGGCATCATTAGTTGCCTGAACAGACTCCATAGTTCTCAATGTATCTCGAATAGATTCTAATCTTGCTTGTTTATAGGGAAGGGCTCTGTTTACGTCTTGCTGCAAAAAGTTGTAGTCATTTTGCATGGCCAATTTATTGGCTACCGAATTCAAAGCATTTTGAACAGTCTGATTAAAACGGTCATCATTTGCCTTGGTTACTTCTCGAATCCAATAAAACTGGAACACAATGAGCCCTAACAACGCAACGCTCATTAAACCAATTAAATACCGGATTCTTAGTTTACCCATCGCTCAAAAGTACTCCAATTCTTGAGGGTGAGTTTAATGCTTAACAATTATTAACATCGTTTAACTACCCTTTAACATGTCTGAAAAGTAGAAGTAGATACATTCGTAAAGTCTTAAAGCTCAAGTATTATGAAAAGGTCAACACAATCATTCTTACTTACAATCGCAGTAATTCTCCTTGGTTCTTTTTTCTCTTTAGATGCAATAGCACAAGATGAAGGAATCAGGGAGAGTAAATCTGTCAACATCACAACTACAGAAGATGGAAAGGTGAAGCTGAAAGTCATCATGAAAAAAGGAAATGATGAAACCACCTTTGAAAAAACATATGATTCTCATGATGAGATGTACAATGACCCAGATTTAGAAGAATACGGGATTGATCTGGGATTCGGCAATAGTTTCAAGTTCAGGGGTAGCTCACCCCAATTTTATTTCCATAAAGGTCCAGGAGGTGGATTTTGGGATCAAGATGACTTCGACATGGACTCTTTTAGAGAGCAAATGGATGATATGATGAAGAACTTTGGTTCTAATGGAATCTACTTTGGAAATGGTTCTCCTTTGGATATTGATAGCCTAATGACTCAATTTCAGTTTAGAAATGACAATGGCAAGTTCTTCTTTAATGGCGAAGAAATCATGGATATTGATTCCCTTGAAGATGCATTAAAAGACCAATTTGATCATTTCAAGTTTGATTTTGACTTTGGTGATTGGGATGATGAAGACTATGGCACTTGGTATGACAAAGATAGCGATGTAAGGGTTATCACTAGAGCAAAAGTGTATATCAGAACGGCTCGAGAAGAAGACAAGAAATTAGTAGGAGCAGATAAAACGGAGACTTTACAATTGAATGATATCAGCTTTTATCCAAACCCGAGTGACGGTAAATTTGAATTGGAGATCGATGCGATTAATGATGACCCAATTCATTTGATGATAGTGGATGATCAAGGAAACGAAGTGTACAACAGAACGGCAAGCCCGACCAATGGTTTTTTCCGCAAAAACATAGACTTATCTGATGAGGGTAAGGGCCTATATGTTCTGAAGGTTGAACAGGGAGGAAAAGCACTCACCAAACGTATTATAGTAGAATAAGTAAATCATTTTCATAAAGTAGTTAGGGAAGTATTTAAACGTACTTCCCTTTTTTGTTGTTAGAGGCTTTATATTTGGCGTCCTAATGATTAAAAGATGGATTTGATCGATAATAAATATTCAATTCAAGGAGTTGATTTGGAATCACTCACGGAGCAATTTGGTGCCCCACTTTATGTATATGATGCAGCTAAAATTGAGGAGCAATTTAATAAGCTAACAAGTGCATTTAAAGGTGTGAAATTGAGGATCAAATATGCATCGAAATCATTAACGAATATATCTATCCTTAAACTGCTAAAGCACCTTGGTTCGGAATTGGATTGTGTGTCTATCCAAGAAGTACATATGGGTTTAAAAGCTGGTTTCGAACCAAATGAGATTTTGTATACTCCAAACTGTGTGTCTTTTGAAGAGATCAAAGAGGCTGTAGAGCTTGGAGTAATGATCAACCTAGATAATATCTCTTTGCTCGAGCAGTTCGGAAATTATTACCACGGTTCAGTACCTGTATGCATACGTCTGAATCCGCATATTATGGCAGGTGGAAACAAAAAGATCTCTACAGGTCATGCAGATTCAAAGTTTGGTATTTCCATTTACCAAATGGCTCATATTACCAAAGTGGTAAAAACATACGGAATCAATGTTACAGGTTTACACATGCATACCGGGTCTGACATTTTAGATGCGGAGGTTTTCTTAAGAGCAGCAGAGATCTTGTTTGATGCTGCAAAGAATTTTGATTCACTCGAGTTTATTGATTTCGGAAGTGGATTCAAGGTAGCCTACAAAGAAGGCGACATTACTACTGATATAAATGAAGTGGGTGACAAGCTTGGGTCAGCTTTTAAGGAATTCTGCAAGACTTACGGTAAAGAACTGGAAATGTGGTTTGAGCCAGGCAAGTTCCTAGTGAGTGAGTCAGGTCATTTCTTAGTTAGGACTAATGTTGTGAAAACTACACCAGCCACAGTATTTGTAGGTGTTAATTCAGGGCTTAATCATTTGATCAGGCCTATGATGTACGATGCCTATCATGAGATATTCAATGTATCTAATCCAAATGGAACTAAAAGAGTCTATACAGTGGTAGGTTACATCTGTGAGACTGATACGTTCGGACTAGACCGAAAATTAGATGAAGTGAAAGAGGGAGATATTTTGGCATTTAAAAATGCAGGGGCTTACTCTTTCAGCATGTCTTCTAATTATAATTCAAGACTAAGACCTGCAGAGGTATTGATTTACAAGGGAGAAGCACATTTGATTAGAAAGAGAGAAGAATTTGAGGATTTATTGAAGAATCAAGTCGAAATAAACTTAGTTTAGATTTCAACTTTAAAACCATGAAAAAAGCAACCATACTATCACTCGCTATAGCAGCATTTATCGTTTCAACAGCATTTGTTCCACAAGATGACAAATTGAAGAAAAGTATGGCTGCCGGTCAAGATGTGTATGCAGGCATTTGCTTGGCTTGCCATATGCAAAATGGTGAAGGAATCACAGGTGTTTTTCCTCCATTGGCCAAGTCAGATTTCTTAATGGCTGATGTTGATCGCAATATTAAAAACCTCATTGAGGGTCTAAGTGGTGAGATCACTGTGAATGGAGTAAAGTACAATCAAGTAATGCCTGCTTCTGGCCTTGACGATCAGGACATTGCAGATGTATTGAATTATGTCATGAATTCATGGGGTAACAAGGCAGATGACTTTGTTTCTAAAGACAAAGTCGCGAAGGTGAGAGCCTCCCTAAAGTAATTGTACTAATTCGCTCGAATTAGAGTTATAAAACTACAGTCTTGAAAACTTTTATTGTCATTATGAAGATCAGTTTGGTTTTGATTGTAGTTGCTGCGCTTGTGGCAGTTTCTTGTAAGGATAGTGTAATGGACACCAATCCTCAAGAAGATAATTCAGAGCAATCGACCTTATTTGCGCCAGGAACACCTTTGAGTGTTGTTCAGCCTACAGATCTTGATGAAGCATCCGGTTTAGTTCATGCTAGGTCTAATACTGATTATGTATGGACGCACAATGACAGTGGTGGTGAAGCCATGATGTTTCTACTTCATTTAAATGGTGCTGATTCTGGAAGGTATACTTTAAGCGGAATCACTAATGTAGATTGGGAGGATGTGGCGTTGGGAGCAGGGCCAGATGACAATATTAACTACTTGTATGCTGGAGATATTGGAGATAATAGAGCTCAGAGATCTTCTTATTCAATCCATAGATTTCCGGAGCCTGATTTGACTTTAAGAGATTTACCTGCGACTGAATCGATAGATGATTTTCAAACCATTGAATTCATTTATGAAGACGGTGCTAGGGATGCCGAAACCTTAATGGTCGACCCTACTACAAGAGACTTGTTCATTGTTTCGAAAAGAGAAGCGAGTAATATTCTTTACAAACTGCCATTTCCTCAAGATACAGTTGCCTTAGATACAGCTGTTCGTGTGAGAGTTCTACCATTTACTTTCTCAACAGCAGGAGATATCTCGCAAGATGGAAATGAAGTGCTAATTAAGAACTATTTAAATGTCTATTACTGGAGAAAGCAAGGGGCAGAGTCGATCGAAGAACTTCTTCAGAACCCACCAACGAGGTTAAATTATACTCAAGAACCACAAGGTGAAGCTATCGCCTTTAGAGTTGATGGTACTTCATATCTTACGATCAGCGAGATCGCAAATGCTTCAGAAGTAGAATTGTTGAATTACAATAGAAATTAACTCGCGTTAATTGTATTCAATGTTGCTGTAAAGGCATTGTAGTAAGACCTACCGATCGGAATCTGTTTCTCACCTAAGTACACATAGCTAGTATCGATAGCAGTTACCGCGTCTACTAACACAACAAATGATTTATGTACTCTTAAGAAGCGATCCTTAGGAAGTTTGTCAGTGATCTCTTTCAAAGACTTTCTAATGGTATAAGTTCTACCGTCATTGACGTTCACTGTGATATGGTTACCATCTGCTTCGATCCAGATCAAATCCTCATATTTCACTTTCTCCAACATTCCCTTCTTCTTGATGAAGATCGAGTCATTGTTATATGTAGTAGGATTTTCACTAGCTAGTGCATTGGTAGTCCCTTTTACTGCTATTCTGTTTTTATTGAAAAGTGCCACTTCAATAGCAGCATAAACATCGTCCTTCGTAAATGGCTTAACAATAAAGCCTAATGGCTGAGTATGCTTAGCTCTATTGACTGTTTCCTTATCAGAATAAGAGGTGATATAAACAAAAGGGAGTTGATACTGCTCCTTAATAATTCCACCTAGCTCAATACCATCTTGGTCGCCTTTAATTTTTACATCTAACAACACAAGATCAGGTCTCGAAACCTTAATGGCTTTTATAGCTTGGTTTGCTGAATTAGCAATTTCAGTATTCTCATGACCGAAAATACTGAGCATTTCTTGGAGATTTTCAGCAATAAAAGGTTCATCTTCAACAATTAGAATTCGCGGGCCATTGTTATATGAAGTCTCCATGAGTTACAGTTTAAGTTTTTAGGTGATTCTCAATAAAAAAATTACTTGGGCGAAAACTACGAAAATTGTAATTTAAAAATACCGAATTTCACTCTTTTATAAGCACCGTAGGGATGGACAACGTTTTTAATGACACAATAGGCACTTTTGATGATGTGAAAACGAATCTTCCTGATTTAGAATCAGTTGTTAAGAACCTCTCAGAGGTTGTATGGTCTATTGACCTTACCCAAGAACCCTATCAAATCACCTATCATAATAACCCTTTAGGCAAGGAGTTGATGAAGTCGATTTTTGGCACTTTTCCAAGAACGATTGAGGAGCTTCAGCAGAAAATTCATCAAGATGACAGAGACAGAGTTCTAGAAGAATTCGTGAATACTCTTAGTAATGGTAAGGGGAGTTATGCTTATAGAATTCAGAAGAAAGATGGTGGCTATCATTACTTTAGAGATAGACTAAGTGTTCTCTACAAAGAGGAAAGACCAGTTCGTCTTGATGGGATAACCATTGATATTGATGTAATAAGACGAAATAGGGCTAATCTTGAATTGAGTCAGCAGAGGCTCAAGAGTATTGTAGATGCCTTACCAGATCCAGTTTTCATTTCTGAAAAAGGATCAGGTACCGTCATATTTGCGAATGAGGTCTTATTCTCCGTTTTTGGAATGACTCCAGCCGATTTCCTTGGCCAAAAGGTGATCCAATTCTACAGAAACTTCGCTGGTAGAAAAGAATACATAAATCGTCTTCAAACCGAAGGTCATGTTCAAAACCATGAGCTTGTTCTAAAAAATAAGAAGGATGAAGAATTCTGGGTAAGTGCATCCACTATGCCTTTGGAGTTCAATGAGATGAATTGCTACATCACAATTCTTCAGGACATTACCTTTAGAAAGGAACTGGAAAGTGAGATCAAAGAGTCAAACGAGCGCTATCAGTTAGCGGTTGAAGGGACCAATGATGTTATCTGGGAATATGATTTTATTAGAGAAACCTCATATCTCTCTCCTCAATTTTGGGAGAGTATGGAGATCAACCCCGTAGAGAATCCTTTAGATAAAAACCTTCTTTTAAAGTATCTACACCCTGAAGACTATGCCTCATTTCTCAAACTATACGAGAGCAAGATTGAGAATGAAGAAAATGATTTCACCATTGAATCAAGACTATTGGGTAATCAAGGGCGAATCATTTGGGCATTGATAAAAGCTCGAATCATCTATAATGAGCAGGCCGAACCCATTCGTGTTGTTGGTTCTATCTCTAATGTCACTTCTTTAAAACTTGCTCAGTCTAAACTGCGAGAGAGTGAAGCAAAATACAAGCTCATTTCAGAGCACTCAAGTGATTGTATTTGCCTTCAAACAGTAAACGGAGATTTTGTTTTTGTAAGTCCTTCAGCCCAAGATATTCTAGGCTACGATCCTATAGAAATTCTAAGCCTAAGACTGCATAAGATCATTAGCCCCCATTATTTGCACCAAGTATCAGATGAGATGCTAAAAGTGTTGAATAAAGAGGAAAAGAGTGTCAATGTGATTTTTGAAGCCATGCATAAGGAAGGCTACAAAGTATGGCTAGAAACTACTGGAGGCGCAATTTTCGATGATGAAGACCGCGTACTCTATTTACAGACTTCAACTCGAGATGTTACGGAAAGAATTCTAGCAGAAGAGAAACTAAAAGAGAGTGAAGAGAGATATAAGCTAATCACTGAGAATTCCAATGACATCGTTTCTTTGATGGACCTGAAAGGGAACTATGTGTTTATCTCTCCTTCAATTAAAGATACCATGGGCTATGACCCAATAGATTTCATAGGGAGAAATACTCTAGAATTTGTTCATCCAGAGGATAAAGCTCAAATAGAAGAAAGTTGGGCTTATGCCATAGAGCATAAAATCAAGGAGGGAAAAGGTAGATTTAGGTTCCTGCATAAGGACGGAAGTTGGCGATGGATTGAAGCATCAGGCGGAGTTATTACGGATGACGATGATCAGCCGATTTATATCCGTTCTAATAAGATTGACATTACTGAAAAGCTTAAAACTGAAGAAAAGCTTAAGCTTCAAGAGGAGAAGTATAAACTGGTTTCTGAAAACTCAGGCGATGTCATCGGGCTTCATAAATTGGGTGGTCAATTGGTGTTTATCTCTCCAAGTTGCCAGCGTTTAATTGGCTACTCAGAAGATGAATTAAGAGGTACAAATCCAATAGAACTGATTAGAGAAGATCAGAGGTCTCTTATTATCCAAGTCATCGAAAAGACGGCTCTTAATAAGGGCAAAGATGTTAAGATGACCTATGAAATTCAGAATAAAGAGGGCAAATGGATCTGGGTTGAAACCTCTTTAACTTCTATTCTCAACAAAGAAGGAAAAGCCGATCTATTGCAGTCATCCACAAGAGATATTTCTGAAAGAATTGAAGCCTTAGAAAAGGAAAGACAATTGAATAAATTGAAGTCTAGTTTTATCTCGATGGCTTCGCATGAATTTAGAACTCCGCTTACAACGATTCAGTCAAGTAATGAGCTGATTAGCATGTATATCGATAATATGGATATGAAGGCTAATCAGAAATTGACCAAGCATGTTGGTAGAATTAGAACTGAATTAGAAAGGTTGAATTCTCTTCTAAAGGATGTATTTACGCTTGGGCGACTAGATGTAGGTAAGACTAGGCTTAATAAAGACATTACTTCTTTGGTAGGGATTGCCAAGCAAGTCATTGTAGAATCCAAAATCCATTATCCGGATAGAGAAGTTCAATTGGTAATTGAAGGAAAAGAAAAGCAGTTGAATTTGGATAGTCAGTTGATATCTCATGCTATCTCGAATCTGGTAATTAACGCCTTAAAATATTCTGAAGGTAAGCCAGCCCCAATAATGACCATTAGCTTTGATAAAGATGAAGTGAAGATCTCTGTTAAAGACCATGGTATTGGTATTCCAAAGAAGGATCAAGCTGAGCTTTTTGAGTCATTTAGTCGGGCTTCTAATGTTGGCGATATAGAAGGCACAGGCCTCGGATTGGTCATTGTAAAACAATTCATTGAAATGCACCAAGGTGATGTTGTGGTGAATTCAGACAAAGACAAAGGAGCTGAGTTCATTATCAAACTCCCAGTGCAGTTAAAAGTAGAAGCCTAGTTTAACTAGCGGTAAAAGCCCCTCTTTAGAATTGGCCAGTAGTAGGTTGAATGCGAATTTGCTGTAAGGAACAAGATAGAAACCTCCACCGTAGCCATGGTGCCAGGTATTTGAATCTTCATCTTCAAGCCAAACTCTTCCAATGTCGCTAAATAAGATCAATCCAATTCTCGATGGTAAGACATAATTCTGCCATTCAAACAATTCGAATCGAGCATCGAATTGAGTGTAGAATGCGCTTTCGCCAGCAAATCTGAATCTCCTATATCCTCTCAGAGTATTGAAACCATCAAGTCTAGAAGATTGAAAGAATTCATAGTCGCCAAACGACTTTTCATATCCCACTCGGGCGGCTAATGTTGTTCTCCCAAATGGCACTGGTGTATACGTAAATGCGATATCGCCTAAAAGTCTGGAGCTATTATCAGAGTTATCATTAATACCACCATTGTATCTGTACTCTGCATTTAATGTGACACCTCTTTTAGGATAAACTTCATTGTCTTGTTTTTCTATCTCAAACTTGACAACAGGCCCTAAGTAAGATTTGAAATCAAATAGACCTTCAGGATCCAATCCGTTGTTAGGAAAATCTGTAATAAATCTACCTTCGCTTTCTTCAACATCTACACCTAGGTATCGAACTCCTAATTTCAGTTTAGAATACTGCCCAAAATCAAATACAACTTTTGGGTCAAAAAGAAAAGCCTCGAATCTGGTTCTATAATAATCTAGGCCTCTCTCTTCATCAAATTCAGTATCGTTACCCAATCCAAAGAAGTTGTTAACGAAGTTTGGTGATAGAATTGACGCATTCAGCTCAAAATTGGCCTTCCCAAAAACGTTCACAAACTCACCTTCATAATTAACCCCAAAAGAAGAAGTTCCTATGGCATAAACTGCTGTAATGGATTGCTTGCTGGCATAAGGGTCTTTTCTAAAGCCGTCTTTTTTCATCATGATTCCTCCGCCTAAGAAAATGCCATCATCTGGGTTATATGTAGCGTCCAACAGAGGCATTCGGATATCGAAATCGAATTCCTCCATGTTGTATTCATTGATGTTCGGGTCCTTATCGGTCAATTTAGCCTTGGTAGTTTTTCCTGCATTTAAGGTTGTTCCGGTCTTAGTATCGTAGACAATAGTACGTTTCTTAAGGCCACCAACTGAACTGTTGTCTGTGATCAAGTCTTCATCTTCACCACTAATGATTCTAATCGTGATTCCTTTCTTAACATCACCTCTTATTTCAATTTCATCCTCATCTCCAAAAGCGTAGAGCCTGATTTCATCTGTAACAGATCTGTTGAAGGTTCTTTGATATAAGACTTTATCACGATTACCTTTTTTACTGATCTTATACATCGTGACTTTAGTCTCCTCATCATTAAGTCTTTCTACTACGAAGTATTCTCTTTTATTAGAACCAAGTACACTGACTCTCTTGCTTAAAAACTCATAATAATCTTGAGCATAGATTTGAAGTCGATCTCTCCTGTTTTTCAGCTTTCTTTTTATCTCCTCTCCTCTGAGTTCGTATATCTCTTCTGGCCAGAGGCTAAATGCCTCATCGATCACATCATCTGTTAAAGCAGCTTGAATTTCTTCAGCCTCCTTTAACCAGTCCTCAAGTGATGGCTCGGTCATAAAGTATCTGTCGAACCATCTTATTCGGTAAAAGCCGTAAGCGGGGGTATAGGATATGTCTTCTTCGAATCCCTTTAAAGCAGGTTGAGCCCATTTTGATGCGGCTACTTTTTTAAAGGTTCCTTCTCCGCCAAAGAATACTTGATCACGATCTCTCGGGATTGGTTTGTAAAGATTCTCATCATCTTTTAAGTCGTATTTGACCCATCGCCACTGGTCGTCATGTCTGTCCCAATCTCCCAGCCACATGTCGAAGAGTCTATTTCTTACCACAAATTTCTGGTCAACATGGTTATCGTTATCCTTCAACAGTTTTTCATACAGATCAGGACTCGAAATAACATCATCACCTGATCCAAAAAACGGCTCCACAATTTGCTCATCATTAGCTCTTTCCTCAAAAAGCACCAGCGTATTGGCAAAGTCCTCTTGGTAAATTCCAAACCTTGGATCATCCGGGATATAATAGATTTCAGGGTTTGCGTGGAAAATTCCAGCCGCGTCTGCCATTGGCGGAACTACAATTGGTGCGTATGGGTGAGAAGAAGAGATTCCATCTTGAACAATGGACTTAATAAAGGTCCTGCGAAGTTCTGGTGGTAACGTAAGCGCAGGGTTTTTATCCATGGAACGAATCACATATTGCTTACCATCTTTAGCCTCTAGTCTTAGTGAGAGTGTCTGGTGACCACCTCCTTTTTTGAGAATTTTTAAGCCGCCTTTTTGAGTGCCAATATCGAATACAGGAAACTCTAAATCAGCAGCCCATTCTTCTCTATAGTTTTTACCAAACATTCTCTCATGAAGTCTGCTTCTTCCGATGTATTTCTTGCTCGCAGCAAAAATGGTGTCTTTACCCTCGTATGATATGTGACTATACTTTTCTAAAAGGTCTTCTTCTGATGGACCATAAGGCTTGTTGGACACCTCATGAGTGTATAGTTCTTTGGCTTGCCCATTTTCGGGAGTGTAAAAAGTAAGCTGGGTCTTCCCACTCTCATAATAATCTAGGCGTGCGAAACCCATAGTATTTTGGGCAAATAGAGCATCATCTTTTTGCTTGACATGCGCATTGTTTTTCGACCCTGAACCACTTACGATATAGTTCATTCCGTCTTTTTCAATGTGCTCAAGGGCATGCTCATGACCAGCTGCGTGCACAGCATCTGGGTGCTGTTTCATAAGTGCAACCATAGGGTCTCTGAACTGTCGATAAAATGGGTGGCTGATGTCTTGAATATTCCCAAACCACTTTCTATAAAGAGGATAAATAGATCCGATTATGGGCAGTGGTAGATAAAAGTTAGAAAGTTTTTTAGAGGCAGTTAATGGAAAAACATGGTCTTTAAAACTGAAAACTCCACCATGAATTCCATAACTAAACATAGGATGGTGCGATACGACCAACACCTTCTTGTTTTCATTTCTTCTTAAAGCATCTTGGAATCTTGCGGCAACTTCTTCTCCGGTAGAAGCATTACAATCTGAACCTAAAGTCGGTTTGTTTTCTCTTTGAAGGAACCACTGGGTGTCCATTACAATCACTGTGATCTTATCATCTACAGGAACTTCGACAGGCCCTGGGCAGCCACGTGATGGCAGCCATACATCTGAAGAATCTAAAGCAGCTTCAACATATTGTTCTTGAAGCCCTAGCCATTGAAGTCCCTCTTTACCACCTCGAGCCCAATCGTGATTGCCAGGAATAAATATGGTATTTCCATTAAACGATTTTACCGTCTCGATTTGACCATTTATGGCAATTTCTGCCTCTGCCCTCAAAGGATGCCCTTTTGGGGGAAGACCTTTAGGATAAATATTATCACCTAAGAATACGACAGTTGCCTGGTCTCCAGCTTTTTCAACTTCTTTTTTAAGCAGTGTCAGAACTGGATTTTCAAAAGGTTCCCCTGCATCACCAATCAAGAAAATTTGATGAATAACTTCATCTTGCCCTTTCAATTGAGTTAGGGAAGTAGCGGTTAGGGCTACTAAAATCAGGGCTTGAGATAAATAGTTTAGGACTCTCTTCAATGAATTCGGTTTGTAGAGCAAATTTATCATTAATTAGTTCAATTCATTGAATCGAAGAATTGTGCCGCCTTCATCTTCTACTTCATTCGAAATGAACAGAGTGCCATCTGGAAAAAAGGCAATTCCCTCTGGTTGGGGATAGTTTTTCCTTTTTAAGCGAGTCAGGTTCTTAGGGGTTCCATCAGCATTAAATACGATGATAGCTCTATCATTAGCCGAGAGCACATATAATTCACCTGTTCTTGGGTGTACTGCTAAGCCAGAGGGCTTAAACCTAAAATCTTTACCTACAACTCTTTCCAGATCATCTTTGAGTATGGTATAGATAGGTTTGGCTTCAAACTCGTTTGTTTCGAGGTTTAGACAGTATATTCCTCTGCCCTTAACTGAAAAGTTTCCTACATCACCACTGTCTTTTAGGCCGAATAAAATGCGTTTTTGAAAAGGATCATATCCCATTCCCTCCACATTATTTGATTTCTTAAAAGGCGTTTCGATCTTCTCAACTACTCCTTCCATATTGACTTGAAATTTGAAAAGATTGCCTTTGCTCTCTATTGCATAGATGTAATCGCCAATTCTCTCGATTCCTTCAAAATCTCCGCTTCCTTTAAATCGAACTCTTTGGACAATGTCTTCCTCATTGATGTCGTAAATGAACATTCTGCCAGATTCATCATTGAGCATGGCCAGTTGACCTTCTTCATAATAGGTGAGGGCAGATACTTCAGCCAGATACTCAGGTAATTTGTATACCTGATCAGGATTCTCTAGGTCATAATTGAGCGGATTGCCCTGAGCCAATAGCCATGATTGTGTCAGCCATAATGCCCAAGAAAAAATTGCAAGTCTGCGAGTCATGATCGCTTAACAAGATTTTTGTCTAAAAAATTCTGTCTATTGACATTTTGTATGCACAGCTTTGAAATATTTAACACCATTGATGTAGATTTCACCGTCTTTGAACTCAGTCGGAAACGACCTTTCTTCTTTGAACTTAGGGAAGTATAGAATGATCGTACCTGTTGTACCTACTCCTTCTAGTCGGTAGGTACCTGAATGATTACCCTTGATCTTTTTCTGACTCTTATCATTAAACATGCCCTTTCTCTTCAATTTAGCCGTGAAAGAGCCATTGGAACAAAGCCATAGCTGGTTACCCATAATTCCTGAGTTGTTCGATTCGTAATGAAAAAGGTGCTTTCCGCCTAGTTCTTTAGCCCAATCAAAATCTGCACCTGGTTCAACAATGCTCGGTTCTTGTAAACTTACCTCGTGCATCATTTCATTTAAGCCATCGAGGTAAAGCTCATGAGTTTTGGTTTGAGTGCCGAATAAAAAGCCAACACAATTGCCAAATTCTCCGCATTTCACAAAAAAGTATCCACTGATCTTCGGGTCGTTGGTCATGTAGAGTTCTGAAGACAAAATGTTATCGCCAAAAGTGATGTCTCCTTTAGGTTTAATTTCGACTCCGGGTGCTAACTCTACGCCCATCGGAAGTCTATTTTTAATCGAAACAAGATTGTCTTGAACAGAGAATATTCTCAAAGTAGCATTCGATGTGTCTGAGCTCAATGTGAGCATTTCAGTTTCTAGCGTGCCATAGCCTCTCCAATGATCGGGTATAGTTAGCACTGTACCGGTAAGTGGAGCATAAATCTGATCTCCGCCTTTATACATTTTACCTGGCTGTATTCTCTCTTGCGCCAGTAGCGGAATGGAAACAATTGCCAATAGAAGGATTAGAGTAGATCTAAGCATGATGAACCTTTTATAATTCTAAAATAATTAATGTGCGCGAAAGTCTATTCTATAACGGGAAAAACCATGAAGGATGTTATTAGATGTTAAAAAAGCTCCAAAGTATATAGTTGCAGGAACCATTGGCGTTGATATCCACTAACATAAGCAATGAATTAATCCTTGCTGAATTGTGTTGAACATATGTATCTTACAACGCAGAGTGCGAAAACTGTTATGGCAGTAGAGACCAAAAATATTGTTGAAGAGGCGAAGGCATATGCCAGTCAAATCCTTAATGATCAGATAGAAAAGAAATTTATCTATCATGACCACTATCATACTTCTCGTGTGGTTGAGTCTGCTAAAATGATCGGCAGAGAGAGTGGATTGGGAGAAGAAGAAATTGAGATGCTTACACTAGCGGCTTGGTTTCATGACACCGGTTATAAAAACGGATGCGACAATCATGAACTCTCAAGTGCACAATTGGCCAGGGCCTTTTTAACTGAGCGTGATTACCCAGAAAACAAAATTCAGAAGATCGAGGGCTGTATAATGGCCACTAAAATGCCGCAAAAGCCAACTAACTTGATGGAGGAGGTGCTTTGTGATGCGGATCTACACCATTTAGCCTGTTCAGACTATCAGGAGATGGCTGATAAAATGCACCGTGAGATCGAAGAGGTAAAGGGTAAGAAAATTGATGCTGAACTCTGGAATGAAATGAACTTCTCGTTCTTTAAGGACCATGAGTATTTCACTGCATATGCCAAAGAGGTATTTCAGCCTATAAAAGATCAGAACTTAGCTTCTATCAAAGACGCTAAGAAGAAGAATAAAAAAGAAGCCAAATACATCAAGGAGTTAGAAAAGAAGGTTCAAAAACTCGAGGCTAAAGTAGGAGGGAAACCGGACAGAGGTATTGAAACCATGTTCAGAACTACTTCTAAAAATCACCTTGAGTTAAGTGCGATGGCTGATAATAAGGCCAACATCATGATCTCTGTCAATACCATTATACTTACTGTTGTGGTGTCGGTTTTGATCAGGAAGCTCTACGAATATCCAAATCTTGTTATTCCAACCATCATGCTTGTGGTGGTTTGTTTATCTACTATAGTTTTGGCCATCCTAGCCACAAGACCAAATGTGTCGTCTGGTACTTTTACAGATGATGATGTCATTTCTAAGAAAACGAACCTACTCTTCTTTGGTAATTTCCATAAGATGGATCTCAATCATTATGAGTGGGGCATGAAAGAAATGATGAAAGATGGTGAGTATTTATATGGGAGTTTGATCAAGGATATTTACTTCCTCGGAGTTGTTTTGGGTAAGAAATACCGCCTTCTCAGGATTTGCTACACCACCTTTATGATTGGATTCGTCCTTGCAATCGTGGCGTTTGTCATAGCAATGATGCTGTATCCACCGGGTGAACAAAGTGGCTTTTATACTTTTTAGAATTTCCTTAGCTTGATCTAATAACTTTTTAGGTCATGCTCAAGAATTACATCACTATTGCTTTTCGGACCATTGCTAAAAATCCTGGCTATGCTGGAGTAAACATTTTTGGTCTAACATTAGGTATCACCTCATTTTTATTGATTCTAATGGTGGTTCAATTTGAATTGAGCTTCGATAAGTTTCATAGAGATGCTGATCAAATTGTAAGGATCAATAATGAGCTTCAATTATCGAATGGCAACTACAAATATCCAACCTGTACATCTGGGCTAGCACCTGCACTGTACAATCAATTACCCGAAGTAACGGACTATGTACGGCTAACGGGAGGTGGCCAGCAAGTAATCATCGAAGTAGAACCTGAATTGTATCGCGAAGAGGATTTATTCTTTGCTGAAAAGAATTTCTTTGAGTTTTTCGATTTTGAGCTCATTAGAGGAGAAAAGGATAAAGTTCTAGAGGCACCTAATACCGCTGTGCTTACGCAATCTGCTGCACTTAGGTATTTTGGAACTGAAGACATCATAGGTAAAACGCTAACGGTTAAAGGGCAAAATGATGTCAATTATACTGTCAGTGGCCTGATGGAGGATGTACCGAATAATTCTCACATTCAGTTTAGCATGTTATTCAGTTTGGAGACATTTAGGAACCAGCCTAATAACAATGGTCAAACAATAGATAATAACTGGCAAGGCGATGGGTTCTACAGCTATTTAAAGGTAACGGATGTTGATAATCTCAGTGCAATTGAGCGCAAGTTCAGTGAACTTAAAAGTGCCAATGTGACTGAGGATCGTCAGAATATGTTTAACCCGTCTTTGGTTAAGTTTTCTGACATCCATTTAAGGTCGAACTTGAGGAATGAGATTGTTCCGAACGGCAGTATGGATTTCGTTTACATCTTTGCTGCTGTTGCCATCTTCATTCTTGTAATCGCTGGGATCAATTACATGAATTTAGCTACTGCCAGATCAGCAAAGAGAGCGCAGGAGGTTGGCATTCGTAAGGTATTAGGAGCTTATAAAGAACAATTGATTAGTCAGTTTTTAGGAGAATCTCTAGTGCTCACCTTAGTGTCTGCAGCCCTATCTGTGGGGATTGTACTCATCACTATTGAACCATTTGGTAATTATTTAAATCGACCTTTAGATGCTATTATGCTCACCGAGCCATTAGTGATGGTGTCGCTATTAGTTGTCATTCTGATTATTGGCTTTGGTTCAGGAGTCTATCCAGCGCTATTTCTCTCTGCCTTTAAGCCTGTGATAGTTCTAAAAGGCAAACTGATTCCAGGCATGGGTAGCTCGGGCATTTTCAGAAAAGCTTTAGTGGTATTTCAGTTCGTGATATCCATTGTCATGATCATTGGTACAACCATCGTTTACAATCAACTCAGCTTTATGAAGAACAAACCCTTGGGTTTTAAGAAAGATGATATGATGATGGTGTCAAATACCAATCAGGCCATAACACCCCAATTAAATACTTTCAAGAATGAGCTAGTTCAGCACCCTAATATAGAGAGCGTGACGGCAACATTGAGTAAGCCAGGAGGTCTAAGGCCGATTATGTTCGTTAAGTCAGAGACTGTTCCTGAAGAGGTAAATGGTCTTAATCTGGCAGGAATCAATGTGGACTTTGATTACCTCCAAACAATGGAAATTGAGCTGTTGGACGGTAGGTATTTCGATCAGAATCAACCTAGTGATTCCACCAATGCCATTATCATCAATAAGAAAGCGGCTTCAGAATTAAACATGGAAAATGATGCAGTTGGAAGGGTTATTGAAATCAGAAACTTTCAAGGTAATTGGGAAAGAAAGCGCATCATTGGGCTAATAGATGATATTAATTTTGAGCCGCTCCAACGTAAGACTGAATCTTGTTTTTATGCGTACTTCCTGCCTGTTTTTCAACAAATATTTGTCAAGCTTGATGGTAATCAGAATCAAGAAGTGATTGGATTTGTGGAGGATACTTGGAATCAATTCGCTCCAGAACAGCCGTTCGAGTATACCTTCTTAGAAGACGATCTTAATGCCATGTACAATTCTGAGGAGGAGCTCAGTCAAATAGTAATTTATTTCGCTCTTTTGGCAGTTATGATTGCCTGTCTAGGTCTCTTTGGACTGGCTTCGTTCTCAGCTGAACAAAGAATTAAAGAAATTGGAGTGAGGAAAGTATTAGGAGCTTCGATACCTCAAATGCTTTTCTTATTAACGAAGGATTTTATCCTGTTGATCCTTGTGGCCTTTTTGATTGCTGCTCCGGGAGCATATTACCTGAGTAATTGGTGGTTACAAAATTTCGCATTCTCAGTAGATGTGTCGCTTTTGACTTTCGTTCTTTCTGGCTTAATGGCCATGCTTGTAGCATTAGGTACTGTAGGTTACAAAACTTATTCGGCTGCAAGGTCAAATCCTGTGAAGGCTCTTCGCTTCGAATAGGATGTCATATTCGAACAAATGTGTACGTTTTCGAGCACATTTAAATAGGCAATGTGCGGTGCATTGCTGAAAATCGATATATTCGTCATTGGCATAACTATTGGAAAGTGCCATAGGTCAAACATTAATTCAAACAAATGATCAAGCTTCGCGACATCGATAAATATATCGATTCAAAATATCAGAGAACGTTTATTCTTAAAGGCATAGACCTTGACATTGAGCAAGGAGAATTCGTCACAATAATGGGCCCTAGTGGGGCAGGTAAATCTACATTGATGAATATCATCGGAATGTTGGATGAACCATCACAAGGTGAATACTACTTTTTTGACGAGCCTATACACAGGATGAAAGAGAGAAAGCGCTCAGATCTACATAAACATCATATTGGTTTTGTATTTCAAGCCTATCACCTAATAGATGAACTAACGGTTTATGAAAACATTGAAACTCCATTATTGTATAAAGGCGTAAAATCAAAAGAGCGCAAAAGCATGGTGGCTGAAATGCTTGACAGATTTCAAATGGTAGCCAAGAAAGATCTTTTCCCTGAGCAATTATCTGGTGGTCAGCAGCAGTTAGTTGGTGTAGCTAGAGCATTGATTGGTGAGCCTAAACTGCTTTTAGCAGATGAGCCAACGGGTAACTTACACTCTGATCAGGCCGAAGAAATTATGGAGCTATTCCAAAAGCTCAATAAGGAAGGAATGACCATAGTTCAGGTAACTCACTCGAAAGACAATGCCGCTTATGGTAGTCGAACAATCCGACTAGTCGATGGCGCTGTCGATAGTGATGAAAGAAAATAATTAGGAGCCGCTTTTAGCGGCTTTTTTCATATCGGATAACCTTTCTGCTCGTACTCTTCTTTCTTCTTGTAGAGCATCCACCATGGCGTGTTGGGAGAAATATGGTGTTCGTAATGGTAGCCAAAGAAATAACAGGTCAGAAATGCTTTCAAATGGTTGAGGCTTTGACTTCTTGATTTTTGGTCATTCTGAGGGCTGTGCTCTCCTTTGTGAGGAAGGTATGTGCCAAAATAGAACAACTGGAAGGTTGACAAGACAGCAGGCATCATCCAAAGAAAAATGAGGTTTTGGTCGGGCAGCCAAAGCTTCAAAATGTTGTAAGAGATGGCCATCAACAGAATTTGCCAAATACTCACATACTGCTTTACAAAACTGAAATACCACGGCCAAAAGCCTGGGTTACCTCGGTGGTAATCCGGGTCATCTTCTGTAGCTACAAACCGATGATGTTCGTGATGCTTCTTAAATAGTTTGTTGTAAAAATTATAAGAGAAAAGAAGTGCTGAAACAGTACCAACAGCCTTGTTCAATGTCTTGTTTGAAGAAACTGTCGAATGCATGGCATCATGGGCTGTGATAAAAAGCCCTGTGTACAAGTGCGTTTGAACTATGATAAGCAAATAGATCAAAGGGTTAGTCCAACTGAATTCAATGGTCATTGAATAGACTAGACATGCCCACCATAACAAATGGATCAATAAAGCATACCAAACCCCTTTATTTGATTCTTTTAATCCCACGTTCAAAGATACTGATTATAGCCTTTCGAGGTTCGACTTGATGTCTTCCATTAACCACATAGGTGTTGAAGTTGCTCCGCAAATGCCCACTTTCTCGCCTTGGCCGAACCATTCGGATTTAACATCATCTAAGGAAGAAACGAAGTAGGTTCTTTCATTCTGATCTTTACAGACCTTGTACAGCACTTTACCATTTGAGGACTTTGTTCCACTCACAAAAATGATGATGTCAAATTTCTGAGCAAAATCACGTAGTTCTTTATCTCTGTTTGATACTTGTCTGCAAATGGTGTCATTAGTTTTCACCTCAATCCCATTCTCTTTTAGCACTTCATTGATCTCATAGAATTTATCAGTGCTTTTAGTCGTTTGACTATACAAGGTGATTTCTTTGGGAAGAGTGGCTAGATCTAACTCTTCTAGATCCTGAAAGACCACTGCATTGTTATTGGTTTGGCCTAGCAGACCAACAACTTCCGCATGGCCATGCTTTCCGTAGATATAAATCTGCTCTTCTTTGTCGTAAGAGGTTTTGATTCTATTCTGCAGTTTTAGCACAACAGGGCAAGAGGCATCTACTAATTCTAAATTGTTGCTTAGTGCCAATTCGTAAGTTGAAGGGGGCTCGCCATGAGCTCTGATCAGAACCTTCTCGTTGTAGATGTTCTTAAGTTCTTGATGATTGATGATTATAAGGCCTTTGTCTTCAAGGCGTCTTACCTCCTCATCGTTATGAACTATATCTCCCAGGCAGTAGAGTTTACCATCTTCTTCCAGAATGTCTTCCGCCATCTCTATGGCATAAACTACTCCAAAGCAGAATCCGGAATTATGATCTATTTCTACCTGCAGGTTGAACATACTTTTAAAAACCCGTTTCGGCCTGAGTTGTTTAGGCCATTTGTTCATTTTGATATGAATTACGACTTAAGTCGTATAAACGGATTTAAATAGTATTGAATCTGTGCTGAAAATAGCTACTCAGAAGAATGGTCATTTTTCGGAGATCAGGAATTCTAATTCTCTCTTCTTTGATTTTTGAAGGAGGACAGTTTTTGATCTTTCTAAAGAGTTTAATGTAGTATTGATAGGCTAAATAAACGCCCATTTTAGCTCCTTGAGGAAGTTGTTGAATACCGATGAGCGCTTCATCAAAATCCTTTTGAATGTCTTCTTCAATTTGCTCTTTTGCTGACTTGTTAAAGTCATTGAAGTCTACTCCTGGGAAGTAAACGCGTCCACGGTCTTCAAAGTCACTTTTAATGTCTCTGATGAAGTTTACTTTTTGAAATGCGGCTCCAAGTTTTCTAGCAGGAGGAACTAGTTTAGCATATTGTTCTTCATCTCCTTCACAAAATACCTTCAAACACATCAAACCAACTACCTCAGCAGAGCCATATATGTATTCGTTGTAGTGAGCATCATCATAAGTACGATCTTCCAAGTCCATCTCCATGCTATGGAGAAAGGCTTCGATCAAATCATGCGGAATTTGATATTCGTTAACAACGCTTTGAAAAGCATGTAAAACAGGATTTAAGCTAATCTTTTGTTCAATGGCTTTGTAGGTGTCCGTTTTGAACTCATTTAGGAGTTGTGCCTGATCATTCTGATAGAAAGTATCAACAATTTCATCCGCATATCTGACGAATCCATATACCGCATAAATTGGCATATGGAATTTCTTATGGAGTGTTTTAATACCCAAAGTAAATGAAGTGCTGTAGCGCTGAGTAATCAGCTTACTGCATTCAAAGGTCGTCTGTTCGTATAACTCCATCATTTAAAGATAACTTAAAAATGAAAGAAGGGTTTATTTCAATTCCTTCTCTACCTCATCTGCTACCACTAATCCAGATATTAAACTAGGTGGTACGCCAGGCCCCGGTGTGGTCAATTGACCAGTGAAGTATAGATTTTTTAATTTTTTAGACTTCAAAGAAGGTTTTAGGATGGCTGTTTGCCTCAATGTATTGGCCAGCCCGTAAGCATTTCCTTTGAAGGAATTGTAGTCGCTCACAAAGTCTTGATGGGCGAAGCTACGATAGTAAACCATACTGTCTTTTATGTTTTGACCAGTATAACTTTCTAATCGTGCCATAATCATATCGAAGTACTTGGTTCTGATCTCCTCATTCTCTTCGAGACCAGGTGCTACAGGAATCAGCAGGAATAGATTTTCGTGCCCTTCTGGTGCTACTGTTGGGTCCGTTTTGGAAGTAAGAGAAGCATAGAACAACGGATCTTCGGGCCATGCTGGGTCTGTGTATATGTTATGTGCATGTGGCGTAAAATCCGTATCGAAAAATAAGTTGTGATGTAGTAATCCGTCTATTCTTTTATTCAATCCTACATAATATAGGAGAGAGGAAGGCGCCATCACCCTTTTATCCCAATAAGCATCAGAGTAGTTTCTATCAGCCGGGTCTAATAGTTTGGTCTCCACATGATGGTAGTCAGCACCAGCAATTACCACATCGCCCGTAAATGTTCCTTGATTGGTTTCTACAGATGATACTTTTCCGTTGGTAGAATGGATTTTGGTAACAGCATGATCTGTCTTGATCTGAACACCTAATTCAACGGCTAGTTTGCCCATGGCCTCCACAATTTTGTGCATGCCGCCTTCAGGATACCAAGTGCCTAATGACATATCAGCATAGTTCATCAAGCTATAAAGTGCAGGAGTATTTTGAGGTAGAGCACCCAAGAATAGCACTGGGAACTCCATTAATTGAATCAGTTTTGGATGTTTAAAGAACTTTCGCACATGCTTTGACATGCTTTGAAAAACATCCATTCTAATGACATCAACTAGAAGTTTTAAACTTGCAAACTCGGTTAATGATCTGCCCGGCTTATAAACGAGCTTATTAATGCCAACCTCGTATTTATAAGCTGCTTGTTTGAGAAATTCTCTTAGTTGTAAGCCAGCTCCAGGCTCTAATGAATCAAACAACTCTTCGAGCTCATTCATTTTGGCCGGAATCGGCATACCATCGTTCAGTCCATAGACTACTTGATAAGAGGGATCTAAACGAATGAGGTTGTAGTAATCTGAAACAGATTTGCCGAATCGGTTAAAAAATGATTCGAAAACATCGGGCATCCAATACCAACTTGGACCCATATCAAAAGTAAAGCCCGACTCAGAAAACTGCCGGGCTCTTCCTCCAATTTGTGAATTCTTTTCGAGAATAGTGGTCTCGAAACCTTTGCTTGCCAATGAGATTGCAGCTGAAAGTCCTGCAAATCCAGATCCAATGACAAGCGCTTTTTTATTCATCATAAGCGCAAAGCTATAATTAGCCTCTGTATATTCTTAAACGGTCTTTCAATTGCTTTCTAGCAATGTGAATTCTGTTTTTAACAGTTCCGATAGGAATTTCTAACCTATCAGCGATTTCATGGTACTTGAATCCTCTGAAGTACATCATGAAAGGAGTCTTATAAACATCATCTAAATCATCAATAGCCTCATTGATATCTTTAAGAGCAAAGTCTCCGTAGGCCCTGTTTTCAATTTTGGTATCAGAAGAATTGATGAAGTGTAAGTTATCGGTAGTATCGATGAAGGTACCTCTTCTCACCATTCTCTGATAGTTGGTGATGAAGGTGTTTTTCATAATAGTATATAACCAAGCTTTAAGATTGGTTCCCTCAGAGAATTTCTCTCTGTTGGTGTAAGCTTTTAATAAAGTCTCTTGAAGTAAATCGTTTGCTTCTTCAGAGTCTTTAGTGAGTTTCATCGCGAATGGCTGAAGAGATTTCGCCATCTGAGTAATCGTGTAACTAAATTCTAATGCCGTCATGATAAATAAGTTTGTTTAACAAATCTTGTGAAAGATTAAACGAAAGTCAAGAAAAAACTGTGTAATCTTTTTACAAAAATGTTAAACAAAATAGATCTAACTGACTATAAATGTCTGTAAATCAGTGATTAAGTTAATCAAAGTTAAACAAGGTATTAATTACATGTACAGACATGCTTTTTCTTATTATTCAACAAAAGTTAATCAAAATTCCGTTTTGTTTAACAAAAATGGAGAGGTAGATGTGTTATCTGACAGACACTTTCGTGTTCTCTTCAACGAAGTTAACCAACTGATTCGGGTTAGAGATCTGCTGAATGTTGTCAGCCAACTCAAGGTCTTCACCTATTACTTGTGAGCCCGAAACAAGAATTGGAGCATCTGGGAATTCTTCGCATAAAGCATCGAGGTATTCTTGGGCAGATAACTCACCAGGTCTACTCGTGATTACAGTCAATAAATAGTCTGGTTTGTATACATTATAGGCTGCCCTTAGATCATGAAAAGGCATGTTCTGTCCTAAGTATACTACTTTGTTGTTGCGAGCTTGAATGAGGTAGTTCGCAAATAAGAGGCTTAACTCGTGTAATTCACCTTCTGGCAAAAAGAGCATGTACTTTTGTGTAGCATCTGTTTGGTCTGCCTCATTATATTGACCATCTATGGCAACAATCACTTTTTGTCTAATCAAATTAGAAATAAAGTGTTCTTGCGCAGGATTGATTGAATCAGTTAACCACATGATCCCGATCTTTGATAAGAATGGGTATATGATATTTAACATTGTTCTTTCAAACCCGATCTTCAAAGTATTGCTAGCTATGATTTTTTCAAACCTCTGCTCATCCAAGTCTATCATCGACAAGGTGAGTCCATAGATTTGATCCGCGAAGCTGGTCGTCTTTTCTGAAACGATGAGAACTTCTTTATGAAGTTCTTCTTTAGACATGTTAGCGATCTTAGAGATCTTGTAGCCGTTGTCTTTAAGTAATGAGATATTCAATACTAATTTGAGATCTTCCTGATCATAGTATCGAATGTTAGTATCTGTACGCTTTGGATTAATGAGATTATAGCGCTGCTCCCAAATACGTAATGTATGGGCTTTGATACCTGAAAGGTGTTCCAAGTCTTTGATCGAATAATTCGCCACTTTCTAAATCTCCTACTTCTTAAAATATTCTCTCGGTACCCAGAATAATCCAAATGAGACAGCGTCTTCCTTAGTATTAGTTCTGTGGTGTGCTTTGTGAGCCTCAGTAATAGCTTTTATATACTTACTTTTTGGTCTCTTCATCCACTTTAATCTCTTGTGGATGAGCACATCATGAAATACAAAGTACGAAAATCCGTACAAAGTAATCCCGCATCCTAACCAAAATCTGTAATCCATTTGGTCAAGTCCTACAATGATCAGTACAATGGCTATCCCTGCAAATAATACAGTAAAAAGATCATTCTTTTCGAAGAAGCCTTTTGTGTGAACATGGTGCGATTGGTGGATTTTCCACAATGGGCCATGCATAATAAACTTATGAATGCCCCAAGAAAAGATCTCCATCAATACAAATCCAACAAGTATCCACACGAGTTCTAACATTGTATTTGTCCTGCTAACAGATTGTCTATTAGAATGTTTTAATAATTTTTTAAATAAAATTAAGGCAGGCAAAAAACACTACCTCTAATAGTAAAAGCCTAATAGCCAGGTTATTGTTCAAAACTGGCGCCAACTTTAAACCTATTATTTGAATTACAAAGCTAATGATAAACCAGGCAATGTAATTTTGAACAGGAATTGACCCGCTCGCCCAATCCCAAAAGTCATTTTGAATGGCCACGGGTTCAATTAATAAATCTAAACCTACCATCAATGCACTAGCTGTAAGAGCAATGAGAATTGGGCTTTTTGTAAATAGCTGAGCCGTCATTCGAGTGGTATAACTTAGAACAATCCAATTTACCCCAATCAAAAGAGGCACCTCGAATAGTTGATATCCCAATGTAGCTCCATAAGCATATTCACCGAATATGACTCCTGTCTTTACACCTACTACTTCAATGCCATAACCCAGAGTGAAACACATGCCAATAAAAAGAAAGTAAGGAATTGCCTTTTTCTCTTCGAAATGAAGCACGATTGCTGCAGTTGCCAAAAGATTGAATGGAGTCAATGACTGAAATAATTCTCTGGTATTTTCCATCGATAGGCCAACTACCCCAGCAATGTGCATGGCCAGCAATAAGAAAAATGCATTTCTCTGGTTTACAAAAGGTAATTCATCGATCTTCTCAATCATACCCGTCAAAAACCCAGCAGTTTCAGATTTGTTTTTCACTTAAAGTTTAATTTTGCCACAAATTTAGAAGGATGATCTTATACAACGTAACAGTAGCCATAGATAAAGAGGTAGAAGAGGAGTGGGTAATTTGGATGAAGAATATTCATATACCTGAAGTAATGGAGACCAATCAATTCGAGGAGTATAAGTTTTTTAAGGTTCTTAACACTGATGATCCAAAGGCATCATCTTATAGCGTTCAATATTTTGCAGAAAGCTTAAAAAACATCCAACTGTATATGGGTGCTTTTGCTCCTGAATTACAACAAAAAGCGCTATTGAAGTTTCCTAATAAGATGGCCGCGTTTCGGACCCTATTAGAAACTGTTTAATAATCCAATATCTGTTGTTCTGTCAGTGTGCAGTTGATCCATTCGTCATCTAAATCTGCATTTAGACTTTTATAGAACTCAATGGCCGGGGTATTCCAATCAAGTACCTGCCAGCGTACTTGCTTGCAGTTTGTTTCTTTAGCCCTGCCAACTATTGCATCCAGTAAAGCTTTGCCATAGCCTTTACCTCTATGTTTTTCACTCACAACAAGGTCTTCAAGATAAAGCGCCTTTCCTTTCCAGGTGGAATACCTATAATAATAAATAGCTGTACCCACTATAGTTGAATTTTCTTCGCAAACGAAGAATCCGAAAGCAGGATTGGGTCCAAAACCATCCTCAAGCATTCTTTCTACAGAGTTATCCACTTCCTCCGGAGCATTTTCATAAATGGCCAATTCCATGATCAAGTCATAGACAGCGCTTAAATCTTCAGGTTTTCCGACTCTAATCATAGCTTTAATTCACAAGTTGAACTTCTCCAGTTTTGTTTTCCCTAATGACCAGGTCATTTGCGGTAATCACCCAAGAAGCTGCGTAAGAGTAACTGCCAATTGGAAGGGCTTGACCTTTAAATGTTCCGTCCCATTGATTCAAGGAAGAATTTGTACTGAAAATAACTTGGCCCCATCTATTATAGACCTCCATCTTAAAAACGATATCACAGGGTGTAGTAGGTCCAAAAGTATCATTAACCATGTCGCCATTTGGAGAGAATGCACTTGGCAACACTACTTTAGGAATGGCTTCTTCTACAATTTGCGTTTCTGTGGCTTGACAGCCATTTGCATCTGTTATTGACACTCTATATTCTCCTTTCGGAAACCCTGTGGCAAGGCTTTCTGTGTCTGGCGAGAATTCCCACTCATAAGTGTAGGGTAAAGTTCCGCCACTGACTATGGCTTCTAAAGTTCCATCACTTCCTCCAGGGCAAGAAACAAGAGTTGAGATGATTTCATCCACAACCAAAAGATCAGGCTCAGTTATATTGAAGTTGAGAATGAGTTGACAATTATTTTCATCGAGTATCTCTACAAAATGATCTCCCGCAGGTAGGTTGTCGACAAATGCTGATGATTGATTTGGATCATGGCTCCAAGAGTATCTATAAACACCAGTGCCACCTGTCACTACAGCTTCTGCTGTTCCATTGCTTTGGCCATAACATAATACGTTCGTGAGTTGAGTGTCACCCAAAAGCTCATCTGGTTCAGTTATTTCAAATGGAAATTCAACTTGACAGTTATCAACCGTTACAAAAACTGAATAGGTACCAGCAGGTAAGCCAGTAACTTGATTGCCATTTGAAGCTGTACCGGGTGGAACATCCCAATCGTATGTAATGGTGTTACCTCCAGAAGTGATATCTATGAGCGCGCTGCCATTGCTTTCGCCAAAACACTTAACAAATTCTAAAGTAAAGGCACTTGTGATTTCTTGCCTTAAGTCGATTGTTAAGGTGGGTGAATCTCCATCACATATATCAGTAGCTGTGCTGGTTGACTCTGTAAAATAAAGAGAGCCGGTACCTGGTCCATCCCAGAGAATTTCAACTTCGTTTGTGCCTTGACCACTAATTACTGTGCCATTGGTAGGTTTCCATTCATAATTAGAGCCTGGTGTAAAAGGTGTGTTGTAGATTTGAGGGGTACTTAAATCGGTAAAACAGACCACATCATTACCCACAGGAAGTGGAGGCTCAAGCTGTTCGTTGATTCTTACGCTTAAACTTTCAGTGTATACACAGGCCAAGTCTGAGGTGACGACTACCGTTACAGTTGCAGCTGGATTGGTATTACCCCAATTCACATATATTTCGTCAGTTCCTTGGCCGCTGGCAATAATACCTCCGTCTACAGTCCAATTGTAAGAATGGCCGTCAAGAGCAGTAGCATTGTAGGGGACACCTTGAATATTTGGACAAACAGATGTCGCGCCAGTCAGATCGATATCACGTTGCCAGTCGATCATTGTTGTACCCGAAATTCGATCTAAAATATCTGGGTCTCCAGGTAGTCCTCCATATTCTACGATGTAACCAGTGGGGAAATACTGCCCGCCACCACCCGCATTAGGTAGGTCATTCCACATGCCTGGGGGTGAAGTCCAATCCATCATGTGGGCAAAGTTTTCCTCACCCGGCACATTGCTACAACAATCATTGGGTTCTCCGGCAGCAACGTCCCAATTGGTAAATCCAGATGTGAGAAGCATTCCTGATCCTCCATTCTCTAAACCCTCCGGTCCCGTTACCCAGCGCCAAACACCTTCTTGTTCATCATCGGAAGCCCCGATCCAAGCAGTGCCACTTACTCTGTCTAATATGAATTGATTCTCTGAAGAAGTGGTAATGGTGGTTAAATAGCCTTCAAGTCCGAAGAGCTCTTTAGTTCTGGCTTCAGATTCTGCGTCTGACCATGATATGCCTGAAGCAGGGAAAAATTGATAAAAGTGCCCTGTCTCCACAAGAAAGTCAACTCCTGAAAGAGTGATATTGATAGTTTTGCGATCGAAATTCGCTGTATTGGAAGTAAAGAAAAGGCGTTCAAGAGCCAGTCTGTAATTAGCGATGGTAGACTGACCTGATAAGGTGAAGATGCCATTTACAGCATCGAAATTACCCTGAATATTATCCGCAAAGGTATAAGTAAACAGGTCATCCGAGGCCTCGAAGTTTTCAGTAATCGTAATTTGAATACCCTCTAAAACATCAGTATCAGGGCCATTGATAACCACCACATCAGACATGGGAATGGCAGAGCCAACAGTTTGGCAACTTGAAGCTTGCACATCGACCCCTAGATTTTGAGCAAATAAAAACTGGGTCTTCAAAATGAAGAAGCCCAGCATTATCGTTCTCAAAATCCTTATCCCAATCTTCATATGCGCACTTAAGTTAGTAAACGATTGGGCAAAGGACTTATTTAAATTCTATCGAATCCGGTGTAAGGAATTAAGACTTCTGGAATTTTGATTCCATTCTCGTCCTGATTGTTTTCAAGGATACATGCGATGATACGTGGTAATGCTAATGCACTGCCATTTAAAGTATGTAGAAGGGTATTCTTCTTATCCTCATTTTTGTATCTCAATTTCAAGCGATTGGCCTGATATGTCTCAAAGTTGGAAACAGAGCTTACCTCTAACCACTTCTCTTGTGCTCCTGAGTATACCTCAAAATCAAAGGTCAGTGCAGAAGTAAAGCCAAGATCACCTCCACAAAGTCTTAAGATCCTAAATGGCAGATCCAGCTTTTTTAATAAGCTCGCCACATGATCGCACATCTCTTGAAGCGTATCATATGACTCTTCAGGTTTTCTTACCTGAACAATTTCAACCTTATCAAATTGATGTAGTCTATTTAAGCCACGAACATGAGCTCCCCAACTGCCAGCTTCTCTTCTAAATGATGGAGTAAAACCAACATTCTTTACTGGAAGGTCCTCTTCTTTTAAGATCACATCGCGGTACATATTGGTAATTGGTACCTCAGCTGTAGGAATCAAATACAGATCATCTTCAGTGATGTGGTACATCTGGCCTTCTTTATCTGGTAGCTGACCAGTTCCATATCCAGAAGCTTCATTAACTACAATTGGAGGTTGCACCTCGCTATAGCCAGCAGCCACAGCTTCATCTAAAAAGAAGTTCACCAAAGCTCTTTGCAGTCGTGCACCTTTGCCTTTGTAAACCGGGAATCCTGCGCCTGTAATTTTAATACCCAGATCAAAGTCAATGATGTCATGTTCCTTGATCAAATCCCAATGGGCTTTAGCACCTTCATGAAGTTGAGGTAAGTCTCCAAATCTTTCAAGTTCCTCATTGTCTTCATCAGAGTTACCTAATGGAACGCTTGGATGAGGAATATTTGGAATATTGTAGAGCGCTTTCTTCAATTCCTCTTCGATTTGATTGAGCTCTTCCCCTAGTTCTTTATTCTTTGTTTTTAAGGCAGCTGTTTGAGTTTTGATACCTTCAGCTTCTTCTCGTTTGCCTTCTTTCATCAACCCTCCGATTTGCTTCGCCAGCGAGTTGGCTTCTGCCAAATTGGAGTCTAGTGTATGCTGGGTGTTTTTCCTTCTTTGATCTAATGCGATCACATCTTCAAGAATCTGAAGTGCATCTTTGATATTACGCTTGCCTAAAGCTTCAGCGTAAGCCTCTTTGTTTTGAACAATGTTTTGTACCTGTAGCATTAACTAGAAATTTTGGACGGCAAATTAAATCAATTCAACCCAAAAAAATTAGCCTTAGGCCGTCTTAGACTCAATTTTAAGGTGTATTTGTTGGTGGTTTCGGACAATTGGTCTATAATTGCATTGTCTACGATGATATAGAAGCACTTCTTTCATCATCTCTATACCTAGAAATCATTTAATTAAAATACACTTATACCCTCCTTCTCCAAAGGGAGAAATCCAACTCAAGTATTTATGTATACTATTGACGAATTAAAAATCAGACTACTGTCTGAATTAAAGGAAATCGCTGAGTCTCTAAACGTAAAGAACTACAAGAAGCTGGCAAAACAAGATCTTATCTACGCCATTCTCGACCAGCAAGCGATCACTCCTGAAGATCAACTTCCTACCAAAAAAGGTGAGGAACCAGCTCAAGAAGCTGAAGCTAAAGAAGCAAAAGAAGAAAAACCAAAAGCTAAGAAAAGACCTAAGAAGTCTGATAAAGCTGAAGGTGAAGAAGAGAAAGGCGAAAAGCCTCAAAGAAGAAAAAGAGAAAACGTTAAAGAAGCTCCAGAAGCTGCTGCTGAAACAAAATCTGAAGGTGGTAAACCAGAAGGTGAGAAAAAAGAGCGCAATGGGGGTGATAGAAGAGATAACCGTAAAAACGGTGGCGATAGAGATCGCAAAAACCAGAAACAACAATACAACCAGAATATCAAAGACTTTGATGGTCTAATTGAAAATGAAGGTGTATTGGAAATCATGCAGGATGGTTACGGTTTCTTAAGATCTTCTGATTACAACTACCTAGCTTCTCCTGATGATATTTATGTTTCTCCATCTCAAATCAAACTATTTGGTTTAAAGACAGGAGATACTGTTAAAGGACAGATCAGACCTCCAAAAGAAGGAGAGAAGTATTTTGCCCTTTTAAGAGTTGAATCTGTAAATGGTAAAACTACTGAAGAGATCAGAGATAGAGTGGCATTTGAATATTTGACTCCACTTTTCCCTGATGAGCAGATCAAACTAACTACTAAGCCTAGCTTAATGTCGACTCGTATCCTCGATATGTTCGCACCAATTGGTAAAGGACAAAGGGGTATGATCGTAGCTCAGCCAAAAACTGGTAAAACTGTTCTTCTTAAGGATGTGGCTAATGCAATTGCAGAAAACCACCCTGAGATCTATTTGATCATTTTATTGATTGATGAAAGACCTGAAGAGGTAACAGATATGGCCAGAAGCGTTAAGGCTGAGGTGGTGAGTTCAACTTTCGATGAGCAAGCTGAAAGACATGTGAAAGTGTCTAATATTGTTCTTGAAAAAGCGAAGAGAATGGTAGAGTGTGGTCACGATGTGGTGATCTTACTTGATTCGATCACTCGTTTGGCAAGAGCTTATAATACGGTTGTACCTTCGTCTGGTAAGATCTTATCTGGTGGTGTTGATGCGAATGCTTTGCATAAGCCTAAGAGATTCTTCGGTGCTGCTCGTAATGTAGAAAATGGCGGGTCTCTTTCAATCATCGCTACTGCCTTGATTGAGACAGGATCTAAAATGGACGAAGTAATCTTTGAAGAATTCAAAGGTACGGGTAACATGGAACTTCAATTAGATAGAAAACTATCTAACAAGAGGGTTTACCCTGCTATTGATGTACCTGCATCTGGTACTAGAAGAGAAGATCTATTGATGAGTAAGGAAGAGCTTCAAAGAGTTTGGATCTTACGTAAGTTCATGAGTGATATGAACTCAGTAGAGGCAATGGAATTCTTGCTAGATAGAATGAAAGGAACCAGAAACAACGAAGAGTTCTTGGTTTCAATGAATGGTTAATACTAACTGACTATAGATTAAAAAAGCCTTCTCATTTGAGAAGGCTTTTTTTTGCTAAAAACAAATGACACTCCGAAAAGTGCCATCTATTATAACTCTACTTATTTATCAATAAGTATAAAAGCGTTCTCAAGCCGTTTGGTTTGAAAAAAGTTGAATCTTTTTTACCGTAAGAATTAAAGTTCTCATTCTCAATTCATTGCATTAATGTCTTGATTCAGTTCATTGAATTAACGGGTCAGCTAAAATTGATGGTTTAGCTGTAACGATATGATCATATTGAAGTCTACAACTTCAAAGGTCACTTCAAAATTCAGCCCAATGTTCAAAAACTACATCAAAATCGCCTTTAGATCTTTAATGAAACACAAGGTATATGCCTTGTTGAATATTCTAGGTCTCACCATAGGAATTACTTGTTCTTTTCTCATCTACCTCTTTGTCAATGATGAATTGACTTATGACGGTCAGCATACGAATGGAGATCAAATTTATCGTGTGGCCTGTGAGTATTTTTTACCTAATGACGGTGGAAGCGAAAAGTGGGCAACAGCCTCAGATCTGATTCCGCAGTATTTCGTTAAGGATTATCCTGAAATTATTTCTTCAGTTAGGTTTAGAAGGAATCAAAACGTAGTGATTGAAAAGCCTAATGGAATCGAAAGGTATTATGAGACCATAGTGTACGGAGATTCCAATGTGTTTCAGCTCTTTGATTTCCCGCTCCAAAGAGGGATTGCCGAAGAAGCTTTAAAAGAACCATTTACCGCAGTTCTTACTGAGGAAATGGCACAAAAGTATTTCGGTAATACTGATCCAATTGGTCAAGTGTTGGAAATGCCAGACAATGATTTTTCTATTACAATTACTGGTGTATTGGAGCCAATTCCAGCCAATTCACATCTCAAATTCGACTTTCTAATTTCTTACGAAACTTTGAGGGCAACTGATGGAGTATCAGATAACTGGTGGAATTTTAATTCTTACCTCTACTTAGAAGTCTTACCTGGCACGGATCCTATTGCTCTTGAAAAGAAAATCAAAAGGATCTCTGCGAATTATATTCCTCAGCAAGAGCAAGGTTCAGGGTATCGTCAAGAGTATTATCTCACCGCACTGAAAGACATTCATTTGAAGTCGAACTACAGAGCAGAATTTGCTTCTGGGGGTAATGCATCCTATGTCTATATTTTCTCAATCATCGGTGTATTCATTTTGGTGATTGCCTGCATTAATTTCATGAATTTGGCAACTGCCAGATCGGTAAAACGAGCTAAGGAAGTTGGTGTACGTAAAGTAGTAGGAGCATTTAAAAAGCATTTGATCACTCAATTCTTAAGTGAATCTATTTTTATGGCATTTCTAGCCATGGTGTTTTCTGTCATACTGATTTGGCTATTGCTTCCTGTATTGAATGCTTTTAGTGAAAAGGCAATGGTCTTTGACCCAATCTCTGAGCCCATACTAGGAATGGTCTTATTAGGTATTACCTTATTTATTGGAGTATTGGCCGGTAGCTATCCTGCTATGGTATTGTCATCTTTCAAACCATCGCAAACTCTCAAAGGAAGTTTTCAGACATCGAGCAAAGGAGCGATTTTGAGGAAAGGATTAGTCATAGTGCAATTCTTAATCTCGATCTCACTGATCATATGTACGCTAGTGGTATTTAATCAGCTCAATTATATGCGCGACATGGAACTTGGGTTCCAAAAGGAAAGAATGATCTATATCCCTACCAGATATGGTCAGGGTACTGCTGAGACATTTGAGGTTCTAAAAGACAGATTGCAGCAATTCCCTGAAGTAAGAGGAGCATCATTAAGTTCGAGAGTGCCTGGAAGGGAAATGGGTAACAATGTGGTTCGTCTCGGATGGGATCAGTCGGCCGATTGGTCAGACATGCGTTTTTTAACCGTAGACTACGATTTCATTGATCAATACCAGGTAGAGCTTATTGCAGGTCGAGGCTTTGATAAGTCATTTGCTACTGATGAATTAGAGGGCTTTATTTTGAATGAGTCGGGTGTACAAAGGCTGGGGTTTGAATCACCTGAAGCAGCAATTGGTGAAAAACTGAGGTGGCAAAATAGAAATGGACGTGTGATCGGTGTTCTTAAGGATTTCTATTTCATGTCTGTTCAAAATGAAGTGGAGCCCTTTATTATGCTGATGCAAGGAGATCGCTCTCCGGGTTATTTAACTGTCAATGTGGAGACGGCTAATTTTAATTCGGTCATTGATAGAATTGAATCTTCATTTTTGGAAGTAATGCCTAACCGAATCTTTGAATTCTATTTTTTAGATCAAGATTTTGATGAGCAGTATAAGAATGAAGAAAGGTTCAGCAGTGTGTTTACTACCTTTTCTGTCATCGCTATTCTGATCGCCTGTTTGGGCCTATATGGTCTAGCCTCCTTTACTGCTGAGCAAAAAGTGAAAGAGATTGGGGTTCGGAAAGTGTTAGGTGCTTCAGTTAGTGGATTAGTTGTCTTATTGAGTAGCAATTTTGTCAAACTGGTTCTTGTGTCATTCGTGTTAGCTTCGCCCTTAGCCTATTTCTTCATGGAGAATTGGTTGGAGAGTTTTGCCGAGAGAACACCTATTCAAGTTTCTGTTTTCTTCATTGCTGCAGGCTTCTCAATTGCCATTTCGATACTAACTGTTAGTTATCAATCGATCAAAGCCGCATTGAGCAACCCCATTAAGTCCCTAAGACATGAATAGTGAGGTTGGGTGGTTGACATCTTTGAAGTATTCCATTTTAAGATTGTGAGGATATTGATGATTTTTACCTTGAGTTTTGAGCGTGTCAATCATCATCCCAGTTTTTAATGAGGAAAAGGTTATTCGAGCCTGTTTGGAGAATGTCTATGCATTGAAGCCTGAACCAGATGAAGTCATTATTGTCGATGCCGGAAGTACAGACCAAACGGTTGCTATTGCAAATGAATTTAACTGTAGAATTATTCAATCTTCGGTGAAGGGAAGATCCCATCAGTTAGACCTTGGAGCTCGTAAAGCGTTAAGCGATCATCTTTGCTTTTTACATGCAGATACTAAACCGCATCCTAATACGGTTGCTATCATTGAAAAAACTCTCAAGAATTCAAAAGTTGTTCTTGGAGCATTTAGATCCATTATGAAAGGGCTCAAAAAGAGGTCGATCATTAGTTTTCATAATTACATTAAATCATACTACGCACCTTTTTTCTTCAATCCATATCGCACCACTTTCGAAGGGCTGAAATTGCTTTTTGGCGATCAGGTCATGTTTTGTCGACAATCAGATTATCTGAAAGTGGACGGCTTTGATCTGAATGAAGAAGTAATGGAGGAGGCTGCCTTTTGCTTGCGCATGAATCAGTTGGGTAAAATAGTACAGCTGAAAGAGAAAGTTTACTCTTCTGATAGGCGGGTAGTTGAATGGGGCGTGGTCAAGGCTCATTTTCTTTACGTGATTATTTGTGCTGGATGGGGTTGGGGAGTTTCCACAAAAAAATTGGCCAAGCTATACCCTGATGTAAGATGATTGCCCATCTTTAAATATGAATTGGGGATTTATTGGATTTGGAAGAATCGCGCGAAAATTTTTAGCCAGTCTTGAGGAGGTTAATGGAGAAGTGCCATATGCTTTTGCATCAAGGTCAAATGCTGAGGCGTTGCAGCAAGAATTCCCAAATGTGAAGGTATATGATAGCTACGAAGCTCTATTAGCTGATCCGAATGTAGATGTAGTATACATTTCAACTACCCACAATTTTCATTGCCAGAATACCATAGATGCGTTGAGAGCAGGCAAGCATGTGCTTTGTGAAAAGCCTATGGGAATTTCTTCTGACGAAATAGTGAAGATGAAAGAAGTAGCGGAGCAGACAGGTAAATTCTTGATGGAAGCTATGTGGATGCGATTTTTACCTGCCTATAGAGAGGCAATTGAAAAAGTGAAAACTGGGGTGATAGGCGAGGTGAAGTATATGACAGCGAGTTTTGGCTTTAGGTCATTAGATAAACTGACAGAGGATGGCCGCTTATTAAATCCTGATTTGGCTGGAGGAGCTCTATATGATGTGGGGGTTTATCCTTTAACAATCATGTCTGATCTGTTTGGCTGGGAGCCTCATTCATTTGTAGCTAATGCGCAGTTGTCAAATACAGGTGTTGATGAGAGTATACAGGTGCAACTGACCTATGATGGTGGAAAAATGGCTCAGCTATTTGGTAGTGTTGCTCTACATACAAATAAAGAGGCCTGCATTTACGGTATTGACGGATTTGTGAGATTACCGAAATTTTGGCAGCCGCAGTCCTATGATATTGTGCGTGGAGATGAAATGGAGTCTTTCGAGGTTCCTTTTCAGAGCACGGGTTATGTCCATGAAATTGAAGAAGTAAAAAGATGTGTTGAAGCCGGGCTCACTGAAAGTCCTCTCTTTACACTTAATGATAGTTTAATGAGTGCAAGATTGGTTGAAAATATTCTATCAACCATCTTCAGAAAAAATTAAGATATGCCACAGGGTTTTTTGATCGATCAGGATGGAGTGATTTATGTTGAAAATGAAATGATTCCGGGTGCGGATAAATTCATTAAGACCTTACAGAAAGAAGATATTCCGTTCACTTTTATGACGAATAATAGTCAACGCTCACCCATCGATGCGGTTAGAAAACTCCATAAAATGGGGATTACTGTTGATCCAGAAAATATCTATACTTCGGCTATGGCCACTGCCCACTTTATGGGTCAGCAGTTTCCAAATGGTACGGCATATGTTCTGGGCGAAGGTGGTCTCATTTCTAGTCTGCATGAACATGGATTCACTCTAGTGCAGAATGACCCTGATTTTGTTGTTGTCGGTGAGGGAATCAATTTTACTTTAGAAATGGTTCGTAAGGCCATTGATTTTATTCTTGAAGGAGCGAAGCTGATAGCCACTAATTTAGATCCGTCACCTAGAAAAGCGGGCTGGAATAATTTAGGCATTGCTTC
Source organism: Roseivirga sp. (assembly GCA_965267365.1). Classification (GTDB taxonomy): domain Bacteria; phylum Bacteroidota; class Bacteroidia; order Cytophagales; family Cyclobacteriaceae; genus Roseivirga. Next base: position 3,661,413 of record OZ253951.1, on the reverse strand, counting down.
AGTGGTTGCCATGATCGAAGCGGCAACTGGTAAAACAGCCTTTTCTGTTGGTAAGCCAAGCCCAGTGATGATGAGGCAAGCGAGAAAGCATATTGGATTGGCCACAGATGAGGCTACGGTTATTGGAGATACCCTAGCCACAGATATTCAAGGTGGTGTTCAAGTAGGCTATAATACTATTCTTACCTTATCAGGAATGAGTAAAAGAGAAGATCTGAGCAATTTCCCATTCAAGCCAGATATGATCATCGATTCTATTGCCGACATAGAGTTGCCTCTTCCCTGGTGGAAATAAGTACATGATTTTTAGTCTTTCTGATCTAATAAGATACATTTGAAGTACTATTGACGTACTTCTATGTATTTATTAGGATATGATGTTGGTTCTTCTTCAATCAAGGCAGGATTGATCAATTCTGCTACCGGAGAACAAGTAGCCGTTTCGAGTTACCCTGAAAGAGAGATGGAAATGTTGAGTCGCCAAAGTGGTTGGGCAGAACAACAACCTGAATTATGGTGGCAAAATATAGCCTATGCTACCAGAAATTTACTTTCTGATCAAAACATACACCCTTCTGAAATTTCTGCAATTGGTATTTCCTATCAAATGCATGGATTGGTTCTTGTTGATAAGGAGCAACGCGTGTTAAGACCTTCTATCATTTGGTGCGATAGTAGGGCGGTAAAAATTGGAGATAAGGCTTTTGAGGAATTGGGTGAAGAAAAATGCCTGCTCAATCTTTTAAATTCACCTGGAAATTTTACGGCTTCAAAACTCAAGTGGGTCAAAGACAACGAACCAGACATTTACGAAAAAATCCATAAGGCCATGCTTCCGGGAGACTTCATCGCCATGAAGCTCACTGGTGAGATCAATACTACCATCTCCGGTTTGTCAGAAGGGATATTCTGGGACTATTCGAAAAAGGAAAAGAGTAAAGAACTTTTGAGCTACTATGGTATAGATGATCATTTACTGCCAGAGTTGGTTTCTACAACGGGAATCCATGGAAAACTCACTAAGTTCTCTGCTGATTTTCTAGGTTTAAATCCTGGCATTCCTATCACGTATCGAGCGGGCGATCAGCCTAATAATGCTTTGTCTTTAAATGTGTTAAATCCGGGAGAAATAGCCGCTACAAGTGGTACTTCAGGTGTAGTTTATGGTATTGTCAATAAGCCTAGTTATGACCAATTATCTCGCGTTAATGCATTTGCCCACGTGAATTACGAGGAGAGAAAAGATCGAATAGGCATCCTGCTCTGTATCAATGGAGCGGGAATACAATACAGTTGGTTAAAGCATCAAATTGCTCGCTCAGACAGAAACTACACTGATATGGAGCGAATGGCTTCAACTGTACCTATCGGTTCGGATGGAGTTTGCATTTTACCTTTTGGTAATGGGGCTGAGCGCATATTCGAAAACAAAAACATCGGCTCACACATTTTAGGGCTTGAATTCAACAGGCATAACCGAGGTCATCTCTACCGAGCTGCTTTAGAGGGAGTGGCATTCTCTTTCGTTTATGGAGTCAATATTCTAAAGGAAATGGGTATCGATGTCGATATCATGAGAGTAGGAAATGATAACATGTTCCAGTCTGAAATTTTCTCAAAGACCATATCTACACTTTTAAATTGTCAGATAGAGGTGGTAGATACAACTGGTGCTTATGGGGCAGCCAGAGCCGCTGGAGTAGCAGTTGGCGCTTATGATAATTTAGAATCCGCTTTGAGATCCATTCAGCCTAGTGTTGTATATCAACCTGATTTAAACTTATCTCAATGTCAATCTGCCTATCAAAAATGGTTAGCTCAATTGGAGAAAATGTTGGCACCTACATCTGATAATAGAGCAGATTCAGAATTGCGTAATAAGAATAGAGATTTGATGGCTTTAGTGGAAGAGAAGACACAGGAGCTATCTTCAAATGATATGGCTATGCTGGCGAAAGATGATTTGCTTTTGGAAGCTAAATCTCTATTGACTCAACTGGCCAAAAATGAGGATGACAGAAGGACAATCAGAAGAGTTGTCAATAAAATTGAGGATACGGTTAATCAAGAGAGACATTGGAAATCCTTTCAAGAGCATTTTGATTTTGTCCACAATGACTTCTTCAAAAAATTAAAGACTGTTCATCCAAAAATCACCTTACCAGAGGCAAGGCTATGTACTTTACTTAAAATGAATATGTCTTCCAAAGAGATTGCTGATCAGCTGAATCTTTCAGTCCGAGGAGTTGAAACCAAAAGATATAGGCTTCGGAAGAAGCTAGATTTACCGAAAGAAAAGAGCCTTGAAGAGTTCTTAGATCAACTTTAGAAAATGTGAAGTATGAACGAAGCGCTTTGACGAGTGTCTGACGCAATGCTTTTCATTTAAAGTGGGCGAAGGTCTTCTATCTTCGATATTGAAAAACCTACCCATGTACTTTTTAGGATATGATATTGGGAGCAGTTCGATCAAGGCTGCATTAGTTGATTCTAGCACATTTAATACAATAGCTATCGTTCAATATCCAGAGACCGAGATGGATATTATCGCCCGTCAGAAAGGCTGGGCTGAACAACAGCCAGAAGTTTGGTGGGAAAACCTCGTTCATGTAACCAACAAGCTTTTTGAAAAGTCTGGAACATCGAGGAAAGAGGTTGTATCCATTGGGATTTCCTATCAAATGCATGGTTTAGTATTGCTCGACAAGGACCAACACATTCTTAGACCAGCAATTATTTGGTGTGATAGTAGAGCAGTAGGTATAGGAGAACAAGCCTTTGAAGAGTTAAGCGAGGCCTATTGCTTGAATAACTTATTGAACAGCCCGGGCAATTTTACAGCATCAAAATTAAAATGGGTCAAGGATCATGAGCCAGAGATCTATCAGCAAATCGATAAAATTCTCTTGCCTGGTGACTTTATCAATTTTAAACTTACTGGCGCAATCAATACTACCGTTTCTGGTCTTTCTGAGGGTGTTTTTTGGGACTTTCAAAAAAACCAAGTAAGCGAAGCATTGATGGAATTCTATGGTTTTGATTTTGGTCTCTTACCTCAATTGACACCAACCATTGGTGAACAAGGGTTTTTGAATGCACAAGCTGCAGATCAATTGGGTCTAGCATTGGGTACTCCTGTAGGTTATCGGGCAGGCGACCAACCTAATAACGCCTTATCGTTGAATGTGCTTGAGCCGGGAGAAATTGCTGCCACAGGGGGTACCTCAGGAGTCGTTTTTGGTGTGACGGATCAACTCCTATATGATAAGCAGTCTAGAGTCAATGGTTTTGCTCACGTCAACCACAGCGCTAATGAACCTAGAATTGGAATTCTTTTATGTATCAATGGGGCAGGCATTCAATATAGCTGGATGCGTCAAATGTTGATGAGTGATCAGACTTCATATAATGATCTGGAGAGACTCATTTCTTCTGTTCCCATCAACTCGGACGGTTTAATGATTTTTCCATTTGGCAACGGTGCAGAAAGGATGTTTCAAAACAAAGACCTGGGTTCTAGAATGGTTAATTTAAACCTAAACCGTCACGGTAAAGGACATCTATTTCGAGCCGCTCTAGAAGGAATAGCATACTCTTTCATTTATGGTGTAGAAATTTTTAATGAATTAGGACTATCAATTAATAAAATCAAGGTTGGGAATGACAACCTGTTTCAATCAGCTGTCTTTTCTAAAACTATAGCATCAGTGCTGAATTGCGAAATAGAAATGCTAGACTCGACTGGTGCAGTTGGTGCTGCTAAGGCAGGAGCAGTAGGGGCAGGCAAATTTGACAATTTGAGTGTGGCTGTAAAGCAGCAAGATGTCATTAAAATATACCAACCAGGAACTGATTCTAGTCAGCATATTTCAGGATATGGAACGTGGAAATCAGAACTTCAAAATGTATTAAATTCAAAAAGAGAAAACATATTTAGCCATGAGTATCATTACAGGGGATAAGGAATTTTTTAAAGGAATTGGGCAGGTTAAATTCGAAGGAAAGGGTTCAGATAATCCTTTTGCATTCAAGTATTACGATGCTAGTAAGGTAGTGGCTGGAAAGACCATGGAAGAGCATTTTCGTTTTGCTATTGCATGGTGGCATACCTTATGTGGAACAGGTGGTGATCCTTTTGGACCAGGTACCAAGAATTTTCCATGGAATGAAAAAGCCGATGCCATTGAAAGAGCTAAAGACAAAATGGATGCAGGCTTCGAGTTTATCACTAAAATGGGAGCTCCTTTTTACTGCTTTCATGATTTTGATTTAGTTGATGAAGGAAGTTCGCTTGCCGAATCAGAGTCACGACTTGACGCTATATCCGACTATGCCTTAGAAAAGCAAAAAGCATCTGGAGTTAAAGTGCTCTGGGGTACGGCTAATTTATTTTCTAACCCTCGCTATATGAATGGAGCTTCAACAAATCCAGATATGGATGTTGTCGCTTTTGCAGGCGCACAAGTAAAGAATGCTCTTGATGTGACCATAAAATTAGGTGGAGAAAACTATGTTTTCTGGGGTGGTAGAGAAGGTTATATGTCTTTACTCAACACCAATATGAAAGCTGAACTTGACCACATGGCGCAATTCTTACACATGGCCAAGGATTATGCGAGAAGCCAAGGATTTAAAGGTTCGTTCTTCATTGAACCAAAGCCGGCTGAGCCATCGAAACACCAGTATGATTTTGATGCCGCAACGGTTATTGGCTTTTTGAGAGAATATGATTTGATGGGTGATTTCAAATTGAACCTTGAAGTCAATCACGCTACACTTGCCCAGCATACAATGGAGCACGAAATGCAAGTAGCCGCTAATGCAGGATTACTTGGAAGTATGGATGCCAATAGAGGTGATTATCAAAATGGTTGGGATACAGATCAATTTCCGACTGACCTGAATGAATTAACCAATATGATGTTGGTGTTCTTAAGATCGGGTGGTCTACAAGGAGGTGGAATTAACTTCGATGCCAAAGCAAGAAGGAATTCTACTGATCTCGAAGATATTTTCTTGGCTCATATTGGGGGTATGGATGCTTTTGCACGCTCATTAGAAATCGCAGATAGAATTCTAACTGAGAGCAAGTATTCGCAGCTTATTGAAGACAGATATGCGTCTTTTAATTCAGGTAAGGGTAAGGAGTTTGCTCAAGGCAAACTGTCATTAACTGATTTACACGGACTAGCTCACGCTAATGGTGAGCCCAAGCAAAGAAGCGGTAAGCAAGAATTATTCGAGAACATTATCAATCAGTACATTTAAGGATTTGACTTACAAGAATTTATTGGGTCTCTAATGTTTTTTTGTCACATTGTAGTTCAATCGAATGTGAACTATGCTGATCCAGAATGGCGATAGCCATTTTAAAATAAATCCCTCGGCAGGAGCCGCCATTGAAGAGCTGTATTTAAAAGGCCGCTGCGTCATACGCACACAGGACGAAATTCATTTTCAGTCCTCTTTACTGTTCCCTTTTCCTAATCGATTAGAAGAAGGTAAGTTCAATTTAGAAGGTGAATCTTATCAGTTTGATCTGAATGACTTCGGAAGACCGAATGCACTGCATGGCCTCATCTTTAATATGGAGTTTCAAGTTGAGCAGATTGCAGAGAACGAAGTTGAAGCGGAACTGACATATAGTGGTGAACACGAATCTTATCCTTTTCCTTTCCATTTTAGAGTTAATTATAAACTCAAGAAAAGGTCTTTAAAGATCTCACATGAGATCACTAATACAGGTTCTGGTGTTTTGCCCTGTGGTTATGGGTGGCATCCCTATTTTCATGTTGATGGCTATGACGAATTAAGGTTAAAGGCACCTTCCAAAAAGCAAGTTGAAATAAATGAGCATATGATTCCAACAGGAAGAAAGGGGCCTTATTATGCTTTCGATAAGTTTGAAAGTGTCAATGGACACAATTTAGATACCTGTTTCAAATTGAAAAAATTTTCAAAAAGGGCTTCGACTTTTTTAAAGTTACCAGACTACAAATTAGAAATATGGCAAGATCGAAATTTCAGGTTTTTGCAAGTCTTTACCCCAGATAATCAAGAATCCATAGCCATCGAACCGATGACTTGCAATGTCAATGCTCTAAATAATGGAGAAGGATTAAAGATTCTAGAGCCTAATGAGAAATGGGGCTTTAATTATGGTGTAAAGCTCCATTCCTAGAAATCATTTTAAATCATTGAAGAGTGTCGGAGAGGCCTTGATGTACTTCTCTTTTTTGATCTCACTATTCCATTGCTCCTTTATCCAAGGATTAGTTTGGAGTCGGGCATCTACAAATTGAAAGGTGGGATTCTCCTTCCACATGGTGTGGCTTGTCCAAAAGCAATTGATATAGCTTATGGCTTTGACAACATCTGGGTTATCATCTATGGTTTTAAAGAAGGGTGTAAACCATTCTTCCCAGGCTTTTTCTGCATCTTCTTGGTCTTTTAAATGTAGTTTGATCGTTTGCCCGTTTGTTTTCACTGTTTCTGTACCGAGCGTTGGGGTAGCTTCCGCAATAAAGACAGGTTTGTTTTTTGAACGAGCAAATTCAATCATGTTAGCCTCGTCTCCTCGAGCAAAAAATGAATAACCGCACCAGTCTACGTAATCATCGCCTGGATACCATTCTTCTAAGTGTTCAAGAGGTTCGTCAAAGCCATGCGACTGCCAGACATAGGCTACATTCGAAACTCCCATCGAATCGTATGTGTCTTTCATATAGCGATATGCGGCAATATAATCTTCCCGATTATAGTGATTCCAAGATCCGGCAAATTCATAACCAATTCTCAAAAACACAGGTCTATTTCCAAGTGCTTTCAACCAGTTACCAAAAGCAAAAACTAAACTGTCTCTTTCTCCTCTCGCGATCGCACCTTCATGGTTGACCATTTCAAAACCAATAGCTAAAGCCATATGCTCAAAATCAGGGTCAGCTAATTGGAGTGACATATTGCTTGGGCTATCTCCCCAATCATCAGTTGAGTTAAGCCCAGCTAAACCAGAATATGTGAAACCAAATTCTTCATCGCCTGGCCTTAGTTTAGTGTACATGGTAAACCCAGCTGGTGTATCAAAATGATCCAAGTACCCATCATTATATTGCTCCAAACCTCCAATAGCCTCCATTTCTTGCCCTACAAAGAGAATGACTTGACCATCCGCTGGTTCGAATTTGGCTTTTTCGACAATGACATTCGTCTCATTGGTTTGTTCCTTTGATGCGCATGATAAAATGATCAAGGGGATCAGTAATATGGGTAGGAGAATTTTCATTGTTCCAGTTCCTTGTAATTGAAATATTCGAATTGAGCATTTTTGCCTTTTCCTGTAAGATCTTGGCAACACATCCCAATAAAAGCACCTGTAAAAGCTGGTCTATACCAATTGTTTTCATCTCTGACATAGTCGTCAGATAAAATGCTGCCATCTAATTGAGGCCCTAAATTGATCCAGTTCTCTTCTTTTTTGAATGAGAATTGAAGAGAATCTCTTTTAAAGACAACTTTGAGTTCTACTGGGTCATGGTCCAATTCAGTAGGTTCTGCAATGGGCTCTGAAATGATATGCTTATCGCAAACCATCAAATTCAGAATTCGATTGCCCATATCTGAAAGAGTAAGAAAACAGTAGATCCAATGATAGGAGTTGTAGTAGCCAACTAAACCCGCCATTTGTTGAAATGATTCTGGGTTAAAAAACAACTTGGTGGTTACTTCTACATGATGTGATTGAACCCTATGTGCTAGTAAACTTTGTTTAAATAAACTATTGAGAGATTCTTGCCCAACTAATTCGAGTCTTTCGTCTTTAATTCTCGCCCAACTCGATTCGATAGGCCTTCTAAGTGCTTGAAAATCTTGGTTGATTTCAATATTGAATTTGTAGTTGGTGGATAAATCAGCCTTTTGATCACCTTTATGCTCTAAGTGAACCGGAGGTACTTTTCCTTCTTTTGCATACAACCATTGGTCTTCCTTCCATTCCATTTCTGAAATAGCCGTTTCCCTCCCTAAAGTACATCTTCCATGGGTCGATAGCGGTCTGCCCACTAAATAGGTACAATAAGTTCTGCCATCTGATGTATCAACAAGATCTCCATGTCCGGCTTTTTGAAGGGGATGTTCCGGAGAGTCTTTGGCAGAGATGATCGGGTTTTCTGGATGGATTTCGTAAGGGCCAAAAATGCTTTTAGACCTTGCCATACTTACTGCATGACCATACTCTGTACCACCCTCAGCTGTTATGAGATAGAAATATCCATTTCGATAATAAAGGTGTGGACCTTCGGTCTTCCCCAGTTCTGTTCCTTCAAATATGTGATGCGAAGTGCCAATGAGCATCTTCTTTAAAGGGTCGTATTCTTGAAGTACAATTCCGCCAAAGAACTTTCCTTTTTGGTGATCGACCAGCATGCTCAGGAACCATTTTTTGCCATCTGGTGCATGGAATAAGGAGCCGTCAAAGCCATAACTTGCTAAGTAGGTGGGCTCGGACCAATCACCTGTGATATCGTCTGTAGTTACCAAGTAGTTTGGTGTGTCTTTCCAAGTGCCATCAAAAGATTTGACATTGCTGTAGACCAGATAAAAAGTGCCCTTATCATAGCTCAAACAAGGTGCCCATACACCGCAGCTATCTGGTACGCCTGTCATGTCTAATTGGGAAAGTCGATTCAAAGGCTGAGCGATGAGCTTCCAATTGATCAAGTCTCTTGAATGATGAATCTGAACACCAGGAAACCATTCGAAAGTAGAAGTAGCGATATAGTAATCTTCACCTACTCGAATAATGGATGGGTCTGGATTAAATCCTTTTAGAATTGGATTGCTCGGTAACGATCTCATGAACTTAATGGCCAATTTAAATAAAAGGGAGGTCAAAAATCCTTTGGTTATGAACAGTTACTACTTCACCCTACTTTTTTAATACGTCAAAAAAAAAAGCCGGTCAATTTGACCGGCTTTCTAACAACCTCAACATATACTTACTCATGCAACACCATCAGCGGCATGGGGATATCTAACATCATTCTTTTAGTTTGACTTCCGTTTCGTAATCGATCAAAGAAATTGTGATTCTTGGCTATCATGGCCAAGAGATCTATATTTTTCTCTTTTGCGAACTCTATTAAGCCCTCACTAACGTCTTCGAATTTTCTAAAATGGAAAGTATGATTGGAGTTTTTCAAGTATTTCTCCATACCTCGAGCGATATCAATCTGATCCTTGACTACCACGTCTCCCTTATCAATATGAATGATGTGAATTTGCGCATAGAATGAATTAGCTAATTCAATCACCATCTTAATAAGCTCAGGATTTGGAATACTCAGGTAATCACCTGCTAAAGCGATGTGAGTCATTTTAGTGATATCCGCACCTTCCGGAAGCGCAATAACCGGTTTGTTTACATGCTTCATCACATGATAGGCGTTGGATCCTAAAAGGGCACCGCTTAAACCAGAGGCTCCATGAGTTCCCATGACGATGAGCTTGACATCTTCAGTTTCAATTAATTCATTGATCGACTCTGATAAAGAACCATATTGAATAGCTTCAGAAAAAGGGATTTTTTCCAACATCGGAAAATCTTTGATCAATTGAGTCAAGTCTGATCTAGACTGTTTTTCCATTTCTTCAAAACCCATATCTATTCCACCCACAGGAGCACCTTCTGCAAAGCCAACAGGCACTACAACAGAATGATATAAGAGCAATTCCATATGCATGCGTTCAGCAATTTTTATGGCATTGGTTAAAGCTGATTTTGAACAATCTGAGAAATCAATTGGGACTAAAATCTTTTTCATGATAACCTCCTTTTTTAAACCTTCTTTCGATTGATTTATCATTAATGAAGGTATACTCCCGATTAGATAAATTGACTGATTACCGTCAATTCTGAAGATGATTTAGGTCATGAATTTCAGGACATAAAAAAGCCCTAGCAATTGCTAAGGCTTTCTGTGTAGCGGGAGCAGGACTCGAACCTGCGACCTTCGGGTTATGAGCCCGACGAGCTACCAACTGCTCCATCCCGCGATATCTACCAACTTCAACTTTTCTGAAGTGGGCTACAAAAGTAGATGATAAATCAAATCTAAACAAGTACCTTTGCAACTTAATTTTAGAAATGTCACAAAATCCTCATAAGGCTGGTTTCGTTGCGATCGTTGGAAAGCCCAATGTCGGAAAATCTACTTTGATGAATGCCTTGGTCGGTGAAAGGTTATCGATCATAACTTCAAAAGCGCAGACTACACGACACCGCATAATGGGGATTCTAAGTGGTGATGATTTTCAGGTCATTTATTCCGATACTCCAGGTATTCTGAAACCAGAATATAAACTGCATGAAAATATGATGAGCTTTGTGAATAGCTCATATGAAGATGCTGATGTGATCTTATTCGTGACTGATCTTTATGAGAAGTATGCTGATGAGAAACAAATTGATTTTTTGAAGGAATTCAACATTCCAATTATTCTGGTGATGAACAAGATCGATTTAGCAAAAGGGTCTCAAGCAGATGATAAGATTGCCTATTGGAAAGAGATGATCGATTTTGATGCTGTTATCAAAGTATCGGCTCTTGAAAAGACACATACGGAAGATCTTTTTCAAATGATCATTGATGCTTTACCGGATCATCCACCATACTTCCCGAAAGATGAGTTGACCGACAAACCTGAACGATTCTTTGTCGATGAGATCATAAGAGAGAAGATATTCTTAAATTATAAAAAGGAGGTTCCTTACAGTTGCCAAGTAGTCACTAAGTCATTTAAAGAAGATGAGAACATCATCAGAATTATGGCGGATATCTATGTCGAGAGGAAAAGTCAAAAAGGAATTATCATTGGTCATAAAGGTGAAGCCATCAAGAAGGTGGGTATCGCTGCAAGACAGGACCTAGAAAAATTCTTCGGTAAGCAAGTTCACTTGGAGACACACGTGAAGGTTGAGCAGGACTGGAGAAAGAAGGAATTGAAACTAAAAGGATTTGGTTATTCTGGTTAGAATGGTCAATTAAGAATTATCAATTTTCAATATGGCACACACTAATATTATTCAAGAGAAAAGCTTTGACTTTGCTGTCAAGGTAGTGAAAGCTGTAAGGGCATTCAGGAAAGAAGAGAAGGAGTTTGAAATTACTGGTCAACTATTGAGGAGTTCAACTTCAATAGGAGCTAATGTAGAAGAAGCCATTGGTGGTTATTCTACTAAGGACTTTCAATTCAAACTTAGTATATCATACAAGGAAGCGCGAGAGTCAAGGTATTGGCTAAGAGTCATGAGGTCTTCTGGTATGATGAGTAAAAGTGTATTAAATGAACTTCTTGATGATTGTGAAGAAGTTCTCAGAATATTAGGAGCTATTACGAAGACATTGAAAACTCGTAATTCCTAATTTATAATTGACTTAGGTTTATGGCAAATATTGTTGCGATAGTAGGAAGACCGAATGTGGGAAAATCGACTTTTTTCAACCGATTGGTTGAAAGAAGGCAAGCCATTATGGACAATGAATCTGGAGTAACCAGAGACAGACATTATGGCTATGCCGAATGGATCGGAAAGCATTTTACCGTAATCGATACAGGCGGTTATGTTTCAGGCTCAGATGATGTTTTTGAAGGTGCTATTCGTGAGCAAGTGGTTGAGGCTATGAATGAAGCTTCGGTCATTCTTTTTATGGCCGATTGTCACGATGGTTTGACCGATTTAGATAAAGACTTTGCTAAGGTTGTTAGGGGTTTGAAAAAGCCCATCCTAACTGTTGCCAACAAAGCCGATACCGCAGAATGGTCGTACCAATCGAGTGAATTCTATTCACTTGGATTAGGTGAAGTATTTCCTATTTCGTCATCGAGTGGTGCCGGTACAGGTGAACTGTTAGATGAAGTGGTCAAGCACTTCGAGGATGAAGGCAATGAAAATCCCGAAGAAGGAATTCCAAGAATTGCCATCTTGGGCAGGCCCAATGCAGGAAAATCTTCTTTTGTAAATGCACTTCTAGGAAAGGAAAGAACCATTGTTACGGATGTAGCTGGAACTACCAGAGATACCATCAACTCAAGATATAAGCTATTTGGTCAGGACTTTATCTTAACAGATACTGCTGGGATTAGAAAGAAATCCAAGGTCCATGAGGACATTGAGTTCTATTCTGTGATGCGTGCTTTGCAGGCCTTACAAGACTCTGATGTATGTGTAGTTATGATAGATGCGACAAGAGGCTTAGAAGCACAGGACATGAACATTATCAGTCTTGCCTTGAAATATAAAAAGGGTGTGATGCTGATGATGAATAAATGGGATCTTATTGAGAAGGAAACCAATACCATGCAAAGCTTCAAGAAAGAACTTGACGAAAAGCTGGGTACGCTTAACTGGATCCCGAAAATATTCACATCGGTTACTGATAAGAAGAGGATTTTCCAGGCTATTGAAATGGCAGTTCAGGTTTATGAAAATAGAATCCGAAAGATTCCTACTTCTGAACTTAATGAGGCCATTTTGCCTGAAATTGAAAGATATCCGCCTCCTGCTTTGAAAGGAAAGTATATTAAGATCAAGTATATCACTCAATTGCCAGTACATACTCCTACTATCGCTTTTTTCTGTAATCTTCCTCAATACATTAAGGAACCTTACGAGCGATTCTTGGAGAATAAGATCAGGGAGAATTTCGACTTTGAAGGTGTTCCGGTAAAACTGGTTTTTAGAAAGAAATAGTGTCTTCAATTCGAGCTGTACTTTTGGGTAAAGTCCCAGACCAAGCATTGGATTACTGTGTTGGGCTTTGGGATGAATCTCCTTTTGATTTTCGACTAAGTAAACAGAGAAGCTCCAAATTGGGAGACTTCCGCTATGATCCACGAGATGGATCGCATCGTGTCACAGTGAATGCCGATCTGAATCCCTATCAATTTTTGATCACATACGTCCATGAAGTGGCTCATAGAAGAGTGCATGACCCAAAGAGAAGACTTAAACCTCATGGACCTCATTGGAAGAGCGAGTTTAAACGATTGCTTTTGCCGGTTATGAATGATCAGGTTTTTCCGGATGAAGTATTGCGCCCATTGGCCAAGCATATGAAGAATCCCAAGGCATCTACTGCCAATGATCATAATCTCTATCGAGCAATCAGCGATTTCGATCAAATACCAAAGCAGTTGAGAATTATGGATTTGTCTATAGGAGCGAAGTTCTCCTTTAAGAAAAGAGCTTTTGAATTACTCGAAAAAAAGAGAACACGAGCTCTGTGTTTGGATTTGAAAGATGGCAAAAAGTATCTCATTCCAATGATCGCTCCGATTCAATCAAATTAAATCTATTCGCCTGCTGATCACTTGGTTGATCTTATCGCAAAGAACTTGGGGTTTCAAGGTGCGCCAGTTGACTATATCTAATTCACCGCCAGAATTGAAGTAGCTGTCGATATTGTAATTCTGCATTTCCTCGAGTACAAAATCCCTAAAGTTGAGTGCTGTGATCCATCCATCTTCCATATCCTCGAACCATTCTTCATAGTAGCTGTCATCAGAACCATGGAAGTTCAGAATGTTCTCACCAATCAATATGTATTTGTTGATGTCAAAATTGGAGAAGTGATCAACAATGTTCCGCTTTAAATACATGATGTCATTGTTTATAGCATCATTCCACTCGCCAATGAATTCAATAATGATGTATCCTTGGTGATAGTCGACCCAAAGTATTTTAATATATAAGGTTTCGGATCCCATAAAATCCCAATGCGGGTCGATGTAATAGCCGTAAATGTTCTCAGAATAGAGATCAAAATTGTACTTCTTACCATCATATGGAGAGTTGGGGTCTTCGGCTACATTGTAGTGGTTTAACCAGCGATAGTATGGTTCAATATCGTGCATTAGGAGTTCTTAACTGCCTCAATAACGCTTCTGACGGAGCCATGTTTTTTCAAGAGTGATTCTGCTGTTTGATAATCTACTTGGAGCATTTCCATTACCATTTTGGCTCCTCTGTCGACTAACTTATTATTTGATAGTTGCATATCTACCATGCGATTTCCCTCTACTCTTCCTAGCTGAATCATCACCGAGGTTGAGATCATGTTGAGAACCAATTTTTGTGCAGTCCCTGCTTTCATTCGTGTGCTGCCTGTTACAAACTCAGGGCCGACAATCGGTTCAATAGGGTACTCAGCTTCCCAAGCCAATGCACTATCAGGATTACAAGTAATGCATCCTGTTAAGACTCCATTTTCTTTTGCAGCTTTTAACCCACCAATGACATAAGGCGTTCTACCTGAGGCAGCGATTCCAATCACAGTATCCTTGTGATTGATCATAAATTCTTTCAAATCTTTCCAAGCTTGTTGCTCATCGTCTTCTGCGAATTCAACAGCTTTCCTTATGGCAGAGTCACCTCCAGCAATTAATCCAACAACCATTCCATGCTCTACCCCATAGGTAGGAGGGCACTCCGAGGCATCTACTACTCCCAGTCTTCCACTTGTGCCAGCGCCAATGTAGAATAGTCGTCCACCTTTTGACATGCGAGGTACAATTTCTTTAACTAATGCCTCAATTTGAGGAATTACTTTTTCAACTGCCTGTGCCACTGTTTGGTCTTCTCGGTTAATGTTGGTCAATAGATCTTTGACTGACATTTGTTCCAAGTGATTGTGATTTGATTCCGACTCTGTAATGTTCATGACTCAATTATTACTGATGAAATAGGGTTAGTCCTGCTATGGGATGCTCGGAAATATGCTTCACGTAAATGCCTTTGTCTTGAGCGACTGATCTTAAGATCGTGCCAAAGTGATACGCCACACTACCCGTAAAGTGCACTGGAAGGTCTTGAAACCCATCATACTTCATTACATTCTTCGTTAAGAACAAATTGAAGCCATGAGCTACCAATTGATACATATAAGGGTCCTTGATGTGGTGACCAATAAATTTGGCAAAAGTAGCTAGGAACCTCCCGGGCATTGGTTCTTGGTAAATATGTGCTAGGAAATCATCCTTTGTTAACCCAAAAGTTTCTTTGAAGGTCACTCTGAGGTGTTTAGGCATGTCCTTTCTATAGTAGTCTGTCACAAGCATTTTGCCCAAATAGGTACCTCCCCCTTCATCTGCTATAGCCCAACCTAATGAAGGGATATTTGATGTAATCTTCTTACCATCGTACAAACAAGAATTAGTACCTGTACCAATGATACAAGCAATACCAGCTTCATCGCCACACAAAGAACGAGCGGCAGCTAATAGGTCATGGTTAACATCTACTTCAGCAGCAGGATAATAGTTCTTCAAGATTTTGGCGATCTTATCTCGATTGGTGCCTGAAGAGCAGCCCGTACCATAATAGTAGATCTGGTCCATAACACCAGGCATTTGGCCATAGAGGTCTTGGATCACCTCCTTCATTTCTTCTTCGGTTTGGTAGTATGGGTTGATGCCAAGTGTACGGGCTTGTTCTATAGCGCCATCCGTTGAAATCAGTCTCCAATCCGTTTTAGTAAATCCACTATCTGCAATAAGAATTCTCGCCATCGCTTCAAAAATAACGAAAGCTTCGCAACCCTTTATAAAAACTTTGCGTTCTCAGAATTAGGTTTATAAAATAAACTACTTTATAATTACAGAAATTTTCTATTATGGAAGACAAAGAATTATCGCCTGAGGAGAGTCTCAATCTGATCAACAGTATGATTGGTAAGGCCAGAAAGCGCTATACGGATAATAGTTTTTACTTCTTGCTATGGGGTTGGTTGGTTATTTCAGCTGCTGCCTTACACTATTTCTTTGCGGTGGCAGATGTAATCGAAGAGCCTTCAATGGCTTGGTTCATCATGTTTATTGGAGCCATAGTGAGTATGGTTTATGGTAGAAGACAAGAAAAGCAAGCTGCCGTTACGCATTATACCGATAAGCTTTATGCTTGGTTATGGTTTAGTCTTGGTGTGGCGATGGTCATTGTAATCATCAATGGTCAACTACTAAATTTTCAGATCGTTCCTTTGATGCTGATGCTAGCAGGAGTAGGGACATTCATTTCAGGAGCCATGATGCGCTTTAAAGTATTACAATTTGGTGCAGCATGTCTTTGGGCAATGTCTATATTCGCGTTTCGTTTAGATGAAATTGATCAGTTACCCGCAATGGCTGTAGGTATAGCAATTGGTTATCTGCTGCCAGGGTACGTGATGAAGTTTAATTATAAAAAGCAACGTGGCCTTTAATTCACTAGACCCCTTATTACACTCACAGTTGAGGTTGGCAATTATGTCACTATTAATTAGTGTCGAGCGTGCTGACTTCGTTTATATCAAAGAGAAGACTGGCGCAACGGCAGGTAATTTGAGCGTTCAGATTGACAAGCTATCTAGTGCCGGATATATCTCAGTTACCAAGGGCTTTGAAGGTAAGAAACCTAAGACTACATGTAAAGTGACCCCACAAGGAGTAGAGGCATTTGAAGCTTATGTGAAGAATATTCAACAGTATTTAAAACCTTAAAAAAATTTAAAAATATAGTTTATAAAATAAACTAGTTTAAACTCAAGTATCATGAAAAAGATGAAAGACACAGCAACGGGATTATTGATTGCCTTGATCTATGTAATCATGGGCACGGTACTGAGTAATTCTGCTCAGGCACAAGATGGAAGATTATCGAAAGAACATATGGATCAGCTATCAGGATGGGTTGGTACTTGGAAAGGCTCTGGTTGGCAAATGACGGAAAGCAGGCAACGAATAGAGTTTGAGGTTGAAGAAGTGGTGGAGTCGAAGATCGGTGGTTTGGCACTTATGGTAGAAGGAAAGGGAATTGGATCTGAAGGCAAGGAAGGTCACCATGCCATGGGAATGATCTATTATAACCTAGATAATAAACGATATGAGTTCCACTCCATCATTAAGGAGGGTATGACGACACTTGCAACAGCCAAGATTGATGAGAATGGAAATTTTATATGGGGTTTTGATGTGCTCGGAGGTCAAATACAATACACAATAACTATTGATGGGGATTCATGGGTCGAAAAAGGATCTTTTAGTATGGATGGCACGCAGTGGTGGCCGATAATGGAAATGACTTTAACTCGTCAATGATGGAGTGGTTGCAAGAACTTAGAATAGTACACAGCTTGCTCGGGTTAGTTCATACCATATTGGCAGTTGCTGCCATGGTTTTTGGTTCAGTGGTTCTTTTGAGGCCCAAAGGTGATAAGAGGCACGTAAGAATAGGATATGCTTATTTCTGGTGTATGATCTTTATGAATCTCACAGCTTTTGGGATCTACAATTTTGGAGGCTTCTCACTTTTCCATGGTTTCGCCATTTTTAGTCTTTTAACTTTAGCAGCTGGGGTTTCCCCTGCTGTGAAGAGAAGCATGGGTTGGTACCCCAGACATTATTATTTTATGAGTTGGTCAGTAGTTGGATTGTACTGTGCTTTTTGGTCAGAAGTAGGTACTAGACTCTTAGATATGCAGTATTTCTGGTGGGCTGTAATGCTTGCTAGTTTGCTGACTGCAGGAATTGGCGCTGTGGTTATTCAGGTTAATGCAAAAAAGCTCAAGTTTAATTGAGCTTTTTTCTTTTTAAAGCTGAAGTGGTGATCAAACTACTATTGTTCTCTAACCTCTTCAATTTGTATACATGTTCACCCAATTGTCCAATGGGTATAAAGCTAGGGACGTCCTCGCTAGTGATAGACATTCTCATTTCTTCTTTGTCATTTACTTGAGCCAGCAGATGGTAAATTTCACCATTTTCATCTTTGAATTTGATTAAGGCTTGGTTGTCTGTCTTCTTGTAATCAAGTGGAATAACATGATCTCCTAAGATTCTCATGTGAATGGCTTGATGATCTTCTTCGATACTTAATACTACTTGAAGTTGGTCGCTTAATTGGTTCACCCAAACTCCACGAAAGTCAGCAGGTTTGCTGGTATTTGAGGCAGTTAATTGGGGCTCTTTTGAGCAACTGAATATTGCGAGTAGGCAAATTAGGATGATTGAGAGTCTCATTGTTCTAGTCGATTGATAAAGAAAGATGACTGATGTATCCTTCAGGTGTCAAGATTTTTCGATAACTGACGGATTTTATCGATGAATGGAATTACCGAGTATCATTTCTATAGTCAGCCCTTCAAAACCTCATTAGAATTATAGGAGGCAATGCTTATCTTCCGACTTAAGCTAAGATGATGAAGACTAAAATTTTTATGCTGGTAATGCTGGTGCTTGTCGTAATGACCGGTTGCCAATCAGAACCAAAAGAGTTAACTGATGATGAGTTGAGAGCCAAAGCTAATGAGCTGGCTCAGAAATACATTATTGTAGATGGTCATGTTGACCTCCCTTATAGAATGGAAAGGGGTGGTTTCATGGTTCAACGTAAAGTATTGAATGTGTCTATTGATGCGGCAGACGGTAATTTTGATTATCCAAGAGCCAAGGAAGGTGGATTAGACGCACCTTTCATGTCGATTTACATTCCCGCCCAATATCAATACATAGATGGATACGCCAAGAAGTTTGCAGACTCATTGATCTACATGACCAAACAGCTAGCAGACACTTATCCGGATCAGTTTGCTATGGCTTACACACCATCAGATGTGGAAGCAAATTTTGCAGCAGGTAAGATTTCTCTACCGATGGGAATGGAAAATGGTGCTCCTGTAGAAGGGGATATTGCTCTTGTTGAAGAGTACCAAAAGAAAGGAGTGAGATATATAACATTAACCCATGGAAAGGATAATAAAATCTCCGATTCCTCTTATGATACTACAAGAACTCACGGTGGTTTGAGTGATTATGGAAAAGAAGTGGTTAGAGAAATGAATCGTGTCGGTATCATGGTTGATATTTCTCATGTGTCTGATGATACCTTTTGGCAAGTAATGGAAATGACAGATGTGCCAGTCATAGCTTCACATTCTTCTGCCCGTCATTTTACACCAGGCTTCGAAAGAAATATGGGAGATGACATGATCAAAAGATTAGGTGAAGAAAATGGTGTGATCATGATCAATTTTGGATCTAGCTTTTTAGATGGGGAATATAGAGCCAAAAGGAATTCTTATGATGAGCATGTCATCAATTGGTTAGCAGACAATGAGCTGACACGCGATGATCCAAAAGCAAAAGCATACATAGAAGCATATACGAAGGAGAATGATCCTTGGGCCAATGTTAGCACAGTTGCAGATCATATCGATTATGTAGTAGAACTTACTGGCGGTACTGATCATGTAGGCTTTGGATCTGATTATGATGGTGTAGGCGATTCTCTTCCAACTGGTATGAAGGATGTTTCAACTTATCCGAACTTGATCTACGAATTATTAAAAAGAGGATATACCGAAGAAGACATAGCCAAGATGTGCTATAAGAATGTTTTCAGGGTATGGCAAGCTGTTGAGGATGCTGCTGAAAGAAGCTAATCTTCGAGTATAAATTCATCAGTTAAGCAGAAATCAGGACTATTCCCTGTTTTCTGTTTAACTTATTTCTAATTCCCCTATCACCTCAAATTTCTCGAATACCTTTTCCGTATGAGGGGCATCGGGAAGCTCATCAGTCAGGTCCTGACCTGCCCAATGCTCATAGTGTTTACCATTTTTCCATAACCTTGAATCGGATACATCATAGATCTTTCCTAAATAGGCCACCCAGATTTCTTCTCGATCTTGACCATTCCTAAGGGCTAATTGTGATCTGGTGTAGGATTTCATCGATTGACGTAATAGGTGTGGTCTCTTAAAAGTGCATACATGAATTTGACTGTTGTCATATCGCTTTTGATCTGATACTTATCCTTGAGCTTATTTTCAAGTGTTACCAATGGCTTACGATGGGCCTTATTTTTGAATGCGCTCAGAGAGCGTTTGATCAACCTTACCTCTGCATCAGTCAGATCAGCAGCTTGGGGAAAAGTAGGCTGATAGTCATCATCTACTTTGTCCATGATCACCTTGTTTTGCACATTGGTAAGACTGATCTTTTTAATTTTCACCACGGTCGTTCCGGCCAGTAGATCCCCGATTCTTTGCCCGTTTTTAGTTAAGATGATCACTACAACTCCTAATCCTGTAATGAAGAAGTCAATAGGTTCTAAAAGCCATCTCAAAAAATAGGCGGCAACTGAAGGTTGGCTTCCATCTAGTTTGACCACTTTGATATTCAGGGCCATTTTTCCAATGGTTTGTCCGTTGTTAGCTACTTCAATGATAAATCGATAGAGGTAGCCAACAATAGCGATCATCATAGTGCCTACAAACCCCAAGGACAATCCCAATTGACTTAAAATAAAGGTTGCAACCAGAAAGAAACTGAAGATGATAAAAGCATCAATAACAAAAGCTAGAATTCGGTCAGCGATCCCCGCTAGAGGGTAGTCTAACTGAACGTTCTGTGTGGTTCTGATACTAACGCTTTGCATAAGTGTTTATAATGCCTAATTTTTGGCTATAATAGCGTTCAAAGATGAGAGAATCGGCTTTTGTGAAGGCAAATATAAAGAAATGGGAAGAGTTCGAAAGGCTTATTTCCACAAAGGCCAAGCATGATCCTGATGAACTAGCAGATCTGTTCATTCAGCTAACGGATGACTTGGCATTTGCTCAAACTCATTATCCTAAATCAGAGATCGCAGCCTACTTGAATAACCTCTCGACTAAAGTTCATCAATACATCTACAGAAATAAAAGAGAACAAAAGAATCGATTTGCCAACTTCTGGAAAATTGAATTACCTGAGATCTTTTGGAACCATAGAAAGGAGTTTCGTATCTCGTTCCTAATTTTTGTTCTGAGTTGTATCATCGGAGCATTCTCTGCAGCACAAGATGATTCATTTGTTCGTTTGATCATGGGGGATACCTATGTGAATAATACCCTTCAAAATATTGAAGATGGAGAGCCGCTTGGAGTTTATGCCAAAATGGATCAATTCCCCATGTTTCTTGCCATCACCTTTAATAACATAAGGGTGTCATTCATTGCTTTTGCATTCGGCATAATCGCGTCAGTAGGTACCGGCTTCTTGCTTTTTAGAAATGGCATTATGCTCGGTTCATTTCAGTATTTCTTCTACCAAAAAGAGCTGTTACTTACTTCAGTGCTCACTATCTGGTTGCATGGTACTATTGAGATCATTTCGATTGTTATGGCAGGAGGAGCTGGGCTGATCATGGGAAATTCAATGCTTTTTCCCGGCACTTACAGCAGGCTCGAATCACTGAAGAAAGGTGCATTAACAGGGGCTAAAGTTGTTCTAGGCTTAGTACCTTTATTTATACTCGCTGGTTTCATTGAGTCATACATCACGCGTTTGTTTGGTATGCCTGTTGTTTTAAAGGCTGCTATCATTCTGCTGAGTCTGGCATTTATGATCTGGTACATCATCATTTACCCAAGAAAACTATATCGCAATGGCGTATACACCACAAATTGAATTCTATAAAACGAGGCAGTTTGGCGAAAAGCTAAACATGACCTTCGTTTTTCTTAGAGAGAATGCAGGTCCATATTTAAAGTCGCAGATTCTGATCGCGGGGCCCATCTTGCTTCTGTTAAATATTTTGGTGAATAGATATTCGATGGATCTAGTCGGATTCGACCCTTTGAATGCCACTGCTAACGACTTCCTAAACATACTTAATGTGTTTGGTATAGGTATGTTAAACACTATTGTGACTGGTTCAATTATGCCATCAATTGCCTATGGTTATATGAGGGCCTATCAAGATCGAGCTCCTTCCGATATTACCATGAGCGTTGTGACAAATGGACTACCCTCTAGGATCTTCAATATTTTAGGGTACAATATCTTGGTAGCCTTAGTTGTAGGTATTGGTTTCTTCTTTTTCCTATTACCAGGTGTCTATTTGGCGGTGGTTTTAAGTTTGGGTGCAGCTATCATCATTTTTGAAGATTCAAATCCTATTGATGCCTTCAGCAGGTCATTTACCTTAATAAGAGGCAAGTGGTGGAGTACATTCGGTCTATTGGTGATCATGTTCATTATTACTTATTTAATCTCTGCCCTATTCAGTCTACCTAGAACATTGATGATCGGAATTGAAGCATTTTCGACTGCGATTGAAAGTGGAGATCCGGATGATATCCTTCAGAGTATGGGTGAAATGTCTCCTACCCAGCAAGCCTTAGGTATTGTCTTTTCAGTAGTCGAAACTTTTGGTGCCATTTTAACTTATTCACTAACCTACTTAGCACTGGCTTTTCAGTATTTCAATCTTGTAGAGAGAACTGAGTCTAGAGGGTTAATGACAGATATTGAAGAGTTGGATAGTGCGGAGGATCAAAATTCTGATGAGGAGACTTATTAAGGTATTCTTCTTATTTATTGCTTTAGTTTCTTCGGGCACCGCATTTTCACAAGAAGAGCAGAGGTCTTTTGACGCTGAACAGATTCAGTCTTTTAGGTCTGATAGTGACTATCAATATGAAGTAGTTAAGGCAGAACCAGAAGGAGCTTTTCAAAAATTTCTTAATAGAGTAAGAGATTGGTTTTGGGGCCTTTTTCAAAGTGAAGTTTCCAGAAATCTGCTAGACATAGTTTTAAAGCTTTTACTCTTCGCAGCATTTATCTATTTCATCATCAAAATTTT
Source organism: Roseivirga sp. (assembly GCA_965267365.1). Taxonomy (GTDB): domain Bacteria; phylum Bacteroidota; class Bacteroidia; order Cytophagales; family Cyclobacteriaceae; genus Roseivirga. The sequence continues at coordinate 3,638,756 of OZ253951.1, read as the reverse complement.
TGGGATTGAGGTCAATGCCGTCTTTAAACCTAGTAAAGCTAGAGAATTAGATTTCTTCGATGTAAATGAAGAGAATCTAGATTCCATTGATTTTGAAAAGGACATTTCGACTGCCTTATCTCAGAGGGAATATAGGACTGCCATCAGGCTGATGTATTTAAATGCTTTGTATAAAGCTTCAAATGCTGGCTTCATCGATCTTAAACAAGGTAAAACAAATCGAGAGTATGCTTATGAACTGAATGGAAACTCCGCAGAAGCTGAATTCAATGAATTAGGCTACCTTTTTGACTATACATGGTATGGACATTTTGAGGCCAATGAGCGGTTATCTGATCAGGCACAGAAGTACTTGAACAACATCAATGAAAAATGGCTGAGTGAAAGAAAATAAGTACGTCATATTGCTCATTGCCTTAATTGCCTTCTATGTGGTTTATGAAATGCAAAAACCAAAAGAGGAAAACTGGGCAGCTACTTACAGTTATGTTGACCAGAATCCATTTGGAGCTAAAGCTTTATATGAACTCAGTCCTTCACTTTTCAAAGGTGAAGAAATACGATCCAGCTTCGAGACACTATATGAGTTATACCAGGTGGGTGACTCAACCAATAACATCCTTATTGTTGCCGACCAATTATCCTTTAGTAAAGACGAATCAGAGCTGTTGTTGCAACTTGTGGAGAGTGGTAAAACGGTGCTTTTAGCAGCACAGAGCATGGAGGGAGAATTAGCCGATACCCTTTCAATTAAAATGCGCGAGCAAGCTACCTTCTTTAGCTTTAACCCAAAGGCTATTTCTGAATCTTTGGCTGGTGAAAATTCAGAAGCCATCACATTTAAAGACCAGATTATTAATTATCCGTTTTTAGGAGCTCTGGCTTCTTTTGATAGGGTAGGCGAAGACTTTGATGTATTAGCGGAGAATAGCATTAAAAGGCCTGTATTGTTGAGTTATTCTTTGGGAGAGGGGAAGCTCTTCCTTAGTAGTATGCCTTTGGCTTTTACGAACTACTTTACTCTTTTACCAGAAACTTCAGTCTTTACAGAAGAAATGATGAAGACTTTTCCTGAGGATCAACCCCCATTGCATATTGAGTACTATCAATTGGGCCGATTAGAATCAGGAAGTCCTATTAGGGTGTTACTCTCTAATCCATCCTTAAGAATGGCTGCCTATTTGTTAATGGCTGTTTTGGTCATTTTCTTGTTTTTTCAGGCCAAAAGAAGACAGAGGATCATTCCTGTGTTGGAAGGAAATCCTAATTTGAGCCTTGATTTTGTGCAGACATTAGGCAGTTTATACTACCGCCAAAGTGACCACTTGAATCTCATGAAGAAGCGAGTGCTCTATTGGAAGGAATATGTGAGAAGCCACTATAATTTGAATACAGAGCATCTCAATGACGACTTTTTAGATGAGTTAAGTAAAAAGTCTGGACACAGCTCAGAGAAAATCGTATTACTCAGAGAGCTCATAGTAGCCGTTGAGCAAGGCGGTAGGTCAGTCGATGATCGCCTATTAAAAGATTTAGAAAATAGATTAAATGAATTCTATGGAATCAGTTGAGAACACACACGAATCGTTTGAGAATAGAGTAGACCTTTCTGCTTTGAACGAAGGTGTTGCAAAGATCAGAGAAGAGATCGGCAAAGTGATTGTTGGTCAGAAGCAGATGGTAGACTTGATGTTAACTGCCATTTTAGCGGATGGGCACATTCTTCTTGAAGGGGTGCCAGGAGTGGCTAAAACCCTTGCATCTAAACTTATTGCAAAGAGCTTAAAGGTGGATTTTTCAAGAATTCAGTTTACCCCTGATCTCATGCCATCAGATGTTATTGGTACAAGTGTCTTCAATCTTAAATCAAGCGAATTTGAATTTAAAAGAGGGCCTATATTCTCCAATATAGTTTTGATCGATGAGATCAACCGAGCTCCTGCCAAAACACAGGCAGCTTTGTTTGAAGTGATGGAGGAAAGACAGGTTTCTGTTGATGGTACAACCTACCCTATGGAAGCTCCTTATCTAGTATTAGCCACACAGAATCCGATTGAACAAGAAGGGACTTACAGGTTACCAGAAGCACAACTAGATAGGTTCTTATTTAAGATTGAAATTGACTACCCAACGCTAAATGAAGAATCTCAGATTCTAATGAATGAGATGAATCGAAAAGGTGGTCAAATTGATGATATCTCATCGGTGCTAAAAGCCAAAGACATTTTGAACTATCGCAAGGCTGTTAAAGAGATCATCGTTGATGATAAGCTGATCAAATATATTGCTGAGATCGTTCATCAGACTAGACATGATTCTGCAATCTACTTGGGCGCATCACCAAGAGCGTCATTAGCCCTATTAAATAGTTCAAGAGCTTTTGCTGCTATTCAAGGAAGAGATTTTGTCACTCCTGATGATATTAAGTTTTTAGCTCCATCAGTATTGAAGCATAGAATATTGCTAACGCCTGAAAAGGAGATGGAAGGAGCCACCGCTCATGAAGTGATCAATCAAGTAGTAGCTAAAACTGAGGTGCCTCGTTGAAGCAATTCTGGAGATCATATTTTCTAACCTCAAGGTTTTACGCCCTAGCTACCCTTGTCATTTTCCTCTACATTGGAGCTGCCTTCTTTCCTTGGATGAGGTATCTTGCAGAGGTGCTGTTTTACCTTGGGCTTCTATCAACTGTATTAGATACGGTCATTCTTTTTATCAATAAGACAGGGGTTGTTGGCGATAGGACTTGCGCTGAAAAGTTCTCCAATGGAGATGATAATCCGATTAAACTGACTTTAGAAAATCGATATAATTTACCTGTCCAAGTCACGGTGCTGGAAGAGTTGCCTGATCAGTTTCAGATCAGGGATCAGCAATTTGATCTGAAATTGAAAGCAGGTGAAGTTCAAACGATAGACTATCAATTAAGACCTGTAAAAAGAGGAGAATACCTTTTTGGCGTGGTCAATTTGTTGATTGCTTCTCCTATTGGATTAGTCCTTAGGAAAGTCAAAGGGAGTTCTGAAAGAGCCGTGGCAGTTTATCCTTCTTTTATCCAAATGCGCAAGTATGAGCTGCTTGCTTTAAGCAATCAATTGAAAGAATTCGGGATCAAGAAGATCAGAAGAATAGGGAATAACATGGAATTTGAGCAGATCAAAAACTATGTTTCTGGAGACGATTATAGAAAAGTCAACTGGAAGGCATCAGCCAGAAGGGGTGACTTAATGGTGAATCAGTTTCAAGATGAACGATCACAACAAGTTTACTCAGTGATTGACAAAGGTAGAGCAATGCGGATGCCTTTTGATGGTCTGACTCTTCTTGATTATGCCATCAATGCCAGCTTAGTTATTTCGAATATTGCACTTAAAAAAGGCGACAAAGCTGGAGTGATTACTTTTCAAGAGAAGGTCAATTCTGTTTTACCAGCTAGTTCTAGGAATATTCAACTCAATTTAATTTTAGAGCATTTATATAAGCAGAAAACGGCTTATAAAGAGTCTAATTTGGCCCGGTTATATGGAACGTTAAGACGTAAGCTTAATCAGCGCTCGTTGATCTTGTTATATACGAACTTTGAGTCTCTTTCATCTCTTAAAAGACAGCTTCCTTCCTTGAGAAGAATCGCCAAACAGCATTTGCTGGTTTGCATCTTTTTTGAGAATACCGAGGTAGGCCAATTGATCAACACTAAGGCTGAAGAAGTGGAGGAAATCTATACTAAAGGAATTGCCGAGCAATTGGTCTATGAGAAAAAGCTTATCATGAAAGAGCTTAACGCACACGGTATCCATACCATTCTCACTCCGCCAAAAGAGTTAAGCGTCAATACGATCAATAAGTATTTAGAATTAAAGGCAAGGGGCCTGATATGACCAAGAAAAGAATTGGAGTTGGCCTAGTAGTAATGCTAATATTTATAATGGTCTGGTCCTCCATAAGTGAGCCAGGTAAAAACGATCTTGATACTCAATTTCAAGAAGAGTTTTTTGTCAGAAATGAGAATAATACGGGCCCAGTTCAAAGGCGATATTTAGTTACTGTTTCAGATACCATCTGGAATGATTTGGAACGGTTCGGTAATCTAATGCCTTATACTAAGCTAGGAAGCACAGAAGTGTTCTTTTTCAGGACCGGCTCAAATCATCCGACCAAATTGAATTTGAAAGGAGAACCTTTTCCTAAAAAGTATGAATCTGCATTGCTCGCAGTGTATTTGAAGAATACCATGGGGAAAGTCAGTTTGAAAAAATATTAATGCTGGAGTAGGGTACTCCTAAGTGACTGGGTATTAGTAATGTTAGTCAAGTAGATTAGTAAAAGAAATCATTATTTTAATGACCCAGTTGAAAAGCCCTTTGCACGCACGGTGTAGAGGGCTTTCTCATTTAACCCCGTCAGGCCGTTGCCGGCTCCCCAATTTGAAGGCGGAGAATTAAATCAGTTTTCCTTGAGCTTTTATCCAACGTTCTGGGAAGTCGCCATGGGTAGCTGCAGTATAGTCTTCATAGCTGCAAGGAATGTAGGCTCTGTCTAAATGTCCTTCACCATAAGAAACAAGCATCCACCATTTCTCCGACAGATTGCTCTTATAGAAAGTCATAGTGTCTTCAGACCCTTCAAAGCTTACTGTGTACTTGGTATAATTATCTGAATTGAATTGGCCAGTGTCTTTACGATTGTAATAACCTTCAATAAAATACCAGATCATGGTGCCGATGATTGAAGCCGTTTTTTCGAGCTGATCATCTAGTGTAGGATTGTATTCAGAGATACTTACCGAGCTCATTTTTTCATTCATGCCTGCATACCACATCAACTGACATGCTTCTTCTCCAGTTAAGCCAAAAGGCTCTGCTTTTGCATTGCCTGGGGCGTCAGAGCTTTTGATAGCTGATGTATCAAAGGCCAGCATATTGGCCATTCTTATGACCGGTTCCGCGTGTTTTATATTATCTCTAATTTCACCTAATCTCAATGCCTCAAAATAGAGTTTCTCTAGTGCGCTGAGTGCGTCAGCTTCCACTAAATATTCTTGGTGGCCTAAGTGGTTGTAACTGAATAGAAAATTAGGTTGGTGAGTAATCAATTTTGACAAGAAAGTCTCATTAGGATCACCTTGAATTTCTACATCTAATCTGGCATCCACGTTGAGTACTGAGATCAAGTCCTTTTTGCTTTCGTAAGCATAATACTGACCCAAGCTTAGGTCATGGGTGCCTCCAATAACAATCGGCACTACTTTATGCGCCATTAGGTGTTCGCAAACCTCTCTCAGCCGTGCAATAGTGTCTTCATAAGACTCACCATTTTGAAGATTTCCTAAATCGACCAGCTTATAATTGGTGCTGCTTTTCTTAAGACGATAAAAACGCTCTCTGATTCGATCAGCTCCCTCTGACACTCCCAGATTGACATGTGTACCTCTGTCTTCCGTTAGACCCACAATGGCCAAATCCATTTGCTCTAGATCAAGGCTGTCATCCGTTAAAGATTTAATGCTTTGTCCCAGTGCCGATTGTGATAATCCTTCTATGGTGGGTGGTGCTTTGAAGAAGAGTTTGAGGTTCATATACGAATATAGATTGATTGCTTGAATTGACAAGGCATAAAAAAAGCCATCCGTTTCCGAATGGCTTTGTCTTTATCTTAAAAGGATGATTATCCTCCGAAATCGTCAAATGAAACATTCTCATCTGGCACACCCCAGTCATCACACATCTTTAGAACAGCTGCGTTCATCATTGGAGGTCCACAAAAGTAGAATTCGATTTCTTCAGGAGCTTCATGCTTGCTCAGGTACTGATCGATCACTGCTTGGTGAACGAAACCTAAGAAGCCATCGCCTTCTGTATCGTCAATATCTTTTTTCTCTACCCAATTATCTTCAGGCACAGGCTCAGAAAGCACTAAGTGGAATTTGAAGTTCGGGAATTCCTTCTCGATTTTTTCAAAATCATCTAAGTAGAATAGCTCTCTTTTAGATCTACCACCATACCAGTAAGATACTTTTCTACCCGTTTTCAGGGTGTGGAAAAGGTGGAATAAGTGAGAACGCATTGGCGCCATACCTGCACCACCACCGATGTACAACATTTCTGCATCTGTCGGCTTGATGAAGAACTCACCATAAGGTCCTGAGATGGTTACTTTGTCACCTGGTTTTCTTGTAAATACATAAGAAGAACAAATACCTGGGTTAACATCCATCCACTTATTGTTTGCTCTGTCCCATGGTGGAGTAGCAATACGGATGTTAAGCATCACGATGTTTCCTTCTGCAGGGTGGTTGGCCATTGAGTAAGCACGGAAGATTTCCTCTTTGTTGACCATTTTCAAGTCCCAAAGACCGAATTTATCCCAGTCTTCTTTGAACTTATCCGGACCAGCAGGATCACTTGGGTGTGGCTCAATGTTCATGTCTTTGAACTCACATGTGATTGCAGGCACATCTACCTGAATATATCCACCAGCTTCGAAATCTAAAGTTTCACCTTCAGGAAGCTTTACTACAAATTCTTTGATAAATGAAGCTACGTTGTAGTTAGAAACCACTTCGCATTCCCATTTCTTGATACCGAAGATCTCTTCTGGAATGTGGATCTCCATATCGCTTTTTACTTTAACCTGGCAAGAAAGTCTAACGCCTTCTTTTTGCTCAGATCTGCTTAGGTGACCTACCTCTGTTGGAAGTACATCTCCTCCTCCTTCGTTTACAGTACACTTACACATTGCGCAAGTTCCTCCACCACCACAAGCTGATGGCAAAAAGATTTTTTGAGCAGAAAGAGTGTTCAACAATGTAGAACCGGCTGCAGTCACGATCGGATTCTCAGTGTCTCCGTTCACTACGATCTTCACATCACCTGATTGTACCAGTTTAGACTGGGCATACAATAGGATCAAAACCAACAATAAAATGACTACCGCGAAGGCTACTACTGAAGTGATAATTACAGATGTCATCAAATATCTTTTTAATCAGACAAATTGACCTGAAAGACAGGCCTTTTCTTAGGGCTACAAATATATTTACTAAAAGCTTAAAACAGTAAGAGATAGCCAAAAAAAGGTGACAAACGATATCGGAATCTTAATGACTGATCTTTTGTAAAAGATCATGACCTTTTTGAAGCTCAGTAACTTCTGTTTTTAAGTCTTCTACACAAAGCTTTCCTAGGCTTTCTGTAGCTCCATTTTCAGTTAAAATCACATTGATAAGTGGATTGTTTAACCAATCTCCATTCAAAAGCTGATTGATACAGATATTTCCGATCACATAGCTTTGGTCAAAGCTAAAATACTTCTCTTTAATGCTTTCAAATTTATTCAGGTCGATACTTTTAGGGTCGTTGAAGCTGACATACACTTCAAGCAAAGATTCATTGCTAAACTCTATTTGACCTTGATTGTAGTGCTTTTTGTATTCGTATCGATAGTCATAACTCAGGGCTGAGATGTCAGATAATACCGCTGCGCCCGTAGGTAAGCTTCCTGCACCTTTTCCGATAAATCTCTGCTCATCACAGAATTCACCTATAAGACTTACCGCATTAAATTCATTTTTAACTCCCTCGAGGCTATGTCCTGATCGAATAAATTGAGGTGCAACAAAGCCATATACTTTTTGGCCAATTCTTTTCGCTGTGGCAATGAGTTTGATCTCTAGTTTGTGCTCTCTAGCGAATGATAAGTCTGCAGGTTTGATGTCATCAATTCCAAGATTAACTATTTGACTCGGTGGTACATGAATGCCGAAAGCATGAGTCAACAAGATGCTGAGTTTGTATTTGGCATCATAGCCTTTAACGTCCAAGGAAGGATCAGTTTCAGCAAAGCCCAAGGCTTGTGCTTCTGCCAAGGCTTCCTTGTAATCATTTCCTTTTTCGAAAATCTGGGTCAAAATATAATTTGTTGATCCATTGAATATTCCCTTGATCTCAGTTAAAGGTTCGTGGCCAAAGTACTCCTCAAGCGTTCTGATAATTGGGATACTACCACAAACAGCTCCCTCATAAAGCACTGCTTTTCCGGTCTTCTGCTGAAGTTCTACTAGTTTCGCCAAATTCTCAGCAACCATTTTTTTATTGGCAGTAACTACCGACTTGCCATTGATAAGAGCAAGTGTAACGATCTCAAGGGCCGCTTCTGCATCGTCAATTAACTCAACTATGACATCAATTTGCTCATCTTCAAGAATCTCTTCCCTTTGAGTAGTAAATAGATTTTTAGATAAACTACGGTGCTTGTCAGGATTTTTGATGCAGATTTTCGTGATCTCACCTGAAAAGTTTTTCGAATTATTAATGGTTTCGTAGAGTCCTTGCCCTACGCAGCCAAAACCAAAAAGGCCGATTTTAATGTGCTGCATGTTATTGTTCGTTTAAAAAGTTTTTGATCAGTTTGGTAATGGTTGGAGCTTCTACCAAGAAGCCATCATGGCCATAATCGGAAGGAATAAAGGCCAGTCTGGCATTCTCAATACCATGGGCCATTTCTCTATGCTCCGCTTTTGAAAAGAGTAAGTCTCCTTCAATTCCGATAATTAGTGCCTTCGACTTGATGGCTTTTAAAGCCTGAGCCACCCCGCCTCTGTGGCGCCCAAGGTCCTGAGTGTCCATGGCTTTACTCAGCGAGTAATAGGTCCTTGCATCAAATCGTTGATTCAATTTAGCGCCCTGGTAGCGCTGATAGCTCTCTGCCTTGTAGTCGTCAATTTGATCTGGCTCGTCAACCTGACTTTTGTTATAAGATAATCGAGTTCTGTACGAGATCATGGCCATGGCGCGTGCAGCTTCAAGGCCTTTCCAGCCTCCTTTTGGCGAAGAAGAATAGAAAGATGGATCAGCCTCAATAGCCATACGTTGAGCAGATCTTATGGCAATGCCCCAGCTTGAGCTTCGAGCACCTGTTCCTACCCCAACAATATTTTTGAAAAATGAAGGCTCTTGAACGGCCCATTCAAAAAGCTGTTGGCCTCCCATAGAACCGCCAATACCTAAGAACACCTCTGTTATTCCTAGGTGGTTACGCAAAATTTGATGAGCATTGACCATATCTCTGATCGTGATCTGCGGAAAGTCGCGTAGGTATCTCTCACCATTTTCAGGATTGAAATCTTTAGGTCCTGTTGAACCATAGCATGATCCGATCACATTGGCGCAAATGATAAAGTGCTCTTCAGGATTGAGTAATTCGCCCTCACCAATAAGGCCTTTCCACCAGTCGGTAGGATCAGTATTGGCTGTTAAAGCATGAAATACCCAAATGACATTGCTTTTGTCAGCATTGAGTTTGCCGAATGTTTGATAGCCTATTCTCAACTCAGGTAAATATTCTCCTGATTCGAGATAGAATTTTTCTTTGATGTATAAGTATTGTAAGCTGTTGCTAGCATCCCTGTTTGGGGCTGCTGCAACGAATGTTTTCGTTGTAAGCATGTGATAAAAATTTTAGAATTTAAAAAAAGGAGCGGAGGTGTTTAGCTAAGACAGCAACACATTTCTTCCGCAGACATCAAATGCTGAGCAACAGCTTGTTGCAAATACACTAATTGGGTCGAATGTTCTCTTTGATTTCGCATGGTAACCAATTTATATTCTCCCGAATGCCACTTGGCACCCATTTGGGATCAGGATTTAGCACCTTTCCCCGATTTCTCGGGAGTGGTTGCTAGCGCTTCAAAGAGCCTGTCTCTCCACGCTTCTTTATAAATCGATTCCTTTTTTGGCTAGAAAAGCCTCATTAGGAATGACTTGATGCTACAAACGTAGCGGTCGAATCAATAGATTCAAATAATTTCTATAAAAATTTAAGCAATCGCTTTCCGATGCTTAGGCAATCATATTCAAAAGAGTGCTCAATTGCTTCTTTAAATCTCTTCTGTCTACAATAAAATCAAGAAAGCCATGATCCAACACAAACTCAGAACTTTGGAATCCTTTAGGAAGGTCTTTTCCAACTGTATCTCTAATTACACGAGGGCCAGCAAAACCAATTAGGGCACCTGGCTCAGCGATATTGAAATCTCCAAGCATGGCATAAGAAGCTGTAACACCACCAGTAGTTGGGTCAGTCAATAATGAGATATAAGGAAGACCAGCTTCTTTTAATAGAGCTAATTTGGCTGAGGTCTTAGCCATCTGCATCAATGAGTAACCTGCTTCCATCATTCTTGCTCCTCCAGATTTAGAGATCATTAAGAATGGTGTTTTGGTTTTTAGAGCATGGTCAATGGCTCGAGCGATTTTCTCGCCAACAACAGAACCCATTGAACCACCAATGAAAGCAAAGTCCATACAGCAGATGGTAATGTCATTGCCATTCATTTTACCATAGGCAGAACGGGCAGCATCTTTTAAATGAGTTTTCTTCTGTGTGGCAGCAATCCTTTTAGGGTAAGGCTTGCTGTCTGTAAAAGTTAAAGGATCAGCAGAGGTCATATCTGCATCGATCTCAGTGAACTTATTATTATCGAATAAAACTTCGAAGTATTCTTTAGATCCAATTCTTACATGGAAGCCATCTTCTGGACTTACGTAAGCATTGTTTTTTAGCTCTCTTGTATGAACGATAGTTCCACCTGGGGTTTTATACCAAAGACCATCAGGGGCGTCTTTCTTTTGTTCTGTAGGAGTTGTAATCCCTTTTACTTTTCTCTGAAACCAGCTCATCCTATTTTCTTAAGTAAACAGAAGGCAAAAATAGGTCAAAAGTTTTCTACCGCCAAAGCCATTTACCCTTACTGTGATTGTTAAAAATCTTGAATAATTCTATTCATTTCTTGAATGCGAATCAATTGCTGACTTTATTTGTCGCGGAATGAACGTTCATTCCGCATTGAAAATACGATGGTAGACCTTAAACAGGACAAAAGGACGGTCATTTTGGAGGCCACTCTAGAACTGCTAGGAGAGCATGGATTCCATGGAACTCCCATCTCGCTTATTGCAGAGAGGGCAGATGTGGGTGCTGGAACTATCTATCGTTATTTCGACAACAAGGAAAAACTCATCAACGAACTTTTTACAGAGATCAAAAGGCGAGTAATCAGAGCAATGCTCAAGGATTACCGCGAGGAAGGCACATATAAGGAGCGTTTCAAGCATCTCTGGAAAAACCTGATTAACTATTGTATCGAGCATCCGCTTGAGTTCCATTTTGTAGAGCAATATCGTTATGCTCCATTTATGAAGAATGCGACCCGTGAAGAGACTTTTATTATTCTGGCTCCGATCATGCAGTTCTTTTTGGAGTCTAAGAGGGCCAAGGAAATGAAAGACCTTCCTCTTTTTACTATCATTTCTCTACTGTATGGACCAATCGTTTCTCTATCAAAACTTCATATCGATAGTAATCAGACTTTAACCCCAGATAAAATTGAACAAGCGGCAGAAGCATGCTGGGATGCGGTAGCCTACAAAAACATGGATGAGTAATATGGCAGGTGTGGTTTTAGATGGCGTAGGAAGTTATATCCCTACCCGAGTGGTGAAGAATGAAGATTTTTTAAATGCAGAATTTTATACCGAAGGGGGTGAGCCTTTTCCGGATGAGAATGATGTGGTCATCCGTAAGTTCGAGAAGATCACCGGTATTAAAGAAAGAAGATATGCTGATAAAGGTCAGACCTGCTCTGATCTGGCAGCTTTAGCAGCTCAGAATGCCCTAGAAAATAGTTCTGTGGATGCAGAAGATCTAGACTACATTATTGTGGCGCACAATTTTGGAAACCTTGATCTTGAAGATAATCGTACGGACATGATGCCAAGTTTAGCCGCAAGGGTTAAGCATAAATTGGGGATCACCAATCCGGGAGCAACATGCTACGACATCATCTTTGGGTGTCCGGGTTGGTTGCAAGGAGCTATTCAAGCGACACAAATGATTCGTTGTGGTGATGCCAAGGCTGTGATGGTTATTGGGGCTGAAACCTTATCGAACATCGTTGATATTTATGATCGTGACTCTATGATCTTTTCGGACGGTGCTGGAGCGACCATTTTTAAAGCTTCCGATTCTGAAAATGGTTACCTAAGCCAGTGTTCTCGTACAGATGCAACGGTTGAGTTGTCCTACCTAGAAATGGGACCTTCTTATAATCCTCAAGTAGCTAAGTCCAAGGGAAGGTTTATTAAAATGAAGGGTCGAAAGATCTATGAATATGCTTTAACGGAGGTGGCTGCGGCTATCAAGTGTGCTATTGATAGAGCTGGATTGGACCTTTCTGATATCAAGAAGGTATTGATCCACCAAGCGAATGCTAAAATGGATGAGGCAATCCTATTGAAGCTTTATAAGATATATGGCATTAAAGCTGATCCGTTCGAGATTATGCCCATGACCATTGAGAAATTAGGAAACAGTTCTGTGGCAACCATACCAACTATGTTGGATCTTATTCAAAAAGGTGAGATAGAAGGCCATGAATTAGATAAGGGAGATAAAGTGATCTTTGCTTCTGTTGGTGCTGGCATGCACATCAATGCCATGGTTTTTGAGCTTTAAAAAAGATTAAAATTGTACTATAAGTGAAAAGCCACTCGATTTAGTGGCTTTTCTATTTTGATGTAATAAATCTTAATCTACTTCTTCGTAGTCTACATAGTCTCCTCCTTTGAAGTTTTGAGAAGACTTCTTCTCTTTTTTCTGGGGCGAGAATTGCACACTCACGTTACCGTCCTTCGGCTTAGCCTGTTGACTATAACCAGACTGACGCTGTTGATTAAATTGTTGCTGCTGTTGCTGTGCTTGTTTGATCAGGTTGCCAAATAAGAATCTGGCAACGCTTTTGAAGATCCACCAAGCGGCAAAAGCAAAAAGTAAAAATTTAAATAATATCATTATCTACTAAGATATAAGTTCCTCTTTGAATAAATATCGAGGAAGTAATCATCCATCAGGTCATCTATGTAATAGATCGCTTCCCCTGTAGACTTCATCTCTGGTCCTAACTCCTTATTTACATTCGGGAATTTATGGAAAGAGAATACAGGTTCCTTGATCGCATAGCCCTTCTTCACTGGATTGAAATCGAAGTCTTTCAACTTTTTCTCTCCTAACATGACCTTCGTAGCGTAGTTCACATAAGGTTCCTGATAAGCCTTACCTATAAATGGAACGGTACGAGATGCCCTTGGGTTAGCCTCAATGATGTAAACTTTATCGTCTTTTATGGCGAACTGTATATTGATCAGACCAACGGTCTTTAGAGCCAGTGCAATTTTCTTAGTATGCGCTTCGATCTGCTGAATGACGAAGTCTCCTAAGCTATATGGAGGTAAAACTGCATATGAATCACCAGAGTGAATACCAGCTGGTTCTACGTGCTCCATGATACCGATGATGTATACATCTTCGCCATCGCAAATAGCATCTGCTTCAGCTTCAATCGCATCTTCCAAGAAGTGATCAAGTAATACTCTGTTGCCAGGAATATCTCTAAGGATGTTGACAACGTGCTCCTCAAGCTCCTGCTCGTTGATCACGATCTTCATGCTTTGTCCACCTAATACGTAAGATGGTCTCACCAATAGAGGGAAGCCTAGCTCCTTAGAAAGGGTAATAGCCTCTTCTGCATCTTCGATAACACCGAACTTAGGGTAAGGTATGTTATTCTCTGCTAATAGAGTTGAGAATCTACCTCTGTCCTCTGCTAAGTCAAGTGCTTCATAGCTTGTTCCGATAATTTTGATTCCGTAACGATCAAGTTTCTCAGCAAGCTTTAGAGCAGTTTGTCCACCAAGCTGCACGATTACGCCTTCCGGCTTTTCATGGAGGATGATGTCATAGATATGTTCCCAGAAAACTGGCTCGAAGTAAAGCTTATCAGCTGTATCAAAGTCAGTTGAAACAGTCTCTGGGTTACAGTTGATCATGATGGTTTCATATCCACACTCTTTTGCGGCATATAAACCATGTACACAACAGTAGTCAAACTCGATTCCTTGACCAACGCGGTTAGGTCCTGAACCTAATACGATGATCTTTTTATTATCTGAACTTTCTGATTCGTTCTCTTGATCGAAAGTAGAGTAGTAGTATGGCGTCTGTGCTTCAAACTCGGCAGCACAAGTATCAACAAGCTTGTATACTCTCTTTACACCAAGGTCATGGCGTTTGTCGAATACCTTACTTTCTAAGCAACCAAGGAGGTGGGCAATCTGACGATCTGCATAACCTTTCTCCTTAGCCTCTCTCATTAAAGGCTCATCTATCGTGTCAATAGTATGAGTTTCAATTCTTGCTTCTAAAGCGATCAGATCTTCGATCTGCTGCAAGAACCACTTATCGATCTTGGTTTTATTCTGTATCGTTTTGAAAGGAATACCCAGTTTGAAAGCATCATAGATATGGAAAAGTCTATTCCAGCTTGGGTTCTCAAGGCTATGCAATAAAGCAGCCTGATCCTTTAATTCTTTACCATCTGCACCGAGCCCATTTCTTTTGATCTCAAGTGACTGACAAGCCTTTTGAAGAGCTTCTTGGAAGTTTCTTCCAATACCCATGGCTTCACCCACTGATTTCATCTGAAGGCCTAGCTTTCTTTCAGATCCTTTGAATTTATCAAAGTTCCATCTAGGTACTTTTACAATCACATAGTCTAATGCAGGCTCAAAGAAAGCCGAAGTAGTCTTAGTGATTTGGTTCTTTAATTCATCTAAGTTGTAGCCAATAGCCAATTTAGCGGCAATCTTAGCAATAGGATAACCAGTTGCTTTAGATGCCAAGGCAGAAGATCTTGATACACGAGGATTGATCTCAATACCAATGATCTCGTCATTCTCAGGGTTTACAGCAAACTGTACGTTACATCCACCAGCGAACTGACCAATTCCATTGATCATTCTGATCGAAAGGTCTCTCATCTCCTGATAAACTGTATCAGGTAGAGTCATGGCAGGAGCCACTGTTATGGAGTCGCCTGTATGAACTCCCATCGGATCGAAGTTCTCAATAGAACAGATGATGATGACATTTCCAATGTTGTCACGGATCAGCTCTACCTCATATTCTTTCCAGCCTAGAATACTTTGTTCAACCAATACTTCATGAATTGGTGAAGCTTCTAAGCCTCTTTCAAGAGCAACATCAAATTCTTCTGGAGAATTGACGAATCCTCCACCATAACCACCCAAAGTAAATGATGGTCTGATCACTAATGGGAACCCTATCTCTTGTGCAATTTCTTTTCCTTTTAGGAAAGAGGTTGCCGTTTCACCTTTACAGACATTTACACCGATCTCGATCATTTTCTGTCTGAATTTCTCACGATCTTCAGTAGTCTCAATGGCATCAATGTCAACTCCGATAATTCTTACACCGAACTTTTCCCAGATTCCTGCTTTATCACAGTCAATGGCTAGGTTAAGAGCAGTCTGTCCACCCATCGTAGGAAGCACTGCATCGATGTCGTGTTTTTTCAGAATTTCAATGATCGACTTCTTAGTCAGCGGCTTCAGATAAACATTATCTGCCGTAACTGGGTCGGTCATAATGGTGGCTGGGTTAGAGTTGATCAAGGTAACCTCGATTCCCTCTTCTCTTAATGATCTTGATGCTTGTGAACCAGAGTAATCAAACTCACAAGCTTGTCCGATAATGATAGGCCCACTCCCGATGATGAGGATGGACTTTATGCTATTGTCTTTTGGCATACTTTAATTGGAAGAACGACTTAATTGACTTAGGTACAAATTGGCACAAAATTATGCGATAAAGTGTATAATCAAAACTTGAAAAGGGTTAATTAGTTTTCCGTTTTGAAAAGAATCAATTATGCAGGATTTAGAGCCGCATTTAGAGAAAAATTCTGTACTTTAATTTTCTTAATCATTTCAAAGTCAGAATAAAATGAAAGCACTTAATCAACTGAAACAAGTCTTTTTGGCCCTAGCAGTAATTGCCTTTGTGGCAAGCTGTGCAGGAACAGACGCCAGTTCAGGTTCAGCAAAAGCAGATAAGCCAAAACCGTATGATCCAACCGGTACGTGGGAATACATAGTAGATACACCTGATGGAGGATCTGGAGGAACAATGGTTATTTCTGGAGCACCAGGAGCATACACTGGTTCTTTAGAAACTGATCAATTCGGAACTCTAGAATTAATGGGGATGGATATTGTTGATCAGAATATGACTGCCTCAATCGAGGTTATGGGCACTGGCGCAGATATTGAAGTTTCATTTGAAGAAGACACATTCTCCGGTGCTGTGTACCTAGGAGAAGACGCCTACCCAATTGAGGGAACAAGGGTGAGCAAATGATATTTTTTGATTGTATGAAAACGAAAGTCCTGGGATTGATTTCAGGGCTTTTTTTATGCTTTATACTTTCTACTCATTCGATTTTAACTTTCGCTTATTAGGCCATTATAACCACCAAAATACCTAGAATAAATCCGATAACTGCCGATACATTTCTTATAGATTTCATTTTCTCTTTGTTTAAGTTTTTAATCAATACTTAACCAAAGGTCTAAAATTGAATAGAGGTCATTTAGTGGAATCGATTAGTAGTAACTTATTGAAGATGAGTGGCTAGAGTTCGAGGATGGTCATAAAAAATCCGCCCTCTCACCATTTGAGAAAGACGGCCTAGTCTGTGAAGGGAGTCTATAATTATTTCAAAGGTGTGCCAGTATAAGTACCCTCATAAGAGCCACCGTTATTATTAACATTACCAAAAACCTGTAAACTGGAACCTTGTCCTTCGAATATGATTTTTCCTCCGAAATTGAAGTTTCCATATACAACTACTGATCCTTCTATTACCAAAGTTGAGTTGTTATTAAGGCTCAAATCTCTAGTGACAACTAAAGTGCCAGCAGCATCTAATTTTCCTCCATTTTGAATGTTTAGATTGGTGCCTACCTGCAATGTGCCGCATTGATATAACTCTCCTTGAACGGTCAAATCATTTTTAAATGAAACACTTCCTGTTTTGATTAAGACTTCATCATTCTTGACAGTAAAAGAGCCGTTAGTATTTACAACCCAATTGTCACCATCTATACATGCGTTTATTTCTGATTCATTATTATCCTTATGAAGCACTTTAATTCCACCAGTACCATTTGCAACTAAGAGATAATCATTACTCGATGCTACATAGTTGGCCGAGCCTGCCATGTTAAGAAGGCCAGTTAATTCGAAAGAAGTACCATTTGGCTTTTTGGCGATATACACTCCACCTGAACCATTCGCGATATAGATATTTTCATCGTCAACAGATACGCCATTGGTTAAACCACCTCCCATTTGACTAGTAGGTATTTTGAAAAGGTAACTGTGAAACACTTCATGATAGATCTGAAAACCTTGATCACCCATTGCGGCATATATGTACTGGCCATCTAAGGCGATTGTGTTTTTACCATCTTTTGTGTTGATTTCTTCGGCTTGAATATTTCTGAAATTGCCCAATCCTTTAGAGGTTACTTGACTCACATCGATTGTTCCTGAACCGGCTGATAGAAAAGCTAATTGAGAATTTAAATCGGCTGAGACCAATGCTACATCCTTCGCATAGATCGCATTTTTTTGCTCATTGATCTGCCACATTTTATTGGCATTTCGAATGTCTATCGCGTAGTAACCAGAGTTACTACTTCCTCCAACAGTTACATATAATTGGTGCTTAGAAACTGCAATACCATTGGCATTGAATCCTTCAAGTTGTAGTGAATCTGTATCATCTACTATGAGGCCATTGTCTATCCTGATTTTTTCAACATAAGCACCTTTGCCATTGGCTCCAGCTAAATAGGCGAAGGTTTCGCCATTGGTAATATCAATATCTAGTGCATTGAAGTCAGTATCATTGAATTGTGCTGAGCCAGTTACAAGGATATTATCTGAACTACTCAGATCTATAATATCAAATCCACCGCCATAAACTGATCCATTGATGTGATAAGTTATATAGGCTTTGTCACCAATGATCTTGATATGAGTAGCTGATGTCTTTTCACCATTGATGACCGGTGTTTGGATTTCAGCAACTAGTGTGTAGCCTTCATTCTCAAAATTCTGACCAGCGGCTGTTGATCTTACAGATGAGATATCGCCTATGGGAAGAACACTAACAGTCTCCCTTTTATAGTCTACCCTTTCTGAAAGGACTAATGCGTCATTTGAAATTTTAAGTCGTCCAGGGCCTGATTCTAAATCTGGAACCATATCATCTTGGCAGGCTGTAAATGCCACTGCTGTGATGATCAAAGACAGTAATTGCAATAGTTGTTTTTTGGCTTTCATCTTCACTTCCTTTTCACTGAAATTGTAGCTGCCAAAAATGTGCCTCGAGTGAAATAGCCATTTAAACTCATTGAGCTGACATCTCCACTAAAATTGTGTCTCAATTTTGATTATATGTCTCATATTGGGATTACACTCCTTTATTGGGAATGATTGCGTAAGCTAAAGCGCTGAAAATCAATAAAATAGATTGATGGAATGGCTTTTGGGTATGGTTTTGTAACCAATTTTACTATGAAACCACTTTATATTATTCTCGTCCTATTCTTGTTCACTGTCATGAGCTGCAGCCAACAAGGGCAACTATTCTATTCTGATTCTGAAAAGGAGCACTATGAAGCCAATATGGAATCCATTCTAGGCCATTGGCAGAATGAAGAAAACGAAGAACAAATTATTCATGTGTATCAAAAAGAGGAGATTACGCATGTAGATGTCAATGATATGACTTTTACAATTGTGAAGTTTGAGCAATTCAGCCAACTAGATTTTAACCTCGATTTGGTTATGGATGGCCATCCTGACGTTTCTTATATAGGTAGTTTTAGAAGTTATGCTCGAGATATTCTGATGCTTACTCCAATTACCCAGTCAGGCGAGATCAAGACTTTATATTTACATAAAATAAAAACGGAGCCTGTAATTACAGCCTCCGTTAAAAATTGATTGTTATAAGTACTTAGATGTGGAGCGCTCTGTTATCAGTAGCGGCTAAACATGCTTCCTTAAATGCTTCAGTATATGTTGGGTGGGCATGAGACATTCTCGCAATGTCTTCTGCACTTGCTCTGTATTCCATAGCAACAACAGCTTCTGCAATCATATCAGCCGTTCTAGGTCCGATCATATGAACACCTAAGATCTCGTCCGTATTCTTATCAGCCAATACTTTTACTACTCCATCAGTATCCATTGATGCTCTTGCTCTACCAGATGCTTTGAATGGGAATGAGCCCGTTTTGTATGCAACTCCAGCTGCTTTCAATTGCTCCTCGGTTTGTCCCACAGCTGCAACTTCTGGCCATGTGTAAACAACACCAGGGATCAGGTTATAGTCGATATGAGGCTTTTGACCTGCCATTACTTCAGCTACAAACGAACCTTCTTCTTCAGCCTTATGTGCAAGCATTGCGCCTTTGATGACATCGCCAATCGCATAGATATTGTCTACCTCTGTTCTTAGATGAGCATCAACTTCAATTCTGCCTCTGTCGTCAGTTTTGATCCCTACATTTTCTAGTCCTAAGCCTTCAGTGTATGGCTTTCTACCAATTGAAACAAGGCAGTAGTCTCCCTTGATCTCAATTAGCTCACCTTTTTTGTTCTCTGCCTTAACGGTTACCGTTTTGGCTGTGCCCTTGACTTCAGTTACTTTATGGCCTAAGTAGAAATTAAAACCTAATTTCTTCAATGACTTCTTAAGCTCTTTACCCATGGTTTTGTCCATAGAAGGAATCAAGTCATCCATGAATTCCACTACAGAAACTTCAGCTCCAAGTCTCGCATATACAGAACCCAATTCCATACCAATGACACCACCGCCTATGACGATCAAGTGCTTAGGTACTTCTTTCAGCTCCAAAGCTTCAGTTGAAGTGATCACTCTCTTTTTATCAATTTTGATAAATGGGAGAGAGGCAGGCTTCGAACCCGTAGCAATAATGACTTTATCAGTTTCTATCTGAGTTTCTTTTCCGGCAGAATCAGTAACCTTAATGTTATTCTTGTCAATGAAAGAACCCATGCCTGTATGGACATCGATCTTGTTCTTTTTCATTAAGAAGGCAATACCATTCACATTATCTGTCACAACACCGCGCTTTCGCTCGATCATTTGTTCCAAATTGACTTTGAGGTCTTTCAATTCTATACCGTGCGTCTCAAAAGTGTGAGCTGCATTGTGGTAGTGCTCCGAAGAATCAAGTAATGCTTTTGATGGGATACAGCCTACATTCAGACAAGTGCCTCCGAGGGTATCATATTTTTCAATAATGGCCGTTTTCATGCCCAATTGAGCACAACGGATGGCGGCAACATATCCACCAGGGCCAGAACCTATTACTGTTACGTCATATTTCATATGTTTCGTATTTAGTAGTGTGTAATGGGTACCGCGATTAGATACCTAATAATAGTCTAGTCGGATCCTCTAATAACTCTTTAACTCTTACCAAGAAGCTTACAGACTCACGACCATCAATAATTCTGTGGTCATAAGAGAGTGCTACATACATAATAGGTAAGATCTGAACTTCACCATTTACAGCCATTGGTCTTTCCACAATATTGTGCATACCTAAGATGGCCGATTGAGGTGCATTAATGATCGGAGTTGAAAGCATTGAACCGAAGATTCCACCATTAGTAATGGTGAATGTTCCTCCAGTCATTTCATCTATAGAAAGTTTACCATCTCTAGCTTTGGTTGCTAATCTGATAATCTCTTTTTCCACCTGATCAAAACTCATTGACTCTGCATTTCTGATCACAGGTACCATTAGACCTTTTGGCGCTGAAACAGCAATTGAAACGTCTGCAAAATCATTATATACAATCTCGTTTCCTTCAATTCTTGCATTCACTGCAGGCCATTCTGCTAATGCCATAGTCACGGCTTTTGTAAAGAATGACATGAAACCAAGGTTCACTTCATACTTGTCTTTGAAACGCTCTTTGTATTTCTTTCTCAAGTCCATGATCGGCTTCATGTTCACCTCGTTAAATGTGGTCAACATTGCCGTTTCATTCTTAACAGATACGAGCCTTCTTGAAACAGTCTTTCTTAAAGAAGACATTTTCTCCTTTCGTTCGTTTCTGCTGCCTGGCACTACAATAGCTGGTGCTTCTTCTTTAGCAGGAGCCGCTTTAGGTGCGCTTGGCACAGGTGCAGGTTTCTGAGCTTTCTCAGCATCTTCTTTGGTAATTCTACCATCCTTACCTGTTCCAGAAACAGTATTTGGATCAATACCTTTTTCAGCTAGGATCTTGGCCGCAGCCGGTGAAGCATGACCAGTCGCATAAGTTTCATTACCACTTGGAGTAGTGCTAGTCGTGGCTGATGGCGTTGCAGCGGCTTCTGCTACAGGAGCAGGTGCTCCACCTTCCATTACTTCGATCTTACAGATCAAAGCTCCAATTTCTAGCGTTTCATCTTCTTGAGCAACAATTCTCAGAATTCCATTAGCCTCAGCAGGTAATTCAAAGGTCGCTTTATCTGAATCTACTTCTGCGATAACTTCATCTAATTCAACAAAGTCTCCATCTTCTTTCAACCAGCTAGATAGTGTCACTTCTGTGATCGACTCACCTACGGTAGGGACGATCATTTCATGAACTTCGCCAGTTGATTTGGCTTCTGATGTAGCAGGAGCTTCAGCTTCAGTTTTTTCTGGAGCAGGAGCTGCAGCGGCAGATTCATCAATTAAGCAAATCACATCTCCGATCTGAAGTGTATCGCCTTCCTGTGCTTTGATTTGAAGTGTTCCTGCTGCCTCCGCGTTCAATTCAAAAGTGGCTTTATCAGATTCAAGCTCACAAATGACTTCATCCATTTCTACTTGGTCACCTTCTTGTTTAAACCACTGAGCGATCGTCACCTCTGTGATCGATTCGCCAACTGCTGGTACTTTGATTTCCAAACTCATAGTTTTACTGATTTACGCGAAAGCGTTATTAATAATTTCTTCTTGTTCTTGGTTGTGTACTTTGGCATAACCTGTAGCAGGTGATGCGCTAGCTTTTCTTGAGATCAATTTCAAATCTTTCTCTTTGTAAGCTCTTTCGATATAACTCCAATAGCCCATGTTCTCTGGCTCTTCTTGGCACCAGATCAGTTCAGCATTTTTGTATTTATTCAATACCTTATTCACTTGAGAAGTTGGGAATGGGTGTAGTTGTTCGATTCTCAGAATAGAGACATCTTTTCTTTTATCCTTCTCTTTTTTCTCAAGAAGATCGTAGTAGATCTTACCTGAACAAAGCACTACTTTCTTCACGTCTTTGGCCGCTGCATTATCTGCGATTATCTCGCTGAAGTTTCCTGAAGTAAAATCACTAACAGGAGAAACCACCTTAGGATGTCTCAATAATGATTTCGGAGACATAATAACTAGTGGTTTTCTGAACTCCCAAGTCAACTGTCTTCTCAATGCGTGGAACAAGTTGGCAGGAGTAGTGATATTGGCCACAGTCATATTGTACTCAGCACAAAGCTGAAGATATCTCTCTGGACGAGCATTCGAGTGCTCCGGTCCTTGTCCTTCATAACCATGAGGCAATAGAAGTACTAGTCCGTTCATTCTTTGCCATTTCGTTTCAGAACATGACAAAAATTGATCAACCATTACTTGAGCACCATTGGCAAAGTCGCCAAATTGTGCCTCCCAAATGGTCAATGCATTAGGGTTGGCCATGGCATAACCGAACTCAAAGCCCATCACACCAAACTCAGATAATAATGAGTTATAAATCTCAAATTGGTTTTTGGTGTCTAGGGCATTTAGACTGTTAAATGCTTCATTGGTATTGGCATCTCTCAGCACGGCATGTCTGTGTGAGAAAGTACCTCTTTGAACATCTTGTCCTGAAAGTCTTACTTTTTTACCTTCAAGCATTAATGATCCATAGGCTAGAAGCTCACCAGCTGCCCAGTTAAGCATTTTATCCTCAAAGAACATGTCTTTGCGCTGCTTGAGCTGCTTTTCGATCTGCTTGATAGGTTTGAAGCCTTGAGGCACTGTAGTTAATACTTCAGCTACTTTATCAACTGACTCCTGACTAATTCCAGTCTCAGGAGATTTCTCAAAATCTTTTGGAGTAGATCTTCTCAAGCTTCTCCACTCTTCTTCCAAAGGTTGATAAGTATATGGTAGGGGATGTTGCTTAACCATATTCAATCGGTCTTGGAGTAAGCCACGAAACTCTTTGTCCATGTTTTTGGCCAATTGAGCCGTTACTTCACCTTTTTCTACCAGTTGCTTATTGTAAACTTCTCTTGGGTTAGGGTGCTTAGAGATTAAGTTATAAAGGGATGGTTGAGTGAATTTAGGCTCGTCACTTTCATTATGTCCATGGCGTCTGTAACAAACCATATCTACGAAAATGTCATCACCAAATTTTTGTCTATACTCAGTAGCAAACTGCACACAGAATACTACAGCCTCTGGATCATCACCATTTACATGCAGTACAGGTGCATCGATCATTTTGGCTACATCGGTACTGTAGATCGCTGACCTTGCATCATCAAAGTCTGTCGTGAAGCCCACCTGGTTGTTGATCACGAAGTGTATCGTGCCACCAGTTTTATATCCTTCTAACTGACTCATTTGTACTACCTCGTACACAATACCTTGGCCAGCAACCGCTGAATCGCCATGGATTAGAATAGGCAATATCTTAGATCGATCTCTTCCATATTCTTCATCCCCTTTGGCTCTAACAAACCCTTCTACTACCGGATTTACAGCTTCCAAGTGTGATGGGTTAGGAGCTAACTTTACTTCAACAGACTTGCCAGAACTCGTTTCTATTTGACTTGAGAAACCTAAGTGATACTTCACATCACCGTCTCCCATGGTGAGGTCAGGAGTAGCGCCACCTTCAAATTCATTGAAGATCTGCTCGTATGTTTTGCCCATGATATTGGCTAATACATTCAAGCGGCCTCTGTGCGCCATTCCGATCATTACTTCCTCAACACCTAATTCTGCACCTTTATTAATAATAGCGTCAAGGGCAGGGATGGTAGTTTCGCCTCCTTCTAAGGAGAATCTCTTCTGGCCTAAATATTTGGTGTGTAAGAAGTTCTCAAAAACTACAGCCTCGTTTAGTTTAGAAAGGATGCGCTCTCTTTGTTGGTGGCTAGGATTAAACTGAAGAGCGTCTTTTTCAATCTTGGATTTTAACCAAGCTAATTTCTCAGGATCTCTTACATATAGATACTCGAAGCCTACGGTGCCTTCGTAAATGTACTTTAGAGATTCAATGATCTTACTGAGCTTAGCCTTACCAATGCCGATCTCAGTACCTGCTTGGAATTCTGTTTCTAGGTCTGCTTTTGTCAAACCAAAATCTTCTAGCTCAAGAATGGGCTTTCTGTCTTTTCTAGGTCTAACAGGGTTTGTATTGGACCTTAAGTGCGCTCTAGAACGATAAGCATGAATTAATTTCTGTACTTGAACTTCTTTAGCAGACAGGCCTCCTGCGATAGGAGCGGCAGCTGTGCCATCCGGAAGCATTGGGAATTGTTCTTGAGCAAAATCAAATCCTTCGAAGAATTTTTTCCAACCTTCGTCCACTGAAGAAGGATCAGATAAATACTGCTGATATAGAGACTCAATTGCCTTAGGGTCAGCATTGCTGATGTAAGTGTAGTTGTCCATAAGTGCCACGAACTATTTATACGTCAAAGGTAAATGGAATGTTTAAATTAAAATAACCGTATAAGCGATTATACAATTTAATGTAGATTTGCTCGATGTTTTATGTTCTCCTGTTTTGTTGCTAAATGGTTGAAAAGAAAATATTTAGGTGGGTTTAGTTAAGAATTAAAAATTCAATTATCTTTGCAGTCCTTTTTCGGGACGTGTTCCCAGAAGAAGAGAGGACGAGATCCTCAATTAACCATATAAAATAAAATGGCAGTAAAAATCAGATTGGCCAGAAGAGGCCGTAAGAAAAGAGCGATGTACGATGTAGTTGTCGCTGACGCTAGAGCACCACGTGATGGTCGCTTTATCGAGAAAATTGGTACTTACAATCCAAACACTGACCCTGCATCTATCAACATTAATAATGATAGAGCATTCAAGTGGCTGATGGACGGTGCGCAACCAACTGACACTGTTAAGGCGATGTTGTCTTACAGAGGGTTAATGTTGAAGAAACACCTTCAGATAGGAGTAATCAAAGGAGCATTGAAGCAAGAAGAAGCTGATAAGAAGTGGGAAGCTTGGGTTGCTGACAAAGAAGCTAAGATCTCTGGTAAAACTGAGCAATTGGCTAAAGCAAAAGCAGATGCTAAGAAAGCTAAACTTGAGGCAGAGGCTAAAGTAAGCGCAGCGAGAGCTGAGGCATTAGCAGCCAAAAGAGCAGAGGAAGAAGCGGCTAACGCTCCTGAAGAGGAAGTAGAAGAAGTTGCTGAAGATGTAGCTGAGGCACCTGTTGCTGAAGCAACTGAAGAGGCACCTGAGGCTGCAGCCGAAGAAGCACCTGCTGCTGAAGAGGCTCCTGCAGAGGAAGCTTCTGAAGAAGAAGAGTCTAAAGAAGGCTAAGAATTATCGCCATGCACGTTGATGATTGTTATCAACTCGGTTATATCGTCAAGCCGCATGGTCTAAAGGGGGAGGTTCAGATCTTTATTGATTCTGACAATCCTCAAGCATATCAAAATTTGGAATCAGTTTTTGTCCAGCAAGGGCAACAGCTGGTTCCTTTTTTTATTGAATCCATTTCACTTCGATCTGATAAAGCCATAGTTGCTTTTGAAGACATACATCGAATTGAAGAAGCATCTCCTCTCAAGGGGTTAAAGCTGTTCTTGCCACTCACAGTCCTTCCAGAGTTGAAGGAAGATGAGTTCTATTTGCATGAATTGGAAGGCTACCAAGTCGTTGACGCTGATTCGAAAGCTGTTTTAGGAAAAATTCAGAATGTCCTTGAGATGGGCCCGCAATTAACTCTCGTTTTAGAGCACGAGTCTGGAAAGGAATTATTGCTTCCATACAATGAGGAGGTTAGACAAGAGCTCGACAAACAGAATCAAACATTGACCATTCAGGTAGCAGACGGATTAGTAGACTTATATTTGGGTGACAATGAGGATTGATATCATTACATGTTTACCTAGGTTGCTAGAAAGTCCTTTCTCGCATTCTATCCTTCAAAGAGCGCAAGACAAGGGCTTGGTGGAAGTTCATGTTCACGATTTACGTGAGTACGGCTTGCATAAAAAACGTCAACTTGATGATTATGCCTTTGGTGGTGGAGCTGGCATGGTGATGATGATTGAGCCGATTGATAATTGTATCAGTCAATTGAAATCAGAGCGCGAGTATGATGAAGTGATCTATATGACTCCTGATGGTGAGCAACTTAATCAAGGCATTTGTAATGAGATTTCTCTTAAAAAGAACATCATTATTCTTTGCGGTCATTATAAAGGTGTAGATCAACGAGTGAGGGATGCGTTCATTACAAGAGAAATAAGTGTGGGTGATTACGTGCTTTCAGGAGGTGAGTTGGCCGCAGCAGTGTTGTCAGATGCGCTAATCAGATTGATACCGGGTGTGTTATCTGATGAAACATCGGCTTTGACTGATTCTTTTCAGGATAATTTACTCGCACCGCCTGTTTATACAAGACCTGCCGAATATAAAGGCATGAAGGTGCCGGACGTTTTATTGAGTGGTCATGCAGCCAAAATCGAAGAATGGAGGCACGAGCAAGCGGTTGAAAGGACTAAGTCTAGACGACCAGATATTTTAGATGAATAATTTTTTAGTAGGGCGCTGTAAATCAAAAAGTAATCCCTATATTTGCAGTCCGTTTTCAAGGACTGGAAAAGATATTAAGAAATCATGAGCGATCTGATCAAATTTATAGAAGAGGAAAACAACGAAAGAAGAGCTCAACTTCCTTCTTTTAATCCTGGTGATACCGTCAATGTTCACGTTAAGATCAAAGAGGGTAACAAGGAAAGAATTCAGCAGTTCCAAGGAACTGTAATTCAGAGAAAAAACTCTGGTACTAATGGCGAGACTTTCTCAGTAAGAAAGATTTCTGGCGGTATCGGTGTTGAAAGAATTTTCCCATTACTTTCTCCAAACATCGAGAAGATCGAAGTATTGAGAAAAGGTAAAGTAAGAAGAGCGAAATTGTACTACTTAAGAGGTAGACAAGGTAAAGCAGCTAGAATCAAAGAGAAAATCTAATTCAGCTTTCGCTAAGAAATTTAAACCTCGTCCCGTTTGTTCAGGACGAGGTTTTTTAATGTCTATACTTTCTTATGTTTCTGAAGATTATTGTTTCTCGCTTTAATCAGTTTTTGCTTTCTTACATCCCCGCATGCTTAATGCTTATGCACATATCGCTACAGATTCAGTCGAAACAAGCTTCAGAAAGAAATTAGTTCTTCTTATATCGCTGGCTTGTTGTATCTGTGGTTTTCTTTGGGGGCTTCTCTACTATTGGTATTTAGGTCCTGGATTGACCATGGTGCTGCCATGGATTTTTGTAGCCGTAGTGGGTTCAATCATCTTGTTGAGTCACCAAGTCAAGAATTACTATTATCTAATTTATGCGCTGATCATTGGCATAGTGGTTATTCCAACATCCATTCAATGGAGCTTAGGGAGTATGCACGATTCAGGTATGGTGATGCTCTGGAGTTTCTTGGGTCCGGTGGGTGCAGTTTTATTCTTGAATAAAAAGCATGGGGTGATTTGGACAATCCTCTATTTGACTTTATTAGTGGTAACAGTATTGTTCAAACCTCAATTTTCAAATGATGCACTTGAAGCCACTGATACTTTTCGCAATATTTTTTATATCCTGAATACTGTCGCTCCAACCACTGTAATTTTCGGTGCCTTTGTTTGGTACCTTTCTGAAAAAGAGAATGCTGAGCGAGCTCTTATCGAGGGCAAAAAAGAGCTTGAACTAAAAAACGAACAAGTACGCGAACAGAACGTGATCATTGAAGAGTCATTGAATCAAAAGGAATTTCTTCTTAAAGAGATTCATCACCGCGTAAAGAATAACTTGCAATTGGTGTCTGGCTTGATGGAGTTGCAGGGTAAGCAATCTCGGGATGAAAGAATCAAAGAGATCATGGAAGAAGGTCAGAATCGAATTAAGTCAATGGCGCTTATCCATCAACAGCTGTATGAAAGTGAAAATTTAGATCAAATTGATTTCGCTCAATACATCGATACACTGATTCAAGATATATCTGTTATGCTTCAGACTGAGGCAAACCGGATAAAAATATCTTTGGGTGCACCTGAATTTCATTTAAATATAGACACAGCCGTACCACTCGGACTTATTCTGAATGAAGTAATTATTAATGCATTTAAACATGCTTTTCCCAATGAAAGGAAAGGACACATCGCTATCAATGTGATTCGTAGTATAGATGACTTTGAAATGAGGATCTCTGATGATGGGATTGGATTGCCTAAAGGTTTTGATGTTAAGAAAACTGATTCACTGGGGCTTAAATTAGTTAGAGGCCTTAGTCGCCAAATTGGAGGTAGTTGCGAATTTGTTGATAGGAGTGGTACAACAGCAATCATTAAATTCAAAAAGGCATAAAGCACATGATGAATGAATTAAGGGTTTTAATCGTAGAAGATGAGTTCATTACCATTGAGGCTATTTCAGGGATTCTCGAAGAAATGAACTGCAAGATCTCGGGTGATGCCATGTCGGCTGAAGAGGCCATTGCCATTTTGGATAAAGGTGAGACTGATCTAGCAATTCTCGATATCAATATCAAAGGTTCCAACGATGGAATTTGGATTGGGGAGAAGATCAAGAACAACTATAAGATTCCTTTTATCTATTTAACAGCCTTTGGCGATGACAAAACTGTTATGAAAGCGGTTGATACAGGGCCATACGGTTATCTCGTCAAACCCTTTTCAAAAGTAGATGTGTATTCAGCCATTGAGGTGGCCATAAATACCCATGCCAAGATTAGCAAAGCTAATGCTGAGGAGGATGGCTCAAATGATTCTATTTTCATCAGAGATGACTACATGTTTGTTAAACTTCAGGTTGCTGATATTCTCTACATCAAGTCAGATAAGAATTATCTTGATATTTATTTGAAAGACAAAAAGCATATAGTTAGAGGTAAACTCGGTGATTTTCTAGACAATCTCCCTCAAAAGGATTTCATGAAGGTTCACAGATCTCATGTCGTGAACATCAATAAGATTGATGGTTTTGGAGGCGGCTTCTTGAAACTTGGAGATATCGAGATTCCCATGGGATCAGATTATAAAGCTGAGCTTCAAAGGAGAGTAAAAACCTTTTAACTCTTTCATTTTTATTAATTCCCATTCTTCCCTGTGAACTTCCCAACAATCACGGCTTTGGTCACACGGGTTTTGTGACTCAAACAGGGACTAGTACTCTTGTATCATCATCAACTAAAAAACACGATTATGAGTACATGTCAACCTTTTTCAATCATGAGATTAACCCACGAAGCTATCAGAGCCGGGCTGAATGAAGTCAAAAATCTTTCTGAAAATACATCAGACTTAGAGAGCCAAGAGGGTTTAGCAAAATTGCGCAAAGCTTATTATGATACTAAGAGAACAATTGTTCTACATGCTACACAAGAAAATGATGTCTTCTATGAGGCATTAGAAAAGAAATCAGAAGGTATTTCCAAGGCTTTTGTAGAAGAACATGACCACGAGGAAGAAATGTTTGAAAAACTAGATAGCTCATTCGAAATTGCTTTAATAGACAGAAGTCACATCAATCAGCTGGTCATTGATTTGAATGAATGGATTGATGATCATGAGCATCATTTAGAGCATGAAGAAGGAATTCTTATGTCAGTATTACCGGAGGTGTTTACTTATATGGAGTCTATACATGTTGTTCGAGATATAATAGCATTGGACCTTGAAGAGTACGAATCCTTTCAGCTTCCATGGGTATATGAGAGATTGAAGGTTCCTCAGCGCGAAGTCTATCTAGGTATGCTGAAGGGTTGTAGTCCAGAAGGAAAGTTCAACGATTTCTTAAATAAAGTTGGAGCCAATACAGCAGGCCAGTAAGGTCTGCTGTCTAATACACCTACTTTCCTACTTAGACACTTATTGCAATGAAAAACTCAAAATCAAAAAAGCCTAGCGGAATTGAGATATTGAAAATTCTGGCCTTCATGCTCTTTATACCGGTCATATATCTAATTGGCAAGCTTTACACGTGGTGTTTTTGAAGGCGCAGCTATAATTTATCTATGAAGGGATGCAATAGCGCAAAAAAACTTCCCTATATAATTAGCAAACTTCCCAAGAATAGACTGGTTCGTCACAAAAATTTATTTAAAAATACTCGCTAGGCTATGTTTGATTCATCAACAACGAAAACCAAATAATTATGATAACCGCAATTCAACATAGACAAAAAGCACTTTTAGAAACTTTAAAGTTGGTCTTGTTCATGGGATTCATCCCAAGTATTTACGTGATAGGCAATTTGATTAACACATCTCTATAATTGAGAAAATGAAAACTCTGATCATTGACGTTCGGTCCGAAAAAGAATTCTTAGAAGGGTCTTACCCAGGGGCAATGAATATGCCGGTTGAAAAATTTCAGGTTTCGGATTTTGAGCCCTATAAGAACGAACAACTGGCTTTGGTTTGCTTCAGTGGTAATAGAGCTGAAAGGATCAAAAAGCAATTGAACCGAGCGGGGTTTAAACATGTGACGCTCC
Organism: Roseivirga sp.; assembly: GCA_965267365.1. Classification (GTDB taxonomy): domain Bacteria; phylum Bacteroidota; class Bacteroidia; order Cytophagales; family Cyclobacteriaceae; genus Roseivirga. The sequence continues at coordinate 3,608,030 of OZ253951.1, read as the reverse complement.
TCAAGCAGCAGATGGTGCATATCGAAGAAGGAAGCAAAGAAGAAGAAAGGCTTTGGACAATTGACCGACAGTTTAGAATGGCGATTGGTCTATTTGTCGGCTTCTATCTACTTGACCAATATTGGTTTCATACCAATGTCGGTATAGGTTTACTTTCCATTGTATTCGCAGGCCTAATCTACTCTGCGCTTACAGACAACTGTTACCTCAAAGAATTGCTAGTTAGACTTCCTTGGAATATGAGAAGAAAGCAAACTTCGCATGCAAGAACGAATTAATTTTTACCATTGAGCATATGAATAGCATTATTTCACTTGAAGCCTTATTTCAAAAGTTCTCTCGCAAAGAGGGACTTATCATTGATATCCGCGAAAATGGCGAATATGAAAATGCACACATACCTGGTTCTATCAATATTCCCATAAGTACGATCTTAAAAGCATATAAAAGCATACCACGTGGAGAAGATGTTTATGTTGTTTGCAAAGAAGGAGTAAAGAGCTTAGGAATGGCACAATTATTAAAGCTTAAAAGAATCAAGGCTCATGCTGTTTCACCAGGTGGAATCGACCAATGGAATGAGTTGGGATTACCAATTAATAAAGGCTGAAGAAATTTGATGTAGGAAAATAAAACCTGGCTGAATAGTCAGGTTTTTTTATTTGCGCCATTTTGTCACCATTTAAGCTTAGGCTCGTTAATTGCAATCAAGGCAACAAATCTAAGCTATGAATATCATTTCATTCTTTAAATATCAAGGTACAGGCAATGACTTTGTGATGATCGATAATAGGGGCAATTTATTCCCTAAAGGCGATTTGGGCTTAATTGCGAGGCTCTGTGATAGAAGATTTGGTATAGGAGCTGACGGGGTAATACTCATTGAGGAAGACGAAGATTCGGATTTCGAAATGGTTTATTATAATCCTGATGGTTCTCAGTCACTTTGCGGAAATGGCAGTCGATGTGCTGTAATGTTTGCCAATCAATTGGGCATCGTACAGAACTCAACTAGCTTCCGAGCGATAGATGGTATTCATGAAGCTTTTATTAAAAGCGACCGCGTGCATCTTTTGATGCATGATGTAGAGTCGTTTGAACAAATTGGAGAGGATTTTTTAATTGATACTGGCTCTCCGCACTATATTAAATATGTCACTGGCCTAGATCAAAAAGACATGATCAAAGAGGGTCAAACCATTAGATATTCCGATCGCTTTAAAGATGAAGGTGTGAATGTCAATTTGATTGAAAAATCCGATAGAGGACTTTCCATCAGAACTTATGAGCGTGGAGTTGAAGGAGAAACACTTTCTTGTGGTACAGGCTGTACTGCAGCCGCGCTTGCTTACGGCTTAGATAATCAAGTCGAAAGCGTGCCTTTAAAGGCAATGGGAGGTGATTTAGAGGTGTCTTTCAAAAGAGAAGGAAAAGGCTTCAAAGACATTTATTTGGTAGGTCCAGCAAAACGAGTTTTTGAGGGCAGCATCAGTATCTAATAATTAACGACTTGCCTTCTTATTTAGCTGGTAAGCATATAACTTTAGCGGATTAAAATTTTGATATGAGCATACTTACAAAAGGGCTAGCTAAGCTTTTCGGAAGTAAATCGGATAGGGATATTAAGGATGTAATGCCTTATGTGAAGAAGATCAACGAGGAATTCGAAAGCCTTAAAAGTATCAGTGACGATGAGTTACGAAATAAGACCACTGATTTTAAAAATAGAATCGCAAAGGGTCTTAAAAATATAGATGATCAATTAGAGTCACTTCATAAGAGTGTTGCTGAGGATCCAACATTAAGCATTGCCGAAAAAGAGTCTGTTTTTGAATCTATCGACAAGTTAGAAGAAGACAGAAACAAAGAGCTCGAAGTAATCTTGATGGATATTCTACCAGAAGCGTTTGCGGTGGTCAAAGAGACTGCTAGACGATTCAAAGAGAATGAAAAGCTTTCTGTTACAGCCACAATGATGGACAAGCAGATGGCTACCACAGGAGATCATGTTGAGATCAATGGTGAATCTGCTACTTGGCATAATAAGTGGATCGCAGCAGGAAACGAGATCACATGGGAGATGTTGCACTATGATGTGCAGCTCATCGGTGGTATCACCTTGCATCAAGGAAAGATCTCTGAGATGGCAACAGGTGAAGGTAAAACCCTAGTGGCTACACTTCCTGCTTATCTAAATGCTCTACCAGGAAGAGGTGTTCACGTAGTGACCGTGAATGACTATCTGGCCAAGAGGGATTCAGAGTGGATGGCTCCGTTATTCCAATTTCATGGTTTAACTATTGATTGTATCGACAAGCACCAGCCAAACTCTGAAGAGAGAAGGAATGCTTACCAATGTGATATTACATATGGAACCAATAACGAATTTGGTTTCGATTACTTGAGAGATAATATGGCTCGTGATGAAAACGAGCTGGTTCAAAGGAAACACCACTATGCTATGGTGGATGAGGTGGATTCAGTATTGATCGATGAAGCAAGAACTCCATTGATCATTTCAGGTCCGGTGCCTCGCGGAGATGAGCATGAGTTCTATGAGTTAAAGCCTAGGATTCAAAAGTTAGTTGATGCCCAAAGAAAGCTTTGTTCGCAATATCTGAACGATGCTAAGAAGATGATCAAAGAAGGCAACGATGACGAAGGTGGATTGGCACTTTTCAGAGCCTTTAGAGGTCTGCCTAAGTACAAGCCTTTGATCAAATTCTTATCCGAACCGGGTATGAAGGTGACTCTTCAAAAAACGGAGAACTTCTATCTGCAAGACAATCAGAAGAACATGCCAAAGGCAGATGAACCTTTATACTTCACCATTGATGAAAAAACCAATGCTGTTAACCTGACTGAAAAAGGAACAGAGTTAATTACTGGTGAAGGTGAAGATCCAAACTTCTTTATTCTTACAGACATTGGTGAAATAGTTGCCAAGCTGGAGAAAGATGAGACTACCTCAGATGAGGAGAAACTTAAAATGAAGGATGAGGCCATTGCCGACTATAGTGTAAAAGCACAAAGAATTCACACGGTTAACCAGCTGTTGAAAGCGTATACCATGTTTGAGAAGGACACTGAGTATATCGTTGACAGCAACAAGGTTAAAATTGTTGATGAGCAGACTGGCCGTGTCATGGATGGTCGTAGATACTCTGATGGTCTGCACCAAGCTATTGAAGCAAAGGAGAATGTAAAAGTAGAGGACGCAACTCAAACATACGCGACCATTACTTTACAGAACTACTTCAGAATGTACCACAAGTTAGCTGGTATGACAGGTACTGCTGAAACGGAAGCTGGCGAATTCTGGGAAATCTACGAATTGGACACTGTAGTAATTCCAACCAATAGACCAATTGCAAGGGATGATCGCCAAGATATGGTTTTCAAAACCGTAAGGGAGAAATTCAATGCAGTGGTTGATGAAATTGTGACTTTGACTGATGCTGGTAGGCCTGTATTGGTAGGTACCACCTCTGTTGAGATCTCAGAAGTGTTGAGTAGAATGCTCAACTTGAAAAAGATCAAACACCAAGTTCTGAATGCTAAGCAACACGCTCGAGAAGCTGATGTGGTTGCTGAAGCCGGTAAGCCGGGTACTGTGACCATTGCTACCAACATGGCTGGTCGTGGTACTGATATCAAGCTACATCCAGATTCAAAAGCTGCAGGTGGTTTGGCCATTATTGGTACAGAGAGGCACGAATCTAGACGTGTCGATCGTCAGTTGAGAGGTCGTGCGGGTCGTCAAGGAGATCCAGGTTCTTCTCAGTTCTTTGTTTCGTTAGAAGACAACCTCATGAGGCTCTTCGGCTCTGATAGAGTAGCGAGCTTGATGGATAGGATGGGATTGAAAGAAGGAGAAATGATCCAACATTCAATGATCACGAAGTCCATTGAAAGAGCACAGAGAAAAGTAGAGGAAAACAACTTTGGTATCAGAAAGCGATTGTTGGAGTATGACGATGTCATGAACCAACAGCGTACTGTGATCTATGATAGAAGAAAGAATGCACTCAACGGAGAGCGTCTTGAACTAGACATCATGAACATGTTATATGATACATGTGATGACATTGTCAATAACACAAGAGGTGCAGTAGATTATGATGCTTTCAAATTGAGTTGTATTGGAACTTTGGCGCTTGACACTAAGATCTCTGAAGATGATTTTACCTCTCGAGATGAAAATACTTTGACCAATGATCTCTATGAAGAATTGCTCGAAGCATATCGTCAAAAGAACAGAATGATTGCTGAGTCAACTCTTCCTTTAATGAAACATATCCAAAAGGAAAGAGGAGCAACAGTTCAAAATATTCTACTTCCATTTACGGATGGAAAGAGACAAATTGGAGTAGCCGTTAACCTTGAAAAATCAATTGGCACTGATAATGCCGAGATGATCAAGTCAATGGAAAAGGCCATTACTTTAGGAGTGATCGACCTTACTTGGAAAGAGCATCTTCGTGAAATGGATGATTTGAAGCAATCCGTTCAGAATGCTGTTTATGAGCAAAAGGATCCTCTTTTGATCTATAAATTCGAGGCTTTTGAAATGTTCAAGGGCTTCTTATCTAAAGTAAATGAAGAAACCGTTTCATTCTTGACAAGGGCAATGATTCCTCAAGAAGATCCGAATAGGGTGCAAGAAGCACGTTCTTCAAAAAGACAGTCTTTTAATGAGTCTAAAGAAGAATCAAGAAGTGCATTAGCGGGAAGACAGGATACGAGAAATCGTCCACCTGCTGAAAAAGTTGCCCCTATCAAGTCTGAGAAGGTCTATGGAAGGAATGACAGAGTTTCTGTTCAGTATACAGACGGAACTATCAAGAAAGACGTTAAATTCAAGCAAGTAGAAGAAGATATCAAGAGTAGTAAGTGTGTAGTAATCGATGAATAGAACATTCAGACATATTGGATTAGTACTTGTAGCATCAGCTTATTTAGGCTGGTCTTGTGCTCCTACAACTGCTACTCAAACTACATCTACGGCTGTTGATTATTCACACAAAGATGACGCTTCAAAGTACAGGCCTAAAGTGGAGGCTGTAAGTACACCAGAAGTAAATGAGACCATCATTGATAATTCGGCTATCGAGAGTCGTTTTTCAATCGATGATCAGCTACAATCCATAGTTGATAGCATGTATGTCAGAAATGACACAATCAGGTTATGGGATGGCTACACCATCCTTGTGTATTCTGGAAATAATGAGCTTGAAGCTGGTAGGGTGAGAAATCGTTTATTCGACATGGTACCTGACCAAGAAGCGAAATTCAGTTATAAACTCCCTACTTACTTTGTTAAAGTTGGGCAGTATTTTCAAAAGGTAGAGGCTCTACCATTGTTGAAGGACATTCAACGCACTTATCCATCTGCAGCGATTGTTCCTGAAAAATTTCCAATAGAAAAGAATGACACCGGAGAGAATTAAAGACCTTGCTTCCAAATATTTTGAGAAGACGGTTGAAATGAGAAGGCATATCCATGCTCATCCAGAACTCTCTTTTCAGGAATATGAAACGGCTAAATACGTAGCTTCTCAGTTGAGAGAAATGGGTATTGAAGCTAAAGAAGGGGTTGCTGAGACAGGTGTTACCGCATTGATCAAGGGAAAGAATCCAGATAAATGTGTTGTTGCGCTCAGAGGCGATATGGATGCATTGCCCATCCTTGAGGAGAATGATGTTCCTTATAAATCTCAAAATGAAGGCGTCATGCATGCTTGTGGCCATGATGTTCATACGTCATGCGTTCTTGGCGCAGCACTTATTTTAAACGAATTAAAGGATGAGTTTGAAGGAACAATCAAGCTGATCTTTCAACCAGGGGAAGAAAAGAACCCAGGAGGCGCTTCTTTGATGATCAAGGATGGTGCTCTTGAAAATCCAAGACCGAATGCGGTTTTTGGTCAACATGTGATTCCTTATATCCCCGTTGGCAAGCTAGGTTTTCGTGCTGGTAAATACATGGCCAGCGCAGATGAGATTTATCTGACTGTAAAAGGGAAAGGTGGTCATGCTGCCTTACCAGACAAGGCGGTAGATCCTATCGTAATCGCATCACATGTTGTCACTGCTTTACAGCAGGTGATCAGCAGAAATGCTGATCCAAAAACTCCTACGGTACTCACATTTGGGTCAATTCATGGTGGGTCGGCACAGAACATTATTCCAGATGAAGTGAAACTTGCTGGCACCTTTCGCGCTCTTGATGAAGAGTGGCGGTTTAAAGCTCACGATTTGATCAGAAGTATCTGCACTAGTTTGGCTGAAGGTATGGGAGGTTCATGCGATGTCAATATTGATGTCGGTTATCCCTTCTTACACAATGATGAGAACCTTGCTGAGAAAGCCCGTCAGAATGCGGTAGCTTATATTGGTGAGGAGAATATTGTAGATCTTGATTTATGGCTAGGAGCGGAAGACTTTGCTTTCTACAGTCAAGAATTACCCTCTTGCTTTTACAGGCTTGGTACAGGAAACGAAGCTAAAGGAACTACTTTAGGCGTTCATACTCCTAAATTCAATATTGATGAAGATGCGATAGAGCTGGGGATAGGTTTTATGGCTTGGAACGCCATCAAACAGCTAGAGACCGCCAGTTAAGAATTTCAGTGCGAATACTAGCGCGATACTCACAGCTAATCCAAAGAATACTTTACCTAAGTCTTTACCCAAATCCTTCAATGTGTCGTTTGGTACAGCGCCATAAGCGAAATACTTGATTCCTATTTCACGTCCTGCTAGTAGACCTAAGAATACCCAAGTGGTACTCATTGGGATGTTATTCAATTCTTTAAAGAAGTAAAGAACAACAGCATAACTGAAGTCAATAATTGTAGCCGATCGAATGTCTTGTGTATTAGTCTTAGCCTTAACAATTCCCTGAATAGCTCCACCACGATTTTTGAAGATATAAGCCAAAAGAAGTAAGAATACTACTATAGTAAAGATCAATACTTGAAAGCTGATTTGACGTGGCAAATACACGTAGATATTCGCAAAATCTTGGATCAACCATTGAGACCACAAAAACCCAGTTGATCCCCACTGCAATACAGTCCAGATCTGTTTCTGCTTTTTGGTAGCAGGATGCTCAATGAAATACTTTTCTAATCTCTTAGCAATGGCCAAGTAAACTAGGATCGCTGCTCCAAAAGCTACTAAATACCCCGACATGGACTTAACGACCATGTTGTACAAGTTCTTCTCATTGAAGAAGGTTAGAATCAAAAACGATGTACTAACAGGAATACCGTAACGTGTAATGATCAGTAGAACTATTGGAGGCAATAAATATGCCCATCCAAAGCCTGGAATGTTTTGAGGTTCAGCATAAACCGGGTTACTGAAATCATGATCAGGCGGGTCACCGATTAGTCTGCCGTAAGTAACATCTCCTCCATTGGTATACCATCCATAAACAAGAACTGCAGTAAGAATGGTCGCAGCAAAGATCCATAAGACCCACCATTGGCGTTTCTCGTTTGAAGTGAGGAATGTTCCAAGTGTTTGGATAACATCATTACCGATTACTGAATATGCAGAGAGTAGGAATCCTGCATACATCACAAATTCAAGCTGAGTCATGGATCAATAAGCGATATCGCGATGATGTTAGTTAGACGCCTACAAATCTATAAGAACTTTTTAGATATACGAGGCGGTCTGTGAATAATTGGTTACCCCAAGGTAAAGGATGGGCGACATTATTAAAATTTAACTACCTGAAAATAAGGGGGATAGGTTTTGAGTGTTTTTTTCAGAAAAACGCTATTTGTTAACATATGCTTTACATGTAGTGAGTCTTGAGATGAAGCTATTGTGGTATTTTTGCGGCTAATTATTAAACAGGTCAAAGAAATAGTTCATTGAATCTCAAAATTGAAAATAGTGCAAGTTTAGAAGCCAGAAAGTGGTATGGTACTATTTTCCTGTTTCTGCCTGTGATTTTGCTATTTCTATTGGCAATCAATTTGGTTGGAGATTCTGTAACTTCTCTTGGCCAAGAAACAGCAAGGAGTATACTCTTAGCCACATCAAACCCATTCATCGGTCTTTTTATTGGTTTATTAGCAACTGCCTTAATTCAAAGTAGCTCTACAGTGACTGCCATGACCGTAGCCGTGGTTTCAACAGGTTACCTTTCTTTGGGAAGTGCTATACCTGTGGTGATGGGAGCGAATGTGGGTACAACACTGACAAGTACCTTAGTTTCTCTTGGGTTTATCACCAATAAAAACGAATTCCGTAAGGCTATCTCAGCAGGATCTGTACACGACTTCTTTAATATTTTTACAGTTGTTCTATTGTTTCCTTTAGAATACAGGTATGGATTTCTGTCAGGAGCGGCTAATTACTTAACTACGATTTTTGGAGGTACGTTAACCGCTAATTCAAATGCAAGCGGATCTGTACTGGGTTTGAGCAAAGTATCTGAATGGATTCTTCAGGTCTTCCCCAATGCCGTGATAGTACTTCTTTTAGCCTTAGTGTTACTTTTTGTGAGTATCAAATTGCTCTCAAATATCATTTACAAAAGAGTAATTGGTAATTCTAAGGACCAATTGAAAAAGTACATTTTCGATAGCCCCTATAAGTCATTTGGCTGGGGAACATTGATTACTGCAGGTATTCAATCAAGTTCTATTACGACTTCCTTGATGGTTCCGCTTGTTGCTTCTGGAAGAGTAACGTTAAAAAGAGCCTTTCCATTCATCTTAGGAGCGAACATTGGAACAACCATAACAGCGCTTATTGCTGCCTTCAATCAGTCTGAGGCTGCTATTAGCTTGGCTTTTGTTCACCTCTTATTTAATCTTTTTGGTGTATTAGTATTCTTGCCTTTTCCACTGTTAAGAAGAATACCAGTTCTGATGGCCTATAGGTTTGGTGCTTTAACCTTGGATTCTAGAATAATCGGGTTGTCTTACATCATCTTTACTTTCTTTTTGATGCCGTTTACCTTGATCTACATCAATAAGGATTCTTCGCTTCAAAAGACGTATACTTATTCAATTGATACAGAGGGCTCGCAGCATACTGGTGTAGTCGTATTTAATGCGGAAGGACTAAATTCAGATATGCGATACCTGTTGTTCGATCATTTTGACGAGAGTAGCGGTTTGGGTAATCCTGATACATCTTATTTGCTTTCCAAAAACTCTGGATCTTTTGTGACTCCCAGCCAAGTAATATCAGACGTGCTAGACAATTCTAATACGCAAATGGTAAGTCAAGCAGAGTCTTACAGCAATGAGGAAGTATCTCTTTCTTCGCTCAACAAGCTCGTTTATACTGATCAATTTGGCGTTGTTTCTACTTTGCTGATTGACCCGCAGAATCAAATTTTGATTGAATCTGTAAAGAGAGATTCTGCAAATAATCTACTTGAGTCCGTCCGACTGATTGGTATCGATTAAATTTGCTTTTATTTTAGGTCAAAATAAGAGCCGTTGAAGATCATAGATATCGACAAACTTCTTGATTCCCTTTCTGGATACTTAGAAACTAAGATCGAGCTGATTAAGCTTGATATAGAGTCTGAGGTACATAAAATAGTGGCTAAGGCTATCATTATTCTATTGATTGCTGCTACTGTATCCTTAGCAATTATCCTTCTTTCTATGGGACTCTCTATGTTATTGAATGCCGCTTTAGAATCAAGCTTTCTAGGTTATATCATTGTTTCAGGTGTTTATATTTTGTTTGGATTGATAGTGTATCTTAGGAGAGACAAGATTTATCAATCTGTTATGGATAGTATTTCTAATCAAGACGAAGAAATAATTGAAGAGTAGAGAAGAGTTGATCAAAGAAAATGAAGCCTATAGAGCGGATTTGACTAAAGGGGTTGATGATGTTCAAGAGGAGATTAGTAGGGTCATCAAAAAAGCTCTAGTTGCAGGTGGTATTGCATTGACCATCAGTCTGGTCAGAAATGCATTTTTTGTGAAGGACAAAAAGAAGAAAAAATTTAAAGGAGTAGAGAATAATGGTTCTTTTCTAACTAATGAAGTGACAGATATGGCTATTTTAGAACTACTCAAATTTACCAAATCTCAATTGACCCAAATTTTAGAGAAAAAGAATGAAAAAGGGTAAGTGTAGGTCAATTCTTGAGAACAATAGTGGATCTAAGAAATCAATTGCTCTATTGATTGATCCTGACGACCTGGATCAATTGGATCTTACAAGACTTTTAAATAATGCGATTGAAAATAAGGTAGAGTTTATTTTTGTAGGTGGAAGTCTAATCACTTCAGATAAGTTGGCAGACTTGGTGGAATACATCAAATCTTACACAAATATTCCTTGTGTTTTATTTCCAGGTAATGCCATGCATGTTGACTTAAATGCGGATGCTATATTATTCCTAAGCCTTATATCAGGGAGAAATCCTGAATTGCTAATTGGTCAACATGTTTTAGCAGCTCCACTTTTGAAAAAATCAGATATTGAGGTGATACCGACTGGTTATATGCTTGTGAATTCCGGTAAACCAACGAGTGTATCGTATATCAGTAATTCTCAGCCTATTCCTAATGACAAACCTAGTATTGCTGCTAGCACTGCTATGGCTGGCGAGATGTTGGGGTTTCAGGTCATTTACATGGATGCAGGTAGCGGGGCAGATGAGCCTATTTCTACTCGTGTGATTAGAGCTGTTAGGAAAAATATAGAATGTCCACTCATTGTTGGAGGCGGTATTAATTCGGTGGCAAAGGCCAAGACTGCCTTTGATGCTGGTGCTGATGTACTTGTTCTCGGTAATGGAGTACAAAAAAACCTCGCTTTACTAAACGAGGTTTCTGAGTTAGTTCATGTTCTGAACGCTCCTTTAAATGTTAATTAGGCTTTCTCTTCGTCTCATTTTACCAGCAGGAATACCAAACATCATTTTGAATCTTCTGCAGAAATAAGCGGTGTCTTTATAGCCTACTTCGTGTCCAATGTCGCGGATGCTTTTCTTTGTTGTTCTCAATAATTCAACGGCAGCCTCCATGCGCTGGTACTCAATATAATCCTGTGGGTTAATCCCAGTTAGCATTTTAAAATATTGACCAACATAGTCTTCTGAAACGTTGGCCACTTTAGCTAAAATCTTATTAGATAGATCTCCGCCTAGGTTTTCTTTGATGTAGTTGAAAATATCTATTAGGCGTGGATCTTTGAAGTAAGTGCTATTGGTAACCAATTGCTCAACAAAGAGACGGTTGTCAAGGATGTATCGGATAATTTCTACTACGAGGTAATCTGTGTTGTTTTTGATTACTCTTCCTTTACCTGCTCTTGTAGAATTGTCTTCATCAATAACCAATCTAATTAGATCAGCAATATGACTTGAATTTCTAATCGCAAACGGAGTAATATTTAATGATGAAAAGAAGTTGACAGAATCAAATACCTTCGCTTCAAACATCACTTGGCTGAATCCATTGATGTCAAAATCATTCACTTCAGTTTCAGAAGCGTTTTGTAAGTATTTCTTCTTGTTAGAAATAAACTCTTCGTTGTTGATCTTGTGTGCTGTTAAAGAACCAAATGTGATTGGAATGGATTTCCCACCTGGTATAAAGAGCATATCCCCTTCAGCCACCTTCTCTTGATCTTCACCGAAATAAATGTCTCCATTATTTACTACTATGATGGTGTTTTCCACATCGTAGAAATTCTCAATGGTAACCGGTTTAACCACTTTTATATTTCTGCTCTTGATATACCGAACCCCTAGAGATTCGATAATCTTATTGTAATCTTCCATAATTCAGTCTCTGTAAGTTGAAAAAGTTGGGTCGAAAATTATTATATACCCTGCTATTGAGCAAAAAAAATAGCCATTAGCAATAAAAAATATGCTAATGGCTATATAAATATGATTATTCTAATTATTTAATTAACTCTCTTGAGATAACTATCTTTTGAATCTCAGAGGTGCCCTCATAGATTTGAGTAATCTTGGCGTCTCTCATTAGTCTTTCAACGTGGTACTCTTTAACGTAGCCATAGCCACCGTGCACCTGAACAGCTTCAACCGTAACATCCATTGCTACCTTAGAAGCGTAGAGTTTAGCCATGGCACTGGCTTTGCCAAAGTCTTGTTTTTGATCTTTCTGATAGGCCGCTTGTAGACAAAGTAATCTAGCGGCATCAATCTCAGTTGCCATATCTGCTAGTTTGAATTGAATAGCCTGATGCTGGTTGATTGGTTTTCCGAATGCTTTTCTTTCTTTCGAATAAGCTAGGGCTAACTCATACGCACCAGAGGCAATACCTAAGGCTTGGGCAGCAATACCGATTCTTCCACCATTTAAAGTAGACATAGCGAATTTAAATCCGAAGCCATCATCGCCAACTCTGTTTTCTTTAGGCACCTTTACATCGGTGAACATTAAAGAATGTGTGTCAGATCCTCTGATTCCAAGCTTATCTTCCTTTTTACCTACCACAAAGCCGTCCATGTCTTTTTCAACAATTAGACAGTTAATACCTCTGTGGCCTTTTTCTCTATCCGTCTGAGCGATAACTAGATAAATGGATGCGCTATTACCGTTGGTGATCCAGTTTTTGGTACCATTCAATAAATAGTGATCTCCCTTGTCTTCAGCTGTAGTTTTTTGCGAAGTGGCATCAGATCCTGCTTCTGGTTCTGATAAGCAAAATGCACCGATCTTCTGACCACTAGCTAATGGAACTAAATATTTCTGCTTCTGCTCTTCTGTGCCGAATTTTTCAAGCCCCCAACATACGAGGCTGTTATTTACAGACATACAAACACTAGCTGATGCGTCAATTTTGGAAATTTCTTCCATTGCTAATACGTAAGAAATGGTATCCATACCACCCCCTCCGTATTTAGGATCAACCATCATTCCCATAAAGCCTAGCTCGCCCATTTTTTTGACTTGCTCTGCAGGGAATTCTTGCTTGTCGTCTCTTTCTATAACTCCAGGTAAAAGCTCAGTTTGGGCAAATTCTCTTGCCGCATCTCTTACCGCCAAATGCTCTTCTGACAATTCGAAATTCATAGGTAAATTCTTAACTAACGTTTGTTAGGCAAAAGTAAGGAATTTACCTTGAAATGCTAGTCATTTCCGAGGAATGCCATTACGTAGTAAAGAAGCATTGCTAAAGAGCCCAGGGCAGCTACCAAATATGTGTTTGCGGCAGCATTTAAAGCATCTTTCGCCATAGCATGCTCATCGCTGTTTGTAATACCTCTTTGGTCAACCCAAGCCAATGCTCGTTTTGTAGCATCGTATTCTACGGGTAGGGTAATAAATGCGAACAGAGTGAATATGGTATAAGCACCAATAATACCTAGGATGGCAAATGTTGGGCTTATTAAATTCAGACCGAATGCACCCAGAAGCAATGCGATAAACATGAAGTTGATCATTTTACCGCCAAATTGTTGAACTGGTACAAGTGCAGATCTCATTTCTAGAGGTCTATAAGCCTGCTGATGTTGAATGGCATGACCACATTCGTGTGCAGCTACAGCTGCAGCCATCACTGACCGGCCAGAATATACTTCAGGACTTAGATTTACAGTTTTATCAGTTGGGTTATAATGATCAGTTAATCTGCCTCTAACCGAAACTACATTTACATCATTGATGCCATTATCTCTTAGCATCAACTCAGCAACCTCTTTTCCGGTAAGATTCATTTGTAATCCAACTTTCGAATATTTATTGAATTTGCTTTTCAGTCTTTGCTGTACGACAAGACTGACGATCATAATTCCTATAACCAATACAATTAACATCTCTTAATTTTTAAGTTTTTCAATAATTCCTGTGGTAGAATAGCCATCTACCAAGTCTATCGTTTTTACCTCACCACCATTCTTCATCACAAAGTCAGCGCCTACTATAGTATCGATGGTGTAGTCACCTCCTTTTACGAGAACATTTGGGCCAATGTTTTCGATCAATTCTTTGGGAGTATCTTCACCAAAAACGCAAACTGCATCTACGAATTCTAACGAAGCCAGCATTCTGGCTCTTGCATATTCTTTATTCACTGGTCGGTCTGGTCCTTTGAGAGCACTAACTGAAGCATCTGAATTTAAACCAACCACAAGCTTATCTCCTAAGGATCTAGCCTTTTCAAGATAATCTATATGCCCAAGATGCAGGATATCGAAACAACCATTTGTGAAAACAACTTTTTGCTCTTTTTCAATGGCACTTTGCACCCATTTTTTAAGTGAGTTTCTATCCTTTATTTTCTCCTTCGTTTGCATCGCTCAGTGGCTTTTTAAGTGTATTAACCAGTAATAGACTTATACTTCCCAATACCAATATGGTAATGAACTGGGAGGTGTGCAAAATGGTGGCAATAATTATTCCTTTGTCGTATTCAATGCCATAAAGTACCAAAACACCTGCCACAAAGGCATGAAATGTTCCTAAACCATTCGGGGTAGGCGAAGCCATGCCAAAACTTCCTAAAACAAGAATAGAGAATCCGGCCAAAACCCCTAGATCTTTAGTGCTTTCTGATCCAAGCGTGATCACATAAAGCATGAAAAAATATAAACACCAAATAGCCAGAGTAGATGTCCAGAATCCAATTGGGTTTTTAGTTTTCCCTACGCTTCTTAGCCCGAGAATGCCCTGATCAATTAAGGCTTGAATCTTCTGGATGATTAAGAAATGATTTAGCCTCTTACTCTTCCAGAGCCATAAGGTTAATATTCCTAGAGCCATTAGAAGTGCCAAAACCCACCAGTAGGTAGTAATTGATGTTTCAGATTTGGTTAAGAACTGCTGCCAATAACTTTCCAATAAATTGAATTGCACAGCTATTGTAAATACTGAAACAATGATGAGCATAATCAAATCAATGAACCGCTCAGTGATTACTGTTCCAAAGGCAAAAGGAATGTTGACGCTTTCTTTTCTGTTGACTACTCCACATCGTGTGACCTCACCAAGTCTTGGAACAATAGAGTTGGCCAAATAGCCAGTCATTAAAGCAAAGAAGCTATTCCAGAGCCAAACATTTTGTCCGCTGGTGTCAAGTAGGAGTTTCCATCTGTATGCCCTAATTAAATGACTTAGAAATCCTAACCCCATACTGAATAGGACCCATTTATAGTCGAATTCTTGCAATGTGGCAACAAACTCCGACCATGGGATATCCTTAAATAAATACCAGAAAATGATTCCAGTGATTCCGAATAGAATCCCCAGCTTGAGAAGTTCTTTGATTTTTAAATTCAATAGGATTTAAAGCTTGTTGTTGTCATCTGGAAACACCACGATTGGCTCGTGTTTTTTGGCCTCTTCAAAGTCCATTATTCCGTAAGATACAATAATGATGACATCTCCCACTTGAACTCTTCTTGCTGCAGGTCCATTTAGGCAAACGGTACCGCTATTTCTATCTCCTTTGATGACATATGTCTCAAATCGTTCACCATTATTGACGTTCACGATTTGTACTTTTTCATTTTCAATGATGTTGGAAGCTTCCATCAAAGCTTCGTCTAAAGTAATGCTGCCCACATAATGTAGTTCAGCTTGGGTAACTTTTGCTCTATGGATTTTCGACTTGAATACCTCTACTTGCATGACTCCTCCTTCAAAACGAGCGCAAAACTAAGCATTTAATAAGATATTATCTATCAATCTGACTTCGCCAATTTCTGCAGCAATACAAAGGGCAACAGAAGCGTCTTGCTCAGTTTCTTCAAGGGGTTTAAAATTATCAGTTTGCACCACCTCAAAATACTCAAGTTCTAAACTTGAACTATTTTGAAAAAGTTCTTCAATTCGAATTTTTACATGTGAAATGGGCTTACCACTTAATAGCAGCTCTTTGGCCTCCGAAAGTGCTTTGTAAAGGAGTGAAGCCTCTTCCTTTTGGCCTCTACTAAGTCTTTGGTTCCTCGAAGACAGGGCTAAGCCTGAATCTTCCCTTTTTGTCGGAACCATTTTAAGCTCTATTGGAAAGTTTAACTCTTCTACAAGAGAGGAGATAACGAAGAATTGTTGAAGGTCTTTTTGTCCGAAGAATGCCTTATCAGGCTGTACAATGTTGAAAAGCTTGGATACTACTTGGCCTACTCCAGCGAAGTGTCCAGGTCTGAATTTGCCTTCTAATTGACTTTCAATCGCTCCGAAACTCATTTTTAATTGAGGTTTGGCAGGGTAGATTTCTGATTGAGAAGGCGTGAAAACTATGTCAGCACCAATTCGATTAAGAAGATCAAGGTCTTGCTTTAAGTTCGAAGGGTAATTCTCTAGGTCTTCAGGCTTGTTGAACTGTGTGGGATTGACAAAAATTGTCGCTACAACCACATCTGATATTAATTTTGCTTCTTTAATTAAGCTTAAATGACCGTCATGTAAGGCGCCCATGGTGGGTACCAATCCAATCGATTGAGTAGATCTAATACTCTTGAGACGAATTCTCAAATCTTCGATCTTTTCAAAAACTAGCATAGTCTTTAACTATTATTAACGCGGTCTAACCTGCAAACCAAAGCCTTTTTCTTTAAAATTGAAGGTTTTTTGACGAAAAGGCCGTACTTTTGTGCTTCTTTTTCAAGAGTATAGGTTTCATTAAATTCCATTAATATGTCAAAATTGAGAATTCTGTACGTAGCGAGCGAAATTCAACCATTCCTTGAGACTTCTGCTGTTTCGGACTTTGTCCGCAAGCTTCCACAAGCGATGCAGGAGAGAGGTATGGAGATCAGAATTTTAGTTCCACGTTTTGGATTGATCAATGAAAGAAAAAATAGACTGCACGAGGTAGTAAGACTTTCAGGGATCAATATTGCTGTAGGAGATGAGGAAAAACCTTTGGTAATCAAGGTGGCTTCAATTCCTAATGCTAAACTTCAGGTGTATTTCATCGATAATGAGGATTATTTCCATAGAAAATCTGTCTTCCATGACAAAGAGGACAATTTCTACGAGGACAATGATGAAAGAGCCATTTTCTTCTGTAAAGGAGTGTTAGAAACAGTTAAGAAATTAGGTTGGGCTCCAGATATCGTTCACTGTAACGACTGGGTAACTAGTTTAATCCCTCTTTACTTAAAAACTACTTACAAAAACGATCCGATTTTCCAGAACACTAAATCTGTGTTCACTATTTATAACAATGTCTTTGCACACCAATTCGATAATGGTTTGTTAGACAAAGTGAAGATGATGGATATCGATGATAGTATGTTAGAGAACCTTAAGTCTGCTGATTTTAGTGGGTTTATTAAAACTGGTGCTCAATATGCTGATGCTGTGATCAGAGCAGAGGAAGATGTAAATGAGAGTTTGAATAAATTGTTGGGAGAGATAGAGCAGGAGAAGACGGTCAGTACGATCGAAAAGGATGACAACTTCTTAGACTCTTATTTTAATCTTTATAATGAACTTGTCGGCTAAGATAAAATCATTCGGAGCCCTGCTTCTAGGGCTCCTTTTTTTTATTTCCTGTGAAGAGTTGGGTTCCTTCGGTCTTGGTGAAGAAGATATCGCCCCACTCGAATTTTTTACAACAGATCTTAAAGCAACTGGGGGTATTGTTCTCATAGATTCAATTATATCTAGAGGAACAGGAACCATTTTGGTTGGTGAAAGAAATGAGTCATTTGGTCAAATGAATGCAAAAGCTTATTCCGCATTCTTTCTTGAGTTAAATGATCTTTTAAGGCCGTTTGATGATGCGATCTTAGATTCTGTGAAGTTGAATATGAATTTCAACTACAAATTTGAAGATACTGGCCTTAATCAAAGAATAAATCTCAAAGCCTATCAAGTCTTAAAAATATTTCCTGATATCACATATGTGACTTCGAGCTTTCTACCAGTTACTGATGAACTGATTGCAGAAGGTGAAATTCTTATAGATGAGTTAGATTCTACTTTCTCATTGAGTGTAGATGCTGATTGGGCAAATGAGGTTTTTGAAGGGCTAAAAGACGAGGATGATCCTCGATTCAATGATTCTGATGAGTTTGCTCGTTGGTTTCCAGGTTTAATGTTTACTTCAGAAGATCCAGTAAATAACATTTTTGGCTTTGTGCCTGGAGAATCATTGGAGTTTAGATTCTATTTCAGTGAGCCAGCCTCTGATGGTAGTGGATTAATAGAAAATAGAGAGATAGCTATTACGGGTGATGGTTCGCCCCATTTTTACAGCTTAGATGTAGATAGAACCAATACGCAATATAGCCAGGTGCAAGATCCTGAGGTAGAGTATCCAGTTCAGTCAGATCTTCTTGTTCATTCTGGTGCTGGCATTGTCAGTAAAATCAACTTAGGTGAATTATCTGATTTTGCTGAGAATAATGAAGGCGTAATTGTGAACCTTGTTGAATTGACTGTAGGTCCAATTAATGACTTAGGCAGTGGTGTTGAGCCACCAGAATCCTTGCTTCTTTATTTTACAGATGACCAGAATACTCTAATTCTTGATAACAATAACATCAGAGGTATTCAACAGGATGGGGTAAATGTGCTTTCAAGTACTTTCCCAGTAAGAATTATCTATGATGAGGAGACTAAATCATATACAAGTTCGATCACTTCGTACGTTCAGAACTACTATAATGATATTTTCAGAAGGGATTTTGTCTTCATGTATCCGTCAGATATGAATTCATCTGCCAACGCGTTTGAGCTTAGTCCTGATTTGATCAATATCAAGATTTTCTATTCAGAACTCAGGTAGAGAATTTTATTCTTTTTACTTTTCGTAAAATTTTACGCGCATGTGTGGTATAGTGGGATACATTGGTAAGCGCGAAGCTTATCCAATCATCATAAAAGGTCTTCAAAGATTAGAGTATAGAGGTTACGATAGTGCAGGTGTAGCTTTGCTCAATGGCGACCTCAACGTCTATAAAAAGAAAGGTAAAGTTGCCGATCTTGTAGAACATGCAAAAGGCAAGAATCTTAATGCCACAATAGGGATTGGTCATACCAGATGGGCCACTCATGGCGAGCCTAATGATGAAAATGCGCACCCACATGTAAGCCAGTCAGGTAAGCTAGCGATTATACATAATGGCATTATTGAGAACTATGCTTCTCTACGGACTGAGTTAGAGAAAAAGGGCTATACTTTTAAAAGTGATACAGATACTGAGGTTTTTATCAACTTCATTGAAGATATCTATTTAAATGCAAAGGTTAGTTTATCCGAAGCAGTAAGGTTAGCTCTTGGTAAGGTGGTTGGAGCCTATGCCATTGGTATTCTTTCTCTTGAAGATCCAAACCTGTTAATTGCTGCTCGTAAGGGAAGTCCACTAGTGGTTGGGTTAGGAAAGGATGAATATTTCCTAGCATCAGATGCTACACCAATTATAGAATACACGAATGAGGTAGTATACCTTGATGATCGTGAGATTGCTGAAATTAAAGATGGTAATCTAACTATCAAAAACGTAGACGATGTTCAGTTAACTCCTTATGTACAAACAGTAAATATTGAGTTAGAGGCTATCGAAAAAGGGGGCTATGATCATTTCATGCTCAAAGAGATCTTCGAACAGCCTAAGTCTATCGGTGATTGCCTTCGAGGTCGATTAAGGTCATCTGAAGGAATTTTGAATCTCGGAGGGATCTCAGATTATATGAATAAAATTTCCAATGCTGATCGTATTCTGATTATTGCATGTGGAACCTCATGGCATGCAGGACTAGTAGCTGAATATATTTTCGAAGAATTTGCAAGAATTCCAGTCGAAGTAGAATATGCTTCTGAGTTCAGATATAGAAATCCAATTGTTGGTGAGAAAGATGTGGTAATTGCCATATCTCAATCGGGCGAAACCGCTGATACTTTAGCTGCTATTGATTTAGCTAAATCTAAAGGAGCCACAATTCTTGGTGTTTGTAATGTAGTAGGTTCGTCTATTGCAAGAGCTACTCATGCTGGTAGTTATACTCATGCTGGTCCAGAAATTGGTGTTGCGAGTACAAAAGCCTTTACTGCTCAGATTTCAGTTCTAACTATGATGGCCCTTCAATTGGCTAGAAAGAAGGGTACTTTGTCTGAAAGTGACTACAGAAAACTTTTGGTTGAATTAGATGCAATTCCAGATAAGGTGGCTAAATGCCTTGATTTGAATGCTCAAATTGAGATCATTTCTGAAAAATTTAAAGATGCTGCCAACTTCCTTTATTTGGGTAGAGGGTACAATTTCCCGGTTGCTCTTGAAGGCGCGTTGAAATTGAAAGAGATCTCATACATCCACGCAGAAGGATACCCTGCTGCTGAGATGAAACACGGTCCAATTGCTTTGATAGACGAGAATATGCCAGTTGTATTCATTGCTACAAAGGACAGCTCTTATGAGAAAATCGTTTCTAATATTCAAGAGGTAAAAGCACGTAAGGGTAAAGTGATCGCAATTGTGACAGAAGGTGATTCTGATATTGCATCAATGGCAGATCATATCATTGAAGTGCCATATGCACACGAAGCATTAATGCCTTTAATATCAGTTATTCCATTGCAACTGCTGTCTTATCACATCGCAGTGATGAGAGGTTGTAATGTTGATCAGCCTAGAAACTTAGCGAAGTCGGTTACTGTAGAGTAGCCTGAAATTGAAGATATTCTTTTTTGAGAGCGGGGCAGATTTTGTACCGCTCTTCTTTTGTGTCTTCGTATAGAGCTTCAAGTAATTCATAAACTTGATCAACTCCTATTTTCCCTAACCATTCGAAAGGACCCCTTGGGTAGTTGGTTCCCAGTTTCATTCCTAGATCAATATCTTCTTTTGAAGCGGTACCTTCTTGAACAGTATAAAATGCTTCATTGATGATCATACAAATGATCCTTGGGGTAACCATACCTACTCGGTCATCTACTATTTTATATTCTGTCCCTAGTTCTTCTAAGGTTGTTGTATCAGATTCTTGAAACGAAGTTAATTCAAGTAACTCGCGATTGACAAAAGTGGACATCCCGTTGAAGCCAAACGTTAATGCATGGTCAATATCATAGAATATATTCAGCTCGGCCAAAGTGGTTTGAATGGTATTGAGGAAAAGTAGCCCCTTATAGCCTTCATAATAGCTAAAATTTTCAGGGCTGTCGCTAATGCTAAAATCGAATATGGCATCTAATGTCTCTTCACTATTCAAGAATTCATGATCAATATGATCAGTGCAATTATGAGTAGCACCAAATTTCTGAGTGAATTCTTCAAATTGACTATCATTTCCAACAACAGCGATTCTCATATTTCTGTAATTTCACACAAAAGTATTGAATAATCTTAATCAAACACTCTATGTCTAAGTCAGCAGTTAATAGTGACCAAGCACCAGCACCAATTGGTCCTTATAGTCAATCTATAAAAGCAGGAAATACCCTTTATGTTTCTGGTCAAATTCCATTTGATCAATTAACTGGAGAAATGATCAATGAGAATATCACCGAGGAAACACATCAGGTAATGAAAAATCTTGAGGCAATTCTGACTGAGGCAGGAATGACATTCGACAATGTGGTTAAATGCTCCATTTTTCTTAAAGATCTAGGACAGTTTACAACAGTCAACGAAGCCTATGCGATATACTTTAAATCAACACCTCCGGCTCGTGAATGTGTTGAGGTGGCTCGCTTACCTAAAGATGTCAATGTTGAGATTTCTTGCATTGCAGTTGACCTTTAAAAGGTGAACATCTTGAGTACACATTGATTATATTTGCGGCCTAATTGAGCTAAGCATGAGCGTTCGTGTAAGATTTGCACCGAGCCCTACTGGGGCATTACATATTGGAGGAGTTAGAACAGCCCTTTACAATTACCTTTTTGCAAGAAAGTCCGGGGGGAAATTCATCCTTAGAATTGAAGATACCGATCAGACTAGATTCGTTGAAGGTGCGGAAGATTATATCCGAAAGTCACTCGAATGGGCTGGTATATCACCCGATGAAGGAGTGATTGAGGGAGGAGATTTTGGTCCATATAAGCAATCTGAAAGGAAAGCGCTTTACGCTAAATATGCTCAGCAACTGATAGACTCCGGTAATGCCTATTTTGCATTTGACACTCCAGAAGAGCTGGACGAAATGAGAGAAAGGCTCAAAGAGAACAGAGTGGCCAATCCTCAATACAATGCTATTACAAGGAATCAGATGAAGAATTCATTGACTCTTTCTAAGGAGGAAGTGGATGAATTAATAGCAAATGGAACGCCTCATGTGATCAGGTTTAAAATGCCTAAAAATGAGGATGTCAGATTTCAGGATATTGTAAGAGGTTGGGTTGTAGTTAATTCTACTACTCTTGATGATAAGATTTTGATGAAATCTGATGGCATGCCAACCTATCACCTAGCTAACATTGTCGATGACCATTTAATGGAAATAAGCCATGTGATTAGAGGAGAAGAATGGTTGCCATCTGCTCCACTTCATGTGCTTTTGTACGAGAGTTTAGGCTGGGAAGCTCCTCAATTTGCTCACTTACCGTTGTTATTGAAGCCTGATGGTAATGGAAAACTGAGTAAGAGGGCAGCTGACAAGTTAGGGTTCCCTATTTTTCCTTTGAATTGGAATGATCCTACTACAGGAGAGCTTTCTGTTGGATTTAAGGAAACTGGTTACATGCCAGATGCTTTTATCAATTTCTTAGCATTGCTTGGTTGGAACCCCGGTGGAGAGCAAGAAATATTCTCAATGGACGAGCTAATTCAAGCCTTTAGTTTAGATAGAATCAACAAAGCCGGAGCCAAATTCGATATTGAGAAAGCCAAATGGTTCAACCAGCAGTATTTGAAGAATGCCTTGATTGATGAACTGTCGCAAGAGTTCATCAACTTATTCTCCGAACCAATCGATGCAGAAAAGGCAAAAAGAGTAGTTAATAGCTTAAAAGAAAGGGTAACCTTCTTACCAGAAATGAAGGAAGCCGGAGATTTCTATTTTAACCGGCCAACCGAATATGATCCAAAGACGGTTAAGAAAAAGTGGAATGATCTTGCCAAAGAGAAACTTCAAGGTTTTTCTACTGAGTTATTGAAGTCAGAAAGCCCAGATGCCGAACAGGTGAAAGAAATTCTCATTGAGTATTTATCTAAAGATGAAACGCCATTAGGAAGAGTAATGCCTGCCTTAAGGTTAGCTTTAACTGGGCAAGCTGGAGGACCGGACTTAATGGAGATTATCTCAATTCTAGGGCCAACAGAAGTGGCGGAAAGAATTAACTTAGCTGTAGAGCAGATAAATTGATTGATATGGCAAAGAAAAAGAAAGACGAAAATCAAAAGCCAAAGGTCGCTAAAGAACTAGATGGTTTAGAATTGAATGTTGACTCATTCGGTGAAATTCAAAACTCTTTGTCCATCGACAAGATCAATGATTTTCTTAATAAGAATGTTGATGACAAGAAGCTTCGCGATAGAGAAGATTTAGATGACTTAAGAGGAGGAATCGAGGAAGAAGAATAACTACTCTTCATCGGGCTGATGCATGTCATGAACAACTCTCCAAATTGTTCCTAAGAGCATCAGAGCAAATCCGATCACCATTACAATATTTCTACTTCTTATCGGGATGATTTCAAAAAAGCGAGAAATCATACTGAGTAGCACAAGTGCCAATCCTGTTACCGCAGCGATACCTGTTAATTTTCGCATTACCAAAGTTTAGGAAATAAAGCAGGAGTTGTCTTTTTATATTCAAGATATGAATCGCCAAACTCCTTGATTAATTTTTGTTCTTCCCATCTAATTCCAAAAGGAAGGTAAATCAGAGTTGAAATCAGTATAATTAAATTAGAGGCCTGTGGGTTGAAAAAGAAATAGCCCAGCAAAACTAATATCGTTCCCAAGTACAAGGGGTGTCTCATTTTCGCCTGTAGGCCTGATTGTACAAGAGCCTGAGTTTCATTTTCAGCTTTTAAGCCAAGAAATTCTCTTAAACTATATTTTCTAAAAGACCTTTTTAGAATAAAAACGCCAGTGGCACTTATCATCAGTCCTAAATAAGTGGTCAGATTGGATGGTACTATTAGAAGAACGCTATAAATCGTAGCACCATAGATCAATAGAACAAACAATAATATGGAGGCCACAAGACTATAGATTAACCTATAATTTTTAGCTGATAGAGATAGGCTATTCTTTATGCGCTCTGTTGCAAACAGACTATGCAGACCGTAATAAATTAACCAAGCAAAGAATAAGATGATATGCTCAACAATCATTGGGGCAATGATATGAATATTTTTTATGTTTAATCATGAATCGTATTGATCGGTTGTCTGCCATTCTTATTCAACTCCAGTCTAAAAAAGTAGTAAAGGCAAGTGAAATTGCTGATAGATTCAACATCAGTCTAAGAACGGTCTACAGAGATATCCGGGCATTGGAAGAAGCTGGCATTCCTGTTGGGGCAGAAACCGGGATAGGATATTTTTTGACAGAAGGTTTCCATTTGCCTCCTGTTGTTTTTAGCCCAGAGGAAGCACATGCTTTGATACTTGGTGCTAAACTAATCGAGCATCAGACTGATAAATCGATTAAGGAAAACTTTGCTTCTGCTATGTATAAGATTAGATCCGTTCTTGATGATGAGAGGAAGGAGAACTTGGCTCAATTAGAAAATCAAATTGCAGTGACGAACCCTACGCCATTAGTGAATGAGGACTTCCCAAATAATTTCATTGCTACTATACAATCGGCCCTAGTTCAAAGCAAATTGCTGCAGTTCAAGTATTACTCCAATTATAACGGAGACTATTCTGAAAGAGAAGTAGAACCAAAGGGTCTCGTGTATTACGGAAATAGATGGCACCTTTTAGCCTATTGTAGACTAAGGAAAGCCCCAAGAGATTTCAGAGTAGATAGGCTTGTTAAGTTAGAAATGCTTGAGGAAAGATTTAAGCCATATGAGAATACCACTTTCGAGGAATTCTTAACCAAACTGACTTACGGTACTGAATTGACGGAAGTGTCATTCGTCATGGATAAAAAGATCGCTAGGTACATCTCTGAGCAAAAGATTTATCAAGGGTTTGTAAGTGAGCATGAAGTCGAGAATGGCATAAAAATGAACTTTCTTGTTCCAAGTGTTGAATACTTTTCGCGTTGGATGATGTCTCTTGGAAATTCTATATCGGTGATTGCCCCGCCCGAGTTAATGGAGGAGGTTAAGCTTAGAATTCAAGAATTGAAGGCTAATTATGAATAAAGTCAAACCCTACTGACATAGGGCTGTCACTAGTCACTCATTAATTGCTTAAAAATTAAGAGTTATGAGTGATAAAAATCAAAATGTTAAAGAGATCATCGTCTATCGGGTGAAAACTAATGAGGTTGATGATTTTACTAAAAACGGGTTGGACCAACTGAGATCATTTGCTCAAGGTCAGCCAGGGATGAAAAAGCATACCACCTTTCGGTCTGTTAAAAATCAAGATGTGTTTGTAGACTTTGTCAGCTGGGATTCATTAGAGCAAGCTGAAGCAGCCGTAGCTAAAATGGATGAGCTCAGTAAGAGTGAAGAGGTGCAAAGAATGATGCAATCATTCGAAAAAGTAGAGTTTTTTGACCATTTCAAATTAGTGCCATGATCAAAGATAAACTCAACCTTACAAAAACCTATCCTGAGTACTACAAGGCTTCTTTTAAACCAAAAATGGTCAATCTAGAGCCTTATCATTACTTGTCCGTTTCAGGTCAATGCGCACCTGAAGGTGAGAGCTTCTTAGATGCCATTGGTCTTATTTATAAAGGAGCTTTCACTATGAAAAGAGTAGTGCAAAGTCAGGACCTTGATTTTGTAGTCCCTAAAATGGAGGCATTTTGGTGGGTGGAATCAAACTTGCCTTTTGACCAAACCCCTAGAGAGGAATGGTTCTGGCAAGTACTAATTCGTATGCCAGATTTTGCCAGTTATTATGATTTCATTGAGATGAAGGCTTTGCTTAGTTCTCAAGTCGATGAAGCAGTTTTGGATCTATTGAAGTTTGAGGAAATACATGAGGGACTTTCAGCTCAAATTCTTCATCAAGGATCATATGACGAAGAG
This sequence comes from Roseivirga sp., assembly GCA_965267365.1. Lineage (GTDB taxonomy): Bacteria > Bacteroidota > Bacteroidia > Cytophagales > Cyclobacteriaceae > Roseivirga. Next base: position 3,582,000 of record OZ253951.1, on the reverse strand, counting down.
CAAGAGAGCTTGGAGAAGCTTTTCAATTTTATAGACCAAGAAGGATTCATTATAACCGGTAAGCACCATGAGATTTATTTAAATGATCCTACTACAAACCCACCAGATAAACTTAAAACCATTTTGAGGTACTCAATCGCATAATATAAAGCCCCGTGTGGGCTTTTTTTTATTCAGGGTGCTTCTGTATTTTCATGGGCTTATACCGATACCATGGATATAGGCCTTAAACCCATCATAAGTGAGCAGGAGCTCATTATACAAGCAAAAGAAATACTAAGTAAGAATACTTGGGACAACAGATATACTGTGCCAAGTGCCAATTTGTATCCATATCAATGGAATTGGGATTCTGGATTTGTAGCCATGGGTTTTGCACATTTTGATATTCCTAGAGCAATAAAAGAACTAGAAAGTCTATTTGAGGGTCAATGGGAAAATGGCATGTTGCCTCATATCGTCTTTCATAGTAAAAAGCGAGAAGGCTATTTCCCTGGCCCAGCTTATTGGAGGTCAGATTTAGTGCCTGAGGCATCTAAAAAGGTGGCGACATCTGGTATCACGCAGCCTCCCGTGCATGGATTTATTTTGGAGCGACTCTTCAATCAATATCCTAACTCTTCTGAGGTTAAAGATTTTGTGCAAAAATTCTATCCTAAAATAGTCAAGCTGCACCGTTATTATTATGAATTCAGAGACCCCAATAGAGAGGGGCTAGTTTTCATTTTTCATCCTTGGGCGTCAGGCAGAGATAATTCTCCTCTCTGGGACGATTTAGTAAAAACGATCCCTATCCAACCCGGTGATATTCCAGAATATAAAAGGTATGATAATCTTAAGGCTGATCCCGCAGAAAGACCATCCGATAGAGATTATGACATTTATGTGTACTTAATGGAGTTGGCTAAAAGGCATAATTATAACGGGAAAGTCATAGCGCATGAATCGCCTTTTGTAGTTCAGGATACCTTGTTCAACGCCATGTTGATCAGATCTAACGAGGCCTTGATCAATCTAGGTGAAGAGATGGGCTTTGATGTGGCTGAAATCGAAGAGTGGCAGTCTCAGAGTAAGAAACAATTTGATGATAAGCTCTGGGTAGAAGATCTACAATTGTATGCACCGTATGATCTCAGAAATGAAAAGCATATCGCATTAAAAGAAATTGGAGCTTACACCTCTTTAATCGCTAATATTCCTAATTCCAAAAGGGCAAGACTATTAAGAGATCAAGTAGAGGTGCTGGCTGATAGGGAGGATGGTTTTAGAGTAATGCCAAGTTTTGATCCTGACCATTGGATCTTCAATCCTAAGAAATATTGGAAAGGACCCGTTTGGCCACAAATGAATTGGTTGTTATATCAAGGTTTTAGGCGTTATGGCTTTCATGGTACCGCTAATAAACTCAAATGGGATTTTCTTGATTTAGTTAATAAATTAGGTTTTCACGAATATTTCGATCCACGCAGAGAAGTCGCAGATCAGTTGGAACATGGGTATGGAGGAGATCATTTCTCTTGGACTGCTGCAGTGGTACTTGACCTAATTTCTGATTAATGAATGCGATCGATTATGCCATTGTTATTCTCTACATAGGAGGATTTCTGTACCTCGGATACCGATTTAAAAATCAATCTGATAAAAATGATTACTACTTAGGTGGGCGTAGTTTTGGCTGGTTTCCACTAGCAATGAGCACTGCTGCCACCCAGCTTTCAGCAGTGAGCTTTATCTCTGCTCCAGCTTTTGTTGGGCTTAAAGAAGGAGGAGGGATGATCTGGCTAACCTACGAGTTTGCCGTGCCTCTTGCTATGATTTTTCTGATGGTAGTTCTTGTACCAACTTTTTACAAGGCAGGCATTGTCAGTGTTTATGAATTCTTAGAAAGGCGTTTTGGTCCAAGCACGAGAGTACTTTTAAGTATTGTATTTCAGATCTCAAGAGCTTTCGGAACAGGTGTTATGATCTATACCGTGGCCATCATTTTAGAAAGTGTCATGGAGATCCCCATGTGGCAGAGCATTGTGCTGATTGGAATTGTAACTATGATCTATTCTTATCAAGGAGGAATGAAGGCAGTGGTTTACGGGGACATGATTCAAATGATCATTCTGTTTATCGGAATTGTCATCTGCTTCTTTTTTGGATTAAATGCTCTTGGTGGTTGGGGCAGCTTTATTGAACAAGTAGATCCATCAAGATTGACAGCAGTAGACTTTAGTAAGCTCGGTTTCAATAATGATGAATTTGGGTTTTGGCCTATGCTCATTGGAGGCTTCTTTTTATATACTGCCTACTATGGAACAGACCAGAGTCAGGTTCAGAGATTGTTATCTGCAAGCAGTTTAAAAACCATGAGACAAACCTTGGTTTGTAATGGTTTAATGCGCTTTCCGATTACGTTTGCTTATTGTATCATGGGATTGGTCTTAGGCACATTTGCGATGTCTGAAGGAGCTTTTGGTAGCCTTATTCCAGCGGGTCAGCCAGATCGAATGATTCCCATATTCATAAGAGACTATCTGCCAAATGGAATTGTAGGATTACTGATTGTAGCCATTTTCTCAGCTGCGATGTCGAGCTTAAGTTCTGCGATCAATTCGCTTTCTGCCGCTTCCGTAGAAGATTTATTCGCTAGAGGAAAAGATCTACCCGAGAAGAAGTATATGCAGCTTTCACATGCTACAGCTTTGTTCTGGGGAGTTGTGTGTGTGGTAATCGCCTTTTTTGTAGGTGACATCGCTGATACAGTGATAGAAGCTATTAATAAGGTTGGTTCAGTTTCATTTGGACCTATTTTAGCCACATTTATCCTGGCACTACTATTTAAAAAAGTAAGCACTCAAGCGGTGAATGCAGGCTTAATTGTCGGTGTTGCTTTGAATGTGTATCTCTGGTTGTTTGAGCCACAGATCTTCTGGTTTTGGTGGAATGCCTTTGGTGCCATTGCCACTTTCGCTGTGGCTATGATCATTTCAGCCATAAAGCCTCATGAAGGTTCGGTTTCCATTCAATTGGAGCCTATCAATTTTAAACAGAGAAGTGTCTATATTCTAATTGGCTTTTTTGTTTTGATTGTTCTTGTCTCAGTCGGATTACCTAGCTGGTTTTAATGAAGGTTCTAATTGCTCCTGATAAATTCAAAGGATCCTTAACGGGTACTGAAGTAATTGGTGCCGTTAAAGCAGGACTAAGGATATCAAATCCTGATATTCAAATTCGATCTCAATTGCTGGCCGATGGTGGGGAAGGAACTCTTGAGATCATTGAAAAGTCTTTAGACCTCAGAAATGTTGATATAACCGTCAATGGCCCTTTGGGCGAAGTAGTTCAAGGATACTACTTAATAAAAGGTGAGTCAGCTTTTATTGAAATGGCTCAGGCCTCTGGTTTACTGCTTTTACCTGAAGAACGGAGAAATCCTCTCTATACGACAACTTTTGGAACAGGGCAAATGATCCTTGATGCACTAGATAAAGGAGCCAAATCAATCAACCTTTTTGTTGGTGGTAGTGCCACAAATGACTGCGGTCTTGGGATGGCTAGAGCTTTGGGCTTTAAATTTTATGATTTCAATGGTAATCAATTGGAAGGTAGAGGAGATGACATGGGGCAAGTCGAAAAAATCGAATATGATGAAGTGGATTTGAGAATCGAGCAAGTTTCATTTAATGTATTAACTGATGTTCAGAATCCTCTACTTGGAGAGAATGGTGCTGCATATGTTTATGGCAAGCAGAAAGGAGCAGACCAAACTGCAATAGAAAGCCTTGAAGAAGGCGCGAATCATTTAGTCAATGTTCTTTCGAGTGGTTTTGAGAATAAAGAAGGAGCAGGAGCGGCAGGAGGATTGGGCTATGGAGCTATGACCTTTCTTAATGCGCGAGTTCAATCCGGAATTAATTTTTTGCTTGAGCTAACAAATGTCAGTCAGAAAGTGGATTGGGCAGACCTCGTAATAACTGGTGAGGGGAGTATAGATCACCAAACTTTAGAGGGTAAAGTTATTGCTGGGTTAAGTCAAATTTGTGATTCTGCAGCAACCCCATTAGCTATTATCTGTGGAATTTCAACTCTTCAAGCATTTGGAAATTCTCCGATTTATCAAATCATAGATAAGGCAAAGAGTACATCCGATGCCATGACCAATGCTGGAGAATATGTAAAAGAGCTAGCTCAAGAATTACTTTCCGATTTCAGGGCATAAAACTTATTTTTGCCACATGTCAGTTACCATCGGAATAATTAAAGAAGGCAAAGTACCTATCGATAGAAGAGTACCTGTAACACCTCCTCAAGTGAGACAAATGCTCGAGCAACACCCTGGTCTTAAAGTATATTGTCAGCGAAGTGAGATCAGATGCTTCGAAGATTCAGAATACGAAAAGGCAGGTGCAATACTTACAGATGGTGTAGCTGATTGTGATGTTGTTCTTGGTGTTAAAGAGGTGCCAATTGACATGCTGGCTTCTGGCAAGACCCATTTTTTCTTCTCTCATACCATTAAGAAACAAGAGTACAATAGAGGTCTGCTACAAGAGATTCTTAAAAAGGACATTCGACTGATTGATTGGGAATGCCTTACTGATAAGGAGAGTAGAAGATTGATCGCATTTGGTAGATATGCTGGAATTGTGGGTGCTTACAATGGGATTTTAACTTTTGGAAGACGCTACAATTTATTCTCTATCAGACCTGCGCATGCTTGTTTTGATATGGAAGATATGGCTAAGGAGTATGCAAAAGTCAAACTACCACCGATTAAGATTGTACTTACGGGAGGAGGTAGAGTAGCCAAAGGCTCGATGGAAGTGCTATATGGTATGGGAATTAGAAAAGTGAGTCCTGCTGAATTTCTTGAAGAAACTTTTTCGGAGCCAGTTTTTACTCAGCTAAATACTCGCGATTATAATCGAAGAATCAGTGATGGAGGGTTTGATAGAGATGAATTCTACTCTGACCCTGTGAACTATGAGTCTGATTTCTTGCAATACGCCAAAAAGGCGGATCTTCTAATTGCTGGAGCATTTTGGGATCCAAAAGCCCCTGTGCTGTTTACTAAGGAAGATGCCCTGAAAAATGACTTTAAAGTGAAGGTCGTTGCCGATATCACATGTGACATCGAAGGCTCTATTCCGTCAACCAAGCAGCCAAGTACTATCGATGACCCTGTCTATGACTTTAATCCGAGTAATGATCGGGTTGAGCCAGCCTTTTCAGACGAAGGTAATATTTCTGTTATGGCTGTAGATAATCTGCCATGTGAATTACCTCGTAATGCCTCTGAAGACTTTGGTAAGGAATTTTTGAAGAGTATCCTACCTAACCTTTTGGGAGAAGATGTTGATGGAGTAATTGAAAGAGCAACCATAACGAATGATGGCCAATTGACTTCTCATTATCACTATCTGCAAGATTTTGTCAATGGACATTAATCGATACATAGAACAGACCAACCTAAAACCCAATTTGATCGATCAAGATATAGATCAATTGGTGAATGAATCGAAGCAGTGGCAGTTTGCTGGTGTTTGTGTACCTCCTTTTTGGGTTAAGCGAGCAGCAAGGGAAATAGGAGAGTTTGATTTACAATTAGTGACGGTCATTGGTTTCCCCCTTGGTTATGCAAAAACAGAAAGTAAGTTATTAGAAATTGAGCATGCCATTGAGGATGGAGCTAATGAGCTAGACATCGTAATGAATATCTCTGCCTTTAAATCTGGAATGCCATGGACCAAAATAGAGTTAGCTAAATGTGCTAAACTTATTCATGAGTCTGATGCAATGATGAAGGTGATCATTGAGACGGCTTATTTATCCGATAGTGAGATAATCGAAGCCTCTAAAATGTGCGCTGATGCAGGAACTGATTTTGTCAAAACCTCCACTGGCTTTGCTCGCTCAGGAGCTCAAACATCTCATGTAAAGCTTATGCGCCAAAGCGTTCCTTCAAATGTTGGTGTAAAAGCTTCTGGAGGCATCAGAGATTTGGAAACTGCTCGTAAAATGATTGAAGCGGGTGCAGATAGGTTAGGCGTATCTGCTGGGGTAACCATAATGAATGAAATGAATGCCTAGGCCTGCTTAGTGCTAAATTTCTGAATTCCTTTGTACTTATAGACCTTCAATCCGAAATGCTCATAGATGCAGACTTTCATTCTGTTTTGGGCTAACTCAATTCTGTTTTGAGGAGAATGAAATACTGAGAGTTCTAGGCCTGCTAATATGAAGTTTTTTTTACTCGAAAGCTGCTGAGTATAAGCCCTAAAAGCACTGGTCCAATCTTCCACGTATTTATCGTAATGACTTCGGCCATCAAAAAGGAATTCTAATTGATTGTCACCGATCTGAAATCTGTAAATGCCGCAAAGAATATCGTAAAGCTCATCGAAGAATGAGAAATGTATGGGTTGAAAGGCCTCAATTTGATTAGATTTTTCATCAGAAAGCCTAAGTGGATTAAATAACTGGAAGTACCCAACTTTAATGTCTTCGATTAATTGGACCTGCAATTCCAAACGCAAGTCTGACTGAACTTGCTTCAGAAGGTAATTTTTATCTAAAAGAAATAGTCTGTTGTCCAATCCTTAAAGGTTTGTCAAAGCTAATGAAAAAATAAGCTCAGGGAAAGTGGGGTACTTTAACCCCCTAAATTATCTAGCCGCAGAATTACTAATAATTGAGCCAAAGAAAATGGCATTCATTAATAATTTGTTTGTGCCATACCAGAAAGCTCTAAAATTTGGATTGTCAACTAATGAGATGGCTCTTCCCCTTCCATAGCCATTTACTCGAATAGTAGAAGTTCCTTTCAGTGCTTCAAGATTAGCATCGCTAATCCAACCGCTCATTAATGGCTGATCGGTGTAAATGCCTGGGCTAGCAAAAAGAGCCTCTGATGGTTTTACAATGACATTACCTCTTCTGAATGTAGGTAAATTCTCTCTGTAATAACCAAAAGCCATTGGATGACTGAGTTCCAACTTAGACATGTATACACCTCCTGGGATGTATTGTCCTCGTTGATAATTAGATAGATTATCATAAGTGATCTCACTTGCAGATGGCGATTCTACTTCCACCATTTCTAAATCAGTTATATCATTGGCAGCCATCCAAGAGACTGCTGAAGTTGAACCAATTAAAGTGCCGCCATTTCTAATCCATCTTTTGAGATTGTCTAACTGGCCTTTAGATAGACTCAATCTTCCAGTAATAATGATTGAGTTGTACCTATCTATGATTTCAGTACCCAATCTACTTTGAGGTAGCTTAGTCACTTTCATATCCATTCTTGTGTCTAAAAGGTGCCAAACTTCTCCAGCATCATAAGAACTGCCTCCTTCAACAATCAAAGCCACTTTTGGAGTGCTCAGAGGTCTGAAAGAGTTACTTCCTAATGATACGCCACCTGTTAAACCCGTTGCCATGGCATAGACGTTCACACCATCTGTCTGTGATATTTCGAGCATTTCTTGAAAGATCTGTCTTTCACTCAATACTTGGTTTGCAACCGGAACTAAGATAGTTCCTCTATCAAATTCTTGATCGCCAGAAGCGGTAAATTTGGATGTGGCCACTTTCAGCCTTAACCCTTTTTCAAGAAGCCTGTTGGCAGCTCGTGGAGCGAAATAACCATGCCATTCAAATACATAGGCATAGGCACTTTGCCCGCCATATACTTGGCCTTGAGGAAACTCAAGATTTTCGACTTTTTCACCTAATTGACTTCTTCCATAATCTCTACTCGACATTTCAGCATATTCAACATTAAATGCCATAGGATATGTCCAACCAGAAATGTCATAAAAAAGGCTGTCTTGGAAGGTTGTTCTTCGCTCGAACATGCCCTTAATCAATTTATAGTTTCGCTGCTTTAATGGAATGATGTAGCTGTTCTCAGGTTGGTATTCCTCATCATTCAGTTTGATTCTTCGAGAAGGTCTGTAGAAGTCAATCTCCTGTTTTTCAAGAATATCCGCTAGGTGGTAAGCTCTTACAGGGTCTTTCTCTGCTTTAAATATGAATGCTTTTGTACCGTCATCATCAGCTTCTCTCAAAGTCTTTTTATAGAAATCTCTTTGGTACTCTAAAAGCTCTTCCCGCATGCTAACAGCAGCTTTCCAAGTTGAGAGTGAAGCATTGAATTGGTTTTTAATAGTGAAAGGAAATCTCAAATTACCATTTGCACTTTCTTGAGCATGTCCTCTTGAGCTGGCTTGCTCAAATAGAATTCCTATTCCACCATTGATGTCTGGGAAGGTTGAACCTTTTCCATAATAGAAATCGTCATATCCCTCTTTCGTATAGTAAAGTGATCCAATACTGTCTAAAGCGGCAGCATGAAATTCTCCTATTTTACCCGTTAGCTCCTGGTTTAATTCAGGCGTAAGCGGGTGCGTTCTTGAAGGAACTCCAGGTTGAAAGAAGAAGGTAGAGTTGGTTCCCATTTCATGGTGATCAGTCAAGATATTCGGCTTCCATTTATGGTAAACAGCGATTCTATTTCTAGACTCCGGTTGTTGTACCGGCAGCCAGTCCCTGTTCAAATCAAACCAGTAATGATTGGTTCTTCCGCCAGGCCAAGATTCACGGTATTCTCTGTCATTCGGATCAGGATTAACGTTTTGGCTTTTGTGCATGTTGGCCCATGTTGAGAATCTTGTGAGACCATCTGGGTTTAATGATGGATCTAAAAGGATAATACTATTTCTTAAGGCCGACTCTACTTCTGGGCTTTGGGCTGCCGCCAAATAATAAGCCATAAGTAGTGATGCGTTTGAACCACTTGATTCATTACCATGGATGCTATAGCCCATGTAAGTAACAATTGGCATTTTTTTCACATCAAATTTATCAGCTTCGTTAGGGTAGGTAAGCCAAACGTGATCACTTCTCAGCTTATCAATATTCGCTAGGTTGTCAGGATGACTTATGGTTAAAATTAATTGAGGTCTATCTTCATGCGATGTCCCAATCTGTTCAATAGCAATTCTATCTGAGGCATCAGCCAGAGCTCTCATATAGTATACTAATTTGTCATGCGTAATATGCCATTTCCCTACTTGGTGACCGATCACTGATTCCGGTGTAGGAATATTTGGGTCATAAGTCACATTATCAGGTAAATAGTAGTCTAAATCGACCTGTGCAAAAGATGCAAAAGAAAGCACCATGAACAGTGAGAGCAGGGATCGCTTGATCATAATTGTTTTTCGGTTTAAGCAAAGGTCAATATAGGGATTACCTATTGAGATTGAAAGCAGATATTTTACGGTGAAAATTGTAAAGTCAACCGGACTTTCACTATTTTCATTGCCGAGTGTAGCCCGAAGCACTATTGAAGAGAGTTTTGTTCATTATCCTCAACAGTACATTTGTTCTTTCAAAATATACTGTGTTAAGTTGAGGTTAACCGTTGCCGACAATCTTTGCGATTAATTAATATTTGTGAAGCAAAGTCGACCTTTCAAACCCATACTTTTGTTCTGTTAAAAAGCGTTAAATCGCGAAAATTGAAAAATCTAAAATCTAATCTACTTAACAAATCAATTATGAGACAATTATTGTTTTGTCTGATGTTTTGTATTTCGTCTCTGACAGCCTTTGCTCAGATCTCTGGTAAAGTGACGGATGGTGAAACAAACGATCCGTTGCCAGGGGCAACAGTGGTTGTTAAAGGAACACAGAATGGAGCTATCACAGGGTTTGATGGCACTTTTACGCTTCAGGCTTCTGCTGGAGATATCTTAGTAGTAACGTTCGTTGGTTATGCACCTCAAGAAATTGCAGCATCAAGTAACATGACAGTTGCTATGGTGCCTCAAGCAAACGTGCTAGGTGAAATCGTAATTACTTCTAACGTAATCGATGTTGCTAGAGAAAGAGAAACTCCTGTAGCTATTTCTACAATTTCTCCTGCTGATATCCAATTGAAAGTGGGTAACATGGAGTTCCCTGAGATCATGAATAAGACTCCTGGTGTTTATGCAACTAAGCAAGGTGGTGGATATGGTGATTCTAGAATTTCTCTTAGAGGATTCGATCAAAGAAACACTTCATTCCTTATCAATGGTCAGCCGGTTAACGATATGGAGAACGGTTGGGTATACTGGTCTAACTGGCAAGGTTTAACTGACGTTGCTTCAGGTATTCAGATCCAAAGAGGTCTTGGTGCTTCAAGATTAGCTGTTCCATCTGTAGGTGGTACTGTATCAATCTTCACTAAAGCTGCTGAAGTTGAGCAAGGTGGTACTGCTACTTTAGGTGTTGGTAACGATGGTTACAACAAATTAGGTGTTTCTTATAATACTGGTAAAAGTGAATCAGGTTGGGCTGCTTCTTTCTTATTGAGCAGATGGTCTGGTAATGGTTATGTAGATAATACAAGTGGTCAAGGTTGGACTTACTTCACAGCGATTGGATATGCTCCAGAAGGATCTAGAAGTGCATTTAACTTCTCTATTTTAGGTGCATCTCAGTGGCACCACCAAAGATCTGCATGGGTATCTATCCGTGACTACGAAAACTTTGGTGATGAAGGAATCGACAGAAGATGGAACACTAACGGTGGTACACTTTGGGGAGAAGAATTCAACATGAGAAGAAACTTCTACAACAAGCCTCTTGCTACTATCAACTGGGATTTCCAGATCAACGATAGATTAAGCTTAGCTACTTCTCTTTACGGTTCTGCCGGTAGAGGTGGAGGAACTGGTCCAAGAGGTAACAACTTCAGAAATAACGATATCAACCTTTATCCTTTCAGAACAGATTTAACTGAACACTTATTAGAGGACGGTAGAGGAGCTGCTTCAAGAAAAGCTGACGGAACTATTGATTTTGATAACGTATACAATGTAAACGTTGGAACTACTGGTCCTTACACTGGTTCAATCGGTGCTTTCACTGGTCAGAGAATTGGTTCTAACGGATTCCGTGATGATGGCGTGAACAGAGCTGTGTTGGTAAGAAGAGCTTCTATGAACTCTCACAACTGGATTGGTGGTATCTCTACTTTAGACTACAAAGCTGGTAACTTCAGATATTCACTTGGTATTGACTTAAGAAAGTATGTAGGTTATCACTACAGAGTTCTAGAAAACCTTATGGGTCTTGATGGTTACTACTCAACTGGTAACAGAAACTCAGCAGGTAATATCCAGAATGTTACTATCAAGGCTCAGCCTTTCAGTAACACTGGTTTAGAAAGACCAAAAATTGACTACTTCAACACAGGTGTTGTAGGATGGCAAGGTGTGAACGGTTTAGTAGAATATAGCGATGAGGCTTCTGTATGGAATGCTGTTCTTCAAGCTGGTTACTCTAACCAATCATTCAGAAGACAAGATTTCTTCGATCAACCTGCTAACCCAATTTCTGAGAAGCAAAATCAAGGTGGTGGATACGTAAAAGGTGGTGCTAACTGGAATTTCTCTAGCACTATGAACGTATTCTTCAATGCTGGTTTCATTTCAAGACAGCCATTATTTGACGCTGTATTCCCAGGATTCGCTAACGATATCAACCCTAATTTACAGAACGAAGAGATCGTTTCTTTCGAATTAGGTTACGGTTACGTGAGCAACAACTTGAAAGTGAATGTGAATGCTTACTCTACTAGCTGGGGTAACAGATTCATCTCAAGAGGTGTAACTCTAGATGGTGGTATTGACGGTACTGCTCAGTTCGACAACGTATCTGTTCTTCACCAAGGAATTGAAATTGAGGCTGACTACAGAGTTACTTCTCAATTGAAATTAAGAGGTATGGTTTCTCTAGGTGACTGGAGATACACTGAGGATTTCCAAGCGAACGTATTTGATGATCAGAACAACCCAGTAGACGAAGACTTCACTCTTTATGTGAAAGACGCTAAAGTGGGTGATGCTGCTCAAACTACTGCTTACTTTGAAGCTGATTACAGAATCGGAATGTTCAACATCGATTTAGGTTATAGATTTGTTGATGGTCTTTATGCTGACTACTCAATCAACAACTCTGACTTCTTACAACCTGAAAATGACGGAGCACTTCAACTTCCTTCTTACGGTCTAGTTGACCTTGGTGGAACTGTAAACTTCCCATTAGGTGGAAACACTTCTTCTTTCAGACTTAACGTTAACAACTTATTCAACACTGTTTACATTGCTGAATCAAACACTAACGTTCACGTATCTGATGCAACTACTGGTACTTACGAGGGCTTAGACAATACAAACTTTGTATGGTTCGGTTTCGGTACTACTTGGAATGCTACTTTAAGAATCAATTTCTAATTGATCTTCTAGATATAATTAAAAGCCCATCCTAGGATGGGCTTTTTTTATGAACTTATTTCACTACTTTAAGTTGACATAAGGAATGCTTTATCATAAAACTTACATACATGACACTTCTGAAGAATGGGTAACCTTTATCCATGGTGCCGGAGGCAGTTCATCCATATGGTTTAAACAGATAAAGGCATTTAAAGAAAACTTCAATGTTCTCTTGATTGACTTGAGAGGCCATGGCAAGTCACAAGAAATGTTTGAAAGGTATTTTACGAATGAATACAACTTTCAGAATATTTCAATGGACATCATTGAGGTCCTTGACCATCTTAAAATAGAAAAGACTCATTTCGTTGGAATTTCATTGGGGACCATTCTTATGCGTACTATATGTGATATCGCTCCGGAAAGAGTGAAATCGCTGGTAATGGGCGGTGCGGTTACTCGAATGAATGTAAGGTCGAAGATTTTGGTTGGTGTAGGAAATGCAACCAAAAAATTCATCCCTTATATGTGGCTCTACAAATTATTTGCTTGGATCATTATGCCAAGAAAGAGAAATGCTGAGTCCAGGATACTTTTTGCTAATCAGGCTAAAAAGCTGTGCCAATCGGAGTTTATTCGATGGTTTAATCTTACCTATAAGCTCAATCCTCTTCTTCGCTATTTCAACGAGAATGATACCAAGTTGCCTACTCTTTATTTGATGGGCGATGAAGATTATATGTTTCTTCCTCAAGTAATGAATCTAGTAAAGATTCATACCACCTCCTCTTTGCAAATCATACCAGATTCAGGTCATGTTTGTAATGTGGAGCAGCCCGAATTATTCAACCAATGGGCTATTGATTTCATTCACAAATCAAAGTAAAAGAGTTTAACCTCAAATCTTTATATTTATATACTACGCAGGTATATGATATGAAGAGATTATCGATCCTAGTACTTTCTATTTTAATTGTTTTCGCATGTTCTTCTGAAAAAGAAAACAAGGAAGAGATAGATCTTTCAGAGAACATTAATATCGAGCTGGTAGATCTTGAGCATGATTTCCATGAAAGACCCGATCTCAATTTAAAACCTAATCTTGTCGACCTTGATGGAATAAAAGAAAGAGGCTTTCTAACTGCTCTAGTAGATAATACCTCAACGAGTTATTTCATCTACAAGGGTCAGAGAATGGGGTATGAATATGAACTCCTAAGTAAATTCGCAGAATCAATTGGAGTACAACTTAAAATTGTTGTTGTCGATGATCTCATTGAAGCAGCCACCTTGTTAAATGAAGGATATGCTGATATTCTGGCCTATCATCTTGCTATCACTTTAAGAAGAAGAGAGCTCTTTGAGTTTTCGGTTCCACACTTAGAGGTCAAGCAAGTTTTAATTCAAAGAAAGCCTAAAAATTGGCGTAAAATGAAGCTTCATCAAATTGAAGCTCAAATGATTCAAGACCCGACCGATTTGGGAGGTAAAGAAGTGCACGTTAGGAAAGGGTCTTCTTTTGCTTATAGGTTGAGGAATTTGTCAGAAGAAATTGGAGAGGAGATCAACATTGTAGAGCATGAGGGTCAAATAACCACTGAACAGCTGATAGGAATGGTTTTAAGTGGCGAAATAGAATATACAGTCGCAGATGCAGATGTGGCGAAGATCAATTATTCGTATCACCCTGATTTGTTTATCGAGATGGAAATCAGTTTACAGCAAAGAATTGCGTGGGCATTGAATTCGGAGACTCCACAATTAAAGGCGGCTGTTGATAGATGGTTGTTGTCACTAAAAAAGACAGCTGACTACCAGACTATTTACGACAGATATTTCAAATACACCAAATCGCAACGCAAGAGAGCATTGAGTGAGTTTTCCTCTAGCACTGAAAATTCTAGTATTTCTAAGTATGACGAATTGATTAAAAAAGAGGCCAAGAGAATAGGATGGGATTGGCGTTTGCTGGCAGCGCAGATTAATCAGGAGTCTAAATTTAACCCTCGATCAGTCTCATGGGCTGGAGCTGAGGGATTAATGCAAATCACAAAAAACACTCAGAAAGAATATGGATTAAAAAAGCCATTTAATCCTGAAGCAAATGTTAAAGCTGGGGTCTCCCATCTGCTTTTTCTTGACGACTACTGGAAAGAAGAAATTCCAGATGAACAGGAAAGAATTAAGTTCATTCTAGGGTCCTACAATACTGGTCAGGGTCACGTGAGAGATGCACAGAGACTGGTCAAAAAATATGGTGGTGATCCATACAAATGGGATGACAATGTAGCGGCCTATTTATTGAAAAAATCAGACCCTAAATATCATAAAGATCCTGTGGTTCAATTTGGGTATTGCAAAGGTGTTGAGCCAAATAATTACGTAAGAGAGACCCTCATTACATTCGAAGAGTATAAGGCTTTCTTTGGTTCAGAAGAAGATACTAATACGGTTTCTAATTAAGCTCTTCGCTCATAATCTTAGCCGACAATAAGCAAAGTGGAATCCCTCCACCTGGATGTACACTGCCTCCTACAAAAAAGAGATTTTTAATGTCACTTGAGAAGTTTGCATGCCTCAAGAAAGCGGAGAATTTATTGTTTGAACTATTCCCGTAAAGTGCCCCTCTGAATGAACTTGTTTTAGATTCGATTAATCTTGGGTCAAGTATTTCTTCAACTTCAATCAATGATTCGATGTCTTCACCTAGTTGATCGGAGAGTTTTTTGAGGATGTTTTTTCTCGATTGAGCAATTAAAGCATCCCAATCCTGCCCTTCATTGTTGGGTACATTGATCATGGTAAACCAGTTCTGACATCCTTCAGGAGCATCATCTGGCTTTTCAGTGGATGTAATGTTTACATAGACTGTTGGGTCATCAAAAATTGTCTTCTCCTTAAAAATTGATTTGAACTCCTTCTCGTAGTTTGCGGAGAAAAAGATGTTGTGCAGGTCTAAGTTTTGAATTCTTTCTTTAAACCCCAATAAAAAATGAGTGCAGAACTTGAGCGTGGCTGCTTAAGTATTTTCTTGGGCTTTTTATGTCCTTTTAAAAGCTTTTGATAGGTTCCTGAGACATCCATGTTACTGACAACATAATCAGCCTTGTGAAAGCCCATTTCTGTGTCAACTCCTTTGGCCACGCCTTGATGGACGACTATATTTTGAACCCTAGTATTAAATTGGAAATTGACGCCTTGCCTTTTGGCTAGCTCATAAAGCGAATCAGTAATAGAGTACATGCCTTCTTGAGGAAAGAAAGCCCCAATACCAAATTCTAAATGAGGAATAATATTCAATGTGGCTGGTGTCTGATAAGGATCTGATCCATTATAGGTTGCGTAGCGGTTAAATAACTGAACAGTCTTCGGGTTTTTAAATCGTTTTTTATTCGCCTGATGCATGGTTCGATTAAAATCAAAACCATTGATTTTCGAATAGGCACGAAATGCCGAACTGCCTAGCCAAGTGCTGGTTTTATGCAAAGATTTATGCATAAAGAGTGGGCTCAATTCTTCATATAAGAACTCACTTTTTTCTAGCGCTTGGTCAATATTATCTGATGGTTCACCAAGCTTCTCTTCAAATTCTTGTTTGAGGGCTTTTCGATCAGACCATGCCGTGAGTGTGGTGTTGTCCGGGAAAAAGTACTTACAAGTCGAATTGAGTTTCTTGTATTTAAAATACTCTTGAGGGTCTTCACCACATATTTTAAATAGTTCTTCAACCTCATGAGGAAGCGTAAATAGGGACGGTCCAGCATCAAATCGGTAATCACCTAATTCAAACTCAGTAAGTTTTCCGCCCGGATAGTTATTGCCTTCAAAAACTGAGACTTGGATTTCTTTTTGGGCTAAACGAATTGCAGATGCAATTCCTGCTATTCCTGAACCAATAATGATGGCAGTCTTACTCATTTATAGTCTTAGGTGAAGTTGAATATTGCGTTGAGTATTTGGCTCAACCAATATGTCAAAGGAACACGGTTTTTACAAATACTGTTTTATAAGTAGTGTGGTTATCGGACCAGAAAACCGTGCTTTAACTCATCTTTTGGTTCAATAAACCATTGATTCTGACCAACAACGAAGGCATTTCCTTTCACGGTGGGAATTACAGCTTCAAATGTACCATAGTTGACATTTGATTTGATTGAAGCTTGAAACTTGCTCCCTATTATACTTTCAATTGTTCGTGGTGCAGATTGCTCATTCATTTCTTTCCTTGCAGCATGAATGGCCATTCTTCCAGAAACACCAGAACCTGTCGGAGAGCGATCAACTTCTCCATCCGCAAAAACACATACATTTCTGTCATCACCTCCATTTTCGGCTTTTTCAGAGATAAAGATGGTGCCATAAAGGAAACTCAGGTCTTCTTCGTATGGATGACTAATCTCGTTATTCGCGCCAATAACAGCATGCTTGATCTCACGTCCTAAGCGAATGATTTCTTGTGAATTCTCTGATGATAAGGAGAGGCCCATTTGATCGGCATTTACATAGGCATAAAAGGCACCGCCATAAGCTAGGTCGTATTTGATTCTTTGATCACCTAGTTTAATGTCATAATCCAATCCTACTACAAAAGAAGGGACACAATCAAATTCAACATCTCTTACTTGACCTGACTCATCTAGATTTACTCTAGAGGAGATCCTTCCACATGGGGCATCAATTTCTATTTGAGTTTGAGGAAAGTTCTTTTCCTTCCAACCCATTTCAACAGCAAGTTTTGATATAGCAATGATGGCATGTCCACACATCGTACTAAAACCCTCGTTGTGCATAAAGAGAATCCCGAAATCCGCAGTCTCATCATTGGGAGGTGTTAGAATACAGCCATACATATCGGCATGTCCACGTGGCTCATACATCAGGATGGTCCTGAAATAGTCCTTGTGATCCATCATATACCTGCGATATTCTAAAACAGAATTGCCTTTCAATTGAGGCGCGCCATCCACCACAACTCTCAGGGGTTCGCCTGCCGTATGCATGTCAATGGTAGTGATCTTTTGCCAGTCATCTGACGGTCTAAATTCAGTCTTGGTCAATATGTTCTGATAGACTTGATTCATGCTAGTTGTATCTTTCAACTTCCAACAATGAAGATCTGACTGATGCTTGTTCACCAATAATTTCTTCGGCTAACATTTTACCCGTGATAGGACCCAAAGTCCATCCTAGCATAGCATGACCCGTGCCTACTTGAAGGTTACTCACAGTAGATACTCGACCAATGTATGGGAGTCCATCTGGTGTGCAAGGCCTTAGACCTGCCCAGGGTTTAATAGAAGAGAAGTCATAGTCTCGCAGACTTGGCATGGCTTGTTTAACTGAATCGACAATGCCCTCAATTCTATTCGGATTAATCTCATGATTGATGCCAGTCAACTCCATTGTACCTGCGATTCTTAATCCGTGCATCATTGGAGTGGTAGCAATTCTTCCTTCGACTAGTATGGAAGGAAGTTTAGGCATTGCTGGCGGATTCTCTATTGTGAAACTATAGCCTTTACCTCCTTGTAAAGGCATAAAGATGCCTAGTTTTTTCATCAAGAGTGGTGTCCAAGCACCCGCTGCCATAATAAACTCATCAGCCTCAAAGTTGCCTTTATTGGTCAAGACTGACTTTACTTTGCCTTGTTCAATGTTAAAGTCAGTAAGCTGAGTATCGAACTCTAATTTCACTCCTCTTTCCACTAATAGAGGTCTGAATTTCTCCATGTAAGCGTTGGGAGTCATCCAGGCATCACAACCAAACCAGACAGAACCAGCCATGTCGTATTCTACATTAGGTTCTAATTTTTCGGTTTCTTCTCTAGTCAAGGTGGAGGCGTCCAACCCAAAGTCTTGAGCTATTTTGACCAATTCCTCTTCATGATGAAGTGCCTCTTTGGTTTGACATACCATAAGCAGCCCAGGCTTGTGATATCCGGCTTCAATATCTTCCTCTTCTATTATCTGCTCATAGAGTTTCTGACTTTTTACAGTAAGATCATATAAAACAGGGATAGCGTCTTTTACCCTTTTCTCAGTTGATGCTTTTTTGAATAATAACCCCCATTTGATCAGATCAAGATTTAGTCGGGGTTTTATGTAAAATGGACTCTTGCTATTGAGCATCCACTTAAGTCCTTGACTAATGATGCCAGGTGAGGCTAGAGGAATTAGATGACTTGGAGAAACATATCCTGCATTGCCGAAAGAGCAATTGTCATTGCCATCTGTTTGGTCAATGATGGTCACATCACAACCTGCTTTGTTCAAAAAATAAGCAGTGCTGTAGCCAACAATACCTGCTCCTACAATGATGACTTTCTTTGTTTTCATTTATATCACTTGAAATCCGTGAGCATATGGATCATCCTCTTCATCTATTAAAATTGTATTGTAGCCTGTGATCTTCGCCCATCCTTCAATACTCGGAATAATAGCATCGAAATTACCCAGTTTCACTTTCTTTTCAACTCTACCCACAAACTGGCTCCCAATGATACTTTCATGAACAAATTCATCTCCTTCAGTCAATTTTCCTTTGGCTGCCCACTGGGCCATTCTGGCTGATGTTCCTGTTCCACATGGTGATCTATCAATGGCTTTATCACCGTAAAATACGGCATTACGAGCTGTTGAATTATCTTGAGAAGGTGTTCCTGTCCATAAGATATGAGATAGGCCACCAATCGTATCATTTTCTGGGTGCTGAAAACTATGCTTTTCATTTATTCGATCCCTGAGAGTTTTACTCCAACCAATAAGCTGCCCTGCGGTGTAGTCCGCCATATCTCTATAGTTTTCTTGAGGGTCAATGATTGCATAGTAATTACCTCCGTAGGCTACATCAACTGTTAGCTCTCCTAGGTCAGGACAATCAACTTTGATTCCTTCTGCTGCCAAATAGGCTGGTACGTTGGTGAGTCTTACACTTTTTACCTTTTTACCTTCTTGTTTGTATTCGATCAATACCAATCCAGCAGGAGTTTCCAGTCTTAGCTTACCCGGTATTTTAGGTGTTACCAATCCTTCTTCGAGCATTATGGTTACAGTTCCAATAGTACCGTGACCACACATAGGTAAGCATCCGCTAGTTTCTATAAAAAGAACTCCAATGTCATTAGCAGGATCTGTCGGAGGATAAAGAATACTCCCAGACATCATATCATGACCTCGCGGTTCAAACATGAGACCTTGTCTGATCCAATCAAATTCTTTCAAGAAGTGCTGTCTTCTTTCACTCATATTGGCACCTTCTAATAAAGGACCGCCACCAGCAACAAGTCTTACAGGATTGCCACAAGTGTGGGCATCAATACAAAAGAAACGTTTATTCATTCTCAATTTTATTCATTAAGTAAATAGCGGCAGAGAGGTCCTCAAGGGCATGACCCACAGATTTAAAAAGAGTAATTTCTTTTTCTGATTTTCTGTGCATCAACTCTGTTTTTGTCATTTCAAAAAGATTCGAGTCAATGTCCTCTTCAGAAATAATTTTGTTGGCTAAAGGAATAGTAAGATCACCTGATTCTTTAAGTGCTCCTTCAGAATCAATGTAAATGGAAGATCGAATAAGGCAATTGTCATCTGCTTCCCGCATATCAGGTCTATATGAACCTACTAAATCCAAATGTTGACCTGGCTGAAGCCATTTACCTTTAATTAAAGGGCTTGCACTCAAAGTGGCTACACTTATGATATCTGCTTGTTGAACACCTGTTTCCAATGATTCGGTAGCCATTATTTCAATACTGTCATTTCTCAATTTGGAAGCCTGTTCAGATGCCTTATCGAATGACCTGCCCCATATCAATACCTTTTCAATAGGTCTAACTGTACAATGTGCTTTGATCAATTCAGGACAAAGTGCGCCCGTGCCGACCATTAGCAGTATCTTGCAGTTTTCTTTGCTCAAGTATTTTGAAGCCAAAGCGGAGGTTGCTGCTGTACGTTTTACCGTTAGTTTTTTGGCGTCAATTTGAGCCTTGATCATTCCATTTTTGGCCTCTATCAAGGTGTAATTACCCTGAATAGAAGGTAGGTTCAGCTCTCCATTGTGTGGGGAAACTGTGACCATTTTAATTCCAACATACTCTTTATTCGACCAAGCCGGCATAATAAGAAGTGTGGAGTTATGCTCTCCTTGACCGTTTTGATAGTCGTAGTGCTGTCTTTCAGGGACTGTTATGTCTGCCTGAAAAGTCCTTTTTAGCTCAGGAATAAAGGATTCATAATCCCAAATAGATTCAATTTGATCAGCAGTTATGTTGATCATTGAAGAGGTTTTTGACTCAATTCATTATTGACTAGTCTAAAAATTCCTTTTGGATTTTCATTCTTGAGTTCTTCAGGAAGGTTTTCGTTAGGCCAGCTTTGAAAAGCCACCGGTCTGGTGAAACGAATCAAAGCATCATAACCAACCGATGTATATCGACCATTGCTACTCGAAGGATAAGGACCTCCATGATGCATAGATGGGCAAACTTCAACTCCAGTTGGTACACCATTACAAATGATTCGGCCTACTCTTTCTCTCAAAGCATCGATTACATCTGAATGGTTGTTGATGTCGTTATCTGTGGCCATAAAAGATCCCGTTAATTGGCCTTCAATTGACTCAACTGCTTTTAGCAATTCAGCTTGATCAGCGCATTCGATCACAATGGTAAAAGGACCGAATACTTCATGATGCAATTCAGGGTTGGCAATAAAATCTGCTCCAGATACACTGACTGAAGCTGGCACACCTGAATCTTCAATTACAATATTCGAGGTAACAGCCGAATGGTTTTGCACTTTGTTAGCATTGCTAACATAGGCTATGCCTATTCCTTCATTAAGCATAATGCCTCTACTTGAATTAGCCATAGCTGATTCCAATTCAGATTTAAATTGGTCGAGCGCGTTTGATTTTATTCCTAACAATAGGCCCGGGCTAGTACAGAATTGACCAACACCCAAGGTCACTGAGCCCGCCAGAGTTTGAGCTAGTGAACTAGTTTCTTGTTCAAGTTTATCTGGAAAGAATATAACCGGGTTGGTACTACCCATTTCAGCATATACTGGAATTGGTGTCTTACGAGCAGCGGCACTGTCCATTAATGCTCTTCCACCTCTTAATGAACCAGTAAAGCCAACAGCCTTGATTCTTTCATCTTTTACCAATTGCTGGCCGACATCAATACCACCATTCATCATTGAAAAAACGCCATCAGGCATTCCTGTAACTGATGCAGCTTTTAAAATGGCTTGAGTTACCAAATCATTTGTACCTAAGTGCGATTCATGTCCTTTAACGATCACAGGGTTACCAGCAGCTAGAGCCGAAGCAGTATCACCTCCAGCAGTTGAATACGCCAAAGGGAAATTACTTGCCCCAAATACAGCAACTGGGCCAATAGCCATTTCCATTTTGCGCAGGTCAGGTTTTGGAGCAGGAGCCCTATCAGGAATGGCCGTATCAATTCTTGCATTAACCCATGAGCCTTCTTCAATGATGTCAGCGAAAGCCCTCATTTGATTACAAGTTCTTCCTCTTTCGCCTTTGATCCGAGCCTCAGGTAGACCAGTCTCCGCCATGGCTCTTTCTACTAGCTCTTGGTCTAGGTCCATAATATTTTGAGCAATAGCCCTTAAGAAATTGGCTCTTTCACTGGCCGTTTTCTCTCGGTAAGCCCTAAAGGCTGAACTAGCTAAAGCGATGGCTTCGCTAACTTCATTATCAGTTGCCGCCACAAAGTCCTCCGCATGCGTTTCTCCAGAGGCTGGATTAAACGATACTAACCTTTGGCTGCCTCCAGAAACTGGAGTTTTTCCGATATAATTCTTTCCTGAGATCATCTTATGCTTTTTAGTGGCGAAAAGATCTTGATTGATTTCTGTTCATGGAAATTTCTTACCCCTTGATCCCCTAAAGGGAAAAATTCCGTACCCTTTAAGTTAGGGTAGAAGGCGTAGTTCTTTCAAATCTTTTCAATATCTCTTTCTATAAATTTAAGTAATCAGGTAGAGTTGGCCTATTGGCAACACCATCATTAATGATACTTAAAACTTCTTCTCTTTCTTGTCCTGATAGTGGTAAGCGAGGTGCCCTTACAGTCTCGGTGCCAAGTCCTGTGGCTACTTCAGCTAGTTTGATATTCTGGACTAGTTTCGGGTTGATGTCTAGTTCAAGCAATGGCAAGAACCATCTATAGACCTCAACAGCTTCTTTGATCCTTCCGGCTTTTTGTAACCTGTAAATGGCGACAGTTTCTGCAGGGAAAGCACAAACCAATCCTGCCACCCAACCATCGGCTCCCATAAGCATGCTTTCTAAAGCTAGGGTATCAACGCCACTCAAGATCTTGAATCTGTCTCCGAATCGGTTTCTCATACGAGTGATATTCGAGATGTCTCTTGTTGATTCTTTTACCGCTTGGATGTTATCGCACTCAGCTAATTCTGCGAACATGTCCAGTGTCACCTCGATCTTGTAGTCTACCGGGTTGTTATAAACCATAATAGGAAGGTCGGTTGAATTAGCAACAGCCTTATAGTAGGCTACAGTTTCTGCATCATCGGCTTTATATCGCATGGGAGGAAGCATCATCAAGCCTGAGGCACCGTTGTTCTTGGCTTTTTCGGCTGCGATGATGGCTCCTTTTGTTGTTTGTTCAGCAATATTCATCACTACAGGGACTTTTCCTTCCACCATTTCTACTGTAGCTTTTACTAAAACATCTTTTTCATCATCCATTAAGGAACTGGCTTCGCCTAATGTTCCTCCTAGAATGATTCCATCAACACCTGCTGCTAATTGCGCTTTGATGTTGTGTGCGCACATGTCAAGATCGAGCTTGTCGTCTGAAGTGAATTTTGTTGTAACTGCTGGGTAAACACCCTCCCAATTGACTTTCATAATGATTGTATTTGATGCTAAGGTATGGGGCCCAATCACTCAATTCTCCGCAAATTTATTCAAAGACTAATACTATATTTGCATATAATGAATTTAAGAGACTTAAGAGAGTTAATATGATACAAAAAAGAGCTCTTCCTTTTAAAATCCCTAAGACCACAAAGGCCACTCTCATATTACAAGAAGACTATGAGCCTTACTTCTATGATAAACTCCATCAGCACGAGGAGAATCAATTGACACTCATACTTAATGGTTATGGTACAGTAGTTCACGGAGACTATGTGGGGAGTTTTAAGTCTGGAGATGTGTTTTTGATGGGTTCAAATGTCCCACATGTATTTCGTTGTGATGATTCGTTCTACGAAGAGTCAAAAAAGGCACATTCGATCTCTATTTTTTTCAATGATCATCAGTTGAGCACTTTGTTGAATGTCTTTCCTGAATTTGATGGAATACGTGTTTTTCTAGAAAAGGCTAAACTTGGTGGTAAAGCGGATGATGATCTAAACCCAGAGCTAAGTAAAGAAATAAAAGAGCTTTTTAGTGCCAATGAATTCGACCGACTTATTCACTTTTTCCGATTGTTAGATGGCCTATCGAGGACTAAAAGTTGGCATCCATTAATGGAGCATGCTAGAAAATCTATTAAAGAACAGGAAGGTAAGCGTCTTAATGACGTTTTCTCTCATACGCTGTCCAATTATCAGAAAGCCATATCTATAGACGAAATTGCAGAAGTCGCTAATATGAACAAGTCTTCTTTTTGTCGCTATTTCAAGCAACACACTCGCAAAAGTTATATCGACTTTCTCAATGAATATAGAATTCAGAAAGCCTGCAACATGTTGTCAGATCCGGATATGTCGGTGGCACAATTAGCGTTTGAGGTGGGCTTTACCAACTTGTCAAATTTTAATCGTCAGTTTAAAAAACTGATGAAAGAGACTCCTAGGGAATTCAGAAAAAAGGTGGTAAGCCTATAGCTGATTCACAATCTCTTCAAAATTCAATGATTCCCAATTTTGATCAATGTCCTCTTGCTCGAGTACTTGGTTCATGATATTCTGTTGTTTTAAGCCAATTGCTAAGGCTTCAGAATAGCGATAATCAGAAAAAGTGACCATTGAATAAAGAGGTACCCATTTTTCAGGATAAAGCTGATTCAATTTCTTCTCTATCTTTTTTTGTAATACAAATTTGGCATCAGCCACTTTATCTCTCATTTCGATAAAATTGTAAAGTGCCAAATCTGCGATGGCGTCAGCGTCCGGCTTACGCAGTGTGTCATAATGAAGCAACATCTCTTCAGTCAACCCCTCATGCTCATCTAAAAGCTGATCAAAGACAAAGCAGTCTTCGAAACCAGCATTCATACCCTGTCCATAAAATGGAACGATGGCATGTGCTGCATCACCAATTAATGCAGTTCTTCCTTTCACCCACGGAGAACACCTCACAGTCACCAAGCCAGAGGTTGGATTAGTGAAGAAATCCTCTTGTAAAGAAGGCATGATCTCCAATGTATCTGGGAAGGCTTGATTGAAAAGGTCTCTAACAGCTGCTTCATCTTTTAATTGCTCGAAGGACTTTTCTCCTTTCATTGGATAGAAGAGCGTACATGTAAAGCTTTTATCTAGATTGGGAAGTGCAATGAGCATATAATCTCCTCTTGGCCATATATGTAAGGCATTTGGCTCGATGGCAAACTCACCCGACTTTGTTGCTGGGATACAAAGCTCCTTATAACCTGCAGAAATGTAATTCTGTGAATAATTGAAAAGGGGTGTTCTAAGGAGTGAGTTTCTCAAAGCTGAGAAAGCGCCATCTGCACCAAAGATCCAGTCAGAGTGAACAGCTTCATTTCCGAAATGAACAACGTTTTCTTTATAATCGACACTTGAGCATTTTCTGTCAAAGATGATTCTAGCACCTGCTTCTTCGGCTGCATCCATCAAGATCATGTTTAATCCAGAACGAGAAACCGAATTAATGAACTCACCTTCTTTTCCATAAGGTTGCAATTCTTGATTACCCTTGAGGTCATGAATCATTCTACCGTGCATGGGAATGCATGCACTTTGAATTTTGGCTTCAAGTCCAACTGCCTTGAGTGCCTTAAGTCCTCTTCGACTTAAAGCAAGGTTGATCGATCTGCCGCCTTCGGCACCAGCCTTACGCATATCAGAACGACCTTCAAAAATGGTGACCTGATAGCCTCTTTTAGCTAAAAAAATGGATAGTAGAGAGCCGACAAGACCGGCCCCTAAAATGGTGACCTTTTCTCCACTCATAGTTTAAAAAGTATTAATGCTTTTCTAAAGCTTCCTTTAGC
The DNA here is from genome assembly GCA_965267365.1 of Roseivirga sp. Lineage (GTDB taxonomy): Bacteria > Bacteroidota > Bacteroidia > Cytophagales > Cyclobacteriaceae > Roseivirga. Next base: position 3,556,505 of record OZ253951.1, on the reverse strand, counting down.
AATCTACCGAAATGGAAGACATCTTCAAAGCTATTATAAAGCGGAACAGGAGCAATCCTGATCACATTAGGTTCTCTCCAATCACCGATTACACCATTTTCGACCAAATAGTCGAATAGTACCTTGCCATTGTTATGGAAGAATATTGAAAGTTGAGCACCTCGTTGCATCGGATCTCTAGGAGTTATGATCTCGAACCCTCCATATTGCTCGTTCAGTTGATCAATGATGTATTCTAAATAACCAGTCAATCGAATACTCTTGCTTCTCAAAGCTTCCATTCCTACTTCGTCAAAGATCTCTAAGGAAGCAACATGAGCGGCAGAAGCTAAAATGTTGCTATTACTTAATTGCCACCCGTCTGCACCAGGCATAGGCTTAAAGCCTTTTTCCATAAGAAATCGTTCGCTTTCATCATGACCCCACCAGCCCGCAAATCGATTTAGGTTTGAATCATGAGCAAACTTCTCATGAACATAAATTCCTGATACATTACCAGGCCCTGAATTCAGGTATTTGTATGAGCACCAAGTAGCAAAGTCAACATCCCAGTCATGCAAATTGAGTGGAGCATTTCCGATACCGTGTGCTAAATCAAAGCCTACAAAGGCACCTACTTTATGACCAGCAGTGGTTATGTTCTTCATGTCAAACAATTGACCAGTGTAGTATTGGAGGCCGCCAATTAAAACAAGGGCTAATTCGTCACCAGTTTCTTCAATGGTTCGAAGAATATCTTCAGTGTGCAGAGTATACTCACCATCTCTCGGTTTGAGTTCAATGAGCGCTTCTTCTTCAGTCAATCCATGATGCTTCAATTGCGTCTCAAACATATATTGATCTGAAGGAAATGCTCCTGCTTCACATATAATCTTGAATCTTGACTTTGTTGGTTTATAGAACGAAACCATTAGCAAATGCAAATTCACTGTGAGGTTGTTCATAGACACTACCTCAATTGGTTTGGCTCCAACAATCTTAGCCAAAGCATCCTTCGTGACTTTATGATAATGCATCCATGGTTTGTCCTTTGGCACAAAGTGTCCCTCAACACCATAGTCTTGCCATTTTTGCATCTCAGCTTCGACAAAACTTCTCGTTCTTTTTGGTTGACAGCCTAAGGAATTACCTGTAAAGTAATAAGCTTGTTTTCCATTGATAACTGGAATGTGAAATTCATTCCTCCATTTATTGAGTGGGTCTTTTGCATCTTCCTCCTGAGCAAAAGCCAAGTTGTTTTCGTAGTTCATCAGAATAGTTGTAGTTGGTTGTAACCCGGCAATGAACACTCATGTTTGAGCAACCACTCTTTTCTTTCAATGCCACCCGCATAACCCGTAAGACTGCCGTCTGTTCCAATAATGCGATGGCAAGGTATGATGATTGCTATCGGATTCTTGCCATTTGCTCCACCAACGGCTCTAATTTTCTTCAAGTCTCCTAATTTTTTGGCTTGCTTCGCATAAGTCGAAGTTTTGCCAAAGGGTATGTTAGTCAATTCGTCCCAGACGGTCTTTTGAAATTCAGTTCCTTCAGGGTCTACTGCGATATCAAAGACTTTTCGCTTACCCTCGAAATACTCCTTCAATTGGTGCTTGGCAGTCCTTACCACATTGGGTACCTTACCATCAGTCGATCGGACTCCTTCCTCAGTAAAGCCCACCCATTTAATGGCCTTTTCATCTCCAATTATTTTGAGAACGCCAATTGGAGTTTCTAAAAATGTAATGGCTGTTTGTATCAACTTTCGAATTGGCTTTTGTCAAGGTTTAACCATTCCAAAGTAGCGTTACAAAATATGTCTTCTACTACTTGTTCATCCAATTCCATCTCTTCTATATAAGCCCCTATTTCAAGGTCTCCCAGAGGGAATGGGTAATCTGAACCTAATGTGATTCTATTGCTGCCTTGATGCTCAAGAATAAACTTTAATAAGGCTGGATCATGAGTGATCGAGTCTACCCAGAACTTACCTAAGTATTCTCTTGGATTGATAGGATTGTCAATGGCCACTAAATCTGGTCGACAATTGTATCCATGCTCAATTCTACCCAGTGTAGGAATAAATGCTCCGCCTGCATGGGAAAAGTTGACCCTCAGTTTTGGAAGCCTTTCAAGCACTCCACCAAAGATCAATGAGCAAGCAGCACGTGATGTTTCGGCTGGCATTCCAACTAACCAAGGTAGCCAGTAACGTTCCATGCTATGAAAACCCATCATGTTCCATGGGTGAATCATTATGGCAATATCTAGATCTTGACAGGCTTTGAAGATGGGAAAGAATCTATCAGAGCTTAAATTCTTATCATTAATGTTAGATCCGATCTGAATACCAGGAATGTTTAATTCTTTTAATCGATGAAGTTCCTGAATGGCTAGTTCTTCGTCTTGCATCGGTATCGTACCTAATCCTATATAATTCTTGGGGTACTTGGTGCAAATATCAGCCACATGGTCATTCAAATATTGTGATACTTCAAGACCATCTTTAGGTTTCGCATCATATGAGAACATCACAGGAATAGTGCTGATGACCTGAACTTGAGTGCCGTGTTGGGCATACTCTTCAATTCGTTCTTCAGGATGCCAACAATTGGATTGAATCTCTCTAAAAAATTTGCTCCCTTTCATCATCATAGCTGCACCCTCTTTGTGGTGTTGCAAATGAATGAAATCACCATACCCAAACTTCTCTGTCCATTTAGGCAGATGCTCAGGAATGATGTGGGTATGCATATCGATTTTTAACATAGTTACCTGTTAACAGTTGATCGGAAATCGGTTTGACTGATTTCCTTTTTCGGAATCCTAACCTACGAAACGCGGATCGGCTTCCATTTCATGGCCACATTTATTGCAAGTTCTGAGCTCTTTAGAACCATAGAATTCTTTGAACCTCGGTAAGAAGTCTTTTTCTATGTTGGTCAAAGGAAAATAGGTGTCGTGAAGCTTGTTATTGCAATTGTCACAGAACCACATTAGGCCATCAGTGTGTTCTGGTTTTCTCACTCGTTCAATAACTAGGCCGAGCGAGCCTTCAGAACGGATTGGAGAATGTGGTACTTTAGGCGGATGTAGATACATGTCCCCAGGTCCTAATGGAATGTCAACCGCTTCACCATCTTCTTGAATCCTTACTGTAATATTACCTTCGAGCTGATAGAATAACTCTTCAGTTTCATTATAGTGATAATCCTTTCTTGCATTTGGGCCAGCTACGATCATTACGATATAGTCTGTTCCTTCTGGATAAAGGTTCTTATTACCAACGGGAGGCTTTAAAAGATCTCGATTGTCTTCTATCCACTGGGTAAGGTTGAAGGGTTTACGAATTGCCATTTCTAAAAAGTTTACTCCTCTAAATTAAATAAATTCGAAAAAGGGCTAAATGTGTTTTTTATAACTTTATCTCAACGAATAACCTATGGATCTTAATTTAAAAGGAAAATCTGCCCTAGTATCAGGGAGTACACAAGGAATAGGAAAAGCAATTGCCATTGAGCTAGCGAATTTGGGTGCTAGTGTGACATTACTTGCTCGCAATGCCGAAAAATTAGCCGAAGTCCGTGATGATTTGTTTCATGCTTCGGGCCAGAACCATCAAATTTTAGTGGCTGACTTTGCTAAACCTAATGAGCTCAAATCGACTATTGAAGAGCATATAAAGTCTAATCAATATCACATATTGGTGAATAATACCGGAGGCCCTCCAGGAGGTTTAGCCATTGATGCTGATCTTGAAGCATTCAGGATAGCTTTTAACCAACATTTGATCTGCAATCAGATCTTAGCTCAGGCAACTACTCCGTTTATGAAACAGGAGGGCTATGGTCGAATTATAAATGTTATTTCTACTTCAGTTAAAGCGCCTTTGTCAGGCTTAGGAGTGTCGAATACAATAAGAGGTGCAGTAGGTAACTGGGCTAAAACACTAGCCAATGAATTGGGTGAGTTTGGAATAACTGTCAACAACGTTTTACCTGGAGCCACTGCTACACAACGTTTAAGTTCCATCATTGAGAATAAAGCGAAGAAGCTAGGTAAGAGTGTTGAGGAGATTGAGGAAAAAATGAAATCAGAGATACCAGCGAAGCGATTTGCAGGTGCTGATGAAGTAGCGGCAGCAGCGGCTTTTTTAGCTTCTCCAGCAGCGTCATATATCAATGGAATCAATGTGCCAGTTGATGGTGGTAGAACTCCTTCTTTGTAGCTTATGAAAATTCAGAATTACATTAATGGCGAATTGATTGCTCCAAATGCTGGCGAATACTTGGATAACGTAGAACCTGCCACAGGTCAGGTATATGGTGAGATTCCAGACTCAGATTCTTCCGATGTGGAAATGGCTGTAGGAGCTGCCAAAGGAGCATTTACAAATTGGTCTAAAACTTCTAGAAAGGAACGTTCGGAGCTAATGATTAAGATCGCGGATCTTATCGATGCCAACCACGATCGTTTATCGCAAGCTGAATCTAAGGATAATGGTAAACCGCTCAAACTGGCCAAGAGAGTGGATATTCCTAGAGCATCTGCCAATTTTAGGTTCTTTGCGACTGCCATTCTCCATGAGAGCAGTGATTTTCATGAGTCAGACCAAGAAGCAATCAACATGACCACTCGAACACCTGTTGGTGTTGTAGGATGCATTTCTCCATGGAACTTGCCGCTTTATCTTTTCACATGGAAGATTGCTCCGGCTCTGGCTGCTGGCAATTGTGTGATAGCCAAACCGTCAGAAGTGACACCAGCAACGGCCTTTCTGCTTTCTGAACTTTGTATTGAAGCTGGTCTTCCTGCGGGTGTGTTAAATATAGTGCATGGTTTGGGGCCAAAAGTAGGACAAGCCATAACAGAACATCCGAATATCAAAGCTATATCCTTTACGGGCGGTACAGCCACCGGCAGAAGAATTGCCGCTACTGCTGCACCTATGTTCAAAAAATTATCTCTAGAACTAGGGGGTAAGAACCCGAATATCATTTTCGCAGATTGTGATCTTGAAAGTGCTATTAGTACCAGTGTGCATTCAAGTTTTGCTAATCAAGGTCAGATTTGCCTTTGTGGCTCAAGAATTTTCGTTGAGAGAGCTATTTATGACTCCTTCAAAGAAAAATTTGTAGAAAAGGTACGCAGATTGACAGTTAATGGCCCAAATGAAGAAGGAACACAAGTTGGTGCGGTTGTTAGTGAAAGTCACATGCATAAAGTCTTAGAGTATATTGCTCTAGCAAAAGATGAAGGAGGAAAAGTACTCACGGGTGGTCAAAGGGTTCATCCGGAGGGATATGATGGTTTTTTTGTTGCTCCTACCATTATTGAAGGTCTCGCTCATGATTGTAGGACGAACCAAGAGGAAATTTTCGGCCCTGTAGTTACTATTATGCCTTTTGATACGGAAGAAGAGGTAATTAACATGGCAAATAGCACCGAATATGGTTTGTCTGCTACCGTATGGACAAGCAACCTGAACAAAGCTAATCGCGTATCAAGATTATTAGAGTCTGGTATTGTTTGGGTCAATACATGGCTTTATAGAGACCTCAGAACTCCATTTGGAGGAATGAAAAATAGCGGAGTCGGACGGGAAGGAGGCTGGGATGCACTTGGCTTTTTTACTGAAAAGAAGAATATTTGTATTAAGCTATAATTGTATGTAAACAACATATAATTGTATGCAAACTACAAAACATGTTTTTTGAAATTTTTTAGATTATTAGAAGATGAAATTTCTTTTAATGAAAAATCCTATTAAATTTGAATTCACAAGAGGCGAAAAGTGTCTCTTCCGCACAAGATAAAACATTGCATTCGCAATTAAAGATAAGTCTGGGTGTAGGAACCGAAAGGTTCACTATGAGTAGTTAGTTACCCAGGTGTTTAGGTGAAAGGGAGTCGCTCCAACGGGAGTGACTCTTTTATTTTCTACCTATTCTAAAATTGAAGCAACTCCCTTGAAATTTTCAAGTCATTAATTCGTTGACTCACTACAACTTATGTAATGACTCACTCTGTTCGGTCGTCTGTAGTGTAACCATTTACATATTTTGAAGTCTAAACCTCAAAACTCAACACCATGGTCAAAAACTATCTAAAGGTAGCCTTCCGTTCTTTGCTCAAGAACAAGGCCTTTTCATTTATCAATGTCACCGGTCTGGCACTAGGGATTGCAGCCAGTTTACTCATCTTTCAATATGTCAGTTATGAATTGAGTTACGATCAATTCTACGAAGCTGCCGACAGAACATATAGAATTAAAACCAATAGATACGACAAAGGAGAACTCAGTACTGAGTGGGCCTCAGGAGTTGTATCTATAGGTCATTTATTGAATGAAAACCTCCCTGAAGTCACAAATTATGCTCGTTTGACCAATACAAGTGGGGTAATGTCTTATGAGGATAAGGAATTCAAAGAGGACAGAATCTATTTCGCTAACAATGCTGTTTTTGATGTTTTCAGCTTAAATATCTTACATGGTGATCCTGAAAATGCATTGACTGAGGTCTTTCAGACTGCTATATCCGAATCAACAGCCATGAAGTACTTCGGTCGAACTGATGTCATCGGAGAAACGCTGTCTTACAACAAAAGGCGAGATGCTCTTATTACAGCTGTCTACGAAGACATGCCTCAGAATTCTCATATGAAATTTGATTTATTGGTGTCTTGGGCAACCATATCGCAAGGAGAGAGGGGTGTAGAAATGAATACTGTTTGGTATTGGGATGGCTATTTCAACTATATCGTATTGGCGGAAGGAACGGACATTGAGTCTTTTGAAGCCAAGGTAGAAGAGTTTGTCGATAAACAATGGGGAGAAGACATGCGCAGCTCTGATAGCTGGATGGATTTCGAATTTCAACCTATTAGTGACATTCACCTCTATTCCAATTTTATCGGTGAAGCGGAGGTGAACGGAGATGGTGATGCCGTTTATGCACTTTTCGGAATTAGCTTCTTTATCATCCTTATTGCTTGGGTAAACTATATCAATTTGGCAACCGCTAAGTCTTTAGAAAGAGCTAAGGAAGTTGGTCTTAGAAAAGTAATGGGTTCACAAAGAGCTCAATTGATTGCTCAGTTCATGACCGAGTCTTTTCTGGTTAACCTGATGGCAGTTATTCTAGCTTTTGCCATTGTGCTGATGGTCTTGCCTTCTTTTGCGCAATTGGCAGATCAACCTTTGAATTTTGAGCTCTTCATGCAACAAGGCTTTTGGTTAAGCTTAGGTGGTTTGTTTTTAGTCGGAACATTTCTTTCTGGAGTATATCCTGCTTTTGTACTCTCTTCGCACAAACCAATTAGTACACTAAAAGGAAGTAGTTATACCTCTAAAGGTGGTACTTGGTTGAGAAGAGGGCTTGTCGTTTTTCAATTCATGGCTTCTGTTGGTCTAATGATTGGGACTTATGTAGTTTATGAGCAGGTTTCATTTATGAGAAATCAGGATCTAGGTGTAGACATCAATCGAACTATGGTGGTCAAAGGCCCTAGTGTAACGGATTCCACTTATTCAGAAAAGCTGACGGCTTTTACTGATGTATTGAAGACCAATGCTAATGTGGACAATGTAGTGATGAGTACTGGTGTGCCTGGCAGAGGAGTAGGTTGGAATGCTGGTGGTATTAGGCTTGAAAGTGCACCAGAAAACGAAGCCGTTCAATTCAGGGTGCTCGGCATCGGTTATGACTTTATAGAAACCTATGATTTAGAACTGATTGCAGGAAGAACCTTTGATCAATCTTATGGGACAGAAGAGGAGAACATCATCTTCTCTCGATCAGCAGCCAAAAGACTAGGTTTTGATAATCCTGAAGATGCCTTAGGCAAACGAATTTATTTCTGGGGAGATGTTTACACCTTGGTTGGTGTGCTAGAAGATTATCATCACACTTCCCTTAAAGAAGATTATGATGAGTTGATCTTCAGAATGATTCCAAATGCTGATGGTTTTTATTCGGTTAAATATAATGGAGCAAATACAAAAGAGATCATCAGTTTAGCTGAAGAGAATTGGGCAAAGTTCTTCCCGGGTAATCCATTCGAATATTTCTTTTTGGAAGACCGATACGAAGAACAATACAAGGCTGATAAACAATTTGGAACCGTATTCACCATCTTCTCAGGTTTGGCCATTTTTGTCGCTTGTCTAGGCTTATTTGGGTTAGCTGCTTTTATCACTTCAAAAAGAACTAAGGAGATTGGAATCAGAAAGGTACTTGGAGCTTCTATTCCAAATATCTTAAGATTACTTTCGACTGATTTTCTCAAGTTGATCATCGTTTCGGTGGTACTTGCTATTCCTGTGGCTTACTATGGTATGAATGAATGGCTGAATGGATTTGCTTTCAGAATTGATCTACAGTGGTATATTTTCTTGATCCCTGCCATTGTCGTTTTCATGATTGCTCTTGCAACAGTCAGTTTCCAAACTACCCGAGCGGCTGGGGCAAATCCTGTTGATTCCTTGAGATATGAATAGAATTAGGAGGTATGCTTCTCAAAGTTAGAAGCATACTTCTCACTTTCCGTTTTCATCCATTTATCCCAAAAGGTGAAATACAGGCCATAATTTCTTTTGTATTGGGTATGATGAAGACTGTGGTGTGTAGCGCCAATGAACCATTTCCCTAGCCAATGCTTATAAAACCCTTTGGGGTAAATCTCCACGTTGGAATGATTGATGGCACTTGTCAGAGTCATAAATGTGAGCAAGGCTACAATGGTCCAATAATGCATTGGTAAAAAGAGTACGATAACGGGAATAATCAATGATTGTAAAACTCCTTCACCCGGGTGAAAAGAGAAGCTTGTCCATGGAGAAGTGATGTGGCTATCGTGATGCACTTTATGGATGAGTTTGTAAACGGTCGGTTGGTGCATCCATCTATGAAGCCAGTAGTAGTAAGTCTCATGAATGAATGCCGCGATTAGAAAACTCACAGGAATCCACCAGGGAGGGTAATCATTTATGTTTTCATATATGGCAGTATAACCTAACTGCCAAAGTACTACCATGGCAGCTCCAGCTAGCGCAAACAATACTGATGTAAAAACTGACCAAAAGAATTCTTTCCTGTATTGTTTAAAGTCCTTTGGTCCATTGAAGATTTTTCTGGTTCTAAAATCATTTGGGTCAATGATGTAAAAAACTACATAGAATATTCCTGCTATCAATACATAGCGAAATACAACAGCAAGGAACATCAGTCCAGCTAATGCTGAAAAAGTGAGTGGATCTGTAAAATCGAATTCTCTCATAAAAAGAAATGCCTCAATTAAGACTGAGGCATTTCAATATTGTTTAAAGATTTTCTAGAATCCAATTGGTCATTTGCGTGTAGAGGTGCCATGTAGTATTGCCTCCGTAAATGCCATGATTACGGTTTGGATAGTAGAACGTGTCAAACTGTTTGTCCGCAGCTACTAATCTATTCAGCATCTCTACTGAGTTTTGGAAATGAACATTGTCATCACCAGTGCCGTGGATCAATAAAAAATTTCCTTTTAGCTTATCAATATGTGAATTTGGAGAATAAGCATCGTATCCTTCACCATTAAGCTGAGGTGTGCTCATGTATCTTTCAGTGTAAATAGTATCATAATATCTCCAGCTAGTTACAGGTGCTACTGCAATTGCTGACTTAAATACATCATTACCGATGAATAAAGAAAGTGAGGACATATAGCCTCCATAACTCCATCCCCAAATACCAATTCTCTCAGCATCCGTATACTCAAGCCCAGCAAGGTATTTACCACCAGCTATTTGATCTTCTACCTCATATTTACCCAAAATACCATAGGTAATATGCTTGAAGTCTTTACCTCGAGCACCAGTTCCTCTATTGTCGATACTTGCAATAATGTAGCCTTGATTAGCCAAGTGCATGTGCCAATAGTCTCTTCCGCCAAACCATGAATTACTAACAGTTTGGGAGCCTGGACCACCATATACATACATCAAAACAGGGTACTTCTTATTTGGATCAAAGTCAGCAGGTTTGATCATGTAACCGTTCAATTCATCTCCCTGAGCATTCTCGAAAGTGAAAAACTCTTTTTGACCTAAGGCATATTTCGAAATTCTATCTTTTGCTTCTGCATTGTCCTCCATAACTCTGATCTGCTTGCCCTTACCATTGTGCAGGGTGATCATATTTGGAGCAGCCGTTGAACTCAACGTTTGGATGTAATATTTGAAATCAGGACTCCAGTTCATTCTATGAGTACCAGTTTCGGTAGTCATTTCCTTTTTACTCTTCCCATTTAATTTGATGGAGTACATGTGTCGCTCAAGTGGAGACTTTTCAGAAGAAATGAAATAGATCATCTTTCCTTTTTCATCAACTCCTAAGAGGTTGGTCACTTCCCAGTTTCCTGAAGTGATTTGTTGTACTAATGAACCATCCAAATTGTACTGGTAAATGTGCTTATAACCATCTTTTTCACTTGTGATGATGAAAGTCTTTCCATCGTTCAAGTACTGGAGATTGTCATTGTAATCCGCATCAACATAAGTATTGCTTTCCTCTGAATAGATCACATTTGATTCACCAGAGGTTACATCTGCATGAAGAATCTCCATCTTATTCTGAAGACGATTTAATCGAATCATGGAAAGGATATTGTCTTCTTTGGTCCAATAAATGCGCGGCACATAGATGTCCGTTTCTTCACCAATGTCCATAGTAGTGGTTTGGCTAGATGCTAAGTCGAATACTTTCAATTCAATGACTGAATTGTCTTCGCCCGCTTTGGGGTATTTGAATTTATAATCTTGAGGATACAGCTGACCCCACAGCTGCATGTTGTATTCTTTTACACCTGATTCATCGAATCTCCAGAAGGCAATTTTTGAACCGTCAGGAGACCATTTGAATGCCTTAGACATCGAGAACTCCTCTTCGTACACCCAGTCAGCATTTCCATTAATGACTTTATTCCATTCGCCATCCTTAGTAATCTGAACTTCGTTCATATCATCTAAAGATGCCATGTACAAGTTGTTGTCCTTAACATAAGCGATCTTAGTAGCATCAGGAGAGAAGGTAGCGTACATCACTTTCTCACCATTTGCTACCTGCTGACTTGTCTTTGATGCAATGTCATAAACGTAGAATACAGATTTAGAAGACCTTCTGTAGATTCTTTCCGTTTCTGTCGGTAGCATTAGTTTTTGCTCATCGCTCGAAAAAGTATAAGCACCAAATGCAAAACCGATGTCATTACTAGTTGCTATTGTTTCGACTGTTTTGCCCGTGGTAATGTCTTTTTTAACGAGGGCAACAGTGCCTCCATTAGTTTCTCTTGCAGAATAATATTGGCCATCATTCATCCAACGGATGGCGCCAATACCTGAAGTTCTGAAAGAGCCTTTTTTAAAAACATCTTCTAGAGTAATTGGTAATTTATCCTGAGCTGATAATGGGCTCGAAGTGATAAAAAATACCGTTAAAGCTAATAGAATGACTTTTTTCATAGGTGTAATTTTGTTGGACGTCAAATATAGGGAATAACCCTACTTCAACGATTGTGCCAAGGGAACATTTACGAGAACGGTCGGGTTTTTACAATGAGAGGAGAAATAAGATGAAAGGTAAATTTCAAGAGATCATATCACAGGATAAGCCGGTATTAGTAGACTTTTATGCAGACTGGTGTGGACCTTGTCAGATGATGGCACCTGTTCTCAAAGAGGTGGCTTCAGAATTTGGAGATCAAGTGAGTATTATAAAAGTGGATGTTGATCGAAATCAGCCAATTGCGCAACAGTTTGGCGTGCGTTCAATACCAAATTTGATTCTATTCAAAAATGGTCAAATAAAAGCCAATAAGGCAGGTGTCATGACCAAAAGAGATCTGACAGCTATGATCAAACAAGAACTTTAGTGAGAAACTGAGGAGCTTGTTTTTACTCCTACTAAAGATTTAACGGCATTTGCGATTCCAACTGCATCGAAGTTACATTCTGCATGAAGTTGTTCCTGAGTGCCGTGCTCTACAATTCTGTCTGGGATACCTAGTCTTGTTACTTGAGCGGAGTATCCATTCTCAGCCATGAATTCAAGCACCGCTGTACCAAAACCGCCAGTAACACAGCCATCTTCGACTGTAACTACTTTTTTGAAATTTCTGAAGATATCATGAAGTAGTTCTTCGTCTAACGGCTTAACAAAGCGCATATCATAGTGAGCAGGGTTAATGCCTTCTTCTGCTAATTGGTCTTTAGCATCAAATACATAATTCCCAATGTGGCCAATTGTAAGAACAGCGACATCTTCACCATCAGAAATTTTTCTACCCGTTCCGATCGCTACTTTTTGCATTTCGGTTCGCCATTCAGGCATAACACCTTGTCCACGTGGGTAACGAATCGTAAATGCTTGTCCATCTCTTGGTAGCTGAGATGTATACATTAAGTTTCTTAACTCAGCTTCGTTCATTGGAGCCGCAATGATCATGTTAGGAATACAACGCATATAAGCTACATCGTAAGCTCCGTGGTGCGTTGGACCATCTGCTCCAGCGAATCCGGCCCTATCCAAACAGAAATTCACAGGTAAATCCTGAATACATACATCATGAATCACCTGATCATATGCTCTTTGCATAAACGTACTGTAGATGTTACAAAAAGGAATTAACCCTTGAGTAGCTAATCCAGCAGAGAACGTCACTGCATGCTGTTCTGCAATCCCGACATCAAATGCCCGATCTGGCATGACCTTCATCATAATGTTCATAGAAGAACCCGAAGGCATGGCAGGGGTAATCCCCATGATCTTGTCATTCTTTTCCGCAAGCTCAACAATCGTATGTCCGAAGACATCTTGGTATTTTGGAGCCTGAGGTTCAGCATGTACTTTTTTGAAAACTTCACCAGTTACCTTGTCAAACTTGCCAGGGGCATGCCATTTGGTAGCATTACCTTCTTCAGCCGGTTTATATCCTTTTCCTTTAACTGTAACGCAATGAAGGATCTTTGGTCCTGGAATATCTTTTAGGTCGTTGAGGACATGGGTCAAATGATGCACATCATGACCATCCACAGGACCGAAATATCTTAAATTAAGCGATTCGAAAAGGTTACTCTGCTTTAAAAGTAAAGACTTCATTGAGTGCTCTACTTTCGAAATAACCTCCTGAGCGCTTTTGCCAAAATTTGAGAACTTACTTAAGATGTTCCATACATCTTCTTTCACTCTGTTGTAAGTGTGAGAAGTAGTAACATCTGTTAAATAGTCCTTAAGAGCACCAACATTTGGATCGATCGACATACAGTTGTCGTTCAAGATGATCAACAGATTAGCATTTGTGTCACCTGCGTGATTCATGCCTTCAAATGCTAATCCTCCGGTCATGGCGCCATCGCCAATCACTGCAATGTGCTGTCTATTATCTCCCTTGTACTGGTTCGCAATGGCCATTCCTAAAGCACCAGAAATAGAAGTAGAGGAGTGTCCAACACCAAAGGTGTCAAATTCACTTTCCTTTCTTTTCGGGAAACCAGAAATACCACCGTACACTCTATTGGTGTGGAAGTTCTCTTTTCTGCCAGTTAGAATTTTGTGTCCGTAAGCTTGGTGTCCTACGTCCCATACCAACTGATCTTTTGGTGTATTGAAGATGTAATGTAAAGCAACCGTTAACTCCACAACACCTAAAGAAGCACCGAAATGACCACCGTAAACAGAAACATTGTCTACAATGTATTGACGCAATTCGTCACAAACTTGCACGAGTTGGTCTTGATTAAGCTTCTTTAAATCTTCGGGAGAATTGATTTTCTCTAAAAGTGGGCCTGCTTGTATTAACATCTAAATTCCAAGTAATGCTCTAAAAACAAGAAGCACCAGCAAATGTTTTTGGAACTTCTTAAGCAAGGCACAAAATTAAAAAATTATTTAGGTACGACCTTAATTTTATCAAACTCTTATATTTGGTCTAAAGCGCTTATCTGTCGTGAGTTTTGAAATTAAGCTTCCTCTTTTTGAAGGGCCATTTGACCTTCTACTTTTCTTTATCCAAAGAGATGAGCTCGACATTCATGACATTCCAATTAATCAAATAACTAAAGACTTTTTAGACTATCTCCATCACCTTGAACAGATGAATGTGGAGGTAGCGAGTGAGTTTATCCTTGTGGCGGCAACTTTGATGCGAATCAAAGCAAAGATGTTATTGCCTAGACCTGTACTCGATGAAGAGGGAAACGAAATTGATCCAAGAGAAGAACTGGTTAAACACTTACTCGAATACAAAAAGTACAAGTCTGTCATTGAGCAATTGAGTCAGATGGAGCTTGATCGGTCTCAAAAAGAAGTTCGAGGCAATGTGGCTAAGGAATTACGTAAGATTGCGGAGGGGAATAACGTAGAAGCAGAACTTCAAAACGTAGATCTCTACAAATTGCTGAAGGTATTCCAAAACGTTCTCGCACGTTATGAGATTGAAAAGAATAAGCCAACACATGAAGTGGTTCAGTATCCTTACAGCATCTCAAAGCAAAGAGAGTTTGTACTTCATAAATTGGTTGATCATCCTCGACTTAGTTTTACTCAACTCATCGATTTTGAACCTAATAAGATCGCTGTGATCTTCAACTTTTTATCCATACTCGATCTACTGCAGATGAGAAGAATTACCATGCATTTAGGTGATGGCTTCAATAACTTTTGGATAGAAAAAATTGAGGAAGAGGAAGAATTGGTTGATCAATAATGGAAGATCAGAAAGCCCTCAAGACTCTAAAACCACAGAGTGTTTTATTACCCATACTTATAGCAGTAGGATTTGTGGGCCTAATGGTTTGGCGCGATGACCAATTGACTGCTGAAAGTTTCCAAGCCATTTTAACCATCAGCGTAGGAGCTTTATTAGTTGCCATCTTAGCTCTGGCCTTGAAAGACTTTTTCAACATGAGAAGATTCCAGTTGATGAGTCATGGTGAGATCGATCTGAAATCTGCTTTTTACATAGTGATGCTGTGGGAGTTTACCATTGCTGTTGCACCACCAGTATTAGGAGCCACTACTATTTTGATCTTCATCCTGTTCAAAGAGGGAGTTCCTTTTGGCAAAGCAGTGGCCTACGCTCTGCTGGCAGCTTCAATGGATAATCTATTTTTTCTAACAGCGACTCCGCTAGCACTTTGGTTTTCAGATGGTGCTGTTATTCCTGATGTCGTCTTGTTTCCTGATCAACCAGATACGAAGGTGTCTTACCTTTTTTGGTTGAGTTTTACCATGTTAATTGGCTATACGAGTTTTATGCTGTCTGCCATAGTGGTGATGCCCAAATTCATCAATAAGGTGTCCATGCAGATTTTTAGAATTTCATTTCTAAAACGCTTTGAAAAGACTGCTGCTGAACAAAGCCATCAACTGTTACTTGCATCTAAAATACTTCGTGGCCAGAAATGGCATTTTTGGATCAAACTCCTCGGACTAACCTACGTGGTTTGGACTTTCAAGTATAGTGTCTTGACCATCATAGGTAATGGATTCGTTCCTATGGCTTTAGAAGATCATTTATTAGGCATAGGTAAACACTTGATCATGTGGGTGGCCTTGTTAGTATCACCTTCACCGGGCAATGCAGGCACAGCAGAGTTTGTCTTTCCAGCCTTCTATCAAGAGCTATTAGGAGGATTTACTTTTGCAGCCAGTATGGTTTGGCGATTTATTACTTATTACCCGTATCTAATTATTGGGGCGTTATTACTGCCAGGCTGGTTAGGAAAAAAGAAAGCATAAAAAAAGCCGCAAAAGCGGCTTTCTTCATTTAATGACTTAATCCTTAGAATCTCTCTAGTGCAGAGAAATAGAAGTTACCTTCAATGGCAGCGTTCTCGTCTGAATCAGATCCGTGAACAGCGTTTGCACCAATTGATTTAGCATATAATTTTCTGATAGTACCTTCAGCAGCTTCTTCTGGGTTAGTAGCGCCAATAAGAGTTCTGAAGTCAGCAACAGCGTTATCTTTTTCAAGAATAGCAGCGAAAATTGGTCCTGAAGACATGTATTCGCAAAGCTCACCGTAGAATGGTCTTTCTTTGTGTACTTCATAGAATTTACCAGCTAACTCAGGAGTTAGTTTAGTGTATTTCATTGCAATGATCTTAAAGCCAGCTTCCTCGATCATCTTCAATATTGCACCTGAGTTGCCATCACCAACAGCATCAGGTTTGATCATTGTAAAAGTTCTATTTGTTGCCATATCGTTTATATGTAAAGTTCCTTTGCTTAAATGCGAGCGCAAAATTAGAAGATATTTTGAATTCCATGTTGCCTGAATATGAATCTTTTACGCCTCACATTATCTGATAGTTAGGTATCTAGAGGATTGTTTTCTCAATGATTTTTGGCAACTTTGCGCCTTCATCTGTACACCAGCTGGTGTTAATGCATGCAGAACTTAGACTTATTCAAGGCAAAACTTGATACTCCACAGAAAATTGTGATCACAACGCATTACAAGCCAGATGCTGATGCATTGGGTTCTTCTCTGGGTATGGCCAATTATTTGATCAAGAAAGGGCACCACGTTCAGGTGATCACCCCTTCAGATTACCCTGATTTCTTAAAATGGATGAAAGGCAATGATGATGTGGCCGTTTATTCTGATGAGACTCATGATTGGGTAGCAGATCAAATAAGCGAAGCTGACATCATTATTACACTTGATTTTTCTGTGTTATCACGAATTAATCAAATGGGCGAAATGGTTAGAGAGGCTAAGGGTTTCAAAGTGAATGTGGATCATCATTTGGCTCCTGAAGACTTTGCCGATTTTCGATTATGGAATACGAAAGCTGCAGCAACTTGTGAGCTGTGCTATGAACTTATAGTTGCACTTGGCGATGAAGCACTCATTGATGAAGCTATTGCGAATTGTCTTTATGCCGGTATAATGACTGATACCGGAGGCTTCAGACATTCGAATACCACTAAGAATGTTCATGAGGTGGTGGCCAAATTAATTGACCTTGGTGCAGATAATAGTCAAGTCGCTAAAAACATCTACGATAAGAGTTCATTGAATAGACTTCGATTCTTGGGTTTTGCTTTGGGCGAAAACCTGCAAGTAATTGAAGAATATCATACGGCTTACTTTGCACTAAAGAATAAAGACCTAGCTAAGTACAATTCAAAAACTGGAGATACTGAAGGTTTGGTGAATTATGCACTTTCAATTGAAGGCATTACACTTGGAGCTTTGTTCAAAGAAACGGATGAAGGCGTCAAAATCTCTTTGAGGTCAACTGGCGAGTTTCCTGCCAATGAGATCGCCAGTAAATTTTTTAATGGCGGTGGTCATAGAAACGCGGCCGGAGGAAGAGTATTTGACAGTTTAGAAGACACGGTAGAGAAGTTTAAATCAATACTATCAGAATATAAAGATCAACTAGCAAGAGAAGTCAGATAATGAAAAAGAGCGGAATTTTTTACATCCTGTTGATAATATTGGTCGTTTCATGTGGCCCTAAGTTTGAGCAAATGGAATCTGGCTATGAGTTCAGATCTGTTGAAAGTAAAAACGGCAAACTTCCTGAAGATGGAGATGCATTGAAAGTGCATATGACCATCACCATTGAAGATACGGTAGTAACAGACACGAGAGAATTTTCTCCTATTGGAAGAAGGTTAGCCATGAACAGCATGAAACCTGACTTCAAAGAAGTAATTAAGAAAATCGGTGTAGGTGATAGTGCGCAAATCAGAATGAACCTATACGCCTATGCAAAGCTTGAAGGCCAAATGGGTAATCCGGCAGATTCTGCAAAGACCATTGTGATGAGTATGCGCGTATTGGATATCAAAAACGAGGCGAACATGATCGAAGATATGATCAATGAGCAAACCGAATTTGAAGAAAATGCCATTAAGGAGTATCTCGTTAACAATAATTTAGAGGCCCAGCGTACTGAAGAGGGCGTTTATTATATAATTTCGCAAGAAGGAGAAGGCGAAAATGTCGCTTCTGGTGATACCGTCATATCGAACTTTACGTTAAAGCTTTTGAACGATAAAGTGTTGACGACTACTGAAGAAGCAGTGGCCAAAGAAGGTGGTATATATAAGAGTTCTAATCAGTATGTACCTTATACTTTCACCTTAGAGAAAGATAGATTGCTCGAAGGATGGTTAATTGGTGTACCTTTGTTGAAAGAAGGTGGAAAAGGAACATTCTTTTTACCTTCTCGATATGCCTTCGGAACTAAAAGTGCAGCAGGAGTAATTCCTCCTAATGCGACTTTGATTTATGATATTGAGGTACTTGAGTTGAGATAGATGAAGAAATTATTATTGATAATTTGTTTGGCAGCTTCTTTTATGGTTGCCGCATGTGGGGGAGACGAGATCTTTGATGAAGATGCTCAGCTGGCAACAGATATTGCTTTAATAGAGCAGTTTTTAGATGCAAATGCACTTGAAGCTGATACACTCTTGCCAAGCGAAATCAGAATTATTACTTACGATGAAGGCGTAGGCGATAAGGCGGATTTTGGAGCAACTGTAATTGCTTACTATACAGGCTATTTACTAGATGGTACTGAGTTCGATTCGAATGAGGATGGTTCTCCTATCGACTTTGTTGTAGATAGAGGTGATGTTGTTCAAGCTTGGGATATTGCCATTAAGGAATTAGCCAAAGGTGGAAGCGCCACTATTTTTGTGCCTTCTCAATATGGTTATGGAAATCAAGGCTTTGGTAATAGCATTCCACCTAACTCTGTACTGATCTTTGATATTGACGTAGTCGATATTCGTTGATCTAATCGGTTCTCGCACTATGAAGATCTGTTTCGCAACAAACAACGAGCACAAACTTCAAGAAATTCAGGAGATCCTAGGAGATAGGTTCAATATTCTGTCATTAAAACAAGCAGGTTTTAATGGTGAGATTCCTGAAACTCACGAAACCCTAGAAGAAAACTCCTTAGAAAAAGCGCAATTCGTTTATGACAGGATAAAAATGCCTGTTTTTTCAGATGATTCTGGCTTAGAAATTCCTGCGCTTGACGGCCGCCCTGGTGTGCACTCAGCACATTATTCAGGTTCTCGAGATGCTAAAGCCAATATGGCCAAGGTGCTAGAGGAGCTGTCGGATAACGAACAGCGCTCTGGTCAATTCAGGGCCGTAATGACATATTTAGATGGTGACCACCAAGAACAATTCGAAGGAATCGTTAGTGGGAACATTACTTATAAAGAATCAGGTGTTGATGGCTTTGGCTATGATCCGATTTTTATTCCTGAAAACAACCATGTGACCTTTGCTGAGATGACTGCAGAGGCCAAAAATGAAATTAGTCATCGGAAAAGAGCGGTTGAAAAATTAGCTAAATTCCTCAACTCATTAGGCTGATTATCAGAAGCCTTTATATTTTTGCCCAGCAATTGTGATCTGTTTATGAATAAGCCTTACATCATCGGCATTACTGGAGGTACGGGTTCTGGTAAGACACTTTTCTTAAAAAGCTTGCTAGATAGCTTTGAACCAAATCAAGTAACCTGCATTTCTCAGGATGATTACTATTTACCACGAGAGCATCAGTTGGTTGATAAGAATGGAGAATTCAATTTTGATAGACCTGAATCAATCGATTTTGAACATTTCGCAAGTGACTTAAAAGAGCTAAGTGAAGGTAGATCGGTAGTTAAAGAAGAGTATACCTTTAATAATCCTGATGCAAAACCGAATACGATTGTTCGACAGCCGGCTCCCGTAATTTTGGTTGAAGGAATTTTCATTTTCCACTACAAGAAGATCGTCAACCTAATAGATTTAAAGGTCTTTATTGAAGTGAGAGAGCATATCAAACTGAAAAGAAGACTAAAAAGAGATAGAGAGGAAAGAGGATATGATGCGGATGATGTATTGTACAAATACGAGAATCACATCATGCCCTCATACCAAAAGTATATTGAGCCTCACAAAGAGATCGCAGACTTGGTTGTACCAAACAATGTGAATTTTGAAAATGCACTTGAGGTTGTAAAGGCTTTTGTCGGCTCTAAAATCTCTTAGGTGTAGTGGTTTTATTCGTTTGAATTGCTACATTTGACCCGCTTTATGCAAATCACTACTAAAATATCTCAGTTCAGAAAATCCCTATTTATTGCAATGGGATTATTGGTTGCCGCTTTCGTGGTAACCCAAGAGGTATGTGATTATCAATGTCAATTGATCACTGCAGAATTGATCGAAAATCAGGATGAAGACAACCCTGAGCAAGAAGAGCAATTGGTATTTCAGGTGAACAATAATGACTTGCTTCCGACTGCAACAGTACAAATAGAGCCGTTTATGGCTGTTTTCATAAGAGAACTATTTGTTGAGGCTGACGATAATCAACCTGTAATTAGTGAGATTTCGCATGAAGAATCACAGCATTTCAAGACGCTGTTTCGACAGATCCAATCACCGAACGCTCCCTAGTTTCGGTTCCACTTCCGTCTGAAAATCAATTTTAAAACGCTTATACCCTAAGGGGTATCAACCTATAAATCATGAAAAACAAGAATACAATTATCTTATTGACGGTAGTCATTACAGTCCTCTGTATATACTATTTGTCTATTACCTTTTTCTCAAGAGGTATTCAAAAAGATGCTATTGAGTATGCCAAAGATGAGGCAGGTATCGTAGATCAGCCTAAAAAGCAGGCTTATCTAGACTCAATTTGGATGGAACCTGTCCTTAACTTATTGGGTGCAGAATTCACTTACAAAGACATCAAAGACATTGAGTTGAACTTGGGTCTTGACTTGCAAGGTGGTATGCACGTAACACTTGAGGTTTCTCCTGTAGAGATCATCAAAGGACTTTCTGCTCAGAGTAAAGACGAGAACTTTAATAGAGCATTAGCTCTAGCTCAAGAGAGACAGCAGAATAGCCAAGCTTCATTTACTTCTCTTTTCGAAGATGCTTACAATGAAGTTAATCCTAATGGCCAGCTAAGCAGAATCTTCGCAAACGCGGCTAACAGAGGTAGAATCAGCTTTGAGTCTACTAATGCTGAAGTGATGGAAATGATCAACACTGAAGTGGAGCAGTCTATCGACAGAGCATTCCAGATCTTAAGAACAAGAGTTGACCGTTTCGGTACTTCTCAGCCGAATATTCAGAGATTACAAGGAACTGGTAGAATTCAGATCGAACTTCCAGGTGTAGATAACCCTGCAAGGGTAAGAAAACTTCTTTCAGGTGTTGCTAAGCTAGAATTCTGGGAAGTTTACGAGCCGCAAGAGATCGGCCCAACTTTGAGTGGTATCAATGACGAATTGATCAAAATCGAAACTGCTGCTAAAAATAACGTAGCATTGACTACTGAAGAGGCTGAAGCTTCTGCAGAACCTGAGAACCCACTAGAGGCGCAATTAGCTCAGACTGATACAACAGCGAGTGATTCTACTTCATTGGAGACTCCTGGCGTTTCAAGCTTTTTTGCTTTACAGCAACAAGGTCCTTACAATGGATTCTTCTACAACCTAGCCGATACTTCAAGAATCAATAGAGCATTGAAGAATGAGAGAATCGAAAGAATCATTCCTCCAAATATGGATTTCAAGTGGGGTGTTAAGCCTGAAGAAGGAACTGAACTACTTCAATTATTCCCAATCAAAGTGGGTAGAAACGGTGAGGCTCCACTAACAGGAGAAGTGATCACTGATGCAAGACAAAGCTTAGACGAAAGAGCTAGACCAGGTGTGAGCATGCAAATGAACGCATTGGGTGCTAAGAAGTGGAGAAACCTTACAGGTCAGAACATCAATAGAAGAATTGCTATTGTACTTGATAACTACGTTTACACTGCTCCAAATGTAATTGGTGAGATCCCTAACGGTTCTTCATCAATTAGTGGAAACTTCACAGTTGAAGAAGCAGAAGATTTAGCAAATATTTTGAAAGCAGGTTCTCTTCCTGCTCCAACAAGAATTGTAGAAGAGGCTGTAGTTGGACCTACTTTGGGTATTGAAGCACAAAGACAAGGTGTAACTTCTATCATTGCTGGTTTAGTGATCGTAGTGATCTTTATGATCGCTTACTATGCTAAAGGTGGTGTGGTTGCTAACGTTGCTTTGTTATTCAACATCTTCTTCATCTTAGGTATTCTAGCTAACCTTGGTGCGGCTTTAACGCTTCCAGGTATTGCGGGTATTGTATTGACAATTGGTATGTCGATTGATGCGAACGTTCTGATCTTCGAAAGAATCAGAGAGGAATTGAGAAATGACGTTCCATTGCTACAAGCGATCAATTCGGGTTATAAGAAAGCATATAGTTCAATTATAGATGCCAACGTAACTACTTTCTTGACTGGTGTTATTCTTTACACATTAGGTCAAGGTCCTGTGAAAGGTTTCGCTGTTACTTTAATGATCGGTATTATCTGTTCATTCTTCTCAGCAGTATTCATCACAAGAGTAATCGTTACTTGGATGACTAGAAAAGGTAACGAGAGCAATATTTCTTTCGAAACTGGTTTGGCGAAAGGCAAGCTTCAAAACTTGAACATCGATTTCTTAGGAAAGAGAAGATTGGCATACTTGATTTCTGCTATCATTATCGCAGTTGGTGCTATTTCACTTTCTACTTCTGGTTTAAGATTAGGTGTTGATTTCCAAGGTGGTCGTTCTTACGTTGTTGAGTTTGATGAGCCAATGGTAGCATCTGATATCAAAACCTCTCTTTCTGCTGGTGCATTTAGCGAAGCTGGTGTTGAAGTGAAAGAGTACAATGCATCAAATGTATTGAAGATCACTACGTCTTACTTAGTAGAGCAAGAGTCTCAAGAGGCTGATTTACAAGTTAGAGGTGCTTTAGTAGATGGATTAACGCAAGCGACAGGTAAAACCTTTGTAGATGGAACATTAGAACTAGGAGATGGTCAGTATACCATTTCAGGTTCTTCTAAAGTAGGCGCAACAATTGCTGATGATATTAAGAGTTCTTCAGTAGAGGCCTTCGGTCTTTCAATTGTAGCGATCTTCCTTTACATCTTACTAAGATTTAGAAGATGGCAGTTCTCACTTGGTGCGATCCTAGCCTTGATTCACGATTCATTTATCGTGCTTTCAGCCTTCGCAATTGCAGGTGTATTCGGTATCAGCTATGAGATCGATCAGGTGTTTATTGCTGCCTTATTGACGATCATTGGTTATTCTATTAACGATACCGTGGTAGTGTTTGACCGTATCAGAGAGAACCTTCAGTTAAAAGGTTCTAAAGATTTGATCGGTACATTCAATGAGTCAATCAACTCTACGATCAGCCGTACTTTGATCACTTCAATGACTACATTCATTGTAGTATTGGTGTTGTTCTTATTTGGAGGCGAAGTGCTAAGAGGATTCTCTTTCGCATTGTTGATCGGTATTTTGGTGGGTACTTACTCATCTGTGTTTATCGCAACTCCAACAGTAGTTGATTTAACTAAGAAGACTTTGGCAGCATCTGCTGACCAAGAGCAAGCAAAAGCAAGAGCAAAAGCTGCTGCTAAGGCAGAAGCAACTGCTCAGCAAGCATAAATAGTATAGAGACTTGAGTATTGAGTCTTGAGAAAGCCCTTCCATTTGGAAGGGCTTTTTTTTAAGCCAGTTTTCTCGAATTAAATTTTGATTGTTGGCGGGGATGGATTTTGCAACGCATTGACGATAGCCTTGTGAACTATTGCTACTGCTAGAACATTCAGCTCCTGCTCACAGGTTTCTGATTTCCAGATAACTGTTTACGATTAACCAACTACACTTCTTCAACAATAAAGAATCCGTCATTACCAGTGTTCTGATAAAGTGGCATAAAGATGTACCCATTCATAGGTGCATGAATGAGTCCTTTTTTGTCTTCAGCTAGAAGCTCGCCTCTTTCCACTCTTTGAAAGTTTTCGAAGCCGGGTTTCATATGGAAGTAATCCTTTTGCTTTACTTCATGTCTATGAAGAACTCTTACGGTCTTAGGATTATGAGAATGGAGTGAGCCGACTAATTCTTCGTAGTGAATATGCCTAGCCAGATCATGGGTTTCATCCATAATACCAGAGCTTGTCAGGATCTGCCATAGGCCATAAGTATGAAGCTCAATGGACTTCTCTGAGCCGATCTGGCCACCTTCAAAGGCAAATGAGCTTTGGAAACCCAAAGTCCTTGCATAGTGCAGTAAAGTACCATGAATGTAGTTCTCTAAATTGATGACTACCGGTAGTTTTAAAGATTGTACTACCTCATCATTTTTCGCCTCGCCAGGGTAAACAATGAAATTGCCGTTATCTGCGGAGGTAGTATGAAGGTCTATCAGGATTTTTTTCTGATAGTTCTCTCTACCTAATGATTCGATCAATTCGTGAAGCTCAAGAAGCTCGGTATCTTCTGGTAATTTAACTTCTCTTCTTTCAGCTGAAAGAATTTGGTCTGTAGTCCATGCTCTATTGAGGTCGTATGACTGAAATCGCTTTTTAGCCTCTATGGCTTGAAGGTTGCCCGCAATACCAACAATTTTACCGTTGATCTTTAAGCCTTCCTTTTCTATAGAATCGAGTACATTTTGAATGGCATGGATGCCAGCTAATTCATTGCCATGAACGGCACCAAGTAATACGAGTAGAACTTCATTTCCTCCTCCATCATGCTTCCCAATTATCCTATTCATTATACCCAGAAGTCGAATTCAAAATTTTTATCAAAGTTGAGGTTATTTCTAAGAAATCCCCCTCACTTACGATACCAATTAATTTTTTATTCTTCACAACTGGTAAACAGCTTACTCTGTTTTGTTTCATGAGATGCATCGCCTCCCAAATGGATTGCTCTGGAGCTATGGTAACAGGATTAGCAATCATTACATCTTCTACCGTAGTTTCACCTTCTTTTCTGCCTGCATTTTTTCTGAAATGCCTCAAGATCATGCGAGAGCTTACTAGTCCTAATAGGTTTCCTTTGTCATCCTCGACAGGTGTAAATCGGATTCTTTGCCAATCCATCATGTCTGCTACGAATTCAAGAATATCTTCTTTTCGCACCGTGAACAGATCAGTAGTCATAAATTCTTCTACCAAAATGGTTGAAGGGTTGATCTTTTTAATTCCCTCACTATCCGCTAAGGTCCATAGATGAACGGGTAGGCCAGACTTCATGCGACTGTGCATACTGCTGGCAATTGAAAGGAGGGCTTCTTCTTTGTTGGCTTCTTTTATCAGCTTATTGAAAGAATTAAGACTCCAATAAGTACCATTTTGGCTTGATTCAACTCTTTCTTCAATAATTCCGAGGTACTTTGAAATATCTTCTTCAGCGATATTTCGCATACGGAGCCCTTCTCTCGCAATCGGAATAAATTCTTTTGTGATCAATTCTCCGGATGAATACTTATTACCGTCAATCCATCTGAATTTTGAGTTGAGACTATTCCTCGCTGCATTGTAGAAATTAGATTTTACCTGATCGAAATCTATAAGTTCAGTGATGTCTTGATAGATATCGTCAAAGGCTGTCATGGCACCTAACCAGAAAGCGGAATTTGCCATTTCATCTTGAATGGTTGGCCCGGAAGGAATTACTCGATTTTCAATCCTTAGATGAGGTTTGCCATTTGGGCTTACACCATAGCAGGGGCGCATCCACCTGTATACAGTTGAATTGTGGATGTTAAGCGCTTTGAGCTTTGGTGCTTTTCCTTCATTAAACTTCTGCTCACAATCATCTGCACCTGTGGTCATCAGCATTACTCTAAAGCGAGAAATGTCCTCTTTAAAAAGCTCAACGACAGAAGACTTGAGCCATTGGTTACCAAACATAACGCGAGGTGATCGATCTCTTAAATGCTCTGAGGTTATCCTAGTATCTACTGACTGCTCAAATAGTGCAATTCTCGTTTCGTGCCAAAGCCTTTTACCAAAGAGGAGCGGACTATTAGACGCTGCAGCCATTACGGGCGCAGCCAACATAAGCGAGCTATTATACTTACGAACAAAGTCATCTGGTGTAACCTGAAGGTGTACTTGAAAACTCGTATTGCAAGCCTCGAGCATAACCGAATCGAACTTTAAATTGAGTTCGTCATATCCTTTTAATCTCAATTCATACTCCTTGCCCCGAAGCTTCATGATCGCTTTTCCAAGCGACTCATACCTCTTGAGGGGAGTGAGGTTTTCAATATCAAGATCGAATTTCCTGAGTGTTGGTAGAATTCCAGTGAGTAGAAAGTCAATGTCAAATGATTGGCAAACACGATCTAATGCAGTCAGATATTCACGCAATTCGTTCTCCATATCTCTGAAGCAATGCCCTTCAAAAAGCTGCGGATTAAGATTGCATTCTAGGTTGAACTGTGCCAATTCAGTTGTAAATGAAGGGTGATTGAGGTCGTTTAAAACCTCCATAGCCATGGAAATAGGTTTACCATGTTTGTCGATCAGACAGATCTCTTGTTCTGCACCAATGTGCATATTCTCTGTTTCGAACCAGCCTTCTTCAAGCATCTGTTCTAAGAGATATACATCTCTCAATAAGCATTTGGTGAATTCGTTGAGTTGTTTTTGCGTATTGACTACTCTTACATTCAGGTCGCCCATGGTCAAGGAATTGTACTCATAAGATTAGACACAAAATCGTGAATAACAAGTGATTAAAGTCAGGATTTAAAAATCAATTTCCTCCAAGAAACTGAGTATTGATGCCACCGAATATTTGAAAATTCGCTTGATTAGCGCCTTTTGAGTAAAGGGAGAATTGTGGCTCGATAAATAGATTCACTACCGTATTACCCATTTTCACCACTTTACCCATGCCAATTCCTAGTGGCATATTGATAGCCTCATCTCTTAAATTGAAAGTCCAAATAGGTGCTCCTCTTAAGTAGAGTCCTTTACCTAATTGAAAAAAGTAAAAAGGTTGCAAAGCTCCTAGTTGTTCATTGTCTTGGTCTGGATTAACGGAATCTTCACCTACACCATTCAGATAGGTAATTAAACCTCCCCACTGAAATTGAGGGTTTTTGGCCACGAATATCACCGCTGCAGCGCCCACTTGCCAGTTGTTAGCGCCTAAAATGGCATCATCAAGAGCACCGGTACTTGTACCGCTAGCTGTAGGAATATTGATGTTAGGTCCAAAACCAATTTGCACCGGATCTGAGGCATCGCTAAAGAGATAAGTAGCAAAGAAATTCAAATCTCCAATGCCAGTTAGACTAGAATTGGTGGATGGAGAATTATAAGTCCAGGTGGGTAGTGAGGCTCGAATCAGAAACTTACCAATAGGTTGCGCATATCTGATATTTGCACTCATCACTTTCATATCTGAATTGGTCAGATTGGTGATATAATTAAAGTGGAAGTTGAGTGCTTTCATGTTAGCCAAAGGATTATTGGCCTGAGCAGCTGCTTTTTCAGCATCTGTTTGAGCAAATGCTGCATGCGCTAAGAAAAGAAATATGATAAATCGAGTTTTCATAGACCGTTATTGATTTGAATAGAATTTAACCATTTCTATTTGCTACGGAAAACCTCAGCATCATTACGACTAAGCCCTGAAAGAGCAACTCATTAGAAATCACTAATTTGAATCAACACTTATACCATGGATTCACAAAAAACTAACATTGGCCAAGAGGTGACGGATGCCATTAAAGATCAGGCCGATAGCTTCATAGATGATGTCAAAGAGGAGCTGATCGAAGCCAAAGAAAGCTTTATCGAGGAGGTCAAGAATACCATTTTAGGATTAGGTAATTCTGTATTTGGAGACCTTGGTCTATTATTGTCGATAATCAGAACCATCGGAATCTGGTTCATTAGGCCGATAAGCTTGAATGTGAGAGAAATTGAGCGGCAAAATATAGTTAGACTAGGGGAGGGGAAGAAGATCCGTTACTTCACAGACTTTAATCTGATGAAGAGCATTTTTATGCTCTCTTTGACCTTTTTAGTGGTTGAAGAAGCAGTAGCACATGCCAGTCAAGATCATTGGATCGATCAGGTTGTCTTCTTTATGTTTTTTGTAGGTCTGCTGTTTCTCTTCATCGGCCTCATGTGGCTGTGGAAAGTGTTTCTCAATTTTAATACCGGTGATTCAAGAGTTTTTATCTCCTTTATTATTTATCAATACGCCACTATCTACATTGTCTCTTTTTTAGTTTATGGCCCTTTTGGTATTGAAATAACAGATGATAGGCGATTGGCGATCTATGGATTTCAGGTTTTGCACTCCGTGTTTTTCTTAGGCCATCTAATCAAGTACTATCAATTACAGAAATGGAGAAAAGTGGTAGGCTGGATTCTGGGATTTGCCTTTATGGCATTCTTGGTCTTTTTTCCTCAGATTATAACTGAGGTGTTTTTAACGGAACAATAGATCAATCCATAAAAAAAGGAGCCTATTAAGCTCCTTCTTTATTCTTCAACCAGATGTCTTATCTGCTATAATTAGGTGCCTCCCTTGTGATATGAATATCGTGAGGGTGACTTTCTCTTGAACCAGCATTAGTGATCTTAACGAACTTAGCATTCTTAAGATCTTCAATAGTAGCAGCTCCACAGTATCCCATGCCTGCTTGTAAACCACCAGTGATCTGATAAAGCACTTCTTGAACTAAGCCTTTGTAAGGTACTCTACCGACAATTCCTTCTGGTACTAATTTCTTAATGTCATCTTCAGCATCTTGGAAGTAGCGGTCTTTAGAACCATCTTCCATCGCTTCAACAGAACCCATGCCTCTATAAGACTTGAATTTTCTTCCTTCGTAAAGGATAACTTCTCCAGGAGCCTCTTCTGTTCCTGCTAAAAGTGAACCGATCATAATCGTGTTCGCTCCGGCAGCTACTGCTTTTACCACATCTCCTGAGTAGCGAATACCTCCATCAGCAATAATTGGTACACCTGAGCCTTTAATGGCTTTGGCAGACTCATAAACTGCTGATAACTGTGGCATACCTACACCGGCAATGATTCTTGTTGTACAAATAGAACCTGGTCCAACCCCTACTTTAATGGCATCTGCACCTGCATCTACTAAAGCTTTTGCTGCTTCAGCAGTAGCAATGTTTCCAACGATCACATCCAGATCGCTATACATGCTTTTAATTCTTTTTGCCGTCTCGATCACTCCTTTAGAATGACCATGAGCCGTATCAATACTCACTACATCGACACCCGCATTTTTCAATGCCTCAATTCTTTGTTCGATATCTGGAGTAACACCAACTGCTGCGCCTACTCTTAGTCTTCCGTATTCATCTTTACAGGCATTTGGTCTGTTTCTGTTCTTCAAGATATCCTTGTAAGTGATCAGACCAGTTAGTTTTCCTTTGTCATCAACAATTGGAAGTTTCTCAATTTTGTGCTGCTTCAATACGTCCTCAGCACCATCTAGACTGATCCCCATTTTAGCAGTGATCAAATTCTCTTTGGTCATGATGGTTTCAACAGGAGTATCAAAATCCTTGATAAAGCGCATATCACGGTTAGTGACAATTCCGATCAGATTCTTTTCTCCATCAACAACAGGAATTCCTCCGATCTTATTGTCGCGCATGATGTTCTCAGCCTCGCGAGCCGTGCTATCCACATGAAGTGTTATAGGATCTAAGATCATTCCACTCTGCGAACGCTTTACTTTACGAACCTGTAGGGCTTGCTGCTCTACCGTCATGTTCTTGTGAATGAATCCAAGACCACCCTCAAGAGCCATCGCAATGGCCAATTGAGATTCTGTCACTGTATCCATAGCGGCAGAAACCAATGGAATATTCAATTGAATATTGCGCGTTAATAATGTTTGAGTATTGGTGTCTCTAGGAAGTACTTCTGAGTAACCGGGAAGCAAAAGGACATCATCGTATGTCAGTGCTTCAAAGAGGAATTTGTCTGTATCGAGTGCCATGGCAAATAAATACTAGGGTTTATTTGCCGGACAAAAGTACGCAGAACCAACGATTCTAAAAAATTAGCCTTCGAATATTTACAAGCCTTACAAAAAGGAGGTAATAGAAGCTTATGCCATGCTTTTGATCTGGAAAGCCGACATCAGCATTTCTAAATCTTTGGCTGAATTATATAAATGCGGAGATATTCGAATAGAATTCCCTCTGATGGATACGAAAATTTTATGGGATTCGAAGCTTTTCTTTACTGAATCCATGTCCAAGTGTGAGGGTAATCTTACGCCAAATAGATGATTACTTCTTTGATTTTCATCTTCAATTTGGAAACCTGCACTTTTTAATTCCGCTATGTATGGTGCGGCTAGTTCTTTGGTGTAAGCCTGTATGTTTTCTGGTCCCCATGAATTTACCTGCTCTAATGCTTTGGTTAGCATAGGTGTCAAAACAAAATTGGCACTCTCTCCAACATCGTATCGCACCATTCCTGGTTGGTATTCTTCCTGATAATTGATCAGATTAGCAAAGTCTTGGCTGTTGAGTCTGTTCATCCAATTGTTTTCAATCGGTCTGCCATCTGCAAAGTATTCTCCAAAATAAGTCATTGCCGTAGAGTACGGCCCCATCATCCATTTATAACCAGCGGAGACTAAAGCATCGGGTTCGAATTCTTGAACATCAAAAGGCAGTGCACCGATTGACTGTGTTCCATCAATAACCATTATAGCTCCGACCTCTCTTGTTCTTTGTCTGATCGCTTTTAAATCGAAGAGTGTTCCATCGGCCCAATGAATATGGCCAGTGGCTACCATCTTGGTGTTAGAGTCTATGGCTTCCAGAATATGTTGATTCCAAAGTGCTCCTCTATTTTCGGATGCTTCAGGTGGAGCAACAAATTTAATTTCTATACCTCTTTCTTCTCTCAGAGCCATCCATGCATATACATTGCTTGGAAACTGAGCATCTGCTACAACAATATTGTCTCCTTTACCCGCCTTCAGGTTTTTGGCTACATTGGCCATTCCATAGGAAACGGATGCCGCTATTGCGCAATTATCAGGAGATGCATTGATCAGTTTGCCAAATTCAGCCCTGAGCGCATTTGTGTTTTTAAAGAAATCGTCTGGTTTTACTGAAGTTGGATCTTCTTTGCCATAAATTCCTTCTACCCCCACTTGGGCAACAGACTTTAACATGGGAGACATATAACTACAGTTGAGGTAGGTAATGTCTTCTGGTAGGTTGAATAGGTGGCTTTGATTCTCTAGCATTACTTCAGTATTTCTTCCAGATACTGCTCAAATGAGACTTCTGGCTCTTCAAGAATACGTCCTATTTCTTCTCCTTCATAGAAAAATATGATGGTTGGGGTCTTCTTGATATTGTAGGAGGCTTCTTTTTCAAATAGACTCTTTTTGTTTACATCGACTCCATAAAGTTCAAGCTGATCGCCAATGCCTAACTCTTCTACTACTCTAATAAGTCTTGGAATTTCACGGTTGCTGTCATGGCACCAGGTTCCCATGAAAGCCATGATCTTTAAGTTCTTAAGCTTTCGTTTTTTTATGTTCTTGAGGGTGTTGATATCGACAAGGTAGGTTTTGTAATTGGTGTTGAACCATGTCTTATATGGCATTTGCCTGAGCCCATCGACTGTGATTGGACCATTTAAAATTTTGTCTACGTGGCGTGAAACACTCTCGGTTTCATTGTTGTATTCTTTCTCTTGAGCGCTCGTAGCTAAAGGGAATATTACCATTAGAATGGTTAATATTATGATTGCTTTATAAATGTCCATAACTGATTTCAATATATTAATTAATCATATATTTGGCGCCATGTCTTTCACCGATATCTGGTCCGAAATCACGGCCTACATAGCTCTTATTAACATCTGGGAATTATCAGGTTTAATAACGGGTATTTTGGCTGTTGTATTCTTAATAAGGCAACAGATTCTTACTTGGCCGTTCGGCATTGCATACGTGCTTGTATCCTTTGTGGTTTTTTGGGAAGCTAGACTCTACGGTGATTTTCTATTACACGTAATATTCCTTATCCTTAATATTTATGGTTGGGTGCATTGGGTAAAAGGTGCTCAGAATAAAGAGTTACCTGTTACCAAATTAGAACTGAAGCCCTCTTTGGTCATTTTAGGCATTACGGGGCTTATGATCTTTGTATTTGGTAAGTTCTTGATCGCTATTCCTAGTTTATTCGAAGGTGTTGAACCAGCATCTTTGCCTTATTGGGATAGCACCACTTCTATGTTAAGTGTTACGGGGATTTGGCTACAAGCCCGAAAGAAGATCGACAATTGGTATTATTGGTTAGCTGTTGATATTCTTGCCACGGGTATTTATTTCTACAAGGGTATTTACTTCTATGCTGTGTTATACCTCATCTATATAGGTATGGCAGTTGCCGGGTATTTGGCCTGGAAAAAGACACTGACTCAATGATTACAATTTCGGTTGTAGGCCCAGAAAGTACGGGCAAAACAGACTTGGCTGAAGCCTTAGCAAGACATTATAACACCAATTGGGTAACGGAGTATTCAAGGAAATTCTTGAATGCGCTCGAGAGACCTTACGAATTCAAAGACCTTTCAGATATCGCCAAAGGTCAGGCAAAATTGCAAAACGAAGCTCAAAAGAACGGTGGCGATTTGGTCATTTTCGATACGGACCTTTTGGTATTAAAGGTGTGGAGTGAATTCAAATACGGTAAGGTCGACCCATTCATTCTAGCCCAATTATCTCTACAAAGGCCAGACCTTTATATCCTTACCTATTTCGATATTCCTTACGAGGAGGATCCACTTCGAGAAAACCCGACACAAAGACCTGAGCTGTTTGATGTCTATGAAAAAGAGCTCAAAGACATGGGAGCGCCATATCTTGTTGTTCAAGGGGATAGACAAAAGAGACTCCAGGCTGCTATTTCGCAAATAAACAACTTACTCTAGCAAGAGTTAGGAAGTATAGAATTCGTTGCTACATTTGCAGGCGAATTAAAAAAGGGGTGCCTTTTTCCGATTAGTCGGAATGAAAAACGGGCTGAGATTATACCCATTGAACCTGATGCAGGTAATGCTGTCGCAGGGAGGTATGGTAAAACTATATAACAGGGAGCTGCCCCTTTGGCTCGCTGATGTTAGACCATTTATAATTTAACAATGAGAAAATCATTATTGATCATGCTATTAGTGCTAGGCACTACTCAAGCATGGGCGCAGTTCTCGGTAAGAGGAACTGTAAAGGATGCTACTTCTAACGAAGTGGTTCCTGGAGCAACTGTATTGCTTACAGGAGGAGAAGTGAAAAAAGGAGTACAAACTGATGCCGATGGAGCATTTCGTTTTGTCGACCTTGGTGCGCAACAGTATACCTTGAAAGTAACTTTCGTAGGATACGAAGCATTTGAACAAACATTCGAACTAAACTCGGATCGTAATTTTCAAATCACCTTGGATGAATCAGTCATTGGCTTAAATGACGTAATCGTGACAGGTACCAGGGCGAATGAAAAATCTCCTACTACTTATCAGAATGTGTCTAAAGAAGAGATACAGAAACAAAATTTAGGACAAGATCTTCCTGTTCTATTAAACTTTACTCCTTCAGTTGTCACTACTTCTGATGCAGGAGCTGGTATTGGTTATACTGGTATCAGAATTAGAGGAAGCGACCCGACAAGAATTAACGTAACTATCAACGGTATTCCGTTGAATGATCCTGAATCTCAGGGAGTATTTTGGGTAAACATGCCTGATTTCTCATCATCAGTATCTGATATTCAGATTCAAAGAGGTGTGGGTACATCAACAAATGGTGCCGGTGCATTTGGTGCTTCTTTGAACATCTTAACAGATGGAATTTCTAATGAAGCTGGTGGAGAAGTAAATATTGGTGCAGGTTCATTCAATACCCAGCGATATAATGCCATTTTCTCAACGGGCTTATTATCCAATAAATTCGCTTTTGAGGCGAGACTATCTCAGATCAAATCTGATGGATATATCGACAGAGCATTCTCAGATTTAACCTCTTGGTATGCAGCTGGTGGCTATTATGGCAAAAACACAACAGTGAAATTCATCACTTTCAGTGGCGAAGAGCAAACCTACCAGTCTTGGTGGGGAACACCAGAAGCTCGACTGAATAACGATGTGGCAGGCATGCAAGAAGTAATCGCCAACAACGGTTATACTCAGGAGCAAGCCGACAACTTATTAAATAGTGGAAGGACCTTTAATTATTACCTCTACGATAATCAAACTGATAACTATGGTCAAGACCATTATCAATTGCACCTAGGTCATACCTTCAATGCTGCATGGTCTTTAAATGCTGCTTTGCATTACACGAAAGGCCAGGGTTATTTCGAAGAATTCAGAGATGACGAAGACTTCTCAGATTATGGTTTAGATAATGTAGAAATTGGTGGCCAAGTAATTGAATCGACTGATTTGATTAGAAGAAGATGGTTAGATAATGATTTCTACGGAGGAACATTCGACCTCAATTATGCTTCTGATAAAGTGCTTGCCACATGGGGTGGAGCCATTAATCGCTATGATGGAGAACATTTTGGTGAGATCATTTGGGCAGAGTATGCTAGCAATAGCGACATCAGATATAGATGGTATGAAAGTACTTCGCAAAAGAATGACTTCAACACCTATTTCAAGCTGAACTACCAATTGACTGATAAGCTCAATATTTATGGTGACCTACAAGTAAGAGCAGTCGATTATACGGGTAATGGTGCTGATAATGATCTAAGACCGATCGATTTTGATGAGAATTGGACATTTTTCAACCCTAAGTTTGGTGCTATTTATCAATCAAATGAGTCTACTCAATTCTACGCATCATTCGCTATAGGTAACAAAGAGCCTAATAGATCTGATATCATCGATGCTCCTCCAGGCACTACACCTGAGCATGAGACTTTGAATAATCTTGAAGTGGGAATTAGAAAGAGCATGGATGCCTTGGCGTTTGAGTTGAACTATTACTACATGGATTACAAGAACCAATTGGTACTTACAGGAGATGTTAACGATGTTGGGGCGTCTATTAGAACCAATGTCCCTGATAGTTATAGAATGGGATTAGAAGCTTCAGCTCTATGGAGTATTACTGATAAGCTGAACTGGAATGTTAATGCAACAATTAGTCAAAATAGAATTCAAGAGTTCACTGAAATTATTGTTGACTATGGCGAGAACTTTGATGAGTTCAATTTGATCGAAAATGACTACCAGGATACTGATATCTCATTTTCTCCAAGTCTGATCATGGGTAGCCAGTTAAGTTTTGCACCAGTTGAATCATTAGAGATTGCATTACTCTCTAAATATGTAGGGGAGCAATATTTGGATAATACTTCCAACGATGATCGAAAAATTGATGCATTCTTTACGAACGACATTAGAATCAATTATGCTTTGCCTTTAAAAGGCATCAAGGGAATGAACTTGAGTTTATTGGTAAACAATATGTTCAATGAAATGTATGAGTCTAACGGTTATACATTTGGATACTTCGGAGGCTCAGATTTTGAAGTGAGAGAAAACTATTTCTATCCTCAGGCCGGAACCAATTTCTTGGTCAGCTTAGGTTTAAAATTTTAAGATTAGATGGGGCTTTGGCCCCATTTTATTTTTATGGTCATGCAATCGTTTGAAGGAAATAAAAGCGCAAGTTTCCGGACTTCCGATTCAATTTCAGGATATTGTATGACGATTTGGTTAAAAATGACTGACTTAGACCAAATTGACTTTTTGAACTCTAATTATTGAGCGCTATGAAACAAACGGCATTGGGCATCGATATTGGTGGTACATTCACCAAATTTGGCCTTAGTGACATAGATGGGAATATCCTGATGGAAGGTTCTATACCTACCTATACCCACAAAGAGATCAAGGATTTTATGGACGCCTTGAGCGAAGCCATAAAGGAGAACTTAGATAAGATTCTAGAACCTATCGATATAATCGGTATTGGTATTGGAGCACCGAATGGAAACTATTACAACGGTACCATTGAATATGCTCCGAATCTTCATTGGAAGGGTATCATCCCTTTTATAGAGCTTTTTACAGAGTATTTTGACTTACCAATGATCATGACCAATGATGCCAATGCCGCGGCAATTGGAGAGAAAGTATTTGGTGGGGCAAAAGACTTGAACGATTTCATTGTAGTAACGCTCGGTACGGGATTGGGCTCAGGTATAGTAACCAGAGGTAAGCTGATTTATGGCCATGATGGATTAGCCGGTGAGCTAGGTCATATTAACGTTGCTCCTGATGGCAGGGAATGTAACTGTGGTAAAAGAGGCTGTTTAGAAACATATGCTTCTGCTTCAGGAATTAAAAGAACAGTATTCAAATTATTGGCTACCAATAAAGTTGAAACACCTCTAAGAAATTATACCTACGAATCGCTATCAGCTAAGAAAATAACTGAAATGGCTCTTGAAGGTGATCCAATTGCCTTGGAAGCTTACGAATACACATCAGATATTCTAGGACTTAAATTGGCTGATGCAGCTGCAGTAACAAGTCCTGAGTGTATCTTCTTATTCGGAGGATTAGCAAAAGCTGGTGACATTTTAGTTGACGCTACTAAAAACGCATTCGAACAATACTTATATCCTGGTTACAAAGGCAAGATTAAGATCAAGCTTTCAGAACTTATGGATAAAAATGCCGCTGTTCTAGGGGCTAGCGCTCTTGTTTGGAGTGAGATTGCTCATAGTGATCGAATTAGAGTACCTCAGCAGTCAAAGGTAGTAGCCTAATGTCTTCGCATCATGTAGTGCGCGATGAGCAGGAACCTGCCGTCCTCATTGATGATCCATTTGCCTTAAATCTGGAATTTGTTGAACACTTGTTGGAGTGGTCGCCAACAGTTGTGGTTACATCAAATGCCCTTGAAGAAGTATTGCATTGGGGTATCAAAATAGATGTTGTCATTGCCCAGTCATCTGATCTTGAAAAAGTAAAACCCAGACTGAAAGACCAACAGCCAGTAGATCTATATGCTTTTGAAACAAAAGACCTGGTAAATGCGGGTTTTGTGTTTTTGCTCGATATGGGCAGAAAGGCGGTAAATGTTCTAGCGGATATTTTTCAAACTCAGGTGCTTGATCAGATCCGTGAATTAGCGCGAGAAATGGATGTGGTCCTTTTTTACAATAATCAAAAATGGATCTATACCTATAATGGCTATTTCAAAAAATGGGTAAACAGTGGTCATGTATTTGGTGTCCATCCAATCGTTGAAAATACATACATCAAAACTCAGGGGTTTTACATTGAGAAAACCGATGAACCTTTTGTTGAGCCCGATGAGTTAGTAGCTGAATCTTCTGGAAAAGTGGTTATTGAGACAAATCAAAAACCTTTTTGGATCACCGAACAGGTGGAGGTGGATATCTACAAGTAGTTGTATATACTGTTTGCCAGAACTTCAAGATCTACTTTTTCTATAGGATGTGCTTGAGATTCAAGCGTCTTGAATTTTCCATTTTGTAAATTGGCAACGGCCCATTTACTTTCTACATCACCTACCATTTGGTCTTCCGAACCTCGCATAATTAAAACCTCATTTTGAACGGTTTTCAAACAATCAATAGTAAGTAGTGGCTCTTCGCCTAAACCGATCATCATCCCAGCAGTATGCCAAACCAAATCTTTCCATTGAGGACCATGGAATTCTTCTAACTTTTTGGTGTATGCAGGAATTTTCAATTCCATTATTTCCGGATTCATCCGACTAGTTTCATGGTCTGCACTTTCAGGAGACCAGGCGAATTTTGTTCCAAGGGTAATGATTGAACCTATTAGATAGGGTTGAAGACTTGCGAGGTATAAAGCAACATATCCTCCCATGCTGTAACCAAAAACAGAGGGTTCTTTTAATCCTTTTTCCTTTATAAAAGCTTCTAATTCATCTGCGAAATATTCGATACCAAAGCCTTCTGTACTAAATGGGGTTTTGCCATGTCCATTGAAATTAAAAAGGTGGCAATTGAATTCTTTAGTCAATTCGTCTTTTAAACCTAATAGAGAATCTGAGCTACCCATTGCTCCATGAAGTAAAATTAGATCTTTCATTTTTTAGAGGCTTTAATCATTCTGTCTTTCCCGTTAATGTCTTGCTTTAGCTCAACTTTTCCATAGCCAAAACCACCTAATAACTTCTTGACTTCATTGCCAAAACCTTCGTGAATTTCGAAGAAAAGCAAGCCTCCTTTTCGAAGAGCCAATTGAGACTTTTCCGCAATTACACGGTAAAAAAGCAATGGATCATTATCAGGTACAAAAAGGGCTAATTCTGGATCGTGAGCTACCACATTCGTATGCATCTGATCCTTTTCATGCCAAGGGATGTACGGGGGATTGCTGACGATAACGTCAAAGGAATCTGATGGTAAAGCTTCAGCTAATATATCATGCTGCTGAAAAATCACTTTTGCCTCTAAGGTTTCAGCATTTTGTTTGGCAAGGTTAAGCGCATCTTCAGAAACGTCATAGCCAAAGACATCTATTCCCGGTAATTCCTTTTTGATGGAGATGGGAATACATCCCGTGCCGGTACCAATATCGAGGATAGTTGATTTCTGCCTTCCGCTTTCTGCTTTCTGACTTTTTAAAATCCAATCAACTAATTCTTCCGTCTCAGGTCTAGGAATCAGTGCGTGAGGGTTACACTTAAATCGATGGCCATAAAACTCTGTAAAGCCTACCACATGCTGGAGAGGAGTGCTAATTTTCAGAAGCTCGAGATCGTGCTTCAGCAGCCTTTGATCTATTCTAATTGGAGTATTCAAAGCGATTTTCATGCGGTCTGAATGAAACCGATCGTGCAAATAGCGTGTTGCTATTGCTAATGCTTCGCCATCATCATATAAGTTTGTCAATTCATTGATAACTTCGCGCAGCAAATCTTTAGCTCTGACTTCAGACATGACACAAAGAAATGAAATAACAGACGAATTCTATATGCAGCGTGCATTGGAATTAGCTGCCTTAGGAAGAGGAACGGTGAGTCCTAACCCTATGGTGGGTTGTGTTATCGTGCACGAAGGAAGGATCATAGGCGAAGGATGGCATCGAGAATACGGGCAAGCACATGCAGAAGTAAATGCTGTTCGATCTGTTCAAGATCAGTCATTATTAAAGGATTCTACTGTCTATGTTACTCTAGAGCCATGTTCTCACCATGGGAAAACACCCCCATGTGCCGACATGTTGGTGAGTCATCAAGTAAAAAGAGTAGTTATAGGTGCATTTGATTCAAACCCTTTAGTAGGGGGCAAAGGAATTGAAAAGCTGGAAAATGCGGGAATAGAAGTGACTACAAGAGTTTTGGAATGGCAGGCTCGTTCGATTAACCAACGATTTTTCACTTCTGTCGAGCAGCAAAGACCCTATGTCATTTTAAAGTGGGCGCAGACTGCAGATGGTTTTGTAGCGAGAAAGAACTTTGATTCTAAATGGATCAGCAACTCGAAATCGAGGCAGTTGGTACATCAATGGAGAGCGGAGGAGGACGCCATTCTAGTTGGACCGAATACGGCTAAATATGACAATCCTCGATTAAATGTCAGAGGAGTACAGGGTTCAGATCCATTGAGAGTTTTAGTCGATAGGAAACTATCCGCTGCTCAAGATTTGAATCTTTTTGATCAGAGCCAACCCACTTTGGTTTACAATTCGATTAAGAGCGAATCATCACCCAATCTCGAATACATCAAAATTGAAAGTGAGCACTTTATCAATGAGTTGTTGGAGGATTTGGGTAAAAGGAAAATTCAATCCATCATCATAGAGGGTGGTTCAGGAATTCTTAACTCATTTATAGGTTCGGGTTTATGGGATGAAGCCCGAGTTTTCACAGCTCAAACCACTTTTAAAGAAGGCATCCAGGCACCTTCTATTGGGGGCCGAGCTGCTCAGGAGTTAGATGTCTTGGGAGATAAGCTCCATTTTTATCTGAATAACCAGTAAACATTAGACTTTTTTGTTTCGACTGAACTTTGAACAAAGAGTATCTGTTAATTTCGCACCAAACTAAAAATCCATGGCAGAAGAATTGATCATAGCACAAGAGGCCAGCAAAGATGAGAAATACCAATCTTTGATTCCTCAGATTAAGGCATTGGTAACAGGTGAGCCAGATGTAACGGCCAACTTGGCGAACATTGCATCTGCTTTGAAATATGGCATGGATTTCTTTTGGGTTGGTTTTTATCTGGTAAAAGGAGATGAGATGATTTTAGGTCCATTTCAAGGACCGATAGCCTGCACTAGGATCGCTAAAGGTAAAGGTGTTTGTGGTACCACTTGGGCGGATGCTCAAACTATCATTGTTCCAAATGTAGATGAGTTTCCTGGACACATAGCTTGTAGCTCAGATTCAAAATCGGAGATCGTTCTTCCAGCATTTAAAAATGGTGAAGTGGCCCTTGTACTCGATGTAGATTCAGATCAGCTCAATGATTTCGATGAAGTAGATCGAAAACATCTAGAAGATTTGATGAGAATAGTTGAAGAGCTGCTTTAATCCGCTAATTCAGCAATCACGGTTTGACCACCCTTAGTTACCTGATCCTTGGTCACTTTGATCTCTGCGTCTAAAGGCAAGAATAGGTCTACTCTTGAGCCGAATTTGATAAATCCGAATTCCTTGCCCTGAATAACACTCTGACCTTCGTCAATATACCATTTGATTCTACGGGCAGCTGCTCCTGCAATTTGTCTGATCAAGATTTGAACCCCTTTGTGCACTTCATAAACGACAGTGGTTCTCTCATTCTCAGTACTCGACTTTGGGTGCCAGGCTACTAGATACTTACCTGGGTGATATTTAAAGTATTTGATCAAACCTGTAACTGGGTTTCTGTTTACGTGCACATTTAATGGTGACATAAAGATCGAAACCTGCATGCGTTCCTCTCCATTGAAGAACTCAGGTTCAGTCGTTTTTTCAATGACTACTACTTTGCCATCTGCGGGAGCCAGAATCTGCTTATCATTCACCTCGATTTTTCTACTCGGGTTTCTAAAAAACTGTAGAAAGAATAAGAAAACGATAGTGGTAGCACCAATTGATAGATTAAACCAAAGGCTTTCTACTTGAACGAAGAACAAAGCAATGTTCAATCCTAAAAATATAAGGAAGAGTATTGCCAAGAATACCCTTCCTTCTTTGTGAATTTTCATCATGAGGTCTCTTTTAGAATCCTCCTCTAAATTTATAAGTCTCGGCTACTTTATCGATAGCCACGATATAGGCTGCAATCCTCATAGGCACATTATACTTTTGAGAAGCTTTGTACACTTTCTCAAAAGCATCTTTCATAATTCTGTCAGATCTTCTGTTTACTCTTTCACGAGTCCACTTGTAACCCAACCTGTTTTGTACCCACTCAAAATAAGATACTGTAACACCACCTGCATTAGCTAAAATGTCTGGTGCTACCATAATACCTTTTTCATTAATAATGGCATCTGCCTCGGCAGACGTAGGTCCATTTGCCCCTTCAACGATTAGCTTAGCTTTAATGTCATTCACGTTTCCGTGGTGTATTACATCTTCAACTGCCGCTGGTACAAGTACATCAACGTCTAATGTTAATAGATCAGCTGGATCATCCATCAAAGTAGCTCCATCAAAACCCTCTAATGTTCCATTATTATTATTTCTGTAACCGATAGCTTTGTTGATATCGATTCCGTTTTCATTGTAATACGCTCCACTGATGTCACTTACAGAAACTACAGTACAACCTCTTTCTGCTAATAGTAAGGCTGCATAAGAACCCACATTACCAAAACCTTGAACAGCTAAAGTAGCATGGTATGGATTGATTTTTAGTTTCTCCATGGCAGCTAATGCTGATACCATTACACCACGACCTGTCGCTTCTACTCTTCCGAGTGATCCACCAAGTACTAAAGGTTTACCAGTAACCACAGCGTTTACTGTGACACCTTGAGATCTAGAGAATTCATCCATCAACCAAGCCATTTCTCTTGGTCCGGTGCCCATATCTGGAGCTGGAATATCTCTATCAGGCCCGAAAACACCCATCATCGCATTGGTGTAGGCTCTGGTTAATCTTTCCATTTCACCCGCAGACATCTCGCGCGGGTTGCATTTGATACCCCCTTTGGCACCACCATAAGGAATATCCACTACTGCACATTTCCATGTCATCCAAGCGGCAAGCGCTTTGACTTCATCAATGTTCACATCCATTGCATATCTGACCCCACCTTTTGAAGGACCTAGAATATTTGAGTGGATCACACGGTGACCTTCAAATACTTTAATAGATCCGTCATCCATAGTGACAGGTAGAGAAACAGATACTTGCTTGGAGGGTGATTTTAGTACGTTATACACTTGCTCGTCCAGACCTAGCGCTTCTGCAGCAATATTGAATCTGGACATCATTGACTCGAACGGATTTGCCTTGTCCGTTATCGGAGCCGGTTCAATGTAACCCATAGGGAAATTTGTTGTTTTTAAGCTTGGGTCAAAATTAAAGAAATTTTAAGCGATAACATCCAACTGAAATCAGCTTATTTCATCAATTATATGACAAGATGAATGTAAAGTGTAGCGAACGGTAAAGCAAGCAAAAGACCATCAAAGCGATCTAAAAATCCTCCATGCCCCGGAATACTGCTACCAGAGTCTTTAATGGCTAGATTTCGCTTGAATAAGCTCTCTGCGAGGTCTCCAATACTCCCGAATATGGCAATGACTACTCCTAGTCCCATCCACTCAATAGCTGTGAGATCATCAAAGAATAAACTGATGACATAAGCGATGATCAATACCAAGACTAATCCACCAATGGATCCTTCCCAAGTTTTATTAGGAGATATGGCCTCGTATAATTTGTGTTTACCTAATGCTTTGCCTGCAAAATAGCCTCCTGTATCGTTGGCCCATTGACTAAAGAGTAAGCCAATTATTAACGGAAAGGTATATGTTCCTTCAGAGAAAGCGATGGCATTGATCATACTCATCGGTACAGCCACGTAGAAAATACCCATAATGGTGAAAGCAATACAGCTTATGATATTAGTTCGGTCTTTCCTGAAAATCGCAAAAACGAAAATCAATGAGAAGAAGGCAACTAGTATATAGAAATACACGGGGTCTGCATTACCAGAGAATGTCAAATAACTTGCTGTAAAAATGAGTGCTGATTGGATCAGCCCCCAGACAAAGAAAGGCTTTCTACCAGATGCCTGACCTAATTTGTAAAATTCGTGAAGCGAAAGGAGCGTGATCAGAATGAATACAGTAAAGAAGGTCCATTCATTGTAAACAATGGCTGAAAGAATAATAGTGACTCCAATAATGGCTGTAATAGCTCTGACTAGAAGATTATTCATTTCCGAATTTTATTTCTTCATCAATAAGTTTAATGGCACGAAGCACAGAATCAGGATTGACTCTAACTTCTAACAAACCAAATTGATAAGCGCTATCCTTAAGGTTAACAACAACCGCATTCAACCCATTGTCAATCAAGATGTCTTTTACCATCTCTGCGCGGTGAAGAATTGCCGTTTGAAAAACTGTCTGCCAGCTACTCACTTATCGATTTTTGCCGAAGATAATGATTTCTGAATACTACAAATAGGCCTACTGATACGACTAAACCAAGCATGCTGTACATGATTGGAATGGATTCAGTTTCGTCAATGTCCATTTCAATAACACTAATATTAGCTAGGTAAGCGATGAGTACACCAATACCATTGTTGGTAGCATGGGCAATGATTGGATACCATAAGTTACCAGACCACACATAGAGGTAGCCAAAAATGGCACCTAACATCATTCTTGGTACTAAACCAAAAAGCTGCATATGGATAGCACTGAAAATAAAAGCTGAGACCCAAACAGCGATATGCTGGTTTTTAGACCATTTGTGTAAGGTGTTTTGAAGAACTCCTCTAAAAAGAAATTCTTCTCCGATGCCTGGTAATACAGCAATGGCAACAAAACCAATTAAGAATTGGCCGAAGCTTTGAAAGTTGGTGAATTTCTCGGTAGTAGCCGCTAGTTCCTCTTCCAGCTGTCGAGCATATTCCTCAAATCCACTCATGAATTCAGGGAAGGTCCATCCCTGGTTCCATTCAACCAAATAGGCATTTACAAACATAAATGCGAAGGTTGCTATGGCTGTAATCCCAATCATTTGAGGATTGAGAGTCGGATTTATGGATAGGGCAGATGGTCTTTTCTTAGAAATTACGGTTAAGAAAAACCAAGGGGTTACGAAGGTGAATACCAGCGTGTAGAACATCTGGCTGGTCAGCACTTCGCTCAAGCTGAGGTAATCGTATATAATATTTGGATCATCCTGTACATCTCCGAAGCTCATTCCATTGACAAAAGCCAAAATGAATACGATCATGCCTGCCACAAATTGACCCACAAAAAAGCCTAAAAGAACAAAGCCAAACGCTATCAGAAATGTTGATTGGGCTGAACGCCCTCCGGATAAATCAACGCCACTATCAAAATTCAACATAATGGCGTAAATTTACGCGAATTTTCGAGAAGGGTTTGGTAAAA
Source organism: Roseivirga sp. (assembly GCA_965267365.1). Classification (GTDB taxonomy): domain Bacteria; phylum Bacteroidota; class Bacteroidia; order Cytophagales; family Cyclobacteriaceae; genus Roseivirga. The sequence continues at coordinate 3,511,994 of OZ253951.1, read as the reverse complement.
ATAGGAAACATAGAAGTAGCGGATTTTCCGCTTTTGTTGGCACCAATGGAAGATGTCAGCGACCCTCCGTTTCGTGCAGTTTGCAAAGAAAACGGAGCTGACTTGATGTATACGGAATTTATTTCGTCAGAAGGGTTGATTCGTAATGCTGCTAAAAGTGTGCAAAAACTCGATATCTATGATTACGAGCGACCAATCGGAATTCAAATCTTTGGCGATAAGATCGATTCTATGCGCCAAGCAGCTTCTATAGCTGAAGAAGCACAACCTGAAATACTCGATATCAATTACGGTTGTCCTGTAAAAAAGGTGGCTTGCAAAGGAGCAGGAGCAGGTATTCTTTTAGACATCCCTAAGATGCAAGAGATGACTGCAGAGATTGTGAAACAGGTTGATCTGCCAGTTACTGTTAAAACCAGATTGGGTTGGGATGACAGTACTATTCGTATTTTTGAAGTAGCTAAAAGGCTTCAAGATGTTGGGATCAAAGCACTTACCATTCATGGCAGGACACGCCAGCAGATGTACAAAGGAGTGGCCGACTGGACTAAGATCGCTGAAGTAAAGAATCACCCAGATATTCATATTCCGATCTTTGGAAATGGAGATATTGACTCACCTCAGAAGGCACTAGAATATAAAGAAAAGTATGGTGTTGATGGGATCATGATTGGAAGAGCTTCCATTGGCTATCCATGGATCTTTAAAGAGATCAAGCATTATATGCAGACTGGTGAAACGTTGCCAGCCCCTTCAATGGATGAAAGAGTAGATGTTGCCAAACGTCACTTAAAGTTTTCTTTAGAGTGGAAAGGCGAGCGCCAAGGTATTTACGAAATGAGAAGGCATTACACTAACTATTTCAGAGGAATACCAAATTTTAAGCCTTTTAGAACTCAATTAGTAGAGTCTGAAGACCCTCAATTCTTATTCGATTTACTTGACGATATCGGCTATAAATTTGCTGATGCATTTGCCTTAGTTTAAGTATTCGGAGGTAATCAATTAAAAGTCTACATTTGGGCTTTTCAAGGAAGGAATGAAAAGCACAAACGCAATCGCATGGGGTATTTTGGCCATACTTTCAATAGTATGGGGGAGTAGCTTTATTCTCATCAAAAGAGGACTAGATGTCTTTGACGCAGGCGAGGTTGGTGCCATTCGAATATTGGCGGCTTGTCTGTTTATGGTACCGTTGAGTATTCCTCAATTGCGCAAATTGACCAAGCGTCATTTGAAATTATTATTCTTGATAGGTCTTGTCGGTAGCTTTATTCCAGCATTCTTATTCGCTTTGGGCCAAACGAAATTGGATAGCGGAATAACTGGTGTGCTTAATGGGTTAACACCAATTTTCACTTTGATCATTGGTGGGCTTTTCTTCGCACAGAAATTTACCAAGGCAAATTATATAGGCATTGCCATGGCCTTTATTGGTACGGCCGTACTTCTTGCTGCAGGTAGTGGAGGTAATTTGGGTGCCATTAATTATTATGCACTATTTATCGTGTTGGCAACAATCTGCTATGGCACCAATTTGAATGTGATCAAGAATTATCTGGCAGATTTAAGCCCAGTGGTAATTACTAGTGTAAGCATTCTATTGGTAGGTCCCTTTGCAGGTATCTATTTATTGGCAGCGACAGATTTTGATCAGAAGTTGGCCAATGTAGATGGAGCCTTTGCAGCTTTGGGTTACATCTGCTTGCTAGGTGTGATGGGTACATCTCTGGCATTAATGCTCTTTAATAAGCTGGTTCAAATTACTACTCCTATTTTCTCAAGTACTGTCACCTATCTTATTCCAATTGTTGCCCTCGCTTGGGGTATTTGGGATGGCGAAGAACTAATTCTAGGGCAGATCATTGGTATTGCTACCATTCTAGCTGGGGTATTTATTACGAATAGGAAGAAAAAAGTGGCTAGTTAGCCTGATCGAACTTGAAGGAAGCCATTACCGGATAATGGTCTTGCGGATACATTCCTTTCGACTTCCACTTATCAATTTTAAACTCAGTTTTTGTTACGCCCTGACCATCTTGAAAAAAGATATAGTCGATTCTTGGGCAATGACTTCCACCGTGATAATCATGATAAGTGCACCCATCTAACTCTTCGCCTTCAAAGGTGTCGGTAAAGAATTGCTCCATTCTTCTGATAAGCGAGTTGGTAGGGCGCATATTTAAATCACCTAAAACGAAGGTGGGCATTGGGTCGGCTTCTGCCATTAGTTTTCTTAAAACCAATTCAACGCTTTTCTCTCGGCTGTTCTGAGAACGATGATCTAAGTGAACATTCATCACCTTGATCTGTCTTCCACTTGATTTATCTTCAAAAATGACCATAGTACTCACCCTTGGAAGAGTGTTTCCCCAGCTTTTAGATGCAGGTTCTTCTGGAGTATCAGAGAGCCAAAAAGTCTCATGCTCAATTACTTTCCAACGCTTTTTATCATAGAATACTGCATTAGCTGGGCCGTCATCTTGGGCCTTGGTTCTGCTCCGGTAAACAACCTCTAAACGAGGAACTGCGGCAAGAATGTCGTCTATTTGTAATGGAAGTGCTTCTTGAGTGGCTATTATACCATCGCTGTAGCTTTTGAAAACTGCTTGCACCCTCTTTCTCCTGTTTTTCCAAGAGTTTTCCTTGTCTGCAGGGGTGCCATATCTCAAGTTCAAAGTGACCAATTTAATGTCATCTTGAGCCTTTAAATTGTAGGCAAAGCAGATGCAAAGAACAAATAAGAGTGTCCGAAGCGTTGATTTCACTATTTAAAAGTGCAAAAACCAATTAAGGAATCAAAAGTGCTGAGGTCTGTCTAAAGAGAAAAATTCAGCTTTTCCTGCATCTTTTTTAAATTGTGTAAGTCTGTTCTATGAACAGAAATTTTTTAGGTCACCTCAAAATCAACAATTATGCTTAAGAATTACGTGCTCATTGCACTTAGAAATCTCAAAAAGTACAAGGGTTTTTCATTCATTAATATCCTAGGCCTTTCGGTAGGTTTAACCTGTTGTCTATTAATCGGAATATATATTCAGGAAGAAACAAGCTATGATACGCACCATGAGAACTCCGAAAATATATACCGCTTTACACGCGAATTCATAAGTAGAGATGGTTCAACATCACTTCATTTAGCCAATCTAGCTCCACCATTTGCTCCTTACATGAGTGAATACTTTAATGGTCAAATTGATAAGATTGGAAGGTTTGGTGTTTACGGACTGACAGTCAGAGTAGGGGATAAAGTTTTTACAGAACCTAATTTTGGTTTTGCAGATGCGGAGATACCTCAAATACTCACCTTTGAAGCCATTTCAGGTGATTTAGTAAAAGCACTTGAACAACCAGGCTCCGTGGTAATTTCCGATGAAATGGCTCTGAAGTATTTTGGTAATCAGGATCCCGTTGGTCAAACTCTTAATCTCGAGAATCAGATTGATCTAATGGTGAGAGGGGTCTACAAAAAGATGCCTCAGAAATCGAGCTACCAAATTGATATGATGGCTGATTTCAGCATTATGGAGGGCTTCTATGGCGGAAAAGAAAGTATGTTAGGTGCTTGGGGAAGTAATAATTTCCAAACGCTTTTTACCTTGACACCTTCAGGTAGCAATGATGAAATTCTTGCTAGAATGGATGATTTTCTGATTGCCCATATTGGTGAGAACGCTCCAGGCTTTACTCAATTGCATATTCAAAAGTTGACGGATATCCATTTGAAATCTAACCTTTCAGATGAGCAAGGCGCTAATAGCGACATCACCTTCATTTACATATTCACTTCTATTGCAGTTCTAATTTTAGCAATTGCTTGTATCAACTACATGAATTTGGCCACTGCCAGATCAGCCAATAGAGCCAAAGAGGTAGGTATGCGCAAAGTTTTTGGTGCTGGTAAAAAGCATTTGATCTGGCAGTTTTTAATAGAGTCAATTCTTTTGACCTTGATTGCTGTGGCCATTGCAATAGGGTTCACCTATGTATTGCTTCCTTTCTTTAGAGAGTCAACAGGTTTGATCATGGCCTTTGATCTAGTGCAGAATTTCGATCTTATCTTAATCATTCTTGCAGCAGCCATTCTAGTTGGAATTCTGGCCGGTAGCTACCCAGCTTTTTACCTATCTGCTTTCAGACCTCTAAAAGTCTTGAAAGGTCAATTGAGCAAAGGAGCGAAGAGTGGTTTGTTGAGAAGAGTGCTAGTGGTGATGCAATTTTCAATTTCAGTTGTATTAATCATTGCAACCCTTGTGGTCTATGAACAGCTAGATTTTCTTCAAAATTCAGATTTAGGCTATGACAAAGATCAAATGATGATCTTAAGTAATTCTGATGAAGTCTATGAACAATACGAGACTTTCAAAAACGAGCTCATGAATATCACTGGAGTGAAAGCAGTTGGTGGGTCAAGCAGAGTGCCATCAGGTCAATTGCTAGATTCACAGGGAGCTCAAGCCGAGGTAGATGGTGAAATGCTGCCTACTGAGGTAGTGATAAAAGTGATCAGTATAGATGATGGGTTCATCCCAACATACGGTATAGATCTAGCCAGTGGTAGAAACTTATCTAAGGACTATGGAACTGATTCAACCAGTTTTATTCTGAATAAGAAAGCGGTAGAAATTATTGGTTGGAAAGACGCCCAGGATGCAGTGGGCAAAAACATGATCTATAGCGGTGTAAGAGGCAAGGTTATTGGTGTTGTAGACGATATTCATTTTGAGTCTCTGCAAAGTGAGATAGTGCCTATGATCTTTGTCAATAGACCGAATAGCATGCGTAACATTTCAATTAAAATTGAAGGGGGCAATATTAGATCTACAGCCGAGCAGGTAGAAGCACTCTATGCCAAGTTCTCACCGAGTACACCAATTGCTTATAACTTCTTGGATGAAAGATTTGACAGTCTGTATCAATCTGAGACACAACGTTCTCAGTTATTCTCGATTTTCTCTGGTTTAGCCATATTCTTGGCTTGTCTAGGTCTTTTCGGATTGGCATCCTTTACGGTTAGTCAGAGAGGAAAAGAGATTAGTATTAGAAAAGTACTCGGTGCTTCAATCAACCAGATCGTGAATACATTAAGTCGTGAGTTTATCATCTTAGTGGTGGTGGCTATGTTGATTTCTGCGCCTATTGCCTGGTACTTTATGAATGACTGGCTGAGTGGCTATGCATACCGAATTGATCTTGGACTGCTTCCATTTGTTATCGCAGGTGTGGTGGCATTAGGAATAGCTTTTGCTACTATCAGTATGCAGACATTTAAAGCTGCATTTGCTAATCCTTCAGAAAGATTAAGAGACGAGTAATTACTTGTATCGCTGTCGGTTGATGAGTTCAAATCCGAATCCCATGGCTATGCCCACACCTATACCAATGGCTAGGTTACCCATGGCAATTCCGATACCAGCACCGATGGCGATACCTGTTCCTATGCCCATTCCACGGGGTTTGCCAGATTGCTTCTTGCTCATGTAAGCAAGTTAGGTAATTAAGCGGCTACAGGAAGATTTTGATGAATTCTTTTCAGCTGAACTACGTGCCGCTGCGCGTGGGCAATAACAAATCGAAAGGCATCTCCAAGTCTGAATTTTAGAATAGGTCCAATGGCAGATGGTATCTTGATTCTATTCAAATCATAGTTGCGTGCAGTTTCTAATTGCTCTAGCATCTTTTGATGAAGTTCATTGAATTCGGCTAATGTTTGCTCCTTGTCTAATACTTCTTTCGGATACATAGATTTCATAGTGCGCATGCGATTTTTGATGATCGCATTGGCATCAGGAGCGATTCTATTCGTAAACCAATCGCTTCTCCAATGAGAACGGAATTCATAATGAGAATCTCTTCGCTCATATTTGGCGAAAGCCTTGTCAGTATTTTCTACATAGACCTTAGCAGCCAGCGTCATGTGAGCAACGCATTGAAGCATCGACCATTTTCTGTCTGCCTCAGGAAGGTTAAGGTGTTCAAGGTCTTGGACACTATTTACCCTTTGATTGACTTCTTCAATCACTTCACTTAGATCGGCTGACAATTGTTGTATCAGTTGGTTTGCATTGATGTTCATGTTCTTGACTTTGATACAAATTAAATTTACGTAGACGAGAGAGAACTTGATACAGATCAAGAAATCATTCCATCCATTTTTTTCGCATTCTAGAAAAGGTCTCAGGTGTCATTCCCAAGTAGGAGGCTAGGTGCTTTTGAGGAATTAACTGCACCACATGAGGACTTCGTTCCATCAATTTGCGAAACTTCTCTTCTGCTGTGTCGGCAATCAGGCTTCGAATGAAAACACCCAAACCAATTGACGCATCTGTGAAGAACATTCTTCCCCAGCGTTCAAATACCTTGTGCTCATCAAAGATTCTCATCAAATCTGGATAGGTAATTCTTAAGCCTTTTGTAGGAAGTATGGTCTCCATTGCCCACTGAGATGGAGTTTGGTGGTGAAAAGAATCATACACACCGCTTGGATCGCCTTGATAGGAGAATCCAATGTTATATTCTTCACCATCCTTGATGAAGAATCCTCTCATTAAGCCTTCATCTATGAAATAAAAGTATTTTTCAACTTGACCGATTTCAGTAATTACTTGATTCTTTTCAAATGAAAATGGCTTCCAGAATGGTAAAAAATCGTCCCATTCAGCTTGGGTGGGCTCGACATACTTTGTGATGGACTTTTTTAAGTTTTCGTACACCATTGAATTTACAAATTCTTAGGGCTAAAAGAAGGCCAGTTTAATGGCGAAGCCAACAGCTGTCAGCATCACAAAATACTTGATCCATTTTTCATCAATTCCAACTGACCACCTGCTGGTAAACCATCCTCCAGCACCATTTCCTGCCGCTAAGGCCAAACCTAGTGGCCAATTGACCAAATCGTACCAAAGGAATATGGAAATAGCGGATAGACTATAGATTAAAACAGTGATCGACTTGATCATATTAATCCGAACAATGCCGAAATGATGGATAAATGATAATGCTGATATGATGAGATAACCAACTCCTGCTTGGATGAAGCCACCATAGATACCAATGAAAAAGAATACGATCAGTCCAATAATCTTTGATTTCCGACTTACATTTTCTCCCTCTCCTTCTTTTTTGCTTCTACCAAAGACCATGTAAGCAATGATCATTACGATAACCAGCGCCAATATGCGGTTAAAGGTTTCTCCATCAATATCAACTGCAATCAGTGTTCCTACAATCGCCCCGAGTAAGGCTGTAAATCCAAGCCAAAGCTCGTAAGTGCCAAACTTGAGGCCCTTAGACCGATAGCCTTGCCAAGCTAGAAATGCATTGAATAATACTCCGATTCTACTGGTGGCATTGGCTACTGTTGGAGGAAGACCCAAAAAGATAAGTGCAGGTAGAGTGAGCATAGATCCACCTCCAGCTAAGGTATTGATAACCCCTGCAACAGCTCCGACTGCAAAAAGTAATAGCATTTCTAGGATGGCCTCCATAGGAATACAAGTATAGCTGAAAACCACCAATTTCTTTTCTACCTAATTCTAAGGAGAGAATACCGAATGCAAATCACTCTCTTTACATAAGAAGAATAAGTAACCAAACTCTTCATACATGCAGGTAAAGTAGCCAGGGTATTTGGCGGTCTCTGAGTGGCTTTTCCTGTTAAACCCGCCTCTTACCCGGTGTGCTTAAGCACGCCTCAAAACCACTGAAAGGGGGTGTAAGAAAGTGGAGAAGCGTGTAAAAATAGTTTTGGCTGGCCTTTGTTTGTGTGTAATGTTGGTAAGTTGTACGGATGACGTGGATACTACACCAGTGCCAGATATGCAAGAGATCTTAAATGATGACGGCATTCAGGATATTAGATATTCTAATGGGGATTCAAGAGATACACTAAGAAATGATTAAACATTTGTTTAGATGGGAAAGTAAATTCCGCAGTATTGCTTAACATTAAGTGTGCTGCGGATTTTTTTTGTTATTCTCTGTTTGTTGCTAACCTCTATGTCCTTCGGTCAAGACTTAGGCAAGCAGTTGATTGAAGCAACTATAAAAGGGGCAAATTACCGTGAAGCGGGAGAAATTGAAAAGGCGAAATCCACTTTAGATTCGGCTATCATAATAGCTTCAGATAATAATCAAATCTTTCATAAGGCGAATCTCACCTATCACTTAGGATTGACTTATATGGTCAATAAAGAGTATCAAGACGGGAAATTAATTCTTAGACAGGCCTTTGAGCAATTTAAGTCACTTAATGGAAGACAGAATCACATGGCGGCCTCTTCGTTAATGAATGCAAGCGATGTTCTTCGCGAGCAAGGCCGAATGACCGAAGCTCTCAATTACATAGAAGAGAGTATTACTTTTCTTTCAGATAATATCAGAACTAGGAAGGATTCTACAATGCTTGTTAATCTTTATAATAGGTGGTCTGATATTTATAGATTAACAGGCGATTTTTCAAGAGCCAAAAACGTCATTTATGAAGCTCCTTTTTGGCCTGGAGTTGATTATTCACACTATTACACAAATCTAGCCAATGCTTTTAAAGATGAGGGAGCATACTTAGATAGTGCAGAATTTTACTATCAACTCAATCTTCAATTTGAACTTGAGGCTGAATCACAATCGAATTGGGCTCTCGCTATTGCACAGGGTAATTTGTCACAGCTCTATGTAGAGCAGGATCGATTTGAAGAGGCATTACCATTGACATTGGCATCTCTCCAGAATTTCAAAAAGGCGAACAGGGCGGACAGTTTAATTCCGTTAATAGATCTTGGACGCCTAGAATTAGGTAGAAAGAGAGTTGATCAAGCAAAGGTTTATTTAATAAGAGCTGAAAAGGGTATTAATTCTTTTACCGATGAGGAAATACTGGAAGCTTATTTTAAGGCACAAAGGGATTTAGCTGCAGCAACAGGAGAACAGGATACATATGAATTCTACCTAGGCAAATCAGACTCATTATCTAAAAAGAAATTTGAGGAAGATAGGCTTCTACTTTTTGAGAATGAAAGAGATAGAGAAAGACAACAAGAAGCACAACTTCGTTCTGCTCAAGAGGAGACTCTGGCTCAGCGTAGAATGATTAATATTCTTCAGGGAGTTGGCTTGTTTATATTGGCCATTCTAGTCTATTATTTTGCTGTAACAAGCAGGAAAATGCGTGCTCTCAGTGGTCGAAATGAGCTACTGGTAAGAGAGCAAAACCACAGAGTAAAGAATAACCTTCAAATGATCAACAGCCTCCTGAGTTTGCAAGCAGGTAGATTGAAAGATGAGCAGAGTAAGGATGTACTGAAGAAAAGTCAAACTCGCATTCAAGCCATTTCTTTATTAAACCGCTCCCTTTACGAGCAGAAGGATATTAGCACAGTAGATCTGAAAAATTATGTGGAGGAACTGACTCAAGATGTGATTAATTCAGTAACTGATGAAACAGTCGAAAAACATGTGCAGGTTGCGGAGCTGAAACTTGACATTGATAAAGCCACTAGTCTAGGTTTGATTATTAATGAACTCATAGTCAACTCTATCAAGCACAATGCAGCACAGCCTGGATTTGACTTGGAGATAACAACTAAGGCTTCTGAGGTTCATCTGAAATATAAAGATCATAATCCTGGCTTTGATCTTAGTTCATATCAAAATTCTCGTTCCTTTGGTAAGCGCCTCATTGAACTTCAATCTCGTCAGTTAAAGGCAGATTTAAGCATTAAAGACAAGTCACATTTTGAACTAAATCTAGTTTTTAATTTATAATTCCATGAATTATAGAACTGGCCATTAGGTAGATGGCTATTTGGATGCACTAGATGTATTTTTTAATTTAATTACACTCGACTTATTACTTAAAACTGACCAATGGGTTATAAAATACTGATCATTGAGGATCAGCTATTGATAGCCGAGGATATTGCTATGCAATTAGAGGACCTCGGTTATGAGATCATCGGTCTGGCTACCAATAGAAAGGAAACATTCGACATACTCAACAGGGGTTGGCCGGACTTGATCATTGCTGACGTGATGCTTGAGGATGAGAACGGCATCGATATCATTTCAGAAGTTCTGAAACATCAGAAGCTGCCTGTCATTTATTTAACTGGAAATAGTGAGTCTTCAACTGTAAAGAAAGCCATGAATACCCAGCCAGCCGCCTACATGGTTAAGCCATTCAAAGCGTCAGAATTCAGTATTAATATCGATTTGGCGATCAACAATTTCCAGAAACAACAAGAATTCGATAAAGGAAAGACCAAATCAAAATTGGTTACTGATGCCATCTTTATTCCTGATCAGCACAATTTTATCAGAATTAAGAAACAGGACATCTATATGGTGGAAGCTGATGGTTCTTACATTAAGATCTACACAAAAGACAAGAAGCACCAACTTTCCTCCAACTTGAAGAATTTTGAGCTACAGCTGAACGACCCGACCTTTTTAAGAATCTCAAGAAAGTATCTGATCAACACAGCGCATGCAGAAAAGATCAATGGAAATACCATCTACTTAGGGCCATATCAGGCAGTGATCACCAAGGTGGTCAGGCAAGAGATGCTTCAGAAATTCCCTATCCTAAAAACAAAAATGCAATGACTTTAAGCCATTGCATTTGATAAGTTCTAGTTAATCGTTCCAGCGCCAGTCGCCCCCAATTTTCAGCTTCAATTTGAGGCCGTTGCCTTCTAAGAAGTCCTTGGTTTCTGAATCAGATAATTTTTGAGCAGGTAACTGATCTGCATCTGCAAGTGCGTAGAGCATCATTGAACTGAATCGGACATTGTTCCTCATATGCTCTTCATTCACCAAGTCAAAATCATCGCAATCTGAATGATAGCACCCGTAAATATGTCTTTCTAAGTTAGAAGCTGAGGAAGTGTAAGGAATCCCTTGAAGCATAAATGGTTGGTGATCACTATGAAGACCAGCACCGTTTCTGTTCTTGTTCTTGAAAGTGGTAGAGTCAACAGCCATAATCTCTGCACCTATTGTATCAAAAAAGTCGACAGCCTCAGGTCTTCCACCAGCATTATAACCTACCGGATTTCCTGACATATCTTGGTTCATCACATATTTAATTTGATCAATAGTGCCGTCTTCAACTGCAGCATTTACATAGGCCCTAGAACCGAGAAGTCCCTGCTCTTCGCCCATGAACATGATGAATTCAACGGTGCGCTTTGGTTTTAGATCCAATGCTTTGAATGTTCGCGCCATGTCCAGAACGGCAAAAGAACCAATTCCATTATCGATAGCTCCAGTAGCCAAATCCCAAGAATCTAAATGCCCTCCGACAATTACTTTTTCTTTAGGTAACTCTGAGCCTTTAATAGTCGCAATGACATTACGTGCTTTGATCAAATTAGCCGTATTGCTCATTTTGATATCGGCCCGTTTGCGTTGAGCTTTTAGTGTTTCTTTTAAGGCCATGCCATCTTCTTTACCAATACAAACTGCTGGTATATCGATCAGACCGCCAGTAACAGATGCCGTTCCTGTTAATAGCACACCGCCATCAACTTGATTGATAATGATTATTCCTTTAGCGCCATTTTCGGTTGCTAAAGCAGTCTTTTCAGACCTGTGGAGGTTTATGGTTCCTTCTGGTGAATTGGGTAAAATGCCGATATAGACTAAGGCGATTTTTCCTTCAACGGCTCCAGGTTTTTCGGCATAATCCGCTTCCAGACCATTGCCCATGTCAATAATTTCTAAATCGACATCTGCAGACACGGGTGAGTGCGCTAGACTTACCGCAGAATAAGTTTCGTAACCTCTTTTATTAATGTTACCAATCTTCACTTCGATATCTCCTCTCATCCAAGTCTCAACTTCAAAAGGGAAATATTCAACATCATCAAACCCATAAGATTTCAATAAGTTGAAAGTGTATTCTTCTGCCTGGGCGCCATTTTCCGAGCCGGTCAGTCTATGGCCAATTGTAGAAGTAGCTTCGCCTAAAGTTTCATAGGCTTTTGAATTAGCAAGCACTTCTGCATCGATATCTTGGAAGATGTCATGCAATGATTTTTCCTCTTGGCATCCGAGGAAAAACGAAAGTGTTATTAGTGTAAAAAGTAGTTTTGGTTTGTTCATGATTGAAAAAATATAATTCAAGATCATAAAAAAAAAGCAGCTCGAAAGCTGCTTTTATGTCGAAGGTAAATTCTTATTAATGTGTGTCTTGGATTCTTAAGCATAAAAAGCCAGCCAAGATCATGGAAACACCTCCTGTTACCAATATCATGATGGTTTCCCCGCCAAAGAAGGTGGATAAAATAAAGCCCAATAAAGAAGCTGCCATTATTTGTGGGATGACAATGAAGAAATTAAAGACACCCATATAATATCCCATTTTATCAGCTGGTAGCGCACCAGATAGAATCGCATAAGGAACTGATAGAATACTTGCCCATGCTATACCTACACCGATCATACTTACCCAAAGCATTTGAGGGTCGGTGATAAAATACATAGAGATCAGTCCTAGGCCACCTAAAGTTAGGGCTATCAAATGAGTGACTTTACGCGTTAACTTTTTAGCAACGAAAGGTATTACGATAGCTGCCAAAGCAGCAATTCCGTTATAGCCACCGAAAAGATTACTCACCATATCTGCTCCTTGATTGTAGAGACTAGAGGTGGTGTCTGAAGTTCCGTAAATATGGGAAGTCACGGCTGGTGTTGTATAGATCCACATGGAAAACAAAGCGAACCAAGTAAAAAACTGGACTACTGCTAATTGTACCATGGTTTTAGGCATCGTATTGAAGTCTTTGACAATATGGACTAAAGGCGAAGCCGTTTTGCCCTTAGTTACCAAATTAGAACCAATCAAATGAGCCAAACCAAAGAAGACAAGCCCACCACCAATCACATGAAGTTGAGGGTCTGTTTTTAAGGCCATGACCAATGCTGAAAAGCCTAAACCAGCAAATGTTAATATGCCACCTACTTTGGTGAACTTAGCTTTAAAAGCAGGAGCCTCTGAGTCAGACATGGCTGGCTCGTCATGATTCTCATTTTCTTCTGGCGGGTACTCTTTGGTTGTAAATACCGTCCACATCACCGTGATAAAGTACATGGCTGCCCCGATATAAAATGAGTATTTAACAGAAGGAGGAATCTGTCCTTCAGGTGCGGTATTTGGAATATTTAGCCAGTTAGCGAATATCCAAGGCATAAATGAAGCCACTAAAGCACCAATTCCAATAAAGAAACTCTGCATGGCAAAGCCACTGGTTCTTTGCTCATCTGGAAGCAGGTCACCGACAAAGGCTCTGAATGGCTCCATCGTAATATTAATAGAAGCATCCATGATCCACAGAATCCCAACAGCCATCCATAAGGCAGCCGAATTCGGCATGAGCAAGAGAGCTAAGGAGCCTGTAATGGCACCAAGGGCAAAGAAAGGCCTTCGCCTACCCCATTTTGGCGACCAGGTTCTATCCGAGTAGTAACCTATGATTGGTTGAACTATCAGCCCTGTGACAGGAGCTGCTAGCCAATAAATTGCAAGGTTTTTGGTATCTGCACCTAGCGTTTCGAATATTCTACTGGTATTGGCATTCTGTAGGGCAAAGCCCATTTGAATTCCTAAAAATCCAAAACTCATGTTCCAGATCTGCAAAAAGTTAAGGCGAGGTCTCTTAGACATAATTCGGTTATTTAGCGAAGACCTTATATCCGTAAGGTGCTAGTTTCTGTTCTATTGAGGCGGTCATAATTCCACCGCCAAAAACTCTTACCATTGCAGGATAGTCACGGTCAATATCAAACTCTATTAATTCATCGGATAAATTGATGAGTACCACTACTTCGTGTTCATTGTAAACCCTTTTGAATGCAAGCACTTGGTCATCCTTATTAGTTGGTATCCACTCTAAAGTTCCTTGCCCATTCCATAAGGCGGGATTCTGCTTTTTCAGATTAAAAAGGGTGCTCATCATGTACTCGAAAGGATATCCTTTAGACCAGTCGATCGGATCTTTTTCGAAGAATTCTAGTCTCTTGGTGTTATTAGCTTCTTGTCCAGAGTATACCAAAGGCATGCCATAGGTTGTGGCAGTAAATACGGTCCAAGCTTCTTGCGCAGGTCCGAAGAATTCATCTGCTGTTCCATTCCATGAGTTTTCATCATGGTTGGTCACTATGTTCATTTTGTAATAGCCTTTTGGGAATCTGGCGAAGTCTCTCTCGTACATTTCCCTTATAGCTGATACATTTTCTTCACCAGCAGCCACTTTTCTCATCAGATGCATAAGCTCCCACGAATAAGTCATATCAAAGGCATCCATGTGCAATTCAGGATCTTCTCCTTCAGCCAACATAAACACGGGCTTTATGGCATCTAGCTCTCTTCTCACTTCTACCCAGAAATCTGTAGGTACCATTTCTGCTACATCGCAACGATAGCCATCAATATCAAATTCTGACACCCAATATTTCATGGCATTCATCATGGCTTCTCTCAGATCAGGATTGTCATAATTGAGATCAATGACATCAGACCAATCATCTACTGGAGGTGCAAATTCTCCTGCTTCAGTTAGGGTATAGAAATCCTTATTGCTTTTCGTCCAAACGTGGTCCCAAGCCGTATGATTAGCCACCCAGTCTATGATCACTTTCATTTCGGCATCATGAGCAGTTTTGATCAAACTTTTCAAGTCTGCCTCAGATCCGAATTCAGGATTAACTGCCTTGTAGTCCTGCACTGCATAGTAGCTGCCTAATGTCCCTTTTCTGTTTTCTTCTCCAACAGGATGTATAGGCATCAACCATAAGATGTCGATTCCTAACTTTTTAAGCCTAGGAATATCCTTTGCAAAAGCTTTGAAGGTACCTTCTTGAGTATGCTGACGAATGTTTACCTCATAAATCACTGCATCTCTACTCCAACCAGGATGCTTGACATTCGAGGTGAGTGAATTACTGGTCGTATCTGTTTTTTCTTCTTTAGAATCCGAGCTGCAAGCAGCTAAAACCATTAATAAAATTGCTGCAAATGTGAATTTGAACGTTTTTACCATGTGATTTTTAATTCGTTTTTATTTAATGTGAAAGATGTAGTTTGAATACCCTTGATCAAATAATCCTTCTTCTGTCTTTGAGGAAGAGGGTCAAATTCTGTCACTGGCTCAATTAGTCTAATATCTTCAATTTCAGCAGAAACTGCACTTCCATTGATCATAAAATCAGATTTTTCGAACCCATGCCAGAAGACTTTGACTGTTTGGAAAGTACTAGCAAAAGCTCCTTGTGCTTCATCTAGAACCAATTCTTTTTTGGCACCATCAAAACGGATATTTCTTAGGTGATAAGCATCTCCCTCATAGTCGAAGCTTTGGCCGTCATCTTCATAGAGTTCTTGGCTGGTTTGAACAGCACCGTTGTATACATGAAGTTTTAACTCGCCATCATGCGGTTCACTCGTGTGCTGCACAATATTTTGCATAGGAATAATAGCACCCTCTTTAGCATAAACAGGTACATCTTCCATTGAAGTATGCACCACATGGTGTTGACCACCAGCAACAACTTCATCGGTGAAATAATTGTACCACTTGCCTTCAGGAAGGTAGATCTCAGCATATTCCTGTGTACTGACCGTTGGATTTACTAGAAGCCATTCTCCAAGAGTGAAAGCATTTTGAGCATTTCCATCATAAATATTATGGTCTTGGAAATAATCAACTGCGAGAGATCTATTGATTGGCATACCGGTTTTATGAGCTTGATAAAAAGCGGTGTACAAGTATGGCATCAACTGATAGCGCAGGTTGATATAGTTTCTTGTAATTTCTTCTACTTCTTCTCCATATGCCCAAGGTTCGGAGTCTCTGCTGTTGACCATGCTATGCACTCGAAAGAACGGTGCAAAAGCAGCCACAGCTAACCACCTTGAAAATAGGGCAGGAGAGCACTCCTCGACAAAACCGCCAATATCATAGCCACCAACAGGGACACCTGTCATCCCTAAAGAATTGACTAGTCGAACACCTAAAAGCATGTGGTCTTCGCCTGCTACATTGTCACCTGTCCAAACAGCAGAATAACGTTGAACCCCTGAGAATCCTGATCGGGTTAGTGTGAAGGGTCTTTTGTTGCCCATTTGTTTACGTGCTCCTTCGTAAGTCGCTCTTACCATCTGATACCCATAAACGTTTCGTGCCTTCAGATGGGAGGTTTGTTGACCTTCGTAATCGAATTCAACCATATCCGGTATGTCCTGACCCCAGCAAGCAGGTTCATTCATGTCGTTCCAGAAGCCCTCTAAACCAAGGTCTGTATAGAATTTAAGCTCATCAGCCCACCAATCACGGCCGTTTTTGCTTGTGAAATCAGTAAAATGACTATTGCCAGGCCATACACTAGCCTCAAATTTGGATCCATCAGGGTACTTGACAAATACATCTCTTTCAACTCCTCTGTCATAAGTACCATACCCCTTTTCAGTGGCAATACCCGGATCAAGAATTACTACTACTTTAAATCCTTGAGATTCCAATCTTTCAATCAAACTCTTCGGATCTGGGAAACGCTCACCATCAAATGTGAAGGCCTTGTAATCCTTCATATAGTGAATGTCAAAGTAGATGACATCAGCAGGGATTTTTTTTGCTCTGAAAGTGTCTGCCACATTTTTGATCTCATGGTCTGGATAGTAGCTAAACCTGCATTGCTGAAAACCTAAGCTCCATTTGGGTGGCATATTGATGGTACCTGTGAGCTTAGCATATTGCTGAATCACATCTGCAACCGTATCACCTTGAATGAAATAGTAATTCATGTCTCCAGCCTCAGCGCTGAAGTAATAGAATCTATCATTATTGGAGCTTCCGAAATTGAAATGAGATTTGTGTGTATTGTCCAAGAAGATTCCATAGGGCTTATTTTCACGAACACCTATAAAGAATGGTGTAGACACATAAAGTGGGTCAGTATCATTATTGAAACCAAAAGCATCTGAATTCCAATTGTCGTATGAAGACCCTCGTCTGTTCAACCCACCACCTTTTTCACCAAGGCCTAGGAATTGCTCATTAGCAGTGATCTTCTTGTAGTTGGTGACTTTACTACCTAGCCAACTTACACCAAAAGAATCGTCATCGGCATTCAGAAGATTTCCTGCTTTATCATAAAAACTGATGCGCATAGGGTCTTTTTGAAGGACCATTTTTAAAGCAGAAGTTTCTAATTCAATGACCTCATCGTTCGAGTCAATTGATGTTTGACTAGCTTCTGGCTCTAGAACTACTGAGAAAGGATAGTTCTCGAAATCTTCTTCTCTGTTGATCTGCACTCTAACAATCTGGTCTGTGTAAGGCGTGATCTTAAAGTTGGCGTTTGTTGTTTGTCCAGAAAGTTGATTGTTCTGGATATCTACATTTGAAATGGATCCTAATGATTCGTTGCGTAGGTTCATAAAATGATGGGTTTATGAGCCGACTATATTAAGGAATAAAATGGAGCAATCTAAGTGCTCTGAATGCCAAACGTTTGCATTATTTGGCCAATTCTGGCACTCTCATAGATGATTCACGAATAACCAATTCCGTATCGAGAATACTCACGTGCTTACTTGCCTTTTCATTAGAATTGATTTCTTGAAGAATAAGGCGTGCGGCTTCTCTTCCAATTTCATATCCTGGTTGGGCTACACTGCTCAATCCTGGGTTTACTAAAGAGGAGAATTGCCAGTTACTGAATCCTATTATGGTGATGTCATCAGGAGATTTAAGGCCTGCCTTTTGAACGGCTTTCAATGCTCCAAGAGCGGCCATGTCGTTATTGGCAAATACTCCATCAACTGCTTTCCCGCTCTGTAATACGCGAGTAAGGGCTTCTTCAGCTTCTTCTTGAGTACCATTACGGCATTCAATAATATTGGATTGATCGATTGGGATTTGATGGTCTTCAAGGGCAGATATATATCCTTCGGTTCTCTTTCTACTGATGATCAGATTATCAGGACCAGCTAAGTGGATGATGTGCTTACTGTCTTGTTGAATCAAGTGCTCCGTTGCATCATAAGCTCCTTGGTAATCATCAACGATCACGCTCGGGGCATTCATTCCTTCAACTAATCTGTCGAAGAAAACCATCGGTGTTCCTTCATCAACCACTTTTTTCAAATGGGCGAGGTCTTCAGTTTCTCTAGAGATTGATACTAACAAACCATCGACTCTTGCACTCATTAAAGCATCAATACAATCTGCTTCTCTTTCATAACTTTCATTAGACTGGCAGATCATCACGTTGTAACCGTCTTTCATGGCCTCGTCTTCAATACCACTAATTACAGTGGAGAAAAAGAAGTGCACTGTTTCGGGGATAACTACACCAATAACATTCGTTTTTTGGTTTCTCAGGCTTAAGGCAATGGCATTCGGTCGATAATTCAGTTTATCTGCGAGTTCAGTAACGGCTTTCTTTGTGGCAGGACTAATGCCAGGGAAGTCTTTCAATGCTCTAGAAACGGTTGAGCATGAGATGTTTAATTCCTTCGCAATGTCTTTGATTGTTACCTGACCACTTTTCTTCATATCCCTCTCTAAAATATTCTTTTGAATACCGCCTTAAATATGGCCTTATCTTTCGGCTTTTTCAGCAAAGGCAAAATTTTTTGTAAAAATTATTTTCCTTTAATCTGGCCTATTTACGCTGTTTCAAACGTTTGCAAAAGATGGTTACAAGTCTGTACATAAGCAAGTTAGATTGAATATTATTTGAAGAATGTCTACTTTGGTCGAGTCTTAAGACAAAAAGGGTGTAACGAAAGAAAAATCGTTGCACTTTTCTTTAGACGGTAATTTCCTCCATTTCTATTATAGTTTACTTTACTTATAGCGCTTTTCCAGGCGCTATAAGTGCTTTAAGGGATTTGGTTTTTACTTTCTAAAGGAGATTAATTTTGCTTTCTTTGCACATCAAATTATCGACCTAAATCAACTGAAAATGGGAAAATTTAGAAGCGGAGTTCTATATGGTCAGGAGTTAATCGACTGCTTGAACTATGCGAAAGAGAATGAGTTTGCACTGCCTGCAGTGAACGTAGTGTCTACCACTACCATTAACTCTGTATTAGAAACTGCTAAAAAGGTGAATTCACCTGTAATTGTTCAATTCTCTGTTAGTGGAGCGGCTTTTTATGCTGGTAAATCACTGAGCAATGATGGATATAAGGCATCTATTGCTGGTGCTATTGCTGGTGCTCAGCACGTGCATTTGCTAGCTAAAGAGTATGACATTCCAGTGATCTTGCATACAGATCACGCTGCCAAGAAATTATTGCCTTGGATCGATGGCTTGTTAGATGCAGGAGAAGCATACTACAAAGAGCATGTTCAACCATTGTTCAGTACACACATGCTCGATCTTTCTGAGGAAACATTAGAAGAGAACATCGAAGTTTGTCACAAGTATTTCGAAAGAATGAATGCCATAGAAATGGGCATCGAAATCGAATTAGGTATTACTGGTGGTGAAGAAGATGGTGTTGATAATACTGATGTAGATTCTTCAAGACTTTATACGCAACCAGAAGAAGTTGCTCATGCTTGGGACGTGCTTAGAAAAGTAGGCCCGATCTTCACTATTGCTGCCTCTTTCGGTAATGTGCATGGTGTATATAAGCCTGGTAATGTTGAGCTAAGACCTGAGATCTTAAAAAACTCGCAAGAGTACATTCAAGAGAAGTATGGCACAGAAGAAAAGCCAGTATGGTTTGTGTTCCATGGTGGATCTGGTTCTGAACCTGAGAAAATCAAAGCAGCTACTGAATACGGCTCAATCAAAATGAACATTGATACTGATGTTCAGTGGGCATGTTGGGATGGTGTTCATGGCTATTACCAAGACAAGAAAGACTATCTACAAGGACAGATCGGTAACCCAGATGGTGAAGATTCTCCTAACAAGAAGTTTTATGACCCAAGAGTTTGGTTAAGAGCAGCTGAAACTTCAATTGTTACTCGATTGGAGAGAGCGTTTGAAGAGCTGAACTGTATCAATAGAAACTGATCATAAAAAGATCATAAATGAAAAAGGAGGCTTAAGCCTCCTTTTTTTATATCGATAGAATCTTAGCGATTCTAAATTCATCATCATCGAGCCTTTTCTCAATCTTAATGGCTTCGTGAATTGGTGTATAAACAATCTTGTTATTGATGATTCCTACCATCACATCAGACTCTCCATTTCTTAAACCTTCCACAGCTGCTACCCCCATACGAGAAGCTAATACTCGGTCTGTGGTAGTAGGGGAGCCTCCTCTTTGTAAGTGGCCAAGAACGGTTACTCTAATATCGAAGTAATCAAGGTGTTCTTTTACCTGTGCTGCAATGTCATAGGCAGAACCTAGATGACATCCTTCAGCAACTATGACCACGTTGGATGCCTTTTGATTTGCTGCCCCTTTTCTCAATCTTTTGATCAACGCCTCCAGACTCCACTTGTGTTCTGGAACGATCATGGCAACAGCACCACCACCAATGGCAGAGTTGACAGCAATAAAGCCAGCATCTCTTCCCATAACTTCTACAAAGAAAAGTCTGTCGTGAGATGATGCCGTATCTCTGATCTTATCTATGGCCTCACGGGCAGTGTTACAAGCAGTATCGAAGCCGATGGTAAGGTCTGTACCGGCTAAGTCGTTATCTATGGTACCAGGAATACCGATCACAGGTACACCAAACTCTTCGCTAAAAATAGAAGCACCAGTGAATGAACCGTCACCACCAATAACCACCAATGCATCGAGGCCATGTTTGCGGAAATTATTGAATGCCTTTTGACGACCTTCTTTCGTGCGGAATTCTTCAGACCTAGCAGAAAGTAAAAAAGTGCCTCCTCTACTAAGAATATTTGAAACAGATCTTACATAGAGCTGCTCCATATTATCCGCTATCAAGCCATCGTAACCTTTATAGATTCCAAAGACATCGATATCATAATAGATACAAGCACGAACTACAGCTCTTACTGCAGCATTCATTCCTGGAGCATCGCCCCCTGAAGTTAAAACACCAATTCGGTTGATTTCAGTTGCCATAAGTGATGATTAAGTCATCAAAAATACTCTTTTCAATCACATAATTGATAGGCTGCTATTACTATAATCAAGCAAACGATTGTTGCATAATAAGAAAGGCCACTTCAATGAAGTGGCCTTTCTTAAGGTAGGTTAATATTTTATTTAGACACCTTCTGCTACTACCTCATTTACTTCACCTGGTAGCATGGTCTTTAAAAGGTTTTCGATTCCCTGTTTTAATGTAATAGTAGAAGCTGGGCAACCGCTACATGAACCTTGAAGCTGCACCTTGACAATGCCTTCTTCAAACGCTGCGAAAGTAATCGCTCCGCCATCTTGCTCAACTGCAGGTCGGATGTATTCATCAAGAATTCCCTTGATCTTTTTCACAACTTCGGAGTCGTTTTCATCAAATAGAGGGTCTTTATCAAATTCTTCTAAGATCAGTGGTTTTTCCGCCTCAAGGTAATTCTTGATAGTCTCACGGATTTGATCCTGAATTTCTAACCATTCTACTCCTTCAGATTTCGTAACGGTTACAAAGTTGCTCATGTAAAACACACGCTCAACATGTGGTAATTCGAATAACTCTTGTGCTAAAGGGCTTTTCTCAGCTGCTGTTTTATCTGGGTAATCGAAGCTAATGCCATCTTGTAATAGCATAAAATTGACCACAAACTTCATTGAGTTTGGGTTCGGATTCGCTTCCATGTAAATATGAACGGCTTTCATAGTATTCTCAATTTCTACAACAACCGCAAAGGTAACCGATAAGTTCTTATTGAGGAGCTAATTCTCCCTCGGTTTTAGCAACAATTGTTGAAACGGTAGCATCTCCAGTTACATTCACAACTGTTCTGAGCATATCCAATGGTCTGTCTACAGGAAAGAGTATGGCAACCCAAGCAGGGTTAAGGCCAACCGATTGTAAAACTAGAATCATCATAATGAGTCCGGCACTTGGGACTGCTGCTGATCCAATTGAAGCTAGTGTAGCTGTTAAAACAATGGTTAATTGCTGCACTGCTGTGAGCTCCACCATGTGCATTTGAGCCAAGAATACCACTGCTACTGCTTGATATAAACTTGTACCATCCATGTTGACTGTTGCCCCAACAGGAAGCACAAAGCTGGCTACATTTTTAGAAACGCCCATGTTGTCCTCTACACATTCCATTGTTACTGGAAGAGTAGCAGCACTAGAGCTCGTTGAGAAAGCCATTAACTGTGCAGGACCCATATTCTTAAAGAATTTCCTGTAGCCAATCGTCTTAACCAATAATTTCATGATCAGTGGATAGAAAACGAAAATCAAGAAGAGCAGTCCTAGCACCAACGTGCCAGAGTAGCTAGCGAGTCCTTTAAAGATTTCAATTACTTCAGCAGGCGTGTCAGCCATTTTAGCAATTATGC
The DNA here is from genome assembly GCA_965267365.1 of Roseivirga sp. Taxonomy (GTDB): domain Bacteria; phylum Bacteroidota; class Bacteroidia; order Cytophagales; family Cyclobacteriaceae; genus Roseivirga. Next base: position 3,489,538 of record OZ253951.1, on the reverse strand, counting down.
CGGCTAACAATGCAAACACGAAGAAAGGGGCAGCCTTCATAACGATGTCCACCATCTTCAAAAAGACTTCATTAGTACCATTTATAAAACCAGCTAATCCTTCTACTTTTTCATCAGGTATCATGGCCATCACAATTCCGAAGAAAATGGCAAAGAAGATGACTTGTAGCATGAGTTGCTGATTACTCAATGAGAGTACAATGTTTTCCGGGACCATATCTACTAAAAACTGCAGTGGGCCAGAAGACTTACTCTTGCTAGCCGCAGCCATTTTAGCATTAAGGTCGGCCTGTGTTTTTTCATCGAGCTTCAATTCTGAAGCTTCTACATTACTGTATCTAGGGTCGTTTAGATAGTTTTTACCATCAAGGATCTCTACCCCGTCAGTTGCAGCCACCCATTTTTCATATTGAAGGCGGTTTTTAATTCTCTGCTCTTCATTTATGAATTTACCTGGCTGAAATACGTTTACGATCAGTAGTCCTACACCAACAGCAGTTACTGTTGTCATTAGATAGAAACCTAATGTTTTGCCTCCCATACGACCTAGTTTAGAAAGGTCTTTTAAGCTCGAAATACCACTGATGATAGAGAATAGCACCAAGGGTACTGCGATATACTTCAACATGCGAATAAAGATCTGTCCAAATGGGTCGATCCAATCAATAGTAAACTGATTCCAGCCCATTGCGCTTGATGCAAATGCCCAAATAACACCTGCCACTAGCCCAAGCATGATCTTGATGTGCAAAGGAAGTTTTTTCATAAAAAAGAGGATTTTCTACAATCGATTTGACTTGCTAATTAGCAAATAATCGGCAATAACCAAAGCTGACATTGCATCAACGATAGGTACCGCACGAGGTACTACGCATGGATCATGACGACCTTTTCCGCTAACGGTAACCGATTGTCCGGCCTCATTAATGCTCTCTTGGTCATCCATGATGGTGGCAACAGGTTTGAATGCCACATTGAAGTAAATGTCTTGTCCGTTACTTATGCCGCCCTGAATTCCACCGCTGTAGTTTGTTCTTGTTTTTACTTCTCCATCTTCTTGATAGAAAGCATCGTTGTGGTCTGAGCCATTCAGCTTGACTCCTTCAAAACCACTGCCATATTCAAAACCTTTTACTGCATTGATGCTCAACATGGCCTTGCCTATTTCGGCATGGAGTTTATCAAATACAGGTTCTCCTAACCCAGCTGGAACACCTTGTATAACACCAGTAATTACTCCACCGATGGTATCTCGATTCTTTCTGGTTTGATCGATCAGTTCGATCATTTCTTCGGCCTTTTCAGGGTCTGGGCATCTTAAGATGTTATCCTCAATTTTAGAAAGGTCGAGTTGTTGATAGCCTTTTTCAAGTCTCATTTGGCCTACCTGAGAAACATAGCTCTGGCAAGATATTCCATAATGCTTCAAGAGTAATTTGGCTACTGCACCTGCTGCTACTCTAGCCGCAGTCTCTCTTGCTGAACTTCTACCACCCCCACGATAATCACGGTGACCATACTTCGCTTGAAAAGTATAATCAGCATGCGATGGTCTGAATTTGTCAGCTATGTGCGAGTAATCCTTGCTTCTTTGGTCCTGATTGCGAATCAGAATACTGATGGGTGTACCAGTAGATTTACCTTCAAAAACACCAGAAAGAATTTCGAACTCATCTGCTTCTCTTCTCTGGGTTGTGATTTTGGATTGCCCCGGCTTTCTTCTGTCGAGTTCCTCTTGAATGAAAGATTCGTCAATTTCTAATCCTGCAGGGCATCCATCAATGATCACACCTAATGCAGGGCCATGAGATTCACCATAAGTATGAATCTTAAAAAGATTTCCGAAAGAGCTTCCCATTTATTTTTTGAAGTATAAAAAACCAGCAGCCCCTAACATAACCAATATTAAAATATTGGCAATGACCAATTGGGTTTTATCGTCCTTGAGGCTCCTTAATTCATTTGGAGTGGTTTCGATGGCATCATAGAATGAGCCGAGGTCTGTCGAAGAAATAGAAACATTCTTCTTGCTCTCACCAGTAACATTTAATTGTACACTGGCCTTCAGAGTATCATAAACTTCTCTGTTCGGATCAAAATAAACCCATGAGAAGTAATCCTTTAAATCATACGTCCCTGGTTCGTTCGGAATACCGAAATAACTGTAGTTCTTAGAGCCCGTTACGCGGCCACCACCTCTATTTACATCTTGACTGATGTTAGGAGGATAGACATCAAGGTTTTTGTTTGATGGAACTACAGGGTCTGTAATTCCAGCTACATTACCTTCTCCGAAGATGTTGAATTCATAAAGGAAGCTTTCGCCCGTTTCAACTGTATTCTTATTGATTTTTTCGTCCAATTCAAATTCGCCCACAGCAACGGCATCTTTAAGAGGATGTGGAGGAAGTGGTTTTACTCTTACTGTCTTCTCTTGGGTATAGAATGTTTTGAAATCCTCTTGTCTATCACGACCAAAAAAGGAAGGCGACTTCGCTACTCGATATTTGATCATCTCGAAAGGCACTGAAGGAAATACTACTGGTTCTAAATTCAATGGGTAGTAAGTGGCTTGGTAAATTTTGTATCGCGTATAGGTCTTATTATTGATATTGATTCTCTCTCCGTAAATATTCTCAATGTTGAAGTTTTCTTCCCAGCAGTTTTCAGGTCTGATCTTCTTGAGGACATCTGAAAGTTGCTTTCCAGCTTCGTGGAATTGTAAAGGTGCTCTATTAGCATCAGCTACATAGAAGGCGAAAGTGGTGGTAAATCCTTCACCTACAAATACTTCTGATTTGTCAGTTGTAAGGGCTAAAAATGCATCCTCTTTTACATCAACAAATTCTGGACTTCTTTCTCTACCAAATAGGTCGTCAAATGGATCTGAAGAAAACGGATCATATCTCCTTCTTCTTGAATTCTGTTGCCTCTCAACGGGAGGTGTAATCTTGAGTTGCTTGCCATTTGAACTCACTTCATCACCATTAACCTCTATGCTGAAGGGAGCAAGCGTGTAGTCGCCTTCTTCGAGAGGAAGATACCTTTGAATGATACTTTGAGAAGATGAGATCTGGCCATTAACAATATTGGTTTTACTACTTGATGAAGTACCTCTTTTTGCAAAGCCATCGATCTCAGGAAAATCGGTATAACTTTTAATGGTACCATTCTGAATGGTAATGGTAATGGTGAAGAGCTCATTTAGACCTACTTCATCCTTACCTAATTCAATAGATATTTCTTGCGCAAATGCCCCATGACAAATGGTCAAAACGAAGAGGATCACACTTAAAATTCTACTGGACTTTCTCATCTAAATTTTCTATATTCAGAGGCTTTTTGAAATTTGATCAAATATAGATTCTATTTTCAAAAAGAGAATAACCTCTTTATATGAACGTTCGTATAGCAAGTACGACCGATTCTTTAAATAGATTCATAACCCTAAACGTTCTTAACATGTTGGAATACTTCAAAACTATCCTCGCGAAGGTAAGTTTCGACAGCAGGCTTTTCGAAAAAGAATTAAGAAAGGCCATCAAATCGCTCGTCACGGAAGAGCTCGAAGAGTTGAAAATGTGGTGTTACGAGCATTTTGGACACATTTACCGACCGGTTATCGACCGTCAATTTGTTCTCGCACACTCAAGTTAAAATGTATCACTAGCCCGTTCATTGGACGGGCTTAATTGTTTCTAAGGAATTCTAAATTCCGTTTCAGCCCTTCAAATTTGGTTCTCTTCACAGCCGAATTTTTGAATGCTACCTGAAATACTTCTTTTGTTAAATCTTCCCAATTATTGTTAAAAAGCTCTTCGAGCTCTTTTTTTGGTTGAAAAGCTTCTTCTTGATGCGCTTTCGAAAAGCGATTCCAAGGACATACATCTTGGCAAATATCACAGCCAAAGGCCCAGCCTTCCATTTGATTTTTGAATTCAGTAGGAATATTGTCTTTCAGCTCAATGGTGAGATAAGAGATGCACTTGCTAGCATCCAGTTGATAAGGTGTAATCGCATCAGTAGGGCAAGCATCAACGCATCGTGTACAAGTGCCACAGTAATCTTTGATCGGTCCATCAGATTCTAATTCCAGATCAATGATGAGCTCAGCCAAGAAGAAGAAGCTGCCTCTGTCTTTATTAATCAATAAAGTGTTTTTCCCGATCCAACCTAAGCCTGATTTTTCCGCCCATTGTCGCTCCATAACTGGTGCAGAATCAACGAATACCCTTCCATCAATTTGCCCGATTTGCTCTTGTAATTTGGACATGAATGTTTTCAATTTGTCTTTAATGACGAAATGATAATCCTTGCCATAAGCATACTTGGCAATTTTATGGTGATCTTCTTGAGTATTGGCTAAATCTTTTTCAGGGTAATAATTATACAGTAATGAAACTACCGATTTAGCTCCAGGGACGAGTAGGGTAGGATCTAAGCGTTTGTCGAAATGATTTTCCATGTAGCTCATTTTACCGTGAGCTCCACTTTTGAGCCAAGCTTCAAGTCTTGGGGCTTCTTCTTCTAATTTTTCAGCCTTTGATATACCGCAGAAAGAGAATCCTAATTGCTGAGCTACTTGCTTAACTATTTGGGTGTTATTTGAAATGGAATTTGTCATTTGTAGCCTTCAGATACCTCCCTTGCCCTCCTTAAAGGAGGGAATATTAACGTGTTGGTTCAAGTTGGTGAAGCTTTTCAAATTTATCAATGTATTGATGGATTTGATCAATTGCTGTTTGTATATCATACTTTATGACATCATCTGAAAACCGTAAGAAGCTGATCCCTAAAGCTTCAATCTTTCCTTGTCTGTTTTTGTCTTTTGTCTTGACATCTTCATAGAGGTGGTAGTCACCATCCACTTCGATAGCTAGCATAAGGTCATAACTGAAAAAATCCACAATCCAGTGTAAAATTGGTTTTTGTCTGTGGAAATCATAACCTCTCAATTGATCTCGCTTGAGTTTATTCCAAAGTAGCACCTCAGTGAGGGTGCTATTATTTCTTAAAAAGCGCGCTTTCTCCTTTAGTCCTAGGTCGTAGACTATTCTCTTTTTAAACATATTGTGTGAGTTTAATTATCTCAAGTTAAGAAATATGACCGTAGTCGTATTCTTGCAGCCACTTATTAGGTAGTTTACTGACCTAACATTAGAAAATTTAAAGAGTAGTCTTTCCCCTCTATAAGAGGGGCTAGGGGTGTGTCCAGTTACCCGAATAATGTACCTGTTTCACCCGGCTTTTTGATCTTTAAATGATCATAGGCCAAATGTGTAGCCTCACGCCCTCTAGAAGTTCTTTTTAGAAAGCCTTCTTGAATCAAGAATGGCTCATATACTTCTTCAATAGTTTCTGCTTCCTCGCCAACTGCTGTGGCAATAGTTGAAATGCCAACTGGCCCGCCTTTGAATTTATCTATGATAGTCGTTAGAATACGATTATCCATTTCATCAAGGCCATGGGCGTCCACATCTAGTGCGTTAAGGGCCATTTCTGAGATCTCTTGAGTAATGGTGCCTGTACCTTTTACTTGCGCAAAGTCTCTTGTTCTTCTAAGTAGGTTGTTGGCGATTCGCGGGGTGCCGCGACTTCTGCGAGCTATTTCAAAGGCTGCATCATCATTAATGGGTGTATTCAAGATCTCAGATGAGCGCTGTACAATACGAGTCAATAATTTAGAGTCGTAGTACTCCAATCTGGCATTTATACCAAATCTTGCTCTTAGCGGTGATGTTAACAAGCCTGATCTCGTAGTAGCTCCAACCAGTGTGAAAGGATTTAGACCTATCTGAACCGTCCTTGCGTTAGGACCAGAATCTAACATGATATCGATCTTGTAATCCTCCATGGCTGAATAGAGGTATTCTTCCACTATAGGATTAAGTCTATGAATTTCATCAATGAAAAGGACATCGCCTTCTTCTAAATTAGTAAGTAAGCCTGCCAAGTCGCTCGGTTTGTCTAAAACCGGACCTGATGTCACCTTGATGTCAGACTCTAATTCGTTAGCAATAATGTGAGAAAGAGTGGTTTTACCCAAACCGGGCGGCCCATGTAGTAATACATGGTCTAGCGGCTCTTGCCGCTGCTTGGCAGCCATCACGAAGATCTTTACGTTCTCAACTACCTTATCTTGACCTGAAAAATCCTCAAAACTTAAGGGACGTAATGCTCTTTCAATATCCCTTTCGGTTGAATCCATTTCATCGCCACTAGCATCAAGATAATCTTCCCTCATTGATTGAATTTTTTACAAGATAAGCTTTCAATAGATAAATGATGAATTCGTCAATTATCTTTGCTCAAAATTAAGCGAATGGATAGAAATAAGAGATCTCGGATCTATTTAATCGTATTGGTCATTGCCATTTTTATTGTCTACACCTACAGACAAAATCAACCGAAGGAAGTACACCTAACCGGTACTACCATGGGTACAATTGGTTATAATGTCAAATACCTCGATAGGGAAGAAAGGATCTTTAAGCTACAAATTGATTCGCTTTTGGTAGACTTTAACCAATCCTTGTCCACCTATATTCCAAGTTCTGACATCTCTCTCTTCAATCAAAAAGGACAAGTGGACTTTCAATTCCCTTATTTCTATGATGTTCTTCAGGCTAGTGAAGAGGTCTATGCAAAAACTGATGGAGCTTTTGATCCTACAGTAGGTCCATTGATCGATGCTTGGGGCTTTGGTGACGGTGAAATGATTGGGCCTGATTCTGTTCAGGTTGATTCACTGCTTCAATATGTCGGCCTCGACAAAATAGCATATGATAAGAATGGTGCTCAGACCGATCAAAAAGGCATGAAATTGAATTTCTCAGCCATTGCCAAAGGCCAAGCCATTGATGTGGTCGGAGACTTGCTTACAACTCAAGGGATAGAGAATTACATGGTTGAAATAGGAGGAGAGGTTCGAACTAAAGGATTCAATCTGGAGGGTAACCTATGGACTATTGCCATCGAGACACCAGATGAGCAGACCATAGGTCAAATTTTTGATGCCGTACAATTGGAAAATCAAGGCATGGCTTCCTCAGGGAACTATCGAAATTTTCGCATGGTGAATGGTAAAAAAGTGGCTCATACCATCGACCCAAGTACGGGTTACCCTAAAATGCAAACACTGTTAAGTGCTACCATTCTGGCTCCAACCTGTATGTTGGCAGATGCTTATGCCACAGCTTGCATGGTTATGGGCTTAGAAAAGAGTATTGAGCTGATTCAAGCTGATAGTAGTCTAGAGGCTTATCTGATTTACGTTAATGATGCCGGAGATATAGAGACATTCATTTCAGCAGGTTTAGAAAACAGAACTTTAGGAGGAGAGTAGTTCAAGGGAACCATTTCTCAGGTTTTCTCATTTTCTTTTAGATATTTGCAATCTTGTTGCAAAGCAAGCTCTCAGAATGGCATTAAATGCACTTATTTTATTCTTAAGCGTTGCTCTTCCTGGCCTATTGGTCGGAAGAAAAACCAGATTATCTGAAAAGAGTAAAGCACTCTTCTTGGTCTTTGCTGGGGCTTATCTTTTTGCGATGACGGTGATTCACTTGATTCCAGATTTATTTTTATCAGATACTGATCCGTTCTCTATTGGATTATGGATTCTCCTGGGTTTCTTCCTTCAAAAGGTACTTGAAAACTTTTCCAGTGGCGTTGAGCATGGTCATAGCCATATTCATGGTAGTGGTGTTACAGTCACCTATCTCTTGATAGCTCTGAGCATTCATTCTTTCCTAGAAGGAAGTATAATGACTGACTCGATGCATCAGCACCATTTATCTGAAGGAGATCACGAAGATGGAAGTTCTTTTAAAATTCTATTAGGCATAGTCATGCACAAGATTCCTGCGGCCATTGCCCTAGTAGCCTTGTTGACTTCTTTAGTTAAGTCTAAAATAAAAGCGACAGTATTATTACTGATTTTTGCTTTAGCCTCACCAGCTGGTTTGATTGCTTCCGACTACTTGAGTAACCAGCAGATTGTTAATCCAGAAAATATGCAGATTTTCTTCGCGATAGTAGCTGGAAGTTTCTTGCAGATCTCGACCACCATTTTTATTGAATCTGATCCTAACCATAAATTGGATTGGAGAAAATTTGGTGTGTCAGTTCTTGGAGCCGGAATGGCGGTGATTGCTCAGATCTTTATATAAGATCTTACTTGCGTGAGGTAACAAAAGTTCTCATTTCTTCGAGCTCTTTTAGCATTTCTACTTGAACATCATGGATCTCCTGATCTGTCAATTCAATTTCTGAATGACCATGATCATGCCCTTCATGACCAGGTAATTCCAAATGATAACCAGGGATTTCGAAAATATTCTCTTCAAATTCTTCAATGACGGTTAGTAAGCTGTCTTTGGCCTCAAGTTCTGAACTCTCAATAGTAGATTCGAGTTCTCCGATCATCTTGATAATTTCAAGTTGTTTTTCATGCGCTTTAGCCAAGAGTTCTTCATCATGTTGATGGCCAGAGGCACACGAAAAGGTAAAACCAATTATAACTAGAGTAACTAAGTTTCGAACGTTCATCATTTCAATTCTAGGTCTGTATTCAGGGCGAAGTTAGGAATAGGCCTTAATACATGCAACCATGTTGCATGTATTAAGACAATACTCATTTATGTAAGGTTAAGAGTATTAAAACTCAAGTATCAAACCACCATTGACTATGAAGCCATCAACTGGAGCCCAGATGTCTGGAAAATTTGGTTTCAGATGATCATTGATATCAAAAGATTCCATGTTGTGCTGCCTTGTATCTGTGAAGTTTTCAAAATTCACATAAAGCCCCAGTTGCTTGAATTTTCTCATGATCATAAAACCCATGATCCAATAGTCAGAGGTTTTGCTTAAGTCTTCTCGCAACTGTTCTCCTGTATAGTAAAGTTCATATCCGACTCTCCATTTGCCATGTTCCTCATAGACAAGGACAAAGCCCGCATTGTGTTTTGGCGTTAATGGCTTTTGCAACTCAGGATTTGAGTAGTCTAGTTTGGTGTCAATGAGTGTATAATTCAAAAAGAGCTTAAAGTCTTTATAACCTAATTTGATATTGGTCTCCAATCCTTGACTAGTAACAGGGCCGGAAGCATTTACATATCTATAGGTGCCTATGTTCTCTGGCTGTAAAACTAAGGACTGATCAAGGTTGGTATAAAAGAAGAGCTGATTCCAATTAATGCTCCAATCATTACCTAAAGCACTTGCATAGTTAAAATCGAAGTTAACGCCTTGTGCTTTCTCCACGTCTAGCTCATCATCAATAGGTAGAATACCCTCAAAGGCTAGGTTCTCCGCGTCTTCTGTAAAAATGGTGGGTAATTTATAGCCTAAACTTCCACCGAGCCTAAGAGATAATTTCTCATTCACGCGAGTCAATAGTGCCACTTTGGGTAAAGGAAATGCTCCATAATCTGAATTATAATCCATTCTAAAACCTGCTTCTAGGCTAAAGCGATCATTGAGTCTCGAGGTATTTTGAATGAAAACACCAGCGGTGTTTTGAGTATAGTCTCTGTTTTCAATTGGATTATTGAACTCATTGAATTGATCGGTGTAAAGATTGGCACCTGTCACCCATTGTGAGCCTTCTTTACCAAAATTATAAGAAGCTTCAGAGAATGTTGACCATTGTTCACCTTGAAAGACATAATCCGGCTCAATGATTTTTCTGTCAAACTTGGTAGTACTATGCTTTAAAGTCAGCAGTCTATTTTCAGCCAACTGATTGGTGTAAGTAAGCTGGGCAGAGAGCCTTTCTGTATCGTTCTCTTGCGCAAATTGATGAATCCCATTTGGTTCGCCATCAATCACGTCCATATCACCTCCAAATCTATTCTCAAAAGTGGCATTCAATGTCATTCTTAATTGAGATCGATCATTTGGATAGTAAAAGATAGATGGATTCAGCGTTAACGCTTTGATATCTGGTATATCACTGAAATGGTCATCGTTAGAGTCATAAGCATTTTGTTTGTTCCCAGAAGCGTACATGGTCAATCCCCACTTGCCATATCTTTCCGCATAGAAAGCATTTAAAGTTGTGCCACCAGCTGAAGTCTGATCTAACATCAATTTCACTTTCCTTTCTTCTTCAGGAGTAATAGTGGTTAAGTTGACAAGGCCGGCAATTGCTCCTCCCCCAAACAGAGTTGAGTTGGCACCTTTAATGATCTCTACTTGCTGAAGATCTAGAGGAGGAATTTGCATGATGCTTAAGCCACTGGCGAATCCACCAAAAAGAGGAAAGCCATCTTTAAGCAATTGAGTGTAGCGGCCATCGAGTCCTTGTATTCTGATACTTTGATTGGCAGCACTTGCAGAAGTTTGCTGCATTTGAATACCTGAAGTCTCTCTCAAAAGCATGGCTATGTTTGAAGAGCGCATCATGGCCTTCTCTTCCATCTCTTCCCCACCTAATACTTCGATTCTAGTGGGTATAGCTTCAATGACATCAGCAGTTCTGGTAGAAGTAACTATGACTTCTTCATGTTCTTCATGATGTCCCAGTTTAACTATTTGAATTCCATTAACTGGAAGATCAAAAGTAAACTCTTCGGCTTCGTAGCCTACGAATGATACTTTAACAGTTGTTGCTCCTGCGCTGAGTTGCCCAATGGTGGCTATTCCTTCTGCATCAGCAATTGCTCCTTGAGTACTACTAATTTGGACCGTTGCACCGACAAGTGGTTCATTGGTCTCTGCATCCAATACTTGGACACGTAATGTATGTTGGCCGTATGCCACTTGAACTGCAAGTAGCATCAGTACGATAAATTTCTTCATGAATGATTTATTGGGTGAAATGTTTGATCCTTAGATCATATAAATCGTCATGCTGAATTGAATTCAGGGTCTTAAAAAGTTACTGAATGTTCCCAATGGTTATCAGGACAGCATGACATGACTAATTAGAAATGGAACTGCCGGGGAGGATGCTCTTCTCTAAAAACCCAATCTTCATTATATAGTGATTCCTTTTCCGTATTTAGATCCTGTGGTGTCTCGAGTTTTGCTATCTCGAAGAAAGAAGTCTTTAAGGAAATGGTATGAGCACATTGACAAGTGCAGAAGGGGCTGCAAAAATCTTCTTCATGCTCATCTTGGTGTTCAGTTGCACCATTAATCTCTGTTTGATCATGAGGCACCTCATCATCACATGGGGTACCCACGGAGGTTAAAATGAGAAATGAAAGAAGTACTGCGATGGCTTTCATAGTGTAAAATTACGTCACTCAATATTACTAAGCGAACCAATGACATAAAAAAACCTGCCCTTAAATGAGCAGGTTCAATAATTAGTTCGGTTTAAATTAATAAAGCTCGTTCAATGCAATAACATCATTGTTGTTGAAGTCATCAGCCGGTCCACATGCTTGCATCCAAGAAGTAGCATCAGAACCAGTAGGTGTACCAGGAATATAAATAGCACCTACACCTGCATCACCTTCGTTAGTGTTTGATCCACAGCTTTCTCTAGTCATGTAATCAGTATGTCTGAATCCAATACAGTGACCGATCTCGTGAAGCATTACACCTCTGATCTCAGCTTGAGAAGGACTAAAGTTATCGATCCAATAAGTGTTAAGACCGAAACCTTCAGCAGGATCACCAGAATCAGTTGGGAAACCGGCTGCTCTACCCAAAGTGATGAAACCTCTTCTTGGTCTTTCGCTGAATGCAGAGATCACAATGTCAGCATCTGTGGTGACAGTTTGCTTTCTACCTTTACCAGAAACAGTAATTGTTGCTTCCTCGAAAGTCAACAAAAGGTTCTCAGCATTGTAGATAGCCAAAGTCTCTAAGAACGCATTTCTCGCAGTTTGAGAGAATGAAGGGTCTAAAGCTACTTTGATCACTCTAGGTACTCCAGTTACTAGATTAGTCGTACGATAATGCTCAGTGTTTGGAATATGTTCATCGTGCTGCAGATCATTGATCGCAGATTCTGTAAAGAACATGTCGTATTCAACTACATATCCTTCTTGTCCATTCCAATCTGTTTTAAAAACATCTTGAGTGCTGTAGCCTGCAGCTATTAGTTTATCTAGAACTGCTTGAGGAACTTCTTCCTCTACTACAGGTGCTTCATCAAGGCCTTCTTGACAAGCATAGAAGATGGTTGTGATGACTGCGAAACACGCAATCAATTTTAGTGTACTCTTCATAGTTATTAGTTAAGATTATTTGGTTTATTCTTATAAATAATCGAATAAATCTCTATTATAAAAGCACTTTACAGGTTTAATTTTTAACGAAGATCTTAGTCTTAAAAATCAAGTATTCTTTACATGTATTTAAATGTCTTATACATACACTTTACTTGCTTTTGAAGTGTATTTTTAAATCCGGAATGGCGTCTAAAATTCTAACCCTCTTTTTACTTGTTTTCATTAGTTCTTTAACATCTAAAGCTCAGACATTAAAAACTTTACCTGAATCAAAAATAATTTCCGGAGCGAAATCAAAGGCTGAATTTTCTAATGATGCTCGGGTAATTAGATGGATAAATAAAGAAACAGTTCTATTGGATTCTGATTCCATTCAAAGTGGTGATTGGAAGCTTTCTGCTTCATTGAAAACCCAATCAGATCCAGAGTTCATTTTAGTTCAAGTACGGCATTTCAAATTGTGGAATGGCAATTCACAGATGAATGTCATTATGCGCCATGGTGATTTGCTTGTTCTCGAAAATAAAACAGGCGTGATCAATGAATTATTAGGGGACCCTAATATTCTCTTTATTCAAAAGTTTGATTTACCTCAAGTTGAGACCAATATCCCCGAGCATGACCTGACTGTAAATCACTTTGATTATGTAAAAAGCCAAAGAGGACTATCAGGCAAGGGAGAAGTTATTGGCATAAAGGAAAGAAGTGCTGATACTCTTGATATTGACCTAAGGGAAAAGTTTCTTCCTTCAGATTTGGCTGATGAGTCTTTTGATACCCACGCCACCGCGATGGCTACAATTATTGGAGGTAGAGGTAATTCTTCCAATAAAAGCCTTGGTGCAGCAGGCGGTGCGAGCTTATTGTCTTCTTCGTTTTCAGATGTGTTTCCAGACAATCAGACTTTTCTGGATCAAATAACTACTCAAAATCACTCCTACGGATTTAGTATCCAAAACGAATATGATGCACTTGCTGCTAGTTATGATGAGGCTATTGTTGCAGACGAAAATACCTTACATGTATTTTCTGCAGGTAACTTGGGTTTCCTGACACCCGAATCTGGCCCATATGCTGGTTTGGGTGCGGTATCCAATTTGAGTGGAGGAATTAAGCAAGCCAAGAACACTTTGGTCGTTGGTGCTACTGATCGCATTCATCAAGTAGATGCTAGAAGTTCAAGAGGCCCTGCCTTTGATGGCAGAATTAAACCTGAATTAGTTGCTTATGGAGCTGAAGGAACCTCTGAGTCAGCTGCCTTGGTATCGAGCGCTAGTGCTCTTCTTCAAGAACAGTATAGATCCAAATTCAGTACAACAGCACCCAATTTCTTATTGAAATCCATATTGCTTAGTTCTGCCACAGATACCGAAATTGAAGGCCCTGATTTTATCTCAGGATTTGGAAGACTGAATCTTCATCAGGCTACGAGATCATTGAGTCAAGATCAATTCTTTTTGGGCTCAATTTCTGATGGCTTAGTACAAGAAGAGAGGATAACTATTCCATCCAATGTTGATGAGCTTAGGATAGCTCTCAGCTGGAATGACCCTGCCGCCAATATTGGTGATTTTATGGCATTGGTTAATGATTTAGACTTGGAAGTGGAATATAAAGGAATCACCTATTTGCCCCTTGTTCCGAATGCTAATGCTGATTTAAATCTATTATTTCAACCAGCCACTGAAAAAAGAGATTCTTTAAACAACAATGAACTGGCGGTATTATCAGAATTGGATGGAGGAGAATTGGTCATTAGGGTCAAAGGACATTCCATAAGTACTTCAGGACAGAATTACGCATTAAGCTATAGCTTCAGAGAAATAGACTCATTTGAATGGCTTATGCCATCAGAAGGGGTTCCTCATTTACTTGAAGAAGACTTTTTTTTGAGGTATGAGAACACATTCATGACCGTTACAAATTTGGAGCGGAGGAAGAACAGTGGTGTCTGGGAACCTGTTGGGCCCATCATTGATCATGGCAAAATTCGATTCGAGACAAATGGTGTATATGAATTTCGGGCAATGGTTCAAGGAAGAGAATTTATCTCACCTCAAATATTAATTCATTCTGGTTTAGAAGTACAGAAGCTCTATGAATGCGGAAATAACCTGCTTTTTAATTGGACAAATTTAGATGCCGACTCTTATGACCTTTATAGTGTTTCTGATGATAGTTTTGACCTTGTATTAATGGGTAGAACAAATGACACTTCGTCTTTTCTTTCTGCAGATAATGAGTGGTTAGCATTAGAAAGGATCGCGGTAAAACCGATTATCAATGGCTTAGCTGGGCTTCAAAGCAATCTTTATGAATTCGGTTCGGATGGTATAGGATGTTATGTGAAGTCTTTTACTTCTGCAGTTGATGATGGCGAAGTAAGATTAAATTTAGAGTTGACAACAGATCTTAATGTAAGCGATGTCTCATTTGTGAGAGAGCAAGAAGATAGAGTATTTAATTTCTCTTCTTCACCACAAAGTACACTGGAATATTTGGGATTCAACTTGGTAGAAAGTAACGGTTATTATACCTATAAAGGACTTATCAGTTTAGATAATTCAGAGTTGGGTGTAAGCCTTATAGAGACTCCTATCATTGAAATTCCAATAATCATACCTGAGGCAAATACACTTTTCCCTAATCCTGTTCCTGAAGGTGACGAGTTATTCTTTTTGGGTTCGGATGAAGTGAGTCGAATAAGATTGTTTTCTACAAATGGCAATTACACCACAGTAATTTTTATCAATCAAAATGAGGAGTTCTTCGAGTTAAAAGGAATAGCCTCTGGCTTATACTTTTATCAATTGATAGATAGACAAGAGCGAGTGATCAAAACAGGTAAATTGATCATCGAATAGCATAAAAAAAGCCCTGACCAGGCGGCCAGAGCTTTCTACGTTAGTAGTAATCAACCCCTATACATACTAACTACCACATGCTTCACAAGCATCCGGATTATCTAAAGAGCAGGCCATATCTGCAGCCTTTTGCTCTAATTCTTTAGCTGTTGGTGTCTCAGCAGCTTTCTTATCAACTGTAAACTGAATAGCATCTGCAGCAGCTCTTGATCTCAAGTAGTACATACCTGTTTTCAAGCCTTTCTTCCAAGCGTAGAAGTGCATTGATGTCATCTTACCGAAGTTTGGATCCTGAATATGGATGTTCAAACTCTGTGATTGACAGATGTAAGCTCCTCTATCAGCAGACATATCGATGATCGCCTTCTGAGAGATCTCCCATACAGTTTTATATAGATCTTTGATGTCTTGAGGAATTTCAGGAATAGCCTGAACAGAGCCTTTCGCTGCGATCAGTTTGTTCTTCATGTCTGAATTCCAAAGACCCAATTTGATCAAGTCTTTCATCAAGTGCTTGTTTACGATGACGAACTCACCAGATAATGTTCTTCTGGTATAGATGTTCGAAGTATATGGCTCAAAGCACTCGTTGTTACCTAAGATCTGAGAAGTAGAAGCAGTTGGCATTGGAGCAACTAACAATGAGTTTCTAACACCGTGTTTCTTCACTTCTTTCTTTAAGCTATCCCAATCCCAAAGGCCAGAATCTGGAGTAACACCCCACATGTCGTACTGGAAGATTCCTTTAGATACTGGAGAACCCTTAAAGGTCTCATATGATCCTTCTACTTTCGCAATGTCTTTAGAAGCAGTCATTGCCGCGAAGTAGATCGTTTCAAAAATATCTCTGTTTAGTTTTCTTGCTTCTTCAGAATCGAAAGGCATTCTCATCTTAATGAAAGCATCCGCTAAACCTTGAACACCTAAACCAATTGGTCTGTGTCTCATATTTGAATTACGCGCTTCTTCAACAGGGTAGTAATTGACATCAATTACCTTGTTCAAGTTTTTAGTAGCCACGTAAGTCACATCGTACAGTCTCTGGAAGTCGTACTCACCAGACTCTTCATTTACATACATTGGTAATGCAATTGAAGCTAGGTTACACACAGCTACTTCATCAGGAGCCGTGTACTCAATAATTTCTGTACAAAGGTTAGAAGACTTAATAGTTCCTAAGTTCTTCTGGTTAGACTTCTTATTAGCTGCATCTTTGAAGAGCATGTAAGGAGTACCAGTCTCGATCTGAGCCTCTAATACTTCGAACCATAGGTCTTGCGCTTTTACAGTCTTACGGCCTTTGCCTTCTTTCTCATACTTTTCGTACAATTTCTCAAAGTCATCGCCATAAGCGTCAGCAAGACCAGGGCATTCGTTAGGGCAGAACAATGTCCACTCTTCGTTTGCCTCAACTCTTTTCATGAATAAGTCAGAGATCCAAAGCGCATAGAATAAGTCTCTAGCTCTCATTTCTTCCTTACCATGGTTCTTCTTAAGATCTAAGAAGTCAAATATGTCAGCGTGCCAAGGCTCTAAATAAATAGCAAATGAGCCTTTTCTTTTTCCTCCCCCTTGGTCAACATAACGAGCAGTCATGTCGAAGTTTCTTAACATCGGAACCACACCATTTGATACCCCTCCAGTTCCTTTGATGTATGATCCTTTCGCTCTCACGTTGTGGATGCTTAGTCCAATTCCGCCAGCAGATTGAGAGATCTTCGCACATTGTTTCAATGTATCGTAGATACCATCAATACTGTCATCCTTCATGGTTAATAAGAAACATGAAGAAAGCTGTGGCTTTGGAGTACCAGCATTAAATAAAGTTGGTGTAGCATGTGTGAACCACTTCTCAGAAAGTAGATTGTAAGTTTCTACTACTTTCTCCATGTCTTCACCATGAATACCTACAGCTACTCTCATGAGCATATGCTGAGGACGCTCAACAATTTTACCGTCAAGCTTCATCAAATAAGAACGCTCCAAAGTTTTGAAGCCGAAGTAGTCGTAGCTAAAATCTCTATCATAGATAATAGTAGAGTCTAACTGCGCTGCATTCTTCTTGATTACACCATAAGTTTCTTTAGAGATCAACGGAGCATTTTCACCAGTCTTAGGATCTACATAAGTGTAAAGCCTCTTCATGGTATTTGAAAAAGATTTGCTCGTTGTCTTGTGCAAGTTAGAAATCGCAATTCTTGCTGCTAACCTTGCATAGTCAGGGTGTTTCACCGTCATAGTAGCAGCGATCTCTGCAGCAAGGTTATCAAGGTCTTGCGTGCTAACACCGTCATAAAGGCCTTCAATTACCTTCATGGCTACATTAACTGGTTCTACAAAGTTGGAATCTAAGCCGTAGGAGAGTTTCTCAACCCGGGCGGTGATTTTGTCGAATTTGACGGACTCTCGTCTGCCATCTCTTTTGACTACTAACATATTTATTGGGGTTTGGGGGTATTTGAAAAATAAGGGTTAATTAAAAATCATCATCGAAAGAAAGCGCTCTATTACTAGCGTCATCTTTCTTCTCTTGCATAACACCAGCTTTTTGGTACTCAGCTACTCTCTTCTCAAAGAAGTTGGTTTTACCCTGTAGCGAGATCATTTCCATAAAATCGAATGGGTTCGTAGAGTTAAACTCTTTCGCACATCCTAATTCAGTTAATAATCTGTCAGTAACAAATTCAAGGTATTGAGCCATTAGATCAGAGTTCATACCGATAAGTCTTACGGGGAGTGACTCAGTGATGAATTCTCTTTCTATTTCTAATGCATCTAAAATGATTTCTCTAATTCTTTCTTCAGGCACCTGATTGATCAAGTGATTGTTGTGCAAGTGAACAGCGAAGTCACAGTGCAATCCTTCATCTCTTGAGATCAACTCATTTGAAAAGGTCAACCCTGGCATTAAACCTCTCTTCTTTAACCAGAAGATAGAGCAGAAGCTACCAGAGAAGAAGATTCCTTCAACAGCAGCAAATGCGATCAATCTTTCAGCAAAAGATGGAGACTCGATCCAACGTAGAGCCCAATCTGCTTTCTTTTTAATAGCATCGAATGTTTCGATAGCATGGAAAAGCTTATCTGCCTCTACAGGGTCTTTAATATAGGTGTCAATTAATAGTGAATAAGTTTCCGAGTGGATATTCTCCATCATAATCTGGAAACCATAGAAGAACTTAGCTTCTGTAAACTGTACTTCATTTACGAAGTTCTCAGCAAGGTTTTCATTTACAATACCATCAGATGCAGCAAAGAAAGCTAGAATGTGCTTGATGAAATATCTTTCATCGTCATTCAGCTTATCATTCCAATCTGTAAGGTCTTGGTGGAGATCAATTTCTTCAGCTGTCCAGAAACTGGCTTCAGCTTTTTTGTAATAATTCCAGATGTCGTCATGCTGGATAGGGAAGAGCACAAATCGGTTTTTGTTCTCAGCCAATAATGGTTCTTCCACAGAGGTAGTTAGTTCACTCATCGTACTTTTTACTATTTGGGGTTGACATAAAAAGGTCACGTTGAAAAACTAGTGTTTTTCATTTTAAACAGAGTTTCGCGCTATAAAACGGTCAACTCCAGCCTATATTTTTCAGGGTTTCTAGCTAACTGCTTGATACTCTTAGGAGAAGCTTTTAGCCAGAGATGTAGGTTGTTTAATGGGGTTGTAACCTGTAACAAATATTACAAAAAGCGGTCTAAAAATCAATGGTAAAAATTTGATAATATCACTTATGAAATCGTTTTCATACGTTCGTTTAAGTCGTTGAAATTAAGAAAGATGTAATATGTGGCTTAACTGATAACTTATCGAAATTTTTAGCGTATGAGGGGGCGAAAAAAAATGAAAATTTAATTTTCGGGAATTGCTTGCTTTTATGAAGAGGATTGGGTTTGTTTTTCGCGAAGATTCTTTTACCTTTGCAGTCCGTTTTTGAAAAAACATTCAAAATGTACGCAATTGTAGATATAGCAGGAAAGCAGTTCAAAGTAACGCAAGACCAGTTCGTTTATGCTCCATTAATGGAGGGCGAAGAAGGCGCTTCCGTAGAGTTCGACAACGTTATGTTGATCGACAATGAAGGTAAAGTTGAAGTAGGTGCACCTAAAGTAAAAGGTGCTAAGGTGTCTGGTAAGATCATCGGACACGTGCAAGGTGACAAAGTAATCGTCTTCAAAAAGAAAAGAAGAAAAGGTTACAAGAAGAAGAACGGTCACCGTCAGCAATTCACTAAAGTATTGATCGAAAAAATTTCTAAATAAGAAAGTACCATGGCACATAAAAAAGGAGTCGGTAGTTCGAAAAACGGTAGAGAGTCGGAAAGTAAACGACTTGGCGTTAAGATATATGGTGGCCAAGCAGCTATCGCTGGTAACATCATTGTAAGACAAAGGGGAACTCAACACCACCCAGGTAAGAATGTAGGTATGGGTAAAGACCACACCTTATTCGCATTGACTGACGGTGTTGTAGAATTCAAAAAAGGAAGACAAGACAGATCTTTCGTTTCAGTATTGCCCTTCGAAGGTGAAGCTGAGGCTTAATTGATAGAAAACACTATTGAAAAACCCTGATATCGGAAGATGTCAGGGTTTTTTTGTTTGTATTTAATCTAAAGGGTTTTAATTATCTAATTTATAATTCAGTTAGGAGCGATTGAATAAAAACTATAATCAGTTTTAGAAATGCTTAAATCGAACCATGATGGTTGTCTCATAAAATGGAGAACTATGGTCTAGGTTGGTTCTGTTTTGATTAATTATGATCTCCTCTTTTAATCTTGTTTCAATTCCATTTATTTCTTCAAGTGAAATATCAAGCTCCTCTTTTTTTAGAAATGCGGATCCTATAGTTATGAAACTAGCATTGAAATAGTATAGTAAAACAACATAGCTTCCGTTTTCCTTGAACCTCAGGATTTTATTCGCTTCGATGTTATCCCTGACGATGTCACCTAACTTTTTGGATTCTATTGTTAAATCAAGAGTTGACTTGATGAATGACTTGTTTTCACTTATGAATTTTTTCAAGTCTCTATTAATTATGGTAGTTATTCCTCCTGGACTCTCTTCTAAATAATAACATTGATTTTGATACACTTGGCATTCTACCTTTTGACTTTGGTCACCAAATGATAGACTGAATAAGAAAAAAGTGCTAATACTAATTAAGTGCTTCATTTATTTAGCTTGATCAAACAGACTAACGCTGTTCACAAACAGTATTGTGGTGATTAAATATTTGAGCATGTAATACTGTTATATATAGACTCTAAAATAGAATTTCTATAAAACTTTCAAGAGTAGATGGTCTTAAAATAAGAATAAAAACAAGGCCATATAGTGCACCAAATAGGTGAGCATCATGATTGATGTTGTCTTGACCTCTTCTTCCCATGATGATAGAATAAACAATAAATAGACCTCCCAATATATAGCCAGGTAGACAAAGCAAGGCGTACAAACATAGGTCTCTAAGAGGGTCAAAAAGTATAAAAGCTAGCACCAAAGCAGAAACTCCTCCTGATGCTCCTAATGAATTGTAATTGGGGTCATACCTGTGCTTGATAAATGAAGGCATATTAGCTACTAACACGGCACTGAAGAATAAGCTCAGGTAAAGGATATTACCCATATCTCCGAAATAGATATTAAAGATCTTCTCAATAGCTCCACCGAAAAAGTACAGGGTAAATAGGTTGAGGAAAAGATGCATGCCATTGTTATGTACAAACCCAGAAGTAATAAATCGATGATACTGCTGTCGCGTTCTCACCTGATAAGGGTTGAGCATAAAGCCTTGCTGAACGGCAGGCTTCTGCCAAGCATAATAGGTAACGACTCCAATGATCGCCATTAAGGCATAGGTTACCTGCATCTACTTTTCTCTATTGATTAAATAAGTGGTAAAGTCTGCCAGTGCTGTTTTCTTGTCTTCAGAAACCTCAATGGCTTCTAGGTCTTTAAACCCATTGGCAAAGTATTCTTCCATTTTAGCTAAAGTCAACGCCTTGATGCCGATCTCATCGTAAATGCGCATCACATCTTGTACCTTTTCTGACGAATCAAACTCTTCTGCATTGATCCACTGATCTAGGTCGGCCTTTTGATCGCTATTGGCTAACTCTAATGCTTTGAGTAAAAGGAAGGTCTTTTTATTGGCAATGATGTCTCCGCCTACTTGCTTTCCAAATTTGGCTTGGTCGGCATATACATCCAGAAGATCATCTTTCAATTGAAAACCAATACCTACTTGTACACCAAAATCATATAGCTTTTGTGCTTCTTCTGCAGGCGCTTCTGCCAACATGGCTCCGAGCTTTAAACTATAACCCAATAAGACAGCTGTCTTTAGCCTGATCATATTGATGTAGGTCTCTTCGCTTACCGTAGGCAATTCTTCAAAGTTCATGTCGAATTGTTGGCCTTCGCAAACCCCTGCAGCACACTCGTTAAAATCTTTTACGATCTGCTTTAAGTTGCCAGGAGCATCTAGCAACAGGTCGTATGCCTTCACGAGCATCACATCACCAGATAAAATGGCAACGCTTTCGCTCCACTTTTCATGAACAGTCGCTTGTCCTCTTCTCAAAGGGGCTTCGTCCATAATATCGTCATGCATTAAAGTGAAGTTGTGAAAAACCTCTACTGCAATGGCCTGATCAAGGATGCTTTCGACATCATCTTTAAATAGTCTATAAGCCAACAGTACCAAGAGTGGACGCATACGCTTGCCACCCAAACTCATGATATATCTTATCGGTTCGTAAAGTTCTTGAGGTTCCTCTCCGTAAGAGAGCTCTTCTAGTCTTTTATTGATCAGCTCAATCAGCTGCGTCAGATCCTTCGTCATTCTCTGTAAAAATTAGGTCGATGGTTCGCCTATCAATGTCTGTTGCCTTGACGCGAACATACACATTATCCCCTAAAGAGATGATGCGCTTATTTCTTCTACCAATGACGCGGTAGTTTTGTTCATCAAATTCGTAATAGTCGTCCGTCATATCAGTCATTCGGACCATGCCTTCACACTTGGTTTCGGTGATTTCGACATAAATACCCCACTCTGTAACCCCACTGATGATACCAGCAAAATTTTTGTCCTCTACCATAGACATAAACTCCACTTGCTTGTATTTGATAGAGGCTCTTTCAGCATCTGCTGCTCTTTTCTCTCTATCTGAAGAGTGTAGGCACAATTCTTCATATTCTTCTTTGTTAGCCGATTTTCCCTTGTCTAAATAATGTTGCAATAAGCGATGCACCATCATGTCGGGGTATCTTCTAATCGGAGAAGTAAAATGAGTATAGTGGGCAAAAGCCAAACCGAAGTGTCCTTTGGTCTCTGTCGTATATTTTGCTTTCGCCATTGTTCTAATGGCTAATTGCTGCAATACGTTTTGTTCTGGTCGCCCTTCGATCTTATTGATCAGTTTATTCAAAGACCTCGAGACTCCAGCAGTATCCAAATTCATTTGATGCCCAAAGCGTTGAGCAAAATTGGCGAAGGTGTCTAGTTTTTCTGGATCAGGATTGTCATGCGTTCTGTAAACAAAAGTCATTGGATGGGCTTCTGTTCCTTTTTTGAAGATGAACTCTGCTACTTTCTTATTAGCAAGCAGCATAAATTCTTCGATGAGCATGTGCGCATCTTTGCGCTCTTTAGGGATCACTCCAAGAGGCTTTCCATCTTCATCTAATTTGAATTTAACTTCAACAGTCTCAAAATTGACTGCTCCTGATTTGAATCTCTTGGCTCTTAATTTCTTGGCTAAAGTATCCAGTTGAGTAACCTCTTCATGGAAATCACCTTCACCCGATTCTAGCCTTTCTTGTGCTTCTTCGTAAGTGAATCGTCTGTCTGAATAGATCACAGTACGGCCAAACCACTCTTTTTGTATTTCACCTTCAGCATCTAATTCAAAAACAGCAGAGAAGGTTAGTTTTTCTTCATGTGGTCTGAGAGAACACAGTCCATTTGAAAGTCTTTCAGGAAGCATCGGAATGGTTCTGTCTACTAGGTAGACGGAGGTGGCTCTGTCTTGTGCTTCTTCTTCAAGGATCGAATCTGTATGTACATAATGCGTGACATCAGCGATGTGTACACCTACTTCAAAATTTCCATTTGAGAGAGTTCTCAAAGAAAGGGCATCATCAAAGTCTTTGGCATCGAAAGGATCAATTGTAAAAGTCGTGATCTCTCTAAAATCCTTTCTTTTCTTGATCTCAGCATTGGTGATCTCAGCTGGAATGGCTTCTGCATCATTTTCGACAGACTCAGGGAATTCAAGCGGCAAACCAAACTCTGCAATAATCGAATGGATCTCGGCATTATGCTCACCAGCCCTACCCAATACTCGAGTGATCTTACCTTCCGGTTTCTTGTCGCGCTCTGGCCATTGGGTGATCTTAACGATCACTTTGTCATTGTGCTTGGCTCCATTCAAGTCTTCTAGTTTCACATATACATCGTGAAACATCTTCTTAAAATCCGGAATTACGAAACCATATCGAGGAGACATTTCTAAGCGACCTACAAATTCATCTCTGTGTCTAGAGATGATCTCGACCACCTTGCCTTCAGGATGTTTGCCATGACGTTTTGCCTTCAGTACTACTTTGACGATGTCATCGTCCATGGCCCCTAAAAGATCTTCTTTGGCTACCCAGATGTCTTCTTGTTCTTCATCGCCTGCTTGTTTTTCTAATACGATATAGGCAAATCGGGCATTGACTGAGTCAACAACCCCAACAAGAGTGTCTAATTCTTTCTCCAAAATAAAGGCTCCGTTTCGTAGCCTTTTGATCATTCCTCTATCAGACATTCTGAAGATGACATCAGTTACCATCCCTTTTGAGATAGCATCGCGTACGCCAATTTCTTTAAGGAGTTGTTTGATCTGATAACCACGACCGGCATTGTCTTGCAAAAAGGCGAGTACCAGTTGGCTGATCTGCTCAAATCCTCTTTTAGTGACGTCCTTCTGTTTTTTCTGCTTTCTCTTCCGGCCCATTGAATGATTGGATAAGGCTAAAATTAGAAAGAATAGGGAGAAGTCAGTTCAGCCAATTGAATTATTTACAATAGCTTGATCTTTAATTCTTCTTGTGACTCATTTT
Organism: Roseivirga sp.; assembly: GCA_965267365.1. GTDB lineage: Bacteria > Bacteroidota > Bacteroidia > Cytophagales > Cyclobacteriaceae > Roseivirga. The sequence goes on along the minus strand of OZ253951.1, from coordinate 3,465,366 downwards.
GAGTCAATTTGAGATAGACTTGCGCTAGGACTGAGACATCTCTTTTGCAGTATTCTGTAATCCTCTCTAAGTCGTCATTCTCATAGTATACTTCATTGACCATGCTGCCGTCAATGTCTGATTTGCTACTTTCTATTCCCAAAATTTCAGCTAAAAGATCTAGGGAGGTAAAGTGCTTATAGTCTCCAAATTTCCAGAGCTCCATGGTGTCGATATGATTCACCTGCCAAGGTTTTTTACCAGAAAGCTGAAAGGGGAGAGGCAACGTAATTCCATTGATAATCATCCTTCTGGCAATGAATGGAAAGTCGAATTCTTTGCCATTATGTGCGCATAACTGAGTTCCCTTTAGGTTGAAATGCTCGAGGATAAGCCCGTTGAAATCTTCTAAAAGTTGCTTTTCATCATGATTACTGAAGGCTTTGATTCTCAATTCATCATCGTGAAAATAGCCCACTGCGATGCAAACAATTTTACCAAATTCAGCATAGATGCCTGCTCTTTTGTATAGTTCGGCTGGCGAGAGATGTTCGGTGTCTCTAAAAAAGGTAGATTTCTTTGTCCAGAGCTCTTGCTTCTTTTCAGAAAGGTCATCCAATTGAGCATGCTCTGCTACTGTTTCTATATCAAGAAACAACAGCGGTGTGTGTTTATTGTGCATGAACGAATGTACAGATTAATCGGCTAATCGCCCCTGTAATTCGAGTTCTTGGATTTCTTCTAACTCAAATTCGCTAAAAGGAGCTACGATGAATTTCTTATCGAAAAGCTCATTGAGGATGTAGTAGCTTACCCAAAATTCATTGTAAAAAGAAAACACCTCAGGCGTAATAGCTTCTACTTTGGCAAAAGACTGGCCCTGGATCTTTTCGATCATGTGTCTAAAAGTAGAGGTCTGGCGTGCGTCTTTATCTTTTGATTCATAACCCTTGGAAACGATCATGACGTTTTCTAATTCGATCAAATTGTTATTGATGAAATAAACACCCCACTCACTTTCTCCTAGCTTATTGACGCTTTTGGCTATGCAGATCTTTACACCTGCCACTTGAGGCATATCAATGTCTTTTCTCATGCCGCGAATTTAACTTATTGAAATTCAGAAAACCATTTCTCCATTACCCTTTCAGCTTGTTTGCCTTGTGGTGTAAAGTCAATATCGTAATAGGTAGAATTGCCAGACCTCTCTTTCATCCGATCTATTCTTTCTTGATAGTTCGGATACCACTTCCACAAATGAATGCCTGCGATAAAAGGTGCGCTCATTACTTCTTGCATCATGGCTTCGTAAAGCTGAGCCTGCATTTCTTCAGAATAAATTGAAGCTCGTTCTTCGCGAGGTAGCCTTTGAGGCCAGGTCCATGGTTCTTTACCAGAGTCTTTGGTGCTTTTATAACCTATTTCTGTAAACAGAATAGGCTTATTGTAGCGGTTTGAAAATGATTGCAATTCCTTTAGTGGTTGGCTCCAACCGCTTTTTAGGTCTTCGATACTTGGGCTTTCTTTTGAGCTGAGTGGAAAATAGGCTTGTACTCCTATATAGTCCAATTCATCCCAAAAACTGACTTCTTGATATTCTCCAGAAAAATTCGCTGCATAGGTTAATGGTCCTTTGTAGACTTCTCTGATTTTTCCGATTAGAGCTCGCCAGTCATTTTCTCTTTGAACACAGGTTTGATGAAGCTCTGTGCCAATGCAAAGCATATCCATCTTACTTTCTTCAGCTAAACGGGCATAGTGTAAAATGAATTCTTCGTATTGCGCAAACCACATTTGCCAGTCTTCCTCTGTGTTCATGGCAATTTCTCCACGCCATTTGCCTTCTTCATCTCGTAGCCAGATGTGTGGTTTAAGTATGGTTTTGATGCCTTCAGCTCGAGCCATCTCGGTAGTTTTTACCAAGCCTTCATCTCTTTCGCCCCACCAACCATCTGAGCTTCCGATTTGGTTGCCTATGTTAGGGTTGTCGTGCCCCCTTTGCCAGCCGAACGGAGTTTGTGAGATCCAATTGACGCCTTTTGATGCGATCTCTTCTAAATCTGAGGCATAAACTATTTGAGGACCGCCTACCCAGCAAACCCCACGATGCTTTTCTGAAGTATCAATATGGATGTAGGAATCATTCGAAGAGCTGTTTGACCGGATAAGATAGAATCCTAGAAGGATGACAATAGGTCCTATAAATACGAATGATCTTCTATACTGCATGTTGTTTAATGTCCATCTCAAAGACTGTAGCCATATGATTGACCAGTTTTGCCTGAACCTCTGCCATATCTACGGCTTTACCAAGTTCTTTGTTCATGGATGTGACTGCCTTGTCATCAATACCACATGGTACGATATGCCCGAAGTAACTTAGATCTGTATTAACATTTAGGGCCAGACCATGCATGGTGACCCATCTGCTGCTCTTTACTCCCATAGCACAGATCTTCCTTGGATCTTTCGCACCTTCATGATGATCTATCCAGACACCAGTAAGACCTTCAATTCTACCGGCATCTAATCCATAGTCAGCTAAAGTAAGGATGATAGCTTCTTCTAAGTTGCGAAGGTAAAGGTGAATATCAGTAAAGAAGTTTTCAAGATCTAAGATAGGATAGGCCACAAGCTGACCAGGCCCATGATAAGTAATATCACCGCCACGGTTAATCTTATAAAATTGTGCGGAATGCTCTTTCAGTCCTTGCTCATCTAAAAGCAGGTTTTCTATAGCTCCACTCTTCCCAAGAGTATAAACATGAGGATGCTCACAGAGAATTAAGTAGTTCTCAGTAATTAACTGTTCTGTAGGTTCAGCTAACTTACGGTTTGCGATCTTACGATCTACCGTACGCTTAAAAACCTCTTCTTGATAATTCCATACACGCTGATAATCATCTTCGCCAAGATTGATTATCTGAACTGACTTATTCTGATGAAAATTCATGCTCTAACACTCACTACCTAAACACACGCAAAATTAGGCTTCCTTCGGACCATCTCCAATTTGCTCGACATTCAATACACGAACGTATTTCGTGATTTGTCGGTTCGCTTTGCGGAGGGCTGAAGTGTGATTTCGTGCTAGAAACTCTTTCTTGACCACGCTGTCGTCTTTCATATTTAAGAACGTGGCCTCGAAGCTTTTCATATTCTTCTTTCCAGCCATGTTCTAAAAGTAGACTAAGGCATGTATGTTTCCAACATTTTGAAGCCAGAATTTGTCCGAATATGAATATCCGGTGCATTTTGTGGTACTAAAACTGCATTTCCCATACCTATTTTTGTGGTTTGTCCCATTATCTCGATTTCGGCTTGGCCCTCGAAACAGGTGTAAATCACAAAGGAATCCTTGTCGTAATGCTCTCGAATTATGCCCGTTGAAAACTCTAATAAATTGGTCTGAAAGTACTGTGATTTGACCAATGGAATCTCTTTGTTAAGCCCCCTTTGGTATGGAGTTTTGTATTGCGAATAATGTTTGTAGTCCAAGGCATCTAAGGCCTCTTCAGTGTGTAATTCTCTTTTATTTCCTTCATCATCCGTTCTATCAAAATCATAAATGCGATAGGTAACGTCAGACGATTGCTGAATTTCTGCCAAAAGAAGGCCAGCTCCGATAGTATGCACGCGACCTGCTGGTAGGTAAAAGCAGTCTCCCGCTTCTACTTCTTCTTCATTTAGAATATCCATCAACTTACCTGAATTCAGGTGCTCTAAATATTCTTCTCTGTTAGTGTCTTTATTAAAGCCCGAGATCAATTTGGCACCTTCATCTGCTTGGAAAACATACCACATCTCGGTTTTGCCTAATGAATTGTGTCGCTCTTTGGCTAGTTTATCATCAGGGTGTACTTGAATCGAGAGGTCTAGAGCGGCATCTAAGAATTTGACCAGCAGTGGGAATTCGTTGCCGTATTGCTCATAAACTTTATTGCCGACTAAATCTCCTTTGAACTCTTCAATTAATTCCGGCAAAGTCCATCCTTTTAAAGGCCCCTCAGACACCTTTGATAGATTGCCAGGAACACCTGAGATCTCCCAAGTTTCACCGCAGTTCTTGAGGGGAGAAAAGTCTTTACCTAAGACTGTTCTCATTTTTTGACCACCCCAGATCTTCTCTTTAAAGATGGTGTCGAATTTTAGTGGGTATAAATATTTTTTGGCCATTAAGAGCGCATTTTTTTATAAGAATTGATCAATCCATTAGTTGAAGCATCGTGTGAAGAGATTTGTTCATCTCCAGATAGCTCTGGCAAAATTTTCTTAGCAAGAACTTTACCTAGCTCAACACCCCACTGATCGAAGGAGTAAATATTCCAGATAACCCCTTGCACAAAAATCTTGTGCTCGTACATGGCTACAAGGCTACCCAATACTTTTGGTGTTAGCTTTTTAAATAAAATACTGTTGGTAGGTCTATTGCCTTCAAAAACTTTGAAAGGAGCAATAGCTTCAATTTCTTCTTTTGATTTGCCCGATGCTTCTAATTCGCCAACCACTTCTTCTCTGGTCTTTCCATTCATCAAAGCTTCCGTTTGTGCGAAAAAGTTAGAAAGTAGTTTTTCGTGGTGATCACTTATAGGGTTTTGACTATTAGCTGGTGCTAAAAAGTCGCAAGGAATCAACTTCGTTCCCTGGTGAATTAATTGGTAGAAGGCATGTTGTCCGTTGGTGCCAGGTTCTCCCCAAACAATTGGTCCAGTTTGATAGCTCACCTTCTCTCCATCTCTACCCACATATTTTCCGTTGCTTTCCATATTGCCCTGTTGGAAATAAGCAGCAAATCGATGCATGTACTGGTCATATGGAAGAATAGCCTCTGATTCACTTCCATAAAAATTACCATACCACAATCCAATGAGCGCTAAAATGGTTGGGATATTCTCAGCTAGAGGAGCGGTTCTAAAATGCTCATCCATTTCGAAAGCACCAGTTAAGAGTTCTTCGAAATTGTCAAAACCGATGGTACAAGCAATGCTCAATCCGATAGAAGACCAGAGACTGTAACGTCCGCCAACCCAGTCCCAGAACTCGAACATGTTGTTGGTGTCAATTCCAAATTCAGCTACCGATTTAGCATTTGTAGAAAGAGCTACGAAATGCTTTGCTACATCTGCTTCTGCTGCACCTTGACTCAAGAACCAATCTTTAGCAGTATGTGCATTCGTCATGGTCTCTTGAGTGGTAAAAGTCTTAGAAGCGATCATGAAAAGAGTCTCTTCTGCATTTACCGACTTTAATGTCTCAGCCATATGTGTGCCGTCAACATTAGAAACGAAGTAAGGTGTAATTCCGAAAGTAGCGTAAGACTTCAGAGCTTCTGTTACCATTACTGGCCCAAGGTCGGAGCCGCCAATTCCGATGTTGACTATGTTTTTGATCGGTTTGCCGGTATAGCCTAACCAATTGCCAGAGGTTACTTGATCAGCAAATGCTTTCATCTTATCTAGAGCAGCCCTAACATCAGGCATTACGTCAGCACCATCTACCATTATGCTTCTATCTGATTGATTTCTCAATGCAGTATGCAAAACGGCTCTTCCTTCAGTAGCATTGATAGCATCGCCACTGAACATGTTTTCAATTCCTTTACTCACTTGACAAGCCTCGGCTAAGGCAAGTAGTTTTTCTAAGGTCTCTTGAGTGATGATGTTCTTAGAATAGTCGATCAAAATGTCGTTGAATTGTGTCGAAAATTGATCGAAACGCTGCGGGTTTTGAGCGAAAAGGTCCTTCATATGAACACTTTGCATTTGATCGAAGTGATCAGCTAGTGCTTTCCATTCTGAAGTATGAGTTGGATTGATTGATTCTAACATGATTGGTTATTTTCGGCTAGCCGAATTTAGCGCATTTAATTGCTTAAATTAAGTATTCAACACACACATTATATGCAAACGATTGGTAAAAAAGGCGAGGACCTCGCTACCAAGTATCTTCAGACGAAAGGCTATCAGATTCTTACAAGAAACTACAGGTATAAAAAGTCTGAAATCGACCTGATCTGTCAACACCGAGATTTACTTGTTTTTGTAGAAGTGAAATCAAGAACGTCAGTTAAATTTGGATACCCTGAGAGCTTTGTTTCTGTGAATCAACAAAAGTCGATCATTAGGGCTGCAGAAGAATACGTACTAGAAAATAAATGGAAAGGTGATATTCGATTCGATGTTGTGGCTATATATTTTGCGAGGGGACAGGAGTGCCTTGAGCATTTCAAAGATGCTTTTTACTGACCCAGTTTAGGAGAAGTGTAGATCTGTTCAGCTGATTCAGCCCATTCTCGCCTAATAAATGGCTGATATTCCTCCATGTAAAACTCAGGTCTGAATTGTAGTTCTCGCTTCACTGTTACTGTTCCTGTGTTCCAGTATTCCGTCCAAATGCCAACCTTTTGATCAAAAACATATTGTCCTTCAACAGCAAGCCTTCCATTCTCGAAAAAGTGGTAATAATTTCCTTCCTTTTTCCCATATCGAATAGGGATCACCTCTTTGATCTTCGTCTTTCCGGCTCCATCATAATAGCTAATTTCAGAATCCTTGTACCATCCTTTGTTGAAATGTTCTTTGTCGTAAAGACTAGAGTCTCTATTCTGATACATCCAAGTTTCATGCTTTACCCCATGAAAGAACATGCCTTTCTCAACAATGATCTCATTAATTTCTCTTGTGTAAGGGCCATGAAGAACATTCTCTAAAACTTGACCTTTGCCAACTACAGAAACGATTCTACCCGCCTTGATGTCGTGGTAATACACATTACGCACGTAGTTGTCAACTTTAACCGGTTCTCTGAGGACATTAAATAACTCGTATACGCCTTGTTGTGGGGTGGTATACGATTTACGAGTTCGCTCTCCGTAGTAATAATTTTTCTTCTGTTTTAGGGCAACGTCTTCCAAAGTGTCCACTTCACCTTCGTCATATGAGATATCGGGTTTGTCTTCTTCATTTTCATCTGGCTGTTTGGGTTGCATAAAGTCAGGTAGCCCTGCGCAAGCCGAAACGATGAGTAATATAAAAAGCCAATGAAGCCGCTTCATGATGTGAAAATAACGAAAGAAATTTTTGAGTATTGGAAGGAGTGAAACAAAATTGGGTTATTAAACTTTGTTCTATTGGAGTAGATAGCCTATCAATTGAATGTTGTTTACTTTAATCCCCACTGGATCAACTCCATGACCATGTGATGAATCAAGCGCCCTGTTTCCATTTAGTTGGACTCCAACTTGCAAAAAGTTTTCTACCCAGCCTGATGGTGAATTTACTGGTTCAGTCATGGCAGAACTGATGTCATACTGTTCTCCATTGATATTGAAGTATTCATATTGAATATTATGATTTATTCTTCTTCCTGAAATCTCAAGACTATGCCAGCGCTCACTAGCAAGGCATCCAAAAATTTTATTGGCAAAGGACACCCAGCCAATTGCTTTACCATTTTCGTCTTTGGTATCATCCCAGAATCTCCATTCGCCTCCCTTACTAAATTGAAGTCCAAAGCCATATGAATATGGGGTTTTGAGATGTTGAAAAGTGAACTCAAGACCCTCCAATGTAGACAGATCAGGATTCTCGCAATTGAAGTCATGGTCCACATAAAAGTCAACTCTATAAACCATTCGGTCTAGTTGTTGAAATGGCCATTCTAGTTCTTCCCATCCGATGGCGATGGTATTGGTGAAAAAAGCATTGTTATAAGCGTCACCGCCAATAATGCCTAAGGCTAAAACCCGATCATCATTTAAGTCTTCATGTTGGATATTCCATTGAATCTCAGTGCCAGGAAAAATGATGTCTTCATATACGCCCCATCCTGTGCTTTCAAATCCTGAAATGGGATCAGGAAATCTCTCTCCATTACTAATCGGAGATTCTTCTATAAGATCGTATACAAATAATAGAGTCCCATTTTCGGGGCTGGGAGATGTATCATCCTTTTGACAAGACCAAATAACAAATGAGAAAATGAGTATCAAGAATAATGTATTTCTGCTCATTGCCTGTTTAATGCACATTGGACTTAGAAGTATAAACAAAAAAAGGTCAACATTTCTGTTGACCTTTCATTTTAATGCTCCTCCTCTTGGGCTCGAACCAAGGACCCTCTGATTAACAGTCAGATGCTCTAACCAACTGAGCTAAGGAGGAATTTCAATTTCAATTTGCTTCGTCTTGCAAATCGGAGTGCAATATTAGCAGATGCTCTCGGATATTACAATATCTTTTTTCAAAAAAATCTGACTTTATAAAAAGTAGACTACTATGTAAATCACGGCAAAGACGCTAAGAAAGATTAATCCACTAATAGCCAATGTTTTAAGCCATTTGGGTGGTCTGTGTTCAGCATCGATTTGGTCGCTCATAATTACCTTATAATTGATCCAAGCGATCAATGGAGCTACTACGAAAGAAAATGTGGTTGCTAAATCGACAAGTTGTTTAAGATTGGCTGCTAATTGCCATATGAAAATGAAGGCACCTACTGATACCACTACCATCAATATTCTATATAATCTTTCTGGCCTAGCATCATTAAAGAAGAGCAATCTTACGGTTTCTCCCATTGCTCTTCCGTAGCCGTCAACCACTGTTATTGTAGTGCTGAACATGGTTGAGAAGGCGGCTATAGCAATCACAATGTAAGCCCAAGATCCAAGAGCATTTGTATATAGTCTTACCACCTGGTCAGAAAATACTGTGCTATTACTTGAAAGTTCTTCACCAGAGCCGTACATGACAAAAGCACCTAGTGTTAAGAAACATAAGGCTAGTATAGCGGTAATGATATAACCGAAATTGAAATCAAAGAGCACATCTTTCAATTTGGTTCTAAGACCATTCTGCTTCATTTTTTCTACGGCCCAAATGCTATTCCAAGTAGAAAGATCAACTGCAGTAGGCATCCAGCCCATCAGGGCAATGAGAAATATAATTCCATTTCGTTCCCAAAGTTCCTTAGGTACGAATGATGCCACGGGTTCAATCCTACCTTGAACAAGCACGCCAATGAAGGCTGTCAAAGTACTGATGAGTAAAACTGAGCCAATCACTTTTAATAGATTGTCGAGAAGATTGAACTTGCCAATCGCTAGAAGTCCTGTACAAAATGCCAGAATAATCCCAGACATTAAGGTGCCATTGATATCGAGGCCTAATAAGTTGTTGAGCATCCCGGCAGTAACAAAGGTCACAGCGGCTGTAACGGTGAACATGGCCACAATGCTGATGAGGAAATAAAGCCAAATGGCCCACTTGCCCTGTTTCTTATAGCCTTCTAGTAAATTTTTACCAGTAGCAGCTGCATACCGACTTCCGAATTCAAAAAATGGATATTTAAAAAGGTTGGCGAGAATAATGAATAATACTAGCTCAAAACCATAGTCGGCTCCAGCTCTGGTTGATTGTACTAAGTGCGAAACTCCTATACAGGTACTAGCGAAAAGTATTCCTGGCCCGAAAGCCTTCCAAACCGATTTACGATTGAAACTCATATTGATCAAAAGCACCAAAATAGGTAAAGCGATGCTATGTACACAGTCAATTTGTTTGAACTATTCTGTCAATATGACCGATAATACGTTGAGTTTTGTATAAAATCAGACAAAATGGCTTAAAAATAGGATTGGTATAGTTTTGACAATAGAGGGGGTAAATGATTTTGAAAACAGATAAAAATAAAAATATGAGCTTAGTTAAAAGAAATTCCGACTGGTTGTTCCCTTCAAAAATGGACAACGTTTTTGATCGTTTTTTCAACGATGCTTTCGCTGAAAGAAGTACAACGTTCAATCCAAGAGTTGATATCTCTGAAACTGATAAAGCATTTGAAATTGACCTAGCGGTTCCAGGTTTCGATAAGAAAGATTTCGAAGTGGATTTGAAGGATGGATTATTGATGATCTCAGGAGAAAGAAAATTTCAGAATAAAGAGGACGGTAAAAACTTCTACTCAATCCAAACTGAGTATGGAACTTTCAAGAAATCATTCCAATTACCAGACAGTATTTTAGCAGATAAGATCGAAGCTGGTTATAACAACGGTATCCTTTCAGTGAAGGTGCCTAAGGATGAAGCAAAGAAACTAGCCTCTAAGATTAGTGTGAAGTAGGTTAGTGTTGTTGAGGTTGAAGATGGAGGGCTGCATTTGCAGCCCTTCTTTTTTGTTAATACTGGTTAAGAATCGCTCTAGAAATTGTTTAAATTAAACTCTTGGGCTAAACAGACGTTAGTCATTGGACAATTCGCAAGGTATGATCAGTAAAAGGCAATTCTTTTTGGGTTTATTGGCTTCTTCTTTATTAGGAGGAATCATAGTGTTGGTAGGAGTTCAGTTGTTAAGAGCTGATCCTGAGTCGAGCAATGTGGCTCGCTATGAACCTAGCCCGGTTAGATCGTCATTTGATGATATTGATTCAAGTCCAAAAACTTACATCGTACCGGAAGGGATCAATTTTGTAAAAGCCTCAAGAGCCATAGTTCCTGCTGTGGTTCATATTACCAATAGATCAAAAGTTAAAGGTCGATCAAGAACTTGGTCTCGTATGTTTGGCGAGAAAAGAATGAGACAGTCAACAGGTTCTGGAGTTCTCATTTCTGATGATGGTTATATCGCAACCAACTATCATGTGGTTGAAGATGCAGATGAATTAGAGGTGAGATTAGATGATAATAGGAGAATTGATGCGGAGTTAATTGGAGTTGATCCTGATACAGATTTAGCTCTTATTAAGATCAATGCGGGCGCAGTCCTTCCTTTTGTCGATTTTGGTGATTCAGATCAGGTAGAAATTGGCGAATGGGTACTTGCAGTTGGTAATCCATTTGATTTGAATAATACGGTTACCGCGGGTATTGTATCAGCTAAAGCGAGAAATATCAATTTGATCAGTGGCCAACAAAATCAATATGGGATAGAATCTTTTATCCAAACAGATGCGGTAGTCAACCGTGGTAACAGTGGAGGAGCGTTAGTTAATCTTGAGGGAGAGCTGATTGGTATCAATACAGCTATCGCGACTAACACAGGAACTTTTAATGGTTATTCATTTGCAGTGCCGTCTATTCTAGTGAAAAAGGTAATGGACGATTTGCTTGAATTCGGAGAAGTTCAAAGAGGATTACTTGGGGTTCAAATCAGAGATGCAGAAGGTCGTTACACAGAAGAACTTAGTGGTGTGTATGTGAGCAGAGTGACACCAGGGGGTGCTGCTGATGAAGCAGGAATAGAAAGCGAAGATGTCATTGTAGGTATTGATGATAGAACAGTGAGGACGACAAGTGAGCTTCAGGAATTTGTTGCTCGCAAAAGGCCTGGTGATGAGATCCGTGTAAGATTCAAAAGAGATGGTGATGAAAATGAAGTTTCTCTCAAACTGATGAAGAAAGAAGGGTATGTAGCTGCACTTGAGCGAGAAGAAGTTACTCTGACCTATCAAATCGAGGGGGCTGTCTTTACAGAAGTGTCTGGTCAGACAAAAAGAGAATTACGAATAGAAGGAGGGGTCCAGCTCTCTAACATGGATGAGGGTGCTTGGAAGCAAGCGGGAATCGAGGAAGGATTTGTTATCACTAAGATTGGCGATGAAGACATTGACGACTTAGAAGAATTCCAGCAGATTTTGGATTCCAAAAAACGAGATTTCTACGTGATGGGTAAGTACCCCAATGGAGATAAAGAATACTATAAAATAGATTGGTAAAAGTAGCCCCGAAAGGGGCTTTTTTTATGTCCTAGTCGAATAGTTGAATCGGCTTTTGTTCCTCTCTGAAAATTGCCGTAACTATGAACTCCAATTCGACAAGAACTTATTTTTATGGACATTCAAAATGAATTTGGCTTAAAAGACGCCCTCGCTCGATTAGGGGTCAAAGCTGAAAATAATGGCACATCAACTGGTGCTCAATCTCAAGGAAATGGTGAATTGATCTCTTCTTATTCGCCAGTAGATGGACAGCTTATCGGTGCAGTAACATCTACAACTGCTGATGAATACGAAGGTGTTATTCAGAAGGCTGCCGAAGCTTTTCAAGAATTTAGAGAATGGCCTGCTCCAAAAAGAGGAGAAGTGGTCAGACAATTCGGTCAGAAATTAAGAGAGTATAAAGAAGATTTAGGCAAGCTAGTTTCTTATGAGATGGGTAAGTCTTATCAAGAAGGGCTAGGTGAGGTTCAGGAAATGATTGATATCTGTGATTTTGCAGTTGGTCTTTCTAGGCAACTTCATGGTTTAACGATTAAGTCGGAACGCCCAGCTCACCACATGCAAGAACAATGGCATCCATTAGGGATTGTTGGAATTATTTCTGCATTTAACTTTCCGGTTGCAGTATGGTCTTGGAACTCGGCAATTGCATGGGTTTGTGGAGATGTTTGTGTTTGGAAAGCATCAGAAAAGACTCCACTATGTGCTATAGCATGTCAAAATATTATTCAAGAAGTATTTGCTGAGAATGAAGTTCCGGAAGGAGTTTCGTGTATCGTAAATGGTGATTACAAAGTTGGTGAAATGATGACCTCTGACGAAAGAGTGCCGCTTGTGTCAGCAACCGGATCCATCAGAATGGGTAAGATCGTTGGTCAGGCTGTGGCTTCTAGGTTAGGAAAGTCAATTCTTGAACTTGGTGGAAATAACGCCATTATTGTTACTCCTGAAGCGGACCTTAAAATGACTGTGATTGGTGCTGTTTTTGGTGCTGTGGGTACTGCAGGTCAGAGATGTACATCAACAAGAAGGTTGATTGTACACGAAGATGTTTATGATGATGTGAAGAAGGCTGTTGTTGATGCTTATCAGCAATTGCGATATGGTAATCCATTAGATGAAAATAATCACGTAGGTCCACTGATCGATACAATGGCTGTTGACGCGTATAACGGTGCTATTGAGGCTGCACAAGCTGAAGGTGGTAAAGTAATCGTAGAAGGAGGAGTTCTTGAAGGTGCTGGTTATGAAAGTGGCTGTTATGTAAAGCCATGTATCATTGAGGCAGATAATTCTTATCAAATCGTTCAAGAAGAGACCTTTGCACCAATTCTTTATTTATTGAAGTATTCTGGTTCTGTACAAAATGCCATCGATATTCAGAACGGTGTTAAGCAAGGGTTGTCATCAGCAATTATGACAACCAATGTGAGAGAAGCACATACTTTCCTTTCAGCCATTGGGTCTGATTGTGGAATTGCTAATGTTAACATCGGAACATCTGGTGCTGAGATTGGCGGAGCCTTCGGTGGTGAAAAAGAAACTGGTGGAGGTAGAGAGTCCGGTTCTGATGCGTGGAAGGCATACATGAGAAGACAAACCAATACGATCAATTATTCAACAGAGCTTCCATTAGCTCAGGGGATTAAGTTTGATCTCTAATTGAATTTGAAAAAATAGATAAAGGCGCTTTAGGCGCCTTTTTTATTCAGTAGATCTTCGTGGTAAAGAGGTTTAAACCCATCAGAGTCTTTCATGGCAGAGGTAACACTTATGGTTTGCACTTTACCTTCACGATTCATAACAAAGTCATTCCATGCATCACCTTTTCCTCCAGTCTTGTGGAATTCAATGATTTCATCTTGGTCGAATGCCTTGTGTTGATCTAGCCAGGTGTCGAACCAATCGCTTCGTTCTTTACGAACTGGATCAGGATAAAGAGTTGAGGACGACCAAATGTTTGGTGTCTTATTGTCTAGCTCATTGTAAATGAGTTCCTTTTCAGTCCAAACGAGCTCATGTACTCTCGTGTCATTCTCTTGGTCTAGAATGATTAGAGTAAATGGTTCAATACCTTCAAAATCATAATTCTGGACAAAAGCCATAACATCATAAGTCTCAAAAAAATCAAGGACCATTAATCCTCTACTTCTTCTATAAGGTGGCTTATGATAGTGTTTTACCAGTCCTCCATTAAGTAACACCAAGGTAAACCTGCTGTTATCAGTGGCAAACCATGTTCCTCCGGCTAACGGGTCTTTAGGAAAAGAAACCTCATGCCCTGCTATATTCTTTACTTCAGGTGGAGTGGCATTTCGTAATGGAGATTCATCGCGATTAGAGGTGAGAATGAAGCCTTCCTCTAAAGGCAAATAAGTGACAGTGCACATTCTTATTTTTCTTTTTGATACCTAACTGTTGAATAGGCAACTCCAAAATTCTCAGGTAGGTTCATTTCCGGAAAAGCTTGTTTGCATGCAATTTTAATGATCGCCATGTGATGAATAGCATGCTCTATGTTGTATTGAAGCTCTCGGAAAAAGCTTGTTTTTATTTGCTCTGATTTGTTTTGATCTAAATGATAATTAGCGCTTAATACGAGTGATTGATCCTCAGATATTTCTCCCAATTCAAGCTTCAGAGTATTCATTTTCTCAATAGCCATCAATCGATTCTCTTCTATCACGCGATCATGACTCCGTTGATCGTAATTGATGTGACCTGATTGATTACCAACAACCATTAAGTCATAGAATTCTATGATGTGTCTGATGTGTTTTCCGATCGTGTTTTGCGAAAGAACCTCAAGAGGTTGTCTGAATTGTTCGTCTGAAAGAGATTCTGATGCTGATATAAGCTGATCTAGGATCTCTGTGGAAATAACTTTTAACTGCATTAAAAAGTGGATTCTTATTAAATGTAATTAATGAAGAGCAAAAAAATTAATTCTTGATGATGTTAGTCCAAGCTCTATCTGCTTTTGGAAGTAAAGTGCCTTCATCGTTATTCCAGAGCTTGAGCGTATTAGTGCCCCAAAAATTATAGAATAGATAAAGCTTATCATCAATTATTTTAAATGTCTCAGGGTCAATTTTCACCTTTTCGCCATCCGCCATGGCATAAGCACAATAGCCGCCATACTGGGGTTCGTACTTTGAAGGTTTTGAAAGGAATGCCTTTTTATTGGCTTCAGAAACGAAATAGTAAGTTGCCCCATTGTGGCTAGCTTGAATGTTCTTACTTCCTTCAGAAGGCTCTTCTTGATTAAAATAGCTAACAGGGTCATAGCCTTGGATAGCTAAGCCCCTCTTGATATTAAGATGGTCTTTTGTGTTTTGAGCATTGAGTTGAAATACTCCTAAAAATAAGCTTAAGCTTACGACTAAAACTTTCATGTTCTGAATTTACGATGTTCTCAGAGAAGAGTTGACGATTAGCATTACGATATATCGTTTTCCTGACATTTCGGAAATCAAGGTTCGTACTTTAGTAATAAAAGCACGATATTTCGGGATATGAGTACTTCAGATAATGGGATTTCTCCGAGCTTATCAGAATTTACTGTCTCTAGGGCTTTAGCCTCCATCCTTTGGATGGACGAAGGAGGCAAGATCTATTTTGCTAATCAAACGGCAATTGATCAATACGGCTATAGCAAAGAAGAATTTGAGCAGCTGAGTCTTTTTGATATCAACAAAAACTACAACCCTGATATGTTTGAAGGTTTGTGGGCAAGATCTAAAAAGGAACTTAGGGTCCATATCGAATCTACTCATTGGAGAAAGGACGGGTCTGAGTTTCCTGTTGAGGTGTTTATTAACCACGTAGAATGGCAAGGGAAGCGCTATAATGTGAGTTTCATCCTGGATATTTCAGAACGCAAGAGGAAGGAAAGGTTATTAACCTCTGTTTCAGAAGCTACCTCTAGTACTATTGGGGTGGATTACTTTAAATCTCTCGTGCAGAAAATAACAGAAGCATTAGGGGTAACCATGTGTTTTGTTACTCTGAAAGATCCGAAGAATACAAAGTACCTTAAGACGCTTGCCTTTTATGATAAAGGTGAATTTCGAGAGGATGTGTCATATGAGATGGAGGGGACTCCTTGTAAGCAAGTAGTAGAATCTAAGCTCACTTTTTATCAGCCAGTTGAGATCCAAAATAGTTTTCCGAGAGAAGATGGGATGGAAGGGTATTTTGGTGTCCCGATTCTTTCAAATGAAGGGCATTGTCTGGGTAATTTAGCCATATTCAATACAGAGCCATTACTCCTTTTACAAGAGGAGCAGGAGATCATTAGAATGTTTTCCGACAGAGCAGGGGCAGAATTAGAGAGGAATATTGCTAACGAGAAACTGCTCAATGCCATGGAAGAAGTCGAAGGACTTAAGAATAAGCTTGAAGCAGAGAATACCTACCTGCAAGAGGAGATTCAGTTAGAGCATAATTTTGAAGAGATCATCACCCGAAGTGAGAAATTCAAGGCTGTTCTGGCTAATCTTGAGCAAGTAGCAGTGACAGATGCCACTGTACTAATAACTGGTGAATCTGGTACGGGTAAAGAGCTAATGGCTCGAGCAATTCATAATATATCCCCTCGTAGTTCGCGCCCCTTGGTTAAAGTGAATTGTGCTGCCTTACCTGCAAATCTGATTGAGAGTGAATTGTTTGGGCATGAAAAAGGATCATTTACAGGAGCCCTTAATCGTAAAGCCGGACGTTTTGAGTTGGCTGATGGAGGAACAATTTTCCTGGATGAGATCGGAGAGCTGCCATTAGAACTTCAGTCAAAATTATTGAGGGCCTTACAAGAAGGTGAATTTGAAAGGGTTGGAGGTTCTCAAACCTTAAAAGTAGATGTTCGGGTGATTGCCGCAACTAATCGAGATCTACAGAAAGAAATTGATGGAGGTAATTTCCGCGCAGATTTGTATTACCGACTCAATGTGTTCCCTGTACATTCATTGCCATTGAGAGAGCGAAAAGAAGATATTTCTATTCTCGTAAAACACTTTACTACCAAGTATGGAGGTAGAATTGGTAGAGTAATTAGCAAAATTCCAAAGAGGTTGATCAATACGCTTCAGTCATATGATTGGCCAGGAAATATTCGTGAGCTTGAAAACATCATAGAAAGAGGGGTGATTCTCTCAACTGAAGGCACGCTGGAATTAGGTGATTGGCTACCAGCAAAAGGTACAGTAGAGAATCGCACAGATTTAATGACAATGGAAGAATATCAGAAGGAGTACATTCTTCATGTACTTCAAAAGACCAACTGGCGAGTGAGTGGAGAAAAGGGGGCTGCCAGGATATTGGATATGAAGCCTACAACCCTAGAATCAAGGATGAAAAAGCTGGGAATCTCTCGAAATCTATAATCACGACATTTCGTGAAGTGAGCTCGGTTTTTAATTCCAAAATCACATAAGTGCCTAAATTAAAGCCCAATCACTATTTCATGATGCCATCCTGATATTTTAGGAAATTCCTGAAATATAGTGAAAATATTTTCAGGGTTCTTCGACAGAAATTATATAAGTAATTGTAAATCAAATGGTTATTGTGATTGAAATCTGTTTGGCACGTCTATTGTCATTCGTCAGACGATTCTGCAGACGGCAGAGTGACAAAAAGTATTGATGTTTTTAATGATTGATTAACTCGCGAATCTTTTGTCCGTTGATTAATTTCAAATTTGATCTTATGCGAAATAGACTTCCATTATTCTTGGTTAAACTCTTTTATTATGAGTACTGGCCGTTCTGGATATTTTTTCTTCCGCTCGTTCCTTACTGGGTATACATGGCTGTTAAACATAGATCATTGACCTTTTTCACCCTGGCGAATCCTGGTATTCCTCACGGTGGGGTATTTGGAGAATCAAAGGCTGATATTCTTGAAAAGATAAGTCCTGACTTTCAACCGAAGAGTGTGTTTTGCTCTTCTGATATGACTTTGGAGCAAATTCAAATTCAGTTAAATTCTTTGAGGTTGACTTATCCATTGATTGCCAAACCTAATGTTGGTGAAAGAGGCAATGAGGTAGAGAAGATTCTAGATGAAGCTGGTTTGCAACGATATATCACAAACAATCAGGTCGATTTCATTATTCAACAGTTTGTTGATTATTCGATTGAATTGGGGGTGCTGTATTACAGAACACCGCTTTCTGGTTTAAGTGGAATCACTTCAATTGTTCAAAAGGAGTTTTTAGCTGTTACAGGAGATGGAGAGTCTACTCTTCTTCAGCTGATTTATAAAAATGAAAGAGCTAAACTCCAATTGGATTACTTAACCGAAAAGTTTGGAGATGAATTCGATAAAATTCTTCCTAAGGATGAGGTTAAAGTGTTGCAGCCAATTGGTAATCATTGTCTAGGAACTAAGTTCTTGAGTGCGAACGATTTGATCAATAATGATCTTGTTAAGGTCTTTGATCAAATAGCTGAGGAGATCACAGGTTTTAACTATGGTCGTTTCGATCTCAAAGTGAAAAGCTTTGATTCGCTAATCAAAGGAGAAGATATTCTCATTTTAGAGCTCAATGGAGTTACTTCGGAGCCTGGTCATATATATGATCCAAAACTGAATTTGATTAGGGCCTATTATGATACAATCAAATCATTAAGAAAACTGTCTATTGTCTGTAAAGAGAACAAGCAGCTTGGTTATCAAGAGACGTCTCCAAAGGAGTTTATTCAATTGATTTTTGGTCATTTCAAAAGCGATCCAGAAGTCAAGAATGAGGAGGTGGTTATATCATGATTCTTCTGGTTTTGAAGAGCTTTCTTTTGGCCACTGCTATTTCATTTGCAGGATCAGTGCAGTTGGGGCCTGTTAATTTTGGCACCATCCACACCGCATTAAACAAGGACAAATCATCAGCAATACTTTTTGGTTTTGGAGGTTCATTACCTGAGCTACTTTACAGTGGCCTGGCTTTTGGAGGCGCAACTTTTATTCTGCAATTCGAAGAGCTTCAGGAATACCTCAAATATTTGACATCCGGGATCCTATTAGTTTTTGGTCTCTTTTTGGTTTTACAGAAATCGAAAGATTCAAATACTGTTTATCAGATCAAAGAAGGGAATTATGTATGGGTAGGTATGCTCTTCGGGTTATTTAATCCGCAATTATTTCCATTTTGGTTGTTTATCATTTCCTATTTAGGCTCAAACAATATTCTGGTTTCTGAATCTATTTATGATCAGGCTGCATTTTGTTTGGGTACTATGGCAGGAGCATTCTTGCTTCAATGGCTGGTGGCAGAATTTACTTCTCGAAAGCGTGAATTCATTTATCTCAAACTGACTAAAAACTATAATAAGGTACTCGGAGTGGTCATCTTATTAGTTGCAATTATTCAGTTTGTTATAAATTTTTAATGTCATGCAAAGAGAAATAAAATACTGGTACCTAAAGAGTTATGATCTATTTAATGACCTAGCCAAAGAGCAGATCAATGAGTTGTGTCACACATCAAGATTTATTCGCCTTAAAAAAGGTCAGACCATTTACTTCGCCAATGAAGACCAAAAGAGAATGTATTTACTGATCAATGGTAAAATCAAAATCAGTGAGATTGATGGTATGGGTAATGAAATGATCAAGGACATCGTACTAACAGGTGACTTGTTTGGAGATATTCCAGTAAATAGATTTTCTGTTACTCAAGAATATGCTGAGGTATTATCCAGCGAAGTGATTCTTTGCACTTTTAATATGAATGAGTTTGAAAAGCTTCTTCATAAATACCCTATTCTAGGTCTTTCGTTTAGTAAGAAAATGGGTGAGAAATTTAGAAGGCTAGAACAGAGATACGCGAACCTAGTATTTAAAGATGTAAAGGCGCGCCTTAAAGATTTTCTATATGACTGGGCGCAGAAAGAAGGTAAGCCAGCTGAGGATGGAACAGCCATTCGCAACTACTTAACGCATCAAGAGATTGCTAGTTTAATAAGCTCATCAAGACAAACCGTAACTACATTGATTAATGAATTACGAGAAGAAGGTTTGATTGACTATTCAAGGTCTAGAATCTTAATTAAAGACGTTCAGCAACTAGCTGCATAACAAAGAACTTTGTTTTATTTCTAGCCACTTCGAATAGAATCGGAGTGGCTTTTTTTATAACTCGTGCAACCTTGCCTTTTGCTCTGATGTCTATCTAAAAAACAAGGTCATGAAAAACTCAAATCAATTACTAACCATTGTATGCGCAATGCTGATCAGTGTTGCTTCATTCGCACAAGATGTAGAAATCCGAAAGCTAGATAAATTCACGGAGATTAAAGTTTCTGAGGGTATCGAGCTAATAGCTAAAAAAGGAACTGAGAATTCAGTAGAAATTAGAGCAAGCAGAATCGATCTGGAAGATGTGTATACAGATCAAAGAGGGGATGTGTTAAAACTTCATAGAAGAGATGGGCGTTACAGAAATGCTAGGATTAAAATGGAGTTGACTTATACCGATGATTTGGATTGGATCACGGTGAATACAGGAGCTTCTGCAGTGTTTGAAGATAGGATCTCAGCAGATAGAATGCGTATTTCAACCAGTACTTCAGGTTTCGTTGAATTGAATGTTGACGCTGAAGTTCTAGATATGAGCTCTACCACTTCTGGTATTATAGTTATCGAAGGAATGGCAAAAGAGATTGAAGCGACAGCCTCTACTGGAGGCCAAATCAAAGCGTTTGATCTTAATGCTGATGATGTATATGCCAAGGCCAATACAGGTGCAGATGTCAGAGTGAGTGCGAATGAACGAATTAAGGGCTCTGCGAATACTGGAGGTACTGTTAGATACAAAGGAAGTCCAAGGGCAGATATTAGAACAAGCACCGGAGGCAGCATTAGAAAAAGCCGCTAAAAGCAATTCATTTTGAGCTTAGCTTAAAAAGCGATAGCTTTTCATTAAAGCTGATTTCAAATGAAAAAGATAATCTTATTAATGATAGTCAGTTTTGGCTATCATTTTTCATATGCCCAATCTGAAGAGGCTGCTGTTCAAGAAGCAATCGAAACAATGTTTAATGGAATGAGAGCAGGGGATAGCGCTATGGTGCATTCTGTGTTTTCTGACAAAGCTATTATGCAGACTGTAGTCAAGAATCAAGGTGGGGTCGTTGATCTTAGAGATGGGTCACTACAAAATTTCCTGAAGACTGTCGGAACACCTCATGACAAAATCTATGACGAAAGGATCCTTTCTTATGAAATAAAGATTGATGGAGACATGGCTTCCGCTTGGACTCCGTATGAGTTCTATTTAGGAGATCAGTTTTCACACAAGGGAGTTAACTCCTTTCAATTGGCTAAGCTCAATGGTCAATGGAAGGTGATCTATATTGTAGATACAAGACGTAGATAAAAAAAGCCCCATATGTCTGGGGCTTTCGTTTTACTTGTTCTTTCGGAAGTGATCTGAAATGATTTCCTTAACGGAAACCCTTTGAGAATCACGGTGAAAGCTGCTCTTCGTAGTGGTGTTTTTAATGTTTCCTCCATTTCCATTAGAAGAGCCCGTTTTGGTGATTTCCATCTCTAATTAGTTTACTAGTGAAAAATCAATTCCTAATTGTAAAACAGACTTAACTATACTGTAATTGCAAAAATATGCAATCGATTGCATTCCACAAGTATTCAGAGAATTTTTGTGTGAAATTTTTGTTAAGATCGACTACAACAATTAAGCTAGGTATTAAACGTAGGAAAACGGCTAATCTGTGTTCTGTGGCTATATGATTTTGATCATAAAAAAACCGCTACCATTGCTGATAGCGGTTTGCAGTCCCTAGGGAGGATGTTGCGTTTCACAAAAGCTTATTAAGCTTTTGTGAAACAGGCCAGCTTGAAGCGAGGCTTCCCCGAGAGATACCTCAAATAAAAATTTGGGCACAAAAAAACCGCTACCATTGCTGATAGCGGTTTGCAGTCCCTAGGGGAATCGAACCCCTGTTTCCAGGATGAAAACCTGGCGTCCTAACCCCTAGACGAAGGGACCGTTCGGTGCAGAGGAGGAGGGATTCGAACCCCCGGTACCTCTCGGCACAACGGTTTTCAAGACCGCCGCATTCGACCACTCTGCCACTCCTCTGTGTGATCTTTCCGATTCGGACTGCAAAGATAATGGGATTATTTTTCTGACAAACAACTAAGCGGAAATTTCTTCATTTTCTCCATTTAGTTTTTCTTGTTTGGCCATATCAAGCGATGCATTCATTTCAAAACCCACTAATAGGATCAATGAGAGCATATAAAGCCACAACATTAAAACGATAATCACTCCTATCGAGCCGTAGAGTTTGTTGTAGGTTCCGAAGTTGTTGACATAATAAGAGAAGCCAACTGAAGAAAGAATACAGGCGATTGCGGCAAAGACAGATCCAATACTGAAGAAATGCCATCTTTCGTGTACGGCAGGCGCGAAGTAATAAATGGATGATATGGATATCTGGAAAGATATATAGAGTACTATTACTCGAAGAATTAATACAGTGTCAAGCGAGATGATGCTTTCAATATTTTCACTTATGTGCGTGATTTCTAACAATTGCTGTCCTACCACAAGCAGGCCAATAGCAACAATAATTGATAGGGCAAGGATGAATAATAACCCAGTAGCTACTATGCGCATTTTTACAAAGCCCCTTGTTTCAGTGGTTTTGTAGCAAGCATTGAAAGCACTCATTAGGCTAGTCATTCCATTAGTAGCGAGGAATAAGGTAAGCAAGAAGTTAAATGACAATAAGCCCCCTCTTTGCTTTCCGATGATATCTGTAACAGTTGCTTCCGCAGCCAGATATAGGTTCTCCGGTAGTAAGTTCTCCAAGAAATGAATGATGTCATCATTGGTGATCTCAGGAAAAAAATTCTGGATATAAGGTGTTAGTGTAAAGAGAAAGATGATCCCTGGAAATATGGCAACCGTGAAGCTATAAGCCACGCCATTGGTTCTATCCAGAATTTCGTTATTCGACATCTTCTTGATGAAAATGACAATAGCATCATATAAGCCGATCTGGTGTTTGCCAAGTCTTACTTTCTGAAGAACACCAATCACCCTTAGGTAAATAGGGCTCTGGGTTATGAAAGCAATGATCTTATTACTCATTGAAATAAGGTTTCATAACATCCACTAATTCTCTTGGGGCGCGAACTGGCCTTTGACTTTCAGCACTTAGAAATACTAAAGTAGTCTTTCCTTCATTTAGCAATTGGTCAGATTGATTGGTTATTTCATAATCGAATATCATTCTGACGCTAGGTAAGGATTTGATTAGCACTTTTATGGTCAGAAGTTCATCATATTTTGCTGGAGCATGAAATTTACAGAATAAGTCATGCACTGGCATGATAATGCCTTTGTCTTCTAGCTCTGCATACTCAAAGCCTAATTGTCTAAGAGCTTCAACCCTTGCCACTTCATAATAGGTAGCATAGTTGCCGTAGTAAACGTAGGCCATTTGATCTGTTTCAGCGTATCGAACTCTGACCTGCGTACTTGCTGTGTACATTATCTGTAAATGTTTCTTCTATTTAGCGCTTGCTGAAAGAGACGGGCATTTTTGTTATGCTCTCGCAGGGTGGTCGCAAAGCGATGATAACCTGAGAAGTCTTCTTTAGCACACATATAAATATAGGCATGCTTTTCGTAATTCAAGACAGCATCTAAATTTTGAATAGTGGGTAGGTTTATCGGACCTGGAGGAAGGCCTTTGTACATGTACGTATTATAAGGACTATCAACTCTGGTGTCTTTGGTGAGAATTCTCTGAATGGTAAAATCACCTAAGGCATACTTTACGGTAGGATCCGCCTGAAGTTTGATTCCCCTCTGAAGTCTGTTGTAATATAATCCGGCAATTGTGCTGCTTTCATCTCCCATAATACTTTCGGCCTGTACAATTGACGCAAGTGTAGACACTTCGTTAGGACTTAGTCCCATGGTTTGGGCCTTTTGTCTTCTAGAATCATTCCAAAAACGATCATACTCAGTTTTCATTTTCTGAAGTAATTGATCGGATGAAATGGTCCAATATACCTCGTAAGTATTCGGGATGAACATCGAGATAATTGTCTCCTCTGTAAAGCCAAACTCATCTAACTTAGCTGGGTCATTTAAAGAGTTGAGAAAAGAGAGACTATCTAAGCCAATATTCGCAGTGATTTTACCCGCTAGTTCTTCTTTTAATCTGATGTTATTGAAAGTGATCTTTACAGGGATTTGATCTCCAGCTCTTAGTTTCCTTACCGCTTCGATGTTCGTCATTTGAGGATCTAGCTCATAAACTCCAGGCTTTACATTATCCTGGTATTTCAGAACCTTTGAGACAAAGCTGAAAGAAAGGGCGTCTTGAATGATCTGCTTGTTATATAGATAGTTTCTGACTGAATCGAAAGTGTCATCATTATCGATCAAAACTACGGTTGATCTTGCATCCTCCTCTGTAAGGATGTTCTTCCCAAAGAAGAGTTGGTAGAAGTAAAAAGAGAATGAGGTCAGTAATACCGAAAAGATGACCATCCCAAGTATTAATCGCTTTCTTTTTTTCATAGGGGCACAAAAATAGTCAATTTGTCCTAACTTGGATGCTGCAATTTTTTGATGATGAGCTGCGAATTAATAAAGCTTTACGAAGAAAATCCTCAAGAGTCTAAACTAGACCATGTGGTTGATGTATTAAGAGGTGGGGGAGTTGTCATTTATCCTACTGATACGGTCTATGGTATTGGCTGCGATTTCTCCAATTCGAAAGCAGTTCAAAGGATTTGTCAAATCAAGGATACGACCCCAAAATCACTTTCATTTATCTGCTATGATTTGAGCGAGATCTCTGAGTATACGAGAGGATTGAGTACTCCAGTTTTTAAACTTATGAAAAAGGCGCTACCTGGGCCCTTTACTTTTATTCTGAATGCCAATAGTCAGGTGCCGAAAGTTTTGAATGCAAAGAAGAAGACGGTCGGTATCAGAATCCCTGATAATAACATTCCAAGGATGTTGGTTCAGAAACTAGGCAATCCAATCATAACAACTTCACTGAAGGATGATGATCAAATTTTGGAATATTCTACAGACCCCGAACTTATATTCGAGAAATATCGAAATGAAGTGGACTTGGTAATTGATGGTGGTTACGGAGGGAATGTAGCCTCTACGATTATTGATTGTTCAGATGATGAGTTTGAGGTGGTTAGAGAAGGACTAGGCGATATCAATGAATTCATCTGATGAAGATTGTAATTGAGTCTCAGTATTTTCCTTCTGTTGCCTATTTCTGGTTGTTAGATTCTGCCGATGAAATTATGATAGATATTCAAGAGCATTTTGAAAAACAGAGCTATCGAAATAGAGCGGTGATCAATGGCGCTCATGGGCCATTGAATTTGACCATACCTATTCAGCATCATAGCCCAAAGATGGTGTTTTCTGATGTGGGGGTAGACTTTAAACAGAAGTGGGTGAATACGCATTGGAGAGCGATCCAAAGTGCATATGGCAAAGCACCTTTTTTTGATTTTTATGCTGACTATTTTAAAGAAATTATCTACTCCAATTCTTCGAGGTTAATTGACTACAATCAACAAATTCTGACAATCTGTCTTAAGTTGCTCCAGATCAGTCCAAAACTGTCTTATTCAGAGAATTATGTAGAAATGGCGCCTGAGGGCTTTATTGATTATCGATCTGTGATTCATCCGAAAAAAGGTAAAGGCAAATTGGCAGACTTTCAGCCAAAAAGTTACACCCAGATCTTTGGCAAAGACTTTGTACCAAACCTATCCGTCCTGGACCTCTTATTCTGTGAAGGACCTAATGCTTTAGAGGTGATTAGAGCATCTTCTCAAAACTAAAGGAACAATAAAATAAAACGGGACGTTTTCTACAAAATCAATAGGTATACTTACTATATTGATTGTTTATAGTGTATACCCGCAGAAAGGCATTAAATGGAAGCAAAATTTTCGAATAGAGTAAAAGAAGTCATTTCTTTAAGTCGTGAAGAAGCCTTAAGGTTAGGTCATGATTACATAGGGACTGAACACCTTTTGTTGGGAATGATTCGTGAAGGAGAAGGAGTAGCGGTAAGCATTCTAAAGAAATTAGGTACCTCGCTCGAAGAGCTTAGAGAAGCTGTAGAAAGAGCTACTAAAGGTACGGCCAATCACAATGTGAAAAACTTGGCCAATATTCCTCTTACAAGACAGTCTGAAAAAGTATTAAAGATCACTTATTTGGAGGCAAAGATCTTCAAAAGTCAGTTAATAGGTACCGAGCATTTGTTGTTGTCCATCTTAAGAGATGAAGACAATATTGCTACTCAGATCTTGGAAAAATTCGATGTGAATTACGAGGTAGTAAAAGAGATGTTAGAATATCAAAGTGATAATCCAATCGCTTCTTCAGACACTGATGATCCTGAGGAAGAGTCTGGAAGAATGTTCAGTGGAGGCGGTAGCGGAAGTGGATCTTCAGACCGTCCGGCAGGCAAAGGTTCTGAAAAGTCTAGAACTCCAGTTCTAGACAACTTCGGTAGAGACTTAACCAAGTATGCTGAAGAAGGAAAACTCGATCCTATTGTGGGTCGTGAAAAAGAGATAGAAAGAGTAGGGCAGATTCTTTCAAGAAGAAAGAAAAACAACCCAATTCTTATAGGTGAGCCTGGTGTTGGTAAAAGTGCCATTGCAGAAGGTCTTGCTCTAAGAATTATCCAGAAGAAGGTATCGAGAGTATTATTCAACAAAAGAGTAGTTACGCTTGATCTAGCTTCTTTGGTGGCTGGTACAAAATATAGAGGTCAGTTTGAGGAAAGAATGAAGGCCGTAATGAACGAGTTAGAGAAATCTCCTAATGTAATCTTGTTCATTGATGAGCTGCACACCATTGTAGGTGCAGGTGGGGCTTCTGGTTCTTTAGATGCTTCTAATATGTTCAAACCGGCATTGGCGAGGGGCGAAATTCAATGTATTGGTGCAACTACTCTTGACGAGTACAGACAGTACATAGAAAAAGATGGTGCTTTAGCCAGAAGATTCCAGCAGGTAATGGTAGACCCTACTACTCCTGAGGAGACCATTCAGATTCTAGACAATATCAAAGAAAAATATGAAGAGCATCACCATGTGAATTACACGGAAGATGCAGTGAAAGCTTGTGTGGCACTTTCTGACAGATACATTTCTGATAGATTCTTACCAGACAAGGCTATTGATGTGCTGGACGAAGCAGGTGCTAGAGTTCATATCAACAATATTCATGTTCCAGACGATATTGTTCAGCTTGAGGAGTCGATTGAAGACATCAAGAAAGAGAAAAATAGAGTCGTTAAGAGCCAGAAATACGAGGAGGCTGCTCAATTGAGAGACAAGGAGAAAAAATTGATCGATCAGTTAGACAATGCTAAAGCCAAGTGGGAAGAGGAAAGCAAATCAAAGAGATACACTGTTGATGAAGACAATGTGGCTGAAGTGATTGCCATGATGACTGGTGTTCCTACTAAGCGTGTAGCTCAGAAAGAGCAAGAGAAATTAGTAGGTATGACTGAACAGCTTTCTGGAAAAGTAATTGGACAGGAAGAGGCAATTAAAAAACTAACCAAAGCTATCCAGAGAACAAGAGTAGGTTTGAAAGATCCTACCAAACCAATTGGAACCTTTGTATTCTTAGGTCCAACTGGAGTTGGTAAAACTGAGTTAGCTAAAGTCCTTTCAACTTATCTATTCGACAAAGAAGATTCACTTGTCAGAATTGATATGAGTGAATACATGGAGAAATTTTCTGTGTCGAGACTTGTTGGAGCGCCTCCAGGCTATGTGGGTTACGAAGAAGGTGGTCAACTTACTGAGAAGGTGAGAAGAAAGCCTTATTCAGTTGTATTGCTTGATGAGATTGAAAAAGCTCACCCTGATGTGTTCAATATCTTATTGCAGGTATTAGATGATGGAATCTTGACTGATGGATTGGGAAGAAGAGTAGACTTCAGAAACACCATCATCATTATGACTTCGAATATCGGTGTAAGAGATCTCAAAGATTTCGGTACTGGAATTGGTTTCAGCACTCAATCTAAACGCGAGAACGAAGAGAACATCATGAAGGATACTATTCAAAAGGCTTTGAAAAAGACTTTTAGTCCTGAGTTCTTAAATAGATTGGACGATGTGATCATCTTCAATTCTCTAGGAAGAGAAGATATTCATAAGATCATTGATATTTCTTTGAAGAAACTGTTGGGTAGAATTGAAGCCATGGGTTATAAAGTGGCTTTGACTGCGAAGGCAAAAGACTTCTTAGCTGAGAAAGGATATGATCCGCAATACGGTGCTAGACCATTGAATCGTGCAATTCAGAAATACTTAGAGGATCAAATTGCCGAAGAGATCTTAAAAGGAGAGATCAACGAAGGCGATACCTTGCAGGCTGATCATGATGGCAAGTCAGAAGAACTGAAAATCAAGATCAAGAAGAAGCGCGGTAGCAAAAAGAAAGAAGAAGATTCTACAGAATAAAATGAAAGCCTCTTATTGAGGCTTTTTTTATGTCTTTAAAGTAAAAAGGAGCCCCTTCTGAGCTCCTTTTCTTCAACCAAAATATATAGTATATGAACTATAGTCTTATCTATCTTCGAACGGATCTGAAAACTTTTCATCATTAACGAAAACATCGTCAGTTAAAGTATTCATAAATGCAATTAAAGCATTTATCTCTGTTCCGTTCAGGTTCATTCTTCGAACCCTATTGCCTTGAACTCTCAAACGGTTGTCAAGGTTCGGATTATCTTGTATTCCGTCACTGTAAAACTCGAGAACTTCTCTTAATGTTCCAAAGCGGCCATCATGCATATATGGAGCTGTAAGCTCAATATTTCGAAGAGAATTTACTTTGAATTTCCCGTTATCATTCGCATTACCCGTAACCTCACCAAGTCCTAAATCAGGGAAACCGGCATCTAGGCCATTATTTCTGGCTTCGTCCCCGGAGAAAACTGCAGTCTCATGGCAATTAGAGCACTGAGTTCGACCACTAAAGAACAAATCTTTTCCCAGATTTTCAAGTTCTGAGAAGTTTGGAAAGTCATCGTCTTCATCTCCATTCACAGCAGCTAAGCCTTCGTCAAATCGTGATTGATACGATACCATTGATCTTACAAATTGAGCCAGAGCATTAGAAATGCGTTCAGTGTTTACTTCAGTAGATCCAAAGGCATCTGAAAAGAGAGGTTCATAATAGTCGGCCGCTTGAATTTTAGAAACTAGTTCATTCAGTGTAAGACCCATTTCAACATCATCTTGAATTGGCATTAATACTTGCTCCTCAAGTGTAGCCGCTCTTTCATCCCAAAAGAAATGCCCATTGTCATAGAACCTTGCATTCGAAAGGCCCATGGAATTTCTACCTGTCAAACCACCTTCAAATCCAGTACTGAATCGGTCCGGATCTGTGAAGCCATTAGCTTGAACATGACAAGATGCACATGAAATGGTGTTATTGGCTGAGAGTATGTTATCGTAAAATAGAACTCTTCCTAGAGTTGCTCCAGCATCAGTTATCATGTTATTGTTTGGTGTGTTGTCAATCCTGTCTACTTGACCATTGAAATGGTTCGGTAGATCAACATTGGCGTATTCAAATAGAACGTCAGGTAAATTCAACTGTGCTGTAAAATTCTGTTCGTTCGGATCCTCTCCCTGAGTCTCCTCTTCAACTGTCTCCGTTACTTCTTCTACTGGGTCATTGGAACAGCTCATCATAAAAAATAATGCACCCACTACAACTAAATACTTCTTCATAATCACTCTTTTATTGCGGGTACAATTTTTAATCATTAATGCCTTGGTGGAGGCTTATTTCCACCAGGTCCAGGTCTTCTTTTGGAATCCCCAGGAGGAGGTCCTTCTCCTCGTCTAAGTACTTGATCTATGATCTTGTCAAACTTTTCTTTTTGAATGTCAGTACACAATTCTCTCACTTTTTGAAAGTGTTGGAAAGTGGCCAACTCTAATTGCCCATTAATTTTTCCTATTTCTGAACTGACTTCTTTTGCTTTCTCCTCACCGCCACCTTTCCATAACCTGTGGAGTTCTCTCCTTTTATTTCTAGACTGACGGTGTAAAGACTGTACGTTTTGAAAATGCTTCTCTCTCAAGGATTTGAAAGCGTCTTTCTGCGATGCAGTAAACTCTAGCTCCTCTTCTAAGGTAAGCCTTGCCGTATTTCTGTTTTTAATACCAGAACCTTGCATCCACATTTGTGTAACCAATAATACATTGATGACGATGAGAATGATGACGACAATATTTAGAGTTTTGGTTTGTTTCATTTCAATAGTCATTTAAATATTCGTAGCTGTCCCCACTACTGAAATAATCCTTCGAAACAATTTCTACTGTATTAGTAGAAGAATCCTCACTATTTGCATTCAACATTACCAAAGAGGTAAAATTGACTAAGAGTAAAAGGCTTAGCGATGCTAAGCTCAATTTGATATTTGATAACCAAAGGACTGAGCTTGCACGACCTAATAGCTCAGCTTCCATACGAGCTTCTAACCTCGTGTAGAAAAAATCAGGAGCCTTAGCAACCTCGATATGATCAAGGCTGTTAAGCGCTCTCTTGATTTGATGATCAATGTTATCCTTTCTACTCATCGTTCTATTTGATGCCATCCTTCAGAAGAACTTGCGTTCTACTTCAGATTTTTTTCATAATAGTTTTTTAGAAGCTTTTTGAGGTTGCTCTTTGCCCTAAACAAAAGTGACTCTACTGAAGAATTGCTGATGTTCATTACCTCAGCAATTTGTTGATAGGATAGACCTTCAATCTTGCTTAAAGTAAATGCCACCTTTTGATTTTCAGCTAATTGAGAAATGGCTTTGAATAGAGCTTGAGCGTGCTCTTTGCTTTCTAATTGTATTCCAGGGTGTACAAAATTGGCAGAGCTTCGCAATTCTTGGTCACTTGTACCCGAAAGTGAACTTAGAAAGGCAAATCGCTTCTGCCGTTTTTGTTTCCTAATTATTTCTAATGATTTGTTCGATGCGACTCGATAAAGCCATGTGCTTATCTGGGCATCTCCTCTGAATTGATCAATTGATCTAAATACTTCAATGAACGTGTCTTGAGCCGCTTCTTCTGCATCTTCTGCGTTTTGAAGGATTCCAAGGCAAGTATTATAGATCTGATCTTGGTAGGTTTCGACCAACTGCTTAAAAGCCGTTTGTGACTTTTCTTTTAATAATATGATCAGCTCTTGGTCTGTCAAATTCTGGTTGAAACTTGAATTGAAGTGGCTTTCACCACTTCAATTGATCTAATACTAAAACTACTTACATTGAAGCCTTATCTTCCTCTGGCTGGCTTCCTTCCAGATTTTTTAGAGATCTGATTGTTGAGAAATACCACTTGTTCTTCTGTCAATATCTGCTTCACTTCTTCCATGTGCGACACTCTCAACTTCATCAGTTCTGTCCTTAAATCCCCTATGTTTTCAATTACCCTACCTACCTCTGAAGAATTTATTTTTTCTGCAGTGGTGAGGGTAGTTAATCGAGCTTCCTGCTCTCTGACTTGATTGTGTAGCGGCAAAGACTCTTTGCTGTGTTTGACTTTGAGTTCTTTGAGTTGCTCCTTTTGATCTTCTGTTAGGTCAGGAATTTTAGGACCTCTCATTTCCTTTTTTTCCTGATCGATTTGATGACCTCTTGGCCCACGCTCTCTATCCTGCGATTGAGCGAATGAAAGACTTGCTACTGAAAACATGGCGATGATCGCCAACGTGATTGTTCTGTTAATTACTACCTTTTTCATTTTTCTAAATTTTGATATTTGTTAGGTTAGATGGCAGTAAGGATCGAAACACTCGGTCGATGCTGTTAAAGAATGTTAATGCTTTAAAAACTCAGTCAAAATGGCTAGAACACCTTCTAATATGATGCCTTTAGGAACTAAGGCACCTGACTTTAATTTACCAGATGCCGTTTCGGGTAAGATGATTGGTCTCAATGAGATCAAATCGGGAAAGGCAACCGTTGTTATGTTTATATGTAATCATTGTCCATTTGTTAAGCATGTAGACAGCGGTATAGTCGAGTTGGCTAATGATTATCAATCTAGAGGTGTGTCATTTGTAGCCATCAGCTCAAATGATGTGGAAAATTACCCTCAAGACTCACCAGAATTGATGAAGGTGGAGGCAGAAAAAGTGGGGTATTCTTTTCCTTATTTATATGATGAAACGCAAGAAGTAGCTAAGGCCTATGATGCAGCATGTACTCCTGACTTCTATATTTTTGATAGTGAATTGAACTGTGCCTACCGAGGGCAGCTTGACGGATCCAGGCCTGGAAATGATGTGCCTGTCACTGGAAAAGATATGCGTGCTGCTTTGGATGATATTCTCTCCGGCAGAGAAGTTACATTTAATCAGATTCCTAGCTTAGGCTGCAATATCAAGTGGAAAGAGTAAGCGCTTTCTTTTTTAAGATGTTTTGAATGATCATGCCCGAGTGAATCCTAGTATTCTCGATAAAGAGTTTACTGGTTTGCAAACCTGAATTGATCACACCGGCAACGTAAACATTTTCAAGAGGTGTTTCCAAAGTGTCTTCGTTGTGAATTGGGGCCTTGAACTCATCTGAAGAAATCGGTAGTCCTAGCTGTTCAAAAAGTGCATAATTAGGTTTATAGCCAGTCATGGCCAGAACGAAATCATTTTTCAATGTTACGGGCCCTTCAGAGGTCATTAGATCGACTTCGTCCTCTCTGATTTCAGTAACCAAGGTATCAAAATACGCTTTGATAGAACCTTCTTTTATTCGGTTCTCAATGTTAGGCCTAATCCAATATTTAACCTTAGGGTATATCTCAGACTCTCTGATCGCCATAGTGACTGACGCTCCTTTATAATAGGTTTCAAGAGCCACATCGCAAGCAGAATTTGCTGCACCAATGACAAGTACCTTCTGGTCTACATATGGATGAGGGTCATCGTAGTAGTGCTTTACTTTAGGTAGGTCTTCACCTGGTATATTGAGATGGCGAGGTGTATCATAAAAACCTGTACAGACCACTACAGATTCCGCTTGATAGTCTCCTTTACTCGTTTTTAATACATATCCTCCTTCAATTGGCTTCATAGAACGAACCTCAGTGTATTGCTTTACTTCAAGTTGCCAACTGTCTTGCACTCTTCTGAAATATTCTAATGCTTCTTTTCGAGTGGGCTTATCACTATGGGCGATAAAAGGTACGTCTCCAATCTCTAGCAGATTACTGGTAGAGAAGAAAGTCATATTGGATGGGAAGTTGTAAATAGAATTAACTAGAACACCTTTTTCTAACACCACATAGCTTAGGCCAGCTTTCTTAGCCTCAATAGCACAGTTTAAGCCGATTGGGCCTCCTCCGATAATGATCAAGTCATACATAATTCCACTCATCTCAACTACTAAATAAATGGAAAATCAGTACGAAAAGTTCTGAATTCTCAAATTGTTATGCCTTCGATTGCTTGTGATTAAAGAGCAATACTATTGCGGCACTGATGATCACAATATTTTTGACGATGTATTGTCCTTCGATCGTTAATTGATAAGGGAAATGGACAAAGGTGACTTCCTGTAAAATGAAAAGAGGTAAAATGGTACAGAACATATGGAAGATCAGTAGCCAAAATGTTACGCGATATTCTCTTGTAAAAACAAGCAGACTACCTAGAGCCACTTCCATGATAGCTAAGGAGGTATATAAGAAAGGGCGATTGAAAAGCCTAAGAGTTAATATGTCTACAGTTTCTGTTGCTAGGGCTTCTGCTGGGCTAACTCCTGGAAAAAATTTGAGTGCTCCGAACCATAAAAAAAGAACTCCTATACAGATGCGTAATATGCCAAACTGATACTTTTCTAAAAAAAGTGCTGCTACACGTGCCATGCTCAATCAAAAAAAATTTGAGCTAACAAACATAGCACTTTCATTTATCTAAAAACTGACTTAAATCAGTCTAAGGTAGAAAGTGCTATTTCAGCGATCTTTCTTAGTTCTTTAGTGCTCATGCCCGTTTGTCTCATCACACGTAGTCCGCTGACAATACTAAAAATATAGGTAGCTAGATCTTCACTAGATCTGAGAGATGTGATCTCACCTTCTTCCTTGCCTTCTTCTATAATGGCGGTTAGAACTTTAACAACAGTCTCTTTATTGTCATTTACAAGTGCGCTGACCTCCTTATCCGTATTAGCCAATTCAGTTGCTGAATTCACTAGATAACACCCATTGTTAGTCTGTTCAATTTCTGATTCAACAATGGCGTAGTTAAGAAACTCTTCAACGATCTGTTTCGCAGGCCTTTCAGATCTAACCAATTCTAAAAGCCAAGTAGATGCTCCTTTGCGGTAGAGCTTAAGTGTCTCTAGATACAGGCTGTGTTTATCACCCCAAGTACCGTAGAGGCTAGCTCTGTTTACACCTAGATGATCTACCAAATCTTGAATGGAAGTTGCATTATATCCTTTTGACCAGAAGAGCTCCAAAGCTCTTTGTAAAACTTCATTTTGATCAAAGTTCTTAGTTCTAGCCATATGAAAAGAGTTTAAAATAGTCACCGGTTGTGCCGATGACTATTAAATTTAACTGTTCGTTCCAGAATTAGCAAATTAGATGGTAGCGATACCGCCATCTACTAAGATTTCCTCACCAAGAACATAGGATGAGTCATCAGATGCTAAGAACAATACTGCCTTAGCCACTTCGTCACTAGCACCGAATCTTTTCATTGGAACCATTTGAGCAAAGCCTTCAGCCATTCCTTGTAGTTGCTCTTCTGTCATTCCCATTTTACCGTAAATAGGTGTTTCGATTGGACCTGGGCTTACCACGTTCACTCGGATTCCTCTTGGAGCTAGATCAGTTGAGATGGTTCTTGCCAAGTTTCTTACTGCTCCTTTGGTAGCTGAATAAACAGAACCATTTTCAAACCCCTTATGGACCACAGCTGAGGCGTTTAATACAACTGATCCATTGTCATTAAAGATTTTCAAGAACTTCTGTACCGTAAAGAATAGACCTTTAACGTTGGTATTAAAGTGCGCATCAAAGAAGGCTTCATCTACCTGATCGATAGGAGCAAACCAAGCGATACCAGCATTAGCGAAAAGAATATCCACTTTACCGAATGCACTGCTTACTTGTTCAACCAATGCATCAATTTGATCTAGCTTAGAAGTATCAGATGTAACTGCTAGTAAGTTGTCATTGTTAATTTCAGCTGATGCGGCATCAAGTGTTTCTTGAGTTCTTCCAGTGATCACTACTTTGGCTCCTTCGGCTAAAAATACTTTTGCTGTAGCAAGTCCAATTCCTGTACTACCACCAGTAATAACAGCAACTTTGTTGTTTAATTTTCCCATTTGATTATTTATTAGAATGATTGTTCCAAAATAAATTAAGTTTTAATAGAACAGTCGTTCCAAAAATAAGTTCCGGGCTTACACTTTTTTCTTGAATTTTCTTTTTCGCTCTTTCTTTTCGAGCATGCGTTCGTGCGTGAAGTGGCTATAAACGGTATTGATAAATGCTAGGATGAGACCAACGCCAATTAATATGTAGATGATAGTGAATCCTTTACCAAGGTCAGTTATAGGAGAGAAGTCGCCATAACCTATAGTCGTTAAAGTTATAGTAGAGAAGTAGAGTGAATCGAGCCAACTCCATCCTTCTACGAAATGGTAGAATACCGTACCCACCAAAACGACTATAGCAGAAGCAAAAAGTAGACTTCTGTATTCTGGATCTCTAAGGAATTTGAATATCGTTTTAAAGATGAACATTAGAACTTGATCTGCGCTGCTTTCAGTTCTTCACCTCTTTTGAATTCTACTACAGTTCTATCACCCTCTTTGAAAGCACTCAACGCTCTCATATAGCTCATCATGTCAACAACAGTTGAGTCTCCTAGCTTAACAACAACATCACCTTTCTGCATGCCTGCAGCTTCTGCAGGTTTCCCTTCGGAAACACCATCTACTCTCATGCCTTCACCATCGAATAGATAATCAGGAACTACCCCAAGTGAAACTGAAAAGCGAGGAGAGGTACTTTCATCTTCTTTGGTTTTTGTAAAAGCTAATTTTTCTGGTTGATCCAATTCCACTACAAGTCGCTCAACATACCTGACAATTTTTACAAGGCCTGGGTAGTTAACTTTCTCTGCATCATCACTTGGTTTATGATAATCCTCGTGTTGTCCAGTGAAGAGGTGAAGTACTGGAATATCTTGAAGATAAAATGACGTGTGATCAGAAGGGCCTATTCCTGATTCTGAGGTAACTAATTTCAACGTATCAGTATTTACCGCTTCTAATGCGCCATTCCAAGATGGGCTAGTACCCACACCATTTATAGCCAATGTCTTTTCTTCGTTTAATCGACCGATCATATCCATATTGATCATGTAAGAAGCAGAGTTTAAATCAATGGTAGGGTTCTTAGAATAGTAGTTGGAACCCCATAGACCGTTTTCCTCGCCTGAGAAGGCAATAAACAGCACATTGGTATTTAGATCTTTGGTTTTAAGAACAGATCCCAATTCTATAAGTGCTGCAGTACCACTGGCATTATCATCTGCCCCATTGTGAATAGCAGGTTCTCCTCTATGCAAAGATCCTTCACTTCCATAACCCAAGTGATCAAAGTGTGCTCCAATAATTACCCAGTTAGATGCGCCATTTTCTATAGCAGCTACCACGTTTCTTCCTTTGAGGCCTTCACCATCTGAGCCAATCTTGGCTTGTTCGTGTGGGTTGGTAGCTTTCTTTACAGTGAATTCCTGAAAAAAGCCATTGGTTCCTTTTGGGGTAAGTCCTACCTCTTCAAATCTTTTAGCTAGATAAGTGGCTGCTTTTTGCTCTCCAAGTGTTCCGAATGCTCTTCCTTCTAATTCGTCAGCAGCTAAATAGTAAACATCTTTTTCTAAACCTTGCTGAACCTCTCTGTCAGTTTCATAATCAGTACAAGCGCTGATGCTTAGTGCAAAAAATAAGGCTAATGGGTACTTAAAAATTCTCATAGTCTATCAGATTCCATTCAAAGATAATAATGATTAATTTGGCCGCTTTATTATCCAAATAATATCATGAAGTATCTATCGCTATTTTTTATTCTTCTAGTAATGGGCTGTGGAGCTCCTAAAGAAAAAGCAACTAATGATGAGGGGAGATCTCAGATGGATTCATTGCTTCTACACCCCGAGGAGATGAAGTATCTCAAGAATATCAAGCAATTGACTTTTGGAGGCAATAATGCTGAGGCTTATTGGAGTTTTGATGATAAATATTTGGTCTTTCAGTCTGATTATAAAGAGTGGGGGGTTGAGTGTGATCAGATCTTTGTTACAGACTGGAGAAATGATGACCTGAAAAATAACAGACCAAAAATGGTCAGTACTTCTATGGGTAGAACCACTTGCTCTTATTTCCTACCGAATCAGCAAATAGTTTATGGATCTACTCACTTAGGAGATGAAAATTGTCCACCTACGCCAGAAGCCAGAACGGATGGCAAATATGTATGGCCTATCTATCCTTCATTCGACATTTTCACTACCGATCTGGAGGGCAATATGATCAATCAGTTAACAAATGAACCTGGATATGATGCAGAGGCTACGGTTTCGCCCAAGGGTGATCGAATGGTCTTTACCTCCATGAGAACAGGTGATTTGGAATTATTTACCATGAACTTAGATGGAACTGATGTGAAGCAGATCACCTCTGATTTAGGTTATGACGGTGGGGCATTCTTCTCTCCGGATGGGAGCAAATTGATCTGGAGAGCTTCTAGGCCTAAGACAGATGAGGAGAAAGAAGAATATAAGGCATTATTGAAAGAGGGTTTGGTGACACCTACTGATATGGAGTTGTATGTGGCGAACGCAGATGGCTCTGATGCTAGGAAGATCACCGATTTAGGACAGGCCAATTGGGCGCCATTCTTTCACCCCAGCGGTGAGAAGATCATTTTTGCCAGCAATCATACAGCAAAAAGAGGTTTCCCATTTAACCTATACATGATCAACTTAGATGGTACTGGTCTAACTAGAATAACGAGAGATGAAACTTTCGATGCCTTTCCGGTATTTTCGAATGATGGTAAATACTTGGTGTTTGCATCCAATAGAAACAATGGAGGTACTAGAGATACCAACTTATTTGTAGCCGAGTGGATTGGTGAATGAGATGAAGACTAAACAGCTTTATTTTCTTTTTTCGATTCTGATTCAGATGTTCATTATTACTTCCTTGGTTACGGGGTCGCCTCTTTTAACTATGCCAGTTGTTGAAGGGGGCTCGCTGCCTTGGGGTAATATCATGACAGCTGTTCTTTTTACTCTATTCCCATTGAATTTTTTAATCGTTCGAAAAAGAAGGCCCTTGCACCCAGTTCCTCAAAGGTTTTACTATTCAACCGTTTTGTTGAGTTTGGTGATGGGCTTGCTGTGGTTACCCATTTCATTTCTGCTTTCAGGCAATTGGCACTCCACATTTCAGAATGCAGATACCAATCAACAAATCTGGGAAACATATACCTATATGACTCCCATCTTACCTTTTCTTGGCTATTTCGGGATGAGGGTTTTGAGTGTCTTTTTCAAGAAATGAATGATTCATTGCAAACGATTTGCATAAAAATTCATTCTTTTCTCTTATTCATAAGAATCTTTTTACGTCCTTTGACGTACTAAAGCAAAATGTTAAACAACAGATTTACATATAACACTCTACCCGTAGCGATTCCCGCTGGGGTAAATACTGTTGTTTCTCCAAGGATCAGGAGGCGCTAAGCGCCTATATCATTTTTGGCAGCCTACGTGGCATGCCGCACTCTCATTTATTTACATTTTACTATTTGCCAATAGGTATTTTTACTCATGAAAAAGAAGTTTCTGATCAAAGAAGCCTCGAAAGAGGATATACATTTTGCGCAGACCATAGTCGATGAAATAGCTGCATCGGCTAAAGTGCGTGGTACTGGAATTGCCAAAAGAACACCTGAGTATGTCAGTCAAAAGATGCTCGAAGGGAAGGCCGTGGTAGCTCAAACACCTGATGGAGAATGGGCAGGTTTTTGTTATATCGAAGCTTGGGGTCATGGCCGTTTTGTGGCCAACTCAGGATTAATAGTCAACAATCAGTATCGTGGTCATGGCTTAGCTAAGCAGATCAAAAAAGCCACCTTCGACCTTTCGCGCAAGAAGTTTCCTAATGCCAAGATCTTTGGTTTAACAACAGGGGCAGCAGTCATGAAAATCAATTCTGAATTGGGCTATAAACCAGTTGTCTATTCAGAATTAACAGGTGATGAAGCCTTTTGGCAAGGCTGTCAGAGTTGTGTCAATTATGATATTCTAAAGAGTAAAAATCAGCAAGGATGTATTTGTACTGCTATGCTGTACAATCCTAAATGGGAGGAAAATCAAAAGCCAAAACGCACTAAATGGGTTGATCGAGAATTGGATAAAGATTTTAGTCTTTTTAATCGATGGACTCGCCTTAAAAAATCAGTGTTGCTAAAGCGACAACTTAAAAAGAACGGAAATGGAAAATAATAAAGTGGTTCTAGCTTTCAGTGGAGGATTAGATACCTCATTCTGTGTTAAATATCTTTCAAATGAATTGGGTCTAGAAGTGCACTCAGTTATCGTCAATACCGGAGGCTTCGATAGTGAGGAATTAGACCAAATTGAAAAGAAAGCCTTTGAGCTAGGAGTGAAGACGCATCAGACCATAGATGAGACTGAGAATTACTATCAAAAAGTGGTCAAGTTCTTAGTCTTTGGCAATGTTTTAAAGAATGGCAGCTATCCTTTGTCGGTGAGTGCTGAGCGTGTTAGTCAAGCATTGGCGATTGCGAAGTACGCTAAGTCATTAGGAGCTCAAAAAATTGCTCATGGTAGTACTGGAGCTGGAAATGACCAAGTACGATTCGATATGATCTTTCAGACATTTTTACCTGAAGCAGAGATTATCACTCCGATTCGAGATCTGAAGTTATCTCGTCAAGAAGAAATCGATTACTTACTCAAGCATGGGGTGGAAGGTGATTTTACAAAATCTGAGTATAGTATCAACCAAGGTCTTTGGGGTACATCCATTGGGGGTAAAGAAACATTGACCTCTCATGGACAAATCCCTGAATCGGCATGGCCAACTCAAGTCACTCAAGAGTCAGAAAATGAGCTGGAGTTAGTTTACGAGCAAGGTGAGCTAATTGGTGTTGATAATGAAACTTTTGGTAGTTCTGTTGAAGCCATTCAACACCTTGAAAAGTTGGCCGCTCCATTTGGAATAGGTCGAGATATACACGTTGGTGATACCATCATCGGAATTAAAGGCCGGGTAGGCTTTGAGGCGGCTTCGGCTATCTTAACTATCAAAGCTCATCAAGCACTTGAAAAGCATACATTGAGTAAGTGGCAACTGTATTGGAAAGATCAGGTGGCTTCATTCTATGG
Organism: Roseivirga sp.; assembly: GCA_965267365.1. Taxonomy (GTDB): domain Bacteria; phylum Bacteroidota; class Bacteroidia; order Cytophagales; family Cyclobacteriaceae; genus Roseivirga. Next base: position 3,425,157 of record OZ253951.1, on the reverse strand, counting down.
GAATTGGCTTCATGAAGGTCAGTTTCTAGATCCGGTCATGCGCGACTTAGAAGCCATGATGCAGAATACTCAGCAATTTGTCTCTGGCAAGGTTTTTATAACGCTACATCCCTATCGATTTGTGATCAATGGGATTGAATCTGAACATGATCTGATGTCTGCAAAATTCGGTCATTACGGAGAAATGAATAATACATGGACAGGTGAAGATGTGCGTGGTTTCGCGAAGATATTCGGAAATCAAAATGCCATTTATCATCAATTAAACGAGACGTTATGATCAGTGCAGCAATCATAGGAGGTGCGGGCTATACAGGCGGAGAGCTGATTCGCTTATTGTTAAACCACCCGAATGTAAAGTTGACTGAAGTGATCAGTCAAAGCCAAGCTGGCCAGTTACTTTCATCAGTTCATCAAGATCTGATTGGGGATATAGAATTAGAGTTTTCGAATGAATTCAGTCAGGAGGCAGATGTTGTTTTTCTGTGTCTAGGGCATGGAAAGTCGAAGGAATATTTGAGTGAGAATCATATTCAATCAAATACCAAAGTCATCGATCTAAGTCATGATTTTAGAGCCGAGAAAACTTATGGTTTACCTGAGTTGAATAAAGAGGAGATCGCGCAAGCGGATTTTGTAGCCAACCCAGGATGCTTTGCTACTGCCATAGAATTAGCGCTATTGCCTCTGGCTTATAACGGTATGTTAAAGGAAGTTCATGTGTCTGGTATAACCGGTTCCACTGGGGCTGGCTTAACTCCAACAAGCACTACTCATTACAGCTGGCGAAATAATAATATTTCAACCTATAAGGCTTTTGAACATCAGCATTTAGCTGAGATCAAGCAATCCTTGGTGCAGTATCAGCCCTGGTTCGATCAGCCATTGAACTTTATTCCTTATCGAGGAAATTTTACGCGTGGTATTTTAGCAACTGCTTATCAATATTGCGAGTGGCCATTGCAAGAAGCCATAGCTGTGTATAAGGAGTATTATGAGGATCATCCATTCACTCATGTAACAGACCAACCTCTTGACTTGAAGCAAGTGGTCAATACGAACAAGTGCTTGATCCATTTAGAAATGCACAACGGTTATCTCATGGTTCAATCTGCTATAGATAATTTATTAAAAGGGGCATCTGGTCAAGCAGTACAAAATATGAATCTCATGTTTGGTCTTGAAGAACAAGAGGGATTGAAATTAAAAGCTTCACGATTCTAAAAGGAGTGCTATGAAAGTAACAATTATAGGAGCTGGTAATTTAGGCTTGTCCATGGCGAAAGGGCTTGCTCACTCAAATAAAGTGGAACAATTGGTGCTTACCAAACGAGATATTTCCTCTTTGAAAGAATGGGCTGATAAGTTGGATAAAGTAGAGTTGAGTCAAGATAATAAAGAGGCAGTTCAGCAAAGCGATGTCATTGTAATTGCTGTTCAACCTGCTCAGCTGAAAGTGGTTGCTGATCAGATCAAGAATGTTTTGGGTAATGATCAATTAGTGATTTCCACAATGACGGGTCAAAGTATTGAAGCATTAGAAGGCGCATTGGGTAGTGTGCCGATCATTCGAAGTATGCCCAATACGGCAGCGGCAGTTGAAAAGTCTATGACTTGTCTAAGTGCTAATTCTCTAGCTCAGAACAAAATGATCCAAGCCAAAGAGGTTTTGGGAGTGTTGGGCGAAACATTGGTTATCGAGGAGTCTTTAATGCAGGCGGCTACAGTGGTTTGCGCTAGTGGTATAGCATTCTGGATGCGTCTAATTCGTGCAACTACTCAAGGAGCCATTCAATTGGGTTTCGATGCACCTGAGGCGAAGCAAATGGCCGTGCAGACTTGTCTTGGTGCTGCTAGTCTTTTAGATGAATTAGGTAATCATCCTGAGGCTGAGATCGACCGAGTGACTACACCAAAAGGATGTACAATAGAAGGTTTGAATGAAATGGAGCATCAAGGTTTAAGCTCAGCTTTGATTAAAGGGTTGGTCACATCATACCAGAAAATCGAGGAGATTAAAAAGTCAGTGTCATGAAGTTGTTTGATGTATACCCACTTTTTGAAATTGAGCCTGTAAAAGCTCAGGGTGCAAAAGTCTGGGATAAAGAAGGTGTCGAATATCTAGATCTTTATGGAGGTCATGCTGTCATCTCAATCGGCCATAGCCATCCTCACTATGTAGAAAGATTAAGTAAGCAATTGAGTGATTTAGGATTCTATTCCAATTCGGTTCAAAACAGTTTACAAAAGGACTATGCGAGCTTGTTAGAAGAGGTATCTGGCGTTGAAAACTATGAATTGTTTTTATGCAGTACGGGAGCAGAGGCCATTGAGAATGCCTTTAAGGTAGCTTCATTCTCTACTGGGAAAAGCAGAATAATAGCTATGGGCAAAGCTTTCCATGGTAGAACTTCAGGAGCTGTTGCAGCTACAGACAATCCAAAGATTGTTGCAGCTTACAATCAAGGGCATGAAGTGACTTTTGTTCCTCTCAACAATTCGGAGGCACTGGCGGAATGCATGGCTGATGATGTTGCGGCAGTTATCATCGAAGGAATTCAGGGTGTAGCAGGTATATTCGAGCCTACTTCGGAATTTTTGCAGACTGCAAGAGCCCTTTGCGATCATTATGGAGCAAAACTTATTCTTGATGAAGTTCAATCCGGATTTGGGCGAAGTGGAGAATTCTTCGCTTTTCAGCAATACGAGGTGCGACCCGATATTATCACAATGGCCAAAGGCATGGGCAATGGTTTCCCAATTGCAGGTATTCTGATAGATGATGGTATTGACTCCTGGTACGGAATGTTAGGAACCACTTTTGGGGGTAATCATTTGGCATGCTCCGCAGGTCTGGCTGTACTTGAGATAATCAAGCAAGAGCAACTGGTTAATCATGCACAAGAAATAGGAGCTTGGCTAAAGAAAGAATTACAAGCCATAGAAGGTATCGAAGAAGTTCGAGGTTCTGGTTTGATGCTTGGAATCGATATAGGAATACCTGTGAAGGAGCTTCGTACTCATCTTTTAAACGAGCATAAGATTTTCACTGGTTCGGCTGCTGATCCCAATACGCTTCGATTATTACCACCTTTAAATATCACAAAGGATCAGCTCGAGCCATTTCTCAAGGCACTTAAATCTGAATTATCATGAAGCATTTTACGTCAGTCGAGGATATAGATGATTTGGATGGGGCAGTGCAGCAAGCACTGGCTTTTAAAGCAAATCCCCAACAGCAAGATAAGTTGGCAGGGAAAAGAATCGGTTTGATCTTTTTCAACCCAAGTTTAAGAACTCGATTGAGTTCTATAATTGCAGCTCAAAATTTAGGCGCTGAACCTGTTGTACTTGACATAGGTAAAGATGGTTGGGCACTGGAGTTCGGCCATGGAGTTAAAATGGATGGAGATAAAGCTGAGCATATCAAGGAGGCAGCAGCTGTCATGGGTACCTACTTCGATCTTTTGGCCATTCGAACTTTTCCTTCTTTAAATTCTAAGGAGGAGGATTATTCGGAGTTGGTATTGAATAGCTTTATTCAATATGCTGGAGTACCCATCATAAGTTTGGAGTCTGCCACTGGGCACCCGTTGCAAGCTTTTGCAGATCTGATCACCATTAAGGAAAATTGGACAGAGACTCGAAAACCTAAAGTAGTATTGACTTGGGCACCACACGTGAAAGCCCTTCCTCATGCCGTCCCAAATTCTTTTGCTCAATGGATGAATGCTGCTGATGTTGATTTGACCATTACTCATCCGAAGGGATACGAGTTGAGTAATGAGTATACGGGAGATGTGCCAATCATTTTCGATCAATTTGAAGCATTGAAAAGTGCAGACTTTGTCTATGTAAAAAATTGGTCTTCGTATTCAGAATATGGTAAGGTGCTCAATACAGATGATTCATGGCGGATTTCTATGAAACATATTGAGTTGACCAATGATGCCAAAATAATGCATTGCTTACCTGTTCGAAGAGGTGTAGTAATGGATGATGAGGTTATGGATAGTCCGAATGCCATCCATTTAAAGCAGGCTGAAAATCGAGTTTATTCTGCTCAAACTGTAATGAACGCATTGCTATGAAAGATTTGTATGTGATCAAGGTGGGCGGAAATGTGATTGATGATGAAAAGGCATTAAACGATTTCCTTTCTGATTTTGCCTCATTGGAGGGAGCCAAAATACTAATCCATGGAGGGGGTAAAATTGCCACTCAATTAGGAGAGAAAATGGGTATCAATCAGCAAATGGTTGATGGGCGAAGAATTACAGATAAAGCCACACTCGATTTAGTTACAATGGTCTATGGAGGGCTTCTCAATAAGAGAATCGTTTCATTGTTGCAGGCAAAGGAATGCAATGCCATAGGGTTAACAGGGGCCGATGGTAATCTTCTAAAAGCTAGTATAAGACCCGTTGGAGAAATAGACTATGGTTTTGCGGGCGATGTCGACAAAAAAGAAGTGAACACTGGATTGATTAATACTTTGATCAATCAAGGGCTAAGTATTGTAATCCCAGCACTCACTCATGATGGTCAGGGACACATGCTCAATACAAATGCAGATACAATGGCTGCGATCATTGCTCAGGCTTTGGTCACAGAATATAATGTCCAATTGATTTACTGCTTTGAAAAGATCGGTGTCTTAAAAAATGTTGAATCAAATGAGGTTTTTGATCAATTAAGTAAAAAAAATACTGATCAGTATATTAATGAGGGTGTTATTCATTCCGGGATGTTGCCTAAATTAAAGAATGCCTTTGAAGCAAAGGTTGAAGGTGTAAGCGCTGTGCGTATCGGTGCTTATTACGATTTAAAGAATCTGCAATTGGGAAAGGCAGGAACAGAGATACTATGACAAGTCAGGATGCCATATTCATATTACAAGAACTGATCAGAACACCTTCTATCAGCAAGGATGAAAAGGCTACAGCAGATATCCTTGAAGGTGCTTTGAAAAAGAGCGGGTATGTTGTTCATCGAAAAGCCAATAATGTTTGGGTGAAGAACAAATTCTTCGATCAGTCAAAACCTAGCATCCTATTGAATTCTCATCATGATACTGTAAAACCGAATGCTGGTTATACTCGGGATCCATTCGAGCCGAGTATTGAAAACGGGAAATTATATGGTTTGGGTAGTAATGATGCCGGAGGAGCATTGGTCTCACTATTGGCGACATTCTTACATTTTGCTTCCAAAGAAATTGAATACAATCTAATCTTTGCTGCTACAGCGGAAGAAGAAATTAGTGGAAAGCAAGGGATTGAATTGATTAAGCCAGATTTAGGTCATTTAGATTTTGCTATTGTAGGAGAGCCTACTCAAATGCAAATGGCAGTGGCCGAAAAAGGCCTAATGGTTTTAGACTGTGTGGCCAAGGGCAAAGCTGGTCATGCAGCTCGAAACGAAGGTAAAAATGCCCTCTACATGGCAATGGAGGATATCAATTGGTTCAAAAATTTCGAGTTTACAAAAGAGTCTGAAGCTTTAGGGCCAGTGAAAATGTCAGTCACTCAAATCAACGCAGGATCTCAGCACAATGTAGTGCCCGATCGTTGTGAATTCGTGGTAGATGTTCGGAGCACAGATGTCTATTCTAATAAGGAGCTTTTGGAGCAAATTAGACAAAATGTAAAGTCAGATGTGCATCCGAGATCTACTCGTTTAAATCCTAGTGGGATCGATTTGGATCACCCTATAGTACAGTCAGGCAGATCTTTGGGGCTATCTACTTATGGTTCACCTACGCTTTCAGATCAGGCACTTTTAGATTGTCCGTCTCTCAAAATTGGTCCTGGAGATTCGGCTCGTTCACATACTGCCGATGAGTTTATATATATCAATGAAATTGAAGAAGGAATTGAGTTATATAAGAAACTGCTCAGTCCTTTACTAAATGAAAAAGTATCATGAAGCTTTGGCAAAAAGATAAGACAGCATCTGAATTAGTGGATCGATTCACTGTCGGTCGAGATCTTGAATTTGACATAGATTTGGCACCTTATGATGTGCTGGGGTCTTTGGCGCATACAGAAATGCTAGCCTCCGTTGGTTTGTTAGAGGTAGAGGAAAAAGAACAGATACATCAAGAGTTAAAAGCCATTTATCAAACCATCATAAGGGGCGAATTCAAGATGATGGACGATGTGGAAGACATCCACTCACAAATTGAGCTTATGCTTACTGCTAAATTAGGAGATGTTGGTAAGAAGATTCATTCAGGTCGATCTCGAAATGATCAAGTCCTAGTGGATCTTAAGCTATTCATGCGGGCTGAATTGATTGAGGTGGTAAAACTCACAAGCGATCTATTCAATGTCCTTCTTGATCTTTCTAAAAAATACCAATCGGTATTAATTCCAGGTTATACCCATATGCAAGTAGCCATGCCAAGTTCAATAGGCTTGTGGTTGAGTGCATATGCAGAAAGTTTATCTGATGATCTAGTTTTTTTGAAGGCCACATATGACTTAGTTAACAAGAATCCCTTGGGTTCTGGTGCTGGTTTCGGTTCGTCCTTTCCTTTAGATCGTCAACAGACTACCGATCTTTTGGCCTTTGATTCTATGAATTATAATGTGGTATACGCCATGATGGGCAGAGGCAAAGCTGAGAAATCTATGGCCATGGGCATGTCAGCAATTGCTGCCACTTTAGGTAAACTGGCTATGGATGTCTGTCTGTATATGGGTCAGGATTTTGGATTTGTTTCTTTTCCGGATGAATTGACTACGGGATCCAGCATTATGCCTCATAAAAAGAACCCTGATGTTTTTGAATTGATGCGAGGCAAATGCAACCGACTACAGGCAGTACCAAATGACATTGCGATGCTGCTAGTGAATTTACCAGTCGGCTACCATCGTGAGATGCAATTGATCAAGGAAGTTCTATTTCCAGCTATACAAGATATGAAGGACTGTCTTCAAATGTCTTCATACATGTTGCCACAAATGGAAATTAATGCTGACGTGATTGATCAGAAAAAGTATGATTATCTGTTTACTGTTGAAGAAGTGAATAGACTGGTGCTTTCAGGTGTTCCTTTCAGAGATGCATACAAGAAGGTGGGCCTAGATGTGGAACAAGGTAAATTCGAACCAAATCGAGAAATTGAACATTCTCATGCCGGTAGCATAGGGAATTTGATGCTGGAACGTATTAAGAAGGAGTTTTCAGAGAAAGTGGATTCTTTTCAATGGACTCATGTTAGTGAACGTATAGCAGACTTAACAAGTGCTTCTTAAAACTAGAATACTCACTTTGCTACTGAAGTAGGTATACTTAATAGAAACATGATTTAAGCATCCATTATGAGAAAATTTACCGTACTCGTTATCTGTTCATTATTCACAATTTCTCTTTTAGCCCAAAGAGAGCCTGTAACAGTAAGCTATGAACAGACCTCGCAAGGAGATTTTAGTTTTTATGCTGACAATAGAACTGGCCAAAATCAAACAGTAGCAGTTTATTTCAAAACCCTAGATGGACTTGCGGCTAGCGTAAGTTTACCTTCTGTTAAGTCAATTGCAGAAGGAAGAACAAGACTTTTTAAACTCACTAGATCTGGAATTGGGAGCCCAACTATAGACTTTAGTTTTGTTTATCAAGCCGGTACGATTGAACCCGAGAGTTCCTCATTCATTTATTCTATGCCAGTTCAAGTTGGCCAAGAAAGCTTGGTTCGTGAACTAACCAATGTCAATGCAAAGAAGGGTAAAGCACCAGCTAATTACTATGCCTTAAGTTTTGAAATGGAAGAGGGAGCTATGATCCATGCAGCCAGAGGAGGTAAGGTAGTTAGAGTTGAACAGAGCAAAGAAGCTACTGGCGATCAAATGACTTTTTCTGATGTGCGCAATGAGATTGAGATTGAGCATAATGATGGCACCATTGGTGTCTACTCGGTTTTCAAAAAAGGTACTGCGAAAGTCGAAGTTGGCGATGAAATTCTACAAGGACAGGCATTAGCTATCTCAGAAGGCAAGGGCTATGTCAATGGGCACCATGTTCGTTTTATGGTTCAATACTTAAAGATTAATGAAGAGTTGAATCCATGGGATCAAGGGTATTTCGAATGGGACTACCAAAAGATCAAATTCCTAACAGAAGATGGAGAGGTAGAAGAATTGCTAGATGATTTAAAGTACGCCTGCTATCTCGATGAAGAGATGATCATGCAAGAGATGTCTAAAAGGCAGAAGAAGAAATACCTCAAGTCGAAGAAATCTAAATGATCTCCAAAGCAAAAACAGCAAAGGCATAAACCGCTGTTAGCATAACCAATCCTTGACTTTGTTTTCGGACTTTCTTAGCAACACCAAAATCTCGTATCACCTTAATGTTGAATGAAAGAGCTGCTAGAATCAGCCCTAATGAAATACCCCAAGGCAACTCCGGATTTCCAAAATTGAGCCAAGCCTGTTGGTCTGCTAATTCTACTAACAAAGAAAGTACTAGACAGATAAGTGATATGAGTTGGAGGCGCTTAGGATTCATGGTAGCCAAAAGTCAAAGATGATCTCATTCATACATTTGAAATGCCCTTTAGGACACTTATTATAGCCTAATTTCGAACAAGGCCTGCAACCTAAGCCTTTCTTTTCAAGTATGGTGAACTTTGTTCTGTAGGGGTACATTCCAAATTCCGGAATGGTATTTCCCCAAATGCTAAAGATGTTTTTGTTCATAGCAGCCGCTACATGCATCATTCCGGTGTCATGGCTAAAAACGTAACTGGCTCCTTTTACGATAGAAGCTGATTGATTGAAGTTGAACTTACCGCAGGCATTATAGATCAATGCTTTCTTACCCAATTCCTCTAAGGGCTCTTTGAAGTCTTCTTTTTCATATTTTCTATCAAAGAAGTCGGAAATCTTTTCGCCTTGCTCAGCATCTTCTTTACCACCTAGAAGAACAATGGGTTTATTTATTTTGTCGCACAATTCAATCATACGATCAAGAGGGAGTTGCTTGGTCTTATGAGTACCGCCAATAGCAAAAGCTACATATTCGGATCGGTGCGTTTCAGGCAGCCAGTCTCTTTCAACAATGTCTTTGTCAGGTATAAAGTATTCTAAGCCTAAAGCGTCATTTTTAATCCCTAAAGGAGCTGCCGCTTCCATGTAGCGATCAACAATATGCACATTAGGTAACCGGTCTACTTTTAAATTGACGATCAACCATTTTTCCCAATTGATCTTTGGAAAAGACTTGCTTTCGGTATTGATGATCTTTTTGAGCCTTCGGGTCCTTAAGTTGTTATGTAGGTCGACCACGAAGTCAAAATTCTCTTTCTGAAGCTTTTTACCAAGCTCCTTAATATCACTTTCTAGGTAATGGAATTTGTCGATGTATGGGTTTGACTCCAGAACAAAACTGAATTGCTTTTTTGTACAGAAATGCACTTCCACATCATCGAGCTGTGTTTTAATAGCCCTTATGACTGGGGTAGTCAAAACGATATCCCCAATGGACGAAAATCTGAGAATGAGTACTTTCTTAGGCATTTGCCTTTATCTGACTTTTTCTTGAAGCAAAATGTTCTTCAACTTTTTCCAAAGGTAAAGCATTGAAGGTCATTTCAGCAGACAGACCTCCTTTTCTTCCTGCAAGTAGGCCATACTTCATGTCATGATAACCATCTTTTTCATGCGCATCGGGGTTAACGGAAAGCATAACACCTTTTTCAATGGCATAGTGAACCCATCTCCAATCGAGGTCTAAACGCCAAGGATTGGCATTGATCTCTATTACCACTCCGTGTTTTGCACAATGATCAATCACAGCTTTGTGATCAATTGGGTAACCTTCACGTCTTAAAAGAAGCCTGCCTGTTGGATGCCCAAGGATAGTCGTGTATGGGTTTTCAATAGCTGTTAATAGACGTTGAGTTGCCTTCTGCTTATTCATTTTAAGTTGAGAATGAACTGAAGCAACAATGAAATCGAAGCTTGCTAATACCTCATCATCATAATCCAATTGACCATCATAGAGAATATCGGATTCTATTCCTTTAAAGATCTTAAATGGCGCCAGTTCCGCGTTGAGTTCATCTATTTCTTTGTGCTGTTGAACGATCCTGTCTTCATTCAGCCCATTGGCATAAAATGCACTTTTACTATGGTCGCACATACCTAGATATTCATAACCCAATTCTTTGCAGTAAACAGCCATGTCTCTCAAACTATGTTTTCCATCGCTATATGTAGAGTGATTATGGAGAATACCTTTGAGGTCAGACATCTCAACTAATTGAGGGAGCCTTTGCGCCTTGGCAGCCTCTATTTCAAAGTAGCCCTCTCTTAATTCTGGCTCAATGAAATCTAATCCTATCGATTGATAGAATGCTTCTTCGTTTTCATATGATCCGCCCATTGCTAATTCGCGAATGGTCTTTTTATCTATAATAGGTGTGGCCAAGTGGAGACTGCTCGATGAATAAAGCAATTGATCTTTAATTTCGTCTGACGGGATTGAAAGCAGAATGCTTATGGGTGTTAAATGTTCTTTGAAATGACCGATCCACTTCTTAGGTCCGCTACTTTTTAAGTCTTGACTAAGCACTTCAATTGCGTTCAGTTTTTCTTCTGTTTGATCGAATTGCTCCGAAACAACTTGAAGTTCTATTTGCTCAATGATCTCCATTTTTCTACGGAGATGACCAATTTCTTGAGCTGTTATTCCTTGGCTTATAAGTAGCTCTAACAATTCATTTGATAAAGCTTCTGCTTCTGCATAATGCAATTTGTTCGCATTGGCTTCCTTAAATTCTAAAGCATCAATAATGGTCTTTTGAGTCTTTTCGCCAAAACCTTTCAGTTTTGCTACAAGTCCTGAGTTGGCAGCTTCTTTTAGTTCATGACCACTTTCGATCCCTAATTCTTTCCAAAGCACTTTGATCTTTTTCGGCCCGATGCCTTTCATATCAAGCAACTCAATGATGCCTTCGGGAGTATTTTCTAAAAGCTCATTTAAGGCATTTGAGGTTCCTTGATTAACTATTTCAAAGATAGTTGTGGCGATGCCCTTGCCAATTCCTTCGATCGATTCGAGTTGCTTCAATTCCATCTCAGCCAGTACTAATTCTGACTTGTCTAAATGGAAAACAGCATTTTGATAACCGCGAATTTTAAAGCTGTTTTCATCATGCAGTTCCATTAATGCTGCTTGTAGTTTCAGTTGTTTGATGATCGATCGATTGTCCAAGGTCTTGTTGCTTTGTTTCAGAATGAAGTTAAATTTAAGGAAGGAAGTTTATTTCTTTCTAAACAAATCGCATATGAATTATTGGTTGATCAAATCTGAGCCTAACGCCTACTCCTGGGACGACCTAGTAAAACTAGGGAAAGACCACTGGGATGGGGTTCGGAATTATCAGGCAAGAAACAATATCAAAGCGATGATGCCTGGAGACTTGGCGCTGTTCTATCATAGTGTCAATGAAAAGAGCGTTGTGGGTATTGCTGAGTGCGTTTCAGAGCACTATCCTGATCCGACTACCGATGATGAAAGATGGGTAGTTGTAGATTTCGTTCCAAAGCAGAAGTTAAAGAGACCTGTTTCTTTAGATGAGATCAAGAAGACTGATGCCTTGTCTGAGATGGTGCTTGTCAAGAACACCAGACTATCTGTTCAGCCAGTTAAAAAAGAAGAGTTTGACATGATTATTGCAATGTCTGAATCATGAAATATTTGAAAATCATCATATTATTATTGATTTCCATTTCCTCTTTTGGGCAAGTCAACCATGTAGGTAGGTATGAGACCGAATATGATTGGGGAACAGATGATTTCGTGGTTATCCCGAATGATGACAAAGGGTTTTTAATTGTCAGATCAGAGAGAAAAGTAAACGGTAAGAACTTTATCGCTTGGTTTACTCATTTAGACAATGATTTTAACGTTGAGTGGTCCGACTCATTGAGTATATCTAAGAAGCTTTTTATTAAAGGCTATGGCTTCAACGGAGCCAAGAATTTCCTTTTGCTTCAAGACAGAACAGAGAACAGAGATCTTAAAATTGTAAGAATTGATCCTTACAATGATTCAATTACTGAGTTTGAACCGAGAAGGCTTACTGAAATTGAGGTGACAGATTTCGATATCATAAAGAACTCAGTCATCATAGGCGGTTATGTGGAGAATAGACCTGCTGCATTTGTCTATGATATGGACAACGAGAATCTCAAAACACTGAACAATGTCTATCAGAATAAGTCGGAGCTATTAGAGATCAAGATCAATCAAGACAGTGTCACTTTCAATGTGATCGCATCAGTTCTAGATGAGAAAAAGGACAGGACCATTCAAATCAACACTTATGATTATGAAGGCAATCCAGTGAGAGATTACAAAGTGCAGACTGAACCGGACCATCAATTGATCACGGCCATATCTTCCTCTATTTTCAATATTGAGCAGGTGGTGGTTGGTTTATATGGAATCAAGGTGGGGACATCTCCAAGTGGCTTTTATGTTAACCATGTGGATAGAACAGGGACCCAAACCATGAGGTACATGCCATTTGGTCAATTCAATACCTTTTTTGAGCATGAAGGTGAGAAGCGAGCACCTAAGTTGAAGGACAAGTCAATGATTGCCGCTAAAAACAATAAAGTCTTTAGATATAAGACCGAAGGCATCTTTAGAAAAATGATTGAGGAAGATGGTGAGCTAATAGTGCTAGCTGAGTTTTATAAGCCATGGGCAACGACTAATTACGATATGAACTCACTTAGAAATAGAACCAATCCTTTCTATTATGCCAATGGAGCGAACTTTTCTCCTAATAACAATTGGGTAAACGACCCAGATAACATGAATGCTCGTGAACAAAGGGAATTTGATTTTACTCATGCCTTTGCTTTTGCGCTTGATCATTCAGGTAATTTGAGATGGGACCACAATTATGAAATAGATGACAGCGTTGAGGGCTTATTATCTTCATATGGTGAATTTATCTATCATGACAAGCATGCGTATTTCGCTCACTATTATGATGAAGAATTGGTAGTTGAGCACCTGAATAAAAACAAGGAAGATAAGGAGGCTGATGTTTCTGAATTAACGCTACTAAATGAAGTTGATGAGCTGAAGTATGAGGATGATGATTTCAGTGGAATCCTTTATTGGCACGATAATAAATACCTCATCTTTGGTATTCATCATGTAAAACCATCTGATAAGAGTTCTTCCATGAGGAAAGTATTCTTTATCAATGGTGTTTCGATAGGCCCTGATTTCGTTGCCAAAGACCTCGAAGAATAAGTCTTTTCATGAGCATGTACCGTTAAAATCTTTTTGAGAACTTTTCGCCTGTGTAAGAGTTTTAACTTCAAACACTTACACTCGGTCATGGTCAAAACTCGATTTAAATCTGTCTTTTATTTCGCTTCGTTATTCATTCTTTTTAGTATTCAGCAATCCATTGCTCAGGTATATCATTTAGGTAGGTACGAAACGCCTTTCAACTATATCACCAAGGACTTCAGAGTTATTTCTAACGGGGATAATGGCTTTTTAGTAGTAGCCTCAAAACGAATAGAAAAGTCAGATGAATACATTGCTGAGTTCACTCACTTCAATAGTAATTTTCAAATAGAATGGGTCGACTCTTTAAGGCTCTCTAAGCTCTTCTATATCAAAGGAGCAGACTATGATGGATCAACCAATTATTTGCTTTTACAAGACGTGGCTGAGCAAGATGATCTGAAAATCATTACCGTAAATCCTCAATCCAAACAGGTCAATGAACTTGATCAAAGAAGGCTCACTAGTATTAGAGTAACAGATTTTACTGTCATTAAGAATTCGGCTATCATAGTCGGTTATATCAACCTGAGGCCTTCTGCTTTTATCTATGATATGAAGAGCAAAACCCTGAAAACGCTCAATCAAGTCTATCAAAACAAAAGTGATATTCTAGAATTGAAAGTCAACGAAGATGGAGTCAGTTTCAATATTCTAGTTTCTGTTTTGGACGATAAGAATGACAGAACTATTCAGCTGAATACCTATGATTATGAGGGTAACTTAATCAGAGATTACAGATTAGAGACTGATCCAGATTATCAACTGATCAATGGAGTATCATCTTCAATTTATGATATCGAGCAAGTAACAACCGGTCTATATGGTTTTAGAGCTGGCACTTCTCCAAGTGGCTTCTATGTCAATCATGTAAATAGAACTGGAGAGCAAACAATGAAATATATTCCGTTTGGTCAATTTGATTCATTCTTTGATCATGAAGGAGAGAGAAGAGCTCAGAAGCTCAAGAGAAAATCTTTAAAGCAAAACAGCTCTGATAAACCTTATCGATATAATACAGAGGCCATATTTCAGCCTATGATCGAGGAGGATGGACAGCTAACGGTACTCACAGAATTCTTCGAACCTTGGAATGCTCCTTTTCAGAGGGTTTCGGTTCAAAGCAAGAATAATGATAGGCCTCGTACCACTTGGAAATCCAATGTATTGTTGGCCCATGGCGGAGTAAACTTTACTCATAGTTTTATGCTCAAACTCGATTTAAAAGGAAATGTCATAAAGGATAGAAGCATTAGAATTAAAGAAGATATGAGGGGGCGCCTTAACAATTTTGGCACCTTTAATAAAGATCAGGACGAGATCTATTATGCTTTCTATTACCTAGAGAAATTCAGGGTTCAAAAATTGAATTCGCAAAGTCCTTTGCTGGAAGTAAAGCTGAAACTCCCAAATGATTCAGATCAGTTAAGAGTAGAAAATGAGTATTTCGGAGATGTGTTGAAATGGACTAACGGTAACTATCTCGTGTATGGCATACAGCACATTAGAGATGAGAATAATCCTACTGAATTGAGAAAAGTATATTTCATTAATGGCCTTGCTATCAGGCCGAATTTTTTAGGCTCCGATATAGATTAATTTGGACAGTACTTCCCGAGTACATTCCTTTTTCTATATTTGTACCTTGAAATGCAAAGAAGACTTCTCCTAGGTCATCCGCAATTGGCCATCACTATCGGCCGGCTCTGTCAAGAACTGATAGAGAATCATCAAAATTTTGAGAATACTGTAATATTAGGTCTACAACCGCGTGGCGTTCTATTTGCTGATAGAATCGCGAATCGCTTAGAGGAATTCATTGGTAAAAAAGTACCAACGGGTTATCTAGATGCAACCTTTTACAGAGATGATTTCAGAAGACGTGATAGCCCTGTAAAGGCGAATGAGACGAAGATCGATTTCTTGATCGAGGGTAAAAAAGTGATTTTAATCGATGATGTATTCTATACAGGAAGATCGGTTAGAGCAGCTATGGATGCAATGATCGCCTTTGGAAGGCCTGCAAGAATTGAGCTCCTGACTCTTGTGAAAAGAAAGTATGCTCATCACGTACCGATCGATCCAGACTATGTGGGCAAAGAAGTAAATACTTTAGAAAGCCAGCATGTAGTGGTTGATTGGAAGGAGCAAGAAGGCATTTCAGAAGACAATATTTGGTTACAAAATAAAGAGCAGTAATGGGGCAGTTGAGTACGAAGCATCTCTTGGGTATCAAAGGAATAAATGCCGATGATATTCAGTTGATATTTGAAACTGCAGATGAGTTTAAAGATGTGATCAACCGACCGATTAAGAAGGTTCCATCGCTCAGAGATATCACTATTGCCAACGTCTTTTTCGAGAATTCAACAAGAACAAAACTCTCATTTGAGCTTGCTGAGAAAAGACTTTCAGCTGATGTTATCAACTTCTCTAGTAGCAATAGCTCCGTCAAAAAAGGAGAGACTCTTTTAGATACGGTCAATAATATCCTTTCAATGAAGGTAGATATGATCGTGATGAGGCATGCGAGTCCTGGAGCTCCACATTTCTTATCAAGACATATCGATGCCAACATAGTAAATGCTGGTGATGGCACTCACGAACACCCAACTCAGGCATTACTAGATACCTATTCAATAAGAGAGAAATTAGGTGATGTGGCTGGTAAAAAGGTTGCTATTATTGGTGATATACTTCATTCAAGAGTAGCGCTTTCCAACATCTTTGCCTTACAAAAACTAGGCGCAGAAGTGATGGTATGTGGGCCAATTACCCTACTGCCAAAATACATTGATTCGCTAGGAGTTAAAGTAGAACTGGACATAAGAAAAGCCCTCGAATGGTGCGATGTAGCCAATGTTTTAAGGATTCAGTTAGAAAGGCAGCACATCAAGTATTTCCCATCGCTCAGAGAATACTCTCTTTACTATGGTATCAACAAAGCATTGCTCGATTCTCTAGATAAAGAGATTACTGTAATGCATCCTGGGCCGATTAACAGAGGGGTAGAATTAGCAAGTGATGTGGCCGATTCAGACCAAGCGATTATCTTAGATCAGGTTGAGAATGGTGTAGCCGTTAGAATGGCTGTGCTTTACCTATTAGCCTCAGTTTCAAAATAATATGAAGAAGATATTAAAAGCCTTATTGATCATTGCTGCGTTGGTGATCATGGCATTCTATTTACTTGTGGTGCCCTATTTTGTCGGCATGATCACTGAGTATGAGCCTTATACTTTTGAGTTTGTTCTATCAAAACCTGAGATGGTTGAGAACTATGGAATAGGTGAGAACCGCAACCCTGCAGATTATGGTTTTCCAAATTACGAGGAGGTTACCTATAAAACCATCTTTGATGATTTGACACTAAATGGATGGTGGGTTCCTGCCTCTAAAGAAGGAATCAAAGAGACCCTAATCATTTCTCATGGTAGAACTTCCAATAGGCTAAAAACCATGAAGTACCTGGAAGTAGTCAAGGATTACGGATTGGATACATTATACAATGTGTTTATACCAGACCATAGAAATTCTGGTAAGTCAGAGCCAGCAAAAACAGCTTTAGGCTATGAGTTTGCTGAAGATATAGTAGCGGCTATGACCATGCTAAATGGGAGAGAAGGTCAGAAAGAATTTACTCTATGGGGCTTTTCTATGGGAGCTATGGCGAGCGCTGTGGCTGTTAATCGCCCAGACCTGGTCGATTACATAAAAAGAGAAAATCTTACAGTCAATAAACTCATTTTGGCAAGTCCTTTAAGTAATGTAAAGGAGACTTCATGGATTGAAGGTCAACGTATTGGAGTTCCAAAACTGGTCTTTGAGCAGGCATGGAATTCGTTTGATAAGGAAGTCGACAATTGGTCGGAGCAAATGAAGTTCTCTTACCTATTGTCAAACAATAAATATCCAACCCTAGTGCTCTATGGCACTGGTGACGCTACAACGCCACATACAGTTTTAGAAGCAGAGATCGAGGGTCAGTATAATGTTATCCCGATCATGTTTAAAGGGGCTGATCATGTTCAGTTGTACACTCAGCCACAATACAAAGAACGATACGGTTCAAAAGTCAATGAATTTTTAAGAATGGACTAAGGTTAGCTAATTGTAAAGTTTGCATGATGCCTCAATCAATGCTTCGCTTTACTTATTGAAAGCTTTAGTTTTGTAGACATAATAGGAAAGGAATGAAATACTATAATTCAATAGTTGAGACAATCGGGGATACCCCACTGGTAAAACTGAATGCTTTAACCAAAGGCATTAAAGGAACGGTTTTAGTTAAAGTGGAGTACTTCAACCCAGGGAATTCTATGAAAGATAGAATGGCACTAAAAATGATCGAAGATGCTGAGGCTGCGGGTGTGCTTAAGCCTGGAGGCACTATCATTGAAGGTACTTCTGGTAACACAGGTATGGGACTTGCTCTAGGTGCCATTGCTAAAGGCTACAAATGTATTTTCACTTTGGCTGACAAGCAGTCTCAAGAAAAGATCGACATTTTGAAGGCTGTTGGAGCTGATGTTATTGTTTGTCCAACGAATGTTGAACCGGAAGATCCTAGGTCTTATTACTCTGTGGCTAAGAAGTTGAATGAGGAAACACCTAATTCATTCTATCCTAATCAGTATGATAACCTTTCGAATGCTGTGGCGCATTACGAAACTACTGGTCCAGAAATATGGAGAGATACTGAAGGGAAAATCACTCATTGGGCTGCTGGTGTTGGTACTGGAGGGTCTATGTGTGGAACTTCTAAATATTTGAAAGAACAGAATCCTGATATTGTATCGGTCGGTATTGATACCTACGGTTCAGTTTTCAAGAAATATAAAGAAACAGGAGAGTTTGACGAGAAGGAGATCTACCCATATCTCACAGAAGGAATAGGGGAAGATATCTTGCCAAAGAACGTTGATTTCAGTTTGATCGACCATTTCGTTAAGGTAACCGATAAGGACGGTGCAATTATGACTAGAAGGTTGGCTAGAGAAGAAGGATTGTTCTGCGGCTGGTCATGCGGTTCTGCTGTTGCAGGTGCACTCGAATACGCAAAGGAACACCTCAAAGAAGAAGATGTTATGGTCATTATTTTGCCTGATCACGGAACACGTTATTTAGGTAAGATCTATAATGATGACTGGATGAAAGCTCGTGGATTTCTCGAAGAAAGAGAATTTAGCACTGCAGCTGATGTGGTTGTGAGCCAGAATGGTAATGGTGCTCTTACAACAGTTTCTAAGAATACTTCTGTAGGAGATGCCATTAAAATGATGACTTCTACCAGTATTTCGCAGATGCCAGTTGTAGATGGTGACGAGTTTGTGGGAAGCCTAATTGACTCTAAATTATTGGCTCATATGATCAATGATCCAGACGTAAAAACCAAGCCTGTTTCAGAGATCATGGATAAGCCGTTCCAATTCGTTTCTCCAGACAATACGCTAGATGTATTGTCATCAGTTATTACGAAAGATAATCCAGCAGTTATGGTGAGAGATGATCGAAATGATGTTCACATCATTACTCGACATGATTTGCTAACTGCAATGACTAAGAATTAATGAAGAGCCCTGTTTAGCAGGGCTTTTTTTAATACACTCCTTTTTTTCTGAGTTGGTAATCCTTGACTACGGTTGCTCCAAAAAGGATGATGGCTGCCACCATTGCACTGAACTGGACAAGAGCGTTGCTATCCCATTGTTTGAACATTATTGCAACCAATGCCCATACACCCACATAAGCTGCATATGTGATGTTCTTTTTCCACATAATCAGTAGATAGATCGTAGTGGCAATTGCAATAAGAATAGCTGCCCACAATTCACCACTAAAAAGTGCCTGCCATTCAACTTTGGCTAAGAAAGCACTGATATTAGCAGCCAAAGCCACGACTATCCAGCCGAAATAAATAGAGGCTGGCCACCATATCCAAAAAGGTTTTTTCTGATTCCCAATTTTTAGATCTAATACGTTTTTGGTCAGGCAGAAAAGTATAAAGATCATGGCTAGTACACTTAAGCCGGTGTATTCCATCAACCAAACATAAACCCAGATACAATTGCCAATATTGGCCAAACTAAACCACTTAGCAGTGATTTGGGAATCAAGAGTTGAGCTCTTTCTAAGTAAATAGATGGCATTGCCAACAAGTGATAAGTATATGATGCCCCAGATTGAAAATGCGTATCCCGCAGGAGTAAAGAAATTAGCATATTCATCACTCAGACTCCCCATGGTTTGACCGTTGATGGCACCAGTATTGGAGTAGTAATTCCAGTATATGGTGGCTATTAAAACTCCTAGATTGACAAATACAATGGCTCTTTTATTCATATCCTTTTCTTAGTTCGTTAGCTCTCATGGGCATGCTATCAATCAGAGTAAACAGCTCTTTTTGACTCATGGGATCTTTTCTTTTTTCCTTTAGTCCACCATCAAGTCCAATGAGGTAAAATTGAAATGGCTCTTCGATATACTTGGGTGCTGATATGCTAGTTGTGGCAGTCTCCTTATTCAAGAGAGGTACAAGTTTATCCTTGCTATGCATAAAGAAGATCAGCCTTCTTTCGTCAATGCCTTTTTGGTCATTGAATGTCGAAAAGGATTTTTTGATTGTCTCTTCTTCACCACTCAGAATGACAATTCTCTTATTCCATTGAAAAGAGTTCAAGGATTGGGCTGAGGATTTAATACAAAAAATCATTAAAAGAAAAACCCCAAGAGCTTTCATTTGAATCTAACTCTTGGGGTTCGTACTTGTTTAATTCAGGCCCTAGATCTTCGTGTCTCGATATAGCTGTCTAACCTGTCCAATGACCTGATCGTAGATGCGATCGATAAAGCTTGCGAATAGCTCTGAAGGCATAGGAGCCGCTATTTCGTTCTTTTTAGAGAGCCTAATTTCTCTATTAGTTAAAGCTCTTTCATCCCCATTGAAATTGGCCCATTCATAAGTCCAGATGTCTTCGCTCTCAATTTTTCTATTGATAAGAACTTGTTGAGTATAGGCATCTCGAATTTCAAAATTCAGAATACCAGCTGAGGCAAGGGTTTTTCTACTTACTGTGTAGTCGGCCTTAACACTTCCTAACACATCATGGGTTTTTCCTTCATCGTCTGTATAGCTCCCGACTACAACTGAATCCCTCTTGATCTCTTGTGTCTCTGATTTGATCACTGATTGACCCAGAACAAAATCATCAAATTGCATACTAATTACATGATCAGGTTGAATTTGAAAATCTTCCATCTCTTGGTAATTCATGAATTTCACAAATCGATTTCTCTCGAATTGCCTGAAGTATTCAAACATTCTATTCTCGAAGTATTCATTGGTTAGCTCCAATCTTCTAGAATGAACAGGAATAGGTTCGATCAAAACTTTGACAGTGCCCATATCTAAGGCCGCATTTAAAAGACTATCGATATTGACAATTTGATTGTTATATCTAAAAGCAGCTTCAAAGTGACTGTAAGCCTGTCTTCCAGTTTCAATGGTATTGATGTTCAAAGATTCCATTCCAAGACTCATTTGAACATCTGCAGCTTCAAGAGAAGCTTGATTTTGCTCATCAAAATAACTTTTTGGAGTTACTGCACTCAGACAAGCTGGGCATCGATTGATGTCTCTGTAATACTTATTTAGAATTGCATATTCGCTGTAGATACGTTCCCATTTAAATGTATCAGTACTTCTATTAAGCTCTTTAATTCTATTTAAATGATATGTAGATGCATACGCGTAGCCATCTATCAGCACCTGTTGTGCTTTTTGATTATTTGGATTAGACTGAAGTCTTTTAACAGCCCTGTTTAATGCTGTTTCATAGTCTCCCTTGTCGAAGGCGTTCTTACCTGTGGCGCAGCTTCCTAAGCCAATTATTATGAACGCCAAAAGCAATGTTTTGTAAAATGTGTTCATAAGCTTTAATGTTTGATTTCTCATGATTTGTCTAAAATGATGCCAGAATTAATTTTGAGCATCAAGTTCGATGATCTTGTCGCGCATTAACTCGTAAGTACTCTTAGTTAATTCATCGAGATCTTCTTCAGTTTTTCCTTGCACTGAAATCTCTGGGAGGCAGTAGCAATTGACTAAGCCAGGTCTCAAGAGTAAGCTTCCTCGCTTCATGAGTTTACCAGCATTGTGTATGACCACTGGAATGATATTGATCTGAGATTCAATGGCGAGTCTAAAAGGGCCGTATCTGAAAGGCAATAAGGGTTGATCAGTATTATTACGAGTTCCTTCTGGAGCAACCAATACCGATGTGCCGCCTTTGAGTACTTTATTTAACTCTGCGCTTCCTTTTCGTCTACTTTCGGGATCCTTTCTATCAACCCAAATAGCCCACCTGCCTGTTAGCCATCCAAAAATTGGGATTTTGGATAGTTCTTTTTTACCAAGAGCTACCAAAGGAGATGGAATAGCGATAGGGATTGCAGGTGCATCTAAGAATGAAGTGTGATTAATGACAAATATGTAAGATTTATCCCTGTCTACATGATGCTTATCATTTCCTTTGAATCGTATGCCGGTCGTATAACTGAAAACATAGACCCAGCAGCGGATAAAGAAGAATGTAATATTGAGGTACTTTCTTGAAGTAAGAATAGGCAAGAACATGAATGGGGTAAAGACGATCATTGCCAAAATGAAAGTGAAACCACACCATCCTGTATAGATATATTGAGCTAACTTTTTCAGTAGATTAAGTTTTTTAAATATTTAGCGAAAATAATTTTTTTAAGTCAAAGTGCTATTTAGATTTGACTCGAATTTAATGGAAACCGGTAATACCTACTCATCCTAAGTATTATCGTTAATTATGGATGAAACCTAACTCTTTGCTTGCAACCCTGGCCTCGTGTCAGGGTTTTTTATTGGCCTTTCCCAAAAGTAAATCTAAAGCCATTGGGTTCTATTAAATCGAATTCTCTCATACCGTATTCGAATTCTTCTGGCGCTGATAGGTTTAGATCTTTGTCTTTTAGTTCTTGGTACAATTGATCAACATCATGAACGAAAAAGTATAGATGTGTGTGTACTGAAGAAGGTACATATTGATCTTCTTTTTGCGTTAAATGTACCTTGAGATCATCTCTTTCTAACACGGCATAGGTAGGAGGGTCTTGCCATTGAAAGTTGACTTGAAAACCTAATTTTTCTACATACCACTTAATTGATTCCCCGACATTATTAACTGGAAGTACTGGAGAAAAATGGGAGAGGAGTTTTTTTGGATGAGACATGAATGGTTTTACGCATCTCACTGAAAAGGTTGGGTACAAAAAAGGGGACCTAGTCCCCCTTTCAACCAAAACTTACATCTCTTACTAATGATTAGTAATCATGAAGTTTACACTAATCTTTTTCAAATCTAGTATGATGAACACTAACTCGAGTTTTGTGTTTTTCACCTTAACAATACAAGAATACTATAAATGCAACATTGTTGCAAGTAATGATTAATAAATAGTTCAATTAATTTTTAGAACCATTTGAACATCGCATTGGGGTGTGCGATTGACTTCGTTCAAATCGACAAATCCGAGCTTTTTGTAAAGGCTAATGGCTATTTTCAAAACTTGATTGGTCTCAAGATATAATTCTGAGATTCCTTTTGATTGGGCTCTTCTTATGATCTCCAGAGTTAGTTTTTTTCCAATTCCTTGACCTTTGGCTGACTCAGTTACGCCCAATTTAGATAACTCATATCTGTCATTGTCTTTCCTGGTAAGAGCTGCAGTGCCCACAATCTTACCATCCAATTCAGCAAAAATGATTTCGCCTCCTTTAGCCAATATCTTGCCTTCAGGATCAGCTAGAATATCTTGGTCATGATCAATAAGAGTCATGTACTTTTTGATCCACTCTTCACCTAGTTCTTTAAAGATTTCCTTGTGCTTAGATTGGTATTCGATGAATTGCAGCATTGATCTATTTGGCTATTACAGTATTGAAATTAAAAAAAGCAGTAATGAATTTCACTACTGCTTTTGATTTGATCAAACTAAAATTTTGAATTAAAAGCCGGCAGCCTGTCCATCTTTTCTAGATTCAGAGGCTCCATAATAGACTTTGTTTACTTCGTCCCACATGATGGCTTGGTAACCGCCATAGCTTCCAACATTCCACGATAGCCTATGGCCCATTTTTACCAGTTCTCTAATGACTTCGTAATCAATACCTTCTTCTAATTGAAGCACACCACCATCAGTCATGATACCACCAGTTGGTTGTGAAGAACCATTGTGCAAAATCCTTGGTGCATCACCAGCTTCTTGTAGGTTCATTCCGAAATCAATCAGGTTAATGACAATCTGTGCATGTCCTTGGGGTTGAGTTGCTCCACCCATCAATCCAAAACTCACCCATGGTTTGCCATCTTTGGTAATGAACGCTGGAATAATGGTATGGAATGGTCTTTTATGTGGTTCATAGACATTCGCATGTCCTTGCTCCAATGAAAATAGCTCTCCTCTGTCTTGAAGTATAAATCCGAGCCCTGGAGGCGTCATTCCTGATCCCATTCCGCGATAATTACTCTGTATCAGCGACACCATATTTCCATCCTTATCGGCAACTGTCATGTAAATGGTGTCTCCATCTTTTAATTGACCGGCAGGAAATGAACGTCCTGCTTTATTAGGATTAATGAGCTCTCTTCTTTCTGCTGCGTATTCAGCTGAGATCAACCAGTCGATAGGAGTTTTATAAAAATCTTGGTCAGCATAGAATTTAGCTCTATCCTCGAAAGCCAGCTTTTTGGCTTCTGTAAATGTGTGGATGTACTCCTTGCTGCCAAAGCCCATCGCTTTAAGATCATAACCTTCTAATATTTTCAATTGCTGAAGAGCTGCAATTCCTTGTCCGTTAGGAGGTAATTCCCAAACGTCATAGCCTCTGTAATTGATGGAAACCGGTTCTACCCACTCTGAAGTATGTTCAGCAAGGTCTTTTTCTGTGATAAAACCACCCAGCTTTTGCATGTAGTCAGCAATTGTTTTGGCCACATCTCCTTTATAAAAACCATCGCGCCCTTCCTTGGCTATGATGGATAGGGTGTTCGCTAAACCTGGATTCTTGAAAACCTCTCCTTTTCGAGGAGTTCTACCATTGGGCATATAAGTTTCGCTAAAACCTGGAAATCTCTTCAGGTTTTCAGCGCCTCTTTCCATATACCAAGCAATCAATTCACTAACTGGAAAACCATTATTGGCATAGTCAATGGCAGGCTGTAGAATCTCTTGCATATCCATGGATCCAAATTTCCCATGCATTTCGAACCAGCCGTCAACTGCACCTGGCACTGAAACAGGTAGAGGTCCGTATGAAGGTATCTTTTCGTAACCATTCTTTATGAAGTAGTCTAAGGTCAGACTGTAGGGTGACCTTCCTGACGCATTTAAACCATAAAGTTGCTCTGTTTTAGCATCCCAGACTATGGCAAAAAGATCTCCTCCAATGCCGTTTCCAGTAGGCTCAACTAGGCCTAGGACAGCATTAGCTGCAATAGCCGCATCTATTGCGTTACCCCCTTTTTTGAGGATGTCTAGGGCAACTTGTGTAGCTAATGGCTGGCTTGTCGCTGCCATGCCATTTTGAGCTATAACTTCAGATCTTGTCGCAAATGATTTGCCTGTAATTCTATCTTGACCAATGACTGCTAAAGCCATAAGCGATAGAATCGCAGTAAGTAAATATTTCATAAGGGTAGTTTTAGTTCGTGACTTCAGAACCGCCAAAAATGATCAGTCCTTTTATGATAAGTTTCTTTTGGCCGTCAGGGTTTTCGGTGAACTGTCTTTTATCAGATAGTCCGCCAAAAAGATTAGTGACTTTGAATTCAACTTGCCAGTCTTGTGGCACACGGATTTTAGAGCCTCCAAACATAAAGAATACGTCAACAACAGCTGGTGTTGTGGTAATGTCAGAAGTGGTAAGATCAATGTTTGATCCACCGAACATAGCTGTAAGAGTGCCTCCTTTAAAATCAGGAGCTGAAATCACCTTGTCACCTCCACTAAAGATGGCTGTATCTTCGATAGTGTTTCCTTCTGTTTGTTGTGAAAATGCCTCTTCAGCTGATTTGTTTCTGCCAATAAGATAAATACCAATAAAGACCAGACCCAGAGGCCATAAATTCCAGATGGATACATAAATGCCAAACCAATCATCTAGAGCAAAGAATACACCCAGTGCTAATAGGATAGCACCAACTCTTGTGTTCTCTTTAGTGATTAGAAGAAATGCCCCAATCGCAATCAAAATGTTTTCCCAATTGAAGAGGTAAGCTCTGATCTGCCAAGGAATAACTTCAATATTGTCGAGAGCCCAAACCGCCCCAATTACAATGAATATGACTCCTATAAAGAGGTTCTTCTTATTTTCCATCATGATGTTAAAATACGAGTAAATGTGAAAAGGCTCTTACAACCTTGCAATAAGAAATATTTGAATGGAGTGATTCATTGTTTGATTGTGTGAGAGGGATGATTAGTTTTGCAAACCTAATTCTTGCGCACGTGGTGGAATTGGTAGACACGCCATCTTGAGGGGGTGGTGCATTAACTTGCGTGGAAGTTCGAATCTTCTCGTGCGCACTTCTTTTAGCTCCGTTTCAGGAGCTATTTTTTTATGTATATATCTAGGAAATTGTAGTTCATCAATTGAATTATTTATAGAATGAATATCACTTTATTAAATATTGTGTTGCCTTTATATTTTTTCTGAATACAGGATATTGCATTCCATCACTGAAAATAGGCTAAAAGCACTCAAAACTGTCAGAAAAGGCAATAATCGACAAGTAGAGGTATAGCCGAAGTTTGCTAGATATTCTTATATTTACATAACCTAACACCGAACTAACTTATTTTGTCTACGCAGCGACCCAGATTCTGGAGGTTTCTCTCCGTTCTGTTCACTGTAGTTTTTACCTTTTGCACTGGCTTGGAGGCTCAGCAAACGCGTAATGCTTCAGTTACTGGTTTTACGATGCAATTCGTAAAGGATGGCACCGTAGGCTCTGTTAATCAGGTGGCTTCCAATGTTCTTCGTGTAATCAATACTACCGGACGCAGGTCCATTTTCCGTCTAGATGTGGCTTATCCGGCTGGTTGGAGCAATATGGCCGACCCAGAGAAGGTCTATAATGTAGCTACTGGAGACACCTTACATATCCCTGTAAGAATGATTCCTCAAAAAGGCTCTGAGGGTAACGTCAATTATTTCATCAATGCCACAGCCTATACTACGAGCGGTATTCCACTAGCATCTGCTCCTTGGTCAATGCAAATTTCAAAGGTGTCCAATTGGTTTGCCAATATGGTAGATTCCGAAATCTATTTTCCTACTGATTCCAATGAAGCAGAATTCCGAGTAAACATTCGCAACAATGGTAATTCGGCTGAGAATGTCTTATTCTACTTTAATTCAGATGTACAACTGACTGTTGTAGACATGGAGAATAATCCATTTCCTGAAAATACAATGGCCATGAATTTGCCTGTTGATATTGATTCGACTTTAACATTTAAAGTCATTCTAAATGAGAAAGCACAGGAGGAGAATTTCTTTTCTGCAGGACCAATCAATGAAGTAAAAACTGAGAAGGTCAATTATAAGCTTAATGTTCAGATCAAAGATATTGCAAATGAGCGTTCTAACTGGGGTGGCAGGGTCAATGTTAAAAAGCTCAATAAAGAGGTTAAAATCAAATCTGATTACGGTACTTCCACCATTCCTCTAAAGGTGCAATTCAATACTTACAACGTGCTCTCGCAATTCACCAACTTCAGTCTTGACCTTAGTGGTGATGTGGATTTTGGAAGAGACAGAGGTCTGAGATACTACTATCAAACTATCATTTCGAGCAATAGTATTGTCGGGACGCAATTCCTGGGGTCTTATCGATTTGCTGAATATAGATCACCAAAATATACACTGGCTGTTGGCGACCTTGGTCAAAACATGGAGCTCTTACTAAATGGTACTGGCGCTAGAGGAACCTATAGATTTGACAAAGTAGATGTTAGTGCCATATATGTTTCAAGACCACAATCTGGCAATATCAATAACAGCCAACAAAGTTTTGGTGCTTCCTCTAGATTCAAATCCGGTAAAGGATGGAATGCTGAAACTGAGGTGGTTTATCAAATTGATGAATTCAATCAAGTAGATAGAAAATTAATAACAGGTAAAGGAAATTACCGCTTTGGCAATCAAGGATTGGCTGAACTCAAAGTGGGTTACTCTCAAGAAGATCACGTGGGAACTGATTCTACCTTTACAACTCCAGGCTTTGGAATCACTGCGCGATATACAGGAAGAGTAAAAGGGCTCAGCTTAAGTTCGCAGCTAAGGTATAATACAGCTAATTACTCTTCTCAATTCCGTGGTACTAAGGCTCTCAATGTCAATGCACGTTATCCTCTAAAGAACAATACGTTCGTTGGCTTAAGAGTCAATATGAATGAAAGAGATCCTGAGATCTACTCAAAAGGCGTTCTATTCCCTCAGAGATTCTTCAAGAGAAATACGTACGAAGCCCGATATGGATGGTATACTCCAGGTGGTAATTTCATTGTCTATCCTAAAGTATTTGATGAGGAGTATTTAGATGTAAGGACTCTAACCACTGGGGCAGGTATTACTTTCTCTACTAATAAGAATACAGATGTCAGGTTCTTTTCTAGATTCTATACAGGGTTCACCAAAGCCAAAGACTATGAGATAAAGCCTTATCTGGTTAATAGATGGGAGAACGTATTGCGCTATAAGAACCTGAACTTCTCTGCCCGCTATTATTATGGACCTTATAATGTATTAGATAACCTCAGAGTAATTGAAGATGGTATCAATCCTCAATCATTTTATCTAAGTGCATTCGCAACCCTCAACTTTCAGCAAGCGAGACTTTCGGTAAGGCCCATGCTGACGATGAGCTATGAATCTGTTCTAGCTCGTTGGAGAATGAATATCGCTCCGATGATCACTTACTATTCCAAATCTGGATTTGAATTCTATACCACCATTGAATATTTCAATGTGAATCAGGGGGAGAGTCCTTTGTCTACTATTAATGATACTGGCTTTGAAGTATTCAATCCATTCTCTCAGAGCAATACCTTCTTACGATTTGGAGTTACTAAGCAATTCAATATCAAGAAGCCTGGTAAAAAGTCTCATGAACTTGAAGTAGTTGTATTCAAGGACATGAACGGAAATAACATTAGAGATAAAGGAGAGGACTTTGAGCGAAATGTAATTGTAAGAGTTGGAGAAGAAACTCTGATGACAGACGGAGATGGCAATGTCATCTTCTATGACCTTCCTCAAGGAGACTATTCAATTCAGACTGAATTGTTAGCCAATTCTGAAGGCTGGTTCAAGTCTAAAGGATTTGATATCAGTCTTAATTCTGATCAAGTGGTATTTATTCCGCTGAAGAGAGGTGTTCAAGTAAATGGGAATCTCATCTTACAGCAAGCTCAGTATTCTGCTCTTGGAGAAAATGGTATGAACCTAAGCGGTGTTAGGGTTACTGCTGAGGGTATCGATGGGGAGAAATATTATGGTATAACTGATATGGATGGCAGGTTTAGAATTTACGTGCCATTCGGAGAGTATACTATCAGAGTGAATGAAAATGCGTTTGACCAGCAATTCCAATTTGCTCAAACGTCATACACTTTGCCTGTAAACAATGTAAATGTGAATTATCAATTGACCTTCTATTTAATAGAAAAGAGAAGAGCGGTCAATATTAAAAGATTTAATAATAACTAACAGTCAACATATAATGAGAACAACAAAACAATCAAATCGGATAAGAGTGCTCAGCCTCATAGTGGGGTTCATGGCATTCTTTATGAGTGACGCTCTCGCGCAGAAGATATCTACCTCTCCGACAAGGTTAAACTTTAAGGTTAGCCCTGGCGGAACACAGGAGGGAATCATAACAGTGACGAACAACTCTGATGTCAGACAAGACTTCACTGTAGATTTTGGAGATTTTGATGCCACTCGCGCAGGAAAGAGTAAGTTTCTTGAAAAAGGTGTGCTGCCAAGGTCTTGTGCCAATTGGTTAAGTGCATCTCCTTCTTTGTTTGCTTTAGAGCCAGGGGAGAATCAGCAGATTCGTCTGACTATGGATGTTCCACAAGATTCAACTGCCTTGATGGCGCGTTGGGCTGTGGCCTATATCAGACTCGCTGAAACTCGTCAGGGTCAGCAGCAAGGTTCAGATGGTCTAATCGTAAACCTTAATCAGTCTTATCGTTTTGGAGTGTACATATTCCAAACTCCTCCAAATGCAACTTATGCTAAAGGAGAGGTTACAGGCTTTGATAGGATAGACGATTATATAGTACTCAAACTGAGGAATATTGGAGAAACCTTTTTGAAGTGTAATTCATATGCTGAATTCACAAACCTTCAAACGGGTGAAACCCAAAGACTGAAATCAAGACAATTTACCGTTCTACCAGCGAGTAATCGTGATGTGGCTTTTATGATACCTAAAGACTTCCCGGCCGGAAAGTACTCTGTACTGGGTGTGTTAGACTATGGGAATAGGGATCAGGTAGAAGCTGCTGAAATGGAAATAGAAATTGCTGAAAGAAGCAATGAATAAATATGATACTGAAGAATAACCATATGGCAGTTTTGTATACCCTTGATAAAGAGGGGAATAAAAAAAATGGGAAATTTTTCAGGAATATTTGTCAATATGAAAATAACTTCATATATTCACATGTCGAAACTTTTAACCTAAACATTATTTACTCATGAAAAAACTAGTAAACATCAAAGCGTTGGTCGTAGCGACCTTGCTTGCTGTAGGGTTCGCGAACACTGCGAATGCACAGGTATTACCAGATGACAACGAATTCGTTTACGTTGCCATGGACCTACAAGGTGTATTAGACCTTACATTAGCTACAGATCCAAATGTAGAATTTACGTTCAATACTATTCCTAGCTACGTGAATGGTATCATCAAACCTAACGTGACAGAGCTTAGAGTTGAGTCTACTGTGCCTTGGGACCTTTATGTTCAGTCTGAAACTACTAACTGGGCACAATTACAGGCTTTCTCAAGTGCAGGTACATCAACCATTCCTTCTACGCTTTTAGAAGTAAGAGTAATTGACGGTGCAGGTAACTCTGCTCTTCAAAACTTTACTAACCTAACTGATGCAAGATTGGATATCGTTGGTACTGTTGGTGCTGGTGATGGTATTGCAGCTGGATCTTTCTTAACTACTCCAGATACTCACTTCTTTAGAGTAGATTATAGAATCGTTCCTACGTTGACTGCTCAGTATCAAGCTGGTTTCTATGGCTTGAACGTGATTTACACACTAGCAGAAGACCTTTAATAAAAAGTATTTAAGACAATTCATTTACTAAGACGTAGTAAATAAGTTAGTTCGATTTATGTTGATTGGTAAAAGGGGTAGCGTTGTTGCTACCTCTTTTTATTTTTATAGCTTTGTATATTATGCGAAGCTTCAGCTTCTATCTATTTTTCACCTTTTTTATCTGTAGTGCATATAGTCAATCCCTCGATATAATCATTACAAGAGGTACCGACTTGGACTTTACTTTTAACACAATTCGGCAATACACCAATGGCGTAGTTTCTCCAAACGCCACAGAATTTCAAATTACTTCCTCTGCTGAATGGGATCTCTATGTAGGTACTCAAACTACCACACCCGGTGAATGGGATCTGCTAACCTCCTATTCAAGTGCAGGTAATTCTCAAGTTCCAGTTTCTATTCTGGAAATTAGGGCCACCAGCCCAGGAGGAACCTCCCAACAAACCTCTTTCTTTCAACTTACTGATATTTCTAATCCTGTCTATTTGATTGGCTCAGGCGCGGATGATATCCTGATCAATAGCGGAGTGGGTGCGAATGCTCCAGGCGATCCTAGCAATGATGCTTTCACTCATCGGTTTCGCATTGACTATAAGTTGACTCCTGGCGTTGATTACCAACCTGGGGTTTATGGTCTGACCATAGTTTTTACTTTGGCAGAAGATCTTTAAAAGAACTTTTTACTTAATCTTTGCTTTATATTCGTAGCTCAAATACATGACTATGGCACTTAATATATCCTTACTTAAAAACATATGTGAAATTGCCGGAGCACCCGGTTTTGAAAAGAGAATTCGCGACTTGGTAATTAAGGAAGTAGAGCCATTAGTTGATGAGTTGAGCGTTGATAACCTTGGTAATGTCATCACCATAAAAAGAGGAACAAACAATCCTGATGGAAAAAAAGCCATGGTTGCTGCACATATGGATGAAATCGGATTTATTGTCACTCATATTGATGATAACGGATTTTTAAGATTCCATACCCTAGGAGGTTTCGATCCGAAAACACTCACTGCTCAAAGAGTGATTGTGCATGGAAAAGAAGATGTAATAGGTGTGATGGGAAGCAAACCCATTCATGTGATGACTCCAGAGGAACGAAATAAGGTGGCCAAGATTTCTGATTATTTCATCGATTTAGGTATGTCCAAAGAGGAGGTGGAAAAATTGATTTCTGTGGGCGATCCTATAACTCGAGAAAGAGAACTTATAGAAATGGGCAACTGTGTTAATTGTAAGTCGATCGACAACCGTGTTTCTGTATTCATACTGATCGAGACTCTGAGACAACTCAAAGATCAACCTTACGATGTATATGGTGTCTTTACTGTTCAAGAGGAGGTAGGTTTAAGAGGAGCAAATGTTTCTGCTCACACCATTAATCCAGATTTTGGTTTTGGATTGGACACGACCATTGCATTTGATCTACCTGGAGCTCAAGCGCATGAAAAAGTAACAAGCTTAGGTGAGGGTGCTGCTATTAAGATCATGGATGCTTCAACTATTTGTGATTACAGGATGGTAGAATTCATGAAACAAACAGCCTATTCTCATGGAGTTAAGTGGCAGCCTGAAATCTTAACTGCTGGTGGTACTGATACAGCTGGTGTTCAGAGAATGGGTAAGGATGGTGCAATTTCTGGAGCAGTTTCTATTCCTACTAGACACCTGCATCAGGTCATTGAGATGGCTGACAAAGATGATATTCAAGCATGTATAGATCTTTTAGGCGCTTGCTTGAAGGACCTGGATCAATACGATTGGTCTCACTAAAGCTTCTCGCTAAGTTTTAACCCTGCATAAGCCAATATTAGGCCCAATACAACACTTAATATGATATAGGTTAATGCTTGCATTGGTCTATTGTCGAGCAATGCACCCTGTCCTTGCATGGCAAAGGTTGAGAATGTGGTAAAGCCTCCACAGAAGCCTGATATCAATAAAATATTAGCAGAATCGGATAAATATTTCTCCTGCTCGAGCCAGCCAAAAAATAGGCCAATAAGAAAACATCCGATCATGTTAACCGCGAAGGTTCCATAAGGTGCAAAGCCTTGAATATTCTTATGCAGAGTTTCTTGAATAAGGAACCTTAAAGCACTGCCTACAGCGCCACCAAGAGCAACCAAAAGAACATTCTTAAGCATCTTGTTTCACCTCCTTCTTTGCAGCCTTCTTTTTGATGTATTTGTAGACCTTATCATAATCACTATTCTCTTGGTTTGTGATTTTGACAAAGCCTTTTTTATCAAAGACTAGTTTCAATTCTTTGAATATACCTGATTTTGTCTCGATGATGGTCTCTTGCCAGGCGCCCAAGTCTTTTACAGGTTGACTAGATCGAAAGAATCGAAATGGATAATAAACATGAATGATGTCATGAGAGATTTTGATGACCTTATAGTTGAAGATCAGTTTATAAAGCAATACTGAAGTAGATAGAAGAAGTATTGCTAATACAATGAAACGCCATGTTTCAGTCTCTCCGCCCAATATGTCAGACATAAAATAGAATGAACCACCTCCAGTCATTATGGTAGACATAAAAAGAGCGAAAATGGTGTTTCTCTTAGGCTTTGATTCAATCATGATGTGAATTAAGCAAATCTTGCCTGAATTGATTAGTGTGGGCAATAATAATCGGAAAGAACTCCAAAAATTCAGTTTCGAATAATGAGTCGTATGCTATCAATTCTTTAATAGATTCATCCATTTTTGAATCGAATTTTGTCCGCCTCGACATCCCTTGAAGAGACTTTTGAATTCCCCTCACTTCCTTGTAATTCACTAACCAGTTGCCTCGAATCATGTAGGGAAGCATATTCTGGGCTCTCTCAGGCAGTACATCATTATTGGATTCTAATGATAGATAATGTCTGTTTACAAATTGTTCTAGAGGCTCATCTGAAAATCGATCGAAATTCTTGGCTAAATAATGGTCATAAAAAACATCTACTATCACACCTGCATAGTGTCTGTATTTATCCTTTAATCTTGATTTACTCTGCTTAACGATAGGGTGGGTGTCTGTGAAACTATCAATTTCGCGATGAAGTAGAATTCCGTTTTTAATTCCTGATGGATAATTCTCGAAATCCTTCCCTTTAACAAAATCACCCATGAAATTGCCGAGGGCTACTTGTTGGTCTGACCCCGAAAGAAATAAATGTGCAAGGAAATTGATAGTCTTAGCTTTTATCTAAAGCTAAGCAATGTTCGCTAGAATAGTACTTATCCTTTTTTGAAGATTTTTCTAATGTTCAAATAGTCTAGGAAGTAAACCATACGAACAGTAATGGTGTCGAAGTTTGGTGCAGACACTGTGTTACCAAAGTTCTCAAAGAAATTGAGGTCAGAATTGTTGTCATCCGTACCTATTGATCTTTTCCAGATAACGCGGATTTCACTACCCGGCATAAATTGCCAGTTGTAATCCATGTCGATATTAAAAGTATTGAAGTTTCTGTCGTGCTTAGGCATGCCATCATCATCCAAACCTGTATACTCTGAATCCTTTAAATCGCCAGATTCTTGAAGTTCATAGTAATCTTTGTACTTCACTCTACTCCAATAATGTCTTAATCTAAAAGTCAATCCCATTCTATTGGTGAAGACATATCGGGTATCGATCGTATTGGTCAAGTTTTTAACATCTCGTTGTCCAAAAATAATATCAGTCAATTGGTCTTGATCATCGTACAGACGAGTTACATAACCTCTTTCGTTATTTCTGAACATGTACTCAATTCTGTGAGACAATTCGAAACGAGCCCCCACACGGATTCTCTCCGAATGATTAAAGAAATGATCAACTTGATCCCAAACAGGACGAGTCCAGATTCTATACCTACCGTCTGTTCTAAAATTCTTTCTACTGTCAGTTCTATAGTTAATACTCATTGACTGACTTTCAGGTCTTTTAAAATAGTATCCGCTTACCCTAGGTTCGAAATAATCGTAGCTCGTTCTTGGGTTAATACTGAAGTCTAGGTTAGTAGACCAGAAGTTTCTCCATTGCCCGTTTAGGTTCAAACTGAAATTCATTCCTGTGAAAGTGTTTGGCTCGTAAAGCTCATTATACTCACCTCTTAGTCTTATTCTCCAGTTATTGAAAGATCCTTTAGGCTTGAAAGAATTGTATGAAACCTGCCCTTCATGTTCAACTCTATTAGCTCTTCTAAGGAATCCAATATCATTGATATCGTAAGTGTCGCTTTCAACATTTCTGCTAGCATTAAATTGGAAATTACCTCTGGTTTTGGCGAAACCGAGATTGTATTTAAATCCTTGCTTTACTTCTTTTTCAGCATTGTCACCCTCGTATGAGATAACATTGCTGTAGCCTCCAAAACCTGTAAATCTCCAAGTCAAGGATTTGTCATTCAAAAGAACATTCAGACCAGTAATATTCGCATCATCAGCTGTGCTGCCTCTCATTACCATGGCATTGGTCAAGGTAACGGTAGAGTTGTTTTTCATGTTCTGGTCGAGCACCATCAAGTTGTAGTTGGTTA
Source organism: Roseivirga sp. (assembly GCA_965267365.1). Classification (GTDB taxonomy): domain Bacteria; phylum Bacteroidota; class Bacteroidia; order Cytophagales; family Cyclobacteriaceae; genus Roseivirga. The sequence goes on along the minus strand of OZ253951.1, from coordinate 3,389,914 downwards.
AAGGGTCACCAACGATATTTCTTCTCTCACCAGTAACGGTATCTTCAACTGTGATTTCAGTTTCTGCAGTAATGGCGTTAAAGAATCCAATGCCTAATCCTTTACCTGTTCTGCCTGTAATCTTAAATGCATTTAATAATTGAGCAGTTTCAGGTTCAGATACTATTTCTTCAGTGTCTTCAATTTCATCTGAGATATGGCCATAAGTCTGACCAATTCTGCGTGAGTAGAATAACCCCGCTCTATTAAAGAGTTCTACACCTTCAGTGAAGAATTGCCTTTGTTCATCGAATCTGACTTCAAAAGGTGAGAGGTTGAGTACTTGATTATCTGAACGGACCCCACTAAAATCAGGGATGAGGGTCATGTCTAATGTAAATGCATCTGTAATTCCATATTTCAAGTCCATTCCAGCATTAAACTGAGGATTTAACCATCCATTGTCAGTCGATCTTGAGAATACAGTAGAAACGTAAGGATAGAAGAACAGCCTCGTAGGTGTCTGAATATTATTCAAGTTAGTTACTTCGCCAGCCTGATTTAGAAAACCATTGAGCTCCGGATCAATAGCATTCCAGTGAGAATCTTCGTTAAGCGAGTTTGATTTTCTGAAGAAATTGATTCCCCAGTTCTGAACTTCACTACCGTTAAATCTGAGTACTGCATAAGGTATTTTATACTCAACGATCCAGTAGTCATCATAAACCTTAGTTTCTGAAAGCCAAACTGCATTCCAATCTTCATCATTTCGCCAGATGCGCTCATTTCCACCTCCACTATAACGCGTGTCGTATTGAACTCCAGCTACAGTAACAAATAAGCCAACACCATTCAATCCATTTTTGAATGGATCAATAATGACACCGAAGTAATCGGAGTTGCCGATGTTATCTCTATTGGTCAAAAGGTTAAAAACATCCTCGCGTTTTTCATAAAGTTTAGCAATGACATATACCGCGTCATCATCATAAACCATTCTTACCTCAGTCTTTCTATCGGATAGCGCCCCTGGATTGGGTCTTAATTGAGTGAAGTCACCAAGAACTTCTGCATTTTGCCATATAGTCTCATCCATCTGGCCGTCAATCTTGATCTTTTCATCAGTTCTGATAGCCTGGAATGACCGCTTCTCGTATTGAGCCATCAAATTGACGGTCAATGCAAGTGAAAGGATTATGTATGTGAGTTTCGTTTTCAACCTTGTAAATACGCTTCTACCAACATGCAAAAATCTCATTTGTTACCCGAAGGCTAAAAATGATTTCTCTTAACAGTCATATCTTGTTGTGAATGGTTACCGTTCATGTAACTGACTGATTATTAAGAGTTTAATAATATTCTTAAAAGCTCTTATTTACGTGTATAAAAGTCTTTTAATTGACAATTGAGCAAAGTGGATTTTGAACAAGAATGTTTAGCCCAAATTTAATTTGGAACGATTCTATCAATGTGCTTACAAACTGTACTAACTTGCCCGTGATGGATGTTTATGGAATGGCTTTGAAAGATTTCTCTCAGGAGAATGAGGAGCATGAGTTACTTCTAAATACTTCGTATGGAGAGCCTGAAGAAATGCCCTTATGGTATTTCTTTCGCGAGTACGCTGAAATGCCAGATCTAGAGAAAATGGCCCTCTCGGTTTGTGAGGGTAGAGTTTTAGATATTGGTGCAGGAACGGGTTCTCACGCTATTTGTCTTCAGCAATTAGGTTTTGAAGTTACGGCAATTGACACTTCGAAAACTGCTGTCGAAATTATGAAAGCATCTAAGGTGGTAGATGCCAGAGAAGAAGACTTTTTTCACTTTTCGAATGAAAAGTATAATACACTTCTTGGTCTAATGAACGGAATCGGATTCATCGGTAAACTCGAACGTTTAGCAGCTTTTCTTGCCAAGGCTGACGAACTGTTAACTCCAGATGGTCAGATCATAATAGACTCAAGTGATATCAATTACCTCTATGAGGGTTTAGAAAAACCGAAATCTAATTATTACGGTGAGGTGCAATTTCAATATGAATATAAAGGCCAAATAGGCGACTGGTTCGATTGGGTCTATATAGACATGGATACATTAACCGAAAAAGCGCATGATTTGGGCTGGTTTACCTACATTCTTCACAAAGAAAATGATCAGTATTTAGCTCGGCTGGTTCGGAGGTAGTCCCACCAATCAAATCAAATTTCTATCTTGTCTCTTCAACCTTACTTACTATGAAGAGAATATTATTTTTAGCCCTGCTACTTATTGGGGCTTATTCAGTCAATGCCCAGAGGACCATTCTGCATTGCGGTAAATTGATCGATGGAAATTCAGAGGATGTCCAAACTCGGATGTCAATAATCATCGAAGGCAACAAAATAACCAGTGTTGAGTCAGGATATACCAGAGGTGGTAATGATGATACTGTGATTGACCTGAAAGACAAAACAGTGATGCCTGGTCTGATGGACATGCATGTCCATATTGAAGGGGAGAGCTCTCCTAGAAGCCAAGTCAATGGTTATGTTTTGAATGAAGCTGATGTAGCTTATGATGCGCAAGTATATGCCAAAAGAACATTGATGGCTGGTTTCACAACCGTGAGGGACCTTGGAGGCAGTGGAGTCAATGTTTCGCTCAGAAATGCCATTAATGCTGGTAAAGTCGTTGGTCCAAGAATTTACACGGCTGAAAAAGCCATCGGTACAACTGGTGGACATGCCGACCCAACAAACGGGAGCAAGGCGGATCTTATGGGAGACCCAGGGCCCAAAGAAGGAGTGATCAATAGTTATGAAGATGCCAAAAAGGCAGTTCGTCAGAGATATAAAAATGGTGCGGATGTTATTAAAATAACTGCAACTGGTGGAGTGCTCTCAGTTGCCAAGGATGGTCAAGGGCCACAATTTCAGATGGATGAGCTCAAAGGGATTGTTGAGATAGCCAATGAATATGGATTCGTAACAGCAGCTCATGCCCATGGAGATGAGGGGATGTACAGAGCAGTTTCTGCTGGTATCAATACAATTGAGCATGGCACATTCATGTCAGAACGAACCATGGATAAAATGAAAGAGATGGGTACCTATTATGTGCCTACCATTTCTGCTGGAAAGTTTGTTGTCGAAAAGGCAAAGATCAGAGGGTTCTTCCCTGCTGTAGTTGTTCCTAAAGCATTAGCTGTGGGGCCTCAGATCCAAGAGACATTTGCTGCAGCTTACAAGAGAGGTGTCAAAATAGCTTTTGGAACAGATGCTGGCGTATTCCCCCATGGAGATAATGGGAAAGAGTTCATTTACATGGTAGAAGCGGGTATGACTCCAATGGAAGCCATTCTTTCTGCTACAAAAACTGCTTCGGAATTACTAAGAGTTACTGATCAATATGGATCAGTTGAATCCGGAAAAATGGCAGACATTGTGGCCGTGGATGGTGATCCAATTCAAGACATATCTGTCATGACCAAAGTGTCGTTCGTGATGAAGAACGGAGAAGTATTTAAGCAATAGTTACTTTCTGCTTTCTGCAGAAAGAAATGATAATACATTCCCGAAGTGCTCTAATTGCTGTTGGATAGCTTCGGGAATTTCTTTTCCATTCATTCTAGCCAATAATAACCCAAATACTCCATTAATACATGCTTGTATAGGGTTAGTAATCAACCCTTCCGAGGCTTGAATATTTTCTCTAATGGCAGGACGAGCTGCATTAAATATTGTTCGGTAGTCTTCATTTGATCCTAAAAGCTCAATACTTAGGGTGGAGAGTTTTTCAACTTCCTCTTGTACATAACTTAGGTGCCCCTCTTTTTGAAGTCCTTCATTTTCCATATCTGACAATACTGATTGATACCAAGCCAGATTTTTTTCTTTCTCTTCTGGGCTCATTTTTTCATCAGCAATGTTGCCGAATACGTGTACTTTGATCTTTTCAATGTCGAACTCAAAATTTCTAATGAGTAACTCGGTTTGGTACATGTAGATGATGTACTCTGAAATATTATTCTCCTTTTTCTTGTCTGCCAATAACATAGGCGCAAAAATAGTAGTTAGGGCTCAAACCAAATGCACCACTTTTTTCTATTTTTGCAGTTCTTAAGAAAGGCATGGAGAGATTACGGAATTTTTGCATTATCGCGCACATTGATCACGGCAAGAGTACACTTGCTGATAGACTTTTACAGCACACAGGTACTGTAGCCGATCGTGATATGCAAGATCAGTTATTGGATGATATGGATCTGGAGCGTGAGCGTGGTATTACCATCAAGTCGCACGCAATTCAGATGAACTATAATTATAAAGGAGAAGAATATACACTCAACTTGATCGACACTCCTGGTCACGTTGACTTTTCCTACGAAGTATCAAGGTCTATTGCAGCCTGTGAAGGTGCACTTTTGATCGTAGATGCTTCTCAAGGAGTTGAAGCACAGACTATTTCAAATCTTTATTTAGCATTGGAACATGACCTAGAGATCATTCCGGTACTAAATAAAATTGATTTACCTGGTGCAATGCCAGAAGAGATGACTGATCAAGTGGTTGAGCTATTAGGCTGCGATCCTGAAGACGTTATACGCGCAAGTGGTAAAGCTGGTATTGGTATAGATGATATTCTTGAGGCTATTGTTGAAAGGGTACCTGCTCCAAAAGGAGATCCGAATGAGCCCTTACAGGCCATGATTTTCGATTCTGTTTTCAACTCATTTAGAGGGATTGAAGTAATCTTCAGAGTTTTCAACGGGACCATCAAAAAAGGGGATAAGATTAAATTCGTCAATACAGGTAAAGAATACTTTGCTGATGAGATAGGAATTCTTGGGCTAGAGCAGAAACCGCAGCAAGAAATGAGTGCGGGTAATGTAGGATATCTGATCTCAGGAATTAAAGTAGCCAAAGAGGTGAAGGTAGGGGATACTATTACTCACCAGGCCAATCCAACTCAAAATACAATTAAAGGATTTGAGGATGTAAAGCCGATGGTATTTGCAGGTATTTATCCTGTTGAGACTTCAGATTTTGAAGAGTTGAGAGCCTCGATGGAGAAGCTTCAACTAAACGATGCCTCATTAGTATGGGAACCTGAGACTTCAGCGGCTTTAGGTTTTGGCTTTAGATGTGGGTTCTTGGGAATGCTTCACTTGGAGATTGTCCAAGAAAGACTTGAGCGAGAATTTGACATGACCGTGATCACAACTGTTCCTTCGGTTCAGTTTCATGCCATTATGAATGATGGGTCGATTGTTAATGTCAACGCACCTTCAGAATTGCCTGAGCAGAATGTAATGTCTCACTTAGAGGAGCCATTTATTAGAGCGCAAATCATATCAAAGGCCGACTATGTCGGGTCCATCATTGGTTTATGTATGGAGAAGAGAGGTCAGATCATGAATCAGGTCTACCTGACTTCTGATAGAGTGGAACTCACTTTTGAAATGCCTTTGGCTGAGATCGTTTTCGATTTCTTCGATAAGCTGAAGACCATTTCTAGAGGATATGCTTCTTTGGATTATGAGTTGATCGGATTCAGACAATCGAATTTGGTTAAACTTGATATCCAGTTAAATGGAGACAAAGTAGATGCGCTTTCAGCCATCGTGCATAGAGATAAAGCATACGAATGGGGTAAAAGACTATGTGAGAAATTGCGTGAGCTGATCCCAAGACAAATGTTCGAAATTGCCGTTCAAGCTTCGATCGGAACTAAGATCATTGCCAGAGAAACGGTACGAGCATTGCGTAAAAACGTATTGGCGAAATGTTACGGTGGTGATATCACTCGTAAACGTAAGCTACTCGAAAAGCAGAAAAAAGGTAAAAAGAGAATGCGTCAGGTAGGTTCTGTGGAAATTCCGCAAGAAGCTTTCATGGCGGTTCTTAAATTGGATTAATATGAGTTATCAATTACTAGACGGTAAAGCAACTGCTAAATCGATCAAAGATGAATTGGCAGGCAAAGTAGAGGAAATTAAAACGGCTGGAGGTAAAGTGCCTCATTTGGCAGCGGTTTTGGTGGGTGAAGATGGAGCTAGTAAAACCTATGTTAATGCCAAGGTAAAAGCTTGTGAAGCCATTGGTTTTGGATCTACACTGATTCATTTGCCAGAACAGACTTCAGAAGAAGAAGTATTGGCTACAGTAGATAGGCTGAACAAAGATCCTGAAATAGATGGCTTCATTGTCCAAGTTCCTCTACCTAAACAGATCGATGAGCATAAAGTCGTTGAGGCTATTTTACCTGAGAAAGATGTGGATGGGTTCCATCCTTCAAATCTTGGGAAGATGCTTTTAGATCTACCAACTTTATTACCAGCAACTCCTAAAGGGATGATGCTTCTAATGGAGCGAAATGGTATTGAAACTTCAGGTAAGAATTGCGTAGTGATCGGTAGAAGTCACACAGTAGGAACCCCTATTTCAGTCTTGATGTCTAGGAATTCTAACCCTGGTAATGCAACGGTTACTTTGTGCCACAGCAGGACAAAGGATTTAGCGGAGGTTACCAAGCAAGCGGATATATTGATTGTTGCTATCGGCCGCGAAGGATTCGTAAGTGCGGACATGGTGAAAGAGGGTGCCGTTGTTATTGATGTGGGGATTCACAGAGTACCTTCCACTGAAACCAAGTCAGGTTTCAGATTAAAAGGAGATGTGTTATTTGATGAAGTGGCTCCAAAATGTTCTTACATCACTCCTGTACCGGGTGGAGTTGGACCAATGACCATTGCATCATTATTATGGAATACATATTTGGCTAGCCAGAAGTTAGTTTAAATCAAAAATATCGTCATTCCCGTGAAAACGGGAATCTCCCTAAGGTTAAGGGAACCCGGTCAAGTCGGGAATGACAAAATGAAAAAAGCAGTTACAGCCACCTGCTATAAAAAAGTTGATATGACAAAAGAACAAACCAAGCTTCCGATCATGGAGGCTTTTTACACAATCCAAGGTGAGGGCCACTATTCAGGCACTCCGGCTTATTTCATAAGATTGGGAGGTTGTGATGTCGGTTGCGTCTGGTGCGATGTAAAAGATTCGTGGGACGCCAGTCAATGGCCATCACAGTCAGTTGAAGACATCGTATGTGAGGCCAAGTATCATAAAGGCAAACTGGTAGTGATCACTGGAGGTGAACCATTGATGTACGATTTAACAGAATTGACTGAGAGGCTAGATGCTGAAAACTTACAAGTCAATATTGAAACTTCAGGCGCACATCCTTTAAGTGGTTCTTGGGACTGGATCTGTTTTTCTCCTAAGAAATTTATGAAGCCAAGAAACGAGTTCTATCATGTGGCTGATGAATTGAAAGTGGTTATCTATAATAAAAGTGATTTTGCTTGGGCAGAGGAGCACGCAGCCAAAGTAAACCCAGATTGTTTATTGTATCTTCAACCAGAGTGGGATAAGTCAGATAAAATGCTTCCGCAAATAATTGAGTATGTGAAAGACAACCCTAGGTGGAATATTTCGCTACAAACTCATAAGTACATGGAAATTCCTTAAGTGAAAAAAACACTATTTAGTATATCGCTTTTTATTGTTCTGTTCCAGGCCTTTGGTCAAGAAGAACTCCACTCTAAAAAGAAAAAGGCCATTGCAGATTATAAGGCTGGCAACGAAATGCTGATTCTAAATCAGGTCAATGAGGCTCAGCGCTTGTTTGAATCAGCCATTAAGAGAGACAAAAGTTTTGATGAAGCAATTCTCGCTTTAACTCAAGTTTACATCCAAAAAGGAGAGCTTACCAATGCCAGAAACTTTATTTCCAATTCTCAGAAATATCTTGAGGAGGGATTCCTAAATAGGGCGTATTATGACCTTGCTGAACGTTACTTGAAGCAAGGTGAGTATGAAAAGGCTTCTGAATCCTTTGGGCTCATTCAAGGTGATGTATTAGATTTTTCTAAAAATGATGTTGAGTTTTTAAGAGAGAATATAGCCTTTGCAATTAGGGAATATGAAAGGTTGAATAGCATTGAAAAGGAAGAGTTGGAATTAGAACTTAATCAATATGCTATGCAGTACTTCCCGTCTATTGATGCATCTGGTCAACTCGTTTTTACAGCTAGAGACAAAAGTTGGAAAGGACATGAGCAGATCATGGTTTCCAATTTTGCATCAGGAAAGTGGTCATCTCCAGTTTTAATCAGTGACAATATTAATAGTGAGCTAAATGAAGGAACCGCTTCCATTTCAGCTGATGGACAAACATTAGTGTTTACCGGATGCAATAGGCCAAAGGGCTTTGGGAGTTGTGATTTGTATGTTTCACAAAAGGTGAGTGGTGTCTGGACAGATCCTGAAATACTACCCAAAGAGGTCAATTCTAGGTTTTGGGATTCTCAGCCGTCACTTAGTAAAAATGGTGATAAACTTTACTTCGTCAGTACACGACCTGGAATAGGAGGTCAAGACATTTGGCTATCGAAAAAGATCAATAATGAATGGACTGAAGCAATGAATTTGGGTCCATCAATAAATACTGCCAAAGATGATGCTTCACCATTCATTTACCCTGATGATATGACTTTGTTCTTTGCCTCAAATGGTAGACCAGGTATGGGACAATTTGATTTGTTTAGTTCAAGTTTAGAGAATGAGGAATGGTCAACAGCAATTAATTTGGGTGGGGCAATTAATGATCAAAATGATCAGGTAGGATACTCAATTAGCTTAGATGGATGGGCCTACTACTCCAATGCAGAATATGATGGTCGAATTCTATTGAAAAGATTTAGAATGCCTGAGGAATTAATTCCAGAGATAGCTCTTTTCGAATATGAGATTGTTATCACAGATTCTGTCACTTCTGAACCTCTAGAAGCCAAGATTAATGAGGAGCAAAATATAGTTCAATTTAATCCTCAAAGTAGAGGTGTCTACAGAGCATTGACCCAGGAACAGTCCATTGAAATTCTTATCGAATCGGATGGATACTCACCAAAGAAAGTGCGAGTGATTGACCTTAAAACATTGGTTAAGTTAGAACCGGTCATGGCTCTTACTGATGATGTCACAGTCTATTTTAATACCAATGAATTCAGGCTTTCAAATACTCAAAAAGAATTGATTCAGACTATAGTTAATCTTGCTGTAGAGCACCCAGAATTAATGGTCAAAATAGAAGGATTCGCAGATAGTAAGGGAGGAGCAGAATTCAATTTAAGTTTAGCTAAACATCGACTTAAATCAGTTCAAAATTTCTTAATAAGCCAAGGTGTCAAAAAGAACCAAATTGAAGGTGTGGCAAATGGCGAAGAATATGCTCTCGGGCTTCTTGGCGATGAAGTGTCTTCAGAAGAATATAGAAAAGTTGAAATACGACTGATTAAGCGATAATTCTTCATTTTAAGGTAATACACTCTGCCATTGATGTAAAAAGGCTGACTTTTTCTTAAAAAACATTGACCAAATATTATTTGGTCAATTCTAAAAAATCTTCTTTGGCCCTTTTAGGGTCATTTTTTTTAAGATTTATCCAACTTTTTCCCAATTAAAAACCCGAATAATTGAATTATTATATGTACAAACGGACAATTGAGGCTATAATCAATTGAAATTTGAGTAACAGGTAAAATTATATATTGTTTTAACAGATGTTAACAAAATGAAGCCTAACGAGTGTTAGTACATGTATCTTCATACAATGGATACCCTTACTGATCCAAACAAAATTTTAAAATCGCTTCAATTTTGATTTAAACGCAGAAAATTGTGTTTTGGACTAAGGGAAACGAACTGCCTAATTGTTTCTTGTTTGTTATTAAATGATAACATTTTGGGCTATGTTTAGCCCTTCAAACAAATAATCTATTCTTATTCAAACTAAAACAAAACGATATGAAGAGGATTTTACTGACTTGTTTCATGTTGGTGTTTACTCTTTGTTCTACTGCGCTTTTAGCACAAGATAGAACAGTATCGGGTGTGGTTACAGGAGCTAGCGATGGCTTACCACTTCCGGGAGTTAACATCTTAATCAAAGGTACAACAACGGGTGTATCGACTGATGCTAATGGTAACTATTCCATTAGTGTTCCAGCGAATACTACGTTGGTGTTTAGATACCTTGGTTTCATTACTCGCGAAGTAGCGGTAGGAAACCAATCAGTATTAAATGTAAGTCTACAAGAAGACGTACAAGAGCTAGGTGAAGTTGTTGTTGTAGGTTACGGTAGCACAGTTAAAAAAGAAGTGACAGGTTCTATTGCTTCAATTAAGCAAGAGGACATTGAGAAACTTCCAGTTTCTAACGTTGCTCAAGTTCTTCAAGGACAGTCTTCTGGTGTATTCGTTAATACTGCTTCTGGTACTCCAGGTGGTGCTATTAACGTAAGAGTTAGAGGTACAACTTCAGTTAACGGTTCAAGTACTCCATTATATATTATTGATGGTGTTCCTGTAGTATCTGGAAACCTTGTTTCAAATGGTTTCGGTGGTCAGGAGCAGTCAGCATTGAATGGTTTGAACCCTCAGGATATTGCTTCAATCGAAGTATTGAAAGATCCTTCTCAAACTGCGATCTACGGTGCTAGAGCTGCTAATGGTGTTGTAATCATTACAACTAAGCAAGGTAAAGCTGGTACTACTTCTTTCAATGTTAATACATGGGCTGGTGTTGCTGAAGCAACTAACAGATATGACTTAGCAACTGCTCAGCAATTCAAGGATTTCAGAGATGCTGCTGGTGTTGGTACTACTTGGGATGGTGTTACTAATGTTGATTGGCAAGACCAAGTTTACAGACAAGCAATGATCTGGGAAACTAATGCTAACGTTTCAGGTGGTGACGAAAGAACTCGTTACTATGTATCTGGAGGTTACAGAAATGAAGAAGCTACTTACATCGGTGGTGCTCTAGAAAGATTTACTGGTAGATTCAACTTGGATCACAAAGCGAGTGATATCGTTGATTTCTCTGCTAGAGTAGGTATCTCAAATGAGATCAACTCAAGAATCGAGAATGATAACAACATTTATGGTATCATTTCATCTGCAATCTTAACTCCTTCAACTAATCCTATCTACACTGAAGATGGTGATTTCGCTGATGCACTTCCTGCATTCGGTACTAACCCGCTTAGAGCTGCTGAGAGAGTAAGAAACGACATTAGAACAACTAAATTGGTTGGTAACTTCAGAGTTAACTTCAACTTATTTGATGGTTTTGTTGCAACAATGGATGCTTCTATTGATAACAACGTAGTAACAGAGGATATTAACAACCCTGCTTCTACTTCTCAAGGTCGTCCTACTGGTACTGGTAACTATGCTAACAACAACGTTAGTACTTGGACTTTAGAGCCACGTGTAACTTACCAAAACAACTTCAAAGGAAAAGGTAACTATAACGTGGTAGCTGGTGCTACTTGGCAAAAAAGAAGAGCATTCGGTGGTTCTGTAGCTGGTAATACTTTCGGTAAGGAAGAATTAACTTACTTGAACTCTGCTGCTAACATCACTGGTGGTTCTTCATACTTGACTCCTTATTCATTCATGTCTCAATTCGCTAGAGCGGTTGTTTCTTGGGATGAGAAATATATTTTCAACGCGTCAATCAGACGTGATGGTTCTTCTAGATTCGGTTCTGGTAACAAGTTCGGTACATTCTGGTCTGTATCAGGTGCATGGAACTTCGGTGACGAGTCTTGGTTCGATAACGTAGAGTGGGTTTCTGCTGCTAAGTTGAGAGCTGGTTATGGTATCGTTGGTAACGATGGTATCGGTAACTTCGCTTACACTGGTTTCTTCGGTTCTGGTAACTACTTAGGTAGAGCTGGTTTCGTTAGAGGTGGTATCGAAAACCCTGATTTGAAATGGGAGGAAACTGCTACTTTAGATATCGGGTTAGACCTTACTTTATTCAACGGAGATTTAGATTTCTCTGCTAGTGTTTACGAAGCGAAGACTACTGACCTTTTATTCCAGCAGACTATTCCAGCAACTACTGGTTTTACAGCTGTACAGTCTAACGTAGGTGACCTTGAAAACAGAGGTCTTGAGTTAGAAGCTAAGTACTATGTAATTGATAACAGTAACTTAAGATGGTCTATCACTGGTAACATCGCTTGGAACGAAAACAAAATCACTAAGCTTGCTTCTCCAGAGCCAGTACTTTCAGGTTTTGCTTCTGTAATTAAAGAAGGCGAAGCTGTTGGTTCTTTCTGGGGTCAAAAGTGGTTAGGTGTTGATGCTGCAACTGGTGAGTCAGTTTACGAAGACATCAACGATGACGGTGTAATTAACGGTGATGACAGACAAATCATTGGATCAGGTGCTCCTGGTTACTATGGTGGTTTCTCAACTAATGTTTCTTGGAATGGCTTCACTATTGACGCTTTCTTCCAATTCGTTGGAGATGTTAACATCTACAACAACACTGCACAATTCTCTTACAACCCAAGATCAATCTTCCAAAACACTGCTGACCTTGAGAACGCTTGGAAACAGCCTGGTGACGTGACTCACGTTCCTAGATTGGATGCAGTTTCTGGTTTTGAGTACTCTAACGATAACTCAAGATGGATTGATGATGGTTCTTACATGAGATTGAAAAACTTAACAGTTTCTTATGACTTCAGTACTAAATTCTTAGCTAACACTGCTATCAAGAGTTTAAGACTATACTTCACAGGAACTAACTTGATCACTTGGACCAAGTACAGAGGTATCGATCCAGAAATCAGTACGTTCGGTTTCACTAACACTGCACCGCAAACTGAATTCTTGACGGTTCCTCAGTCCAGAATGTATTCGTTGGGTGTTAACCTTGGACTATAAAAGCTAGAAAAATGAAAAAAGTATTATATAGTTTATTATTCGTTGGTTTAATCTTCACTTCATGTGAGGACTTCGTAGAGCTAGAGCCTACAAACCAGATTTCGAATGAGATCGTATTTACTACTGCTGCTGATGCAGAAGCTGTAGTACTTGGTATGTACCAAGAGGGATTCCAGGATATTACAAGAACAACTTATGATATCCCTGGTGTTACATCTGATGAATTAGTTCATACAGGTTCATTCCCTACTTATATTGAATTAAACAGAAACGATATCGCTTCTACTAACGGAGCTATCTTCGGCTACTGGGCTGCTGTTTATCAAGGTATTTTCATGGCTAACTTCTTGTTAGAGAACATTGATAATATCGAGATCGACCAAGCTGATTATAACAGACTAAGAGGTGAAGCATTGTTTGGAAGAGCATTCTTACACTTCAAGATTGTTTCTTTATTTGGAGAAACTCCAATCGTAACTTCTACTGACCTTGCGGTAAACAGTGAAGTGGCTAGATCTTCAGTTTCTGAAGCTTACACTCAAATCTTAGCTGACGTTAATGAAGCTATCGGTCTATTGGCTGGAGCAACATTCCCAGTTGACGGTGATGAGAATTTCAGAGCTACTGAGTGGGCTGCTAAGGCACTTGCTGCAAGAGTAAGCCTTTATAATGGTGACCTTGCTGCTGCTGGTAGCTTCGCAAATGATGTAATTACTAATGGTGGTTTCTCTTTACTTGCTGATTACAATGATGTATTCGTGTCAGGCGGTAACTCTGAGTCTATCATGAAGACTTATTTCGATGCTGTTGATGGTAACGCTTTAGCATTCTTCTACCAAGAAGATGGTCGTTATGAGTATGCGCCAAGCGAAAGCTTAGTAAATGCTTATGAAGCTGGCGATGCTAGATTCTCTATGATCGGTACTCACTCTGACGGTCGTCCAATGGGTGTTAAGTTTACTGACGTTCAGAATGGTTCAGATCAACCAATTGTATTCAGATTGGCTGAAATGTACTTGATCAGAGCTGAAGCTAACTTGGCTTCTAACCCAACTCAAGCTTTAGCTGACGTCAATGCGATCAGAGCAAGAGCTGGATTGGCAGATCTAGGTGCTGTAACTCTTGATGACATTCTTCAAGAAAGATTCGTAGAGTTCACGTTCGAAGGTCACAGATGGTTTGACCTTGTTAGAACTGGTAGAGCTGACGCTGTAATGAGTGCAATCAATCCTGATACTTGGAATCCAACTGACGTATTAATGCCAGTTCCTCAGTTAGAGATTGAGAGAAATACTAACTTAACTCAAAACCCAGGATACTAATATGAAAGCTTTAAAATATGTATTCATGCTTGCGGTAGCAGTTGTTATCGCAGGTTGTGAAGGTGAAGGATTGGACAATGCGCCAATCTCATCTGCGAGATATATTTCATTCTCTGCAAGCTCAGGGGCTACTCCAGAGGGTACAACTTATACACTTCCTATCTATAGAAGTACGGGTGACCTTTCTGGTACTGCTAATGTTTCTTACACTGTAAGTGCAGTTTATACATCTGATAGTGATTTCCACAATGCTGGTGATGATGCTTCAGGTGCTTTAGATCTATCTGGTGCGTCTGGGTCTGGATCTTTTGCTTCAAACTCTGCTTCAGTGAACGTGGTAATTGTTTCATTACAAGACGATATCGCAGCGGGTGATGTAGCTGTTACTGTTACAGTAACTGATACTGACGATGCTTCTCTTCAGATTGGTAGACCATTAGGTGCTCCGGCAAATAGCGAGTTTACTTTAACTGTTGTTGATGATGACTGTCCTATTAGCCTTGAGGCTGACTGGAATGGAACTTACGATGTAAATGATGTATTTACAGGAGGTGGTAATGCAGGTCTTTCTTTGACCACATTAGGCCTAATGAGCGGAACAGTAACATTCGCTGCTGATGGTACTGATCCATTAGGATTAACTGGTGTATTTACAACTGCTTCTGGTGCAAACATTGCTGCTCCAATCACAATTGTATTCGAAACTTGTCCTCAGTTAATTACGCATACAGGATATGATCTTTCACCTGCTTTAGGACCAGCTGTTGGTTCTCCAGGTGCTGGTGATTTCGATCCTAGTAATTTCTCTGTAAGAATGGAAACTGCGGCCTTAGGACCATACGGTGGGCCACATGAAGTAACATTTACAAAACAGTAATTAGAATACTGTATCATTTTAAATGCCGGCCGTTTATTTATTCGGCTGGCATTTTTAATTTTAAGCCTAGATATAACTAATGATGAAAAAAATTGTACTATCCCTTTTCTTCTTATCTCTATTCAGTAGTCTAGTAATAGGGCAAGATGTAGATATTGAAGATATCGTGATTATGACTCCTGAGGCTGAGGAGTACCAGAAGGAGATTGATGCGGAATTAGCTAGAATGAGAAATTCTAGAGCCAATTTTGATAATCCATTGGCTATTATTCCTGTTCAATTTCACTTTGGTAGAAGAGATGATGGAACTGGTGGACTTGCAGCAAATGAGGCAGCAAGGCTTTTGGAAGAATTGAATTCTTCTTTTGCCCCAGCTAACATGCAATTTTTTGAGATTAATCCTGTGAATGAATATAATTCATCGGAATTTTTTGATTTTGATTCTCGTCAGGAAGCAGCTTTGACCGCTGCGAACAATGTTAATGGAGCCATTAACATTTATATTATTGGAGGTAGACTAACAAGTGGAACAAGCTCATTATGTGGATACGCTTATTTCCCTCCTAGTGCAGATCACCTTTTTGTAGCAACTGGTTGTGCTGGGTCTAGTAATTCAACTCTAGTTCATGAGGTCGGTCATTATTTTAGCTTATTTCACACACACGGTAAAACGAATACAGGTACGACTGATGAATTTGTAAACGGTTCTAACTGTACAACAGCAGGAGATAACGTCTGTGATACTCCAGCGGATCCTAACCTAAGTGGATTGGTTAGTAACTGTGCATATGGTGGACAATTAAGAGATGGAAATGGAGATTTATATGCGCCAATGGTTTCTAATTTTATGTCTTATGCACCAGGTTCATGTCGGAATGCATTTACCTTCGGACAGCTAGAAAGAGCAAGAGTTTCTTTTGATATGAATCGCCAAAATTTGGATTGGAGATCGGATCAATTTATTGCTAGGATTTCGGCTGATGTAACAAATGGCTGTGCTCCTCTTACAGTAAGTTTCCAAGATGAGACTCTAGCAGGTGCCACAAGAGAGTGGACTTTCGAGGGCGGGAATATTGACCGCTCCGCGGGTGAAACACCTGTTGTAACTTATGATACACCTGGGAGATATAATGTGAAGCTTTTAGCTCGTAGTAATTCTGGAGAAACATCAGAGGTCCTATTTGAGGAATACATTGTTGTTGAAGATGTATTGGAAAGATTGACTGATAAGTATATCGAGCCTTTTGATGCAGGAGATGTTCCTGAGAATTGGGTGGTAAACAACATCAATCAGAGTTTGTCTTTTGAATATTCTGATGTCAATTCAAATGATGATGGTTCAGGTTCAATTGTGATTAGAAATTTTGATTATGATGTTGAGATTCGCCCAACAGTAGATGAATTAAACTATCCATCCGTGAGTGTCAGAGAAATGAAATCTGTTGATTTTACTTTTGACCTAGCCTATACCTATAGGTTCGAGGAGGTAGATACTTTAGAGGTGGGTTACACTTTAGACTGTTTTGCAGAAGAAGTAGTTTTATTAAAATCTGCAGGAGATCAAATCAATACTGCTCCGCCTTCAAGCCAATATTTTACACCTACTGCGGATCAATGGTCAGAACAATCATTTACAGTTGATATTAGTTCATTAAACGATGTAGAAGAGCTAGATGTAATTAACTTCTATTTCAGAGCTCTAGGAAATAATGGTAACAATCTATATTTAGATAATGTGAATATAGTTCCTGATTATTCACTAGAGAGACCTGACTTCTTAAGAGTAAGAGACAACGGTGATAATTTCGTTACTATTACTTGGGCTGATTTCTCAACTAATGAAACTGGATTTTCGATTGAAAGAAGCATTGATGGTACTTCGTATGAAGTTGTAGGCACAGTAGAAAGAAATATCAAAGATTTCACCGATAGCAGCCTTCCAGACGCTGAAGAAGTATTCTATCGAGTTCGTGCGATAAATTCTCAAGCACAATCTGCATACACAGATGTACTAAATGTTCCATTAGTCGTTACCTCTATAGAGGATGAGCCTCAGTTAGATTTCTTAACTGTGTATCCTAATCCTACTTCGGATGTGATCAGTATTGCTGGTGATCATCCAAATGGAGATGTGTGTGTTGATATCGTGAGTCTAGATGGTCAGATTATTGGTTCGGCTAAAAAGATAATTGGTGAAACACTTACAATAGATATGAGTTCTATTCCTTCAGGTATCATTCTTGTAAGAATGATTTATGACGGAATTGTAGATACGAGAAAACTTATCATAAAATAGAAAATGAGGAAATGGACAATGATGGTTGCTCTTGGCGTAATAGCTATGGGCGGCTTTGCTCAAGGAACAAATGGAGCAGTTGCTGAGCAAAATTTAGAGGAGATTGGAGACGGTATTGCTTTTAGAAGCTTCGATAATAGATATGAGGGAACCAAAGGTAGCCCAATGTTATTCGAACAGTTTCAAAAAGCCAATATTGAACTTGGTGATGGGAAAACATTTGAGAACGTTTATGTGAACATCGATTTTTTCCAAAACAAGGTATTTGTCAACAGAACAAGCCAAGTAATTGAGCCGAATGTTCCTGTGACAAAGGTTGAATTTGCTGATTCAAAGAAAGTGTTCGTCAGTGGAAAAGACCTTGGTGACAAGAACATTTTTATGGCAGAATTGCTTTCAGCAGGTGATGTAAATCTTTATGCAGAAAGAGGTAAGAAATTCTTAAAGGCGAGTTACACGGGTGCCTATTCGGCCAACAAGCCTTATGATGAATTCATCGATAAGACTTCTTACTATGTACAAAAGAAAGACGGTAAATTGGTTTCTTTCAAAGCAAAAAAGAAAGCTTTATTAGAATACGTGCCAATGTCTAAAAAAGAACTTTCTGAGTATTTACTAAAAGAAAACATGGACCTAAGCGAAGAGAAGGATTTAGTTAGATTCTTCAATTATGTCAACTATGGCATCTTCAACTAAATAGAAATTAGTTATCATAAAAAAAGGCCTCATTTGAGGCCTTTTTTGTTAGTAATACTTTCCGTACTTGAGATAGTTCTTTACGTAATCCTCAACCCCTTCTTCGAGGCTGGTAAACTCCTGATTAAAGCCAATCGATTTGAGTTTATTAATATTAGCTTCAGTGAAATATTGGTATTTATCCCTGATATCTTCAGGGGTGTCAATGAAAGAAATACTCTCATCCTTATCCATTGCTTTGAATGTACTTCTTACAAGATCTAAGAATGTTCTAGCCTTGCCACTACCTAAATTATAAATAGCAGAATCCTTTCTGTGGTGCATAAGGAAATAGCAGACATCTACTACATCTTTCACATAGACAAAATCTCGTTGCTGCTCTCCATCTTTAAAGTCAGGGTTGTGAGAGCGAAATAGCTTCATAGCATCTGTTTTGGATATCTGATTAAAGGCATGCATAATAACAGAAGCCATTCTGCCTTTATGGTATTCGTTAGGGCCATAAACATTAAAGAACTTTAGACCAGCCCAGAATAGAGGTGTCTCGGTTTGATCTAATACCCATTTATCGAATTCATTTTTGGACTCGCCATAAGGATTGAGCGGTTTTAAATCTGGAATAGTGTTGTGGTTATCATCATAACCGAATTCACCTAAGCCATAAGTGGCCGCAGAAGAAGCATATACCAGGGGGATTTGATAATCGATACACTTTTGCCACACTGCTTTGCTATAAGAGGTGTTCAACTGATCTAGTAGCTCATAGTCAAACTCCGCAGTATCAGTACGTGCTCCTAAGTGGAAAATGAATTCTACCTTGTCTTTCTTATCGTCAAGCCAGCCTATAAAATTATCACGATCCACCTGCTCCAAAATATTCTTACCCTCGAGATTTTTATTTTTCTCTTCGTTGTTGAAACGGTCCACTACAACGATGTCATTGAATCCTTCTTGATTCAATTTGCTGACCAAACAACTCCCAATAAATCCTGCTGCTCCTGTAACTACAATCATGATGCTTTTAATTGAGTGGCAAAGTTAAATATTTAGACATTATATTTGCAGCCAAATTCAGCTGACATGGTATACATAAGTCGCAAGGAACATTTTAATGCAGCTCACAAACTGTATAACCCGAATTGGAGTGATGAGAAGAACGCAGAGGTATTCGGACCTTGTGCTAATGCCAACTGGCATGGCCACAATTTTGAGTTAATTACAACGGTGAAAGGAGATCCCGATCCAGAAACCGGATTTGTTGTTGACATGAAGCAATTATCAACCTTGATCAAAACTGAAATAATTGATAAGGTAGATCACAAGAACCTAAATCTTGATGTGGATTTCATGGAAGGCAAAATGGCCAGCTGCGAAATATTGGTGATGGAGTTTTGGAAGATCCTTGCCCCAAAAGTCAAAGAGATCACCAAATCTGGAGAACTTCATTCTCTTAAGCTCTACGAAACTCCAAGAAACTTTGTAGAATATTTCGGGTAGTCTAGGCTACTTTGAGTTTTTTAAATTTAGACTTCTCAAATTTCTCTTGAGCATAAGTCTTATCAATAGTTAACTCTTTGATGCTAGCATCTGAAGGAAGCTCAAACATAGCATCAGTCATAATTGCTTCGCATATAGATCTTAATCCTCTTGCTCCGAGTTTGAATTCTAACGCCTTTTCAACAATGTATTCCAATGCCTCTTCCTCGAAGGTCAATTCAATGTCTTCCATTTCAAAGAGCTTGGCATATTGCTTGGTTAGTGCATTCTTAGGCTCAACAAGTATGCTCTTAAGAATCTCAACATTCAACGGATTTAAGTGAGTAACAACAGGAAGTCTACCGATCAATTCTGGTATTAGCCCGTAATTCTTTAAATCTTGAGCATTTACATATTGGTGTAGATTTTCCCTATCGATTTCACCGATTGATTCTTTTTTAGATGCGAACCCAAGAGGCTGAGTATTGAGTCTATTGGCAATATTTCTTGCAATACCATCAAACGCACCACCACAAATGAATAGGATGTTTTGTGTGTTTACAGAGATCATTTTCTGATCTGGGTGCTTTCTTCCTCCCTGTGGTGGAACATTCACTGAAGTTCCTTCTAAGAGTTTTAAAAGTGCCTGTTGAACTCCTTCTCCACTCACATCTCTAGTAATTGAAGGATTATCCGATTTACGAGCGATCTTATCTATTTCATCAATGTAAATGATACCTCGCTCAGCTGATTCTACATCATAATTGGCGGATTGTAACAAGCGCGTCAAGATACTCTCAACGTCTTCTCCTACATAACCTGCCTCAGTCAAAACCGTAGCGTCAGCAATACAAAATGGAACCTGTAAGATCTTGGCTAGTGTTCTAGCGATATAGGTCTTACCGGTTCCAGTTTCACCGATCATAATAATGTTCGATTTCTCGATGACAATATCATCGGCATCAGTTTTTTGAATTAACCTTTTATAGTGGTTATAAACAGCAACAGAAATTACCTTCTTAGCTTCATCCTGACCAACAACGTATTGATCAAGGTACTTTTTCATTTCTACTGGCTTGATCAAATTGAATTTAGGAGCGTCTTCTGACGTCTTAGTCTTCAACTCTTCGGAAAGAATCTGATTGGCCTGGGTAATACAGTGATTACAGATATGAGCATGTATGCCCGATATCATCAAGTCAACGTCTTTCTTATTTCTTCCGCAAAATGAACAGGTAACCTCTGCCATGTTTTCTAATCTCTAGTTAATACCTCATCAATGAGGCCGTATTCTTTGGCTTCTGCCGCTCTCATCCAGTAATCTCTGTCACTGTCCTTCTCGATTTTCTCGTAAGTTTGGCCAGAGTGCTTTGATAAGATGTCGTATAGGTCTTTTTTCACTTCAAGCGTTTGCTTCAATGAAATCTCCATATCTGAAGCTTGACCTTGCATACCACTCATCGGTTGGTGGATCATTATTCTTGAGTGAGGAAGAGCTGATCTTTTTTTGTCAGCACCACCTGCTAAAAGCACTGCACCCATTGAAGCTGCTAATCCAGTACAAATGGTAGCCACATCTGGTTTTACAAAGTGCATGGTGTCATACATTCCTAAACCAGCATAAACTGATCCTCCAGGACTGTTAATGTACATCACAATATCTCTATTTGGGTCAACTGACTCTAAGAATAGCAATTGCGCAGTAATGATATTGGCAATGTTGTCATCGACTTGCATACCCAAGAAGATGATTCTATCCATGATCAATCTTGAGAATACATCAATCTCAGCAAAACGAGTTGGTCTTTCTTCAATAACCGAACGCGTCATGTTTTCGATGTGTGCCGCGTATTTATCAATAGAAGTGCCACTCACACCTTGATTGTGGATGGCGTACTTTCTGAATTCGTCTTTATTTATCATTCAATTATTACTAATTAAGCCTAACAAAATTAAAAAAAAAGCCCTTCTACCAAAGGACTTCTTTTTAACATATCGTATCAGCTTTTAGTTCTGAACAATGTCCTTGAATTTATCTAGGCTCACTTTTTTGTTCGAGATGCTGATCTTTTCCTTTATGAATTCGATCACTTTTTCACCTTGAACTTGCTCAGCCATTTTCATGTAGTTCTGACCATTTTCACCTTGAAGATAGTTGTCAACGAAAGCATCCATCTGATCAGCAAATTGACCCATACCTGAACCCATGAATTGAGCTTCAATCATTTTGCGAGTAGCATCAGTAATATCTTCATGCTCTGCTTTGATCTCATTGTCTTTTGCTACTTGGCCTGAAATCAAATTCCATCTTAGCTGATCAGCGTAGATAGAATATTCGTTTTCAATATCAGCGTCAGTTACTTTACCTTCTCCTGTAAGCTTTAACCACTCTTTCAAGAATTCGTCAGGAAGTGCTATAGCAGATTTTTCAACCAAAGTATCCTGGATAGTTTTAGTTAACCAAGCTTGAGTTTCTCTAGCATAGTTTTCAGAAACAGTGTTCTTGATTTTCTCCATGAAAGCCTCTTCAGAGTCAACTGTACCTTCACCAAAAGTTTTATCGAATAGCTCTTGGTTTACCTCAGCCAATTCTCTTCTGTTTACGTTCTTAACCTCAAAGACAAAGTTCATGTCCATGTCAGCGATCTCGTCCGCAGTCTTACCTAATTGAGCAGCTCTTTTTGATTCTTCTTTGTAAAGCTTAGAAAGGTCAACTTTGATTTCCGCACCTTTCGATTTACCAATGAATTTCTTCGCATTGGTTTTAGTCATGTCATTTGTATCAATGGTAGTGTCATGACTGAAGTCGTCCTGCTTCAAAGAACCGAATAAGATATCTCCTTCTTCACTCTTCTCAGGATTAGTCATTGAACCAAACTGTGTTCTGACATTATCTAAGGTTTCATCAAGTACTTTTTGATCTGCTTCGATTTCGTAAGAAGTTACTTTAACCTTCTTATCTAGTTTCACTTCAAAGTCATCAACTAATCCTACGTTGTACTCGAATTCAAAATCATTTTGGTTGTCCCAATCCACTTTATCAACAGATTGTTGATTTGGAATAGGCTCACCTAAGATCTTCAATTCATTGTCTCTGATGTAATCTTGAAGAGCGTGGCCAACCATGTGATTGATCTCTTCAACCAAGATTGACTTACCATACATTTTTTTGATTACACCTTGTGGAACCTTACCTGGACGAAATCCTTTGATCTGAGCTTTCTTGCTATAATCCTTGATCTTTTCGTCTACTTTCGATTGATAATCAGCCTCATTTAATTTAATTTTAATTGAAGCGACATTCGAATCTTTTTTGTCTAACGTGATATCCACTACTTACTATTTTATATGTTGACAATAAATAAAAACCCTCAAATCTTACGACTGAGGGTTCATTGCGTGCGGATGGAGGGACTCGAACCCCCATGCCCGGAGGCGCTAGATCCTAAGTCTAGTGCGTCTACCAATTTCGCCACATCCGCATATGTGTTTGAAAATGGACTGCAAAGGTAAGAGATTAATATTTGAATGCAACAACAATCTCAGTAAAAAAATCACTCCCCTTGAATAAATTTCTATCTAATTTTACACAATGATCGCAGTTGACTTAGAAGAGGAAAGAAAAGAGATAATTAGAAGGTATAGGAAGCTGCTTAGGAAGGCTAAACCTTTCTTAAAAGACGATGACGCAAAGATCATCAAAAAGGCATTTAATACTTCACTCGAGGCGCATAAGGAAATGCGCAGAAAGTCGGGTGAACCTTATATATACCACCCCTTAGCAGTTGCTCAAATTTGTGTTGAAGAAATAGGGCTTGGAACCACTTCAATTGTAGCTGCTCTCCTTCATGATGTTGTTGAGGATACAGAAATTGAATTAGATGAAATAGAAGCAGACTTCGGGCCCAAAGTAGCAAAGATTATTGATGGGCTGACCAAGATCTCAGGTGTATTTGATCATGGTTCTTCGCAGCAGGCTGAGAATTTTAGAAAGATGCTTCTAACACTCTCGGATGATTTGAGAGTAATACTGATCAAGCTTGCTGATAGACTCCATAATATGAGAACCTTGGATAGCATGCCAAGGCATAAGCAGCTTAAGATTATATCCGAGACGATTTATTTATATGCACCATTAGCACACCGCCTGGGTTTATATGCTATCAAATCAGAGCTAGAAGACTTATGGTTGAAGTTTTCTGAGCCGGAAGTTTATACGGATATCGTAGCTAAAATTGCAGAAAGCAAAGCTTCACGGACTAGGTTTATAAGAAGTTTTATTCATCCAATTCTAGATGAACTAAATCAAACAGGATTAAAATACGAAGTGAAAGGAAGGCCTAAGTCTATCCATTCCATATGGAATAAGATGAAAAAGCAGGACATTCCTTTCGAAGAGGTATATGACCTTTTTGCAGTGCGTATCATTATTGATACTAATTATGAGCACGAAAAAGCTGCTTGCTGGCAAGTATATTCAATAGTTACGGATTTTTATACGCCTAATCCTGACAGATTAAGGGATTGGGTAAGTACACCAAAAGCAAATGGTTACGAATCTTTGCACACTACTGTAATGAGTCGCAAAGGTAAATGGGTGGAAGTTCAGATTCGAACCAAGAGGATGGATGACATTGCTGAAAAAGGTTACGCAGCTCATTGGAAGTACAAAGATGGTATGTCTCAAGCCCATGAGTCAGGCCTTGAAATGTGGATTGAAAAGGTCCGCGAAATGCTCGAGCAAAATGACATGAATGCCATCGAGTTTGTCGATGACTTCCGTGCAAACTTATTTAATGAGGAGGTATTCGTTTTCACCCCGAAAGGTGACTTAAAGATTCTTCCAGCTGGGGCTACCTCTTTAGATTTCGCATTTGACATCCATACTGAGGTTGGAGCAAAATGTCTCGGTGCCAAAGTGAACAACAAATTAGTTCCACTTAACTATAAGCTTCATAATGGAGATCAGGTTGAGATCTTAACTTCTTCTAAGCAGAAGCCGAATGAGGACTGGTTGCGTTTTGTAGTTACCTCAAAGGCCAAGTCTAAAATTAAAGACACTTTAAAAGAGGCAAAGAAGCAGGCGGCAATTGATGGGAAAGAGATCATCCAGCGCAAACTGAAACAGATGAAGGTTCCGTTTGACGGAGATGTTGCTAATCAACTAAGGGCCTTCTTTGAAGAAAAGACAATTACAGACTTCTATTATAAGGTAGGTAAAGGGATCATCGATCCTGCAGATATTAAAAAGTACAAGGACTTCAAGACAGATAAAGTCAAAACCAGAAAGAAGTCTAATGCACCTACTTTCAGCGATGACTTCAGCAAGGTTAAAGATGCCGGCCAGGATATTCTTTTAATAGGAGAGAATATGGATGTGATCGATTACAAGTTTGCGAAGTGTTGTCACCCAATTCCAGGTGATGATGTGTTTGGCTTCGTAACGATCAATGAGGGTATCAAGATTCATAGAACTACTTGTCCAAATGCTCCGGAGTTACTTTCTAACCACGGCAACAGAATCGTGAAAGCTAAATGGCTTTCTAAACAACAAAATGCGTTTGTTGCCGGTCTCAGAATTATTGGTACTGATAGAGTAGGTTTAATGAGAGATGTTACTGATATCATATCTAATGAGTTGAAAGTAAATATGCAATCCATCAGTATAGATACAGAAACTGGAATCTTTGACGGGCAAATCAAGTTATATATTAATAATACATCTCACTTAGATGAGCTAATCGCCAAACTTGAGAAGGTAAATGGCGTTATGAGAGTGAACAGGTTTGAATCATCTAATGATTCCTAGTATTGACAAAATATTATATTTGCATCCTAATTGAATTGACATGCCTCTGAACCAAGGTGTTTTTGAAGAAGTAAAGAAGATTTTCACTGCTTATTTAGAGAATAAGGCACTTAGAAAAACACCCGAAAGGTTCGCTATACTTGAAGAAATTTACAGTCGCGATGGTCATTTTGATGTTGAGTCTTTGTACATCAGCATGAAGAACAAGAATTATCGTGTAAGTAGAGCCACAGTTTATAATACCTTAGATCTTTTAGTGGAATGTGACCTTGTCACCAAACATCAGTTTGGAAAGAATATGGCGCAGTACGAAAAGTCTTTCGGGTACAAGCAGCACGATCATATTTTAATGGTCGATTCTTCTGAGGTGAAAGAGTTCTGTGACCCTCGAATCCAAAATATCAAGAATACATTAGAAGAGATGTTTGATATTGATATCATGCACCACACATTGTACTTCTTTGCTAAAAAGAAAAAATCAGATTCATAATTTCAATGAACTTCAAGCACCAAATACAAGATGATTATGTGCTGATTACTCTTGAAGGTAATCTCATTGGAGAAGAATCTGGTTCTGGTATTCTTGAAGTCGCTAATGATGTCATTTCAAAAGGAATCTTAAAATGTGCAGTTGATATAGCTGATGTAAAGTATATCAACAGTACAGGTATAGGAGTTTTGATAACTCTTCTAACAAAATTCAGAAATCAAAGCGGTGAGATGGTGGTGATTAAGCCATCTGAACACGTTCAAAAATTATTGATCATAACAAAGTTGACAGCCATCTTCAAAATTGTAGATACACTAGAAGAGGCGGTCGACAGTTTACAACAGCAATAGTGCAAGAGCACATAGAATAATGAAGGTAGACGTACTTTTAGGCTTACAGTGGGGAGACGAAGGAAAAGGTAAGGTAGTAGATTACCTTGCTCCACAATATAATGTAGTAGCAAGATTTCAAGGAGGACCAAATGCAGGTCATACCTTAGAATTTGACGGACATAAGCACGTACTGCATCAAATACCTTCAGGGATTTTCAGGAATCAGATCAAGAATATCATTGGTAATGGTGTTGTGCTAGATCCCGTAATATTCAAGAAAGAAATTGAAGGGCTTGATTCTTTCAATATTGATTTCACCCAGAACCTTTACCTTTCTAAAAAGACTCAGCTCATTCTTCCAAGTCACAAGCTGTTAGATGCAGCTTACGAGAAGTCAAAGGGCAAAGATAAAATCGGTTCTACTTTAAAAGGAATTGGGCCTTCTTACCAAGATAAGATTGCTCGTAATGGATTAAGAGTAGGAGATATTCTCGCTCCAGGCTTTGAGGATAGATACAGAAACCTTGTCAACAAGCACGAGAGAATTTTGCAGCACTATGAATTTGATTATGATTTGAAAGAGGCTGAAGCTCCTTTCTTTGAAGCCATCGAATTCTTGAGAAAATTTAATCTGATTAATTCAGAGTACTTAATTAATAAGTCGATTGAATCTGAAGAGACTATTCTGGCAGAAGGCGCTCAAGGATCTTTATTAGATATAGACTTTGGTAGTTATCCTTATGTCACTAGTTCTAATACAATGACTGCAGGTGCATGTACCGGACTTGGTGTTGCTCCGAGAAGTATTGGTGAGGTGTTTGGGATTTTTAAAGCCTACTGTACAAGAGTAGGAGGAGGCCCATTCCCAACTGAGCTATTTGACGAAACAGGCAAAGCCATTCAAGATGAAGGTCATGAATATGGGGCTACCACTGGTAGGCCGAGAAGATGTGGTTGGTTAGATCTTCCTGCGCTTAAGTATGCCATTATGATCAATGGTGTGACCCAACTGTTTATGATGAAGGCTGATGTGCTGTCCATTCTAGATGAGATCAAGGTTTGCACCAAGTACAAACTAGCAGACGGAACTGAAACGGAAGAGATGCCTTTCCAATTAATGGATGAGGAAATAACTCCTGTTTACGAGACAATGAAGGGTTGGAAGTCGGATTTGACCGAAACAAGAACTTATGAAGAGTTTCCTCAAGAGTTAAAAGACTATGTTTCTTATATAGAAAAGGAGACTGGAGTACCTATTAAAATTGTTTCTGTAGGTCCTGATAGAACGCAAACTATTCTGCGTTAGACAGATAGAGATTTAGTAGAAAATAATCTGAAAATCTTTACTA
>OZ253951.1:1035000-3357500 GCA_965267365.1 Roseivirga sp. | reverse complement strand
TTTGGCACCTCGATGTCGGCTCGTCACATCCTGGGGCTGGAGAAGGTCCCAAGGGTTGGGCTGTTCGCCCATTAAAGTGGCACGCGAGCTGGGTTCAGAACGTCGTGAGACAGTTCGGTCTCTATCTGTTGTGGGCGTAAGAAGTTTGAGAGGACCTGACTTTAGTACGAGAGGACCGAGTTGGACTAACCGCTGGTGTATCAGTTGTGCCGCCAGGTGCAGTGCTGAGTAGCTACGTTGGGCAGAGATAAGCGCTGAAAGCATCTAAGTGCGAAACTCCCCTCAAGATGAGACTTCTTTAAAGGGACGTTGGAGATGACAACGTTGATAGGCTGCAGGTGTAAAGGCAGAAATGTCATAGCTGAGCAGTACTAATTACCCGTAAACTTTCCGTAGCAGGCTGGCCCTTATGCAGGGCCGGCCGCGCAAAACCTACACTCCGTAGTGTGATACTCTTACAGTATATATGTCAATGTTAGACAAATAGCTAACATCAAGATTTTATGGTGATTATAGCGGTGAGGTCCACCTCTTCCCTTTCCGAACAGAGAAGTTAAGCTCACTTGCGCTGATGGTACTGCCCTTAAAGGTGGGAGAGTAAGTAGTCGCCAGTCTTTTATAAAGGTTCTATACTCCAAGTGTAGAACCTTTTTTTGTTTATAGAGTATTCATAAGGACATCATACTCATCACAATAGGTTTTGATTATAGGAGTTATAGTCTTATCCTTGCTACAAACGCATTTCTAATTGCTTTTACACTACGCAATTCTAGTATTTAAAAGTCCTGCACTTCTTTGGTTACTCGCATTAATAGCGATTCCGATAATCATTCATTTATTTAATTTGAGAAGGACGAAAAAAATCGTCTTTTCGAATACAGCTTTGTTGCAGAAGGTTAAAGAAGAGAGTTCTGCCAAAAGAAAGCCCAAAGAGTTACTCATTCTTATATCAAGGATATTAGGAATAATATTTTTAGTAACTGCTTTTGCACAACCTATCATTAAAAGTGATAATAATGAGGTAGAGATAAGTAATGATGTACTAATTTATTTAGATAATTCACCTTCGCATTTGATTCAAACAGAAGAAGGTTCGTTGATTGATCAAGGCATTAAAATTGCAGAATCTATTATACGAGAGTATCCTGAAGGAACGAGGTATCGATTCATAGAGAATAGTTATTCTAATTCAATACAGACTGTTTACACTAAAGAAACGCTTACAGATCTTCTCACTGAAACGGGTATTGTAAATATTGGAAGAAGTGCGGATGAAATCAGTAAAAGAATTGAAAGGGCCGCATCTTCAGGAGATGTTTACTGGATTTCAGATTTTAATGATTTGGAAGACTTAAGTGGGGTAGATTCAACACTAAACTTAAAGTTAGTATCTCTCAATTCTGAGAATCGAGGAAATATCTTCTTAGATACAGTATTCCTGGAAAATTCATTTTTATCTGGAAAATTCACAAACAGTCTGAATCTCCGACTTAGATCGTCAGGAATAGAAAATTCCAATACAACCGTAAGAGTATTCATTAATGAGCAGCTAACGGGTACATTAAATGTGGATATTAAAGATAATGAGGGTCAAGGGATTTTTGAGATTCCTTCAGAAACTGTGGGGTTGGACAAAATTAGATTATCGCTAGATGATCCGAATACGATTTTTGATAATGACTTCAATGTGAGTATTAATAGCCTAAAGCTCACAAACGTGCTTGAAGTGTATGAGATGAATTCATCACGTTATGTATCTCACCTTTTTGATGATAATGAGTACTTCAATTTTAATAGAACTAGAAGTGATCAAATTGATGTTGAGAATTTCGCTAATGCTGACTTTATTCTAATTAATGGATTAAAGACTTTCTCTAATCAGCTCATTAATGAAATTCAGAGCTCTATATCAAAAGGAGCCACAGTTGTTTTCATTCCTAGTACGCAATTTTCAACAGCATCTCTTTTAGAGTTTGGAGTCAGAATGGTAGGTGGATCCGAAGAAAGAGTTGACTTGGACGCTCCTAATTTTAATGATCCATTTTATGAGGGGGTTTTCGAAGAAGAAGATCCTAATTTACAAATGCCCTTTGCCTCAACGGATTTTAGACTTTTGAATTCGGAATACTCATTACTTCAGTTTTTAAATGGGAGACCTTTTCTTGCGAAAGCAGCAACAACCGGAAATGTATTTGTTTTTAGCTCTCCGTTCGATCCAGCTCGAACGAACTTCATGAATCACTCTTTATTTGTTCCCATTTTTTATCGGCTAGCATTGGGCAGTCAAAGGAGTTTTGCTAACCTATATTATTATACAGATTCAGAAAATATCTCCTTTCCGATCGGTAACTCTTCTTCTGAAGTTTTCAGTCTCATTAATGAATCGAACCAGATAACCCCGGATCAAAGGGAGCAAAATGGTAATCTGATTCTATTTATACCAAAAGATGAGATACAACCAGGTATTTATAATTTGACCCAAGGTTCTCAAGAATTTGGAAAAATTGCTTTTAATCTGCCTAGATCAGAATCTATTATCCCAGAAAATAAAGAAGAGTGGTTGTCAGCGGTTTCGCAATTGGACAATGTTTCAATCTCTGAAGCTTCTGATGCAAAAAAATTCTCTGACCAGCTAAGGGCTGAATTGGTAGGTGAGACCTATTGGAAGCTCGCATTGATGCTAGGTCTTTTATTTCTTTTTGTAGAAATAATATTAATCCGATATTTGTAGCATGAATTTGCTCATCAAGAGTGCCCTTGTCCTAGATACACAATCAAAGTTTCATAATTCTAAAGTCGATCTCCTTATTTCTGATGGTATAATCAAGTCCATTGGTAATGGCTTAATTGCAGATAAGGCAGAAATAATTGAAGGCAACAACCTAAAGGTGAGCCTCGGTTGGTTAGACATGCGTTCAATCTTTTATGATCCAGGAGAGGAGCATAAAGAAGACTTCGAATCAGGAAGCGCCTCAGCTGCAGCGGGAGGTTTTACCAAAGTGGCTTTATTACCTAATACACGACCTGTCATAGACAATAAAGGAGGAATCTCTTATGTCAAGAAATACAGTAAGGGAGAACTAGTAGAGCTGCTGCCATATGCTTCAGTAAGTCTAAAGGCTGAAGGGAAGGAGCTTACAGAGATGATTGATTTAGCCCATGCAGGTGCGGCCGGATTTACTGACGGTTTAAACCCTATTTGGCATACCGACATTATGCTCAAGTCTTTGCAATACCTGCAAAAGTTTGATGGAGTTCTTATTAACAGGCCGGAGGATAAGATGCTTACGGCATTTGGTCACATGAATGAGGGGATTGTCAGTACTGGCTTGGGGTTAAAAGGTATGCCTATTCTAGCTGAGTCAGTGATGATAGAGCGTGACCTTCGATTATTAGAGTACTCGGGTGGTAAAATGCACTTTTCGACCATTTCTAGTGAGAAGAGTGTCGAATTAATAAGAAATGCCAAGGCTAAAGGCCTGAAAGTAACTTGCGATGTGGGCGTCAACTATTTGAAATACACAGACGCTGATGCTGAGACCTATAATACCAACTTCAAAGTAAACCCACCTTACAGAACAGATAATGATAGAAAGGCTCTTATTGAAGGGGTTCTGGACGGCACAATCGATGTGATTGTTAGTGATCATAATCCTCAAGATGAAGAAAGCAAGAAACTAGAATTTGATTTGGCAGAATTTGGGACGAGTAATCTTCAAGGATTCTGGCCAATTGTTAATGATGTATTCTCGTCTAAAATCGACCAAGTAATCCCTGCTTTCACGTCAAAACCGCGTGAAATATTAGGCTTAGAAAGTGAAGTAATCGAAGAAGGTCAAACAGCCAATCTCACCATTTTTGATCAAGAGACTACTTGGTCTCTAGATAATAAAACCAACAAGTCTAAATCGGAATATTCACCATTGTTTGGTGAGTCTTTAAAAGGAAAAATTAAGGCAGTTGTAAGCAACGGTCAATATCAAACATTCTGATGAAGGGAAACCCAAATATTAGAAAAGTAGCTACCAAATATGGGGCTGCAGGTGGAGCTATGATCGTTCTCGCCTTCCTAGTGTTTTATTATATGGGAATGCAGCCTTGGAGAAATCTCATCTCCTTTATTCTGGACGTGGTGATTATAGGATTTTTTCTAGTGCTCGCTATCAGAGAGTTTAAAGTGAATTTTAATTACAATGAATTAAGATTCTACCATGGCATGAGTATAGGCTTTCTGACTTTCTTTGTCATAGCAGGTATTTACAGCATTTTTTATGGTGTATTCATTAATTGGGTTGAGCCTAATTTTCTGCCTGAGTATATCGATTTAGCCATCGAGGATTTAAATGGTAGAAAAGAACTACTTACAGAGAATATTGAAGGCGATCCCGAAGAATTTTTTGCTGAGCAAATTCAAGGGATAAAGGAGATTACTAAATCTAAGTTGATTTTGGATGCTTTTATCAAGAGGCTATTGATAGGCTTCTTCCTAACACCAATGATCAGTATAGTTTTCCGAACACCTCAGCGATAGTTAAATACGTTCATCTGGCGAATCATTCGTTTAGCCATTATTCATTCTTCTTGAACCGATTAGAATCTATAATTGAAGAAAATTAGTATTTTCAATTATCATCCTTAATCAAATATTATGTCAGAAGAAATTAAATCAGGAGAATACAGCCGGAAGTGGGGGCTGATTTTCGGATTAATCAGTGCATTAATTTTCATCGCAACAGCTGCCCTTAGACTAGACCTAGGTGCCTTTCTACCAACCGCAATAGCCTGGGGTGTGGTTATCGCTGTTTTTGTTTTGGGTTCAAAAGAATTTAGAACTGCCAATGGCGGGTATATGAGCTTTGGAAAAGGCTTCGGAATTAACTTTATGATCGCCTTGATAGGTGGTGTTGTAAGGTCTGTTATCCAGTATGTATACCTTTTGGTAGATCCTGAGTACCTCAACTATGCTAAGGAACTTAGAGAAAATAATAGCTTTGGACCTCCACCTCCAGAAGGTCAAGAAATGCCAGCTTGGGCAGAATTCTTTAATACAGCAGAATTTGTCATTATTGCTAGTATAATTGCTGCTATATTTGCTGGTCTTATTTTTGGAGCTATTGTAGCGGCCATTCTTAAGAACGAAGAAGAAGATTATTAATATTTTGATTCAGATATCCGTAGTAATACCAGTTTTTAACGAAGAAGAATCATTAACAGAATTAACTGAATGGATAAGCCGTGTGATGCAGTCACATGGCTTTTCTTATGAATTGATTTTTGTTGATGACGGTAGTTCAGACAGCTCTTGGCAAGTAATCACCAAGTTGAATGAAGAATACCCTGTAAAAGCTATTCGTTTTAATCGCAACTACGGAAAATCTGCTGCTTTGAATGTTGGGTTTAAACAAGCCGTTGGTGAAGTGGTCATAACCATGGATTCAGATTTGCAGGACAGCCCTGACGAAATTCCTGAGTTGTATCAAATGATCAAGGATGGCAATCATTTGGTGTCTGGATGGAAAAAGAAGAGACATGATCCAATTTCAAAGACCATTCCGTCCAAATTCTTTAATCGAGTAACACGCATTATTTCAGGTATCAAACTTCATGACTTCAATTGCGGCCTTAAAGCTTATGATGCCAAAGTGGTGAAGACCTTGGATATATATGGTGAAATGCATCGTTATATCCCGGTGATTGCAAAAAGGAACGGTTTTACAAAGATCACGGAAAAAGTGGTAGAGCATAGAGCTCGAAAGTACGGTACAACCAAGTTTGGATTAGAAAGATTTATTTACGGATTTTTAGATCTGATCTCTATTTCGTTTGTCTCGAAGTATAAAAAAAGACCAATGCATTTTTTTGGCACCTTAGGCACGGTGTCATTCCTTGGCGGATTTTTAGCAGTGTTATGGATGATTTGGAAAAAGATTGAAGCAATTTACTTTCTCGACACCAAAGATTACAGAGAGGTAGTCGATCAGCCTTTATTTTTCATTGCGCTGGTGGCTATCATCATTGGTGTTCAGTTATTTTTAGCAGGCTTTATCGGAGAAATGATGACCATGAATTCTAATCATAAGTCCGACTATATCTTTGAAGAGACCATTGGTATTGAACCATGAGGTTTTATTCCATTATCATTCCAGTATACAATAGACCAGACGAGGTTGAAGAGCTATTAAACTCTTTGAAGCATCAGGTTTACCGGCAATTCGAAGTGATCATTGTTGAAGATGGCTCCACTCTTAAATGCGAAGATGTAGTTAATGCTTACAAGTCTGACCTGACACTTAATTACTTTTTCAAAGAGAATGGCGGGCAAGGCTTTGCGAGAAATTATGGGTTCGAAAAAGCACAAGGTGACTATTTCATTGTGTTTGATTCAGATTGTCTTATACCAGAGAATTACCTCGAAACGGTTGATCAATTTCTAAATGACAATGAGGTTGATGCTTTTGGAGGGCCTGATATGGCTCATCCGGATTTTAATCTTTTGCAAAAGGCGATTAGCTACTCTATGACCTCTCCTTTTACCACTGGTGGAATTAGAGGTGGTAAAAAACATGTAGGCCAGTTTCACCCTAGAAGTTTTAACATGGGTATTTCTAGGAAGGTATATGAAAGTACACAAGGCTATAGAATTACCCGTATGGGAGAGGATATTGAATTCAGTATCAGAATTATCAATTCTGGCTTTAAAACTGCATTGATCGAGAAGGCTTTTGTTTTTCATAAAAGAAGATCTAGCCTTAGTCAGTTTTATAAGCAGCTGCATTTTTTTGGTAGAGCCAGGGTTAATGTGAATAGAATTTACAAAGGTGAAATGAAGATGATCCATTTGATGCCTTTGGTCTTTGTGCTTGCGGTTTGGGGTTGGTTATCTACTCTATTTTGGCAACACGATCTCTTTAGATTAGGTACTATTCTTTT
Organism: Roseivirga sp.; assembly: GCA_965267365.1. Taxonomy (GTDB): domain Bacteria; phylum Bacteroidota; class Bacteroidia; order Cytophagales; family Cyclobacteriaceae; genus Roseivirga. Next base: position 3,350,570 of record OZ253951.1, on the reverse strand, counting down.
ATCAATTTACTACATGATGATCCTTCTAGATAGCACTATTAAGAATAGGTCAATCTTTGTAGGAGGGCTAAGTATAATTACCAGTTTTATGCAGCTTTATGCCTATGGTATGGGAATCATTTCAGAAGTAATTTCTCCGAGAGGTAATCAGCCTTTTGCGCAGAAATAAATAATTTCCTTTTGAGGTAAAGCGTATCGCTTAACCAATTCTGGGTCCATTTCCATTACGAATTTATCCTCGACTACATTAAAGCCAGCCTTTTCGAGTCTTTTGCCATAATCTAAACCGTAAAGTCGGACATGATCATCTTGCCAGTAAACTCGTTCTCTTTCTTTAGGGTCGGTAATTGAAGGGTCTTCAAAAGTATCAGCACGACTATAGTCTTGGGGTGATTGAATAATAGCCCATCCGCCAGGTCTTAGAATCCTATGAATCTCGCTCATGGCTTTTATATCATCATCAACGTGTTCCATAACATGGTTGCAGAAAACAACATCATAAGAATTGTCTTCGAAGGGGATATCATGCACATCCATTTTAACATCTGCTAATGGGCTTTCTAAGTCTGCAGAAGTGTAATCAATGTTTGGTAGATTCTTGAAAATCTTGATAAAACATAATTCAGGTGCAATGTGCAATAGTTTGAGATTATCAGAAAAGAAATTGGTCTTCTCTTTTAAATAGAGCCACATTAAACGGTGTCTTTCTAAAGAGAGAGAGTCGGGGCAAAGGGCATTTTGTCTCGGATTTAAACGCCCATATGGTAAGAATTTTCTGTAGCTGATTTCACAAATCGGACATTCAACATTATTCCCCCTCATAAAAAGGCTAATGAACCTTAAAACGTAGTGGCTGAAGTACTGTAAATACTTCCTAGGAACCTTACGAAGGAAAAAGCTAATAATCTGCTTCATAAATATTTGTGCAAAGATAGAAATCGAGGCAGATTTTCAATGCGCCATTCATATTAGACTAATCCAGATGAAATGGTATAATAACCGTTCCAATAATAGAGTCACTAATGCCTAAACTATTGTCTTCGTAAAACAATCTAATGATACGAATCATCATGAGTATGATGATGAACAATGAATGACAAATAGAGTTTTTTTACTGGTGCGAATTACAAATTAAAAGAGGTTAAAATTTACTCTAGAGGTAGTTAACATTTACTAATGGAGCCAATGAAGCCTTTTAAATGACGTAATTTCGCATACCTAATTATTAAAAGAGTCGAAATGAAAAAGAAGCTGATCATCTTTGGAGTAATTATAGTTGGAGTGATTATTACCTTCAGCGTAATATTCAACACCTCTTCATCAGAGGATGGAACATCACTATTTGCTACAGCCAAAAAAGGAGACTTTACGGTTGAAGTAACCACAACTGGAGAACTCTCTGCTGAGAGGTCTACTAAAATTATGGGTCCTATTGGAGCAAGAGATTATGGAATTCGTCAAATGACGGTTCAAACCTTAGTTGAAGAAGGTACTCAAGTTCGCCAAGGAGATTTTGTAGCACAGTTGGACAGAAGTGAACTCTATGACAAAACCCAAGCAGAAAAAGATCAGCTTGATGCTCAAATTGCTGAGTATGACAATGCAAAAATTGATACAGCTTTAACTCTAAGAGGAGAAAGAGATAAGTTGATCAATCTTGATTATCAAATTGCTGAGAAACAATTGCAATTGGAGCAGTCTCAATACGAGCCACCTGCAACAATCAAGAAATATGAAAATGAGCTAGAGAAGCTTAAAAGAGATAAAACCAGAGCCATTGAAAATTATGGTTTAAAACAAGAGCAGGCCAAAGCTAAAATGGTCGAAGAGACTTCTGATTTGAAAAGAAGAAGAGATCGATACAATAAGATGGTTGCCTTGTTAGATGATTTCACAATTAAAGCGCCACAATCAGGTATGGTGATTTACGCCAAAGGTGGATTCGGTGGTGATAGAATCATTGAAGGATCAACCATTAGCCCATGGAGTCCTGAAGTAGCCGAGTTACCGGATCTTTCAAGCATGATCTCTACTACCTTCATTAATGAGGTAGACATCAGAAAAGTGAAGAATAACCAGCCAGTTGAAATTGGGCTAGATGCTTTTCCAGAAAAAGTATTGACAGGTAAAGTAATTAGGGTTGCACGTGTTGGTCAGCAAAACCCAAATTCTGATGCCAAAGTATTCGAAGTGGTTGTAAGAGTTAATGAAAGAGATGCAGAGTTAAGACCTTCAATGACGACAAGTAACATCATTGTTACGAAGAAATTGGAAGATGTTGTTTCTGTTCCGCTTGAAGTGCTTCATGTCTACAATGATTCGATCAATTATGTAGTAAAGAAAAATGGCACCCTTCAAGAAGTGAAGATTGGCGAAACCAATAGCAATGAAGCTGTTATTGAAATGGGATTAGAAGAAGGTGAAGTGCTTTACTTATCTATGCCAGCCAATGCTGAAGGTAAGGAGCCTAACTTAATTCCAGAATTGAACGGAACTAGAAACGAAAAACCTGAGCCTGCTCCAGTAGAGGAAGAGCAATGGTTAAATAGTGATGGAACACCAATGTCTCCTGAGAGAATCCAGCAATTAAAGCAGTTTGGTATCAATTCGCCTGCTGAGTTAGAGGAAATGAGAAAAATGAGACGCGGTGGCGGTGGCCGTCCAGGTGGTGGAAGACCAGCAGGTAGAGCAGGACAAGCTGGTAACTAAGGAGATATGAACAAGAAGAGTTTATTATCTAATTTTTCCATTGCTTTAGAAGCAGTAGTTGCCAACCAAGTGCGTTCACTTTTGACCGCACTGGGCATCATCTTCGGTGTGGCAGCTGTAATTGCTATGCTAGCCATTGGTAATGGTGCTCAGAAAGAAATCTTAGAACAGATTGAACTAGTAGGCGTCAACAATATCATTGTTCAACCTATAGTTGAGCAAGTAGAGCAAAAGCTTGGAGAGGCAGAAGAAGAAAAGAGCAACAAGTTTTCTCCAGGCCTGAAGCTTTTAGATGTTGAAAGTATCAAAGCAGGAATCCCTGGTGTTCAGAAGTTAAGCCCAGAAATCTTATTAGAGACATTCATCATTAAGAATGGTATTCGAAGATCCTCAAAATTGGTGGGTGTAGAACCTGAATATTTCGAGGTGGCGAACTTTGAGTTATCAGAAGGTAAGATGTTCAGTGAGCAGCAGTTAAAGATTGGAGCTCCTGTATGTGTTATTGGTAAGGCAATCCAAACCAAGTTCTTCCCTCAAGAAAACCCAATAGGTAAAAAGATCAAAGTGGGTTCACAATGGTTAGAAGTAGTTGGTGTATTGAAAGAGCGATTCATCTCTGAAAAAGCCATATCTAATTTAGGAATCAGAGATTACAACATGGATGTCTACGCTCCGATTCAGACGGTATTGATTCGTTATATCAACAGAGATTTAGTTACTGGATCAGGAATCAAAAAGAGTTTCGGATCGAGCTTTAGTTTCTTTGGTGGTGGGCGATTTGCTATTTCCACCTCTTCCAACGAAGACTCTAAACCAAGTAATTATCACCAGATTGATAGGTTGGTTGTTCAAGTATCCGAATCTGAAAAACTGAATTCAACTGCTGACGTCTTAGCTCGCATGTTAGAGAGAAGGCATTATGGAGTAGTTGATTTTGAAATAACAATTCCAGAGTTGCTATTGAAACAGCAGCAAAGGACACAGAATATTTTCAACATTGTACTTGCGGCCATTGCCGCCATCTCACTTCTCGTTGGAGGTATTGGGATCATGAACATCATGTTGGCTTCAGTGCTTGAAAGAATTAAGGAAATTGGTTTAAGACTATCTATCGGAGCAAAGAAGAATGACATTGTAATGCAATTCTTATTTGAAGCGGTGATGATTTCTGTTTCAGGAGGAATTGTTGGTGTTGTTTTAGGAATTGTATTGGCCTATTTGGTGTCTACCTTGGCTGATTTTCCTACTTCCATCAGCTTTATATCAATTGTTATTTCTTTCGGTGTAGCCGCTACTGTTGGGTTGATCTTTGGTATCACACCTGCAAAAAGAGCTGCTTCGCAAGATCCAATTACATCTTTACGTCACGAATAAAAACTCAAAACACATGAAAAAGGTCCTATTCATGGGTCTGTTCTATTTTTTAATATTTGGAGCATCCCAAGCACAAGAACGAAGAACACTTACTCTAGACCAGGCGATAGATCTGGCTAAATTAAATTCTAGAAGTGCCAAGCAGGCAGAAACTAGAAGAACACTAGGGTTTTGGGAATACAAGGTATTCCAATCACAGTTGAAGCCTCAGCTTCTTCTTAGAGGTAATTTCCCAAACTATACTAACAGAGCGATCCCGGTTACACAACCAGATGGTAATGTAGAATTCCGTCAGGTAAATCAGAATAATGTGGATTTGGCTTTAGGTTTGCAGCAGGTATTGCCTTGGACAAACACTACTATCGCTTTAGAAACGAATTTGGCTCGATTCGATGATTTTGAATCGGATATATCCAACTACCAGGGTGACCCATTTGGAATAACAATTTCACAGCCCATTTTTGCTGTAAACCCATTCAGGTGGGATAGACAAACTGCTCCTCTTGAATATGAGCAGTCTAAAAGGGAGTATGTTCAGGATATTGAAGATGCATCGAGAACAGCGGCAAGACTATTTTTTCAGCTTTTGGTCGAGCAGAAAAACCTAGAGATTGCCTTGCAGAATGAGGCTGCCAACGATACTATTAATAAGGTAGAGCAAGGTAGATATAACATTGGTACAACTACTGAGGATGCTCTTTTACAAACTGAGGCTGATCTTCTTACTGCTCAAAGTGATGCCCAACAAGCACGACTAGATGTACAGTCAAGAACATTGAATCTTAGAAACTTCATTGGTTTAACTGATGATGTTGAACTAGAGTTGATCGCACCTGAGGAAGTACCTGGTTTCTTAATTGATTATGATGAAGCCTTAAAATATGCCAAGGAGAATCGTTCAGAATATTTAGAATTTCAAATTCTAAAACTGGAGGCACAAAGAGGTGTGGCAGAGGCAAGAGCACAGAGATTTAATGCCTTCGTTTCTGCTTCATTCGGTTATAACTCAGCACAGTCAAGTGACTTAGGTGGTGTATATGAACCAGATAATGTAGCTGCCGGGGGTACTTTTAGACTGAACTTTACTATGCCTATTCTTGATGGAGGTAGAAACAAGGCGAGAATGAATACGGCTCTTGAACGTCAAAAATTAAATGACTTTACTGTTGAGCAGAACATGATCAACTTTGAGCAAGAAATTGCCAATGCTGTTAGAAACTTCGATCAGATTAGACAGCAGATTGAGATTGCCCAAAAGAGACAAGATATCGCATTAAAGAGATTTGAGATCACCAATGGTCGATATTTGGCAGGTAAGGTGGGTATTCTTGATCTCACTAATGCAAGAACTTCTAAAGATTCATCGATTAGATCTTATATTAATGCATTACAACAGTATTGGGATGCGTATTATGAATTAAGGGCCTTAACCCTCTACGACTTCCAGAACAGACAATTGCTCTATAACCCGTTACTAGAGTATAATCCAAAACAGGATAAGATGGTGGATACATCACAAGGCCAATAGATATAAAAAAAGCCTCTCAATTGAGAGGCTTTTTTTATTGTCCTGTGTAATTAAATGGCGTGATCTGTCGCAATTCAACCTTGATCTCTTCAGAGACATTGAGTGTCTCAATAAAGTCTTTAATGGTTTGCTCAGTGATCTTTGAATTAGTTCTAGTCAGACCTTTTAGTGCTTCATAAGGCTTTGGATAAGACTCCCTTCTCAAGATGGTCTGAATGGCTTCCGCAACAACTGCCCAATTTTCTTCAAGATCTGCATTAATAGCGGCTTGGTTCAGCTCTAATTTGCCAATACCTTTTACTAATGATTTCAAACCAATAAGGGTATGTCCAATAGGTACACCAATATTTCTGAGTACAGTAGAATCGGTTAAGTCTCTTTGAAGTCTTGAAATTGGAAGCTTAGCAGACAAGTGCTCAAAAAGAGCATTGGCAACACCAAAGTTTCCTTCTGCATTTTCAAAATCAATAGGATTCACTTTATGCGGCATGGCAGATGAACCTACCTCACCAGCTTTGATCTTTTGTTTGAAGTAGTTCATAGAAACATACTGCCAAACGTCTCTTGCAAAATCTATTAGAATAGTGTTGATCCTTTTCAAAGCATCAAAATGAGCTGCTAAATGATCATAGTGCTCTATTTGTGTTGTTGGGTGCGAACGTTTCAATTCTAAATATTCAGAAACGAAATGATCCCCAAACGAAGTCCAATCCTTATCGGGATAAGCTACTGTATGTGCGTTGAAGTTTCCCGTAGCTCCACCAAACTTAGCTGCAAAAGGCACATCGCCTAATTGCACCATCATTTCCTCAATTCGAGACACAAAAACTTGAAACTCTTTTCCAAGTCTAGTGGGAGAGGCAGGTTGTCCATGCGTTTTGGCTAACATGCTGATGTCTTTCCATGCTTCTGCATTCGACTTAATAAGCTCTGTTACTTCGACAATAGCTGGTTCTAATACTTCATGCATCCCTCTCTTCAAAGAAAGTGGAATAGAAGTATTATTGATGTCTTGAGATGTTAAACCAAAGTGGATGAACTCTTTCACATCTTCTAAGCCTAACTGATCAAATTTTTCTTTAATGAAGTACTCAACTGCCTTAACATCATGGTTAGTAGTCTTCTCAATCTCTTTGATACTTTGTGCATCAGCTTCAGAGAAGTTTCTGAATATATCTCTTAACGCCTCAAATTTTGAAGAATCAACTCCTGATAGTTGAGGTACAGGATACTCGCATAAAGCAATGAAGTATTCAATTTCTACTTCAACTCTATATTTGATAAGAGCATATTCAGAGTAATAATGTGCTAAGTCTTTTGTGACTCTTCTATATCTACCGTCTACAGGAGATACTGCAGTTAAAGTGTTCAAATCCATGTTTTCACTTAAGAAATAAGAAAGCGCAAAGATAGAAAATACTACGTCTAGAACACCACTTTATTCAGTGATTGCTTTCGATAATTACTTCTTTCAGAAGACATTAGTCCGTACTTTTGCACGATTAATTGGCATTATCTAGAACCTGATGCCAATCAATTAGTTAAAAGAGGAAATTGAATCGATAAATATGGCTTTCGGACTATTCAAAAAGAAGGAGAAAGAAGAGAAGATACCTACTGGTTTTTCTAAGGTTAAGGTGAAAGAAGTAGTTAAAGAAACTGCAGATGCTGTAAGCATTCACTTTGAGCCAACTGAAAAAGTATCATATAAATCAGGACAGTTTTTTACTGTTGCTGTTAACGTGAATGGCAAAGATGAAAGAAGAGCTTATTCATTATGTTCTTCTCCTTTCGTAGATGAATTTCCTGCTGTTGCAGTAAAAAGAGTTGACGGTGGTAAAGTTTCGAACTACCTGAATGACGAAGTCAAGGCGGGAGATGAACTTTTATTGATGCCACCAATTGGTAATTTCACTACAGACTTTAATGCTAGTAATACAAGGCACATCGTTTTATTTGGTGGTGGAAGTGGGATTACTCCATTGATCTCAATTGCTAAATCTGCTTTGGATCAAGAGCCAAATAGTCAAGTGACTTTGGTATATGCCAACAGAAATGAATCTAGTGTCATTTTTAAAAGTGCTATTGAATCTATGCAATCTGATAGATTTAATGTGGTTCATGTTTTGGAAGAAGCTCCAGAGAACTTCGAAGGACATAGCGGAAGAATTACTTCTGATGTCATCAAGGAGGTGCTTTCGACTGTAAACTCAGAACAGGCAGAGTATTTCATGTGTGGACCAGGTCCTATGATGGATGTGGTCATGGACACGCTTGTAGGTATGAATTTGCCATCTGATAAAATTCATAAAGAGAGTTTTGTGTCTGAGGCAGCGGAAGAACCAGTTTCAGATGAAGTGGTTGCAAGAGAGGTTACAGTCATTTATGATGACGAAGAATTTAAATATACAGTTGAGCCAAACGAGACAATTCTTGAGAAGGGTCTAGAGGAGGATATTGACCTTCCTTTCTCTTGTCAAAGTGGTTTGTGTACAGCTTGTAGAGGTAAATGTATTTCTGGTAAAGTCAAGATGATGGAAGATGAAGGTCTTTCAGAAGCTGAAATTGATGAAGGATACGTTCTGCCTTGTGTATCTCATCCGCTCACCGATGATGTAGTGATAGAAATAGGATAAAGACAAAGCCCTGACAATTCAGGGCTTTTTTTATGCCTAAGTTGTCACACATTTATCAAACCATTATCTAAGCATTCAATTGGAAAGCACTTTTGCCATTTTCCAAGAATTTGGTTAACTAATAGATATGAGCAAAACTCAAACGGTCGGCTCTGTGAAGCAAGGTCAATTACTTCAACTTTTTAAAGAAGTGAGGCTACAAACAGAGAACATTTGTGAACCTCTACAGCCAGAAGATTTTGTAGTTCAGCCTGTGGTTGACGTCAGCCCTCCAAAGTGGCATTTAGCTCACACAACTTGGTTTTTTGAAAACTTTGTTCTTAAAGGGTATGTAAAAGATTATCAACTTTTCGATGACGATTATCACTTCCTTTTTAATTCATATTACGAGACTGAGGGTGAAAGATGGATTCGTGCAGATAGAGGTACACTCTCTCGACCTTGGGTAAATGAAATTCTAGCTTATAGAAAGTATGTGAATGAGCATATGATCGACTTTCTGACTAAAAATGAGTTGGCTGATGAGCTGCTTGACGTCCTTGAAATAGGCATCCATCATGAGCAGCAACATCAAGAGCTCATGTTATACGATATCAAGCATATTCTCGGTATCAATCCTCTTTTTCCGGTTTATAAAAATCATTATTCAGAAGAATTAGAAGTAAACCTTCAATCGAATTATTTACCTGTGGATTCAGGTGTTTATCAGATCGGTTTTGAAGGAGATACTTTTCATTTTGACAATGAGGAAGGGAGTCATAAAGTCTATCTCGAAGCATTTGAAATCCAGGATAGATTGGTAACCGTAGGCGAATTTCTAGAGTTTGTTGAAGCTGGTGGCTATCAAGATTTTAGATTTTGGTTGATGGAGGGTTTCGAATGGGTAAAGGCTAATGAAGTGAAGGCTCCATTCTATTGGTTTAAGGAAGGAGAGGTGTGGTTCTATTTTACCTTGTCAGGAAAAGAAAAGCTGAACCTCTCAGAGCCAGTGACTCACATAAACTATTACGAAGCTGATGCCTTTGCCAAGTGGAAAGGAATGAGATTGCCAACAGAGTTTGAGTGGGAAGTAGCTTGTCAGATATACGAGCCACAGATTCCAAAAGAGGCCAATTTTCTAGATAAAGGATATCTCAGAACGATGCCTCGGATTGGAGATCATAAGCAATTTTATGGTGACACCTGGGAGTGGACATCTAGTGCTTACTTACCATACCCTTTTTACCAGGCACCTGAGGGAGCTATTGGAGAGTACAATGGTAAATTTATGGTGAACCAAATGGTACTGCGAGGAGGTTCTTTTGGTACCATGCAAGACCATATCAGACCAACCTATAGAAACTTTTTTCACCCGCACCTAAGATGGCTCTTTACCGGATTTAGGTTAGCTAAACATACCAATGGATAAAACTACTGCTGAAGTGAATTCAGAATTTGCAGAAGATGTAAGGCATGGCCTTAGCCAAAAACCTAAATCTCTTTCTTCGAAATATTTCTACGATCCTCTTGGTGATCTCTTGTTTCAAAAGATCATGGAGTTAGACGAGTATTATCTTACTAGGTCTGAATTCGAGATATTCTCAGAGCAAAAAAGTGAGATATTAAGGGCTTTTCTAGGGAGTGACTCATCTTTCAAACTGGTAGAGCTAGGAGCTGGTGATGGAACCAAGACCAAAGTTCTTTTGGAGCATTTCGTTCAAGAGGGTACCGATTTTACTTATTCGCCAATTGACATATCAGGACATGTCTTGGCTACATTAAAATCAGAGCTAAATAGTCAAATACCCAACTTAAGGGTAGAACCTATTCAAGGTGATTATTTTAAAGCGCTTGAAGAGCTAAAGCGAAATCACGATCAAAAGGAGGTGGTCCTTTTCTTAGGTTCTAACATAGGGAACTTTGTAGGAGATTCAGGAAAGGAATTTTTGAAACACCTTGGTAAGGATATGATGTCAGGTGATTTGCTCTTCATTGGTTTCGATCTAATGAAGGATCCTCAGACTATTTTGAATGCTTATAACGATAAGAAAGGAGTGACCGCTGAGTTCAATTTGAATCTATTGGATAGAATCAATAATGAATTGGGTGGCAACTTTGAGAGAGATGCTTTTACTCACTTCCCCACTTACGATCCTTTAACAGGTGAAACGAAGAGTTTCCTTATCAGCAAAAGGAAGCAATCAGTTTATATTGAATCAATCGATCACTTAGTGGAATTTCAGGCTAATGAAGCCATCCACATGGAGGTAAGCCAGAAATATTCTTTTGAGATGATTGAGAAATTCGCTGACTATGCGGGTTTTGATATCATTCAAAACTTCACTGATAACAAGAAATTCTTTGTCGATTCTCTCTGGGTAAAACGCTAGAGAGGTTTGAATTGCTCAAATGCTTGATGGCAATCATTGCAATAGTGCATCGATCTGCATAAAGCCGGACCGAAAGGTGTCTTCATAACTGTATTTTCACTATCACAATAAGGACACTTAGCATGGGCAATGATATCGATGTCAACTATTAGATCATGTTTTGGAGGAGGGGCAAGGCCAAAATCTTTGAGTGCCTTCCTTCCTTTCTCAGAGATCATATTTGAGTTCCATTGTGTGTCAAAACTCAGGTTGACATCAAAGTCATTAATGCCTTTCTCTTTGAGCACATCCTCAACATCTGACTTCATTACATCCATGGCAGGGCAGCCTGCAAATGTTGGAGTCATGTTCACCGTTACATGGCCATTGTCTTCTAATTCAATGCCAGTAATCACTCCTAGGTCATTTAGAGAAAGCACAGGGATTTCAGGGTCTTTGACCACATCTAACCATTCCTTTATTTCCTCCTTAGTGATCATTTTACCAGTCAGCTGTTGGGTCTACTTTGAATACTTCAGACATCTCATCCAACAAGGGCTGTAGATGTTCGCTATGCTCTCCTGATCTTCCACCTAGAACCGGTGTAATTGAATTCCAATCGCCTAAAGTTAGAGAGGTTTGACTAATGATCTCCTCTACACGGCTCTTCCATTCTGTTAAAATGGCTTCTTCGCCTATAAAGACTCCATCGTTGATTAGGTCATTCTCCATCGGAGATTTTTCAAATATTCCTAACGCATAAGGGAGTGCTTGCTCCAAGCTAGTTTGAAGTCTTGATATGCTGTCTTCTGTAGCAGAGCCTAATTGCTTCACCCAGATCTTAGCATGCATATTATGGTATTTGATCTCACCTTTGATCTTCTTTGCCAAGTTGGCAAGAGGTTCATAGCTTGAATTAGCTAAAGCTTCAAATCGGACAAGTTCAGCCGTATCAAATAAGAAATGCCTAATCAAACTGAAGTCATACTCTCCATTGGGTAACTCCACGAACTGACAATTGTGGAATTGATCAGCATTTCTCATAAAAGCTACAGTATCTGGATCAGACTCACCCAATTCATTGAGAATTTTAAATAGTTGCCAGCTTTGACCAATCTTATCTTGTGCCATGCTAGAAAAGGCAATGTCTTCTTCCAGAATTGGTCCAAATCCTGTCCATTCTGAATTTCTATGGCCCAAGATCAATTGATCATCAGCCATTTTGTATAGTAATTCCTTTAGTGCGTCAGAATTCATGCTCCTTGCCTTTCTTTAAATGCTTTTATCTTATCTGCTGCCTTATAGTCAATGGCATCTCTGTATTTCTTTTCATGTAGCGTATCCCAAATATCTTTGTCCTCCTCATCGGAGGCAAAAATATCTGATGATCTAACCACCCAAATGTTCAATACTGGTTTAGTATGGTCGAGCTCAGCCTTCGAAGCAAGAATAGCATCTTCATGATTCTTTGCTAGCACACTATTAGCATGTTTGTGCTGCTTACCTCTTTTCATTAGATGAAAGATCTCGAAGGAATCTGCTTCACTACCTGAATAGGTGTCCGAGAAATCATCATAAACATTTAATGCATTCTCAGTGAACTGAGTCACCTTAACATTTTCAGTTTTAACAACTCCCAGGGCATTACAGATCATTCCTCGTCTGCTATACTGTTCTTTAGCAAATAAGAATGCCATTTCTTCATTTGGGGCATGGACAATGCCTGCATGTTCGAATGGTCTACCTTCTTTTACCTGAACAAAAGCCTCATAGGTCTCAAATTGATCAAGGGCTCCAGGAACAGAAAAGGACTGTTCAAACTCGTTAGGTAAACCGAGACGATTTACTCTTGGATCGAGTGATTCTAACATAGTAATAAAAAATTAAGCCAAAGGCGTAACGTACTTAGATTTCGGAGCAAGCAAAGCTTCTCTTACCCATCTACCACGTTCTTCGGCAGTTCTACGTACTGCAAGTCTTTCTTTATTACAAGGGCCATCACCATTGATTACCCTCTTAAACTCATCCCAATCAGGCTCAGTGAATTCCCACTGTCCAGTCTCTTGGTTCTTCTTCAGATTTTCATCCGGAATAGTCAATCCAAGCTCCCAAATTTTTGGAACATACATATCAAGGAATTGCTGACGACATTCGTCATTAGAAGCCATTTTTACCTTCCACTTCATCAGGATTTCAGAGTGCACTGAGATCTTATCAGAAGGACCAAAGAAGTGCATCATTGGAGCCCACCATCTATCAATAGCGGCTTGCATCATTTCTCTTTGCTTCTTTGTGCCAGTAGCCATGTGAATTACACAGTGGTGACCATATTTTAGGTGGAAAGATTCCTCAGCACAAATTCTTTCGAGCGCACGACAGTAAGGACCATAGCTTCCTTTAGAGTTAGCGATTTGGTTTACGATGGCACCTGCATCAACCAACCATGAAATGAAACATGAATCTGCCCAAGTAAAGGCAGGGTAGTTGAAAATATTTGAATACTTGGATTTACCAGTGATCAGATCATTGATCATGTCTTCTCTTGATTTACCAAGTGTTTCAGCTGCGGAATAAAGCAATTGTGCGTGACCTACTTCATCTTGTACTTTTGCCATAAGGGCAAGCTTTCTTTTAAAGCCTGGAGCACGCGTAATCCACGTTCCTTCAGGTAAAGCACCAATGATCTCTGAGTGAGCGTGCTGCTCAATCATTCTGATCAACTGCTTTCTATAAAGTTGTGGCATCCAATCGGTTGGCTCAATCTTTTCGCCTCTCTCGATTCTTGCTTCAAATTCTGCCAGCTTAACCGGATCCTCATCCGCTAATGCCGTTGATTTCATCGCTTCGAAAACTTGTCCTCCTCCGTACATGATTTATAATTTAAGTCCGTTTAATATCAAATTTGACAATTTATTGGCCACCTCATCCGGGCTCAGACTTCCATTAGGTTTATACCAATTGTGAGTCCAGTTCAGTGACGATAAAATGGCAAGCATCATAAATTTCGGATCTACTTCCTGAAATTCTCCGCTTGCTTTTCCTTTTTCAATAATATCAATGAACCTTCCTTCATAGTCGTCTCTCATACCGAGAAATTCAGAAAGGTGTGGTTCACTTAAATGTCTCCACTCGTTGAAAAATACTGCTGAAGCATCCGTGTTATTGGTTATCACTTTAACGTGCGCTCTTGCAGCTTTTTTCATTTTGTCAGCATAACTGCTGTTCTCCGTTTCAACATCTTGCCAAGCCTCAAAAAATTCATCAGCCATTCGAAAACAGATCTTTTGTAGAATCTCTTCTTTTGACTTAATATGCGAATAGAGACTGGCCGCCTCAATGCCCAAAACCTGTGCTAGGTCTCTCATTGAAGTGGCAGCATAGCCCCTTTCTCTAAAAAGTGCTGTAGCTTTCTCTTCAATTTGAGCTTTTCGGCTTTTCTTTGCTACAATTTCCATCTTAGCAAATGTAAGCATACTAACGTTCGTTAGCAAGCGAATGTTTTAGACAAAAGAATGTAATTATGGTAAAACTTGAGAATCCAGATTTTGACAAGAAAGGCTTCATTAAAAAACTAGAATCGATCATTTATTTGATCCTTGTTTTACCCTTGGTTGGATTTGCTTGGGTTTTTCTTGAAAAAGAGAAGGCAGGTGCCTTGAGGTCGACATTTTTTGATCAGCCAGATATAATGTTTCATTCAGTGATGCTGATAGGAGTGGGTTATGTTCTTATGCGAACCATTGGCACCTGGAAGAGAGATTTACTAAAGAGTTTAGAAGGGGTAGAGGAACTTGATTTGAAACTTCAATTAGTTAAAAAGCCAATTATCTATCGCAATTTACTTTGGGCTTTTGGTGCGGCAATTGGCGCCTATGGACTCTATGAGAAAGGAGATATGTTTTATGCCCTTGTCTTTTCGGTATTCTTGATTCTGCTAACTGCGAATCGTCCAAGCCCAAATTACTTTATCAAGTTTTTTAAGCTGACTGGTGCAGACAAAGATTGGATGCAAAAATAAAACCCCAAAAAGGGGCTTTGATTAAAATACTATTCCGAATGCTATTGGATTGAGGTCTGGGCCTTTTCCATCTTCAAACAGCGGAGTCATATCGTAGGCGACAAACATATCGAAACGGTTGATGCCGATTTGGGCTCTAAGTCCCCATTTGAAGTTGTTGATAAAGAAACCACCTTTATCCTTATCCTTCTGATTTCCTTGATCATTCTCGTATTTGTATTTGGCTTTCTGGCTAAGCTTTACACTTGCATATGGACCAATACCAAATCTAAAACCTCTGCGAGCGCTCAGGGCTACTCTTACATCGTCCTCTTCGTACTGACGTACCAACCTTCTTCCTTTACCAAAGTCTAATACTGGAATAAAGTTGAAATTCAGATAAGTGACTTTAAGTTTACTCTTCTTTGCGCTTAGGATATTTAGATCCTCATAGAAGTTGAGTTCACCTCCACTTGGATCGAGTCGTGTTGCGGCATTTTCAAATTTGAAGTTGTACCAGTTGAAGCCACCACCCCAGTCTAAGTAAAGTGGGCCAGATACGTAAGTTGTATGATTCCAGATAAGGCCAACGAAAGTCGAATTGATAGGTCTCAATTGGTATAAATCATCAGAGCTTGGAAATTCTCCATTCTCCAACCAGTTGTTGACGCCAATTTCAAAGTTGAGATCTCTCAGTGTGCCATGATCGTGACGTTGATAGTATTCTACGTTTCTAGATCTTCTACGTCTTCTTCTATTGTTTCTCCAGTCGTCATCGTCATTATCATCTCGATCTCTGTAATCCCAATAGTCCCAGCTATCCCAGTTGTCTTCTACTTCAACTTCTGTTCCGAGGAATCCTACTCTGAGATAAAAGTTGTCGTCATCAATGTAAATCTTGTTCATTCCATATTTAGGAATACTGACCACAGTGTCGAGTCTTTCCCAGTCGTAGTAGCGACCCCAGCCCCAGCCCCACTGAGCGTTGGCTGTACTTACTCCAGTGACCATAAGGAGTAGTGCTAAAATTGTTGTTTTGATTGCTTTCATATTTTAAGTGTTAGAAGATTATTCCAAAGGTTACTGGGTTCAATCTTGGAGCCTCAACATCATCTTCAAATAGTTCTGTTAGTTCGTAGTTGAAGAATAGATCGAAGAAATTCCAACCTAATGTGGCTCTGTAGCCATATCTGAACTGGTTGATGTTCCAGTTACCTTTATTCTTTTCTTTTTGTTTGTTGCCGTTGGCGTCATCGTATTTGTAAATGACTGAGCTGCTCAGTCTGTATCCACCATACATTCCAAATCCGACTCTAAAGCTGTCATATCTACCAAAGGCAATGGTTGGTACAATGTGGGCATTCAGGTGCCACATTTTTATTTTACTCTTTCTTCCTTTGATATCTGTTGCTTCTACAAACTCTATGGAATCATCTGTTTGAATAATACGCGTTCTTGTATTCTCGAAAGCATATTCTTGAACGCTACCTCCGATTCCCCAATCGAGGTAAACTACGCTAAAGAGTCTTGTGATATTGTCGAAGTTGACACCACCATACCAAGAGGCGATAGGGTTAAGGCTATACAGCTCACTGCTACTTGGTAGTTTGCCGTCCTCTAGGTAGTTATTAAGTCCAAGGTAGACGTTAACAAAATTCCTGGTTCCTCTTCTTGGGTAGTACTTGTCAATAGGAGTGTCATCCCAATTGCGGTATTCAACATCACTATAATTGACCTTTTTAGATTCGTCAAATTCTCCATGATATTCCATTTTGAGAAGATCATCGAAGTCCGCAGTCTGGGTGATCAATGTTTTCTTTTTGAATGGCTCAATGTTTAAGAAATCTTGAGCGCTCATTGCAGTACTGCATAGGATGAGCAGCACTACCATAGGTAGTTTAATGTTTGTTTTCATTTTCAGCTATTTTGAGTTGTTGTTTACTTCTCGTTAGATGGAGAATCTTGATCAATGGTTGCTTCACTCTCAGATTCTTTTTCAGAACCGTACTTGAGGTCTTCATTGATGAACTCAATTTTTGACTTTCTCATTTCAGAAATGGCCTTTTTGCCATCATTTACCCCTTTGGCCATTGAGACTACACTCTTAATAATATTAAAGCGCATGCCTCGAGGTTTTTCAACTATTTCAGGGCTGCTGATATAGTTTGGTAAATTGAAATATGGTTTTTTGGCCATGATTGGATCAATAGATGCCAATGAAATGTTCTTATCTAAAGATTGAAGGATCACTTCATTTCTTTCAGGAATATTGGTCTCTGATAATTCAAGACCTTGAACTTCAGTCTGACTGGTTTGAGCAACATAGACAGGCTGAGAAGTATTTGGATTAGAAGGTAAGTCCAATCTAAATTCGGGAGTTTGTTCTAACTTAATACCAATTGATGTCTTTTTGTCAATAGAGGCAACTTGATTAATGATTGTATCCTGACTGTCAGAAGAATCAGTTTTAACATAAGTCCAAGTGGCCGCACACAATAAACATACTGATGCTGCTATGGCAGTTAGAAAATATATTCTTTTACCTCCGGCTTTACCTTGGTTAAGGTTGCCTTGGATTGAATCCCAAGCCTGAGGGCTTGGAGTTATTTTACGAGAAGCAAGACCCTCTCTGAATAGATCATCTATTGGGTGCTTATCCTTCATAACTTAATGCTTTATCATTCAAATAATTCTCTGCTTCTACCAGAAGCTTTTGGAGGTGCGTTCTGGCTCGGCTCAATTGTGACTTCGAGGTGTTTTCACTGATGCTTAATTTTTCAGCGATCTCTTTATGAGAAAAACCCTCAATGGCATAGAGGTTGAATACTGTTCGATATCCTGATGGTAATCTTTCGATCAACTTCTGTAGGTCTTCTACTTCGAGTTGATGAGAAAGCTGGCCATAATCAGGCTCTCGTTCTGCTTTTTCAATCTCCACCTCCAAGTACATGCTTTTGTTTTTTCTGATGTGACTCAAAGCTTCATTAACCATAATTCTGCGGATCCAGCCTTCAAAGCTGCCTTCTCCTTTGAATTGGTCAATTTTTTGAAATGCTTTGGTAAAACCACAGATCAATATGTCTTCAGCAGCATCTATCTGCTCAACATACCTACGGCATACAGCAAACATCAAAGGGGAATACTTCTCATAAATATCCCTTTGTGCTTTACTATCGCCTTTGCGACAAGCTGCTATGAGCTTCTCTTCAGTTTTTGACCTTTTGATTTGAAGCATGTCTTGGTTGACTCACCTGTTAGATGAGTGAATGATTAAAAACGTTGCATCCTAAAGGATAGTTTTTTTCAAATTTAGTTGCTTTAAGGTAAAAAGTAGATGTAAGGTGTTCATTTTCAAATAAATAAGCCCGATAAAAACCGGGCTTAAATTTTAGTATTTACTGATAGAAGCACTATTGCTTTTATCTTTTATATCAACGGAGGGGTCTCCTTTGTATCTTATAGATGAAAAGCCGGATGCTTCGGCTGTTAAGAAATCTGTCACGGTTAATCTAACACGGGCTTCAGATTCTGATTCAACCTCAGCTTCAGCAACACTTAGATCGTAACCATATACTCGGCTATCGTCCATGGTGTATAATTTGGCTTTTTTAGCATTTCCAGATACATCTGCTCTAGAATTAGCATACATATATAAGTCCAATTCTCCCATCTCTCCATTCAGATTCAACCTTGAATCATTATACAGATTGACGGTTAAAAAGTCGAAGTCTGCATTTCTATAATCTAACTGGGCTCCTTGTCTTAAAGAAATTTTCTCAAGACCCTGTCCATAGACTTTCACTTTTACTCTCGACCAGTCTTCAGAATAAGCACCACTTACATTGATATTGATTCTTTCTCCAGAATTAGTCCAGTCAAGATTACTTAATAGGATAGAAGGACCTTCAAATTCGAGTTTATATTGATCGCTTTCTATGTACTCCACCTCAAATTGTCGAGTGACTTCAAGCGTATTGAATGAGGAAGTTGTTTCGATCATTGTTTCACCAACTGAGACCACTTCTTTCGAATCATCTTCTTCGCAAGTCAAACAGACCAGATTTTTGTCATCATCAAACATCCAAGTGTTCCTAGAGATTTCCCACCAACTTGATCGATAGCTTAGATATCTTACTAAGCTGCGAGCATTCCTTTCAATTTTGAAAGGCTGATTCAAAGGAATGTAAAGGTCTGCATCTACTTCTTGGAAGTAGAACTTTGCATCTCGTGGGAAGGTGATGTCTGAATCAAAAATGATCTTATCGCCTTCAACAGAGTAATTGAATTCTACCAATTGAGCATTGTCTTCCGCTACACGAGGGTTACGTCCTCTCGCTCTAAACCTTTTCTCTAATCTAAACTCTCCGTCAGTTGATGGACGAATGTCTAGATCTGCAAATTCAGATTCGTAATCATAGGTTCTGTTTGATCTGTGTTCATAGAAGCTGTAATACTCATAGTCTACATAGTTGATATCTATGGTTAGTGTATCAGCTTGAATGGCCAATCTTTCAGACTCTCTGTAAACTCCTTCATCTCTGAAGTCTCTCACCACATTCGGAAGTATAGCGAATGAACCTAGTAGGGCAATCACCCAGATTCCTAAAACACTCCAGCCGAAAGAAGTGGTCATTACTCTTCTCTTAGCGATAATGGTAATACCGGCAATGAAGACATATAAGAAAGGAATAAAGATGGTGGTCAGAAGAAATAATACGCCAATGCCCGGAATGGTATTTCTAAATACCTCGTAAGGGAAATAGGTCCAGCCTGGTTCCCACATAAACCACTCTCCATTATAGAATCCAAATAGAACTCCTGCTGTTACTAAAAGTGAGAACATAACGCTTACACCGACTATTGAGATGATACCACCAACAAATACTCGTATTACTGCTACTAAAAAGAGCATCAATGGTGCAATGGCTCTTCCCAGACCAGAAAAAATTCTACCGATTAATCGGAAAGGGAATAGAATGATCTTAGTAAAGGCATTCTCTCCTTTAGGATTCAATTCCTCTTCTTTTTTCTTTTTGATAGTTGAGTCGATGTTGGAGATGGTCACTTTTTCGCCTTCCATTTGCATTTTGTCTGTAAGCGAATTGGCCTTTGGAGTGATAATCCAAAGGACAATGTAAGTGAGTAACCCGAATCCGCCTCCGATAAAGAATACGATGAATAGTATTCTCCAGATCAGTGGATCAGTTTTGAAATATTTCCCTAATCCTCCTGCGACTCCACCGATTACTTTATCATCCGGATCGCGATAAAATTTTCTGATAGAGTCGTTTTCAGGAATGCTATCATTTCCTGGTAGCACTATCCAAAGAATAGGATAGATCAAAACTGTTAATCCACCTGCTAAAAAGAAGAAAATGAAGGCTCCACGAATCCACAGTGGATCAGTATTTAAGTAATGCGCCAAACCAGCACTTACTCCACCAATCAATTGTCTTTGGGTATCGCGTTCCCATCTCTTTCTAGAGTTGTCGCGCGTCTTAGACTTCTTCTCTTTCTTTTTTGAAGCTTTAGGCTCCGCCTTTTGTTCTGTAGAGTGGTCTTCTTCAGTTTCCATAGCAGCGAAATCCGCTACCTGACCCATGGTCTGAATAAGTGCCTCAACGTCTTCTTTGGAGATGACTTGCTTGTCTTCCTTGAGCTTGCTCAGAAAAATCTCAGCAATTCGACCTTCAATGTCAGCCACGATCTCTTCATTATCTTCATAAGAGGCGAAATATTTACTGATGGCATCTAAATAACCTTTCAGCATATCGTAGCCGTCTTCCTCGATATGGAAGATGATGCCGCTTATATTAATGCTAATGTTCTTTTTCATGACTGTTTAGAATTGTTGTTTGAGATGATTTGAGATGTGGAATCCACGAGTTCTTTCCATGTGACTTGGAGATTCTTAAGAAAATCTGTGCCGTCTTTTGTAATGGTGTAGTACTTACGTGGAGGCCCCGAACTTGACTCGACCCATTTGTAATCGACCAATCCCGCTTTTCTTAACCTAGTGAGTAATGGATAAAGAGTACCCTCTACAACCATAATCTTGGCCGAGGTAAGTTCCTCTAGCATATCAGAGGCGTAAACTTCTCCTCGAGAAATGATCTGCAGAATGCAGAACTCGAGAATGCCTTTGCGCATCTGAATTTGAGTATTTTCTAATTTCATCTCCTAAAATTTTATTTAAGATTTTGACCTTTGTTTGCAAATATACGAAAGAAGGTACTATGTGTTGCATAGTACTAGATAAAAAATATTACCTTGTTTAACTCTCCTGTGAAAAAATCTTCTGTTATTTTCTCTAAACTGTGTTTTTATGGGAGCGAGCTGACTAAAATATTTTTGAGAAATATTAGTTTAGTAAATATTTAACCTGAATCAAGTAGGTAGATCGTGAGTTCTAGTGTAGTATTGCTTGTAGGGATCAGAAGTGAGAAGAAGCATTAAGAAAATATACATTGGGTTGTTGTGCATCCCTCTATTATTAAACGCCTTTCAGGTTAATGCCCAATCGTCTCCAAAATACAGTAATGAGTTTTTATCTATAGGCGTTGGTGCAAGGGCGCTTGCCATGTCAAACGCTATGACATCTGCAGTCGATGATGTGACTGCCATCTATTGGAACCCTGCAGCCCTCACAGATATTGAGTACAAATATCAATTTGCTTTTCAACATGCAGCCTATTTCGCGGGTGTAGCCAATTATGATTATTTGGGTGCAGCCATGGCTATTGATACTAAGAGTCATTTGGGTATTTCGCTGATTCGATTGGGAATTGATGATATTCCGGATACGCGCTTACTATTTGATTCGAATGGTCGAATCAACTATGATAATATCAATTTCTTTTCAGCTGCAGATTTAGCCTTGATCGTCTCTTATGCCCGTGGAGTGAGCTTTATTTCAGGTGAAGATTTTGCTGATGGAGGTGGGCTTACTTTTGGAGTAAACTTTAAGATCGTTAGAAGAAGAGTTGGTCAATTTGCCAGCGCATGGGGGTTCGGTCTTGATGCTTCAGCCAAGTATCGTTTAAATGATTGGGATTTTGGCGTCATGCTTCGAGATATCACTACTACCTTCAATACTTGGACTATTGAAAAGGAAGAATTGCGTCAAGTATTCAATCAGACAAATAATGAAATACCTGGTAATTCAATAGAACTTACACTTCCTAAAATGATCGTGGGTGTTTCTAGGCCATTTCAGATCAATGAGAAACTCGGTATACTTCCTTCGTTGGATTTGGTTTTTACTTTCGATGGAAGAAGAAATGTATTGGTTAAATCTAAGCTTGTTTCTTTTGAGCCTCAATTAGGGCTGGAATTAGATTATGAGAAGAAATACTTCTTCAGAGCAGGAATTGGCAATTTCCAAAGAGTAAAAGAGTTTACAGAAATAGAGAACCTTACAGGTGATACTTTTTGGACGTTTCAGCCTAACATAGGTGCTGGATTTGTCTTTAATGATTTTGTGATCGACTACGCATTAACAGATATCGGTAACGTGGCTGAGTCGCCATATTCGCACGTGTTTTCTATTAAATTCTCCCTTGAGAAATTAGCGCCTATTTATGCTCAAAATAAGAGGAGGATAAAAACGAAAGGAGGGGATGATGAAAATTAGAGTTCTTCTTTTATTCGTTTTACTTTTCCCGGCTTACATACAAGCGCAGACTATTGGTAATGAGTGGATCGATTATGATCTAACCTATTTCAAGATCAAAACGGGTACTGATGAATTTCACAGGATCAGTTTCGCTTCTGTTTTAAATGCTATTCAGCAAAGTGATCCCAATGCCACATTAGGAGAAGTTATTCCGGAAAACATTCGACTATATCATAGAGGTGCTGAAGTGGCTATTGATCTAGTAGGTATGGAGGATGGCACATTTGATCCTACTGATCATATTGAGTTTTATGGTAGAAAGAATGATGGAGTTCAAGACAAAGAGCTCTTCTACCGAGAGCAAGACCAAGTTCATCCTTATTATAACCTGTTCTCCGATACAACAGCCTTCTTTTTGACTTTAGAAGGCAACGATCCAGGTGGCGGATTAAGAATGAGGACTTCTGATGTAGACCCATCAGGTTTGCCGGTAGTCAATACTCACCGAGAAGAATTACTAGAAATTGAGACCAATAACTTCAGTTTTGGTCAGTACTGGCCAATTGGAAATATTAACGGAGAGGTGAAACGATCACTCTACGATCGTGGTCAAATGTTTACTAGCCGCGAAATCATGAACAATGAATATGGTTTAGCGAACCAATTGAACTATGCAGATTTTGCCATTGATGGAATTAGCCTGAGGGATGAAGCTTTTGGTAAACCTGAGCTGACTGTACAAATAGTCGGTTTGAATAACACGATTCATAACACCACCATTTTTATTGGTCCAAATACTTCGGAGCTGTCTGTATTTAGAGATGAGATTCAATTGAATTATAGCAATTTCGGAGAAGTGACACAACAATTCGAATGGGATCAGATCGTAAGCGGAAGATTGATCGTCCGGGTTGAGGAAGTCAGTTTTCCAGAGATTGCAGACAGCCGAGTAGCGGTTAGTTATACAAGATTGAATTATCCTCAATTCATTGACGCGCAGTCACAATCAAAGAGGATCAATTTGTATGGCGCTAATAGTAATAACAATGTTCAGGTCAGCAATGTAGATGGCGAAGTAGCACTTTACGACCTAACTGATTATCGAAACCCTGTTAAGATTCCACATACACGTTCGGGTAATAATATTAGTGCAGCAGTTGAAAACGATCTTGATGGTAGAAATTTATATCTCAGAAAGAATGATGAATTAATTGAAGCGACTGTTGAGCCCGTCACTTTCAAATTTCAAGATTTATCAGCTCACAATTACTACATCATTTCACACCCATTTTTAAAGCAAGCTGTTGATGGATCTGATGATCCTGTACAGTCTTATGTTGATTATAGAGAGTCAGCAGCTGGTGGAGGTTATAATGTAGGTTATGCGAATGCACCTGATCTATATGATGAATTCGGATATGGTGAATTCACGCCATTAGCGATCAGACGATACATGCAGAAAGCATACAATGAGGGTGATCCAGAGTACCTTTTTATAATCGGCAAATCTAGTCGTGTTGATATTCAAACTCAAAGATCTCCTGATCCTTTAGCTGGTAGTAGACCTGAGTTGGTCCCGACTTTAGGAGCTCCAGGTTCTGACCTTGTATATACTGAAGGGTTTGATGGGAGAGATCATGTGCCTGCATTTCCTGTAGGTCGTCTTTCAATTACTCAACCCATTCATGTAATGAATTACCTGAATAAGGTAATTGAGAAAGAAAGAACAATCAAAAACTCTCCTTGGACCAAGAACTTTGTTCAATTAAGTGGTGGGCTAAGTACCAGTGAATTGGTCAGATTTACCTCTATCATTGATAACCTAAAGGACATAGCGCAAGATGACTACCTGGGTGCTAATGTGAATAACATATCTAAGCAGACTAATAATGCTGTTCAGACTTTCAATATTGCTGATGAGATCAATCGAGGTACAGGTTTTGTATTCTTCTTTGGTCATTCTTCTGCAAGCTTCACAGACATTGATATTGGATTTGTTTCAGACCCTAGTAATGGTTATAACAACTTGGCGAAGTACCCGGCTTTCTTGGTAAATGGCTGTCGAGGTGGTGAGATATTCTATTACAATTCATTTGGTGAGGATTGGTTGAGAACTGCTGATAAAGGAGCTGTCAATTTCATTGCCCATAGTGATGTTGGAATCACCAGTTATCTGAACGAGTACAGTGAACACATGTATGATGTAATGACAGATACATTATGGATCACAAAATCGATTGGTGAGATCCAAAAAGAGACCATCATTAGACAGCTCAATGGTTTCTCTCCTGATGAAACGGATTTTGCTATGGTAGAGCAAAACGTTCTACAGGGAGACCCAGCTATTCCAATTTTCGGTCATGATAAGGTCGATTATGCGATAAGCACTAACGATATTTTCATTCAATCTGTCAATGATAAGCCGGTTAACGCTTCAACTCCATTCTTTAATTTGGGCATAGTGGTTAACAATGGAGGTAGAACGAGTGATGACTCTGTTTCTGTCAATGTAAGAAGGGAAATTTCTGATGGTACTACATTTGAGTTGCCTGAGATCAAAGTACCGCCAATTCGCTACCAAGACACCATTTATTATGAGATTTCCAATCAAGGTTTAGATGTGTTCGGAGCTAATTCCTTTACAGTGGTCTTGGATATCGAGAACAATGTAGACGAGGGTAATAAATTGAATAATATTGCGAGTTTCGAATTCTTTTTGAGCTCTTCAGGAACGTTCAATACATCACCTTACAATTACGAAACACTGCAACAAACTGAGATAGAATTGGTCGTTCAGAGTGCAGATTTGAAGCTGAATGACAAGGTTTTCCAAGTGGAGCTAGATACGACTAATCGCTTTGATAGTCCATTCTTGCAGACCACCACTCTCAGTGGCAAAGGAATTGGAAGGTGGAATGTGTCTTTGTTACCACCAACGACTAATGATACCATTCAATACTATTGGCGTTCAGTTTTTGAAGATGAGTTAACTGAAGATCCAGTGCCTTGGTCAAATTCTACTTTCACTTATATCAGAGATGGAAATGAGGGTTGGGGACAAACTGAATTCGACCAATTTGAAGATTTGAGCTTGAGTTCTTTGGCCAAAGCTGAAGATGCAGATGAATGGATATTTGCAGGAAGCGAAACTGATTTTGAGATCATTACCTTCGGTAGTGAGCATCCAAATGGAGGGCAACCGAATCTGATGACAGTTGAGATCAATGGTCAATCCATGTTTGCATCAGGTTCGAATAGAACTTGTCAGCCTAATTCAATTAATGCAATAGCCTTTGATAAAGACAGTGGTAGACCTTATCTGATTTTAAGAACTCCAGGGATTGATTTTGATATTCTAGATCCTCTTAATTGTGGGGTTACGCCACAGCTCATCAATAGATTTACAGATGATTATTTAAGGGATATTGATGTATTACCTGCCGATGATCTGATGACCCAATATGTAGATGGTATGGACGATGGAGATTATGGATTATTCTTCTCTAATGGAGGGTTGAATTATTCAGCTTGGCGTTCAAATGTGTTTGACCAACTAGGGCGTGTAGGCGCTTCAGTTGGATTACTTGAAGGCACGATTGACGGTGCTCCTCTAATTGTTTTTGGAAGAAAAGGCTTCCCTCAAGGCACTGCAGATTTAGTGAGAGGAGTGCCTGTTGGTGATGATGATGAGACGGCCCGTCAGGCAGAGATCTCCTATGACAATACCATATTTGCGAGTACTGATTCAGGTACAGTTTTTTCACCATTTATAGGTCCTGCAAGTCAGTGGGGTACTTTATACCAAACTGTGGAGGATGACCCAGGAGAAGATGTTTGGACTTTCGAAGTGAGAGGGAGATCCTTGAATGGAGATGAGGTAGTTCTTTTTCCAGATGTCACAGCGGAAGAATTGGACCTTAGCTCTATTGATCCAAATATTTATCCATTTGTGAGGCTGTACATCAATATGGTAGACAAAATTTCTGCTACACCAGCTCAATTACAAAGGTGGTTGGTGTCTTATCAAGGAGTGCCTGAAGGAATTATATCATTGCAGAATGATGAAAATGAGAACGTTAAACTCCAAGAGGGCGAGCCATTTGAAGCAGCCTTCAAATTCACTAATATCTCAGAATACGATTTTCAAGGTCCTTTGAATGTTAGATATACTTTTACTAACCAAGATTCAGGTCAAGAAGAAACAAGCAGTATCCAGATACCGGCATTAGCGGCAGGAGAAACAGCCGACTTCGTTCTGCCTATTCAAACCTCTGGTGGTTTAGGTTTCTACAACTTAGAAGTATTTGTTAATCCAGGTGATGAGATTGAGCAATACTATAGCAACAACAGAATATTCCTAGAAGGCTTCTATGAAGTGGTTCGAGATGAAGTGAGTCCTGCCATGGATGTTACTTTTGATGGTATTTATATCATGGATGGGGATGTGGTTAGTGCTCGACCTCTGATCCAATTAGAACTAAGAGATAATAACATCTTCAAATTCAAAACAGATACTGCTGGCGTTGAGCTGTTTTTGCGTCAAGATTTGGATGGCACACCTGCTGGTGGTCAAGTATTCTTTTCCGATCCTAACCTGAATTTCACCCCTGCTTCTGAGAACCAGAATTATACCGTACAATACACTCCTCAAGAGATGGAAGACGGTAATTATATTCTTGAAGCTAGAATGACTGATGCGTCAGGAAATTTAGCGGGTAATGATTACCGTATTTCATTCGAGGTGGTCAATGAATCAACCGTTACCAATTTTTATCCTTATCCGAATCCGTTCTCGACAAGCGTTAGGTTCGTCTTTACTTTGACTGGAAGTGAGATTCCGGATAGAGTGAAGATTCAAATTTTCACTGTTTCAGGTCGATTAGTTAGAGAAATTACTCAAGACGAAATAGGCCCTATTAAGATAGGTAACAATATTACCGAGTATGCCTGGGATGGAAGAGATGAGTTTGGCGATCAGCTGGCTAATGGTACATACCTGTATAGAGTACAGCTTGGAAGCTCAATTGGCTCCTCCTTCAAAGGTAGAGCAACAAAAGGGGATAAAGGCTTTGATAATGGCTTCGGTAAATTGGTGATTCTGAGGTAGAATTAATTAAGAATCAACTGACTTCCTTTTCTCAAATAAAGTGGGTGTCGAGGTGTGCCATCCTTACAATGTCCTAAAGAATAGGTTTCCCATTTCTTCAACGTTTTAAGGGTTCTATCTGGGTTCAATTTGTTAACCACTTGTGGAACGCCCCAAGCTGTAATCACTCTGTCGCATTGGCGATGGGCTTTTCTTAAGAATTCGAGATTTCTTTTACCTGAAGGGTCTTCTGCTTTTTGGAGGTCGCTCGGGTAAGTGGCTCTGTAGGCAAACAGATTGCCAATTATCAAGCTTCCAAATCCAAGTTCTTCAGCAAATCCGATACAGCGTCTAATAGTCGGGTCATCTTGAAGGTGGTCAGCAGTTGACGGGTTAAGCATAATGAAAAGAACCTTAGGTTTTTCTGAATCCCATTCTCGCTCTAGTAAGTAGCGATACTTTTTACACCTTGAAAATGTTGCTTTTCTAATCAAATCCTGCCTGAATAAAAAAAGCTCCCATTAAGGAGCTTTTGTACCTTGGGCCGGAGTCGAACCGGCACGTCCGAAGACATTGGTGTTTGAGACCAACGCGTCTACCAATTCCGCCACCAAGGCATTTCTGAAATTGGGAGTGCAAAAATGGATAAAGATTTTTGATAATCCAATATCCCAAGAGCTAATTATTCTACTGAAATAAATTCTTTCAAAGAGAAGGCGATGGGCTTTTCAGCGAACTTAGATTTTGTGGCGGGCCATACTAGACCAAAGAGCTCTGAATGTCTGTATGCATTTAAGGCATCTTCATTTTCCCATTTACTGTAGGTCGAGAAAATACGAGCGTCATTCGCATCTTTTAGTAGCTCCAGATGATGGCAGCCTTCAAAGTGACGAATCTGGGATTTAGAATTGTCGAACAGCTCTAAGAAAGCGTCAACTTCCTCAGGTTTAAAGGTCATACGAACTATTCTGATGATCATGATTCTTGAAAAACAATGGTGACAGGACTGTCGAATGAAAGACCTAATAGCTGAGCGCCATTACCTTGAAAGATTCCCACTACTAATTGCTCATTATCATTGAATTTGGCGTAGATGTCACCCGGTTCTACTTGATTCATCTTTTCGTTTACCTCTCTCAATACTTCTCTGCCGAAATGAATGGTGTAAGCTCTGTCCTTACTTAAGATTCTAAAATCTGTGAATTCAATATTAGTGATCAGGTTGCCGAAATGATCGACTCGAATGACATGGCCCGCGATCTCTTTTTTGGTTGCTCGCGATTTCCGCTTAGAGTATTCTTTATAATTGCTAACAGGTTCTCCAAAAGATTCAGGTGCTTCGCCAGTCGCTAGTTTTACTGCAGTTTCAGCTGCCTTTTTCAAAGTATTCTTCTCAGAAAGAATGTTGATCATTAGGTCTGGTCTTCTTTCACTTACTAAGCTGATCACCCCATTATTTGGAACGATAAAATAGTGTCCTTCAACCCAAGCGATCATGTATCCTAATTCATCATCCATACCGATGAAATGGACTGTGCCCTCAGGAAAATCTCTAAAAACGGAACCAATCACAAAGGCCATGTGTGTAATATCATAGGCCTGAACCTGATGACTGATATCAATTATGGTCTGAGATGAGTTAGTAGAAAGGAAAGTTCCCTTTATTTGGCCAACATAATGATCACTTAAGCCGAAATCTGAAGTGAAAGTGATAAGAGCCATTAGTGGATATAAGGTTTTTTCTAGCTTTGTAAGGAACTCGTTTCGAATTTAAAGCTACAGCAATTCAATAAATCAGTAAGCAAATTTGGTAGAAAAACTCATAACTCTTGAAAATATAGCCATGGTTGACTTCTTGGGTGTTCAGAACCAGAATATCAAGGAGGTAGCATCGGCCTTTCCTAAAAGTAAAATTGTCTCTAGGGGTAATCAATTATTGATCAAAGGAAGCGCCACTGAGATTCTTCAGATCAATGATCTTGTTCAGTCATTGATCAATCACTATCATAAATATGGAAAGATCACCAATGATCAGGTCAGATCAATGATCAACCAGGAAGCCGAAAAGTTTAATCAGTCTGACGAAGATCCATTGGTTTACGGATCGAGAGGAGCCTCCGTTAAGCCTAAAACACCCAATCAGAAAAAGTTAGTTGAGGCTGTAGATTCAAACGACTTAGTATTCGCCATTGGTCCTGCCGGTACTGGTAAAACCTATATATCTGTGGCCATGGCAGTTAAGGCTCTAAAGAACAAGCAGGTCAAAAAGATCATTATTACCAGACCCGCTGTAGAAGCGGGCGAGAATTTAGGGTTCTTACCGGGTGACTTGAAAGAAAAGATAGACCCTTATCTAAGACCTATCTATGATGCCCTTGGTGATATGATTCCTGCAGAAAAGTTGAAGCAATATCAGGAAAATAACATCATTGAAATTGCTCCTTTGGCCTATATGAGGGGTAGAACTTTGAACAACGCATTTGTATTGCTTGACGAGGCTCAGAATACCACAGCCATGCAAATGAAAATGTTCCTAACAAGAATGGGCCCTAATTCGAAAGTGATCGTAACTGGTGATCAATCTCAGATAGATCTTCCACATAAGCAAAAATCAGGTTTGATTGAATCTTATCGTATTTTGAAAAACGTTAAAGGCATTGCCATCGTAGAATTAACTGCGAAAGATGTTGTCCGTCATAAATTAGTTAAGCATATTATTGACGCATACGATAAGCACTTCAACCAAGATGATAAGAGTAAAAAAAGTCGAGACTGATTCAGAATTACAAGAAGCTTTCAAAGTAAGAGAAGTAGTATTTGTAGATGAACAGGAATGCCCTGTTGATGAAGAGTTCGATGGTTTTGACGAGGAATCTACTCATTTTATTGCCTATTCTAATGGTGTGCCGGTTGGTACAAATCGCTACAGAAGAACAGACAAAGGCATAAAACTCGAGCGTTTTGCTGTATTAAAAGAGTTTAGAGGAGCAGGTGTAGGCAAGCGCTTAGTGCAAACTACACTTGGGCACATTGATAAGCAGAAATTCCAGAAAGACACGCTATTATACCTTCATGCACAAATTCAGGCAATGCCCCTTTATGCAAGGCATGGATTTGAAAAAGTAGGTGAAAAATTCCAAGAGGTGGGTATCGACCACTATGAGATGAGAAAGCTCACTACCTAATTCTTATTAAATTGTGTGTAAACACACACAACAATGTCTTTTCAAAGCATGCCTTTGTTGAGAATAGTTCTGGCTTTTGGCCTAGGAATTATCTTTCAACACTACAGGCCATTTCAGACATATGAACTGTTGGCAGTTTTTGTGCTGTCATTCACTGGAGCAATTTTGATCAATCGATATGCTTCGGCACGATTCAATATTCTGTTTGGCTTTTTGAGCTTACTCTCCTTTGTCACCATTGGTGCACTCTATCTGAAAGTTCATAAGGGAGAATTGGACGATGAAAATTTGAAAGAAATTAATCTAAGCCAATGTACTTCTTTCAAAGCCATTATCACAGAGGCACCTATTCGAAAGACTAATTCTTACCAATTAAGATTCAAAGTTTACGAGTTAGAATCGGAGTATAGTGCAATTCAAGTGAAGGGAAAATTGCAAGCATATGCAGATTCTCTTAAAGCCTCTGAGCTGAAAGTTGGAGATATTCTATGGATCAAAGGAAGGCCTGAACTGATTAGTCAGTCAAAAAACCCTCATGTCTTTGACTACAAGGAGTACCTAGCGTTTCAGAATATTCACTTTCAAAATTTTATCGGTAAGAACTTTCATGTAATTGGACATAAGAAGGAGGCTTATTGGAGTGTTTTGATCTCTACTTTAAGAGAAAAGGCTGAGCATCAATTCGATTTATACCTTAAGGAAGACCAGGCTAATCAAGTAGCTAAAGCACTGGTTCTTGGGCAACGACAAGGGCTTGATGATGATCTGTTGAAAAATTATGCCGCTTCTGGGGCCATACATGTTTTGGCCGTTTCTGGTTTACATGTGGGTTTGATCTATCTAATTCTCATGACACTCCTACAGAGAATTCCTTTCCCTTCAAAGCATAGAAAATGGAGCATTACGCTGATATGCATTTCAATTCTCTTTGTTTATGCACTACTGACTGGCTTGTCACCATCAGTATTTAGAGCATTTGTGATGTTTAGTTTTTTTGCCATTGCAAAAGCCATCAAACGAAAGACAAACTCTTATAATGTTTTGGCTGCATCAGCTCTAGTTTTGCTATTGGTAGACCCTTATTTGTTAATGAGCGTAGGGTTTCAACTGTCATATTTAGCGGTAATTGGGATCATCTATATACAGCCCAAATTGTATGGTCTTTTTAGTTTTAATTGGATTCTGCTAGATAAAGTATGGGCACTTTCCTGTGTTTCCATATCTGCTCAATTGGCTACTGCCCCGCTGAGCATGCTCTATTTTCATCAATTCCCTTCCTATTTTTTGGTGTCCAATCTCTTTATCATTCCTGCGGCATTTGTAATTCTGTTATTAGGTCTGACGCTTCTGGCTTTATCTTTTTCTCCCCTAATAGCCGGTTTCTTGGGTGTACTTCTAGAGAAGGTTATACAATGGACCAACATTTTGGTAGATCAAGTTAGTCAGTGGCCACATGGGGTTATTACAAATATTCAACTGAGTGTTTTAGAAACCTGGGCTATTTATGCCCTGATTTCAAGCCTCATATTATTCCTGGTCAAAAAGAAAATTCAATGGCTAATCTTTGGTTTAGGATGCGCTAGCATATTTTGCTTTTCACAAATAAAGAGTAGATCAGAATTAATTGACTCATCAGAAATAAGTGTTTATCAAATCCCGAATCATCAGGCCATCGAATTGAGAACAGGAACTAAAAATTTACTGCTTTTGGATTCAACGCTAAAGACAGATGCAGAGAGCATAGAATTTCATATTCTTCCCAATCAGAGGTTCCATCATATTGATGGTAACATTGAGGTTCCCTCTATTGAAAAAGGTGAGAATCAAATCCTTGTATTCAACGCTCTGAAAGTGCTTGTACCCAACTACAAGCTAAACTGGAACACTGACTTGAGTAATGTCCATTGGGATCTGATCATTTCTTCAAATCCGCGACATTTTGAAATTCTCAAAGCCGAAGAATTTGTACTAAATTCATCGCGGAAATTAACCTCTGAATTGAATAGTGATTCGGTCTATTTATTAAATGAAAGAGGATATTACAGTAAGAAATGGAGATAATGGAGTTCGTTAAATATTCAGTGGATAATCGAGTTTGTACCATCACACTTAATAGACCCGAAAAGCGCAATGCTTTAAATGCTCAGGTGGTATCGGAGTTAAAAGGGGCATTCAAAAAGGCAGAGAAAGATGAAGACGCCAAGGTAATAGTTTTGGCTGCAGAAGGAGATGCATTTTGTGCTGGGGCTGATTTGTCTTATTTAGAAGAACTTCAACAAAATAGCTTTGAAGAGAATTTAGCAGACTCTAGCCATTTGAAAGAGTTGTTTTATCAGATCTATACTCATTCAAAGGTGGTCATTGCCAAAATTCAAGGCCATGCTATAGCGGGAGGATGCGGATTGGCTACCGTTTGTGATCTATCGGTAACTACCGATCATGCCAAGTTTGGTTATACGGAAGTAAGAATTGGATTTATTCCGGCCATTGTTAAGGTGTTCTTGCTCAGGAAAATCGGAGAAGGTAAATCTAAAGAGCTTCTCTTAACAGGAGAGTTGATCAATGCAAAAGAGGCGGTTGATATGGGGCTCATTAATCGAGTAGTATCAGGAGCGGAGTTAGAAGAAACAGTTGCTGAAATGGCTAAAATGCTTGTGGAGAAAAATTCCGGTCAATCTATGGCAATGACCAAGCAAATGATTGCGCAAGTGCAAGAAATGACCTTAGCACAAGGCTTGAATCATGCTGCAGAGCAAAATGCACATGCTCGGACCAATGATGATTGTAAAAAGGGAATTGGTGCATTTTTGAACAAAGAAAAAATCAGCTGGTAAAGAAGAAACTTTTGCTTTCGTAAATTCAACTATGCAAACACCGGCTGAGGTCCTAAAGGAATATTGGGGTTATGATCAATTCAGGTCGCTTCAATCTGAGGTGATTGAATCTGCTTTAGCCGGTAATGATGTTTTGGCATTGATGCCTACAGGAGGAGGCAAGTCTATTTGCTTTCAGATTCCAGCCATGATCAAAGATGGCCTTTGCATTGTTATTTCTCCTTTGATCGCCTTAATGAAAGACCAAGTTTCTCAGCTAGGTCAAAGAGGAATCACTGCCTCTGCTATTCATTCAGGCATGTCGAAAAGGGAAATAGACCATTTATTGGATAATGCCGCTAACTCAGATCTTAAATTTCTTTACTGTTCCCCTGAACGCTTAAAATCTGAATTGTTCCTTGAAAGAATTAAGAAGGTAATAGCCAAAAGAGGAGTATCGTTTTTAGTTGTTGATGAGGCGCATTGTATTTCTCAATGGGGTTATGATTTCCGACCTGCTTACCAAGAAATTATCGAGTTTAAGAAAGTACTTGAAGGTGTTCCGGTGATGGCTCTTACTGCCACTGCTACGCCCAAAGTGCAGAAAGATATTTGCGACCAACTTGGTATTACCACAACAACTTTCCAAAAGAGTTTCGCTCGTCCTAATCTTTCTTATTCGGTTCGATTTGAAGAACACAAGGATAGAAAGTTACTGCAGGTTCTCAATAAGATAGATGGTTCTGCCGTGGTGTATGTTTCAACTCGAAAGAGAGCCAAAGAACTAGCGTATTACCTATATCAAAATCATATTTCTGTAGACTTTTATCATGCTGGGTTGCCTTATCAAGAAAGAAGCAAAAAGCAGGAGAATTGGCTTCATAATAGGACAAGGGTAATTGTTTCAACCAATGCTTTTGGGATGGGCATCGATAAGGCTAATGTTCGATTAGTCGTTCATATGGATATTCCTGATAGTTTAGAAAATTACTATCAAGAGGCGGGTAGAGCAGGTAGAGATGAGCAAAAGGCCTTCGCTTTAATGATCTGTAATCAAAGAGATATTGAATCTTTGAGGACTCGGGTCCAGCAAGCCGTACCTGCCATCGAAACTATACGCCAGACCTATCAAATGTTGGGCAATTATTTTCAATTGGCTAATGGTAGCCAACCTGATACAAGCTTCAATTTTGATCAGTCTGATTTTTATAGCCGTTTTCAAAGGCATCCGATTGAGATATTTAACTCATTAAAGATCCTGCAAGAAGAAGGACTGATCCATATGACGGAGGCTTTTTACAAGCCATCTCAGGTAAGCATTTTACTAGATCATGGCAAGCTCTATGAGTTTCAAGTAGCGAATAGTCAGTTTGATCCACTCATCAAGGGAATGTTGAGATTATATGGAGGAGATTTATATCAAAGAGATGTACGTATCAGTGAAACAGAAATTGCTGGTGTTTTAGGCTGGACGACACAGCAGGTGAAACAACAGTTGAGCTATCTTCATGAGGTTAGCATCATTCAATACGAACCTCAAAGAGACACCCCACAAATTTCATTCTTGGTGCCGAAGCTGGCCATTGATCACCTTCAGCTCAATGAAAAAAGGATAGAATCAAGAAGAAGATTGAAGCTAGATAAAGCTGAAGCGATCATTAGCTATTTGCATGATGAAGATAGTTGTCGGACGGCTTTACTACTTGCTTACTTCGGAGAGGAGGAATACGGAAGATGTGGAATTTGTGATAATTGTATTGGTCAGAAAAATCATAAAGATGATGATCGCTATAAAGATCACTATAAGAAGCAGATCCTAAATTTAGTATCGCAAGACACATTATTCGATACGGAAGGACTAGTGCAAACGCTTGATCCCACACATAAGGATGTCTTTATGGATGTTCTTTCCCATTTATTGGATCATGGTGAATTGCATTATGATGATTTCGGGAAGATAAGAGCCTCAAAACACAACAAATCATAGTCAGGAGAGTATTAAAGGCATGGGTTTTTTTGAAGATGTTGTTGGTAAGTTATTCGGTAAGCAGGAGCAAAAACAGCCCTTGATCCATGAGGTTTTAGAGAGGTCTGAAGCTGAATTAATAGCATACGACAATTGGATGCGTTCGGAGGGAAGCCAAGACCTTATCAACGATTTTGATAGGGCTTATTCTCTAAAGAAACAGCAAGTTGAGTCTTCATTGGCAGTGCATTTGCTACAAAGTAAATATTCAAATGGTTTTGCAGTCAGTTATAACGAGAGTATTGGAGCGGAGAACTTTCAACACCTTTTCGATTATTTCAAAAATAAAGTGGAGCAGCTAGGCTATAAATTAGCGCAAGGAGATAGAAAACTAAAAGCCAAAGGCAATGCTGAAGAAGAAATTGAGAAATGGTATTTAAAGCCACTTGCAGCAGATCTTGGCTCACAATTAGTTGATCAGAGATATGGGAATATTCTCATAGAGAAAGTATCCATAAATCGTAAACCATCTTACCTTAAATTGATGGCTAATATTTATCAAGATAGGTTGTATTCAGAAGCCCGGCCATTTGAAGAGCTCTATCAAAACTTAATATCAAAATGAAAGACATGAAGAAGTTTTTGTTTCTACTATTCTTTGTTCCAATGATGTTTCAGGCAAACGATGCTGAAGCGCAATTTTCTACCAAACTAAGGTTGACCGTCTTAGACGATCTAGGAAATACGGTTGAAGGTGCAGAGGTGACGCTTTATAAGACCAAGTCAGATTATGAAAAAGAAGTCAATGCCGTTCAAGAGACAATGGTGACTGATGATAGAGGTCGTGTCACTTTCAAAAAGCTTGAAGCCATTTCTTATTATGTCATTGTTCGCAAAGGAGATATGAACAATCAAGGAGGAGGTGAAATAATCAGCGCTCTGGAAGCGAAAAAACTGAATAAAGCTAACGTGATCATTACAGATGACATCTGACGAGTCACGATTTGCCTTTAGCAGTGCCTTGCACAATTATAACCCTGCGGACTCTGAGGAATTAGCATTTAAAGAAAGGATGATTGATCTCTTGAAGTATGAGAATTGCTTCGAAAGGTCTCTATTACATGCGCATTTCACTGCTTCTGCGTGGGTGATTGATCCTAATCAAGGGAAGGTCTTATTGACGCACCATGCTAAGCTGAATAAATGGCTTCAACTAGGAGGGCATGCGGATGGTGAAACGGATATGCCCAATGTTGCCTTAAAGGAGTTAACAGAAGAGTCAGGCAGTGATCAGTTCACATTTGCTAATAAGGAGATCTTTGATGTTGATATTCATAAAATACCAGCAAGACATGATGTCCCAGAACATGATCATTTTGATGTGAGGTATCTCTTTTATGGTGATGCTGACTTGCCCATTAGTAAAAACCATGAGTCTAAAGAGTTGGCTTGGATTCCTTACGATGATGTGGCTACAAAGGTCAGCCAAAATGCCTCAATACTCAGAATGTTGAACAAATCCCTTTCCTAGTTGATTTAATTGTCGCTGAAAAGTGTTCTCTGTATCAATCTGAACGTTATTTTTAAACTAATGACTTTACCTACTCAGAATAAAACTCTCTTGCTTGTTGGGGCTTATGTTATTGTAGCTCTTCTTGTGGGGGTTGTATACAGTCCTATTGAAAAGGAGCAACCGCTAAAAATTTTACAAGCCAAGGCGTCAATATTCGAAGGTAAAGAAGACCTGCAATCTAGATGGGAATATGAGCAAATGATGCTCCAAGATCCTAAAACTGGCGAAATTCCTTACAATTATAAGTTGAATGATCAGGCATTTGCTGATCAACTCAAAAGAAAAGCTTTTTTAAATAGTCGTTCAAAACAGACTTCTGGTTCTACCGCACAGACCAATGTGTTGACATGGAATTCAGTGGGGCCAAACAACTTTGGAGGAAGAACAAGAGCCATTGCATTCGATGTTAGAGACGAAAATGTAATGATTGCTGGAGGAGTATCTGGAGGCATGTGGAAGTCGACAAATTTGGGTCAGAGTTGGGTGAAGACCACAGGTCCAAATCAGATCCATAGTTCATCAGCTGTTGCACAGGATGTAAGACCTGGTCAGGAAGATACTTGGTATGCAGGTACTGGTGAGTTGGTAGGTAATTCCGCAAGAGTACCTGGTGCTCCGTTTAGAGGAGACGGTATTTTCAAATCTACCGATAATGGTAATTCTTGGACACAATTAGCATCTACTGCTGCACCAGAGGCTACTGTATTTAGTTCTCCGTTGCAGTATGTGTGGGATATTACTACTGACCCAACGAGTAGTGATGATGTAGTGATTGCAGCAATTTGGAGTGGGATTGTGAGATCAGCTGATGGTGGCCAAACGTGGACTACCGTATTAGGCAGGGACTTATTGAATGTTGATGAGGGCACAGACCTGAATACGGTCGAATCGATATTCTACACAGACGTTCATAGAACTTCGGATAATACTTTTTACGCCACCTTAAGTAGTATTACTAACACTGATCAATTGGCACCTGAAGGTGGAATTTATAGATCTACTGATGGCATCAATTGGACAAGGATTTTACCCAATGCAAGCATTCCCAACAGAAGAACAGAAATTGGTTCTAGCCCTTCAAACCCTGAAAGAGTTTACTTTCTAACAGACGGAAATTCTGGTCATGAGCTCAGGTTGTATAACGCCAATATTGATCAGTTTACAGATCTCACTTCTAGTTTGCCCAATGGCACGAATGGAATTGAAATACTAGACTCTCAAAATTCTTATGATCTTGTTATCAGGGTCCATCCTACAGATCCTAATGTAGTTCTAATAGGAGGTACCAACTTGTACAGAAGTACAAATGGTTTTTCTGATAGATTCAGCACCACCTGGATTGGTGGTTATAATCCTGATGATGAAGGCGGAATACTTTATCCAGGCCATCATCCTGACCAGCATGATGTTCTTTTCGTGCCGTCAAATCCCGATAGAATGATTAGTGCTAATGATGGTGGTATCTTTATTACGGAAAATGTGCGAGCTGATGAAGTCGCTTATTCGGCCCTTAATACGCAGTACCAAACCACTCAATTCTACACGGGAGTGTTTAGTCAGTATCCACCTGACGATTTTGTCATTGGAGGTACTCAAGATAATGGATCATTACTCACACAGAATAGGAACAACCTTAATCAGCCAAATGGTAATAGAGTCATTGGTGGAGATGGAGGCTATGCAGCTACTACAAGATTTGGGATTTACTATTACATGAGTTTTCAGAACTCAAGAATATTCAGACTTACTTTAAATGACAATGGCGACATAACCACTTTTACTCGCGTTGATCCAGTGGGAGGTGGAAGTAATCCAAGTCAGCCGTACTTATTCATAAACCCTTACATTTTAGATCCTAATAATGGAAACAGAATGTATTTAGCTGGGGGAGACCAAGTATGGAGAAATAGAAATTTATCTCAGATTCCAGCCGGTTCCAACAGCCCGACATCAACCAATTGGGCCTTTTTGTCTGATACTAGAATCGGGAGTGGAGTGATTTCGGCCATTGCAGCATCTACAGAGCCTGCCAATGTGGTTTACTATGGCTCAAGCGTAGGTCAATTGAGAAGGATTGACAATGCTAATGGTGATAGTTATCGGGTGGTTGATATTAGCAGTGATTTAATTCCGGAAGGTGGTTATGTCAGAAGCATTGCAGTAGACCCTGTCAATGCAAATAATGTTCTAGTAAGCATTTCAAACTACAATGTGTTAAGTCTATTCTACTCTACGGATGGAGGGGAGTCGTTCAATAGTGTTTCTGGTAATCTGGAAGAAAATCCTGACGGTACTGGTGCTGGTCCTTCTATAAGATGGGTTTCGATAGTTCCAAAAGTTGATGGATCCAGCGAGTACTACGCAGGTACAAGTATAGGCTTGTTCAGAACGGTTAGCCTCAATGGAGACGCTACCATCTGGGAACAAGAGTCAGATGATGAAATTGGAAATACCATAGTCAATATGATTGACTACAGAAGAAGTGATGGTAAAGTGGTTGCTGCTACTCATGGTAATGGCATGTTTACTTCTCAGATTCCTGATGTGCTACCAATTGATGATGAAGATGATGGAAGTGCATTTAGGTTCGAAAATGCTTACCCCAATCCTTTTGCTGATTACACCACTTTGAGCTTCAATGTGCCCGAATCTGACTTTACGCTTCTTAGGGTTTATGACAGTTCAGGTAGATTGGTTTATATCAATTCTGGTTCATTGGCTTTCACTGGAAACAATGAATTCTTCTGGTCTGGCACCAATACTTTGAACCAACCTGTTCCGAATGGTGTCTACCTTGTTCGCCTAACTTACCGCCAGGAGAGCGTCACTAAAAAGGTATTGCTTTCACGTTGATGAATTTCTAATTCTGAAAACTATCTTTACGTCCTAAATCCAAAGGATGAAGAGATTTTATGCCCTTGTTTTGGTCTTAGTTTGTTCAGCATGCAGCCCATCTGTTGACGAACTTTTAAATGCTGGGATCAATTATATGGATGCTGAGGACTACCAAAATGCTTCAGAACAATTCAACCAAGTTTTAGAGATAGATCCTTATAACTATCGCGCATTAAATGCTAATGGAGTGGCACTTCTCCGTTTAGAAAAAGGAGAAGAAAGCGTTGATTTTTTCACAAGAGCTATCAATATCGACACCACCAATTACAGAGCATTCTTTAATAGAGGAAATGCGCTTGTGGCTATTGGTAAGGACAATGATGCTTTGCTCGATTATGACTATGCCATTGGGCTACAACCTGATGTGGTTGATCTTTACTTAAGCAGAGGTTCTTTGCTTTTCAAATATGATGAATTTGATAGGGCACTATTTGACTTTGAGTTTGCCTTGAATATTGCTCCTCAAAGCCCTGTGGTTTTATTGAATAAAGGCAAGGCTGAATTACGAATCAATAACATTAATGATGCGGTTTATAGCCTTAAAAAAGCTTTAGAGTTCAGGTCAGACTA
Organism: Roseivirga sp.; assembly: GCA_965267365.1. Taxonomy (GTDB): domain Bacteria; phylum Bacteroidota; class Bacteroidia; order Cytophagales; family Cyclobacteriaceae; genus Roseivirga. The sequence continues at coordinate 3,310,275 of OZ253951.1, read as the reverse complement.
TGGTGAAGCCTATTATTGGTTGGGCCTAGCAGAGATTGCTAGAGATAATACTGTCGAAGGATGTAATTATCTTTTTAGTGCTCAATCACTTCATGTAACTGGTGTGGATGAGGTAATAAGTCAAAACTGTATGCAGTAGTGGCAGAAATAGGCAAAGACATACGGAAAGCTAAGGAGGTATTGGATGCTGGAGGATTAGTAGCCATTCCAACTGAAACCGTCTATGGTTTAGCAGGAAATGCACTGGATGAGGAAGTGGTAGCAAAGATTTTTGAAGCTAAGAACCGGCCTTCCTTTGACCCATTAATTGTCCATACGAATACACTTGAAAAAATACGTTCCTTCACTAAAAATATACCTGAGCAAGCAGAGCACCTTGCAGGGCAATTTTGGCCAGGCCCTATCACGTTCCTGCTTGAAAAACAGGATATAGTGCCTGATTTAACCACTTCAGGATTATCGAGTGTTGCTTGTCGAGTACCAGGACACCAGTTAACCCTTGACTTACTTGCCACATTAGAATACCCTTTGGCAGCGCCTAGCGCCAATCCTTTTGGATATGTAAGTCCAACATCAGCTATACACGTGAACAATCAGTTAGGAGATAAAGTCGATTATATTTTAGATGGTGGTGAGTCTCAGGTAGGAATCGAGTCTACAATTGTAAGCTGTATAGAGAAAAAGCCTAAAGTTTTGAGGTTAGGTGGATTGTCGGTTGAGGATATTGAAGATGAGATTGGAGAAGTTGATGTTGCTTTGCACTCCAGCTCAAAGCCTTCCGCTCCAGGAATGCTGAAAAGTCATTATGCTCCTCAGAAAACGATTGTTCTATTAAATGAGGTCAACCTACATGAGATCACAGATTATTCTGAATTTGGAGCTATAGTATTTCAAAATGAAATCAAAGAGTTGCCTAGCGCTAACCAGTTAGTTCTGAGCTCAACGGGCAATGTTAAAGAGGCAGCTAAAAACCTCTTTAAGTTTTTAAGAGAATTAGACAATAGAGATCATATTCATACCATTTTTACAGAGTATGTTCCTAATGAAGGCCTAGGTAGGGCCATAAACGATAGAATAAAAAGAGCTACAACCAAGTCGTAAAAAATGAAGAACCTTAGCAATTTCGATTTTAATGGAAAGAGAGCATTGATCAGAGTTGATTTCAATGTTCCGCTTAATTCAGATTTCCAAATCACTGATTTCACAAGAATTAAAGCCGCTACGCCAACCATTAAGAAGATTCTTTCTGAAGGTGGATCGGTAGTGTTAATGTCTCACTTAGGAAGACCAAAGACAGGTCCTGAAGAGAAGTTTTCATTAAAGCATTTGGTGTCTCACTTGTCAGAGGTATTCAATACAGATGTCAAATTTGCTGACGATTGTATCGGAGAAGATTCATACGAGTTATCAGCAGGTTTGAAGTCTGGTGAAGTATTGCTTTTAGAAAACTTGAGATTCTATAAAGAAGAGACAGCGGGAGATGTTGAATTCGCTGAAAAACTTTCAAAGCACGGTGATATCTACATTAATGATGCCTTTGGTACAGCACATAGAGCACATGCATCGACTGCCGTAATTGCTCAATTCTTCACTGAGAAAGGTTGTGGCTATGTTATGCAAGCCGAGCTAGAAAACGCTCAGAAAGTATTAGAAACAGGAGAGAAGCCACTAACGGCTATAATGGGCGGAGCAAAGATCTCTGATAAGATCTTAATCATTGAAAAACTTCTAGAAAGAGTAGATAATTTGATCATTGGTGGAGGTATGAGCTATACCTTCTTTAAAGCAATGGGTGGTCAAATCGGAAACTCATTGGTAGAGGAGGATAAATTAGATTTGGCCAATGACTTGATCAAAAAGGCGAAGGATCTTGGAGTGAATCTGCAATTACCAATTGATTCTGTCATCGCTGATGATTTCTCGAATGATGCCAATACTCAGGTAGCTATGAATAATGCGATTCCTGATGGCTGGATGGGCTTAGATATTGGTCCTCAAGCAGCTCAGGTTTTTGCTAATGTGGTTAGCGAGTCTAAAACGATTCTTTGGAACGGACCAATGGGCGTGTTTGAAATGGAAAACTTTGCTTCCGGAACAAAATCGGTAGCCGAAGCCATAGTGTCAGCAACTAAGAATGGCGGCTTCTCATTAATAGGAGGAGGAGATTCTGCTGCAGCTGTCAATTCACTAGGTTATGGAGAAGATGTTTCTTACGTATCGACAGGTGGAGGAGCATTGCTCGAGTACATGGAAGGAAAAGTTCTTCCAGGTGTAGCTGCACTAGAAGATTAAAATACACTGCTAAAAAGAAAAGGCCTGTTGTTATCAACAGGCCTTTTTTATTTCATAAAGGGAAAATATTTATCTCACAACTGTAACCGATCCTTGCTGCTCGAAGGTGCCTTTTTCAGGCTCAAATCTTGATGTAAACCGGATCACATAAGGATAGGTTCCTACAGGCACTAATTCTCCATTGAGAGTACCATCCCATTTAAATTCAATCGTACTGCTTTGATAGATCAGTTCGCCCCAACGGGTATAAATGAAGATCTCAAAATTATCCACGAAATCATTCGGGAAGACAGTAAACGTATTATTTGGTGGAGCACTATTTGGAGATATGGCATTAGGCGCCACAATAACTGGATCACAACTTTCTATAATGGTGACAGTGTCAGTTTGAATACAACCAATGGCGGTAGTCATGGTCACCACATACACTCCAGGTGCATTTACCTCCAGATTTTGATCCGCATCTGGATAAGGTTGCCCATCAAGAGTCCACTCATATGAAACAAAACCACTACCAGCAAAGAGGACTGGATTAGTATCTCGAGTTGAACAGTAGTATTCCACTTCTGGAAGTTGCCCTTCAGGGATGTTCTGTCTTCTAACATTGATGCTTCTTTCTATGGTACAAGTGCCATCACTTATAGCAACGGTATAAGCCCCTCCATCGTCAGTAATTACTAGAGTTTGACCTGTGCCTGCCGGTTGGCCATCTCTTGTCCAAGTGAAGCTGTTTGGGTTACCAGCCAATACGTTGACTGTAAGGGTTATGTCTGATCCGTCATTACAAGCTGGGGTAGAAGTGATATTGGCTTCAATTGGATCTGTTACGGTTACATTGACTGTAGTTTCATCAAAACAGCTAATGTTTACGGTATTTCTAGCTCTTACCGTGTAGGTATCTGAATTTCTAACCGTTACTGAAGGTCCAGTTCCAACTGTTCCGCCAGAACTATCCAACCACTCAAATGAGTATTCCTCATTTCCTGCTGCTGAAGCAGTAATGGTGACAGATCCTTCTTCACAATTAGGTACCTCTGAATCAATACTTACAACTGGTGGGATTGTAAGGTCTAGTTCTATAGATTCAGTTACCTCACATGCACCTGGTGCAGTGCCTGTTACAGTGTAGATTCCACTTTGCGTTAAGCCAGTAATTGTAGTGCCAGTCCCCGCATTTGTTCCATCAGGAGCTGTCCATGTAAAGGTTGCGCCAGGGGTGACAGGAGTTACACTTAAATCTGCTGTTGCAGCACAAACCTCAACCAATGGCTCAAAAGTGAATTCGACAGGGGTAGCGATATCAACTGCTAAACTTGCTGCAGTTTGATTACAAGCTGATGCTTGAGAAGTAACTACCAAGTCATAAGTTCCTTCAGGTACGTCAGAAATGGTAAAGCTATTACCTGCTCCGGGAGTGGTTACCGATCCAATTATTGGATTACCTCCGGCATTATTGGTTAATTCATAGTCAACAGGAAAAACGTTGGTGTCGAGCGTGACATCAATTGTACCAACTGTAGCTGGATTTGTACAATCAACACTATTGGCTACTGCAGTCATTGTAAAACCTGGATTATCATTTTCAACTAGGATATTGAAGGTTTCTGCACAACCGCTTGAATTGTCTGTTAGCAATAAGGTATAAGAACCAGCGGCTAAATCAGGAATCGTTTCTGATCCAGGTCCTGTAACAGAACCCGTAGAGGTTGACCCTCCACTTACTGAATAAGTATAACTGCCTGTTGTGGTTACATCAAAGGTGAACGATCCGGTTTGATCATTACAAAGACTATTGACTGTAGTGATGTTAGCTCTTGCAAGGGCATTGACAGTTACAACTGTGGTATCATTTGCGAAGCAACCTGGTGTTATAGGATCTTCAATGGACACAACGTATGAATAGGTGCCAGGTACTGAGCTATCTACAGCCTGCCTTCTGTCAGAACCTCCAGGAGTAGTGGAATTATCCGGATTGATGATGGTCCAAATGTAAGTGTCAGCTGTTACTTCTGGGTCCAAAGTAAGTTCTTCGCCTTCACAGAGGACTGCGGATTCAGGCAATGAAATTTCAAAAGGAGGCCCGGCAAACACATCTGCTGAGCTGCTACATCCTAGTTCATTGAAAATGGTAACCGTATAGATCTCTGGTCTATCAATAGTATATGTCTGATCTGTACTTAATACCGTACCTTGACTATCTGTCCATTCAAATGTAAGTCGGCTTGCATCAATTCCATCTGCAGCATCTAGCGTTGTGCCATCAGGCTCACAAACCACTACAGCTTGTGGAATAGTAGGTCTATCTGGAGTATTTAGAACTTCGAGAGGTCTTACTATAGTCGTATCAAATCCACAACGGTTATTGATATTAAGACTCACATTGTATAGTCCACCTTGGCCTTGTGCGAATACATAAGAGGTGTCTAGAGTTTCTGTTGCAGTCGCAGAGAAGACTGTTGAGTTATCATCTAAACTTGTAATTGAGAAGGTTAGGATGTCAATATCTGAAGTACCTCCACCCGACATGGCAACAAGCTCTTCAACACAAACCAGCGTGTCGCTTGCCATACTGGCTTGTTGCTGGCTACTCGCGTTATTTTGCACAAAATTTGGAAGGCCAAGTAAAGAGATTCCTGTTGTAAGGGCTACTTGCTGCGGATTATAAGCTGATGTCATAAGACTATCTTCATTGGCGAAAATGGCACCTACAAAAGCTTGATCTTGTGCAGCTACATAAAGCTGTTGATCTGGTCCTGTTTGGATTTGGCCTAGGTTGATACCAGAAGCTTGTCCGCCTGTTATTTCCGCTCTTGAAGCCAATCGGGTGTCATCAGTAGAGAAGGTATCAGACCTATATTCTAAAATTCTACTTCCAGGGCTGCCTAAATTTCGGTTATTCATCACCGCAAACACTTTGTTGGATCCTGTTGAAAAGTGTACATCATAAACTTCATCGGTCGTAGGTCCGCCACCCTCATTTAGGTCAATTGTAAATCTAGGACCATCCACTTCTCCTGTCTGCTGATCAAAGTCAAATACTTCGAGATAGTCATCAGAACCTTCAATGAGCGCTACTGCTAAACTCATACCATCTGCAGAGAATTTCATTCCTGCCTGACCACTTAAAGGATCATTCACCGTATGTATTCTTCCTCCTGAAGAAATAACCGGAGAGCCTATACCTGTTTCAGCTACTGGATAAGCTCTAAAAGTATTGTTTCCGTACTCATGAGCTAGTACCCAATATCCGCCTCCTGCTTCGAAGGCAGCAATTTTCTCAGTACTCTTTGTGAATAGAACGATGTCTTTGAAGATCACATCACCGCGTCCATCATCCTCTTTCATATCCACAACTGAATACTTCAACTGGAAGGTGTTCTCACCATAGACTTGTTCAGTCGTAAATACATAATAGAGTGTTTCGTCATCTACGAAAGGCACAATAATGACTGCCTGAGTGGATAGGGAATCTCCTCCAATATCAAGACCGTTAGGCATAATGTCGTTTTCACGATTCCAGACAGTTGAGCCATTAGAATAAAAGAGCACTTCGCCATTCTGGTCTGAAATGGTTGAAGTCCCTGCTGGGGCTGTCATGGCATGCGCCTCTGTGATACTCCGCGGAGGAGGATCAAGTCCTTCTTCTTCATTAAAGTCAATTCCTGCACCTTCACCGAAATACCAAATATTGGCGGTCTGGTTATCCACACCGTATACTCTAACTTCAGTTGTGGCATAAATAGGGCAGCCCATTTCTGGAGTCACAACAACCCAATAGTTTCCTGCCTCTGTTACTTCAATGGTCTGAGTTGTTTCACCCGTATTCCATAAGTAAGTGTTGTTGGATGTTGATCCACCCCCTGTACCACCAGTGCCTCCTTGGCCGCCTTGCCCCCCTTGAGGTTCAGCATCAAGTTCCAGCACCTCTCCAGGGCAAATGGTTGTATCAGGTAACGATACTTGCAAATCATTTTCTTCAATAGTGATCACTTCTTGTGCCGACATGATGGTTCGCCCATTGATAGTAGCAGAAACCGAGTAGGCAATTGCACCGGGGTCCTCGAAGGTCATAATAGGCGCATAATTTTCTGATGCCATATTTATTGGCTGAAACTCCCATTCAACAGCTGTTGGTATCGCATCAGGCGGGAAAATGATCGGATAAAACTGAACAGGGTTGTTCGCGCAGCCTTGGGCTGGAGCCATGGCTACAATTTGTGGCTGTAAGCTTTCAGGAGGATTAAAACTTGCGAAGTATTCTGAATTAAAATCATCGCCTTCGAAAAGTTGACTTTCGTATTCCACAAGATTGATCAAGCTATCCGCTCCGCTAATCCTTCCTAAGAGTACATCTCCTCCTGCACTTTCTCTGTAGAGATGATAAATAGTGCTATCTGGTGCAAGTTTTAAGCTCAGGCTTTCTTCAACATTCGTGGCAAGAACAGTTTCAAGAGCTACTAAGGCACTGTCTGGACTGAATTGATATCGAAATATGTTTCCACCAGAAGCGCCATTTCTACTGAAGTACAAATAGTCGCCAGAATGAGACCAGCCTGCCGAACCACCAAAAGTCTCGTTGAAGACAAAAGAGTTAAGAATTGTTTCTTCGTGTACTAATTCAGGAATATTAGGTCGGAAGTCAAGAACTTCAATGTTGGCATCATTCGAAGGAATGATAGCGATTCGGCCTGTGCGGTTGTGATGTGCGAAATGAGAAACGGTAACTGAATTGGTCAAATTGATATTTCCAGCTGCAGTTGTGAACGTATCTCCCTCTTCAGGGATTTCGAAATACTCGATAAGACCATCACTCGCTCTTTGTGTAACTAACCAGAACGTACTGCCATCGAATGAAGATACAGTCAGCATACCATCTCCTCGGGCTGATGGTATATTCATATCCAAATTCTTTCTTGTAGGCATTACAATTCCAGATGGTGGTCCATCAGGTCTGTTGCCTTGCTCATTCATATCGACAATAGTTGCGAAGATTTGTCCGAATTCGTCTCTATGGAAGATATAGTACTTATTATCGCTGTTTAAACCAGGAACTGGACTAACCACCATTGGCTGTATGCCATTCGGGTCAACGAATAACCCATTTCCATTAGGCATAATTTGATGATTGGCATCATAGACGTTTCCTCTGTCTACATAGGCAACTAGGTCTCCCGAAATCGGATTGGTAATGGTTACTTTTTCGCCAATACTTTGCTGACTTTGCTTGCCTAAATCAATAATGGGTTCTGAGCCCTCTTCCTTTCCGAAAACGATGGCTCTATCATTGCCAGAGAAATACCAATTGAGGTCACTAAACTGTTGAGCATTCAGGCAAGAAGCCGTGAATAATAGAATTAGTGAAAGGATATGTCTATTGAATAACTTCACTCAGCGTTTTAGTTCTTGTGAATCTTTAGGTAAACAGTATGTCTATTACGCCATTATAGGACTTTTTATTATATTCAGCGCCTCTAAACAGGCTCTAAGATAACGGAAAACTTCATTGTAGAAACGGTACAAAGTAGTAACTGTTAATAAAACATCTGTGAAGATGTGACGTTAGGGTGTTGATGCGTTTAAATGTTATAATTGTACATGCGTAAAACATTATTTTTCATTAGTGGAATACTTATGATTCTGAGTATGACGGACTTGAAGGCTCAAGACCCTCAGTTTTCTCAGTTTTATGCAGCTCCTTTATACATCAATCCTGGCTTCACAGGAGCATCAGGTTATGCCCGATTTGGAATAAATTACAGAAATCAATGGCCAAATTTAGAGGCCTCTTTTAATACTTTTTCTTTTTATGTTGATCACTATTTACCCAATGCAAATAGTGGAATAGGCATGATCATTACTTCAGATAAGGAGGGAATCGCAGGATTAAATTCTACTAATGTGGGATTGAGTTATGCGTATCAATTAAAAATCACAGATAATTTGATCTTTAGCCCAGGGGTGCAATTCAATTATTTCATGCGAAGTGCTAATTGGGCAGACTTAGTATTCGCAGATCAGATTGATCCGATAACTGGAGTGATCACAGGTCCTACTGGCGATCCAGTGATTATTAATACGACTGGCGATCAAGTAAACTTTTTAGATATCAGTGTTGGTGGAGTTTTTTACACCCGAACACTCTTTTTAGGAGCAGCTCTTCAGCACGTTACTGAACCCAATCAATCATTTATAGATGATGGTCAAAGTATTCTGCCGCAAAGGCTTACCGTCCATGGTGGTCTGAAGATCAAAATAGGAGAAGGTCCATTAAGAAAAGATTTAACATATAGTAGAGCTGAAAGAAGTATAACTCCAGTTTTTCAGTATAAGAAGCAAGGACAATTTTCTCAGGTAGATTTAGGTGCATATATCCATTTGGAGCCAGTGAATTTTGGACTGCAATACAGAGGAATCCCTTTTAGTCCATTTGAAGCAACCGATGGAACTACATTCCCTAACAATGAAGCACTAATTTTCATTCTCGGTGTTACCACCAATAGCTTTAATATTGGCTATAGTTACGACTACACTTTGTCCGAGCTTGGACCGAGTTCTGGAGGTGCTCATGAATTCTCAATGACTTATTTCTTAAACTTTAATAAGCCTCAGCGAGTTCCTAGAAATAGATGGCGCATACCGTGCCCTAAGAATTAGTATTATTTATGGATTCATCTCAGATCCTATTCCTAATTATAGGAATAGTTGTCTTCGATTATACGCTAGATCAAGTATTAAACTGGCTTAATTTTAAGTCCTTTGACGCACCTATTCCTCAAAATCTGAAAGGTGTTTTCAGTCCAGAAGAATATGCTAAGTCACAAGCTTATCAAAAGGCTAGAGCAAAGTTTGGCTTTTCTACTTCTTTGTTTAGCGTATTAATGTCTATTCTGGTGTTGCTCTTAGGAGGGTTCGGTATATTGGACGGAATTCTAAGGGAGTATTTTTCAGACCCCATTCTTTTAGGGTTGGCATATTTTGGAGTGCTATTTATTCTTTCCGATCTAGTTAATATTCCTTTTTCTATTTACTCCACCTTTGTGATCGAAGAACAGTTTGGATTCAATAAAACGACGCCCAAGACCTTCCTGATGGATAAATTGAAAGGATACGTCCTAGCGATTCTAATAGGCTTTCCTTTGGGCTATGCTCTGCTCTGGGTAGTAGTGGAATTAGGAGAGTCGTTTTGGGTCTACGCTTTGCTTATCGTGGCGTTCTTCATCATTGTCATGAATCTCTTTTATACCTCTCTGATCATGCCGCTATTTAATAAGTTGACTCCACTAGAAGAAGGCGAGTTAAAGACTGCCATTGAAGACTATACCAAAGAGGTTGATTTCCCATTAAATAATGTCTTTATCATTGATGGATCTAAGCGATCTACAAAAGCCAATGCGTTTTTTTCTGGATTAGGTAAGAGGAAGAAAGTTGTGCTCTACGACACATTGATCAAAGACCATTCTAAGGAAGAGTTAGTGGCGGTTTTGGCTCATGAAGTAGGACACTATAAAAAGAAGCACATTACTCAAAGTTTGGTATTAAGCATAGTTCAGTTGGCGATAACCTTCTTTGTCATGTCGCTGATGATCTTTAATGAAAATCTATCCTTGGCTCTGGGCGCAGATCAACTAGGTATTCATCTCAATTTTATCGCCTTTGGATTATTGTATACGCCTATATCTCGAATTACAGGCTTGTTGATGAATATCCTGAGCAGGAGAAATGAGTATCAGGCTGATGCTTATGCAGTACGAACTTATAGGGCTGATGAATTGATATCTGCACTTAAAGCACTATCTAAAAATTCATTGAGTAACCTGACTCCTAATAGGTGGTATGAGTTTGTCAATTATTCGCACCCTTCATTATCGAAGAGGGTGGCTGCAATGGAAGCTGCTGCTAAATAAAATCGATATCGATATGCCCTGGGTATCGCATCAAGAAGTTTACGCCTTCTTCTGCTGTCATATTCTCATATAGAATTTTGTATAAGGTATCAGTGATCAGTGGTTTCAAGCCCTGAGAATTGGCAAGCTGTCTTATGATCTTGATTGTATTAATACCTTCCGCAACTTCATCCATTTCTGCGAAGGCTTCATCTAGCGTTTTTCCCTGGGCAATTTTATATCCAAGGGTATAGTTTCTACTGTTCGAACTAGTGGTAGTAGCTACAAGGTCACCAATACCAGCCAAGCCAATGAAAGATGAGATTTCTCCACCAAGGGCTTTGCCCAAATAGATCATCTCAACGAGTCCGCGGCTCACTAAAAGTCCTCTTGAGTTTTCACCTAAGCCTAGTCCGGCTAAAATACCAGATGCAATGGCAATGATGTTTTTAAGCACACCACATAATTCTACTCCTCTCAAGTCAGCATTTCCATACACTTGGAAATTTTCTGATCTCAAAAGTAGCTTTCCTTGCTCTATCACTTCGTTGAATGGCGAAGCAATAACTGTTGCTGCCGGATGGCCAGTAGAAAGCTCAGAAGCCAAATTAGGGCCAGCCATACATCCAACTCGCACTACAACTGTTTCTTGCCTGATTACTTCAGACATGGTAAATACATTGTCTCTATTCAATTTGGCTCCTTCATTAGACTCTGGAATCACAAGGTCTAAACCTTTAGTGCCATGAATCATCATGTGATAAGGACGCAAGCTTTCAGATAGGTCCTTCATCAAAGATCGGAAAGAGCTTGATGGGACTACCGGAAATAGAGTATTGCATTTAGCAGGGAGCTCATGCAAATCGTGAGTAACTGTTATGTTCTCATGGAGAACTTGTTTTGCACTAACTAATCCTTGGTCTGTCTTTGAAATGCTTTCGGGGTTTCTTGCATATAGTAAAACATTGGTATTGCGAGCCAATATGTTGGCTACTGCAGTACCAAAACTACCTGCACCTATAACTCCTACTGGCTTATCAGACATGTTTTTCCAAATTATAGCCTACTAAACGATTGTGATAATAAAATAACAAATTCAGGTCTTCTGAAGTGATATCTCCTGCTTTATTCTTCACCAAAGGTCTTTTTGCGTGGTACATACCCACATTCTTTAGACCGTGTGCAATCATATCATCAGGGTCACCCATTAAATATGGAGAGATGCCCACTTTGCCTTCATTGTGAAGCTCATGAATTTGTTTAAGTAGTCTATTAAAGACTTCCTTAAATTCTTCTATCGGAATGACGATATCCTCGTCAGTCAATCTTAATAGATTGTAGAGATCGAGCTTTGGGTATTTCTTTTTCAGAATTTCAAAAGCAGTGTAGGCCACCAAATGACTTGCAAAGATCTTGTTGATTCTATGGTACTCCTCAACAATTCGAGCGCTTAACATACGTGTATACTCATCTTCACGCTGTTGGTTGTGAGAGATGATTCTACCGTCTTGGGTAAAGTACTCCTGTGTGTCAATGACTCTACCTTTTTTGTCATAACTCTGCCCGTCATTATCGACAAAATTACCTAGCACGTCCATTGCTTTACCAATAGATACTGATATGTGAGATCCTTTTGTAAAGAACTTCACTAAAAAAGCCGAGATCTTATAAGAAGTGGAGTATTCGTCATTCTCCACATAATATCTTTCCTGACCTGAAAGTCTTAAATACTGGCTGATCAAACTTGGCGCTTCAAGCACGAAATTGTAATTCAATGTTACCGGAACTACAAAGATCTTTTCTAGCGCATCTCTTTTGCCTTTTTGGTAATTCACTCGTTGCGCCTCAATGGCGGTACTCAACAAGCCTAGCTTTAAACGTTTTTCAATTTGTCCTGATCTTGATCTAGTACCTCCCGGGAAAAACAAACTATGACAGCCTTTTTGTATGGCCTTACTTGAGTAAGTTTTCAAGGTCTCGAGATACAGCAGGTTCTTCTTTCTTCGGTCTACTTTATATGCACCAAGGCTATTCATGAAGTAAGCGAAGATCTTAATGTTGAATAGGTTTAGACCTGCACCATATATAAATGCAGGAAGGCCTAATGCACTAATCACCCATCCAACTAGAATAGAATCCAGATTACTGAAATGAGTAGGAACCATAATGATAGTCCCTTGACGAGCTAATGTTCTTAATTGCTCAATTTCTCCTGTAATATGAATTTTATCTTGAAGGGTGTATTTGGTTCTAAAAATTGACCAAAAACCTCTTACTCTCGATGCATTTAATAAACGAGCAAAACCAAATGTGACTATGCTTCGAGCCATTCTATATCTGGTCTTTTTGAAATTGCCTGCAATTTCCTCGGCATATCTAAAAATCAGTTCTTCCAAGATCTCATCTAGGATCTCATCGATTTCTTCGTTTTCTAAATTGCTTTGAGAAATGTCAACCAGTCGCTCTTTGATAGATTTGAGAAACTCAGTTTCATCTTCAGGATCTACTGCCCAAGGGTTTCGCTTAACTCTTTGTTTCTCTCGGAAAAGGGTAGTCTCCAGCTCTTCGATCAGAACTTCTCTGTTTTTAGTGATTGCCTTGACTCTTGCAATACTCTCCTCTGCGATCTCCTTCACGAATTCTGAACGGTTCTTACTCAAGGTAACCACCGGCCATTCATCCATTCCACCAGGTAAAACCTGGTTGTATCTCTTTTTTACATAGTCAGGGACAATGTATTTCATCTAAAAAATTTGTTCAAAGATATATGAATTTTCTAGGCTTCTTTCATCAACCTTTTCAAATGAGTTACTAGCGCTTCAATCTGCTCATCTGTATTAAACGTATGAAGACAAATTCTCAATCTTTCAGTGTCTTCTTTAACTGTTGGGCTTAATATTGGTCTAACATCAAAGCTCAAATCATAAAGCGCTTGGCTAATGCGTTTTGTTCGATCATTCCCGCCAATAACAACAGATTTAATAGCCGATGGACTAGCGCTTTCTGGAAGTAGTTCATTGAAAAGCTTAACCTTATGAAAGAGGTTAGCTTGCCTATTGGCCTGCTCTTTTAAATACTTGAATGCCTCATCAATTGAGATCACCTCATGATCTGAAGGTGCTGTAGTATAAATAAATGGGCGCGCAAAGTTGATAATGAAATCACGCAGTTGAGAATTACCAGAAATGGTCGCTCCATGAATCCCCATTCCTTTTCCAAATGTATGGATCACGGCAAAGACAGAATGAGTTAATTTTAATTCATTAACAAGGCCTTGACCTTTAGTACCCCAAATGCCTGTGCTATGTGCTTCATCCACAATCAGTTTGGCACCTATTTTATCTGATAGTGAGGCAAGCTCCTTCAATGGAGCCAAATCTCCATCCATAGAATACACAGATTCACAAGCGATATAAATATTACCCTCTGCTGATTTAAGCTTAGACTTTAAATCATTTAAGTCATTGTGCTTAAAAGGCAGGCGCTTGGCAAAGCTTAGTCGGAGCCCATCTTTGATACAGGCATGTGATAATTCGTCATAGAGAACTGTGTCTCCTTTTTGAGGAACTGAAGAGAAAAAGGCCAAATTGGCCATGTAACCTGAGCTAAAGAGGGTGGAGGTATCAAATCCAAAGAACTGAGCTAAGTGCTCTTCTAATTGAATTTGAATAGCTGAATTACCACTTAAAAGCCTTGATCCGGTAGCTCCATTTGTAGAATTGATTTGCGAATAAGTGTGTGCAATTCTGTTCTTGAGGGTTTCAGATCGGGCAAGACCGAGATAGTCATTTGAAGTAAAGTCTATCAGATTTGGATCGCTCAGATTCAAAGCCCGCAAAGCTCCTTCTTTATTTCGTTTGTCTAGTCGTTCGTGCAATGACATCGATGCGAAGATACTGGTGTTTTCTGATAAATATTCTACACTTTTGCCATCCTAAATGAAAAAGCGGTTTTGCCTAATATTGACCTTGATGCTAACCCTGTTTATGCGGGAGCTAACCGGACAGACGGCCTACAGAAATCAGGAGTTCTCTATTCGCAATGAGAATGACGTTTATACATTTAGAGATTCTGATAAATACTATTCTAACGGTTTTATTTTCAACTATAGGTGGGTGGTTGAGCCCGGCAAAATGTTGAGCCCAGCGAATCTAGGTGATTCGGCCAAAGTGATTATTGAAACAGAATTATCACATAAGTTTTATACACCGAGGTTCTTAGAACTGACGGATGTTGAAGATTTTGATAGGCCCTATGCGGGTACGCTTTCAGCTGGATACATGGTAAAGGTTTTTCCTAAAGAAGATCGAGAATTTAGGTATGGGTTGGATCTTACTTTAATAGGGAAGGCCTCTGGGGCAGAAGCATTTCAGACTTGGTACCACGAAACTTTCGGATTTCCGATTCCTCAAGGTTGGGATTATCAAATCCCGAACGAGCTGACCTTTAATTTCAAGGGAGCGTATTTGAAACAATTTAAATTGGCTAGCAATTCGATCGATATGGTATCCGAAACTTCAGCCACTTTAGGCTCAGCTTTGATCAATGCTAAGCAAATGGTCGATTTTCGATTCGGTCGCTTACAGGCTTTGAATTTGTCTTCATTTACAAGCTCATTAATAGGAAGTGGCAGTCGTAATATCTTAGAGCAAGGTTATTTCTTTGCTGGCATTGGAGTTGAGTATGTCGCTCATAATATTACAATTCAGGGTTCATTGTGGAATGATGATGCACCTCATACTGAAAACATAGTTCCGTGGATCAGGCACATGAGATTTGGTACTGCTTTTAGCGGTGACAGATCTACTTTTAAGCTAGTATATAATTGGTTAGGGCCTGAAGTGAAGGATTTACCATGGCATTCTTATGTAGGGCTTGAACTTCAATTACGCTTCGTACCTAAAGAAGACAGAAGAAAGAACTACAATCGTTAAACAGGCAGTGAAACAAGCCGTTACAGCAAAAGGTAAATAACCTTGGCGGTTGAACACTAACCTATTATTATTGTACCACTCAAACGAATGGCTCTCCAGTTAAAAGATATCCAGGCTCCGGTAGCCATAGAAATGCAGACTTTTGAACGAAAGTTCAGGGCTTTTATGAAAAGCAATGTGTTTCTCGTAGATCAGATTATGAGCTTTATCGTCAAACGAAAGGGGAAGCAAATGCGTCCGTTGTTCGTTTTTCTAACCGCGGGTGTTTCAGGAGATATTTCAGATAGAACTTACCGAGGTGGTTCAATGATTGAACTACTACATACAGCCAGTTTAGTACACGATGATGTAGTAGATGATTCTAATTTTAGAAGAGGATTTTTCTCCGTAAACGCACTTTGGAAAAATAAGATCGCTGTTTTAGTAGGCGATTATCTACTGTCAAGAGGATTATTGCTTTCTGTGGATCATGGTGATTACGATCTTTTAAAGATTGTAAGTGAAGCTGTGAAGGAAATGAGTGAAGGGGAGCTGCTCCAAATCTCGAAGGCCAGAACACTTGATATTACTGAAGAGATCTATTTTGATGTTATCCGACAGAAGACGGCTTCGCTTATTGCTTCTTGTTGTGCTGTTGGTGCAGCCAGCAGTGGTGCCAATGAGGAGGAGGTGAAAGCTATGAAGTCCTTCGGGCTTAATGTGGGCATGGCTTTCCAGATAAAAGATGATTTGTTTGACTACGGATCGGATGAAATAGGCAAGCCTAGGGGTATAGATATCAAAGAAAAGAAAATGACACTTCCGTTGATCTATGCTTTGAGAGAGTCTTCCAAATCTGAAAAAAGGTCGATCCTAAAGAAAATCAAAAGGCACTCAGATAATAATGAGAAAGTTCAGGAAGTAATTGCCTTTGTTAAAGAGAAAGGTGGAATTGAATATGCTACAGGCGTAATGAATGACTTTCACCAAAAAGCGCTTCAAGAATTGGAACAGTTTCCTGATTCTGATTACAAAAATTCTTTGAAAGACTTGGTCCAGTTTACTATCGAGAGGGCAAAATAAAAGCCCAGTCTTGGTAGAATGGGCCCTTAGTTAGTTAGTAGTTTAGTTATTTATAACTATCTACTAAACACTTCAATTTTTAAATACCCTTATTGGTCGAGTAATAAAACTACCCATTTCCAATTATCATCGTTAGTTGGGCTTGGTCTGTAGAGGTATCTACCTACCAAGGCGTCATTGTCAACAAAGATCTCAGATAGGCCTAATCTGTCAACAGAGCCCCAAGCCCTACTGAAATTGTTAGTGTATGATTCTCCAATATCTTGTACAGATGGAGTGGCCACGCTATTCTCTATTTCGTAGAATTCACTACCTAAAGTCAAACCAGGGAAGTTAATCTCTGCATTTCCTTCAGCGTTAAGAGAACCTTCGAATATTTTATCACCTGTTGGTTCGTAAATAAGAGAAACAGCACCATCCAATCCATTTTCAGGAGCATCTTCATCTATGTCTACTTCAATTTCGGTATAGTCTATGTTAACCTTGGCGAAATTAAGTACAGTACCAGCCTGAAAATCATTTGAGTCATAGTCAATAATATATACGACCATTTGACTTTGCTCTGCTGGCTCATCATCTACCTCGCACGCTGAAAGTACACCCATCATCAACACTGCCAATAATATCTTCTTCATCACTTTCATAAAACTTGACAAAACTAATCATTAAACGATTACGGACTAAAATCTTGAGTAATAGTTAACCTTTCTTAACCACTTTACCCCACTTTTTTATTTATAAAAGTAAAGTGTCCCACCATATGCCACATTATTCCATTTTCACACCAAAATATGCCTCTAGCCGATTAAGATTAGTCTAAATGGCTGAAATTAAGTGATTTAAATAATTCTTTAAATCCTCTAATGCTCGGGGAATAATTGCCAAAACCTTGCTTTTGACAATATAAAAGTCTACTTTTCGTAAAAAGTGGGAAAAAGTAGAAAATTGTGGGAGGTTGTGGGAAGTCTTTCTATCTTTGTCCTAGTTCAGGTGTGTAATGTCTTTTTTTACTGGAGAATATGACTGTAAGCTAGATGCTAAGGGTCGCTTGGCTTTGCCATCGAAGGTGAAGGTTGCGCTTCCTGAAGTATCATCTAATGAGCTAGTGCTCAGGCGTGGTTTCGAGCCATGCTTAGTGCTATATCCTATGCTCGAGTATAAAAAGATCATTAACCGTGTTCGGTCTTTGAGTGAATTCAATGAGGATTACAGGAGGTTTCAGAGAAGCTTCTTCCGTGGAAATGTGGAGTTGGAATTAGATGGTTCTGGTAGAATCAATATCCCTAAGAGGATGATGGATTTTGCAGGGCTTGAGAAGGAAGTAGTTGTTGTGGGGCTTGGTAATAGGGTTGAGATCTGGAATCCTGATCAGTACGAAGAGAACTTGATCAGTGATGCTTCTGAATACTCAAAGTTGGCAGAGAAATATTTAGCTGACGACTAATAAAAGATGTCTGAATATCATGTGCCGGTAATGCTACACCAATGTGTGGATGGGCTGGCGATTAAACCTGATGGAAATTATGTGGATGTCACCTTCGGTGGAGGTGGTCATTCAAAAGAAATACTGAAGCATTTGAATGAGCAAGGGATGCTCTATGGTTTCGACCAAGACTCCGATGCAAAAGCAAACGCTTCAGAAATAGAAAATCGTTCTTTCACATTTGTACAAGCCAATTTTAGGCATTTGAAACGCTATTTGAAGTTGCATGGTGTAGCTCAGGTAGATGGAATTTTAGCAGATCTGGGAATTTC
This sequence comes from Roseivirga sp., assembly GCA_965267365.1. Taxonomy (GTDB): domain Bacteria; phylum Bacteroidota; class Bacteroidia; order Cytophagales; family Cyclobacteriaceae; genus Roseivirga. The sequence continues at coordinate 3,292,349 of OZ253951.1, read as the reverse complement.
TTCTCATCAGATCGATGCGGAGACCAGAGGTTTTTCCATTAGAGGAAATGCTGATCTGGATATGAGGATGGATCGCAATGCGAAGTTGTCTGCTAAAGAAGTGGTCAATACCTATAGTGAAGAGCAGCTGCATAAGCTTCTTGGAATCTATGGTGAGATTAAAAATGCCAAAACTGCAGCAGCGAGAATTGTCTCTCAAAGATTTGGTGGCGACATCAAAACAACTGGAGAATTAATGGAGCTTTTAAAGCCCATTGCTCCTAGAAATAGAGAGAACAAGTATTTCGCACAGGTCTTTCAAGCAATCAGAATAGAGGTGAATGATGAGATGGGAGCGCTGGAAGATTTTTTAACGCAAGCAGCAGAGGTTATCAGGCCTGGTGGTCGATTGGTTGTTGAAAGCTATCACTCCTTAGAAGATAGAATGGTGAAGAATTTCATCAATAAAGGGAAGGTGTTTGGAGAGGTAGAGAAAGATTTTTTTGGAAACGAGTTGAAGCCTTTTAAGGCATTAAATAGAAAGCCCATAGTGGCTGATCAACAAGAACTAACAAAGAACAGCCGTTCGCGCAGTGCTAAACTCAGGATTGCTGTTCGCTTGTAACATGGCAGAAAACAAGTTTAGAGTAGAACAATCTGGTGGTGAAAAGAAGCAAGGATTCTTTGGCTTCATTTCTTCCAAGCTAAAAATGGAAGGAATGGAATCTGGTTTCCCTGTGAAATACTTACCTAAGGTGCTTTTTGCAGTATTGCTAGGAGTGCTTTATGTATGGAATAATCACTACGCAGAGAAAGCAACTCGGACAATTGACAAACTTGAAGATGAGGTAGAAGACCTCAGGGCTGATGTTACCACGCTAGAAGCGGACTACATGTATAGTAGTAAACAGTCTGAAGTGGCTCGCAATGTTGAGTCATTAGGATTAGAAGAGAGTAAGGAGCCACCAATCAAGATTGTCGTTGACGAGGATGAATATTAAGAGCTCTATACTACTACGTGTTCGCATTGCCTTTTTGGTCATGATCGTGTTTGTGGTGGCGGTTGTTTATCGCATGATCCACATCCAGGTGGTTGAAGGTGATCAATGGAGAAAGAAAGCTGAAGAATTCAGCCTTGATTATAAAAAAATTAAAGCGACCAGAGGAAGTATTTATGCTTCTGGAAGCGACCTCTTGGCAACTTCATTGCCATTCTATAAGGTGGCTTTCGATCCTCAGGTAGCAGATGAAGAAACATTTACGTCTAAATTAGACTCCCTTTCACACCTGCTGTCGGCTTTTTACCGAGATCATTCTTCTGATTATTACAAGAAGAAGATCTCGGAAGCACGACAGAACAAGAGTCGCTACATGGTCATCAATCGAAAGACCATTAATTATCAAGACAAACAAGAAATGCTTACCTGGCCCATTTTTGAGCTAGGTCAAATGCGTGGAGGTGTCATCTTCCATAAGGTAGATCAGAGGCACAGGCCTTTCAGGTCTCTAGCTCAAAGGACTATTGGCTATATCAATGAAGACAATGTAGGAGCTGGAATAGAGAGAAGCTATAATGACTATTTAGCGGGAAGAGATGGGGAAGGTCTTTTTCAAAAAGTTGCTGGAGGAAATTGGAAGCCTGTAAATGCTTCATCTGATGTGCGTCCTGAAGATGGTTATGATGTTCATACCACCATCGATATTAACCTACAGGATGTTGCACAAAACGCCTTATTAAGGGCGCTAACTAGATATCAGGCTGCTTATGGCACTGTTGTTCTGATGGAGGTTCATACCGGTGAGATCAAAGCAATCTCCAACTTGAAACGCACCTCATCTGGTAAATACGCGGAATCATACAATTATGCTGTTCAGGGAACAAATGACCCTGGCTCTACTTTCAAGCTAGCCTCAATGCTGGCATTAATAGAAGAGGGCAAAGTGGAATTAACTGATTCGGTTGAAACAGGAGAAGGAAGCATTCAATTCTACAATAGAACTCTCACGGATGTAAAAAAAGGGGGCTACGGCACCATTACAGTCGAGGATGTTTTTGTTAAGTCTTCAAATGTTGGTACTGCCAAATTGGTCACTGAACATTTTGGAGACAATCCTCAAAAATTCATTGACATCATTAAGAAAACGGGCTACGGTCAGCCGCTCGATTTTCAATTGATGGGGGAGGGTGCTCCCTACATTAAAAATACGGATGATCCGACTTGGTCAGGAACAAGTTTGCCATGGATGTCAGTCGGCTATGAAACTTCAGTTACTCCTTTACAGACACTGGCCTTCTATAATGCTGTGGCCAATGATGGTAAAATGATACAGCCGATTTTGGTGAAGAGTATCAATAGAGCAGACAAGGAGATTAGAACTTTCGATGCTAAGGTGTTGAACAAGCGAATTGCTTCAAAAGAGACTTTAGCCAAAATGAGGCAGATGTTAGAAGGAGTAGTTGATCATGGAACTGCCAAGAACATTAAGAATGATTATTACAAGATCGCTGGTAAAACAGGGACAGCTCAAAAACTAATTGATGGTAGATATCGCCCACAGAGATACTACGCTTCATTTGCTGGATATTTCCCAGCAGAGGCACCTCAATATTCGTGCATCGTTGTGATCGATGATCCGAAAGGATGGAACCGATATGGAGGTGATGTATCAGCTCCGGTATTCAAAGAGATTGCGGACATGATCTATGCTCAAAACCTCGAGATCCATGATGAGTTTGAAGAGGATCTATTGGCTTATGAAGGCAAATTCCCAGTAATCAGAGCTGGGAAATACGATGAATTGAATAAGCTCTGCAATGAGCTTGGAATTTCTAATCATTTAGGAGACGAAGATGTGGATTGGGTGCGTTCTCGAGTAGACAACAATGCCATCATCTGGAAAAAGAATCACTCTAATCAAGAGTTAGTGCCAAATGTTCAGGGTATGACCTTAAGAGATGCACTATTCCTTTTAGAGAATAATGGATTAAGAGTGAAAGTATCTGGTTCGGGCCGTGTAAAGAAGCAATCGCTTAGACCTGGGACTAGAATTAGAAAAGGACAAACTGTAAACCTACAATTAGGATAGTGGCATTATTAAAAGACATATTGTATAAAGTGTCTCTTCAGTCTGTATCTGGTGATATGGAGTCTGAAGTTAAGTCTATTGCTTTCGATTCTAGAAAAGTAGGTTCTGGAACAGTATTCGTTGCAGTTAAGGGTACCCAAGTAGATGGTCATGACTATATTGAAAAGGCCCTAGCAAGTGGTGCTGTAGCCATCGTTTGTGAGTCACTACCAACCGTTCTTGACCCGAATGTGGCTTACGTAGAGGTGAAAAGTTCCGAGGAGGCCCTCGGAATCATGGCTTCTAATTTCTACGGAAATCCTTCTAAAAAAATAAAGCTAGTAGGTGTTACTGGCACCAACGGTAAGACAACATGTGTTACACTTCTTTTTCAACTGTTTAGAGCTCTTGGATATAATACAGGACTACTCTCTACCGTGGAAAATAAGATCAATGACAACGTTTTAAAAGCAACACATACAACGCCAGATGCCTTGGCAATCAATCAGTTAATGGCGCAAATGGCGGAGGCTGGAGTGACTCACTGTTTTATGGAGTCTAGCTCACATGCCATTGTGCAAAGAAGAATAGCGGGTCTAGAATATGATGGCGCTGTGTTTACCAATATTAGCCACGACCATCTCGATTATCATAAAACCTTTGATGAGTACATCAAGGCAAAGAAATTATTATTCGATGGGCTTTCAGGTGATGCTTTTGCATTAGTCAATGCGGACGATAAACGAGGAGCAGTGATGCTTCAAAACACAAAAGCAAGCAAGCATAAATATGCCTTAAAGTCTATGGCAGAATTCAAGGGTAAAATTCTGTCTAACACCATGCAAGGACTAGAGATTGATGTTGATAATCAATCAGTATGGTTCAAGCTGGTAGGCGATTTCAATGCTTATAACCTTCTCGCGGTATATGGTACGGCTGTTCTCCTGAATGAAGAGCCACAAGAAGTACTTATGGCGCTCTCCAATGTAGATGCAGCACCTGGTCGATTTGATTTAGTCGATACGGCTACAGGTATTACCGCACTTGTTGATTATGCGCATACTCCTGATGCTTTAGAGAATGTTCTGACAACCATTTCGGAATTAAGAACTGGAAATGAGAAGGTGATTACAGTTGTTGGCTGTGGTGGTGATAGAGATAAGGATAAAAGACCCTTGATGGCCAAGATCGCTTGCGAACTGAGCGACAAGGTTGTGCTTACTTCTGATAACCCAAGAACAGAAAATCCTGCTCAGATCATCAAAGACATGCAAGAGGGAGTGTCGGCCTCAAATATGAGGAAGACATTGGTTATTGAAGACAGAAAAGAAGCAATCAAAACAGCTTCTGCCTTAGCTGAAAAAGAAGATATCATACTTGTGGCTGGCAAAGGCCATGAAGACTATCAAGAGATCAATGGAGAGAGGTTTCCATTTGACGATAAAGAGATTTTAAAAGAGATGTTAAACCTAATCCATAACCAGAACTAGGATGCTCTATTACTTATTCGATTATTTGGATAGAACATATGACCTGATGGGAGCAGGGGTGTTTCAGTACATCTCTTTCCGTGCTGGTATGGCTACGCTGGTTTCTCTTTTGATCACAATCACCTTTGGTGAGAAGTTGATCAATGCTTTAAGGAAAAAGCAAGTTGGTGAGTCTATTAGAGATCTTGGGTTAGCTGGCCAAATGGAAAAGAAAGGCACACCTACTATGGGAGGCCTAATCATCATTGCTGCCATTGTTATTCCAACGCTGTTATTTGCCAAGCTTGAGAACATCTATGTGATTCTACTACTGATTACAACGCTCGTTCTTGGCCTAATTGGATTCATTGATGATTACATCAAAGTGTTCAGAAAGAACAAGGAGGGCTTAGCAGGTAAATTTAAGGTGGTTGGTCAAATCACAGTTGGATTAATTGTTGGTGCCACTCTTTACTTCTCGGATGATGTAGTGATCAGGGATTTTGATTCTGATGAGCCAACGACTGAGATAATGGCTGATCGTGTAGGAGGCTATGAGGACGTAAAATCAACTACGACTACTATTCCTTTTGTAAAGAACAACGAGTTGGATTACAGCATTTTCAATCCAACCGACATAGACTGGGTAACTGCTGGTATTTACATTTTGGTAGTAATATTCTTTGTTACTGCTATTTCAAATGGGGCCAATATTACTGATGGTATTGATGGACTAGCAGCTGGTACCTCGGCCATTATTGGGCTTACTTTGGCCATTTTCGCTTACATCTCTGGTAACGTTAATTTCTCTAATTACCTCAATGTCATGTTCATTCCAATGTCGGGTGAATTGGTGATATTCTGTACCGCCTTTGTCGGAGCTTGTGTAGGTTTTTTATGGTACAACTCGTACCCAGCTCAAGTATTCATGGGTGACACCGGAAGCCTTTCTTTGGGTGGTGTAATTGCAGTGCTCGCTTTAGTGCTAAGAAAAGAATTATTGATTCCTGTTTTGTGCGGAATCTTTGTGATCGAAAACCTCTCTGTGATCATGCAGGTGAGCTATTTCAAATACACAAAAAAGAAATATGGTGAAGGCAGAAGGATCTTCAAGATGTCTCCTCTTCATCATCATTACCAAAAAATGGAAATACCTGAAGCTAAGATCGTGACTAGGTTCTGGATCGTTGGGATCCTATTGGCCATCATGACCTTAGCCACATTGAAACTGAGATAAGATTGAGTAAACAACTGACCATATTAGGAGCTGGAGAAAGCGGAATAGGAGCAGCCTTGCTAGGTAAAGCTAAGGGCTATTCTGTGTTCGTTTCAGACTTCGGGTCGATCAAACCTCATTTCAAGTCTGAATTACAAGAGGCAGGTATTGAGTTTGAAGAAGGTTCGCACTCTGAGGAGCGCATTTTACAAAGCGACTTGGTGGTGAAGAGTCCAGGTATCCCTGATGCAGTATCTATTATTCAAAAGCTAAGAGCTCAAGGTAATTTGATCATTTCAGAGATCGAATTAGCTGCTAAATACACGAATGCTAAACTGATTGGCATTACAGGCACAAATGGTAAAACGACCACCACATTATTGACTTACCACATCCTGAAAGAGGCTGGGTACAATGTTGGTGTGGCCGGCAATGTGGGGATGAGCTTCGCACGACAAGTGCTCAATTACGATTACGATTGGTATGTGCTAGAGTTGAGCAGCTTTCAACTTGACGACACATACGAAACAAGATTAGAAATAGGTATCCTACTCAATATTACACCTGATCATTTGGACAGGTATGAGTATGACCTTGAAAAATATATCGCATCTAAGATGCGCATATTTCACCTTGTACACCTGGGACGTCATGCTGTCTATTGGCAGGATGACCCCCTGTTAGAGGGAGGCGTTGCAAAAGCTACTAGTGAGCTTAACGTACATCCCTTTTCGCTCAGCGGAGACGCTGCTGAGATATCACATATACAAAATGATAGGTTGTTTTATGTCCCTTTTGATTTCGAGATATCGGCCCCCAGAGCTGATATCTCGATCAAGGGACTACACAATATGCAAAACGCATTGGCTGCAGGTAATGCTGCTCTCATTGCAGGAGTTTCGGAGAAAGACCTTTTGCATGGATTGAAAAGCTTCAAGAATACCGCTCATAGACTAGAGCCGGTTAGAAAACTTGATGAGGTAGAGTATGTCAATGACTCCAAAGCAACCAATCTTGATTCAGTGAAATATGCCCTCGATGCATTTGATACACCAATTGTATGGATTGCAGGAGGTATAGATAAAGGAAATGATTATAGCCTAGTTGAGGCTTTGGTACAGGAAAAGGTGAAAGCCTTGATCTGTTTAGGAAAAGATAATTCTAAGCTCATTACTTCTTTTGAGAACATTGTCCCGGTAGTAAAAGCTACTGACGATTTGTTGAAGGCGGTAAGATGGGCGAAAGAACTGGCGAACCCTGGTGACACAGTGTTGCTGTCTCCAGCTTGTTCGAGCTTCGATCTTTTCAAGAATTATGAAGATAGAGGTGATCAGTATAAGAAAGCAGTATTAGCCCTATGATGCAGAAAGTAAAAGAATGGACGGATAAACATATCCATGGTGACCCAGTCATTTGGCTTGTGGTGATCTGCTTGTCTGTATTCGGCATTCTGGTTGTATATAGTGCAACCGGATCATTGGCTTACAGAGCAGCAGGTGGTAATACAGAGAAATTCTTGATCAGGCATACCTCTATGGTGGGGCTTTCACTATTTGTGATGTGGGTAGCCCATAAGATCGATTACCGCTATTATTCTAAGATTACGAGAGTTGCATTGATCGTTTCAGTGCCGCTTTTACTATATGCTTGGTTGTACGGATCAAGCCATAATGATGCCTCTAGATGGATCAGTCTTCCATTTATTGGCTTACAGTTTCAGCCATCTGATTTGGCTAAAATGGCATTAATAGCTGGTTTAGCGACCATGCTTGCTAAAAGACAGTCCAACATTGGCGACATCAAAGAAACCTTAATTCCTATGCTAGCCTGGAGTTTTGGAATCTGCTTGTTGATCGCTATGACTAATATCTCAACTGCAGTATTACTATTTATGACATGTATGCTGCTCTTCTTCATTGGGCGTGTTCCGGTGAAGTACCTGGCGATGTTAGTGGTGGTTGGTGCCTTTGCCGGGTTGATTGCCATGAAGGCAGGGCAAAGAGGAGAAACAGCCATTAGTCGTGTGACTGATTTCTTAGACAAAACGGAAGTGCCTTACCAAGTGCAGCAAGCCAATATTGCTATTGCCACTGGTGGTGTTCTGGGTAAAGGTCCAGGAAAAAGTACGCAAAGAAACTTCCTCCCTGAAGCCTATGCAGATTTTGCTTACGCTATTATCATTGAAGAGTATGGCATCATTGGTGGAGTTGTAGTCCTTTTCTTGTATCTGGTCTTGCTCTACAGAGGTATGCGAGTTGTCGCCAATAGTGATAGGGCTTTTGGTGGATTACTATCTGCTGGATTGAGCTTTCTGATTGTGATCCAGGCTCTGGTCAATATCGGAGTAGTTGTGGGCCTTGGTCCTGTGACAGGGCAAACACTTCCATTGATCAGTATGGGGGGTACCTCTTTATTATTTACCGGCTTATCACTTGGGATAATTCTCAGTGTCAGTAGGGGAGAAACCGAAGATTTTTCAGCCGTAAATGGCCAATTAAAAAATTCATACAGAACAGCTTGAGCGCTCAAAAACCATATCGAATGATCATTAGTGGAGGCGGTACAGGAGGCCACATATATCCTGCCATCGCCATCGCCAATGCCTTTAAATCTCGCTTTCCTGAAGCTGAGATTTTATTCGTTGGTGCTAAGGGCAAAATGGAGATGGAAAAAGTGCCTCAGGCGGGTTATAAAATTGAAGGGTTGTGGATCTCAGGATTGCAGAGAAGACTAACGCTTGACAATCTTTCATTTCCATTCAAGGTGATCTCAAGCTTACTGAAAAGCAGGAAGATCGTCCGTCAAGTCAAGCCTCATGTAGTGGTCGGTGTTGGCGGTTATGCCTCAGGTCCATTATTAAGAGTGGCCTCTAAGAAAGGAGTTCCTGCTTTACTCCAAGAGCAGAATTCTTATGCAGGATTAACCAATAAGATCTTGGCTGGTAAGGTGAAGAAGATTTGTGTGGCCTATCCGAATATGGATAAGTTTTTCCCAGCAGAGAAAGTAAAACTTACAGGTAATCCAGTAAGAAAAGATATAACTGATTTATCAGATAAAAAGGATCAAGCGCTGAGTCACTTTGGCTTTGCAAAAGATGCTCCTGTGTTAATGATTCTTGGTGGTAGCCTCGGTGCTCGCACTTTGAATGATGCCATGGTTCTTGGTCTTCAGACTTTGATCGACTCAGGTGTTCAGGTGATCTGGCAGTGCGGTAAATTCTACTATGAAGAGATGAAGGCCAAGCTTCAGGCAACGGCCAATCATGAGAACATCAAATTATTCCAATTCTTAAAAGAGATGGATTTGGCCTATGCTGCTGCCGATGTCGTCATTAGCAGAGCAGGTGCTCTTTCTGTTTCTGAATTAAGTATTGCCGGTAAACCAACCGTGTTCGTTCCATCTCCTAATGTAGCAGAAGATCATCAGACCAAAAATGCCAAAGCTATGGTGGATAACAATGCTGCCATTTTGGTGAAGGATGCCGATGCTAGAGAAGTACTGATCAAAAGTGCTTTGGAATTACTGGAGAATACAGATAGACAAGCTGAGTTAAGTAAAAATATTTTGGCATTGGCTAAGCCAAATGCCGCGGAAGAAATTGTGGACGAAATCGTAGGACTGATCGAATGAAATTTGAAGAACTACATAGCGTCTATTTTATCGGAATCGGAGGGATTGGCATGAGTGCTTTGGCTAGATGGTTCAAGCACATTGGTAAGTCAGTAAAAGGCTATGATCGCACTGAAACTGCCTTGACCAATACTCTTTTAAAAGAGGGAATGGAAATTCATTTTGAGGATTCAACAGACCTCATTCCTCAAGAAGTGAAGGAGAACAGAGATAAAACTCTAGTGGTTTATACTCCTGCTATTCCGAAGGATCATAAAGAATTTAAATGGTTGAAAGATCAAGGATTCGAGATCATGAAGCGTTCTCAGGTGCTCGGTCTAATTACGAAGAATATGCGCTCAGTCGCGGTGGCGGGCACCCATGGTAAGACAACCACTTCTTCAATGGTTGTACACTTACTTAAATCTTGTGGTATTGATTGTGCTGGTTTCCTTGGTGGGATATCTGCCAATTACAATACCAATATGATACTCAATGATAAGCAAGATGCCATTGCAGTTATTGAGGCAGATGAGTTTGATAGATCATTCCTCACGCTTTATCCAGACTTGGCAGTAGTTACGGCTACTGATGCCGACCATTTAGATATCTATGGCCATAAAGATGCATTGAAGGAGTCATTTAGGCTTTTTGTAGATCAGATCAATGACGGAGGGAAGCTTTTCATTAAGAATCAAGTAAGTGAGGACATTGTTGAAAGTCGTTCACTGAATTATCAAGCTTATGGCTTTAGTGGGGAAGGCATACATGCCGATAATGTGAAGATTGAGAATGCCAGTTTCATTTTTGATTACAGCAATGGTGAAAAGAGCATCGAAGAAGTTACTCTAAATGTGCCTGGTTACCATAATGTAGAGAATATGTTGGCTGCTATTTCCATCTCGAAAGAACTAGGAGCTGAGGATGAAGCGATCAAAGAAGCGGTAGCAAGTTATAAAGGAGTTAAAAGAAGATTTGAGTATATCATCAAATCCGAAGACTTGACGTTTATTGATGACTATGCTCATCACCCTGTTGAGATTGAGGCATTACTTAAGTCTGTTAGAGATCTTTATCCTGGCAAGAAAGTAACTGCCATTTTCCAGCCGCATTTGTTCTCACGAACACAAGATTTCGCTTCAGGTTTTTCAGAAAGCCTGAGTTTGGCAGACGAGTTGATCATGCTGGATATCTACCCAGCAAGGGAGCTACCAATTGAAGGAGTTACATCAGATCTAATCCTCAAAAATGTAGCACTCGATAAAAAAGAAATAGTCGATAAAGACGCACTCACTCAAAAAGTCTTGGATTGGCAACCAGAGGTCGTTTTGACCATTGGAGCCGGTGATATAGACAAGATGGTTCAACCTTTAAAAGAAGCATTACTATGAAAAATCGCGATAACATATTACGTGTGCTCGGTATAGTAGGGGGCTTCCTGGCTTTATTCCTACTAGTGAGTTTTGCTCCTAACCGAGAGCCTGGTTACCGAATCGATGACATTGAAGTCGAAATTGAAAATGCCTATGAGAACTTCTTTATTGATGAAGAAGATGTGATGGCACTGATCATGCAAAATGAAGGTGATTCGATTCTAGGCGATGCCTATGGGCGTGTAGATCTAGATCTCATTGAGGATCGGATTGAGTCACACAGCTTTGTAGAAGATGCTGAAGTCTATAGAGACTTGAAAGGTCATTTGGTAGTGGTTGCCACCCAGAATAAGCCAATTGCAAGACTCATTTCAAAAAGGGGCGAAAGTGCATATATCGGATCAACTGGAGATTTACTTCCAACATCAATTAAGTATACAGCCAGAGTACCAGTAATTACTGGTAGATACGTAGATCAACTCATGGAATTAGAGAATGTCAATGATGATGAATATGGTGGCGAACTGAAAAGTATGGTGGAATATATTCTTGACGATGAGTTTTGGATCATGCAGATCGCTCAACTGGAAATTGACCGCAAAGGATTCATCAATATGTATGCTCAGATAGGAGATCAAAGATTAGAATTTGGTGCTCCTAATGACTACGAGAAGAAATTTAATAAGCTAAAAATATTTTTTAAGCAGATCATGCCTACCAAAGGGTGGAATACCTACGATAGGGTGAATGTTGCTTACAAAGACCAAATAATCTGTGAATAACAGCGCCATGCATAATAACAAAATAGTAGTAGGACTCGACATAGGTACAACCAAGATTTGTGCTATTGTCGGAGCCAAGAATGAGTTTGGTAAACTCGAAGTCTTGGGAATGGGTAAAGCCGTTTCAGATGGTGTTATCCGAGGAATTGTCACCAATATCGACAAGACCATCATGGCCATTGAGAAGGCAATAACTGAAGCTAGTGAGCAATCAGGTATTGACATCGGGGTGGTGAATGTTGGTATTGCCGGTCAGCACATTAAAAGCTCCATCCATCATGGGAGTATTACTCGAGATAGAGTGGATGATGAAATCACTGTTGAAGATCTAAATAGACTCACCAATGATGTTCATAAGATTGTAATGCCTCCAGGATGTGAGATCATCCATGTAATGCCACAAGATTATATAGTGGATTATGAGGATGGCATCAAAGATCCAGTGGGAATGTCAGGTGTGAAATTGGAAGCTGATTTCCATGTGATCACTGCACAGACCAATGCCATCAGAAACATCAACAAATGTGTGAAAAGAGCAAATCTCGAAATTGACGACCTAATCCTTGAGCCATTGGCTTCAAGTATGTCAGTTTTGAGTGATGAAGAAAAAGAAGCAGGCATCTGCCTAGTAGATATTGGAGGTGGTACAACAGATGTAGCCATTTTCCATGATGGGATCATTCGTCACACTGCGGTAATTCCTTTTGGTGGTAATATCATCACTACAGACATCAAGGAAGGACTCAAAGTAATGCAGAATCAAGCTGAGTTGCTTAAAACGAAATTTGGTAAAGCAATTGCTGAAGAAGCGAATCCTAATGAAATAGTCTCTATTCCAGGACTAAGAAACAGACCTCCAAAGGAGATCTCTATTAGAAACCTCGCTCATATCATTGAGGCAAGAATGGAAGAGATCATCGAATTGGTTCATGCCGAGATCATTACTTCAGGTTATTCGAGCAAGTTAGCAGGTGGTATTGTTATCACTGGTGGCGGGTCGCAATTAGCTAATATTCAGCAATTGTTTGAGTACATGACTGGTATGGATGCAAGGATTGGGTTCCCTAATGAGCACTTGGGTAAATCAAAGATTGAGGCTATCAAAAGCCCAATGTATGCGACCACTGTTGGTCTTGTGCTGTCAGGTTTCAGGGCATTGGACGAAAGAGAGAACAGGTATTTAGAGTCTACTGGAAATGCTCCGGCTAAAAAGGGAGATTCTAAAGTTTCTAATAAAGGATCAGAATTTTTTAATCGACTATTAGATAAAACCAAAGGTTTACTAATGGATGATTTTCACGATAAGAATGAGTATTAGTGTGGTGCATGATGCTTGAAGCATGATGCACTTTCGGGTACTTAACACACACAACAATTTTAAACTTTACATGGCGTGAGTTTCAGATTTGAAAACCTGAAGATATGGAATGAAAGCATGGATTTGGGCGAATCGGTTAATTCGCTGATTTCCAGTTTTCCGGACAAAGAAAGATTCAATTTGTCTTCTCAAATTCTGAGAGCAGTTGATTCAATCGCGCTCAATATCTCAGAAGGAGCAATTGGGCAATCGAAAGCTGAGTACGGGAGGTTTCTTAGTTATTCAGTACGATCAATCGCTGAAGTAGTCACATGTCTTCACAAAGCAAAAAGAAGAGACTATCTCAGTGAAGAAAGTTTTAATGAATTATATAGACAATGTTTTAAGATCATGAATATGATCCTAGCATTTAAAAAGAACTTAAAATAGAAGTATTGGGACATCAAGCATCATGCTTCATGCCTCAAGCATAAACCTAGACATCATGGCAGAATCTTACATGTTTGAATTGCCGAAGCACCACAAGTCGATCATCAAAGTGATTGGAGTTGGCGGTGGCGGAAGTAACGCAGTAACCCACATGTTTAATCAAGGTATTAGAGATGTGGAATTTGTAGTGTGCAATACAGATGCACAAGCTTTAAAAGCATCACCGGTCCCGAATAAATTGCAGATCGGTACAACCTCTACTGAGGGCTTAGGAGCAGGAGCAAATCCTGAAGTGGGAATGAACGCTGCTCTCGAAAGTAAAGAGCAGATCAGAGAGATGTTGGGCGACAATACTAAAATGGTCTTCATCACGGCTGGAATGGGCGGAGGTACTGGTACAGGTGCAGCTCCGGTTATTGCCAAGATCGCCAAAGACATGGACCTATTGACAGTGGGTATTGTTACTGCTCCATTTAGCTGGGAAGGAAAGAAAAAAACTAATGCAGCCAACCAAGGTATTGCTGAGCTCAAGGCAAACTGTGATACGGTGCTAGTCATTTTGAATGATAAGCTCCGAGAGATTCATGGAAACTTACCGATCAGTAAGGCATTTGGTGAAGCTGATAATGTCTTGACAACAGGAGCGAAAGGAATCGCAGAGATTATTACTGTTCCTGGCTATGTCAATGTCGATTTCATGGATGTGCAGACAGTGATGAAAGGCGCAGGTGCAGCAGTGATGGGTTCAGCCTTGGCAGAGGGTGAAGGCAGAGCATTGCGCGCAGCTGAGATGGCCATTTCATCACCACTATTGAATAACCGTGACATCCATGGTGCTAAGAAAATTTTATTATCAATTGTATCTGGTGAAGAAGCAGAACTCCAAATGGATGAGCTTGGAGAGATCACTGAATACATTCAAGAAAAGGCTGGTGACGAAGCTGAAGTGATTTTTGGTCATGGTATTGACCAAGAGCATGGGCAGAGCATTAGCGTAACGGTAATTGCTACCGGGTTCGAGGCGACTGAAGTGCATTCTACTTTAGGCGATGAAAGGAAGACAGTCATAGATCTTGAGACCAGTCGAGAGATCGAACACAGAGAGGATACGTCTCTTTCACCTGAACACTCCCAGACAACCCTTTTTGATGTCTCAAAAATGGATGCAAATAAGGAGCCTCAACCTGAAGCAAAAGAAGAAGAAAAGGAAGAAGAGGATGCAACTTCTGGCTATAGTTTCTTAAGTCAATTGGCTAAAAAATATGAAATAGAAGAATTGCCAACTAACCCTGCTCAGCCTCAGCAAGATCCAGAAGTAGAAGCAAGAAATAATGCTTTGGACAATGACTTCATGGAGGAGCGCACTAAGAATTTCTTAGAGATGAAGCGGAAAAAACTTGAGGAGCAAGCGAGGATGAGAGAAGAGCGCTTAAGAGGAATGAGCAATAGTAGTCTTCAACAAGACGACTTTAAAGAAAAGCTGGACGTTCCGGCATATCAAAGAAAGCAAGTTCGCTTAAATGATACGAGTCCTTCTTCTGAAAGAAATGTTTCCCGATTTAATCTCAACGATGACAATGAGATCATGGGCGACAATAAATTTCTACATGACAATGTAGATTAATAAGACTTTTTGCCTAAACAAGGCTAAGAGTTTTGATATGTTAAGAGCTGACCTGCTGCCATGGGTTAGCTCTTTTTATTTAGAAAGATTCTAAATAATTAGGGATTGATTCTGCTATCCACTAAAATTGCCACCCGATGGACAAAGGAATCATTCATCTAAATTCAAGACTTACCAAGCTCATATTTAGCGCATTGCTGTTTATGTCTGTCGGTATTGCGCTTGAGCTATATTTACTAGATCATTATGAAGATGCACTTCAACTTATACCGATTCTGTGCATCTCATGCTCGCTTTTAGTAGTTGTCATGCTTTGGTTTAGTCGTAGCCATTTATTGCTGCTCATTTTCAAGTGTTTGTTGGTTTTAAGCGTTGGCAGTGGCCTCTATGGTACTTTTTTGCACCTCAAAGCTAATTATGAATTTGAGAGCGAGATGAATTCAAAAGCAGATTTTAGTGAACTGCTAGTAGAGAGTTTCTCAGGTGCATTGCCCGCGCTAGCACCTGGAAGTATGATTCTGTTTGCCTTGATCGGATACGCATATTTAATCATAATAAAACAAAAGCAATGAGACAGTTAATTAAATCATTATTGATTTTGACTATGGTAAGCCTAGTAACAATGGCTTGTCAATCTGAGAAAAAAGAAGACTCTACTAAATCTGTAGAAGAGCAGGAGAAAGCAGTTGTTAAAACGAAAACAGTTCTAAATGCCAATTTGGCCTCTGAAGAAGAACTTAAGGGTATCGGTTTGAATGATGAAATGGTTGCTCAAATTCTAAATGACAGACCATTCATTACCATGAATGACTTTGATGCCATAGTTAGCGCTGATACGGATAAGGAAGAATTGTATGCTAAGGTGTTCGTGCCATTTAACTTAAATACTACAGCAGAAGGGGATTTTAAAATGATTCCTGGAGTAGGAGATAGAATGGCTCATGAATTCGAAGAATACAGACCTTATTTAAGCATTGCTCAATTCAGAAAGGAAATTGGTAAATACGTGGATGACGAAGAAGTAGCGAGATATGAGAACTACGTCTTCGTACCAGTAGAATTAAATACGGCTTCTGAGGAGGATATTAAGGCTCTACCTGGCATGACTGACCATATGGCCCATGAGTTCGAAGAGTATCGTCCGTATGATAGTATGGAGAAATTCTATAAAGAGATCAGCAAGTACGTAGATGATAAAGAGCTTGACAGATTAGCTCGATTGGTTTACATATCTGATAACTAAGATGAAATAAAAAAGCCTCTCATTTGAGAGGCTTTTACTTTAGAACTCTATTAATAAGTCAGCCTGTTGCTTTAACAGTTGATTGTATAAGTCGTTGGTGACTTTCTCACCATCAAAATTCTTTTCAATACCCGCAAGCTTAGGTTTCAATGCTAATACGTGCATGCCTAAGTAATTGAAGATGTCTGTTAAGTGAGACATAGCGAAAACGCCTCCTTGTACACCGGACGATACTCCGATCATCGCTGCTTTTTTGTGGCGTACTCCTTCAGGATATTTCAAACCATCAATAAATGCTTTCAGAACTCCTGGGAAAGAGCCATTGTATTCTGGTACAATGAAAACAAGTTTGTCTGATGACTGCACTTTTTCTCTCAATTCATTGAATTGCTCATTTTTTCCGTTGTTCTCGTACAGCGCATTTCCTGTAAAATCGGCAGGTAAATCTGCTAAGTCAACAATTTGACTTTCTGTATTTAACAAGCTTTGGTAATACTCAGCGATTTTTCTACTTACTGAGTTCGTTCGGTTCGTTCCAACTACAATTGATATCATCTTTCTAAATCTCCCGCAAATGTAAAAGCTTAACTGATACTTGACTGCATTGTTAAGCCGAATATAAATGTATGTACAGGTAATAGAATTGACATTTGAAAAGTTCAAAGAATTCAAAACTTTGCATATTTGCGCTATGACTTATTTGGAACAGATTCATCAAACAGTAGACCATATTCAACAAGCAGTAAGTTTCAATCCAGAATTCGGAATTATTCTTGGTACGGGCTTGGGTGCCTTGGTAGATGAGATCAATATTCATCACGAATTGGACTACGACAGTATTCCAAATTTCCCTGTTTCAACTGTAGAAAGTCATAAGGGTAGATTGATCTTCGGTGAATTGGCAGGAAGAAGAATCATCGCCATGCAAGGACGCTTTCATTACTATGAAGGTTATAATATGAAAGAGGTGACTTTCCCGGTTAGGGTTATGAAAGCCTTAGGTATTGAAAAACTCTTTATTTCTAATGCAGCAGGTGGTGTAAATCTAGATTATCAAATTGCGGACTTGATGATCATCGAGGACCACATCGATTTGACCAAGGAGAACCCATTGACAGGTACTAATTTGGATGAATTTGGAGGAAGGTTTCCTGATATGAGTGAGCCTTACGAAAGGAAAATGATCGATGAGGCCTTATCAATTGCCCGAGAGAATAAAATCCCATGCCATGAAGGGGTATATGCGGGAGTGAGTGGCCCCAACCTGGAGACGAGGGCAGAGTATCGCTATATAGCCAGAATTGGTGCTGATGCTGTAGGTATGTCCACAGTTCCGGAAGTGATTGTTGCCAGACATATGGATCTTCCTGTTTTTGCCATTTCTGCTATCACGGATCTTTGTGACCCTGATCATTTAGAGAAGGTGGATATTGCCAATATTCTAGCTGCCGCAGCAAAGGCAGAAAAAGGCATGACAACCATTATAAAAGAACTACTTCAAAGGCAATAGCCTTAAAATTTCTTCTATTTCTGAGTATACCCTCAATTTTCACTAGAACTAGTGATTGACTGGCGATGCTTCAGCCTCTACTTTTGCCGCTGTTTAAAACTAATCTAAATAAGCATAAGAAATAGAAATGAGGAAAAATATACTTTCAATTGCTTTAATCGGTGTTTTAGGTTTAAGCGCGTGTGATAATAATGACGATGCGCTACCCACAGTAAGTGCGCCAGAAGACTATACTTTCAATAGAGATGGCGTCTCGACTGTCACTTTCACAGGTCAAACGACTAGGATTAGAATGGCTGAGGAATTGATCAGTTCAATGAAAGATTTTAGTGCCAACGAGGAGTTGTTGTTAGAGATGTATAGAAATCAAACTGCTGAAGGTTCTGATGCCAATCCGTTCACTGAAGCGGGCTTGAATGAGTCATCTAAAAGTGTTAAAAACAAAACGGCTGCATCAAGAGATTTCTTCTCAAGCAATGCAACTGAGGCCGCAATGATCAAAGCAGATTTTGAAACATGGATCTCTGGTCAAGTCAACGAAGTATACCCAAATGAAAATCAATTGGCAGAATTAGGAGTAGCTGGTCAGTTAGCTGATGGATCTTCTACTAGATATGTAAATGCCAAGGGACTTGAATATGATCAGGCAGTAGGTAAATCTCTCATTGGTGCGCTGATGCTAGATCAAATGTTAAATAATTATCTCTCAGTATCCGTTTTGGACGAGGCGGATAATAGAGCTAACAACGATGCCGATATTACACTAGAAAATCAGTCTTACACTAATATGGAGCACAAGTGGGATGAAGCCTATGGCTACTTGTTTGGTAATGCTCAAGACCAAGTAGATCCTCTAAGCGAGCTTGGTGCTTCTGATAGCTTTTTAAATAAGTATTTAGGAAGAGTTGATGGAGATGAAGATTTTACTGGCATAGCACAAGAGGTGTATGATGCTCTAAAATTAGGTAGAGCAGCAATTGTTGCTAAGCAATACGATGTAAGAGATGCTCAGGCTGCTATTGTAAGACAGAAACTTTCCGAGATCATAGCCATCAGAGCAGTTTATTACTTGGTACAGGGTAAACTAGCTATGGAAAATAATCAAATCGGAACAGCCTTCCACGATTTTTCAGAGGGCTTCGGGTTTATTTATAGCCTTCGTTTTACAAGGAATCCGTCAACAAACGAATCTTATTTCTCTAAGACTGAGGTGGATGGATTCTTAGATGCTCTTTATGGTTCAGAGAATGGTTTTTGGGATTTGAATGGTGAAACGCTGGATACAATCGCTGAGAATGTTGCCTCAAAATTCGATTTCACAGTAACACAAGCGGGTAGCTAATAGAGGTCAGGGATATGAAAAAGGTTTTTGCTTTACTGTTAGGTCTTGGTTTGTTTGTTGCTTGCTCATCAAACGATGATGGTCCTGAAGACCCTAGCGATTCATTTGACAGGTCAGCCATGCTGATTAATTGGGCCGATAATATCATTGCGCCAGCTTACCGGGATTACGTTAACAAATTGGATGGATTAGTGAATGCCACCAATTCTTTTAATGCAAATCCAACGGTGGATGAACTTCAAGTATTGAGAGAAGCTTGGCTTGCGGGTTATCTTGCTTTTCAAGAGGTTTCAATGTTTGAGATTGGTATGGCAGAGACCATAGCTTTAAGAAACTATACCAATATTTATCCAACCGATGCTTCTGCAATTGACGAGAATATAACAACCGGAGAGTATAATCTTGAATTGCCATCTACAAACGATGAACAGGGTTTTCCAGCACTAGATTATTTACTCTTTGGAGTCGCCTCTACGGATGCTGGTATTGTTGAAGTGTTAAGCGAAGCGAACGCAAAGTCTTATTTGTCAGCCCTTGTTGAACGAATGGACGAAATGGCTAATACTGTGTTATCAGATTGGACATCTGGGTATAGAGATGTTTTTGTGAGTAACGATGGTTCAACAGCCACTAGCTCAGTAAATAAAATGACCAATGACTTTTTGTTTTATTATGAAAAAGCACTTAGAGCAGGAAAAATTGGGATTCCAGCTGGAGTATTTTCTGGTACAGCTCTAAGCGATAGAGTAGAGGGATTGTATAGTAGGGTATACAGCAAGCAGTTGTTTAATGCAGCTCTTGATGCTTCCGAAAACTTCTTCAATGGTCAGCACTTTGGTTCAACTCAAAAAGGAGAGAGCCTGGCCTCTTATCTAGATTATTTGAATACAATAAAAGATGGTGAAGACTTAAGTGGCTTAGTTAATACTCAGTTCAACTTGGCAAGAACTTCTGCGTCATCTCTTTCAGATAGTTTTTACCAACAAGTAGAGTCGGATAATACCAAGATGTTAATGACCTACGATGAGCTTCAGAAAAACGTCATTCTGCTTAAAGTAGATATGTTTTCTGCATTGAATATCAGAGTCGATTTTGTCGATGCTGACGGAGATTAGTGAATAGAATTTTACACTCATATTACAATAGAACTACGGAGGCTGCCCCATTGGCAGTCTTTCGTATTTTCTTTGGTTTGATGATGTTTGGCAGTATCATTCGCTTTTGGGCGAATGGATGGATTGAAAAACTGTATATCGAACCTGATTTCTTTTTCTCCTTTTATGGCTTTGAATGGGTAAAGCCTGTAGGTCAATCGACCTACGTACTTTTTATTATATGTGGTTTATCTGCCTTGGCAGTTGCGGTCGGTTTTAAGTATCGAATTGCTATCATCTCTTTTTTCCTCAGTTTCACTTACATAGAGCTAATGGATAAGACCACCTATCTCAATCACTACTACTTCATCAGTGTTTTGGCTTTTGTGATGATCTTCTTACCCGCCAATGCCTACTATTCGGTTGATGCCGCCAAAGACGAAAAACTCCGTTATCAACAAATTCCGAATTGGACCATCGACAGTATTAAGCTATTACTTGGTATCGTCTATTTCTATGCCGGTTTGGCCAAGTTGAATTCAGATTGGTTGATAGAGGCCATGCCTTTAAAAATTTGGTTGCCTGGGCGATACGATCTTCCCTTCCTTGGAGATTTGCTGCAGCAAGAGTGGGTACATTATCTATTTTCTTGGTCAGGGGCAGTATATGATCTAACCATTCCATTTCTACTTCTCAATAAACGAACTAGGCCTGTGGCATTCATCCTTGTAATGGTTTTTCATGTACTAACCAGAGTCTTGTTTCCTATTGGAATGTTTCCATACATAATGATTGTCAGCTCTTTGATTTTCTTTGAGCCAACTTTACATAAAAGGATACTCGATGTGATTAGCAAGATCTTCGGTCTTGCTCGAGATCAATTCGATAATGGCAGAATTCTAAGTCAAGAAGTATTTGATAATAAACAGGTGAAGCGAAGTCTTATAAGCTTCTTATTCATTATTCAACTTCTCCTTCCATTTAGACATTACTTGTACCCTGGAGAATTATTCTGGACTGAGGAGGGCTTTAGATTCTCATGGAGAGTGATGTTAATGGAGAAGGCAGGTTATTCTAATTTTAAGATTGTCAATAAAGAAACAGGGCAGAGATTTTATGTCGACAACTCCGATTTTCTTACCTCATTCCAGGAAAAGCAAATGTCTTTTCAACCTGATTTTATTTTAGAATACGCCCACTACCTGAAAGAACATTTTGAAAGTCAAGGGCATGAGCATGTTGGTGTTTACGTGGAATCTTACGTAGCACTCAATGGAAGAAGAAGCATGGCATTTATAGATCCTAATATTGATTTGGGTCTTCAAAAAGAATCATTCAAACATAAAACATGGATACTTCCATTCAACGATGAGATCAAAGGTCTTTAGCCTCTTATTAATTCTTTGCTCTTATTTCTCAACTGAGGCACAGATTGTACTACAGGGTAAGGTCCTAGACTCGACAACGGGAAAAGGGCTTAACAAAGCGGAAGTGTATAATAAGATCACTGGTCAGATTGTCTCTACCTTAAGTAGTGGTTTGTATGAGCTAGAAGTTGATTCCGCAGCTGTTTATCCTCTAGTAGTTTTTGCATTTGGTTATGAGGTTCAAGAACAAGAAGTGTACATTGATGGCACTGAAACCTTTGATTTTCGTTTGGAAGAAATTTCAGCAGAGTTAACAGAAGTTGAAATAAGCCAAAAAAGGGAGGAGATATTTTCCGTAAGCAGATTGAGACCAGTTGAAGGAACGGCCATTTATGCTGGCAAGAAATCAGAGGTTATTTTAATGGATGGATTAGTAGGTAATTTGGCCTCCAATAATGCCAGGCAAGTCTATTCTCAAGTAGTAGGGTTAAATATTTATGATTCTGAGGCTGCGGGTTTGCAATTAAGTATTGGTGGTAGAGGGCTCGATCCGAATAGGACCGCTAATTTCAATACTAGACAAAACGGTTATGATATTAGTGCGGATGTGTTAGGCTATCCAGAAAGTTATTATACGCCACCAGCTGAGGCATTAAAGGAGATTCAGGTCATTCGAGGGGCTGCTTCATTACAATATGGAACCCAATTCGGTGGTTTGATCAATTTCAAAATGAAAGAACCTAATCCTAATAAACCTATAGAATGGTTAAGTAGGCAATCAGTGGGTTCATTTGGTCTGTTTACCTCGTTCAATAGTTTGAGCGGTACGGTCGGTAAATTCAGTTATTACACGTATTTCAACTATAAGCAGGGAGATGGTTTCAGGCCTAATTCCAAGTTTGATTCCAAGAACTATTTTGCTCATGTTGGTTATGAGGTGTCTGATAAAACTAAACTCAGTTTAGAGTACACATATTTGAATTATTTGGCTCAACAGCCAGGAGGATTAACAGATACTCAATTCAATTTAGATCCCACTTTTAGCAATCGAACAAGAAACTGGTTTGAGGTTAATTGGAACCTTTATTCATTAAAACTAGAACATGAATTCTCAAGCAAAACGGATTTCACATTTAATCTATTTGGATTAAATGCCAGAAGAAATGCCGTTGGTTTCAGAGGAGATGTAACCAACCCTAACTCTAACCCGATTACTGATATTGATGAGCAGGCTTCTGATGGAACATTTGTCAATCCCAGAGATCTAATCAAAGGAGATTTTAACAATTGGGGAGCTGAAACGAGATTACTTACTCGATATTCCTTAGGAAAATACCAATCGGTATTTTTATTAGGATCCAAGTATTACCAAGCCAACAATACTTCTTTGCAAGGTCCAGGAACCAATGGGACTGATGCAGATTTCTCCTTAGCTGAAGTTGATTATCCTGATTACCCTAATAGATCAGATTTTGACTTCCCCAATTTAAATGCTTCAGTTTTTGGTGAGAACATTTTCTACTTGAATGATCAACTTTCAATCACTCCAGGCTTTAGATTCGAATATATTAAGACCGAGAGCGCAGGTACTTACAATAATGTCATTTTTGACAATGCGGGTAATCCAATCTTTAATGAAACCTTAGAAGACAATCGTACACTTGAGAGATCATTTTTATTATTGGGTTTAGGGCTAAGCTATGATCGATCTGAGGAGTTAGAGGTATACGCCAATATATCGCAAAATTATCGCTCTGTCACCTTTAGCGATATCCGAACTGTGAATCCAAGTTTTATCATTGATCCAAATATTCGAGACGAGAAAGGGTTTACAGCCGACTTTGGTTTTAGAGGGAAATGGAATGAGGTAGTATCCTATGATATAGGTGGATTCTCAATGCTTTATGATGATAGGATAGGCATTATTCTAGATGATAGAGCCAACCGAGTAAGAAAGAACATTGGTAAAGCGCTTATCGTTGGGGCTGAAACCTTCATCGATTGGAATTTAGCGAAGACCTTACAGATGAATACAAAGAAGCTTCAGTTCAATTGGTTCGCAAATACCGCATTTACAAGCTCAGAATATATTGAATCTGAAGAGAATAATGTGGAAGGCAGAGAAGTAGAGTTCATTCCTTCAATAAACCTTAAATCTGGTATTCGATTCGGCTATAAGAATCTTATGATGAGTTGGCAGTTCACTTATTTAACTGAACAGTATACTGATGCTGAGAACTCATCTGTTCCTGAAGATGGTGATTCGAGAAATGGTTTAATAGGTGAGATACCAGCTTATAGCATTATGGATTTTTCATTAAGCTATACGCATCGTAGATGGAAACTAGAATCCGGGGTGAATAATTTCCTGAATAGTTCTTATTTCACTAGACGTGCTACTGGCTATCCTGGCCCAGGGATTATTCCTTCTGACCCAAGAAGCTATTACTTCACTTTACAGTTTAGGTTATAAAAAAAGGGTTCCCTTCTGAAACCCTTTTAAGACTAAAACTAATATAAACCTAATCTTGATACATTAGGATGATTTCCTTTACCTGAGCTTGAATAGCATTTGAGTCATATGAATCTTGCTCACTTACCTCTTTACCCAAGGCAAACATTTTTTCAAATAAGACTTGATCATTTACCTTTCTTTTGAAAGTGAGGTCTTCCTTGTTTGCAAATATTTCGTCCCATACAAGTCTCACATCAGACCAGTATTGTTCGTTTTGTGTCCACCATTTTTGAGCGGCTTGGCATTTTTCATCAGATACTTTTGTGTAAGTATTATAGCCTTTTTCTTGAGCGATCAACTCATCACCAGACTCATGTCTTAGCACCTTGTCATTGTCTTGGTCATGCACCCAGCCATAACCTGTAAGCTCATGACGGTTAGTTCTTATCATCACATTGTAATCATCACGTTTTGTGTATTCTCTTCTTGGTAGGGGAGAATCCGTAGTGCTTTCCCAATATGATTTTCCGTCTGCATGGATCCAGGTAGCAGAGCCCTCGTATCTTAATCCATCATCTACTTGATATACTTTCTGTGTCCACTGTCCTTTGACCTCTTTTGGAGAAAGCTTAGTGTAAGTCCAACTGTTATTTTTGTTGTAGACGTAAAGATCTGTGTTCTGGTAAAGCCAATCCTGTCTCCAGTGTTTTACGATCATCTCATCACCAACAATTAGTAAGTGCTGCATAGAGATTTTATTCTTTTCATCTTCGACAAGTTGAACCCATTCTAGGCCACCTGAGATGTAGTTGTCATAAAACTCATATCTCTTATCTGGTGAAAATGTCTCAGCAAAATTGAATTTGATCTCATAACAACCACACATGCCTTTTATGGCTTCGATATCTTGCTTTTTCTTGCTCTGTGCTATACTTACTAAGCACAGGCATAAGAATATTGATGTTAATTTATATTTCATGATATTATTTTTTTGAATGCATTATCTGTTGTAAGGAATGCCAATTTGAGCCTTGGCCAAGCATAAATCAGAAGTATGATATTGGCTGCGAAATACAGCCCATGAACTAGAAGTTCTATTGGATCACCACTGCCTAAGAATAACTCGAACAAAAAGATGTTGAGAGTCAGAGGTATCAGCATTACTGCTCCTAGTAAGGACAAAACCTGAATAACCAAAAGCACACCGCATAGTATTTCTGCAATGCCAAGCATAGGCCAGAAGTAACCAGTTTGCTTAAGCCCACCTATATAGGCTTTGATCTTAACCACGTTTGGAGGAAGCACAGGCTTCACTTCCTGAACTTCTGTTTGAGCTTTGGGCTTAGTTTTTTCCGTTTTAAATTTTTGAATACCGGCATAAATGAATAGACCACCTAGTCCTAGTCTAATACCGATAATCAATATTTTGAATAACGAGGCCTTGTTCATTATTCCGCAATCAAATCGTACTGTAATTGAGGGAATCCTCTCTCTCCGGTTTGGGCATTCACCAACCTCGTGAATCTGATCTTGTAGTAGTTCTCAGCATTGTCTTTCAATACATAAAATATATCGTCAACAACACCGGTCGGGTCAGGAGAATTGGGCTGTGCTACAGTTCTCCAAGAGCTCCCTATTCCGCTGATATTATTCTCGAATGTTAATTCAGCTAAATCACTGGTAGAAAAATTCTCATAACTCACCTCATTGGCATCTACTTGAGTTAATTGTACTTCAGTGGCATTTGAAATAACATAGTCTTTGAATTGATAAGGAATTGAAACACCAGGACCTACCGGAAGTAAATTGGTAAAAGTAGTGAAAGCAATATCCCAATCAGTAGCTCTTGGAGTTGCTTCTGTAACACCTGAATCAAAGTTCATTTGGACAAAAGCGAAGTCTGAATCCTTTGAAATATTCAGTGTT
This sequence comes from Roseivirga sp., assembly GCA_965267365.1. Lineage (GTDB taxonomy): Bacteria > Bacteroidota > Bacteroidia > Cytophagales > Cyclobacteriaceae > Roseivirga. The sequence goes on along the minus strand of OZ253951.1, from coordinate 3,266,547 downwards.
TCAAATGAGGCATCATCAATATTTGCATGCTGAAGTTGATAGCCTTCACCATTTCTGATTACTCTAATTTTTTTCCAACCTCTGTTGCTTCCATCAGGGTTTGAACCACGATTAAGTATGTATACTTGATTATCGCTATCTGTAGAAGATATGGCAGATATGGCAGTTTGTGATAGTTCACCATTAGGGTTATCCATCCAAGAGGCAGCTTCAGAAAGCCATGCAGGAGGAGGGCCAAAAAGAGCACCAAAAATGGCATTCACATCAAGTTGCGCACCCAAGCCTAAAGTGTCTTGTGCTGTTACTTGTGTTAGATCATTTTTATCTAATGATAAAGCCAGAGCACCAGTAGAATTATTAAGTGCTACTCTAAAGTCTGAACCCGTATAGAAACCAAGATCGAAGCTGTTTCTAGCAACTACAGCCGTGCTTTCAGACGAAAGGTCAAGATAAACTTGATTAGGCTGATTTTCACCACCTACCTGCGCATCGATTATGGCGCTTTCAACAGGAGGTAGAATAATAGGTCCATTATCTTCCGAACAGGAGATAAAGGAAATTGCCGCAAATGCAAGTAATGCGTTTTTATAAATTCTCATTTTAATTGATGTTATAGTTTAGTTTTATGAAATAGGATCTTCCGTATGAAATGGGTTGGGAAGGGCCACCACTATGGGCTCCTCCACTAATTCCAGAATTATTGATCTGGGTAACATTTAAAAGGTTTCTAGCTCCAATGAGCAGATCGACTCTTTTGGTGATTTTCTGATCAACACTTAAATCCATCCAATGGAAACCTTCTCTTTCACCTATGCTCGCCTCGTCTTGATCATTGAGAAAATAGGTTTCTTGTTCTCCGCTGAATTTGTAGAACAGATTGAGACCTGTTCCTAATCGCTTGAATCTGTAGTTGAGGTTGGTGCTGATTTCAGGAGTAAAGAAGAATGGCCTCAACTCTTCTTCAGTATCACTTAGTCTGTTGTATCTGCCAATGTAGGACAGGCCGATGTTACCTGTGATTCCCGCCCAAGAGACACTTTGAGTCAGATTCGTTCCAAGGGTTCTAAATTTTTCAATGTTTAGGTAGGAAGTACTAGTAGGATCGTTGGGCGATTGTGCAATAGCAATCTGCTGATCGATGTCATTGTAGAAAAGATTGATGCTTGCCTTTACCTGCTGACCTTTGAATTGATAATTACGACCATAATTGATGCTGTAATGGTCCGATTTCTCTGGAAGTAAGTCAGGGTTTCCAAAAATCCTATGATTGGAATCTATGAATTCAAAGTATAACTCACGGACAGATGGAGCTCTAAATCCTTGGCCATATGAAATCCTTAGTTGGTCTTTTTCTGAAATGGCCCATTTCCCTTGAATTGAAGGAATAGCCTGATCACCATATGCGTCATTGTAACTAAATCTTAATCCCGGCCTAAGGGTAAATCTATCTTGGATAGACCATTCAGCAGAAGTGTAAAGGCTATAGTCATTAATTTGTTGTGAACCATCTAGTATCCGTCCTCCTAGAGCTTCTTCAAGTGAAAGCTGAAAGCCCGTTTGAAGATCTAGATGATTATTCAAACTGAAGTTCAGCGATCCTCCAGCATCAAATACGTTAAATCCACTCTCATCCTGATCTCCTTCTCCAGTAGTTAGGCTTTCCTCTTCGGTAACTAGGTTTTTAGAAATCTGCCTGCTGATTCTATTGAATGAAGAATAGGAAGCGTAGGCATTATAATGCTTCAGGAAGTTCGTTTGCCCATTGAATAGTAACTGATGCGAAAATCTGTCGCTATCGTACTCTTCATCAATGGCAAATGGTTGGTTTTCACCATTGGGTAAAAAATTATTTTGAACAGCTCCAAAGTCTTTTATCAGTTCATTTAAATAGCCAAACTTGTAAGTCAACTCTTGGCTGCCGATTCTGTAGCTTAACTGTGCATCGGCTACGTATTGTCGCTTGGGGTTCCATTCGTATTGTCTAAAATCAGCCTGACCTTCATAGCCTAAAAAGTTATTATGCTGAGCACTGACTTGTGCTCTTAAGTTTTTGACAATACCAAAGTCAAGCAAGGCACCTTGTATGTGTCTACCAGCATCTATACCAATTTCGTTACCTGCAGATTCTGACTGAAGAAAGACTTGCCCTTTTATTTGATCGTCTTCTGGAGATAGGGTGATCAGATTGATGACTCCGGCCAATGCGTTAGCTCCATAGTTGACAGCCATTGGTCCTTCGATGATCTCAATGCGTTCAATATTCTGCAAGTTGATCTGGCTAAGATCCGCACCGTTGCCATTCCCATTTCTATTGACCAATGGGATTCCATCTACAAGAATTTTCACATTCTGACTATTGATGCCTTGCATACTCACACTAGAGCTTCCTATGGCTAAGTCTTGAGAAATGTCAATATTCAATTGGCTCTTTAAAGCATCCTCTAATGTTATGGCTCCCCGTTCCTCAAACTCCTCTCTAAGTATTCTTTCAACTTTAAATACAGATCTTTCTGCTGATGTGGGAGAGAATTGACCCGTAACTACAACATCATCTAAATGTGTGGTATGGGGTGTTAAGTTAATTTTGATATTCTGCCTAGAAGAAATGGATACCGTTTTTGATTCATAGGCTATGTGCTGAGTAAAAAACTCAAGCGGTAAGGAGTATTCTTCTAAATCAATGCGTCCATTGGTATTGCTAACCAGACTGAAACTATCCCCGTCATTTGATTTTAATTGAATGGCAACGCCAGGAATAGACTCTCCAGTTTTTGAATCTGAAAATATCAACTCTTGTCCTTTCAATTGAAAAACAGCTATTAGGAAGAGCAATGATAGTTTTACTTTCATTATTTAGAATCATTCTTAATAATGCAAAAGTATACGGTGTTGACTTCCTGTGAAATCGCTAGTCTTAGGGAATTTTAATCACTAGAAATAGTGAATCAAGAGTAAATGAGGTGCTAGAGGTTTACCCAGCCTTGCTTTACCGCGTAAATGATTAACTCGGTTGGAGATTTCAAACCAAGCTTTTTAAGGATGTTTTTTCTATGAGAATTGACGGTGTGAAGGCTGATGTTAAGAGAATCTGCAATTTGCGATGAAGAATCGCCTTTACAGATGTGTTCTATAATTTCAATTTCTCTTTCGCTTAAGTCAAGATCAGCTTTGTGATTTTCATCCGCAATGATCTCAATGACAGTCTGACAATAGAACTTACCTCCATCGACTATAAGCTTTAGAGCCGTTTGAATTTCTTCCTCACTGCAACCTTTGGTCAAGAATCCTTTGATTCCTGTCTTAATAAATCTTTTTACCCTTTGCGGCTCATCATTATCTGAAACGACTAAGAAATTGATACTTGGGTTGGCGGGAATTGCCTCTTCTACTTGTTTCGCTAACTCGCCCTTGAACATGGCATAGTCCAGAACAATCAAATTCTGTTTGGCAGGGTCTAGCTGAGAAGACAGGGATTTAGCTGTGTCTAGAATTTCAACTTGGCTCACATTTGGATGGGCTTCCAAAATGATTTTGATTCCTTCACTGGAAAGTAGCTGAGGATCGTATATAGCTGCGTTGATCAATTCTTTTTATTTAGACTGAATATAAACAGCACAAATATAAGGATGGTTTTGGGAAAGGGTAGATTCTTATAAAAATTCTCTAAAGTCCTTTTTATTCTTCTATTAAGGACGGCTTATGATGATCTCCTGAACATCTGATGAAACTGGTATCGCTTTGATGGCTTTGTTCTTAGACTCTAGAAAAATATAGTCGGTATTCTTTCCGATTAATTTTCCCTCAATGACACGCTGATCCGATTCAAAAATGACCTCGATTGATTCGCTTTCCTTTTCAAAGTTCTTAAACATTCTTTGGCCATAGATTTTGGCGGACACAAAGAAGTATAAGATAAGCGTAGTGAATAACATGTAAGGGCGGTACTTATTCGAGAAATCAACGGTCATTCCAAAGTTGAAACGCTTGTGTGAAACCGGAAATTTTCTCTGCCAGATCTCATCGAACTTGTAAAAGATCCAAACAAAGATCACCGTTCCAAAAGCAAATAGCATGAGCTGTACATTCTTTACAGGAGCCAAAAGAAAGTCTAGCACATCTGCATATTCAAAAATGTTAATACCGAAATGACTATAGTAATTGTAGTCGAACATCATTCCAATGATGACGATGGTTAAATATCCTAGAGTGATATATGCTTGGCTATCCAGTATGGGTTTTTTACTCATGTGGCTTGAAATTACAAAATTGAAAATTCATTAAGCTTATATCTGAATAAGTGGAAACTATTCATGCTTTTTGGTGATTATTAGTGCATGGAAATTCAAGGAAAACTCGCAATCGTTACTGGTGTAAGTAAAGGCATCGGTTTAGAGACTGTTAAACAGTTATTAGATAAAGGAATGATCGTTGCTGGATGGGGAAGAACATCGGCCAATATTGATCATGAGAACTATCATTTTTTCAAAACAGATGTTTCTAGTTGGGAAGAAGTGCAAGCTTCATTCAAGGCAACTACAGAAAAATTAGGGAAGGCCTCTGTTTTAGTCAATAATGCAGGGATGGGTTATCAAGGACTCATTCACGAAATGGATGTTGACGAATGGAAGTATATGTTTGATTTGAATGTCCATGGCCTGTTTTACTGTATCAAATTAGCAGTTCCTAATATGATTGAAATGGAGGAAGGCCATATTATCAATATCTCTTCAATTGCTGGTACTAATGGTGTTAAAACCATGAGCGGTTATGTGGGAACAAAACATGCAGTAACCGGAATTGGTCATTCTATTTTCCAAGAATTGAGAGATTATGGCATTAAGGTAACTACCATCTACCCAGGTAGTACAAATACTAATTTCTTTGATAGTATAGAGTTTGCTAATGCAAATGAGAACATGATGAGGCCTGAAGATATTGCTACTTCTGTGGTTCAAACCATAGAAACTCATACAAACTACCATGTGGTAGATCTGGAAGTGAGACCTTTAATGCCAAAGGGTAAGCCTCAGAAATAAAAAATGATAAAGGGTGCATTTGCACCCTTTTTTTATCCTAAAAAAGCATTTTTAATACCTTCTCTAAAGGCTTCTTCGCCCACTTGATTACGCTGCGCATACATAGCTTTAGCGTCTTCACCGGCTACATACCTCAATGTGTTTTTTCCGTCAGTAGCCGCTTCATAAACTACCTCAGCAATCATCTCAGAAGTGGAATAGTTCTTTTGCCGCTCTGGATCCATAAAGACAGAAAGTACCTTTTGCATGGGTTCTGCATACGCTTCGTGCTGAGTTACATCAAGTGATCGGCCAGCAAAGTCTGTAGCAATACCGCCCGGAGACACCGTTTTTACACCAATACCTAGTGGATTCATTTCAAAAGCTAGGCTTTCACTCCATCCTTCTAAGCCCCATTTAGTAGCGTGGTAAACTGAATTGAAGGGAAGCGTTACTAAACCTCCAATAGAAGTGGTGGTGATGAATATGCCACTTTTCTTTTCTCTAAAATGAGGAATGAAGGCTTGAGTCACTCGCATAACACCTAAAAGGTTAGTGTTGATTTGTCTTACGAGTTGATCGTCTGTGGCTCCCTCAAAAGGACCAGCTAAGCCATAACCTGCATTATTGAAAACAACATCTATTGGACCGAATTCTATTGCTTTGGCAACAGTTGATTGTATTTGCTCAACGTTTGTTACATCTAGCGGAAGTAGGTCAATATTATCGACTTGTGTCAATTCTGTTTCTTTAGAAGGAGTACGCATGGTGGCGATCACGTTCCATCCCTTTTCTGCAAACATGATAGCACTTGCCTTACCGAGCCCGGAAGATGCTCCGGTAATGAATATTCTTTTACTCATAGTTATTCGAATTTTCTTTAGACCATTGATGAGGTTTATGTGGTGTTTTTTTAAGATACCAAAAAGCTGAATGAATTCGCTTCGCGATAATATTCTTTTATTACCACTTCTAATTTCTTCAATCTATATTTGACAATTCTCAACACAGGATCACGTTCATTTTTCAATGGCTGTTAAAGTTCAAAATCTCACTAAAATCTACGGAGCTCAGAAAGCTGTCGATAGCGTTTCATTTGAAGCGAAAAAGGGAGAGGTGCTTGGTTTTCTAGGACCGAATGGTGCTGGAAAATCGACCACCATGAAAATGGCAACGGGATATATCCCTCCAACTTCTGGTACGATTGAAATTTGTGGATTCGATGCTGTTAAGGATTCTCAAAAAGTAAGAGGGCTAATAGGTTATTTGCCAGAGCACAATCCACTCTATCTTGACATGTTTGTGAAGGAGTACCTACTGTTTATGGGTCGAATTCATCAGATGGGGGGAAAATTACTTAAGGAGAGAGTGACTGAGGTAATCGATCTTTGTGGACTGATTAAGGAGCAAAAGAAAAAGATTGGTCAATTGTCAAAAGGCTACCGACAAAGAGTTGGGCTTGCTCAAGCCTTGCTTCACGATCCTGATGTATTGATTCTAGATGAGCCTACAACAGGTCTTGATCCGAATCAGTTGGTAGAGATCCGAAGACTTATTCAATCTATAGCCAAGGACAAAACGGTAATTCTTTCTACCCATATCATGCAAGAAGTTCAGGCTATGTGCAATAGGGTGGTGGTGATCAATTCTGGAAAGCTAGTGGCTAATGAAAAAGTAGATGTTATAACTAGCGCATCCCAAACCTTGAAGGTTGAATTTCAAGCTAGCATTGTTCCTAAAGAATTAGCGTCTTTTGGTAAGGTCGAGGCTGTTTCTGACAAAGTATTTTCTATCCAATTTGGAGGTGCTGATGACATTAGGCCTCAATTATTTGAACTGGCTAAAAGTAAGGACTGGGTTATTTTGAGTATGAATATTGAAAGCCAAGACCTAGAATCATTTTTCCACGAAAAGACCAAAGAGGAATGATTCAGATTTTTCTCAAAGAGCTCAATCAATTTCTGAACTCGCTGATCGCCTATGTAGTGATAGCAGTGTTTTTGACTGGCATAGGCTTACTGATGTGGGTGTTTCCAGAAACAAGCATTTTGGATTACGGATTTGCTGACATGGAGAGTTTATTTTCTCTAGGTCCATTCGTTCTCATGTTTTTGGTGCCAGCTATTACGATGAGGATGCTGGCTGAAGAGAAAAAAACAGGTACCATTGAAACGCTTCTAACAAGTCCATTGACCGAATGGCAAATTGTATTAGGAAAGTACTTTGCAGCTTTTTCATTGGTCATATTTGCTGTTTTACCAACTTTGATATATTACTATTCTGTCTATCAGCTTGGAAACCCGGTTGGTAATTTGGACACCCCAGGCATCATCGGTTCATATGTAGGATTGATCTTATTAGGGGGCGTTTTTACCTCCATTGGCTTGGCATCTTCAGCACTGACAGAAAATCAGATTGTCTCATTCATTCTTTCTGTTTTCGCATGCTTCTTTCTGTATTCAGGTATCAGTTCTTTGGCCGCCTTATTCCCTGCTTCAAGTGCTATTTATGTTGAAGATTTGAGCCTCAGTTATCATTTTGATGCATTAAGTAGGGGACTTATTGATACTCGCGATATCACCTATTTCCTAACAGTGATCATCTTCGTGCTGATTGTCACACATTGGAAGTTAGTCTCTAGAAAATTGGAGTATAAGCCACTGAGGAAAAGGCTTGTCATACGGGTGACTTTGGGCCTATTGGTATTATTACTATTCAATCTTTGGGTGGCGAATCATTTTTTTAGAATTGATTTAACCGAAGACAAAAGGTATACCCTCCAGCCGGCTACCAAGGAATTACTAAGAGAAATTGACCAACCATTGACTATTGAAATTCTAATCGATGGTGACCTCCCTGCCGGTTTCGAAAGACTGAAAAGATCTGTGGTGGAGACTATCGAAGAATTCAATATTCATACGCCACAAGAAATAGCTTATTTCTTCTCAGATCCGAGTGGGGAAGAGGATGCTCAAAGGCGACAGGAGAATTACGATTACTTGATGCAGCAGGGTTTTGAACCTACTAGGGTTTTTGATAATGAGAATGGAAAACAGATCCAAAAGGTCATATTTCCTTATGTCATTGTCAGATATAATGATCGTGCGGCTGGCGTTAGGATCTTTAAACAAACACAAGGTGTTGCACCACAAGAACAGCTGAACCATTCGATCGAAGGTGTTGAATTTGAACTCGCTGTTGGCATACAAAGATTGGTCAACATCAACCGAAAAAGAGTGGGATTGGTCCAAGGACATGGTGAATTAGATTCTCTTGACATAGCAGGATTCCTTGGAGAGATGATCCAATACTTTGATTTGGATTATGTTCAATTGGATAATCCTCAGCAACTTCAAAATTGGGATGCATTAGTCATTGCGAATCCAAGAGAGGCGTTCTCCCCATCTGATAAATATGTTTTAGATCAGTATGTGATGCATGGAGGAAATGTTCTTTTTCTAGTCAATGCGCTAGAAGCTGAAATGGGAAGAGCAGCGGGTCAAGGAACTGTAGCCACTACTGTTAATCATCAATTAGATGATTTGCTGTTTAGATACGGAATTCGACTCAATCAGAACTTTATTCAGGACATTCAGAATTTTGGTAGATACCCAGTAGTGCTGGACGGGGCAGACAATGTCATCAATTTACCATGGCCATTCTATGCTTCTATTAATCAATTCAACACGCATCCGATTACCAAAAATTTAGATGCGGTTTATGCTCGTTTTTATGGTACAATAGATACCGTTAAAGCAGAGGGCATCAAGAAAACGGCCTTGATGACTACTTCTCCTTATACCAGAGTTGTTTCCTCTCCGGCTCGTGTTGCCTTCGAAGATTATGCTAATCAGCCGGACGTTGAGTCTTTTAATCATGGCCCTGAAACAATAGCATATCTATTAGAGGGAAGTTTTACTTCATTATTTAAGAATAGGATTTTACCAGACTCCATTGATCAATCTTATTTCTTGGACAGGAGCTTACCTACAAAAGTGGTGGTGGTGTCTGATGGAGATCTTTCTAGAAATGAAAAGAACCTGAGAACGGGTGCTCCTTATGAATTAGGATTTAATCCTTTTGCTGATCAGGGAGAGAAACTCAAGTATGCTAATAAAGATTTCTTGTTCAACGCATTGGCCTATATGACTGATGAAAATGGCCTGATTACATCACGTGCGAAAGAGATCACATTAAGGCCTTTGGATAGGGTTAAATTACAAGAGGACCGACTCTATTGGCAATTGCTCAATATGGTCAGTCCTCTAGTTGTATTATTTCTTTATGGAATACTGAGAGCCTATCTCAGAAAACGCAGATACGCGGTTTAGTACTGTTGCACTTTCGGGTCCACTAAAGCAGACCAGGCCAAGATGCCTCCATCTAGGTTATAAAGATTCTCATAGCCATGATTGGCCTCTAACCACTCAATCACATCTCCACTTCTTTTGCCACTTCTACAGTGCACAATGACTTGCTTGTCTCTAGAGATTTTATCTACATTCTGAGGTATTGTTCCCATCGGAATTAGCTCTGCACCGATCTCTGCAATCTCGGCTTCATAAGGCTCTCTAACATCGATTAATTGAATGTCAGCTCCATCTTTGATGAGCTTATCTAATTCTGTTACAGTTACTGCTTTCATGGTCTTATTAATGTGTTTCTTTTGAAACTAGCTCCGAAGTTAGTTGGTTCAGCTTTTTTACTTTGTAACCAAAGTTACCTTTTAATCTGTCTCTAATTACTCTCATGTTTTGTAAAAGATCATCAATCTCTTCGGGAAGCAATTCATTCAAGGTTTCTTTTAGTCTTTTAGCAATGGTTGGAGATTTTCCATTAGTCGAAATGCCAATTTTCAGATCACCTTTTGTCACGATGCTTCCTAGGTAGAAGTCACAGAGGTCAGGAGTATCGGCTACATTCACTAATAGTCCTCTTTCTTTTGCCTCATCCCTAATGGACAAATTTGTAGCATGATCTTCTGTAGCAACGATCACCATTTGCATCCCAGTGAGATCTTCAGAAAAGAACGGTCGTTCATACAAAGTAACTTGAGAATGTTTTTCAGCTAATTCTCTTATTTCTGATTTGATGTCTTTAGCTACTAATGTCACTAAAGCATTAGGGCTACTTCTTAATAGAAAAGTGAGCTTTTCAAGCCCTACTTCTCCACCGCCTACAATCAAAGTGTCAAATTGATGCACTTTTAAGAATACAGGATATAGTTCGTTTGCCATCAGCTTAACCATTTTTGTTGTTCAACTTCTTGCAATAGGTACTGATCTGATAGCTTCACCACATCTCCAATGATCATGACAGCTGGCGACTGTATGCCATGTTTGTTGGCCAATGAATCTATATTCTTCATAGTTCCCTTGATCATTTTTTCATTGGGAAGTGTACCATTCTGAATGATAGCTATGGCCTGTTCTTCTTTACCCAGTTCGCTATACACAGTAGCAATCTCTTTTAGTTTTTTAGTCCCCATAAGAATGACCACAGTTGCGTCACTTTGAGCTGCCTGATAAATGTCTTTAGGCAATTCTCCTTCCTTGGTGGTGGCAGTGATTACCCAATAACTTCTGCTTACGCCTCGAGAAGTAAGTGGAATATTTTGAAGTGCCGGAACGGCATGGGCACTGGAGATACCCGGAACAACGGTGCTTGGGATACCATATTCTGCCACATATTCCGCCTCTTCATAACCTCGGCCAAAAATGAAAGGATCGCCTCCTTTTAATCTAACAACATGTCCTTTCTCTTGTGCGAAGAAAACGATGAGTTCATTAATGGATTTTTGAGTATGGCTATGTTTACCAACTCTTTTACCTACATAGATCTTCTCGGTTTTAGGCTTCGCATATTTCAGTAAGGATTTGTTAGCCAAGTCATCGTAAAGAATGACATCAGCCTCTGCAATGGCATTGATTCCTTTCAAAGTAATCAAATCCGGATCACCAGGACCTGCGCCTACAAGTGTTAATCTCCCTTTATTCATGCTAGGCTTTATAAAAATCTGTGATGACTAATTTGTCTTCATCGCTGCCACCTTTGATCTGCAACTCTCTATAAAGAGTTATTCTTTCTAGAAAGGCTTTAGCATCATTGAAATACTCAATGGCAAAAGATTTTTCAGGTTGAGCTTCTTTCATTCTCAATACAAACTCTTTAAACCCTGACTCGAATTGGAAGAATTGATGTTGACTGAATTGGTCATTAAAGCTGTCTAAAATACCACTCTGCGTATTGCATTTGATGTCTTCGCTAAGCAACAAGGCCTTTGCTCCTATTACAAAACTGGAGTATGTATTGTAAATAGCATCAGCATAAATGCCTTGTTCAATTCCTTCTTGTGCCCAAGCAAGTCGCTCTCTTGATTCTTCAATGATGGTTCCGATAACATCGAGCATGACAGATGCACATTCACCAACTCCAATTTCTGGAATGAAATGCTCTGTCTTCCCCCAGTCCTTGTAGTCTTCTTCCTGAAGCGTTTCCACATTGGCTAAAGGTTTAAGCAATTGGTAGAAATGCATCTTGCCAAGTCGATAATAGAAATCGTTAAAGTACTCACCCTCTAATGCCTCAACCTCAAAATGCCTCAAAAGCAAGCTCAATGCATTTGGGATTCGTTTCGTTGGGATTTTAATGACTTTTTCAGCGATGAAGCCATTGCCCTCTGGTGAAACGCCACCTCCAATAACAATTTGCATTGCCGGTATAATAAGTGCTCCGTTTTTAATGGAGCTACCATGGAAACCGATATTGGCAGCCATATGCTGACCACAGGCATTCATACAGCCGCTGATCTTAATTTTGATCTGTTGTTCAGCAGTTAATTCTGCGAAGTCATTTTTCAAAAGATCCTCAAGCTGTGTAGTTAACGCAGTACTATTAGTTACTGCTAAATTACACGTATCGCTTCCAGGGCATGCTGTGATGTCATGAGTCGAGCCAAAACCTGGTTTGTTCAATCCTAGCTGCCCTAGTTGTTCATAGAAATAAGGGAGTAGTTCAGGTCTGACATATTTGATAAGTAGTCCTTGATTAGCAGTAACTCGAATGTCATCTGCTGCATGCTTCTGAACAATGGCTGCTAGCTTTCTAGCTATGTTGCTATGAATATCACCAAGACTCACTCTTACCCAAATCCCAAAAAAGCCAGATTGCTTTTGTTCAAACACATTGGTCTTTTGCCATTCCTCAAAAGCCTTCCAGTCTTCAATTTGAACTTGTGGAATTTCTTTTTCCTCAGGCATTAAGGTCTTAACCAATTCTTGATCAACAGGTATTTGTTGATTTAAAAGCCCTTTCTTTTCTTCCTCGATGAGTTTCATCAACTGCTCAAAGCCCATTTTCTTTAGAAGAAATTTGAGTCTTGCTTTGTTCCGATTCGCTCTTTCGCCATATCTGTCGAAGATGCGGATTAAGGCTTCAGAAAATGGAATGATCTCGTCATCAGGTAAGAATTCATATGCTGTTTTGGCAGCCATGGCTTGTGCGCCAAGTCCTCCACCTATTACTACTTTGAATCCTTTGATGGCTTCGTAGTTTTCATATTTAAGCTTAGGTATAAAGCCAATGTCATGGAAATAAGTCAGGGCCGAATCAGTCTCATCAGCGGCAAAGGCAATTTTCATTTTACGTCCCATATCCTGGCAGATAGGGTTTCTTAAGAAGTAATGAGTAAGTGCATGGGCATAAGGCGTTACGTCAAAAGGCTCTTTTGGATTAATACCTGCATCAGGCGAGGCCGTTACATTTCTTACCGTATTACCACAAGCCTCACGAAGAGTAACATCTTCTTCTTCTAGATCTGCCCAAAGTGCAGGCGACTCTTCCATTTTGACATAGTGCAATTGTATGTCTTGTCTGGTGGTGAGATGAAGGTTGCCTGTTGCATATTTATCTGATACATCGGCAATCTTCACCAACTGGGCTGGTGTCACTTTACCATAAGGTAACTTGATTCGGATCATTTGAACACCTGGTTGTCTTTGACCATAAACCCCTCTAGTCAGACGATAGAGTTTGAACTTGTCTTCCTCAATTTCACCTCGCTTGAATTTCGCTATGCGAGCTTCAAGTTCTAAAATGTCTTTTTTAGCCTCTGGGCTAATGTTTTCGGATATTTTCATAGCGAAGGTTGTTCTTAGTAATGCGTTTTAGGTAGCGTTTACAACGTAAAGTAAATGAAAAGGATATAAAACCTACCAATTAAGTAGGGTAATAATTTTACAAGCATTGAAATAGTTCCTAAGGCTTAATCAATATTGTTGGATGGATGACATTTTAAATAGTGCTGAAAAGCCGTCAAAATGGTCGTATTTAATTCTCTATATTGATTTTATTTCTAACTTTAAGCGCTTTAAAAAATCTACTTTAACCAATCGCATTTATGAAGTTTATCGTTTCTTCAGCCGAATTGCTCAAAAGACTTTCAAACATCAACGGGGTGATCACTACAAACCCTGTAGTTCCTATTCTAGAGAACTTTCTTTTTGAGATCAATGACGGACTTTTAACCATCACCGCATCAGACCTTCAGACTTCTATGATCACAGAAATTGATGTAGAGGCAAAAGAGGATGGAAGCATTGCTGTTCCTGCAAGAATTTTAATGGATACACTAAAGAATTTACCTGAGCAGCCAGTGACTTTCTCTATTGATAATGAAACATATAGTGTTGAGATCAATAGTGATAACGGTCGTTATAAGTTGGCTGGTGAAAATGCGACTGACTTCCCTAAAGTACCTGAAGTGTCGGATGGTTATTCTGTAGATATGTCTACTGAAGTATTAAGCTCTGCTATTAGCAATACAATTTTTGCTACAAGTAACGATGAGCTCAGACCTGCAATGACCGGTGTGTATGTGAAACTTGATGATACCAACACCACCTTTGTTGCCACTGATGGACATAGGCTAGTGAGATATAGAAGAGTTGATGTTGCTTCTGATTCTGGAATGAGCATTATCATTCCTCGCAAGGCATTGAACTTGTTAAAGTCTACTTTGCCTTCTGAGAATTCAAATGTAGTGGTAGAATTCAACCCATCGAATGCTTACTTCCATTTCAACAATATTAAAATGATTTGTCGATTGATCGATGAGCGTTTCCCTGATTACGAAAATGTAATTCCTCAGGAGAATCCAATCGAGATGAGTATCGATAAAAACGAATTGTTAGGTTCTTTAAAGCGTATCTCCATTTACGCGAATAAGACTACTCATCAAATCAGACTGAAAATCACTGGAAGTGAATTGACTATCTCTGCTGAAGACCTAGACTTCTCTAACGAAGCAAAAGAGACTTTGGCTTGTGAGCACACTGGAGAGGATATCGAAATTGGCTTCAATGCTAAGTTCTTGGTAGAAATGCTGGGTAACATTCACTCTAAGCAAATCACTCTACAGATGTCAGCGCCTAATAGAGCCGGTCTGATTGTTCCAGGTGAGAAAGATGATAACGAAGATATTTTAATGCTGGTGATGCCTGTAATGCTCAACAGTTATTAATACTCAACACAACATGTAGAAAGGAGCTTCGGCTCCTTTTTTAGTTTAAAGACTTATATTAGAAAAAAAGAAAAATTGCTTTCAAAAAAGACTCAATATGCTTTCCACGCCCTGACCTATCTGGCAGAAAATATGGTGAAGGGCCCAATACTCATTTCTGAAATCTCTCAAGAGAGAAAGATCTCCTTGAAATTTTTAGAAAATATTCTGCTTGAATTGAAGAAGGCTGGAATACTTGGTAGTAAAAAAGGAAAGGGTGGAGGATACTATTTAATAAAGCCACCTGAAGAAGTTCACTTAGCCAGAATCATTAGAATGCTAGATGGCCCTATTGCTCTTTTACCTTGCGTTAGCTTGAATTATTATGAGCGATGCGAAAACTGCACAGAAGACAACTGCGGACTTAATAGAGTGATGGCAGAAGTCAGAGATAACACCCTAAAAGTTTTAGAGAATAAGACATTAAAAGACGTTTTAAGGAACCGATAAAAAAAATTTGCGTTAATAGTCTACTAAAATGGTAGGGAATATATAGTTTTGTAATTCGTTATCGATCAAAAAGAGTCAAATGCTTGTAGATACGTTAGTCAATAAGAAAGTTCAGGAGGTCCAGAAAGGGGATTCGAACATTAAAAGTTTGATGAAAACCATCAGTTGGAGAATTGTAGGTACGCTAGATACTATGCTGATTTCTTATATGATCACTGGCCAATTAGCTATGGCTTTTTCAATTGGATCAATAGAAGTATTTACTAAGATGATCCTTTACTATTTCCACGAGCGTATCTGGAGCAACATTAAGATCAGAAGATGAAAGAACAGATCCACTTATTAAATGAATTGGTCAAAGACCAAGACTTGGTAGGTTCACTCAAAACAGCCAGAAAGCTTTTTGAACAGGTGAGATTTTCTTCAGCTTTTGGTCAGGAAGACCAGGTGATCACAGATGCCATATTTGCGAATCAGATCGACATCCAAGTATTCACTCTAGATACTGGGAGACTCTTTAATGAGACCTATGATCTGATTGAGCGTACTAGAAGTAGATATAAATCGAACATCAAAATATATTTTCCGAATCAAGAAAGGGTAGAGGATCTGGTTTCGAACAAAGGCGTGAATTCATTCTACGAATCGGTTGAGAATCGTAAGGAATGCTGTTTCATTAGAAAGGTAGAGCCTTTGAAGAGAGCATTAAAAGGAGCTGATGTTTGGGTGACAGGCTTACGAGCGGATCAGTCTGAAAATCGTCAGAACTTCCAAAAATTCGAATGGGACGAAGGGAATCGGGTGATCAAATTCAATCCTATTTTAGATTGGACCTATGAGCAAATGATCGATTATCTAAAGGAAAATAAGGTTCCGTACAACGAACTGCACGACAAAGGATTTATCAGCATTGGTTGTGCGCCTTGCACCAGAGCTATTACCGAGGGAGAACATCCAAGAGCCGGCCGATGGTGGTGGGAGAGTTCACAAAAAGAATGTGGACTGCATCAGGTCAAAGTGGAGGCCAAACAGACTGTTTAATTATTCATTCAGTCTTTCATCTATCATCAGATCTAACGAAAGTGATAAGCCATAGGCTTTGTCGAATAATTCGTTGAGCGTTTGCTCGTTCGATAATAGATTGATCACAAGATTTTTGAATTCAACACTTTTGATTTTAGTGTCACTAATGATCTTCTCTTCACCAAAATCTACGTCAGTCACTAAGAAATCATTGTAGTATTTCTCTTTCATCCTGACATAAGTATCTACCACATCTCTTAATTGAAGCAGCGTACTTTTTAAGGTGATCAATTCACTTTTGAGGTCACTATTCTTATTGGTGTAATTTGTATTTAAATAGAAGTTGATGGCCTCAACCTGGAATATGGGTTTGTAGGTCTTGTTAATGTCAAAGAGGTAGTGCGAAATACTGTCTTCCGCCAGATTACCTCCAGAGAAGAGAATTCTAGCCAATTGACGAGTATCTTCTTCAAGTTGAAGTCTTTCATCAATGAGAGATTCGAAAGTGATCAGGTTGGCTTCATTCTCACTGTAGACTTTTTCAATGGCAGCTTCTTCAAGCTTTAAATCCTTTTTGTCTTCATAGAATACATTGAGTTGATAAGCTACTGTGATACCGAAAATGATAAGCACTACTTCCATTAAATAAATGAAAACAGCGTTTCTTCTGACCTTGCTTGAATTGGAGGGTTTGTTAAGCCTTCTAGATGTTCCGAGTTTGACCATGATTGTTAGATGCTGCTTTTAACCTTTTGGCTGCTTACGAGATCATTTTTTCAAGAATTACCCCAACGTAATATGCCAAGACGGCAGCTGAACCACCTAAAAATAAGGTTTCTAAAACACTTCTCAATTTAGATGTTTCGGTAACGTAGCTTTTTGCGAATCCGATACCTGCAAATGTGATGAAGGTCAGTACAGATGAATAAGTAAACAGGTCGATTTCTAGACCTTCGCCAGAGTAGTCAAGGACATAAACGATCAAAGGAATGAAACCCAGTAAAATGAAAGAGATAAAGGTAACAAGCCCCATTTGAAAGGGAGATTTCGTTTCCTTTTGCATTTCGAGTTCCTCTTTCATCATCACATCGACCCAGCGGTCTTTGTCTTCTGTTATCTTAGCAACAACCTGTTCAAGTAGCTCCCCTTCAAAACCCTTAGCAGCATAGATTTCTCGAACCTCTTCAACTTCTTTTTCGGGCATGTTTTCAACTTCCCAGTATTCAACTGCCTTATGTTTTTCGTATTGCTGCTGCTCAGATTTGGTGGAGAGGTATGCACCAACGGACATGGCAAAGCCATCGGCTATCAGATTGGCAAAACCTAAAATGATCACCACTGAACTCTCGAGATTGGCTCCGGCTGCCCCAGCTACCACGGCAAATGTGGTCACACTACCATCTATTCCGCCATAGATAAATTCGCCTATAAAGTGCTGAAAACGATTAAAAAATGAACTCTTTCCGTGTAAAGAACTCTCTTGGTTATTTGTCATCAATGATCTCTTCGGTCATTGAATATACTTTTTTTAGTTGAGAGTATGCCTGATCGTAAAGTCTGTTTAATTCAAGATCGCCAGAAGCAATAAGCCATATGGAGTTCTTAAAATGCAAAGACTTAAAGTAAGCGAGATCAACCAAGTTTCGATTGGTGAAATCAAGTGAAGAAAGGAACTCTTTGTTCTCATAGAATAGCTCTTTCTGTCTTTTGTAGTCGGCAGACATTTCCATTAGCTCTTGTATGTAGGTGTCTAACAC
Organism: Roseivirga sp.; assembly: GCA_965267365.1. Taxonomy (GTDB): domain Bacteria; phylum Bacteroidota; class Bacteroidia; order Cytophagales; family Cyclobacteriaceae; genus Roseivirga. Next base: position 3,248,743 of record OZ253951.1, on the reverse strand, counting down.
AAGAAGTTCACTTTTTAAGAAGAGGTTTTTCTCTCCATAATTGCTACTCACATAAAAGTCTGAAGCGCTGCTTTGTAAATCAGGAGTTGAGGTTCTAAAAACCCTCATGATCAGAGGTTTTAAATTCTCCTTGGTCACGTTCCCGTCATCGAGCAACTTCAAAAGAGTACGGTTGGCTTCATTGATGTTGGATCTGTACGATTCAAGACTTTTGAACTCATCCATATTGATGGCGAGCTCTTTATGAAGATTGGTTACAGCATTAAGTTCAAGAACAGCATTCTTTTTCGACTCATACCAGACGTTAGCTTGAAAAGCTATTGTAATACCAGCTACTACAATGATCAACTCCATCAAATAGATTCTAATAGACGGGTTTTTCATCATACGCTGGGGTCTCATATTAATCTACTCTTTCGATTTTTGCTCCTAATGCATTGAATCGTTTATCGATGTGCTGATAACCTCTATCGATCTGTTCAACATTATCAATAACGCTTGTACCTTCAGCCGATAGTGCAGCAATTAATAGGGCCTGACCTGCTCTAATATCGGGAGAAGTCATTCTAATGCCTTTCAATTTCTGCTGTCTATTTAAGCCGATAACAGTTGCTCTGTGTGGATCGCATAAAATGATCTGCGCTCCCATATCGATCAATTTATCGACAAAGAACAATCTACTTTCGAACATTTTCTGATGTACAAGTACCGTTCCTTTGGCTTGTGTAGCCACCACAAGTACAATACTTAAAAGGTCAGGAGTTAGGCCTGGCCAAATAGCATCTGCAATGGTCATGATGGATCCATCAATAAAGGTTTCGATCTCATATCGTTCCTGGGCTGGAACAACAATGTCGTCTCCTTTAAATTCCATATTGATTCCTAGTCTTCGGAATGTCTCAGGGATAAGTCCTAATTGATCAATTCTACAATCTTTGATAGTGATCTCTGATTGAGTCATTGCCGCTAACCCGATAAAAGATCCAATTTCGATCATATCAGGTAGCATGGTATGTTCAGTACCACCAAGTGCTTCAACACCTTCAATTGTCAGTAGGTTAGAACCTACTCCGCTGATCTTTGCGCCCATGGCGTTTAACATGCGCGAAAGTTGTTGCAAATAAGGTTCGCAAGCCGCGTTGTAAATGGTGGTTTTTCCCTTGGCCATTACTGCAGCCATCAAGATGTTGGCAGTACCAGTTACGGAGGCTTCATCTAGCAGCATGTAGCAGCCTTCTAAGTGAGAAGCATCAATGTGATACATACCTGTTTCCTTTTCATAAAGGAAGCGGGCACCCAATTTTTGGAATCCAATAAAGTGAGTGTCAAGCCTTCTACGACCGATCTTGTCGCCTCCTGGTTTGGAGATCTTTCCTTTTCCGAACCGAGCCAATAAAGGACCAAGAATCATGATCGATCCTCTAAGAGATGAGGCCTTTGTTCTGAATTCTTCAGTTTCTAAGTAGTCTATATTGACATTCTTAGCACAGAACTCATAGCTTTCGCCACCGATAAATTTCACATCAACACCCATTGCACCAAGCAATTCGATCAGCTTGTTGACATCTCTAATGTCTGGGACTTTGTGAATAGTCACCTTCTCAGGGGTGAGTAAAACGGCACATAAGATTTGAAGTGCTTCGTTTTTGGCGCCTTGAGGAGTTAACTCTCCGGATAACTTGGCGCCACCTTCGATGACGAATGAGGCCATTTAGTTTCTTCTTCTAAATTTTCGGTTTCTATTTCGGTTGTTGTTATTGTTGCTGTGGTGGCGTCTTTCTTTGATGTTATTATTCCACCATCCATTCTCTTTTACTTTTTCGATATCAATGTCTAACTGATTATCTGAAAGCTGCTTGATTTGCTTCAGGATGATCTCATCTTCAATATTGTCCTTGTTCCAAGTATTGTAGAAGGTTTTCATCAACCTACCAATATGGATGATGGCCGTTTCTCTTGTTTCCGGATCTTCCATTTTTGTTGCCTGCTCAATCATGATCTCAACGCTACGTCCGTAGTGCAAGTATTTGATTTTAGACTTTTTATAAGGCACACGCTCTGGCTTTTTACCAATAGCAGCTTCTTCTGGCATTGGATATGGCGCTTCAACGTCCAAGTCGAATTTGGAAATATTATAAAGGTCGTCCCAGAGCTTTTGCTCATAGTCCTGACCATCTTTTACATTGGGATTGATCTGACGCATCAGGTCAGTCAGTGTTTTGGCGTACTCGCTTCTCTTTTCTTTGTCTTCGATAGTTTTAATGTGCTCTACTAGTTTTTGGATGTTTCTTCCATACTCTTTGAGCCTCACATCGGTACGCTCAGTATTATATTCTAATTGCATCTAAACAGATTTATTCGTTCAAAATAAGTAATAAATATGTTAAGGCCGTGATAATTCTATCATTCCACAATCCTCAACTTAGCAAAAGTGAGTAGGAGCGTTTTTTCTCCGAAGTCCTCAAAAATCACTTTCGCCTTTTTGTTAGCTCCATCCACATCGATCTTATGCACTTTGCCAAAACCAAATTTCGGATGTTCAACCTTTTGCCCCTCTTGTAAATGGGAGGTGTCGCTGGGCCTAAAATCCGCAGATGGTTGATGGTATTTGGGTGGAGCCTTTGGTGCTTCTCTTTTGCTTTTGATCAAGTTGCGAGCATAATTGGATTTGAAGCCTGGTGGTTGATCACTTCTACCCAATTTCGGCTCTCTACTGCCAAATCTGGTATTAACGTAGATAAAACTAGGGTCAACTTCCTCTATGAATCGACTTGGTTCGCAATTCATTAAACGACCAAAACGATAACGAGAAAGTGCATATGAGAAGTATAAATTCTTTTTAGCTCTTGTGATGGCTACATAAAATAGCCTACGCTCTTCTTCCAAATCCGCTCGACTGCTAAGCATCATCTGAGAAGGAAAGAGGTCTTCTTCCATACCTACCACAAAGACATTATTGAATTCCAACCCTTTGGCAGAGTGGATGGTCATCATAGATACGAAATCTGTTTGAGTGGGGTCTTCGTTATCTGCATCTGTCAACAACGCTACATCTTGAAGGAAAGCACCAATACTCTTGTCTTCTTGCTCAGGGTTGTCGGTAAACTCTTTGATCGCATTCAAGAGCTCTTGAACGTTCTCATAGCGATTGAGCCCTTCTATGGTTTTATCAGCATAGAGCTCTTTCAGTAAACCTGAGTTTTTCGCGATATGGCTGGCTGCTTCATAGGCATCTTTGGTTTCAGCATAGATCTTGAAAGACCTTACTAGAGCCACAAATCCATTTACGGCATTAGCCGCTCTTCCTCCTAAGAAGGAATCTGCATTTTCAAGAACTTCCCACAAAGGAATGTCGTGTTCAAATGCTGCTACTGTCAGTTTTTCAACTGTAGTTTGTCCAATTCCTCTTTTCGGAAGATTAATGATTCTTCTGAATGACTGCTCATCTTCAGAGTTGATGGCATATCTGAGATAGGCCATTAAGTCCTTGATCTCACGCCTTTGATAGAAGCTCAGTCCTCCGTAAATACGATAAGCAATGCCCGCTTTTCTCAAAGCTTCTTCTATCGCTCTTGATTGACTATTGGTTCTGTATAAAACAGCAAAGTCGCTATTCTTGAAGTTATCGCTGGCTTTCTTCTCGAAGACCATTGAGGCTACAAATCGACCTTCTTCATTATCGGAAACCGATTTGATCAGCTCTATGCGATTACCTTCACCGTTGGCTGTCCAAACGGTTTTTTGGAGCTGACCTTTATTTCTGGCAATAACTGAATTTGCTGCATTGACAATATTTTGGCTCGAACGATAGTTTTGCTCAAGCTTGATCACTTTAAGATCAGGGAAGTCTTTTTCGAAATTCAGGATGTTCTCAATATTGGCACCACGGAAGGCGTAGATCGATTGAGCATCATCACCTACAACCGCAATATTTTGACTCACCGCAGCCAATTTCTTTGTGATTAGGTATTGCGATACGTTGGTATCCTGAAACTCATCGACCATCACATATTGAAATCTGTGCTGGTATTTATTAAGCACGTCTACATGGTCTCTGAATAAAACGTTGGTATTGAAAAGTAGGTCATCGAAATCCATTGCGTTGGCTTTAAAGCAACGCTGGCAATAGATTCGATAGATCCGACCCATTTCAGGTTTTTGAGCAGAAGCATCATCAGCCGCGTAGATAGGATTGTTGATGTACTCTTCCCAAGAGACCAATCTGTTCTTCGCACTCGAAATTCGATTGAGAACAACATTGGGTTTGTAAACCTTATCATCGAGGCCGTTTTCCTTCACAATGGCTTTGATGAGAGATTTTGAATCATCTGTATCGTAGATGGTAAAGTTGCTCGGGTAGCCTAGTTTGTCGGCTTCAGATCTCAAAATTCTCGCAAAGATGGAGTGAAAGGTGCCCATCCATAAATTTCGAGCATTGGTACCAACCACACTCTCGATTCTTTCGCGCATTTCTTTTGCCGCCTTATTGGTAAAGGTAAGTGCTAAAATGTTGAATGGGTCTACTCCTTTTTCTTGAATAAGATAGGCTATGCGATAGGTCAATACCCTGGTTTTGCCCGAGCCAGCACCTGCAATGATCATCGCAGGTCCGTCAGTATTGACCACACCTTCGTATTGGGGTTCGTTAAGCGTTGAGAGGTAATCCATTCTGCACGAAATCAATCGGCAATTTACAAGATGAATTGATTAATCAGTAATCAAATGAGAGAAGTATTCTTCGTATCGTTTTAAGGTTTTTTCAATATTGAATCTTACGAGTGCAGTTTCCTTTCCGTTTTTGATTAGCTCATCCTTTAAAAGTGGATTGTGACGAATTGAATTGATGTTTCTGGCTAATTGATCAATGTCTTCATTGTCAAATAGCAAACCATTCTCTTCGTCTTGAATAAGGTCTAAATTACCCGCAGCTGCTGTTGCGATTACTGGAACTCCCAAGGCCATTGATTCTAAAAGAGATTGGGACAAACCTTCTTGAGTGGAGGCTAATATTTTCAGATCGAATAATGGATAATAATCCAATACTTGACCTTCTGGAATCTGCCCTAAGAATAGGATTCTGTGCGGAGTGGTAAATTTATCAATGATCTCATCGAAGGACTCGTTTTTTTCAATTCCGCAAAAGATAACCGTTACAGGTTCAGATATTTTCGTAAGGGCCTGCAAGATCTGAATTTGGTTTTTCATTCTAGACACACAGCCGATAACAAAATCCTCAGACTTAATGCCTAAGTCTGCTCTTAAATTCTCAGTGTTTTTCGGGTTTAAGTTCTCATACTTCTCTTGAGCTGTACCATTGAAGATAACATTGATCTTACTCTTTCTGATACCAATCTTAGCCAAGGCATTGGCTACTTGATTACTGACAGCAACTATGCCATCCGCTCCGTTATTGTAAACAAAGAGTTGAATCGGATTGCCATGGCTCATCGGCATTTGCCTCCTGGTATGAACCACTTTGAATTTTAGATTAGAAAACCATTTGGCACCAATGCTACTATAGCGATCTCTTCCTGATTGCGCATTGACGATCTGAATATTGTGCTGGCGAACCGCTGCTTTGATCTGTTTGATATTTCCCAGGGCTCTTTTCCCTTCAAAGGTCATCGGAATTCTCTCTACTTGGGTTCCTTCCATTAACTCCCATAAAAGGCTCTCTCTTCGAATACCTAGGAAAACCTGATGACCACGCTCAGCAAGCTTTCTAGTTAATAAAGCGATAGAGTTGGTTGAACCGGCCATATCGCCCTCCCATGTCAAAAATAGAATCCTCATCTACTCAGTAATTTCTTTGAAGAAACTCTCATAGTTTTTGATAGTACTCTTGATCTCAAAAGTTTGGTAGGCAGAAATCTTTCCATTTTTAATGAGCCTCTCAGCAGTTTGTTCGTGATAAAGAACTGACTTGATCTTTTCTTGAAGTGATTCGATGTCTCCATTATCGAACAAGAGGCCATTTACTCCATCTTGTACGACATCCGGTATACCTCCAAAATTGGTGGCGATTACAGGGCATTCCATTGCCATAGCTTCAATCAGCACTAGTCCAAAACCGTCCATAGTGGATGCCAGTATATTGAGATCCAGCAATCGGTAGATATTCAAAATGTCTTGTGATGGAATACTCCCAAGTACATGGACTTTGTTTTTGAGTTGATGCTTTTCTACCAATGGATCAATGAATTCATGATCTACACCTGCGAATAGGAGTTCTATTTTAGGGTCATTCAGTTGGGCAACTGCTTGGATGATCTGCTCTTGTTCCTTGGGTCTTGAAACACAACCGATCAATTTATTTCCTTCTTCTAATTGGATGAGTTCTCTGAATTCTTGCACCTTCTCTTCGCTCCATTCTTTATACCTGCTTTCAGGAATGCCATTATGAATGACTTTGAGATGATGAGAAGGGAAGCCTTTTTCGATAAATATTCTTTTCAGTCCTTCGCTAATGACGACAAACCTCTCTGTAAAAGCGGTATAGAATTTACGTTGCAGCGGGCCTCCTGCACTGAGTGGGTTTTGCCTTCTGGTATGAATGACCTTACAATTAAGACGATAGCGGAGATTGGCAAAAATGCTGGTATATCTGTCGTACGAAGACTGAGCATTGATGATTTGAATGTCATGAGTTCTGACGGCATCTCGAATTTGCCTCCAGTTCACCCGATCCATCCTCCCATTAAAGGTCATTGGAATTCTATTTACATTGGTGCCTTCTAACAACTCCCAAAGAAGACTTTCTCTTCTAATGCCTATATGAACGGAATGTCCTAATGCAGCAAGTCCTTTGCATAGGTAAGATATAGAGTTGGTCGACCCTGCCATATCACCCTGAAAGGTTAGGAAAAGGATACGTAGTTTTTGGTCAGCCATGCAAAGGCAAACTACACCATAACTGAACTTAAATACAAGTCTGGGGTTCTACTTTGAGGGAGTGGAGCCTTTCACCTAATTTTAGACTCCTTTATTGTTGAATTTTTTATTCGTTAATTTGCCGCATGTCAGAAGAACTTCAAAACGAAGAACAACAAGAAGAACAGCAGGAAGAGCTTCAGAGCAGTTCTAAACAGAACTATTCTGAAAGTGAAAAGACTGAAATCTTCGACAATGAATTCATGATACATGTGGATTCAATGTACAATTTTGCCTACCGTCTGACTTTTGATGAAGATGATGCAAAAGATCTTGTACAAGACACTTATCTCAAGGCATTTAGGTTTATTAATTCATTTGAAAGAGGAACTAATGCAAAAGCGTGGTTGTTCCGCATTTTGAAGAACAGCTTCATCAACGAATTCAGGAAGAAAAGTAAGCAACCTGCCAAAGTTGATTACAACGAGGTAGAGCAGTATTACAATTCTGACGATGCTGGTGAGCAAATTACAACTGACCTGAGAGTTGAAACTGTTCAACATATGATCGGTGATGAGATTTCTGGAGCACTTAATGGTATTCCAGTCGATTTCAGAACTGTGATCATTTTGAGTGACCTGGAAGGGTTTACTTATGAAGAAATGAGTAAAATTCTCGATATTCCTATAGGGACAGTAAGGTCGAGATTACATAGAGCTAGAAATATGCTCAAAGAGAAATTAGTTTCTTACGCCAAGGAAATGGGTTACGCAAAAAATGAATAAGGAAATGGGGGAATTTTCAAATTGGTTCAAGGAGACCTTTAAGAATTGTTATTGCGAAAAGGGCAATCTTATCGATGAAGAAAGATTTGCTCAAATTGTGCAATTGGTTTTAGACGGTGAAGCTGATGAAGAATCGAGAAAACTCTTCGAGCAAAAAATCAGCACCTGTGTCAAGTCTAACTTCACTTTTGAAAAAGAGAAGAAGATTCAAGACGAGATCAAAACTAAATTGTGTGCACACAAATCTGAGTTACCACAAGACTTGGCTCAGACTATCCGAAAAAGCGTAAACCTATAGCATGTCTCAAGGCAAAGCGATCATTTTTACCGCTCCGTCCGGTGCAGGTAAAACAACTATCGTAAAGTATTTATTAGGCCAATTCGCTGAATTGGTTTTTTCTATTTCTGCTACTACGCGTGAAAAACGCGAAATGGAAGTAGCCAATAAAGACTACTATTTCTTAAGTCAAGAAGATTTCCAAAGTAAGATCGATGGCAATGAATTCGTAGAATGGGAAGAGTTCTATGGAGGTAGTAGATATGGCACGCTGAAAGACGAAGTGGAAAGGATTTGGTCTCAAGGTAAACACGTGATCTTTGATGTTGAAGTAAAAGGAGCTACAAATATCAAAAAGTATTTCGGTGACAGAGCCTTAGCTGTTTTTGTGAAAGTGCCATCCATGGCGGAATTGCAAAAACGATTAGCAGGAAGAGGAACTGAATCAGAAGAGACATTTGCGAAAAGAATTGAGCGTGCTGAATTCGAAATGTCCTTCGAGAACAAATTTGATGTAACTTTAGTCAACAAAGAATTAGAAGAATCATTTGCTCAAGCCAGAAAATTGGTGGGCGATTTCTTAAATAGTTAAGCTTTGAAGATCGGACTCTTTTTCGGTTCCTTTAATCCTATTCACATTGGGCACTTGGTCATAGCAGATGTTATGGCAGATCAGACTGACCTTGACCAGGTATGGTTTGTAGTAAGTCCGCTCAATCCTTTTAAAAGCAGTAGTTCTCTTTTACATGAATTCGACCGTTTAAAAATGGTTGAATTGGCCATAGCTGACAATTACAAGTTCAGAGCTTCTGATGTAGAGTTCAATATGCCTCGGCCGAGTTATACTGCTGATACTTTGGCTTATATCTCAGACAAGAATCCAGAACATGAGTTTCGTTTGATCATTGGAGAAGATAACCTGCTCCATTTTCATAAGTGGAAGAATTATGAAGCCATCTTGGAGAATTATGGGCTTTATGTCTATCCACGACCACAAGTAGATCAAACCAAGATCAAAGTCAGTCATGAATCTATTAAATATGTGGATTCTCCGATGCTAGATATCTCAGCAACCTTTATCCGTAAATCGATCAGAAATAATCACTCAGTGCAATATTTGCTTCCAGCTTCAGTGGTTGATTATATCCGGATGAAGAAATTTTACATATAAATTCTAGTGCGAGCGGACCTTTTCGCGATTGTTAACGTCTTATAACAGTTAAACATTCGCAGACAGTTAGGAGTATTTTAACTTTAAATTGTTCTGAAAAGGAAAACTCAATCAATGCAACGCCTCATTTCAATAGCAATTTTGCTTTTTTGCTCTTTGACCTTGGTCGGTCAGGGAATAAAAGGAAGTATCAAAGATGAAAACGGACAAGCGCTTCCGTTTGCTTCAATCTATATCAAAGAACTAGGAACGGGAACCTCTGCCAATTTGGATGGCAATTTTGAGCTGCCGCTTCAAAGTGGTTCTTATCAAGTTACTTTCCAATACATGGGATATACAACGGTCGAAAGAAGTATATCTATTGGTGGTCAGTATGAGACTTTAAATATTGTCTTGAAACCACAGGTCATCAACCTACCAACCGTGGAGGTAAGGGGCAAGGCTGAAGATCCAGCTTATACTATAATGCGTAAGGCTATTGCCAAGGCAGAGTATCATTTACTTCAGAATGATACTTATACAGCTGAAGTTTATATGAAGGGTACAGGTCAAATTACTAAGGTGCCATGGATGTTAAGAAGAACCTTTGAAAAAGAAGGAATTGACACAAGCCAAGTGTTTACATCAGAATCCGTATCTGAGATCTTTTTCGAGCGACCAAATACGTTTAAAGAGAAAGTAATTTCTGTTAGAGCCTCTGGGCAAGACTTAGATAATGCGAACCCTAATGCGTATATCAACAGCAGCTTTTATACACCACAAGTAGTGAATGCCATTTCACCTCTGCATCCAAGAGCATTTGGCTATTACAAATTTGAATATCAAGGAAGTTTTAGAGAAAGAGGTTATGAGATCAATAAGATCAAGGTAACGCCAAGATCTAAGGGTGATGATGTCTTTGAAGGAGAGATCTACATTCGAGAAGACTTCTGGAATATTCATTCCCTTGATCTAACAACTAGCTTGTATGGTTTCAAAATTAAGATCAAGCAGATCTATGCTCCTGTGGTAGATGAGGTTTGGATGCCTGTAAATCAACAGTTCGATTTCTGGGGGTCAGTATTCGGTTTAGCAGGAAAGTACACTTACCTGGCTTCAGTTAGTAATTACAAAGTAACGCCTAACCCAGATTTAGATGCTTCAGTCATTTTAGTAGATGAGAAAATTGAAGAAGCACCTGAAGAAATTGCAGCCATTAAATCTGGAGATGTAAATGAAGGAATGAAGCAAGTCTTTGAAGAAGAAAAGGAGATCTCCCGCAAAGAGTTTAGAAAATTGATGCGCGAATATGAGAAGGAAGAGATGAAGGCGCAGAAAGAGGAAGAGCAAGATGTAGTAAGTGATTATTGGTACAATGTTGATTCAACTGCGGCTAAAAAGGATTCATTGTACTGGGCTAAGATTAGGCCGGTTCCTCTGACAGATAAAGAGATTACAAGTTATAAAAGGGAAGACAGCACCTATGTTGCCGAAAAGGCAGAGGCAGAGGCCGATTCAGCTAAGCTGCGTAATGGCACTCCATTTAAAATCACAGATGTCTTTTTTGGTAGTTATTATAAGCTGGGTGAAAGACTCAGATTCGATTTTCCGGGATTTTTACCCCAGTTCAGATTCAATACTGTTGAGGGTTGGAATTTAGATTTCACTGGAACTTTACTTTGGAGAAATGATACCACATCTAGGTTAAGAATTAGCCCTTATGTGCGCTATGGTTTTGCCAGTGAAACGGTCTATGGTAAACTCGAAACGCAGTTTGGAATAGGCGAGAGGCTGCAAAGAAACACTTTCCGAATTAAAGGAGGTAGTTATATAGAACAGTTCAATCCTGGTGTTGTAGACCCACTATGGAACTCACTTTATAGTTTATTCTTGCAGAGGAATTATATGAGGCTCTATGAGAAACAGTATGTGAATGTTAGTTGGGCAAGAAGGTTCAATTATAAATGGACTGCCAGCGCCTCACTAGAATGGGCTAATCGTTCCTCCCTCGATAATAATACTGATTTCAGCTTTTTCGAAAGAGGTGAAAGGGAATACAAACCCAATATTCCAATTAATAGCGAAGGTCCTGTCGATGCCTTCGAAGATGCTAAGGCATTGATCACACGTTTGAGCGTTACCGCAAGACCTTGGTTAAAGTTTAGAAGATATAATGGTCGATTGATACCTATCAATAATTCCTCTCCTGAATTAAGGATGACTTATAGAAAAGGCTTTGATGGAGTGTTTGATTCTGAAACCAATTTCAATCATCTAGAATTGGGTTTTAAATCAACATTTGATTTAGGCGTAAGAGCAAAGATCGATATCGATGCCGAAGTAGGTAAGTTCTTTAATGCCGATAGTCAGGATCTACTGTTCATGGATTACAAGCATTTTCAAGGAAATAGAATTGAATTCTCTCCGATTGATGTGGTTGGAGGATATAGGTTATTAGACTACTATAACTATTCCACCTCTCAGGAATATGTATCGGTTTTAAACCATATCAGATTTAGAAAGCTTCTCTTTACCCATATTCCATTGTTGCGATTAGGAGGTTTAAAGGAGAATCTGTTTGTGAATTATCTCTATACACCTACCTCTGACAATTACATGGAAGTAGGTTATACCATAGACAATATCTTCAGGTTCTTAAGAGTAGAATTTGTGCAATCTTTCCAAGGTTGGAAAGCCCAAGATTTCGGTGTTAGGATAGGGGTAGCCTCCATCTTCAATAATTAAAACTATATAATTAGTTGTATTATAAACTATTATTTTAGTTCTTTAACTAAGAACTTAAAACAACTAATTTATGGCACGCTCAAAGGACAAAGGCTCGCAAGAAGTCAATGCCGGTTCTATGGCCGACATTGCCTTTCTCTTATTGATCTTCTTTTTGGTTACTACACAAATTGCTACCAACAAGGGTATGGTGATGATTCTTCCGCCACCTAAAGAGGATAATGTAGATGTACCGCTTCAGGAGAGAAACATTCTAAAAATCCAGATCAACTCAAATGATAACCTGATGGTGGAGAATGAAATTTTGGATGATGCTTCTGACCTCAGTGAAATCGTCTATGATTTCGTGCTCAACTTTGGAGACCCAGCAGACAAGAAAAAAGGGAAGTATAAGATGAGTGATCGTGAGACATTCAATTCTTTACCTGCCACGATGAAATCCTACATTCAAAGGAATTTAGGGAAGGATGATTCTTCAGACGGCCCGAGTGAAGCCGTTGTTTCTATAAAAACAGATAGGGGCAGTTCGTATAAAAAGTTCATAGAAGTCTTTGATGAGGTCAATGCTGCCTACTATACCATCTATGGTGAAAGGGTAGGGTTAACAGATGACGAATATCGAAAGCTCAACAGAAATGACCCTCGACAATTCTATTTATACGAAGAGGGCAAAAAGGGGATAAGCAAGAGTATTTCTTTAGCTGAGCCTACTGCCAACGGAGGTCAGTAGATCGTTTTCACGAATATTCACAGTTTGCCTTTCGGGATAAGACTCTTTTGTCTTAGATTCGTGGAAAATTGTGGATATGAAGAAGGTATTGGCGTTTTTGTTTGTAGCAGTAATGATTTCAACTGCTTGTGGTCAGACTGAGAAAAAACAAGAATTAAAGTTCAAGGAAGGGGAGCACTATGAGGTGGTCAATGAAACTCGTTCTGAAGAGCCAATGGTCACTGAATACTTTTCTCATTACTGTGGCCACTGTTTCCAATTCGAAAGATTTGTAGACACCGTAAAAGCACAGGTGAATGCTGATTTTGTTAAGTCACATGTAAGCTACATTCCTAAGAACGATTCTGTGGTTGCCATGAGCATGGTAAAGGCCTTCGTTATTATGCAGGAATTGGACATTGAAAAAACAGTAAGCCCTCAAATGTTTGCTGCAGTTCATTTAGGAGAAGAAAGAATTGACACTGAAGAGAAGATCAAAGGTATTTTCCTATTAAATGATATTACTTCTGAGCAGTACGATGAGCTTTACAATAGCCAAGAAGTATATGACAAAGCCAAGGCTATGTCGGAGATATGGCTAGAAAGAAGAATCACAACTGTGCCTACCTTGGTTGTAAACGATAAGTACAAGATCAATATGGGTTCGGTTCAGTCAATTGACGAGTTAATCGAATTGACCAACGAGTTATTGACCTTAGAGCAATAACCATTTAGCACAATCCATTTTTTATTTCTCTGTGCTCAGTCTATTTTGGTGAAAACCTTAGACTGATGAAGAAACTCTTTGCCCTTAGTTTATTAGTATTTCTATTCTCCTGTGGTGCTTCCACTAGCGAGGTTGACAGGTGGAAGGCACAAGCAGATCGTGTGGAGATCATTCGTGATGATTTCGGTGTTCCCCATATCTATGGCAAAACAGATGCAGATGCTGTTTTTGGAATGTTGTATGCGCAATGCGAAGATGATTTTCCAAGAGTAGAAAGAAATTACTATTGGGCGCTCGGCCGATTGGCTGAAGCGGAAGGGGAGCAAGCGCTTTATTCTGACTTAAGAGCCAGATTATACATGACCATTGATGAGGCAAAAGCGCAATATGAGACCGCACCTGATTGGTTGAAAGAGCTTTGTCAAGCCTATGCAGATGGCATTAACTATTATCTATTCACACATCCAGATGTGCAGCCGAAAGTATTATCAAGATTTGAACCATGGTTTCCACTCTTCTTTTTTGAAGGGTCCATTGGAGGCGACATAGAAAGTGTTTCGACTAGAGGAATCAGAGCTTTTTATGGCAGCAATGAGGCCACTGCAATGGCCGAATATGTGGAGGTGGAAAACATAGAGGATGAACCAAAAGGTTCGAATGGTTTTGCCATCTCTGGAGAACATACTGCTTCTGGCGATGCTATGTTATTGATCAACCCTCATACCTCATTCTATTTCAGAGGAGAATCTCAAGTGGTGAGTGAAGAGGGACTTAATGCTTATGGCGCAACTACCTGGGGTCAGTTCTTTATTTACCAGGGATTCAATGAGCATAATGGATGGATGCACACATCGACTCGAGTTGATTTTAAAGATGATTTCCTAGAAACTGTTGAGGAACGAGAAGGAAAACTTCAGTATAAGTATGGAGATGAGTGGAGAGACGTTTGGCAATCGGAAGTTACCTTGAAATACAAGGAGGGCAATGCGATGAAAGAGCGCACCTTTCCTATGTATAGAACTCATCATGGACCAATAACCGGTAAAATTGATGACAAATGGGTAGCTACTGCTTTAAACTGGGAGCCAGTTGATGCACTCATTCAATCTTTTACTAGAACTAAGACCAAGAATCATGATGAATTCTGGGAGATGATGAAAATCAGAAGGAATTCATCTAACAACACTGTTTACGCAGATGCTGACGGCACCATTGCCTATTATCATGGTGATTTTATTCCTAAAAGAGATCCACAATTCGACTATTCAAAACCTGTAGATGGCTCTGATCCAAGAACGGATTGGCAAGGAATGCACGAGCTGGATGAGATTATCACGATCGTGAACCCAGGAAATGGTTGGATCCAAAACTGTAATTCAACACCTTTTACCGCAGCCCAAAAATTTAGTCCGAAACCTGAGGATTATCCTTTCTATATGGCTCCAGACCAAGAGAATTTCAGAGGGGTCCATGCTGTACAGGTCTTAAGTCAAATGAAGGACCTTACAGTAGATGGTTTAATTGAATTAGCTCACGATCCTTATTTGCCAGCCTTCGAACAAGTACTCCCTGGTTTGATCACAGCCTATGAGCAATCAGGAAGAAGAGACAGAGAAATCAATGGAGCAATCAATACCTTAAAAGTCTGGGACATGACAACAAGCAAAGAGTCTATCGCCATGACTTTAGCTCATTTCTATGGGATGGAATTGTATAGAAGTGGAGGGAACCCTGAAGGTCTAAGCGGCAATGAGCGATTCAATTGGTATGGAACAGGTTTGCCAGCCAGTAAAAGGTTAGAAATCTTCAGAAAAGCCTACGATCAACTAGTTGCTGATTTTGGAACTTGGGAGGTGCCTTGGGGAGAATATAACCGATTCCAAAGGTTAAGCGGAGACATCAATTTATCATATGATGATGACCAGCCTTCAATTCCTGTAGGGATGACTACTGCACGTTGGGGTGCGTTGGCCGCATATGGAGCAAGGGCTGGCAAGGATACAAAGCGAATTTATGGCTACAGAGGTAATAGTTTTGTGGGTATGGTAGAGTTTGGCGAAAAAGTAAAAGCCAAAACCATGTTGGCTGGAGGTCAAAGTGGTGACCCAAGCTCACCTCACTTTGATGATCAAGCACAGCGATATGCTGATGTAGAGTTCAAAGATGTGGCCTATTATAGAGAAGATGTAAACGCTAGGGCTAAAGAGACTTATAAGCCTGGGAAGCGATAACTAAAGGTTAGGAAGTGATGAAGTGAAGTATGCATTTCACTTCATCACCTTATCACTATTTAATTCTTCTAAAATTCTCTTTGGTGATCTTTTCTCCTGTAGTAGCATAATGCACTATGGAAGTAAAATAATCTCCGATCAAAGATTTGAATTTTCCCTTCATTACTGCGCCTAAAAATGCTGGCTTAGTACGGAACTCCATTGTAAAAGTGAAAAGAGACTTTTCATCTGAGATTGGATCTATTTTGTAAAAGCCTCGAGTCAACTCTGGTACAAGAGGAAACTTTGAAGCCTTCGTCACTTGGTTGGTAAAGGAAAAGGTTTCTGGAGAGTAGTCCATGATCTTCTCTTCCATATATTGACTTTTATCCTCATTGAAATAACATGCTCTATGAGTGTTATTGCCAACTTCTTCAGTATCTCCAATTATTTCAGATTCTAAGATGGCAGGGTGCGAAAAGGCTACATTGCCGTAGTCAGCAATTACGGCCCACGCTTGCTCGGCAGAAACCCGGAGTTCTCTACTAACAGTGAAGGTCTGCACTTTTTTATTGATAGATGCTTTAGGAGCATCAGCTACTAATGTTGTCATGATACGGTTTTTATGATTCTCTAATTCGTTTGAACATTAGAGAGCTCATTTGATCATGTGTTACAACTTAGTTAAGGTTAAAGATGGAAGTCACTCTTTCATCACTAATGAAATTGTCTAAGAAATCCTTCTTATCGAACTCCTCTTTAAAAGGCAATTGAGCATGAAGAGCCTGTACTTTTTCTTCCACTAAATCATGGATCACATCTGCATCTTGAGAGATGTACTCTTGAAAATTGTTAAACTCTTTTCTATTGAAAAGTAGATTGCGGCTGTCTAGTGGTCCGCCATTAAATGCTACAGTTACTTTTTTATGACATTTGCATGGGTTGTCTTTTTTTACCCAGCTGCACTGATTAGCCATAAAGTGTTGAATGTCTTTACGAGCTCTAGACAATCTAACTCTGAAATTAGCTTTAGAAATGTCTAGAATGTCCGCTCCAATGGTATGATCTGCATTGAACATTTCGCCCAGAATGTAAACTAATCTTTGGTCTCTGGTTAGGCAGAGGAGCATACCCGACATACAGGCTATCCTAAGTTCTTTGATCTCCGTTTCTTTTTCTTCGATTTCAATTTCAGTTAGAGGAGTATCTGGAATAGTAGATAATCTATCTGAAAAGCCACTAAAATCTTCATTGACCAAGGTCTCGCGCTTTTTCTTCTGCATTTGAAGGAAGTGATTAGTGACAATGCGATATAGCCAAGTTCTAAATTGAGACTCGCCTCTAAATTTTGATAGATTGGTAATGACCTTGACCATTACCTCTTGGGTAATGTCTTGCGCGTCATCAGGCATCTGCACCATTTTCCATGCTATGTTATAGATAAAAGGTTGGTGTTTTTTGAGAAGATCCTCTAATGCTCTTTTATCACCTTTTAGAGCGGCCGCTATTAGTGTTTTGTCATCTTCATCGGTGGAATAACTTTCCTGAAATGGATTCATCTTAATCAATTTTTGATTAAGATTCCAGAATCGCAAATGTGTTACAGCTTTTGAGATTAAAGTTTTGAGTTCAGTGGCTCAATCTCCTGAAACTCTAAATCTCTCATTAGATAAATTGTCATAGAAAGATCATTGGTTTACTCGTTCCTCAGAGAAGTGCTAGGATTCAAGTTAGCCACTCGCCATGTCTGTGAGATCACTACGGAAACAAGGATAATAGTTAGAAACAAAGCACCCTTGATCAATTGCCAAGGACCAATTGAAAGGGGCTCTCTCATTTCTGGAGCAACAAGAACCGTAAAAATGAGATAGGCCATTGGTATCGCTATGATCGAAGAAATGAGAATGGTTTGGAGGGTATTCTTTAAAATTAGGCGGACGACCTTTTTGAGTGAAGCACCCATTACCTTCCGAATCCCTATTTCCTTAATTCTTGATTGCGCATTGAATAGTGCCATTCCTAGCTGACCCAATAATGAGATGAGAATGATACAGCCCGCTATGAAAGAGACGATCTTTATAGCGTTGTTCATACTCGAATAAGTTGAATTGATCAAGGAGTCAAGAAAGGTAGCCTGAAAATAGCCTTCTGGATAAAGCTCGCCCCATGAACTCTCCAAATCATTGAGAATACCATTCACATTTTCGCCTTGCAATTTGACGATCATTCTTCCCGTTGCTTTTTCATCTCCATACATCAACATGAAGGCCTCGTCTTGTGCACTTAATGCATTAGCGCTTATGCTCCCTTGCATAACCCCTACAATCAAGTATTTCTGATTGATGCCATTCAGGATTGAACCCAAGGCAGACTCATTGCTAAGACCAATCTTACTTAAAAGTCCTTTGCTTACGACAACCTCTACATGATCATACGAAGCTGAAGTGTTATTGAAAAATCTTCCCTGATCTATGGGCGTTTCAAATACCTCATGAAAATGCTCATCAGTAATGATGTATCTAGTTTCAAGAGTGTCGGTATTCTTTTCCAGAAGGATTTGAGTAGACAATGGGAAATCAGCAACTGGTAGTGAAGAACTGAACGTGATGGGTCCAACTCCTGCTATTTTCTGAAATGATTCTGCTTGAACCTCTGCTAAAGCAGGTGCGCTAGGTACAATTAATATTCCATTACTATTTATTCCTGTAGGTGCCTTTCTTAAAGTATTATTCTGGTCAATGATCAGGGACAAGAAGATGATGCTGAACATAGAAATTGTGATCTGAACACCGACTAAAAATTTTCTTAAAGCTCTTGCAGAAAGTCCTTTTCTAGATGTTTGACTTCTAAATAGAGAAAGAGCCGAGATCTTTGAGAAGTAGAAAGCGGGTACTACTCCGGCCATCAATCCCATAAATAGAGCAAAAGCAATAAACAGAATTACAATTTGAAAATTAGTTGTGGGTAAGAAGGCAAATGGGATCAAATCAGCAAGTTGGGTTGAGTAATACTGGTAAATAGCAAAACCCACTAGGAAGCCAATTGATGAGATGAGCAAGGTCTCAATCAAGAATTGACTAATGATTTGTTTCGGTCTACTTCCTACAACTTTTCTAACACCTATTTCTTTAGTTCTTTGCAGTGCTCGCGCCATAGACAAATTGGTGTAGTTAAAGCCTGCCATCGCAATGAGTAATAGAGTAAGCACAGAGAATACCAGTAAGCCTTCTCTGCCGAACGAACTTCCTATTTCGTTGTATACTTCATTTTTGAAGATCATCCCTTGGATGCCTTGTATCTCAAAATCTTCAATATCCTTTGCTTCCTTAAAATCTTGATTTATCTGATTGGCGAGTAGAGAAAGTTTTGATGTAAGAGCCTCTTTGTTGGTTTGTTCAGGCAATAGGGTGTAGAGATAATTTCTATCTCTGTGGTACCAACTTTGATGATTTCTTTCCAAGGAATTTATGTTACCTATAACTTCAAATGGGATGTGCGATTTATTCCTAGGTGATTGAATGATTCCTTTTATGATTTGGCCATCATTGGTGATTTGACCAATAGGATCTTTATCTCCGAAGGTCTTTTTTGCTGCTTCTTCAGTGATAAAGACAGAATTAAGATCTTTGAATAGCTCATTTTGAGCACCTCTCACCATTAGAAAATTAAAAATTGAAAAGAAGGACTCATCAACATAGATTCCATTTAGACTAATAGGGTAGTCATTCCTATCAATCTCTACTCTTAAAGTTCTATTGACATGAGTTAAAGACTCAAATTCAGGAAACTCTTGCTCTAGCTTGTCTTTTAAATGGAAGGGCGATGAGGCATAGGTATTGATGTGTCCACTGTTATTGGCAATTGTAGCTACTCGATAAATGCGATCAACATTATTATGCTGCTGATCGAGAGAGTAGCCACTATACAAGAGATTAATTAAGAACAAAGAGATAGATACAGCAGCCGCAAAACCAAAAATGGTCACTGTACTGAAGACCTTATGTCTTTGAAGGTTTCTTACAGATAAAGTCCAATGCATTCGAACAAGAGATAGACTTGAGGACTTCCCACCAGTCAATTTTTTGAAGACAGAAGGTCTCATGAGCAAAATCACTTCTTTTCGATAATAGCGATCTGCGGCTTTTTTGCCTTCGTTGTCTAGATTCTGAAAATAGGTTTCCTCCAAATCGCCTTGCAGCTCTTCAAAGTAGTCCCCACTGCAAAATTGCTCGAGAAGCCTTGTCCAAAATTTTGGTGTAGTCATTCTTTATGAATTACTGAGTTGAATAGAAGAATAGAAATTCTCTCTGATGGCTTTAGCTTCATCTAATGCTTTTTGTCCAAGGTTGGTTAGCTCGTAGAATTTCTTTCTTCTGCCGCCTCTTTCTGGGGAAGCTTCTCCGAATGCAGACCGAATGAACCCTTTTTCTTCTAATCGACTAAGGGCTGAGTGTAAAGCACCTCGGCTGATGCTTCTACCTGTCCGGGATTTGATCTCCTCTTGAATGCTGACTCCGTAGGCATTCTTGGCCAATACAAGTACACTTAGAAGAACGAGTTCTTGAAATTCACCTAAATAAGTCCCTTTCATATTTGATTCTTATTTGAATACATAATGCGAACATATATAATTCTTATTTGAATACAAAATAACTTCTCGAATTTGAAAATGTGTTTAAAGGAGGTGAGTAGAGGTGCTTTTATAAACAATGAAGGGTTCAAAGTATCCGTTTACCTTGAACCCTTCATAATTAAAAAAGACTGGCCCTATTCGTTTCTTAAAGTATTGGCTGGGTTGGCCTTAGCCGCTTTCCAAGTCTGGCTACCAATGGTGCAAAAGCCTATGGCAAATATGATGAACACGCCAATGGTCAATTCGAAAACACCAATCGGTGCTCTATGAGCTGTGTCTGCTAGAATCACAGCATCAAATAAGAAGTAGGCAATAGGTATGGCAATGGCAGCAGCAATCACTAATAAAAACATAAAGCTTTTTGAGAGCAGTTGAACTAAGCTCTTTTCTGTTGCTCCTAATACTTTTCTAATGCTGATTTCTTTCAATCGCGTTTCAGCGGTATAAACACCCATGCCTAACAGGCCTAATGTGGCAATACAAATAGTTAGAAAGGCTAAGAAACCTACCACTTTGAAAAGTATCGAGAACATGGCATATGCATCTTCGATTCGGTCATCATAGAAAGAGGCATTGAATTCATGCACTTGATCGTGCTCATCCCATGCGGCTTTTAACTTCTCTCTGGTGGAGATGATATCATTTGATGTCAATTTTAAATTGAGTACTCCTGCATCTTGAGGTTGATGTCTAAAGGCAAATGATCTGATCTCTGAGCCTAAGGTTTGATTGTTGAAGTCTTCAACCACCCCTGTGATCATCATATCCGTTTCATCGAACTCAACGATTTTACCAATAGCTTCTTCAGGTGTACCTAATCTAAATTTCTTTAAAGCTGTTTCATTAAGAATGATACTCTCTTCATTCTCAACTTTATCTCTTTCCGGGAAGTTGGAGCCAGCGATCAATTTGTGCTTCATCATAGGGATGTAGTTATGATCAATTCCGAGATAGTAAACAGTTGCCGAATCTAACTTGTCTTCGCTAAACATTTGAGTGCCCCATGTGCTACCAACACTCAGAACAAAACGAGATTTAGAGATGTCTTCTACTTCAGGAATTCGCTCGAAAATGGCTGCCATTTCCATAGGATCATTTCCTTCCAGCTGAACATTAAAGATGTTCTCAGTTGTGAAGCCAAGGTCATAATTGAGGGCGTACTGGAATTGTCTATTCGCAATAGTAGCGGCAATAATGAATACTAAGCTCAAAGTGAATTGGATGACCAACAATGATTTTCTCAAGGCAATGCGGGAGAAAAGCTTGGTGCTGCTGTTGGTTTTTAAAATGCTTATTGCTTTTAGCTTTGAGAGAAATAGTGCTGGCAAGAAGCCCGCTAAAAATCCTACAATTATGGCAAATAGAGCAAAGTAAATGACTTGCTCAAGGCCAAGATCTAATTTCAAGATTGACTCGATCTCTGGGTTAATCCCTAAGAAAAGGGGTTTAATAAGATAGAATAAGAAAGTAGCAATCACCAAGGAGGCCAGCGAGATCAAAGTGGCTTCCATAATAAATTGGTTGAAGATCTGAGACCGTTTGGCTCCAACCACTTTTCTAACGCCCACTTCTTTAGACCTTCGGAGCGAACGTGCAATAGATAGATTAGTGTAATTAAATCCAGCCGATAGAATGACAATAAAGGAAAGCCCAGCCAGCACCCACAAAACTTCGCTTCCCATACTGCTGCCTAATTGATTAGACATGTTTGAAGGACCAGTCATGATCTTGGCGACCGGTTCGATAATAGTAGTAATGGTGGTGTGTTCTAGTTTCTCATTTTCTTCGTCACAAATGAGATCCAGGCGAGACTGAATGTCATCAGTACTTACTCCCTCTTCTGTTCTGAAGTAGATGTAGTTCATCCACATACCCTGAAAAGAAGGCCAATTGGTCACCTCTTCATCAGCGTTCATTTCCTCAATTAAGGTATTGAGGGAAACTAATGCCTGAAATTTCATGTGAGAATTAAAAGGAGGATCTTTGACTATGCCAGTTACTTTATAGTCCTTTTCTTTTAATCTGACCATTTGATCAAGAGGATCTTCACCTTTAAAAAGCTTCTCAGCAGTTTCTTCAGTAATGACAATTGAATTCGGTTCTAACAATGCAGTCTCACTGTTGCCACGAGTAAGGTCAAAGGTTAAGACATCGAAGAACTGTTCATCTGCATAAAGTGCGTCTACGGTAAAGGTGTTTTCGCCAAAGGTAACATCACCACCAGCGCTTCTTCTAAGTAATGTGATGGCTGAAAGACCAGGAATTTCTTCCCTCATTCTATTGCCCAAATACAGGGAAGTTGATGCGTATCGATAAGCATCTCTTTCCATGTATTGCTGGACGTTGTTGATTCTAAATAGGTGGTCAACATCGTCATGGAATTGGTCATAATTTCTGACCTCAGTAAAGAGTGTGATCATCAAAAGACATACCGACATGCTTACTGCCAGGCCGAAGACATTGATGGCAGAGAACAGTTTGTTTCGCCCAATGCTTCTGATCGAAGTTTTGAAGTAATTTTTAAACATTGTGAATTGAGTTATTTGATCTAATATTTCGAGTTTTTTAACCGTGTAGGGTTTGAAGAACTTGATCACATCAAGACCATAGATGATTCTAGCTCTTCTTGCTCCTTTATTCTGTGTGTTTTTTTCGAAGTATTCATATAAGTCTCCTTGCAGATCTTCCAGAAGTTCTGGCCTGCAATACCACTCGAGCAGCTTATCTGCCCAGCGAGGAGGACGAATACTTTTTTGTGTCATATAATATTGAGTTTGAATTCAGGGATCATCTGCCACAGCTGATCTCTTTGTTCTTTCATTTTAGTGAGTGCTACCTTACCCGCATGAGTAACAGTAAAAAAGCGTTTACGTCTACCACCTCTTTCATTGGTCGGATCTCCTAAATGTGATTTGACAAAGCCTTTTTTGTCAAGCCTGTTGAGAACAGCATGTACTACACTTAGTTTGACCTTTCTGTTTGTCACTCGTTCTATTTCATCGCATATAGAAACACTATAGGCATCCTCCATTAGAGCGGCTATGGTCAAGAGTACTACCTCCTCAAATTCTCCTAGGTTGGTTCCTTTCATATCGTATTACTTCACTTTATGTATAAAAAATAATTACAAGGATAATGATTAATTATACAAAACATGAATAAATCATTGGGATACATTTCGAAAACTAAAGTGCGAATGATCCAATATCCAAAAAAGAGGAGGGGAGTGAAACGGCACATTTTTGTACTGGACCGTTAATTATAGGGAATAAAAAAAAGCACCACTAGGGTGCTTTATAAGTTTTGAATATCTGTTTAACCTTATACGGTCATAATTTCAGACTCTTTATGCTCAAGCATTCCATCAAGTTGCTTTACATATTTGTCTGTTAATTCCTGAACATCGATTTCGGCATTTTTGACTGCATCTTCTGATACACCTTCACCATCTTTCAAAAGTTTACGAAGTTCATCATTAGCTTCTTTACGAGCATTTCGAACTCTCACTTTACCATCTTCAGTTACATTCTTTGCCTGCTTGGTTAGTTGAATTCTTCTTTCTTCAGTCAATTGCGGTACTGAGATGATGATATTCTCTCCGTCATTCTGAGGATTGAATCCTAGGTCAGAATTCATGATAGACTTTTCAATCTCACCAATGATACTTTTCTCCCAAGGTTTAATGAAAATGGTTCTTGCATCTGGAGTAGAAATAGAAGCTACTTGATTGATCGGGGTCATAGAACCATAATATTCCACCATTAATCCATCTAGCATACTCGGCATGGCTTTACCAGCTCTGATCTTAGCGAGATCGTGTTTTACATGGTCGATGGCTTTGTCCATCATCTCACCAGCAGTTTCAATATATAAGGCTATTTCTTCCATAAGATTAGCTAATTAAAGTACCTAAGTTTTCTCCAGAAATCAATTTAGACAAGTTTCCTTCTTTGTTCATATCGAATACAATGATTGGTACATTGTTTTCGTGACATAAAGTAAAGGCGGTCATGTCCATGATGTTGTATCCATTTCTGATTACCTCATCAAAAGTCAATTTATCAAATTTTGTGGCATTAGGATCCTTTTCCGGATCAGCAGTATAAACTCCATCAACGCGAGTTCCCTTAAGAACAGCATCAGCTCCAATTTCGATAGCTCTTAAACTAGCTGTAGAATCTGTAGTGAAATAAGGGTTTCCGATACCGGCTCCAAATATGACGATGCGGCCTTTCTCTAGGTGTCTTACTGCTCTCCTCTTTATATATGGTTCGCAAACAGCTTCCATTTTAATACCTGACATCAATCGAGTATACATGCCATGCTTTTCAAGAGTACTTTGTATAGCCATGGCGTTGATGACGGTTGCCAACATACCCATGTAATCTCCTTGCACTCTATCAATGCCAGATTTCTCAGCTTGCACACCTCTATAGATATTTCCACCGCCAATAACAATAGCAATTTCGATACCTTGGTCATGAACAGCTTTGATCTCATAAGCATATTGCTCTAATCGGGCTGCGTCAATCCCATAATTCTGTTCGCCCATTAAGGCTTCTCCACTCAGCTTTAGCAGTACTCTTTTGTAAGCCATCGATTTGATTCTAAAATTTTATAAGAATATTATTTTTCTCAACACTTTGACCTTTTTCCACCTCAATTGAAGTGATGGTACCTTCACCAGTTGATTTAAGCACGTTCTCCATCTTCATTGCTTCAAGGATCATCAGTGCATCACCTTTCTTTACTTCCTGACCAACCTCTACCATGATGTCCAGAATTAATCCTGGCATTGGAGCCTTAATATCCTTGATCACTACATTCTGCAAATGAGTCATTCCAAGTTTTTCTAACAAGGCATCAGTTTTGTCCTTTAAGTCGATGGTATAAATACCGTTGGCGATCTTAATAGTGAATTTCTTTTTGGCGTCATCCACTTCTAATACTTCCGCCTTGATGGCTTCACCATTTTGGTGGATTATAAAGTTGCCGTTTAATTGATTTTGGAAGGAGATATCTAGCGCTTCATCATTGATGATGATCTGCTCGTTTTCAAATCTAATACTAACGTCTTCTCCTTTTTCAGATTTGGTTGTATACATAGTAACCGGTGTAATTATTCGGTCGTTTGAAACCTGCTCAAAAGCATCTTTCTCAAAAGCCAGACAAATATAGGTAACAATTCGTATTGTCGACCTTGAGTTAAAGAATGTTTAGTACGATTTGGGAGGATTTTTTTTAAAGAATAATGTGGCATTGAAGCGAATAGGATTACATTTGCAGCGCATCTGAGAAAAGGCTATATCTTTTTTTTCAGATTGTTTGAATAAAAAGAAAAAGGGTCTAATTTTGCATTCCCTTTCGCAGAGAGGCTATTTTTTTGCGTTCTTTTAAATATTGAAAATTACGTTTTGGGGGGATACCAAAGCGGCCAACTGGGACGGACTGTAAATCCGTTGTCTTATGACTTCGCAGGTTCGAATCCTGCTCCCCCCACAAGCACTCCGCTGGAGTGCTCAATTGTCAATTGGTAATTGTCAATTTACAATTGGAAAAGCGGGTGTAGCTCAGTTGGTAGAGCGACAGCCTTCCAAGCTGTAGGTCGCGGGTTCGAGCCTCGTCACCCGCTCAAACTTTGGGTTGCAAGATCAAGGTTCTGAGTGTTGAAAGTAAGAAGCTTGACACTTGGGACTTGAAGCTATTTTAGCCGATGTAGCTCAGGGGTAGAGCACTTCCTTGGTAAGGAAGAGGTCACGAGTTCAAATCTCGTCATTGGCTCTATTATAGAATACTCCACTTCGGTGGTTTAGAATAAAGACTTAATTGTAACATTAATATTAACTATTTAAAATTATGGCTAAAGAAACCTTTGACCGTTCCAAGCCGCACGTTAATATTGGTACTATCGGTCACGTTGACCACGGTAAGACCACATTGACTGCTGCAATTTCTACAGTTCTAGCAAACCAGGGTCTTGCTGAACAAAAAGATTTCTCTGCGATCGATAACGCTCCAGAAGAAAAAGAAAGAGGTATTACTATCAATACTTCTCACATTGAATATCAAACAGAGAACAGACACTACGCTCACGTAGACTGTCCTGGTCACGCTGACTATGTAAAGAACATGGTAACTGGTGCTGCTCAGATGGACGGTGCTATCTTGGTAGTTGCTGCTACTGATGGTCCAATGCCTCAAACAAGAGAGCACATCCTATTGGCTCGTCAGGTAGGTGTACCTGCTCTAGTTGTATTCATGAACAAAGTTGACTTGGTTGATGATGAAGAACTTCTTGAGCTAGTTGAAATGGAAGTAAGAGAATTACTTTCTTTCTACGAGTTCCCAGGTGATGATCTTCCAGTTATCCAAGGTTCTGCTTTAGGTGGATTGAACAACGAGCCTAAGTGGGTAGAAAAAATCAATGAGTTAATGACTGCTGTGGATGAGTACATTCCACTTCCAGAAAGATTAACTGACAAAGACTTCTTGATGCCTGTAGAAGACGTATTCTCGATCACTGGTCGTGGTACTGTTGCTACTGGTAGAATCGAAAGAGGTGTAATTAACTCTGGCGATCCTGTTGACATCATCGGTATGGGTGCAGAAGACATGAAGTCTACTATCACTGGTGTTGAGATGTTCCGTAAGATCTTAGATAGAGGTGAAGCTGGTGACAACGTTGGTCTATTACTTAGAGGTATCGAGAAATCTGATATCAAAAGAGGTATGATCATCTGTAAGCCTGGTTCTGTAACTCCTCACGCTCACTTCAAAGCAGAGGTTTACGTTCTATCAAAAGAAGAAGGTGGACGTCACACTCCATTCTTCAACAAGTACCGTCCTCAGTTCTACTTAAGAACAACTGACGTTACTGGTGAGATCATGCTTCCTGCTGACATCGAAATGGTAATGCCTGGTGATAACGTAACTATCGAAGTTAACTTGATCAACAAAGTTGCTCTAGAAAAAGGACTTCGTTTCGCTATCAGAGAAGGTGGTAGAACCGTAGGTGCTGGTCAGGTAACTGAGATCCTAGACTAATACTCCTTTTTAATAAGGACTAAAATATAAAACGCGTTCTCGATTTTTCGGGAGCGCGTTTGTTTCGTTAAAAAAATCTGTCTACATTTGCAGCCCGTTTATGGGCTGAGTATACGTGTAGGCCTCATATTTCTCTGATAAAGAGGGGTTTGAAAAACGGCTTTTTCAGTAGGTGAAGAAGTATTTTAAATATTGATACACGGGTGTAGCTCAGCTGGTAGAGCATTGGTCTCCAAAACCAAGGGTCGTGAGTTCGAATCTTACCGCCCGTGCAAATAAAAATAGAATTATATCTATGAGTAAGTTGAAGACTTTCGTTACGTCATCGGTAGATGAAATGAGACATAAAGTAAGCTGGCCAAAATGGTCTGATCTGCAGAGTAGTTCAGTATTAGTATTGGTGGCTTCTTTGATCTTCGCCTTGTTAATCGGAATCATCGATCTAGGTTTCGATAACATCATGGATTGGTTTTATAATTTATAAGAATTAAGAGCTTAGTATATGTCTGAACTCAAGTGGTACATGGTAAGGGCCGTCTCAGGTCAGGAAAGAAAAGCCAAGGAATATTTAGAGAATGAAGTGGATAGAGAAAAATTCACCAAGTTCATTCCTCAGGTGTTAATTCCGTCTGAAAAGGTTTATGAAATGAGAAACGGTAAAAAGCGTTCTCGTGATCGTAACATGTTCCCTGGCTATGTCATGGTTCAAGCAGATCTAAGCAATGGTGAGGTGAGTCACCTCATTAAAAATATCCCGGGTATCATAGGGTTCCTAGGTCAAAAGGCTGGCCAAGCTTCCACACCGCCAGTCCCATTACGTCAAGCTGAAGTAGACCGTATCTTAGGTAAGGTTGAAGAGATTGATGAATTTGACGAGCAACTAGATACTCCATATATAGTTGGAGAGACCGTAAAAGTAATGGACGGTCCTTTCAGTGGATTTACGGGTACTATAGAGGAAGTATTTGAGGAGAGAAGAAAACTTAATGTTATGGTTAAGATCTTCGGCCGAAATACTCCTGTTGAATTAAGTTACATGCAAGTAGAAAAAGAAGATTAAGATGGCTAAGGAAATTTCTGGTTATCTGAAGTTGCAAGTAAGGGGAGGCCAAGCCAACCCATCTCCACCAGTTGGTCCTGCACTTGGTGCAAAAGGACTTAACATTATGGAGTTCTGTAAGCAATTCAACGCACGTTCTCAGGACAAAATGGGACAGGTACTTCCAGTACTTGTTACTATCTATTCTGATAAGTCGTTTGATTTTGTTATCAAAACTCCTCCGGCTCCGGTAATGTTGCTAGAAGCTTCTAAAAAGAAGAAAGGATCAGCAGAGCCTAACCGTACAAAGGTGGGAAGCGTAACTTGGGATCAAGTCAAGGAAATTGCGGAAGTTAAAATGCCAGACCTTAATGCTTTTACTGTTGAGTCAGCTATGAAAATGGTTGCTGGTACAGCTAGAAGTATGGGTTTGAGAGTAACTGGTGCAGCCCCTTGGGAAAACTAAAATTTTGACAGATGGCAAAGTTGACAAAAAAGCAAAAAGAAGCTTTAAGTAAATACGATCCTTCTAAACAATACAACTTGTCAGAAGCAGCTGGAATTATCAAAGAGATTAACTCTGCGACATTCGATGCTTCAGTAGACATTGATGTAAGATTAGGTGTGGATCCTCGTAAAGCAGACCAAATGGTGAGAGGCGTTGTTGCGCTTCCACACGGTACTGGTAAAGAGGTAACAGTATTAGTGCTTTGTACTCCTGACAAGGAACAAGAAGCTAAAGATGCAGGTGCTGATTATGTAGGTCTAGACGACTATATCGCTAAGATAGAAGGCGGATGGACTGATATTGACGTAATTATCACTATGCCTACTGTTATGGCGAAAGTAGGTAGGCTAGGTAGAGTATTAGGCCCTAGAGGTTTGATGCCTAACCCTAAGTCTGGAACAGTGACTTTAGATGTAGCAAAAGCGGTTCAAGACGTTAAAGGCGGTAAGATCGACTTTAAAGTAGATAAAGCAGGTATCATTCATACTAGCATTGGAAAAGCATCTTTCTCTCCGGAGAAAATTGCTGACAACGCAAATGAAGTACTTCAAACTTTATCTAAGTTGAAACCAGCTTCAGCAAAAGGTACATACTTCAAAAGTATTAACCTTTCGACTACTCAAAGTCCTGGTGTTAAAATAGATAAGAACTCTGTAACTGGAATATCATGACAAGAGAAGAGAAATCGCAAATCATAAATGATTTAGTTGAGAAGTTTTCTCAGAACGATAACTTCTACATCACTGATGCTTCCGGTATGTCGGTTGCTGAGACCAACAATCTGAGAAGATTGTGTTTCGATAAGGGTATTGAGTATAAAGTGGTTAAGAACACTTTGATCCAAAAGGCTCTAGAGCAAATGGATACTGATTATGCTCCTTTCGATGGTACGGTACTTAAAGGTTTTTCAGGAATTATGTTCTCTGGTGAGAACTCTAACCTTCCTGCAAAAGCTATCAAAGAGTTTAGAAAAAAATCAGGTGGTGAATCTCCAGTATTGAAGGGCGCTTCCATCGACACTGATCTCTTTATTGGAGAAGAGAACCTGGATATGCTAGCTAAGCTTAAGTCTAAGGCTGAGCTTATTGGCGAAGTAATTACATTACTTCAATCTCCTGCTAAGAATGTTATTTCTGGTCTACAAGGATCAGGTAACAAACTATCAGGAATCCTTAAGACGCTCTCTGAGCGCGAAAACTAATTAGTAAAACAGATTTTAAAACATTACAACAAATAATAAAATGGCAGACTTGAAAGATTTTGCAGAGCAGTTGGTTAACTTAACTGTTAAAGAAGTTAATGAGTTAGCTGACATCCTTAAAGAAGAATATGGTATCGAACCTGCAGCTGCAGCTGTAGCAGTAGCTGGCCCTGCGGCTGGTGGTGCTGACGGTGAAGGTGGCGGAGAAGAGAAATCTGAATTCGATGTAATCCTTACTTCTGCTGGCGGTTCTAAACTAGCTGTAGTTAAGTTGGTGAAAGAATTGACTGGTCTTGGATTAAAAGACGCTAAGGAAATGGTAGATGGCGCTCCTAAAGCTATCAAAGAAGGAGTTGCTAAAGACGAAGCTGAAGCATTGAAAAAGTCTCTAGAAGAGGCTGGCGCTGAAGTAGAGCTTAAGTAATTGTTGAGCCATACAATTTATGGCTTTTAGGGAATGACCCTGGTCACGGCCGCGTTATACGCGATTGTGATCACGGGTCTTTTCCTGTTTGTATCTAAATAGGTACATTTCTCTTTTATTTTGCACTATTTAAGTGCAAGAATTTTGGTAACAAAAATTTATAAGTCTTGGCTATTCTAGCAAATCAATCAGACAGAATTAATTTCTCATCGATCCAGAAGGTATTGGATTACCCTGATTTCCTTGACGTGCAGGTGAGGTCTTTCAAAGACTTCTTTCAGTTAGAAACTCCTGCTGAAAAAAGGACTCAGGACGGATTGTTCAAAGTGTTTTCTGAGAACTTCCCAATCTCTGATTCAAGAGAAAACTTTGTCTTGGAATTCATCGATTACTTGGTGGATCCTCCAAAATATAATGTTGATGAGTGTATCGACAGAGGCTTGACATACTCTGTGCCTTTGAAGGCAAAACTTCGATTGACCTGTAACGATGAGGACAACGAAGATTTCGAAACCATTGAGCAAGAGGTGTTCTTAGGTAACATCCCTTACATGACCGAAAAAGGGTCGTTCGTAATCAATGGTGCGGAAAGAGTTATTGTTTCTCAGCTTCACAGATCTCCAGGTGTATTCTTTGCTCAAAGTAAGCACACGAATGGTACACCTTTATATTCAGCAAGAATCATCCCTTTTAAAGGTTCTTGGATTGAATTTGCAACCGATGTAAACTCAGTAATGTATGCTTACATCGATAGAAAAAAGAAATTCCCTGTAACCACTCTATTAAGAGCTATTGGTTATGGTACTGATAAGGATATCTTAGACTTATTTGGTCTTGCTGAAGAAGTAAAGGCCAACAAAACTCAGTTGAAGAAAGTAGTAGGCAGAAAGCTGGCTGCACGTGTTCTCAAAACTTGGGTTGAGGATTTTGTGGATGAGGATACTGGAGAGGTAGTTTCTATCCACAGAAATGAAGTGCTATTAGAAAGAGACCATGTGATCACTGATGAGGACATGGAATTAATTCTAGAGTCAGGTGCTGAAACGATCATCTTACACAGAGATGACATCAACATCGCAGACTTTACTATTATCTATAACACTTTAGCAAAAGATAATTCAAACTCTGAGAAAGAGGCGGTTGAGCAAATCTACCGTCAGTTGAGAAACACTGAGGCTCCAGATGAGCAAACTGCTCGTGACATTATCCAGTCACTTTTCTTCTCAGACAAGAGATATAACTTAGGAGAGGTTGGTAGATACAGAATCAACAAGAAGCTAGATCTTGAGATTGATTCTGAGAAACTAGTCTTGACTAACGAGGATATCATTTCTATTGTGAAGTACTTGATCGGATTGATCAACTCTAAAGCACTAGTAGATGATATCGATCACCTTTCTAATAGAAGGGTAAGAACTGTGGGGGAGCAGCTTTATGCTCAGTTCGGTGTTGGTCTGGCTCGTATGGCAAGAACTATCAAAGAAAGAATGAACGTTAGGGATAACGAAGACTTTAAGCCTGTTGATTTGATCAACGCTAGAACATTGTCTTCAGTGATCAACTCATTCTTCGGAACTAACCAGCTATCTCAGTTCATGGATCAAACAAATCCACTTGCTGAGATCACTCACAAAAGAAGAATGTCTGCATTAGGGCCTGGTGGTCTTTCAAGAGAAAGAGCTGGTTTCGAGGTGCGTGACGTTCACTATACTCACTACGGTAGACTTTGTACCATTGAGACTCCGGAAGGTCCAAACATTGGTTTGATCTCTTCTCTTTGTGTGCATGCTAAAGTAAACGGTATGGGCTTTATCGAGACTCCTTACAGGAAGATCGAAAACGGTAAAGTAAATACTAAAGAAGAGGTTGTTTACTTAACAGCTGAAGAAGAAGATACTCATAACATTGCTCAGGCTAATGCTCCTCTTAAGGACAACGGCAACTTTGTCAATGACAAGGTAAAAGCAAGGTTTGAGGGTGACTTCCCTGTAGTTGAACCGAAAGAATTGACTTACATGGATGTAGCTCCTAACCAAATTGTATCGGTTGCAGCTTCATTGATTCCATTCTTGGAGCATGATGATGCGAACCGTGCTTTGATGGGATCGAACATGCAGCGTCAGGCAGTTCCATTGTTGAGACCAGAATCTCCAATTGTAGGTACTGGTTTAGAGGCAAGAGCAGCTAGAGATTCAAGATCGCTTGTAATTGCTGAAGAGTCTGGTGTTGTACACTATGTAGATGCTACTAAAATCGTTGTTAAATATGACCAAACTTCAGAAGATGAGTTGGTAACATTTGACGATGAGTATAAAACATATGACTTGGTAAAGTTCAGAAGAACTAACCAAGATACTTCTGTTAACCTGAAGCCAATTGTGGTTCACGGTGACAAAGTTGTTAAAGGTCAGGTGCTTTGTGAGGGTTACTCAACTCAGAATGGTGAGTTAGCACTTGGTAAAAACTTGAGAGTGGCTTACATGCCATGGCAAGGATATAACTTCGAGGATGCGATTGTTATTTCTGAAAGAGTTGTAAGAGACGATGTGTTTACTTCTATCCACATTGATGAATACGAACTTGAGGTAAGAGATACTAAGAGAGGTGAAGAAGAATTGACTTCTGAAATTCCTAACGTTTCCGAAGATGCAGTGAAGAACTTAGATGAGAATGGTATCATCAGAGTTGGAGCTGAAATCAAAGAAGGCGATATCCTAATTGGTAAGATTACTCCTAAAGGTGAAACTGATCCAACTCCAGAAGAGAAGCTATTGAGAGCCATCTTCGGTGATAAAGCGGGTGACGTTAAAGATGCTTCATTGAAAGCTTCTCCTTCACTAAGAGGTGTAGTAATTGATACTAAATTATTCTCAAGACCTAAGAAAGATAAAGATTTAAGAGCTAAGGCTAAGAAAGAAGTTGAAGCACTTAAAGCACAATATTCTCAAGACTTACTTGGATTGAGAGCTCAAATGATCACTAAGTTGGTTGAGCTACTTGATGGCAAAGCTTCTCAAGGGGTAAAACACAAATTTGGTGATGAGATCATCTCTAAAGGAGTGAAATTCAACAAAGCGAACATTTCTAACAACTTGTTCCCTGAGAAGAATGTCTACAGAGATGAGAGTAACTACTCAGTTCAAGAAGAAGTAAACTTGATCGCTGACTTGAACCTTGAAGGTTGGACAAATGATGACCATACGAATGAGTTGATCATGAAGATGGTGAAGAATTACAACCTGAAGAGAAACGAGATCATGGGTGAGTTCAAACGTCAACGCTTCACAATTGAAGTGGGTGATGAACTACCTACAGGTATCGTTCAGTTGGCTAAAGTTTACATCGCTAAGAAGCGTAAGCTGAAAGTTGGTGATAAGATGGCGGGTCGTCACGGTAACAAAGGTGTTGTTGCTAAGATCGTAAGAGAAGAGGATATGCCATTCTTAGAAGACGGTACTCCAATGGATATCGTATTGAACCCACTAGGTGTACCTTCGAGGATGAACATTGGTCAGATCTACGAAACGATCTTGGCATGGGCAGGTCTTGAGCTTGGTAAGAAATACGCAACTCCAATCTTCGATGGCGCAAGCATGGAAGAGGTAGAGGCTGAGTTAGCTAAGGCTGGCTTACCTTCTGCAGGTAGAGTTCACTTATATGATGGTTTAACTGGTAAGCGTTTTGATCAGCCTGTGACTGTAGGTATTGCCTACATGTTGAAACTAGGTCACTTGGTTGATGATAAGATGCACGCCAGATCTATCGGTCCTTACTCGTTGATTACTCAACAGCCATTAGGTGGTAAGGCGCAATTCGGTGGTCAGCGTTTTGGAGAGATGGAAGTTTGGGCACTCGAGGCATTCGGTGCATCTCACGTTCTTCAAGAAATTCTGACAGTTAAATCTGATGATGTTATTGGTAGAGCGAAAGCTTATGAAGCGATCGTGAAAGGTGATGCTATCCCTAAACCAAATATTCCTGAATCATTCAATGTATTGGTTCACGAACTAAGAGGTTTAGCTCTAGAAATCACATTGAACTAAGAACATTAAAAGATTTGGTTAAAGCCCTAATTAAGATTTAAAAAAGCTATGGCATTTAAAAAGAATAAAAAACTTAATAACGACTTCAGCAAAGTAACGGTCAGTTTGGCTTCACCGGAATCAATCCTTGAGTCTTCTCATGGAGAGGTTACACAACCGGAAACCATCAACTATAGAACCTATAAGCCTGAAATGGGTGGTTTATTCTGTGAAAGAATATTCGGACCTGTAAAGGATTGGGAATGTCATTGTGGGAAATACAAGAGAATCAGATATAAAGGTATTATCTGTGATAGATGTGGTGTGGAAGTTACCGAGAAAAAGGTACGTAGAGAGCGCATGGGTCACATCGAACTTGTTGTTCCTGTAGCACATATTTGGTATTTCAAATCTCTTCCTAATAAGATCGGATACCTACTTGGTTTGCCAACCAAGAAATTGGATCAGATCATTTATTATGAGCGATACGTGGTTATCCAACCAGGTGTTAAGGAAGAAGAAGGAATTGCCTACATGGATTTCTTAACGGAAGATGAATACCTAGATATTCTAGATAAACTTCCTAGAGAGAACCAAATGTTAGATGATGAAGATCCTGAGAAATTCATCGCTAAAATGGGTGCTGAAGGACTTGAGATGTTGTTGTCAAGATTGAATCTTGATGAAATGTCTTATGCACTTCGTCACCAAGCAGCTACTGATACGTCACAGCAAAGAAAAGCAGAGGCATTAAAGCGTCTGAAAGTTGTTGAGGCATTCAGAGATGCAAGAACTAGAATCGAGAACAGACCAGAGTGGATGGTGATCCGAATGGTACCTGTTATTCCGCCAGAATTGAGACCATTGGTTCCGCTTGATGGTGGTCGTTTCGCTACTTCAGATTTGAACGATCTATACAGACGTGTGATCATTAGAAACAACCGTCTGAAAAGATTGATCGATATCAAAGCTCCTGAAGTGATCTTAAGAAACGAGAAGCGTATGCTTCAAGAAGCTGTTGATTCATTGTTCGATAACTCAAGAAAAGTTAACGCAGTAAGATCAGATGGAAATAGAGCATTGAAGTCTTTAAGTGATATGCTTAAAGGAAAGCAAGGTCGTTTTCGTCAGAACCTATTGGGTAAAAGGGTTGACTACTCTGGCCGTTCGGTGATCGTTGTAGGTCCTGAATTAAAGCTGCATGAGTGTGGTCTACCTAAGAATATGGCGGCTGAGCTCTTCAAACCTTTCATCATCAGAAAGCTGATCGAAAGAGGTATTGTGAAGACAGTGAAGTCTGCTAAGAAAATTGTAGATAGAAAAGACCCGGTGGTTTGGGATATCCTTGAAAATGTATTGAAAGGACACCCAGTACTACTTAACCGTGCTCCTACACTTCACAGATTAGGTATTCAGGCATTCCAGCCGAAACTAATTGAAGGTAAGGCGATCCAATTGCACCCTCTTGTATGTACAGCATTTAACGCTGACTTTGATGGTGACCAAATGGCGGTTCACGTACCACTAGGCCATGATGCGGTATTAGAAGCTTCTATGTTGATGCTTTCTTCTCACAACATCTTGAACCCTGCGAACGGTGCTCCAATTGCAGTACCATCTCAGGACATGGTATTAGGTCTTTACTATGTAACTAAAGGAAGAAGATCTACTGATGATCATAAAGTACCGGGTGAGGGCATGAGATTCTACTCTGCGGAGGAAGTTGTCATTGCACTTAACGAAGGTAAGATCACACTTCACACTCACATCCATGTGAAAACTAAGGTGAGAGAGAATGGTGAGTTAGTAGACAAAGTGATAGAGACAGTAGCTGGTAGAGTATTATTCAACGAAAAGGTACCTGAAGAGGTAGGTTTCGTGAACGAACTATTAACCAAGAAAAAGCTACAGAAGATCATCGCTAATGTGGTAGGTATTTGTGGTATTGCTAAGACTGCTAAGTTCTTAGATGATATCAAGGAATTAGGTTTCCAAATGGCTTACTCTGGTGGTCTATCAATGGGTCTTGATGATATCAACATCCCTGATAACAAGGATGGATTGATCGAAGAGGCTAAAGTTGAAGTAGATGCTGTATGGCAAAACTACTTAATGGGTCTTATCACAGATAATGAAAGATACAACCAGGTAATTGATATCTGGACAAGGGTTAACACTCGTTTGACTAACGGATTGATGCAAGAGATGGAAGAGGATCAGCAAGGATTCAACGCTATCTACATGATGATGCACTCAGGAGCAAGGGGTTCTAGAGAGCAGATCCGTCAGTTAGGTGGAATGAGAGGTTTGATGGCGAAACCACAGAAAAACCTTGCAGGTTCTGTAGGAGCGATCATCGAAAACCCAATTCTTTCAAACTTTAAAGAAGGACTAGATGTACTAGAGTACTTTATCTCTACACACGGTGCTCGTAAAGGTTTGGCCGATACAGCATTGAAAACTGCCGATGCAGGTTACTTGACAAGACGTCTTGTGGACGTTGCTCAGGATTGTGTAGTGAACGAAGCAGATTGTGGTACTTTAAGAGGTTTGACAGTGTCAGCTCTTAAAGACAACGAGGATATCGTTGAGCCATTATCTGAAAGAATCTTAGGTAGAGTATCTGTACATGATGTATTTGATCCAATTTCAGAAGAGTTGATCGTTGCTGCTGGTGATGAGATCAACGAAGAGATCGCTGCTCAAATTGATGAGACTGCTATCGAAGAAGTTGAGATCAGATCAGTATTGACTTGTGAAACTAAGAAAGGTGTTTGTGCTAAGTGTTACGGTAGAAACCTGTCGTCTAATAAGATGGCGCAAAAAGGTGAATCAGTTGGTGTAATTGCTGCACAATCTATTGGTGAGCCTGGTACACAGCTTACATTGAGAACCTTCCACGTTGGGGGTACTGCTTCTAACATTGCAGTAGATGCTCAGATCCAAGCTAAATTTGACGGTGTTGTTGAATTTGAAGAGCTAAGAGAGCTTCCTACTACTGACGATGAAGGCAACAAGATCAATGTGGTAATGGGTAGAACTGGTTTAGTTTCTATCATCGATCCTAAGACTAAGAAGGTGTTGATCGACAACCACGTACCTTACGGTGCTATCCTTTCTGTGAAGAATGGAGCTAAGGTTGAAAAAGGTCAGCAGATTTGTAAGTGGGATCCTTATAATGCAGTAATCCTTTCTGAATTTGACGGTACTGTTACTTTCGATGCTGTTGAAGAAGGTATTACTTATAAGGAGGAATACGATGAGCAAACTGGTCACAGAGAAAAAGTAATTACTGATACTAAGGATAAAACTAAGAACCCAGCTGTAATTGTAAATTACAAGGATAGTTCTAAAGCTTACAACATTCCTGTTGGTGCTCACTTGGCAATCGAAGAAGGTGACAAGATCAAGGTTGGTCAGCCACTTGCTAAGATTCCAAGAACAATGGGTAAATCAAGAGATATTACAGGGGGTCTTCCAAGGGTAACTGAGCTTTTCGAAGCACGTAACCCATCTAATCCAGCTGTAGTTTCTGAGATTGATGGTGTTGTAACTTATGGTGGTATCAAGCGTGGTAACCGTGAGATCTTCATCGAGTCTAAAGACGGTGTGAAGAAGAAGTACATGGTGCCATTGTCTAAGCACATCTTGGTACAGGATAATGACTTCGTGAGAGCGGGTTACCAGTTATCTGATGGTGCTACTACTCCTAACGATATCCTTAACATTCAAGGTCCTACTGCAGTACAAGAGTACTTGGTGAACGAGATTCAGGAAGTTTATAGACTTCAAGGTGTGAAGATCAATGATAAGCACATCGAGGTAATCGTGAAGCAAATGATGCAGAAGGTTGAGATCATGGATTCAGGTGATACTCAATTCTTGAAAGGTGAGGTTGTTGATAAATTCGGATTCAGAGAAGAGAATGATAGAATCTTAGACATGAAAGTTGTGGCTGAAGCTGGTGATTCAGAAAACATGAAGCCAGGTCAGATTGTAACTCCTCGTGAACTAAGAGATGAGAACTCTACTCTAAGAAGAAAAGACTTGAAATTGGTAACTGTTAGAGATGCACAACCTGCAGTTTCTAAGCCTAAGTTGTTGGGTATTACTCAAGCATCTTTGGGTACTGACAGTTTCTTGTCTGCTGCTTCATTCCAGGAAACTACTAAAGTATTGAGCGAAGCTTCTATCAGGGGTAAGCAAGATACACTAATGGGTCTGAAGGAGAATGTGATCGTTGGTCACTTGATCCCTGCAGGTACTGGTATGAGAGAGTACAACGAGTTGATCGTAGGAAACAAAGAAGAGTACGAAGATCTGATGGCTGCAAAAGAAGCTTATCAGGCAGAATCTTCAGAAGAGAACGTAGAGGCTTAAGCAAATGGCGGAGCAAAAGGAGCAAAACAATCAGAATCAATTGAATATTGAGCTTTCAGAAGAAGTTGCTGAAGGTCAGTATGTCAACTTGGCGATGATCGCTCATTCTAACTCAGAATTTGTGATCGACTTTATCAAAATGATGCCTGGAGTGCCTAAGGCAAAAGTAAAGTCAAGAATTGTGATCACTCCTGAGCATGCTAAAAGATTGCTTTATGCACTGAAGGATAATATCGACAAGTACGAGAATAACTTCGGTACCATTAAGCAAGCTGATGCTCCCCCAAAGTTTCCGATGAATTTCGGAGGCACAGTAGGAGAAGCCTAAGAGTTACTCATAATAATATAGAGCCACTTTCTTGGAAACAGGGGAGTGGCTTTTTTTTGAATTATGAAAACCAATTAAAACAATATATATTTATATAATAAACTTAAATAAACACATTATGAAAAAAATTACATTGATTATTATGGTATTTAGTCTTTATGTTATTAGTTGTGATAATGTAGAGCCAGATCAGCCTGATTTAGAAGAATTTGGATTGAATACATCCGAGAATCGAGAAAAAATTCAGAATCTGTTAAATGGTAGTTCTACAGTCGATAAATATAGAGACGATCTAGATGATTTTGCTGAGGAATATTTCAAAGACCAAGTTGACCAAAATGCTTTAGCAGCCAGTCTTCTAGATATTTATGTTGATTGTAGCTCTTGCGGAGATGAATATAAAGAATTCATGACACCTTTATTATCTGAATTATTATATGCAAAGAATCATGAAGTGCTTAACCTGATAGATCACTACAGAACTAAAGTTTCAACTTTAAACTTGAATAATCAGGTTAAAAGTGATTTACTATTTATTCTATTCTCTTTCGAAGTAAAGGCAAGTTATGAGATCCAATTAATTTCTGAGAATGAATTGAGGCCAGGTTTTTGGAATTGTTTGAGAAACACTATTGGCAGAGGTATAGGTGAAGGTATTGTGACAGGTTTCGTTGGTGGCTGTATACAAGGAGCATGGGCGACTGGTGCAGCTGGTACAGCTGTATTTCCTGTTGTTGGGACCGTTGCTGGAGGAGTTGCTGGTTGTGTGGCAGGTGGTGCAGTTGGATCTGTTATTGGTGCGGCTGGTGGGGCAGCCATGTCAGCGGCTAAATGTATTTTTTAATTGAAGACAATTGTGTTAATTCATTTTTCAAGATGAGAACTAGGAATTCACTAATATTTTTCGCTGGACTCTTTAATACCCTTCTTTTTTATATTGGATTTGACTCCAATATAGAGGTAATAAAGAGGAATATTATTTCGCCTTATTTCTATCTAAAAGTCTTTATTTGTTTGATAATAGGCTTTTCCCTTTCATGGATTATATGGAGAAAAAATGATCCGGGAAAAGTTGAATAACACGCAAGTTCTAATGATTTAATTTAAACGAAGCCACTCACTAGAGTGGCTTTTTCACTATCTATTTAATTTACTTTCAGCTATTTGATTCTAAAAGTTCTTTTTCTACCTTTGCAGTCCGAAAATTGTAACTAGGAATAATTAAAATTTAAAGAACTGTAAATGCCTACTATACAACAACTAGT
The DNA here is from genome assembly GCA_965267365.1 of Roseivirga sp. GTDB lineage: Bacteria > Bacteroidota > Bacteroidia > Cytophagales > Cyclobacteriaceae > Roseivirga. Next base: position 3,208,426 of record OZ253951.1, on the reverse strand, counting down.
AAGAAAGGGCAGAAAGAAGTTGACTTCAAAATCGAAGTCTCCTGCTTTGGACAGCTGCCCACAGCGTAGAGGGGTTTGTACAAGGGTTTACACAACTACTCCTAAGAAACCTAACTCGGCTATGAGAAAAGTAGCTAGGGTAAGGTTGACTAATGGAAAAGAAGTGAACGCTTATATCCCAGGTGAAGGTCACAACCTTCAAGAGCACTCAATTGTGTTGATCAGAGGAGGAAGAGTTAAAGACCTTCCAGGTGTAAGATATCACATCATCCGTGGTGCATTAGATACTGCAGGTGTTAGTGGCCGTCTTCAAAGAAGATCAAAATATGGTGCTAAAAGACCTAAAGACAAGAAATAGAAATTAATTAAGCAATGAGAAAAGCTAAACCAAAGAAGAGATATATTCTTCCCGATCCGAAGTTCCACGATACTTTGGTAACAAAGTTTGTGAACTATCTAATGATCGATGGTAAGAAGAGTATTGCCTATAGCATTTTTTACGATGCAATAGCGCTTGTAGAAGAGCGTACTGGTGAGAATGGTCTTGAAACTTGGAAGAAAGCATTGAGTAATATCATGCCATCTGTCGAAGTGAAGAGTAGAAGAGTGGGAGGTGCCACTTTTCAGGTTCCTACCGAAGTACGTCCAAACAGAAAAACTTCACTCGGCATCAAATGGATGATCATGTTTGCTAGAAAGCGTGGTGAGAAAACCATGATGGAAAGACTAGCAGGTGAGATCATCGCTGGATCAAAAGGTGAAGGAGCAGCAGTCAAGAAAAAGGATGATACCCACAGAATGGCTGAGGCGAATAAGGCATTTTCACACTTTAGATTTTAATTCCTAACTACAATGGCAAGAGATTTAAAATTCACTCGTAATATCGGTATCGCTGCTCACATCGATGCTGGTAAAACTACTACAACCGAGCGTATCCTATATTATACTGGTGTTTCTCACAAAATTGGTGAGGTGCACGATGGAGCCGCTACCATGGACTGGATGGAGCAAGAGCAGGAAAGAGGTATTACTATTACTTCTGCTGCTACTACTGTATTCTGGCCATACAAAAACAACGAATATCATATCAACATCATTGACACTCCTGGTCACGTTGACTTCACAGTAGAAGTAAACAGATCATTACGTGTATTGGATGGTTTGGTATTCTTGTTTTCAGCTGTTGATGGTGTTGAGCCTCAGTCTGAGACTAACTGGAGATTAGCAGATAACTACAAAGTAGCTCGTATCGGATTCGTTAACAAAATGGACCGTGCTGGTGCTGACTTCTTGAACGTGTGTAGACAGGTGAAAGACATGTTAGGCACTAAGTCAGTTCCTCTACAGTTACCTATCGGTGCTGAGGAGAACTTCAAAGGTGTGGTTGACTTGGTAGAGAACAAAGCTATCGTGTGGAACGAAGCTGATCAGGGAATGACTTTCGAAGAAGTTGAGATCCCTGCTGACATGGTTGATGAAGTTGCTGAGTACAGAGAAGGTCTTCTTGAGGCTATCGCTGAGTACGATGATTCTTTGTTGGAGAAATTCTTCGAAGATCCTGATTCAATCACAAAAGATGAAATCCTTGTTGCTTTGAGACAAGCTACTATCAATATGGACTTTGTTCCTATGATGTGTGGTTCTGCTTTCAAGAACAAAGGTGTACAGACTATGCTTGACTACGTGATGGAGCTATTGCCTTCACCACTAGATAGAGATAACATTGTTGGTACTAACCCTGATACAGAAGAAGAAGTAACAAGAAAGCCAGATCCGAACGATCCGTTCTCTGCACTAGCTTTCAAAATTGCTACTGACCCATTTGTAGGTAGACTTTGTTTCGTAAGATCTTACTCTGGATTGTTAGATGCAGGTTCTTACGTTTATAACAACAGAACTAATAAGAAAGAAAGAATCTCAAGAATCTTCCAAATGCACGCGAACAAGCAGAATGCAATTGATCAATTGTATTGTGGTGATATCGCTGCTGTAGTAGGATTTAAAGACATCAAGACTGGAGATACACTTTCTGACGAAAAGAATAAGATCGTTCTTGAATCAATGGACTTCCCTGATCCGGTTATCGGTTATGCAATTGAGCCTAAAACTCAAGCTGACGTTGATAAACTAGGTATGGCTATCGCGAAGTTGGTTGAAGAAGATCCAACGCTTACAGTTAACACTGACGAAGAAACTGGACAGACTATCCTTAGAGGTATGGGTGAGCTTCACTTAGACATCATCATGGATCGTTTGAAAAGAGAATTCAAAGTAGAAGTAAACCAAGGTGCTCCTCAGGTGGCTTACAAAGAGTCTATCAACTCTTCAATTGAGCACAAAGAGGTATATAAGAAGCAGTCTGGTGGTAAAGGTAAATTCGCAGACATCGTATTTGAATTGTCTCCACAAGATGAGGATTACGAGAAAGAAGGATTACAATTCGACAACAAGATTGTTGGTGGTGTGATTCCTAAAGAATTTATCCCTGCTATTGAGAAAGGTTTCAAATCTGCAATGGATAATGGTCCTTTGGCTGGTTACCCAGTTGAGAACATGAAAGTAAGATTGTTCCATGGATCTTTCCACGATGTGGATTCAGATGCACTTTCATTTGAAATGGCAGCAAGACTTGGTTTCAAAGCTGCGGCTAAGCAAGCTTCTCCTAAATTGATGGAGCCGATCATGGCGGTAGACGTAGTGACTCCTGATGAGTATACTGGTTCTATCACTGGTGACTTGAACAGAAGAAGAGGTATCATGAAAGGTATGGATACTAAAGGAACTTCTACTGTGATCAAGGCTGACGTTCCATTGTCGGAGCTATTTGGTTATGTAACTGACTTAAGAACAATGTCTTCAGGTAGAGCAACTGCCTCATTGACATTCTCTCACTACGATGCTGTTCCTAACAACATTGCAGAAGAAGTTATTAAAGCAAGCAAAGGCGAGTAAGCTGTAAATTGACAAGATTATGACACAGAAAATTAGAATTAAATTAAAGTCATACGATCACAACTTGGTGGATAAGTCATCAGAGAAAATCGTGAGAGCAGTAAAAACTACTGGTGCTATTGTTAGTGGTCCTATTCCATTACCAACAGTAAAAGAGAAATTTACAGTGTTGAAATCTCCACACGTAAACAAAAAAGCGCGTGAGCAATTTCAACTTTGCACTTACAAAAGATTGGTAGACATCTATTCTTCAAGCGCTAAGACTGTAGACGCTTTGATGAAGTTAGAGTTACCTTCAGGTGTAGACGTAGAGATCAAGGTATAATTACCTTAATACAATATACAAAGAGGCTTTTCGTAAGATCAGCCTCTTTTTTATGCTTTAAAATAAAGGAATCAGCGACTACGGTGTGTTTGTAGAAATTGTTTCGGAATTTTTGAAATCCCTATTGGTAACAAAAATTTAAATTTCTATCTTTGCAGTCCGTTTCGCGGGAGCACTGTGTTTACAGTGTTTTAAACAGTTAAAAGAATGTCTGGAATAATCGGAAAAAAAATCGGAATGACTAGCGTATTTGGTGCCGATGGACGTAATGTCGCATGCACGGTGATACAGGCTGGTCCTTGCGTAATCACGCAAGTAAAAGATGAGGAATCAGACGGTTATAAGGCTGTTCAATTAGCGTATGGTGAGCGTAAAGAAAAAAATACGCCAGCTGCACTAAAAGGACACTTTAAGAAAGCCGGTACTACTCCTAAAAAGAATGTAGTCGAGTTCCGAAATTTCCGTGAGGAATTTGAAGGTCAGATCGCACTTGGTAACGAGATCAGCGTTTCTGATGTTTTCAAAGAGGGTGACTTCGTAGATGCCATTGGAACCTCTAAAGGTAAGGGTTTCCAAGGGGTTGTGAAAAGACACAACTTTGGTGGCGTAGGTCAAGCTACTCACGGTCAGCACAATAGAATGAGAGCTCCTGGTTCTATTGGTGGTGCTTCATATCCTGCTCGTGTTTTCAAAGGAATGAGAATGGCAGGTAGAATGGGTAATGATCGCACAAAAGTGATCAACCTGGAAGTATTGAAAGTGGTTCCTGAAAAGAACCTGATCGTTGTTAGTGGATCTATCCCTGGCGCAAAAAATTCAATCGTAGTTCTAGAGAAATAAGAAGATGGAGATTGCAGTATTAAAAAACAGTGGTGAGGAAACTGGAAGAAAAGTAAATCTTTCAGAAGACATCTTCGGAATCGAGCCAAACGATCATGCGATCTATCTTGACGTTAAGCAATTCTTGGCTAACCAAAGACAAGGAACGCATAAGTCAAAAGAAAGAGGTGAAATCGCTGGTTCTACGAAAAAGATCAAGAGACAAAAGGGTACTGGTACAGCTCGTGCGGGTAGTATCAAGTCGCCTATATTCAGAGGTGGAGGTCGTGTATTCGGTCCTAAGCCAAGAAACTATGGTTTCAAATTGAATAAGAAGTTAAAGCAACTTGCTCGTAAGTCTGCTCTAGCTTATAAAGTACAAGATAATTCATTGGTTGTTTTAGAAGACTTGAACTTCGAGACTCCTAAGACTAAGGAATTCATCAATGTATTAAAGAACATTTCTGTTGCTGATAAGAAAACATTGGTTGTATTGGGAGACCAAAACAAGAATGTGACACTTTCTGGCAGAAACTTGCAAAACGCTAAAGTAACTACGGCTGATTCATTGAGCACTTATGATGTGTTGAATGCTGACAGCTTGATACTAAGCGAAAGTTCAGTTGAGAAAATCGAAAACCTTCTAAAGTAAGATCAAGATGAGCATTTTGAAAAAACCTTTAGTAACGGAAAAAGTGTCTAACCTGAATGAATCAGGTAAGTATGGTTTCATTGTTGACCACAAGGCTAACAAAGTTGAGATCAAAAAGGCAGTTGAAGAAATGTACGGTGTCACAGTAGAAGATGTGAATACTATGAGATATGCTGGCAAATTGAAATCTAGATATACTAAGTCTAGAGTAATTTCTGGTAGATCTGCATCATATAAAAAAGCTATCGTCACAGTTGCAGAAGGAGATGTAATCGACTTCTACAGCGGAATATAATTGAATAAAAATGGGCGTTAAGAAACTAAGACCAATGACTCCAGGAACCAGGAACAGAATTGCTCCTGATTTCGCTGACGTTACTGCATCTTCTCCTGAGAAGTCGCTAGTAGTACCTGCGAAAAGATCTGGTGGTCGTAACAATACTGGAAAGATGACCATGCGCTACATAGGTGGTGGTCACAAGAGAAAGATCAGAATTGTAGACTTCAAGCGTAACAAATTCGATGTTCCGGCAACAGTGAAGTCTGTAGAGTATGATCCCACCCGCTCAGCGAGAGTTGCCTTATTATACTACGCTGATGGTGAGAAGAGATATATCATTGCACCAGAAGGAATTGAGGTTGGCCAAACAGTCATCTCTGGTGAGAACGTTGCTCCTGAAGTAGGAAATGCGCTTCCACTTTCTAAGATTCCTTTAGGTACTATCATCCACAATGTAGAGTTCCAACCTGGTAAAGGTGGTGCTATTGCAAGAAGTGCTGGTGCTTATGTACAATTGGTAGCACGTGAAGGTAAGTACGCAACATTGCGTTTGGCTTCAGGTGAAATGAGAAACGTATTGGTTACTTGTATGGCAACTATCGGTTCTGTTGGTAATGCTGAGCACATGAATGTGAAGCTTGGTAAAGCTGGTAGAAACAGGTGGTTAGGTAGAAGACCAAGAGTAAGAGGTGTTGCTATGAACCCGGTTGATCACCCAATGGGTGGTGGTGAAGGACGTTCGTCTGGAGGTCACCCTAGATCAAGAAACGGTTTGTATGCTAAAGGTCAGAAGACTAGAACACCTAAGAAGTATTCGAACAGATTAATCATTGGTAAAAAGAAAAAATAAGGCATGGCACGTTCATTAAAGAAAGGACCATACATCGATTTCAGACTTGAGAGCAAGGTAGATGCCATGAACGAGTCTGGTAAAAAATCTGTGATCAAGACCTGGTCTAGAAGATCAATGATTTCTCCTGATTTCGTAGGACATACCTTTGCGGTTCACAACGGAAATAAATTCATTCCTGTTTTTGTAACTGAAAACATGGTAGGACACAAGTTCGGTGAGTTTGCTCCAACTAGAAACTTTAGAGGTCACATTGCTAAAAAGGATAAGAAGAGATAATCATGGAAGCAGTAGCAAAATTAAATAACGTTCCTACTTCTGCGCGTAAAATGAGAATGGTCGCTGACCTGATCAGAGGAGAGCAAGTGAACAAAGCTTTGAACATCTTGAAGTTCGAGCCTAAGGAAGGTGCAGCTCGCTTAGAAAAACTCTTGTTGTCTGCGATTGCAAACTGGCAAGCTAAAAACGAAGACGAGCGTCTTGAAGATGCTGATCTATTTATCAAAGAAATCCGCGTTGATGGCGGAAGAATGTTGAAAAGATTGAGACCTGCTCCACAGGGTAGAGCTCACAGGATCAGAAAAAGATCAAATCATGTAACGATGATCATCGATGCTAAAAACGGTGGGTCTGCAGTTACCGCTGAAGAAACAGAAGTTGAAACTAACGAAAACGATAATTAAGACATGGGACAGAAAGTAAACCCTGTAGGTCTGAGATTAGGTATTGTTAGAGGCTGGGACTCTAACTGGTACGGTGGTAAAGATTTCTCTAATAAATTGGTTGAAGACCAAGAAATTAGAAAGTACATCAACGCCAGAATACCTAAAGGTGGGATCTCTAAGATAATTATCGAGCGTACGATCAAAAGAATTACTATCACTGTTCACACTGCTCGTCCGGGTGTTGTGATTGGTAAAGGTGGTCAGGAAGTTGATCGTATCAAGGAAGAATTGAAGAAGCTAACAGGTAAGGATGTTCAGATCAATATTTTTGAGATCAAGCGTCCTGAATTAGATGCCAAACTTGTTGGTGAATCAATTGCACAACAGCTTCAGGCTAGAATTTCTTACAGAAGAGCGATGAAGCAAGCGATTGCTTCTGCTGTTAGAGTAGGTGCTGAAGGTATCAAAATCAAATGTTCAGGTAGATTAGGTGGTGCTGAAATGGCACGTACTGAAATGTACAAAGAGGGTAGAATTCCTTTGCATACATTAAGAGCTGACATTGATTATGCTATCTCTGAAGCAGATACTGTTTATGGTAAGATTGGAATCAAAGTTTGGATCTTCAAAGGTGAGGTTTACGGTAAGAGAGATCTTTCTCCTAACGTAGGCGGTTCTAACAACATGGGAGGCCGTGGTGGTAGAAGACCTAACCGTAGAAACAACAAGAAGTAACCATTCACCTGTAAAAAGAAGAAGAAATGTTACAGCCAAAAAGAACGAAGTTTAGAAAAATGCAGAAGGGTAGAGTTAAGGGGATTGCTCAACGCGGTCACACTCTTTCTTTCGGAACATTTGGTATAAAGTCGCTAGAGCCAGGTTGGATTACCAGCCGTCAGATTGAAGCTGCTCGTATTGCGATGACAAGAGCTATGAAAAGAGAAGGCCAGGTTTGGATCAGAATTTTCCCTGACAAACCAATTACCTCTAAGCCAGCCGAAGTAAGGATGGGTAAAGGTAAAGGTGCGCCTGACTATTGGGTAGCTGTTGTAAGACCTGGTACGATTCTATTTGAATCTTCAGGTGTAGATGTAGAGTTGGCAAAAGAAGCCTTGAGACTAGCTGCTCAGAAGCTTCCTATCTCAACTAAGTTTGTTGTACGTAGAGATTACGTTGGATAGTTATGAAGAATTCAGAGATCAAAGCACTCTCTATTGAGGAGCTAAACGAAAAGCTAAAAACTGAACAAGACAATCTTGGAAAGTTAAACTTTGCTCATGCGATTTCTCCTATCGAGAATCCAATGAAAATCAGACAATCAAGAAAGTTGATTGCGAGATTACAGACTGAATTAAGAGCAAAAGAACTGGCTAAATAAAAGACGCATGGAGACCAGAAATCTTAGAAAAGAAAGAATCGGTGTGGTTGCTAGTAACAAAATGGATAAGACCATTTCTGTTGTAGTAGAAAGAAGAGAAAAGCACCCGATCTATGGTAAGTTTGTTAAGAAAACTTCCAAATTTGCGGCTCATGACGAAAAGAATGATTGTGGTATCGGTGATACTGTAAGAATCATGGAGACTCGTCCGCTGAGTAAGAATAAGCGCTGGAGATTAGTAGAAATCATTGAAAGAGCTAAGTAATCATGATCAGACAAGAAAGTAGATTAAATGTTGCTGACAACAGCGGTGCAAAAGAAGTTTTGTGTATCCGCGTGTTGGGTGGTACTAAGAAAAAGTACGCATCAGTAGGTGATAAGATCGTTGTAACTGTCAAGTCTGCTCACTCTTCTTCGAATCTTAAAAAAGGTACAGTTTCTAAAGCTGTTATCGTAAGAACGAAGAAAGAGATCAGAAGAAAAGATGGCTCTTACATCAGATTCGAAGATAATGCAGCAGTGTTGTTGACACAGAACGATGAACCAAGAGGTACTCGTATGTTCGGCCCTGTAGCGAGAGAATTGCGTGAAAAGCAATTCATGAAAATTGTTTCATTGGCTCCTGAAGTATTGTAATCATGAAAGTGCAAGAAAATAAAGCTAAGCTATACATCAGAAAAGGAGATACTGTAAAAGTATTATCAGGCAACTCTAAAGGGAAGACTGGTAAGGTACTAGAAGTATTCCCTGCGAAGTATAGAGCAATCGTTGAAGGTGTAAACGTTGTGTCTAAGCACACTAAGCCATCTGCTACTAATCCAAATGGTGGTATTGAGAAGACTGAAGCTTCAGTTCATATGTCAAATTTGATGGTTGTAGATCCTTCATCTGGTGAGGCAACTAGAGTCGGTAGAAAAGCCGATGAGAATGGTAAATTAGTTCGTTACGCTAAAAAATCTGGGGAGGTAATCAAAAATGGCTAATCCAAGATTAAAAGATCAATATAACAACGATGTTGTACCTGCTTTGAAAGAGAAGTTTGAGTACACATCTGTAATGCAGGTGCCTAAGATCACTAAAGTGGTTGTTAATAAAGGTATCGGTGCTGCTGTTGCTGACAAAAAGTTAATCGACATCGGAGTAGAGGAGTTAACGACTATCACTGGTCAGAAAGCTGTTCCTACTATTGCTAAGAATTCAATCTCGAACTTTAAGTTAAGAGAAGGAATGCCTATCGGTGCGAGAGTTACTTTAAGAGGTGACAGAATGTATGAATTCATCGACAGACTTTTGAATATTGCTCTTCCTCGTGTAAGAGACTTCAGAGGAGTAAAAGACAAAGGTTTTGATGGTCGTGGTAACTATACGTTAGGGGTGAAGGAGCAGATTATCTTCCCTGAGATCTCTATCGATAAAGTGAACAAGATTTCTGGTATGGACATCACATTTGTGACCACTGCCAATTCAGATGAAGAAAGTTACGAATTGCTAAAAGCGATGGGTATGCCTTTCGCTTCAGGTAAGAAAAATTAATTGCAATGGCTAGAGAAGCAGTAAAAGCAAGAGAAAGAAAAAGACAAAAACTAGTAGCTCGTTACGCTGAAAAAAGAGCGCAACTTAAAGCTGAAGGTGATTACATTGGATTAGATAAACTTCCAAGAAACTCATCTCCAGTTCGTCTGCACAACAGATGTAAGTTGACTGGTCGTCCTAAAGGATACATGAGAAAATTCGGTATTTCTAGGGTGACATTCAGAGAAATGGCTTCAGCTGGTAAGATCCCTGGTGTGACCAAGGCAAGCTGGTAAGTTTTTACTCTTTTTATTTACGGAATTAATTAATACCTTTGCAGGCCGGTTTTAGGCCGGAAGGTATTTAATTTTTATAAAAAGTCTCATGTCTGAGAGATATCGTCAGAATGAGCACCGCAATAGCGGAAAAAATCATAAATATGACTGATCCAATAGCAGATTACTTAACAAGATTGAGGAACGCCATCAGAGCGAACCATCGAATCGTTGATGTTCCTGCTTCCAAAGTGAAGAAGGAGATCACAAGGGTGTTGCACGAAAAGGGTTACATCCAGAACTACAAATTCGAAGAAAATGGACCTCAAGGCAATATTAAAATTGCGTTGAAGTACAACCCATCTACGAAAACCCCTGCCATCGAAAACCTAGAGAGAATCTCTAAGCCAGGTTTAAGAAAGTATGCAGGCGCTGAAAACCTTCCTAGAGTATTGAATGGCCTTGGAATTGCCATCGTTTCTACCTCTAGAGGTATCATGACAGATAAAGAAGCTCGTACGCTTCATATTGGTGGTGAAGTATTGTGTCACGTTTATTAATAGGAGGGTAGGAAATGTCTAGAATCGGAAATAAACCTATTAATCTTCCTGAAGGCGTTACAGTTGATATTTCTGCTGATAACGTAGTGACTGTAAAAGGTCCTAAAGGAGAATTGACTCAGGATGTTAATCCTGAAATGAAAGTTGCTGTTGAAGAAGGTGTTTGTACTGTATCAAGACCTACTGAGCAAAAAAGACATAAAGCATTACACGGCCTTTACAGATCATTGATCTTTAATATGGTTGAAGGTGTAAGTGCTGGTTATACAAAAGAATTAGAGTTAGTTGGTGTGGGTTATAAAGCCAACGTTGCTAACAATGTTCTTGAATTAAACTTAGGTTACTCTCACAATATCTACCTACAAGTTCCTCAAGAAGTGAAAGCTTCTGCTAAAATGGAAAAAGGTAAGAACCCAATTGTGACTTTAGAAAGCCCTGACAAAGAGCTTATCGGTCAAGTTGCGGCTAAGTTGAGAGAATTGAGAAAAATCGAGCCTTATAAAGGTAAGGGTGTTCGCTTTGTTGGTGAGCAAATTAGAAGAAAAGCTGGTAAAACTGCTGCTAAATAATTGAGGTATGGCTTTAAGTAATAGTAGACTTAGAATTAAGAAGGGTATCAGAAGAAAGATCTCTGGTACTACTGCAAGGCCTAGAGTTTCAGTATTCAAAAGCAATACTAATATCTATGCCCAGATCATTGATGATGAAAAAGGACATACTTTAGTTTCAGCTTCTTCTGCAGAGCTTGGTGCTAAGAAGAACACTAACATTGAATTGTCTAAAGAAGTAGGTAAGAAATTAGCAGAGAAAGCTTCTGCTGAAGGAATTACTGAAGTAGTATTTGATAGAAACGGTTATATCTACCACGGAAAAGTGAAAGCTTTGGCTGATGGTGCCAGAGAGGGTGGACTTAAATTTTAATCGAAATGAGCCAAAAATTAAGTAGATCATTAAAAGCGAGTGAGATCGACTTGACCGAGAAGGTTGTAGCGATCAAGCGTGTAGCTAAAGTTGTAAAAGGTGGTAGAAGATTCAGCTTTTCAGCTATCGTAGTTGTAGGAGACGGAAATGGTGTTGTAGGTTACGGTCTTGGAAAAGCAAATGAAGTAACTGACGCAATCACAAAAGGTATTGATGATGCAAAGAAGAACTTGGTGAAGGTGCCAATCCTTAAAGGAACTGTACCTCACGAGACTATCGGTAAATTCGGTGGTGGATTTGTTCTTGTTAAGCCTGCATCTGAAGGTACAGGAGTAATTGCTGGTGGTGCGATGCGTGCTGTATTTGAGTCAGCTGGCATCCACAATGTACTTGCAAAATCAAAAGGTTCTTCAAACCCTCACAACGTAGTAAAGGCAACTTTCGATGCGTTGTTGAAGATGAGAGATCCTTACACTGTAGCTCAACAAAGAGGTGTTGAATTAGATAAAGTTTTTAACGGATAGGAAAATGGGCAAGGTAGTTATCACGCAAGTTAAAAGCACGATAAAAAAGTCTGAAAGGCAAAAGAGAACCATCGAAGCCTTAGGATTAGGAAAGATCAACAGATCTGTAGAAGTTGAATTGACTCCTCAGGTTGCTGGTATGATCAATAAAGTAAGTCACTTAGTATCTGTAAAGGAAGCATAAGATGAAACTGAATACATTAAAACCTGCAGAAGGTTCAACTAAGAACAAAAAGAGAATTGGTAGAGGCCAAGGGTCTGGTAGAGGTGGAACTTCTACAAGAGGACACAAAGGTGCCAAGTCTAGATCTGGTTATTCAAGAAAATCTGGTTTCGAAGGTGGTCAAATGCCATTGCAGAGAAGAGTACCTAAGTTCGGATTTACTAGCCCAAACAGAGTTGAGTACAAGGCGATCAACCTTGATACATTGCAAGAACTTGCTGACAAAGCGGGTGTTGCAGCAATCACTGTTGATACTTTAATCGAAAACGGTTTGGCAGGAAAGAACGACTTGATCAAAGTATTAGGTAGAGGCGAAATCAAAGCAAAGGTTGATGTTACGGCTCACAAATTTTCTGCGACTGCCGCTGCAGCCATAGAGAAACAAGGTGGAACCGTTACAACGCTTTAAAACATGAAGAAATTCATAACAACCATAAAGAACATTTTTGCAATTGAGGAGCTTAGAAACCGAATCCTAGCTACGCTGGGGTTCTTGGTTATTTTTAGACTAGGCTCATTCGTTGTATTACCAGGTGTGGATCCTACTCAGTTAACTGACACGGATTCAGGTATCCTTGGTATTTTGAATACACTATTAGGAGGTTCTTTCTCAAGAGCATCCATTTTTGGATTGGGTATTATGCCTTACATCTCTGCATCGATTGTGATTCAGTTGATGACTGTAGCTGTACCTAGCTTCCAGAAAATGCAGAAAGAAGGAGAGTCTGGACGTAAGAAACTGACTCAGATTACAAGAGTATTGACCATTTTGGTGACCCTTGCACAGTCAATCGGTTACTTAAAAGTGACAATTCCAGCTGAGGCTATTTCTCCAAACATCGACCCTACTTTCTTCACTATCTCATCTATGATCCTTCTTACTTCAGGAACTATGTTCTGTATGTGGTTAGGAGAAAAGATCACTGATAAAGGTATCGGTAATGGTATCTCTATGTTGATCATGATCGGAATCATTTCAAGTTTGCCAGGTGCAGCTTGGTTCGAATTCGTGACAACAAACGGTATCAGCAGAGCCTTGTTCTCAGTTGTTGAGATCCTAGTGTTGTTCGGAGTTGTTATGGTGACTGTTGCTTTGGTACAAGCTACCAGAAGAATCCCGGTTCAATATGCTAAGCAAGTAGTAGGTGGTAAAGTATATGGCGGTCAGCGTCAGTTCATTCCTTTAAAAGTGAATGCTGCTGGTGTAATGCCAATCATCTTTGCTCAAGCATTAATGATCTTACCTACTTTGATTGGTCAGATCTGGGCTGATTCGAATGATTTCTGGAATAGCGTAACAAATGCTTTCGCTAATCCATATTCATGGCAATACAATGTGGTATTTGCAGTGTTGATCATTGCATTCACATTCTTCTATACTGCAATTACTGTGAATCCGTCAAGCATGGCTGATGACTTAAAAAGAAACGGTGGTTTTATTCCGGGTATCAAGCCGGGAGCTGCTACTTCTGAGTTCATCGGTGGTGTAATTGATAGAATCACATTCCCAGGTTCATTCTTCCTGGCTCTAATCGCAATCCTTCCAACATTTGCTTACTTAGCAGGTGTGGGTCAGCAGTTCTCATACTTCTACGGAGGTACATCATTGCTGATTATGGTTGGTGTGATCTTAGATACATTGCAACAAATAGAAAGCTACTTGCTGATGCGTCATTACGAAGGAATGATGAAGTCAGGAAAGACGAGAGGTAGATCTCAGAATGTAGCTGTAGCATAAAAGATGATCTTCTACAAAACTGAAGAAGAGATTCAAATTATTCGTGAGAGTGCCGACATTTTAGGCAGAGCTCACGGAGAAGTGGCCAAAAACGTTAGGCCAGGAGTAAAGACTGAATACCTTGATAAAATCGCTGAAGAGTTTATCAAGGACCATGGGGCAACTGCTTCCTTTAAAGGATATAATGGTTTCCCCGCAACGCTCTGTATTTCTACGAACGAAGTAGTTGTTCACGGATTTCCGAGCGAATATGAATTAAAAGACGGTGATATAATCTCTATAGATTGTGGAGTCTACTACAAAGGTTTTCATAGCGATAGCGCTTACACTTACCCCGTAGGAGACGTTTCTCAAGAGACTTTAGCACTGTTGAAAGCAACGAAGGAGTCGTTGTATGTAGGTATTGAAGAGGCCAAGTTTGGCAACCGAATAGGTGATCTAGCTTTTGCGATCCAAAAATATGTGGAGGACAGAGGTTACACTGTGGTGAGAGAATTGGTAGGTCACGGCTTAGGTCGTAACCTTCACGAATCACCTGAGGTTCCGAATTACGGTAAAAGAGGGAGAGGTCCGAAACTGCAAGAGGGACTTGTGATTGCCATTGAACCAATGGTGAATTTAGGAACAAGAAACATCGTGCAGGAGAATGACGGGTGGACAATCAGAACGAGAGACCGCAAACCTTCTGCTCATTACGAGCACACCGTGGCCATATTCAAGGATAGAACAGAAATATTAACAACTCATAAATACATAGAAGAGGTTGTAAAAATATAATATGGCGAAACAAGGATCTATAGAACAAGACGGTACCATTTTGGAAGCACTACCGAACGCAACGTTCAGAGTGGAGCTAGAGAATGGTCATGTAGTACTAGCACATATCTCAGGTAAAATGAGAATGTACTATATCAAAATTTTACCTGGCGACAGAGTAAAGTTGGAGATGTCTCCATATGATTTAACAAAAGGAAGAATTACTTACAGATATAAATAATTAGCAATGAAAGTTAAAGCGTCAATCAAGAAGCGTAGCGCAGATTGCAAAGTAATCCGTAGGAAAGGAAAATTATACGTGATTAACAAGAAGAATCCTAGATTCAAACAAAGACAAGGATAATTATGGCAAGGATTTCAGGAGTAGATATTCCAGATCACAAAAGATCAGAGATCGGTTTGACATACATCTTCGGAATTGGAAGAAGCAGTGCAAACTACATCTTAGACAAAGCTGGTATTGATGTAAATACCAAAATCGGTGATCTAGATGATGAGCAACAAAAAACTATCAGAAATATTATTTCTGAGGAGTTTAAAATTGAAGGTGTACTTAAGTCAGAAGTACAATTGAACATCAAGCGTTTGATGGACATCGGTTGTTACAGAGGATTGAGACACAGAAAAGGATTACCGGTTCGTGGTCAGCATACCAAGAACAACTCTAGAACGAGAAAAGGTAAGAGAAAGACTGTTGCTAACAAAAAGAAAGCAACTAAGTAATTGGTGAGTTTTTAATGCCTATAAAGAATATTTAAGATGGCTCAAAAAAGAAAAGATAAAGCGAAAAAGAGAGTAGTGCAGGTTGATGCGCTAGGCCAAGCGCACATCAAAGCGTCTTTCAACAACATTATCATCTCTTTGACTAACCAACAAGGACAAGTGATCTCTTGGGCTTCTGCCGGTAAGATGGGTTTCAAAGGTTCTAAAAAGAACACTCCATACGCTGCGCAAATGGCTGCTCAAGACTGTGCTCAAAAAGCATATGAGCTTGGACTTAGAAAAGTTGAAGTATTTGTGAAAGGCCCTGGTGCTGGTAGAGAATCTGCAATCAGAACTATCCAGAATTCAGGAATTGAAGTAACTATGATCAAGGATGTGACTCCACTACCACACAATGGTTGTCGTCCTCCAAAACGTAGAAGAGTTTAATTAAGAAATTTAGGAGTAATGGCAAGATATAGAGGACCTAAAGCGAAGATTGCAAGACGTTTCAACGATCCAATCTTCGGTCACAGCAAAGCATTACAAAAGAAAGCATATCCTCCGGGACAACACGGTAGAGGTAGAAGAAGAAAGCAATCGGAATATGCTATCCAGTTAATGGAAAAACAAAAAGCGAAATACACTTATGGTGTACTAGAAAGACAATTCGCGAATTTGTTTGACAAAGCATCAAGAAAGTCAGGTATTACTGGTGAGATCTTACTTCAATTATTGGAAGCAAGATTGGACAACGTAGTGTACAGACTTGGGATTGCAAGAACAAGAAGAGGAGCAAGACAATTGGTTTCTCACAAGCATATCACTGTAAATGGCGAGATCGTGAATATTCCGTCTTACCATGTACAACCAGGTGATGTGGTTGGAGTAAGAGAGAAATCAAAATCTCTTGAAGCTATCACTGATAGCTTAGCAGGCAACAGCGCTACTAAGTACCCTTGGTTAGAGTGGAATTCTTCAGAAATGACTGGTGGTATGGTTAACGTACCTACTAGAGAAGATATCCCTGAGAACATCAAGGAGCAGCTGATTGTCGAGCTTTACTCTAAATAATCTATTTGAAACCTTTAAACAATTTAAGTATATGTCAATACTAGCATTTCAAATCCCGGAGAAGGTGGTGATGGAGAAGGCAGACGATTTTCACGGTCTGTTCACTTTTAAACCTCTGGAAAAAGGCTACGGGGTAACGATTGGTAATGCATTGAGAAGAATCCTCCTATCATCATTGGAGGGTTATGCGATCACTGGCATTAAAGTACCAGGTGTATTGCACGAGTTCTCAACTATAGAAGGTGTTGTGGAGGATGTATCTGAGATCATCTTGAATCTGAAAAAAGTAAGATTCAAAAAAATCTCTGATACTGTGGATAATAAGATCAACGTAGTGATCGAAGGTCAAGATAAATTCACTGCAGGTGACATTGGAAAATTCACTTCTGCATTTGAAATCTTGAACCCAGAAGATTTGGTTTGTAACATCGATAAAGGTACTCGCTTTGAGATCGAATTGACGGTCGAAAAAGGTAGAGGTTATGTTCCTTCTGAAGAGAACAGACCTTCTGAGCAAGTATTCGGTTACATTCCGATCGATGCGATCTTTACACCGATCAAAAACGTAAAGTACAGCGTAGAGAATACAAGGGTAGAGCAAAAAACTGACTACGAAATGTTGGTTTTAGACATCAAAACTGATGGTTCTATTCACCCTGAGAAGGCATTGCAAGGTGCTGCTCACATTTTGATCCAACATTTCATGTTGTTCTCTGATCAGAACATGATCTTAGAAACTGGTGCTTTGGATGAGCCTGAGCAAGTAGACGAAGAAATGCTTCACATGCGTAAGTTGTTGAAGACTTCATTGAACGATCTTGATCTTTCAGTGAGAGCTTACAACTGTTTAAAAGCAGCAGATGTACGTACCTTAGGTGACTTAGTAAGATTAGAGATCTCTGACATGATGAAGTTCAGAAACTTCGGTAAGAAATCTTTAGCTGAACTTGAGCAGCTTGTAGCTGACAAGAACCTTACTTTCGGTATGGACTTAGCGAAATATAAATTAGAAGAAGAGTAAGAGCGATGAGACACGGGAAGAAATTTAATCATTTGAGCAGAACAGCATCTCACAGAAAAGCGATGCTTTCTAACATGGCTTCTTCTTTGATCGAGCATAAGAGAATTACCACTACTGTGGCTAAAGCTAAAGCTTTGAGAAAGTATGTTGAGCCTTTGATCACAAGAGCAAAGGATGATACTACTCACTCTAGAAGAATAGTTTTCTCTTACTTGCAAGACAAAGAGTCAGTAACTACCCTTTTTAATGAAGTAGCTGAAAAAGTGGCTTCAAGACCAGGTGGTTATACCAGAATCATCAAAACTGGTAACCGTTTAGGTGATAACGCTGACATGTGTATCATCGAGTTGGTTGACTTCAACGAATTGCTACTAGGTTCTGAAGAGAAAGCTGGTGCTAAAAAATCTCGTAGAAGAAGAGGTGGTAAAAAGAATACTGAGGCTACTCCAGCTGTAGAAGCAAAAGCGGAAGCAGTAGTTGAGGAAGCTCCAGTAGCAGAAGAAGTTGTAGTGGAAGAGGCTACTGAAGAGGTTGTTGAAGAAGCAACTGCTGAAGTAGAAGAAACTCCTGCTGCAGAAACTGAAGAAGCTCCTGAAGCTGCGGCTGAGGAAGCAACTGAAGAGTCTTCTGACGAAGAAGAAAAGAAAGACTAATTCCGCTTAGCGGAAGAGCAAAGAGTTTTTCATAAAACACAAAGCCCTGTCCATTGGATAGGGCTTTTTTGATTTAACACTTCTTTAGATGATAAAGCCGAAAGTTCTAATTGAATTCTGTACTTTGTAGAAGAATATTGTAGGCTTAACTGTGTAGAAGGAACAAGTGCTGTGGTCGAAGCTCTGAAATGAAAGTTGGTTGGCAATTATTCAAAGAGACAACTAAATTTTATTTCTATCAGACATCCTAAATTCTCAAGGGCTAAAGACCTTGAATTCTCAGAAACGCTTAAGAAGCGCGTAAACCTGTACTTTAAGAAGAAAGGTATCTCTAAACATGCCAATGCCGGTATGTATGCGAAGACTGCCTTGATGTTATCCATGTTTTTTGGTCCATTGGTCATTATGAACTTTGGTCTTGTCAATGAACCTGCTTTGGTTTTTCTGCTTTATATTATTAGTGGCTTGGGTACAGCGGGTATTGGTATGTGCGTAATGCATGATGCCAATCATGGCTCGTATTCTAAGAATAAGTTCATTAATAGAGTATTGAGCCTTTCCATGAATATGATCGGTGCAAATGCCACTTCTTGGAAGATTCAGCACAATGTTTTGCACCACTCATACACTAATATAAATGAGGCTGACAATGATTTAAACCAGCCATTTTTCTTGAGATTCGATCCACACAAGGATCATCAAAGCATTCATAAGTATCAGTATTTGTATTTCTGGTTCTTTTACGGATTATCGACACTTTCATGGATTACTGCCAAGGATTTTGTGAAAATGAAGCAATTCAAAGATCTCGGGTTTTTCTCTGAACCTAATGAATACTTCAAGGCTCAAGCAGGAGCATTAATTTGGAAGGTGCTTTACTATTTCTATGCTCTGATCATTCCAATTATTGTTTTGCCTGTAAGCACCTGGGTTGTTGTCGCTTCTTTTCTAACCATGCACTTTATTACAGGCTTGGCCATTGGATTTGTTTTTCAGATGGCTCACATTATGCCATCTTTGGAATTTCCTGTAGCTGATGAGGATGGTCAAATAGATAATAATTGGACAGTACATCAATTATTGACCACAACTAATTTTTGCCCGGATAATAAGGTGTTTACCTGGTTAGTAGGAGGTCTTAATTTTCAGGTAGAGCATCACTTGCTACCTCATGTTTGTCATGTGCACTATAGGAACTTAGCACCAATCGTTAAGAAAACAGCTGAGGAATTTGGGATTCCATATCATTCCAAACCGACCTTGATCCAAGCGCTCAGGGCTCATGTTCAAATGCTCTATGACCTTGGGAGACCTCGAGTAAAAGCTGTAGAGTACTAAGAATTCGAGTGGTCTAAACTGGCTACGTTTGAACCTCTTATCAAACATCGAAACTCGAACTTTGACAGTACCCATTTCTCTCTTATTTTTGCACGATGCGAAAAATCGCACGCCAATCATAATATGTCGCATAATCAAGAGCAAACTCAGCAAAAGGCGGTGCTTCTTCTAGCAGACGGTTCACGTTTCGAAGGCATTGCAATCGGTAAAATTGGTACTACAGGCGGAGAAATCTGCTTCAACACGGGAATGACGGGATATCAGGAGATTTACACTGATCCTTCATACTACGGTCAAATTGTTGTGAATACCACCTCTCATATTGGTAATTACGGAGTTCAAAACGAAGAGCAAGAATCAGCTGCCCCTCAGATCAGAGGATTGGTAGTGAACGATTTTTCTCATGACTACAGTCGCCCAACGGGTGATGGTTCACTTCAGGAATACCTTGAGAATAACAATATCGTTGGTATCGCGGAATTAGACACCCGTTTATTAGTTCGTCAGATCAGAGATAAAGGTGCCATGAACGCCATCATCTCGTCAGAAGATCTTTCAGACGAGGAACTACAAAGAAAATTGGCAGAAGTACCAGATATGTCTGGTCTCGAACTGTCTTCATTTGTTAGTACCAAAGAACCTTATTTTGTTGGTGAAGAATCAGCTGCACACAAGGTGGCCGTACTAGATCTTGGTGTTAAGACATCTATTTTAAAGCATTTGGCTAGCAGAGGAGCTTATTTAAAAGTATTCCCAGCTAAAACTTCCTTTGCTGAAATGGAAGAGTGGCAACCTGATGGCTATTTCTTGTCAAATGGTCCTGGTGATCCTTCTGCTATGGATTATGCAATTGCTACTGCTAAAGAGATCATGGGGTCAGGTAAGCCTTTATTTGGTATTTGCCTAGGTCACCAGATCATTTCATTGGCCTGCGGTATTTCTACTTTTAAAATGCATAATGGTCATAGAGGATTAAACCACCCAGTGAAAAACTTGGTTTCTGGTAGATCTGAAGTGACTTCTCAAAACCACGGTTTTGCTGTTAGCAGAGAAGATGTTGAAAACTCTGATGCAGTTGAATTAACGCATGTGAACTTGAATGACGACACATGTGCAGGGATACAAGTGAGAGGACAGAAAACGTTTTCCGTACAATATCACCCAGAGTCTAGTCCGGGTCCGCACGATTCACGTTATTTGTTCGATCAGTTTATCAACCTTTTTTAATTCTTAAAAACGACATAAAAAATGAGTTTAATAGAAAGCATCCACGCCCGTCAAATTCTTGACTCTAGAGGTAACCCAACCGTTGAGGTAGATGTAATCACTGAGAACGGAGTATTAGGAAGAGCTGCTGTACCTTCTGGTGCTTCAACAGGTGCTCACGAAGCAGTAGAGCTTCGCGATGGCGATAAAGATATGTACTTGGGTAAAGGTGTTACTCAAGCTGTAGAAAATGTAAATGATGTATTAGCTGCTGAATTGATCGGATTCTCAGTATTTGATCAAAACTTGATCGACAAGATCATGTTAGAAGCTGATGGTACTCCTAACAAAGGAAACTTAGGCGCTAATGCAATTTTAGGTGTTTCATTAGCAGTGGCTAAAGCTGCGGCTGCAGAGTTAGGCCTACCATTATACAGATACGTGGGTGGTGTTAATGCTAACACGCTTCCTGTTCCGATGATGAACATCATCAATGGTGGTTCTCACGCAGATAACTCAATTGATTTCCAAGAATTCATGATCATGCCTGTTGGTGCTGAGTCTTTTTCTCAGGCGATCAGAATGGGTGCTGAAGTATTCCATCACTTGAAAAAAGTACTTTCAAGTAGAGGTCTTGCCACTAATGTGGGTGACGAAGGTGGTTTTGCTCCAAACCTTGGTTCAGATGATGAAGCATTGCAAGTGATCTCTGAGGCTGTGACTAATGCTGGTTACAAAGTAGGAGAGGATTTTGTTTACGCTCTTGATGTGGCTTCTTCAGAATTCTATCTAGAAGATGAGAACGTTTATTACTTCAAAGATTCTACAGGTGAGAAAAAGACGCCAATTGAAATGGCAGATTACCTAGCTGAGCTTGCAAGTAAATACCCAATCTCTTCAATCGAAGACGGTATGTTCGAAGATGACTGGGAAGGATGGAAAGCATTGACTGAGAAGATCGGAGATAAGGTACAATTAGTAGGTGATGACTTGTTCGTTACTAATGTTGAGAGACTTCAAAAAGGAATCGACAATGGAATCGCTAACTCAATTCTTATCAAAGTAAATCAGATCGGTACATTAACTGAGACTATCGAAGCGGTAAGCTTAGCGAATAGAAACGGTTATACTGCTGTGATGTCGCACAGATCTGGTGAGACTGAAGACAATACGATTGCTGACTTAGCAGTAGCATTGAACACAGGTCAGATCAAAACTGGTTCTGCTTCAAGATCTGATAGAATGGCTAAATACAACCAATTGCTTCGTATTGAAGAAGAATTGGAAGAAGTAGCAAAATTCCCTGGTAAGGATTTTAGAAAAGCTTACTAGTTTTTAACAGCTAGTACTTAGATATTGATAAAGGCCTTCTCATCTTTGGGAAGGCTTTTTTTGGTTAATCCGGACTGGTCAATAGGGAATAGACATTTGTCTCATATATCCACTAATGATTGATGACTAATCCTTACATGATACATCTTCGTTCTGCCGTCCTCAGACTACTTACGATCATCACGCCCCATGCTTCAAGCCTTACGCCCTTGACAAAGTCCCTTAAATCTATGTACCTTTAGTATATGAAGCCTTTCACCAAGCTGCCTAAGTTCGTTAAGAACTACTACTTTATTTTTGGCCTCTTTTTCATTGTATGGATGGCCTTTATCGATTCAAACGGATTTTCTGCTCAATACAAACTCACTAAGAAATTGAATAATCTTCAATCTCAGAAAGAGTTCTATTTGGAAAAAAAGGAAGTGGTCTTGAAAGACCGAGAGGAACTTACTACCAATAAAGAGCTGTTAGAAAAATTCGCAAGAGAACATTATCTAATGAAGAAGCCTTCAGAGGATCTTTATGTGATCGTCACGGAAGATTAAAGAAAAATATTATCGATATTAAGTCCTCATTCGAGGACTTTTTCGTTTAAAGCATATGAAAAAACTTACTCTACTTCTGTTTCTCCTATTTGGTTTCAGCCAATTGGCTTTTTCTCAGGTGTATTATGAGGAAGAAGAAGTAAAAGAGAAGCAAGAAGAAACTGGCCAAAATCAGGCTCAGAATCCTAATTCTCTCAGTGGCTTGTCATTTGCAGAAAGGTCTTATTTCGGAGGAAACCTTGCCTTGAGCTTTGGAACAAATACCTATATAGATGTTTCTCCTTTATGGGGATATATGATCAATAGAAACCTCTCGATGGGTTTGGGTGGTACTTATATTTATTCTTCCAGAGAATTTTTTGATCCCTTCAGTGGTCAAACTTTTAAAGTAGATGGTAGCCTTTATGGAGGTAGAACCTTTTTGAGATATAGGCTTTTTGATAATATCTATTTCCATTCAGAATTCGAATCGATCAATACTGAAGTGCCGACCTTCACAGGAGATATCGAAAGAGAGTGGGTGCCAGGCGTCTTCTTTGGTGGTGGTGTCTTTCAACCAGCTTTTGGACGTGGAGGTGTCAGTTTATTTGTTATGTACAATGTGGTGCATGACGATTTTAAATCACCATACGGTAGTCCTTGGGTGATCAGAGTAGGCTTTACTCTATAGGATTTAATCCAAATTTTTCTGCTAAGGTATTTAAGTCTTCTACAACAGGTGGGAGAACAGGAATACCATTTTTGCTACGTTCTTTTTCCATGGCTCTTTCCGGATCACCAGGAATTAATACAGATTGTGATTCATCTATAGGAGTTGAGTTCCTAAATCTTCTGATCCATTGGTCCATGTGACTTTTAAATTCGTCTGCAGGTCTAAAAGCATCAACGCGCATAGCTCCCATAAAATGACCAAGACCTTCACCTGGAGGATTTTCGGCAGGTTCCATAAATGCAACGAATGGAGGGGCCCATGGTCCGTAATTGGCACCTGACAGCACAGCTGAAAAGATATCAACGATTGAGCCAAGGATATACCCTTTATGACTTCCATGCTCTCGTGTACCTCCTAAAGGCAACCAAGCACCGCCTTCCTTTACTCCATGAGCATTTGTAGTGCCTTGACCATCTTTATCTTGAATCCAGCCTAAGGGCGCATCTCCGCCCTTTCTCATCAGTACTTCTAATTTGCCATTAGCCGCAGGTGTTGTGGCAAAATCTCCAACATATGGAGGCTCTTCATTAGAAGGTATTGCTACCGCTATTGGGTTTGTACCTAGAAGTCTTTCTTTTGAAAAAGTAGGAGACACCAACGGGCTCGCATTGGTCATTGACATACCGATCATGTCATGTTTAACTGCCTCCAAGGCATGATACCCTGCTATACCGTAATGGTTAGAGTTTTTAACCGAAACCCACCCTGTACCAACATTCTTAGCTTTTTCAATAGCCACTTTCATCGCGAATGGAGCAACTACAAGTCCAAGGCCTCCATCTCCATCGACAACAGCCGTGCTAGGAGTTTCATAAGAGATTTTAATATCAGGAGTCGGGTTGATCCTGCCTTTCTCCCAAAGTCTCACATAGCCGCTTAATCTAGCCACTCCGTGCGAATCAACACCTCGCATATCTGCTGAAAGCAAAGTGTCACATGCTATAATTGCATGCTCCTCTGAGCAACCAATAGCAAGGAATACTTCTTTAGAAAAATCGTAAAGCTTTTGGTACGAAAAAGTCATATTGTCCACTAAGATAAGGTCTGAGCGATTGGCTTTTGCTCACTTTCGTATAGCAAGCCTTCTTTCAATGCATAAGATGAGGCAAGAATCTTCTCTGTCTGTAAATGTTCAGTAACATAAGAGATGAGGCAGCTAGCCACTACGATCATATCTACCCTCATAGATACCATGCCTGGTATAGCCAATCTATCTTGTTTATTCTTGATCAATAATTCTCTGTGTATGTCTCTATAGGCATCAAAAGGCAGTGATTGAACAGTTTTATTTGGCGATGCAGGAAGACCGTTTTCAGCTCTATAAATCTCACAAAGCGTGTCGAACGTTCCTGAACAGCCAATCAGTGATTGTGGGCGATACGCTTTTATAGCTGCTCTTAATGGAGCCAATTCACGGTCTAAGAATTCGAAAATTTCTTCTAGACTTTCTTTAGGCATTGGGTCAGTCTTATGAAATTGATCTAATAAGCGCTGAGCTCCTATTTCGAAGCTTTGTTTCCAGTGGATCTCATCATCATTGCCAATAATGAATTCAACACTTCCCCCGCCAATATCCATGATCAACTGGTTGTCTTTACCAATTTCCATGGCAGCCTTAACCCCTTTAAAGATCAACTCAGCTTCTCTGTCACCCGGAATAACCTCGATTTGAATACCGGTCTGTTCCAAAATCTTATCAACAAGTTCTTGACCATTTTTAGCATTTCTAATGGCACTTGTAGCAATACCCATGACTTCTTTCACTTCGAATTGATCGATGAGGGATTTATATATGCCTAAGGTATGGAGAGCTCTTTTCATGGCATCAGCAGCGATCTTGCCTTTACTGATTCCATTTTGACCAATTTTGACTGCTATTTTTTCTTTATAAAGGGCTTTTAACTCCTTTTCATTGATCTCTACAATGAAAAGATGAAAGGTATTCGTTCCTAAGTCAATTACAGCCTTCCTCATACAGTCAACCAGCTCAGATTTTGGTTGGCCGAATTTAAGAGATATTGTGGAAATAACTAGCTGCCGATTGTATAAATAGACTCCTCAAACCTTCCTTTTTCAGGTCTGGTCGCTATCTTTGAGACCAACCTAAAATCCTATGGAATCAAATTCAAACGGAACTTCAGAAGTCAAACTGCTTTCTAAAAAAGAGAAATACGAATTGCTTCAATCCAAAGAAGAGCAAGCAGAATTAGGAGGTGGTCAGAGAAGGATCGACTCACAACATAAAAAAGGAAAACTCACCGCTCGAGAAAGAATAGAGATCTTTTTAGATGAAGATTCTTTCGAAGAGATTGGCAAGTTCGTAGAGCATAGAGCTATTGACTTTGGCTTGGATAAGGAAGTATATCTTGGCGATGGTGTGGTAACAGGCTACGGTACTGTCCACGGTAGATTGGTTTATGTCTATTCTCAAGACTTTACTGTATTCGGTGGTTCGCTTTCTGAAACACATGCGGAGAAGATCTGTAAGATCATGGATCTAGCCATGAACAATGGTGCACCTGTGATTGGCCTGAACGATTCTGGAGGAGCAAGAATCCAAGAAGGTGTAGTGTCTCTTGGTGGCTATGCCGATATATTTTATCGCAATACAAGAGCTTCAGGTGTAGTACCTCAGATCTCTGCTATCATGGGCCCATGTGCAGGAGGTGCAGTATACTCACCGGCAATCACGGACTTTATCTTTATGGTGGAGAATACGTCATATATGTTCGTAACGGGTCCAAATGTGGTTAAAACGGTTACTCAAGAAGATGTGACTTCTGAAGAATTAGGTGGGGCAAGTACACATAGTACGAAGAGTGGTGTTACACATTTCGCAAGCCCAAATGAGGTGCAGTGTTTAAAAGACATCAAGAAATTATTGAGTTACATTCCTCAAAACTGTGAGGATAAAACTCCAGTATTTCCTTACGAAGAGTTAGATGAGGCAAGACCTGCTTTGAATCATATCATCCCTGATAATCCTAATCAGCCTTATGATATGCGAGATGTCATCAACAATTTGGTAGATGAGCATTCATTCTTCGAGGTACATAAGAATTATGCGGATAACATTATTGTAGGCTTTGCCAGAATAGCAGGTCGCAGTATTGGTATCGTGGGTAATCAGCCAGCTTCTTTAGCAGGTGTTTTAGATATTGATGCTAGTACCAAAGGTGCTCGATTTGTAAGGTTCTGCGATTGTTTCAACATTCCTCTATTAGTATTAGAAGATGTACCAGGTTTCTTACCAGGTACAGATCAAGAATGGAATGGAATCATCACTAATGGAGCTAAGTTGTTGTATGCTTTCTCCGAAGCGACTGTTCCAAGAATCACTGTCATTACTAGAAAGGCCTACGGAGGCGCTTATGATGTAATGAACTCTAAGCACATCGGTGCCGATATGAATTATGCGTGGCCTATGGCAGAGATTGCCGTAATGGGGGCAAAAGGGGCAGCTGAGATCATTTTCAGGAAAGAGATTGCTGCAGCTGATAATAAAGAGGAAAAGCTACAGGAGAAAGTAGACGAGTACACTGCCAAATTCGCTAATCCTTATCGAGCTGCTCGAAGAGGATATATCGATGAAGTGGTGAAACCTGATGATACGCGTAAGAAGTTGATCAGAGCATTTAAAATGCTCGAGAATAAGGTAGATTCTTTACCAAAGAAGAAACACGGAAACATTCCATTGTAATGACCAAGAAAGTTGCCATTGTAACTGCTGCTTCTCAAGGAATGGGTAAAGCATGCGCAGAAGCCTTCCATCAAGAAGGATATCAAGTTGTATTGATGGCTAGGTCAGAAGCAGTTGTTGAATTAGCAGAGAGTTTGAATGGTTTAGCTTACCGTGGTTCTGTTGATGAACCCAATGACTTAGAAAATCTGGTCAAGCTTGCCATGGATCAATATGGTAGGATTGACGTGGTGGTCAATAATACTGGTCATCCGCCAAAAGGGGCTTTACTTGATTTATCAGATGATGATTGGCAGAAAGGTACTGATCTAGTTCTGATGAATGTAATTCGAATGGCTAGGTTAGTAACTCCCATTTTGCGAAAGCAAGGAGGCGGTAGCATCATCAATATTTCAACCTTTGCTGCTTATGAGCCGTCATTGAAATTCCCAATCTCCTCAGCTATGAGGGCTGCCCTTGGAGCGTATACTAAGTTGTTTGCTCAAGAATATGGTCAAGCCAACGTGAGAATGAATAATATCCTTCCCGGATTTATTGAAAGCTACCCTATTGATGATCAAACCAGAGAAGAGATTCCATTGAAGAGATCAGGAAAACTTGAAGAGATTGGCAAGACTGCTGTATTTCTAGCTTCAGAAGCAGCGGGATATATTACAGGAGAAAACTTAAAAGTAGACGGAGGTCTGTCAAAACATGTCTAAAATGAATGAACAAAGCGAAAAGTTCTTATACGAATATTTGAATAATGCTTCACCAACAGGCTTTGAGAGCTCTGGTCAGCAGATCTGGCTAGATTATATAAAGCCTTTCACGGATAGTTATTTTACTGATAACTATGGTACGGCTGTAGGAGTCATCAATCCTGATGCTCCTTATAAAGTAGTGATTGAAGCGCATGCGGATGAGATCAGTTGGTTTGTGAATTACATCAGTGACGATGGATATATTTATGTGGTGAGAAATGGTGGCTCTGACCATCAAATCGCTCCATCAAAAAGGGTTCATCTTCATGGAGAAAAAGGAATTGTTAAGGGAGTCTTCGGATGGCCAGCCATTCATGTGAGAGATAGGGCAAAAGAGGAAACTCCTACTTTGAAAAATATCTTCATTGACGTTGGGGCGGCTAGTAAGCAAGAGGTTCTTGATATGGGTGTTCATGTAGGAACGGTCATTACCTTTGAAGACGAGCTGTTCAAATTGAATGATAGATACTGGTGTGGCAGAGCACTAGATAATAGAATCGGTGGCTTTATGATCGCTGAAGTGGCCAGAAGAATTTCTGAATCTGGAGATCAATTGCCTTTTGGATTGTATGTGGTGAATTCTGTGCAAGAAGAAATTGGTTTAAGAGGGGCTGAAATGATTGCTGCTCGTATTAAACCTGATGTGGCCATCATCACTGATGTGTGTCACGATACGCAGTCTCCTATGTACAATAAGAAATTGCAAGGTGACCAAAAGGCAGGCGATGGACCTGTACTGGCTTATGGACCTGCTGTACACAATAATGTATTGCAAATGGTTATTGATGTAGCAGAGAAGAAAGAGATTCCTTTCCAAAGATTCGCATCATCTAGGTCTACTGGAACAGACACTGATGCTTTTGCTTATTCAAATGAAGGAGTACCATCTGCTTTGATATCGTTGCCGCTAAAATATATGCATACCACTGTAGAGACAGTGCATGCTGAGGATATTGAAAAAGTTATTGATCTCATGTATCAGTTCTTAATTCAACTAGATTCAGGACATGATTTCAGCTACCTCAAATGAGGGAAGTAATAGATCAAATGGAAAGATGCGTTTGGGTTCCTGAGCAACCTAAACGCATTATTTCTTTAGTGCCGTCCCAAACTGAGTTACTGTATGATTTCGGAGTGCATGATGAGTTGATAGGACTCACTAAGTTTTGTATTCACCCAAATGGGCTTAAAAAGGATAAAACCATAGTAGGAGGAACAAAAACCTACAAAATGGATGTAATCCGGTCATTGAAGCCTGATTTGATCATTGGTAATAAAGAAGAGAATGAGCAATCTGGAATTGAGACCTTGGCTGAGGAATTCCCAGTTTGGATGAGTGATATATCGAATCTTGATGAGGCGCTTCATATGATCAAAAGAGTAGGGGAGTTGACCAATAGAACTATTCAATCTGAAGCCATCATTCAAAATATTACGGGCTCATTCCAATCGTTAAAAGCGGCAAAGAAGGAGCGCGTGGTTTATCTGATTTGGAAGGAGCCAATCATGATTGCTGGCAAAGGGACATTTATTGACGACATGTTGAGTAAATGTGGTTTCATCAACTTAGCCGAGCAGTTGAGGTATCCAGAGATAGAAGAAGATGAGTTAATCGCCTTAACGCCAGATAGATTATTCTTGTCATCCGAGCCATTTCCTTTTAAAGAGAAACACATTGCCCACTTTCAAGAATTACTGCCAAATACTAAAATTGAGTTGGTGGATGGTGAGATGTTTAGCTGGTATGGAAGCAGGTTACAACAGGCACCTGACTACTTCCATTCATTGTTAAAATAGAAAAGGAGGGCCCCAGCAGCCCTCCAGTCTAAACGTTACCTAAACACAGCAAACGAGTTACACATTTGCGTGTCGTAACACTCCCAAATTTCTTGTTTCTTGAATTCGACTTTGTTCGATGAACTAGACTCTAGAGGAAATTGATAATCGCCTCTCCATTTCTTTTTTCGCCATTTTTTAGCGCTTTGTGCATAGGAGTAATAGGTCTTTTGATCAGATAGACCCATTAATTTCTTTTCACCAGGTTCCAAAATTTGGAATCCCTCGGTATTCCATTCGCCACTGTATTCTTTGTAGCGAATAGCCACTTGAATCGGCTCATTCGAGCGATTTTCATAGTAAATGTGATACTCTTTTTTGCGCTTAGTTGAAACGGGTGAGGCTACTGTGTGCATACGGACAGGTTTATGATTAAACATGCCGTTATCAGTGGTAAGCTCTACTGGTTCAAGCGAGGCGTAGAAACTCTGCCTTTCATTGGTTAAATGAGAGTAAAGAGTCATTACCCCCGCCCCTAACAGTATAGTGTATAGGGCTAAGGTCTTCATATGTTTAGGTTACTACATATCAAATATGAATTATAAATATGTAAAATTCAACATATGTACATAAAAAATTTTTAGCATTTCAAAGATTGGGAAATGAAAAGAGCATAAAAAAAGCCCTCAGAGTATCTGAGAGCCTTTATTGTCTTTTGAAATTTCTTGAAATTAAATTCTAGCTTGGTAAGTATATAGCTGATAATAACGTCCTTCGCTGGCAATCAGCTGATCATGATTTCCTCGTTCAGCTATTTCTCCACCCTCAATCACTAAGATTTGATCTGCTTTTCGAATGGTGCTTAGTCTATGTGCGATCACGAAAGTGGTTCTTCCCTTCATCAGCTCATTCAAACTTTGTTGAATGTAAGTTTCGCTTTCAGTATCTAGGTTAGATGTAGCTTCATCTAATATTAAGATCTGCGGGTCTGCAAGAACAGCCCTTGCAATGGCTATTCTCTGTCTTTGTCCTCCTGAAAGCTTCACACCTCGTTCTCCGATAACTGTATCCAAGCCATCTTCAAATCTATCTGTGAATTCATCTACATAGGCCGCCTTAACCGCAGCTTCTAATTCTTCCTCAGTTGAGTCAGGTCTTGGGAAAAGAATATTCTCTTTGATAGTGCCTTCAAATAGGAAGTCATCTTGCAGCACAACACCTAGTCTATTTCTGTAGGTACCTAGTTTCACGGTTGAAAGGTCAGTTCCATCAATTGAAACTGTGCCCTGCGTTGGAGTTAAGAAAGAGGCAGCCAACCCTGCAATGGTACTTTTTCCTGATCCGGAAGTACCTACTAGGGCAGTAACTGATCCTTTTTTGGCTTCGAATGAAATGTTATGCAAGACGTTCTTGTCTTCTTCGTAGGCAAAACTCACATCGTCAAAAATGATATCGCCATGAATTTCATCTAGTTCAGTCACACGATCCTCGTTTTCATCTTCAGTGGGCATTTGCATGATCTCCTCTGTTCTATCGAGACCAGCGAAGGCTTCTGTGATCTGACTTCCGATATTCGACATCTGTACTATAGGAGCAATCAATAATGCCAGTAAGCCTATAAAGGCAAACAATTCACCCGCGGTCATTTCTCCTTGAATGATATAATAACCGCCAATACCCAAAATACCTGTACTTGCCACACCAGCTAATAGGAAGGTGGCTGAACTAGTAACAAGGGCAGACGCTGTAAGAGTCTTTTTGACATTCTGGTATAAGGAATCTACTCCTTTTTCAAATGTGACTATTTCTTGTTCTTCCGCACCAAATCCTTTGATTACTCTTACACCATTTAAGGTTTCCGTTAATCGACCTGTTACTTCTGCATTCAATTGACCTCTTTTACGGAATATTGGTCTTAGATAGCCGAATGCTTTCATAGCTACTAAGCCAAATATGACTACAGGTGCCACAATGAATGCCGTGAGTTTCGCATTCATATCAATCAATAGTATAAGGACTACAATGGCTGTAATGGTACCACCGATTAGTTGCACAAAGCCTGTTCCCACTAAGTTTCTCACTCCCTCTACATCCGACATAATCCTAGACACAAGGGCTCCGGATTTTTGACTATCAAAGAAGTTGATAGGAAGCGAAAGGATCTTCTTCTGAACTTGGACTCTTAAAACAGCGATCAGTTTTTGAGCTTGAACGCTTAATATTCTTGTCAAGGTAAATGAACTGGCTGCTTGAACTGTAATGGCCACTATTATAGCCAAAACAACCTTTTTTAGCATGTCCATATCTCCTTGAACCACTACATCATCAATGAGGAATTGAGTTGCTTTTGGGAGCACAACACTGGCAGCACTTCTTAGAAGTATTAAGATTAAGCCAAATAGAAGCAGTCCTCTTTTCGGCCAAATGATGGTCTTGAAGACTTGAGCAATCGTAATGTTATTGAGTTTCTTTTTCTTCGCCATAGAATTGGATAGACCTCAAGATAACTCAAGTCTCCACAAATTGATTCCCTAAACCAAAAGTAATTCAGCCGACACTTACGGGTTGGTCACCAAGTCCACATGATCCCAAAAGCTTGGATATGATTTATTGACTACGGAAGGATCAAGAATCTTAATTTCTTGCTGAGTAGAAATAGGAGCAAATGCCATGGCCATTCTATGATCCTCGTAAGTCTCAATCTCTATGACTTCCTCAGAAGGTTCAAATTTGGATTTGATCTCCCATACTCCTTCTTCGACTTCTTTTAATTTGATCTTGAACTTTTTCAGCTCTTTCCTAAGGGCTTTTATACGATCAGTTTCTTTGATTTTTAAACTCTCAAGGCCTGTCATTCGGCAGTGAATTCCTTTAATGCCGCAAACAACAGCGACAGTTTGAGCTAGATCAGGGCAGTCGCTAAAGTCATATTCAAATTCCTTTTGATGAGGGATCTTCTTCAAGACGACTCCATCATCCTCAAAGGTGCTCATCACCCCAAGCTTGTTCATAATATGAACGATCTCAATATCTCCTTGAAGAGATTTTTGTCTAAGACCTAATAGTTTAAGGCTCGCCTCTTCTGCCAAAGCAACAAAGCTAAACCAATAGCTCGCACCTGACCAGTCAGATTCTACTATGTAAGGATATGATAAATAAGGCTGAGATGGGATCTCAATCGTATTGTTGGTCCAAGTCGACTGAATACCAAAGAGCTTCATCATATCCAGCGTCATTTGGATATATGGCCTACTGCCAATCTTTCCTTTTAGATGAAGAAATAATCCTTGTTCCAATGAAGGGGCGATCATCAATAATGCTGAAATGTACTGGCTACTGACATCACCCTTGATCTTGATCTCATTTACTTTTTGTTCCTGAAGAGGTTTGATCTTTATAGGAGGGTACCCTTCTTCTCCTTTGTATTTGATCTTTCCGCCAATCTTTTTCAGGGCATCGACCAAAATTTTGATGGGTCTTTGCTGCATTCTCTCTGTCCCCGTTAGTAGAACAGACCTGTCTAAGAATAGAGAATAAGCAGTTAAGAATCTCATCGTTGTACCTGCGTCCAATACATCCAATACTTCTTCCTCGCTAGCAAGAAGTCTCAGCATAGTTTGTGTATCGCGGGCATTTGATAGATTATAGAGTACGGATTTGTTACCTGATAGCGCATTAATGATCAATGCTCTATTACTCTCACTTTTTGAGGCCTCCAGTGGTACCTCAGTGTTTTTTAAAATGGCTCTGTGCTTGAGTATCCTATTTTCCAATGGATTCTTTTTTAGAGAGGTAATAATAAAGGGCGTCTAAAACCATCTTTTCATCAATTGCGATGTCGAAGGTGGCAACTCCTATACTGTATAATAATGAATGGTTGAGAAGATTATTTACATTCTTCTTATCGTGGTACATTAAACCAATGATCGATGTAAAATCTTTCTTTTCAATAGAAAGGTCAGGATAGATTTCAAAAATGAAATCGCATACTTCATTGAGCTGCTCATCTGTGAAATTCAGAACCTTCTTTGAAAGGAAAGCTTCACAGACCATACCGATAGCGATAGCTTCTCCGTGGAGCAGACGGTTATCAGTCTCGAGGTAAAAGCTTTCAATGGCATGCCCAATGCTGTGACCATAATTGAGTACTTTTCTTAATCCTTTTTCATAAGGATCTTCATCAACAACTTTCTGTTTGATCTCATTAGAATGCGCAATGACTGCTGACCAATTACTTTGGTCTAAACCGTCTTTTTTTATTTCTTCAAAATAGTTTTGGTCAGCGATCAAACCATGCTTGATCACTTCTGCAAAGCCGGACCTCAACTCTTCTCGAGGTAAGGTTTCTAGAAAGATCGGATCGATCAAGACTGCCTCAGGATCTTTAAAGAAGCCAATATGGTTTTTGAATCCCATAAAGTCGATACCCAGTTTGCCGCCAACATTTGCATCAACTGCAGCTAATAGGGTAGTGGGTATGTTGACGAAATCAATTCCTCTTTTATAGCTAACAGCACAGAATCCTCCCATATCGCCAATCACTCCACCACCAAGATTGATGAGTAGTGACTTTCGGTCGAAAGCTGCATTGGTCATGGCAGCCCAAATCTCTTGGCAAGTATCAATGTTCTTATTGATTTCACTTGATTTGATCTGGATTACAATATGCTCAGGAAGGGTGTCTTTGATTTTCGGATAGCAGTACTGATAGGTGTTTTCATCTACCAATACCGCAATCTTGGTCGGTCGCTTTTCAGTTAGAAATTGGTCTAGACTTTTTTGAATGTCATCAATGACGATTTGGCTCATACTTTCTTAGTAGCACCTGCTTCTTTCAGCTGTGCTTCTTGAATTTTAACAGACTCTTCGTGAATGGCAAAAAGCAAATTTTTCATGAATTTTTCAGTCATTCCTTTACTTACTCCACTTTTTATTCTCGACTCCATTACACCTTGCCATCTACTTGGCTGATATACGGCCAAATTCTGATCTTTTTTATACTCACCGATCTGCTTGATCACCTGAAATCTATCAGACATGAGTTCTATCAATTGGCTATCTAATAGATCTACCTTTTGACGGAATTTATCTAATTCACTGATCGCTTCTGGGTGCTCATCTAGGGTTTCTCTGAAGTTCAAATTCTCATAAATGATCTTGAGCGTGTCAGGAGTAATTTGCTGCTTAGCATCCGACCAAGCATTATCTGGGTCATTATGCGTTTCAATCATTAATCCATCTAAACCAAAGTTAATCGCTCTTTGACTAACAGAAGCAATGATCTCTCGAGTACCCGCAATATGACTAGGGTCACAGATAACGGAGATACCTGGGATCATTCTTTTTAAGTGGATTGGCATACTCCACTCTGGCTTGTTTCTATATCGCTTTTCGTATGGATCTGAGAACCCTCTGTGAATCCCTGCCAATTTAGTGATGCCGACCTTGTTCAGTCTTTCGAAAGCACCTAACCATAATTGTAGATCAGGATTGATTGGGTTCTTAACCATTACAGGGATGTCTGTCCCTCTTAATGATTCGCAAATTTCTTGAACGGAGAAAGGATTTACAGTAGTTCTAGCACCGATCCAAAGCACTTCAACTCCGGCCTTAAGTGCCGCTTCAACATGCTCTGTATTAGCCACCTCAACTGTAACAGGTACGTTCAGAACATCCCTGGCAATTTCTAGCCACCCTAAGGCATCATTTCCGATACCTTCGAACGAACCAGGTCTTGTCCTTGGTTTCCAAACACCTGCTCTAAAAAGTTCTACCTGGCTTCCTCTTAAGCCTTTGGCAATGTTCTCAATCTGTTCTGGGCTTTCTGCACTGCAAGGACCTGCGATCAATACATGCTCGGATAAGCCTAATCCCCAATCTTTAATATCTACGATCTCCATAGTTTTAGCAATAAAAAAGCCCGGCTCTTGTGAACCGGGCTTCTAAAGTTTATAAATATCTTAATCAGCAACGATTCACTTTCAGTGAGTTGTTAAAGTAAAAAAAGTAAAAGTAGCTCGCTGCGCTTCTGTTCATGACCTAAACGTATGCATTAAAAATAGAATGCAAAAAGATTATTCTAGATTTTTATGGAAAACGATTGAATTATTTCTCGATGAGGCTAAATGTCGTGGCATTGTTTGGTTCATCTTCAATATTTTCTGAGATGACCAATAGTTTACTGCTATCTAAAGCCTCTTTACTGGCAATAACTGCTACATTTTTCTCATTATTATTCTTTACCTCTTCTATGGCACCTGCCGTACTAGATGTAGCAATGAATTTGATATGACTATACTTTCTGAAATATTTCTGAGTCTCTTTAATCGCCATAGGGTGAGAGTAGATCTTTTTGATACTCTCTAATGAATTAGGAAACTTGCTTCCTAAGTACAAATTGACTGGCAGGTCGAACTCTTCTAAAATACGGTAACCGCCAGTTTTAATCCTTTCCAAATTATTACTTACAAAGCCAGAGCTACTATTGCTTATTGCTATCAATGCTTTAGTAACACTTCCGCTCTTTAATGCTTTGAAGATTTCATCGAAGTTATCGAAGAATCGCGGCTCATAGTGAGGGATGTACTTTCTCCGTGCAATGTCATGGAAAGTGTTTTTAGGGCCTAGAACAGCGAGTTTACTCATGTGTATTTTCTTCTTCTTTCTTATTAAACACCTCAGTCTGCTTTTTCACTGACTGTTGATGCAATAATCTTAATATATCTACGACAAACTTAGGATCTAGATCCATCTCTTTACCTAATTTCTGTCTCGACTTGAAGATTTCTTTCCATCTGCTGATCTGAAAGATGGCGACATTATTGTCTCTTTTAAATTCTCCTATCTGCTCTACCAGGTCAAGCCTTTTAGTAATGGCATCCAAAATTTCTAGGTCGGCTTGGTCGATCTGTTCTCTTATAATATCTAGCTGACCTTGATTGAGCTCGTCACTGAACTCAGGGTTTCTGGTTCTTAGTTCAGCTAGAATATCTATCAGGGCGTTGGGTGTTACTTGCTGCTTTGGATCACTTAGCGCATTGTCAGGGTCAAAATGCGTTTCGATCATTAGGCCATCATAGCTTAGATCCAAAGCGCGTTGAGAAATGTCAAAGATCATTGATCGTTCACCACCAATGTGGCTCGGGTCACAGATTAGCGGTAGGTCAGGGAAATCACTCTTTAAGTCTAAAGGTATTTGCCATAAAGGAATGTTTCTGAATTTTGATTTTTGATAGGAATGAAAGCCTCTATGGATGGCACCTAACTTTAATACTCCTGCTTTTGCTAACCTTTCAATAGCACCTTTCCATAATGCTAGTTCTGGGTGAATAGGATTTTTGACAAGAACAGTGATATCAATTCCTTGAAGTGATTCTGCGATTTCGCTTACAGCAAAAGGATTCACTGTCGTTCGGGCTCCGATCCAAAGCAAGTCTACCTTATATTTTAAAGCTATTTCTACATGCTCAGGTGTGGCCACTTCAGTGGCGATCTTAAATGGTCTTTCTTGTCTAAGATTCTGGAGCCATTTTAATCCAGCGCTTCCTACTCCTTCAAAATTCCCAGGTCGTGTCCTTGGTTTCCAGATTCCTGCTCTTACATATTGAATAGAATCGAGGATCGGGAAGATGCTTTTTCTGAGTTGATCTTCTGATTCTGCACTACAAGGCCCAGCAATCATCAATGGATTAGCTGTCTGCTCATACCATCCCTTCAAGTCCTTATTTTTCATTGATAATTTCGCTTTTCCTCCTACACAACAAATGTAACAGACTAAGAGTTTGTTGCTATATTTGCCTCGCTGAATTCACCCTATGGATTTAAAGAAACACGTTGATTTTGAAAGGCTCGACACGGCATTCGAGGCTTTAAATGATAAAGCCCTCGGCAAGCGTCATTTTATCTTTTCTACTTTCAATTACCCTTCGTTTGTCAAGTTTGGTAGTACCATGACTAAATTGGTTTTAAACCTTGGATTACCTGTACAAGGCTTGATCAAGTCTACCATCTTTGACGTTTTTTGTGGAGGGGTATCTCTGGAAGATTGTTTAAGAACTTCCAGTCAACTGACGAAATTTGGTGTAGGTACCATATTCGATTATTCAGTGGAAGGCGAAAAGACAGAAGCAGGCTTTGAAGCGACAACTGAAGAAGTATTGCGAACGATCAAGCAAGCTTCTAAAATGGAGAAAATTCAGTTTGCTGCTTTCAAGATCACAGGAATTGGCGCTTTTGATCTATTAGAAAAAATACATTCAGGTGGTGAATTATCTAATGACGAAAAAGCAGCATACCAAAGAATTGAAGAGCGAGTAGAACGCATATGTTCTTTAGCAGCAGAATTGGGTGTAACTGTTCTCATCGATGCAGAGGAAACTTGGATCCAAAAGCCTATTGATGATTTGACCATAGCCATGATGGCGAAGTACAATAAGGAGAAAGCATTGATCTATTATACTTTCCAAATGTACTGCCATGCTATGTTAGCAAATCTGAAAACGCTTCA
This sequence comes from Roseivirga sp., assembly GCA_965267365.1. Taxonomy (GTDB): domain Bacteria; phylum Bacteroidota; class Bacteroidia; order Cytophagales; family Cyclobacteriaceae; genus Roseivirga. Next base: position 3,170,667 of record OZ253951.1, on the reverse strand, counting down.
TGAAAAAGCAAAGTCAGAAGGCTATATGTTAGGAGCTAAATTAGTTCGTGGTGCTTATATGGAGAAGGAACGCGAGCGCGCCAATGAATTGGGCTACCAAGATCCTATTCAACCCAACAAACAGTCCACTGACAATGATTTTAATGCTGCAGCGAAATACTGCATCGATCACATAGATGAGATTGGACTTTTCGCAGGTTCGCACAATGAAGAGACCAATTACCTTCTGACCAATTTTATTGATGAGAAGGGGCTGGCTAAAGATGATGACCGAATTTATATGGGTCAGCTTTATGGAATGAGTGATCATATCTCATTTAACTTAGCTCATGCGGGGTATAATGTCATCAAATATGTTCCTTATGGTCCCTTGAAGGCAACTATTCCTTATTTGATCAGAAGGGCAGACGAGAATACATCTGTTGCGGGTCAGAGTGGAAGAGAGCTTACATTGATCACAAAGGAGCTAACCAGAAGAAGAAAGGCTCGCAAAAAAGCCTAAACCGACATTTTCCAGAACAATTCGTTTAGCAGGGGGTTCATAAATCTCTTGTAATCATTAACTTTGCGCTCCTTAAAAATATACGTCCATGCAGCAGCTAAGCGAACAGGAAATTCTTAGAAGACAGGAAAAGGAAACTTTGGAGAAAATGGGGATCAACCCATATCCTTCAGAGACCTATGAAGTAACTCATCATACTTCTACTATAAAGGAGAAGTTTGAAGAAGGTGCTGAAGAATTTAAAGAGGTTTCGTTAGCAGGTAGGCTAATGAGCAGACGTATCATGGGTTCTGCTTCTTTTGCTGAGCTACAAGATGCTTCAGGTCGTATTCAGATCTATTTCAGAAGAGATGACCTTTGCCCAGGTGAAGACAAGTCTATGTACAATGATGTCTTCAAAAAAGTATTGGGTATTGGCGATTTCATCGGTATCAAAGGATACGTATTCAAAACACAAGTAGGGGAGATCTCAGTACATGTTACTGAGTTAAAGGTGTTGACGAAGGCGTTGAAGCCACTTCCACTTCCAAAAACGGATGCTGATGGCAATGTGCACGATGCATTCACTGATCCTGAGCAGCGCTACAGACAGCGTTATGTTGACTTGGTGGTAAATCCACAAGTGAGAGACGCTTTTGTGAAAAGAACTCAGCTAGTGAACTCAATGAGAGATTACTTAGCAGGTAATGGCTATTTGGAAGTTGAGACACCAATCCTTCAGCCTTTATATGGTGGTGCAGCTGCACGTCCGTTCAAGACACATCACAATACGCTAGACATGACCTTGTACTTGCGTATTGCCAATGAGCTTTATTTAAAGCGACTAATCGTAGGTGGTTTTGATGGTGTTTTTGAATTCTCAAAAGACTTTAGAAACGAAGGAATGTCTCGTTTCCACAATCCTGAATTCACGCAGGTTGAGCTATATGTAGCTTATAAGGACTACAACTGGATGATGGACCTTGTGGAGGAAATGGTTGAAAAAGTAGCCATGGATCTACACGGCAAAACTGAGGTTCAGGTAGGAGAGAATACCATCAATTTCCAAAGACCTTGGAAGCGATTCACCATGTTCGAGGCCATTGAGCATTTTACGGGTGTTGACATTTCAGAAATGGATGAAGATGCTTTGAGAGCTACTGCGAAAGAATTGAACGTTGAGATAGATGATTCAATGGGTAAGGGTAAGTTGATCGATGAGATTTTTGGCGAGCACTGTGAGCCAAAATTGATCCAGCCTACTTTCATCACTGATTACCCAGTAGAGATGTCTCCTTTAGCGAAAAAGCATAGAGACAAAGAAGGCTTGGTAGAAAGATTCGAAGCTGTTTGTAACGGTAAGGAGATCTGTAATGCCTTCTCTGAATTGAATGACCCGATTGATCAAAGAGCTCGTTTCCAAGAGCAATTGGACCTAGGTAAAAGAGGTGATGATGAAGCCATGGTGCTTGATGAGGACTTCTTAAGAGCATTGGAATATGGTATGCCACCAACAGCAGGTTTGGGAGTAGGTATTGATAGATTATCAATGATTATGACCAACTCTAATTCTATTCAAGATGTGCTCTTCTTCCCGCAAATGAAGCCAGAGAAAAAGGTGGAGGTTGTATTGACAGAAGAAGCTCAGGCTGTTCAGAATTTGATCAAAGCAGAAGGAAGAGCAGACTTAAATGCCATTAAAGAAGCAGCGGGTCTTTCCAATAAGAAATGGGATAAGTCGATCAAAGAATTAACAAAGAATGGCCTAGCGAAAGTTGAAAAAACTGACGAAGGCTTATTTGTTGAGTTGGTATAAAGTATCTAACACAAAAAATGCCAGACTATGCGATTAGATCTGGCATTTTTTTATGGTCAATTACCTCTTAATATCCACCTAAAGGCACCTTTTCAAGACTCAAAGCAATTGCTTCTCCATAGGTCATGATCAGTACCTGATTGATTCTTAACTCCTCCAAAAGTGTAACATCTTCTACAGGAACTGTTAGAAAATTGCCTTGTGGACCTTGCACCGTAGCAGTCATAAAAGCGCTATTCAATCCAACGATCTTCACAACAGCTTTGGCCATGGCACCAACGGCTGCTCCTGGAGGTGCATCCTTTGGCGCTTTCGCTCCTTCTGCTAATACCACTAGTGGTTCCTCTAATTCTTCCGCAGTTGGTTCTCTGAACTCCGCCTTGATATAGGTTAAATACTGAAATTTGATGACATCAGCATCTCCTATTTCATCAAATCGTTCTACTTCTTCTCCTGCCGTAAAGGTTAACATATTTCCTTTCGGGCCAACTACTGTTATTTCTCTTGTTTCTTTATTGACAGAAGTAACAATGCCAGTAACTTCTTCGGCAATCCATCTTTCTCTTTCGTCTTGGGCTACAGATTGGTAGCTAAAGAATAAGGCGACTATTAAGGTGTATATAAATCGTTTCTTCATAACTCTTTTACTTTTTACTGATGGCTTTTTGGGCCTCTTGATATCCTAATTCAATTAATTCATCTGCTTTGTCGAATTCGAAGGTACCGCATAGGTCTCTTGCGAATAAGATCTCAACATCCGGAGGGTAGGCCGCTGATTTCTGTCTGGCTATTGTGCTTTGCATGGCGTCAAAGGCTTTAATGGCCACATTGTACATCCCTAGATTGAGTTGCTTGGGCTTTTCGTCCTTCCAACCAAGTGACTGAACGATCTTTTTAATTCCCAATTCAATAGCTGAGAATTCCTCTTCCTCTTCAATGGCCTGCATCTCATTTTTATTGATCGGATCAGCTCCTAAGTCGACAGCGATGGTCAGATCTGTGTCATCGTTGAGAGTGGGTGCAATAGGAACGGGATTGAGTACGCCACCATCAATCAGTACATCATCTCCTTTATGTACTGGGTCAAAGAATAGTGGTAATGAGATCGAAGCACGAATGGCATCAAATAATGATCCTTTGTTGATCCAAACTTCTCTGCCTGTTATGATATCGGCTGCGACAGCGGTAAAAGGAATTTTTAAGTCTTCAATTTGAACATCTTCTAATAGATCGACTAAGGTGTTTATGATCTTTTCACCTTTGAAAAGGCCATTACTACTCCAAGAGATATCTAATTGATTGATGATGTCAATATTGGTAATAGACCTCATCCATTCTTCTAATTGACTTAATTTGCCTGCTGCATATACACCTCCGATCAATGATCCAATGGAGCATCCACTAATAGATTCGATAGAGTAATTGTTCTCCTCTAGCCACTTAATTACGCCAATATGAACCAGACCGCGAGCTCCACCACTTCCTAATACTAATGAGACCGTTTTTTGCTGAGATGCCATTTTCCGTTTGTTATGTCTAGGGAAAATAGAAAAAATCGGAGAGACTCCAGTTCGAGTCTTGAATTAAGTCAAGAGCTTTTAACCGTATTTCTTTTCTAAGAATTTACCTATTTCAGTTTCAAGCCTTTCGATGTAGGGTTTCATCGGCATAGGACTCCCCATGAATAAACGCATGGTACGAGATAGAAAAGTTTGAAAGTCTGTCGGTCTCTTGTATTTGATTTCGTCTTGTTGAATATGAACGGTACCCACAGGAAGAAGAAAAGCTGTTATGTAAATAGTGTTCTTGGATCCTAAACTGCTGTAATTAAACCTATTAGCAAACTCATTTTTAAGCGCATAGATCAATTCTCTAGTATTCGGTCTAGGTTGTGTAAGGGCAGAAGTCATAGAATCAGCTTTCTAATAAGATACGGAATTTCAATGACTTAGATACTTTTCAGCACAGCCTTGCCGCACTAGCTTTTATTCTTTTGATAAAAATCTATCATCAATTGAGCTAGTTCTTCGCCTTTTTCCTCTTGTATAAAATGACCTGCATTTAAAGTTGTGTGCTCTTGCCCATGAGCTCCCGGAATGATCTTATGAAACACTTTATCTGCTCCTCTCATGATAGGGTCTTGCTCTCCGAAGATGGTGAGAAATGGTTTTTGCCATTGGGCATATTTCGCCCAAGCAGCTTTATTCATTACCGATTCAGGGTCGTCAGCTTCAACAGGAACAAGCATCGGGAAGATGCGAGCGCCTGCCTTGTATTCTTCAGAAGGGAAAGGCGCGTTGTAAGCTCGGATCACCTCTGAGCTTAGCTCTTGAACTGTACCATTGTCAATAACTCTTCCAATATCGAATTTATCTGAGTGTTGTGAAAAAGCCCGCCATTGCATAAAGCTCTCCGGCATGGGAATGTTACCGGTTGGTAGAGTTGTATTAGAGGCTACGATCATGTCAAATCGATCATCCATTTCTATGGCTAGACGTAAACCAGTTAAACCGCCCCAATCTTGGCAAAAGAGTAAGATATTTTTTAGATCTAAAGCATTAATGAACTCTGTTAGCCAATCGAGATGGCTCTGGTAGGTATAGCTAGATTGCTCTGTTGGCTTATCAGATTTACCAAATCCAATCAAATCAGGAGCAACAGCTCTAAATCCATTGGCAGACAGACTAGGGATCATTTTTCTGTAGAGATAAGACCAGCTAGGCTCGCCATGAAGGAGTAAAGTAACTGGAGCGTCCTGATCTCCTTCGTCAACATAATGCATGCGAAGGCCATCACTCAATTCTAAATAATGAGGTTCGAAATTATAGCCTTCTAGGTTATCGAATCTTTCATTTGGAGTTCTTACAGCTTTCATGGTTTTAACTTTTGGATGAGTCTAATTACTCAATATAAGTTAAAACACACTCAAGATCAGTCTTTTACTTCAAGGTTTGGAGGGGTAAGATGTTGAATTAAGCTCCTTCTTTCTCTTCAATGATCACCTGAAATTCTCCAGTATTGATGGTGATGGACTTCCCTGTTTTTGTTCTGATGGTACCCCGAAATGTGCCTTTAATCACCCCATTACTATAGTCAATAATGGTGATCCTAACACTTTCTGAGGTAAGGCCAACGTAATTATCATCATCTTCTGGCCCCCAAGTTGGATCTGCATCGCTTCTAAAGTCTCTCAATTGAACTTCACCATAAGAAACATTATTCAAAGGTACTTCTAAGGGAAAATCAGAAAGCAAAAGCTCTGTATCGAACATGTAGATTTGCGCACTAAGTTGATCTTCATTATTCAAAACCAAAGAGAGCTGGTCTTGTCTCGGTCCCTTGATATAACTATTAAAGATGTTGATGTCCTCTTCGAAAAGGAAATTACCAGCATCCGTTTCCATGGAGATGAACTCAACTAATTCCAGTTCATCTGGCGGAGGAGCAAGCTCATTTTCCTCACAAGAAGAAAAGCTTATCAATAGGACAGCGAGTAATACTTTGATTGAGTTTTTCATGAACCTTATATTGTGTTTGTTGTGCCACCAGACCAAAAGGTGGATTTACTTAGTTAACGTCTCTTGCGTCAAATAGTAACCTTATCATTTTATAAAAGTCGCCTTCTCTATAATTTGTTTCTTGCTCAGTATCAACACGGTGAACCATCACCAAGCCTGAGTCAGGATAGACACCAAGCATGTGGACTCCTAGTCCTGTATGGAAAAATGAATTCCTTTTAGTGCCTTCTTCTGGCACTCTTACTCTCCATAACATACCATAGGCATTTCCATATTCCGGACTATAAATGGAATAGGGTTTGGTACTCACATCAATCCATTCTTTTGGGATGATCTGCTTGCCTTTCCACTCACCATAATTCAAATAAAGTAATCCATATAGGGCCATATCTCTGGTCGACATTCTAAAATGGTAGGCTGGAAAATTGGATTGGTTCTGTTCTACTTGATAGAACCCATCGGTATTAGGTATGGAAAGTTCATCTTCAGTAATGTCTAATGAGACATATTTTCCATGGTAATCGTTCATCCCTAGGGGTTGAGCAATTTCTTCTAGGAACATATCATAGATCTTTCTTCCAGTTTGTTGTTCTAGAATGGCGCCTGCCACATTGAAATCCCAATTATTGTAGTAATAGTATTCACCTGGTTGATGTGTTCCTCTTTCTGGTCTGCCGCGTAACATGGCATTATTGACGGCTGCCGCGTTATGATAAATTCCTGATCTAGATTTGAGCACATCTGAGACCGTTGCTTGTTTCTCTGCCAAGGATAAAGAGGGTGCAATGTCATCTATGCCCAATGCTTCTAAAGTAGCTGTGGTATCTATTTGTCCATTACCAATAGCAATACCATAAAGAGAATTGAGCATGGCTTTTCGCATAGAATGGACTAAAAGTTTTTGATCCGTTTGACCCCATTCAAAAATGACTTTACCATCAATTAATATCATCATGGCAGATGAGCCACTTTCTTCTAAATGATTGGCCAGTGTTTCCAGCCTTTCACTTGAGAACCCTTTTTCTTCAGGTTTAGCATAATTGAATTGATAATTGGTTTGACTTGAAAGGGAAAAGGTAGTCAGTAAGAATAGGGCCAAAAAGTAGTTTCTTTTCATAGGGAATGTTCAAATGAGTTGATTGCCATACTTTTTGTTTAACCAGAAAGTTGGCTGACTTGCTTGATATGTTGTGGTCCGATACGACAGCAACCTCCAATCAGGTCAGCTCCTTCCTTGATCCATTCATGGGCTAATTCTGCAAAAGCCAAAGGTTCTGAAAGTGCTAGCCAAGTTTTACTCTTGGGGTCATAGACTTCTCCAGAATTGGGATAAACCAAAACCTTTTTATCCGTTGCTTTTTTAAGCTTTTGAATTAAATCAAGGATGTATTTTGGGTGGGTGCAATTGATGCCCAAAGCGAAAACCTTCGGGTGTTGAAGGAAAAAGGAAGCTGCGGATTCAATACTTGCTCCATCATTGATTAGACTTTCATTTTGGCATGAAAAAGAAACCCAAGCAGGTTTACTCGAATTTTGAAGTAATTCAGCAATCACTTCAGCTTCTAGCAGGCTTGGAATGGTTTCAAATGCCAACATATCGGCATTCGAGTTTTCAAAAACATCAATTCTCTCTTGGTGGAATTCAGTTAGTGCTTCTTTTGAAATGCCATAGTCACCTCTATATTCAGAACCATCAGCTAAATAAGCTCCATAAGGACCGATACTAGCTGCGATCCAGATTGGTCGATCTACTGAAGACCTTTCAATGGCTTTTTCAACTAACGAAACTGACTTGACCATTAGGTCTGTGGCTTCTTGCTTTGTATATCCCTCTGCCAATAGGCCTGGGAAAGAAGCTTGGTAACTGGCCGTGGCTAAAATCTGTGCTCCTGCAGCTATATAATCCATATGTGTTTCGATAAGCACTTTCGGACTCTCATTCAATAGTTTGGCTGTCCAGAGGGAGTGATTCAGATCACAACCTTTCGCTTCTAATACATTGGAAAGGCCTCCATCTATGATGATGGGAGAGGTTTGTTCTAATAAGTGTTGGATTACTTTTTCCAATCTTGACTAGGCCTTGAATTCTAGTTTCATAAGAATATCAGTTTGCACATCGGACCCCATTCGGAAAGGGTGTTGGTCGAATGCCTCAAGGCCATTTTTTTCATAGAATCGGATGGCTTTAGGGTTATGCTCCCAGACACCAAGCCAGACATATTTCACTTCTTTTTCTTTAGCTCTCTTCAATGCATGATCGAATAGCGCCTGACCCACATTCTTACCGTGATACTTTTGAGAAACATAGATGCGTTCGACTTCGAGCGAGTCGTCATTTTGAAATTCATTTTGAGCTTCTCCAAAATTTAATTTGAGATAGCCAATAACTTGCTCTTCATGAGCAGCTAAATAGAATTCTGAGTTTGGGTTGTCTAGCTCGGATGCTAACTTTTCTAGAGACAAGCAACTATCTAAATAGGCTTGCATGTTCTCTTCTGAGTTAGAATCATCAAAAGCTTCCTTATAGGTACTTATAGCGATCTGTTGCAACAGATCGATCTCAGATTTCTCAATACGTCTTAAGCTGATTTGGCTCATTAGTTTTGGTTGACATGGTATTTGACTTCCATGAGACGAGAAATTACCTTAATTTAAGTTAAGAATATTTCTACATGAAGACTGAAAATGCCCATAAAGATATACCCGGAAATCCTTCAACGGCCAAAAGCAGTGTTGTTCAGTTAAGAGCAGAAGCAAGTGCTCATTCTTTAAGGGTTTTAACTATGGTTGATTGGGCCTTTTGGAAGGAAAATGGCTATGTGGTTATTAGAGAAGCTGTGCCAAAAGACCAAGCCCAAAAAACGGCTCAATTTCTATGGGAGTTTGAAGATAAAGACCCCAATGACTCATCTACCTGGTACAGCGCGGCTCGTGCTGAAATGCAAATGAAAGAATTAGCAGGAACCGGAATGGTTGAGGTATATAATAACCAGCATTTATGGAATAATAGGCAGATGCCTAAGGTCTATGATGCCTTTGTTGATATTTGGGGTACGGAAAAACTCTGGGTAACTATAGATAGAGCCAATTTGAATTTCCCGATTCGAGAAGGGTATGAATACAAAGGTTTTATTCATTGGGATTATGATCCTGAAACGCGACCTCAAAATGTGCAAGGGGTTTTAGCATTGGCCGATCAAAACGATGAAAATATGGGAGGTTTTCAGTGTATTCCGTGGTTATACAGAAACTACGATACATGGAAGCTAACTCAACCTGAAGATCGAAATCGCTTCCAGCCTGATTTGGAAGGTTTAGAGGATAAGATCGTTAAAGTGCCCTTGAATGCAGGAGACTTATTGATCTTCAATAGCACCGAGCCGCATGGCATTCGACCTAATCTTTCGAAAGATAAAGTGCGCATTGCTCAATACATTTCAATGATGCCAGCCCAAGAGGAGGATGAAGAACTCAAAAACTGGCGAATCAACTCATGGAAGAATCGAGTTGCCCCAGAAGGTTATGCCTTTCCTGGTGATCCTAGAAATTGGGAGCAGACCAAATACCAGACAGCTGAGTTAACCGAGTTAGGAGAGAAGCTGCTAGGCTTGCGCAGTTGGGATTAGTTTTTATTGATGTCTAATATGATCATACTAAACAGGTAAAGAGGGATAAATACACACCAAAGAAGTCCGAAGAAGAAGATGACATTCGCATAATCTAAGAAGAAGCCTAAAGCCACTGCAAGTTTAAGACCAACTACCAAAAAGATAGAGAGCAAAACAATGATGAGCTGTACGGGGCTGTTTTTCTTGAATTGAAGTTGTCTTGCTTGGTGATTTAAAATGAGTCCTAAATGGTATATTCCAAAAGTACCATTAGATATTCTCCAGGCAGTGGTTTCATCTGTTATCGACATCAGCATTTCTGGGATGAACGAAAAAATCATCGCGCCTACTGTAGTTCCTAAAATTGTTACAATTGCCAAGTTTGAGAATTTAGTGTCGTCATGTTGTATGGCAATGATGATCGCTATAAAGCCTGTTAGGGTGATAGCTATTTGTGCTATGGTGTAGTAACTACTAGGACTCATAGCTTGAAGATAAGAAAATCTCGCAGCTGCCTATCAGTCGGTAGACTTTCTCCAAACCTCGATGACAGTTGTGTCATCCTCGGCATATGTGAAAGTCATTTGATTCTCCTCAATTGAATAATTGTAGCTTTCTTCTCGGTCGAAATAGATGAATATAATGGTTTGGCCGGGTTCATTTAATCGGAATGAACCACCTGTGGTTTCATTGTCCTTAGTTAAATCGAAACTGCCCGTGTAGTCGGTCAGACTGCGGTTATCCGAGAATGACAAGTAATAGCAACATTCGTTTTGGGAGATGATCGTACCGTCAATAGATAGGCTTTCTCTTTCCCATGTACCCAAAATGCCAGAAGGCTCAAGCCATGAAATTTCTGTGTCTTCATCTGTACAGCTCATAGCTATTAAGAGAATAGCAATGAAGTAGATTGATCTTTTAAGCATGTCGTTTGAGTTTGCTTATTAAACGATCAATTGTCGAATTGAGACCTTCTTCTACTCAATTTGAGGTCTTTTAAGGCAGATGCTTTGATCTGGATGTCTATGCTATAAGACGTAAATGCACCAAATGGAATCCAGTTACCTCTAAGCTCCCAACAACCCAAATCTCTATAGATACCGACTGAAGTTTGAGTGAATTCCTTAGCTTCAATATCATAACCAGTATTAAAGGTGATGTCCCATTTAGGAGTAAGGGCAAGTTGCCCAAATGCTTTGACGGCTTGCCGTATGGTAGCACCTGAGGAAGTATTCCAGGTATAGCTAAAATCATAACTCATCCGGAGATTCCAGGGTATGTTGACATCGACATAGGCATTGGGGTCGTAAAAATAGGCGGGCATCTGACTGGCCAGTTCACCCCCTTGATTCATCTCACCAAACTGGGTGGGGTCTTCGTCAATATATCCACTTCCCAAGTCTGTGGGGTTCCGTGCCAAATTCCCTTGAGGTGCTGCAGAGGCATTAGGATTTAAACTTGTGCTTAAGGAGGCTCTGGCCTGAGTGATCCTACCAATTCCTTGTCCGCTATTCCAAGCAAAGATGTTTCTTCTTTCTAGCTGGTCGCCATCACTATCTACATTGAGGTAACTATAAGGATCGAGTGTGGCACCCATATTCACACTCAGCTTCCTATCAAAAAGATTAGTTCTCAGGTTCAGATTGACCAAGGAGAGATTAAATGAATCAGCCAAGAAGTTATAGCCTGCACTTACTGAGAAGTTATCAATGAGCGATACCTTTTTAGACTGAGCTGTATCACTCCGGACTTTCATTTCTACCTTATTACTTACCTGAAAACTTAATGCTGCTGACTCTCCTAAACTAGGAGAACCATACAAGAAGCCATCATAAATAGAAAGCTGGCGAGTGGTACCTGAAGTATCTGTTTGTACAGTTTGGTAGTACCCAAATTTATCTTGACCGTAATCGGGTCTATAGCTAAAAGAGGCACCCGGTGTGATGATATGACGAATAGCTTCTGTCTTAGAAAACGGATTAGTATTAGTGTAAATACCATACAATTGAGTACCCACAGTAACACTAGCACTCATTGTATTAGCTCTACTGAAGCCGTTGATGGTGTCAATACGTACAGCATTAGCATCTTCAATGAAGGTGTAATCGAGTTCTCTCAAGTACCATAACTCCTCAATATTGACTGATGGAGTAATATTGAAATTATTCAAAACAGGAAATGAGGTTGAAACTGGTACCCTCATGCGAATACCATTCTGTGCGTTCTGCAAGAGCTGGTCAAAATTGTTAAACGAAACAGTAATGGTGTCAGCTTCAGTATTACCATTTTCAATTTCGAATCCAGCAGTGGCAGGTCTCACTAAGTTGGTTACTCGATTGGCCATATTTAGATCCCAACCAACGCTTAGCTTCTTTAGAATTTCTGGCTTGCTTCTCTTCATCGGGAAGATCCTCGCCATATTCAAGGAGGCCTCTGGAAGCGAGACATCGATAATATTGGTTTCAATATTCTGACTGTGACGGCCTGAAAGAGAGTAGCTGAATGGAGTTCTTGGAATACTCCCGCTATAGCTGATGTTAGATCTAAATTCAGATCGAATGTTATTCTGGAAGTTGTTTGAGGCTAGGTTATTCTGGTTATAAGTACTGGTACCTGCTTGTACATTCGCTGAAAACCTACCATTTCTACCTCGAGATTCAGGTCTATGAGACCAACTAACCCAAAAGTCTTTTGAATCTAATGGCACCTCTTCGTACTCAGGAGTAATGTTTCTGTTATAGGTCACATCGAAAGAGCCGCTAAAGCTATACCTCTTTTTATAGACATTTCTGGCTTTTACTGCCCAACTACCTTTAGAGTAAACATCTGCCGTAAAGGCGGAATGAATCTGATCATTCCAAACTTTATAATAGCCACCATCTCTTAAGAAGAATCCTCTACGTTGTTCATCTCCCCATTTAGGAAAAAGAATACCTGAAGTGGCTTCTCTGGTGTCTGGAAAGTAGCCAAATGGTAGACCTAGTGGTGTGGGTATTCCTCCTATGTAAAGAAGGAATGGGCCTGTTATTACAGATTTCCCTGGTATAATTTTGATCTTCTTGGCCCTGATATAGGTGTCGGCATTCGGGTCGTCTAAACAAGGTGTATACTTGCCATCTTTGATGTAGGCGCTATTATCTGGGTTTCTTTTAACGACAGTTCCTCTTAAATAACCATCAGGCTGCTCCGTAGCCACACCAATAATTCTTGCTCGCTGAGTTTCGAAATTGTACCTAATCTCTTCTGTTTCGAATCTGTCAGGACCATCTTGAAAAACAGGCCGCCCTTCCCAATTACCGAGTGAATCTTGCACACCTACAGCTCTTACTTCATTGATAGTTCTATCAATAATAATTTGTTCAGCAGACAACTTAATTCTACCATATTCGATATAAGCATTGCCGTAGAGGTACGTTACATTAGTAGTGGTTTTAGTGATGATCGAATCTTCGGCAAAGTATTTGACCGTAGTTTCAAAACCTCCGGCCTGAATAGGAATGGAGTCCTGAATGATTCTGGTGGTATCTCCTAGCTGAGCTCTCTGAAGTTTTAGGGTGTCTTGAACAGGGCGAACCGGAATCGTATCGGTTTTGAGTTGAATCTCCTGAGCATTGACACCAATGATAGAGAACAAGACAAAAAGAAAGACTATGGCCCTTTTAGAAAACACGCAACTTTTCGGTTTATCGAAAATTTTCAGATTTTTGCGTAAAGTTATCTCAATAAGCCGTTTCATAAGCAATCCTGTGAAAAATTATCTTCTCACCTTCTTTTTAGCTTTTTTAACAATTGGCTTCAGTCCTTTGGCCTTTTCGCAAGAGGCACCTAAGAAAAAATTTAAAGTTGTTCTTGATGCTGGCCATGGTGGTAAAGACCATGGAACTAGAGGTAAAAACCTGAGAGAGAAGGATGTAGTGCTCAAAGTGACCCTAAAAGTAGGCGAATACATTGAGTCTATGACAGATAATATTGAGGTCGTGTACATAAGGAAAAAAGACGTCTATAGTCATCCCAAAGAGCGTGCCATCCTAGCCAATGAAATTGAGGCTGACCTTTATGTTTCTATCCATGCCAATGCCATGCCTCCTGGAAATAGTTCTGTTTATGGAACAGAAACTTACATCATGGGAACTAAAAATGAAGGAAGAAACTTTGAAGTAGCAAAGCGAGAGAACTCTGTGATACTTCTAGAGGAAAATTATGAAGAGATCTATCAAGGGTTCGATCCGAATTCGCCAGAGGTAAATATCATGTTCGAGATCATGCAAGAGGCATATCAGGAGAACAGCACTTTTCTGGCGGCAACGCTCGAAGAACAGTTTGACAAGAGGGCAGGAAGAAAGAGTAGAGGAGTTAAACAATCGAGCCTATGGGTGCTGTGGAATACAGCAATGCCAAGTGTTTTAATTGAAATTGGGTACCTGACCAACCCAAAAGAAGAAAGAGAACTTTCTACCGATAAGGTGCAAGATTACATCGCTTCTGCTATTTTTAGGTCAATAAGAGATTATTTCAAGTATATCGATTCAATAGATTAATCGTGGCTCGGACCAAAGAATTTAAGGTAGGACTTTTTGTAGTGGTGACTGCCGCTGCCTTGTATCTCGGATTTAATTATCTGAGAGGGATGAATGTATTTTCTCCACTCAATACCTATTACGTTAAATATCAAAACGTCTCAGGCCTTAATAAAGGAGCGAAAGTGATCCTCAATGGCCTGGAAGTGGGCTCGGTACTCCAAAGAAAATTTAGCTCTGCTGCTTATGACGAGGTACTCGTTACTTTGGCCATTGATAAGACCATCATCTTGAATGATAGCACTGAAGCCATGTTGGCTAAGCCTGATCTGTTAGGTGGTGTTGAGGTTAGATTGATCATGCACCCTGGAGGTGATAATCTTTTGACTTCTGGAGACACGTTAATTGGTGGAGTCGATAAAGGAATAAGTGAGCTACTGGCTGAAGAAGGATTATCTGCAGCAAATGAACTTTCTTCTTTGGTAACGAGAATCAATAAAGTTCTTGAGCCTTTTGTTGATCGTGCCGATACCATTGCTTTGGCAATAGATAATTTCAAAACCATTTCGGATGAACTAGTTCTTACCACTGCCGATGCAAGGGGTACTTTAGAGCAGATGAGGCTTAAAATGGATTTCGTTACCGATTCATTGGTAGCTGCCATGGGTGGAGTAAAACCACTTCTTGAAGAATATACTCAACTAGGAGAAAAGCTAAATGCCGTAGATATAGAATCCACTCTTCAAAGAATTGATACTGTATTGATGGGTACTCAGACTTTCCTTGAAACCATGAATTCTAATGAAGGTACCTTCGGTAAGTTGATGCAAGATGACTCGCTCTACAATAGTTTAAATCTTGCTTTAGCCGATTTAGATAGTCTCTTGATCGATTTCAGATATAATCCGAAGAGGTATGTCAACGTATCTGTTTTCGGTAAATCTTACCGTCCGCCTGCAGATGGAAGAAAAAAGGCTACAAAAAAGAAAAACTAGTCTCCCTTTAGACAAAATCACTGTTTGAATAGTTGTGATATGGGTCTAATTTAGACCAAAGTAAACTATCTGGAAATTTGCCGTACTCGGCACAAACTATTCTTAATGGATATTGAATTCAATAAAAACGATGATGCCATGCGTCAATTGGTTTTCCAACTGAAGGAAAAGCATAAGAAAGTGGCATTAGGCGGAGGAGAAAAAAAGATTGAATCGCAGCATAAGAAGGGGAAACTTACCGCTCGCGAAAGAATCGACTACCTAATCGATGACTCAAATGACTTCTTAGAAATAGCTGCTTTTGCAGGTGAAGGCATGTACACTGAATATGGTGGTTGTCCCTCTGCTGGAGTGGTCACTGGAATTGGTAAGATCTCAGGGCGAAGCTGTGTGATTGTTGCGAATGACGCTACTGTAAAGGCAGGGGCATGGTTTCCGATCACAGCAAAAAAGAACTTGAGAGCTCAAGAAGTAGCGATGGAGAACAGACTGCCTATCGTCTATTTGGTAGATAGTGCAGGGGTGTTTTTACCTATGCAAGATGAGATCTTTCCTGATAAAGAGCACTTTGGTCGTCAGTTTAGAAATAACGCAAAGATGTCGTCCATGGGGATTATTCAGGTGGCCGCGATCATGGGAAGTTGTGTGGCTGGAGGAGCCTACCTTCCAATCATGAGCGATGAAGCCGCTATAGTGGATAAGACCGGTTCTATTTTCTTGGCAGGTTCTTATCTAGTGAAAGCAGCCATTGGAGAAGATATTGATAATGAGACTTTAGGTGGAGCTACTACTCAAAGTGAAATCTCAGGTGTAACAGATAACAAGTTCCCGAATGATGAGGCTTGTTTAGATTACATCAAATCCATTTTCGATAAAGTAGGTGCTTTTGAGAAGGCAGGGTTTGATCGTGCTGAGCCTAAAGCTCCAAAGGAAAACCCAGATGAGATCTATGGTTTGATGCCGAAGGATAGAGTTAAGCCATACGATGTGCGGGATATCATCAAAAGAATGGTTGATGACTCTGATTTTGATGAATACAAAGAGAAATATGGTCAGTCTATTGTTTGTGGTTATGCCAGAATTGATGGTTGGGCTGTAGGGATTGTTGCTAATCAGCGTACCGTGGTGAAGTCGAAGAAAGGAGAGATGCAGATGGGGGGAGTGATCTATTCAGACTCTGCTGATAAATCAGCTCGCTTTATCATGAACTGCAATCAGAGAAAGATCCCATTGGTCTTTTTGCAAGACGTCAGCGGTTTTATGGTGGGTAGCCGAGCCGAACATGGCGGCATCATCAAAGATGGTGCTAAAATGGTGAACGCCATGGCCAATTCTGTTGTTCCTAAATTCACTATCATTACCGGTAATTCATTTGGTGCAGGTAATTATGCCATGTGTGGTAAAGCCTACGATCCAAGATTGATCTACGCTTGGCCAACAGCCCAATTGGCAGTAATGAGTGGAGCTTCTGCGGCAAAGACACTACTGCAAATCAAAGTGTCTACCATGAAGGCGAAGGGGCAGGAGATCTCGGAAGAAGAAAAAGACAAATTATTAGAGGAGATCACAGCAAAGTATAATGAGCAGATGAGTCCTTATTATGCAGCCTCTAGGATCTGGGTTGATGGCATCATTGATCCATTAAAAACTAGAGAGGTGATCTCAAAAGGAATAGAAGCAGCGAATCATGCACCCATAACTGAGCAATTCAATGTGGGCGTGATTCAAACTTAAAATATGGCAGAACAAGGTTTTACGAATAACGAGCTCAAGGCACTGGTTTCCTTGCTTGATGATGATGATGTGGAGGTGGTACAGCATGTGGAAGACAGGATCATGTCTTTGGGCACTTATATCATACCTTATCTGGAATTTGAATGGGAGAATAGCTTTAACCCTACTGTCCAAAAGAGGATAGAGGAATTAGTACATACGCTTCAATTTGAGCTATTAAAGGAAAAGCTATATGCCTGGCGGATCAGTGATGAGCAAGATCTGCTTGAAGGCATGTGGCTGATCAATACTTATCAGTATCCTGATCTCGAGCTAAGCCAACTAACGAAGGAGTTAGAGCAAATTTATTATGAAACTTGGTTAGAGTTTAAATCAGATATTCATCCGGTTGATCAAGTCAAAATCTTGAATTCTGTACTCTTCAATAAGCTGCATTTTGGAGCCAACACCAAGAATTTCCATTCACCTGGTAATAGCATGCTCAATGTAGTATTACAGACCAAGAAAGGAAATCCGATCTCACTTTGTGTGATTTACATGTTGGTGGCTAAAAAGCTTAAGCTGCCGATTTATGGGGTGAATTTGCCCAACTTGTTTGTGATGACTTATCAGCAAGAGGAAGGGCAATTTTATATCAATGCGTTCAATAGAGGATTGGTCTTTTCGAAAAAGGAAATCGATGAGTACATCGACAACCTGAAATTACCTCATAATGAAATGTATTATGAGCCATGTACCAATCTGGATATCGTTCAAAGGGTGTTAAGGAATTTAGCTAATGCCCATGAAAAACTAGGACATACTGAGAAAGTAGAGGAGATCAAACAGCTCAGTAAGATCCTTGAAAAGAAAGATCAATAAGCGCAGCAGATCGTTAGGTCCATGTGCTGATCAAAGGTGAGTTCAAATGAAGTGGATTGTCCATTTTCTATGATCTCACCTTTTTGTTTTTGAAAGGGATGCACCAATAGCTGCTCTGCAAATATGAGTTGGGTCCGACCATGAAGCTTGTAAAGTGCTTCTTTTGCTCCCCAAATTTTAGTCAGTTCCTGAATGGATTGGTCTGTCCAATCTTTTTCCGCTTCATGTAAGAATTTGTGTGCAATCCGAGTGATTTGGGTTCGCTCAATTTCTATATCGATACCGATTGGATTCCCAATTGATATGGCTGCTGCCCCAAAGCCTTTGGCATGAGACATGCTGACCCCTATGTTTGAAGAATCTAAATGAGGCTTTCCAAAATTGTCTTTAGAAAGAAAGAACTGCCCATGCTCATTGACCAAGTGTTTTAAGGCATTTCTGGCTGCAAGCCATTCAAGCCTTTTTTCAGGAACTTTTGTTCTTTCGAAATCTGCTAATTCTACCGAATTTAGATTCAAAAAAGCGAGCATTTCCTCTTCACTTTCCTCGATCTTCCAAACACAATAAGAAACTTGCTGATTTATTGAAACTTCGTGACTAATTGCCATGTATTAATGTGTAATTGGACAATCAATGATTAGCTTTGCCCAAGCCACAAGATAGGGCTTTTTCCACTATGCCTAAAGTATCAGTAGACAAACTCGCAACCCTTGCCGGACACCAAGATTGTGTCTATACCTTGGAGAAAAACCCAGAAGAACATAAGTTCTTTTCTGCGGGTGGTGATGGCGTTGTGGCTGAATGGGATCTTAATGATCCTAATCAAGGCAAGATGCTGGCCAAACTTAATAATTCGGTTTATGCCCTTTGCTATTATGAGGATCGAAACGTACTAGTGGTAGGAGAGAATTTCGATGGTCTTCACTTGATCGATTTGTCTGAAAGAAAAGAGATCGGTTCTATCAAACTGGGCACTAATTCCATTTTTGATATCAAGGTGGTGAAAGATCGGATTTTCTGTGCTTTGGGGAATGGAGAAATCCACATTCTAGATCTGAAGACTTTACAAACACTGCACGTCTTAAGGGAATCTGAGAAATCAGTTAGGGCATTGGCTATTAGCGAATATCACGGTCATTTAGCGGCCGCTTACAGTGACAACCACATCAGAATTTTCAGTTTATCTGACTTTGAAAAGCTTCATGATATTGAAGCGCATAAAATTTCAGTTTTTACCATACAATATTCACCAGATCAACGTTTTCTGGTTAGCGGCAGTAGAGATGCCCACCTAAAGATCTGGGAAGTAGACAAGTCCTATGCGCTTTACGAATCTATCGTAGCGCACATGTTCGCAATAAACCATCTTAGCTATAGTGCTGATGGTAAACATTTTGTAACTTGTAGCATGGACAAGTCCATCAAGGTTTGGGATGCCGAAACCTTTCAACTCTTGAAAGTGATCGACAAAGCCAGACATGCCGGCCATGGTACCTCGGTTAATCGAGTGCTTTGGACCAACCACAACAACCTACTCGTGTCGGCTAGTGACGACAGAAGTATTTCCATCTGGGACCTAACTTTTAATCTTGCTTAAGAATGAATATTACGCCATTAGAGATCAGGCAAAAAGAATTTGAAAAAGGCTTTAGAGGCTATGACAAAGAAGATGTCAAAGCTTTTATGAATTCTCTATCCATTGAGTGGGAACGCTTGAACGAGCAATGCAAAGAGCTGAAATACAAATTAGAAGCTTCAGAAAAAGAAGTGCAAAAGCTGAGAGAGGTTGAAAATTCATTATTCAAGACCTTAAAAACTGCGGAAGACACAGGGGCCAATATGATAGAACAGGCGACTAAAACGGCTGAGCTACATATGAAAGAAACTGAGATGCGAGCAGATGCATTGATGTCTGAAGCTAAGAATAGGGCCAAAAATATCATTGAAGATGCGGAGAATAAATCGCGCCAGATCATTGATGATATGGAAGATGAAATCAGGCAATTAGAGCAGGTATTTAGATCGCTAGATGCGAATAAAACTGCCTTGATGTCTGACCTAAAAATGTTGGCTGATGACATGTTGACTAAGATCGGTAGACATGAGGAGTTTCCTGCTGATATAAAGCAGCATGTAAAGAAGGGTAAAGAATTAAGCCGTGAGGTCAACGATAAATCTGATGATCCGATCGATGTAGATCAGATCATTGCGGATAACGAACATAAGCAAGCTGAAGAGAGCATAGCTGAAATGGCTGATCATCCGGAGGGAGAAGAAAACGTGCCAGCTTTGGAAGAGTTAGACGCCCCTACTGAAGATCCTGTGGCTGAAGTAACAGAGACTGCCGTGGAGGCTCCTGAAGAAGAGGTTAAAAAGGAAGCTGTTGAAGAGACTCCTGTAGCAGAGGCTGGAGAGTCTAAAGAAGAGGAAGAAAAAGAAAAAGGTTCTTTCTTCGATCAATTCGATTAAGATGAATCAAGATATAGTATCACTAGAAGGCATGGAATTCCATGCCTTTCATGGTTTTTATGAATTCGAAAGAGAGCAAGGGAACGACTTTGTCATCGATGTGCATGTAACGACTGACTTTGATGCTGCAGCTCAAACTGATGATCTTTCAGGGACAGTTAACTATGAAACCATCTATGAGATCGTTAACTCTGAGATGAAGGTGCCGACTAAACTATTAGAGCGACTAGCTCAAAGAATGATCGATCGTATGTTTGCCTCCTTCATCAATGCACAAAAAATCGAGATATCTATCGCCAAAAAGAATCCACCGATAGAGGGAAACATCAAACAATCTCGAATCACTATGGTTCGTATGGCTTGAGATCATGACGCAAGCCCAAAAAGAAATTCAAAACCTTATTGACTTACTCCGCATCGAAAAGGATGAGGATTATGCACTCTACCAGAGGAAGATGCTCAATACTTCGGTAGATGAAAGGAGGAAAAAAGGGGTGACATGGTATCCTGTTTCCTTGCAGAATCATTGGCTGAGTACAGGAGAAAGATTTACCATTGAGCTGGATAGAACTTCTCATCAAGATCAGAATCACGCTTTTCAGGTGGGTTCGGTTGTTAGTTTTTTTAGTGGTCTGGCGGAAGATGCAGAATCGACACAAGCAGTGGTGAGCTTTGTCCGCAAAGACAAGATGAGGATAGTATTAAATGGCAATGAACTACCGCAATTCTTGCGTGATGGAAAGCTAGGAGTTAATCTCTTGTTCGATGAGGGAAGTTATAAAGAGATGTTCTCTGCTCTAAAAGAAGTATCGAAAGCAGAGACAGGTAGGTTAGCTGAGTTAAGAGAGACTTTTTATGGAAACCGACCTTTCCAATTTAAAAAAGGCTACGATTATGCTTCTGTACACTTAAATCCCAAGCAGAACGAGGCTTTGACTAAAGTGTTTAATGCCCAGGATATTGGAGTAATTCATGGCCCTCCGGGTACAGGAAAAACGACTACTCTTGTACATGCCATTAAGGAGGTAGTAAAGACGGAGAAACAAGTTCTTGTTTGTTCTCAAAGCAATGCTGCAGTAGACCTTTTAGTTGAGAAGTTGGAAGAACAGAAAGTATCAGTCTTGCGATTAGGACATCCTGCAAGACTCACCCCTGAAGTAATCGAGAATAGCTTGGACGTCAAGATCTCCAAGCATCCTTTTTTCAAGGAGCTGAAGAACATCCGTAAAAAAGAGGAAGAGTATAAGCGCATGGCTTCTCAGTATAAGAGAAGCTTTGGCAAGGAGGAGCGCTTTCAAAGGGATCTATTGCGAAAAGAAGCCCGTTTGTATCGTGATGATGCTAAAAGAATTGAGAAAGAGATCACAGATGATCTCATGGCTTCAGCACAAGTGGTGGCTTGTACTTTGGTAGGTAGCACTCATCGATTGGTTGCTGATAAGACCTTTAAAACGGTTTTTATCGATGAAGGCTCTCAGGCGCTCGAGCCAGCTTGCTGGATCGCCATTAAAAAAGCATATCGCGTGATCATGGCAGGTGATCATTTGCAGTTACCTCCTACAGTTAAGTCATACGAAGCAGGCAAAAAAGGATTAGAGAAAACGCTCTTCGAGAAAGCAATGGCACTAGAAGATGCTTCTGTGATGTTAAATCGTCAGTATCGTATGCATCCAGAAATTATGCAGTTCTCGAGTGATCATTTCTATAGGGGAGAATTAGAAACTGCTGAGGAAGTTATTTTGAGAGAAAAGAACACACCAGACAATCATTTTGTATTTGTTGACACTGCGGGTTGTGGGTTTGGTGAGAAAGTAAAAAAGGAGACTTTAAGTACCTATAACTCCGAGGAAGCTGAGTTATTGATCAAGCACTTAGGACAGAATGTTGCTCTAGATCAAACGGTCGGCATAATTGCTCCTTACAAGGCACAGGTTGAAAAACTAAAAGAACTAGTTCAGCAATCACCTGCTTTTGATGCAGTTCGAGATCATATTGTGGTGAATACAGTGGATGCTTTTCAAGGGCAGGAGAGAGATGTGATCTACATCGGTCTGACTCGCAGTAATGAAAAAGGAGAAATAGGATTCTTAAAGGAATACCGAAGAATGAATGTGGCTATGACAAGAGCTAAAACTAGACTAGTGATCATTGGCGATTCAGCCACAATTGGTAAAGACCAGTTCTATAATGCAGTCATTGATTATGCTCAATCCATTGAGGGATATAAGAGTGCCTTTGAGTATCTCTATTGAATATAATTAGCAACTGCATTGCCTAAAACAGTCGCTCCTTCGGGATGTAATCTGAACCATAACTCAGGTTCTATCAGTTCAATCTCAATCAAAGCTAATTGACCGTCATTGTCTTCAATGATATCAACCCTTGCGTAAATAGGACGGACAGGACAAGCTGCTACGGCTTTCTCAGCAAAAGCTATCTCTTCTTGGCTCGGTTGGTAGAGTTCTACACTTCCACCAAAGTCGTCTTGGACTCTAAAGTCTCCCTGTTTAGGTTTCTTTAAAACGGCATGTGTAAACTCTCCTCCCATGATCATCATCGAGACCTCACCTTTAAGAGGAACACTGTGCTGAAAAGGTTGAAGCATCATGGCCTCTTCTTGTATGAGTTCCTGAAAGGTCTGCTCAAGGGTTTCACTCACTGCATCAGAAATCTTGTAAGTGTGTCTTGCAGAAGCTGAAAAACAAGGCTTTAAGATCACAACCTCTTCATTCATCTCATTGACCAAATCCGACAAAATGACTTTCTCCCCAATTTCAATGTATCTGATCTGCGGTACATTAATTCCTTGCGTCATTAAATCTTTGAGATAATGCTTATCCATGTTCCACAGGACTGTATCATGGGTGTTGATCAGTTGAGTTTGCTGACTCACATGAGCTAGCCAGTTTTTCCACTCTTCTGCTCTGTCGAAGTAATCCCAGGTAGTTCGGAAGAGTACATACCTTGTAGAGGACCAATCGAATTCAGGATCAGACCAACTTACCCTTGTCACGGATAGCTGGTGAGACTTTAGGGCTTCTACTACCAGACCATCTTCTTGAAGAATGTTGTTTATATACCGATCGGTATTTTCGGGGGCAACGTAACGATCATCTGTCAGAACCACTACGTCATAAATGTGCTGGT
The DNA here is from genome assembly GCA_965267365.1 of Roseivirga sp. GTDB lineage: Bacteria > Bacteroidota > Bacteroidia > Cytophagales > Cyclobacteriaceae > Roseivirga. The sequence goes on along the minus strand of OZ253951.1, from coordinate 3,147,521 downwards.
TCATGCTGTAGTAACGGCATTTGGATTAATGAAAGTAAAACCTCTTGCGTCACTTCCTTCATAAAAATCAACTTGCAGTCCTACGAGATACATCATCTGACGCTTCTCGACATGAATGGGAATTTCATCTTGCTCATAAGAAAGATCGCCTTCTTTTGATTTATCGAATCCTAGCATAAATCCCATTCCAGAACAACCGCTACCTCCTTTAACTCCGATTCTAAGACCGTAGCCTTCTGGAATACCCTTGTTCTCCATGATCTTCTTGACCTCTTCTACTGCAATTGCCGTTAATGATACTGGTTTGATGTCCATGTCTCTATTCTGCCTTTCGCAAAGGTAAACTTAATACCTATCCGATAATCTCCTTATTTTCGAGTCCAAATAAAAAACATCAGTTAGCGTTTAAAGTTCAACATGGATTACATCAATGATCTGATAAAACTTGTAGTGCCTGCAGCCTTGGTGCTCTATGCCATGTATTTGGTCATCAGAAGCTTTTTGCAAAAGGATTTCGATAGGCGATTGATCGATATCAAATTGAAGAATTCAGAGACCGTTTTACCAATAAGACTACAAGCTTATGAGAGAATGGCCTTGTTCCTAGAAAGGATATCACCTAACAATATGCTATTGAGAATGGCCGACCCAAGTCTTTCAGCCTTGGTCTTTCAACAACAATTACTGCAAGAGATCAGAGATGAATTTCATCACAATCATTCGCAGCAAATCTACATGTCTGATGAAGCATGGAATAAGATTAGAGCAGCAATGAACGCCATTATTGGTGTTATTCAAGAGGCGAGCGAAGAAATGAAAGACGATAGCAATGCTGTTGATCTTTCAAGTGCTATCTTTAATAAGATGATGGCGCAGTCAACCGACCACATAGGTGACACGTTATCATTTGTCAAAAACGAGATCAGGCAATCATTCTAATATGGCTACTAATCAAAAGGAACCAACAAAAAAGCAGAAGAGGTACTTCGAAAACTTTAAGCAACGCGCAAGTCGTATTGTGAATGACAGCGATGCACTCAAGGAAACCTTGGAAAAGGCCAGTCAAAAACTGAAAGACAGTGAGAGTGATGATGGACTGAGAACTAAGCTAGTTGATTACGTGAAGTTGGTCATCAGAATGATCCGTAATTCTGTCAATGGCAATTATCAGAATCTTCCTTGGCAAACCTTAGTAATGATGCTGGCTGGATTGATCTATTTCTTGACACCAATAGATGCATTGCCTGACTTTATTCCCGTGGCTGGCCTTGTAGATGACGCGACAATTCTACTTTGGCTAGGTAAAAGTTTCCAAGACGACCTTACCAAGTACAAAGCTTGGGAAGACCTGAACTATTCTAATTGACCTTTGGTTTCTCTCTTAATTTTCAAGGGAGAAAGAAATGAAAAAGGTAATTGATCAAGATTTATTAGACTCAGCAATGAGCTATTCAGCTTATAGAACGCTGATTGATGAACTATTGCTCGATAATAGAACCACTGGGGCTAATCAGTCGGAGAGCATGATCAATTATGCCCGAATGGGGCAGAAAAGGATGAAGAAATGGGATAAGATCGCAAAGCTTAATCCGCATCTGATCGAAAAGTTAGAAGCCGTTGACCAATCTATTACATGGTTAGTGATCACTGAAGGTTGGTGTGGAGATGCTGGGCAAACCATCCCGTTTATGAATAAAATGGCGGAAGTAAACGACCATATTGATCTTAGGCTTGTTCTGCGCGATGAACATCCGCATTTAATGGATCATTTTTTAACGAATGGTGCGCGTTCAATCCCGATTTTAGTTGCAGTTGATCCAAAAAGCTACAGCGTTTTAGGGACTTGGGGCCCAAGACCTGATCCTATCCAAAAGGAATTTATCGAGAATAAGACTACACAAGAAAAGTCAGGGAAAGAGTTCTCCGAGTATATGCATCTTTGGTATGCCAAGGACAAGGGCGAAGTTATGCAGTTAGAATTTTTGTCTATTTTAGATACATGGACTCAAAAACTGCAATCATTGCCGGTGCAAGCGGGTTGATTGGCCGGTCATTAACTCAAGAGTTACTAAACAACAAAGATTACGGTCAGGTAATCGTTTTAGTAAGAAAACCGCTAGGTATTCAGCATGACAAGCTGAAGGAACTCACCATCAATTTTGATGAGCTTGAAAGTATGGACCATTTCCCTAAAGGAGATGATATCTTTTGCTGCTTAGGCACTACCCAAAAAAAGACTCCCAATTCAGACGACTATCGAAAAGTAGATTATGTCTATTGCATGGAGCTTGCCAAAAGAGCTTTGAAAGAAGGAGCAGATCGTTTCTTTTTGATCACAGCCTTAGGAGCTAAAAAAGGATCTCGAAACTTCTATTTGAATTTGAAAGGAGAGTTGGAACATGATATTTCATTCTTGAATTATCGCACCATCTACATTTTCAGACCAGCCTTGCTAAGAGGAAACAGAGCTGAGAATAGGCCAGGCGAAAAGTTTGCACAACTCTTTACTCGAATCATTCCATTTATAGGCCCACTTAAAAAGTATAAGCCTATCCATGCGGACAAGGTAGTAGATGCCATGCTAAAAGTTGCGCAGCAAGATGATAAGGGCTGCTATTTCTACGATTCTCAGATAATGCAAAGGATGTAAGGCATCAATGAGTTAAGGAGTAAATGAAATAAGGAACTAATGAGCATTATTAAATTTTCCCCATTAAATCCTTAACTCACTATTTCCTTAATTCATTAATCCCTTGTCTGATTATTTAAAGGCAGAATCTACCTTAGTTTTTCCTCCAACGATTGGTAATACGAGACTAGTCTCAGCTAAGTCAATAGTCAATTCTGTTCCTGCCTCTGGATGAAGGGTAAAGTCTTTATCACTAGAGAAGATCATCAATCCAATCTGTTGGCCTGCACGAATGATCTGATCATCTGGTTGTAAGTCGAAACTCAATGAATAGAACTCACCTGGAATAAGAGGGCTGCTCTCTGTTAATGAGCTGTGATTTTGAGGATCTGCCCAGCCTCTTGTAATGATGTTGTCATAGATTCTAACACCTTCTCCTTCTTCCCATGGCAATGATACCAACCAAACGGAAAGATTGGCAGCAGGCTTACTACTAGCTAACCTGATATTGATCTTACCGAAACCTGAAATATGCAAGTCTTCTTTCAAGGTAGGACTGACATAAAGTAAACGGTTTTGTGATTCAGACGCAGAGGCTAGCGCTTTTCCATCAAAGCTTACATCATCGACTAAAGTTTCTTGTCCTGCAGACGAATTAAGGGTTAAGCCTCCATATGAGTTACCTCCTGCAGATGGATAAAGCGTCACATCTTGAGCTTCAGGGTGAGGGTAATCCGCATATGGAGTGGGTTCCGATTGCTTATCTCCTTCACGAACGATCCATGATTTAGGATCATTTTCAACTCCATTGTCGATGCCATGAAGGTACTTAGTGAACCACTTATTCATTATTTCAATAGGTGGCGGTCCACCATGACCAGCTTGGTGATAGTAGATTTGCACAGGTAGGCCCATTTCCTTAGCCTTCATAGAAATTCTGAAACTATGCTCTGGCATTACATTCCAATCATTGAAGCCATGCGACATCAACAAAGCTGCTTTCATGGTAGGCATATCATGGATGTAATCTCTGCCCATCCAGAAGAAATTGTAATCACCTGTTACGCGATCTAGGTTGTTGATCATTTCTGTATCTCTCACCGTCTTGTTGTTGTAGGCTCTGTTCTCTTCCTTACCGCTATGAATAAAGTCGTAAAGGACATCAATATCCTCACCTAAGTAGCCTCCAGGACTTCTTACCAAACCATTCGATCTATAGTAGTGGTAATAAGAAGTGTTCGGGGCAATTGGAATAATAGCTTTCAAGGCATCAACACCTGTGGTCGCTGCGGCTAAAGGAATAGTTCCGTTGTAACTAGTGCCTGTCATACCCACATTTCCTGTGGACCAATAGGCCTCTACTTTTTCATTTCCTTCTCTAGACTTATAGCCATTGTCTTTGCCAGATAACCATTCGATGACGGCTTTAGGTGCTAATGATTCGTTATCTCCTCCAACTGTAGGTGCGCCATCTGAAAGGCCAGTACCAGGTGAAGAGCTATGTACAACTATATATCCTCTTGGTACCCAAGTTCTGATCTGCGAGTTTGAGATCACTGGGCGTTCGCCTCTCCTCTGAACTTCAACATGGTTTCTTGCTGGCGGAGTTGCTCCCAACTCATGTTTGACATCCCAAAAAAGCCCAGGTGCATTACCGGCAGTACCTGCGTAGTATGGACTTGATTCGTAAACGACAGGAAGTTTTAATCCTTCAGACTCTGTTTGTGCTGGGCGTGTCACATCTACATGTACTCGGTCTAAACGACCATCACCATCCGTGTCAAACTCGGTTTCTACCCAAAGGTCTTCTCTGATCCATTTGGTAGGGTCTTTAAAGGCATCCACTACTTGTGCTTGTCCATCTTTGAAGACAGGTTTTGCCTCCTGAGCCAAGCTGTTAAGGGTGAATAATGAGATAATGAGGAGTGATAATATAGATCGTTTCACAAGTTTAAGATTTTGAGATGTTCAAATTAGCAAAAAGACTGAGAGCTCTGAACCTATTTAGGATGTAAGGATCAAGTATTTGCTTTTTGTGAAAGTCGTACGAGTACCAAACTAGCAATGAGGGTGTAAAAAAGAACGATCAATACGACTCTTTCAATCGCAAACTCTGGGTACCATTGCGTCCATGCCTCCCAGTCATATGCAGGGTTAGGGATGGTAAATGGTAACATCATAAGTGGTAACGATGCAATGGCAATCCCTTTTGGTTTCAGGTTTGAAGATTGAAGTTCATTGATGGCAAAACTCATGATAAACGGAAAGCCTAAATAGATGATACGCGTGGTGTCACCACCAGCAAGCAAACCAAAACCAAAAGACACTAAAGTGAAAAGAGCCAATAGGTTTCTCTTATTATCTAAGTAGAAATGCTTCTTATAATTTCTCATCGCAAGCCAAGCGATTGGTCCAAAGGCCATACTAATGGCAGCAAACCATATTACTAACTTGAAAGGATCAAATAGTATTTGTTTGGCTTGATAGGCAATCATGATCAATGCCCCTCGACCTTCATAGCTGGGCGTAAAGACTAGTTCGATACCTATTTTAGTAGCTATGGCCAAAACGGTACTGATGACAATGATCTTGATGTGGAAGTAATCATCTTGTTCTTTTCTGTTTTGCCAAAAAGCATAGAGACAAAGAATGACCATTAAACCTATAAAAGACTCTTTTTGTATGGTAGCTAATGGAGCGAGCCAAAGCAACCATTTGAATTTTCTCTCTAATAGAATCCAAAGAAATAGAGCTTGAAAAAAGTAGAGCGGTACATCAACAGTGATAGGGTCAAAGGCATTTAACCGGATCAAACCCGTCCAATGAAAAATAAGCCAGATGAAGCCAAAAAGCATCCATTTGAACTCAAAACCTAGTCTGCGCCAAAGCAAAAAAGTAACCCAAATACTCAGAATGGTGAATATGAGATTCACCACTTGAAAGTCATTTATGACGCTAGAATTGAACCAGCTGGCAATCCATGGAACAAGAATTCTCTGATGAAAGGGTGGAGGAACTTGATACTCCTTTTCTATTCCTGTGAAGTAAGCATATGCTTGTGCGTAGTCATTACCATCGAACTGTTCTGCTAAGGTGTAGGTCAGATGAGGTTGATATGATCGGTAGAAGAAAAAAGCTAAAATGCCGATCCCCAGAAAAAAGAAAAGCCAGCCATGCTTTACGCGCATAAGGTGAAAATATAGAATTCACTTGAATCCTAATTTTTTTATCGGGTTTTTTATCATTCATGATCGCGGTGATACAAAGAGTAAGTGAAGCTTCTGTCACTATTTCAGAAGAGATCTATAATGCCATTGAACATGGTGTAATGATCCTTTTAGGAATAGAAGAAGCCGACTCGCAAGAGGACATTGAATGGCTTTGCAGGAAGATTGTTAACCTTAGAATCTTCAATGATGAAGACGGGGTAATGAATGTTAGCCTTTTGGATAAAGCATATGATGCCCTAGTGATCAGTCAATTTACTCTTCACGCCAGCACTAAAAAGGGCAACAGACCATCATATATCAAGGCAGCTAGGCCAGAAACCGCTATTCCACTGTATGAAAGTTTTATAGAAGAATTGAGTAATCAATTGGGTAAATCGGTCAAAACTGGCCAATTTGGAGCAGATATGAAGGTGGCTTTGGTCAATGATGGACCAGTGACCATTATTATCGATACAAAAAATAAACAATAGGATGGATCAATCTACGGCATTAGGCCAGATTCAAGAGGAGGTAGACCAGTGGATCAAAACCATTGGTGTTCGCTACTTCAATGAGTTGACCAACATGGCGCAGCTCTCAGAAGAAGTAGGAGAGGTGGCTCGGATAATCGCTAGGCGTTACGGTGAGCAGTCAGAAAAGGAATCAGACAAGTCTAAAGATCTTGGAGAAGAATTAGCAGATGTGTTGTTCGTAACCGTATGTTTGGCTAATCAAACAGGAGTGGACCTTCAGGAGGCTTGGAACAATAGAATGAACAAAAAGTCTTCTAGAGACAAAGACAGACACAAGAACAACGAAAAACTAAAACAACAATGAGAAAGCAATTATTCATGGTAGCTCTAATGCTAATCAGCATTTCGAGCACATTCGCCCAAATTCAAGCCTATAAACTTAAAAAAGGCGATGCCTTTGAGGTGGTTCAAGATGTAAACATCACAATAGATCAAGAAGTGATGGGATCAAGTATGCAAGTGACTCAGAAGGTGACAACAACAGATATGTTAGAAGTACTTTCAGTTTCTAAAGGTGTTTATGAAATGAAATTCACAGCTCTTTCTAGAAAGCTAGTGATGAACATCCCTATGGCTGGTGAGCAAGTAATGGATTCAGAAGGTTCAACTGATATGGATAAACCATTCAAAGCCATGGTCAATAAGTCTTTTACGTTTATGATGGACCAGTTCGGTCAAATTCAGGAATTCAGAGGACTAGATGAGGCTAAGGAACAAGTGAAAGCGGCATTGGCTTCAGCTAATATGGGCGGAGCTGATCAAGTGGATCAGGTAGTAAGCGTGTATTCTGAAGACGTTTTGAGAGCTTCCATGTCGTCTCAATTTGGTTTTTATGCAGGAGATTCGTCAAATGAATGGACAAGAGATTATAATTCTACTGTGAACAATTTACCAGTTAACCTTACTGTTAAGCACTGGTACGATTCAGATAATTCAATTCTTGCAGAAGGTAGTCTAAGTATCAAAGGAGACGTAGAGCAAATGGGAATGACCATGTCCACTAACATGGAGGGTACTCAGAATACTATCTACGATCTGTCGGCTTCAGGTATGCCAACTAAAGTGCAAACCAAGCAAGATGCTGAAGGTACTATGATGGCGCAAGGAATGGAGATTCCGATGAAATTGACCACAAATACGACCACGACTTATACTAAGAAGTAATGTAATTGTTACTTTACTTTTAATATTTTGAATTTAATCCATAGCAAGTTTGTTATGGATTTTTTTGTGTTGCATTTTTGAGCAAGGATCAATTGAATTAGGTCAACTCATTTTTAAACTCATGATCGTATTACAAGTCGTAGGCATTATTATCGGGGTATTCTTACTATTGAATATCATCTTATATCTGATCGAACCAAGTTTGATCGCCATCACTTTTTCTCTTATTCTCAGAATGGTTTTCAAGAACCCTCCAATGGTTTCTTTGGAGAAGTACTTTCCTGAGCACAAGCTTTTGAAAGACAATTGGAAAGTGATTCAGGAAGAGTTGATCGAGGTGTTGAAAGACGAGCAGAGCATTCCGAAATTCCATGAGGTAGATAAGATCCAGAGATTCATTTCTGATCAGGATAAATCAGCATGGAGAGTATTCATGTTCAAAGCTTATGACAACTGGCAAGAAACCAACTGTTCAAAAGCACCAAAGACAACGGAACTATTAAAGCAGATCCCAGGAATTACAACGGCCATGTTCTCTATTCTTGGTCCGCAAAAGCATATTCCTCCACACAACGGATTCTACAAAGGAGTATATCGCTATCACTTAGCGCTTGTTATTCCTAAAGAAGGCGAATGCTACATTGTAAATGGTGGCGAGCGTTATGACTGGGTAGAAGGAGAAGATGTCCTTTTCGATGACACTTACAGACACGCAGTTTGGAACAGAACTGAAGAGACAAGGGTAGTTCTTTTCTGTGATGTATTCAGAAATGACCTTCCTGGTATATTCCAGCCATTGAACAAGTGGGTATACGGTCTTCGTGAAAAGAGTAAGCGTTTGCAAAAAGCATTGAAGAATGCTGAAGTGCAAGTAGATCTTCGTGAAGAAAACGCAGCTGAGTCTGCTGCTTAAATTACTAATTCACCATCTGGGTTGAGATAAGGTACTTTCGAGAATTCATCAATTCTTGAACAGTATTCTATGTCCTTCATGATGCCAAATTTCGATAACCGTGCTGCATGATTACTTCTACTAATGGAGTAATGCAGGTCTTGGCCCATTGAACGATAAAGATAGAGCGCTGATAAAGTGGCATCATCACTAAAGGAAGCTGATTTGATCAGTCCTTCGCACACTGCTCCTGCAAATAGACTGTCTTCTAGATTGTATCTGCCTTTCCAACCTGCACAGAAAAGAACAATGTCTTGATTCAGTTTTTCGAGCTCTTCAACTACAGCTTTTAGATTTAGAAAGGCTCCGATTATAATTCTATCTGCATCAGCAGAAAGTTTGATGGCTTTAGTGCCGTTGGTGGTAGTTGTTGCTACTATTTTTCCTTTCAGATGAGGTTCCATGTACTGAAAAGGAGAGTTGCCCATGTCGAATTCTTCGATCTTTTGGCCGCCTCTTTCTCCTGCCATTACATAGCCTTCTTTGCCCAATGCTAAGCACTCTTCTACCGAGGCCACAGGTTTGATCTTCGCTACACCTGAATTAAGACCCGCCACCATGCAAGAAGTAGCTCTTAAAACATCTATGACAACGACTACCTTTCCTTTTAAATCAAATTGATGGATTAGGTCGGGGGTATAGCAAACTTCTATGTTCATGATAAGTAGCTTGTCATTCCCGATTTCTCGGGAACGACAATAAGGTTGTTATTTTCCTAAAATTGGAAGCTTAACTACTTCAGCTTTCAATCTTCTTTTTCTTACTGCAATAAATACTTCAGAACCTGGCTTAGTATGTGGCTTGTTGATGTAGCCCAAACCAATTCCACACTCCATTGAAGGAGATTGAGATCCGGAAGTTACTTCTCCAATAACATTCTCATCAGCATCCATGATCTCATAATGACTTCTAGGGATTCCTCTATCGATCATTTTGAAACCGACTAATCTTCTTGTTACACCTTCTTCTTTTTGCTTTTGAATAGCGGCAGAATTGGTGAACTCTTTGGTGAATTTGGTGACCCAACCTAATCCTGCTTCAATCGGAGAGGTTTCATCAGTAATGTCATTGCCATACAAGCAATAGCCCATTTCTAGTCTCAGGGTATCTCTGGCGCCCAGACCGATCGGTTTAATATCGAAAGCAGCTCCTGCCTCAAAAATGGCATTCCAAACTTTCTCCGCATGGTCATTGTGAACGTAGATCTCAAAACCGCCTGCTCCTGTATAACCAGTCGCAGAAATGATCACGAAATCCACACCAGCAAATGGGCCAACTACAAAGTTGTAGAAAGAGATTTCAGAAAGATTTACAGAAGTGAGTGCCTGTAGGGCTTCTACTGCTTTTGGTCCTTGGACAGCGAATAAAGAATGATCATCGGATACATTCTTCATAGTAACATTCTTGCTGTTGTACTTGGTTACCCAATCCCAATCCTTATCAATGTTAGAAGCGTTGACCACTAACATCCATTTTTCTTGGTTGAATCTGTAGATCAAAAGATCATCTACAATACCTCCTGTTTCATTCGGGAAATAAGCGTATTGCGCTTGGCCATCCACTAACTTAGAAACATCATTACTTACAACTCTCTGGATCAAATCCATTGCATCAGGGCCTTCAAGGACGAATTCGCCCATATGAGATACATCAAAAACGCCTACTCCATTTCTAACAGTAAGGTGTTCTTCGATATCGGATGAATACCTAACGGGCATATTGTAACCTGCAAAAGGAACCATTTTGGCGCCTAGTTTTTCATGCAAGTCATTCAGTGCAACTTTCTTTAATTCCATTTGATTATAGTTTGATGCAAATGTAAACATCAAGCAGATAATTAGGTATTTGAGATGGAAAATCTTTAACTTCCTTTTTAGTTGTAGGTAACACGCATTTTTTACCAGGTCAGGTGCAACCTCCAAGCTGATTTTCGAATCAGTAATTGTGAAAACTCAAATCAAAAACGGTCAAACATGTTTCAAAATTTTCTAAAGATCACCGTACGCTCTTTAATGAAGAGCAAGGTCTTCGTATTTATTAATATCATAGGTTTAGGTCTAGCCTTAGCTTGTTGTATTGTGGCATTTCTCAATTATGAGTTTGCCCAAAATTTTGACAAGCAACACGAAAATTATGACGAGCTCTATCAAGTATCTCTTTTTAGAGATCAAAATGGGGCTAATGTGCCTTATGGCTTTATTCCAATGGCACTAGGGGATGTGATCAAAGACGAGATCCCAAGTGTAGCCAAAGTCAGTAAGTTCGAAAGAGCTGGTACAACCATCAAAAAGGACAATAATATTTTCAATAGAACCATGGCCTTTGTCGATAAAGACTTCATGGACATGTTCACATTCAAAATGCTTCATGGCAATGCTAATGGCTATCATGAATTATCCTCTGTATTGATATCGGATAGAGTGGCTATTTCCCTGTTTGGAAGAACAAATGTGGTGGGTGAAACGGTAGAATTTGTCAGGAATACCAAGGATAATATCTTCTTAACGGTAGGCGGTGTATTCGAAGAACCAGGTCTCCAAAGTACACTTCAATTTCAGTTGGTGACAGAGTTCGAGAATTTCTATCGACTGATGGAGGTAGATCGAAATGACTGGACAAGATTTATTGATGGTCTATTTATCCAAACTTCAGATGCCAACATTAAAGACATTGCTCCAGGCTTTTTGCAGAAATATGCCGCCATTCAATCGGAGGCGAGAGAAGACTTTAAAGTGTCTAGTTTCTGGGTGCAGTCAATGGCTGATGTTCCTTTCAATCAAAGAGATATGCCTGGTACTAGCTTGGGCAATGAAACTTTACATCCACAGCACATCACAGCACCTAATATTATGGCAGTGCTGATCTTGCTATTGGCTTGTTTCAACTTTACCAATACGGCCATTGCCATGTCAAATAAGCGATTGAAAGAGATCGGTATTCGAAAAACGGTCGGTGGCTCAAGAAAGCAGCTGGTGTTCCAGTTTTTAGGCGAAAACATCTTTTTGTGTTTTGTGGCCCTCATTCTAGGTCTCCTATTCTCACTTTGGCTTGTTCCTAAATACAATGGTATGTGGCCGAATGTTGACGTTGTGGTCAGCTTAATGGAAAACCCTAAACTGGTTCTTTTCTTGGTGTCTATTTTGATTGGTACTGGGATTTTGGCTGGAGGTTACCCTGCCTTCTTTGTGAGTAAATACAAGCCAGTGGAAATCCTAAGAGGGACATTAAGAGTGGGTTCATCATCTATGCTCTCGAGAATTCTTCTCGGCCTTCAAATGTTTATTTCAGTATTGGCATTGGTGTTTGGATTCAGCTTTTATCAAAATTCCATCTACCAAGATCAGTTAGACTTGGGCTATGATAGAGATGGAATCCTGATGATTCCTGTTAATGATGCAAATGAAGCGCAGCGATTTAAAGCTGCCGTTGAAACTAATCCTGCTATTGAATTTACAGCCTTAACTAACAATCATGTTGGCTGGGGGTCTTATGGTAGATCGGTGAGAAGTGGCGAAGTAGAATATGAAATGTCAGTTTTCGATATAGGCTTAGACTACATTGAAGCACTAGGTTTTAATGTTGTTGCTGGGCGCTCTTTTGATAGAGCCAATGAGCAAAAGGATAAAGCAGGAGGGATCTTGATCAATGAGCGTTTTGCTTCGCAATTTGGTTGGAATGATCCAATCGGTCAGCGAGTGACGATTGAGGACACCGTAAGTCTTACTGTGGTCGGCATGTTGGAGGATTTCTACACTTGGGGATTCTGGGGAAGTATTGATCCTGTAATGTTCAGGCTGAAGGATGATCAGCAATTAAGTATGCTGATCGCTAAAGTGCCAGAGGCTCAATTGGGAGCTACTATGGATTACATGGAAGATACTTGGACCGAGCTGATCCCAAACAGACCCTCAAGAGTGCTGACACATGAGGCGAATGTACTTGGTGAGGCGAAAGATATTAATGTCAATATCCTTCAGATGTTCCTTTTCTTAGCGGCTATTGCCGTGGTACTTTCTGCCATTGGACTCTTCACATTAGTGTCCATTAACATCCAAAGTAGAACGAAGGAAATCGGTATTAGAAAAGTGCTTGGGGCTTCTATTGTAAGAATTACCACTTTGATCAACAGACCATTCTTGATCATTGTGGGGGTAGCCTCTGTTTTAGGAGCAGGAACAGGTGTATTCTTAGCTGGCGGGCTTATGGGTACAATTTGGACCTATCACGTGACACCAAACATTATCAGCGGACTGATCCCAGTTTTTGTGATTCTCCTTGTCGCTTTATTCTCTATTTCTGGAAGAGTAGTTAAAGCAGCTAAACGTAATCCGGTAGATTCGTTGAGGTACGAGTAGGTACCCCCTCTGGCTCCCCATTATAAGGGGGAGAGTAGATTCGGTTCTCCCCTTTAAAGGGGAGATAAAGAGGGGTACGTAACCTCTTACCTATTTTTCAGTAAGAGTACTTAATCAAACCAATAACTATGAAAAAGGTCACTATACTATTTTTAGCAGTCGTAATGACTGCAGGCATTTCTATGTCATTTATTGCTCTTCCTGAGGATAAGGAGGAGGAAGTGGTTAAAGAACTTATTCTCACCTCATATGTGCACGGTGCATTCAATGAGCTCAATGCAGAGGCCATGTTATCAGGCTTCCATGAGGATTTTGCCATCTATTCGCCTAAGGGAGAAAAGATCAGTAAGTATCCTATCAAGGTATGGGCTGAGGGTGTTGCCAAAAGAAAGGCCAATGGCTATGATGCTGATGATCCAAAGAACAAATGGGAGCATAAGTTCGCTGCGGTAGATGTTACAGGGCATGCGGCACAAGTAAAGATCGAATTGCATAACCAAGGCAAGCATGTCTATACCGACTATTTGAGCTTACTTAAGTTTGACAGCGGCTGGAGAATTGTGGCTAAGGTGTATCAACAGCATTAAGCTACAAGGAATAAGCTGCAAGGTTAACCTTATAGCTTGTGGCTTTAAACTTACAGCTTCAGAATAGTTCAAGTTGTTCAGGCAAAAGTCTGAAAGACTTACGATGTAGGGGAGTGATACCTAATCTTTGGATCGCTTCCCTATGTTTTTTGGTCGGATAGCCGAAATTAGTTTCCCATCCATAGCCCGGATATTGCTGTGCTGCTTGTCGCATAACCCGATCTCTATGGGTTTTGGCAAGGATGGAAGCTGCTGCAATGCTCATGTATTTGCCATCGCCTTTTACAATGCAATGATGTTCGATGTCTTGATACTGTGGAAAGCGATTTCCGTCAATAAGTAATACTTCTGGTCTAGTATCTAGCGCATCAATAGCCCTGTGCATGGCGAGAAAGGAAGCCTTAAGGATATTTATTTCATCTATCTCTTCAGGGCTGACCTCAATGACTTTCCAAGCCAACGCTTTTTCTTTGATCTCAACTTCGAGAAGATCTAATTTCTTTTGGTTAAGCTTTTTAGAATCATTCAGCAAAGGGTGCTCATATCCTGCAGGTAGAATGACTGCTGATGCCACCACCGGACCTGCCAAAGGACCTCTTCCCGCCTCATCGCAACCGGCCTCTATCTTCCCTGTACCAAAATCTTTTTCAAGCATTGGATAAACTTAAGCAGCCATGATCGAACTATAAAACCTTTGGCTAATTTTGGGCATGGCTGAACACGAAAATCCTTGGAAGACCTTAAACGGTAAGAAGATCTATGAAAACCCTTGGATCGAGTTGACGGAATATCAAGTGATCAATCCGACAGGTGGAGAAGGAATTTATGGGAAGGTGTCTTTCAAAGGAAAGGCTGTAGGAATTATTCCGATTGATGAGGATGGAAATACCTGGTTAGTAGGTCAGTATCGATATACGCTTGACGAATATAGCTGGGAGATCCCAATGGGTGCAGTTCCTGGCGATGAGTCATATGAATCGGGTGCATTAAGAGAGCTGAAAGAGGAGACAGGTTTGGTGGCTGAAAAGCTTGAGTTCTTGTGCAAGATCCATACGTCTAATTCGGTAACAGATGAGGTAGGCTTGGTCTATGTGGCTACCGGTTTATCTCAGGGAGAGACTGAATTTGATGATACAGAAGATATTTTGGTTCGAAAGATCAGTTTTCAAGAAGCTTTTGAAATGGTCATGGACGGACGAATCACTGATAGTTTGAGTGTAGCAGGCATTTTGAAATATGCTAGATTGAAAGAGCAAAATGGCTGAAGCGCTTAGCTATAAATATCATTTCAAAAAGACAGTCAATTTGGCTTACCCTGTGATGCTCAGTCAAATGGGGCATATTCTTGTGGGTATTGTAGATAGTATTATGGTAGGACAAATTGGTTCTACTCCGCTGGCTGCCTCAGCCTTTGCCAACAATGCTATGGGAATCTTTCTCATGTTTGGAATTGGCTTGTCTTACGGAATTACCCCATTGGTGGCGCAGGCTGATGGTCAAAATGACCATCCCATGATCATTCGTGTCTTGAGACACGGCATCATACTCTGTGCGGTAGCCGGAATCTTACTCTTTTTACTGCTATTTGGCTTAGCGCAACTCATGCCTTTCATGGGGCAGCCAGCAGACGTAGTTACATTAGGTAAACCCTATTTCTTGATCATCTCTGGTTCATTAGTTCCTTTGATGCTCTTTCAGTGTTTTAGGCAATTCACCGAAGGGAAGTCGATTACGAAGCCCACCATGTTCATTACCATCATAGCCAATGTGATTAACGTAATACTGAATTATCTATTGATCTATGGTAAATTTGGTTTTCCTGAGATGGGACTGAATGGGGCCGGATGGGCCACATTTATTTCAAGGGTAATCATGGCGATCGGACTAGGATATTTCGTTTGGTCATACAGTAAGCTGAGACCTTACAGAGAGGGATGGGAGCTTTTGAAAGCCAAAGCGGACCTCTTTAAGCCCATGCTCAAAATAGGTGTACCTAGTGGTATCCAGTTCGTATTTGAAGTAGGTGCATTCGCATTGGCAGCTATCATGATGGGTTGGTTAGGAACTGTACCATTAGCTGCTCACCAGATCGCGATTAGCTTGGTTTCATTGAGCTATGTAATGGCTTCAGGAATATCTTCGGCCTCAACTGTTCGGGTGGGGAATCAGATCGGTTTGAAAGATGCCGTGAATCTTAGAAGAGTAGGGAATACGAGCTTCATTATTGCCCTGATCTTTATGGCCTGCTGTTCGGTCATGTATATCTCATTGAACAAGTTTTTACCAACCCTTTATGTCAATGAACCGGATGTGATTGCTATAGCATCAAGTATGATCATTATTGCCGGTTGCTTTCAGTTATCAGATGGTGTTCAGGTAGTTGGACTTGGCTCGCTAAGAGGTATGTCAGACGTCAAAGTGCCAACCTATATTACTTTAGCTGCTTATTGGGGTTTGGCTATTCCGGTGAGTTATTTATTAGGTTTCACTTTTGAACTAGGGCCTAAAGGAATTTGGTACGGATTACTGATCGGATTGACAGTAGCTGCAATAGCGCTGTACTTGAGGTTCCAAAAGCTTTGTAAATTAAAAGCAGAATCCTTTTAGATATATGCAACCCTTTGATTGTTGTGGTGTCTATAGAATTGAAAACAGAATCAAAATGAGGAAAGGATATTTACTACTCGCATTACTCTTTGTTACCACCATAGCCTTGGCTCAGAATCGCGAAACTCGTGATGTGGGTGACTTTGATGAGATCACTATGAAGATCGGTGGAACAGTCTATGTCACACAAGGCAACAAGAATGAAGTAATTCTTGAAGGCAGAGAAAGTGATTTGGAAGACGTACAAGTAAGGGTAAAAGGAGGGAACCTCATTATCGAAAACAGACGGAATAGCTGGTGGAATAGCGGGAGAATCCGAATGAGCGTTTACGTGACAGTTAAAGATCTGAAAGGAGTTTATGTAAGTGGTTCTGGAGATATCATTAGTCAAAACACGATTAAAACAGATGATTTCAGATCTGTGGTTTCTGGCTCTGGTGATATTGAAATGGAGTTGGATGCAAGAACAATAGACAACCGAATTTCCGGTTCTGGAAATATCGAATTATCTGGGTCTGCTGAGTCTGGTAAATTATCTATTAGTGGTTCTGGAAAGCTCTTGGCTGAAGACATGAAAGTAGATGATTTCAAGGTGACCATTTCTGGCTCGGGAAGAGGATCGATCACGGTTTATGGCGAGCTTGATGTGCGTATCTCAGGAAGTGGAGGAGTTTACTATGGAGGTAAGCCCACAGGTGTCAACTCAAGTATTTCAGGTAGCGGAAAAGTAAGGCGAATTAATTAAGCCTTTCAATAAAGAGTGCTCAGAATTATCTGATCTCTGATCACTCTTAATTCTCCTTCAGTCCATTAATGAACTTCATATAGCCTAATACCAAAAAGTATTGTGCTGCTAAATAGGTAGTCATTACGATAGGTCCAGACCATTCAACAGGGCTGCTAAACTTATTTAAGGCAATCACTGAATCGCTAATGATAAAAAGAGAAGCGCCTAAAATGGCAAAGAACACACCCTGATTTTCGGCTCTGCCATATCGCCCTAAAGCGGTAATTCCCATCAGCGTGATCACAGCACAATAGATAGAAACCGGAAGTGTAAGAGCACCCAAGTCATCAATGATAAAGGCGAAAAAGCCCATTCCGTAGACTATAAATAATAAGGCAGGCCATTTAAAGACCAGTCGACTTTGCCCTTCCTCTACAAAATTGATGTTGATGATGATGTATACGATCTGAGCGATCAAGAAGCCTCCAAGCCCAAGCATAAAGAAGAGCCCGTTCATGGGCACAAAGATCAAAAAGCAATCTCCTAACCAGCTAAAGAACAATGCCCAATAGATGAACTTGTTCAAAGGTGTTTTCATGCATTCCTTCCAGAAGAAGAAAGCCAAAGCAGGAATCAATAAAGGTTTGGTGCCATCATGGATCATCGGAGCTTCAAAAAATTGCCCGATCAAATGGATCAATGACAGTACCACGAATGGTAAAAGTGATTTCGTGATTTTCATCAACCGTATCGTTGGATTAGTCTCTTCGACCAATCTAAGCCAAAAAAGAGGAATAACAAGGCTAATCCGGCCAATACTGCACAAGTGTAGAAGACATAAGGGATGTTTTCCACTTCATTGCTGTAGATATAGCCCGCCACAAAAGCACCTAAGCCAATCCCGATCTCTAATGCAATATACATGGTGGCAATGCCCTTTCCTCTGGCTTTATCTAAGCTTAGATCGATAGTCCAAGCATAGATAGTTGGGCTGTTCATTCCTATAGCCAAACCGAAGATGGCCGCGCTAATAATGAACATCAATTGTGAGTCTGCGAGGCCAACTGCCAAATTAGCCACCACTATCATGGTGATAGCTGCTTTTAATACGATGACTCTTCCATAGCGATCAGAAACCTTGCCCGCTACTATTCGCACGAGTAGTGAACAGATCACAAATACAGTAAAGAAGATACCTTTTTGTTCTTGCGGGAAGCCCATCTGAATAGCCATATCTGGAGCCAAGGTGATAGCGGCTCCAAAAGTAAATGAGGTAAGTAGTAAGGTGACAGAGGGATTAAACACCCTTGGCTCCAGGATCTCATCTTTCTTGATCTTCAAGAGCGACCATTTGAATTTTTGTTTTTCCTCTAAGGTTTCTTTCATGCCGAAGAGAATGGCAATGGAAAGAAAGGCAATGACGGCAGACACGTAGAACATGATGTCTAGACTAAAAGTAGCTGTGATCCAAGGCCCGAAGCTAGGCCCGATCGCCATGCCTGTACTGCCAAAGACTCCGAAATAGCCCATAGCTTCTCCACGTCTGTCGGTAGGTACAATATCTGCAATAAAGGCAGAGGTTCCTGTTGGTTTAAAGCCTGTTGAGAAACCGTGAAGCAGTCTGAGTAACAGTAGAGCCCAAACAGTACTAACTACTGGATACAGAATCCCCATCAATACACAGACCGCTACTCCAAAGATCATAACGGGTACACGTCCTATGGTATCAGAAAGCTTACCTGAGAATGGCCGGCTAAGACCAGCTGTTACCGTAAATAGTGCGATGATCAAGCCTTTTAATTCACCGCCACCCATGGATTCCAAGTAATCGTACAGATCAGGTACGATCATATTGAAGCTGGCGAAAAACAGCAATGAACTCACACATAAAAGCGTGAACTGTAGATCAAAAAGGCTCTTTTTCTTTATGGTTGCTGTGTTAGGCAATAGTTAAAATTCGTTTTAAGATTCTTTCATTTTCCCCCTTGGCGAAGGGGGCCAGGGGGATTGATTTAAACTGTATTTCTAATCCCCCTAACCCCCTTTTCAAAAAGGGGGAGAAAAATTATTCGTTACTCGAAGCTCGCAACTCGTCACTCACAGCTACAATCGCTTCCAAGCGATTGTTACAACTCCATCAAATACGACTTGATATAATCATCTAGGTCACCATCGAGTACATTCTGTACATCAGTACGCTCGACTCCTGTTCTGGCATCTTTGATGAGCTTATAAGGGTGCAAGACATAATTCCTGATCTGTGATCCGAAATCCACTCGCATCTTTTCGCCCTCTACCTTATCTCGTTCGGCATTTCGCTTCTCGATCTCTTTCTGATAAAGCTGCGACTTCAGCATAGCCATCGCCTTCTCTTTATTACCCAGCTGCGAACGTGTTTCTGTATTCTCAATGATGATCCCAGAAGGGGCGTGTTTCAATCGGACACCAGTCTCTACCTTGTTCACATTCTGACCACCGGCACCCCCAGAACGGAAAGTATCCCAGCTGATGTCAGAAGGGTTGATATCGATCTCAATTGTATCATCAACGACAGGATAAGCAAATACCGAGGCAAAGGAAGTATGTCTACGTCCACCTGAATCGAAAGGAGAAATCCTCACTAAGCGGTGAACTCCTGATTCTGATTTGAGCTGTCCATAGGCAAACTCACCTTCGAATTCGAGGGTACAAGACTTAAGACCAGCCACATCACCCGGTTGGTAATTGACTTGCTTTACCTTCATGCCTTTTTTCTCACCCCACATAATGTACATCCGCATGAGGATCTCGGCCCAATCATTGGACTCTGTTCCTCCTGCACCCGGGTTGATCTCGATCATAGCATTCAGCTGATCTTCTTCTCCCGACAACATCTTCTTGAACTCGAGCTCTTCTAAGAGCTTCATGGCCTTTTGGTATTCTGCCTCTACTTCCTCGTCTGAGGCTTCTTCCATCTGGCGGAATTCGTCTAAGGTTTCTGTGTCTTCTGTGGCTGAATTGACTGCAGCAAAAGCATCAGTCCATACTTTTTTAGCACGGATGCCTTTCAGTACTTTTTCAGCTTCCTTAGGATCGTTCCAGAAATCAGCTTGGGTGGTAATGGATTCTTCTTCTTCTACTTCGCGTACCTTGACATCGTAGTCAAAGATACCTCCTCAAGGCGTCAACACGTGCCTTTAAATCTTTCAGTTGGTCTGAAGTCATTTTGGTTCTTGATTTTGAAGCCCCAAAGGTGGGGAAATGAAGTAACAATTACGAATTATCAATTAAGAATTAAGAGGACTTGATGCTTGAAGCATGAGGTTTTCTTTCACCCCCTCAGGAAAGGGGAGAGTAAAGATTACTTTTAATTCTCTTCCCTAAACTCTAATATATCCCCCGGCTGGCATGCTAGAATTTCGCAAATAGCCTCAAGGGTTGAGAAGCGAATCGCCTTGGCTTTGCCCGTCTTCAGAATGGATAAGTTGGCTTCAGTGATTCCCAGCTTTTGAGCCAATTCCTTCGAGCGCATCTTACGCTTGGCCATCATTACGTCAAGATTTACAATGATCGCCATACTTATATGGTTAGCTGGTTTTCTTCTCTCAACTTATTGCCTTCCTTAAACACCTCAGCTAAGATCAAGCAGATAATAGCAGGAATGATGTATTCTAAGTCAATGGAGAATTCGACAATGGTTCTTGGAAAGCCTTCGCCCGGATTCTCGTAGATGGAATAAATGCTGATCAAGAAGAGCACAAGGAAGTAGGTGCCTGCTTTTCTAAAGCCAATGGTATTTTGTTCTTTGAAAGTGCTCAATGACCGTATGGATTGGATGATCCTCACTATTTCTCGAACGATCAGATAATAGGCAATACAGCTGATCAGCTTCTTTAAGATGATAAAAAGCGCGATCCCTGTTTTCGGGATAAATCCGTCATCCGTTAAACTGATGATGTCTACTCTGATCTTTTCTCCTTCAAACTCGAAGTAGCCAAAGTATTCAGGTAGAAATAGGACTACTACTCCTAGAATCACATAACCGATGCTGACTAGCACCAAGACGACCTGAATGATCCTACCGATGACTAAAGCTATATTCAAAAGCGTGTTGTTCATAACCTTGTAAATTTCCTCAAAACTATAAATAATTATTGAAAAACAATAATAATTATTTTTATTTCAATACGATTACAAAATGACACGTCATTGTGATCCCGATGTGTCAGGAGAAGCAATCTCCTTATTAGAACCTATTGCCCAATCATTTCATCAATCCCCCTGCCCCCCCCCCTTCTCCAAGGGGGAGAGCATCTACGAATAAGGAATAAAATATGTCATTTAGAGTCCCGAGGTATCGGGACGAAGAATCTCCTGACCGCGTCCGATTCTCCAAGGGAGAGAGTTGGCACTATCTGCCGAAAAATATATCCGCAATACCACTCGCGTATTGCCACTATTACTAAAGTCTCAAAAGCCTTACCTTACTGTTAACCATTAACTAAACCATGTTTCGCATGAGACCTTCACTTCATCACGCATCGCGCAGCACGCTTTTCCTCTTACTTTTCACTCTTTACTCTTCACTGGCTATTGCCCAAGAAAAGAAAGCCCTTAGCCTAGAGGACTTTAAAGACTGGAATCGTATCAACAACACGGCCATTTCTCCTAATGGTGAATGGATGACCTATGCTTATTCTCCGAATGAGGGAGATGCGACCTTTTTTATCAGAGATATCGATGGTGATACCGTCTATAGCACCATCAATGCCAAGCGTGCGACTTTTGCAAACAACAGCGAATGGCTGGCCTTTTTGGTAGATCCAGCTAAGGAGGCTGCCAAGAAAATGCGTCAGCAAAAGAAGCCCGTCAATTCTGCTTTGCATTTGTATAACCTCAAAAGCCAATCGGTGGAGGAGATCAAAGATGTGAAAGGCTATGCTTTTTCAGAGAACTCGAATTTTGTGGCGATCCAAAAGGTTAAGAAAGACAAGGATGCCAAGCACAATGGTACTGACCTGATCTTAAAGAGCCTTGGTGGTGATATGGTCTTGAATATTGGTAATGTTTCGAGCTATGACTTTAATGAAACCGGCAGCCACTTTGCCTATTTGGTAGATGCTGATGGGCAAACAGGAAATGGTATTTATGTGATCGACCTGATGAGCATGAGCACCAAGCCCATCCATACGGGGGCTTTTGATTATAACCAGCTCTCGTGGAATGAGGCAGGCGATGCCATAGCTGCCCTATTTGGTACCAAAGCCGACACTCTCATGCAAAGAGATAACACCCTACTTTGGGCGAATAATTTGATGGATCGACCTGCTGTCAAGACCATAGACGTTTCTATTGCAGGTTTCCCAGAGAACTATGTGATCTCAGAATACAGATCATTGCAATGGAACGAAGCGGGTACTCAGCTTTTCTTCGGTATCAAAGAGCAACAAGATGTTGTCAAAAAAGAGGATGAATTGCAGGCCAATGTAGATGTTTGGCACTGGAAAGATGAGGTAGCACAATCGCGTCAGATGATCACGGCCAATCAGGACAGAAGAGCGACTTATCTATCGGTTTTGAATTTGGGCAATGAGCGATTTGTGCAGCTGCAAACTGAGGAGATCTCACGAGTGACCACCAATGACAAAACCAATTGGGCTGTCGCTTCTCGTGATAAGGATTACAGACTCAGAAAAGACATTCCTGGAGGCTATGCAGACCTATGGGCTGTCAATACGACTACAGGCGATAAGAGCATGATCGCAGAGAACATCTACCGCTACATGGGCATCTCGCCAATGGGTGATTATGCGGTTTACTCACAAGAGGGGAGAGTAATGCTATACAACTTTGAGTTGAAGCAGACCATGGAGATCACGGCTAAATCTGATGTAGATTTCACCAATAAAGAATATGATGTGATTGCTGAGAAGCCGATCTATGGCATTGCGGGCTGGTCTTCGGATGGCAAGTGGCTTTTGCTTAACCACAAATACGATATCTATGCTTTGAGCCTTACAGGCGATGAGGTGTTGAATGTCACCCAAGGCATAGGAGCGAAAGAAGAGATCCGTTTTAGAGTGGTGCAATTAGACCGTGAAGCTGAAACCATTGATGTCTCGGAGCCGATTCTGCTCAGTGCTTATGGCGAGTGGACCAAGAAGTCTGGTTACTACCAAGTGACTGTAGGGAAGAAGCCAAAAGCGTTGCGTTACGAAGACAAAATGATCGGCAGACCAACCAAGGCCAAAGAGGCTCATGTGATTATGTTCACTGAGCAGACCTTTGAGGACTTTCCGAACTATTGGGTAAGCAATACCAGCTTTAAGAAGCCACAGCAAATAACAGATGCCAATCCTCAGCAGGCCGATTACAAATGGGGGACAAGGGTATTGGTAGACTATACTGACAAAAGAGGGCATAAGCTACAAGCGACCCTGGCCTTGCCGGCAGGGTATGAGGAAGGCAAAAAGTACCCCATGATCATCTATTTCTACGAGAAGATGTCGCAGAGACATCATCAGTATTCGATGCCGACCTATGACGACAGACCGCATATGTCTACCTATGCCAGTAATGGCTACCTCGTACTCATGCCGGACATCGTTTATGACGATGGCAAGCCGGGAAGCTCAGCTTTAGATGATGTTACTTCTGCAGCACAAGCTGTCATTGACTTGGGTTATGCTGATCCGGAAAAGATCGGCTTGCAAGGCCATAGCTGGGGTGGTTATGAATCTAGCTTTATCTTGACCCAGACAGATATGTTTGCTTGTGTGGTAACCGGTGCACCTTTAACCAATTTGGTGTCCTTTTACGGCATCACCTATAAGCGTACCGGTAGCCCGATTGGCCCGATCTTAGAATGGTCACAGGGTAGAATGGGCAAAAGCCCATGGGCTGATATGGAGTTGTGGCGTAGCCAATCTCCTTTGCACCATGCAGAGAATATCAATACGCCCTTCTTGATCTTACATGGTACAGCCGATGGGGCAGTAGATTGGAGCCAAGGTTTGGAGTATTACAGTGCCGCCAGAAAATTAGGCAAAGAAGTGATTCTACTTTCTTACCCTGATGAGCCCCACCATCTGCGCGTTGAAGCCAACCAAAAGGACTTCCAGATCAGAATGCGTCAGTATTTCGACCACCACCTTAAAGGGGTGGATGCTCCTCAATGGATGAGAGGTGGTGTGAAGCATTTGGATAAGAAAAGGGTGAAACCTGAAGAGAAATAAATCTTTTAAGGATTAGGAGGCTTCTAAGAATAAATTGGACTAGTCTTTTTGGGCGTTTTTGAAGAGTTCAATAGCCCTTTGATAATTCTCACCACCCTTCTTTGTTTGATCAAATATGAAGCCGTCTAACTCCGGATGATTTTCAGCGATCCAGTTTACGAAGACTGCGCGGGTTTCGATCCAGCGAGCTTCATTGTATTGCTCTTCAATGATCTCTAGGCTTTGGAGTTTACCATTATTAAAGTTGAGGCGCTCCGTGGTGATAAAAGGCTCTTCATTGAGAAAGAGAATGCGTGGGTCGCTTTTGCGGACTTTGGCTTCTACATAGTTGTCGCCTTCGGTAAGGCTCAGGATCTCATAGGTCGGAGCAAAAACCGCATCCCATTCTACCCAGTCCTTGTAAGCTGCTTTGGTATACACCGAGCGGTAGCCATTGCCAATGACTCTGACAGAGTCGGAGTAGAAGGAAACGATCTTTGAGTGATCGTGGGCTTGCATAGCCTTGTAGAAGTCTTTGGTGGTTTGGGTAAGGTCGGGTTTTGGACTGCAGGCGAAGGTCAGGAGTAAGAGTAAGGTGGGAAGAAGCTTGAGGTTTTTCATGAAGTCTTTAATACGAATGATGAGTGTTGAATGTTTAATGTTGAGTTCATCCTACGTTAAAACTTCGGGTGATAAATAATAATATTTCTTTTGCTCACCCTTTAGGTTTGGGGTGGTAATAATGTTGAGTGTTGAATAAAATGAAGCCGAAAGAGTCTTGTTTTTCATTGAGGAGACCTGCCTTTGCCGTAGTGGCTTCGCGCAGGCAAGTTGCCACGGTCTTCCGATAATTATCGGTATCCCTGCGCCTACGCTGAAGCTTTAGCGCAAGCGTTCGCAATGACGTAAAGCGATTAAGTATTCGCAATACGCAATACGCAATTCGATCTTCTCATTGTTCAATCCCCTCAACTCCTTCGCCAAGGGGGAAAAGAGAAGTCTCGAGACTCGAAACTGGTTTCTTGCAACTTGTAGCTTGCAGCTTATTGCTATATTCAAGAATGGACCGAAGAAATTTTTTAACCAAGACAGCAGCTGCATCTGCATTAACCACCATTCCTTTTTCTGCCAGTGCACTTTTTAATACTAAAGCTGAAGCTTTCAATCTCAACTATGCCCCACATTTTGGGATGTTCAAAAACTCCGCTCCGGGTGGGATTATGAACGAGCTAGACTTTATGGCGGAGCAGGGCTTTCGGTCGATGGAAGACAATGACATGAAAAAGCGCAGTGTAGATACGCAAAAGCAGATCGCAGCCCGCATGGAAAAGCATGGCATGACCATGGGTGTTTTTGTGGCGCATACCATCTATTGGACAGAGCCCAACTTGGCTAGCGGAGATCCAGACAAGCGTGCAGAGTTCCTCAAAGAGATCGAAGAATCAGTAGAGGTCGCCAAAAGGGTCAATGCCAAATGGATGACAGTAGTCCCCGGTCATGTGGACCTGCGCAAAGACATGGGTTATCAAACGGCCAATGTGGTGGAGACCCTTAAGCAGGCGTCTGCTATTTTAGAGCCACACGGTTTGGTGATGGTCTTAGAACCATTGAACCCTAGAGATCATCCTGGTCTTTTCCTGACCAAAGCAGCTCAGGCCTATGCTGTTTGTCAGGCAGTGGATAGCCCGAGCTGCAAGATTCTATTTGATATCTATCATCAGCAGATCACAGAAGGTAACTTGATCCCGAATATTGATAACTCATGGGATGAGATCGCCTATTTCCAGGTAGGAGATAACCCTGGTCGTAAAGAGCCCACCTCAGGCGAGATCAATTACCTGAATGTCTTTAAGCATATCCATAGTAAAGGCTTTGATGGCGTTGTGGGCATGGAGCATGGGAATTCGGTAGCTGGGAAGGCAGGCGAAGAAGCGGTCATCAGTGCTTATCAAAGTGTTGATCGATTCTAGAAGTAATGTTAAATGTTGAATTGAGATTCTGCAAAGATTTAAGGAGATTCCTCCCGATATATATCGGGACGGGAATGACGAGACCTAAAAAGGACGCCATCCTGAGCGCAGCGAAGGATCTCTGGTTTCTCTGAAAGATTGAGATTCTTCAGTCGGCTGATAGCCTCCCTCAGAATGACGTACTAATAAAGCTCGCAAATCGCATCTCGCAGATCGCTCTACGTACTTCGCCATTTCTCAAGACTCAAAACCCAAGACTAGTTACTCGCAGCTCGAAACTCGAATCTGTATCACCTTAAAGCTTGCAGCTTACAGCTTGTGGCTTTTCGCTATATTCATTGCATGTTACTGCTCCTCGCATCCGGAATTGGCATTTGTGCCTTTATGCTCCTTCAATTAGGGCAGCAGAATCAGCGTATGGGGCAGGCCCGGATCTTGGCCATGGCGATACAAGTGCTTTGGATCCTTCGTTTTGGATTATTCTATATCAAAATACTAGACATCGAAGCCGTAACCCCTGTCATGTTTATGTATGATCAGGCACTGCTCTTCCTTGATGGACCCCTGATCTGGTTGTATACGCGTTCACTGACAGAAAAGAAGCGTTTTAGCGGGAAGGTATGGCTGCACTTTATTCCATTTGTCCTTGTCTCTGCCTATGAGACCTATCAGGTGATCGTATTCAATGATCAGCTCACGCAATTCTTTCAGGATACATGGGCGGCTTGGCAGCAAGGAGGTACCACGGCAGGAGGTTATGGCTTGATTGTCATTGCCGGCATCATATTCTTTAACCTGTACTATTTGTTGAAGAGCGTGCGTGTGGCCCGTGCTTATAATAATGCCTTAGAAGAGGAATACTCTACCACGGATCGGCTAACGGCTGATTGGATCATCCAGTTTCAAAGACTTTGGGTGCTCCTCTTTATGGTGCCGCTAGTGCTCTATTTTGCCAATTATATCTGGCCGATCTTTGACATGTTGACCTTAGCTGGGGTTGCAGGAGTGGCCATTGTATTACTAAGCGTGATCTTTAATATGAACCTGCTCAAGCAGGTCTATGTCTCCCTTCCTCAATCCAAGGCAAGCAAGTCTACTCCAACCAAGGGCATGCCTGCAGATGAACAGCAAGCCAAGTTAGACCTGCTGATGTCGGCCTTAACGAATGACAAGGCCTACCTAGATGATGAGCTGACCTTATCTGATCTGGCGGATACTTTGCATATGAAACCGGCCGACCTAACAGATTTGATCAAGTTGAGCCCTTATGAGAATTTCTATGACCTGATCAACAGTCATCGCATCGAAGCGGTGAAGTCAGCACTGATCAAATCTGATGAGCAGGTGATTCAACTCGCTTATCAATGTGGCTTCAGATCGAAGTCCACTTTTAATAAAATTTTCAAGGAAAAGACAGGTTTAACACCTAAAGCCTACAGAATTGAATACAAATAAGTCCATCTAAGCTTAGACGGACGTATGGGTGAATCTATTGGGTTTTGTTTGGGGTAATGATCATTAGCACGTCATGCTGAGTGACGTGAAGAACAAAAATCAAAACTCAAAAAAATGAAAAAACTCATTACACTATCGCTTACTTTTTTGCTGGCCCTATCAGTGCAAGCCACGACAGGTCCGAATTATGCTTCGGATAAGACCAAGGAGGTCATTGAAAAGATGATCGATGCCCATGGCGGCATGGAGAAATGGAAAGCCATTCAGACGCTTTCTTTTAAATCGGTAATGCATTCACCGGATCTGCCAACACTACATTTTTGGATCAAAGAACAGGTGGTTGATATGCAAACGCGAAGAACTTATCAGGATTGGCCGGTTGTTGGTTCACAGTTGGGCTATGACGGTGAGAAGGCTTGGGGCATCAACTGGAATGTTGGAAATCCACCCAACCATCAGCATTCTGTATTCTTTTATTACCTCAATTTACCTTGGTTGACCCAAGATGATCATGTGGAGCTGGGTGAGGCTGAGCTGGTTGAGCATGCTGCTTTTGATAAAAAGGTATACAAAGTGCACATGAGCTATAATGCGGTACCGACCTTAGGAAAGTCTATTAAAGATACTTATGACCTCTACATCGATCCCGACACCTATCTTTTGGTAGGCTATGAATACACCATAGGCTATGGTCCATTGCTTGATGTGATCGGTTTACCGAAAGATGCAGAGATCTTCGGTCCTGTATTTAGAAAGAATACCTATTTCGGAGAAGCTAACGGCCTGAAATTCGCAGTACTTTTCTCAACACACGCAGCAGATCTAAGTGCTCAATACGGTGATCATGTGATCTATGATGTCAAGTTCGATGAGCCTTTTGATGAATCACGAATGACCATGCCGGCCAATGCGGTGGTGGATACTTCTACTGATAAAAGAAATTAGAACGTAACTGCAAATAAAATCCTATTCGTCATCCTGAACCTGTCTGCCGACAGGCAGGCTTGTTTCAGGATCTTTTTTCAATTAGATGCTGAAATGAATTCAGCATGACGTCTGGCTATGAAGGTAAAATCAAAAACTCAAAATCATGAAAACAACTTGGAATAAAACACCGGCCTGGATTCGGGCCATCTTACTTAATCTCCTTTTTCTGTTCCCAGCAAGTATTGGGGTACAGCTGATCATTCAATACAGCCTAGAATCAGGGGCCAGCTGGGGTTGGAGTTTGATACCCACGGTTGCCATCTTAGAAGGCTATTGGTTCCTGACCAAAAAGGTCAATCCCTACAAGGGGGAAGGCTATATAAAGCACAGTTTCAAGGTCGATTTTAGTGATCGAAACGTTTGGTTGAAGCTAACAGGGATCATGCTCTTTACGGCATTTATGATTCAGTTCTTTGTATTGGTCATGCCCTCTGAGAATAATGTGCAATTGGCTATGTTCCGTGCATTCCGTGGCTTGCCATTGGCCATTGTCCTTCCGACACTTTTGGCCTATGCCTTAATGGCGGGTATTGTAGAGGAGGTGACCTATAGAGGTTTTATGCAGAATACCATGAGCAAATATCCAAAGTGGCTCAATTTCTTGCTGGTGGGTGTTTTCTTCTCGAGCGTGCATCAGTTGCCATTACAGCTCTTTATCCCCTACGTGTTTGTCTCTATGGGATTCAGTATAGTGGCGTATCAACAGCGATCTTTAGGCTTGGTCATCTTCGGTCATATCCTGGTCGACTTCCTGATCTTTGTGGGGATCGTTAAAGATGTGTTCAATACAACAGACCCAAGTCCTCAAGCCTTGACCTGGGCAGCCTTAGGAGCGATCTTAGGTGGCTATCTACTGGTACGCGACCTGAAGTGGTCAGAATTGGGAATTACAAGTGCAAAAGAACAGCTGGCTACAAGTGATTGAGAGAAAGAGTGAGTTTAAACATAACGTCATCCTGATCCCGATGTGTCGGGAGAAGGATCTCAATTTTCCTGAGAAGGATTGAGATTCTTCGGTCCTCCCGATAGCCATCGGAGATCCCTCTGAATGACGTTCTATTAATGTTCGTACTTCGTTAATCGCGAATCGCATTACACTAATCTCAAGACTCAATACTCACTACCAAATACTACACTAAGGTTTGGCAATGCTCGTGGATACCTTATCGGTGATGTACCAGCGGTCGCCTACTTTGAGGAGGTTGAAGTAATCCGTAAATAATCGGGTAGGGGTTTCTAATTCGATTTTGGCTTCAGCTGCAGTGCGAGTAATGTCAATGCTGATGATACGTCCTTCAGAATTAGCTAATCGAGGTCTTGGCTTGAAACCACTGAGGTAATTCTCTCTATCTCGGACTACCACCTCTCCATCACGTATGAATTTTAGGTGACAGGTGGCATGCATGGCTTCTCCGATCATTTCGGCATTTCCTGTGAGCCAGCCGTCAAAGTATTTTTGGATCACGTCTTCGATGGCTTTTTTGTCTGGATTAGGATGAGTTGGGCTTGGGTTTTCTACGAATAGAAGTAGTGAAAAAAGGAGGATGGATAATGCTTTCATATTCGGTTAGGTTTTTCAGTTGCAACGCGAGGAGTCGCATAGGGTTGTCTTCATCGATAAAGGGCTGGGCTTGGAAGACAAAGAATGGAATGGAGAAGACGGAAGGGGAGCTCTTGGTCTCCTGTTGAAAGAGAATAGTATCAATCCCCCTAGCCCCCTTCGCCAAGGGGGAGTAAGAAGTACTCAGACTCAATACTCTCTACCCAAGGCTTAATACTTTTAGGTTTGAGGTTCTTTCTCCCGATAAATCGGGATCAGAATGACGTTTATATTACCAAGTCTCCCCTTTGTAAAGGGGGAGTCCGCGAAGCGGGAGGGGGGCAGAGATTGCTTCGTCAGCCTTAAGGCTTCCTCGCAATGACGTAAAGGTAGGATGGTTTGTATCAATCCCCCCCTGTCCCCCTTCTCCAAGGGGAGAGTTTTTAGTATACCCCTCTGTATCTCCCCTTCCTCGCTTTCGTGGAGCTTCAGCGGAGCAAAGAAGGGGAGAATTTTTAAGAGATGGAATTAAGGCCGAGTTATCTAATGACTCAAGACTTTATACTATCAGCTATAAGCCGATGATGTAGGCCTCAAATTTCGGGTTAGTGAGGTCGACCTTTTTGCGCCTGAAAAAGCGTAAGGAGAGACCTGTGGCTACTAAGACACCACTGACGGTTGTGACTCCGCGGTCGAGAGAGAAGTCATTGCCATCAACTAATGTATGGTTGATCAGGTCAATAGCTAATAGTCCGACACCGATCCATGGTAAGTAATTCTCACCTAGCATTAAGATCTCAGCTCTATTCGAAAAGGCATTTTGGATGTCTACCTCTGCGATCTGATCAATAGCGATCAGGTTATTTTCTAAAATAATGGTGCTATCAGCAAAGTCGGTGATGCGGTCGGTAAAGTACATGTCGAAGCCCTTTTGCTTGTACTTGAACATGGAACCTACCGTGTATTCGTACTTTCTCTTCGACCCTTTCTTTCTTAAGACCAGGTACTGAGCTTGTGCCGATTGGGCCAAAATAAAAAGCCCAAGCAAGAGTGTGATGTGTCGTAACTTCATGCTTGGGCTAATTACGGAAAAAATCCGTTAAGGACTGTTAAACTTTATAAGTCCAACCGTAAGTATCTTCTTTTTCTCCTGTTCTGATAGCGTTCAACTCATCTAAGATACGCTTAGAGGTTGTCCAGTTCTCAGGGTTAGGAAGCTCAAATAATTCCTCTTCAAAACCGATCTTAGCGATAGGAGCGATAGTCGCTGCAGTACCTACACCAAAGGCTTCTTGTAATTGACCGTTTCTAGCAGCCTCTACCACTGTCGATACCTTTAGTGGTT
This sequence comes from Roseivirga sp., assembly GCA_965267365.1. GTDB lineage: Bacteria > Bacteroidota > Bacteroidia > Cytophagales > Cyclobacteriaceae > Roseivirga. The sequence goes on along the minus strand of OZ253951.1, from coordinate 3,116,268 downwards.
CTTCAACCACTTCCATTCCCCAGTTACGAGCCAATGTCAATACTGAATCTCTTGTAATTCCTTTCAAGATGGTTCCTGAAGTTGGAGCGGTATAGATCTTGTTGTCGATCACGAACATGATGTTCATGGTACCCGACTCTTCAATGTACTCGTGGTTCTTGCCATCAGTCCAGATCAGCTGGTGGAAACCTTGCTCTTGGGCCAATTTCGCAGGGTAAAGACTAGCTGCGTAGTTTCCACCTGCTTTAGCAAAACCAGTTCCGCCTTCGAAAGCACGGCTAAATTTCGTTTCGATCTTCACATTGACAGGCTGGCTATAGTAAGCACCAACTGGGCAAGTGATGATCATAAATCTGAAAGTATCAGATGGACGGATACCGATGTACTCATCAGTTCCGAATACGAATGGTCTGATATATAAGGAAGTGTTAGGTGCCGATGGTACCCAAGCACTATCTAATTTCAATAGTTCAGTTAAACCTTCCATGAATAGCTCTTCCGGCACATCAGGAATACACATACGCTCTGCAGAGATATTCAATCTTTGGGCGTTGGCCTGAGGTCTGAAAACGATGATCTCACCATCAGGATTTCTGTAGGCCTTTAATCCTTCGAATACCGTAATGGCGTAGTGTAAGGTATTATTGGCAGGGCTGATCGATAAGTTTTGGTAAGGGACGATCTGTGCATCTTTCCACTCGCCATCGACATAATCCGCAACGAACATATGGTCAGAATACAATTTTCCGAAAGGGATATTCTGCTCGTCTAACTCATTAATACGAGACGCTGTGGTCTTTTCAATGCGAATAGTTGATGTATCTATCATGATCAGTTGTTTTTTGGAAGAAGTCAAATTTACGAAAAATCTGCATTCTTCTCAAGTCTATAATTTATGTAAAACCTTCATATTCAATCAGTTAAGAATAATTTTAACCAAAGAAAAGAAGGGTGTTCTCTTTCTTATACAATCGAAAATTCTTCAATTGATTCGAATTGCCCAATAATTTTTTGAGAAAGATTTTTATGCCTTTCGTGGCTCCCACTTAACCTCTTCTGCATCAAGCTCTTGCGCCATTTTTCGGCCTAGGATGAAGAAAAAGTCTGATAAACGGTTGAGATAACGCATCACCAAAGGGTCTACGTACTCACCATCATTTAGGGCAACCACTATGCGCTCAGCTCTTCTACAAACACAGCGAGCCAAGTGTGCAAATGATACAGATTGATGACCACCAGGTAGAATAAAGCTAGTTAGCGCAGGTAATTCTGCATCCATTTTATCCATCTCTGATTCTAACAATTCAATATCTGATTCGAGCAGGTCTGGCTTTTTGACTTTGTCTTTGCCAGGGGCAGTAGCCAAATCGGCACCTACTGTAAATAGGCGATCTTGGATGACCTTGAGTAGATCTCTTCTGTTTGAGTTGACCTCCTGATCACGCAATAAGCCTACATAACTGTTCAATTCATCAACAGTGCCGTAGGCTTCAATTCTTATGTCTGATTTGAGAACTCTAGTGCCACCTAATAGGGCAGTGGTTCCTTTATCACCTGTTTTGGTATAGATTTTCAATGTTCAGCTTCCTCCGTCTGCAATTTAAGAGGATTTACGCGAGTAGGGTTGTCATTGATGATATCAGTTTCAACCAAACCATCACGTAGTCTTACAATTCTGTGAGAATACTGAGCGATATCATCTTCGTGTGTTACCATAATGATGGTGTTTCCTTTGTCGTGCAGCTGCGCGAAAAGGTCCATGATATCATAAGAGGTTTTGGTATCTAGGTTACCTGTTGGCTCATCCGCCAAGATGATCGAAGGATCATTTACCAAGGCACGAGCAATAGCTACCCTCTGACGCTGACCCCCAGAAAGCTCATTTGGTTTGTGGTGAGCTCTGTCGCCCAAGCCAACACCTGCCAAGGCGGCTAGTGCTTTTTCTTCTCTTTCTGATTTTGAGTAACCTGCATAGATCAGTGGCAAGGCCACATTTTCTAATGAAGACGCTCTAGGCAATAGGTTAAAGGTCTGGAAAACGAAGCCGATCTCTTTGTTTCTGATCTCCGCCAATTCATTCTCAGTCATATCACTTACATCGTTGCCATTTAGAATGTATTGACCTCCTGAAGGAGTATCTAAACATCCGATCATGTTCATCAATGTCGATTTACCTGAGCCTGAAGGACCCATGAAAGATACATACTCACCTTGCTTGATCTCAATGCTGACCGATTTCAAGGCTCTGATGATCTCACTACCCATTTTATAGGTCTTAGAAATGTCTGTTGTTTTGATTACAGTATTACTCATATTCGTATGACGTCAAGGTGAACTAAAAAGTTTAATGGAAAACTCGATAATTACACCAGTGGTTTAACCTTTAACAAAAGAAGGAAAAGATTTTCATGCAAATGGAAGGCTTTACGCGAGCGGAATACCTAACGGATAACAGGTGAAAAGCCCTTTTAATTGATGGCCTGCTCTTCTCGAATAGCATTGAGCTTTTTAGCCACCTCGAAGTAGTCTTCATAGGCTATCATACCGGACAAACGCTCTAAGGCCGTGTCTGCAAAGCTGGATAAATTCAATCGTTGGGCTTGATAGATGTAGGCTTCGAGCAATTCAGCGCTTTTTATATTGATCTGTGTAGCGTTTAAGAGCAATTCGTAAACCTCATTAACATCATAGTCATTGCTTTGAAGGGTGCTAATGGCAGACAAGGTACTTTCTGCATCAAAAGCATTCAGCTGAGCTACTTCGACCATTTCGTCCAGAATTCCTTCTTGCTCGAATAATTGTTGAGCTGAATTTAATTGGGTAGAGATGTCTGCTTTTTGGTCATAGCTTTTGATGTTCTGCACAGCTTCTACAAAGTTCTTGACCTGCTCGTTCTGAAATGTTCTTCTTTGAGAGAGATTCACATATTCAACGGTCAACTCTGGCTGCCCTTGATTGAAATACCAGATTCCTTTTAAAAAGGTCTCAAATCCGGCAGTATTTGGCGTTCTGCTAATCACTAAATCAATATCTTGAAAGGCTTGGTTGACCTCGCCCTTGTGGTAATGAGCTATGGCCTTAGCTGTGTATAAGAAGCTAGCAAAAAGCTCATTTTTAGGGTTGTTGATGTAGGCCTCAAGCGTTTCAATTAAAGCATCTCTATCCATTTCTTGGCGCGATAGAGCTGCATTGTATAAATAGAAGATATCCGCTCTGTTGATCAGGGTGTCAGGAGCTATGTCAAATTCGAAAAGTAAGGCTTGATCATTCAAATTAGCTAGTGCCTGTTGGTTCACTTTTCGATTGATGTTGGAAGACAGTTTTTCTGGCACGTACTCCAAGCGATCATTCAGCACGAACTTGATGGCTTCCAAATTCACCTCTGACTGAGCATTTGAGAAATAATTGTAAGCCGAATCGTAATTCTTGTAGGCGTAGTGGGCAATGCCTAGGTTATTCTGAAGTTCCGAACTTCGCTCCTCTGCAGTAGCTTCTTGCAAGGTGGAAAGTGTTCTGAAAAGCCTTTCTTCTTCAGCATACTCGTTGGCCAAAGCCATTCTTGCAATAGGGTTGGCCTTATGTTCAAAGACATTCTCTAGTCTATTTTTTCCTTCTGCCTTGTCGAATTCCTTTTCTGCCAGCTGATTGATGGAATAGTTAGCTTTCAGATTATAGAAGTCATTAAAGACCGCTTGTTCGTAATAACTTTTAGCAACATCTGGTCGATTGAAATGCTTTGCCATATCTCCGAGCATATTGAACTGACCTGCTTTGGCATCGTAATAAGGACGGTATTCCAAGAAGAAGATCCCTCCAATGAATAGGATAAAACCCATCATTCTAATGGTAAGCACTGCTGTTCTAGGCCCTCGATAGAAAGCTTGCCAAATAGGTATGCCTTGTAATAAGGCAGGCGCGAAGTTGATCAAAGCATAGACAAAGTAGGAAGCTCCCATACATAGGTGAGCAATGACAATGGCCCAATCCAGAGCACTTTTTATTGAATCATTAACAGTAACAATCGAAAAACCATAAGTCATTAAAAAGATGGCTGCCCCAACTGGTAATAGGTAGGTCTTCAGCAGATCTGAAATACTGCCTTCAAGTTCGTGGTTCCTAAGATCAAAGCTGAAATAAGCTGAGATCATAGAAGAGATCATGAGTAGCTCTGGCCCGAGGATGTAGAGATCAAAAGAAAGTCCTTCGTTCTTTTCTTTAAAGAGCAAGTAGCAAATGAGCAGATAGATCACCCCGATAAACCCGAAGTGAATTAGTCCTTTCTTACCCGGTTGGGCTGTGGTCGCTAGCTTAAAGAGGCTGAAGATATTCTCTCCAGCAACGTACAACACAAACAGAACGCTCAAAATGATCGGCCCAAATATGCCTTGGCTAATGGCCACAATCGGCTTCTCTAGTGCTGGGCTTAAAAAAGCAAAAACAGCTATTAATGATCCATAGGCTAAAAAAGAAACTAATAGCCTTGAGGTCCATGGAGTTGCACTTCTAAAGGCTTGAAAGTAGTAGCTCACTAAAAGAAAAAGCCCGATGATGATGTAGCTGACGTACTCTTCCCAAAGGCCTAGTTCTTCAATCTGTAATTGAGTGAGCATCAGACAGATGACACCAGCTGCAATGAGGTAATTAAATCGGTCGAGTAGGGAAATAAATGCCGTAATAAAAACCAAGGTGATCACAAACAACCAAAACAGCATTTGGTGCGCGTCAAGGTCATAAATGATGTCATCTGTGAAGTATTTTTGCCAAGCGATCAGCTGATCCACATAGATGCCGCTTGGTTCACCATCAATATCAAAATAATTGAGGAGGGTCGGTTGGGTCTCATAATTTGTCTCTACCTGGAAGGGTAGACCGATCTCATTTCCCATTACCCATGCTCGTACAAAAAAAGCCGCAGCAAAGAGAAACAGAATGAAGATGAGGTATCGTAGTATTTTAGTGATCTGGTCTTTCAAAGGATCGGTACTTATACTAATACGCGGAAGTTTAGCTTTGATTGCGTTTAAGTACTTTCGGTACTTTGAAATATTCTCCATCTGTAGAAGGAGCATTTTTCAGTCCTTCCTCACGAGAAATAGGCTGATGAGGAACATCCTCTCTCAATACATTTTGCTCTTCTGTCATATGAGTCAAGGGTTCCACTCCAGTGGTGTCTACTTCACGAAGTTGATCTACCCAACCTAGGATCTCACTCATGTCTTTCAGAAGTTGATCCTCCTCTTCTGGCTTAATGTTAAGCCTTGCCAGGTGAGCCACTTTATGTAAGGTTTCCTTAGTGATCTTCATGATGCTTTTTCAATTCCTCTGCAATTACCTCTCGACATTGCTGCTTGATCTTCTTGACAGCCTCGTCACCTGTACCTTCTGGCCAAATGGGCTTATGCACTTTCATGTAAGCCACACCTGGATGCATGAGGAGTGGTTTTTCGTCTGGTAAAAGTATGTGATTATATGGAATTGTGACCGGTACAATTGGAATTTGTTCATTTACAGAGATTCTAAATGCACCATCTTTAAAGGCTACCATTTTAGGTGGTTCTTTGGTTAGGATTCCACCTTCAGGAAAAAACACGATACTAAATCCTTTTTGAATCGCCTGTTGAGCTGCAAGCCAAGAATTATGTCTACTCTTTAAACTGGCTCTATCTACTAGAATATGCAGTTTACTGTACATATAGCCCCATAGAGGTACTTTTTTCAATGAGGCTTTGCCGATGAATTTAAAGTTGTGTCCCATTAATCCCATACTTGGTATATCGAGAAAGGAGAAATGGTTGGCGCAGAATACATAGCGCTGTTTCTTATCGAGTTTCTCTTCCCATACGACTTTACTTCTATTCAGAAATAGGAAGAAGAAAAAAACCTTAGCCCAAATGTAGTTGAGAGGCGATGCAAGCTTCTCCAATGGACGCACAAAAATTGCCAATAGAAAGAAGGGAAGTAGCACTAAAAAAGTCAATCCAAAAACTACCAAGCCGTAGACTGAATAGATCTGGAGGAGAAATCGCTTCATGATGCCGCGAAGATAGAAAACTTGATAGGAGAATTAAGAATTAGAAATTAAGAATTAGGAATTGTTTCAAAGAGAAGTGAAACTTGGTGCTTGGTGCTTGGTGCTTGGTGCTTGGTGCTTGGTGCTTGGTGCTTGGTGCTTGGTGCTTGTCGCTTCTTACTGGTTGATCATGTGCAAAGCTGCTTTGTATACATAGTCCCAGAATTCGTCTTTCTCTTTCTCTGGGAAGTCAGCTTTTTCAAGTGCTTTGTGCATGTGGGTGAGCCAATGAGTTGCCTCCTTTTCTCCGATCTTCCATTGGAAATGCCGCCTTCTCAGCATGGGGTGCCCACGTTCATCGGTGTAAGTCTGTCTACCACCTAGGGCTTGGATAAAGAAGAGCTTAAGTCTGTTTTTGGCAGGCAGAAGGTCTTTTGGGTACAATTTTCTGATCACCTCATCTTCTTCGACTCCTGCATAGAAGTCATCTACCAATTTCAAAATATGGTCTTCTCCAATTCTGTCGTAGAGCGTTGCTGCCATTAGATCTGGTCTAGTGCTTGATGAAAGTCTTTGATGAGGTCATCCGGGTTTTCAATACCCACAGAAACCCTGATCAGAGAAGGAGTAATGCCATTTTTCAATCGATCCGCTTCGTCCATATTGCTTGAACTCATGGTATAAGGATGAGAAGCTAATGTTTCGGTACTGCCAAGAGAAATGGCCAAGGCCACCAACTCTAGCGCATCTAAAAATTGAAAGGCTTCCGCTTCGCCACCCACTACTTCAAATGCTAGCATGGCTCCACCACAGCTGCATTGCTTTTGATACAGTTCGTAATCAGCATGGTTTGGAGAAAGAAGGCCGAGGTAGTCAAGTTTTTTGATCTTAGGATGGTCATGAAATGCTTCTGCTAGTTTCTGAGCATTGGCGGCTTGCTTTTCCATTCTGAGAGTAATGGTCTCCATACTTCTTGAAAGGAGCCAAGAGGTAAATGGCGATGCTGTGTTTCCTAGAATGGCACGCTTCATTTTAATATTTCTCATCAGCTCTTCAGAACCAGAGGCTGCACCAGCGATGATGTCGCTATGACCTCCAATGTATTTGGTAGCCGAATACAAATTCACATCAACTCCATGTGCAATGGGTTTCTGAAAACATGGCCCCATATAGGTGTTGTCAGCCATGATGACAGCATGTGGTGCATGCTGGTCTCTCAGTGCTTTGATTATGCTGATGTCCGTCAAAGCGAGAGTAGGATTAGCTGGAGTCTCCAAATAGATGACCTTGATTTTGTCTTTTCTTGGATGATCCATGATCATGGATTCAATTTCTTCTTTACTCGCTGAAGGCTCAAATTCTAAGAGCTGAACATCCCAATGCGCTAAATGCTTTTTGATGAAGGTGTCTGTTCCACCATAAAGTGGGGATGAGGCCACCACTAAATCACCTGCTTGGCAAAAAGTGAGCAGAGCAGTGGAGATGGCTGCCATACCGCTTTCGAAGAAAGCCGCGTCTTCTGCCCCATCCAATTGGGCTAGTTTGTATTCAGCCGTGATCACATTGGGGTGATTCAGGCGCGTATAGATCAGACTAGCGTTTCTTTCTTCTAGAGGATTTTCTCCTTTGCTCTTTTCAAAAAAAGCTTTGCCTTCAGCGGCAGTATTGAATTTGAAGGTAGAGGTTTGATAGATCGGTGGCTTGATCGAATTCAATGCAGAGCTAGGATCGTAGCCTCCTGTGATCGCCTTGGTTTCGCTGCTGTACTTTTCCGGGTTCTTCATGATTTGACTGATCGCACTTTTAAAGAAGTACCTTCTTGACTGACTACTTTGATCTTTTCTCCTCTTTCGATGTATTCACCACGTGTATATGCATCGTATATCTCTTCATTGATCTCCACTCGTCCACTAGGTCTTAAGATCGTAATGGCTTCGCCTTCCTTGCCGATCAGGTCTTCCTTGTAAGAGGTGGCAATATAGCCTTCATTACTTTTCTGTTCTGTGACTAATGCTACTCTGTTGAACATCTTAGAACTAGTAAATCGATAACCTATGATAAAGAGCATGAGTATGGAAGAAAAGATTCCTACCATAACTACTACTGCCGCTTGTCTGATTTCTTCGCTTGGTACAAAGTCGAAGTTGAAGTTGTCATTCCCGAGCATGATCAGGATCAATGAGCAAACTACAGCTACTATGCCACTGATGCCCGCGATTCCAAAACCAGGGATCACGAATACCTCCAAGGCTATGAGGGCAATTCCAAGGATCAATACGCCAATTTCCCAATTAGCGGCTAAGCCACTTAAGTAGTAGGGCACTAAGTAAAGAATAAGGGCAACTCCAGCTGCTGCCAAAGGAAATCCTACTCCTGGAGTTTGTAGTTCGAAGAAAATCCCCCCAGTAATCACCAAAATGAGCAATCCACTTACCATAGGGTTTAAAAAGAATGCGATCACTTTCTCAGTACCAGAAAGCTCATATTCAATTAGTTCATAATCGTAGATACCATTCTTTTCAATGATATCTCTGATGCTGGCGACTTCTGCTTCGCAGTAGCCGTGCTTGATTGCCTCTGAGGTAGTGAAAGTGATGATTTTACCCTCTTCTGTGATTCCCTCGATCTCAACTCTATCGTCAACCATGCCCTCGGCAATCAAGGGGTCTCGGCCGTTCTCTTCGGCAGTTGAGCGCATGATAGAACGGAAATAAGATTGATACTTGTCTGGTGCCTGAGAACCATCGACTCCATTAACCACTGTGGCAGCGCCAATATTGGCACCTGGTCTCATGTATATGCTATCGCAGGCAATGGAGATTAGTGCTCCGGCCGAGGCAGCATCATTGTTGATGTACACCCAAACTGGCTTCTCGTAATCTAAGATCCTTGTTCTGATATCATTCGCATCATTGACTGCACCCCCATAGGTGTCCATATCAATGATGACAATATCAGCTTTCAATTCTGTAGCTTGGTTCAGAGCGAGCTCGACATAGCGATTCATGCGAGGATCAATATTGTCACGGATCTCCATCACAAAGATCTTCTGCTCCTTATCAGAGGACTGACCATACAAAGCTGTAAAAACCAATAAAAGAATGGACAAGCTCATGATGCTACGCGTCCATATTTTAATTCCTTTGATACCCACTATAAAGCCCTATTTTTGCTTCAAAATACGAAGAAAGGCTTTGTCAAGTCCATTTACATCTGAATTTTCGATCGAATTTGATTCACCTGTCTGGGAGCTAAGGCACTCGGGCAATCAATTGCTGATCACCACGCGCGATAAGGAGCAACTTCAGACTCAGTTTTCATTATTCGACCTAGATAAACAAGACTTTGTCTTCAGCAATATTTCTTTCGAAGAGGAGTGGTGGGTATCACTTTATCTATTCAACGGACATCAGGCTGTTTTTCAGCATTATAATGATACCCAAGACATTGAGCAGCGTTCTGCTTTCTGCTTAGACTGTGAAACGCAGGAAGTGATTTGGTCGATAGATGAGGTCAAACTGCAGCAAGCTAGACCAACAGTAATCAAATGCACCGCTCTGAATACTGAAGAAGAGTATTTTGTCGAAGTGGCTACAGGCGAGAAGCTCAAGGATGCTCCAGTGATAGAATCAACTGTAGGGGGTCAATATCCGCAACAGTATGTTCCGGAGAGTGCACACTATGAGGTACTGGCACAATTTGTGAGTAGATACCGTCAGGGTTTGGTAGGACCAATTGATTATTTAGAATATCAGGACTGGATAATTATTTCAGGAAATTTTCAGGTTGGAAATACCTATTCGCTGTATTTGTTCGTATATGATTCGGAAGGAACTTGGGTAGAGGAGTTGGAATTAGAGAATGATCTTTCTGGTCAGGCTGTTGGTACATTTTTTATCCTTGATCAAGCCCTTATATTTGTTGAGAAGAAGCATCTGATCCAAGTCAGAAAGTTGAGTTAATATGAAGCGATTTCTTTATTCATTGATCATCTTATTATTCATTCAAGTTGGCCTTTTTGCCCAAGCCGATTCACTTGGTATTGAACGAGAGGGAGATAAGATTTTTGTTTTGCATAAGGTGCAAGCCAAGCAAACGCTGTATTCACTAGCCAAACGCTACATGACCACAGTTAATGCTATTAATGCTGAAAACCCAACGCTTCAATCTGGCTTGCAGGTTGGTCAGACGCTCAAGATCCCTTATGGTGGTGAAATGCCAAGTGAAGAACCGGAGGTGCAAATGACCACCTTGGTCAAAAGACATAAGGTAGCTGCCGGTGAGACCTTATTTAGTATTGCCCGTCAATATGAGGTCAGTGTAACGGATCTGAAAGCTTGGAATAATCTAGAAACTAATGCCATATCATTGGACCAAGAATTGATCATCAATAAAGAGGTTCCATCTGGTGAGAGAACCATAGACGATATTACGACTGAGTATCCTGAAATGGCTGAGGACACCACTGCACAGGAAGAAGAGAAAATTCAATATGAAGGCACTCCATTCCAACAATACGAAGTGGAAGGTGTAGCAGAGGTAATCGAAGAAGAGGAGCCATCAAGCAAATTCTTTGCGCTTCATAGAACAGCCAAAGTAGGCACCGTGATCAAAGTAAGAAATTTGATGAACGATCTGACCGTGTATGTTAGGGTAGTGGGTACCATCCCAGAAACTACCAATAACGAGGACGTGATCATTAAATTGAATCAAAGGGCTTATGATAATCTGAAAGCCATCGATAAGCGATTCAGAGTTCATCTGAGTTATTTTCAGTAATGGCCGCCTACGAATGGGAGGAGCTCAAAGCTTTTCTCGACTCTAAAGTAGATCAATACAATCAGCCTGGTTTTGTTGAGAATGATCCTATCGTCATTCCTCACGCCTATACCAAAAAAGAGGATATTGAGATCACTGCATTTTGGGCTGCGACTTTAGCCTGGGGGCAAAGAGTCACTATCATTCGAAAATGCACTGAGTTATTCGAGATGATGGACAATGATCCTCATCAATTTATCTTGCACCACACAGATGCCGATCTAAAGCCATTCTTGCAATTCAAACACCGCACATTCAACGACTTAGATACGCTCTATTTCATAAGTTCTTTGCAGAGGATCTATCAAGAATTGGGTTCATTAGAGTTAGCCTTTTCACAAGGGTTGGATAAAGACGATCGAGATGTCGGAAAAGCTCTTATTCATTTTCACGACTACTTTTTCGATATGGAGGAGGCCCCACATAGAACTCGAAAGCATGTAGCAACTCCAAAGAGAAAATCAGCCTGCAAAAGGCTCAATATGTTCTTAAGGTGGATGGTTCGCCAAGATGACCAAGGCGTAGATTTTGGGATCTGGAAGCAGATCAGAATGGATCAATTGGTTTGTCCTTGCGATCTCCATGTAGACAGAGTAGCACGTAACCTAGGATTGATCAGAAGAAAACAAACTGATTGGCAGATGGCACTCGAACTTACTGAGTCATTGAAAAAGCTCGACCCACAAGACCCGGTTAAATATGATTTCGCTCTATTCGGCTTAGGAGTAGAAGAAAAGTATTGACGATTTAATGTCTTAGTGGTTTAATGAATTAATCACTTAAATCATTACCTCCCTAATCTATTATCTTATTACTGCTTCCAAGTGGAAGGGCTATTTCTCCACTCTTCCAAAGTAGAAAGGTCAGATTCTGACACGTAGCCTGAGGTGATGGCTTCTTCTAGCATAACTGAGTAATTACTCAAGGTATGCAGTTCAATTTGCGCTTCAGCAAAGTTCTCATCTGCTACCGGGAATCCGTATGTGAAAATGGCTAGCATACCCAATACTTCAATACCCGCTGCTTGTAAGTCTTTAGCTGCTTTGATAGAACTACCACCAGTAGACACAAGGTCTTCAATGACCACTACTTTCTGACCTGGTACAGCCTTTCCCTCAATCAAGTTGGTCATTCCATGTCCTTTGGGTTTTGATCTGACATAAAGAAATGGAAGTCCTAATTCTTCGGCTAATAATGCGCCTTGAGGTATTCCTGCGGTGGCCACACCAGCAATGGCTTCGGCATCAGGAAAATGAGCTCTTACCGCATCAGCCAAAGCTTCTTTGATATAAGTTCTAATTGCAGGAAAGGATAAAGAAAGTCTATTGTCACAGTAAATGGGCGATTTCCAACCTGAGGCCCAAGTAAATGGATTCTGCGGTTGCAATTTGATCGCTTCAATTCTTAATAACTCAGATGCAATTTTAAGTGCCGTTTCTTTTTGACTTCCGTTCATTTCCATGTCGCGAATTTAAGGGATTTTTTTTCTGAAATTGTCCTCTCTTCTTTTCAGTTTGTAAGAGAAATTTTGTCATATTGAACCACAATTTTTTCTCTTAATGAGGATATACATCAAAGACATTCCTTTAAGGATCAAACCATCCAATGATGTCGGCCAACACAGTAACTATGATGTGGTGGTGGAAACGGATGATTTTTTGATCAATGAAAGACTTCTCAAAGGTAAGGTGCTTATACTCAATGCCAACCGAGGGATGATAAAAGCCATTCTATTTATCCTTCACAATCAAGGAAAGAAGCTCAAAACGCTAGAATCAGTTACAGTTGCTACTGAAATGTATGATGATGCCACTGAGTACATCAAAAGTAAGTTCAGGATCATCAAGGCTGCAGGGGGAATTGTTTACCATGAGGGTAAAGTTCTGCTCATCCATCGATTAGGTAAGTGGGACCTCCCGAAAGGTAAAATTGAATCTAAAGAATCTGTATCACAAGGTGCTTTGCGTGAAGTAGAGGAGGAGTGCAATATCAAGGTGAGTCTTAGAGAAAAAGTCTGTACTACTTGGCATACTTATACGAAAGGTGAGCAAAGTATTTTGAAAAAGACGGTCTGGTATCACATGGATCTCATTGACGATTCTAAAATGAAACCTCAAGTAGAAGAAGGAATTGATGAGGTGAAATGGATGAATAAGAAAGAGATCGATGTAGCGATGTACAACACCTTCCGATCAATTACACATGTGATCAAAAAATTCAAAAAGAAGGTCGCTGAAAAGCCTCAGAGCGTATAAGGCAAATACTTGCTTACGTCACCTCCGTACTTGTGTACCTCTCTAATGATAGATGAATTAACTGCCGCTAATTCAGGTGAAGTAATTAAAAAGACCGTTTCAAGGTCAGAATTTAAATCTCTATTGACTTGAGAGATACTATTTTCATATTCGAAGTCAGTCGTATTTCTAAGGCCTCTTAAAATGAATTTAGCATCGTACTTAGTGGCTAGTTGTGCTGTTAACTCACTGTAGACTAACACGCTCACTTCAGGTGCATCTACAAAGGACTGCTCGATCTTTTCTTTCATGAATTCGATATCGAAGTAGCGATTTTGCTTTTTGCTATTGTAACCGATCGCCACAATGATCTCATCAAAAAGCCTAAGGCCTCTTCTTACGATATCTTCATGTCCTTTGGTAAAAGGATCGAATGAGCCAGGGAAAAGCGCGATTCTTTTCATGATTATAAGTTAGCCAATATTTCGTTGTACTCGTAAGCCTCTAGTTCATTGAAAACAGGATGGATCTGAAGATTGTCAGGTCTATTACCAGTTTCGAGCAAATTGAAATACTTCTTTAATACGGGTTGATAGAGTTCTGTTTGCTTCTTTGTGCCTGTAACGATCAAGGGAGTCTTATTCCTTTCAGCGCTAAACTGTTGACAGCTTAATGCCGTCAGCTTAACCAAATGATCGTTGCTCTTAAACTTAAACTGATTGTACAGCGACAGTTTTTGCAAATTGAATCCAGCGATCAAGGCGTTGTTGCCAAATAAGCATAGATATAGGCTGCCTGGCGCATTGGATTTCAGATTGGTTAAGCAGGCTTTTAAAAAAGCGAAAGACTGATGGTAGTAGCGTATAGCCACTTTAGGGTATTTCTCTTGAAACCAGTCTTTTAGTCGTTTTTCATATCCGAAAGCAATGTTCAGATTGAGTTCTTCAATTTGCTTAAAATGGAAGAAATCTTTTTCTGGATCCACATCATCATTCAGACGAACATACTCATAGAGCATTGATTTGTCGAAAACCGCATTGGGTACTAGCGAGAACTTATTGTTTCTCACAAAGACTTGGATCTCTTTCCAAAAACCAGCTGCTATTAGGATATGATCTTTATGGAGGGCCTCAAGATTTTCAATTAGGTCTTTGCCTGTGTTGAACTCGATGTCTTCTAAAAGCAAAAGCCTTTTCTTTCGGACATCCTTGATGGCGATCTGACAAGAATCGTCAGAAATAAAAAACGAAAGACGATAATGATCGATTTGATCAATATCTAGTCTTTCGTCCTTTAGTGATACTATTTGTAAAGTATTGGCTTTAGCCACTTTTATTGCCAGTTACCGGCAGTAGTAATATCTGTTCTAGAACCGAATCTTAGAGGTCTTCTGCTTTCGATCTCTGCATCGTCAGTTCTTGTTCTGTCATAAGGGTAAGTGTCAACCACTTCGATGTAATCTACATTCACACCATTTCTCACTGAATCTTTAGCATAAAGAGAGAAGTACTTACCAGGTGCATGTGGCAACTCAGGAAGTTTAGTGTAGTCGTAACCAGAAGAAAATAATGAATCTCTTACAGGTACAATACCGATAGTGTCATAGAAGAATTCTGATTTCTCAGCACCATAAGCAAGCATGGTGATCTTCTCAGTTCTTTGGATAATGTAAATGCTACCTGAATCTGCATAGGCGATCAATTTCTCCCATGTTTCAGCATAGTTACCGTAAGTCGACTGATATGCCTCTTGTACACTTCTGATCAACTCAAGCTTCGCTTTCACGGTATTTTCAATGCGCTCAGTCTTTTTGGCTTCCTCAATGGTAGTATTGATACTATCATATAGCTTATAGCCAACAGCTATCGCTGCGACAAAAAGTACGCCTGTTAGTATTTTAGTTAAGTTCATTTTAAAAGGTTGACATTTACAATATTAACTAATCGTTTAGGTAATCCCTATATTTCGAACCGCTAGTTTAAGCTTTATTAATGAAATTTGAAATAACCTTTTTGATTAATCAACGTTTCTAGGTCTTTTGCATTCTGTAAAACGTAATGAAGGCTCTCATTATCCGCTAGTTGCAGCTTTTTTAAGTTTTGAAAAGATACATCTGATAATAGCTGAGCGGTATGCTCAAACTCAGGATCTTTCCCTAATTCCAGTTCTCCTCCAATGATCTTAACCGAAAAGAATAATTCCATGCCATGGAGCGGTAGGTCTAAGTATTCATGAACAAAAAGAAATTGATCAACTGCTATATCCAAACCAGTTTCTTCTTTGAATTCCCTGACTAAAGCAGAATGCGCATCTTCACCATATTCCATTCCGCCACCAGGTGGCGCCCACAAAGTACCTGACTTGCCCAAGTGTCGGTGCTTAACCAGTAAGATCTGATCACCTTTAATGCAAACACCACAGACTCTCACTCTGAGTTTCTCGCCATAGGTCTTTTTGATCTCACCTTGCATGTCCATACCTCAAATATTGGTTGGATTAATATCTTTGCCAAAAAGAAATAGAAGTGAAGGCATTTAATCAGGATTTTAAATCGAGAGTAGAGAAGTTTTTAGAGCGTCAGCATTTTATGAAGCTTGTCGGATTTGATCTAAATGTGATAGAGGAAGGAAGAACTGAGGGATGGCTTGACCTCGATATTCAACACCAACAGCAAACCGGACTCGTACATGGCGGGGTTACTGCAACACTTGCTGATATTGTGGCAGGCTTTGCAGCCTATACCTTAGTTCCGGCCGACCAACACGTAGTCACTGGCGAGATCAAGATCTCCTACTTTGCACCTGGTAGAGGTGATAAGCTACAGGCCATTGGCTACGTAGTCAAACAAGGAAGAAAGGTGAATTTCTGCGAAGCTGAGGTTTGGTGTCATAATGGAGCAGAAAAAACTTTAATTGCCAAGGCTACGACAACCATGGTGACCATACCACCTAAAGCATAAGCTTGGCGAAACCATCAGAAATATTAAGATCCAAATTCCCTTTCGAGCCGACTAAAGGGCAGCAAGCTTTATTTGAGCTCTTTGACGAATTTCTGACGGACCATGAAAGGAGAAAGCCCACTTTAATACTTCGAGGCTACGCGGGAACAGGTAAAACAACCATTGTGAGTGCAGTAGTCAAAATGTTGCCCTTCTTTAATATGCGTTACGTACTTATGGCTCCAACTGGTAGGGCAGCCAAGGTGATGTCGGGCTATTCCAAAAGAACTGCTTTTACCATACATAAGAAGGTGTTTCAACAAACAGCAGCACCTGGAGGAGGACTAAAGTTCAAAAGGCAAAAGAATTACCACAAGAATACACTCTTCATTGTTGATGAAGCCTCAATGATCTCAAATCATAGTGAGTATGGCCAAAAAGGTCTTTTAGAAGAGCTTATAGACTACGTTTTTTCTCAAGAAGGTAATCGCTTAATGCTAATTGGTGATGTGGCTCAGCTGCCACCCGTTGGTGTAACTGAAAGCCCAGCTTTAGAGAAAGGCTACTTGGTGGGAAGCTTCAAATCAGATGTAGATTCCATTGAAATGACTGAAGTGATGCGTCAGGCTGAGTCTTCAGGGATTCTTTTCAATGCTACCAATCTTCGTAATGAGTTGATCAAAGAGGAGCCTCTAATCAAATTCAGAACATCTTCATTCGAGGATATATTTAAAATGACTAGCGAAAGACTGGAGGATGGACTTCGCTATGCTTATGACAAATACGGAGTGGAGAATACTGCTATTATTTGTCGAAGTAATAAAAACGCAGTTCAATACAATCAATATATCAGAAGGACCATTCAATACCGAGAAGAAGAGCTCGAAGCAGGCGACTTGTTGATGGTGGTTCGTAACAACTACACCTTTATTCCGGACAATACGCCTGCGGGCTTTATCGCCAATGGTGATTTTGTTGAGGTGATGAAGATCAAGCGATTTGAAGACTACTACGGTTTGCGTTTTGCCGACCTAGAATTGCGCATGGTAGATTATCCTGACATGGAGCCTTTTGAAGCTAAAGTGATCTTAGATGTACTTCACGCCAATGAGGCTTCACTGAATGACAAAGCCTACAAAAGTCTTTATGAGCAAGTGGCTGAAGACTACGCAGATATTTCATCCAAAACTGAGAGGCTCAAATCGATCCGCAAAGACCCATTTTTAAATGCCTTGCAGGTCAAGTTTGCCTATGCGTTAACCTGCCATAAGTCTCAGGGTGGCCAATGGAATGCAGTGTTTGTAGATCAGGGTTATGTAACGGAAGAAATGATAGACCATGAGTACCTGCGTTGGTTGTATACAGCCGTGACAAGAGCATCAGAAGAGCTCTTTCTAGTCAATTTCCATCAAAGGTTTTTCTAATTATAGATTCTTGTAAGCTCCAAGAGCTACAAATGCCCATCCAATAATAAAGGCTAGTCCTCCAATTGGGGTTACAGCGCCCAACCATTTCATATTGGTTAAGCATAAGGTGTAAAGTGAACCACTGAAAATAACTATCCCTATGATGAAACAATAAGCAGCAATATTGAATTGACTGCTATTGGTGTTGAGCATGAGAATGCCTAGTAAGAATAGGGCGAGTGTATGATAGAACTGATATTTGACCGCTGTTTCGTACGTTTCTACTCTGCCGTTGGCCTGCAATGTTGCTTCAAGTCCGTGTGCACCAAAAGCGCCAATGGCTACTGAAAGTGCACCTAAAATACTGGCAATGATAATTACTGTTTTTGCTGTCATGTCAATGATAATTTCTAGCGCCAAAAATGGCAGATCCAATACGAACCATAGTACTTCCTTCTTCACAGGCAATTTGGTAATCGCCTGTCATACCCATGGAGATGTCTTTCAGTTCAACATTTGATGAATTGAATGATTTCAATTCTTCAAATAAGTTCTTGAGACTCCTAAACTCCTGTCGAATCTGATCCTTGTCATCTGTATTTGTAGCCATCCCCATCAGTCCCAAAATTTTGATATGGTTGAGTTCTTTAAATTCTTCAGAACTCAATAATTCTTGAGCCTCTTCTTTGCTCAAACCAAATTTGGTCTCTTCATCAGCAATGAAGATCTGCAAAAGGCAATTGATTGTGCGATCGTGTTTAGCGGCCTGTTTGTTGATCTCTTTGAGTAATCTGAGAGAATCAACACCATGGATCAAATGAACAAAAGGAGCTAAGTACTTGACCTTGTTGCGTTGCAAGTGGCCAATCATGTGCCATTCAATGTCTTTAGGCAGCTCCTCAGACTTTCTTGCTAGCTCTTGCACCTTGTTTTCACCAAAAGCTCTTTGGCCAGCTTCATAGGCGGCTAACAAATCTTCATTAGGCTTCGTCTTGCTAACAGCGATCAACCTCGCCTTTGTATTTTTTAGTAAGTCGTTGAAGGATTGAATATTAGAGGCTATAGACATTTAATAGGCAATCTGAGTTGAGATTTCTTTTATCTTTGCTAACACAATTTGGTGGTCAAAGTTAGAGTTATTTCAAATTTGTTCGCCTTTTTGTGTATTAATCTGAGCATTGTTATGCCAATAATAGGGTCAATTTTAAAGAAGGGAATAAAGCTAAGAGAAACGCTGGAGCAAGATTATACTTCTCCATATGACCTTCAGAAAAAAGAACTTTCCAAACTCTTGATCAGTGCGCGAGATACCGAATTCGGTCGTGCATTTAATTTTCAAAATGTTTTAGAGTCTTTTAGAGACTCAAGCCCTCATGCTTTCTTTGAAACATTCAAGGCCAATATTCCCGCTGTTGATTATGACGGCATGAATGATAAATGGTGGAGGAAGTCAAGAGATGGGCAAGCTGACGTGAGTTGGCCTGGCAAAACAAAGTTCTATGCCCTAAGCTCAGGAACCTCAGGTGCAGCTTCCAAATACATTCCTGTCACAAAAGAGATGCTAAAGCAGATCAGAAAAACGGGAACCAGGCATATGTATACCCTTTCCAAATACGACTTGCCTGATGTTTTCTTTCAATCAGGCATGTTGATGTTGGGCGGAAGTACTAATCTGAATTTTTCGGGAAATTACTATTACGGTGACTTGAGTGGTATCACGACAGGTCAATTACCTGTATATATTCAAGGATTTTCGAGGCCTACGCCAAAGATCAAGAAGGAGAAGGATTGGAGCGTGAAGCTTGAAAACATTGTAGAGAATGCTCCCAAATGGAATATCGGAATGATCGCTGGTGTGCCAGCATGGATGACCATACTTCTTGAGAAGATCATCAATCGATATGGTGTGAAAGACATACATGAGATCTGGCCTAATCTAGCAGTGTATGTGACTGGTGGCGTTTCATTCGAACCTTACAGAAAAGGCTTCGACAAATTATTGGGTAAACCTGTCTATTATATCGATTCTTACTTAGCTTCAGAAGGGTTCATAGCCTTCCAAGATGAGCCAGAGAAAAGAAGCATGAGATTGGTACTCAATGGCGGTATTTTTCATGAATTTGTCCCTTTCAATGAAGACAACTTTGATGAGGATGGTCAGATTCGTGAAAATCCTGAGACTTTAATGATCGATCAGGTTGAGGAGGGTAAGGAGTATGCACTTTTGATCTCTACATGTTCAGGAACTTGGAGATACCTAATTGGAGATACAGTTAGAGTGGTGGACAAATATCATTCACAGATAGTCATCACTGGACGAACGAAACATTTTCTAAGTCTTTGTGGAGAGCATCTATCGGTTGATAATATGAATCATGCGATTGAAAGGGTAGCGGAGGAATTTAATATTGCCATCAAAGAATTTACGGTAGCAGGTATTCCGGAAGGTTCATTATTCTCGCACCATTGGTATGTGGGTACAGATGATCCTGTTGACAAAGAGCTTCTCAGAAAAAGAATAGACGAAAACTTAGCGGAGCTGAATGATGACTATGGCGTTGAGAGACAGCATGCACTTCAGAATGTGTATTTAGATGTACTGCCGACTGAATCGTTTTACCAATGGATGAAATCTGAAGGCAAAGAAGGTGGTCAGTCTAAATTCCCAAGAGTACTTAAGAAAGAAAAATTAGAAAGCTGGTTAAAATTTGTGCAAGAGCTTGAGCACGCCTCTATCTAATGGATGTAGTTCTAAATGGTCTTGTTTTTGGTCTGCTTCTCTGTGTCCTGATCGGACCGGTATTCTTTGCGCTCATTCAAAATTCTATTGAAAAAGGTTTTAAAGCCGGGTTTTTTATGGCCATTGGCATAGCCCTTTCAGATGCCTTTTACATTGTTGTCACTTATATGGGAATCTCTCAGCTCACCTCTAATGAGCAATTTAATATGTGGCTCGGTGGCATCGGAGGAGCGATCATGTTGGGGTTTGGAATATTCTATATGTTTAAACCCGTACCTACGCATGGATTAAAACAGGCATATCAGAAGTCTACTAGTTGGTTTCAACAAATTTTTAAAGGATTCATTCTGAATGGCGTAAATCCATTTGTACTGTTCTTTTGGATTGGTATCGTCAGTAAGGTCTCCATCGATTTTGCTTATACAACCAATCAGGCCATTACGTTTTTTGTAGCCTTGGTTTCTACTGTTTTCGTGGTGGATATTATCAAGTCTTATTTTGCCATGAAGCTTTCTCAAATTGTTACTCCACGCTTTATTAAGATAATGAACAGAGTAGTTGGCATTGCATTGATTCTATTTAGCATTAGACTTTTCAATTTCGTTGTGGTAGGCTTATAACAAAGCTGGCTATCATAGGGTTAAGTAGGCCTTATGAGAAAATATTCACTCCTCATCATTTTCCTTTTGATCTGCATTTTCGATGTAGTTGGTCAAGACCTGACTCTAACACAATTCAATGCGGAACGTCTGCAAATCAATAAAGTGGGCATGTTGACTTTAGGGTCATGGGCAGTTGGAAATATTGCTATCAATGGTCTGTTGTTGACTAATCCTTCTTCTAATGAGCAAGGGCACTTCTATAGAATGAATATTTTCTGGAACCTCGTCAATTTGGGCTTAGCCATTCCTGGTTTGAGACACTCTTTGGTCACTGATCCTGCGAGCTTAGATATGGCCAATACGGTTTCTGAATATCACCAAATGGGTAAGATCTTAATGATCAATGCTGGCTTGGATGTGGCTTATATAACTGGTGGGTTTTTAATGAAAGAAATGGCCAAAACAAGAGAAGAGAAAAGGGATATACTTCGAGGATACGGTCGTTCACTTATTCTTCAAGGAGGGTTCTTACTAGCCTTTGATATTGTGCTCTTCTCGGTCCTTCAATCGAAGAATTCAGAATTGATGGAATTGCTGAATACAGTTTCCATCAATGGGTCTAGCATTGCCTTGACCTTTAGGTTTTAGTCTTCTAATACATTACTAATGAATGTGCTCTTAGTGAATAAAAAGAGCAAGAAAAAGGTTAATGCCCACTTCAAATAAATAGGATAGAAGTCTGTAGTATTCTTATAACGAGTCTCCTTGATCTCAGCTTTTTCGTACTCATCGATGAGCTCAAAAACATTGACAAGCGCCTGGTTATCGGAAACCCTATAGAATTCACCTGTTCCGATCTTAGCGATCTCTCTTAAAGTGGTTTCATCTAAGGTGTTTTCCACATAATTCGGTCTGCCAAAGAAATCCTTTCCGAAAGGTACTTTACCTTCTTTACCAATACCGATGGTGTAGATCTTAATGTCATAGGCAGCAGCTAATTCTGCGGCAGTGATCGGGTCGATGTTTCCAGCGGTGTTATCTCCATCAGATAAAAGGATCATCACCTTCGATGCTGCTTCTGATTCGCGCATTCTATTGGTTCCTACCGCAATGGCAGAACCAATAGCGGTACCTCTATTCTCGATTTTATTGAAGTCGATCTCTTCATCAATGAACTTATAAAGGAGCTCATAATCGGTGGTCAGAGGTGAAAGGCTGTAAGCATCACCTGAGAAGATTACTAGTCCGATTCTATCTTGATCTCTACCAGCTATGAAGTTTCTCGCTGTTCTTTTGGCAGCTTCAAGCCTGTTTGGCTTAAAATCTTCGATCTGCATGGACTCGGAGATGTCAATGACTAAAGCAATATCAATTCCTTCAGACCATTGTTCTACTTCTTCATTTGTACGTTGAGGACGAGCAATTGACACAAGAAGCATTGTTAATGCCAAGGCCATCAACGCATTTGGGATAACTCTTAGGTAACCAGTCCAGTGTTTTTCTATTTCCTTTTTTGGAAGGGCTACAGGCAGCTTTTGTTTCAGCTTAGTGCCGATCAACCACTTCAGAATAAACAGAAGTAGCACCAAAGGAATCAAGTAGAGTACAAAGCCAAATGCCCAATCAAATGATTGGAGTGCATTAGGTAAGAACCACTCTGGCGAATACCATTTATATATCGATTCGTCAAGCATTTTTGATCACTTCGGTTACGTGGTTATATCTGTCTGTAGAATAATCTTTTAAGAAGTCGAAATCGTCTTGAAGCACTTCCACTTTTATGCGACTATATATACTACGGTCAATCGACTTTAAAGTCTCTTCTAAAGAGGCGTTTTGCTGAATTTGAACAAGCTCTTTAGTGGTCAATTTTGTATAAGGAATGCTCTCGAGGCTTTCCATGTACTCTTTCCAGAATTTCAATACCTGCTCAATGTCTTGCTGGGTGCTATTCTCCGATATATTTGAAAGCTCTTGATCAAATTGCTCGTAGAACTTAGCCAATCTTTTTTGCAGCCAGTAGAGCTTAATCCTTTTTCTGATCTCTTTACCCCAGATAAACATCACTACCAATGCGATAACTCCGAGGGTGATCAGACCAATGATCCAATAAGGGTAATTGAATTCGGTAGAAACGGCCTGGAAGGCTGCTGTTTCTTCGAGAGCTACTGAGTCAGGCATCTGTGTCACCACCTGATCCAGAACAATAGAATCAATGTCAGCGAAGATCTCCAAACTGTCCGAACCTGTATAAAGGAATACCGGAACTGAGAGTTTTTGCACCGTGTCTATTTCGAAGGTAGCTAAGTAATATACTGCGCTATCAATTGAATTAATGGTGTCTGATTGCGTGTCAAAATAGGCTTTGTCAAATAGCTCGAAAGGTGAAAAGTCGTAAGTCGAATCAGGAAATATGATTGCTCTGTTTCGCTTGTCTTTGAAACTCAAAGAATAAGGTACCAATTCACCGATCTTGACACTGTCGCTTAAGAAATAGCCATAGGGTTTCACCTCTTGTCCGAAGGTTTTCAAAAGAGGTAGCCCAACTATCAGAAGAATGAGAGATAGACGTTTAATCACTTTTGAGAGTCTTATTTCGGATTTTAAATAGTTTGATCAATTGAGGAACGTAGTTGTCCTTGGTGTTGATCTCCAGGTAATTGATCTGATTTTTACGGCAGAATTTTTCGAGCTCATCCTTATTAACTGAATAGGTGCTTTCAAGTTTTTTTCTGAACCCAGTAGATGAAGTATTTACCCAAACAGTCTTACGATTTTCTTTATCGAAAACTGGAATAATACCAAGATTTGGTAATTGTGTTTCTCGATCGTCCTTTAAATGGATGACCACCAAGTCATGCCTTCTTGCCAAGAGGCGTAAACTTGTCTCATAGCCCTCATCAATAAAATCTGAGATCAAAATGATCACACTTTTCTTATGGATGATCTCAAGAGCCTTTTTAATTCCAACATCGATATTGGTTTTAGTCGATTGTGGTTGGTGTTTATACAGCTCATTGATAATGGCATACCCATGTTTAGGGCCTTTTCCCGACTTTACGTATTTCTCCTTTTGATCGGAAAAGGTCAAAAGTCCAACTCGGTTCTGTTCTTTAATAGCCGATAAGGTAAGCACACCAGTTATCTCTTTACCGATGTCTACTTTTTGGGCACCAGGTGTACCAATTTCTTGTGATGCACTTACATCTAGAAGAAAGAAAACGGTCTGTTCTTTCTCTTCCTTAAAGGTCTTTACAAAAGTGCCGTGACCTTTGGCAGATACATTCCAATCAATGGTTCTTGTATCATCTCCGTAGGAATATTCGCGTACGCCATCAAACTCAAGACCAGAGCCTTTAAATATAGAATGAAAGTCACCCTGCATTCTGGAATTTATGGCCTTCCTGATTTGTATTTCGTACTTCCTTAGCTTGGAAATGATGTGCTCCATAATAAGGGGCTAAAAATAGAACTTATTTAATTTCAGACGCGATTTCGCTTTCTTAATTTTGGTTAATCAGGAATCTAACTTCCAGATAATGCGTACTTTCGCAAACCTAATTGGTTTGCTGTTCGAAGTTAAAATGGACGTAAGGTGTTAAAAAAGGTTTTTCTACTGGCGGTTATAGTATTACTTGGAGCTTGTAAGAGTGATCCTGAAATTCCTGATAATATCTTGTCAGAACCTGAAATGGTTCAGGTGCTGATTGATATAAGAATTGCAGAAGGGCAGGTCAACGGTTTATCATTAAATGTAGATTCGGCTAATGGTCTTTTTCATCACCTCGAAAAGCGCATTTTCGAAAAATATGAGATCGATTCAGCGGACTATCTAGATAGCTATGAATACTACATGTTGAACCCTCAGAAATTTTTAAGGATAACAGATATCGTTATTGACAGTTTAAAGGTTAGGCAGCAAAGATTAAATGCGCCAAAAGAGGAAGACTCACCGATAGAAAAAGAATAGGAATTACATGCTATATCCTTCAAATCTTGAAGAGAAGCTCGGTTTCGACAAGCTGAGAAATATATTAGAAGAAAAATGTGAGAGTAACCTAGGTCAAGGATTTGTGAAGAAGATCAGGTTCTCTACCAACAAAGGTTCGATTGATCAAAGACTATCTCAAACAGCAGAATTTACTGAGATCATTAAAAGTGGGGAGTTATTTCCTAACTCGAACTACATCGATATCTCGAAGTATTTCCCAAAGATCAGAGTTACTAATTCATTCCTATCAGAGGAAGAATTTTTCGACCTTATTCTTACGCTAAAGACACTCGATAAATGTCTCGATTTCTTTAAAGTGAAAAGGGAAGAGTATCCTTACTTAACAGAATTAACTCATCCAGTCTTTTTTAATGAAGATCTTCTTTGGAGCCTAGATCGAATCTTTGACGAAAGAGGTAAACTCAAAGACAACGCGAGTGATCGATTAGCAGAGATCCGAAAGGGAATCCACCAAGAACGTCAGCGACTCAGAAAGGTCTTAGATCGTATTCTTAATCGAGCCAAAAAAGAAGAGTTCACCAACGATGATGTCTCTATTACTATTAGAGATGGCCGAATGGTAATTCCTGTTTTAGCAGAGCATAAAAGGAGGATCAAGGGTTTTATTCATGGTGAATCAGGTACAGGACAGACAGTTTACTTAGAACCTACTGAAGTGCTTGAGATCAACAATGAGGTAAAAGAACTGGAATACTCCGAAAGAAGAGAGGTTATAAGAATATTAACCGAGCAGACTGATGCGGTTCGATATGAGCTTGAGAACCTAGAAGGCATTATGCAATTCTTAGGTTTGATCGACTTCATTCGTGCAAAGGCACGTTTGGCAATGTCTTTAGAGGCGTACAAACCCCTTTGGTCTGAGAGTAAAGCTTTTGATTGGAGAAAAGCACGACACCCTATTCTTTACCTGAATCATACCGAACAAGGCAAAGAGACAGTTCCATTGAACATCGCTTTGAGTGCAGAAGATAGAATTCTATTGATCTCTGGGCCTAATGCGGGGGGTAAGTCTGTTTGTTTAAAGACGGTTGGTTTGATTCAGTATATGCTGCAGTGCGGTCTTTTGGTACCTGTTGATGAGGCTTCTGAATTCCAGATCTTTAAAGATCTCTTTATCGATATTGGTGATGAGCAATCCATCGAAAATGACTTGAGTACCTATAGTTCTCATTTGATGAACATGAAGCACTTGTTGGCTCAGGTCAACAAGCAAAGTCTATTCTTGATAGATGAATTTGGAACAGGGACAGAACCTCAGTACGGAGGAGCCATTGCAGAGTCCATTTTATCGGAGTTGAAGACTTCAAAAGCTTTAGGTGTTATCACAACTCACTATGGTAATTTGAAAGAATTTGCCGAGAAAGAAGATGGGTTATTGAATGGAGCGATGCGCTATGATGTAGGTAATCTGCAGCCGCTCTATCAGTTAGAGATCGGTAAACCAGGAAGCTCATTTGCGCTTGAGATTGCCCAAAAGATCGGTTTACCTAAACCTACCATCGAACGGGCTAAAAAGAGAGTAGGTAAAAAGCTGGTGTCTTATGATCGATTGTTGACTGACTTAGATTCTCAACGTCAGTTGGTAGAGCAGTCGAAAAAGTCCTTATTAAAGCGTGAGGAAGATCTAGAGGAGTTGACCAATCAGTATCAACAGCTTAAATCTCATTTAGAGCAACGAGAAAAAAAGATTCTGAACGAGGCGAAAAAAGAAGCCAACCAAATCGTGAAGAATGCCAATAAAGAAGTTGAAAGAGCGATCCGAGAGATCAAAGAAAAGCAGGCGGCTAAAGAGGTGGTCAAAGCGCAGAGAGAAAAGCTTGAGAAGCTAAAGACCAAAGAGGAGAAAGTTCAGATCGAAAAAAGTAATGAGCCTCTGAAAGAAGGTGACTACGCTCAAGTAGATGGTCAAAGTACGGTTGGAGTGATTGTTCAGATTAAAGGAAAAGACGCTCAATTAAAGATGGGCGAATTGACCTCGTTTGTAAAGCTCAATAGATTGGTGAAAGTGAATCGAAAGGCTTTTAAAAACCAAGGTGATGTGGTGCGTCAAAAAACGGTAGATGTTACCAAAAAGATGGCGGACTTTGATCATAAGCTGGATATCCGTGGTAAACGTGCTGAAGAGGTGATTCCAATAGTTGATAAATGGATTGATGAAGCTACTTTACTTGGGATCAATGAACTTCAAATCCTACATGGTACAGGAAATGGTGTGCTAAGACAAGTAACCAGAAACTTTCTCGCTACCCTTAAAAATGTGAAATCATTTAAGGATGAGCACATAGAAAGGGGCGGTAGTGGTATTACCCTTGTTAAGATGAAATAAAAAAACCTCATCCGTTTCCGGAGGAGGCCTTTTTAAATGTTTTTGTTGTGCGCTTATTGCGCTTCTAGATTGAAGATGTAATTACCATCTGTTCCTGCAACACCTGCAGCAACACCACCACCAGAAGTGTAATTTACTTGTAGTGTTAAAGTAGCAGGAGTAACGCTTGTATTCAAACTTGTGATGTTGAATACATTAGTAGAATTACCGTCAATTTCAATAGTATTTAATCCTGTTAGTACCCAAGTTCCAGAAGCCTGGAAGATTGGATCGCCATCAACACTAGTATAGTTTAATGTAGCAGCAGGATCTGTTCCTCTCAAAGTCAAGCTGAAGTTATCAAAGCCATTAGCAGGAGCACCTTCAAATGTAATGCTCGTTGGAGTCCAAGTTGTACCACTAGACCCAGCAAGGTCTAATAGTCTTTGCTCTTCAGGTGAAAGACTTGGTCCGTCATCTCCACCATCGCTTCCGCAAGCAGAAACAGATGCAACAAGCACGACCAATAGTATAGTGTATAGTGTAGTTTTTAATTTTAGCATGCTTCAATAATTAGCTTTCAATAATAATACTTATAACCAGCAAAACCCTACTAAGGAACAGATTTATTTGAATTTTGGTATCTCCAAGACACTTTGACAAAACCCATATTCATAGCTTTGGTTCGAACTAATGATCAGAAGTTTTTCCTTAGTGATCTTTGATACCTGCTCCTGATACCAATCTATACCTCTAGAGTCGAGATTTGATGTTGGTTCGTCTAAAAGGCACACCTCGCTGTTAGAAAAAAAGCATAATCCTAGTTTTAGTCTTTGCTTCATTCCAGACGAGAAAGACTTGATCTGCTTATTCCCTTCTTTTTCAAGGAATATGAGGTTCTTGAACACTTTTAAGTCAATGCCCTCTCTGAAAGATTTGAACTTGAAATGGAAATCAACCATTTCGTTCAAAGTAAATTCCTCTATCAGTTCTAAGTATGGGGCAGAGATGTCTATGAATTGGTAAAAGTCTTCAGGTTTGATCTCTGTTTGATCTGAATGTTGATAGCTCACATCACCCTCTGATGCCAGGTGATGAGATGATAAAATCTGCAGAAGAGTAGATTTACCACTTCCGTTAGGTCCAACTATTGCTGTTGGTTCTCCTGTTTTAAATTGATGATTAAGCTTTCGGAAGACCCATTCTCTTCCGAATTTCTTTCCAATATTATTTGCTGATATGAGCATTAACGAGCAGTATAGCCCTTCATGATACCACGATCAGAATGTCTGAAGAAGTTGAGAATCTCATCTCTTTCTTTAGATGGAGTCATTTCTAGCTCAACCAGGTCAATGGCTTTAGAATTGTTCAATCCTTTCAAGAAGATGTAACGGTAGATCTCTTGAATCTCAGCGATCTTGTCGTTAGTAAAACCACGTCTTCTTAAACCAATTGAATTGATTCCGGCATAGCTTAATGGCTCTCTACCTGCCTTAGTGTAAGGAGGAACATCTTTTCTTACCAAAGAACCACCAGATACCATGGTGTGCGAACCAATATTCACGAACTGATGAATTGCTGCTGCACCACCCACAATTGCCCAATCTTGGATAGTAACATGACCTGCCAATTGAACAGCATTGACCAAAATACAATTATCACCAATGATGCAGTCGTGCGCTACGTGAGTATAGGCCATGATCAAGCAGTTCTTACCAATGACTGTTTTATTCGTTGCGTCAGTTCCTCTGTTTAAAGTCACACATTCACGAATCACTGTGTTGTCACCAATTTCCATGGTAGTCTCTTCACCGCCAAACTTGAGGTCTTGAGGTACAGCTGATACAACAGCCCCTGGAAAGATCTTGACATTTTTACCGATGCGCGCACCTTCCATGATCGTTACATTGGATCCGATCCAAGTTCCTTCTTCGATTACCACATTTTTACTTATGGTAGAGAAAGGTTCGATCACCACATTACGTGCAATCTTGGCCTCTGGGTGAATATATGCTAATGGTTGGTTCATGAGTTCTTTACAATTCTTGCTGTCATTGAAGCTTCGCAAACTAAAGTATTCCCTACATAGGCATAGCCTACCATTTGGGCAATTCCTCTTTTAATAGGACTGGTCAATTCACACTTGAATTTGATGGTGTCACCAGGTACTACCATTCTTCTGAACTTACACTTGTCGATACCCAAGAAGTAAGGAGTGTAATTTTCAGGGTCAGGTACAGTATTCAATACTAGAATACCACCAATTTGTGCCATGGCTTCTACTTGAAGTACACCAGGGAAAACTGGATTACCAGGGAAGTGTCCTGTAAAATGAGGCTCATTCATGGTTACATTCTTAATACCTGCAACCACTTTCTCATCTAAGTGAATGATCTTATCGATCAGTAAGAATGGATACCTATGAGGTAAGATCTGCATGATCTTATGGATATCCATTACTGGTTCAATATTCGGATCGTAGAAAGGCGCTGAAGACTTAGAGTCTTTCATCGCTTTCTTTAATTTCTTTGCAAATGCTACGTTGGCAGCATGGCCCGGACGCGCAGCTAAAATTTGTGCTTTGATCGGCCTACCAGCTAAAGCAAGGTCACCCACGACATCAAGCAGTTTGTGTCTTGCAGGCTCATTTTTATGACGAAGGTCAACATTATTAAGAATGCCTTCCTTTTTTACCTCAACCTTAGGTTTGTTGAATAGTCCAGCCAAATAGTCTAGCTCATCTTCTTGAACAACTCTATCTACAACAACAATAGCATTGTTCAAGTCACCACCTTTGATCAGGTTGTTCTTATAGAGCATCTCAAGCTCATGCAAGAAGCAGAAGGTTCTGCTCGAAGCAATGTCTTTCTTGAAATCTGCAATATCATTTAATGTAGCATGCTGACTACCGAGTACAGGAGAGTTGTAATCTACCATTACTGTAACTCTATAGTCATCCAATGGAAGAGCTGCTATTTCAACATCTCTATCATTATCTCTATAAGAAATCGCTTCAGGAACCTCAAAGAAGTTTCTTAATGCGTTCTGTTCTTCTGTACCTACTTTTTCAAGAGCTTCAATGAACATCATAGAGCTACCATCCAATATCGGAGGCTCTGGACCGTCTAATTGAATCAAGACGTTATCGATCTCTAATCCGACAAGAGCTGCTAATGTGTGCTCTACTGTGTTTACTCTGGCACCATTATGCTCAATTGTTGTACCTCTAGATAGGTCAACTACATAATCTACATCAGCATCAACAATCGGCTGACCTTCAAGATCTGTCCTTTGAAACTTGATACCATGGTCTGGTGGCGCTGGATTAAACGTCATGGTTGCTACCACTCCGGTGTGTAACCCTACACCTGAGACCGTAACTGGCTCTTTTATAGTATGTTGTCTTGTATGCATCGCTTCAGATAAAAATCTCGCAAATTTATAACTTTTTTTCCAGTTCCTTGACTCTATCTAGTAGATCTGGAAGTCTGCGCAAGATGATGCTCGTCTTTAAAAATTCCCTATGTTCCATGATTGGAGTTCCAAACCAAACCTTTCCTTCTTCTTTGATCGATTTAGGAACGCCTGATTGTGGTCCAATGATGGTTCTGTCAGCCATGTGTAAATGCCCTGTAATGCCTGCTTGTCCACCGATTTGAACGTTTTCGCCAATCTTGGCACTACCCGATAAACCAGCTTGCGAAGCAATGGCTGTATTCTTACCTACTTCAACATTATGCGCAATCTGCACCAAGTTATCTACTTTGACACCTGATCGAACTATAGTAGAACCCATAGTTGCACAATCGATTGTTGTATTTGCACCGATATCAACATAATCTTCAATGATGACATTCCCCGTTTGAGGTACGTTTTTATAAGTGCCATCTTCTTGTGGAGCGTATCCGAATCCATCACTTCCGATTACGGCACCAGCATGGATAATACAATTGCTGCCTACCTTACAGTTTGCATATATCTTAACGCCAGGAAATATGATGGTATTCGCACCAATGCTCACATTGTCGCCAATAACAGAATTAGGGTAGATCTTGGCACCATCTCCAATGTTGACGTTTTCGCCTAAATGAGAAAATGCACCTAAATAAACATCTGATCCTACTTTAGCTGATTCACTTTGGTAAGAAGGTTGTTCAACCCCAGTCTTCTCTATTTTGGTCATTTGCTCGTAAGCCTCTAATAGTTTAGCAAAGCTTGAATAAGCATCTTCAACTCTAATAAGGGTGCTGCTAATAGATTTTGTCGCTTCAAAGTCTTGGTTGACGATGACGGCACTTGCTTGAGTAGTATAAATAAACTCAGTGTATTTCGGATTGGCCAAAAAGGCAATACTGCCTTTAGTAGCTTCTTCTATCTTTTCTAGTCTGCTGACTTTCTCATTAGCATCTCCTTCGACTTTGCCATTCAGGATTTCAGCGACCTGACCAATAGTTATTTCCATAATTCTGGGTTGAAAGTTTACAAAGATATGTCTTTTGGCCAGCAGTGATAATATTTACGCACTACTTTGGTCATCGCTTTGATGTTAGGAAGATCCGCAGCCTCTACTACATCTCTTACTTGTCCACTCTTCGATAAGATCAATATCTTCTGATCTGCCATCTGATAAGCATTGTTTGTTAGTTGGCCCATATCAAAGAAATATTTCGCATCCTTTTCTGTGATATTGTATTGTGTGGCGATCTTTTGAAGCATCTCTTTTTTCGTGCTTTTGTCAGGTGATTCGTTACTAAGTTTGATCTTGAAAAGATTTCTGTTGAGTAACATTTGACAAAGCTTCGAAAGCGCTAAGTCTTCATGCTGAGCCCAAATTTTGATAGCTCCCCAAAGGTCATAATCATCCAATTGGACAAAAGCCTCAAGAATGCCATCTTCCTCAGCAAAATGTTCTATGCCAATTTCTCTACTGAAGAACATTCTGAGCTGAGCGCTCATGCTTAAATCAACTCCTTTTTTCGTCAGGTGTTTAGCACGTTTAATAATGGCGATCAACATTTTTTCTGCACTTACTCCTGCCTTGTGCAAATACACCTGCCAGTACATCAATCGTCTTGCACTCAGGAAATTCTCAATGCTGTAAATCCCTTTTTCCTCAACCACCAATTGTCCATCCTTGACATCAAGCATTTTGATGATCCGATCAGCTCCAATAGTGCCTTCAGAAACACCAGTAAAAAAGCTATCTCTTTTCAGATAGTCTAGTCGATCAATATCTAGCTGACTAGAAACCAACTGATGAAGGAATTCTTTGTGATAGTTGCCATTGAAGATTTCGAGCACTAGTGACAAAGCTCCATCAAATTCCTGATTGAGCTTTGAGATAATGATTCTCGAGAGATGCTCGTGAGGTACATTTTGTAATAAGCTGAATTCTAAAGCATGTGAAAAAGGACCATGGCCAATGTCATGCAAAAGAATGGCTATAAGGGTAGCCTCAAATTCCTCATCTGTGATCTCAACTCCTTTGTATCTTAGGTTTTCGAGCGTTACTGACATCAGGTGCATAGCTCCGATGGCATGATGAAACCGTGTATGATGAGCCCCTGGATAAACGAGCTCAGAAAGCCCCATTTGTTTGATCCTTCTTAACCGTTGAAAGTATGGGTGATCTATGATGTCGAAAATTCTTTCGTTCCGAATAGTGATAAAACCATATACCGGATCGTTGATTATTTTACGTTTGTTCAAAGGATAAACTTTAATCTTTTAAATTCGGGCTTGCACCACTAAAATGCCATGCAAAGATATAATATTTTATGGGCTGATGACGAGATAGATCTGCTCAAACCTCACTTACTTTTTTTGGCTGATCGAGGTTACGATGTAACTCCGGTAACTAGCGGTGCAGATGCTATTGACGCATGCGAGAACAACCATTTTGATCTGGTTTTTCTAGATGAGAATATGCCTGGAATGACAGGCTTAGAGACTCTTTCCTACATCAAATCGCATTGGCCAGTGCTTCCTGTTGTGATGATCACAAAAAATGAAGAGGAACACATCATGGAGGAGGCGATAGGTTCAAAGATCGCTGATTATCTCATCAAGCCTGTTAATCCTAATCAGATCCTCATCTCAGTCAAGAAGCTTTTAGATAATAAGCGCCTCGTTACTGAAAGGACCAATACACAATATCAACAGAACTTTGGCCAAATCAGTATTCAGCTGAATGACCGTATGGATCATCAGGAGTGGTCTGAGGTTTATCAGAAATTAGTCTATTGGGAGCTTGAAATCGATAAAACTGAAAATAAGAGCATGAGTGAGGTGCTCGAGATGCAGAAGGTAGAGGCTAATGCCAAATTCGCTCGTTTTATTGAGGATGAGTATGTTGAGTGGCTAGACAATACTGCTGATGCACCATTGTTATCTCATCAAATTCTGAAAGAAAAGGTGTTTCCTCATATTTCTTCTGAACCAACCTTCCTTATTGTCATTGATAACCTACGTTTTGATCAATGGAAAGTGATAGAGGAGGATATCAATACCTACTTTACTGTAGATTCAGAGGAAACTTATTATTCTATCCTTCCAACAACAACCGCCTTTGCTCGCAATGCCATTTTCTCAGGTGAAATGCCCTTGGAGATGTCAAGAAATCATAAAGACCTGTGGGTGGGAGATGAAGATGATGAGGGTAAGAATAATAATGAAGCCGAGTTTTTGGCTCGAAACCTGAGAAAGAATGGGCTTGATATTAAGACCTCTTATCATAAGATCATCCATTCGAATCAAGGGAAACAGTTGAATGATAATTTCAATAATCTGATGAATAATCAGCTCAATGTGATTGTCTATAATTTTGTTGATATGCTCTCACATGCAAGGACTGATATGCGCATGATCAGAGAGCTAGCTTCAGATGAATCGGCCTATCGTTCATTAACTAAAAGCTGGTTTCAACATTCACCACTTTTAGAGTTGATCAAGTTGATCAGCCGAAAAGGCATGAAGTTGATGATCACAACAGACCATGGGACATACAGGGTGAATAAACCATTTAAGGTGGTTGGAGATAAATCAGTCAATACCAATTTAAGATATAAGCAAGGTAAGCGGCTAGGCTATAAAGGGAAGAATGGAATGATGTCCGTTGCTAAACCAGAGTACTTTCATTTGCCAAAGCCTAATATTTCTACTGAATACATTTTTGCCACGGAAGACACCTTCTTTGCCTATCCGAACAATTACAACCATTATGTGAAGTACTACAAGGATACCTTCCAGCATGGTGGTATTTCAATGGAAGAAATGATTGTGCCATTCATTACACTAAGTCCGAAGTAAGTGGAAAGCAAAGAGTTGGTTTCAAAGTCTCTTGACGATTTAAACTCAGTTGCACAGCAATTGATTGCTTTCGGCAATAAGACTCAAATATGGCTGTTCATTGGAGAAATGGGAGCAGGGAAAACCACGCTCATCAAACAGATATGCCAAGAATTGAAGGTTCTGGATCAAGTGAGTAGCCCGACATTTTCCATCGTCAATGAGTATTTGACCCAATCAGATGAAACGGTTTACCACTTTGATTTCTACAGGCTTGAAGATATTGAGGAAGCGGTCAATATTGGGGCGGAGGATTATTTCTTTTCACGACACCTTTGTCTGATCGAATGGCCTCAAATCATTGCTAATTTATTGCCAGAGCAGTATATGACAATCGAAATAGAAGAATTGCTCACTGGCGAAAGAAAGATTATATTGAAACATCATGGTTGAAAAAGGTAAGTCAGGATTTGCCGAATTAGCAAAAGAAGGAAGCCTCTATCCTCAAGAGAAGCTTGCTACTATTAAGTCTAGCAACAAGTCATTAAAGATCTCTATTCCAAGCGAAGTTTCTTATCAAGAAAATAGAGTGAGTTTAACTCCTTCTGCTGTTGGTATTTTGGTAGCTAATGGCCACGAAGTGCAGGTAGAGCAAAATGCTGGCAAGTATAGTTTCTTCGATGATAATCAGTACTCTGAGCAAGGAGCGCAGATCGCCTACTCAAAAGAGGATGTTTTCCAGGCTGATCTTATTGTAAAGGTAGAGCCACCAACCATTGAAGAAATTGAGCTAATGAAGCCTGGGACTACGGTCTTTTCTGCTATCCAATTAGGAGATGCTACTTCTCAATATTTTGAAGCTTTGAATAAGAGAAAGATCACTTGTTTGGGCTATGAAGTTTTAGAAGATAAGGCTCGAGGACTGCCTATTGTGAACGCTATGAGTGAATTAGCTGGTAGCTTAGTTATTCCTATTGCAGCTGAGTACATGAGTAGTGCAAATGGAGGTAAAGGGATCATTCTCGGTGGGATAACCGGTGTTCCTCCTACAAGAGTGATCATTCTTGGGGCAGGAACTGTTGCGGAATACGCTTCGAGGGCTGCCATCGGCTTAGGTGCAGAAGTAAGGATCTTCGATAACGAATTGTACAAACTGAGAAGGATCAAGCACAAATTGGCGAATCAGGCCTTCACTTCAGTGATTGACTCGGCCACTTTAGCTACTTCGCTTAAATCAGCCGATGTAGTGATCGGAGCATTGAGAGCCGACCGTGGAAGAGCAAGATGCGTGGTAACAGAAGAAATGGTAGCAAGTATGAAGCCAGGGTCAGTAGTAATTGATGTGTCCATTGACCAAGGAGGGTGTATCGAAACTTCGGAGACCACCTCGCATGCTAAACCTACTTTCAAGAAGTACGATGTAATACACTATTGCGTGCCAAATATTGCCTCTAGAGCAGCTAGAACTGCAACTACAGCCATGAGTAACATATTAACGCCTATACTCTTAAAAGTGGGCGATAATGGAGGGATGGAACAGACGATGGCTCAATATAAGTGGTTCAGCAATGGCATATATGCGTACAAAGGAGCTACCACTAATCTAGAGATAGCGAAAAAGTATAATCTTCCCTTTAAAGATCTTGGACTCTTCTTGGCAGCGAGACTCTAAGCCCCCATAATTTGAGTCCCCATTACATTGAAAAGAACTTTGGATTCCTTTGACTCATTTTGTTCAGTAGGTAGTTCTTTAAATTCATGAACCCCTGTGTGCTCTTTAATGAAAGCTGCATCTTCGATGGCTTTGTAAGCCATTGACCAGTCATCAAAAGTTCGGTCTTCGATCTCTTTCATGTGAAGGGTAATGACATTTTCATGGCGCTTGTCTTCACGAATTCTACCATAAAGCTCATTTAGTTTTTCAAAATCACCTTCTAGCAATTGAAGAAACTGCCCTTTGTGGTAGAGAAGACATCCTGTTATGTTATTGTCTTGGTTAAAGTTTCTTGCCACCGTAAGAATATCTGCATGATCATCTTCTGTGATATGAGACTTTGCTTGGCTATGATAAATGAGTTCGAAAAGCATAAGAACTAATTTATGAAAAAGCCCCAAAAATCAAACGCACCAGTGAAGGAAAGCCAGTTTGACAAAAGCTTTATTCTCAGTAAATTATATCTCAACCGAATTCAATAAACTATGAGAGAGATCAATAGACGAGAGTTGATAAAGCTTTCGGCCTTAGGCGGAGCAGCTCTGACACTTGGCTTTTCAGCGAAAGAAAATTCTTCTGTCACACCATTTGTTAATCCATTAACAGGAGAATGGGTAGGCGATTTTCCAATTGATGCGCCAATAACTGCCAAGCTAAATGCCAATGAGAACCCCTATGGTCAATCTGAAAAAGCCATGAAGGCATTTCAAGAAGAAATGAAGGATGCTAACAGGTATGGATCACCGGTTACAAGAGAGTTTACCAGTTTTATGGCGAAAGCACATGGTGTCAGTGACGAACAGGTTATTCTCTCAGCTGGCTCATTAGAACTGCTTCAATTGTCTGCGTTAACCTTTGGCGCTAAAAAAGGCAATATCATTTCTGCTTTTCCCACTTTTGAACCATTGCTCAGAAATGCACAGGCAGTCGGATGTAATTGGAGGCAAGTGGATGTGGATCTTGATCTCAAACACAACTTACAATTGATGGAAGAATCAATTACCGATGATACAGCCTTGATGTATATCTGTAATCCAAATAACCCAACAGGAACATTGGTCGATCCGGATGAATTGAAGTCCTTTTGTAAAAGAGTATCGAAGCGAGTGCCTGTTTTTGTGGACGAAGCATACAATGAATTTTTAGACGAGCCTGAGAAGCACACCATGCTTTCTTTAGTTCAAGAAGGCCATAATGTGATCATTTGTAAGACCTTTTCGAAGCTCCATGGCTTTGCAGGGCTTCGTGCTGGTTATGCCATTGGGAATGAACGATTGATCAATCACATGATTCGCTACCGAAACTTCCAAACCACCATGACAAGGCCAACCATGAAGGCTGCCATGGTGAGTTTTGATGATGCCGATTTTAGGTCATACTGTCTCGAGAATAATAATGAGGCTAGAGAATTCACTTATAGCGAATTAAAGAAACGAGGTTTTAGACCAACGAGAAGCTATACAAGCTTTATGGTTTTCCCTATTGATATGCCTGGTGGAGAATTCATTTCAAAAATGGCGCAACATGGCGTGGCTATCAGAAGCTGGGAATTTCATGATAAACAATGGTGCCGAGTAAGTGTAGGCACGATGGATAATATGAAAGACTTTTTATCCGCACTTGATAAAGTGACTGCTTAGGTCTTTTATTTGTTGAATGTCCGTTTCAAAGGAATCCTTACATCTTCATTGTCTTCAATTAGTCGATGAGAAGATCAATCGACTTCAAGAAGAGCTAAAAGCATTGACTCAATCGGCTTCTTCTGACACAAAATCTTCAATGGGAGATAAGTATGAGACCAGCAGAGAAATGATCAATCTGGAAAAAGGTAAGATCGGTGAGCAGTTGCAGAATGCACAGTCTATGGCTCTTACCTTAAAAGGCATCGATGAAACCCAATCCATGGATACGGCTGAGTTAGGTGCCATAGTAAAAACTGATGTGACTACATTTTATCTTTCAGCTCCTTTAGGACAGGTCAATGTTGAGGATGATGCTTGTTTTTGTATTTCAATGGGTTCTCCGATAGCGCGCCAAATGATAGGTAAACGAGTAGGAGACACCTTTCAAATGGCAGGCAAAACTCAGACGATCTTAAAAATAGAGTAAGCTTACTTCACCCATTTTTTATTGACGATCCATTGTGCAATGACCAGGTTCGGTACCCAGCAAAACCAAGCAATGGCGTTATAAGATTCTTCAAATGGAATTCCTGAGGCCATCCAAAGAGGTAAGAATATGCGCAGGGTGACTGCTGCATAAGTCAGAGCATAAGAATAGGTCATCCAGTTTTTGTGAGATTCCAGACTGCCTTTTTTGATGGTGATGAAGGCCATGAGGGTGGTGTAAAACCAGCCTACTGCTAGTAAGAAAAACCCTAGTTGATTGCCAAATCCACCTGTAGCATAAATGGCTGAATAAGCACCACCGATTGAGCCAATTAGAATTACCAATACATAGACAATGCCCAGTTTCCTATGAGCCGAAAGCCTTTTATTCCTGAATTTGGTCCAGAATTGTAACCACCCAATAGACAAAGCGATCAAACCACCTCCTACATGCAAATAGAAAAAGAATTGCCAGGTAGAGTCATTTACAAGATCTCCTTTAGATTGAAAAAGTGGAGGAGTAATAGTGAACATGGCAATGGCATAACCGGCTACGCCAATAGCACCAATGGCCATGAGTATAAAAAGTATTCTTCTCATGATTCTGAAGATACTGATTTTTTGAATCAGACCTCAGTTGGGATTAACTGATCAAGTCTTCTGGCCATGGCTCATCATCTTCCTGCTCTTCAACTAGTTCAGTTTTCACATGAGTGTCATCCATGAACTTGGCCTCTTGGTTAATGCTGTTAGCAATACCGATCATCCAAGCAACAAAGAGGACTCTCAAAAAAGAAAGAGTCGAGATTAACCACCTTTGAATTTTTGACTTAGGCATACCAGCCGATAGTCAAAAAACATTCCGAAAAGAGATTAGCCTATTTTTCTGCCAAATTGGCTTCAAAAAGCAGCCAAGTGTCAGGGTCTAGAATGATCTCTTTTGGTTTACTATTGATGTTTGGAGTCCAGTTTTGATTCTTTTGATTGACTCGAATCGTCTTTCTTTCCTTGTCACCATTGGCATATACCACATCGATCTCTAAGTCAAACACAAAGTTTTCTTTTTGATTTTGAACCAGATTCATATTGAGTTTACCATCGTCATAAGTCCATTCTACATCCATTTCTGGTTGACCGGCCTGCAGTACCCATTGGTTGAAGAACTGATCTAGGTCTAAGCCTGAATTCTTCTCGAATACCTCTTTCAAATCATCGGTATAAGCATTGGACAAAGTGAATTTTTGGTAGTACTCTTTGATCGATCTCCAGAAAACTTCATCTCCTACTTTTTTTCTTAGCATGTGTAATACCCATCCACCCTTTTGATAAGAATTAGCATTAAGTAATTGCATGTAATCTTCAATAGCAGGGTTGACAATAGGTACTCTATCTTTCTTAGAAAAAGCAATGACGCGGTCTCGCTGCTCTTGTGCCATTTCAACCAGTTTTGCTGTTCCATATTTCTGCTCCATATACAGGTTAGTGAAGTAGGTGGCAAAGCCCTCGCTCAACCAGATGTGATGCCAATTAGCTTCAGAGGCAGAATTCCCAAACCATTGATGAGCTATTTCGTGTGCGATCAATCCTTCAGATGAGCGATTACCGTCAATTGAGTTTTCGTAATAGAAGATATTCGATGCGTTTTCCATGCCTCCGAATTGAGTTTTGGATTGCACATTAGCCAGTTTAGCATATGGGTATGGGCCCACATGATTGATGAACCAATCCATAATAGGCACGGCCAACGCATAATCGTAAAATCCCTTTTCTCTATCTTGAGGATAAACCCAAGAAGAAATGGGAGTGTCATAAATTTCACCAGATTCTTGAATGGCAAATCTGGCAGCGCCCATCACCATTACTTTGGTTGGTAAAACCACATCTGAAGCCCAATGCGTTAGCGTTAAGTCATCGGTGATGTTCGTTCTTTCTTTTAATCTACCATTTCCAATTACCTGATAGTGACTAGGTGCGGTGATCACCCATTCTACAGTGGCTTTATCTGAGGGATGATCTACAGTGGGTAACCAATGATGCCCGCGGTCTGGCCAGTTGTCACCAAAAAATGTTCTATCTCCGTGTTTGTTCTTTGAGATGATCAATCCTGTTTCAGGAACCCCTTTGTAGACGATTAGATAGGTTTTGATTTGCCCTTTTTCTGAGCTGTTGGAAATATTGATTTGGTTATCTGAGTGGTCAAATTTGATGGGTTTGTTGTCGGACATCACGGTAACAACTTCCATCCCTTTCTGTCCCTTCTTGTTAACCAAATCGAGGTAGAATGAATTGATATCTTGGTTCGCTTTTAGTGTGACATGGGCGATACCATTTATTTCATCAGAATCATCCGAAATACTCAATTCGAAGCGATAATGCTGAATATCTATGGCTGCTAATCGGTCATAATGCTTTTGGGCGAATGAATTGACACAAATGACTAAAACAAAAATGGAAACTATAATTCTCATCATTTCAAATTTCTCTTTCTAAAGGTCTTGTAAGGCAGGTTGGACCACCACAGCCTTTTTTACTGATTTCATCTCCCTTATAAATAACCACTTCACAACCAGCTTCTTTCAGTCTTTCAGTTGTGATGTGATTGCCATCAACTACTAAAACTTTTCTTGGGCCTAGAGCTAAAACATTGCAACCCATGGATTCGAATTCTTCATCAGGGCACTCCACAAATGAGTAGCCTCGATCAATCAAATCTTTACGAAAGCCAATTGGCATCAAAGGCGAATAGATGACTGCCAGGTCTTTATCAATAGGGCTAATGATAGACATAAGGTGAAAAACATCGTCAACACCTTTGTAATGCGGAAGATCAACCACCACAACATCAATCCCCTTAGGCGCTAACAATGCTTTGATTTGAGCGATCCCTTTCGGATTGGTTCTGTAAGTGTGGCCAATGGCCAAGGTCTTCTCATCGAGCCAGCACATATCGCCACCTTCTACAGTCCCTGGAGCTTCAATTTGGCCTAAAATTGGAATGTTGTTCTGCTCACAATACGCTCTTTGTGCTTCAGGCTCACTTGTTCGAGCGCCCTTACCCATATTACACAAGATCAACCCATAATCTGTTGCTAAGGAAGCATCGCGGCAGTAAATGGAGTCCATGCTTGTATTGGCTTTTGGTAGCAGATGTACTTGAGCATCCAAACCTTGAAAGACCTCATTAAATGCTCCATACTCGCTTAAAGATTGGGTAAAATCGACTGAATCAAGGTAATTCAATTCTTCCCATTCCGAGTCTACTTTTTGTTGGGATTCGAAAGCTAACTCCGCAGGCTTCAGTAAAATGTTTTTGATAAGTCCGTAATCAGAATGGCAGGTGATCATTGTGTTTTCTTTTTCCAAATGTAAATCGGTACTCCCAATAGTAGGCCTACACCTCCCCATAAAATGGCTTCAACTCCTGAACCTATGATCATCCAAACGGAAAATCCAATACCGACAATTGAAGACAGTCCAGTTTTAAGGTTGAGTCGAAAACCCATTTTTCCTTTGATTGAGAAGTATGTATAAACTAATGCCGTGGCCAAGTAAGATACCAAAACCGTTACTGCTGTGAGCAAAACCATGAAGGCATACAGATTTCCAAAACTCTTGCTCTGATTGAAGAACAAGAGGAGAGTAATGAAAATGCTTGAAATAATGATGCCCAATGAAGGCGTGTCGTTCTTATTTTTCTTAGCGAATACTTTCGGTAATAATTGATCTTGAGCTAATGCCATTGGCATTTGTCCTTGAACCAAAATCCAAGTGTTTAATCCACCGAATGTGGAGATACAGGCACCAGCGGCAATAAAGTATTCCGCACCATTGCCAAACATTTTTTGAGCCGCATCACTAAAAGGAGCCAAGCTAGATTGTACTTCTGAAGGAGGTAAAATTCCGAATAGAGAAATCGTACTAAAGATGTAGATGATCACTACTATCCAAGTGCCCAGCATGGTTGCTTTCGAAATGGTAGTCTCAGGATTTTTAATGTTGCCCGCAGGTACAGAAGCAGCTTCTAGCCCCATAAAAGCAAACAAGCACATGGCGGATGCAGTGGTTATGGCTTTGATACTTGAGGTCTCGCTCAAGTTAAATGGGCTGAAATATTCAGGATTAAAAAAGAAAATGCCAGCAACTGCTACAATGAGAATAGGAATGATCTTTAAAACGGTAGTGAGCACCTGTGTTTTCCCACTCAAGTAGATAGAACGGCTATTAATGGCGGTCAATACCCAGATAACTCCAATGCTGGTTAAAGCTGTATTAATTCCTTCGCCTACTGCTGGTATAAAAACAGAAAGGTAGCCAGTGAAAGTGAGTGCAATAGCTGCGTTGGTACTCCAAATACTCAGCCAGTATCCCCACGCAACAATGAAGCCTGGGAATTCACCAAATGCTTCACGACTGTAAGGATAGGCACCGCCAGTTTTGGGTATGACTTTACTTAACTGACCAATCATATTGGCAAGCACCAGAGCTCCAGCAGCTGCAATTATCCAACCTATTAAACTAATGCCTCCGAATTGAGCTAGGGAAGAGGGGAGTGTGAAAATCCCAGAACCGATCATACCTCCAACCACTAGGCAGGTTACCGTTAAAAGTCCTAATTGCTTGTTGGTGGAAGTCTTAGCCAAATCAAAAAATGGATTAGTGGGAAATCATTAATTTGAGGGCAGAAATTAGACAATTAATATTGAAAGACTTTACCATTCATCCGAATATCGAAGAGGCAGAAACCCTTCCATCCTCTTTTTACATATCTCAAGAAGTTTATGATCAATTGATTGAGAAGGTCTTTGCCAAGACTTGGCAGTTTGTAGGCGATGATTCTGTAGTAGCTATGGATGGCCAACTATACCCTTTCAATTTTCTAGAGTTTGGTCTTGAGGAGCCTATGCTCTTAAGTAATGATGGTGAAAACCTTCATTGCTTGTCTAATGTTTGTACACACAGAGGAAATATCCTTTGTCACGATCCTTCCAAGGCTAAAAACATCCTTTGTGGTTATCATGGCAGAAGGTTCGATTTAAAAGGGCAATTCAAACACATGCCTCAATTCAAAGAGGCACAAGGATTTCCAAGGCAAGAAGATCACTTGCATCAATTTCCTTTGAAGCAATTTGGCCCTTGGCTATTTACTGCACTGGAAGATTCAATGGACTTTCAATCCGTGATTGATGCCATGAATAGAAAAGTAGGTTTTATGCCACTTCATGAATTCAAATTAGATGAAAGTCGCAATAAAGATTACCTGGTCAATGCGCATTGGGCCCTGTATTGCGATAATTACCTCGAAGGATTTCACATTCCTTTTGTACATGACGGGCTTAATGCCGTTT
Source organism: Roseivirga sp. (assembly GCA_965267365.1). Lineage (GTDB taxonomy): Bacteria > Bacteroidota > Bacteroidia > Cytophagales > Cyclobacteriaceae > Roseivirga. The sequence continues at coordinate 3,072,749 of OZ253951.1, read as the reverse complement.
TGGATTATGGTAAATATGAAACAGAGCTTTATGCGGAGGCTAATTTACAAGTAGGACATTCTGCTGGCGGAGAACATGTTTTTGATCTGCCTTCAGATCATGAGGATTACGGTAAGCAGATCAGCGCATACTACTTCTGGCTCTTCCCGAATATGATGTTCAATTTTTATCCTTGGGGCTGTTCTATCAATGTGATAAAACCCATTTCTATTAATCGCACCAAGGTGTCCTTCATTACTTATGTGTATGATGAGTCTAAGCTAGATACAGGAGCGGGCTCAGCTTTAGATAAGGTGGAAAGAGAAGATGAATTTGTGGTTGAAGGCGTTTTTAAAGGGATGCATTCTAGAGTGTACAACACAGGTCGCTACTCTCCTCAAATGGAAAAAGGAGTACATCACTTTCATTCATTGCTTGCCCAGTATTTATCCAAATAAGACCAAGGTCCTTTAAAGCTTGTGAGCTAAGGCTTGTAGCTTGAATGTGAAAGCTTTATCTTATTCCAAGCTTATGGAGTACGGTAGCTTTATTCTGATTCTGGTCATTGCCTATGTAATAGCCAATATTGTACTCTATTTCATGCAAGAGCGCTTTTTGTTTAAGCCAGAAAAACTCCCAGAAGATTTCGAATTCAAATACCCGAACCTGAATTTCGAAGAATACAATCTCGAGAAAGAACCAGGCGTCAATATCAATGGAATTCATTTTAAGATTGACCAGCCAAAGGGCGTGGTTATCTATCTCAAAGGAAATTCAAAATCGTTAAAGGGCTGGGGCAAGTTTGCTGTTGATTTTACGAGGATGGGCTATGATGTGCTCATGGTCGATTATCGAGGTTTTGGAAAAAGCACAGGGCGCAGAACTGAAGAGAGTATCAAAGAAGACCTTCAATATGTCTATGACAGGGTGCGAGAGCAGGTTGATGAAAAATACATCATCATTTATGGCAGAAGTTTAGGGTCTGGTTTTGCCGCAAAATTGGCTTCGATCAATCATCCGAGGATGTTGGTTTTAGAGTCGCCATATTACAGTTTAGCAAAAGTCACTAAGCGATACATTCCATTTATGGCGGTGGTCTTATTCATCAAATTTCCTATCAGAACCTATAAGTGGTTGAAGTATGTGGATTGCCCGATCAAAATTGTGCATGGCACCAATGATAAACTGATTCCTTTCAGCACGGCCGTTTCACTATCCAAAGTGAATCCAGAAAATACCCGTCTTTATTCCATAATAGGTGCTGGACATAATAACTTACACACCTTCGAAGAATACCATCGCATGTTAGAAGAGATCGTTAATTCGAAACTCCCTGAATCAATAGACCCGCAAAAGTCAAGCTTGAATTTTAGGAGAAAGAAAAAGAAGAAAAAGCTTAAAATTTGAGACGATTGGTCATTGTTATATCCAGCCTCCTTTTTGTCTATTTAATGGGTTTTGTATTGCTCTATGTGAGCCAAGAGAGATTCATTTTTCTAGATGAAGAACTGCCCGAAAATCATGCCTTTGAATCTGAAGTTCCTTTTGAAGAGGTCACGCTCAACGGGCAAGACAATGGTAAGCTGAATGCACTCTATTTCAAAGCTGATTCGAGTAGAGGAGTGATCTTGTACTTTCATGGGAATCGAGGAAATCTGACTCGCTGGGGAAACATCGTTTCTCCTATGACTAAATATGGCTACGATGTTTTAGTGATGGATTATCGTGGTTTTGGTAAGAGTAGAGGTAGAAGGAATCAGGCCAATTTGTTAGCAGATGCTGAATTGTTCTATCAGTGGTGTACTAAAAGATATCAAGAAGATCAGATAGTCTTATATGGTAGATCCTTAGGTACAGGATTGGCTTCATATTTGGCCGGGAACCATAATCCTCAGCAGCTGATTTTAGAAACTCCGTATTATTCCCTAGCCAAGGCTGCTCAGCGTTTTTACCCTATTTATCCTTCTAAGCTCGCCTTGAGGTATAACTTTAAATCATATCAGTACTTGCAAAATGCAAACTGTCCGATTTCCATTTTTCATGGAACAGAAGATAGTGTTGTGCCTTATGAGCAAGGTGTGGAACTGGCAAAAAGTTTGCTTCCCAGAAAGGTAAACTTTGTCACTATTGAAGAAGGAGAGCATCGAAACTTGGCTGATTTTCAGCTCTTTCACCAAGAGCTTGCTAAAATCCTATCATCAAACTAGAATTAGAGGAACTGTTCTCAATCCTAGTTTCATTCTTTCGGCTTGCTTAGCTATATTTCTGTCCTGAATTGTTGATTATGAGGAGACTGCTATTCACCCTAACACTTTCTTTATCATTTATTTCATTATGGGCTCAAAACCCATCTGTTGCCAGACAATGGAATGAATTACTTCTTCACTCTATTCGGGGAGATTTTGCAAGACCTACCGTCCATGCGCGAAACTTATTTCACATTTCAGCCGCCATGTATGATTGCTTTGCTGTAATTGATGAAACAGCAGATACCTATCTTATTGGAAACGAAGTCAATACTTACACTTCCAATTTCATTGGATTTGAAGTGCATGAATCAAGCACATTCGAAGAAACCCTAGAAGAAGCTATCAGCTATGCAGCATACCGAATATTAAGACATAGATTCAGATTTTCTCCGAGCGCGGATCGCTTGCTTGATGAGTATGACCAGAAGATGGAAAGCTTAGGATATGATATCTCTTATACTCGTGTGGATTACGAAACAGGACGAGGAGCAGCCCTCGGTAATTACATAGCCAATGAGTATATCCAATATGGATTGCAAGATGGCTCGCAAGAAGAATTTGATTATGCTAATGCATTCTATGCTCCGATTAATCCATCAATGAACCCCGCAGAGCCAGGTAATCCGAACATTGTGAATATCAACAGATGGCAACCTTTGGCTTTAGACGAATTCATCGATCAGAGTGGTAATCCAGTTTCAGATGCCATTCCTTTCTTGAGCCCAGAATGGGGAGAAGTTTGGCCTTTTGCCATGGATGCCTCTCATCGACAGACCTATGAAAGAGATGGGTTTAATTGGAACGTTTACACAGACCCGGGGCCACCGCCATATTTTCAAGAAGAGACAACCAACGGTGAGAATCCTTACAAGTGGGGTTTTCAATTAGTGTCGATTTGGGGTTCTCATCTTGACCCAGCAGATGGGGTAATGTGGGATATTTCTCCTGCTGGCATAGGTAATCTTGCTAGTTTTCCAGAAACGATAGATGATTTTCCTCAGATGTACGATGAGTTTGATGGTGGAGATGGTAGCCCAGGACGAACAATGAACCCGAGTACTGGTCAGCCTTATCCTCCAAACATGGTTCCAAGAGGAGATTATGCACGAGTATTAGCTGAGTTTTGGGCTGATGGTCCAGATTCAGAAACACCTCCCGGCCACTGGTTTGTGATTATGAACAAGGTCATGGACCACCCATTGTTCAATAGGCAATTTGAAGGTAGAGGTAATTTATTGTCTGCTCTTGAATTTGATATTAAGGCGTACTTCTTAATGGGCGGTACTATGCATGATGCTGCTATTTCGGCTTGGTCTGCTAAAGGTTACTACGATTATATCAGACCTATTTCTGCTATTAGAGCCATGGCCGACCTTGGTCAGGCAAGCGATCCTAACCTCCCTAACTATCAAGAGAATGGTATTGTATTAAAAGAAGGCTATATCGAATTGGTAGAAGAAGGAGATCCACTAGCAGGTAATAACAATCAGCACGTTGGAAAAATCAAGCTCTACTCCTGGAAAGGGCCTGATTTTATTACTAACCCAGAAACTGATATGGCAGGAGTCGATTGGATTCTTGCAGAGAACTGGTGGCCCTATCAAAGACCAACTTTCGTAACGCCCCCTTTCGCAGGTTATGTCTCTGGGCATTCTACTTACTCGCGTGCAGCTGCTGAGGTGCTAACTTTATTAACAGGTGATGAGTATTTTCCTGGAGGAGTGGGAGAGTTTGAGGCACCTATGAATGAGTTTCTTGTATTTGAAGAGGGCCCGAGTGTTGACGTGACATTGCAATGGGCTACTTACAGAGATGCCTCTGACCAAACGAGTTTATCTCGAATTTGGGGTGGAATTCATCCACCAGCAGATGATATTCCAGGAAGAAGAATGGGAATAGAAATTGGAGAGAGGGCTTTTGCTTTTGCTAAGAACTATTTTGAAGGCAATGTGGTAACGAGTCTTCCAGAAGAGGTAGTTGATGCGCAAGTCCAGTTTGGACCTAATCCTATTCAAAAAGGAGAAGTGCTAAGTATTGAAACAGGGACTTTGGTAATTGAAGATTATCATTTAACTGATCTTAATGGAGTGGTTCTGTCATCTGAAAAGGTAAACGATTCAACAATCGAGTTAGGCACAAATACCATGAGAAGTGGTCTCTATTTGATTAGACTAAATGGTTCAGATTGGCAGAAAACGGTGAAGGTCTTAATTGTAGAGTAATCCTCATAAGGCACTCTGAACATTTGTGATCAACACATTTTTTATAAATTGGATGTGACTAAAAATTATTTGACCTATGGAGTGGATTGTAGATTTCTTCGGAACATACCAACAGAATTTAGAGCAGGTATCCTTGTTGGAGGATTAGTTTTGTTCTGGGTGTTAGAAGGTACTTTGCCACTCTTCAATTTCAAGTATAAAAAGGTGAGGCATGCGGGCCTTAACCTATTCTTTACGCTCTGCACCATGATCATAGGATTTGGGTTAGCGAGCGTGCTATTGGCCGCGTCTGATTTTGTTTCAGCCAATCAATTCGGATTGCTATACATTGTTGATCTTCCATTGTGGGGTCAGCTTGTAGTAGGCGTCCTTCTCATGGACTTGATTGGTGCTTATTTCATTCATTGGACAGAGCATAAAGTGAAATGGATGTGGAAGTTTCATGTGGTTCACCATTCTGATACCACAGTAGATGTTACCACTGGGCTCAGACATCATCCGGGTGAGACAGTTTTTAGAATCGCTTTTACCATCCTCGCAGTGATAGTAATTGGAGCTCCAATGTGGATCATAATGTTCTACCAGAGTATGTCTGTGTTGTTCGCTCACATTACTCATGCCAATATCAATATGCCGAAAAGTGTGGATAGAGCCTTGAGTTGGGTGTTTATTACTCCATTAATGCACAAAGTCCATCACCATTATCAGCAACCTTTGACGGATACTAACTACGGAAATATCTTTTCTTTCTGGGATCGCATCTTCGGAACATTCGCTCAAGTAGACAATACTAAAGAGTTGGTTTATGGTGTAGATACACATATGGATTCAGCTGAAAATGACCGCATGAGTAATCTGCTGAAGATCCCTTTCCAGCCATACAGAACTCCTGAAGGGAAGTAACAGAGTTACTCAAATCTTGTAAATTGGCTTCTATGCTTAGAGGCTTTTCCATTTTGGTATTACTATTCTTGCTGTGGTCATGTTCTAATGAACCAGAGACTGAGGTGATTCAGGTAAGCTTAAGATCTAAAAGCTTTAATCTGGGGTCTCATAATTTGACTGGCCTTCAAACTGATGATAGAGGGGTGAAGGTCATCTTTGAGTCAGGATTAGGCAGTGATGGATATGTGTGGCGAGATATAGCCCTTGAGATAGGAAAGACAGATCAGTCTACTCTTTACAATCGTGGAGGCTATGCTAGTTCTCAATTAGGACCCAGCCCAAGAAACCTCGTTCAGTTATCAGATGAATTGTTATCGATTAAAGAAAGCATCGCTCCAAATGAGAAGGTTATTTTAGTTGGGCACTCTTGGGGTGGTGCTATCATAAGAACCTTTGCCGTTCGGTTTCCTGAACATGTTTTAGTTTTAGTCTTTGTAGATACAAGTCATGAGTTGGAATTAATTCTCACTCAAGATCAAGAAGATGAAATTGCTAGAAATTATGCCGGATTGATCGGGGCTGTGAGAGAATCTGAGCAGCTTATAGAAGGAGTAGAGTATTTAAAGACACTTGGAAATTTACCCGATGTACCTACAACCGTATTGACCAATAGTCCTTCTGGGTACTCTTCCGATTGGGCTAGCTATCATCGCAGATTAAGATCGGGATTATCAAGTGGCAACTTTGAGCAAGTCATCACGAATACAGGTCATAACATTCATACTAATGAACCTGAATTGGTTGTCGAAGCAATTCTTGGAGTAATAGAAAGACTCAACTAGTCTATCTCTGTTCACTCAGTGGTGTGGTGAGCGGCATAATCCAGCTGGCATAACCAAAGTATGGTTTAGGCTGAGCGGCAAGATCCACATTAGGATCTATGATATGCTGGTATTTACGCCCGTTTAATGAGGCTACTGCATCTACATAAACTTCAACATCAATTCCAGCTTCGGCATATTGGTCTTTCAGGTAATCAGCAAATTCCCAGATCATATAGGGCTTGCCTTCCATGTCATCTATCTGCCAGTCTTGCAAATAGCCCTCTAGGTCAACTTCGATAGTCTCACCATTTGCTTTGTTCTTCACGAAGAAATCAGTGTAGCCTCGCTTGCTTCTAAGTTTCATATGCCAAGCATATCGATGTCCCTCCTCTGTCCAATTGACATTACCCGGAATGAGATGATGCCTAAAAGGAAGAGTTACCTGAAGCCCACAGAAAATGGCTAGGCCTATGAGGATAGGTTTTGGGTTGATCTGACTAGCATATTCTTGGAAGTTCTTGATGTCCTGCTTCTCAATTGTCAACCTATTTTTTCTGAAGAAATTGATAAAGTTTCTTGGCCAACTTGGTGAGAAAAAGAGACTTGTCGCACACATCATAAACCATGGGAAGATGCCGATGGTAAAGAGTTGATCATTCATTAGGTGGAACAAAGTGATCACCACAAAGCCATACTTTCGAGTCTTCTTCCACAATAGCGCTGGTACGATAAAGAGATCTAAAAGTAAACCCGAGTAGGACATGATCAGGATCATCCAATATTCAGTAAAGTATGGCCCGATGATAGGGAAGTCCGTATCGCTCAATAACCATATTCTCAATGGATAGCCTTGTAACCAGTCAGGGTTGATTTTAGCAATTCCACCAAAGAAGTAGGGGACACCAATCATGAATCTGACTAACCATAAACACCAGCTTTCAATGACGGGACTCTTGATCTTCTTCCAGATCTTGGCATCTAACGAATAATATTTATTGGCTGGAATAAAGATCAGGACAAAGCTGATAAGCACTACCAAATAGAAGTGGTTCAAATACCTTCCTTGTTCAAGTAAATAGGTGTAAGTAAAGCCACAAAAGAAGAGAATGGTACTTATTCGGTAGAGAAATCCAATCGATATGAAAATGGCCAATATGCCTAGTACAAGCCATAAGATGTGCATGGCATCTTCACCCATTGGCCTAAAATGAAATGGGCCATAGGAGAAATTCCATAAGGGCTCAACCCAATATCTGTAGATCCATCCATGTCGGAAGTATCGTGTTACTTCCCAAAACATGATAAAACCAAAAGCAATTCTGAAAAGAACGACAGCAGCTATGTCAACTGGAGCAAAAAGGTTTTGCCATTTTCCTTTACCCCATACCTCGTTGAGTTCGCCTTTTAATAAGCCGTTCATAAATACTGCTTTGGTTGAAATTGAAAATAAGGCCAGCTATTGAAAGCTGCAACATTTTTAAGGATTCGCCATCTTAAAATGACGAATCACCTATCACTTTCTGTAATCTAAAGGAGGTTTTCTGTCTCCCAAAAGCGCTTCATATACAAACCCTTCTCCTCTTCTTCTTTTCAATTCTTCAAGGGCTTTTCCTGTCAATTCAGGGTTCTTATAGATGTCAATAGCTGTTAAGGTCAAAGTTTTAGCAGCTACCATCATGCCTTTGGTTCCAATAGACATACCACCTGCTGCAACTGCTTGCCAAGTATGAGCCATAGTGCCCGGAACCCATGTGGCTGTACTTAAGCCAGCAGTTGGTACTAACCAGCTCACATCTCCTACATCGGTAGAGCCGCCTGATCCTTTCTCCCTCACAATGAAATCTTGAATCTCCATTGCGGTAGATAATTGAGCATTTACCCCAGGATAAGTGGCAATGATCTCTTCACCAAACTTGGTCTCCTCAGCATTGTATTCCACTCCTCCAACTTCTTTTAAATTCTCGTACATCACGCGAGCTAGCGTTTCATTCGGAAGGATATTGTAGAGTCCATGGATCACTTCATAATCCATTTCTGTATGAGTACCCATTGCAGCACCTTCTGCAGCCTTGACCACTTTTTCAAAGATAGATTTCACATTGGCCGCCTCGGGGTTTCTCACATAATAGAACACTTCAGCAAATGCTGGTACCACATTAGGAGCTTCACCGCCACGCGTAATGACATAGTGAATTCTTGTTTCAGGTGGAACATGCTCTCTAAGCAGATTGGTCATGTAATTCATGGCTTCTACTCCATCTAAAGCTGAGCGACCTCGCCAAGGAGCACCAGCAGCATGAGATGCTTCTCCATAAAATCTGAACTTGGCTGATTTATTCGCAAGAGTTGAAACAGCACTAGCTGAATTTTGACTACCCGGATGCCAATGTAAGACTGCATCCACATCTTCAAGTAAGCCAGCACGCGCTATGTATACTTTGCCTGCTCCACCTTCTTCTGCAGGTGTACCATAGACTCTAACAGTGCCAGTGGTACCAGTAGCTTTCAACCAATCTTTGATGGCAATGCCTGCTGCGGTAGAAGCCGTTCCGAATAGGTGATGGCCGCAGGCATGTCCCGCTCCTCCTTCTACCACGGGCTCCTTGCTAGATTGTGCTTTCTGCGATACGCCAGGTAGGGCATCAAACTCTGCCAGAATTCCAATAACTGGTGCGCCTGAGCCATATTCAGCTACAAAGGCTGTTGGGATCTCTGCTACGCCTGTTTGAATAGTGAATCCTTCGTCTGATAAGGTTTTTTGAAGTAGAGCAGAACTGTTTTCTTCGAGATAGCCTAGTTCAGGATTGGCCCAAATGGTTTTGGCGATTCCGTCATAGAAATCGGTTTTGGACTCGAGCTTTTTGATAATGTCTTGCTCTTTCTTTTGTGCCAACAGGGTTGTTGTAAGGCACAGTACGATTAGTGAGATGTAGTATTTCATTCTTGGTTGTTAGGAACAACAAGATAAATGAAAAATTCAACCACCCCTAACTCGTCTTAACATGAGGCTGAATTGGTGCTGGGCTCCTCTTTGAAGAGGAGGAGGCAGAAGGACCGAGATTTACCTACACTCTTCGATTGTTTTCTCTAATATGCCCATCACTTTTTCAGTATTCATTCCGGCAAGTGAAGCAGGAAAACCAACTTCCAGATTTTGAATAGAAAGTGTTTGAGCGTTAGAATCGAAGGCAAAGTCTAAGGAGATTCCATTTTTTGAGAGATAACCTGACGTTCCCTCCAATGAAATACCTTGGCTACTTAATTTTCCTTTTAAACAGTCAAAAGCTGCTTGGCTTACTTGATCAAATTGCTTGTTCATCTTCTGTTTCTTCTTGAGTATCTCCTTCATATTCAGAAAGAGGAGTCAAGTTATTAGGAATTTTTTGTTCTCCCGAATGATGGAAAACTTCGATAATTGGTGACTCTTTGATCTCTGGAACAGCAAAAGTCACTAGCATATTATTCAACGACTCGTGAACTCGATCATAGGCTTGACTTACATTCTCTGCGTGAATGATCATCAAGTTTGAAACTTTCTTCTCTTTTCCAGAGTCAGCATCTGTCAGCATATAGGTGATCTTCACCTGATAGAAAACATCTCCGCCTGGGTACTCAAAAACATCAACGATCTTTGATTTAGTGATACTCGTAACGATGAATTCGCCCATCACTCTTTGACCCATTTCTTCATAAATACGTGCTTCAGCTTCCGTAAAAGAAAGGGCATCAGTCAGGTAGGCTTCAGTGACGTTCTTAATACGTCCTTCATCATCTTGCTTTTGATATTTGACCTTACAGGTAAACCAGGTTTTCATATGCTTCTTGGATTTGGATTGCGAATTTAGGAGTTCTTTATTCTCATTTATGAGAGATTCCTGATATTTTTCTTCGGTAAGGAAAATGCAAAGAAAAATTCTGGAATGACGACACCTTTTTTATGTCATTCCCGTGAAAACGGGAATCTCCTAATTCTAAAGAGAATCTCAAATTAATTCATGAAATTCGCACCATGAGTCAGGTCTTTCCCTACAAAAGCGATATAGTCATCACATGTTTCCCTAAGCAATCTGAATGGTTGGCTAAAGAGGTAAGAGATCTCGGCTATGCAGTTACCAATCAGAGTATCTCTGAAGTTGAGACCAATGGGTATTTTGATGAATGCCTTCGACTCAATATGTATCTAAGAACTGCTGGTCGTGTGCTTTGGCAGATCCAGAGATTTAGAGCCAATACGGCCAATGATCTTTATAAAAGGGTTAAAGCGATTGAATGGGAGAAGTACATTCCCGTTGATGGATATTTCTCTATCACTTCTTACGTGAGGAATGAGCACATAAAAGATGATCGTTTCGCTAACGTGCGCGTGAAAGATGCCATTGCGGATCGCTTTATGGAAAAATTCGGAAAGCGTCCTGATTCTGGTCCCTCGAGAGATAATGTGGTCATTCATTTGTATTGGAAGGATGAGAAAGTTCGCATCTATTTCGATACATCTGGAAATACCATTTCAAAGCATGGCTACCGCAAGATTCCATTCAAAGCACCTATGATCGAATCTCTGGCAGCCTCAACATTGATCGCTTCTGGTTGGGATCGAAAATCTCATTTTGTCAATCCGATGTGTGGTTCAGGAACATTGGCCATTGAGGCAGCCTTGCTAGCGACTAATACCTCGCCAGGGCTGTATCGCGAATTCTTCGGCTTTATGCATTTGAAAGGTTATGAAGCAGAAAGCTGGGAGAATTATTATCGCCTCGCTAGTATGCAGGCTCAAGAAAAGCTCGATTTTAAAATCATAGCCACCGATATCAGTAAGAAAGCTCTTTGGGCTGCTCAAGAAAATGCAAAGATCGCTCAGGTTGATCATTTGATAGAGTTTCATCAGTGTGACTTTAAAGAAACTCCAGTACCTGAAGCTCCGGGTGTTTTATTCATGAACCCTGAGTATGGCGAGAGGTTAGGTGAAGAGAAAATATTGGAAGGCACCTACAAGCAAATAGGTGACTTTATGAAGCAGAAATGTCAGGGCTATGATGGTTACATATTCACAGGGAATATGAACCTGGCTAAATTCATTGGTCTTAGAACTTCTGCTAGAATTCCTTTTATGAATGCAAAAATTGAATGTAGATTGTTAAAGTACGAGCTGTACCAAGGTACCAAGAAGAACAGAGCTTGAAATTTTTTCGATCAGTCATTCATAGCTTTCCCGCCAAACTCCTACTTGTCCAATTCAAGTACAATCAATTCTTATTGATCTATTGGGTCGCATTATTTGGAATAGTTTCGGGTAGTTTTGGCAAGAGTTTAGGAATTCCTTTTCTTTTTTTAGACCCCATTTACCTCGGTAATGTTGGTTTCTTAGGTCCATTTATTGTTGGCGTTACTATTGGTGGCTTTGCCATGGCCTTCAATATCACTAGTTATATTCTAGATGGTTTTCGTTTTCCTTTTCTCGGAACCTTGCCTCGCCCTTTTGGTCATTTCTGTTTGAATAATGCCATTATCCCGATCGTCTTCATGCTATACTATGTATATCAGATCATAGACTTTCATCACTATGCGGCTCTTTATTCCACTTTTGAGTCTGTTAAGATTATAGGAGGCTTGGTGATGGGTTATGTCATTATGCAAGCCTTGCTCTTTGTGTATTTCAAATTGACCAATAGAGATATTGTTAAGGTATTGGCAAGAAGAAAGATCAAGGGGAGAAGAGAGGTAGATCGAGTAAATGCATTTAGGCAATTAAAAAAGCTCAAAAGAAAGCCTATCAAAACCGAGCGATACCTTTCGCTTAAATTCAAGTGGTATTCTACCCGCAGATTTGAAAGAAGGTATGAGAGGGTAAGTATTCTCGGCATTTTCAAGCAAAACCAACGCAATGCCATCGTAGCTGAATTGTTATTAATTCTGCTAGTTTTTGGCATAGGTATCTTTCAAGATACTGCGGTCTTTCAAATCCCCGCGGGAGCCTCATTGGTACTCTTAATGACCGTATTGGTAATGGCCACGGGCGCCCTTAGTTTTTGGTTGAGAGCCTGGGTGGTGTCTGCTGTCATATTGCTGCTGTTCGTCTTCAATTTTTACACAAGCCAATTCAATTCTGCTTATGTCTATCCAGCATATGGATTGGATTATAGGGAGGATCCGGCACCTTATAACCTAAATGCCATCAATGCAATGGCAACCGAAGAAAAAGTAGAGAAAAGCAAAGCCTATTGGCTGGAAATGCTTGAAAATTGGAAGGATAAAACAGGTCAGGAAAAGCCTCGAATGATGTTAGTGGCGGTGAGTGGTGGTGGCCAAAGGGCTGCGCTGTGGACAACTAATGCACTGCAACATGTAGACTCTGTCATGAATGGAGAATTGATGAAAGAGACTTTTATGATTACTGGTGCTTCAGGAGGGCTCATTGGAGCTGCCTTTTTTAGAGACTTGTACTGGGAAGGAAAAGATACTTCTGACGACAGGCATCTGGCAGAGGTCGGAAATGAGATACTCAATCCTCTCATCTTTACTTTATTAGTGAATGACCTCTTTTTCAAGATCAAGAGGTTCGACTATGCCGGCCAGACCTACATGAAAGAGAGGGGCTATGTATTTGAAGAGAGCTTAAAGGAGAATATGAATGGCATGCTCGACTACACGATTAGTGATTATCGTCAGGCAGAATATGAAGGGGATATTCCAAAAATGTTGGTTATTCCTTTGATCACTAATGATGGTAGGAAATTATACATCTCGCCACATCCTACAGAAGTATTCAATGGTAGAGATGAAGAGAGTTCCTTAGTACAGGGTGTAGACTTTAGAGACTTGCTACCAGGGCATCAACCGGATAGTCTTAGATTCTTAACTGCACTCAGAATGAGTGCTACTTTCCCTTATGTTGTGCCTAGCATTACCTTACCTACTGACCCTCCAATTCAAATTGCTGACGCGGGTATTTCGGATAATTATGGGGTAGTGGATGCCTTGATCTTTTTACAGCTTTTTAAAGATTGGATAAAGGAGAATACGAGTGAAGTCGTGCTGCTCACTATTAGAGATTCAAGAAAAGAAGAAGAACTCAAGGCGCCAGAGAAGCAAAATATTGCTGAGAGATTCTTTTCACCTATCCAATCAGTATATAAAAGTTGGGATAAGGTACAGACCATTAAGAATGACCAGTTCTATGAATTGACCAAAAATGACTTTGGTGATTTATTACAAAGAGTGGAACTCCAATATGCAGTTTCAGATGAAGATAGGGCGTCTCTTAGCTGGCGATTAACAGAGATAGAAAAAGCAGATATCATCGAGTCTATCAAACTTCCTGAAAACCAAGCCGCACTGGAGAAGTTGAAAAAGTAAGCATGCCGCTTATCAATACTGCCTAACAACTGTTAGGAAGTCAAGCCATTTTGCCTAAATTTGTAGCGGAAACGGAGAATTATGCAGGAAGTAGCACCTTATCAACCTAAGAACAAAGTCCGAATTGTAACGGCTGCCTCACTTTTTGATGGCCATGATGCCGCAATCAATATCATGCGAAGAATTATCCAAGCCACTGGCTGTGAGGTGATTCATTTAGGTCACGACCGATCTGTTGAAGAAGTAGTGAATACGGCTATTCAAGAAGATGCTCAGGCCATCGCTATGACATCTTATCAAGGTGGTCATAATGAGTACTTCAAGTACATGTATGACTTGTTGAAAGAAAAAGGTGCTGGACATATCAAGATCTTTGGCGGAGGTGGAGGAGTGATCCTTCCAGAAGAGATCAAAGATTTGATGGATTATGGCATTACAAGGATCTATTCTCCAGATGATGGACGCGAGATGGGCCTTCAAGGCATGATCAATGACATGGTCGAAAGATGCGATTTCCCTACAGGCGAAAACCTAAATGGTGAAGTTGGTCATTTGAAAGAGAAAGAGGTTACTGCTATCGCTAAGCTTATTTCTGCTGCAGAGAATTTTCCTGAAGAGTCTGCAAAAGACTTGAAAGAAGTACACAAATTGGCGGATGCTATTGAAGCGCCAGTTTTAGGTATTACAGGTACCGGAGGAGCTGGTAAATCCTCTTTAGTAGACGAATTGGTCAGAAGGTTTTTGATCGACTTCAAGGATAAAAACATTGCTATTGTTTCTGTCGATCCATCAAAGAGAAAGACGGGCGGTGCATTATTGGGAGATAGAATTCGCATGAACTCTATCAACAACTCTAGAGTCTACATGCGCTCTTTGGCAACACGTCAGTCTAACCTGGCTTTGTCGAAGCATGTAAGAGAGGCGATTCAAGTTTTGAAGGCTGCTGATTATGACTTGATCATATTGGAGACTTCGGGTATTGGTCAATCTGATACTGAGATCCTCGATCACTCTGATGTATCACTTTATGTGATGACACCAGAATACGGAGCCGCTACTCAGCTAGAGAAGATTGATATGCTCGACTTCGCTGATGTGATCGCTCTTAATAAATTCGACAAGCGTGGTGCGCTAGATGCACTTCGTGATGTGAAGAAGCAGTATCAGCGAAACCATGGTCTGTGGCATTCGAATATTGATGAGATGCCTGTATATGGAACTATAGCTTCTCAGTTCAATGATCCGGGAATGAACAGCCTGTATAAAGTGATCATGGACAACTTGGTAGAGAAAACGGGTGCTGATCTGAATTCTACTTTTGAGATCACGAACGAGATGTCTGAGAAGATCTTCGTGATCCCACCAAATAGAACACGATACTTATCTGAAATTTCTGAAAACAACAGGGCTTATGATACTAAATCACTAAGTCAGTCAGAAGTAGCTGATAAGTTATACGGACTTCATAGATCAATTGAAACATTGAAGGAATCGACTATTGAGGACAAAGACCGTTTAGTCAAAGGTCTCCAAGAGTCATTCGAGCAAGTGAAACTGGACCTTGATCCACGCAACTGGCAGTTGATCGAGAATTGGGAAGAAAAGAAAAAGAAATATTCTGATCCTGTATACTCATTCAAAGTGAGAGACAAAGAGATCAAAATCAAAACACATACAGAGTCGCTTTCTCATACGCAGATTCCAAAAGTCGCGCTACCTAAGTTCAAGTCTTGGGGAGATGTGATCAGATGGTCACTGCAAGAAAATGTGCCTGGTGAATTCCCTTACACCGCGGGTATCTATCCTTTCAAGAGAGAAGGAGAAGATCCAACCAGAATGTTTGCTGGTGAAGGTGGGCCGGAAAGAACCAACAGAAGATTCCACTATGTAAGCTTAGGTATGCCAGCGGCTCGTCTAAGTACGGCATTTGATTCTGTTACGCTATACGGTAATGATCCCGACTACAGACCGGATATCTATGGTAAGATCGGAAATGCAGGAGTAAGCATCTGCTGCCTAGACGATGCCAAAAAATTATACTCTGGATTCGACCTATCGAACCCAACCACATCAGTATCGATGACCATCAATGGTCCTGCACCGATGTTATTAGGTTTCTTTATGAATGCTGCTATTGATCAACAATGCGAGCGTTACATCACAGAGAATGGCCTTGAAAAAGAGGTGGAAGCTAAGATCGAAGCAATTTACAAGGAAAGAGGTGTTGAAAGACCACGTTATCAAGGTGATCTGCCAGAGGGTAATGACGGCTTAGGCTTGATGCTACTGGGTGTAACAGGTGATCAGGTATTACCTGCAGAGGTTTACGAACCGATTAAATTGAAGACCCTATCCGTAGTAAGAGGAACAGTACAGGCAGATATTCTAAAAGAGGATCAAGCACAGAACACCTGCATCTTCTCAACCGAGTTTGCCCTTCGTTTGATGGGTGATGTTCAACAATATTTCATTGATAAAGCGGTTAGAAACTTCTATTCAGTTTCTATCTCTGGTTATCACATTGCAGAAGCTGGCGCGAATCCGATCTCTCAATTGGCCTTCACTCTGGCCAATGGCTTTACCTATGTAGAGTATTACTTGAGTAGAGGCATGGACATCAATGCCTTCGGTCCGAACTTGTCATTCTTCTTCTCGAATGGTATAGATCCCGAATATGCAGTGATCGGTAGAGTAGCCAGAAGAATTTGGGCGAAAGCATTGAAAGAAAAGTACGGTGCGAATGCTCGTGCGCAGATGTTGAAGTACCATATTCAAACTTCAGGTCGTTCTTTGCACGCTCAAGAGATCGACTTCAACGATATCAGAACTACGCTTCAAGCCTTGTATGCTATCTATGATAACTGTAACTCATTGCACACCAATGCGTATGATGAGGCGATCACAACGCCTACAGAAGAGTCAGTGCGTAGAGCCATGGCGATTCAGCTGATCATCAACAAGGAGCTCGGTTTAGCGAAAAATGAGAATCCATTACAAGGCTCATTCATCATTGAAGAATTGACTGACTTGGTTGAAGAAGCGGTATTGATGGAGTTCGATCGTATCACTGAAAGAGGTGGTGTGCTCGGTGCAATGGAGACCATGTACCAGCGTTCGAAGATCCAAGAGGAGTCATTGTATTATGAGACTTTGAAGCATACGGGTGAGTTCCCGATCATCGGGGTGAACACTTTCTTAAGTTCTAAAGGTTCTCCGACCATCTTGCCTAAAGAGGTGATCAGAGCAACTACCGAGGAGAAAGAGTATCAGATCAAAATGTTGGGAGACCTACACAATGGCAATTCTGACAAAGCGACTGAAATGATTCAGCGTGTGCAGCATGCAGCCATTCAGAATCAGAACATCTTCGAAGAGCTAATGGAAGCTTGTAAGTATTGCTCACTAGGTCAGATCACATCTGCTCTATTTGAAGTTGGTGGGCAGTATAGACGCAACATGTAGTTGCTCTAGAAATTTGTTTATCTGTTAATCCGAAATCAGGATGGGACTGTCCTCCTTTGGAGGAGGTGTCCCGAGTACTCGGGACGGAGGAGGTTTTGAGATTCCACACATTTTTCTTTGCCCTTAAACCTGCAAAGAAAAATTCTGGAATGACCTTAATTAATTTCTCATTACTTAATACTCACTACTATTGAACGGAGTGATTACTAAACTTAAAATTCTTCACCGACTCAGGAGTCTCTAATCCTTCTTTACAATCGGCATTTTTCACTACTTCAGTTGGTCGAGTTTCTAGTTCTAAAACTCCGGCCCAAACATCAAGGTCCATATCGGCTACTTCGTCATTAGCCCCTTCATCTCTGATCTTGGCCGAGGCATCAGTAATGTCAATGCCGATCACTAAAGTACCATTGAGTTCTTTTTCGTTAGGAATACGAGCTTCATTCCATCTGCCAGGAATGATCTGCTCTGTAACTAACTCCAGAGCTTCCATTTTTTCCTCGTCAGAGGTGATCAAAACAGGAGTACCGAAAATGGTGGCAGAACGGTAATTCATGGAATGGTGAAAGACAGAGCGTGCTAGTACCAATCCATCCATATGAGTGACAGTCAAACTCACTTTCTCTTTGTCTAAAAGAGAAAGCATCATACGGTTTTTATTAGAGCCGTGAATAAAGACACGATCACCTTTTCGACCATAAGCTGTAGGGATAGTGATAGGCACCCCGTCATAATCATACGGCACGTGACATAGGAAATGTGAATCCAAAATGTCAAAGACTACTTCCTTGTCATAAGAAGCTCTTTTAGGTCCTCTTACTACTTTGTTCAATGGAGTTTTATCGTATTGAGCCATGCCTTAAAATGTTTGTTTGAATGTAGTGAAATAAAAAGTTACGTCATTCCTGCTTAGGCGGGAATCTCTTTCCCGAACCGTTATAAACTTTGAGATTCCACATATTTTCCTTTGTTCAAAATGTACAAAGCAAAATTCTGGAATGACGATTGGAGTTGAGAAAAGAAAAATTCAAAATTCTTATCTTCATTTGTCCCTAAATGAAAATTCGGGCGTCATTGATTCAAATACTTTTTAAATCTTAATTCAAAACGATGAACAAATTTTTATACCTATTCAGAGGCGGAGACGAAATGATGGCCGCCATGTCGCCCGAAGAAGTTCAAGCTCATTTAGGAGAATGGAAAACATGGATGGATGGCCTAGCCGCTAAAGGCACCTTGGTAGATGGGGAACCATTAAAAGCTGAGGGCAAGCAAGTATCAGAAGGAGGGTCGGTTGTTACTGATGGTCCTTTTGCTGAAGGCGCTGAGATAGTAGGTGGCTATCTGATGGTCAATGCAGGAAACCTCGATGAGGCGGTAGAGCTTTCGAAGGGTTGTCCGATTCTGCAAGCAGATGATGGTCATATTGAAGTCCGTCAAATAGAGGTCTTCGGCTAAAAACTTATAAGGGGCGGCTAAGCCCCTTTATTTTTCGTATTTCATTTTTTCATGTCCCAGTCCTCTGCCAATCAAAAGCTCGATCATTTATTTCGCCATGAATATGGACGATTAGTGTCTCTATTTACAAGTCGATATGCCAGCCATGTGATCGATCAAATTGAGGATGCTGTGCAAGAGGCGCTTTACAAAGCGGCAAAGATCTGGCCCTATCAAGAAATACCTCAAAATCCTCAAGCTTGGTTATATCGAGTGGCAAATAATGCTTTGATCGATGGCTTAAGAAAAACTAATCGCTTAGAAGCTTCTGATGATCCCAATCTAGGTGATACTGCCATTCAAGATGAAGATGTCAATGAATTGATAGATGAGCAGCTTCAAATGATCTTTGCTTGTTGTCATCCGACTATGAAACCTGCTGAGCAATTAATGCTTAGTCTAAAACTGCTCTGTGGTTTGTCTGTCAAAGAAATTTCGCGAGCCTTGCTGAAGAATGAGGAGGCAACCAAAAAAGCGATCACTAGGGCTAAAAAGAAATTTAAAGAGGAGGTAGGGGAGCTAAAGGTGCCGGAAGGGAAATCACTCGAAGAAAGGTTAAGTGCAGTTTTACAGGTGATATACCTCCTATTTAATGAGGGTTACAAAGCAACCGAGGGTGATAGATTAATCAAGAATGATCTGTGCGAGGAGGCCATCAGGTTAGGCTTTCTACTCATGAATGAAAAGAGATGCGACACACATGAACTGCATGCATTAATTGCTTTAATGCTATTCAAAGCAGCACGTTTTCCAGCTAGACAAAATGATGAAGGCCAGTTGATCACCTTAGAATTCCAGAACCGAGATTCTTATGACCAAGAGTATATTGATTGGGCCTGGAAGTTTTTAAAGAGATCTTCCAAAAGCGAATACGCCAGTGTTTATCAATTAGAGGCTGCCATTTCTTGTTATTATACCACCGCCAAGACTTATGAGAAGACTAACTGGAAAGCCATTAGTCTACTTTATGATTCATTGGTGAAGCTAAAACCCTCACCTGTTGTGAAGATGAGCCAGGTGGTAGTGATCAGTAAATTAAAAGGAGCTGAAGAAGCATTGGCTCAGATGCAGTTGGTAGAGGAGGAGATCCAGGGTAATCAGTCTTTCTCTGCGCTTAAAGCTGACCTATTAGCTGAAACAGGTGATTGGGAGCAAGCGCGTATTCATCTTCAGAAAGCCATTTCGCAAGCGGATAACATTACAGAAAGAAGATTTTTAGAAGAGAAGTTGAGAGGGTGGGCAACCCCCTCAGACTCCCCGTTTAAAGGGGGAGAGTAGATGTTCCGTTGATTCTCCCCTTTGAGGGGAGCTGAATAGGAGTAATGGGGGAGAGATAGTTTTATAATAGTGTCTTGATTTCTTCTTTTAGTTGTTCAATTACTTCCTGCCTTTTATTAAGTACTTTCAAGTTGTCGAATCTGAGAATTTTAAATCCCATTTCCTTTAAAATGTTGTCTCGCCCTGTGTCATAAGCTTTTTGAAATTTATGTATCTCACCATCAATCTCTAAAATTAGTTTCAATTGGTGGCAATAGAAATCAACTATGAAGAAGCTACCAGTTGAGTACTCTATTGGGAATTGGCGACTGAATTTTAAATTGGAGAACCCTCTGTTTCTTACTATTTCCCATATTACTTCTTCGGCTGCAGTCTGATTCTTTCGCAACTCACGCGATAATAGTGTAGCTTCTTTTTTATTCATTGATGTGTGTTCATGCAAATATAACAACTCACCCCGCCTTCGGCACCCCTCTCTTGTAAGAGAGGGGATGGGGGGGAGTCTTTTGTAAAAGCTTTTGTATTTTCATTCATGCTCAAAACCATACTCAGGTTTGGATTAATTCTAGCAGCTCTTCTCATTCTTTTTGAGTTGAGCAAAGCTTCTGTTTTTGTTCCAGAGATCTCATCCGACCTAATGCTTGCTTTAAGTGGAGCGGCATTTATAGGCCTCGGAATTTATGTAGGACTTAAGTTTCGAAAGGAGAAGATAGTAGAGGTAACAGCACCTGTTGAAATTGACATGGCTAAGATCAATGACCTCGGTCTGAGTGAGCGAGAAATGGAGGTCTTGCAAAGCATTGCTGATGGAGCTTCGAATCAGGGGATAGCTGAGAAGTTGTTCGTATCCGAGAGCACTATCAAAACACATGTCTCAAATATTTTTGTCAAGCTAGACGTGAAAAGAAGGACCCAAGCGGTCACCAAAGCCAAGGAGTTAAGAATTATAAATTAGTTCGTCATTCCCGCGAAGGCGGGAATCTTCTATTTCGGACCTTATAAATCAATTGAGATTCCACAAATTTTTCTTTGCTTTTAAAATTGCAAAGTAAAATTCTGGAATGACGTTCTTTATCAATTCTACAGGTCCTACTAAAGTATGATTTCGTTAAATTGGTACTAAAGTATGAATGACTTTTTAGCCTTTTCAGCCTGATTTGGGCAAACAAAATTTTTAACTCATGAAAACATTTATTCAAAAATTCGGACTCATTTCTGTTGCGATCATCTTCGGTGTAAACCTTATTTCACTAGCCATATTTGGAACTGGTGAATCATCATATGGTATTGGTGAACTGATCGGTTATTCAACCATCATTATTGCTGAGTTGATGATCCTAGTGGCTATTGGTCAATATAAAAAGCAGAATGATGGAGTGATCAGCTTTGGTCAGGCATTCAAATTAGGACTTGGTATTGCTACTCTCGGTGGCTTAGCATTTGCTATCTACAATGTGATCTATGTTTTGGTAATCGACCCGCTATTCAATGAGAGATACTTTGCTTATCAGAATGACTTAGATATGAATGCTGCAGATTTCGCTGAACAATATGCGGCCTTTGCCGCTGAGCAAGGTTTCTTCTTGTCCATTCCTTTTCAGACTTTCTTAATGTTTATGACTGTCTTCTTAATTGGTCTGATCATATCTGTGATAGGAGGGTTGGTCTTCCAATCGAAAGGAAAAGTGACAGCTGCTTAAATCTTTGGTATTATTTTGGCAGATTTGAAAGGAATGAAAAAGCTGCTGCCTCTTCTACTATTTTTCATTGTCTTCGCTGCAAAAGCGCAAGACAATGAGTATTTCAAGGAAATCGAGAAATATCGAGAAGATCAAAATGCCGAATTTTTTGATCCAGAGACCTCTCCATTAGCTGCTGATGAACGAGCGCAATTTCAAGGCCATGAGTATTTTCCAATTGACGAGAGCTATCGGGTAAAAGCAAGATTTGAGGCTACTCCCAATTCAAGACCCTTCAGCTTAGGAACCAATACAGGAGTGACTAGGCTTTATAGGAGGATTGGAATCTTACACTTTGAATTAGAAGGAAAACCTTACACGTTAGAAGCCTACTTGAAGGTGCAGAGCTTTGCCATGCGTTCTGCCGTAAATTATGTCTTTCTTCCCGTTATTGATTTGACCACTGGTGAAACAACCTATGGTGCAGGGCGATACTTACAATATGAGGGTATACCTGAAGGTGATGAATGGATCATCGATTTCAATAAACTGTACAATCCTTATTGCGCCTATAATGCTAATTATGAGTGTCCTGTGGTTCCACAACCGAATCATTTACCCATCAAAATTGAAGCAGGGGTAAAAGACTACTCTCCAAATAAGAAATAGCCAAATCGAAGATTGAAGAATGGTGTGGGGGCCAATACATTAAACCCGACATTCACATCAAACTTATCGAAACGAAGCCCTGGGGCTATGATTGCCGCTGTTTCTTCTATATCTCCAAAATAATAGCCAAGCCGCATTTCAATGTATAGCGGATCTTTTAAAGTAGCTTGGATACCAGCGGTAAAGGAAACAGCAGAAACATCTTCGAAAGGAAGGATCAAATCGTCTTTAACGAAGAAGTTATTATATCCTAATTCAGCTAATAAGGAAACGGTTGAGAATTCATATTCGCCAATAGCGGCTACATTAAATCCAGCGCCATGAGTATCAGCAAATTCACCAATAGCATTAAGGTAACCAGCACCTACACCACCTCTGAATTGAGCAAAAGTGATCATTGGTGTAACTAGAAAAAGTGTGATTAAGAAACGTTTCATAGAACTGAATTTCTAAAATTTATCGCAATTCTAGAAATTCAATTCTGAATGATTTATCGAATCACTGCAATGTGCAGCTGCCATTAAAGTCCGAGGCATCAAAGAAACTATTAGCACTACCATTTAATGCACCTTGGGTAACTTCAATAGTCAATTGATTCGATCCAGATCTCTTCGGTGAGCAATACTCCAACAAGTAGTAGCTATTAGCTCTTCCATTGATCAAATCTCCAATCTCACGGAATCTGTCTAATAGTTCACCAATATTGCTAGCTGAAACAAAGCTTGTTTTACCTATTTCGCGCAAAATGGTCTCGTCTATTTCGCCACCTAATCCAATAGTATAAAGCGCAATATCTCTATCTGCATTCTGAACAGCTTCTGCAGCCTGACCTCTTGTGTTTCTATTGGCTTGGTCTGTTCCATCAGTAAAGATGACTACCGCACTTGATCCGATCTCATTCTGATCTCTCGTTTGAGATAACTTTGTGCTGGCCACTTCAATACCTTGGATGACAGCTCCATATAAATTGGTTGAATTATCTGAACTCATTTCAGGTGTAATGTCGTCAATAGAGGCTTTCAGAGTTGTTGCGTTGGTAGAAGTGGCTTGTAATTGCTTGATGTTGGCTGATCCATCGAACCACCAGATCTCCATCTTTATAGCGCCCGCATTAACCGCGCCTTCTTCTGGCACCACTTCATCAATAAATCCTTTAGCGGCATCTTTTAAGGCTGTCAGGCTTTCACTTTGTAAAACTGACCCACTTAAATCAAGTAGAAGGGTAATGTGATAATCAAATACTTGTGCATTAGGCTGGATCTTTCGAGTGGCTTCGAATTCAGAAATCTCAGATCCATTTTCATAAATGGTAAACTCTGATTCTGTCAGGCCGGCAACACCATTGCCGGCACCATCTTCCACCCGAAAAAAGACCGATACATTGGATGGAAGGTTGACAAATTGATCTTCAATGCTCACGGTGAGACTCGGGCTGCCACCGTCATCGTCACCGCAAGCCGAGATGAAAAACAAGGAAATTAAGGTAGATAAAAAGAGTTTTGACGTTTTCATGTTCTTAGTGTTATAGGTACCCCAAGAACCCGGAAACTAATTCTCTTATTGTGCGGTTAGTGCTATAATTCAATTAAATTTGTCATCGCTAAAATTTTCACAATATGAAGACAACTACCACGTTACTAGGGGATTATGAATACGAAGCGGAGAACCCTAATGGCCATAAAGTACATATCGATATGCGTCCGGCAGGCGAGAAGGTAGGTCAGTCTCCAACTGAATTGTTACTGTCTGCCTTATCAGGTTGTGCCTCAGTAGATTTGGTTTCCATGTTGAAGAAAAGAAAGCGCACTGTTAATGGACTAAAGGTAGAAGCTGAAGGTACTCGCAGAGAAGAACATCCAAGAGCTTTCACTCATATTAAGCTTCATTTTATACTTGATTCTCCAGACGCCAAACAGGAGGAATTCGAAAAACTAGGCCACTTAGCAGCTACCAAATACTGTTCTGTTGCCGGAACTTTGAACTCTGAAATAGAGCACGTCTTCACTATCAACAGATAGACTTATTAAACCATTTGATAAGATGTGAGTCCAAAAGCCAAATACTGGCCTATGGAACTCAACCCTTCTCAGATCAATCATCTTTACAATCGGGCCTGTTTCGGGATAGGCTATAATCGATATATAGAGCTTAAAAGTAGCTCACTGGATCAGGTTATTGGTGATTTGTTAATTGATTCTTTTCATAAGCGAGATCTCAAAACTTTTGATGCAGCGCCCAATAGAGAAATCTTCCAGAAGATTAGGTCAGGCGAGATCACAAGACAAGAAGCCCGTCAAATGGTGCGAGAACAAGTTCAAGCTTCTCGCGAAAAGATTCGTTCATTGAATGTGGCTTGGGTCGATCAGATGCAAACTCCGAGTTATGCTGGATTAGAAAAACTTGTGTATTTCTGGCATGACCATTTCGGTGTAAGGGTGATCAATGGCTATCATGTTCAAGGTCATAATAACACCTTGCGAGCTCATGCTTTGGGCAATTTTAAGGAACTGATACTGGCAGTGGCAAAGGATCCGGCCATGCTCAGTTTCTTAAATAATCAACAGAATTTAAAGGCTGAACCTAATGAGAATTTTGCTCGAGAATTATTGGAGTTGTTCACTATAGGAAGAGGGAATTATTCTGAGCAAGATATCAAAGAGGCTGCTCGAGCTTTTACAGGATGGCGAATGGACAGAAGAACGGGTAAGTTCACTTTTGACCAGCGAAATCATGATTTTGGATCGAAACAATTCATGGGTCGAAAAGGAAACTTCGATGGGGAAGATATCATCGATATCATCCTAGAAGATCCTAAAACTGCTCAACATTTAACGGCTAAATTTTATTCGTTTTATGTGTCTGATCAGCCTAATGAAGAGCGCATTGAGCAATTAGCCGACTTTTATTTCAAGCATAATTATGAAACAAAAGCCTTGTTGAAATTCATGTTTGAGCAACCTTGGTTCTACCATGATTCTGTCATTCAAACCAAGATCAAATCACCAATAGAATTGATCAATAGCTATCAGTCGCAACTGGGCTTAAGCTTTGGTATTGATTCTGGCTGGTTGCTTCTACAAAGAAATTTTAACCAGATCATGTTTAATCCTCCGAATGTGGCAGGCTGGCCTACTGGTAAAGAATGGATCGATAGTAGTTCATTGGTCAATCGTATGAAAATGCCATCTGTTCTGCGCGGTTTAAATCAAATACAAGCTGAAGAGAGTCCTGAAGTGGATGCAGCTGATCCATTTATTGAAGTGAATAGAAGAGAGGTAATGCAATCTGCAGAGCTAGGATTTTGGGCCTACCAATTGCCTGATACCAAGGCGGAGGATCAAGTGCTGGCTATCGAGAAGTACATGTTCAATAGGTCTTTGCCTAAGGAGATTCACCTGAAATTGGTGAGTGAGTTTCAAAAGCAGCCTAAAAACAAGAGTAAGAATTGGCTTTTCACAACAATGGCTTCATTACCTGAATATCAAATGACTTAGTATGGCACAGAATAGAAGAGATTTTCTTAGAAGTAGTTCAATGGTGGCTGCTGGTACCTGGTTAGCCCCTTATTTTTTGCAGGCGCAAGGACCTTCAAAGGGAAGTTTTGCTGGTAAAAAACTCATAGTTATCCAGCTGTCAGGAGGTAATGATGGTCTTAATACGATCGTGCCTTTTGAGAACGATTTGTATTACAATGCAAGGCCTCAATTGGGAGTTAAAAAGTCTGATGTTCTCAAACTGAGTGATCAATTGGGTCTTAATCCAGCACTTGAAGCATTGCGCCCTCTTTTTGAAGATGGTCTTTTAAGTATTGTCAATGGGGTAGGCTATCCTAATCCAGACCGTTCTCATTTTAGGTCGATGGATATTTGGCACACTGCAAGTAACTCAGATGAATATTGGTCGAGTGGATGGCTGGGTAGATATCTTGATGCCCAATGTGCGAATTGTGAGACACCTCACCGTGCCATTGAATTGAATAATACACTTGATTTAGCATTAAAAGGTGAACGTGTTAAAGGCTTGGCTATGACCAATCCTAACCAAATGATAAGAGATATCAATACTGGTTATAACAGAGAATTAGCCAGTTTAGGAAATGCACACCACGTGCACGAAGAGGTGGGTTATTTATACAAAACCTTGATCGAATCTGTTAATTCGGCCGATTACCTGTCGGATCAACTTAATTTAAAGAGAGAAGGAAGAATCAATCCACAAAGTCAGTTTTCGAATCATTTGAAAACTATTGTTCAGATGATCAATGCAGGTATGGAGACCTCGGTGTATTACACTCAGCTAGGTGGTTTCGACACACATGCTCAGCAAAAGGTTAGGCAAGATCGACTACTTAAAATTTATGCTGAGGGAATCTCTTACTTGGTTTCTGAATTAAAAAAGTCCGGTCAATTTAAGGATACGCTTATCATGACCTTTTCTGAATTTGGTAGAAGAGTGAGTCAAAATGCTAGTCAAGGAACTGACCATGGAACGGCCAATAATCTCTTTTTGATCGGTGAATCAGTAAATGGTGGGCTCTTTAATGATGTGCCTTCGCTCAATGATCTTGATAATGGCGATTTGAAATACGAGCTCGATTTTAGAAGAGTTTACGCTACCGTGATGGAACAGTGGTTGGATGCTAATTCGAAAGAGATACTCAAGCGTGATTACCAGTTGCTCGATCTTCTAAAAGTTTAACCAATAAGTCATTTTAATAACAACTGATCTGTTCTTATTGATGAAATCGTCAGGGAAGTAATTGTCGGTATAAGCAATAAAGATGTCAGACACAGGAGCAAAACGCCATTGTAACCTGGAGTTGATATTGACATTATCGATCTGGCTATTGTATTGGATAAAAGTGGTCCAGAAAAGACTTTTTGAGAATGTAATATCGAATCTCGGTCCGAACAGCAATAGGTCAGCATCGCCATAAGGGTCTGGCAAACGAATCTTGTTATAGGCAAAATCCATACTCACGATACCAAAAGGCTGGAAACGATAATTTAATCTACCAGCAAAGGTGAGGCGCGTCCCATTAAAATGTTCACCAGCGTAGGCGTTAATGTTATAGTAGAATTTATTTCTGGTGTCCGAATTGTAATTCCCTTGCGCCCCGATGTAAGTGTACTCTGTGTTGGCCGGCAAGGGCTCGTTTCCTTGTCTGGTTGGGTCGAAATTACTGAAAAGGTAAGTGTATTGACGGGTAGCACCTACTTCAAAACGGCCTGTATTCAATAATTGACCGCCCAAACTTAGATTGATCTCAGAATCCGTTGTGCCATAGACCTGATTGGTAAAAACTGTGGCTTCTATCTGCGGGTTGATCCTTTGAAATACATTTGAGCTTGGATAGAAGTTCTTTTGAAAGCGACCTGTCACAAAATTGTAATCTGTTCTTCTCACGAAGCCCACCTCAGGATTGTAATTCTCACCAACTAACTGTACGGCCCCTTCCACTTCGAATGGAACGGTAGAGTACTGCAATCTTGCGGCAGTAGCGTAAGCAGATTCTAAGTCTTCTTTTTCAAATGATTGATGATAAAAGACTTTACCGGTAAGTCGATTATCTCTACTCGCAATATTATAATCGAGCCCGAGAGTTCTGTTGTACTGATCAATGGTTGGGTTTGTGGTGTTCTCTAGGTCTTGCTTGTTAACGAATATGAAACTTAAGTTTGATCTGCTAAAGATCTTTTGCTGTAATACAGCTACCGTATAATTTATCTCTGGAACCTCAATATCGTCAATGGCAGCGGCCTGCATATTTAAGATGCCCAGTCTAAGGTTGTTATTGACTTTTCCACTTAATCTGGCACCGAATCGGATCGGGTTCTCTACGTTTTGGCCAGTCGATTCATCTCTTGAAACACCGATTCGTCTCGAGAAAAATGGTCTTAGACCGTTATCTCCAAATTCAGCGAACAGGTCAGCATTTTCTAAAAAGAACTGTCTTCTTTCTGGGAAAAAGATCTCGAATCGATCGAGATTGGTTACTTGTTGGTCTACCTCTACTTGGGAGAAATCTGGGTTAACTGTTAAGTCCAAATTCAGAGCAGGTCCAAGTCCGATCTTAGCATCAAATCCTGCATCAAATCCGGATTTAGAATCTCTGGTGATAGCGCCATCATCTGGGTCAATGTATCCTCCTGAGGCAGATGCATTAGCGGAGATGTAAGGGATAACGGCAATATTAGCGCCAGGGCTTTTCAAGGGTTTGTCCCAATTCAATTTACCAGTATGAGCCAATGAGTAAAGGACAAAGTTTCTTGGTATTGGATTCCAAGTTGAGCGCTCGCCTGTATTACTATCTATTCTATAAGCATTGAAGTTCCAGCTGGTGTTACCCTCTTTGAAACGGATACTTTTAAAAGGGATGGCCATTTCAGCTACCCAATAACCATCTTGCATTGTGGTTTCTCCAACCCACTTATTTTCCCAGTCTAAAGAAAGATCACCTCGTTGACCACCACCATTAGAAACAAGCCCCTCTCTACGCACACCGTAAGGATTGATCCCGAATTGAAATGCGTTAGTCCTATCATCAAATGTGTCGAAATGAATGACGAACATATCGTTCCCGCCTCCTCTGAAGTCTCTTCTTAAGGAAGGCGTGACGTAACCTGCATCTTCGCTCGAATTATAGCAGATGGCAGCGATATAAAGGTATTTTTTATCGTAGGTAAATCTGATCTCGGTTTTAGCAATAGCGGCCACCGTGTCCGTTGGAAAGTTCTGCTGAAAGTCTGTTGCTACCTCGGCTCGTTGCCAAATGGCTTCGTCTAATAAACCATCAATTGTGATTTTCTCTTGCGTCTCATCAATTCTGATGCCCTTAGCATCTTGTCCAATGGCCTGATAAGCAAGGAGAATTAGTATGGCTAAAAAAGTGGCTCTCATTTGAATCGCAACTTTACAGCTAATTGTAATGTGTTCAAAAGTTGCTCTGTTCTTTATGATAAGCGGTAATTTCTATCTTTGTTTACTAGTTATGAGAGTTGTCAAGGAGATAAACGATAGGGCCTGCAAGATCACAGTGTTCTCATGGAATGGAAAATACTTGATCAAGTTAGAACAAGGCATGTTTGAGCAAACCTACAAAGTGAGTGAGTTTGATGTGCTTGAACAGGAGATCGATGATATTCTTACTGATACTTTCATTGATGAGGCATTGAAAAGATTTGAAGAGATGGCGAAGTCTCTTGGAAAGTCTATTTCAGCCCTCTGAACCTAAATACAATGAACGCAACTGCTGTACTCATATTTAGCTTTTTAATATTGGTCCTTTTGGCCTTTTGTATTCTGTTCTTTTTTAAGATCAGGAAGAACAATCTGCTGATTGAAAACTTAAAACGCAAAGAGAGACAAAGCAGGAAAAATCTAGATCATCTGATTGAGCATACCTCTGATTTTGCCTTTAAGTACAACGATAAGGCAGAGGTAGTTTATGCTTCTGAGAATGTGGAGAGGATTTTCGGATACAGTTTAAAAGAGCCCATTCATTTCGGTGACATTCTTACAGAAAATCCAATCAATAGAAAGCTCTGGAAACACATCAGAAGGATTTTCGAAACTGGTGTGGCCAACAATGAAGCCTATGAGCTAGAAGTTAGAGATGCCTGGGGTAAGATTCACAGGGTTGAGATGTTCGAAACCGTGAATTTTAATTCTGAAGGAAAAATCAAAAATATCTCAGGTATCGCACGAGACCTGACACAAGAGTTTGAAGCCAAGCAAGCCACTCAAGAAAGTGAAAGAAGGCAATCAGTCATTTTAAATGCCATACCCGATGCCTTGTTTACCATCAATCGAAAAGGAGAGTATGTAGATTATGTGATCCAAAACGAGCAAGATCTGTCCTTTAAGCCTAGCCAGTACTTGGGTATGAAAGTGGTGGATGTAGTGGGTAAGCCTTTGGGTACGGAATTTTTGGCTTGTATCAATAGAGCTTTTGAAACGGGCGAGATTCAGCGTATTGAGTACAATTATAACATTCAAAATAAGACGCAATATTTTGAAGGTAGAGTTGTAAAACTCGATGAGGAGAAGGTGCTTATCCTTGCTAGAAGAATAACGGATCAGAAAGAGGTAGAAGAGGAATTAAGAAAGGCGGCATTAGCTGCAGAATCAGCAGCCCAAGCAAAAAGTAATTTCCTTGCCACCATGAGTCATGAGATCAGAACACCTATGAATGGTGTGATTGGAATGACCACTTTGTTGTCAGATACTGAGCTCACACCAGATCAAAAAGAGCTTGTAGATACCATTAAATCCAGTGGTGATACACTCTTGAGAATCATCAATGATATTCTCGATTACTCTAAAATCGAATCAGGTAATCTAGAAATTGACGAGTCTGTCCTCTCACTGCCGAAGCTGATGAATGAGGTAAAACAGATGGTGGCCTTTGAAGCGAAAAGAAAGAAATTGGATCTAAATATCTCCTTGGGCGATGATGTCCCTGAATTTATTATTTCTGACAGAGGTCGTTTAAGGCAAGTGTTGCTCAATCTATTATCAAATGCCATCAAATTTACCGAAATGGGAGGCGTATCACTTATTGCAACGAGTGAGCGCAGTAGCCCACGCTCGGTGGTCATCAAGTTTACGATTAAGGATACAGGGATTGGAATTGCTCCGGACAAAATGGAGCACCTTTTCAAAGAATTTACTCAAGCTGACTCCTCGCACACAAGAAGATTTGGAGGTACAGGTTTAGGTTTGGCCATTGTGAAAAAGCTGGTGAGGCTAATGAATGGTAAAGTGGAAGCTAAGAGTAAAATGGGAGTGGGATCAGAATTCCTATTTACTATTATGGCGCGAAGAGTGAATGACTTAGGCATGAAGGTAGTTCAGACTAGCGACCCTAAGGACGATCATCTTGAGAAAGTTGGGAATGAATTGGTTGGGAATCTCTTCCCGATGAAAATATTAGTAGCAGAAGACAATTCTGTGAACAGTAAGCTCACAGAGATGTTCTTGGAGAGGATGAGTCTCAGCGCAGATTTTGCCAAGGATGGATTGGAAGTGATCAATAAGTGTAAGGACATTGCCTACAATGTGATCTTAATGGATGTGGCAATGCCAGTAATGGATGGATTCCAGGCTACTGAGCATATTAAGAAATTAGGAGCTGATGCTCCTTATATCATAGGGTTATCCGCCAACGCCTTTAAAGAAGACATTAAAAAGGCATTAGATATCGGTATGGACGACTACCTTGCGAAGCCTGTGAGATTCGATGAACTCAGAGCAAAATTGTTGAAAGCCGGTGAGAAGATCTTCACTGGAGCAGAATCATAATTATGAATTATTTTATCTCGGCTATCGGAACGGATAGCGGTAAAAGTTTGATCTCAGCCATTATGGTTGAGGCATTGAGTGCTGATTATTGGAAGCCGGTTCAAGCGGGTGAGCCTGGCGATACAGAAACAGTGGAATCTTTGGTGTCAAACACATTTAGCACATTCCACCCAGAGACACATCGTTTAAAGGTTCCGGCCTCTCCACATGCAGCAGCTAAGTTCGAGCACAAAGCCATATCCCTTAGTGATTTCTCACTGCCAGAAACTGATAATAGCCTTATAGTCGAAGGTGCAGGTGGTTTGTTGGTTCCCTTGAATGATCATGAGTTTGTAGTTGATGTGGCTATACAACTCAAAACACCCATTATCTTGGTCTGCAATCTTTATTTGGGCAGCATTAATCACTCTTTGCTGAGTATTGATTTTCTAAAAAGGAATCATGTACCTGTGAAAGGCATCATTTTCAATGGTGAGTCAAATCCTGAGAGTGAAGATATCATTGAAAAGCATTGTGATTGGCCTGTTCTATTAAGGCTTCCTAAGCTAGGGTTGATCAACAAAGATGTAGTAAGATATTGGGCAGATGAGTTAATGTTAAATTGGAATGACTAATTGGATAGATAGAGATAAGGAAGCGATTTGGCATCCATTCACTCCACTTAAGGGAATGGAAGATCCATTGAAAATCGATCGTGCAGAAGGAGTCAAATTATTTACTGAAGAGGGAAAAGAAATTCTTGATGTGATCTCCTCGTGGTGGGTTAATATTCATGGGCACTCAAATCCTGTTTTAGCTAAAGCGATTGCTGATCAGGCACATCAACTTGAGCACGTCATCTTCGCTGGATTTACACATGAGCCAGCAGTTCGTCTCGCTGAAAGACTTTTAGAGATCCTGCCAGATAATCAGTCCAAGGTATTTTATTCTGATAATGGGAGTACAGCGGTTGAAGTAGGTATTAAAATGGCCTTCCAATATTTCTACAATAGAGGAGTAGAGAAGAAAAAGATCATCGCTATAGATGGAGCTTATCATGGTGATACTTTTGGCGCCATGTCAGTAGGAGAGAGAGGACCGTTTACCGAGCCATTCGATCCGTATTTGTTTGATGTAGAGTTTTTAGATTTCCCTAGCGAAGAAATTGAAAATGAGGTTTGGGAGAGGTATGTCAGCTTAGTAGAAACTGGAGATGTGGCAGCCTTTATTTTTGAGCCCATTGTCCAAGGCGCTTCTGGCATGAAGGTATATTCAAAAGAGCTATTGAATAAAATGATCTGTTTCGGTCAGAAGAATGGAGTTATCTGCATTGCGGATGAAGTAATGACGGGCTTTGGCAGATTAGGAACTTTATTTGCTGCTGATCAGCTCGAGCATAAACCAGATATTTTTTGTCTCTCAAAAGGATTGACTGGAGGTGCTTTAGCCATGGGAGTCACTACTTGTACAGATGAGATCCAATCGGCATATAGATCGAATGATCTAATGAAGACCTTCTTTCATGGTCATTCTTTTACAGCCAACCCAATGACTTGCGCAGTGGCCAACGCTTCTTTGGACCTCTTGCTTGATCCAACTTGTGAGGACAATAGAAAGAGGTTGAATCAAAGGCACTCGGATTTTCTAGAGAAGATCCAAAATCATCAAATGGTTCGTAATCCTCGGGTGATAGGGACGATCATCGCCTTCGAGATAAATACAGATAAGGACACTTCATACTTCAATGAAGCTAGGCATCATCTATATCCTTACTTTATTGAGAAGGGATTGTTGATCAGACCACTGGGTAATGTTATTTATTTGATTCCGCCTTATGTGATCTCAGATGAGGAGTTGAACTATACCTATGATACTATTCTTAACTTCCTTGATGAATATCCACAATTGATTCAATCCTTATGAAAAAGCTTCTTATTCTCGCCTTCTGTTTTTTAACTATTCACCTTTCTGCTCAAGAGTATTATCAGGTTACTACCTACAGAGCTGCACCAGGCAAACTGTTAGAGTTGATTGATGTGCTAAAGGAAGATATGGCGAATTATGAGGCTTATGGCATTGGGACTCCTTTTCTAATGAGACATTCGCAAGGCGATCATTGGGATCTGTTAATGATCTATGCCATCGGTGAAAGATTGGATACCTATTTCTCAGAAACAGAACAAGCCAAAAGAGCAGCTTCGAATAGTTTATCCCAACCTTATGGAAGTGCATTCTTTGACCTTATTTCTTTTCAAGAAGAACAAATAGTTACAGGGCCTTCATTGGAAGAATTTGAAAGAAGATTTAAGCTTTATAACTATTACCATGTGGAGATCTTTGAAGCCTTGGCTGGCAAAAGAAATGAGCTTTTGGCGCAGAGAAAAATGGAGAATGTCTACCTCAAAGAAATTGGCCGAGATGACAATCTGATCTTTACTAAAGTCTTTGGTGGTGAAGCTGATTGTTTCACGCTAGGATTTTATCGCGACATCAAACACTTCGCTGAAAGTGCTGATATTCCTATTGAGAAGGAAGATGCTGCTGCCAAGAAAGCAGGTTTCGAATCAGTCTATACAATCGGTAGCTATTTGAGGTCTTTATTGCTTCAGCATCATGATACGCTTGCTGGTGCGGTTAGGCTAAACTAGTCTCCTTCTTTAGGTCATTTGTAGGCCTATGTCATTTTAGGTTTTATTCTGTTTTAATAATCACAGAGGTTCCTTCATATACCTTACTGATATCATATTTATTAAATAAATATGAAGCTTGAGGTTATTTATAAACATTATCGGAACTTATACCATTATTAGTTAAACAGAGTAATAAAACCTATCACACTATGGATAATCATTCTTCTGGCCAAAACGGCCAAAGCACTGATGCAGCAAGCAAATGCCCATTTTTAGGAGGGCAACTCAAGCAAAGTGCAGGTAGTGGTCAAACCAACCGAGATTGGTGGCCTGATGCCTTAAACGTAAATATTCTTAGACAGCATTCTAACCTTTCTAATCCAATGGGAGAGGACTTTAACTATGCTGAAGAATTCAAAAAATTAGATCTAGAAGCCCTTAAGAAAGACCTTACCGAGTTAATGACAGACTCGAAAGATTGGTGGCCTGCTGACTTTGGTCACTATGGCCCTTTCTTTATTAGAATGACATGGCACGCTGCTGGTACTTACAGAATTGCTGATGGTCGTGGTGGTGGAGGTACAGGTGCTCAAAGGTTCGCTCCTTTGAATAGCTGGCCAGATAATGGTAACCTCGACAAGGCTCGTCTTTTGTTGTGGCCAATCAAACAGAAGTATGGCAACAAGATCTCTTGGGCTGACTTACTGATTTTAACTGGTAATGTAGCGCTTGAGTCAATGGGCTTTAAGACTTTCGGTTTTGGCGGTGGTCGTGCAGACATCTGGGAAGCTGAACAGGATATCTACTGGGGTGCAGAAGGTGAGTGGTTAGATGATAAAAGATATACTGGCAGCAGAGAGTTGGAGAATCCACTAGGTGCTGTTCAAATGGGATTGATCTATGTGAATCCTGAAGGACCAAATGGTAACCCTGATCCTGTGGCAGCTGCACATGATATTCGTGAGACATTCGGTAGAATGGCTATGAATGACGAAGAAACAGTTGCTTTGATCGCAGGTGGGCATACTTTCGGTAAGACGCACGGTGCAGGTAATCCAGAAGAGTTCGTAGGTCCTGAACCAGAAGGTGCTTCAATGGAGCAACAGAACTTAGGTTGGAAGAACACCATGGGTTCTGGTCACTCTGAAAACACAATTACTTCAGGTTTAGAAGGTATTTGGACTCAAAAGCCGACAGAATGGAGTAATCTATACTTCGATAACTTATTCAAGTACGATTGGGAATTATTCAAAAGCCCAGCTGGTGCATATCAGTGGAGGCCTAAAAATGATGGTGGAGCAGGTACTGTGCCTGATGCTCACATTGAAGGTAAAACACACCAACCTACCATGTTGACAACTGACTTGTCATTGAGAATGGACCCTGCATACGAAAAGATCTCTAGAAGATTCTATGAGAACCCTGATGAGTTTGCTGATGCCTTCGCAAGAGCTTGGTTTAAGCTAACACACAGAGATATGGGGCCTAAAGCCTTATACTTAGGTTCTGAAGTGCCTTCAGAAGAATTGATCTGGCAAGATCCACTACCTGCTGTAGAGCATGATGTAGTGAATGATGCTGATGTAGCACACCTAAAAGGTGAGATCGCGGCCTCAGGACTTTCAGTTTCTGAGCTAGTGTCGACCGCATGGGCTTCTGCTTCAACATATAGAGGTTCAGATAAAAGAGGTGGCGCAAATGGTGCAAGAGTAAGATTGGCTCCTCAAAGATTCTGGGAGGCAAACAATCCTACTCAATTAGGTAAAGTGATCGACACCTTAGAAGGAATTCAAAAATCTTTCAACGATGCACAATCAGGAAATAAAGCTGTTTCAATTGCAGACTTGATTGTTCTTGGAGGAGCTGTAGGTATCGAAATAGCGGCCAAAGCTGCTGGTAAAGAGGTTACTGTTCCTTTTGCTGCCGGAAGAGCCGATGCTACCGATGAGCAAACTGATGTTGCTTCTTTCGAATGGCTCAGACCAAATGCTGACGGTTTCAGAAACTATCAGAATAGAAGGTTCAATGTTAAAGCTGAAGAAATGCTAATTGATAAAGCACAACTTCTTGGTTTAACTGCACCTGAGATGACTGCTCTAGTAGGGGGTATGAGAGTGATGGACACCAACTGGGATGGTTCTAAGTACGGTGTGCTTACCAACAGACCAGGTCAGTTAACCAACGATTTCTTTGTTAACCTAATGGATTACAATACAGAGTGGAAGTCGCTTGATCCAGGACAGCATGCGTTCGAAGGTAAAGACAGAAACTCTGGTGAGGTGAAATGGACAGGAACGAGAGCGGATCTTGTATTCGGTTCTAATTCAGAGCTAAGAGCTATCGCTCAAGTATATGCTCAAGATGACAATCATGATAGATTCATCAACGATTTTGTTGCTGCTTGGAACAAAGTGATGAATGCCGATAGATTCGATTTAGTTTAAACTCATATATACATTTAAGGGAAGGCAGCCTCAGGGTTGCCTTTTTTATGCCCTCAAATCAACAGATAGATAAGGTCTGCAATAATTAGGACCTGACAAACGAAGGTCAGAATACTGAGTCTCTCTTTTAATCTAAAAGAAAGACCTATAACCAATAAGCAAAAAACGGGTAGAAAAATACCGGAGTAAAGACGCATTGAAGATGTTTTTCCAACTGCACTATCTGTTTGAAAGTGTTGTATTTCGTTGAATATGGGTGAAAGTCGATATTGGATTTCTTCACCTTCTGAAAAGTTCTCTTTCGTTATTTCGTCAATGTAGAAGCTATGATTTTCAGTTTCTATGGCGTATGAATCATGACCATTGCCAGCAGCATTGAAATAAGATTCGTAATTAATAGTGATCCTCTGAATGACAGATTCATAAGATGGGCCAGGTATAAACATATCTAATAGCACAAGACTGGATAAGAAGATAGTGACGTATTTGGCTATTTGTTTGAATGAAGATGGATTTGTCTGTGTGCTCATTTGTGCTTGGTTCTTAGTTCAGCTAGGGAAGATAGTAATGTCCAGCCAAAAACTATACTGAAGACTAAGCGATGAATTATTGACATGATGCTTTAATTGAAAAAACGATTACTCTTCTATTGCCGACTCTTGAATTAGTACTTAATTTAAATGAGGTGTTCTTCTTAGATCATCTTGTCAATCTTCAGTATACAGACCATCATGAGTAACTCTCTATTTGTAACCACTTCAGAACCTCAATCAGGTAAATCCTTAGTGACACTTGGTTTAGTCGAAATGGCCCTCAGACATAGTAATAAAGTAGCTGTTTTCAGACCTATCATTCATAAAAAAGGCATTATGTCTGAAAAGGATGACCACCTTGAATTGCTACTGTCTAAATTCGATTTAGGCTTAAACTTTGAAGATTGCTATGCCTTTACGAGAGATGAGGCCACTGATTTGCTTGCGCATGGCAAGGTGGATCAAATTGTAGAAAGGGTAATTCAAAAATTTAAAAGATTAGAGGCTGCCTATGAGTTTGTTCTGATTGAAGGTACAGATCTTTTAGGAGGTAACTCAGTTTTTGAGTTTGACTTAAATTCTATCATCGCTAAAAACTTAGGGTCACCGGTTTTAATTGTTGAAAGTGGCGCTAATAAGGAGTTAGAGGAGGCACGAAGAAATGTCAGTTTGGTGGTCGATTCATTTATTTCAAGGGAGTGCTCTGTAATTGGCGTTGTGATGAATAGAATGCCATCGGAGAATCTAGATGAGGCACTTCAATACTTCAGGGAGGAGATTCCAGAAGATATTTACTTATCGCTGATACCTGAAAGTAATGTATTGAGGAGTCCAACCCTGGGCGAGATTGCCTATCATTTAAAAGCTGATGTATTATATGGCGAAGAGCGATTAGCTGATATTGCTTTTGGTTATACTGTGGCAGCCATGCACATTCCTAACTTTCTAGGTAAAATAGAAGAGAAAAGATTGATCATAACTCCAGGCGATAGATCAGACTTGATATTGGCAACTTTGATGGCTAATGTATCTTCCGAGTACCCCAATGTAGCTGGTATAATTCTTACTGGAGGAATAAAACCATATGCTGAAATCGACAAAATATTAGAAGGGCTGTCTGTCATGGTTCCGATACTAGCTGTTGAATCGGATACTTTCAATACCGCATTGAATCTCAATAATATTCCTACTAAACTATCTATAGCCAACAGACAGAAAATTGACCTGAGTCTCGAGTTGTTTAATCAATATGTAGATACTC
Source organism: Roseivirga sp. (assembly GCA_965267365.1). Classification (GTDB taxonomy): domain Bacteria; phylum Bacteroidota; class Bacteroidia; order Cytophagales; family Cyclobacteriaceae; genus Roseivirga. Next base: position 3,034,502 of record OZ253951.1, on the reverse strand, counting down.
CTTTGTTGAGCGAGAAGATGTTGAATTTTGAGGCAAAAGGTATGACTCCTCAAATGTTCAATTATACTTTAGTGCAGAGAGCAAAGTCTGATATAAAACATATCGTTTTACCTGAAGGGCAAGATCCAAGAATTTTAAAAGCAGCTGAAAGGCTTCTCTCAAATGAGATTGTGAAGCTTACACTATTAGGAAATACTGAAGAAATTCAAAGTCAGATCAATAAGTTAGGGTTGAATTTTGAGGGTAAAGAAGTTGATATAATAACACCAAATACTAGTCCGAGATTCGCTTCTTATGTAGATGAATTTTACCAGCTCAGAAAGCATAAAGGAGCTACAGTAGAGAATGCTACTGACATGATGAGTGACGTCTCTTATTTCGGAACCATGATGGTCTATAAAGGAGATGCTGATGGCATGGTGTCTGGTGCAGTTCATACCACACAACATACCATTAGACCTGCTCTTCAATTTGTTAAAACGAAGCCAGGCGTGTCCGTGGTTTCTTCGGTCTTTTTTATGTGCTTAGACGATCGTGTTTTGGTTTATGGTGATTGTGCAATTAACCCTAATCCTAATGCTGATCAATTGGCTGAGATTGCGGTTTCTTCGGCTGAGACATCACTTGCCTTTGGGGTAGATGCAAGAGTGGCTATGTTGTCTTATTCTTCTGGCTCTTCTGGGAAGGGAGCTGATGTCGAAAAGGTACGAGAGGCCACAGAAAAGGTAAAAGCGCAAAGGCCAGACCTGAAAATTGAAGGGCCTATTCAGTATGATGCGGCTGTAGACTTATCTGTAGGGTCTTTGAAAATGCCAGGATCAGAAGTGGCCGGCAGAGCAACGGTTCTCATATTTCCCGATTTAAATACAGGTAACAATACTTATAAGGCAGTACAAAGAGAGACAGGTGCTATTGCTATTGGTCCTGTTTTGCAAGGTTTGAATAAGCCAGTCAACGATTTAAGTCGTGGGTGTACTGTTGATGATATATTTAATACTGTAATCATTACTGCTATTCAAGCACAATCAAGCTGATAAAGAGATGAAAATTTTAGTTCTGAACGCAGGTAGCTCTTCATTGAAATACTCGGTATTCGAAAATGAGGATTTAGATCTTATCGCTAAAGGATTGGTGGAGAAGATTGGTGATGCCAATGGAGGGATCAGTCATAAATTTCTCAAAGAGGATCAGTGGAGTAAAATTGAACTTCAACAAGATATTAAGGACCATAAGTCAGGTCTTGAACTAGTGGTAGACCTTCTCACGCATGTCGATTATGGTGTCATTGATGATATAGTAGATATTGAGAAGGTGGGGCATCGAGTGGTTCATGGTGGAGAACATTTTAGTGCACCAAGTCTTGTGAATGAAGAGTTGAAGAGGAGAGTTAAGGAGCTTATTCCATTAGCCCCCTTACATAATCCAGCGAATTTGATGGGTATAGAAGTGAGCGAACATGTTTTTCCTAATGCCCAACAAGTAGCGGTCTTTGATACAGCCTTCCACCAGACTTTACCAGACTATGCATACAGATATGCCGTTCCTGAAAAGCTGTATGATCAATTTGGAATACGTGTTTATGGCATGCATGGCACTTCGCATCAATATGTAGCCATTCAAGCAGCAGAGCACCTAAAAAAGCCTCTTGCCGACTGTAATCTCATTACTGTTCATTTGGGTAATGGCTGTAGTATGAGTGCTATTCATCAAGGAAAATGTGTTGACACCTCTTTAGGCTTGAGCCCACTACCAGGATTGGTGATGGGGACTCGAAGTGGGGATATTGACCCTGCAGTGATTTTTCAACTCATTCGAGAGCACAATTATACCTATCAAGAGGTCGAAAATCTTTTGAATAAGGAAAGCGGACTGAAAGGTTTGTCAGGCTATTCTGACATGCGAGATATAGAAGAGCGCAAAGCTCGGGGAGATGATAAAGCCAAGCTCGCATTGGAGGTTTATACATATAGAATTAAGAAATATGTTGGTGCTTATCTAGCGGCAGTTGGTCCAACTGATGCTATTATCTTTACTGCTGGGGTCGGTGAGAATGCCAGCTATATCAGATCGATGAGTTTAGAAGGACTAGAGCATTTGGGCGTTGAAGTAGATGAGAATAAGAATAGCCAAAAAATGGATGGGCTAGCAGAAATTCATGCGTCTACATCTAACACAAAGATTCTGGTAATCCCTACTGATGAAGAGAAACAGATTGCGCTTTCTACTATAAGGCTTTAACCATACTGGCAAATTTTCCAGTTATTTGCCTACTTAATTCACCCGTTTTTAAACATGATAAGGCGCGCACAGTTTATGAGGGGTGTTGAATTAAAGAAAATCAACAAGGTCAGACTCAAATTTAAATGCGTAAACTATTTTTTTTAGCCATTCTCGCTACTGTATTTTTTCAAGTGAATGGTCAAAAGGATCAAAGTGGTGTAATGAAGCTTGTGAATAAGCTTTTTAATGATACCACTGTATCTGCCAAGCCAAAGTTCATTGCTTATCCAGTATTAGCTTATACACCTGAAACTCGTTGGGAGTTTGGTTTGAGTGGACTATACGTTTACAACGCCAAAAACGATCTTGATAATCGATTAAGTGAGCTCTCTGCTTTAACATTCTATACACTAGAAAATCAATATGGTCTATGGCTAGATCATGCCCTTTACACAGATAGAAATGACTATTTCTTTTTTGGCAGGTTCCGACTCCAACAATTCCCACTTCTGTATTATGGTATAGGTGTTGATACACCTGAAGAGCCTGTGGCTAGAATTGATGGTTTTGCGCTCACTTGGCGAGAACGAGTATTGAAGCAGGTAAAGAAAAATTTATTCGTTGGCATAGAGCTAGACCTTAACCATTTAAGCAATGTTGAAATTTCTGAACAAACACCGGAATTTGTAGCTCCTCCTGGAGTTGAAGGTTTTACCAATTTTGGCATTGGCCTAGGTATAGTCTATGATGAAATTTATAACATCTTGAATCCAAGAGAAGGCCTGTTTGTTGAAGGAGGATTTTTGCGTTATGATCAAAACTTAGGTAGTGACTATTCCTTCCATAGCTTCTTTTTAGATTTCCGATACTATCAACCAGTGAAAAAGGACCAGGTCTTGGCTTACCAATTCTTGATGAAGTCAGTATCAGCTTTCAATGAGAGTGATATTCCTTTTAATCAGCTGTCTTTGATGGGTGGCGAGAATTTAATGCGAGGCTATTATTTGGGCCGTTATAGAGACAATACTTTAGTGGCTACGCAGGCAGAATATCGCTTTTTACCTTTCCCTTTCAGTAAACGATTTGGTGGAGCTGTTTTCGGTGGAGTTGGAGCGGTTAGTCCATCAGTAAAAGAGTTGAATGCTGAGCAGTTGAGAGTGTCAGGTGGTTTGGGTTTAAGGTTTTTACTCTTCCCCGGAAAGGATATATATACCCGATTTGATGTGGCTTTTACAAACGAAGGGGTTGGCTATTACCTTTATATAGGAGAAGCATTCTAAAATTCCTCAATTACAACTCGGAGAAATTAAAAAGCCCAATCCGAATGATCAGACTGGGCTTAAAATGTGATGAATAGAATTTTGTCTAAAAGACCTAAATGATCAAATCTTAGATCTCTCTATTCAGATCAAATCTTTCTAAGTAATCAGCAACTCTTCGTACGAACATGCCACCTAATGATCCATCAACTACTCTATGGTCGTAAGAGTGTGACAAGAACATTTTGTGTCTGATAGCGATCGCATCTCCAGAAGGTGTCTCGATAACAGCAGGCTTTTTCTGTACAGCACCTAAGGCTAGAATACCCACTTGAGGTTGCATAATGATTGGTGTACCCATTACATTACCGAATGAGCCAACGTTAGAGATGGTATAAGTTCCACCCTGTAGATCATCTGGTGTTAGCTTGTTTTCACGAGCTCTTCGAGCCAAGTCGTTTACCTTCTTAGTCAAGCCAACCAAGTTGTACTGATCAGCATTATGAATTACCGGAACGATAAGGTTACCCGTAGGTAAAGCCACAGCCATTCCGATATTGATATCTCTTTTCTTCACAATGTTATCACCATCTACCTGCACATTGATCATTGGGTAGTCCTTGATTGCATTGACAACAGCTTCCATAAAGATCGGAGTAAAAGTGATTGGTTCACCTTCTCTTTCTTTGAATGTCTGCTTGATTCTATTTCTCCAGAAAACGATCTCAGTTACATCTGCTTCTACGAAAGAAGTTACGTGTGGAGAAATTCTCTTAGAGTCAACCATACGTCCAGCGATCATCTTACGCATACGATCCATTTCAATGATCTCATCCTGACCAGAAACAGAAACAGGCATTGGTTGTGGAGCTTTTTCTGCTGCAGGGGCAGGAGCAGCACTTGGAGCTGGGGCAGGAGCCGCTGCAGGAGCAACAGGAGCGCCAGTTCTAGTTTTTAAGTAGGAAAGCATGTCCTTCTTGGTTACTCTTCCTTCACGGCCAGTGCCAGGAATTAATTCAAGCTCTGTCATGGCGATTCCTTCCTCACGAGCCATATTCATAACCAAAGGAGAATAGAATCTTCCTGAAGCAGGAGCGTCTAATGTTACAGCATGACCATTTGAAGCTACAGCGGCTTCGGCAACTACTGCAGGTTGCGCTTGTCCATTAGAGGCTGGTGCTGTCTCAACTGCAGGTGCAGCAGGAGCTTCAACAGGAGCAGCTTCTACTTCAGCGCCAGCTTCAGTTTCTATCTTGGCAATAGGTGCGCCAACGGCTACAACATCTCCTTCTTGGACTAAAATTTCTTTTAAAACACCTCCGTGGGTGGCAGGAACTTCCGTGTCTACTTTGTCGGTAGCCACTTCTAAAACTGACTCATCAGCCTCAATTGTATCCCCTTCTGCTTTCAACCAAGATAGTACTGTACCCTCCATGATACTTTCTCCCATCTTTGGCATTACCATTTCTACTATAGCCATAATTCTTTATTTCTAATGAATTAAATCGTTTGCACGATTCAACAAAAATAACGTTTTACCAAATATTATCCATGTTTTACGCTGTTAAACTTTTTCTAACCAAATTTAATAGCGCAATATTGGTAAGTTCGATATTTAATTTCCTGTTTTTCGTTAATTGCAGTTTTTTCGATATGGTTTTTTCGCCATCGGCATATGCGATCCAAACAGTGCCCACTGGCTTCTCTTCTGAGCCGCCCCCAGGACCCGCAATACCGCTACTAGCTGCTCCAATATCCGATTTGAAGAGTTTTCTTACGTTTTCAGCCATCTCTTCAACCGTAGCTTCACTTACTGCACCATGAGCTTCAAGGGTTTCAGCTTTAACCCCAAGTACGTTGATCTTGTGGTCATTATGATAAGGAACCACTCCACCTTGGAAGTATTCACTTGAGCCTGCAATACTCGTGATCATGTGTTGAACATACCCTCCAGAGCAGCTTTCTGCAAAAGCTATGGTCTTGCCTCGCTCTTTCAACATAGAACCGATGGCTTCTTGAAGTGTAGTGGAATTATAGCCGTAAACGTATTTGCCTCCAAGTGGAAGGAAACCTTTTATTTGTTCTTCAACATCTTGTTTCAGCTGCTCTTTGTCTTCGCCTACAGCAGTTAGTCTCAGCTTGACATGACCAATGCTTGGTAGATAAGCTAATGAAATATGATCAGGGAGTGCATCTTCCCAATCTTTGATCTTATCTGCCAAAAAGGACTCACCAATTCCTACCGTTTTAATCAGTTTATGGTAGATCACTGGGGTGTTAAAGAACTCAGTGAGTTTAGGCAGTACATGCTTCTTCATGAGATTCTTCATCTCATGAGGCACACCTGGCATAGAAACGAATACTTTTCCATTTCGATCGTACCAAGTTCCTGGGGCAGTGCCTAGATCGTTATGAAGCACAACGGCATTCGAAGGAACTAGAGCTTGCCTTTTATTTAATTCAGTGAAGGTGCGACCTCTGCTTTCGAAAAACTCTTTTACATGCTGAAGCACGTTGTCATTCATTACGATGTCTACATCGTAATACTTGGCCAACATGGGCATGGTGAGGTCATCATTTGTAGGGCCTAAACCACCTGTGATCAAGGTGATGTCTGCTCTTTCTTCGGCATCTGCGAAAGCACCGAGTATGGCCTCTTCCGTATCGCCAACAGTTGTTTTTCGAATTACTTTAATCCCTAATTGGTCCAACTCTGAACTCATCCATTGGGAATTAGTATCTGTTATTTGGCCATATAGAATTTCATCTCCAATGGTCAAAATTTCAGCCGTGATCACTTTCATGCGTATTAAATGCTTTTTAAGGCTTGATCGATATCTGCCTTGATATCATCAATATGTTCTAAACCTACCGATACCCTGATAAGTTCGGGGGTAATGTCAACTTTTAGTCTTTCTTCATCTGAAAGCTTGGCATGGGTAGTTGAATTAGGATGAGTAACAATGGTTCTGCTGTCGCCCAAATTGGCAGTTAGAGAACACATCTTGATCGAGTTTAAGAATTTTACACCAGCTGCGGCCCCTCCTTTAATACCGAAGGTAACAATGCCACCACCAGCTTTCATTTGTTTTTTGGCTACCTTATGTTTGGGGTGTGATGGTAGAAATGGATACTTCACCCAATCGACCTGATCATGAGATTCGAGGAATTGGGCCAATGTCAAAGCATTGTCACAATGCCGGTCCATTCTAACTGCGAGAGTCTCCAAACTTTTTGATAACACCCATGCATTGAAAGGTGAGAGGGCAGGGCCAGCACTTCTACTGAAGGCATAGATCTCATCGATCAAATCTTTTCTTCCCACTGTTGCTCCTCCTAAAACTCTACCTTGTCCGTCAATGAATTTGGTAGCCGAATGGATGACCAGATCAGCCCCATATTGAATAGGTTGTTGCAAATAAGGCGTTGCGAAGCAATTGTCTACTACTAGGATCAATTGGTGTTTTTTACAAAAAGAGCCTAGCCACTCAAGGTCAATCAAATCAACTCCAGGATTAGTAGGAGTTTCTACATAAACCATCTTGGTCTGGTCTGTCACATAGTGCGACCAGGAATCCGTGTCATTGATGTCGACATAGGTGGTAGTAATACCCCACTTAGGAAAGATCTTTTGAAATACGGTGTGTGTCGAACCAAAAATTGAACGACAAGAGAGCACTTCATCGCCTGTTTTGAGCAAAGCCGCAAAAGTGGAGAAAACGGCAGACATGCCTGTGGCAAATGCATAACCGGCTTCAGCTTTTTCCATAAGACACAGCTTGTCGACAAACTCCTCAAAATTCGGGTTGCTGAATCTACTGTAGATGTTCTTGTCATTTTCACCAGCAAAAGCGGCACGCATTTCTTCTGCGTCCTCGTAAGTAAAACTTGAGGTCAGATAAAGAGGTGTAGAATGCTCTTGGGCATGAGTTGAAGGGATCTGAGTCCTTACTGCCTGGGTTTCAAATTTTTGTTCTTTACTCATCTGCTAAAAATGAGTACCAAAGTTAAGCCAGACAGAGAATTAAACTAGTCCATTTTGGCTTTCATTTTCTGATAAGCAATTTCAGCCAAAAGGGGCCATTTCTCAGGCTGTTCAGTCAAAACGAACCAATCTTTTAAGGGAGGCTTAGTTTTGAAAGGATTTAAGAGTTCATAATGATGAATGCCTTCAGAAGCAGGATCGAAATCTCTTTCGAGCCTAAAACACATCCTGTGTTCCCACATAAACATGAAATTCTTGCCTTTGTATTGAAGTCCAGGTGAGGACATCATAGTACCTGCCTCAACTCCTGGAATTACGGACATCTCTCTTTCTATTGTCTCGAATATGACTTTCGGATTCATTGTGTCTAGAACTTATTTGAATGGTGGAACATGGTTAAATTACTTCTGTTATCATTGAAGCACCTTAAAGAAATCTAATGAAAAAGTATCTATTGCTTGTAGTCATGACGGTTATCATGGCTTGTCAAGGGACAAAAACAGAAGAAAAAACAGTTGAGGTTCAAGCTGAACCTTCATTAACTGATCATCATATTGCTTCAATCGCAAAAGTCTTTGATGCACACGGAGGGTTTGATCAGTGGACTTCTTTAAAACAAATGTCTTATGATTTTAATGGGAGTCATACTTTAGTAGACCTTCAAAGCAGGTATACCAGAATTGATTCTGAAGCTCAAACAGTGGGTTTTGATGGCGAGAAAGTTTGGGTAATGCCTCCAAACGAAAATGCAGATAGACAGCGAATGAGATACAACTTAATGTTCTATTTCTATGCATTTCCATTCGTAGTTGGGGACCCGGGAGTGTTTTATGAAGATGTAGAGCCAGTGACCTTAGGAGATAAAACTTATAATGCTGTAAAAGTCAGTTATGGTGATGGTGTAGGCGATTCTCCGAAGGACAATTATATCATACTATCAGATCAAGAAAATAATCAAATGGAATGGTTGATGTATACCGCTACTTTCGGTGGTGGAGAAGCTAGTGATCGATACAGTTTGATCAAATATGATGGCTGGGAGAATAGAGGAGGTGTAGTATTACCTACAAGCCTGCAGTGGTATCAATACCAAGATGGCGTGGTTGGTGACCCAAGAGGAGGTTCGAGAACTTTTGAAAACGTAACTGTTTCAACTGAATATCCGGCTATGAGCAATTTTGAGATGCCTGAAGGTGCTCAAGTGGCCAAGAATCCTTCAGAATAAGGAATTAGTCATCCTGAGTTTTATTGGCTCAGGATGACAATAAAATCTAAGCTTCAAATTTCTTGAAGATGGCCGTAGCAATATGACCCCCGAATCCGAAGGTATTGCTCATCGCATAAGTAACTTCTCTTTCTTGAGATTTACCCAGCGTTAATTCATATTTCCCAGCCCATTCCTCATCTACATTTTCAGTATTGATCGTTGGTGGGATCTTGTTGTCAATTGTCGACATGATACTCGCTATGGCTTCCACTGCTCCTGCGGCTCCTAACAAGTGACCAGTCATCGATTTGGTAGCACTAATATTCAGATCTGGATTCGTTCCAAATACTCTTTCAATAGCGATCAACTCACTTTTATCACCAACAGGTGTTGAGGTAGCATGCATATTTATGTGATCTATATCTGCTGCCTCAATTTCTGCCTCTCTTAGCGCTTCATTCATGCCCAAAACAGCACCTTCCCCCTCAGGGTGAGTGCCTGTTAAGTGATAAGCGTCAGCTGCCATGCCGCCACCTACTACCTCTGCGTAGATTTTAGCTCCTCGAGCTTGCGCATGCTCCAACGATTCAAGAACAAGTGCTCCGGCACCTTCACCCATCACGAAACCATCTCTATCTTTATCAAAAGGTCTTGAGGCTGTTGCTGGGTCATCATTTCTAGTGGATAGGGCGCGTGAGGCATTAAATCCTCCTACTGCCGCTTGTGTGATCGGTGCTTCAGAACCACCAGTGATCACCATATTGGCTTTTCCCCATTTGATGTAATTAAATGAGTCAATAATGGCCGTTGTACTTGTAGCGCAAGCTGAGATGGTAGTGAAATTTATACCTCTTAGACCGTATTTGATGGAGATAATACCTGAGGCAATATCAGCAATGATCTTTGGGATAAAGAAAGGATTGAATTTTGGGTCTCGCCCTCTTTCCGCAAAGTCGATCATTTCATCGTTAAAGGTTTTGATACCTCCATTACCTGAACCCCAGATAACGCCAATTCTATTTTTATCTAGTCCTTCAAAATCAATTCCACCATTCTTTAGGGCTTCGGCAACTGCAACCAAAGCATAAGAAGTAAAAGGGTCATATCTTCTTGCTTCACTGCGTGGTATATGGTCTTCAATATTGAAGTCTTTAATTTCACAGGCGAACTGCGTTTTAAACTTTTCAGCATCAAATTTTGTGATTGGTCCAGCTCCGCTTTTACCAGCCAATAAGTTTTTCCAAAAACTATCAAGATCATTTCCGATAGGTGTCAAAGCACCCATTCCTGTTACAACTACTCTATTCATTTCTATTTAGTTAATGTTACTGACCATTTCTTCTAGCGATTCCATGATGCTAAAAAAATGGCTCGGTTCATTTAAAGATTTTGCCACAAGAATGCCTCCTTCGATCATAGCGATAAAAGTGTTGGCAAATCTTTCGCTGTCAAAATTAGTGTCTAATTCTCCTTTGGCCTGACTTTGACTCAAAATATTAATCAATTCTCTTCTCCACTGATCAAATGTCTTAGCCACCTCTGCTTTTAAAAGTGGATAGCCATCGTCTGCTTCTATGGCACTATTCATTAGAGGGCATCCACCATTTTGAGATACCTCTTCGTAATGTTCGCGATAAAAATCAATGAGCGCCTGAAGCTTATATTGTGCATTGCCATTGAGTGTAATTGACCTATATAAGCCTCTTTGAAGAAACCTCAGGTTGTACTGAAAGCAAGAACTCGCCAAGTCATCTTTATTCTTGAAGTTGCCATAGATAGAGCCTTTTGTGAGGCCCGTGGCTTCTGTTAAGTCATTGAGAGAAGTTCCGTAAACTCCCTTTTTGTTGAAAATGGGAGAAACACGTTCTATGATAAATCTTGTGGTTCTTTCCGCTTTAGTCATATATAAAAATATACCAAATGGTATAATAATACAAACATGCCGAAAGTGTAAGAAAGTTCAACAAGCAGTGAATTGAGCCGTATATTGAATTTATGAAAAGAATCATCCTGCTTTCGCTCACCTTATTTATCGGTTATCAGTTGAATGCTCAAAAAAGAGTCAATCCTATTATAGAGGGCTATGGAGGTATTTTTGATGCCCCACACGCTACCGAGAGACCCGATCCAAATATGGACTACAAAATAGTGATTGATGTGGCCACGGGTGATTCTGATAAGAGTAGTCCATTTTACTCTATTGTCAATGTTGCACGATTATTAAATCTGCATGCCATGGGTGGTGTGCCTAAAGAAAATATGCATGTCGTATTGGCGATCCATGGAGGAGCTGTCTGGTCTGTTTTGAATAACGAGAAGTATCAAGAACGCTTTGATATGGATAATCCTCATCTAGAATTGTTTGAGAAGCTGCAAGAAGCGGGTGTCAAGATCTTTGTGTGTTCTCAATCATTGATGGGTAGAAATATTGATCATGAGAAACTCGCTCCCGGTTTAGAGGTAGCTACATCCATGCTAACCACAATGACCTCCTATCAACTAAAAGGATACGCCTCCTTGAAATTTTAAAAGGATTTTTAAAGACTACTAATTACAGTAATACCTGTATTCGAGAAATGATTCAATTGAGTTAGTAGTTGAGCGCCTTCTTCAAGATTTACTTTATTGGTGATTAATTGCTGTGGATTTAATTTTCCGCTAGCTATTAAATCAAGCATTTCTGGATAGGCATGAGCTTGCATGCCATGGCTCCCAATAATTTCCAATTCATTTGCCACTACTAATTGCATGGGAAGTCTTGGCTCAAAATCTTCACCAGCCAAGAGTCCAACTTGAATATGCTTTCCTCTTTTTCTAAGGCTCGCAACTGAATCATAACATGTCTGTTTGTTACCCAGCGCATCAATAGATACATGAGCTCCTCCATTGGTAATATCTCTGATTTGCTCAATTGGATTTTGCTCACTTGAATTAATGATGTGATCAGCCCCAATGTGCTGACTAAAGGCTAAAGCTTCCTTATTGATATCTATAGCAATAACCTGCGCTCCTTTCGCTTTCGCGATCATGATGGCAGATAAACCGACTCCACCGCATCCATAAACTGCTAACCATTGACCTTGCTCAATTCTAGCTTGATGAACTACCGCTCTGTAAGAAGTGATAAATCGACATCCGAGGCTCGCTGCAGTATCAAAGTTTATTTCATCTGGTAGTTTTACTAAGTTTTCATTCGCGTAATGAATACCAACATATTCAGCAAAACTACCCCAATGGGTAAATCCAGGTTGAAATTGGTTATCGCATACTTGTTGGTTTCCCGAGGCACATTGAGGGCATTCTCCACATCCACCAACAAATGGGACTGTTACCCTATCTCCAACTTTGAAATGCTTAACACTATCATCAAGCTCGACAATTGTGCCTGCCAATTCATGACCTGGTACATGCGGTAACTCAATATCAGAATCGTGGCCCATCCAACCGTGCCAATCGGAACGGCAAAGACCTGTTGATTCTACTTTGAGTACAACGCCTCCCTCTACAGGTTTTGGATCAGGAACTGTTTCTATCCCAATATTTCCACCAAACTGATGATATATTGCCGCTTTCATTGTTTGAGTGAATCGAGTCTTTTGATCATTTTTTCGCAAGCCACTAACAGCCTGGCTAAATCCTCTTCATGATCTCTTCCTAGGGCAACTTTGTAGGCTATGGCATTCTGTACTTCTCGAAGAGCAAGCACTTTTGAATAATCTGTAGGTTGAAGGTCCGAGTTGTATTCGCCACTATAAGTCGCTTCCAAGAATTTAGGCACATTAAAGTATTTTACTAAGATTGGGTCCATCATGGTTTGCTGAACAAATAGGCGGTCTGCAACTGTCGTTTTCAAATCGTCATGCTGAAATTCAAGATTGATCATCATTTTTTGTAATTCAGCATCTTTGATTAAGCTAAGCTGTCCTGCATTTTTGAATTCCTCGTAAGCTGTAAAATTAGGGATCGCCACTTCAACTGAAAATAACCTTCTCCAAATTAGGGCATCTACGTTTTCCTGTTGAATAAAGAGTTCTCTCTTAGATGGAGTTAATAGAGATTCATAGTCTGCTATTCGGCCTAATTCCTTGTCTCTGAGGCTATCAAGCTCCTCTGATACGACAACTAGGTTTTCTCTTAATGATTGGAGTACTTGTTCAGCTTCTTTTTTGAGTTTTCTTTCATCATTCCAGTTTTGAAAACCTATGGCTAAGCTGATACCAATAAAAATGAGAATTACTTCACCGATGGCATATCGCCAATTAAATGCTCTGTCTTTGGTTGGCATACAGGAAATTAAAGATTTGATTCTCGTAAGCCAAGGCCATTACACTGGATTAACCAAACAATTCTAACTTTTCTGTGCTTTATTTGTGCAACAAATCACTTCACTATGTACAACGGATTAGTTCACGCACACTCAGGTCTAAGATGGATAGTTCTCTTTCTTTTGATTTATGCAGTTTACAATGCATTCAGTAAAAAGAACAATGGAACAGAATGGACTGACAAAGACAAAAAGGTCACTCTTTTTGCCATGATCTTCACTCATGTTCAATTATTGATCGGACTGGTTTTGTATTTCATCAGCCCTCTTGTGAACTTCTCTGAAGGATTTATGAAAAACCCAGTTTATAGATTCTATGGAGTTGAACATATCTCATTGATGTTAATTGCTATAGCTTTAATCACAGTAGGTTATAGCAAGTCAAAACGAGCTACAGAAAGCGCCAAAAAATTCGGAGCGGTAGCCATGTTCTATCTGATAGGCCTAGTACTCATCTTAGTGAGCATTCCATGGCCATTTAGAAATTTAGGTGCTGGATGGTTTTAATCCATCGCATTAGAATTTAAAATCAACTGACGGTAAAATCTGATGGCATCTCTGTAGTCTTCTACAGGGATGTGTTCATCTATTCCATGGAATGAATCGATGTTTTCCTTATTGATATGATAAGGCACAAATCGATAAATATTTTTACTCACATCCTTGAAATGGCGAGAATCTGTTGCTCCAATTACTAGGTTAGGAGCCGTTAGAACATTAGGGAATATCTCTTTGATGGTCTGATTTAAAAGATCGTAGGCTTGTCCATCTTTTGGCGAAACATCTGACGGCTCTCCATTAAATCCTTGATACTGCACTTTGATCCTGTCATCGGCAATGGTTTCGATCACATGTGCTCTTACGTCTTCAGCCTTCTGTCCTGGTATGATCCTAAAATTAACTACCGCTTTGGCTGTAGTCGGAATGACATTCTCTTTTATGCCGGATTCGAAAATAGTAGGTGCAGTAGTGGTTCTTATTAAAGCATTGCCTGAACCTGTAGCCTCATAAATGACTGTAATTACCGGTTTGAATATTTCACGATTGGCAAAAGCCATTCTATTTACAAAACCCATTTCAGGGCCTAATTGATCCATGAAGCCGTGCATTGGTTCAGTGAAGGTGGCGGGCAGCGGGTTGGCTTTAAGTTTGGCCACTGCATTTGATAGAACATCGATAGCTGTTTCCTTCGCTGGTTGTGAAGAATGACCGCCTTTCATGTCCACACTGAGAGCCAAAGTGGTTGATCCTTTTTCTGCAATACCGATCAAAGCTACATCTTGCTCCAAACCGGGTATAAGTTTTTGTGTAATGGCATAGCCTTCATCAAGAACTAATTCGGCCTCAACACCTTGGTCTTTTAAATAGGCCGCAATAGGTACAGCGCCATAATCGCCACCAACCTCTTCATCATGACCAAATGAAAAATAAACGGTTCTTTCAGGTTGAAATCCTTCTTGCAAGAGCATTTCGGTGGCTTCTAGAATTCCAACTACGGTGAATTTGTCATCTATAGTCCCTCGACCCCAGATAATATCGTTTCTGATTTGGCCACCAAATGGATCAATACTCCACTTATCGGGTGATGCGATAGGGACCACATCCAAGTGACCCATTAAGACTATGGGTTTAAGGGATGGATTTTTTCCTGTCCATTTATACAAATGGCTAAATTCATTGAAGTACTGATGATCCAATAAAGAATCGGCAAGAGAAAAATTGTCACTAAGGAATGAGTTGAATGCTCTGAAGGCTGTAGAATCAAAATTGGATGGGTCTTCATGAGAAATAGTTTTGATTCTTAATGCCTCTTGAAACCTCGAAATGGCCTCATCTTCAATAGCCACATGTGCTACTGGGTTAACTTCAAGCTGACTTGATGAGAATGTGAAGGTCCTGAAAAGAATGAAACAGATGAATAATAAAAGGAGGACACCTAAGAGCTTGAAAAATTTTTTCATCTCCCAATTTAGAAAAAGCTTCGCATTTAAAATGCCCTAATTACTTGTAGCCTTCGACCCAGTCATTAAAAGTGCATAGGGTCTAGTATTCTCAAATTGTTCTAATAAAATCTTGAAGAAAACGGTTATTGGAATAGACATGATCAAACCTGGTATTCCCCAGATATATCCCCAAAGCATGAGCGATACCAAAATAGTGATGACATTGATCGAGAAGGACCTACCCATGAAGATAGGCTCTAATACTCCGCCAACTAGTGCTTGAATTCCGCTGATGGTAATGATGAAAAAGAGCAATCCGTTCGAAGCATCTAATTCTACAAAGGCAAAAATGGCGAGAACAATCACACAAATGACTGATCCGATCATTTGCACGAAATTAATCAGGAAAGCAAATAAGCCCCAGAACACAGGGAAACTGATACCGAATCCCCAACAGGCAACGCCAACGGCTATGCCTGTTAAAAGACTAACTCCGAATTTAACTTTGATGAACGTTTGAAGGTCTTTTTCGATTTTTCGAAAGGTTTTGACTGAAGCAAATTTTCCTCGGAGAACGGTGGCATTAATCAATTTTTGAACATCGATAGAATCCGCTAAAAGCAGTAATACAAAAAAGAACATAGTGAGCAACATAGAAACTGTGCTGGTTACAAAGCTAGCAGTAGGTAGAAGGTTTTTATTCAGACTGTCACGTGTGATCAATGACTGCAGCGTTTCTTGTCCTTGTAGGAATTCTACACCGAAGAAGGCTTCCACATTTTGAAGGAGCTCGGTGAGTTTAACTTTGGCTTGCTCGAGGAATAAGTCATTGGTAGACAAGATCTCTTTGCTTGAGATTTGAATGACATAGCCTAAGGCACGAAAGCCAATTAAGAATAGGACAATAACAATAAAGATGTTAAGCCACTTCGGGCTTCCCTTTGATTTCAACCATCGCACCATTGGGAGGAAGACCAAGGAAATAAACATACCGGCAACTAGCGGAATAAAAATAAAGTCCAGGGTCTTCAGTAAATAGAAGATCAAAGGCACGATAAATACCAGTAAAAGCTTATTAGTGGTCCTGATGGTATCCATAGAAATTAACAGTCAGGAACATAAACTGATCAAATAGGATAGAGTTGCCTAATGGCTTAATTATTTACTCTAAAATTGAGTTCATCAACTCCGCTATTATTGGTTTTAGGATCAAAGGCCGTGATGATTACCTCATGACTTCCTGTTTTATCTAATTGTAGGGCTGAAGTAAATGTATTGGGAGTGCCATTGTTTTTAAACTCAACTGTTTTTAAATATTCTCCATTAACATATACCATCCCTCTAACCTCAAGAAGGTTGCTGTCCCATAATCCACCCTCAGAGATAGTGCAACCACACATCATTACAATATTTGCTTTTAGCTCAATTGATTTATCCGAGGCTAAAGAGAACCCCTGATGTGTCTGAGGGTAAAGTCCATCAACTACGAAGCCCGGGATCTCCATTATGATTCCTTCTCCATCGATAGACTTACCTGGTATCAACCATGTCTGGGTTTGAGCAAAAACCCGGCTGTCTTTCATATTGACGGGAGCTAGTGCTTCGATTGTTAGAAATATGGGTTTGGAAATGGATAGGGTTGTCTCAAATTGAGCAGCCCCATCACCAATGCTAGTATATCGCTCCTTAGGAGTTCTCATAATGAGATCTGTATTACCAGTACCACCAACGGTTTTCCCTTGAGCTAGAATTTCACCTGTTTCTGCATTTTTAATGATGATAAGCGAACCGCCCATGGAGGTACCGATGAATTTAGCGTCCTTGGCTTTAGTCCTTACTACAATCTTTGTGTTTTGTGCTTCTTGTGCTTGAGAAACTGAAAGAGAGAATAGTAATGAGACGATCAATAGGTATTTCATAGATTAAAGCTAGTTAAAAACGTCATTCCCAGCTTGACTGGGAATCTATATTTTAATGATATTCTGTTATTTGATCTGTTAAGTCTTTCAATTTTGGATTAAAACTAGAAATCAATTCTTCTTTCCATTTTCTATTCCATCGCTTAAGAACTTTTTCCCTATAGATGGCTGATTCTATGTCGCCAAAAACTTCAAAATAGATTATATCTGTACAGTTATATTTCCTTGTGAATGTAGAGCCAATACCATTCTTATGTTGGTAAACTCGTGTCTCTAAATCCGATGTAACTCCTATGTACAAGACAACTCGAGATTTGTTTGACATGATATAAACGTAGCCGCCTTTTGCCATTTTGTGTGTTTTAATTCAATGTAATAATTCTGGATGTAGATCCCCGATCAAGCCGGGGATGACGAGCCACATATTAAAACGTTTAAGATCAATACTTAGACAGTCGTTTTAGAGTAAGGTAAATGACGATTTCATAACCGTTCCTAACAATCGTTAGCTTTGACTGTTAATTTTTCATTGATTCCACTAAATTCGAATCCAAATAACAATCCTATGGCATTATCTAACGATCAAAAAGAGATCTTAAATAAGGCAATCGAGGCCTTACATACTAGAACCTTTCACGCACAATATCCTGAACATCCTTCTCCTAAAATTTATGGAGAAACAGCAGACGAGGATGGCAAGAATGCATTCAAGGCTTTGAGAAAGGGCAAGTTTGAAGAGCTTCAACAATCAAATGAAACAGCATGGGTAGGTGAGGAGCACTCTCCTTATTTTGATGAACCGGTAGGTACCTCTTATCCGCAAATCAGCAATGACCTTTTGATCGAAAGAGCTGAGAATGCTTTTCATTCTTGGAGAAAAGTGTCAAAGGATGATAGAGCAGCTGTTTTAATTGATTCACTAGACCGATTCTCAAAACGATTCTTTGAAAATGCATATGCTACTATGCATACTACAGGTCAGGGTTATATGATGGCTTTTCAGGCATCAGGTCCTCACGCAGCAGATAGAGCACTTGAGGCCATTGCTGCTGGATATGAAGAGCTAGGTCGTTTCCCAGAGTCAACAGTTTGGGATAAGCCGATGGGTAAATACAATCTTGTGATCAATAAAGAGTGGAGAGCTGTTCCTAAAGGTATAGGTTTGGTCATTGGTTGTTCTACATTCCCTACTTGGAATTCAGTACCTGGTGTCTATGCTGATCTGATGATGGGTAATTCAGTTATTGTGAAGCCTCACCCAGGAGCCATTTTACCAATGGCCATTGTTGTTGCAGAGATCAGAAACTCATTGAGAGATGCTGGGTTCGATCCTGAGGTTTGTCAATTGGCAGTCGATACAAAAGACAATCCAACAGCGAAGGTACTTGCGGAACATCCTAAAGTAAAGCTAGTGGACTTCACAGGAAACTCTGAATTTGGCTCTTACCTTGAGTCTCTTCCAAAGACAGTATTTACCGAGAAAACAGGCGTCAATTCTATGATACTCGATTCGGTAGTTGATATAGATAAAGTGATCCAAAACATCACTTTCTCGGTGGCATTATACTCAGGCCAAATGTGTACTGCACCTCAAAATTTCTTCATTCCAGAAGGTGGCGTTAAAACACCAGACGGTGTAGTGAGCTTTGATGAGGTGGCGCAGAAAATTGCAGACTTTACCAATGGATTGATCAACAATCCTAAAGCAGGACCTTTTGTGGCAGGAACCATTCAAAACCCTGCAACTTCGGATAGAACCAATGCTGCTAATGAAATTGGTGGTAAAGTGTGGTTAGATACTAGAAGCATCGAGCAGTCTATTCCTTACTTCAGCAATGCAAGAACGAATACGCCTATTTACATTGAGCTAAACTCATCTGATAAGGATAAATTCTCTAAAGAGATGTTTGGTCCGATTGCCTTCTTGATCAAGACAAAGGATACTAAAGAATCTGTGGCATTAGCTAAGGAGATGGCAGAAACTTACGGTGCTATTTCATGCGGTGCTTATACAACTGATTCAGAGATGAAAGAATACATTGCAGATCGAATGTCATTGGCCGCTACTCCAGTTTCATTCAACTTGGTAGGTCAGATCTTCGTGAATCAAAATGCGGCCTTCTCCGATTTTCACGTAACAGGTGGAAACCCAGCGGGTAACGCATCATTTACTAATCCGAATTATGTGAATGATCGATTTACTTGGGTAGGAATGAGAGAACCTGCGCAGTAATTAAAAATTTTCAATTAAGAATTAGCAGAGCCATTCCGGGAGGGATGGCTTTTTACAGTCAATTTTTTAGGAGTTGTTCAAGTTTATGAATATCGGCCTTGGAGTTTTGCATTACTGGACTGCAAAGGCCTGAATAAGGAATTTCTTCATGTACATTTCCGAAAATAATGAAGTTGCTGCCTGGGTTTATTTCCCAATCACATGAGGTTGACCATTCAGTTATGTCAGAGTGCCCTCCATTGATATAAATTACACCGCTGGTTTGTCCTTTGAATAGTTGTTCTATTTCTACTTTTAGGCCATAATTCCACTTAGAAGCATTCTGAGTAGAGTCAATTTTAAATATTTCTTTGACCTTTATTAGCGCAATGAAGTCATGCCCCTTAACGTCTTCATATTTGTTGATATCAATGGGGTCACAATCACATTTCTCCGGTTCTCCGAGAATAAGCATGGATAAAAGAAACAGTAGAATTGAAGTCATTATAGAGGTGCTTTATTTGAGTTGAGTCATTAGCTCGGTGGCATGTTGTACAACCTTATTTTTGGATTCAAGTATAGCTTCCTCAACCTCTGGCGAAACGGCAAGGTCAACCACCATTGCTATTGACTCGGTATAATACTTTGCCCAAGTGTCAAGAATGTCTGTTTCCTTCTCTTTGGTTGATTCGCCTATTGCGATGAGCGAAGAACCTAGTTCAAATTCTATTTGAAGTCTTTCTATCGCGGCTTCCTGAATAAGTTGAGTCATGGCTATAGCTGTTCTCTCATCTCCATTGACTAATACCAATGCACTAGCCAATGCGCCCGTACCTACATTAGTCAAAGTGGCCTGCGAGACTTTGTCAATTCTATCTTGATCCGTATGATAGAATTGGTCAGTGAAATGCCATAGTAGCAAGCCTGGAATGTTTGCCCTTAAGAATGGCGTATGGTCACTACCACCTTCAAAAGGGTTGTTGTTTACTTCCCAGTTGGCGTATTGTCCTTGTTTTTGAAAAGTATTGATGATGAAGTCATTGAAGTAATGTGGCCTCATGTCTTTCTTTTCAAGTGGACTGCCACCCCATTCAGAATGCTTGTCATTACCTCTTGTCCAAATGGCACTTGGGTCTGGCATTTTCTCGATCAAGAAAGAGCCTCCTGTCTTCTCAGTATCTTCACCTACCATATCTAAGCTGATGCCCCAATTGATTTCAGCTGTTCTTTTCTCTTTTTCTTGGATATATCTATGGGTTGAAATGATCTCATCTCCCCAGAGGTAAGTAATGGATCTTCTAGGGTCAATTGAGCCATTATTTAAAAGCTTTGTGGTAACCGTAGCCATTTCAAGCTGCGCACCAACTCCACTTGCATTGTCATTGGCACCGGGTTCCTGAATATGGGCACTAAATACAAGACTTTCTTTAGGTAGCTCACTCCCTTTTACGTTAGCCACAACGGTCAACTCTTCAGAATTATAAAGTTTGGTTTCGATAGCCACTTTGATCTTTACAGGGCCGGACTGAAGCGCTGTCTTGAGTTTTTCTTTGGCCTCAAATGACATGGCTATTCCCCATGGCTGTAGTTTTCTGTCATAAGGCAAAGAGCGAAATTGAATGGAAGTGGTGTTCTTCTCAGGTTGCAGATAGCTTGGCATATCATAAGTAATGATTCCTACAGCTCCCATCTCTTTTACAGCAGAAGTGAATAACCTTCTACCACTCATTTCAGCAAAAACGATCTTACCTTTTACCTTTTGCTCGCTCAGTTCTGAGGGGTTTTGAATCCAGACCACTTCAGCTTCAGTTTGAGTAGAATGAGAGTTGAGATAAACCATGTTTCGATTGGTGCTTTGCTTCAAAAGAGGTTCGTTCTCACCTGAAATGTAAAGGCTTGCATCAACTGGTTCCCAAGTAGGCCTACTCATTTGGCGACTTTCAATACGATAGGTCAAACGATCAGTTTCGGTAGCCTCCTGCTCATTCACATAGCCGGCTTCTTTCAAATGCTTCTCGATTAGAAAAACCGTCTCGTTGAATCCAGTATTTCCAGCATAGCGCCAGTATTTTTCAACAAAAGCCACTGTATTATATGCTAGATCACCCTTGAACTCAGGCCTGATGAGATCAAAATAGCTATCTGAAATGGATGATATTGATCTTTCTTGTGCACATGAACTTTGCACGACCGCGATCAGTATTAGAATCAAAAAAATTCTCAAAATGTAAGTCCTTGGTCTTGCAGTGAAGATAAGGAAATAGAGCTAGCGTACGGTTGCTTTCTTGATCAATCTGGCAAACAGGCCAGGTAAGAAGCGTTTGACATATGCGGCATAAGATTCCTTACCGATATACACTTCTCTTTTCTCTTTGCGGATTGCTTTTAGAATTCTTTTGGCACATTGATCAGGAGACATTCCTTTCTTGTGGGTTTCATCAATTGAGCCATTAGGAGAACCATCTCCTTTGAGTGCCACTCGTGAAAGATTGGTGCGTATAAAGCCTAATGCTAATAGGGTCACCTTGATGCCTTGGTCTTCGAGTTCTGCTCGCATACTGTCGTAGAAGCCATGTAATGCATGTTTACTGGCTGCATAACCTGAGCGCCAAGGAGTACCAAATTTTCCTGTTAGACTGGTCACTGTTGCTACATGACCAGCTCCTCTTTCTAGCATATGAGGTAAAACAGCTTTGGTGAGGGCAATCGTTCCAAAGTAATTGATCTCCATAAGCCTTCGGTCCACCTCAATACTTGTGTCTACTACCATCGACCTTTGTGAGATACCCCCATTATTAATGAGGATGTCAACCTGACCAAAGAGTGCAATGGCTTCTTGAGATTTGCTGAATAAGGAATCTGTATCTGCTAAATCTAAAGTGAGTACTTCAATTTTTGCTGTTGATGATGATTCTGATTTGACTCTTTCCAGTTCTTCTTTTCTACGAGCAGAAATGATCAGGTTAACGGCTTCTTTTGAAAGTAATTTACATAATGCTTCACCTACTCCTGAAGAGGCTCCTGTGATCCATATGGTTTTGTTACTTAAGCTTTTCATAGGTCACTATTGAATCAAATATATCAATTCTATAGTGTCATTCCCTCCTACGCGGGAATGACAAGGGTAATTCTAAGACTTGATTTTTTCATAAGTCACGAAGTCAAAATCATAGATGTGCTTCTCATCCTTAGGATGATGAATACGTTCAACTTCATTCCAACCCTTCTTATCAAATTCAGGAAAGAAGGTGTCACCACCATCAACGTCTGCGTTGACCTCGGTAATGAGCATTTTATCAACCAGGCCTTTTTCTATGGATTCCTTGTAGATGGTTCCACCACCAATGATATAGACTTCTTTCTCTTGTCTTTGAACCTCACACAATTCAAAGGCCTCTTCCAAACTATGGACGGCATAATGTCCTTCTGGTGCATGATAATCTTTTTGGCGCGTAATAATAACAAAGGTTCTTCTAGGTAACATTCCAGGCAAAGAGTCGAAGGTCTTGCGACCTAAAATGACGACATGATCTAAGGTGGTTTTTTTGAAGAATTTAAAGTCATCAGGAAGTCTCCATAAGAGATCATTATCCTTTCCGATGGCATTGTTGGATGCCTTTGCTACTACTATAGTTTTGATCATAAGTTATTGCCTCTCAAGAAGTCCTCGATTTTCATTCTCTTTTTACCCTGCATTTGTAACTCTGTTATGGACAAGGCTTTTCCACCAGTTTGTATATGCAAAAAGGTCTTGTTGTCAGTTTTATAATCTCCGGGTTTATCACCGGCAATTACCATATCTAATTTTTCTGTTCTAAAGATCTTGAATTGAGTTCCATTTAAGGTAGTCCAAGCAGCCGGGTAAGGAGAAAGCCCTCGAATAAAATCATATACTTCTTGTGATGACTTGTTCCAGTCGATCTCGCAAGTCTCTTTGAAGATCTTCGGGGCATGCTTTATTTCTTGGTTCTCATCCTGAGGAAGCTGCGGATAGTTATCTTCTTGAATCGCCTCGACAGTTTTTAGAACCAGATTTGATCCCTTATTCATTAGTCTAGCATATAGATCTCCAACCGTGTCATCTTCTTCAATCAGCTCTTCTTCTTGAAAGATGATATGACCAGTATCTATTTCATGTTTTAGAAAGAAGGTAGTAACACCAGTCTTTTTCTCTCCATTCATGATGGCCCAATTGATGGGAGCAGCACCTCTATACTGAGGAAGAAGGGAAGCATGTAAATTGAAAGTTCCAATTTCTGGCATATCCCAAACCATTTCTGGAAGCATTCTGAAGGCTACAACAATCTGGAGATTGGCATCATAGGACTTGAGCTCTTCTATGAATTCAGGGTTTTTAAGATTAGTGGGTTGCAAAACAGGAATGTTCTGACTAACTGCATAATCTTTAACCGGAGAGGTGGCCAATTTTTGACCTCTTCCCTTGGGTTTGTCAGGAGCAGTGATCACAGCTACCACATTAAAACCATTTTCAACCAAGATTTGCAAGCTGGGGACTGCAAACTCTGGGGTTCCCATATAGATGATTTTAAGCTCCTTCATTGTCACTTAATGCTTTGAATTCTAATAATCTCATTTCTAATTCTAGGTGGCTCATGTCGAATTCCGTCATATCTATTTTTCTCTCTTCTCCTCTGATTTTAAGTTTGACCACCATTTCATATTTATCGTGGTTAGAGCTTATCTCTCCGATTTCATTCCAAGAATAGAATTCTTCATTCCATTTTAATCCTTTCTGGTCAACAAAAAGGGTAGGTGTGATGTACGTAAGCCCTCTATATTTAAGAATTCCGAAAAGAATAGATGCTGCAAGGGCAAAAATACCAAAACCAGTTTCTTCAAGTCTAAAAATCAGAAAGAATCCGAATGCGGCACAGAGCACTGTCATGGCAACATAGGTATATAAAGTGCCATTGGAATACTTTATAGTAAATGCTTCGGGCTTGCTTGAACTCATTTACTATTCAAAATCAGGATAGAGCAAGTATTGTTTACGCATAGTCTTATACTGATTCAGTTTGGGTTGCCAAGTAGCTTTGATTTGCTCTTCTGTTAGTCCTAATTCTATTTGTTTTCTTAGCTCTTCTGTTCCTGCCAAAAGGGTGAGATAATCTTTGAAAAACTCAGTTTTTGGAGAAAGATCCTGATAAAAGTCTAGGATCCACTTCAGGGTTAATCCTTTTGGACTCTCAGCATCGTAAAAAGCATATCCTTTACAGAGTTCTCCTTCCAAAGGAGGGTACTTAGAGCCAGCATTTGGCTCAGGGGTAAACATAACAGCTCCTTTGCTGTACAAAGGGTGTCCGATCTGTTCAAATGGATGATCAGTTCCTCTTCCAACACTTACCACCGTGCCTTCAAACAATCCTAGTGTTGGATATAAAGCGATTGAATTGTCATTTGGTAAATTTGGTGATGGTTTGATTGGCAGAGCATATTCAGAAGTATGATCCCATCCTGCCATAGAAATAACTGTTAAATCTGCTTTGACTCCATTTTCTAGCCAACCTTCACCATTGATCATTTGAGCCAATTCGCCAACTGTCAATCCGTGTACTATTGGAATTGGATGCATGGCAACAAAGGCGCTGATGTGATCGTCCCTAACTGGCCCATCGATATACATTCCATTCGGATTTGGTCTGTCTAGAATGATTACTTCCTTGTTGTTTTCTGAAGCAGCCTCCATGACATAATGCATGGTGCTGATAAAAGTGTAAAACCTGATGCCAACATCTTGGATATCGAAAATGAGCACATCAACATCTTCTAGCATTTCTGGGCTAGGTTTTTTACTCTTCCCATAGATCGAAATGATCGGAATACCTGTTTTGGCATCTCTGCTATCATCAATGGTCTCGCCATCAGGAGCCTCACCTCTAAAGCCATGTTCAGGCGCCATCACTTTAATAATATCGACACCTCTGGACACGAGGGTGTCTACCAAGTGCGTTCCGTTGATCTCAGAGGTTTGATTAACAACCAAAGCCACTCGCTTACCCTCCAACAGTGGAAGGTATTCACTCATTCTGGCAGCGCCAACTTGGAGTTCAGTCTCAGTTTTTTGAGCGTTACAAGAGACTAAAATGAAAAAAATGAGGAGGCAGAGTCCGTTTCGAATCATTCGGTTCGTTTATATTTGAACAAAGTCAAAATTAAAGATAATCTTGAACCTCCCTTTATTCATTTCCAAAAGAATCAACTCCAGCGATAAAGGGACTTTCGCTAGCATCATTCATAAGATAGCCATTGCAAGTGTGGCCTTAGGTATTGCTATTATGTTGGTGTCATTTCAAATTCTAGGAGGGTTTCAGAATAACATCAAGGACAAGATCTTCGGCTTTTCCGGGCATATACAAATCAAAAAGTTCACTTTTTCGAGTGATTATGATGAAATACCCATCCTTCTCGAAGAAGAGAGAAAGCAGGCCATCCTTAATGATCCATTGATTGATCATGTTCAGGAATATGCCCTAAAACCAGGTTTGATCAATCGCAATGATGAAGTATTCGGTTTGCTATTTAAGGGAGTAGCAACAGATTTCGATACCATGAGGCTGCAGGATTATATGATCGAAGGTCGCTTTCCTTCTCTGATCTCCGACCAGCTGTTTTCTAGTGAAGTGATGATCAGTCAGTTTATGGCTAATCAGATGAAGGTGACTGTTGGTGATGCTCTACCTACGGTTTTTATCATGGATCCACCTAAAACCAGAAGATTGGTGGTGACGGGAATTTTCAATTCAGGCTTAGAGGATTTTGACGAGCAGGTGGTGATTGGTGACATTAATCTGGTAAGAAGTTTAAATAATTGGGCTCCCGGATATGTTGGAGGTTATGAAGTCTTTATTAATGACTTAGAAGATATGGCTGCCGCGGATGACGTGCTCATTCAAAAGATCAGTATTGATCACATGACTGAAAGGGTAGATGAGAAGTTTGTGTATGTCTTTGATTGGTTAAATCTGCTTTCTCAAAACGTCTACATTCTTATAGGGCTCATTCTCTTTGTAGCTAGTTTCAACATGGTGTCGGTACTATTTATACTGATCATGGAGCGAACACCAATGATAGGAATTTTCAAGTCCTTAGGAGCTCAAGACAAGCTGCTTCGTAGAATATTTGCTTTGAATGGTATCAGATTAGTTACCAGAGGACTGCTCATTGGTAATGCTATTGGCTTACTATTTGGATTCCTACAATACCAATTCAAATTGATTCCTCTTGAACCAGCCACGTACTATATGGCACATGTACCTATTGATTGGAATTGGCCTCGAATTATTGGAGTAAATGTATTGACGCTTGTTATTGTTGGTGTGGTACTAATTATGCCAACTGCGATTATTTCACGCATCAGCCCGGTGAAGGCGATCCGCTTCGATTAGGTCCGATCCGAATTCTTGTCTTCTTTGGTATCTCCTGAAAAGGCTATTGATCTTTATCTGCAAAACACCAAACACTGCTTCTTGGATAATGCCTTTAGACATTTTTGATTCTCCTCTGGTTCTGTCAGTAAATATGATAGGTACCTCTGCAATGCTAAAACCATATTTCCATGCCAAAAACTTCATCTCAATCTGGAAAGCATAGCCCATAAACTTGATGTTATCTAACTCAAGAGTTTCTAAAACGGATCTGTGATAACATTTGAAGCCTGCCGTAGTGTCGTTGACTGGCATACCAGTGATTAACCTAACATAATGGCTGGCAAAATATGAGAGCATAACCCTAGACATTGGCCAGTTAACCACATTTACACCAGTAACATATCGAGAACCAATGGCCATTTCAGCACCTTCGTTCTTGCAGGCATGTCTAAGTTTGACCAGATCTTCTGGGTTATGAGAGAAATCTGCATCCATCTCAAAAATGTAAGTGTAATCTCTTTTAAGAGCCCAACGGAAGCCATGGATGTATGCTGTCCCTAACCCTAGTTTACCAGAGCGCTCTTCCAAAAACAATTGATCCTTATAAAAAGGCATTCTGCTTTTGACCAAATCGGCTGTTCCGTCAGGAGAGCCATCATCAATGACCAGAAGGTCGAAATCCTTATCCAATGAGAAGATCATGTCGATCATCTCGACAATATTTTCGGCTTCATTGTAAGTAGGAATGATGACTAAGCAATCGCTCATTATAAACTATTAAAAAGTAAGTGTAATTTGGGCAAAGTGAGCACTCATCAAGGGTTGCGCGTGCTTACAAATCTGACCCGCTTCAATATATGTGTAACGACTTATATTCACTAATTGTTAAGCGCTGAAAATTAAAAATGGTTAAATGAATCGCTGCGTATTTCTAGATCGTGATGGGGTGCTCAACAAAGAGTTAGGTTATCAAATAACGGATATTGAGGAATTTGAATTGGTTGAAGGATTAAAAGAATCTATTCATAAACTTAAGTCAGCAGGATTTCTTTTGATCATCATTACTAATCAAAGTGGTATTGCTAAGGGCTCCTATGACGAACAGTTCGTAATTGACTGCTTTGAGCTTATTCAAAATGAGTGCAATCATCAGATAGACGATATGTACTTCGCTCCCGGGCATGAAAGCGTTTCCAAATCATTATTGCGTAAGCCAGATTCATTGATGTTTGAAAAAGCGATCGCGAAATACCATATCGATACAGAGCAAAGCTGGATGCTGGGAGATAAAGAGCGCGATCTGATTCCTGCCAAAAAGCTTGGAATCAAAACAGCTTTGATAGGAGAGGACTCTTCAGATTATGCGGATAAGGCTTTCAAAACATTATCAGAGGCAGTCAATAAAATGTGATTTTTATTCGGAGGACTTGTTCATCCGGAGATTTGCCGTGTTTATCGACAAAATTTTCAGAACTTCTGTGGTTGCCACACCTTTGAGTCATTCAACAACTCAAAATATCTGAATTATGAAAAAGTTAAAAGTAACCATCGCATTTGCAGCAATCATGTTGGTCATGAACTCATGCGTGTATTCATTATTCCCGATCTACACTGAAGACACTTTAGTCTTTCTTCCTGAATTGGTCGGCAAATGGCAATCTGACCCCAACAATGACGAAGACTTTATTGAATTCATTCCGATGAGTGAAAAGAAAAGAATCGAGTTGGGTCTTGAGGAGGCACCTCCAACGGTTGTAAGAAAGAGTTCATCTATCGATATGGTCGATAATACTGATGGTGACCCAGATACCTACAGCTATTTTATGAAAGGAGATGGCTGGAGTATTAAATCTGATAATCCAATCACTGTGACAATTGATGGTGAAGAAGTTTCTGATCCACAACTGGTGAAGGAACATTATGATGAACTTTTTGGCGAGCTAAAAACGGACGCTGAGAACGGACTTGAAAAGACTTTGCTAGAAATCGACTCTGCCTCTAAAGCCGAAGGAAGTGATTTTGGTAAAATGATGGAAGATCTGGGGAAAGGTCTAAGCCAATTGGGTGAAGCTATCAAAAAGACAGAAGCTAAATTCAAAGGAACTGCTTACGTGAGTACTGATGAGTCTTACAAAATGGTAGTGATGTCTGATGGTGAGAGAATGCCTTATATGGCTCATGTGGTAGAAATCGGTGAAGATTATTTCCTAGATATCTATCCTTTACCTGAGTACTCTGATGCTACCTTTTCAACGAATCTTTTCCCAGTACATACCTTTATGAAAGTGGGTGTAGAAGATGGTCAACTTAAATTGACTCAGTTCGATTTGGAAAAACTCAACGAGCTTTTTGAGAGCAATTTGGTGAGATTAAGACACGAATATGTAGACGGAAATGTAGTGATCACTGCTCAGCCTACTGAGATCCAAAAATTCTTAGATAGATACTCGAACGATGAGACTGTTTTTGAAGGAGAAGAAGTTTATACTAAGTCGGTTCTATGAGGTTAGTTTCAAAGCTCATTAACTCAAAATGGATACAGCACCCGGTTTTCTGGGTGTTATCCATTTATGCAATCGGGAATTATTTCAGCATTTCCAGCATATTCAAATTCATAGACTTTTTCTATGCTGTACTTTTTCATGTGCCCTTGATCTTTTTGGTTTATGTCAACCTGAGAGTCCTTATCCCGAAGTTTTTAGAAAAAGGCAAATACCTAATGTACGCACTAAGTATTCCAGTGTTACTGCTGACCACTTATGGTCTGCATGAGTTTACTTTTGAGGTGCTTCTGCCTGTTCTCCCAACGGAGTTTTATATGGTTTCATTCACCGAATGGCAGGTGCTCCTTACCATTTTTGCTATCTATCTGGTCTTGACCACATTGATCAAATTGTCAAAATCGTGGTATGTACTTCAGCAGGTTGAAAAGGAGAAGCTCTCTATTGAGTTGAACTCATTAAAAGCTCAAGTCAATCCACATTTTCTCTTCAATAGTTTGAATAGTATTTATTCTCAGGCCTTAGCCAAAAGCGATCAGACTGCTGAGACGGTTTTAGAACTTTCGAATTTGTTGAGATACATGCTCTATGAAGTAGGAGATGATCTTGTTTTGGTTAGTAAAGAATTAGAGATGCTCGAAAACTACATTGAGCTGCAGAAACTCAGAGTTGAGGATTCAGCACATGTTAGTTTTAGCGTGAGGGGCGATGTGGAAAATGCCAAGATCGCTCCGCTATTAGTTTTTCCTTTGGTGGAGAATGCCTTTAAGCATGGTTTGAAGGGAGATTCTGAAAACGCCTTTGTGAAGATTCAAATGACTATTCAGGAACATATCACTTTTGAAATATCGAATAATAGAGGCCATGTGGATGATATGGAACAAGGAAAGTACGGAGGGATTGGATTAGAGAATGTGAAAAGAAGGTTGGAGTTGATCTATCCTAATCGATATTCATTTGAGATCGATCAAACAGACAATGAATTTCATGTTAAATTAGTTTTGAGATGATCAAGTGTGCCATTATTGATGATGAACCCTTAAGCAGAGATGTACTCAGACAGTTTGTAGCCGATCATCCTGATCTTGAATTGACTGGTGAATATAAAGATGGTCTAGAGGCTATGTCTGGGCTAGAAAAAGATGCGGTGCAACTTATTCTACTGGACATCAATATGCCCAAGCTTTCTGGTATCAACTTCTATAAGTCATTGGTCAATAAGCCTTTGGTTATTTTTACCACAGCTTATCCTGAATTTGCCCTTGATGGCTACGAATTAAACGCTGTTGATTACCTCATGAAGCCTATTGCCTTCGAACGTTTTTTACAAGCGATCCAAAAGGTGAAAGACAGATTGAACACTTCCTCAGAAGTCAATGACCATATGATGCTGAAAGTCGATAAGAAGCTGTACAGAACCGCTTTTGATGACATCATGTATTTCGAAGCTTTCGGTGACTATGTTAAGGTGCATCTCAAAGATCAGGTCTTGATCATAACGCATACCATGAAAAAGCTTCTGACTGAACTACCAGATCAGCTGTTCATTAGGACACATAAATCTTTCATCATCAATAAATCCAAAGTGGACTATGTAGAGGGGAATCAACTGAAGATCGGTAGTGGAATGGTGTCAATAGGGCAAGTGTATAGAGAGCAGGTGTTGAAAGAATTGAGTTAGTCTTTAAAGGCTGTTATAGCCTCCTCTATGGTGCCAATAGCCATTGACTCACTGTCAAAGCCTTGAGTAATTACAATACCTTTGCCCTTATAATTCTCGAACCAAGTTTCGATCACTTCTAAAATGCCAGTGTATTGGGTGTCTAATTCTGCCAAATTAGCAACCTTTATATGGGATGTCTCAGATAGTGCGATCAGTTTATCATCTTTCTCATTATGATCTAACAATTTTAGAGCACCTAAAACTTTGCATCTAAGAATAGTACCTCTATCTACACTTTCACCGATGACTAAGACATCCAAAGGATCTCCATCTCCTCCAGCCTCTTTAGATAAAAGAGTTTGTGGTATAAATCCATAGTTTCCAGGATATCCAAGGTATTGGATGGTTCTGGGTTGGCCGTTTAAAGAATCTCTTTCTATTTGACCAGTTACTTTATTTACCTCCCACTTTTCTGTTGATCCTGCTGATATTTCAATGACTACATTGACCCAAGGTCCATCTAGGTCAGGAGAAATATCATTTAATAGGTGAAGGTTTTTGTCTGGCTCTTGGCAGGCTAGAATGCAGAAACTAAGAATTAAAAGGGTAAAAAATCGCATATGGCAATAAAGCATATTGCCATATGCAATGGATAGAATTTAGATTAAGAAATATTAAAGCTTGAACTCTTTAGCATCGCCAAACTGAGCAAATATATGAGGGTAGTGCTTAATCACGTTTTGCTTCATAAACTCTAACGGTACATCATCAAAGTGCCCGTAGTCGTCTACATATTCCATGAACTTGCTTCCTTCAGCATTGTATTGCTGTAGAAATGAATCGTTCTCTCCATCAAATTCAAGCGGCTCTACATTGAATTTCACGCAAAGTGTTTTATTGAATGCAGGAGACATTTTAAGCCACTTCCCTTCAATAAATACATTCACCATACCATGAGGTGTTAACTCATTAGAACCAAATTTCTCCATGAGCCGCTCTACCGCTATATGGTTCTTTACTTTGCCTAGATGAAGCCTGGCAGGCAAACCTAAAGCTCTTAATGCAGCCACTAGTAGAACGGACTTTTCTACACAATGGCCTGTGTCTTTTTGGGCAATATGGCTTGCTTTAAATCTTTCAGGTGTCAGGCCAATGTTGTAGGGGTCGTACTTCCAGCCATCTCGCACCTTCGTGTAGATTCCAATGGCTTTTTCCTTATCAGTCAGCTCTTCTTTGTTGAATTCTGCAATAATTTCCTGAATAGCTGGATGATCGAAATCAATTAGAGGAGTAGGTGATAAGTATTGTTCCATTAAGATTTATGATTCTATATTTCTTCAAGAATGGATTGCCCCTCACTTTGGTCTCCTGAGGTCCAATGCCATTTTTCATGCAGGCGGATCTTGCCATTTTCCATCAGTTCAGGTGTAGAACGACAGATGCCAGTCATAAGTTCTCCAGATTGATTGATCTGGTGGTATCTCATGTCAATATGGCCTTGGTTATCTACTAGGCCGATCAAATGGCCTTCTCGGATCTGACCTCCGCGGTAGCTTGAAGTGAGAACGTTTCCTTTTTGCTCATAGAGGAATATGGTTTCCTCAGATGTTTCAGCATTATCGGAATTTGAGACAGGTCTGAATCTCTTTTGATCGTAATTCATACAAAGGTTTAGGCTTTCTGTTCCCTTTTTATCTTCTCTATTTTTCTGCCTTTAGCTAGTTCGTCCACCACCTTATCGAGATAGCGGCACTCTCTTGTGAGTTGAGTCTCAATGTCCTCTATTCTATAACCACAAATTACCCCTTTGATTAACTCTGCATTAGGATTGACAGTAGCATTTTCAAAGAACTCTTTGAAGGTGACTTTGTCATCAATCATTTTATTAAGTTCTGCCTCTGTGTAACCGGTGAGCCATTCAATAACCTCATGTAGCTCAGCCTTAGTACGGCCTTTCTTTTCGACTTTGGTGACATAGTGAGGGTAGACTGAAAAGAATTTCATTTCAGCTACTCTTTTATCGTGTTCTGGAGTTGTAGTTGGCATGATTAATCTTCGTTATAAATATCATATTCCGCATTGATGGCCTTCATCTTTTCGAAATCTGCAAAATCTGCTTCACTTAAGGTCGCCATTTTTTCTAAGTATTCATCGAACCTTCCATTTACAAATACGGTGATCATTTTACCACCTTTTTCACATTTTCCTATGTGCCAAACATTTGGGGGAACAATGGCAGTGTCGCCTGCATGCATAACAATAGTTTCATCATCATATTCTAATACAAACTCTCCTTCTAAAATGTAGAAGATTTCAGTCATGATCTTGTGGTGATGTCTTGGGAGATAGAAACCAGGTTTCAATGTGTCTTCCACCATTGAGCAATTGCCCGTTACACTGAATGGTAGCTTTACATAGCAGTGATCTTGTGCATAATCGAAGTCTTTGCCTTCTCCTTGTTTGATTAGAATTTGTTCAGCCATAATAATTCACTTAGTAAATCAAGCTAATGAAATTTGTTCTTCGAAATAAATGAAGCAGCTAAAAGTTACAGGCTGATTTTTTTGGTTTGTGGTCGAATGATAGTCAACCAATGGAGTGCCCGAATGATCAAAAAGATAATGATAGGTAAAATATAGATTGAAGTGGTTGCAAAGAAATTCAGAGTGCCACCTCCGAATATGATCATATCCAATAATGGGCCGGTCAATCGGATATGAATAAAGTATGGAATAAAGACCGACAGTAACTCTGCCAAAAGCAGGGCTTTTTTAAATGATCTCCTTAAAAGCCGATTTAGACTATAAGTGAGTAGGATAACAAGTGTTACGGCACCAAAAGTAAAAGCAAACCATGAGAGCCAGATCTGGAGAAAACGATCATCAGCTCTTGTTATGTGATCAATGTAATCTGCAATACTCAGTAGTATGGTCGTTGTATAATACCATACCCAATAGCTCTTGAAGTCGATCTTCATGTTAAGTAATAATATCTAGAGCCTTGGTCTTCCTCCATTCACCTCTTGTGAAATCAGGGAATGCTTGTCGCATGCCATCTTCTGCTACTGATTTTTCACTCAATGGACCAACTGCTGACCAGAAACAACCTTCGTAGACATTTTGGTCGAGTGGTAGGCCTTTTCTCAAACATTCAACAATGCGATAACGCATGATACCATCCATGCCACCATGTCCAGAGTTTTTAGTGCTCTCGTTCAGTTTCTTATAAAGAGGGTGGTCGTATTTTTCCCTAAGAGCTGCCAATGCCTCTTGCCCTTGTGCCCACGAATGATGGTTATCGGTAAAGCCTTCAACACCACCTTCTAAAGCCACTCTTGTTGGAAATCCTGCCAGACAACCAGAAGTACCTTGGATCAAATTAAGTCTTGAATAGGGCCTAGGGCTCGTTTCGTCCCATTGAACCATCACGGTTCTTCCTAAAGTAGTTTTGATAATAGAGGTGTTCAAATCACCTCCTTTATAATCTAGTTGATTCCATTTGTGGTCGGCTGCATAGTTTTTCTCAGCATAGAGTTTTCTGCCCATGGCTGGAGTAGAAAAAGACACTATCGTATCGAAATTATCATCTGTTCTTGCCAAGTTCATGTACTGTGCTACTGGGCCCAGTCCGTGAGTCGGATAGAGGTTTCCATTTCTCTTAGCGTAGTGAGGAGTTCTCCAAGATCCTGTTCCTCTTTCTTGCTCTTCCATCTGGAACCTGAGCTCATGGATGTAAGAAGCTTCTCCATGAAGTAGATCACCAATCAAACCTTGACGTACCATGTTTAAAAACATCAATTCATCTCGGCCATAGTTGACGTTCTCCATCATCATACAATGCTTGCCAGTAGCTTCAGAGGTATCAACGATCTGCCACATTTCTTCGATGGTAACTGCAATAGGGACTTCCACAAAAGCATGAGCACCTTGTTTCATGGTTTCGATGGCCATGGGCGCATGGTTATGCCAGTTGGTGCTTATGATCACTGCATCTGGCTTTGTTTCTGAAAGCATTTTCTTCCAAAGATTCTCATCTCCCGTATAAAGCTTGATGTTTTGATGACGATTACCTTCTCCTAATTCTTTACATCTGTCAGCCGACTTTTGCGCCCAGTCTTCATACAGATCACATATTGCCACTATTTCAGTTCCTTCAAGAGAGGCAAAGTCTCTTGCGTGTCCACTTCCTCTTGCGCCTACGCCAATCAAGGCGATCTTAACTGTATCCAGTTTTGGAGCTGCGAATTCTCCCATGTATTGATTGGCTTTCGGTCGGTCTTTTTTATTACCGAGATAATCATCAAAAGTGTTGATGGTGGCTAATGCAGCTGCCGAAAGTGAAGTAGTTCTTAAAAACTTGCGTCTATCTAGTTTACTCATCTTGAAAAAATTGATGAGTAATTTATAAGAATGTATTCAAAGACGAATAACTGTTCATGTAATTGCTTCAAAGAATTTGTTTTATCTTTTCTTCAATGATCCAAAATCCCATCTACATTTTAACTGTTCTATTCGCTCTGATCTTTGCCAGTGAATGGTTAACGAAACATACTTTTCTGAAACATATCAGTGGTCCTTTGTTGGTGATCATATTGGGTGCAATTGTGGCCAATTTGGGTTGGATTCCCTCTGCATCAAATGCTAGTCCTGTTTATGATGCGATCTTTAGATACGTAGCGCCTGCTAGTATTTTCTATTTGCTTCTTGGCGTTAACCTCAATGAATTGAAGAAGGCAGGGTTGCCTATGCTGATGGCTTTTGTTCTTGGATCAGCTGGGACTATGCTAGGAGTTTTAGTTGCCATTCAATTGATCGATGGAGAGGTGATCTTTGGAGATAATTATGCGGCCATAGCTGGTATGATGACCGGAACCTACACTGGTGGAAGTGCCAATTTCAATGCTGTTGCTTTACATTATGATGTCATTCGAGAAGGAGCAGTTTATACAGGGATTGTGGTGGCTGATAATATTGTTACTGCTATTTGGATGTTGGTGACTTTAAGCCTTCCTGCTGTTTTGATGAAGTTGAGAGCAAACCCTGTTTTAAAAATGGAAGGGCGAGCATTTCAAGAGCATAACGATGAAGAACCAATAAGTCCAATGAGTTTTGGACTGATGCTCTTTATTGGCGTATGTACCATGCTAGTTTCAGACTATATCTCTGAGCTCACTTCCATTCCTTCTGTTCTCATTTTAACAACTATTGCTCTTGTATTGGCTCAGTTAAAAGTGGTTCAAAGAATACCAGGAGCAAAGATGTTGGGGATGTTCTCAGTCTATTTATTTCTCGTAGTTGTAGGTGCATTCTGTGAAGTTACAGCGCTCGTAGAAGTAGGTGAAAATGCTTTTGATATCTTGCTTTTCACTACAATGATCGTATTAGTACATGGCCTATTTTTAATTGGGATGGGTTGGTTGTTGAAGACAGATTGGGCAATTATCGCCATTGCTTCTCAGGCAAACATAGGTGGCGCAAGCACGGCCATGGCCTTGGCAAAAAGCTTTAAGAGGAACGACCTATTATTGCCCTCTATTCTGGCAGGTTCATTGGGAACGGGTTTAGGTACTTATCTAGGCTTTTTGGTGGCAGGCTTGCTTTAATCCATAATTTCGAAAACACATCTGAATCCGGTCCATGCATTGGCGCCTTTGTACGTAAATTCTTTGTCGAATGCTTTGGTAGGATTACCAGCCTGCCAGCTTCCGCCAACGGCAAGTCCTTTTTGATAGGTCATTTCAGATACGTTGTTATACATGTTGAAAAATCCAACACGCTCGTCAGAGAGATAATAAGTGTCATGTATCAGTTCATTGTCATTCAAAAGCTTGCTCTTAGAAAGTTTGAACGCTTTTTGATTCTTGTCGCCCATTTTCCTTAGCTGCTTTTTCATAGCCTTTTCTTGTCCTCTAAAACGCATAAGCCCCCATTCCTTTTTGGTGGGCAGTCGATACCTGAAAACAGTAGGATACATGGCCCTATCCCTTTTATTCATACCGGCTAGTTGCTTCTTAAAATCGTCTGTTCTCCATTTTGTGAATGCTACTGCCTGCTCATATGTGATACCAACTATGGGCATCAAGGCTAATTCATCAGATTCGAAGAACTTAGTCTTTAGCTCCTCTGCAGTATGATCCTTGAATATCATTGTCCAAGACTCAAAATCTGGTGTCATATCCAAAAAGTCCTGACTTGTTGCTCCTTCAGTTGCAGCTATGCTTTGAAGAAAATCTTTGTACATGTAGGCGGGAACCTCGGCTAAATCAATACAAATTCGAGAGTTGAGAGAAATGGAGTTTGGAGCACACATCATTTCATCTTGCTCTTGGCAAGGAATGCATGTGTCTGTGCCAACAAAAATTAGACAAAGGCTAAGAAACCAACTATATAGTTGAAGGTTCATGTTCTACAGGTTGATCTCTGAATATACTCCTTTTTAATTGTAAAAGGGAGTCTTATTGGCTTGCTGGCTCGAATAGGCTGCAGACGGCTCCTCCTGGGTCTTCGATATAGCAGGCCCTACCATAGGCACCCATATCTTTGATCTCAGTCAATTTTTTACCTCCCAATTTTTCTACTGAAGCTAAGCTTTTGTCTAAGTCTTCCACATTAATGTATATCATCCATCTTGAAGGAGGAATGTCGCTATTTGGGCCTTTATGATGGCAAACGCCAGCGGCAGGGGCCTCACCATTCATCATAGTGTAGTCATCATAATCACCCATTGAAACAGGGCTTGGTTTCCAGCCAACCACTTCAGCATAGAATTCTTGAACTTCTTTTGCATTGGATACGGTCATGTCTATCCATCCAATGCTTCCTGGTTTTTGATCCATGAGTTTTTTCTAGAAGTTAATCATTTATGAGGAGGCTAGAAAGTGAGGAAGTAAAGGAGTGAGAGAGTTATTGAGTGACGAAGTTTGGGAGTGAGAGGTAGATTATATTTTTCACCTAATCACCTAATCACCTAATCACCTAATCACCTAATCACCTAATCACCTATCACTGACTCACCAATTTCACATGAGCTAAATGGTGCTCTCCATGCCAGGCATACATGCCGATCACTTCTCTTAATGGATATGATTGATTGTCTTCTGGGTGAATAAAAGACCTTTCCAGATCATCAGGAGTTAGAGACTTAAGCAGTTCAACCCATCTCTTATGGACGATGCTGAGCAAGTCTAAAGAGGTTTGGATGTCAAGTGTTTTTAAATAAGGAAGATCTGCCCAAGCGGCTTCGTTATAAGCTTTGATTTTGGGCGTTTCTTCTGTTAATGTCCAATGAAAGCGGATATAAGAATTGATATGCGAATCGGGTACATGATGAATTAATTGACGAATGGTCCATCCTCCGGGTCTATAGGGTGTATCAAGTTGTTCAGGACTTAAACCTTCAACTGCCTTTCTGAATCGAGCAGGCAAAGTAGCGATCTGATCAATCCAACGCTCGATAGTTTTCTGATCAATTTGATTGGGCTTTTCGAATTTACCAATGGGATAACTGAGGTTCATCATTTTAATGATTTAATGGGCTATTGTTTCAATGATTCAATGAGCTAATGGATTAAGGAATGAATGGTTGATCAATAGAACAGAGCATAAGTCAACTAAATCCCAAACTCATTAATCCACTAAATCATTGACCCATTAATTCCTTGACTTAAGGTACATTTTCTCCTTTAGAAGCTACCCAAAGCTCAAACCACTCTTGTCTGGTCAGTTTTATATTTTGAGCATCAACTGCAGATTTAATCCTTTCTATTTTACCAGAGCCAACGATTGGAATGATGCCAACAGGATGTGCTAATAACCAAGCATACATGATTTGGTCGATTGAAGCTCCGTACTTTTTGCCAATCTTATGAAGTACGTTTCGGATGGTAAGGAATCTGTGCGTTTCAGCAGAGAAGATAGCTCCTCCGGCTAAAGGCGACCAAGCCATAGGATGTATTCTATGCTCTTGGCAGTGATCAACTGTACCATTGTCAAATTCATGTAAAGCAGCTACAGATAGTTCAATTTGATTAGTGACTAATGGGAAATCCAAATAGCTCTGTAAAGCACTGAATTGACTTGGTAAGAAGTTAGAAACACCAAATTCTTTCACCTTTCCTGACTGCCTTAATTCTGTAAAGGCTTTGGCTACCTCTTCAGGATTGATAAATGGATCAGGTCTGTGAATGAGCATCACATCAACATTATCTCTGCGAAGCATCTTTAAAGAGTTTTCAGCCGACCATATGATGTGGTCATAGCTAGTATCGTAATGTTTGATGTAGTGATCAGGTCTATTTTGCGAAAGAAGCTTAATTCCGCATTTGGTAACCACCTTGATCGATTTATTCAATTCTGGGGCTTTAGCTATGGCATTGCCAAAGAGCTCTTCGCACATATAATCACCGTAGATATCGGCATGGTCGAAGGTGTCAATGCCCATGTCCATGCAATCTTCAACCAATTTGATGATTTGCTCATCTGACATATGCCATTCGGTTAATCGCCAAATGCCGTGTACTATATTTGAAAGGCTTACTTGATCACTAAGTTTGATCTGCTTCATGTTTTCCTGATTTATTTGCTAAAATTGAAATAAGAATTCACATTCAAAATCTTAATCACTAAAACTATGCTTACGATATACCACAATCCTAGATGCCGAAAGAGTAGAGAAACCCTTCAATTGATTGAAGAGAGTGGAGAATTGGTGGAAGTGATTGAGTATTTGAAAGAAGTGCCTTCTAAAAAAGATTTAACTAAGATCATAGAATACTTAGGTATCAAGCCTGCTGAATTGATTAGAAAAGGAGAGCCTGATTTTAAAGAGCATTTCAAGGGCAAAGATCTTTCTGATGAAGAATGGATCGAAGCAATGTTAGAATATCCAAAGTTGATCGAGCGTCCTATTGTGGTAAGGGAGCATGAGGCAGTGATTGGGCGACCGCCTGAAAATGTAAAGAAGTTTCTATAGGTTTTTCTGACTCTTACTTGATGTAATCAGGCACTTCAGGATCATTTTTGAAGATGGCATAGTCTTCTCCATCGCTAAGTGCCCACCTTTTGATCCAACTGATGCCATAGTTCCCAAAAAAGCTCACCTTTTGTTGGTATGCTGGGTCTTCAAGCACTTCGGTTTGAGATACAAATTGATACCCATGCTTTTGATAGATATCGAGAAGCTCATCTAAATAATCTGAATTGAGGAGGTTGGCATGGATGAGTAGGGTTTGGTTGATCACTCGATCATAGAGTAACTCGGACATTTGCTCGTAAAAAATGATCTTCTCTTCCATGTAGTTGAGATAATCATCTGCAATTCGATTCATCAAGTCACTATCATTTGATTTGTAGGCCTTGCCATATGCAGCAGCGAAAAGATAATCGTCTGTATCAATGGTGACAGGTGACTCAACGTATTCATGTTTCTGCAAGAAAGCTTTCAAATCACTGGCTTTAGCTGAATCTAATCCGATATGTAAATAGGGGTGCCTGAAATATTTGATTTCAG
This sequence comes from Roseivirga sp., assembly GCA_965267365.1. Lineage (GTDB taxonomy): Bacteria > Bacteroidota > Bacteroidia > Cytophagales > Cyclobacteriaceae > Roseivirga. The sequence goes on along the minus strand of OZ253951.1, from coordinate 2,994,374 downwards.
AATTGTTCGCTTTAGCTAACTCTTTGATGATGCGCTCGCCTCTTAATATATCTTGTGTGTACTCATTGAAATTGGTACGATGATAGCTCGGATGCCTAAAAGTATGATTGCCTAGCTCTTGACCATTCTGAAGCCATTGAGCCAAAAGGTCAATTCTAGTAGAGTCTAATACACCATCTTGGTATAACTTGCCCTCATTCACATAGCCAATAGCATGAGCATCGTAAGCTGAAAGTGTATTGGTAAGCCCATCCGTAATTCTAGCTCTTATTCCTGCCTCAGAGATACCATTGGTGATGGCAGGTAGGTCGTCTATCGTTATGCATACCTTTTTTTGCTGTGCCATAAGGCTGGGTAGAATCAGAAAAAGGGTAATGGTGAAGAGTGCTTTCATGCGGTTGAGTTTCGATAGCTAACGTGTTCTTACTTGAGCAAATTGTTGAAAAGCACTGGAACCGCTAGTCAAAAACAATCATTTTCTTTTCGAACTCAGTGGTTAAAGATTGATAATCCTTTATTTTTGCAACAATATTGCAAAATTCTATTAACTCAGATCATTTGCTTTGTTGCTGTAGGTTGGATTTTGAGGTGTAGTTGAGTAAACGAGTAGGGTGCTGATCCCAGATTAATGAGGTTTTTTTTCATTCTTATCACAAGTCTATTTTTTGTCCAGTCCTATGGGCAGATTGATTGCTCTAAGCAGATTGCTGGTACCATCTTTAGCAAGGACAGTAATGAGCCAATCCCTTTTGCTACAGTACGAGTTGTAGATTCTAATATCGGTACATCGAGTGACGAAAACGGTAATTTCGTTTTGGAGGGCATTTGCGAAGATGTAGTGAATTTTGAAGTGAGATTTTTGGGTTTTAAGACAGTTGTTCATCAGCATGATTTTAGCGACCCTAACCAAGTGGATCAGAGACATAGAGTGTACCTAGTTTCTGATGATAAACAGTTAGAAAGTGTAGTAGTTGAGGGCCAAGCAGTAGTTGGTGATCTGCAATCTATGGCTGTGAATCAAATAGATAAATCAATTCTGGCCACCAAAACAACTCAGTCCCTGGCATCAGCTATTGGTGATATTCAAGGTGTTACTTTTACTTCTTTGGGTTCGAATATTCAGCTACCAGTAATTCATGGATTGTATGGCAATAGGATATTAGTAGTCAACAATGGAGTGAAGCATGGCTTTCAGAATTGGGGAACTGAAAACGCACCTGAGATTGATATAACGAGCGCTGAAAATATTGCTGTTGTGAAAGGCGCTGCAGGAGTGCGATATGGACCTGAAGCTTTAGGAGGGGTCGTTGTGTTAGAAGGCAATTCACTTGAGCTTACTCAAGAAACTTATGGCGGTCTTTCAACAGGTTATCAGACCAATGGAAGAGGGTATCATGCGACAGCTTATTTAGGATCCGGAGGAAATAAATTCAGCTATCATGTAGGTGGAAATTATAGAAGGGTAGGTGATAGAAGCACTGCTGATTATCTGCTGTACAATACAGGAATGGAGGAGTATTCTGCTAATCTTGGTCTGCGCTACAAGCTTCCACAGTGGGATATTAAAGCATATTACAGTTATGTAGCCCAAGATCTAGGTATTCTTCGTCCTTCGGTGGCTAGAAGTTTAGAGCTTTTTGCTGAGATAGTGGCTGCCCCAGAGCCTATTTTAATGAGAGATTTTACCTACGATATCCAAGAGCCAAGCCAATCCACGGCACATCATTTAGGAAAGGTTGAAATCGACTGGTTATCCAATTTTGGCAAATTCAAACTATTGCTTAGCCAGCAAATCAATCATAGGAAAGAATTTGATGTAAGAAGAAACGCTGAACTACCCATCATTGATTTAACTCTCGGGACTTCAGATAATAGGCTTGAGTGGTATCATCCTTCATTTGGTGGCTTGGAAGGTACTATCGGTGCGCAATATTTCACACAGAACAATGACAACAATCCTGGTACTCAATCACTACCATTTATCCCCAATTACAATACCGATAGGTATAGCCTTTTTGTTATTGAAAGCTTGCAAAAAGGATCTAGCACATTTGAAATGGGTCTAAGATTCGATCATGAATACAATTCAGTAAGAGGGCGAGAACAGAATCAAGAGATTTTTAGAAACGAGTTCACTTACACCAATTTCACAGCAACATTTGGACTGGTGAGGAATCTATCAGCTAGGTGGCAATTAAGAAGTAATATCGGTTCTGCTTGGCGTACACCTAACATGGCAGAGCTCTACAGTTTTGGACAGCATGGATTCAAAATTGAATATGGTCTGTGGAGATACGAAAGCGATGAGGACGGTAATCTTGATACACGGAGAGTATTGACAGAGGAAGACAAAGAAGTAAAAGCAGAGAAAAGTTTTAAATGGACAAATGAGCTTGTCTTTAGTGATGTTGATAGAAGCTTAACATTGACGGGTTATATCAATTACATCGGCAATTTTATTTTTGATAGGCCAGCAGGCTTAGGATTCTTTTTCTGGGGTCCCGGTCCAACTTATATCTTCGATCAATCTGATGCGCTTTTCATTGGTGGCGAAGTAACCTATAGAAAAACCTTTTCAAAGGATCTAAACGCAGCTTTTGGAGCTAGTTATATATGGTCTAAAAATGTTGAGAGAGACGAACCTCTTATCAATCAACCACCTATCAATATCAATGCTGAGGCCACTTGGAATACGCCAACCTTTTTAAATCTGCAGTCTTCCAAACTGACACTTCAGACAGGTTATACTTTCAAGCAATTTCAGGCACCAAGAACTGTAACGCCCGATCAATTACTTAGTGGAGAAGAAACAATTTCGTTGGATTCAGAGATTTTTGACTTCAAAGATGCACCTGATGGCTACTTCCTGGCTAATCTGAGATGGGAATGGAGATATCAAAAAATAGGTGGTCAATTTGAAATTAGAAACATGTTCAATACGTCTTATCGCGACTATTTGAATCAGATGCGATTGTTTGCTGATGACTTAGGAAGAAATTTTTTGATAACAATTAATTATAATTTCTAGTGCAACATTGTTGCAATTGTGTATGTTTGTAGGATTAAACTATCCCAATAAAATGAAAAACTTAAAAAACTATTTATTAGTCGGACTTTTGTTCGCATTTGGTTTAGGTTTCACTGCTTGTAGTGATGATGACGAAGCACCAGATGATGAAGAAGGTGTAGAAGTAATCACTAATCTTACATTAAGATTCACTCCTGCTGGAGGTGGTGCAGCTGTTACTGCTGAAGCAATTGATCCTGATGGTGCAGGTAATTTGCCATTAGAGGTTCAAGGTCCTATCAACCTTGCTGCCGGTACTGAATATACATTGACATTCGATATCATCAACGCTCTAGATCCAAACGATCCAGAAGACATTGGTGAGGAAATCGCTGAAGAAGATGATGAGCACCAATTCTTCTTCGCATTTACTGACGGTATCTTTACTGATCCAACAGGTACAGGTAATATCGGTAGCGCAGGTACAGTCAACTATAACGACCAAGATGGTAATGGTTGCCCTTTAGGTCTAAGCACTTCTTGGACTACAGGTGATATGCAGTCTGGAACTTTCACAGTTCGTTTACAGCACCAACCGGATATCAAAACTTGTTCTACAGGTTCATCTGATGGCGATACAGACTTTAATGTTCAATTTACTTTGAACGTTCAGTAAGAACTCATAATATTTTAAAGCCAGATAGTCGTTGATTATCTGGCTTTTTTTATGCTCAAATTCTTTTGAACAGATATCTGAACCTTCAATAAATTGAATGTGTTAGTTGCACATGGCTGAAAAAGAGAAAATCAAAGTAGAGATTTGGAGTGACGTGATGTGCCCATTCTGTTATATAGGGAAGCGCAATTTTGAGAACGCACTTGAATCTTTTGAAGGGAAGGAAAATGTAGAAGTGGAATGGAAAAGCTTTCAGCTAGATCCTACAGTACCACATGATTTACAGTATGACGGAGATATCTATCAGTATTTAGCTGAGAAAAAGGGTTGGAGCTATGAGCAATCTGTTCAGATGCATCAGCATGTGGTGGACATGGCTGCTAGTGTCGGTTTGAAATATGACTTTTCAAAAGCCAAGCCCGCCAATTCTTTAAAAGCCCATTTGTTAATTCAATTGGCCAAAAGCAAAGGCTTGGGCGATGAGATGGAAGAAGCCTTATTCAAAGCCTATTTTACTGAGGGTAAAGACTTTGGAGATGTTGTTGAGTTGAAGACTCTTGGGAGGGAAATAGGTCTTGCTGAGCAAGATATGGAAGAAGCTCTTCAAAGTGAGTCACTAGTCAATAAAGTGACTTCCGAAATTCAAGAGGGCCAACAACTAGGCTTAACAGGCGTGCCTTTCTTTGTGATTAATAGAAAATATGGGGTTTCGGGCGCTCAACCTTCTGAAGCATTCACTCAGGTTCTAGAAAAGGCAAGTATTTAGAGTTGGCTCTTATTGTACCATTCAGAGCTTAAAAATTCTTTTGGAATTTCTTGGTCTGAGGGATCGTCAAATCCCAGTCTTTCAAGTGTGTCAAACCATAATTCTCTTTTAGAATCAGGTAGCTTGGTGCCGCAATAAGGGCAGAAGCTGATCATCGAAGAAGCTCGGCCACCATCATGGATGATCAGGCCGTATTCGTTAAACTTTTCTGAATAACTGATCAACGCATCGGGGCAGTCAAATCGGTCTTTATGAATGTCACATTGCCATTCATTGATTTGGTAATCCATAGTATCACAACAGTGCTTTTTCATGACAGGGATTCTATTTATCGAGAACCTAAACGATAAAAGTCAGCATTATGGTAAATGCTAAATCGTAAGATATGAGTGTTTTTGTATTCGTAAGGTGAGCCATCGTGCTTGAAACTCCACATATAACCCATTTGAAGTTGAATATTCTTGTTTAGAATATAGCCAATGCCTCCGTAAAGCCGGTTGTCTTCGAAAATGTCATATTTGATCGAAGGGCCTGATTGTAAGAAGATCTCATTGTATGCGGCTGCAAACCAGGTGCCTGGTGTTAGGTGTTTGTTGCTCAATGGAACGTAAGCCGTAAATCTATATCTCCAGCGGTAAGTCAATTCGTATGGAGAACCTTTTTCATAATCTCTTTTCCATCGCTGCTCGAACCTAAATTGGTGGTATAACTTGGCATGATAGAGTTTGTCTACCAGTAAAACTTGTTCCCAAAATCTGAATTCAGGAATGACTTTATCATAATCCGGATTCTCTTGATCAGGTGCCCATGAAAGTGGTGTGGCGATTCCACCCGTAACTTCAAATTTTTTGGTAAAGAGATAGGTGAATCCAAAGCGGAGGTAGAGCTTGCTCATGTCCTCTGCAAAGTTCTTTCTCCTGATATGATACTCCCCGTAATAATAAGATCGTGCCCCTACTCTAAATTTGGTGTAATAGCCAATCCAAAGGGCAGATGTGTTAGAGATGGTCTTCTCAGGTTCATCTTGTGCATTCAAGTGAATACTGGTCACTAGAAGCATAATCCATAAAAGATGTTTAGAAAGCTTCATGGAGTAGTTCTAGTTTTTCTGGAAGGCCTTTAGCTCTTGCTAGGCTTCTTTCGAGCGGTCTGGTCTTGCGATCTCTTAAAAAGATTAAGGCTCCTTGAGCTCGGTATACTTCTTCTAAAAAGTCGAGTGTGACCTTTGGGTTGTCTGCCCTGATCGCATCTTTGATCAATTCATCTTGGATATCAATGACCTGTTCGTAGAGTCTCTTTTTGACCCTCGCCTCTATATCGCTAAAAGTAAAAGCGTCAAAGACAAATTCGGTATATAAGGAGTCTACAAAATCTGATCTTGTCTCTATTCTAAGTGCTTCTTGATGAATTCGATTTAGGGTATTGAGGTTAATCAGTATCGAATCGCCTAAGCTCTTTTTCTCCTCTGAATCCTCCATGGCCTCAAATCTTTCTTCAGCATCAGTTATTTGGCCTTTGAAGAACTTACTTGAAACCTGAGTCAGAAATTCATCGGTTGCTTCAGAGTGTTCTTGAGAGTAAAGTGAATCTATGAGCTTCTTTTCTTTATCAATCAGCAATGGGAGAGCAGCAAGTTCATCTTCTAAACTTGCAGATGTTTGGAGTTCAGATAGAAACTGATCAATTCTTTGGGCGATGTTGATCCGAGCGGAATAGTTTTCAACTAGGTAAGAAAGCAGTGAAGATTTGCTTTCTGCAGGGGTTGGATAATCTACAATATATTGTTGTCGATTATAAGTCAGCGTATCTGAATCTAAAAGGCTGATGGCATTTTCTAGTAATAATCCATCTCTGTAGTAATACTCGGCTTCGCCACTCAAAAATATTTGACTCAATGGACTTAGCGTTTCAATCAAATCCTCTTGTTGTTCAATCCAATCCAGTGAGATGACTGCAATCGAATCTTGGCTGCTTCCAAAATCTTTGATCTCATGCTCCTTAACTCTGGTCACTTCATTCTGGAAAAGAGTTTCTGCTTCGTTCCACTCTGAAATGAGTTCCTCCTCTTCAGTTGTGAGCGGGAATATGCTTCGAGCGGCTCCAAAAATGACTCCTTGTTTTTGTAATACATCAGCGTCAAACTGTAGTAGTTGATTCTGAATTCCTGCCAGTAATTTGTTGCCAGGTCTTTGAAACTTTAGGTAAATGGAGGCAGAAGGGTATCCTTCATTGAATTCAATTGATATAGGTGATTTCACTTGCTCGCCTCTTGCAGTACCATCGAGAATACCTGTAGTTAAAGGACTTAAAGGGTATGTGAGAGTGTCACCATTTGTGAGAGTGTATTCTAGTACTCCCTTATTATAATGTCTTAATTCGGTATGGCTTTGATTATCACTAGTTGTGGTAAATGTCCAATCACCTATGAAAAAACCATTCTCAAATTGCCCCTCTACTTGAGAAATAACCCCTTCTTTGTTGGTGCTTGAATGGGAAAGGCTTCCATTGGCAAATCCTCTTCTTAGCTGTATTGTTGTGCTTTGAACCTCTTTCTGTTCGCTCTTGTCATTGATCCAGTTGGTTTTAATGGTCCATTCTCCAGAAGGAACTCCTTTCTCATAAGCTCCTAGTATTTTAGTGCGATAAGTATTCAGTTCATAGACTAATCTGTCGTCTTCAATTTCTAATATCTCAACCTCTCTGCGGGTAAGCTCGTAGCTCCAGTTTTTTATCTTTTTGTTTTCGCTGTATTCGCCATCAATCATTAATTCTTCAAAAACCGATGTTGGGAATGAGTCTTTCACATCTGATTTAAATTTGAAGTCTCCATTTTTGACTAGTAGATGGTCTAGGTCATAGTAATAATCAAATGTGGCATGTCCTTTAACACCACTTTTGGTAGTGTAAGCACTGTCATATTCTTGGCCTGGTAATTGGGTTGCCAGCAGAAATAAGAGTGATAGAGTTAAAAAAGTAAGCTTTTGATACTTATGCATTTCTCCTTTAGCCGGCTATAAAATGACTAGCCGTATAAATGAATATACTCGAAAAATATCAAAGTGGTGAAGACCTTTAGAAATTCACTCAATAACCTAAGATCTTCAGCATGTCTTCGTGGCTTTGCTCTTCGGCAAAAACTGTTTCAATCAAGTTGCCATTTTCATCTCTGTCGAGAAGTAGGTGTTTAGGTGCAGGAATCAGGCAATGCTGTATGCCACCATATCCACCAAGTGATTCTTGGTAAGCCCCTGTGTGGAAAAAGCCGACATAGAGCTTTTCGTCTTCTTCGATCAGAGGAAGGAAAACTTCAGAAGAATGAGCTTCAGAATTATAATAGTCCATGCTATCGCAAGTCAGTCCTCCCATATTAACTCGATGGAATGGGTGATCCCACTTACTAATGGCCATGAGGATATACTTCTGATTCATTCCCCATGCATCAGGCAAATTGGTGATGAATGAGCCATCGATCATGTACCAAAGCTCTTTATCGTTTTGCTGCTTCTGGTCTAAAATGGAATAGAAATGAGCTCCACTTTCTCCTACAGTATAAGAGCCAAATTCGGTTATGATGTGAGGTGTAGGTACATTGTTTTTGTCACAGATCCATTTAATGTTTTGCACGATCTGTTCTACCATGTACTCATAATCGAATTCGAAGGTGAGCGAAGTCTTTATAGGGAAGCCACCACCAATATCTACTGTGTCTAGCTCAGGACAAATCTTCTTGAGCTCGCAATATTGATACATAAACCTACTCAATTCACTCCAGTAGTAGGCAGTGTCTCTAATGCCTGTATTGATAAAGAAATGCAGCATTTTGAGTTGCGCCTTGCTGCCTTTGATCTCATTTTGATAATAATCGGTGATTTCTCGATATCTAATACCCAAGCGAGAAGTGTAGAACTCAAAGTTGGGTTCTTCATCAGCTGCTACTCGAATCCCAATTTGAAAGTCTTTGTCAATTCGATCTTGATAGATGCTGAGTTCATTGAGATTGTCAAGTATAGGAATGCAATTCTCAAACCCATCATTGATCATTTCGGTGATGTAATCTGTGTACAATGGGCGTTTAAATCCATTACAGACGATCAGAGCTTGCTTGTCTATTTTGCCTTTTTCATAAAGACTTTTGACTATTTGTATATCAAAAGCTGAGGAGGTTTCGATCTGACAATCGTTCTTAAGCACTTCATCTAGTACAAATTCAAAGTGAGAAGATTTAGTACAATATGTGTAGGTGTAATTGCCCTTGTAATTATGTTTTTCGATGGCTTTTCCGAACCAGTTCTTAGCGCTTTGAATGTTCTCACTGATTTTAGGTAAATAGGTGACACGAAGGGGCGTACCGTGTTTGTCAAGGATTTTTTTTAGAGGAATCCCATGGAATTCGAGGTATTTGCCATTCACCTTAAATTCCTCAGTTGGGAAGTCAAAGGTTTGATCGATCAGATCATAATAACTCTTCATTCAACTAACATTAAGATAGGAAGCGCAAATATTGCAACATTTCATTAATTCTCGACAAGCAAAAATTGTTTTTCGATGGTAAGATTATTTGATAAAAATGCTTCAAAGCTCATCGGATTTTGACAATTTTGCCACACATAAGCCTATGGAAATGGCCGCAAGGTCAAGCGTTTATGAACTCAATAGTTTGTTAGTGCTTAATAATAGAAAGTGAGAAAAATAAGACTTGTAGAAGTTCGCTCTGAATTAGCTGCTGGAACCAGAGGGGCCAGTATGGGTATTGATGCTATGAAAATCGCGTCAATCAAACAGCGATCTAATTTTTTTATGCGATTTGAACCAGTAAGTGTTCAAGATGAGAATCAGCTGCTATTTGGCGATCCTCAGTTTCCTTTCGCTAAGTATGGTCAAGGTGTTTATACCATGCTGAATAGAGTATGTGATACCATTGAGGAATTGAGAAATGAAAAACTCTTTCCAATTGTCCTAGCAGGTGATCATTCAACTGCTGCAGGTACCATATGTGGTATTAAAAAGGCAGATCCAGATTTGCGTTTAGGGGTTATTTGGATTGATGCGCATGCTGATTTTCATTCTCCTTATACTACGCCTTCTGGTAACATGCATGGCATGCCACTAGCAATGGTAACGGCTATGGATAACGAAACCCAAGAGGCCAATGACGTGGAGGAAGAGACTGAAACACTTTGGGAGAAGATCAAACAGATTGGTGGCAATGGACCGAAGATCGATCCAAAGGATGTGGTTTTCATTGGAGTGAGAGACACGGAGCCTGCTGAAAATCATATTCTAGAGAAATATGGCATTAGAAACTTTAAGACTGACGAGGTCAATCAGAAAGGGGTGACTCAAATTGCTCAAGAGGCTTTAGAGGTTTTAAAAGATTGCGACCAAGTCTATATTTCATTTGATGTCGACAGTATGGATACCTCCATTTCTACTGGCACAGGAACACCTGTACCTAATGGCTTGTCTCAAGAACAAGCCTTAGAGTTAAATATTGAGTTGATAAAAGATAAAAGAGTCTGTTGTTGGGAGATCGTAGAGGTCAATCCAACATTAGACACAGAAAATAAAATGGCTGATGTGGCTTTTGGCGTTCTAGAGAAAACGACTGAGTCATTGATTGAGAATTTCTAGAATGGAATCTACTATTAAAGAAGGGATTGCGTCTGCCCTGAAGGCGTTGTACGATCACGACATGTCGGTTGATCAGATCAATCTGCAACCTACTCGTAAGGATTTTGAAGGTACTTACACATTTGTCACATTTCCTTTAGCAAGGGTTTCTAGAAAAAGTCCTGAGGCTACAGGGGAGGAGATAGGTCAATATTTGGCTGAGAATTCTGAAGTGGTCAGTGGGTATAATGTGGTCAAAGGCTTTTTGAACCTTGTGATCTCCGAGTCGTCTCAACTAGATCAGTTCGCTCAATTCTTTAATGGAGACGATGTAAGTCAATCTGCTCTTTTTCATGTAGAAAGCACAGGTAAGACCGTTGTGGTTGAATATTCTTCGCCCAACACTAATAAGCCTCTACACCTTGGTCATTTAAGAAATAACTTCTTAGGAAATTCAGTTTCAAGGATTCTTGAGGCTGCGGGTAACGATGTTCACAAAGTTCAGATCATCAATGACCGTGGTATTCATATCTGTAAGTCTATGTTGGCTTGGGAGAAATTCGGAGAAGGCGAAACTCCAGAGTCTTCAGGTCTCAAAGGCGATCATTTAGTAGGAAAGTACTATGTGACTTTTGATAAGGCCTACAAGGAGCAGATCAAAGGGCTCATTGAGACTAAGAATTTATCTCAAGAAGATGCCGAAAAGCATGCCCCAATCCTAATTGAAGCACAAGAGATGCTGAAAAAGTGGGAGGCTAAAGATCCAGAGGTTTATGCGCTTTGGGAGCGTATGAATGGATGGGTGTACGATGGCTTCAATGCTACTTACGAAAGAATGGGAGTAGACTTTGATAAGCTATACTACGAGAGCGACACCTATTTAGTAGGTAGAGATAGAGTAATGGAAGGCCTTGAGAAAGGCGTGTTCTTTAAAAAGGAAGATGGCTCTGTTTGGGTCGATCTAACTGATGAAGGCCTTGATGAAAAGCTACTTTTAAGAAAGGATGGTACCTCAGTTTATATGACTCAGGATATAGGGACTGCGCTTATGCGGTTTGACGATTATCCGAATTTGAGTCAATTGATTTATACCGTTGGAAATGAGCAAGAATATCACTTCAAGGTATTATTCTTGATTCTGAAAAAACTAGGATACTCTTGGGCAGAAGCCTGTTATCACCTGAGCTATGGAATGGTTGACTTGCCATCAGGTAAAATGAAATCAAGAGAGGGGACAGTAGTTGATGCAGATGATCTGATTCAACAGATGGCTGATACAGCTGAAGCTCGCACAAAGGAGTTAGGCAAGATTGACGGATTTACCGATGAACAAGCTCATGAACTGTATGAGATGCTTGCGCTTGGGGCCGTTAAATATTATTTATTGAAGGTAGATCCTCGCAAGAGAATGCTCTTCAATCCGGAAGAATCTATTGAATTCCAGGGGAATACAGGACCTTTCGTTCAATACACGCACGCAAGAATTAGTGCTATTCTAAGAAAAGCCACTCAGTTGGGGGTAGAAACTACATCTATCAATTTTGACAGTATTGAGTCAGTACATGAAACAGAGAAAGAGCTGATTCAACTACTCTCTCAATATCAAGAGAAATTGCAGCAAGCGGCAGAGCAATATGCTCCATCAGCCATTGCACAGTTTGTCTATGACGTAGCAAAGCAATACAATAGATTCTATACAGAGCTTTCTATTTTCAATGAGTCGGATGACTCCTTGCAACAGCTTAGAGTAGCGCTTTCGAAACTAACAGCAGAAACAATCAAAAGATGCATGGGGTTATTGGGTATTGATGTACCTGAAAGAATGTAACTCACATGTATTCATTAATTATTTCTATCATTTTAAGTATTAGCGCAATGTCCTTCCATCAATTCGAAATGAAAGCCATCAATGGCGATGAAATCAGTTTTGACCAATTTAAAGGCAAGCATGTTTTGGTGGTGAATGTGGCTTCAAGATGTGGCTACACTCCACAGTACGAAGACTTACAAATGCTGCATGAGCAATTTGGAGATAAGATTGCTGTATTAGGTTTTCCTGCGAATGATTTTGGTGGTCAAGAACCTGGTACTAATTCTGAAATAGCGGATTTTTGTGAAGCGAATTATGGTGTTAGCTTTCAAATGTTCGAAAAGATCGCTGTGACAGGAAGTAAAAGACATGAGCTTTATTCTTGGTTAGAGTCAGAGACGGGTAAAGCACCAACTTGGAATTTTTGTAAGTATTTGATCTCACCAACAGGAGAGGTTCTAGGCTTTTTCCCTTCTTCAACTAATCCATTAGAAGAAGTGATCACCTCAAACTTGAAATAATTGAAGAACTGGATAAGTGCATTTAGACTAAGGACTCTACCATTGGCATTAGCGTCCATTGGAATGGGTTCTTTTCTCGCAGCCTCAAAAGGCATATTTGATTGGTCCATTTTTGGATTATGTGCGCTTACTACCATTCTACTTCAAATACTCTCAAACCTTGCAAATGATTATGGAGATTCCGTGCATGGAGCCGATAGTGAGGATCGAGTTGGACCTCAAAGGGCAGTGCAGTCTGGAGCTATAAGCTTAGGTGCTATGAAAAGGGCATTGTACATATGTTCTTTTTTAGCTCTACTCTCTGGAATTGCTTTATTGTTTGTAGCCTTTGACGATCTGGATTCTGTTTTCTGGGTGTTTATTGGTTTAGGCTTACTTGCCATTGCTGCAGCCATCACCTATACTGCGGGGTATAGACCTTATGGTTATGCGGGTTTAGGAGATATTAGTGTGCTTCTCTTTTTCGGTGGTGTAGCGGTAATTGGTTCTTACTACTTATATGACCAGAGCTTTACTGCAGACCTGATATTACCCGCTCTCAGTATGGGGCTATTATCTGTAGGCGTTCTTAACGTCAATAACATAAGAGATATTCCTTCTGATCAGCTGGCTGGCAAAAAATCCATCCCTGTACGCATTGGCAGAGAGAATGCAGTCAGATATCATTATTTCCTTTTAGCAAGTGGCGTCATCAGCGCAATTGTGTACGTTTCTCTCAATTATTCTAGCTGGATGCAATTGTCATTTTTGACAGTTTTACCTTTGTTATGGTCGAACGCCAAAGCGGTTAGAACAAAGACTGAAGCATCTGATCTAGACCCTTATTTGAAGCAATTAGCCATGTCTACTTTGGCCTTTGTGGTCATGTTTGGCATTGGTCAACTCCTATAGGATAAATTTGTTTTAAGCTTTTGGTATTTAATCGTTCCGTATGTATTTTTAATGTATACGCAAGGGGATATGAAAGGCCGGAAAACGAATCAGATTGACATACAATGCCAGTTTTGTGATTCACGAAACAAATCACTGTTTGACTCGCTTCCACAAGAAGAATTGGAAGTGCTCAGTCAACATAAAAGCTGTGTAACTTATAAGAAAGGGCAGACCCTATTTTATGAAGAAACACGCCCAATGGGAGTTTTCTGTATCAATCATGGCAAGATCAAAGTGTATAAAATGGGCTCTAATGGAAAAGAGCAAATTCTATACATCGCGCAAGCCGGTGATTTCCTTGGCTATCGTGCCTTATTGAGTGAGGAATTCTATGGCGCTTCGGCTACTGTTTTAGAACCAGCAGCTGTATGTTTTATTCCGAAATCAGATTTCTTAACCATCCTGCATAGGAATCCAGCGTTCTTCCAAAAATTGATGAAAACGGTTTGTCATGAGTTGGGTATAATGGAAGAGAAGCTTGCTCAGATCGCTCAAAAATCTGTGAGAGAAAGACTAGCCGGAACCATTTTAATGTTGAAAGAGACATATGGTATGGAAGGAGACGGTAGCGAAGTGATTGATATCTTATTGTCTAGGGAAGATCTGGCAAATATTGTAGGTACCGCTACTGAGACTGTCATTCGTCTTTTATCTGAGTTTAAGTCTGACGGTATGATCGCTTTAGAAGGTAAGCGAATTAAGGTGATTGACCAGAACCGTTTATTACACGAGGCCGACTTCTACGGCTAAACATGATTTATATCATATTTTTCTCTGATAGCTATCAACCCTGATCATGTTGTGGAGAGGCTAACTTTGAATACAAAGTTTTAAGTCTTGAAGCATAAGGTCTTTTTAGCGGTCGATCAATTTACAGATACTGATTCTTTATTGAACAGAATTGAAAGTCTGTTGAATAAATCACACACCAAGTATCTCTCTTTGATATTACTGGATGAACTGTTCCAACAAAAGTTGGTGCACGCCAACAATGAAAGTAGTGGCGGAGAGCAGATCATTAAGAAGATCGAATATGAGATCAATTTTGAAAAAGAGGCTACTGCGCGATGGATGAATCTTGAGTTGGTCAGAGACATAACTTCATTGGGGCAATTGGCCAGTCAAAGCACAGTGGCCGATCTCATGCTCTTTGAAAGAAAATCACTTATGGAGTATTATGGAGAGGATCAATTGAATCAATTGGTGGAATCCGTTAATTGCCCAGTGGCTGTGTTACCTGAAAATGAGAATCATGATAGTATTGTTGTGGTTCATGACGGTTCTAAAAGTATAGTTCATACGGTAAAAAGCTTTATCAATATTTTCAATACCGATTTAAGGGAATTGCCTGTATCAGTATTTGTTTCTGACCCTGGTAATACCTTCCAAATTGATAGTGAAAAGGTGTTCATTGATTATCTCAAGCTCTTTTTCAAAGATATCGGCATCCAATTAATGGATTGTGATGCAGGTGTTTGCCTAACTGATCATATCAAAAAAGAAAAGCTTCACCCAATTCTTTTGATGAATTCGAATACCTGCAAAGACTTTATCAATCAAAAAATCTTCAATAGCAAAATCACAAACAGCTCAACAACTTTTATTTTTAAAGGAGTAGAATAGTGTCGGAGAAGAAAGTTGTGACCAAAGTATCCTGTTACCATTGTGGCGACCCATGTGAGGCAGATCATCGTCAATTTGATGAGAAGGATTTCTGTTGCCATGGCTGTCAGACCGTTTACGAGATCTTAAACGAGAACGACCTTTGTGATTACTACGATCTAGAGCAAAGTCCGGGTTATTCTTTGGCTAATAAATCAAGTGGCCTCTTCGATTATTTGGATTCCGTAGAGGTAAAGAGACAATTGCTAGATTTTGCTGATGAGAAACAAGAGCGTGTTACCTTCTTTATCCCAAATATTCATTGTAGCAGTTGTATCTGGTTACTTGAACATCTTGATTGTTTGAACCCTGGTGTCATTCATACTAAGGTGAATTTTAGTCAGAGGAAAGTTTCATTGGCTTACGATCCATCTCAAATTTCTCTTCAAGCCTTAGCCGAAATGCTCGACAGAATTGGGTATGCTCCAATGATCAATTTGGAAGAGGATGAAACCAGCAATGAGAAAACATACGACAAGCAATTATTGATCAAGCTGGGTATTGCGGGGTTCTGTTTCGGAAACGTAATGCTACTGAGTTTCCCAGAATATTTAGGGTTTGAAACTGTTGAGGCTGAATATCAGACTGTTTTTCGGTGGATTAGCGCATTAATGAGTATCCCGGTGATATTCTATTCGGCAAATGATTACTTTATTTCTGCCTTCAAAAGTCTTCGCCAGAAGTACATCAACATTGATGTTCCGATTGCCTTAGGTGTTCTTACGTTGGCTACTCGAAGTTTTTATGAAGTAACTACTCAGACAGGAGCGGGCTATTTCGATTCACTGGTCAGTTTGATCTTTTTTCTTCTTATCGGTAAATGGTTCCAAGGCCTGACTTATCGAAACTTATCTTTTGAAAGAGATTATAAAAGCTATTTTCCTCTTGCTGTACAGAGAATCATAGAAGGTAAGGCCGAACCAGTTCTGGTTAAAGAAATTAAGAAAGGAGATCAGCTTTTAATTAGGAATTCTGAGGTGGTTCCTGCAGATGCTATACTCATTGATGAGGCGGCTGGTATTGATTATAGTTTTGTATCAGGAGAATCTGAACCGGTTGAAAAGACAAAAGGAGAGTTGATCTATGCAGGAGGTAGGTTAGTAGGAAAGCAAGCGAATTTCATTGCTCAAAAGGACGTTTCGCAGAGCTATTTGACCAGTTTATGGAATCAGCAGAATTTTGAAGCGCAAGACGAACAGCGAAGTATGATAGACCAAATCAGTCAGTACTTCACTTTGGTCATTATTGCCATCGCCACTTTAGCAGCAGTTTATTGGCAATTCAATGATCCTTCCAAAACATGGCTGGTTTTTACTGCTGTTTTGATCGTTGCATGCCCTTGTGCTTTGGCATTAGCCACACCATTTACCCATGGCTCAGTGTTACGCGTCTTTTCTAGGAATAAGTTCTATTTAAAGAGTGATAAGGTCATAGAAGCCATCCAAAGCGTAACTCATATTGTATTTGATAAGACAGGCACTTTAACAAAAAACTCAGATCAGGATATTGAATTCGTTGGCGATGAATTAAGCGCAAATGAGCTTGAAATAATTTCTTTGGCTTTATCGAGCAGTACGCATCCCTTGAGTAGAGGTATACTTAGAAAGATCGGTAAAGTTGATGTTCAGAATTATCAATTAGAGTCTTTTCAAGAACATCAGGGCAAGGGAATTGAGGCGGTGATCAACGGACTCCAATTAAAGGCTGGTAGTGCGTCCTTCTTAGGCTTATCTAGTGATGCCAAGGATGTGCAAACAAAGGTTTATCTCCAAATCGGGCAGAATTTCAGAGGTTATTTTGTGATTCACAATACTTACAGAAAAGGAGTCTTCGTTTTAGTTAAGAAGCTCTCTGCAGCTTTTGGTGTTTCACTTCTTTCAGGTGACAACGAATCGGAAAGAAATAGACTTGAAGAGTTCTTTCCGAACGGAACAGAGATGAAGTTTTCACAAAGTCCGCACGATAAACTTGAAGAGATCAAGGTGTTGCAGAACCAAGGTGAAACTGTCATGATGATGGGAGATGGCTTGAATGATGCAGGTGCCCTTCAACAAAGTGATCTAGGTTTGGCTGTTTCTGAGGATATATCAAACTTTTCACCTGCAAGCGATGCCATATTAGAGGCCAATGAACTGCCAAAGATGAGGTCGTTTTTTGATTTAGCAGGAAGAGCTCAAAAAGTAGTTGTTTGGAGCTTTGTCATTTCATTTGCGTATAACATAGGTGGGCTAAGTTTTGCTGTCGCAGGATGGTTAACCCCTTTAGTAGCTGCCATTTTAATGCCATTAAGTAGTATAACTGTTGTGCTGTTTACGACTTTGGCCATCAACTTTTGGGCAAGAAAATTAAAGATATAGTATGTCTGTTATCGTCATATTGATCATCACAAGTATAGTAGTAGCCATCGTGTTTCTAGGCGCTTTTTTCTGGGCGGTAAAGTCTGGGCAATATGATGATACGTATTCTCCTTCCGTGAGAATGCTTTTTGAGGACAAGAAAAAAGAGAAGGATGAAAAGAAGGGTTGAAGAATTAATTAAAAAGTACAACCGACCAGTACCACGCTATACCAGTTACCCAACGGTACCCGATTGGGATACCGAGTCTTTTACAAAAGCAGAATATTTGCGGTCACTAGAGCTTTCTTATGCGCAAAATGGAGATGAAGGGATCAGCCTTTATATCCATTTGCCTTATTGCGAAAGCTTATGTACCTATTGCGGGTGCAATACCAGAATTACTGTTAATCATGCGGTAGAAGAACCGTACGTCTCAGCTGTTCTAAAGGAGTTTTTCCTGGTGAAGAAACATTTCCATAATAAGCCACTGATCCGAGAAATACATTTAGGGGGAGGAACACCTACCTTCTTTAGTCCTAAAGAGCTACAAAGGCTAATTCTGGGCATATTAGACTATTGTGATTTACATGCCGACTTTGAATTCAGCTTTGAAGGGCACCCAAATAATACGTCATACGAGCATTTAAAGACATTATATAACCTTGGCTTCCAAAGAGTAAGTTTTGGAATTCAAGATGTCAATCTTAAGGTGCAAGAGGCGATCAATAGAATTCAAACTGTTGATTCTGTGAGGAAGGTAACCAATTGGGCTAGGGAGATAGGATATACTTCTGTGAACTTTGATTTGATCTATGGTTTACCTTTTCAGACAGTGGAGAGTATAAGACAAACCATGAAAGTGGTAGAGGAGCTGCAGCCTGATAGAATTGCCTATTACTCTTATGCTCATGTACCATGGAAGAGGCCTGGCCAAAGAGCATATTCTGAGAAGGACTTGCCTTCACCTGAATTGAAAAGGGACTTAAATCGAGTAGGACAGGAGATTCTGACCCAACTAGGTTATCTCTTCATTGGAATGGATCATTTTGCGCTTCTGGATGATGAACTGGTGAGTGCTATGAATGAAGGGGGGCTGCATAGGAACTTTATGGGCTACACGAAGAACCCAGGTAAATTATTAATCGGTTTAGGTGTGTCTTCTATTTCGGATATTCATTCGGCATATGGCCAAAATGTCAAAACATTAGAGGGATATCTATCCCAAATCGAAGAAGGTAGGATCCCAATTATGAAAGGACATCTCATGTCCACTCAAGACTTAAGAACTAAGTCAACTATTCTTGAATTGGCTTGCGAAAAGAAATTCAATCATCAGTTAATTACTGATTCATCAGATCAGGTAAATGAAGCTGTAGATCAAATGCTCGAAGAGGGCTTGTTAGAGAAGATAGGTGACACTTATGTAGTTACTGATTTAGGAGCTCAATTCTTAAGAAATATTTGTGCTCTTTTTGATCCTTATCAATATCAAACCCGAAGGGAAACCACTTTTAGTGCAGCCGTGTAGTTTTCTTTTGAACTGCAAAAAACTCCACAAAACAGCATTTTATTTCATTTTTGTTTAACAATTAAGAATAAAGATTAAACAGTTTTATAAAACATGATATAAATCAGTTTTTTATATAATGTCCATCAGGTCAGCCGCGGGAGTCCAAATTTACCTTCGAATAAATATTGCGAAATCACAAGGCAACTATGGAATTAGAACAATTCAAGTACGACAATAAAGTCGTCAAGTATTTCGCCATCGCTACGGTCATTTTCGGTATAGTCGGAATGCTTGTAGGTCTCTTGGTGGCAACACAGCTTTTTCTCCCACAACTTAATTTCGGTATCCCATATACTTCTTTCGGAAGAATAAGACCACTGCATACTAATGCGGTGATTTTTGCATTTGTGGGTAATGCGATGTTTGCTGGGGTGTATTACTCTATGCAGCGTCTGCTCAAAGCAAGAATGTTCAGTGACTTGCTCAGCTGGATTCACTTCTGGGGCTGGCAATTGATCATTGTGGCAGCAGCGATCACCTTGCCATTGGGTCTGACCACATCAAAAGAATACGCTGAATTAGAATGGCCGATAGATATTGCCATTACTGTGATTTGGGTGGTATTCGGTATCAACATGATTGGTACTATTCTGAAGAGAAGGGAAAGGCACATGTATGTGGCCATTTGGTTCTACATCGCCACCTTCGTTACGGTAGCTGTGCTTCACGTAGTGAACTCATTTGAGATTCCTGTTACCTTATTCAAAAGTTATTCATGGTACGCTGGTGTCCAAGATGCCCTCGTACAATGGTGGTATGGGCACAATGCTGTGGCATTCTTCCTGACGACTCCATTCTTAGGATTGATGTACTATTTCTTGCCAAAGGCAGCAAATAGGCCAGTTTACTCTTATAAATTATCCATCATTCACTTCTGGTCTTTGATATTCATTTATATCTGGGCTGGTCCTCACCACTTATTATATACTTCATTACCTGATTGGGCACAGTCCTTAGGCACAGTGTTCTCTATCATGCTTATTGCTCCATCTTGGGGTGGTATGTTGAATGGACTATTGACTTTAAGAGGTGCTTGGGACAGAGTTCGAGAAGATCCAGTGTTGAAGTTCATGGTGGTTGCAGTAACAGCATATGGTATGTCGACACTAGAAGGACCGCTTCTTTCTATTAAGAGCGTCAATGCTATTGCTCACTTCACAGATTGGATCATTGCTCACGTTCACGTTGGTGGATTAGGATGGAATGGCTTCATGATCTTTGGTATGCTTTACTGGTTGATCCCTAAAATGTGGGGCACTAAGCTTTGGTCTACCAAAGCAGCCAATATTCACTTCTGGTTGGGGACATTGGGAATTATCGTGTACGCACTTCCGATGTATACTGCCGGTGTTGTACAGAGTTTGATGTGGAAGAACTTCAATGCAGAAGGATTCCTAGAGTACCCTAATTTCTTAGAGACTGTTACTCAAATTGTACCTCTCTATATGATGCGTGCATTGGGTGGTTTACTATACTTCTCAGGTGTGATCATCATGGCGGTTAACCTAGTTAAAACTGCTAAGCAAGGTAGTTTCATTGAGGAGGAAGCAGCTGAAGCTCCGGCATTAGAGAAGAAAGTAATTACAGGTGGCCACTGGCATAGTGTGCTTGAAAGAAAGCCTGTCATCTTTACTGCATTGACTTTAGTAGCCATTTTAATTGGTGGTGTGATTGAGATGGTACCTACTTTCTTGATCAAATCAAATGTACCGACAATTGCGAGCGTTCAACCATATACTCCTCTTGAACTTCATGGTAGAGATATTTATATCAGAGAGGGTTGTAATAACTGTCATTCTCAAATGGTACGACCTTTCCGATCTGAAACGGAACGTTACAAAGGAGAGTACTCAAAAGCTGGTGAGTTCGTTTATGATCACCCATTCTTGTGGGGTTCAAAAAGAACGGGACCAGACTTGCATAGAGTAGGTGGAGCATACAACAATGTATGGCATTTCAACCACATGCTCGATCCAACATCTACATCCCCAGGCTCAATTATGCCGCCATATCCATGGTTGTATTCGAGTCAGATCGACCCAGGTTTAACAGCAGGTAAGATCAATGCTTTGAGGACTGTTGGGGTACCTTACGAGGTAGGTTATGAAAACGTAGCGAACAATGACCTAAAGAAACAAGCTGCAGAAATAGTAGCCGATCTGAAGTCGTTCGATGTGGATATTCCTGAAACAGCGGAGATCGTGGCGCTCATTGCCTATCTCCAAAGATTAGGAACGGATATCAAGGCGGAACCAATGGCTAATAAATAAGCGAGTTATGTTCAAGTATTATTTTGAAAGGGTACATAACGTTGAGATCTGGCCGATCATATCATTGATCATCTTCTTTGTCTTCTTTGTTGGGCTGCTAATCTATGTCTGGAAGATCAAAAAGTCTCATGTATCGCATATGGAGGCCATGCCTTTGGCAGATGATGAACCTCAAAACCAACTCAATCTTTAGACTTAAAATTTTTTGAAATGAAATTCATAAATGACAAAATATACAGAAGACTACTTGGAGTAATGATGCTGTTGATAGCACCCTTCTCCCAGACTTTTGCACAGTCAACTTCTTCGATGAGTCAGGAGACTATGCTGTTCCTCACCTTTGGAATGGTAATTCTGGTTTCTCTGTTGGTTTTGGTGGTCGCTATTTACGTGCTCCAATTGCTCAAGGCGTTTGTTCGTAATGAAATGACCGAAGAGCAACTTGCTGCTGATCAAGCTGAGCCTAGTTTTTGGGCTAAGCTGTGGCAAGAATGGAATGACTTTAAGCCAATTGAGAAAGAGGAGGAGATCCTATTGGATCATAACTATGATGGCATTAAAGAATTAGATAATCACTTACCACCTTGGTGGAAAGGCTTGTTCTATTTCACTATTGGCTATGCTGTGATCTACTTGTTGATCTTCCATGTGTTTAGTGCTGCTCCACTACAAGAAGAGAGATATGAAATTGAGATGGCTGAAGCGGCCGCTTTAAAAGCTAGTCAAGAGGCTGATATAGTGGTTGATTTTGATGAGAACACGGTGACGGCAACAGCTGATGCTACTGAATTAGCAGATGGGCAAAAGTTCTTTGAACTCCAATGTGCAGTTTGTCATAAAGCTGATGGCGGAGGACTAGCAGGACCAAACCTGACTGACAAGTACTGGAAGCACGGTGGTTCAATTTCTGATGTCTATAAGGTGATTAAAAATGGTGTGCAAGGAACTGCAATGATCTCTTGGGAGAGTCAATTGAATCCTGTTAGAATGAGAAACGTAGCTTCTTATGTTCTCACATTACAAGGAACAAACCCTCCAGGTGCATTGCCACCAGAAGGAGACCTATATGAGCCTGAAGTGTCAAACGACTAAATAACAGTATGGATCAAGACAATATAAAGGACCTCTATAACTACGATGAACAGTATAGAGATTCAATTGCCACTGTAGACGCAGAGGGTAAAAGAGTCTGGATCTATCCAAAAAAACCTAAAGGGAAGTATCATAATAAAAGGGTGATCGTTTCGGTCATCCTTTTGAGTATTCTATTTGCTGGGCCATTTATCAAAATTGGTGGAGAACCGTTTTTACTGCTCAATATTTTTGAGCGTAAGTTCTCCATTCTAGGAACTGTTTTCTGGCCTCAAGATTTTTTCATTCTCGCCTTATTGGCGATCACTTTTTTCGTCTTTATTATCCTGTTTACGGTAGTCTTTGGACGGGTCTGGTGCGGTTGGGCATGCCCACAAACATTATTCATGGAAATGGTATTTCGAAAGATCGAGTATCTGATCGAAGGTGATGCCGGCCAGCAGCGTAAGCTGGCAAAAATGCCATGGAATGCAGAGAAGATTAGAAAGAGAGTTCTAAAGCATGGCATTTTTATGCTCATCGCTATTCTCATAGGTCATACCGTAATGGCTTACCTCATCGGTATTGAGGAGGTAAAGCAGATCGTTAGTCAGCCGCCTACTGAGCATCTGGCCGGCTTCATTGGCCTTATTGCCTTTAGTGCCATTTTCTATGGCGTTTTCGCCTTCCTAAGAGAACAGGCCTGCGTTGCCATTTGTCCTTATGGTAGATTACAAGGAGTACTACTTGTAAAAGATTCAATCGCGGTAATGTACGATTGGCTTAGAGGCGAACCTCGTGGCCGCATGAAGAAAAATGAAGAACGCTCCGAAAAAGGAGATTGTATTGATTGTAAGCTTTGCGTTCATGTATGCCCTACAGGAATTGACATCAGAAATGGTACTCAGCTAGAGTGCGTCAATTGTACAGCCTGTATTGATGCATGCGATGATGTCATGACTAAGATCGGCAAACCAACTGGTTTGATCAGACCTACCTCTTATAATGCCGTGGTTGAAGGCAAGAAGAAGCTATTCACGCCTCGTGTGGCAGGATACAGTGGGGTACTGGCTTTGCTTGTTGTTCTCTTAGCAGTCTTCATTTCAGGACGTTCGGATGTAGAAGCCACTGTGTTGAGAATGCCTGGAATGATCTATCAGAAATTAGATGATGGGCAAATTCAAAATATCTATAACATTCAATTCGTCAACAAAACTGCAGACGATATAGACTTTAATGTGATCATTAAAGATTATCCTGATGCGAGCATTCAAAAAGTAGGAGAAGGAGCAGTGAAGCTTGAGGGTAAGTCTAAAATAGATGCAGTCTATGTGATCAAGATCCCTGAAGAGGTCTTGACCGATAGGAAAACAACTTTGAAACTTCAGATGATTTCTGAAGGAGAAGTGATTGACGAAATGAAAACAAATTTCTTAGGACCAACTAAATTTTAAATATGAATTGGGGAAAAGGTATCATCTTATCGTTTGTGGTATTCATAGGTGTCATTTTTACCATGGTGTATATCAGCGTCAATACAGAGTTTAGCTTGGTAGCGGATAACTATTACGAGCAAGAGATCGACTATGAGTCTCAGCTACAAAGAATCAGAAACTTCAATGAATTAGAGGTGAAGCCCACCTTTGATTTCGATCGCAATGGCCATGTGATTACCCTTCAATTCAATGAAGAAATCGCCAATGCTATGAATAAAGGTGAAGTAGTTTTCTTTAGATCTAGCGGTGCTAAGTATGATAAAGAGTTCGAGTTAAATGTGGATGATTCTGGGGCTTTTAAAGTTGATACTAAGGCATTTCTGAAAGGTGCTTGGACTTTGAAATTGAAGTGGTCGGATGATAGTACTGAATATTACAAAGAGATCAAATTCGTGATCTAGTGCTTTTAGAAACTGCCATCATATTAGGTTTTGCTGGAAGTTTACACTGCTTAGGTATGTGTGCGCCTTTGCTTTGGGCGGCACCTGAAAGTCCTTCTTCTAAATCAAAGTGGATAGTCAATAAACTGGCTTACAATGCAGGTCGAGCAGTGTCCTATGCCGCTTTGGGTACTTTATTCGGATTGGTTGGAAAGTCCTTAAGCTTAATAGGACTGCAACAATACTTAAGTATTGGTACAGGGGTTCTTATTCTGCTTTTACTCATTTTTTCAGGAGGACATATTCCCTCTAATTTTCAAATACCTGCGATTCAAAGACTCGTCTCCAAAGTGAGAGCAGGTCTTGGTAAAAGATTGGGAGGAAATTCTTTTTCTTCTCATTTGACTTTTGGTTTACTCAATGGCTTGCTTCCATGTGGTTTGGTCTACATGGGTTTATTTGCTTCTGTGTCGATGGGTACAATTGAAGGAGGCGCTTTGTATATGCTGATCTTTGGATTAGGTACCTTCCCTATGATGTTAGGCGCTGCTTATTTCGGAACTAGGTTAAAGCAAATAAAGACCAATTGGGTGAAGGCATTAATTCCTAAAATGATCATTGTGGTTTCACTCCTTTTGATCCTGAGAGGATTGAATCTGGGAATTCCTTATGTGAGTCCTGCACTAAATGATGAAGCTGACGTTACTCTATGTGTGACTCCTTAAGAGTCATACCATTATATGATCGAAATCATTATATTTCATTCATATTCTATTGTACTTACTAAAGCAATCAAAACTTAACCTAACATGAACACAATCATTGTACCTACCGATTTTTCTGAGCAAGCGGGCTATGCCTTAGATCTGGCCGTTCAAATCGCAAGAAGATCGTCAGCTAAGATTTTACTTCTTAATGTCATTGAAGGCATGAGGTCCTTTTCTTTCAATACAATGGGAGAGGCTGAATCTGCTACTGGAGAAGAAGCTTTTATCATCAAAAAGTTGATCGAGCAGACCAGAGAGAACTTGTATGACATTAAGACCAAAGAAGAATACAGTGACATTGAAATTGAGTCAATGGTTGAGATGGGAAATCCTTACCAAAGTATAGGTTCTGTTGTTGCAGAGCACGATGCTGACTTGATCGTGATGGGAACAAAAGGAGCAAGTGGGGTAGAAGAAGTGATGATTGGATCGAACACGGAAAGAGTTGTTCGCTATGCACATTGCCCTGTTGTAACTATCAAGGAAAAAGTAGAACTAGATTCTATCAAGAAGATCGTATTTGCAACTAGCCTTATGGAAGATCAGCCTGAAGTGGTTGATGCTGTTAAGCTTATGCAAAAGCAATTAGATGCTGAGTTGCATTTGATCAAGGTGAATACGCCAAATAATTTCCACACTCAGAGACAATCTGCTGAGGAGTTCAAAAAGTATTTAGACAAACATCAATTCGAGAATGCACATACTCATGTGTATAATGAGGCGACAGAGGAAGATGGAATCATCTACTTTGCTGAAGATGTTGGTGCCTGTATGATTGCACTGGGAACGCATGGCAGAACAGGTATTCTGCATCTCTTAAGTGGTTCAATTGCGGAAGATTTGGTTAACCACTCTAGGATTCCTGTTTGGACGATGTCCATGAAAAAGTGATAAAATTTTAATTGAGATATGAAGTCGCCTTTGCAAAAGGGCGACTTCTTTTTTTAGGTTTGTACTATGGCAAAGAAAAACAGAAGAGATAAGGGGAGATCTGGTGTAGTCTATTCAACCAATGAAGATTACACCTATGATTATGATGGTGAAATGGAAGAAGAGACTCTGGCTCCATCAGATCAAAACCTCAAAGTGATGCTCGATAAGAAAAGCCGTGGAGGAAAGCAGGTGACTCTTGTCGAAGGATTTGTCGGTACTGAAGAGGATTTAAAGGACTTAGGCAAGTTCCTTAAATCTAAATGTGGTGTTGGCGGAAGTGCCAAGAATGGAGAAATCCTGATCCAAGGAGATTTTAGAGATAAAGTTCTTCAATTGCTTCAAAGCGAAGGATATAGAGCGAAACGAGTTGGGGGTTAAATGCTAAATCGACTCATTCTTCTTGGCGTTTCTATTCTTCTGATCAGCAGCTGTTCAAAAGGGCAATTGCAAGTGGAAGAAGGCTACTTCATAAGTCAAGGAGATAGTATTTATTACAAAAGTGTAGGACAGGGTGATCCACTGATTGTCATTCATGGTGGGCCCGTGCTAGATCATGTATATATGATCGATCACTTTCAAAATTTGGCCAAAGACTATCAAGTGATCTTTTACGATCAGCGAGTCTGCGGTAATTCTCAAGTTGAGATTCCTGGTGAAAGAATAACATTCAATGCCTTTGTAGAAGATATTGAAGGATTGAGAGAACACCTTAACCTAGACAAAACATCTATTTTGGGTCATTCATGGGGTGGTTTGATCGCCATGAAATATGCTTTGGCTCATGATGATCGAATTAATCATTTAATTCTTTCTAATTCAATGGCTCCCTCTGCCAAAGAGTGGGACAGAGAGAATGTGGCGGTAGCAGAACGTTATACGAAAGAAGATCAAGATCAGCTTAACAAATTGGCAAGCTCAGGATTACTAAGATCTAAGGAGGCCGGGCCTTATATTGAAGAAATGATGCTCTTGTCTTATAAAGCTCAGTTTTACGATAAGGCCCACATGGAGAAACTCCATTTGAACATACCGAATGATTACGCTTTGCGCAGTTCAATATTCATGAATCTCTCGAAAGAGTTGGCCAATTATGATCTAATGGATTCTTTGAGCCGAGTTAGTTCTCCAACTCTAATCGTCTATGGTGAAATTGAACCAGCCGTAGATTTCTATTTAAGCAAATTTCAAAGGGCATTTCCAGATGCCCAATCAGCTGTTATAGAAAGATCTGGCCATTTTCCGTTTGTCGAGCAATCGGAAAAGTACGACCAGATCATTTCAGAATTCTTAGAAAATTAAGAGTATCTATTACTCGTATCTAAGTGAGTCGACAATCTTTTTTTGGATAGCTCGAATCGCTTGAGATAGAATGGTCATCCAAGATATGCCAATGACTACCACAGCAGTTATTAGGAAGAACCACCACTTGATTTCGATGGAATAAGCAAAATTGTCGATCCAGTTTTGAGCTAGCAAATAACCGAGAGGTAGGCTAATCAAAGTGGCGATCAAGATCATGCCCATAAATTCTTTGCTTAATAGATTGACAATTCTCCAATTACCAGAACCGAGCACTTTTCTGATTCCTATTTCTTTGGTCTTTTTCTCGGCAATAAATGAAGTAAGTCCAATGAGTCCTAAACAGGTAATGAGGATGGCGATAGCTGTGAATAACTTAGCCAATGAAGCAATCTGCTTTTCGTTTTGGTACATGGCTTCATAATGATCATCTACAAAGCCAAGCTTTAACGGAGAGCCATTGCTGTGCGTAGCAAAAGTCTCCTCAATCTTTTCTATGGTTTCAATTAGGTTGATGCCATTTACCTTAATAAAGGTCTGAGAGAAGTCTTCTGCTATAGGAAAGATCATGGTAGGTTCCATCTCATTATACAAGTTGAGTGCATGGAAGTCTTTGACGATGCCAATGATCTGTCTGTCTTTGCCCCAAACCTTAACCATTTTTCCAATAGGGTCTTCTAAACCCATTTTAGCAATGGCAGTCTCATTGAATAACACTTTGTTGTACATGCTAGCATCATCCAGGTCGTAGTTACTGCCTTCTAATAATTCAATCCCCATGGTTTGAAGAAACCCAGGGCCAGCCTCGATATTGATAAAGCTTAACTTTTCTTCAGGGTTTTGGCCTGGCCATCGAACACCGCCTGTTCTTCCATAATTGCCCATGAGATCGTGACCTGCTCCCGCCACACTGGTCACACCAGAAATCGTTCTTAATTCATTGAACATAGCATTATGAGAGTCATAGATGCCAGTATTAGTAAAAAAGAGCACATTCTCACGGTCATAACCCAGATTCACAGATTGGATGTATTTGATTTGTTGAGTAATGATGAATACTGATGAGATCAAGATCATGCTTGTGACAAATTGAAAAACTACCAGTCCTCTACGTGCCCAGATATCGCCAAAGCCACCTTTTAAAGTGCCTTTTAAAGAAGGGATTACTTGAATTCGAGATAAGTAAAGAGAAGGATAGAGGCCGGCAATAATCGCAGCACTAGCGATAATCACAATAAGTCCGAGGACGAGAGGCAAACTCCATTGTATGGCAATATTGAGTCCTGTTAATTGATTGAAGTAAGGAAGAATCGCATAAATGATAACCATAGACAATAGGCCTGACATTGCAGAAATCAATAGGGCTTCAGTGATGTATTGTCTGATTAATCCAAGTCGATTGGCACCCATTGTTTTTTTAACTCCAAGTTCCTTTAGGCGGGTTTGAGCCTTGGCAGTGGTGAGATTAGTGAAATTGATGCATGCAATCAGCAGTACAACTAAACCTACTCCAACAAATAGACGTACATAGGCTATTTTTCCACCTACAACAACACCGTCCTTATACTGTCCATACAGATGTCTTTCAGTTTGCTTTTGGGCAATCAGCTTAGTTCCCTTGTATGAAATGTAGTTTTCTACTAAAGAATAAATGGCCTTATTGAAAGCAGCTAAGTCTGCATTCTTGTTGAGAATAACAAAGGTGCTAGGGTTATTATTATTCCAATTGATGTAATTAGGTGAAGCTTCAGAAATGAAGTCTTGCATATTGAAAAGTACATCGAACTTTAGGCTTGAATTATTCGGAACGTCCTTGAATATACCTGCTATGACAAAGTCTTTGTCGAGCTCTTCGTTTTGTATTCTGACCGTTTGACCAATGGCTTCTTCAAAACCGAAAGTGTTTTTCGCAAGGCTCTCAGAAACGAAGATCTGTCCAAGTTTTTCGAACAGCGTTTTTTCATTTCCAACAATCATCGGATAGTCGAAGAAGTCAAAGAAGTTCTCATCAACGAATTGCTCTGTCATGTCAACAAAGCCATTATCATATACGAGATAACTGTCCCCTTCAAAATAGTCTGTTTCTAGTACAGAAGTAGCTAGCTCTACTTCGGGAAATTGATCCTGAAGAGTAGTAGCCAATTGAGCAGGGGTATAGGGCATTGTCATGGTTCCCGCAGCTGTTTCAGCGTTCTGAAGGACCTGATAAATCTGATCACTCTTAGAGTGGAAACTGTCCATGGACAGTTCGTTATTCGCCCAAAAGTAAATTAGGATGGCGCAGCTTAGACCACAAGCTAGGCCTACGAGGTTAATTGCAAAAGTGCTTTTATGCCTTTTGAACGACCTCATTGAAATGAGTAAATCGTGTCGTAACATGCTGTTTTGATTTATGAATTTTGAGTTGATTTTGCGTATCGCAAAAGGTCTCAAGTAATTGAGAACCTCATACCAATACTGTCTTTTTGCTTTTTTTGACCCTTTTTTTTCTATCGCCCATAAGAACCTCTCATCGAGATCGCCCAGCACTTCTTCCGCTAGTTCTTTTTTAAGAAAAAGCGATAGAAACAGTTGAGCGTATTTGGGCGGTTTTTGACTCATGGAGATTTAAGAACCGAAGGCTGGAAATTGTGACCATAGTGATAATTTGAAATCTCTGGAATCAGATAACGCAGTTTGACCAGCTGCTGTAATTTCAAATACTCTTTTTCTTCTCCCTCCTCTTTCAGAAGTAGCTCCTGTCATCTCAGAGGTTAAAAAACCTTTTTCAGTTAGTCTGTTCAATGTAGAATGAACAGCCCCAATGGAAATCGCCCTCTGGGTTTGATTTTCAAATTCTATAGCGACCTTAACGGCATAGGCTTCTTCACCAAGTATTCCAACTAGAAGAAGAATGGTTTCCTCAAAATCGCCAAGCTTAGTTTCTTTCATTTGTTACTAAATTGCAGAACAAATATATACAATATTATTTGCTATACAATTTAGTAACTAATCAGATGGTGGTTTGTTTATAGTTCCCAACCGAACCCAAAGGTCCAAACGTAGTCAGTCGTATTGCCTTCTACAGCTGGTTGGTTGTCATAGTTAAGGGTTAATCCTGTCTTTAGATAGAAGTCTAGAGGTAGATCGTATTTCACATCGAAAGTAAGGTCAGTTCTGAAACGGCCGTCTCCTGTTACAGGATCTTCTTCTGTTAAACTAGGGTAGGCGAAGACTGAGCCAAGGAATGAGAGATCGCCAGTGTCAAATAAATTCCATTCCGTACCTATGAAAGCTTCCGTACTTGTGTTGTCTTCAACTCCGTTAGTGAATTTTTCACTTAATGGCTGCACTCCGATCAGTACACCCCATCGTGCTTTATTATTTTGAATGATGCTTCGACCTGCACCGATCTTGGCAGAGAAACGTTGATCGATGGCCTGTTCTGTATTTGAAAACCAGGTCAGGTTTGAATAGATAAACCATTTACGTCTTGGGTAATACTGGAAAGTTACCCCTGTTTCGCGTCTTTTAATATCATCCACATCATCTTGTGTAGAATTTAAAGCGTCATACTTAAATGCGGCATTCCACCTATCTGCTCTGTAGCCTAGATTAGTACGAGCATTGAATTGCTTAAGGTTGTTAGCTTTTGTTAGATTAAAACCTACATCCACTGAGGCACTCACTCTACTCCAAAAAGAGTTGTCCAATCCTTGAAGTTCAACGATTTCCTCGAAGCTTGACTGAGTTATTGACCCATCTTGTCGAGCAATAGAGATGCTTCTTCCATCGGATTGTAAATAGCCGGTTACTCTTTCGTTGTTGTCAAAAAGAATCAGAAATCTAGTCCCTGTTTTGAGGCCTACTATGTCTAACCAATTGATGGTGAAATCGTCATCGGAGTAAGAGGTCTCAATCGTCAAGGTGCCGCTCTTCATACCTTTGATTTCACCTGCGACAACTGTATTATCGGGTAGATATAAAGTGTCCTGGGCGGAAAGGCTAAATGATATAGCACAAAGGAGTAGAAGTAGGTAGAATTTTTTCATTATCGATTCTTCTCTTGGTTGAATTCTTAAAGTAATACATGACTACAGAAAGTCCAATTCAATGTAGAGAAAGAAACAATTGGCTATAATTCCCAACCGAAGCCCAGTGTCCATACGTAATCCGTTTCGTTTCCGACTACTGCTGGTTGGCTATCGTAATTAAGCGTGAGACTCGTCTTGATATAGAAATCGAGTGGCAGATCGTATTTGATATTAAAAGTAAGGTCCGTCCGGAAACGCCTTTGTCCTTCGGCATTCTTTTCTGTGAGACTAGGATATGCAAAGAGACTTCCATTAAATGATAAGTCGCCCGTATCGAATAGATTCCAGTCCGTACCAATAAATGCTTCTGTACTCTGGGTTTCAGGCTCATCGTTACTGAAACGTTCATTTAATGGGGCAACACCAATCACCAGTCCCCATTTGGCTTTATTGTTCTGAATCAAAGCTCTACCAATACCAAGTCTAGCTGAGAAACGTAGATCGACTGCTTGTTCTGTATTTGAGAACCAGGTGAGATTAGAATAAGTGTACCACTTCTTTTTTGGATAATAGGTAAATGTGATGCCGTAATCTCGTCTTTCGATGTCCGCGATACTATCTTGTCTTGAAGATAGTGCAGCATAAGTACCACTAATATTCCATCTATCAGCTTTATAACCTAGTAGTGCATTGGCATTGAATTGTTGGAGGTTATTGGCTTTGGTCAAATTCAAACCGAAATCTACTTGAGCATCAACTCTTCCCCAGAAATCATCTTCTAAACTTTCGAGCGCCACAATTTGCACCAAGTTGGTGGGGATATTTGAACCTATTAATTTGCGAATTTCCGCTCTTCCAGATTTGCCCGTGCTTCTCAGCTTACCCGTATGTCTTTCATTACCAGATATGGTAATTAAGAAGCGGGTAGTTGTGCTAACCGAATCAATTTTGAGCCATTCGATCTCAAGATCATTTTCAGAATACTCCGTCTCAATCTTGAGCACACCTTCTTTCATTTCCTTGATCTCACCAGTCACATAATTCTGAAATGGCAACCACAAAGTGTCTTGGGCCTGAGTTTGATGCAGGCTTAATAAGCAAAAGCAAATGAGAAAGATCCTTTTCAGCACTGTGTTGAATACTAAAATTTCTTAGCTATACCTAAAGCAAAATTAAAGGCATTATAGGCATCGACCCTAATATCGACTGCAAAAGTACCCACAATTTCAAAATTATTGGGTAGCTCAAAATAGGGTTCAATTCCTAGTCTGAATATAGTGAAGTCTTCTTCCGGGGCTAATTCTCTGCCTGCACCTCCGGAGAGAATCAGAAAATCATTGAGTCTGAAAGAGGTGGTGAGTGCAATTGAAAGTGGTCTCGATCTATCAATGGTAACAAGCACGTCATCTTCACCTTCTACCTCAACTTCGAATTCTTCAATGATCAAATCATTATGAAGTCCTATGGCCCACCTATCGTTAATGTGATAATCATAATTGAATCCCCAAGAAGGCAGTGCTAAGCTTCTTCTTTTTCCGTTGCTTACCCCTTCACCAATGTGGGTATGACCGATACTCATGGTAAGCGAATGTCTTTTATGACCTTCTTCTTTTTCATGCTCTTCTTGAGCTGAAAGGTGAAAAGAAAATAGGATCAAGAGGGTAAGAACCGTAAGGGCCTTATTCATAGTTGTCAGCTTTAATACTGACAATTTAATCTTATTTAAAGGATAATTGTTAAGCTTTTTTTATTGATTATTCAGACCTCAAGGCATTTACTGGATTCGCTAAAGCCGCTTTGATGGCCTGAAAACTCACTGTTACAAGCGTTACACCGAGTCCGGCTAGAACGGACAAAATGATGACTTTTGCCGATATGCTTGTTTTTACTTCATAAGAATTAAGCCAGCCATCCATAATTCGATAGGCAACAGGAATAGCAATGATTGCCGCAATACCAATCAAATAGACAAACTCTTTTGAGATCATCTGCCAGATACTTCGTATAGATGCCCCCAGTACTTTTCGAATTCCGATCTCTTTGGTTCTTCTCTCGGTCATGTAACTCACTAGACCAAATAGGCCAAGCACACTAATTAAGATGGCTAAGGCAGTAAAGAAATTAGCTAATTCGCCAATACGTATTTCGGCCATGAATTTTTGAGCATAATCATCATCAGCAAAATGATAATCAAATGGGGCTTCAGGGAAAACAGAATCAAATACTTCTTGGATGGCAGGAATAGCCACAGAAGCACTTTGATTTGGATTGAGGCGGATAAAGAACCAGTCCATGTATTGATCTTCTAAGAACATGACTGATAGAAAGGTGTGTTCAAAAGGTGAGCCCTTGATCATATCTTCCACAACACCAATAATAGTATAATATTCGGGGTCTTTCCAAGAAGGTGCCCATCTCACTACTGTTCCTACCGGATTCTCGAGCTGCATTTCTTCCATTGCAGATCTGTTGATGATGATAGAGTTCTTGTCAGTACTCAGATCTGGATCGAAATTCCTGCCGAAAATAAATTTCATATCTACTGCATCTGCATAGCCATGGGAGATTTTAATAGTATTGAATGATTTGTCAAAAGTAGGATCCATGCCATCCCAGGTAAAACCACCATTCCATCCTCTGGCATTGGTTACTGGATAGTTAGAGGCACCAGTAGACATGACCATGCCCGTTTTCATTAATTCATCTTCCAGAATAGTTCTCTTCTCTTGAAAGTATGGAGTGGCCGGCCTAATGGTCAACATGCCTTTGGGCGAGTAACCAACTGGTCTATTCTTGGCATATTGAATCTGTTCATTGACCGTAATGCTTCCAATGATCAGAGTAATGGAAATAGTGAACTGAAATACCACCAATACTCGCCTTGGTACCGAAGCCCACTTTCCTGTGCTGATCTTGCCCTTCAAAGTATTTAATGGTTTGAAAGAGCTGAGAAACAAGGCAGGGTAGGAGCCGGCTAGAATGGCGGTAAAAAGTATAAATCCCAATGAGATCAGCCAAAATTCAATTGAAGACCATGGAAGTATTATGTCTTTTTCTGCAGTTGAATTGAACCAAGGTAAGATAGCAAAAAGCAATCCTTGAGAAATGATAAAGGCTAATAAGCTGTAGAGAAAAGATTCTATATAGAATTGAAATACCAGCTGCTTTTTAATTGACCCTAATGTCTTTCTGATGCCTACTTCTTTAGCCCTTTTTTCCGATTGAGCAGTACTCAAATTCATAAAGTTGATACAGGCAAGAAGTAGCACGAAAATCCCGATAGCGCTGTACATCCAAACAAATTTCATTGATTGACTTACTATGGGCTGACCATTTTCGTCCCACTCCGACCTTAAATGCCAATCAGACATGGGGTGGAGGAGAATGCTCATTTCAGCTTCTTTGGCAAACTCATTGAAATTGGGTTTAGATTGCTCAGTGATCAATTCACCCAATTCAAGTTGATCTACACCTGGAGCCAATTTTAAATAGATGGCCATGTTGTAATTGCTCCAGATGTTCATGTTTTCATCTCCTGTGATGAGCTCAACTCGAGAGAAATAAGTGGCTTCGGCAAACTTGGTGTTCTTAGGTAGGTCTGCGTAAACGCCAGTAACCATTAGATCGGCTTCTGCATTGATGGTAACCATTTTGTTCATAGGGTCTTCATCACCGAATAGTTTTTTAGCAAGACTTTGAGATAAGATAATGGACCTTCTTTCTTTCAAAGCACCTCGGTCTCCTCTGATCATTTTCAGGCCAAGAAATTCTGGTCCGTTTTGCTCCAGGAAGATTCCGATCTGTCTGAACTTATTTTCTTCATAGGAGAGCACAAAGTCTTGGTTTCTCCATCGAACCATCAGCACATCTTCCACTTGATCTAAATCATTAGACCTGATTAAGGTGCCTAATCCTGATACATGCGCTCCGTTGATGGATACTTCTCCTTCATAATTGTCTTTGCGCATGGCTTGCACTATTTGATCGTAGTCTTCGAAGTACTTGTTGTAGTTCAATTCATCTTGCACCCATAGTGAAATGAGAATAGTAACCACCATACCAAATGCTAGGCCTCCGATATTGATAAAGGAAAAAGCCTTGTTGCGAAGTAGTTGTCTGAAGCTAATTTTAAAGTTGTGCTTGACCATAGTAATGTTGTTGAATGTTTTTGACCTAAAATGTTTAATCGCAAATGGGCGGAGGTAATTAATGACCTGATACCAATAGCCACGTCTTGCTTTTGCTTTGGAGTGTTGGCTCACTGTTTTTTGAAATTTCTCCTCTAAATCACCAAGGACCTCTTCCAGGAATTCATCTTTAAGAACCCAAGAGAGAAGTTTCTCACCGTATTTTGGAGGATCGATATTTGACCTATTGGGCTTCACTAAATGTTAAAGTTCAAATTCCCAGTAGAGAGAGTAGGATACTGCTTCCATAGAGACATTTTGAAATCTCTGGATTCTTGTAAAGCGGCATCTCCTGCTGCTGTAATAGAGTAGATTCTTTTTCTTCTTCCGCCTCTTTCTGCTGTTGCTTCCCCCATTTCTGAGGTCAGAAACCCTTTCTCGATAAGGCGATTCAGTGTTCCATGCACAGCCCCTATTGAGATCCCTCTTTTGGTTTGGCTTTCAAATTCTTCTGAAATGCGCAGAGCATAAGCATCCTGCTCAAGTATGCCCACCAAAAGAAGAAGTGTCTCTTCTAGATCTCCAAGTTTAATTTCTTTCATATGTTTCTATATAATAGAACAAATATAGAAAAGGTTTATAAATATGTTCTACTTTCTAGAAACTAATAGATGAGGATAACACTTCAATAGTTGCATGTTACCATTCAAAATAATACTCTACTATCATTAAAATTATTTGCTTACATTCTGAATTCAACTGATCTGTATAGTGAGAATAGTATTTCTGTCCATTCTATTCCTTTTAAATATGGGCTTCTCTGCCCTGTCTTTTCAAGAGGAAATAAAGCTCTCTGCGATTTATGATGACGTATTGAAAGGGGAACAAAATTTTCTATTTGAAAATGTTTTGGTTATTGATGATGTAGACCCTTTGATTAATGAGGAGGATCCGGACTCTGTTCAATTTATTAATGCTCTTTCTGCCGTTTTAGGTAGGCCAATCACTAGTAATCAACTTTTGAATTCTATTGATCTAAATTTTGAGGTCAAAGAATCGAAGGGAGCGATGATTTTTAATTGTTTGAATATTGAATCCTTTTTACTTGCCGATTCAGAATTTGAATACATCCAATTTTCTTATTCTCAAATAGGAGAGGTTGAATTGCTGGATAATGTCTTAGATGAACTAATTATAGAGTATAGCGAGGTCAATACGTACAAAGGGGAGGACTTAGCAGTAGCTCGTTACGAAATATTAAGTGCTCAATTTAGAGAGCTATATGATGAATTTCAGGCTGATATCACTGAGTATGTAATTGTCGAGAATAGTCACTTTCATGATGGGTTTTCACTTGATGTTGCTGAGGCAAGTTCGAATGCTCATGTATCATTTGAAGAGAATGTTTTTGAGAGTAGGAAGAGTAGAGAGTTTCTTTATCATGATGAGGATAGCGCTTTGTTCAGGACTCAATTCCGGTTTAATACTGTAGGCGAATTATCTGAGTTGTTTTTAAATGAGAATGATTTTTTGAATGACGGTTTACATGAATTAGTAGTTGTAGTAGGTAACTTCAATATTCTTTCAATCAGTAATAATGAAATTGGGCCGGAGCTCATTCTGGAAGGTTCTGTTCAAAACACATTGAGCATTACTGAGAATGTCCATGATAAATATATTAGCATTACTGATCTCAATATCCGGGATACTGGAGGTTTAAACTTATCGTTGGGCGAGCTAATGGATAGTAAGCTAGCTATATCACAATTTCAGGAGGATTATTACGAAAAAGCTAGATCTTCTGATTTATTCAATGATTTACTGTCTCAAGTGGGGGGCGATTACTTGGTATTAAAAAATGAAAATGACCAGAGTCTTGACAGAGAAGATTTCAATTATCTGATCTCTGACTATTACAGGCTGCATGTGTTTTATAAGGAAAATGGATTTCATGAAAATGCAGATCTGGTCTATCTTAGAATGAAGGATGTAGAACTTAATAAGCTTAGGTCAGAATGGAAGATTTATGGAGGTTTAGAACGATTGATTAAATGGCAACTGAATTCTATACTCAAGTATTACACTCGTTTTGGCACAAGTCCTGCGAGAGCAATAGTCATTTCATTCATACTCCTTCTTGTATTTACAGTGTTCTATTTTTTCTTCCCAAGTGAGTGGGATACTCGAAGCAAGGCGCAGATATTAATTGATTTTAGAGCCTTCAAAGAGAAAAATGATCAGGGGTATTTAAAGCCTTTTATTTCTCTGATGTATGATTTATTTAAGAGCTTCGCAAATGCATTTTCACTAAGCCTGAACTCATTCATCACACTAGGTTTTGGTGCTATTCCGACAACTGGAGTCGCTAGATATGTTTGTATTCTCCAAGGATTCTTAGGTTGGTTTCTGCTAAGTATTTTCACGGCTAGTCTGATCAGCCAAATTTTGTATTAGTATCGAATTACATCAATACCCCCTTTTCATCAGGAGTTAAAGGCTCTGGAACATTGTCTTCATTGAGCATTTCAAGAATATTGATCTCAATTGTTCTGCTTAATGCCGACATAGGCGTGTCCGAACCTTCATTACTAAATGGATCTTGAAGTGAGTAGGCGATACTTTCGATCATAAGGAAAAAGAACGCGACTATCGAACATATTGCAATTGAGAACGGTCCAGTAGAGAATAGCATGCCATATGGTAACATGATCAAAAAGATGACGATCCCTCTATGGGTATAGCCTCTATATCTCTGAGGGAAGATGGTATTCTTAATTCTTTCGCACTTACCCATATGGTCACAGAGCTGCTTCAAGGAGTTGTCCATGGCTACATGCTGAAAACCATCAATCTTATCTTGGTCTCTGAGCTCTTTTAGTTTCAGCTCCATCAGTTTCAGGATTTCGTTGTGCTTATTGTTCTTACCTGAAAGCATTTTCTTTTCTTCTTCAGATAAGTAGTCACCGACCTCAGATAGCGGATCTTGCTTTCTTAAACCATTTTTTAAAGCGTAACACCAAGCGATCATATAGTGAGCCAATTGTTTTACTTCTTGATGTATTTCACCATTGCCAGTAAAGGCAATCCCTTGTCTAACTACCGTACGGCTATCATTCACTATTCCTCCCCAGACCTTGCGCGCTTCCCACCATCTGTCATAAGAGGCAGCTGTTCTAAAACCAAGGAGTAATGAAACTGTGAAACCAAGTATGGTAGCAATAGACATTTTGATGTCTATTTCCTCAATCCCAAGAGGAGAGTAGGCTACCCATACGCCAATCACATATAAGAAGTAAAGAAATAAGAGTTTTCCGTAGCGCTTAACGATTACTGGGACAACGCTGACTGGTTTAGTATACATATTGAGGTCAAGTTAAGGTTAGTTTAAACTAACCTAATTAGTTCAAATTTTAAAAATGTGAATCTAAAATGTCACTCTACCTCTAACGCCTATGTAAGTAAGTGAATTAACATTTGGATTCAAGGTGGGATTAAGGATCCATTGAAAGTCAGGAGTAATGGCTAGTCTTTCAGTAATCTGTACTCTATAATAAACTTCTACCGTCATTTGATCTTTGCTACCAGGTATGTTGGTTTCAGCCCAAGAAAATGAAGTGCCTAACAAATCGTGTGAGCGCATGACAAAGCCATGTCCAATTTGAACATCCTTTTTGTAAAAGGCATTTTCTCCATTGCCTTCAGAAAAGGCAAACCTAAAATAGGGAGCAAATTTGTCTTGGAAGAACCAATGAGAAGTAAAGGCTATGCCATTACTTGAAGCGACATCTATACCATTTCTTGTATAGCCATCCGTACTCCAGTAGGTAAGACTAATTTTTTTGAAGTATCTCTCAGCCATGCTTCCTACATAGCCTACTTCAACAGCTTTAAACATATTGCCATCAAAGAACTGATCTCCAAGATCGAGAAAGTTATTCATCGAAAAGTCGTCTCCATAGGCATCGGCCAGTGCCCCCATGGCATACCAATTGTCATTAAAACGGTAGCTGC
Source organism: Roseivirga sp. (assembly GCA_965267365.1). Taxonomy (GTDB): domain Bacteria; phylum Bacteroidota; class Bacteroidia; order Cytophagales; family Cyclobacteriaceae; genus Roseivirga. Next base: position 2,955,115 of record OZ253951.1, on the reverse strand, counting down.
CAATGATACCGATGCCTTGGTTGGGCCAATTGACAGTGCCAGATAGTGATGATCCATAACCTAAAAAACTCGACCACGGGATTACCAAGCCATGGAAATTGAAGTAATTCGTCATGTCGACTTTGCCTACAACAAACTGGATCTTATTGTCCATAAATCCTTGCTGCCAATTGAGCTCTAGTATTCTTGTGCTGTAGTCATTGAATCCAACAGCTGGTAGACCATAATAACCAGACTCGAAGATGCCATGAAACATGGAATTCGTTAAGCTACCATAGGCATGTCTATTATTAATCTTTAAGAATAATGTGCCTTTATTTTTACCAGACTTGCGGCCAACTAAATTCCAAGCTAGTTGAATATCGAGTATACCTGATCCAGTATTCTTATTATTAACAGATTCGTCAATCACATCAGAGGCTGTCATATATACTGATGTGTAATTAATTCCCAATTGAATGCCAGTTTGTTCATGCAAACGAGCTTTCCAGTCGTACCAAGGTTGTGTCACTCTTACAGGTACTCTGAAAAACGACTCTTTCTTTTGATTGTCGAGTTTAAGCTGTGCACCAATGGTCTTCGGGCCGCCCATGGCATCTAGGTTTTCATAGCCTGATTCTGTACTATTCGATTTGAGGCCATAGCCTGATTCGGTTTGCCCGATTAATGAAGTTGAAATAAGAAACCCTAAACTCAGCATAATCAGTTTGTAGATTTTCATCTCTTGAGGTCTAGTTTTGGTTTAATGTTTCTTTTCTCATTGAAGAAGTTTCAATCAAGTTCTGCCTTTTCCAGTCTTCTTCAGTGATCTGTTCATAACGGCCTTTCTCTTGAACTGGGAAACGAATTGGTTGACCTGGGAAAACATCTTTCAATACCTTGGAATCTTTAACTACAATTGTTCCATTAACTAAAACATAAGGAATACCAGATGAGGGTAATCCATTAGACCCTGCATCGAAAGTTGCATTTTCGGTTACATTTTCAGAGTCAAATACCACAATATCTGCCACCATTCCTTCTTGCATTCTTCCCCGTTTTTGCATGGCTTCTAAACCCGTATCACCCATGAATTTGGCCGGCCAGTAGCTCAATTGGCTTAATGTATGCATTAATGGAACGCCCTCCTCACGGGCAATTCTTAAAGTCACAGCATGAGTGCCAGCTGCCCTTGGATGACCAGCATATTCTTCATAAGGTGAATCCCATGATAAAAACTCTCCGTCAATATTTAATCCAGGCATGCCATCACCAGCAACTATAAAACCTTCCACTTTTGTCCATTCAGGTAACCATTTCTTTCGTGGAGGACTATAAGCAACTAAGGTTCTCCCAGGTTCTGTACGAGCAAAATTTAGGAACTCTCTTTTTGTCACGAATCTGGCCAATTGTGGGTCATAAATAGTCTCTTCATATTTAAAACCCATTAACCTCTCCCAAATGGGAGGTGCAACTATGGCAGCCCCATAATTTCCCGACCCAGCAATCCAAGGATAATAAGTTGACCATACATTGTAACCTTGATCACGAGCTTGCCTTAACAATTCTTGTGTTTCCCACCAGCCAAAATCATTATCATGATGGATTTCTAGTGGCGCATTTAACGCCATAGCATTTGCGATCAGTTCTTTTGCACCTATTGGCCCTTCAGTTGGTGGTGTTGCACTCGGATGAAAACGATGATGGACAGCAGTTACTCTTCCATATTTCCCGGCTAATTTTTGGGTTGTATACATTTCATAACTGACTATGGCCTTGCCTGCATATCCGATAAGAGAGCCTATGCCTAATGCACCTTGCCTTAATTCTTCATCCAGAATTTCATGCACTTGATTGATTTGATCATAGCTGGAAGTGGTATTTGCCCAGCCTTCTAAACCATCTAACCCAGATTTTGCACGATGTACGCTCAGGGTAAAAGGCATTGAGATATCTGGGCCACTAAGATCCATCTCTGGATCATGCACGCGCATTCGCGCATATTCTTGGCCAGCAACCGTTCCAAAATTTGCTTGTGTTATACCTTCTCTCTTGGCATACCACTCTGGAATATTTAAGGCACCAACTTCAAAGTCCATTTGAGTAGTGACTCCATCTCTGAGGTTTACTTTTATTCCCCAGGGATCTAAGCCATGCTGTTCGTAATCAATAAAGCCGGCTGCCACCACATGGCCTGACGCATCTATTGTTTCTGCTCCGGCAATTTCCTTTTCGGTTATGGCCACGATTACTCCATCCTTAATTCCCACATTTCGAATCCCATCGAAATTGGTTTCAGGGTCCATTACTCTTCCATTAAGGATCACTACATCATAGCCATCAGAAGGTGTGGTATTGCAACTTACAATAAGTGATATGATCAGTAAGAGGCTTGAAAATTGCTTCATGGTTGTTTGTTTTCAAAAGTTAGTGTGTCTCCACCCGCAGGGATTTCTCCGTATTTATTTAAAATGCCTTCCATTAAAAGATTAGCAATGGAAACTCCGTTATTGTCCACAGTAACCCAAAAGAAATGATCTACTGAGCGGCCAATCGTTGAGTTTTGAGAACCACCTGTAGTGCCTAGGTTGATGTAATCCATGCCTTTGCGTTGAGTGTAGACAAAATTGTGGGTGTGCCCATGAAAGACGGTGTAGTTCTTGCCTTTTAAAGCCTCTTCAATGGCTTTGAAATTTTGATCTTCAGGGTTGTCCCAAACAGGTTTGTGAAGCATGAGAAAGATCCATTCAACTTCAGGGTTTGAGCGAATTGCCTCTTTCATATAGACCAATTGAGCATCACCAATATTGCCCCATTTCCTCTCAGGAAGTTTAGCATAGGTACTCTTGGCATAGGCTACTGGTCCTTCTTCTTCGTAGATCCTCACGCCTTCATTTCTGATGGCTTCAATTTCGTTATGACGGTCAGGTCCATGGTCTTCAGAATCGAGTACTAAGAACAAGGTGTTCTTATATACAAAATGATAATAGGGGCGGCCTAGTCTTTCTTTCCAGATGCCTTGTGCGAAATTGCCTGTCAGATCATGGTTGCCTCCGGTGTAGAATAAAGGGGCTTTTGCTTTATTGGCTCTTTCATCAAACCAATCCCATTGTTCATTCCATAAGGTGGAATCCGCAGGTCCTCCGTCAATTAGGTCACCTACATTTACAATGAACTCAGGTCTCAATAAATTCATTTGCTCGACAGCCACTTCAAATATTCGAGGTCTTTCACCTCCGGTAAGGTCGCTATGGACGATAAAAGAGAATTTGCTATCTGAATGATCAAAAGTTTGGCTGGTTCTGGGCTCTTGCTCGTCTGAATGCGGGTATTGATATGCGGGCTGGTCTGAAGAACAGCCGTATAGATACAAGGCAAGTAAAAGAAGTATGGTCTTGGTTGAACGCATAAAAAATAAGAGCAGCCGAAGCTGCTCTTTATAGCTTTATTAATTCATTAGTTTCTCGAGTTTTTCAAGCGCTTCCGCAATGGCTGTATTATAGGCTTCATCAGCTGCTTTGGCTTCCTCTAGTACTATGGCAAATTCATTTTGCATCGTTTGGTTCACAGGTCCTTCTGAATGATCCAAAATGCCACTCATAAACGACATCTTGAAAAGTATCGTAGCAGGTAAATTGATCACCTCTGCCAGGGTTCTACCGGTCGAAACATAGGTGCCTTCATAGGTGTTCACGATATCGGTTATCACTTGCACTTGTTCTTCCACTCTTCTGATCTTTCTAGTGCTGGCATTACTTGCTTTAAATCCCTCAAGTCTTCCAATTGCATTATCCCTTGTTTCCAAGGCGGCAATGACATTTTTGGTAGAAGATTCTGCCGCTCTATACATCTCCATCCAGAAAGCATACTTTGCGTCCGCCTGGGCCTGTGTGTACTTTTCTTTTGGATTCATGTTCACTTTGAACTCCTGTGTTTCCACTGTACCATCTACCGTTAGCCTAGCGGTGTAAGTGCCCGGTGGAACGATAGGAGTGATGGCTGTTGGTGGTCTATTCGGAACACCGATCACGCGATCCATTCTGGTATCCCAAACAAACTTGTTCAAGCCTGCATTGAAGCCTTCTCCATTTCCGGCATTCAAGCTCATTTGGGCTTTTGAATAATGTCTGATCTCATTACCATCTTTATCAAGAATAGTCAAATCAATTTCATTCGGCTGATTGGCCAGATGGAAATACATTACAACGCCCAATGATTTTGGATCACCTGCATCTAAGAATTTTCTTTTTCTTTCACCATTGATCGGGGTAAAACCTATCTCATAGAAGGTCTGTCCGGGGCGCATGTTCTGAACAAAGTAATTCTTCTTGTTACCAGGATTTCCGCCTGGGAAATAATCCATCCACCAGTTATAGCCAAATCTGGTGTGATCTGGGATAGGATAGAGGTGGGCTGATTTACCATTAGCTACTTTGTCTTTTTCTCTCAATGGGGTAATGTCATCCATGATCCAGAAGCCACGGCCATTAGTAGCGATGACAAGGTCATTATCCTTGATCACAGCATCTACTACAGGGACAGAAGGTAGATTTGCCCTTAGTTTGTCCCAACTTTGACCGTCATTTAGTGAGTAGTACATCCCCGTCTCAGTACCCACGAACAACATGCCTTGTCTCACTTTATCCTCTCTAATGGTTCTTGTTATTTCATTCTGAGGGAAATTAGTCGACATATTGGTCCAAGTTTGACCATAGTCTGAGGTTTTGAAGATATAGGGTTTGTAGTCATCGTAAGTATTAAAATTTGAGAAGACCACGTAAGCGGTACCTTCATCAAAAGGTGATGGCTCAATTTCATATACCTGTGAATACTCAGGAAGTCCAGCATCAACTATTGAGATGTCTTCCCAATTTGCTCCTGCGTCTTTTGTAATAAAAATCTTACCATCATCTGAGCCAGACCAAATCACTCCTTGTTTCACCGGTGATTCAATCACTCTTTTAATGGTACTATAAATCTCTTGACCGAAATATTCGGATAGCCAAGGAGTCCCTGTGATCTTCTGTCTTTCTTGCAGATCATTGGTCAAATCAGGACTAATTACCTCCCAGTTTAACCCTTCATCAGTGGTCTTAAATAACACATTGCCACCGAGGTAAATGGTCTTTGAATCGTGAGATGAAACGAAATATGGTGTATCCCAATTGAATCGATATTTTAGATCTGATCCATTCAAACCGAAGAGAGGAACAGGCCAGACAGATCTTACTTCATTTTGTCCCGTAGCAATATTATTGACCGTAAAAGGCGCACCACTTCCCATTGGAGCTCCTCCAGAGATATTGTATACAATATTTGGGTCATCCGGATTTGGAATGACACTGCTTATTTCTCCATTTCCAATAATGGTTGCTTCATAACCAGAAATACCTCCCCATCTAGATGCACTAGGTATCTTAAAAGCTAGGATGTCTTGACCACTGCCATAAACATTGTAAGGGAAATCGTTATCGACATTAACTCTATAGAATTGAGAATTCTTTTGAGTGAAATTGGTTGACCAAGTTTTACCACCTGTTCTCGTTACCATTACTCCGCCATCATGCAAAAGCATCATTCGGTCTGGGTCTTTATCGTCTATCCAAATGTCATGGAAATCATCCTTCGTGCCAGGTTCCAATACCCAATTCTTTCCTCCGTCTGAAGATTTGAATGTTCTATTGTTCGGAGACCAAACTTCGTTCGCATCATGAGGGCTGGCATATATATGGCTATAGTAGAAAGGTCTTCCAATAATCTGGAAATAGTCAGAGACAAATTCCCAATTATCGCCAAGATCATTCGACACATAAAGGCCTGGCTTTGTCTCAGAATCAATTAAAGCATATACTTTTTTAGCATCTGCTGCCGACATGGTTACACCTGCTCTGCCACGTCCCCCCTCCGGTAAACCATTAGCATAAGTGATCTCAGTCCAAGTTTCTCCTCCATCTACAGTCTTCCAAAGGCCTGTATCAGGGCCTCCTGTTTTTGGTCCCCAAGCTTTTCTCTCAAACTCCCAAACAGAAGCGAATAACTCGTCTGGGTTTGATGGATTTAAAACTAAATCGATCACGCCAGCTTTGTCGCTCTTAAATAACACCTTATTCCAGGTTTTTCCGCCATCAGTCGTTTTAAATACCCCTCGTTCTGGGTTAGGACCAAAGGCATGGCCAAAAGCAGCTACATAAACGACATCAGGGTTGGTAGGGTGGATTCGAATTTGGGAAATATGATGGCTTTCTTTAAGGCCTACATTCACCCAAGTTTCTCCACCATCGGAAGATTTATAAACACCATCACCCCAGCTTACATTGTTTCTCATCTGAGGCTCACCCGTTCCCACGTACATAATATCCGGATTGGACGAGGAGATGTCCATAGCTCCCATATTCCCAGAACCGAATTGATTATCACCAACAGGTATCCAGTACTGTCCGGCATCCTCGGTCTTCCAAAGGCCATTGCTAGCTCCGTGGAAAAAGGTATTGGATTCTGTTGGATGCCCTATTCCTACCGAGCCTCTTGAACCTACCATTGGTCCAATAAACCGCCATTGTAATGCTGGAAATTCTTGAGCTAAAGAAGAGCTGCCGATCAATAATGTAATGAACAGTAAAAAGGTGAGTTTAAAGTATTTCATTAGTGATTAGTGGTTGAATTCGCTTAGAATTTAACCTTTTCTATTGAAATCTCAATAGGTGCTTCTAAGGCAATTGAACCAAAACTTTGCTCAATCTTTGCGATAAGTAATTCGACAAGTTTGACAAGCGTATTTGTCACCTTGATCTATTAGCTTAATTCCTTGTAAATGCTTTTCAGCATATTCTTGTACCCAGCCGATATTTCCATCAATGGTATTGATATCAAGTCCATGATTCTTCACTGCCTTGAAATACTCATTTCCATACTGTTGTCTACCCCAACAATTGGGGCACAATCCTTCAGGAGTAACTACACTCGGTTTGCTTCCTTCTTTGAAAATTTTGATCAAATTATCTATTAAGCTCATAAGGATTTCAGTCTATGGTGATTTCTTTTCCTTCTTGATCTTCTACCCATGCGATCATCAGTTTATAGCCTACTGAAAGTACAATCGCACCAACAAAAAGGCCGATAAAACCTGAGGTGATAAATCCACCAACTACACCTAAAAAGATCACTAGCATAGGTACTGGAGCACCTTTGCCTAGCATAATAGGCTTTAGAATATTATCTGAAATGGCAGCTGCAATAAGATAGATAGACCATACAATGGTCATAATGCCAGAATCATTGGAGAACATATACACAATAACAGGAATCACAACTAGCGTAGGAGGGAGTTGAACCAATGCCAAAGCGAAACAGATCAATGCCCAAAGCCCTGCATAAGGTATGCCTGCGAAGAGCAATCCAATACCAATCAGAAACCCTTGGATCAGCGCTACTCCTAACACTCCTTTAGCTACATTTCTAATAGTATTATTACACAGATCTAGTAATTGGCTTCCTTGGTCGCCAACCACCTTTTTAAAGAACTTATCAGTAAATAGACTTCCTGATTCTGAGTAGGTGAGAAGCACTCCTGCAATAATCACGGAAACAATGAATTGTAAAATACCCATTCCAGTGCCTACAACTCTGCTTAATATGCCGCCACCTATAGTAGCCAACTCTTCATTGTACTTTTCTACAAAGCCCTGGATATTGGAGGAAGCTAACTCCCAAGCTGCGTAAGACCTTTCGCCAATTAATGGCCAATCCTTGACTTCCGCATTTGGAGGAGGAACTTCAAATTCCTTGCCTTTGAGTTGTGACCCAATATTCTGAGCACCGTCTACCAACGATCCCATGAACATACCACTAGGCACTAAGATGATGGCCAACATGGCCAAGGTTAAAATGGTGGCACTTAATTTCTTTTTTCCTCCTAGTTTTTCCGCAAGTGATAGATAAAGCGGGTGTAAAATAACACTGATCAAAATGGCCCAAAGTACGGGGGTGAGGAAGGGCATAATGATCATGAAACACCATCCGACAATTACAGCCAAGAATCCGATCTTGATTATGTTGTCCGCAATGATTTTAGTGAGTTGGTTGGAGTTGAAATTCATGGAAATTCGGTTAACTAATTTTTTTAAGATATCTGAATTGAATACTAAAAACAAAAAAGCCCACTCAAATGAGCGGGCCTTTTATAATAGGTTTAGGTATTATCTTTAAAATAAGCCGTCAGCTTTCATAGCTTCGACTAATTCTGCGCAATACTTTGGTGTGTATTTTTCAGGGTTGCTAGGCTCGTCCACTTTGTCTTGGACTGTCCATACCAAGGCGTTGTAATCTTCAGTTCCTGGGCTATTTAGCTGATAGAAGTTGAATTGCAGCATGTATACGTTAGTAGTTGTATAATAACCAGGCTCTTGGATCATACCTCCATAAGCGCCATAATATCCTCTAAATCCTCTACCATAATAGCCAGGGTAAGCAGAATAAGTGGCACCTTGTACGTAGTTGGTTTCTTTGTCTTTGTCAATTGCTGCGGCAGTGATAACACCATCAAAACCATTGTCTTTTAATAGTTTTTCTAGCTCTTCTGCGTTGATATCGCTGCCTACGTTGTTGGCGTTGAACCAATTCAGTGAAGAAGTACCTTTAACACCTTGAGCTGCTAAAGCCTCTACCATTGAATCTTCAAATCTCTGTCTAGAACCTAAGTTTTTCGAGATGGCAATGACCATTACGTTTTCGTAGGTCTCTTTTTCGTATTTAGGCTGGATCCACTGGTAAGTATAGCCTCCACCTCCACAAGAAGTAAAGATCATGACCAACGCGATCATTAGTCCGCTTAGTTTTAAGTAGTTTTTCATGCTTTATTTATTAGTCTTATTATAGTCCAAATGCATAGTTTAAAGATAGCAATAATTGTTGTTTGGAGTTAATCGCTCCATATTCCCCTCTTAATTGCCATTTTCTATTAAACTGATATTGAGCTCCAAATAGGAGATTGTAATTTTCTTCGAGTCTTTTCTTAAATCGATAGTAGACTGTTGTATCAAATAAATTATCGAAGGCCTCTTTTACTCTATTGCCATAAAGTGCTTGCTGAGCAGGTGTTAAACCATTATACCAATCGTCAACGTTTTGCTGAATATCACCATTAGGGTCGATGGCTTCATCTAATGGAATACTTCCTTCTGTTACAGCAGCCAATTTTTGGAATTGAGCTCCGACCCAAAAGCCTAAGAATCGATCTGGTTTTTTCCCAACAGGGAAATTGTAAATGACTCTAGCGCTGACTACATCTACTCTTACCGGCTTATTCAGTCGAACATTGGTTGTCCAAGAGGGAGCCCAGTTTAAGGCCAAATTTACAGGGCCTACAGGAGCAACCGCCAATAAGTCTAACCCATAATATCTTCCGACAATGTCGGTGACACTAGTCAGTTCTATTGGTGCGGTTAATCTAATAACCTGCTCACCCCAAACTTCACCGTAATTAAAGCCCAGACTAAAAAAAGGAAGGATCCACGTATTTGCTCTAAAACTGAGTGTATTAATTCTACCAGTTGAAGGACCGAAAACAATGATGTCACTCCAGTCACGATACATACTTTCATCAAAAGGTTCACCTGTCGGGCGAAAGGCCATCTCAAAATCATTGATGACTATATTTTGTCTATTCCATATAGAATTAAGCATGATGCCATGTGGAAGAGGTAGTTTATAGCCTTTGGCGTAGGCTTTCTTTCCAAGAATTGGGAATAAATAAGGGTATTCTTTTCCAATCTGTGTGCTATCAAAGCCTTGTGCAAAGCCCAAATTGCCGCAAATTATAGCCAGTATGGCTACGGAAAGCGTTTTGGTGAAGAAGCTTTTCATAAGAGGAAATCTAGTTTCATTTTCTCATCAATCAAAATAACCGTCTGAAAAGATGATAATTCCTAAGACTAAATGTTGGTGAATTTGTTTCTGTCATTAACTTTGCTGCCAGTGAAAGCAAATACCTACATAGTTCTATCAGCAACTCATGCTCATCACTTCCATCATCTCTCTTGAGAGAGATGCATAACCCCCTATGTGGCCTACGCGGTCGCACTTTTCACAAAACACATATTTCTTAAATCAATTTCTTAAAAACGCTGTTGAACAAACAAATGGAAGATATATTACGAATTGCCGTACAGAAAAAAGGTCGATTAAGCGATGACTCTTTAAAGCTTATCAAAGAGTGCGGTATCAAAGTGAATAATGGAACGGGAAAGCTAAAAGCAAATGCTTCAAACTTTCCTATGGAGTTTTTATTCTTAAGGGATGACGATATTCCAGGTTATGTGCAAGATGGAATTGCAGATATTGGAATCGTAGGAGCTAATGAAGCTGAGGAAAAAGACAAAGAAGTGGACTGGGTAAAGAAGCTCGGTTTTTCTAAGTGCAGATTATCCTTAGCCATAGATAAAAACTTACCCTATAATGGAGTTCAAGATTTCGAAGGAAAGAGTCTTGCTACCTCATACACGAAAATTCTAGCTGATTTCTTAAAGGCTAATAATGTTAATGCTGAGATCCACGAGATCAGTGGTTCCGTGGAAATTGCACCAAGCATAGGATTAGCATATGGTATATGCGATATCGTAAGCTCTGGTTCTACCTTAATGAGCAATGGACTGAAAGAAGTAGAGGTGATCTACAAGTCTGAGGCTGTATTATTAGCCAATAAAGGATTGTCTGCTCAAAAAAGAGTTATTCTAGAAAGACTGCTTTTCAGAATTGATTCTGTGCAGACCGCCAAAAACAATAAGTACATTTTGCTGAATGCACCGAATGATAAAGTAGAGGATATCATCAATATTCTACCTGGCATCAAAAGCCCAACAGTGCTTCCATTAGCTACTGAAGGTTGGAGCTCTGTTCATACGGTAATACAGGAAGATGATTTCTGGCAGATCATTGAAGAGCTCAAGAATGAAGGAGCTGAAGGTATTTTAGTTGTACCGATTGAGAAAATGATCCTATGAAAACCTTCGTTAACCCTGATCAACAAGACTGGTCTTCAATTCTGAAAAGACCAACCATGGAGTTGGACGAAATTGAGGCATTAGTGCGCCCTGTCATGGAAGCAGTAAGCGCTCAAGGAGATCAGGCTTTATTTGAATACACGCTAAAATTTGATGGAGTAGAGTTATCTGAATCTTTAGTGACTCCTGAAGAATTGAATGCGGCTGATGCACTTGTCTCAGAAGAGTTAAAGTCAGCTATCAAGCAGGCAGCTGCCAATATTGAAAAATTCCACTTGGCGCAGCAAAAAAAGCCGATTGAAGTCGAAACCATGGCAGGGGTCAAGTGCTTCAGAAAAGCTGTTGCGATTGAAAAAGTGGGGCTTTACATTCCTGGTGGAACTGCACCTCTCTTTTCAACTGTGTTAATGCTAGCTATTCCTGCCAAGATTGCTGGCTGTAGAGAAATCGTCCTATGTACACCGCCCAATAAAGAAGGTAAGGTGCATCCAGCCATTTTATTTGCTGCATCTCTGGTCGGAGTGACCAAAATTTTCAAGGTTGGAGGGGCGCAAGCTGTAGCCGCTCTAACATTCGGAACGGAGCGTATTCCGCAAGTGAATAAGATCTTTGGACCTGGTAATCAATATGTAACGGCTGCAAAGCAATTAGCCACTAAGTATGGTCTAGCTATAGATATGCCTGCTGGTCCTTCTGAGGTAGCGGTGTATGCTGACGAATCAGCCAATGCGGCATTTGTGGCAGCGGATCTTCTATCACAAGCGGAGCATGGGGTAGATTCGCAGGTGGTGCTTGTGGCAAGTTCAGAAGCTATTGTTGAGGAGGTGAAGACTGAATTGCAATCACAGCTAGCTTTACTTTCTAGGCAGGCTATCGCAGAAAAAGCCCTAGACAATAGTGTGGCGATCGTGATGAATGATCAATCCAAAGCAATTGATTTACTTAATGAGTATGGAGCAGAACACTTGATTTTAAGTGTTAAGGATTATTGGTCGGTTGCCGATCAAATCATCAATGCGGGGTCCGTTTTCCTAGGAAACCTGACCCCTGAGTCTGCCGGAGATTATGCTTCTGGTACAAACCATACCTTGCCAACAAATGGCTATGCTAAAATGTACAGTGGTGTTTCTCTGGATAGCTACGTCAAAATGATCACTTACCAAGAGATATCAAGAGAAGGTATTCAAAACCTCGGGCCAGTGGTTGAGGAAATGGCAGCTGCAGAGCAGTTAGATGCGCACAAAAATGCAGTAACTCTTCGCTTAAATTCTTTGAAAGATGTTTGATCCTAAAGAATTATTGAGGCCGCATATTAGAACTCTTGTACCTTACTCTTCTGCAAGAGATGAGTATACTGGCAAAGAAGGTGTGTTTCTAGATGCTAATGAAAACCCGATAGGATCGATCACTGAAGAAAATTGGAATAGATACCCAGATCCTTATCAAGTTGATCTGAAAAAGAAGATAGGTGACATTAAGTCTATTAATTGGAAGAATGTTTTCCTTGGCAATGGAAGTGATGAGCCAATCGATCTCTTGTTTAGAGCATTCTGCGAGCCCGGAAAAGATAATGTGATCATCAACCCGCCAACATACGGCATGTATCAGGTGAGTGCAGATATCAATGGTATAGAGGCCATTAAAGTGCTGCTAACTCCTGATTTTGATTTAGATATTGAAGGGATTCTTTCTCAGGTTACTGAGAGAACAAAAATGATCTTCATTTGCTCTCCCAACAACCCAACAGGAAATGACTTGAGCCTTAATTTAATAGAGGAGGTATTGACAAGTTTTTCGGGAATTGTAGTTATAGATGAGGCTTATATCGACTTTACATCAAGAGATAGCCTCATATCTAAATTGTCCACCTATCCGAATCTGGTAGTTCTGCAAACTTTCTCAAAAGCATGGGGCCTTGCCTCCTTAAGGCTAGGAATGGCCTTTGCCTCTGAAGAAATCATTCAGATACTCAACTTGATAAAGCCACCCTATAATATTAGTGGCTTGACTCAAGAAACAGTGATCAAAGCACTTACTGATGTAGAGACCAAAGAGGCAATGGTATCTGAGATTTTAGCTGAAAGAAAGAATTTAGAAAAGGATCTGAGCAGTCTACCACAAGTAGAAAGAGTTTATCCATCAGATGCCAATTTCTTTCTTGTGAAGATGAGACAGAATGCCAAAGGCATATTCAATCAATTAATCGATCGTAAGATTATTGTCAGAGATCGATCCAATGTTGTTCTTTGTGAGGAAGGACTTAGAATTACAGTTGGCACCAAAGAGGAAAATGACCAACTGATCAACACTTTGAAAAGCTTAAAATGAAGAAGGTTTTATTCATAGATAGAGACGGAACCATTATAGTTGAACCACCAACGGATTTTCAAATTGATTCGTTAGAAAAGCTTGAATTTTTACCAGGTGCCATTTCTAACCTCAGAAAGATTGCTGAGCAATTAGATTATGAGTTAGTCATGGTGACCAATCAAGATGGATTAGGGACAGATTCTTTTCCAGAAGAAACGTTTTGGCCAGCTCATAATAAAATGCTCAAGACGCTAGAGAATGAAAATATCGTCTTCGATGAGATTTGTATTGATAGAACCTTTGAGTCAGAAAATGCTCCTACGAGAAAGCCGAGAACAGGGCTACTTACTAAATATATTGAGGGTGATTATGACTTGGAGAACTCATATGTATTTGGTGACAGGAAAACCGATATTCAGTTAGCAGAGAATCTAGGTGCAAAAGCCATTTTTATTTCTGACGAATCTGATGATAGAGCAGCACTGTCAACTACCTCATGGGACGAAATATTTGATTTTCTTCAAATGCCACCTCGCAAAGTAGAGATCTCTAGAGTGACTAAAGAGACAGATATTCAAATTGAATTGAATCTTGATGGAACAGGTCAATGTGATAATAACACAGGGCTTGGCTTCTTCGATCACATGTTGGATCAATTAGGGAAACACTCTGGAGCCGATTTAAAAGTGACTGTGAAAGGCGACCTACATATTGATGAGCATCACACCATTGAAGATACAGCATTGGCGCTTGGAGAAGCTTATAAAAAGGCTATCGGAGATAAAAAAGGAATTAATCGTTATGGTTTCCTTTTACCTATGGATGAAGCTTTAGCACAAGTTGGGATTGATTTTAGTGGAAGGCCTTGGTTGGTTTGGGAGGCTGAGTTCAAAAGAGAAAAAGTTGGAGATATGCCAACAGAGATGTTTATGCATTTCTTTAAATCATTTTCCGATGCCGCTCAATGTAATCTGAATATCAAGGTGGAAGGTGACAATGAGCATCATAAGATCGAGGCCATCTTCAAAGCCTTGGCTAAATCGATCAAAATGGCAGTAAAAAGAAATCCAGAAGACTTGGATAAGCTTCCAAGTACGAAAGGTGTTCTTTAGATTTAGGCTTTAATCTAAAATGAGAAAAGGCCTTTTTATTTTTTTGCTGAATATTCCACTTGTTCTTTTTGGTCAAGACTATTGGGATTGGTGGAATGAACTTCATGACTATCCGAATGCTGCTGGCCCGAATAGGAGAAGGTACATCAATTTGTCTCCGGGCTATATGGGTCCGAATGCGCTACCAGTAGTTCGATTATTCGATGCTAAATACGAAGATCAGCTTTGGTTAGATACACAATGGCAATTCCATGAAGGAAATGGAGACCAAACTAACAATGCTTTTCTCAGATTAAATATCCCTGTTGCTAAGGATATTGTGAATCTGTACTTATTCAATGTTCCTTATGAGTCGTGGGAAACGACTCCGGAAACTCGTGATGAGAGAAGGGCAATGAATATTGCTGCTCAAGGTGAAAATTCAGGAGACCTATTCTTTGGTTTCAATATCATGGTTCTCAAAGAGGAGAAGTATTTCGTCAATGCCATGATTAATGTTGAAGTAAAAACCACTACTGGATGGCAAATTGAAAATGCTCGTTTCACTGATCATGGCATGTATACCTATGGTGGCCATTTCAGCAAAACCATCATTGATTCAGAGAAACAGAGTTTATTGCTGAAGTCTATGTTGGGTTTTGTTACTTGGCAAACCAATCAGAATCGATTGCCTGGTGGGTCTAATCAATTACAGAATGATGCACTGCTCTATGGTTTTGGAGTAGAATGGAAGCCTGGTAAATGGCTTGTGAGTTCTGACTTGTCTGGTTACTCAGGGTATATTGGTAATAGAGATAACCCATCATTTTGGCGTAGTCAGATTCAGTATAACCTAAGCAGGTTGGCTTTTAGAACTGAGATGAATGTAGGTCTTAGGTGGTGGGATTGGAATACGGTTTCTTTCGGTTTACGATATCATTTTACAAAAAAGAAATAGGCGGTTTCCCGCCTATCTTTAGTTACCTTCTTTTGAAGTAAGTTGCTTAGTCATTGCTGCTCCAATTAAAGCCTCAAGTGGCGTGCCGCCACCATCTTCGCCAGAGATGATCATGGTAGTAGGGAATTTGATTTTCGCCATTTCCTTAGCTACACCTATTGCAATCTCCTTTTCAAGCTCAGCCCTTTGCTGAGGAGTTAGTCCTGCTGATACCAGCTTTGCGTTTTGGTATGATTCAGCATCTGCTTTTACCTTTTGAGCTGTTGCTTTGAGTCTTTCTGTTTCTAATGCAATGGCAGCCAGCTTTTTATTGGTTTCCTCTTGCTTTAGTTTGGTCTCAATAGAGATCAATGCTTTTACTTGCTCTTTCTCTTGAGTCACTCTTTCAGCAGCCTTGTCACGCTCACCTTCGGCAATGATCCTAGCTTGGGCATCTTTGGCAGTTTTGATCTTTTGCTGCTCAAGTTGACGCTTCGCAGACTCGTCTCTTTGAGCCTCCAATCTTTGCTTAAAGACTTGCTCTAAAACTACATCGTCAACAATTACTTGCGCTACTATGATGTTGTTCTCATTGATGTCATGTGGGATTCTAATGAATTTACCATTGTCATCTACACGCTTATTGACTTCATAACGAGTTTGGATCTCTTTGATCTCTCTTTCTCCTTGTTCAATGGCCGTTACTACGGTATCACGGTATTCTGTCTTTTCTACACTGAAGGCACCGTCTTTCAATTGCTCTTCAATGGCCACCCTAAAATCTGATGCAGATCCTGATATATAATCTTGAGCCGCGAACATATATCCAGTGTTTGAGACAACCTCTCTTACTGTTGGGATGAGGGTGTTATTGGATAGATTTTGTAAAGAACGAAACTCGATAGCCAACTCAATGAAAGATTCTTTGTCTGCAGGCAATTGAAACCTAGTTGAAAGCTTTGTGCTAGCGGTAACCTGGTCAATGAATCGGATGGGTATGGGGGCCATCTTCCCTTCGATGTCTTTATCGTCCTCATCTTCTTCAACCACTTTGACATCGATAAACTTCTGCCATGGAGTGATCTTTGCAAAGCCTCGGAATTTAATCCCCTCAGTCATTACAGCGTCCTTTTTACCGTTAGGGTACACCACGAAGTATTGATACCCGGGCTCTGCCCAAAAGAACAGATAAGGCAAGGTGATAAAGAGCGCTCCTAGCACTACAAAGCCTACACTGACTCTTTTTGTGAACATAAGTAGCCATGATGGAGACTTAGATTTTACTCTGAGCATTTCCCCTTGCTCAGTTCTTTCGAATGAGTCTTGCTCATTCAATTGTGGTCTTAAGAATAATGTAATAAGACCTATGATGATAATAATGATTCCTAAAATTGTCATAGTTAAAAGGTTTAATGATTGAACATAGATTTATTGGGCTCTCCATTTTGGAGGGCTAATTGTGTTTAGAAATAATGAGGAGGTTTACCTGTCTTTGAGCCTATACATGAATTTTAAACCAGACCAGACATCATCAACTGCGCATTTTTTGGTGTCTACCAATCCTGCATGAAGTCCAATGTCTCTTACTAGTCCATCGCTCAATGTTGTGGCCACCTTGGAAGCTTTCTTGGGCCATGAGACCCAGATCATTCCAGTTTTCTTGAGAAGATTCTTTAGTAAATGTATCTGTGATTCTAAATCTTCAACCTCTTTGAAGAACACATGTATAAAGTCCAATTCGACAGTGGGAAGGTTCGAATGAACCTTTACTCCAAGCGGTAATTCACCTAACTGACTCCAGTAGTCTTCGGGGCAATTTTGGACATAAATCTCGAAGTCTGATTTAATGCCAAGTTTTTGCAATAATGGAGTTTTGGAGTAACCTGCCATGTTATTGTAAACTTAATTAATTATACGGAATAGTTCTGTTATAGTTACATGAAACAGAATAATATTTTATATATATCAAATAACAGAATATTATACTGAAAATAGGAGTGTTTCAAAATACTGATTTTAAGTTATTTGCCTTCTCAGATCTAGTTTAACAAACCCTTCAAATATTAGTGAATAGTCAGAGTGAATGTTATTTTTGCGCATGGCAGAAAAGATTCTGATTTTAGACTTCGGATCGCAGTACACCCAGCTTATCGCAAGAAGGGTAAGAGAGCTCAATGTATACTGCGAAATTCATCCCTACAATCACATTCCAGAAATTACTGACGACATCAAAGGACTTATTCTTTCAGGAAGTCCATGTTCAGTAAGGGAAGATGATGCACCTGATGTTAATGTTGATCAATTTAGAAATAGGTTTCCTGTTTTAGGTGTTTGTTATGGTGCTCAATTAATGGCACACAAGTACGGTGGTGATGTGCTTCCGTCTGAAATCAGAGAGTATGGCAGAGCGAGATTAAGCAGAGTTGATTCACATTTTGAATTATTAAAAGAGATCAACCTTGATTCTCAAGTTTGGATGTCGCATGGTGACACCATTTCGCAGTTGCCAGAATCTTTTGATGTTATAGCGAGTACATCTTCAGTCAATGTAGCTGCCTATAAGGTTGCTAATGAAGAAACTTACGGAATCCAGTTTCACCCTGAGGTGACGCATAGTGAACAAGGTAAGACTTTACTTAGAAACTTTGTCGTTCATATCTGCGGCTGTTCGCAAGATTGGACACCAGATATTTTTGTTGAGTCAACAGTTTCTGAACTCAAGCAAAAGTTAGGTGATGACAAAGTAGTTTTAGGTTTAAGTGGAGGAGTTGATAGTTCTGTTGCTGCTGTGCTTATCCATAAGGCGATAGGTGAAAATCTGCACTGTATTTTCGTAGATAACGGATTGCTAAGAAAGAATGAATTCGAATCTGTCCTTGAGTCGTATCAGGGAATGGGCTTGAATGTAAAAGGTGTTGATGCCAAGGAGCAATTCTATGATGCGCTCAAAGGATTGACTGACCCAGAAGATAAGCGAAAGGCGATTGGCCGTGTGTTCATTGAGGTATTTGACCAAGAGGCACATAAGATCCAAGATGTGAAATGGTTAGGTCAGGGTACAATCTACCCAGATGTTATTGAGTCTGTTTCAGTGAAAGGCCCTTCTGCTACAATAAAATCTCATCATAACGTTGGTGGTTTACCTGAGAAAATGAATTTGAAGGTAGTAGAGCCATTGAATACACTATTTAAGGATGAGGTAAGAAATGTTGGTCGTTCATTAGAGATTGATCAGAATATTTTAGGAAGACATCCGTTCCCAGGCCCAGGATTGGGAATCAGGATTTTAGGAGACATTACCCCTGATAAAGTGGCCATTCTACAAGAGGTTGATTATATCTTCATCAATGGACTAAAAGAAAGTGGACTTTATGATGATGTATGGCAGGCAGGAGCAATGCTTTTACCCATTCAATCAGTTGGTGTAATGGGAGACGAGAGAACCTATGAAAGAGTAGTGGCGCTTAGAGCAGTAGCAAGTGTTGATGGAATGACCGCAGATTGGGTTAACTTACCTTATGAATTTCTTCAGGACGTGTCCAATGAAATTATAAATAAAGTAAAAGGTGTGAATAGAGTCGTTTATGATATTAGCTCTAAGCCACCTGCGACCATTGAGTGGGAGTAATGCGTAAACTGTTTTTTCTTATTGCTTTTGTCGGTTCTGGGCTTTCCCTTTTCGGACAAAATGTGTCACAAATTTTTTCAGAGGGTAAACAACTTTTTGATCAGCAACAATATGCTTTAGCACAAAGTAAGCTAGCACCAATTACCTCTATGACAGAGTCGAATGAGATGGTGCAATGGGCTTCCTATTATTATGCAGTATCAGCTTATTATGCTGATGATAGTCGAACAGCTAAAAATATGTTTTTGCAAATCCTCAATAAGTATCCGTATTGGGGAGTTAAAGATGAGGTCAACTTTTGGGTAGCCTACATCAATGCAAATAATGGAGATGTAAAAGGCACCTTTGATTACTTGTATAGAATCACTGACGAGAATTTTAAGAGAGATGCTGAGAATCTTAAAGTAAGCGTATGTGCTGCATCTGAAGATATTGGTGAGCTTAAAAAGACATTAAAGTCTTTTCCGGAAGAAGCAGCTGTAGCTTCTAGAATAGCAGAACTGATACTGGCAATGCCCTCTGACAAGCAAGATGTCAACTTACTCACTGAATTGGAGAGAAATTACGATTTAACCATTTCAAATTCGGTTGGCGACATTCAAGAATCTCCGAAGAAATCGGTATACAATGTGGGGCTTTTCTTACCCTTTTATTACAGATCAGATTCTGCCTCTTTAGTAAGGGTGGAGAGAAGTTGGACTGCTAACATGTATTATGGAGCTCAGATAGCAGTTGAAAAGCTGAAAGATGAAGGTATCGATTTAAACCTCATTACTTACGATACACGAGGAGCCGCTTCATTGTCAGAATTATCAGGCTCTGGCGAACTTGATGATCTAGATTTAATGATTGGTCCTGTGACGCAATCAAGTATTTCTGTGCTTTCGGAGTTTTCTCGTGAGAATAAAGTCAACATGGTGAATCCGTTGTCTGCTAATAACGAGGTCATCAAAAATAATCCATACGCTTTCCTTTACTATCCAAGTAATGAATCAATTGCAAGGAGAGCTGCTGAGTACACAAAAAGAAATTTCACTGACAATAAAGTAGCCGCTATTTTCTATTCTGGTATTGCTGATAAAGACCGAGCAGATCTGTATAGAGAAATCATAGAAAAGGATTCTTTTGAGGTAGTCATCTTCGAGGGCGTGCGACCGAATGAATCAGCATTTATCAGACAAATGTTGCTTGAAGAAATAGAAGTGGATAAAGACTCTTTAGTGGTTGAGGAGATGCTGGCTGAGATGGATTCTCTTAGAGAAGCTGAAGTTGAGGATTGGGAGATCTATGATGAGCTAGATTTTGTCTATGATACGCTTAATATTTTGCCTGATAGCATCGGTCATATTTTCATTGCCTCCGATTACTCATCTTTGGTAACAAGTGCCTTAAGCGGACTAGATTCTAGACCAGACACGATACAGTTTATTTCAACTTCGAGATTCTTAGCAGAGGAACAATCCATGTCTTATGATCAATTAGATAGGCTGGATGCTGTTTTGCTAGGCTCGAATCTTATTGACTTTAATACACCTCAGGTGGAGGAGTTTAGAAAGCGATACGTTGAAAAGTACCTCATCAATCCTACCAAAAATGATCTTTTAGGCGATGCCTATTTAGGTTATGATCTAGTGGTCAATTATGGAAGACTACTCCATCAATATGGGAAGTATTTCCAATTAGGATTAAAACGAAGAGCAGATATTGAAGGAGAGTTAATTGAGTCCTTTAATTATAGATTTACTCAAGACAATAACTTTATTCCTTATTTGAAAGTTAGAGGCACTGATATAGAGCTACGAGAAGAGAATAATGAAGACAGATAGAAGCAGTCAGCTATTTAACCAAGCACAAAACTCAATTCCAGGTGGTGTTAATTCACCCGTTAGAGCATTCAAAGCAGTAGGAGGAAATCCTTTATTTATCAAAAAAGCGAAAGGTGCTTATCTCTATGACGAGGATGGTAACTCTTTTATAGAAATGATCAATTCGTGGGGTCCGATGATCCTTGGTCATGGAAATGAAGGGATTGAAAAAGCCGTAGCTGAAGCTATCCAAAGTTCATTGTCTTTTGGTGCTCCAACAGCCATTGAAGTAGATATGGCTGAGTTGATCTGTTCTATGGTGCCAAGTATTGAAAAGGTAAGAATGGTGAACTCTGGAACAGAAGCAACCATGTCTGCCATTCGATTAGCTAGAGGGTACACTGGCCGTGATAAGATCATCAAATTCACAGGTTGTTATCATGGGCATGGCGATTCATTTTTAATTGCCGCGGGTAGTGGAGCCATTACACTAGGTGAGCCAGATAGCCCTGGAGTTACTAAAGGTGTGGCTAGAGATACCATCTCTGTTCCTTTTAACGATTTGAATAAGGTACATGAAGCGGTTGCTAAGAATAGAGATAAGATTGCTGCAATTATATTAGAACCTGTAGCAGGAAATATGGGCTGTGTATTGCCTGCAGAAGGATTTCTTGAAGGACTAAGAAAGATATGTGATCAAGAAAATATCGTTCTGATCTTTGATGAGGTAATGACCGGATTCAGACTATCAAAGTCTGGGGCGCAGGGTGTTTTTAATGTCAATCCGGATCTTACTACACTAGGTAAAATCATAGGCGGAGGCATGCCAGTAGGTGCTTATGGTGGCAAGAAAGAGATCATGGACTATGTCTCTCCTCAAGGCCCGGTTTACCAGGCTGGTACTTTATCAGGCAATCCTGTTGCAATGGCTGCAGGATTATCCATGTTGACCCAAATCAACGAACATCAGTCTTTATACGATGATTTGGCCCTAATAACAGCTAAGCTCGAAAGAGGATTTCAGGAGAACTTAGATGAATTGTCATTGCCATTCACCATGAATAGGATTGGTTCAATGATCAGTTTGTTCTTTACAGATCAAAAGGTGACTAATTTTGAGGAAGCTAAGTCTTCAGATGTGGCACTCTTTGGAAAGTACTTTAGAGCTATGCTAGAAGAAGGTGTTTATTTGGCTCCATCTCAATATGAATCCTTATTTATCTCGACAGCTATAACAGTTGATGTAGCAGATCAAATTATCGAGGCAAATAGGAAAGCACTCAAAAAAATTCATCAATAATACCAGAAGCTGATAAATAGCTCGGCAAAGAAGAAGAACATCAGGAAGAAGGCATAGATCCAGCCTACTAAGTTAAACTTGACCAAAGACTTAAACCATCCCTGTTTGTAAACTTTCAAAAAAGAGATGTAGGTATACGTGCTTACGAGTACAAAAAATATCCCGAATGTAATTCCTCTAATTCCCTCAATGTTGGCATTAGGAAAATTGTTCTCTGTGAAAATTCTAAAAATGATCAATAAGCCGATTCCGTAAAGCATATAGGCAAATGAGTGCACGTGTAAAGCATGTACGATATGCTTGATGTAAAGGTGCTTTCTTCGGATATAGATGAACTTAAGCACCCCTGCAAATAATGGAATCAAAATGAACATCATTAAAGGCAGGTTGCCCAGGACAAAGCCTTTAAAGCCTTCGTCATTTTCAAAGATCTTTCTTACTTGACCATAGATATGTTCTCTCTGGCTATCATCCCAAAATTCCTCATCCATGTTATAGTTACCTCCATTGCTGAGAGAATCCATGAATGCCTGGTCAGATAGACTTCTGTCTCTAGCCAATCTATGGTATCTGTTGATAGTGGATTCACCCTCTCTCGCTGGAATTTCCACATTCTTTAAAGAGATTTTAGTGTCTTCCATGAAGTCCTCACCAAATTTTGATTCAATGGAATCGTAAAGCACATTGAAATCCTTAATGTCAGCGAACTCATTGACTATGCTATCATTGAGCAGTTGAATCTTAGTACTATCTGGAATTAAGCTGAGAAGATCATCTTCTTTAAAGGCATCAATAGTCGCAGATGTATAATCTATTTGATCATCAAATGATCTAAGGTCATATTCAGATAAGAGGTAACTGATCGTAAAGAAATAAAATAGAGACATCACAAAATACAGCCTCACGGGATGTATGAAATGTTTGATCTTTCCTTCATTAAATCTATTAGTGAGAGCACCAGGAGTAAAAAAGAACGGAATAGCACTGTGTGCCATCTTCGAGTCTATTCCAAAATAGTTGTCTAGGAACTCCCTAATGAGGGTTCCGAAAGTGACATTGTTGTCTGAATTACTCTGCCCGCAGACAGGGCAGAAGTTGTAGTCAGGGTTGAGTTCTGATTGACAATTATGGCAAACTGTACTTCTTCTTTGTTTCTGTTTCATAAAAATGGAGAAGTCCTAACTCAAATATAATAGGCATTGGCAAGGAATAAAGAAAAAAATAAAAGCCGATACGTTAGTATCGACTTTTGGTCAGCTGTGTTTAGGTGTAAGGGAAATCTTAAATCAGATCAAGTATCTGTGCCATCTGCATAGAGGACTTTCGATTAGATATTGATTCTCTTTTGTTCAGCTCTTTTCTTATTGATTCTTTAATGTGTTTATCTCCTGTGATATATGACAGGCTTGGGATGATGTCGTTCTTGAAGTAGATCTTGTTTCCAGATTGATCAATAATTGCCCCATTTCGAATTTGATCTATTCCGTATTTGTTTTTGATCAGCTCCTCTATTTCTTCTTTAAAGCCACATTTGTTGTGCCTTAATTCCATATGACCATAAAAGAATTGGTCGTTGTAAAAATGGAATTGGAGTATGCATTTAACTCCTTTAAGAGATTCTCTGTAGAAGAAGGTTTTGAGATTATCGCTTGCCAAGCCTTTCTTTTGAATGAAGTTGGGCTTGCCCTTAATTTTTAAAAGTTCCTTGCTACTAATCCCAAAGTCGATATCCTGGATAGCAATGTTGTTAATACTGCACGATGAATTGATTGACTGTTGAGAAATGATATTTTTTAGGGAGGTGGTGTGCGTCAGCGAATTGCGGCCAGTGTAAAAATCAACCCTACTTTGGAAGTAGAGTCGATTTTTGCGAGATCCTAAATATTTAGGTAAAAGCAGTCTGTTCAACAGCATATTCAATCTGTTACACGAGTGTTTAGGTTCGGTGAATACCTCCGAAGAGTTAATCGAAGTAGAACAATAATCGTCATAAATCCAACTCTATTTGTTCTGTTCAATGGGTGAAAAATTGCCTTTAGTTGCTATAATGGCTGTTTTTCAGCTAGAACTGTATTCAAACGACATTTTATTAGGTGTAAAAAATCCTTCTTTATTTTTAAGTTTTTTCGGTGCAATAATTCCTAAAGGAAATACAACGCAAAGGCTGAGTAGTTTTTGTACTTCTTTAAGGGTTTATTATAAAGTCTATGTAATAAATTGTTTGATCCCACTTAAGATTGAGTCTACCTCCATTGGAGGTTTCATCTACGGTGATGGTAAAAGACTCTATCTCAGGATTGAAATCAGTTCGGCTTAGTTTAACCCTCATGATGTCTTGAGACTCATCATAAGATCTACCATTCTGTCCAGTCTGTTTATTGATGATAAGTGTTCCACCCGTTGATTCAGGGATAGTAAAAAGTGTATACTCTCCGGCAGGAAGCACTTGCCCATCAATCTCCAGATTTGAGGAAGATTTAAAATGCGTAGCTCTGTTCGCTCCGGTTCTCCACCTTTGCCCATAGCTCACTATTCCACCAAATATGTCTCGGCCTCTTTTAGCTGGAGAACCATAGTTAACCGTAAAATCGGTGCCACCAAAATGATACTCATTGGTGACAGCAGGAGATAGACTTCCAAAAGGAGAGCCTGATTCATCTTTTTCTGCAAATGAACTAGCCAACCTGTCAAAGTCAAGATCGAAAGCTCTTTCTACTTTTACCTTGCGAGTAGTTGCTTTGGCGTCAAGACTCATTAGATGGCCATCGTAGCTAGTGGTTACTTCCATTACACCTCTCGATGGGTGTCTAAGGCTATAGCTTGTGTCGTCCAATCTATGAATAATGAAATTGGCATTTCTTCTGCCCGTAATCATATACTGATCAATAGAATCAGTTGGACTGTCGATAGCTCTATTGAAAGCAATTTCATAAGGCCAGTGTACCATGTCTACAAAAGGGATCAATCCTTCTCTATTGGCTACATGCAGCACTCGGTCTCCATTATTGGTAGTATAAATCACTTCTAGACTGTCACCTTGGTTAATCACCCTCTGAACAATTCGGCCTTCAGATTTAAAAGACCTGAGCTCAGTATGATCAGTGACATCCATTGATTGGATCTTTTGCGATTCATCCCAATTAAGAGTATAACTTCTTAAGGTAGTTCTAGGGCTTCTTAAAACAACATCAGCTTGTATTTGATCACCAATGGTTGTGAACCGTTCTATGGCCAGCGTGTCTTCGCCCAGTTTAGTGATAAAGAAAGAAGTGCCATTACTACTGTCTTGGCAACTTGCAGAAATTATAACAAGGCATATAAGGAGGAATAGATTGCGCATCATTTTCAGTTTTCTTGAAAATGATAATCCTTTCAGAAAAATGCTTCAAGTTTTATGTTGGCGGTATTAGGCTTTGGTCTTCACTTTGTCCCATGGCTTTACTTGCCAGAATATATTACCAGTCGTCAAATGGTTACCTTCTGCATCATGTGATACAACTTCGCAATTAATCACCACAGATTCATTGGACTTGAGAGGGGTGATGACTTTTTTATCGAGCCACTCTTGATTGATCTCAAAACTCACTATGGTATCCATTTTTGCCTGATAATGGTAGTTCATTTCCATTTTCTGCATGATGATCCGGTAGGCCTTGGGATTTAATCTGTTTAAAAGCACCAATCCTGTTGAGTATTCTGAAGCAGTCGCTAAGGCACAGGCATGAATCCCTTTGATATGATTGAAATTAACTCTCTTATAAGGAATTGACACTTTAACTGACCAATCAGTCAATTCAACGATCTTGAATCCATGTGGCTTATTGAAAGGGATCATTCTCGCCAAACCAAAATTCAGAAGTTTTAAGTGTCTCTTAGAGTTTTTGGCCTTTTCGAATAGAGTTGCAGGATCAAGCATAGCTGAATTATTTTGTCTTAATTTATGGATTCTATCTGATATTGAATGGCTATGTTGAGTTTTTGGGAGAAGGATCATTTTTTGAGCTACGATCATGTAGTAGTAGGTGGTGGTATAGTCGGCTTGTCAACAGCTATTTCTATAAAGGAGAGGTCACCTAAAAAGCGAGTTCTTGTTCTGGAGAAGGGTGTTTTTCCAACTGGAGCAAGTACAAAGAATGCTGGTTTTTCATGTTTTGGTAGCCTAACAGAGATTCTGTACGATTTGACCACCATGTCTGAAGATGAGGTTCTGTCTTTGGTTGAACTAAGATGGAAAGGACTCCAGCTTTTACAGCAGAGAATTGGGGTAGAAGCTATGGATTATCAACAAAATGGCGGCTATGAATTGTTGAGCAAAGAACAGGATGAGGCTGTTGGTAGAATTGAAGAGGTTAATACATTGTTATTCCCTCTTTTTAATCAAACTGTATATTCCCTTTCTAATGAGAAAACTCAAGAGTTTGGATTCAACGGTTCTAAAATTGAGAACCTAGTTTTTAATCCTCTTGAAGGGCAAATTCACACTGGTAAAATGATGAAGTCATTACAGCAATTGGCTTCATCATTAGAGATTGAGCTTTTAACAGGTATTACAGTTTCAGATGTGGAGGAGTCAGCTACTCATGTGGAGATTAAAACAGAGAATGGAATTACATTCAAATGTCAGAATGTAGCTATATGCACTAATGCGTTTTCTAAAAAGCTTTTCCCAGATTTGCCATTAGAGCCGGGCAGAGGATCGGTTGTAGTTACAAAACCTATTCCTGGCTTAAAATTTAAGGGCACATTCCATTATGATGAGGGTTATTACTACTTCAGGAATTATGGGGATAGAATCATTTTTGGTGGGGGAAGAAACCTGAATTTCGAAGCAGAGAGAACGACAGAGTTTGCTGTGAGAGAGGAGGTTTTGACCAAATTAATCCAAGATTTAAGAACACTGATTATTCCTGATACAGAATTCGAAATCGATCAAGTTTGGTCTGGAATCATGGCCTTTGGAGAGAATAAACAACCTATCATTAATAGGCATAGCCAAAGGATCTTGATGGGTTTAAGACTTGGCGGGATGGGTGTAGCCATCGGAAGTCAATTAGGACTTGAACTATCAGAAATGATGCTGGCTGCTGAATAATTGCTATCTTCAACGCTTACCTAGAAATTACTAATGAATTACTCCTATAAGAAGCCAAGCTTACTACAAGCTTTTACCCCGATCATTTTTTTAGTAGTCGCGCTTTTTATCAACGTTAGAATCTTTGGAGATTCCTCTCTTGATGGATCGAACCAAATCATACTCATCTTATCAGCCGCAGTTGCAGCATTAGTAGCGCTGAGGCTCGATATGCCCTGGAGTGCCATGCAAAATGGTATTGTTAAGAGTATTAGTAGCGCAATGGCATCTATCATAATTCTTTTATTGATTGGCTCATTAGCTGGTACATGGTTGTTATCAGGCATTGTGCCAGCCATGATCTACTATGGTCTACAAATTTTGAATCCAACTATATTTTTGGTGGCTGCCTGTATAGTTTGTTCGGTAGTGTCAATTGCAACGGGTAGTTCTTGGACCACTGCTGCTACAGTAGGTATTGCTCTCATCGGTATCGGTAAGGCGTTAGGCCTGCACGAAGGGATGGTAGCTGGAGCTGTTCTTTCAGGAGCATATTTCGGTGATAAGATGTCACCACTTTCAGACACGACCAATTTGGCTCCTGCTATGGCTGGAACCGACCTATTTACTCACATTAGGTACATGGCCTACACCACGGTACCATCTATATCCATTGCGTTGATCGTCTTTTTGATTCTAGGGTTTACTTCTGGAGCAAATGGAGATGTCAATCAGACACAAGAAATTTTAACAGCTATCAGCTCAAAATTCAATGTTTCAGGTTGGTTGTTTTTAGTACCCGCTGCAGTAGTCTTTTTAATTGTAAAAAAGATGCCTGCTATTCCTGCCATATTAATTGGTGCCCTTCTTGGAGCTCTCTTTGCATTGATTTTCCAGCCAGATATTATTGTGGCTGTATCTGGTTGGGAGGGCACAAGAGGTGAACAGACTTTTGTTGGAATTATGAAATCACTTTATGGAGACATTGCTATTGTCACCGGGAATGAAGTGGTAGATGAATTACTCACTTCTGGCGGTATGTATGGTATGCTGAATACGGTATGGTTGATTTTATCGGCCATGATCTTTGGGGGTGTAATGGAAGCCAGCGGTATGTTAAAAAGGATCGCTGAAGGTGTTATCTCAGGTATTAATTCAATTGGCTCTTTAGTTGCCTCAACTGTTGGTACTTGTGTATTTTTCAATATTACTGCTTCAGATCAGTATTTGGCTATTGTAGTACCCGGCAGAATGTATGCCGATATTTATAAAGAGAAAGGTCTTGCACCAGAAAACCTGAGTCGAACATTAGAAGATTCAGGGACAGTAACCTCCGTATTAGTTCCTTGGAATACCTGTGGCGCTTACCATTCTAATGTGCTTGGCGTTTCTACGTTCGCTTATGCTCCATTTGCCATCTTTAATTATGTCAGTCCTTTGATGACTATTGCTTTTGCTTATTTCAAGATCAAGATCAGAATGAGAAATGAGGCAAAAGAAGTTGAAACTGCATGATGTTTCCACTTTCCATATCGAAAGAGGAGGTAATGGAGAGACCTCTGGGTCGTTACGAAGGCAAGATCATTATACTTGATTCCAGCGAACGTATCGATGAGGCTTTAGACCAGATCTCAAAATCTAAAGTAGTTGGATTCGATACTGAGGCTAAACCGACTTTCAAGAAAGGCCAACGAAGGAGAATCTCACTTATACAAGTGGCAACAGACAAGGAGGTCTTCTTGCTGAGAGTAAAAGAAGCAGGAATATCGAATAAGATGAAGGCCTTCTTCGAGAATGAGTCTTTAAAAAAGATTGGGATTGGGCTAACAGATGATTTCCAGTTATTAAATGAGATCAGAGAGTTTGAACCCAAAGGATTCATAGACCTGAATAAGACATTCGAGCATTTAGGCGCGCAGAGCATTGGAGCTAGAAACTTGGCTGCTATGGTACTAGACCTAAGGATCTCAAAAAATGCTCAAACGTCAAATTGGGAAGCTCCAGAGTTATCTACTAAGCAGAAGAACTATGCCGCTACTGATGCTTGGATTTGCTCGGAGATTTATAAAAAACTAGAATATTGGGGATATATTTGAAGCAAAGAGGAAAAATGAAAAAACTCATACTATCTATAGCGATTTTGTTGTTTGCCTTTTCGGCAAAGGCACAGGGTGATATTGAGATCACTGGTTTCGGTGGATTCACCTTTAAGAATTCTTTCGGAATTCTCGGTGGTAGTGCTACCGTTGGTGATGGATTTACTTATGGAGGTAGTTTGGCCTTCGAATTACGAGATGATACTGATGTTCAGTTCTACTATTCTAGACAGGAGTCAACCTTCTCTGCACGTTCTACTGTAGATGATTTAAATGTCCTAACTGATGGGACGGTCAATTATTGGATGCTAGGTGGCGTTCAAAATTTCCAAGGGATGAATCCTAATCTCTACTTCTATGGTGTGTTTAGATTAGGAGGGGTAACCTTCGCTCCAAAAGATAGGGGCATTGATAGTACGACTAAGTTCGCTGCTTCACTAGGTGGTGGAATTAAATATTTCATTAGTGATCAAGTGGGTATTAAGATCTCAGGAAACATGCTTTTTCCAATCTTCGATGCAGGTGCTAGCCTTTGGTTCGGAACTGGAGGGGGAGGCGTTGGAGTCTCAACCTGGTCACCAATTCTTCAATTCAACTTTAATGGTGGTGTATTCATAAGAATTATGAAATAAGTAGAGCCTAAGAAATTCTAAACCTCAGCAGAAATGTTGAGGTTTTTTTGTGTCCATGCATCCCTTAGCAAAATGCGCTGTCTTTGGAATAAATCAACTAGGAATGAGAAAGCTCAAATTATCACTATTTACTATCGCTTGTTTAATGATCTCTTTTTCTGCTTTAGCTCAGGAAAAAATTGAGAAGTCGTTTTCAGGCATCAAAAGCATTAGATTAACCACTGCTTCGGGCAATGGTACAATTAAAAAAGGAAGTTCAAATGAGGTAAAAGTTACTCTTGAGTACACATACGATGAGGAGGATTATACACCAGAATTTGAACAAAGCGGATCTAGACTGTACATCAAAGAAGAGTTTAGAAGAAGCAGATACACTAGAGGATATTCAGAATGGACTTTAGAGATTCCTGATGGTTTAGAATTAGATTTTAAAACAGGTTCAGGAAACATCGAAATCGAAGGATTAACAATAGAAGTTCAAGCGAGCTCAGGGTCTGGCAATATTGATATGATCGATATTGTAGGAGACTCAAGAGCTAATACAGGGTCTGGTAATATCGAATTCGATAATGTTGAAGGTATTTTAGATGCTAATACTGGATCTGGATCAATTCGTATCAACGATATCAAAGGCGATACGGACCTTAATACAGGCTCAGGTAATATCAGAGGTTCACGTGTTGCAGGTGCACTTAGCCTTAATACAGGTTCTGGTAATATAGAAGTAGTAGATGCTACAGTTACAGGTAGGTCTTCAATGAATACAGGTTCTGGTAACGCCAAGTTAGAGTTGGCGGCAGAATTAGATCATGATTTGTCTTTAAATACGGGTTCAGGTAATGCCATCTTAGATTTCAATGGTCAGGAAATCGCAGGTAGGTTTATTATGAAAGCCAATGATAAAGATGACATCAGAGCACCATTCTCTTTTGATGAGCAATATGGTGATGATGATGACGATGATCGTGGAAGAAGAGGTCGCAGAGGTACTTACACGAAAGAAGCCACGGTTGGCAGTAAAGACATCGTGATCAAAATAAGTACTGGTTCTGGAAGTGCCCAAGTCAAAAAATAATGATTGACTGTGTAACGATTTGATCGTTTAACAGTCTTTCAATCAAAATCAACAACTCAAAGGTCAAATGCTCAAAAATTTTTTCAAGGTTGCCCTCCGCAATTTGCGGAGGAATACGCTCTACTCGGTCATCAATATTTCAGGTTTATCAGTCGGTATTGCCTGTTCTATTCTAATTCTTTTGTGGGTTCAGGATGAAACGTCTTATGACAATTTCATCCCTAAAGTAAATAAGCTTCATCAAGTATGGGTCAATGCCGAATTTGATGGTGCTATCCAATCATGGAGATCTGTGCCTCTTCCTACCTATATGGAAATGAAAACGGCACATGCCAAAATTGTCAATTCATGTGTTACGGGTTGGGGTGGTAACAGACTGTTAGCTGTAGATGATATTCGCTTGATGAAAGATGGCTATTACGTCAGCGAAGAATTCTTAGATATGTTTGAGCATGAAATGCTCATAGGAGATAGGGCTGAAGTGCTTGATGATCCTTCTTCTATCGTCATTTCTGAAGAGGTGGCCATTGCACTTTTTGGAAGAACAGACGCCATTGGAGAATTCGTCAAGGTTGATGATCTAAGTACTCTAAAAGTGACGGGTATCGTTAAAGATCTCCCCGAAAATTCGTCTTTCGAATTTGATTACCTAATACCGTGGAAGCATCGAGAAACCATTCAACAGTGGGTAGTAGATAATAAGAATAACTGGGGCAATTACTCCTTTCAGATTTTTGTTGAGCTTGCCGGTGAGAATGACGAATTAGAGGTAGAGGAGGGAATTAAAGATATCCTTACGGAAAAAGGGCAGGATGATATTCCGAGAGAGTTCTTTTTACATCCCATGCCACGATGGAGGCTGCATACAAGTTTTGAGAATGGTGTAGAAGCTGGGGGTCAGCATGAGTATGTGACACTGTTCACCGTGATCGCCATGTTTATCCTAATCATTGCATGTATCAATTTCATGAATCTAGCAACGGCTAGATCTGAAGGCCGTGCAAGGGAAGTTGGTATTAGAAAAAGCTTAGGCTCAAGAAGAGGTCAATTGATCATGCAGTTTTATGGTGAATCTCTTTTGATCTCAGGTATCTCATTTCTAGTTTCAATTCTCCTAGTTCTTGCATTGTTGCCTTCATATAATGATTTAGTTCAAAAGCAGCTAGTTCTTGATTTTACATCACCCATATTCTGGATATTTTCATTGGCTGTCATTTTTGTGACCGGTTTTATTTCTGGAAGCTACCCATCACTTTATTTGTCCTCATTTAATCCGGTTAAAACACTGAAGGGTAAAGTGGCCATCGGTAAAAATGCTAACCTGCCTAGAAAAATATTAGTGATGCTACAATTCGGCTTCGCGGTCGTATTGATCATCAGTACAATTGTTATTCTAAAGCAAATTGATCTGGCCAAAAGTAGAGATCTTGGTTACGATCAAGAAGGTCTTATCACTATTCCATTGACAGATGATATTGATGAAAACTATGATCTCATCAAGCAAGATTTAGAGCGAACGGGCAATGTGGTGAGCATGACGAGGGCTAATAGTTCGGTCACTCAGATCAATTCAAACAATTTCTTAGGATGGCCTGGAAAGCCTGAATCTCAAAGAGTAATGTTTGTTACTATTACCACAACATATGACTACGCCAAAACGGTGGGAGCTAACATGCTGTATGGGAGAGATTTCTCTAAGGAGTTTGCTACTGACTCATCAGCAATCGTTGTCAATAAAGCTGCTTTGGATATTATGCAATTAGAAGGTGATCCGATTGGCACCCAATTAGATCTTTGGGGAGATAAGAGAACCTTGATAGGTGTAGTCGATAATATACTGATGGGCTCTCCTTATGAAGAGGTTAGACCTATGTTTATGATCATAGATAATTGGGGTGGTTCTGTGATGGTCAGATTAAAACCAACTAATGATATGCAAGCTTCTATGGCAAGTGTACAAGAAGTCTTTGAAAGGCATAACCCTGCCTATCCCTTCGAGTATAGCTTTACAGATGTAGATTTTGAGAGAAAGTATACTACCATAAATCTGACTAGGCAATTATCTATGATCTTCGCTGTTCTTACTATTTTCATTACGGGTCTCGGTTTATTTGGTTTGGCTTCTTACACTGCTGAGCAGAGAATTAAAGAAATTGGCATTAGAAAAGTTTTAGGTGCGTCAGTAACCAATTTGGTGGGCTTGATGTCGAAAGACTTTGCCAAGCTAGTCATGATGGCCTTTGTAGTTTCTGCCCCAGTAGCTTATCTACTATTAGATAGCTACTTGCAGAGATATACCATTCGTACCTCTATTGATTGGTGGGTATTTGCCATCACTGGCGTTGTGGCTTTAGCCTTTGCACTCGTTGTAGTGATCAACCAGGCAAGAAGGGCTGCCTTGGCGAACCCTGCTACTTCGCTAAGGAATGAATAGACCTTCTAAAACCTATATTATCTAATGCGATCAGCCCTTTCGGGTTTTGATCGAAAGAGAATCGTAGTCTTTTCAGATACACCTCCTTATCGGTTGGGAGTTGTAGAGGAAGGGCTACGGTTTCCATATTTAATTCCCAGTTCGTGCCGAATGAGCCATTCATCTTACGGAGCTTCATATATTTTACTTGAAGAAGAGGAGCGAGCTCTTTTAAGTCATTCATCTCTAAATTGAAATTCCCAGCATTTGTCTCTAGCTGCACGGTAACATGAATTTTTTCATCACCATCGAGTTTAATGGCCTTGTCCTTATTTCGACCAATGCTGAAAATGAATTCTGAATCAGGTTGAATAAGCACGGAATCGGTAAGTGAGATCTCATAAACTGGAGATGAATTTGAATCCTCATTATCCCAGCCTAGAATTACAGCGTTGGTACCTTGATCATCTCCACCTCTCATTTGAAGTTCTTCTTCGCGCCAAACCTTAAAGCCATTTGACGCAATTGATACATTGGGCTTGTTGATCAGATCAATTCCACTTTCAAAATCTAGAAGGAAATTCGAGCTTGAATTTTGGTAGTTACCGAGAAAAACGGTTTCAGGAAGCCAGTCTTTAGCTAGATAGGGCTGCTCGAATATTGGATCGTAGGCTTTATTGTTGAATATCCTCTCTGCGAAAGCTGAGATAAAAACTTTGGCCGCTTGCCTTTGATCCTCACCAGGTAAAAGAGCACCGGTGTTTAGGAACCAACCATAAGGTTCTCCAAAATCCCTTCTTCCCCAAATAGAGTTAAACTGACCATGATTGGCCTTATGAACTAAAACACCTGATTTAATATGGTCAGAGTTTTCAGAGAAGGATACTCGTTGGTATTGCCTTAAACCAAAGAAGCTGGCTTCATCAGCGTCATAGGTTCCTTGAATTGACAAATAGCTCACATCCTTGAGTTCAATTCTTCTAAAGTATCTAATGTCTGTGGGAGCAATGGCAACTAACCCTTTAATGCCAAAGTTGAAATTGAACTTTACATTGGCATCATCTGGGAAATAAGAGAGCTTGTTATATGCAGCTGCAATTGAAACTGCTTCTCCACCTCTGGAATGTCCCATTAAAATGACATTGTCTAGATCAGCTTTCTCAAAAAGCTCTGAATTAGGGTCCTCAGACCATTTTTTCCATTGTTCAAGATGTTTGAGTAAGAACCAGGCTCTCGCTGGCATTTCTCTCCCTCTGAAGTCTCCCGACCAGGTGCCATTAATGAAGTTTTCGTCAACAGATACTGTAATGAAACCTCTACTCGCCAGGAGTTCTCCTAAGTACTGATAGCCAGGATCGCTATGATGCTCCATTCCATGATTTCCATGTACAACTAAGATGAGAGGAAGGTTTTTGCCTTCATTCGGCATCCAAACTCCGCCATTTAGAGGAGCATTCTCTATTCCGAAGCCCCAATATCTTTCTCGCCATTTTTTCTTCTTACCAGTCCATTCTGGCAGAAGCAATGACCCGTCTACTGGTTCGGTGACATATTTAACTTCTTTATTGAATTCAGGTCTTCTTTCATCAGTGCCACTTCCATAGGTAAAGTATTGAAAGGTACTTGTCCCTTCTTGATTAGGGTCTGGTAGATCAAATGATGGTAGTTCTGAAGGTATAAAGGATGATGCATTTATGGGGTAAGGGTCATCACCAGAATTCAAAATGGGCTCCAAGGTCCAATAACCTAATCCAAGACCGCATATCATTAAAAAAACATAGAAGCCGGTTCCAGGCCTTTTATCTAAAGCGCTAAATGCTCCTCCAAATATTAATGAAAGTGAAGTTAAACCTAAGAGAATAGAAGTAGTGTAGACTGCACCTGGCCAATTAAATCTCATTTCACCCGCTACATAAAGAGTGGCCCAAAGGGCAATTCCGATAGCGTAATAGATAATTGGAATCTTTTTGAGCAAGCCTGTTACCCAAGCACCTAGATACTTGAAAATGCTAAATGCCAAAAGTCCTGTAAGTAAATAGACAACTACTTGAATCCATGGCGATAAGCCGGTGCGGAAATAATATGCACCTATAAATAGAGCCGTTAGGGATAAAAGGAGTGCAGCTAGGTTGATTCCTTTTATGAATGGGTGAAATTGATTTTGGCTGAATTGAATCTCCTCTTTCAGTTTCTTAATGATTGAGCGCATAGGATTTAGGTATGCTCTGAAGATAGCTAAAAAGAAAAAGTGAGATCAGTCAATTCTGATCAATGGTTTAGTATTCCTTGAAATACTGATAACACTCGGCCCCTTGAAACTCAAAGCGAGGTCCTCTGACCATGCCATTTCTTTCTGCAACTTTTTGAGAGCCGTAGTTGTCTAAAGCAATTATTGAGATCACCTTGGAACCCAACTGGTGCTCTTCAAAATACTCTCTAAACCTTATGGCCATCTCAGAGGCTAAGCCTTTATTCCAGTAAGAGGGTATCACTGAATACCCTATTTCGAATACATCTTCTCCTAGGATGTTTTCTCTCCAAATCAAACCACAATTACCAACCAGTTTGCCGGTTTCTTTTAGATAAGCACCTAAAATGCCTACACCGGTCTCAGTATATCTTTTTGTTTGTCTTTCTATCCATTTAACCGATTCCTCTTTTGGAGAATCAGGATCGGTGATGCCTACAAATGCTAAATGGGGATTGCCAGTAAAAAATTCTTCCCAAGATTCTAAGTCTTTACTGCCTAGAGGCTCAAAGGTTAGTCTCTCTGATCTAATGGGGAAATGATATTGATGCTGCATCATTCTGCAATTTTTAATGCGATCTCATGACCAGTGTCATTGAGAAATTTGACCTTCTCTACAAGCTGATCTGTTTTGCTAACTAGGATAGTGGCTTTTATGATTGACATTTCTTCGTAGCCTTGTTCTACGATCTTGATATCCAGTTCTTTGATCAACTTCATTACTTGATTCATCTCACTGTATTCAAAAGCAAACTTCAGACTATCTGTAATAGGTTCTTCTATTATTTGATTGTTATTGATTGCTTCTTCTGCGGCTGACTTGTAAGCGGTAATAAGGCCACTTACACCTAATTTAGTACCTCCAAAATAGCGAACCACTACTACAAGTGTATTGGTTAGATTCTTCGATTTAATTTGACCCAAAATTGGATCTCCAGCAGAATGATTAGGTTCGCCATCATCGTTAGCCCTTGTTTTATCTCCTGCTTTACCTAGAATATATCCATAGCAATGATGTCTGGCATCATAATAGGTTTTGCGAATAGACTCCAATAGAGACTTTACTTCATCTTCACTACTTGCAGGTACAGCTATACCGATAAACTTGCTCCCCTTTTCTTTGTAGAGGCTTTCCGATTCGGTTTGAAGGGTCAAGAATGAATCTTGCATAACTACAAAGAAGACAAAATTTCTTGATGACTTAAAAGGAAGATGACCACTAGCGAAAGTATAATCCCTAGCCAATTTAGTCTGCTCAGTTTTTCGCTGAAAAAGATAATGGCTGCTAATGTTGAGAATACAATTATGCCAATGTTTAAACTAGGATAAACCAATGCTCCATTGTTGTTATAGGCACTTAGTGCCTTGAGCTGAAAGAAAATGGAAAAGTAGTTAGGTACACCCAAATAGATGCCTCCTAAAATATCTTTCCACTTTACTTTAATTCTTTGAATTACCGCAAGAATCAATCCTGTAACAAAAGCAAAACCGAAAATGAAGATCGGGAAGATAGGCTCAAGATCAGGGTTTAAAAAATTATGATTGACATAATTCAAGCTCGTGTCTATCACTCCACCCATAAGAAAAAGTAAAAGAGGTAGGCCTAAATTCTTTAGGGCCATTGAAGAAGTTTCTAGACTAGTCGACTTTTTAGTGACCATCAGAATGGCTACAAATGCCAACAGAATTCCTAAATAATTCCAGAGGTCAAGGGAGTTGGTTCCGATTTGAAAAATGAAAAGGCTAAAGATCACAGGTATAGCCAAACTCATTTTACTGGCCACTGTAGCAACTGCTACTCCTCTTAGTTGAGTCGTTCGTGCCATTAAATAAAAGGTAGAAACAAAGACTACACCTAGCAGAGCAGCGGCATAAAACCATGAAGTTTCTTGCTGAAGTTGAGTGGTGATATTGTTGCCGCCAACGTAAAGCGAACCTGTAATTACGCAAACCAAATAGTTGGTAATGATGGCTGGAAACGTATTGATCTTGAATTTGCTAAAAGATCGAAAAGCCATGAAGATGGCTACATTAGCTAGGACTGTCAGCACTAAGTAGAACACGTGCCAAAGCTAATAATCTCAAAAGGATTCTAACTTAAATTCATCGCTCTTTTGATTTTATCGTCATTTATCTCAATGTTTGACTTATGTCTACTAAGCCACACCTGATTGAATTCGACTCTATCCAAGAATCTCGAGGAAATCTGAGCTATTTAGAAGAACTCAAGCATGTGCCATTTGAGGTGAAAAGAGTGTACTGGTTAACTAAGGTGCCAGAGCAGCAAACTAGAGGAGGGCATGCTCATAGAACAGGGCAACAAGTGATTGTTTCCATTCAAGGAATCGTTGAAGTGGTATTGGAGCACCGAAATAGAGAAGTTTTGAGCTTCACTCTAGATAAACCAGGGCTTGGCCTTTTTATACCACCAAATTGGTGGGGGAGGATGCTTTTTCAGCAAAAGGCAATATTGCTGGGTCTGGCATCAGATGAATTTTCCGAAGATGATTACATCAGAGATAAAAGTGAATTTGATGGAGAAGCTTAGAGTAGAAGAGTCTTTTGGCCCTAATGAAATTCATTTTGACGATCTGTTATATAACTCACCTAACTTTTTAGACATCAATAATGATCTACCGCAGAAACACTTTTATTTATTTCAGGGCACAAAGATTCTAGGGCATGTGGCATTTTCTACTGAGTCTGGAATTGCTCATAGTCATATCAAAGCTCCTTTTGGTGGTTTTAACTTCTCAATGGATGTCAAGAGCGAAGATCAAATATTCTTCATAATTGAAGTGATTAGAAGATTTTCTCATATGGGTATTACTGAAATTAGACTTCTGCAAGCACCTGAAATAGAACCCAGAAGTTCACTAGCCCGCAATCTAGATATTCTTGGATTTGTAAAACGTGAAGAGCGAACTTATCAGATGATCCCAATAACTGATGTTGAGTTTTTTGATCAGGTCCATGTCATGGAGCAGAGAAAACTCAAAAAGGCAAATGAATTGGGTTTTGAAATAGAATGGGTCGGAGATGCTCACTTAAAATCATTGTTCGATTTTATTCTTGAGCAGCGCCAAGAAAAAGGGTTTTCCTTCTCTATGAATTGGGAGATGCTAAAGGATTACAAAGAAGCTTTCCCCAAGAACTATTTGGGTATTTGCGTTAGACATGAAGGACAAGTGATAGCCGCCACCTTACTTATTAAAGAGAAGGATAACGTGATCTATAATTTTTCACCCGCGCATTTAATGAAGTACAATAGGTACAGTCCAATCGTTTTTTTAACTCAAGCCATCTATCGATGGTGTCAGAAGGAGGGGTATGAATATTTAAATCTTGGTACTTCCTATTTAGGAGATGAGTCCAACGAAGGCCTTTTTACATTCAAAGAAAAATTAGGAGCTAAAGCCTTTGTTGCAACCACATACCAAAAAGTCCTAAATTCGTAGCAAAGCTTTTGTAGTTGAAATCCGATTTTCTGAAGAAATCTTCTTGGTCATTCACCGCTGTTGCATTTCGCGCATTAGGAGGACTCACCATCAACAAACTCTTTTCCATTTATCTCGGTCCGGCAGGGCTAACACTGCTTTCACACTTTCAAAACCTTACATCTTTATTCACCCTGGTTCCAAGCGAAGGGGTAAATAGAAGTATTATGAAATACTGGTCTGATCCACAAATGACAGAGCAGGAAAAGAAGAAAGTGTTTCAATCAGGATTTTGGGTAACCCTTTGCATCTATATTCTCACGTTTTTGGGTTTATTCGTCTGGCAAGGCGATTTCTTTTTTAGCAGATTCATTCAAGATCTTTCAGTTCAGCACTTCTTACTAGTCTTTATACCAGCCATCTTCTTGATGTTGATGTCGGGGTATTTGAATTCTGTGATTCTTGCTCTAAGAGAAGTAAGGGCATACGCTTTTATTAATATCATAGGGCTTATTTTATTGGTAGGAGTAGTCTATTTAGGGATTCAATCTGGTAATAGAGATCAGGCACTTCTTAGCTTTTCTGTAGGCTATGGCCTCATGTTCTTTTGCGCTTTGTTCTACTTGGTCACAAGAAGAAAGAAATACCCTCTCTCATTCGGCAAGCCGGATAGCAAGTCAATGGGGAGGATCTTTAAGTTCTTGGCTATGGCCATTAGTGCTATCCTTTTTGGTAGATTCTTAGACTTTGTTGTTAGAGATTATGTCATTGATCTTTATGGCCTAGATAGAACAGGTTTGTGGCAATCAGTGGCAAAAATGAGTACGAGTTACTTGTTAGTTTTCACTGGAACAGTAGGGGTAATCTATTATCCTAAAATGGCTTCTTTGATCCACGAACCTAAAGCTCTTAAGATGTATGTAGTTAGGGTGATGGGCTTCGTTTCATTAGTAAGCATCATGAGCTTAGGAGTCTATTTTCTTAATAAAGAACTGATCTTAAGCCTATTCTTTTCAAAGGAATTTGAAAGTGCTGCGTATTTGGTGCGCTATCAAGTGATTGGAGATTTTTTCTCCATTCTCTCATATTTATTGGCATATCTTTTAAGTGCCCGAGTAGAAACTACACGTTATATTTTTGCTCAATTTTTCTCGGCAGCCATCTATGTTGGTCTGATCTATTTGCTCATAGATCAATATAATTTAGAGGCGCTTACGTTGGCATATATGTGGAGGTATATTGGCTTTTTCTTGTTGTTGGTTTATTTGAATAGAAGATCATTATTCAGATGAGTCCTTTAGTTTCTGTCATTGGAATATCCTACAACCATGCACCGTATATCGAAGAGGCACTGAATTCCTTGTTCGCTCAGACATATTCAAATGTGCAGATCATTTTGATGGATGATGCGAGCACTGATGGGTCACCAGAAATATTAAAAAACATAGCTGAGGGTAAGGAGGTAGAAATGATTCTACATCCAGAGAATTGCGGCTACACTAAGACTTTTAATGAAGGGCTCGCATTAGCTAAAGGCGAATACATAATTGATTTTGCTCTAGATGACGTGATGGAACCTGGTTTTATCGAAACCTCTGTTCGAGCTTTTAAGCAGAATGCAGCAGGTGTCGTGTTCTCGAATGCTCTTTACATCGATGAGGAGTCTCAGCCATTAGCAAATCATACTGAGCAACTTATTCAGAAAGGTATGATAAAAGCCGTTCCTCAAGGGGATGTATTTGCCTCTGTTTTGAAACGCTATTTCATCTGCACACCAACAATGGTCATTAGAAGAGAGGTGTTTGATAGATTGGGTGGTTACGATGATCAACTTGCGTATGAAGATTTCGATTTTTGGGTAAGATCAAGCAGGATATGGGAATACAATTATGTTGATCAGGTGCTTCTTAAGAAAAGAAAGTTGAATAACTCAATGTCCGCCAATCGATATCAGCATCACTATAATGAGCAAATGAATTCTGTGTATCTGGTTTGCCTCAAGGCATTTCATCTCTGTAAAACAAGAGAGGAATTCCAAGCCTTGATCGAAAGAGTGAATTATGAATACAGGCAATGTGTCAAACACAATGCAGAACACTTAGTTAGCCGCTATGTTGCGTTATTGGAGATGTTAAACTCCAATCTTTCTCTGAAATCACGCTTATTTAGGTGGTACCAGAGAAAGTTTAGACTAGTTAGATGATTAAGCGTCCTTAGGCTTAAAGTTGTAAGAGACTAAGACGAGAACACAGGCCACTGCTGCCGCTCCAGCTTCTCCATCTGCAATGTTTACATGAGCTCCTATTGCCAAGAGCGTATTAAAAAAGAATCCAGCATAAGCCCATTCTGTGAGTACTCTCGATTTTCTAGTCCATACAGCAATCAAACCAAGGAGCTTGGCCGCTGCCATTGGGTAGATCAAGAATACAGGGAAGCCCATTGCTGTAAAAACTGATTGTACCTCATCATGATTAAAAATGTACATCATTGATGAAAAGAGCATTACTAGACTAAACAGGCCAGTTGATGCCAAATAGATGATTCGATTTCTCTTAGAAACCTCCATAGTTAGGATTTGATTTTAGGTCAATAAAAAATTTAACAAATGAGGAACATCCATTCTGACCAAAAAAGTTCTTGAGTATTCAAATACTCTAAGACCCATGAAATAATTTATAGGGTAGGGTAAAGAAGATCAACCAGTATTTAAGTGTACAAAGTGTTTCGGTTGATTTAGGACAGTCTAGGCGTTGGCTTCGGCCCATGCCTTGAAACTGTCCGATATTTTTTTCGATTGACTCTTAAATGAACCAGGCATTAAAAAGGCAATCATTTTCATGAAGAAAGCCTTAAACTGAAATTCTGAAGTACTGATCCATCGAGTCTTCATTTCTCCAATTCCCTCAAACTTATTTTTCTGAATATTATGAACGCCATCCATGTCATAGGTGCCTTCAAAATGATGAGGAAGGTCCATGACAGTTATCGTCTCAATCATTTCCATTCTTCTTTTGCCATGTTGAAATACCATCTTGGTCTTTGCTCCTACTGTTCCGGCAGTGCCTTCTAGTAGCTCTGTGTTTTCAAGGCCCGGCATCCACTCATGAAGATTCTTCTCATTATTAAAAAGCTCTACCGTTTTTTCTAATGGAAGGTCTATAATGGTTTCAATGATATATTTCATGGTCTTGAGTTTAAAAAGTGACTCAAGATATTCATTTTCATGAAATTAGCTTAGGCTTCTTCCTTGAGCCTATCTGCAAACATGGCTCTTAATTTGGCCACTTTTGGACTGATGACTGCTTGACAATAAGGCTGGTTATTATTGGTGTTATAATAATCCTGATGATAATCTTCAGCTGGATAATAAGCTCCTAAAGGAGATAGCTCCGTCACTATTGGATCATCGAAATAGTCCTTCATTTCATCTATCACTTCCAATGCAATCTTTTCCTCTTCGTCATCTCTAAAAAATATGACAGAACGATATTGAGTACCGGTGTCGTATCCCTGTCTATTGAGAGTAGTTGGATCGTGAGTTGAAAAGAATATTCTCAAAAGGTCAGAATAGCTAATCTCTTCTTGTTTATAAGTAATCTTGATTACTTCCGCATGGCCTGTCATGCCAGTAGTGATTTCTCTATATGTCGGGTTCTTAACGGTGCCACCAGAGTATCCAGATTCAACATGAGTAACTCCTTTAACTCTCTGGAATACAGCTTCAGTACACCAGAAGCAACCACCACCGAGTACAACATAGTCTTCTTCAGAATCATCCTCCAATAGTTGCATAGAGGCTGAATTGATACAATATCTAAGACCGCTCGGTTCTGGACCATCTGGGAATACGTGACCTTGATGCGCATCACATGTATTGCACATAACTTCAACTCTAACCATACCATAGCTGCTGTCTTTCTCATACTTGATGGCATTCTCTTTTACAGGCTGCCCGAAGCTTGGCCAGCCAGTGCCAGAATCAAATTTGACGCGTGAATCAAATAGAGGGGTGCCGCAGCATACACAGCCATACAGTCCTGGTTCGTGTCTTTCACAGAATTCACCAGTGCCAGCACGTTCAGTACCTTTTAAACGGGTAATTTGGAATTGCTCTGCGGTGAGTAATTCTCTCCATTCTTCTTCAGTTTTTTCAACTCTTCTGTCTGGAGCAGGATTACCATTATTTGTGAATTTGATTACGTCTATCCAAGTAAGCATATGGGTCTTTTAGATTCTTGTAATGTACAAATCTAATGTCTAGTCAATTGTTTTACTAGCCAACAATTCTTTGTTGATTATCTCTTCCAATGCATTCTTCGGCAAAGCGCCCGCTTGCATCATGGGCTGTCTACCATCAGTTGGGATAAATAAGATAGATGGAATACTTCTAATGCCGAACATGGCACTTAGTTGTTGTTCAGCTTCCGTATCGACTTTATATATATCTACTTCAGTAATTTCATTAGATAGCTCTTCAAAAATAGGGGCTACCATTTGACAAGGTCCACACCAATCTGCGTAGAAGTCAATAATAGCAGGTTTATCACCTTTGAATTTCCATTCTTTTTCATTCTCATAATCAAAGACCTTTTCTTTGAATTCGGCTAGTGTAAGTTTCTTAGTTGCCATAATTTTTGGTTTGACATCATAATGGTTTTTGAAAGCAAGAGGTTCCCATTATTATTGATGATTGTAACCTAGGTTACAATTAGTGAACAATGGTCGGTAAAATGAGTAATTGAAGTATGCTTGTTGGAATAGACTACGGCAGTAAGCTGGCAGGAACAACTGTTATCGCTTTTACAGAAAAGGATGAGGTAAAAATCATCCAGAGCAAGAAGAAGCAAGATGCTGACCAATTTATTCTTGATTTCTTGAAAGATTATTCTCCAGAATTGGTAGGAATTGATGCTCCTCTTTCATTACCTGGTGCTTTTACGGATCTCAATAATGAGTTCTTTTATAGAGAATGTGATAAGCAATTAAAGGCCATGTCTCCCATGTTTCTTGGAGGATTGACAGCAAGAGCCATGAAGTTAAATGCC
This sequence comes from Roseivirga sp., assembly GCA_965267365.1. Taxonomy (GTDB): domain Bacteria; phylum Bacteroidota; class Bacteroidia; order Cytophagales; family Cyclobacteriaceae; genus Roseivirga. The sequence continues at coordinate 2,911,051 of OZ253951.1, read as the reverse complement.
TCATTATCGGTTGATTTAAAGGAAGTATATCCTGGAGCCTTAGCACGGTCGAAAAGTTGGAAAGAGTATGGTTATAAGACTAAGGAGGTGGATTATCCGTCCATTCTTAGGTCTTTGGATTGGCCATTTAGTTTTCACCAATCAATAACAGATAGCCATCAATTAGACGGGATTATCGCACTTTATATCGTCTGGAAAATCCAGAATAATCAGGCCTCGGTTGTTGGCAATCCAAAAGAAGGATTGATTTACTACTAAGTGAACTAGAGGAGTGTTTTGTTGGGAGTTTAGCTAGCTAGCTTCTCATTGATATACTCAACAGCTTGACCAATGGTTTGAAGCCTCTCTGCATCACTATCAGGGATTCTGATATTGAAGGTTTGCTCAAATTCCATTACTATCTCCGCATAGTCAAGCGAATCGATTCCAAGGTCTTTTATGAAGTTTGCGTCTATTGTTGCTTCAGTGGGAGCAATGCCTATTTTTTCAATTAGGATGTTTGTGATTTGCCCTTGAATATCACTCATAAGGAAGTGGTTAAATTTAGTTTTGGGAAGATAATCGATTTCATGAAAAATCTAAAACCTGAGGGTGAATTCAGTCCCTTCATTCATGACCGATTTCACACTAATGGCTCCACCGTGTTTACGCATAATTTGTTTAGATAAACTCAAACCGATACCAGACCCTTGTTTTTTAGTTGTAAAGAATGGAATAAAGATTTTCGAAAGCGCCTCTTCATCTATTCCTGACCCATTATCACGAATCGTAAGCGTGGGTCTGTCAAAGTCATTTACAAAACCATTCACAATAATGAATTTGTCTTCAGTTCTCTCTTCTAATGCATGGATGGCATTTTGAAGAATATTGATCAGAACTTGATCAATTTGTTCTTTGTCAATTTTGAAGTACAGGTCTACAGGCTGAATATTCATTGTAAAAGTGATCCCCTTTGCCTCGAGCTCTGGTGAAAGTAGCAACCTGATATGATCCATCACTTTCGACATTTGTTCTTTCTGCCTTTTCGGTTCTGGTATTCTTGTAAGGTTTCTAAAATCAGACACAAAGTGAATCAGTCCTTCACTTCTTCTTTTGATGGTTTGAACAGCTAGGTATATATCTTCTAATTCATCCTTCTCAATTGGTACATCATCTTCAATGTTATCGACAAGATTTTCTTCGACTGTTGCTGCTAAAGAAGATAATGGTGTAACAGAATTCATGATTTCGTGAGTCAGAACTCGAATTAAGTTTTGCCAAGCTTCCATCTCTTTCTCTTCCAATTCGCTTTGGATGTTCTGAATAGAAACCAGCTTAAATTCTTCGCCTCTGAGTACCAATTCAATTACATATACCGAAAGTTGTGTTCTACTACCTTCAACCGAAATGTCAATCAGATCGCTACCGCCTGTTTTCAATTTGACAAGAGATTCGACCAACTTGGGACTGACCTTACTTAGTTCGAAAATGTTTTCGAGCGATTCAACACCAATCAATGATTTGGCGGCACTATTGATGATCTGAACTTCACCTAGTTTATTGAAAGTGATCAAACCGATCCCCACGTGCTGAACAATGGTTCTGAAGTAGTGGTAATTGGCCTCTTTTTCTGCTCTAATCTCTCTGAACTTTCGAATTACATTATTGAACTCGTTATAAAGCTCATTCATAGATTTTCCTCGACCCTTCGTTGGGTAGGTGGTAGTAAAATCATCGTATCTGATAGAGCTTAAGAAGGTAGAGATCTCTCTGTTGGTTTTATCTAATACTTTTAAAAGGAATATCAGTTGAACCACAATTAAGATACCTAGCATAACCGCATTGGTCTCGTTGGCAGTCTTATATATAGAGTAAGACAAAGCCAAAATGGTAACCATGAGGACTACCACTCTTAGGATGATATTGAACCTTAAGTTTTTAAAGCCCATGTTTCTCAAGTCTCCTGTAAAGAGAAGCTCTAGTTAAGCCTAGTTCTTTAGCTGCCTTACTAATGTTACCAGAGTGTTTGTTGATAGCCTTCAGAATCACATTTTTCTCAACATCATCGAGGTTTAAATTGTCTGAGGTGTCTTGACCAGAATCTGCCTTCTGAACTAGGAAGAAAAAGTCATCTGGCATTAGTGCTTGGCTATCACTCATGATAATGGCTCTTTCAATCGCATGTTGAAGCTCTCGAATATTTCCAGGCCAAGCATATTTTTCAAGTTTTTTCAAAGTAGAAGGGGCGATCTTCTTGATCTGCTTGCGGTACTTTTCACTATAGATCTTCACGAAATGTTTGGCCAACAATTCAATATCACCTTGTCTATCTCTAAGAGGAGGAAGGTGAAGCTCAACAGTATTGATCCTGTATAATAGATCTTGTCTAAAAGTATTGTCAGATACCATTTCATAGACAGGCATGTTGGTGGCGCAAATTAACCTAATGTCAATATCAATGGGTTTATTAGCGCCTATTCGGGTAACCTGTCTGCCTTGCAAAGCTGTTAATAGTTTTGACTGAAGTGGCATGCTAAGATTTCCAATTTCATCTAAGAAAAGGCTTCCTCCCGAGGCTACTTCGAACCTTCCGGCTCGGTCTTCTTTAGCATCAGTAAATGCCCCTTTCTTATGTCCGAATAATTCACTTTCAAATAAAGTCTCAGTGATGGCACCCATATCCACACCTACGAATACATTTTCTTGACGCAATGATCTTTGGTGAATAGCGCGAGCCACCAATTCCTTTCCTGTACCATTTTCTCCGAGAATCAATACGTTGGCATCAGTACCAGCCACCTTATCAATAATGCTGAATACATTTTTCATGGCAGGACTGTCGCCAATAATATCTTGGAATGGTTTATTAATATCAGCTTCAAGCTGTTTTTTGGCAGTTTTTAGTTTGTCAACCTCTTTATAAGACTGCTTTAATTTTATGGCTGCAGACAGGGTGGCAATCAGTTTTTCATTTTGCCAAGGTTTAAGCACAAAGTCAGTTGCTCCTTGTTTTAAGGCTTGAACCGCCATTTCAACCCCACCAAATGCAGTAATCATTATCACCACCGCTTGTGGATCTAATTCTAAAATTTGTTCTAGCCAGAAAAATCCTTCTTTCCCACTAGTGGTGTCTTTACTGAAGTTCATGTCGAGAAGAATGACATCATAAGAACCGTTATTCATTAAGAATGGGATCTTCTTAGGGTTCTTTTCTATGATTACTTCTTTGGCGTGCTTTTTAAGTAGGAGTTTAGCAGCAATTAATACGTCTTCATCGTCATCTATGATGAGGATCTTTCCAAGTTCTTTATCCACCGGTTTCGAAATTTCCATAGTCTGTACCTATAATAGTGCCAAGTGCTTTAATCCTATTGAATAGGGCCTTTTGTTAGATTTCAATGTACGCTTTTGAGACTATTTGTGAACGGAAATGAACAATTATTTCTGATTTGTTTCTCTCTATATAAGAGGAGTACCCTAATTGGAGTATGTTTTATCACTAATTGAAGTTTAAATTCTCTTATTGTAAGTAGTTACATATATTTTCAATTATTCATCAGAAAAATGACCCAAATGAGTATTCTATATTTTGCAGATGTTAACAAAGTACTTATATTGCACACGTTGTTTTGAATTAATTACACATTAATTCAGATATTTTGAGTTTTTGACCTTTGGGCTCGGTTCTGACCAAACTGAGCCTTTTTTTATGCCCTTTGCTTTCTTAGCTTCTTAAAAAGTGTTCGATTCCGATCAATAATTGTTTTAAATGTGTACACTTTTTGTACCCCATCATATTCTAAAAAACAATTAAAGTTCTGATATACAGGTTTTTATAAAAGTGGCACCCTTGTTGCCATTAGGGAGACGGATTAGAAAACACGACCTATATAAAAACATGGACAGAAAAATTAAAAAGAAGAAGTTTACTCCCAAGCGCGTCTTTACTGTGGTGGGTAGTGCCGGAGTGCTATCATTAATTCTTTACGTATTTGTCTTCGCAGATAATTCGTCAAAACTCAACGTAGAACTTGAAAAAATAAGTGTAGCCGCAGTTACTGAAGGACCTTTCCAAGAGTATATTCCAATTGAAGGTACAGTAGAACCCAAAACAACAATCAGACTAGATGCCGTGGTTGGCGGAAATGTCAAAAGAAGATTTTTAGAAGGTGGGGTAGAAGTAGAAGAAGGTGATACCATTCTTAAGCTTGAGAATAGAAGCTTGGAGATGCAGTATATCAATGAGCAAACTCAAACTAACAGATTGAGAAATGAGATTGAGAACACCAACAACACGTTACAGCAGCAGCTATTCAGATCTAGAGCTAATGTGATCAACTTAGATTTCGACATCGATCAAGCCAAGGATTTATTTGAGAGAAATGAATTGCTTTGGGAAGACAAGGTAATCTCAGAACAAGATTATTTAAATTCCAAAAGAGCGTATGATAGGTTGATCGCTTCTCGCGAGAATACATTAAGACAAATGGAGTTCGATTCTATTAATGCTGTAACTCAAGTGAGACAGAATCAGCAAAGATTGGTCACTTCACAAGAAAGTTTAGAGATCGTAAGAAGACAGTTAGAAGATCTTTGGGTGACAGCGCCAATTGAAGGTCTACTATCAACTGTTAACGTAGAAATCGGTCAGCAGATTGGTCAAGGAACAACGATCGCTCAAATCGATGACCTTGATGGTTTTAAGATCTCAGCCAATGTGGATCAGCATTACTTACCAAGAGTTTATGAAGGACTTGTAGGTACTTACGATTTTGCTGGCCAGACTTACTCATTAACTATTAGAAAGAAATTTCCGGAAATCAACAATGGTACTTTCGTTGTAGAAATGATTGGTGAAGTGCCTGATGGTGTTAGAAGAGGTCAGACAATCAGTATCAGGCTTCAGCTTAGTGAAGAGAAAAACGCAGTTCAAATCCCTAGAGGTAGTTTTTTCCAAACTACAGGTGGTAACTGGATCTTCGTTCTTAATGAGTCAGGAGACATTGCAGAAAGACGTCAAATCCGTATCGGAAACCAAACTCCAAGGCATTATGAAGTGCTTGAAGGTTTAAGACCTGGAGAAAAAGTTATATTTTCATCTTACGATGGATATGAAGACAAAGACAAACTCGTAATCAAACAATAAGAAATTAATTCAAACAACTATTAACCAATTTTTATCATGGAAAACAATAAAAGCCTTATCACCACAAAAGGACTCAAGAAGTTCTACTATACTGATGAGATCGAAACAACAGCATTGAATAATGTTAACCTTGAAATCAAGGAAGGCGAGTTCGTTGCTATCATGGGTCCTTCAGGATGTGGTAAATCAACACTTTTGAATATTATAGGTCTACTTGATAATCCATCTGAAGGTGAATTCTACTTTTACGATGAGGAGGTCTCAAAATATTCTGAAAGACAAAGGGCTGAGTTGAGAAAAAGAAACATCGGTTTCGTTTTCCAAAGCTTTAACCTTATCGATGAGCTGACTGTATATGAAAATGTAGAGTTGCCTCTTATCTATTTAAAATACCCTGCAGCAGAAAGAAAGAAAAGGGTAGAAGAAGTTCTAGAGCAAATGCAGATCATGCATAGAAAAGATCACTTCCCTCAACAATTATCAGGTGGTCAGCAGCAAAGGGTTGCAGTTGCAAGAGCTGTAGTAGCTAAACCAAACCTTATCCTTGCGGATGAGCCTACTGGTAACTTGGATTCAACAAACGGCCAAGAAGTAATGACTTTATTGAGCGATTTGAATTCAAATGGAACTACAGTGATCATGGTAACGCACTCAGCTACAGATGCTGAATATGCTCACAGAGTGATCAACTTATTTGATGGCCAAGTTGTGTCAGAGAATATCAATTCTAAAGAGAACTCTCTAGTTTAATACCATTTAAAATATTGATTCGCTCGCTTTATGCGGGCGAATTTTCATCCCCTTTTTCAAGGGTGACAGGGCGAGGATTGCCCGAAAAACGGATAGAAAACACAATTATGAAAAAGATATTTTACACACTCGCAATAGTTGCACTTTTTGGGATGAATGCACATTCCCAGACAGTTCTGACTCTAGAAGAGTGTATCAATATTGCTCTTGAAAATAACCTCGACATTAAGAGAGCAAGAAACAACGCCATTAGCCGTAAGGCTGGTTACAATCAAAGCAAAATGCAGTTCTTACCCTCATTAAGTGCTGGCGCCAATCATAGCTGGAGTGAAGGACTTGTGTTTGACCAAACTTCTGGTAGTAGGGTAAATACAACTACACTTTCTGGTGGTGGCTCAATTGATGGTAATTTGATGCTCTTCAATGGATTTCAAAATATTTATGGCTTACAAAGAGACAAGTATTTATACTCTGCTTCTCAACAAGAAGTAAGATCAAATGAGTTGATCACTGAGGCTGGAGTTGTTAATGGTTTCTTAAATATCATTAACATCAGAGAAAACCTAAAAATTCAGAATCAGACCAACGACTTATTAAAAGAACAGTTAGGTAGAGAAGAAAAAAGAGAGCGTGCTGGCGTAGGTAATATGGAGCAGGTTTACAATTTCAGATCTCAAGTGGCTCAGCAAGAATTAAGAATTGTAGACTTAAGAAATCAGCTTCAATCGGCAAAACTCACTTTGATTCAGCTTTTGCTATTAGATCCATTGGATCAATACGAATTTGAAGGAATTACTGCTTCAGATGACGAATTGGAAGCCGAGTTAGAATCTTATCAGAGTGTTTATGATAAATCTAGAGACTTTTCTCCAGCTCTAAAGTCTGCAGAGTTCAATCTTCAGGCTTCAAAGAAGTCATACAAAATAGAGCAGTTCAATTGGATGCCTTCTATTTCCGTTGGTGCTTCTTATGGGACAAACTGGACTTCTAACATTAAAGGTGCTGATGGTAATGTGTTAGACATTAGTGAGCAGCTTAGGAATAACGTGGCAAAAGGAGCAAGATTTAATCTTAATGTTCCGCTTTTCACCCGTTTCCAGAATAGAACTAGAATGCAACAACAAAAGATCAATTACTTAAATGCTGAGCTTACGCTGCAAGACACCGAGAACGATCTTCGCAACCAAGTGCAGCAAGCCTATTTAGATCTTTTGAATGCAAAAGAAAGTTACAAAGCAGCAAAGGAGAGTTTATTGAATTTGAACACCTCATTTGAGTTTTCTAAAAACAGATACGAAAATGGTACGATTGATTTCGTAACCTATTTGGTAAGTCTTAATGGAAAAAATAATGGTGAGCTTGAATTAACAAGAGCTACTTATAGCATACTCTTCAGAAAGTTGATTTTAGATATCTATACCGGAGAGTTGAATATGAACATGAATATTAACGAATAGAATATCGTTGGACTTGCTTTTTAGTAATTCCGATGAGTTGATTGTTTTCCATAAATACGAATTTGAAGGAGAGATTTTCAAGTGGGATCTCTCTTTCTGTTTTTTGATAGATATCTACGAGTTTGAGACTCGATCCATCATAGAGCAAAATCTCATCGTTGTAAAAGCTGAAAAATGAAATGCCTTTTATTGGAATAAAATCAAGGAAAGAACCGAGATTATCGAAAATGGCAATGCCATGATCTGCTTCACTAATGAATACCAGGTTTTGATAAACCCGAATGAACTCAGGATCTAATTCATCAATATTCAGTGTTAAGTTGAGCTGGTTGTCAAATACCACTTCATTATTAAAAAGGTCTACCTTCCTGAGCTTTTGTGTTTCAACATTGAAGGCCCACAAAATATTATCGTTTTCTATGGTAGCAATTCCATCAAAAGTGTTGAATTGGTCGGGTTCAACTTGATAAGTTACACTAGGATTAAAAAAGCGATCTAGAAAAATGTATTCTTGAAAAGGAGCAGAATAGACAAAAGTTTTAAGACTATTCCATGCCTCTAAAATCGAAATAGTAAATCTCTTATTAGCTGAGAAGGTGAGCTTGTCCTCGCCAGAACTCGAGAATCTTTCTACATCACCATTATGGTAACCAAAGTAAAGTTGTCCTTTTCTATCAATTGAGGCAGCAGTAGGTTCTTCCTTTAAATCAAAAGAACTCAATAATTGAAGCTCTTGACCATGAACCGAAATAATAATGAGAAAGAAAAGGAGGGAAATACTAGCCTTCAAAATAGCAGAGTTTGAGTTCTGAATCTTCAAACGTGCCATATGAATTATGGCTAAGCCATTCGCCAATATTTATGTAACGACTATTCTCAGCCACTTCTAAGTCTAAGGGAAGATGCCTATGACCAAATAAATAGTAGTCATGATGTTGTAGTTTTTCTTGGTCTTTGGCGAACTGCCAAAGCCATTCATCCTCACCTAAAAATTTTTGTTCTACATGATTGGCTTGAGCTCTGCTTTTTGAAGACCATGAATTGGCAATTGCTATGCCCACATCTGGGTGCAGCCAATTAAATGCCCACTGAAAAAACTTATTGGTAAACATCTTTTTCAGTTTCTTATATCCTTTATCTCCAGGTCCTAGCCCATCTCCATGTCCAACAAAAAGCGATTTGTTATTGATTTGAAGTGAAATAGGTTCGTGATATACTTTTGCATTCAATTCTTGCTCAAAGTATCCGAACATCCATAAGTCATGATTACCGACAAAGACATGCAGTTCTATTCCTGAATCGCTTAGTTCGGCTAATTTCCCTAGAAACCTTGTATGTCCTTTCGGAACAGTCTGTTTGTATTCAAACCAAAAGTCAAACAGATCACCAACAAGAAATACAGCCTTAGCATCAGATTTGATTTGATCTAACCATCTGATAATGCGGTCTTCTCTTTCTCTACTTTTTTCAAAATTAGGCGCCCCTAAATGAAAGTCTGATGCGAAGTATACTTTTTCGTTATCGGAAAGCTGAATATTCATGAATGCGGATTGCTTCAAATATTATCAAAGGTCATGAATAAAAAAAATCAGGTCATAGACCTGATTTTGAAATTGAGTTTGATTTGGGTTAGTTACCACCATCTCCATCACCGTCTTCTCCGGCATCAGATTGGCTCGATTCTCCCTTAGCTGTTGTTGTCTCTTCAACCACTTCAGCTTTAACTTCTTCTGTTTCTTCTTCTTTTGTTTGACCATTATTATTGGTAAAAGCCTGATAAGTCGTTTCCTTTTCAAAAGGCCTTTTTCCAATTAGTTCTTCTAAGTCAGACTGGAAGATGATTTCTTTATCTAGTAACTCCTTAGCAATTACTTCAAGTTGCTCCTTCTTGTCAGTTAAGAGTTGCTTGGTGCGGTCATAAGCCTCATCAATGATTTTCTTTACCTCTTCATCGATAGTTTTAGCGGTAGCTTCAGAGTATGGTTTAGACATACTATACTCGTTTTGCTTGCTATCGTAGTAAGAAATGTTTCCGATCTTATTGTTCATGCCATAGACAGTAACAATACTATAAGCCACCTTAGTAACTCTTTCCAGATCACTTAGTGCTCCTGTGGAGATCTTACCAAAAATGATTTCTTCTGCTGCTCTACCACCCAATGTCATGCACATTTCGTCCATCAATTGTTCAGTTTGATAAAGGAACTGCTCCTTAGGAAGGTATTGAGCGTAACCTAAAGCAGCAACACCACGAGGAACGATTGACACTTTGACCAATGGGTCTGCGTGCTCAAGATACCAGCCTGCAACAGCATGACCAGCCTCATGGTAAGCAACAATCTTCTTCTCTTCTGGCGAGATGATTTTATTTTTCTTCTCAAGACCACCAATTACTCTATCGATAGCGTCTTGGAAATCTTGCATATCTACGGCCTTCTTATCTCTTCTAGCTGCGATTAAAGCTGCCTCATTACATACGTTGGCTATTTCAGCACCAGCAAAACCTGGTGTTTGGGCTGATAATTTCTTTGGATCTACATCTTTCTCAAGCTTAATAGGTTTCAAATGAACTTTGAAAATAGCTTCTCTTCCTACGATGTCCGGTTTGTCAATACTGATCTGGCGATCAAAACGACCTGGCCTTAATAAGGCGTTATCTAATACATCAGGGCGGTTGGTTGCTGCTAAGATGATAACACCTGAATCAGTTGCAAAACCATCCATTTCAACTAAGAGGGAGTTAAGTGTATTCTCCCTTTCATCATTAGCACCAGGCATTTGCCCTTTACCTCTAGAACGACCAATCGCATCAATTTCATCAATGAAAACGATACATGGTGCTTTCTCTTTAGCTTGCTTGAAAAGATCGCGCACCCTTGCGGCACCCACACCAACAAACATCTCAACAAAGTCAGAACCTGAAAGCGAAAAGAATGGGACTCCCGCTTCACCAGCTACCGCTTTAGCTAATAAAGTTTTACCTGTGCCAGGAGGGCCTACTAATAAGGCGCCTTTAGGAATCTTACCCCCAAGTTTTGTGAATTTTGAAGGGTTCTTTAAGAACTCTACGATCTCAGCAACTTCCTCTTTGGCCTCATCTAATCCAGCCACATTATCAAATGTGATCTTCACTTTATTCTCTGCATCAAACAAAGCAGCTTTTGATTTGCCAATATTGAATATTTGACCACCAGGACCTGCATTGCCCGTCATTCTTCTCATCATTAACCAGAAGAATAGAATGATCAAGATCAAGAATCCCCACGTTCCGAGGAAATCCATAATGGTAGTTCTTTTGTCGAACTCAACCGGGACTTGCTGACTCTTGCTTATGTTGTTATCCATTACAAATTCCGCATAGTATTCGCTGAATTTGTCTGCGGATGAAAAGTAGTTCTTTAGAACATAGTGCGGTCCTGTTGACAGGCCGAATAAGCTCTGGTTTTCTAACTCTGTCTTGTATTTAGCATTTTGAAGAGCCTCCTGTTTAAGAGTGATCTCTACTGTAGTCTGATTGGTTATGAAGACAATCTTGCCTACATCATTACTTTTGACCATGTCCTCAAATCTCGAAGGAGTAATTGGGATTCCTGTATTGGAATTTGTCAAAAATGATATGGCAAAAAAGAGTATAATCAGAGAGACGAATACCCAAATCTGGTTGTTCGGTCGTTTTCCCGGAGCACCTGGTTTAGGTAAAATGTTCTTCTTTCTTGGTTTATCTGGCATCTGCTATTCTTTTCAATAATTTAAACCTAATGTATAACGCTGATTGTTTGAATATGTTAACCTGCAGCGTTTTCGATGTGAATTACCTTGGCATCGCCCCAAAGGTCTTCCAATCCGTAGAATTGCCTTTTGTCTTTTTTGAATATGTGAGCAACAACATTCACGTAGTCAATCAATATCCATTCTTTATTAGTGAATCCTTCTTTTCTCCAAGGGTTTTCAGAGGTGGCTTCGTTTACTTCTTTTTCAATAGACTCAGCTATTGATTCGATTTGAGTGTCTGAGTTACCAGAGCAAAGCACAAAATAATCTGTGACAGCTCCTTTGACATCTCTCAGATCCATAAGCACAATCTCTTCCGCTTTACGATCTTCCATTCCTTTCACCACGAGGTTGCTTAGTTCTTCCGAGGTCATTAAATATTTAATGAGATATTTACTTTCTTAAGACTTAAAACTACGAAAATTCAGTGTACAAAATCCTTGCTAATACGCTATTTCTCGGTAAAGAAGTAATTTATCTGCCAACATGTCACTCTACTAATGAAGTAGCTCAAGACCTTGTCAGCAAGACTGACAAACCTGAAGGAACAATTGTCATAACAGATGATCAATCTAAAGGTAAGGGGCAAAGAGGGAATGTCTGGGAATCGGAAGCTGGTAAGAACCTGACGTTCAGTTTAGTTCTCAAACCTAAATTTCTGAAAGCTGAAGATCAATTCTATCTAAACATCATTTCTTCATTGGCCATCTTTGATGGGTTAAAAGTGCTTATTCCTAATCAGGAGGTTGAGATCAAATGGCCGAATGATATACTGATCAATAGAAAGAAGGTTTGCGGAATCTTGATTGAGAATCGTTTGACATCTGGCAAAATAGGCTCCTCAATTCTAGGGATTGGTTTAAATGTCAATCAGAAGGAATTCAGTTATCCGACTGCGACTTCTCTGCAAAGAGAAACGAATAGGGAGTTTGGCCAACAATCAATTTTGGAATTAATCATTCAAAAGTTGGAGTTCTATTACAGGCAATTGAAGAAAGGTGAGTTAGGATTTTTGAAAGACAAATACATGCAGAATTTGTACGGCCATTCCTCGAGTATTAAACTTTCTACTCATACAGAGTTCTCTGGTCGAATTGTTGATTTAGACGAATTCGGAAGGCTGATTGTGAAAAGCGAAAAGGGTATACAAACGTTTGACTTTAAGGAAGTTCGATTTGTATTCTAAGATGTCTGATAAAAATTGAATAATACATTGCTAAGACTTACCTTTGCGCCTCGAAAAAGAGATAAATATGTCTGAAACAACAGTTGCTTACAAAGTAAAAGATATCAACCTCGCTAGTTGGGGTAGAAAAGAAATTGAATTGGCTGAGGCAGAGATGCCTGGTCTTATGTCCTTAAGAGCTGAGTATGGCGATTCAAAGCCTCTTGCAGGAGCTAGAATTGCAGGTTGCCTTCACATGACAATCCAAACAGCTGTTTTAATTGAAACACTTATCGAATTAGGAGCAGAGGTTACATGGTCTTCATGTAATATTTTCTCTACTCAAGATCATGCGGCTGCAGCAATCGCTGAAGCTGGTATTCCTGTTTATGCCTGGAAGGGTATGAATGAAGAAGAGTTTGATTGGTGTATCGAGCAAACTTTATTCGCATTTGAAGGTGGTAAGCCTTTGAATATGATTCTTGATGATGGTGGTGATTTGACTAATATGGTACTTGATCAGTACCCAGAGCTAGTTGAAGGCATCAAAGGTCTGTCAGAAGAAACTACAACTGGTGTTCATAGATTGTACGAAAGAATGAAGAATGGAACTCTTCCTTTGCCTGCGATCAATGTTAATGATTCAGTAACCAAATCGAAGTTCGATAACAAATATGGTTGCACAGAATCATTAGTAGATGCAATCAGAAGAGCAACTGACGTTATGCTAGCTGGTAAGGTAGCAGTTGTTGCAGGTTACGGTGATGTAGGAAAAGGATCTGCAGCTTCATTAAGAGGTGCAGGTGTTAGAGTAATTGTAACTGAGATTGATCCGATTTGTGCACTTCAAGCTGCCATGGACGGTTACGAGGTGAAAAGAATGGAGACTGCCATTCCAAGAGCAGATATTGTGGTAACAGCTACAGGTAATAAAGACATTATTACTGAGAAGCACTTCAGAGCCATGAATGATAAAACCATTGTTTGTAACATTGGTCACTTCGACAACGAGATCGATATGGCTTGGTTGAATGGTACTTTTGGTAACACTAAAGTTGAGATCAAACCTCAAGTTGATCTTTATAATGTTGAGGGTAATGATATCATTGTTCTTGCTGAAGGAAGATTAGTAAACTTAGGCTGTGCAACAGGACACCCTTCATTTGTGATGTCTAACTCATTTACTAACCAGACATTAGCTCAGATTGAACTTTGGACTAATACAGATGCTTACGAGAATGCAGTTTATACGCTTCCTAAACATCTTGACGAGAAAGTAGCTGCATTGCATTTAGCTAAGATCGGTGTTGAATTAGATACACTTTCTGAAGATCAGGCTTCATATATTGGTGTAACTGTAGAAGGCCCTTATAAGCCGGAACATTATAGATATTAAGAGTTAAAGTACTCACATAAAAGGCTCCATTTGGAGCCTTTTTTATTGAGATCATTTCAAGTACCTTCGTTTTAAATTTTTCTCATGTCACTTTCCTATAAATTCAATAGGTATAGAAACCTAGTAACTGAATTCAGAAATTGGGCTTCGTTTTTATTCTTCAAATCTGGCAGCCAGGATAGTTTTTTATTCAAAATGAGAAATGGCTTTGAGGTAGAGGTGCCAAGACAGATGCTACCTCCTTTTAAAGAAAGTTTTTTCGACCGAGTCTACTTGAAAGAGCTCCCTAATACCTCATTTCTTCAAGGAGAACCAACCATTATAGATATAGGTGGAAACGTGGGCTATTTCAGTTTATTTATGCTCTCTCAGTCATCTGCAGCTCGAGTTATTTCTTTTGAACCTATGCCATTTAATTTTGAGCAATTAAAGAAGTATCAAAACTCATATCAAGATTATAATTGGGAGGTAGTGAATAAAGCTGTCGGTGGGTCCAATGAACCTTTGATTCTTTATACAAGTACCGTGGAGGGTTTCTCAACAATGGCTGGAGTGTTTGGTGATGAAAATCGATCTACCAAAATTGAAGTTGAATCAATTGTTTGGAATCAAGTCATTGAAAAATATGGGCTAAATAAAATTGATCTAGTCAAGCTAGATTGTGAAGGCTCAGAATATGCCATTATCAGATCAATGAGTGATGAGCAACTAAAGGCCATTGAGAATTTTAGTATTGAAACACATCCAGGATTTAACGAATCAGATAGTCATGATTCTTTAATGTCCTTTATGAGAGAGAAGGGATTTAGGACCAAAGATCAGATGAACTCAGATGGAACTGGGTATATCTGGGCTTGGCAATAGTTATTGAGCTCTGTATACTAGTTCAAATACAGCGAATTTTTCAAGATCTCCTTCTTCTGCTTTTAAGACTGCCATGACGAGTTTGGCGAATTGTGACTCACTTGAGAAATCATAAATAAGGCCAGTCCAGAGAGATTCAAACTCTGGGTTGAGTTCCCCAATATCTTCTTGCCTTACCAATGCCAGAGTTACTCCTTTTGATTCATTTATTTCAGAAATGGTAGCATCTCGTAATGCCTTACGCTCAGCGTAATAGGGGATATTATGAATCAGAGTACCTTGGATATAAATGGGGATTTCAGAAGTTATTTGTTCGTTATTTCTGATAGCTATCCCTATTTCATTATAAGGTCTAAATTTTTCTAATCGAGGCAGAAATAGCGCAAAAGAAATAGCAAGAAACCCACCAACCCAGAAAACAGAAGCTGTAAGCTTCCCAGCTAATTCAGCCTTGCTCTTAAAAACTAAATAGATAAGAAATATTGTAGAGACAACCGGGAGCAAGTAAAATACTACGTTTAATTTAAATAAATGGGTTGCATAAAAATTGATAATGATTAGACCGATTGATACAATCCAAAACGAAATTGATAGGAATGTCTTTGATAGTCCTCTTGGAGGCGATTTGATAAGAATAGGTACAATTATTAAAACAACTGCAGGGTGAGCCTGAATCATGTAAGTTGGTAACTTTCCTTTTGAAATGGTGAAAATCACCAGCATGACTATTAGCCAACAAGTAGGAAGTAAAACTTCTTTTCTTAGATCTTTATGTCTGAAGTAATAGACTATAGCATAGATGAAGGCTAAGGTACATGGAAGTACACTCCATGATAATACTTCTAAATAAAAGAAGGGTTTTAGACTTTTACTTTCCTTGGATAACGCTCTACCAAAAGTCTCTGTGTAGTAGATGTCCCAAAATGCCTCTCCATCTTTGAGGTACATGAAGATGACCCATGAGAGTCCAATGACTAAGGTCAGCGGAATTCCAATATGGAGTTTTAGTTTTTTGATATCAGTCCAAATTCTATTCCATCTGAATTGGCCTAATAACAGAATGTAAAGGCCAATTATCCCACCGATAACAATTATGTATGGGAAGCCCTTTGTAAGAGTGGTAAGGCCAAGTGCCACATAGCTTAAAATCAAATAGGTAGATCGACTTTCCTTAAACCCCACATAAAACCAGTAAATGGTTAGTGTAAAAAAGAAGGTTAAGGGCATTTCAGGAGAGGCATATTGCTTGACAGCTAAGTACTGAATTGTGAAGGCTACTAAAGCCATAGAGTAAATCCCAGCGCGTTCTCCATGCATCTTCTTGCCTAAAAGATAGGTTAACCAAATACTGCCAATTCCTAAGAGAATGATTGGAAATCGAAGACTAAATTCACTTAAGCCAAAAATTCCGGCAGAAAGAGCCATTATCCAATAAGTGAGTGGGGGCTTATTGTATCTTGCTTCGTAGTTGTATTTAATGTCAAGAAAGTTTCCTGATTCAAACATTTCCCGGACAGCCTCAGCATAAAAGCTTTCATTAGGTGTCCAGATATCATTTATGCTAAAATTGAGAAAGTAGATGAATGATATAAAGATGAGCATTACCCATCTTTGAGTATTGTGCTTTCCATTTAAAGTGAGAATGTTGGTGAAAGCCTTGTTCATTCTATGTCCTTTTGGTTGTTCAATGACCTTAGGTAAGCATACTTTAAAAAAGTAGTGTAGCTATTGGTTGCCGAAATGACCAATCCATAAAATCCATCCATAAAGCCGCGATTAAAAAAATAGTCTCGAATAAATCGATATGCCGGATTTAATACTAGTTTGATAAAACCTGCTTTTTTATTTCTTTTTTGAAGAGCATAAGCTGAGATCAAGGCATACTTGATCGATCTCTCCATATGTTCCTTCATGGTGTAATAAGAGTAATGTAGCAAATCACCATTTAACTGAGTAGGTCTGACGAAATCTTCTAGTTCAACCGAATCATGTGGATTCAGACCACCCCATTTGCCTTTCCTGCGATCCCATAGACGAACTTTTGTATCCGGATACCAACCTGAATGTTTTATCCATTGTCCGCAATAGTTAGTGAATCTATTGAATTTGTACGCGTCATTTTTCCAATTCGCTTTAACTCTGATTATTTCGGTTTTGAGTTGGTCAGATAAAGCCTCATCGGCATCAAGAGAAAGGATATGATCATTTGAAGCGCTCTGCATCGCATAGTTCTTCTGTTCAATATGACCTTCGAACTTATGTTCAATGAATTTTACATTGAAAGATTGGCAAATTTCCTTAGTGCGGTCATTAGAAAAAGAATCAACCACTACAATTTCGTCACAAACTCCATCCAGAGATTCCAAACACCTTTTGATGTTTCTCTCCTCGTTGTAGGTAATGATTACCCCAGAAAGTTTTATCGTATTTCCTGTCACTAAAGGCAAAAATAAGGAATGATACAGGGCTTTGAACTAAATGTATCTGTAATTTTAATTTACGTTATTTGCAACCTAAGACAATACTATGTTAGGCTACTTCAAGAGAAAAAAGGAAAAGAAAAAAATTAAAAGTACATTCCAAGAATATGGATATGAGATTAAAAACTTTCAAATCGATGGATATGGTGATGTACAATACGCCCAGTGGTTGCACCCTTTTGAAGGACCTAAGGAAGTAGATCTTTCACAGATTAATTTTTACAAAAACCTGGCCGAAGAAGGTGGCTTAATAATTGATATTGGAGCACATACCGGTGACACTACTGTGCCCATGGCTTTGGCTGTCGGAAAAGAGGGACTCGTAATAGGTCTTGAACCAAATCAATATGTTTTTAAGATTTTAGAAAAGAACGCAGCACTCAATACAGATAAAACGAATATTGATGCTTTGCCTTTTGCAGCTACAACTGAAGATGGTGAATTTACTTTCAATTATTCAGATGCGTCTTTTTGTAACGGAGGATACCTCACTCAAATTAAGAATCAGAAACACAGACATAATTACGAGCTGAAGGTTGTAGGGAAAGATTTTGACAAATATCTAAGAGAAAACTATGCCGATTGGCTTCCTAAATTGAGTCTTTTAAAGGTAGATGCTGAAGGCTTTGATAAGGATATACTAGAGAGTTTGTCAGGCATAATATCTGAGTTTAGGCCTAATATCATGGCAGAGTGCTATAAAAGACTCACAATGGAAGAAAGAGTCGCTTTGTATGAGTCAATGGCTAAGCATGATTATACTGTATACATGAATGAATCCGAGTATCTGAAAGAAGGTTTTGTTGATACAGCTGGTTGGGTGAAGTTGTCTAAAGATACCATGCGAATTAAAAGACACTTTGAAATTATCGCAACGCCTAACAAATGATCTTAATAGATAACGCAGTTCTTAGTGATGACATCAAAGAGAATTTCTTTGTATGTGATTTGGAAGCATGTAAAGGTGCTTGTTGTGTTGAGGGTGACTTAGGTGCTCCACTGGAAGATTCAGAGCTCAAGGAATTAGAAGATGCTTTTGAAGTGGTTAAACCCTATTTATCTGAAGAGGGGCTGAGAGCTATTGAAAAGCATGGGCTTTATATTAAAGATTTTGAAGGCGATTATTCAACCACAACGATAGGAGGTAAGGAGTGTGCCTTTGCCGTTTATGGTGAGGATAAGAAATTGAAGTGTGGAATTGAACAAGCGTATTTAGATGGTAAAACAAAGTGGAAAAAACCTATTTCATGCCATCTGTATCCGATTCGTGTTACCAAGTATGATCATTATGATGCGCTCAACTATGATCGTTGGGATATTTGCTCTGCGGCTTGCACCCTAGGAGAGAAATTGGGAGTACCTATTTACAAATTCTTGAAAGAGCCCTTGATTCGCAAATACGGAGAGGCTTGGTATAAAGAACTCTGTGAAGAGATAGAAGGAAAATAAAAAAGGCCGGTTTTACCGGCCTTTGTCTTTATAGATCAGAGAAATCGAATTCTTCTAGATACTTGGTGGTGAAGTCTCCCGATTTGAATCCTTCATCATCCATTAGCTTGATATGGAAAGGAATAGTTGTTTTTATTCCTTCAATCACAAACTCTTCTAAAGCGCGTTTCATTCTTACCAATACTTCTTCTCTTGACTGCGCACTCACAATAAGTTTCGCGATCATAGAATCATAGTTTGGCGGAATAGAGTAACCTGCGTAAACATGGCTATCCACTCTTACACCATGACCACCTGGCATATGCAGATTAGTGATCTTACCTGGAGAAGGTCTAAAGCCATGAGCTGGATCTTCTGCATTAATCCTACACTCCATTGCATACATTTTCGGATAGTAGTTCTTGCCAGATACAGGCTCGCCTGCAGCCACTTTGATCTGTTCTTTGATCAAATCGAAATCTGTTACTTCCTCAGTAATTGGGTGCTCTACCTGAATACGAGTGTTCATCTCCATGAAGAAGAAGTCACCGTGTTTATCCAGAAGGAATTCAACAGTACCAGCACCTTCATAAGCAATGGCTTCAGCAGCTTTAACAGCAGCAGCTCCCATCTTGTCTCTTAACTCTTGACTTAAAGCAGGAGAAGGAGTTTCTTCAACTAGTTTTTGGTGCCTTCTTTGGATAGAGCAATCTCTCTCAGATAGGTGGCAAGCTTTACCATTGCTATCTCCAACCACTTGAATCTCAACGTGGCGAGGCTCCTCAACAAATTTTTCTAAGTATAGGCCATCATTACCAAAAGCAGCGGCAGATTCCATTCTGGCATCGTCCCAAGCTTTTTGGAATTCAGAATCGTCATTAACGATTCTCATACCTCTGCCACCCCCACCAGCTGTTGCTTTTAGGATGACAGGGTATTTCATGTCGTTGGCAAGTTTGATTCCTTCCTCTACAGAGTCAAGTAGACCGTCAGAACCAGGGATAGTAGGTACGCCAGCTGCTTTCATAGTAGCTTTAGCTGTTGCCTTATCACCCATTTTGTCGATCATATCTGCACTTGCACCAATGAACTTGATGCCATACTCATCACAAACTCTCGAGAACTCTGCATTCTCAGATAAGAACCCATAACCAGGGTGGATGGCATCAGCATTAGTAATCTCCGCAGCCGAAATGATGTGAGGGATTTTAAGGTATGACTGATTAGAAGGAGCGGGTCCAATATTAACCGCCTCATCAGCAAACCTTACATGCAAACTATCTTTGTCAGCAGCAGAATAAACAGCTACTGTTTTAATGCCCATTTCTTTACAGGTTCTGATTACGCGAAGCGCAATCTCACCACGATTGGCAATCAGTATCTTTTTGAACATAATTAGGCTATTAAAAGTGTTACACTTTTGAGTCTCAGCTCAATTATTAAGATGGATCAACTAAGAAAAGTGGTTGATCATACTCTACAGGTGAAGAGTTTTCAACTAACACTTTTACAATTGTTCCAGAAATTTCAGATTCGATCTCATTGAAAAGCTTCATAGCCTCAACGATACAAACCTTGTCACCTGCTGAGATAGTATCTCCAACATTTACAAAAGAAGGATCCTCAGGTTTAGGTGATCTATAGAAAGTACCAATCATTGGTGACTTGATCTCAACATATTTAGAGCTATCGTCTGCAGCTGGTGCTGGTGTAGCAGGTGCGTCAGCAGCAGGTGCTGGAGCTGGAGCCGCAGCAGGTGCTGCAGCAACCGGAGCAGGAGCAGCAGCAGGTGCTGTTACTACAGTTGCCTCGGCATCTCTCTTTACCTCAATTTTGAAAGCTTCTGTTTCAATATTAACCTCAGCTAAGCCTGACTTAGCAATGAAGTCGATCATGTTTTTTATTTCTTTCGGGTTCATGTTAAAGAGTTTTATTTAACGCGCTCGCCATAAGAACGAGTTCTTGTATCTACTTTGATTTTATCTCCTAAATTAATGAATAAAGGTACTTGAATTTCTGCACCAGTTTCTAAAGTGGCAGGTTTAGTTGCATTTGTTGCTGTATCACCTTTGATACCAGGTTCGGTATAAGTGATTTCTAATTCAACATATGCTGGTAGCTCACAAGTCAGTGCTTCTTCTGTTTCTGCATGAAAGAGTATCTCTGCAGTTTGCCCATCTTTGATAAGGTCTGCATTTTCAATCATACCTTCTTCAATCATTACTTGCTCAAAAGTATCTGAGTTCATGAAGTGCAAACCGAAGTCGTCTTTATATAGGAACTGGTGAGTTCTTTTTTCTACTCTTGCAGTTTCGATTTTGTGTCCAGCAGAGAAGGTGTTGTCCACTACCTTTCCTGTTTTCACATTCTTTAATTTCGTTCTAACGAAAGCAGGTCCTTTACCAGGCTTCACATGCTGAAACTCAGTAATCATATAAAGGCCGTGATTATACACTATGCAAAGTCCGTTTTTGATGTCTGCAGTAGTTGCCATTGGTTATTAATTAGTTAAGTATTCTATTTTGGATCGTAGGCCCATTTCACATAAACGGAACCCCATGTAAAGCCTCCACCAAATGCGGCTAAGACTAAATTATCGCCTTTACGAAGTTCAGATTCGTAATCCCACAAACAAAGAGGAATTGTACCACTGGTTGTATTGCCGTATTTATGAATGTTAAGCATTACTTTGTCTTCACCCACTTCCATTCTTTTGGCCGTAGCATCAATGATTCGCTTGTTAGCCTGGTGAGGTACCAAATATTTAATGTCTTCTCCTTTGAGATTATTTCTCTCCATAATCTCAGCTGCCACATCGGCCATGTTGGTTACAGCAAATTTGAAAACTGCAGAACCTTCTTGGTATACATAGTGCTCTTTATTGGCAAGAGTTTGCTCAGAAGCTGGTCTTCTACTACCACCTGCCTTCATATGAAGATGTTTAGCGCCTGAACCATCAGAATGTAGGATAGCATCCATGATACCTACATCTTCAGTGGTTGGCTCTAATAAAACAGCACCACCGCCATCACCAAAAATGATACATGTAGTTCTGTCGGAGTAATCAATAATTGAAGACATCTTATCAGCCCCCACTACAATTACCTTTTTGTATTTACCAGTCTCGATGAATTGAGAACCTGTGGTTAAGGCGTACAAAAACCCCGAACAAGCAGCTTGCAAATCGTAACCAAAGGCATTTTTAGCTCCGATAGCATCAGCAATGATGTTTGCCGTTGCAGGAAAGAGCATATCTGGGGTAGTGGTTGCGCAAATGATAAGGTCAACCTCTTCTGCTGTGGTGTTGGTTTTTTCTAAAAGTCCTTGAACCGCGTTAATTCCCAATACTGAAGTTCCTTGGTCTTCACCTTTAAGGATTCTTCTTTCTTTGATTCCGGTTCTGGTAGTGATCCAATCGTCAGTGGTATCGACAATGGTTTCTAATTCCTTGTTGGTCAGCACATAGTCAGGTACATATCCCTGGATTCCGCTGATTTGAGCTCGTATTTTAGTCATTCCAAGAGTAGGGTTTAACTCCCTAAAACAAAATTGCTTGCCAATATAAGTCTAAAGCAATCAGAATCATAATCTGATTGGTTGAGAGGTTTAAGAACTAAATTCTCTATAAAAATAAATGCTCCTGAACCCTAGGTCCAGGAGCAATATCTTCGAATAGGAGAGAATTATGCTAATACCTCTTTTTCCATCACAACTTTACCTTTGTAGTAAAGTTTTCCTTCGTGCCAGAATGCTCTGTGAGGCATGTGCAATTCACCTGTAGTAGGACATACTACCAACTGCTTAGCAGTTAATTTTTTGTGAGTTCTACCTTTGTCTCTTCTAGTTCTTGAGGTTTTTCTTTTAGGATGCGCCATATCTTCTCAATTTATCGGGTAACCCCTTATTTCTTTAAATTCTTTAGTTTTTCCCACCTAGGGTCTATTGGTTCTTCTTCTGTTTGTTCTTCTTCGCTTTCTTCCTCATCTGAGAAGTAAATTGCAACTACTTCAGACTCGTCATCATCGTCTAATTCATCTCTGAATCTTGGATGAAGTTTTTTCATTGGGATTTCAAGCAGAATGAATTCAAATAAGATGCTGGCGATGTTGATTATCTGGGTATCCGGATGAATCACCATCACATCTTCAGAAAGTTCTTGCTCTTCCTCACCAAACTTATAGATCATATTCCTTTCGGAATGAATATCCTCATCAAATGGGTCAAGACTTCTGTCACAGATCAGTTTAACTGTTCCGTTAATCTTGATTTCCATCTGAATCATGCGTTCAGATTTATCTAATAAGATATCGACCGCAAGGTTACCCTTGCTAGCTATCTCATTTTCAAACAGTTCAAAGAACGAGTCCTCAATTTTAAACTGGTACTCATGAACTCCATTTGAAAGCTTAAATACATGAATATCAAAGTCTCTCTCTGCTTTCATTCGACTAGGTCAAAATTCAGGACTGCAAAGGTAAAAAAATCTATTTGATTAGTGAAACCTATTTAGAAATTAATTGATCAGGCTGTTGCAGGAGCAATAGCGCCTCTATTATTTCCTTTTTCACGAATCTTTAACTGCTCTGCGCTAGGCAAATTGTTAAGCTCATCTTTAGTGATGATTACATCTTTTAAAGACTCAGCAAACGCTTTCAATTTGATCTTAGGATTGAAATATAGCTTCAGGTCAATGTTTTTATACTGCGAGTTGATCCTGAAATCATTAATTATTTCAAGCACATCGTGTTCAATCATAACGGTATTTGATGCGTCTATCAGTAATTCTGCATTTTCAGGAATGGTGTTAAGCTCTTTTAAGATCTGTGCCTTGTTCAAGAAAGTCACTTGTTCTGATAGAACAATGCGGTAGTGCGTTCTTGAAGAATCATGAGTTTCCTTAAATACATAAGGATTCTTAAGATTGTCGAACAAGATGTAGAAAATGGCAACAGCCAGGCCAATTCCAATACCCACTAGAAGGTCAGTAAATACAATGGCTAAAACAGTTACAGTGAATGGAACGAACTGCTTGAGTCCAGCACGGTACATTTGTCTGAATAATTCAGGCTTAGCCAGTTTATAACCAACTACCAATAGGATAGCAGCTAAACTTGCCAATGGAATCATATTCAAAATATTAGGAATAGCCATTGCAGAAATAAGGATCAATACACCATGGAATAGTGCAGACATTCTCGATTTACCACCTGATTGAATATTGGCAGAACTTCTTACAATAACTTGAGTAACCGGTAGTCCACCGATTAAGCCAGAAACTAAGTTACCAATTCCTTGAGCTCTCAATTCTTGGTTAGTAGGGGTTACTCTCTTTTGTGGATCTAACTTGTCAGTGGCTTCAACACAAAGAAGAGTCTCCAGAGAAGCAACTATCGCAATTGTAATACCAACGATCCAAATTTGAGGATTGATGATCTGACTAAAATCAGGTAGAGTAAACAAGCCTACAAAACCATCAAAACCATCTGAAACTGGAATTGCAACCATATGGTCTTGGCTGATGGCATATTGAGTGCCTTGGAACAATGCACCAAGTGTAATGCCCAATGCCACTACAACTAACGGTCCTTGTACAATCTGGAATAGTCTTATTTTCTTCATAAATGGTCTTTCCCAAAGAATGAGAATGGCCAAAGACAAAACTGAAATGATCAATGCTCCAGGTGTAATGAAATCGATCATATTGAATAACTCAGAAAAAGTATTCTGTCCATCAGCCTGAATGAATTCAAGATCGCCTTCTGGGTCTTTATCATAGCCAAAGGCATGAGGGATTTGTTTCAAGAAAATGATCACCCCAATTGCAGCAAGCATTCCTTTAATTACTGAGCTGGGGAAGTAGTAGCCAATGATTCCGGCACGAGCGATTCCTAAAACGATTTGAACACCACCAGCGATAACTACGGCCAAAAGAAAAGCATCAAATGCTCCTAGCTCTTCAATTGCGGCAAGTACAATAACAGCCAAACCAGCAGCCGGGCCACTTACTCCAAGCTGAGAGCCACTAAACGAAGTAACTACTATACCACCGACCATACCCGCGATGATACCTGAAAAAAGAGGTGCTCCTGAAGCTAAAGCGATACCCAAACAAAGAGGTACTGCTACTAAAAATACTACCAGTCCTGCAGGTAGATCTGATTTAAGATTAGAAAATAATGACTTATCCATAAGTTTAAGATTGAATGAAAATGAGTAATGTAGGTAAAAGACGAATTGTAATTACTCAAGCCTCAGGTGGCGGTAGAATCATCTGTTGATGTATGTCTGTCCATTTCCAATAGGTCATTTTCAGACTTTTATATTCTTGGGTAGCAGCAAAGAAATGAGAGCCGCTGTTAGTCCAAACTTCGTCTATGTCTGTGTCAGGTTTTTCGGATTCACTACTTTCTTTTTCTGTTTCCATTTCCATACTCCACTCGCTCATCTCTTTTGTTATATGAGGTAATGAGCTCGATACGATGTTACCCGTAAGGCCAATGAGTAATAAAATGATTAAAAAGTTCTTCACTAAAAAAGTAATGTTAAGACGGTCAAATATCCACCAAAGTTCAAAATATAGACCAATGAGGTAGTTTCAAAGACAAATAACCTAATATTAGTCTACTGTTCCTTTCTCTGCTTTGCAATATCAATGGCCATATAGATGGCTGATCGCATACTTTGTGCATTCGCAGTTCCTTTTCCGGCAATGCCATATGCAGTACCATGGTCAGGAGAGGTTCTAATGATATCTAAACCAGCTGTGAAGTTGACACCATCTTCAAAAGCTATGGTTTTGAATGGAATCAGACCTTGGTCATGATACATAGCCAAGACACCGTCAAATTTAGATTGACTGTGAACACCAAAGAAACCATCAGCAGGGTAGGGTCCGAAAACCATGTCACCTTTGTCTTTGAATTCATTGATCATCGGTTTGATCAAATTGATTTCCTCATCTCCTAAAAGTCCTTCTTCCCCGGCATGAGGATTTAAGCCTAAGACTGCGATTTTAGGTTTAGTAATTCCAAAGTCCTTCTTCAAAGACTTTAGCATGATGTCTATTTTGCTTTTTAAGACCTCAGAAGTCAATTTTTCTTTAATGGACATTAATGGGATGTGTCCAGTCGCAACCCCAACTCTCAAATGCTCATTGCAGAGAAACATCAGACTGTCTTTATGTCCGAATGTTTCGGTAAAAAATTCTGTATGCCCAGGAAACTTAAAAGAGTCGCTCTGAATGTTGTTTTTGTTAATAGGTGCAGTGACAACAGCATCAACCTTACCTTCCTTTAAGTCTTTAACTACATGTTGCAATGCTGCTTGTGCGCACTTTCCACCTGTTTTATTTTCCTCACCAATACTCACTTCAAAGTCGTCATCCCAACAGTTGATCACATTGAGTTTACCTCTCTTTGGTCTATCCCCTTCATTCAGCTGATGAAAAGAGAATCGATCTAGGTTTAATTCTTTTTTGAAATGCGAAAGAACTTTACCGTGACCATAAACTATGATATGGGCTCGCTGAAGCAGCTTGCCGTTTAATGCTTTAATAATGACTTCTGGGCCTATTCCATTGATGTCACCGATGGTGATGGCTATGGTAGGGATGTATTGATGTGATTCTTGCTCCTGGCTCATATTCGTATTGGAGTTCCTTGAAACACC
This sequence comes from Roseivirga sp., assembly GCA_965267365.1. Lineage (GTDB taxonomy): Bacteria > Bacteroidota > Bacteroidia > Cytophagales > Cyclobacteriaceae > Roseivirga. Next base: position 2,884,947 of record OZ253951.1, on the reverse strand, counting down.
AAATCTCTTCTATTCCTGCGCAAATTAGTATTTTTTCTATAAGTTGAGCCCATGACTTATGTAAGACCCAAGAAGCATTTAGGCCAGCATTTTTTAAAGGATTTGAATATTGCTGAAAAAATCGCGAGAGGTCTTACTCAGCACGGTGATTATCAGAAGGTTTTGGAAATTGGCCCTGGTACCGGTGTGATGACCCAGTTTCTCACGGACCAGGATTTTGAATTATGGTTGATTGATGTTGATGGCGAATCTGTTGAATATTTAAACAATCATTTCAAAGAATTAGAAGGCCGGGTTATTCATGGTGATTTTCTGAAACACAATTTGAATGATCTTTTTCAAGAGCCATATGCTGTAATTGGGAATTTTCCTTACAACATTTCGTCTCAGATATTCTTCAGAATTCTTGAGCAAAGAAATAGAATACCTGAAGTGGTGTGTATGATCCAAAAGGAGGTGGCAGACCGATTGGCTTCGCCTCCTAGTAACAAACAGTATGGTATTTTGAGTGTGCTTTTACAAGCATGGTACGACATTGAATACCTGTTTACTGTCCCACCCAATGTGTTTAATCCTCCTCCGAAGGTGAACTCAGGTGTTATCCGTTTAAAACGTAATCAAGTGAAAGAACTGGGTTGCGATGAGGTTCTCTTTCAGCGTGTGGTCAAAGCAGGGTTTCAAATGAGAAGGAAAACATTGCGCAATGCATTAAAACCAATAAATTTGCCTGCGGACTTGGTAAGCGATCCAATCTTTAATAAAAGAGCTGAGTCCCTTTCCGTTGAACAGTTTATTGACCTTACAAACCGAATAGCGTCTTGTCAAAAGAGAGAGTAGAATTTGAGCTATCCAAGGAATACCTTGAGCTTGTTGTAGAGGCGATCGAGCAACAAGATGAGGCTTTCATTAGAGAGTCAATGGAAGGGGTGAATTCTGCTGATATCTCAGAACTACTGGAAGAAGTTGATGCCGAAGGCGCCAAGTACGTTTTAGATATCCTTAATAATGAAGTCGGTGCAGAGATCATTGAAGAACTCGAAGATGACACGCGAAAAGACTTCCTAAAAGAACTAGAGCCACAAGAAATTGCTGATTACCTGATTGAAATGGAATCAGATGATGCTGTGGATGTGGTCAATGAGCTTCCTGTCAAAAAGAGAGAAGAAGTAATTGCAGCCATTTCAGACCCTGAGACTGCCGAGCATGTGCAAGAATTGATGCGTTATGATGAGGATTGTGCGGGTGGCCTAATGGCAAAGGAAATGATCGTTGCCAATATCAACTGGACGATCAAACAAACCATAGAAGAGATTCGGAGACAAGCAGAAAACGTAGAAAAGATCTATTCTATCTATGTTGTTGATGACTCCAACAGACTCAAAGGCAAGGTATCTGTTAAGAAGATCATTCTATCTCGCGACAGCGTTAAGATCCAAAACATCTATGATGAAGAAGTGATCCTTGTAGAGACCTACATGGATGAAGAAGAGGTGGCTGACATCATGCAGAAGTATGACCTTGATGCAGTGCCTGTTGTCAATCTTCAAGGTAAACTCGTGGGTAGAATTACTATTGATGACATTGTCGATGTAATCACAGAACAAGCTGAAGAGGACATGCAGTTGATGTCTGGTATTTCTTCCGATGTGGAAGAAGATGATAGTATCTGGGCTATTTCAAAAGCACGACTACCATGGCTGTTGATCGGGATGCTAGGAAGTACTTTGGGTGCCTTGACTATGGGCTTTTTCGAAGGACAATTAGAGAAGTACGTTACTCTCGTCTTTTTTATCCCTATGCTCATGGCGACAGGTGGTAATGTTGGTATTCAATCTTCGACTCTGATTGTACAAAGTTTGGCCAACAGAACAGGTTTTGAGGAATCTCTGAGTAAGAGATTATTGAAGATGTTCTTTACCGCTCTTGTAACGGGGATTGTGTTAGCGGCTATTAGTCTATTGATCGTTGTACTATGGAAAGGCATGGATCAATTAGAGTTTGGGTTTGTTGTCGCAACCGCAATAGTTGGGGTGACCTTGTTGGCCTCTTTTATGGGGACAATTACTCCATTGATTCTTGATAGATTTGATATTAATCCTGCGGTAGCTTCAGGTCCGTTTATTACTACCACAAATGACATATTAGGCATTGTAGTGTATCTTGCAATTGCCAATTTATTACTTCCATAAATGATGAAAAAATGCCTTATAGCGGACGAAATGCACGAAAGCATTTTACCATTGCTTCATGAGCTCGGGTTTGAAACCACCTATGCACCTAAGGCAAGTAGAGAGGAATTATTGGAGCTTATTCCAGGCCATCAGGTTCTATTGATCAGGTCAAAAACTACAATTGACCAGGAATTCGTAGATAAGGCTGATGCACTTGAAATAATCGGTAGGGCAGGTGCTGGATTAGACAAGATTGATGTGGCCTATGTTGAGGACAAAGGAATTGAAATTGTCAATGCCCCAGAAGGTAATAGAGATGCTTTAGCCGAGCATGCAATTGGTCTTCTCTTATCGCTTCTCAATAATATTAATCGCTCTGATAAAGAGGTTCGTGATTTTATCTGGGATAGAGAAGGGAATAGAGGTATTGAGTTGAGTGATAAAACGGTGGGTATTATAGGTTATGGCTATATGGGTCAAGCATTTGTACAAAGGTTGAGAGCTTTTGATTGTCGCGTTCTAGTATACGATAAGTACAAAAAAGGCTTTGGCACAAAAAAGGTTGAGGAGGTAAGTTTAGAGAAGCTCCAGGACAAGGCCGATATTTTAAGTTTACACACCCCATTGACCGATGAAACCAGAGGTTGGATCAATGCTGATTTTCTGGAAAAATTTAGAAAGAATATATACTTACTCAATACAGCAAGAGGCGAGATTTTGCCAATCGCTGAGTTACTCAAGTCAATTGATTCTGGTAAAGTGAAAGGTGCCGCACTAGACGTACTTGAAAAAGAGAAGTTCGATCAATTGACAGAAGAGCAAAAGGATAATTTTCAGAATCTTTTCGAAAGAGATAATGTAGTTCTTTCTCCTCACGTAGCCGGTTGGACCTTCGCATCATACAAAAGAATCAATGAGGTTTTGGTAGGTAAGATTGCCGCACATTACGGCATTGAGCCTAGCTAAATTTGTGATTTAGGCCGAAAATTGACTATTTTTGATTCTTGATCGCCCAAAAGGCGATTTTCTTTATTTAAGAGGCAACGGTTTCAGCTGAGACCGTTCTTTGTTTTTATAGCACATAACACATTAAGATATGTCAGACGTTAGGTATTACACGGAAGAGGGGTTGCAGAACTTAAAAGATGAGCTGCACGAACTGAAGACAAAAGGTAGAGCAGATATGGCTAAGCAAATTGCTGAGGCCCGAGATAAAGGCGATCTAAGTGAAAATGCAGAATACGATGCCGCTAAAGATGCTCAAGGCTTGATGGAAATGCGAATTGCTGAATTAGAAGGATTGGTGGGTAATGCGAGAGTAAGAAAACAAGAAGATGTTGACCTCTCTAAGGTTTCTATTCTTTCTACCGTTAAGATCAAAAATGTCAAAAATGGCATGGAGGTAAAATATACCTTGGTTTCTGAAAAAGAGGCTGACTTAAAAGCAGGTAAGATTTCATACGAATCTCCAATTGGCAAAGGCTTGCTCAATAAAAAAGTAGGTGAAGTTGCAGAGGTGAAAGCTCCGGCAGGAGTAATGGAATTCGAAATTCTAGATATCACGCTTGAGTAATGGCCAGCATTTTTACTAAGATCATTAACAGGGAAATACCAGGTCACATAGTTGCTGAAAATGATCATGCCTTGGCATTTCTCGATATAAATCCATTAAAAGGTGGCCATACATTGGTTGTTCCTAAGCAAGAAGTTGATAAGCTTTTTGACCTCGATAAGGAGTCCTATCAGAGCTTGCAGTCTTTTGCTTATGATGTAGCTAAGGCCATTGAAAAAGCAATTCCTTGTGTCAGAGTAGGAGTAGCAGTAATAGGATTGGAAGTGCCACATGCACATATCCACTTAATTCCGCTAGATACAATGGATGATATCAATTTCAGCAGACCTAAATTGAATCCTTCTCAAGATGAGCTCGCAAGTATTGCTGGTAAGATTAAAGCTGCGTTTGAATAAACTTATGCCCACTATGGGTAATCAAATAGTTTAATTCCGACAAGAACACTCATGATGTTCTTCCAGATAAGCGATCGTTTCATCGCACAATCCTTTTAGGCTTTCCATGTTAATGTCTGCCAGTTTTTTGACATAGATGCAAGCCTTACCCGTCTTGTATTTACCCAATGATTTGAGCAGTGCATCACTTTTTTTGGTTTGCGAATAAACGTACTAGGACAACTGCGCTTTTCTGGGGGAAAAGCCAATCAAAGGGGCATCTCCTTCAAGCCCACTTTTATATTTATAATGATAGCTGCCGAAACCGATGATTGATGGCCCCCACATTTTTGCTTCAAACCCTGACCATTCTGACATCAATTTAATTAGCTGGTGACTGTCTTCTTTCTTTTGTTCATTGTCTACAAAGTCATCAATGAAGTCATAGACGCTTACTTCTGTTTCTATAGTTTTATTCTTGGCCATTCTTCCATGTTGTGTAAATAAGTTAGTGCTAATTGGTTTTAACAACAAGTTAGAGTACTGAACGATCTGGAAGTAATTGTCTAAATTGATGACATGAACAATACTAAAGCATGGCATGATCTTTTTGATGGAGGCAATTTGAAAGATCTCGAAAAGCTACTCGATAAGAACGCTATATTCTATTCTCCATTAGTTTTTAAGCCTCAACTAGGCAGAAAACTGACCTCCATGTATCTCAAGAATGCCTATCAAATGTTCTTTGCCGATGGTAATGAGTCTTTCACCTATGTGAGAGAAATTCATTCAGATACTGATTCAATGCTAGAATTTACTTGTGAGATTGATGGCATTTTAATCAATGGTATTGATGTGATCAAATGGAATGAAGAGGGTAAGATCCAAGAGTTTAAAGTCTTCATTCGACCTAACAAGGCCATTGAAAAAGTGAAAGAAAAGATGTCAGAGCTATTAGCTAGTATGTCTACAATGGATAAGCTGAAACTAAAAGCTGCAGTGGCCATTGATGGTTTAAAATCTTAATGAAGCCACTCCAAACTGGGATTGGTTGAAGGAAGCTATTTCCATCGGTATTCAGAATTGCCTTTAAGCTCATGTTCTATTTCCAATAGCCTATTGTATTTAACAATTCTCTCACCTCGACATGCCGAACCTGTTTTCAGATGACCTCCATCCATCGCTACGGCAAAGTCTGCCAGGAAACTATCCTCTGTTTCACCCGAGCGATGAGAGAGAAGATACCTCCAACCTGCTTCACGACACATTCTAACAGCCTCAATGGTTTCTGTGACTGTGCCTATTTGGTTGAGTTTGATCAAAGCGGAATTGGCGGTTTTCTGCTCTATTCCTCTTGAAATATATTTTGTGTTAGTGACAAATATATCGTCACCTACAACTTCAATTCGATCTCCATATCGAGCTGTGAACTTTGCGAAGCCATCCCAATCTCCTTCAGAGAGAGGGTCTTCCCATAAAAGGATGGGGTATTTATCGAGCCATTCCTGGGTCAGATGTATCAATTCATCACTGGTCATTTTACCGCGCCCAGACCATTGAAGGTCATATTGATTGTCTAGGTTAGGAGAAATAGAGTTGGCGGCACTGTCTACTGCAATAGAAACATCTTCTACTGGCCTATAACCTGCTTTTTCAATCGCAGAAACAATCAATTCAATAGCTTCTTCATTGCTTTTACAATTCGGTGCAAAACCTCCTTCATCACCAACACTAGTGGCAAGGCCTTTACTTTTTAATATGCCTTTCAGCACATGAAAAGTCTCTGCTACATATCTCAGTCCTTCTTTAAAAGTAGGAGCACCATTTGGTACTAACATGAATTCCTGAAAATCAACACTATTGTCAGCATGCTCTCCTCCGTTAAGAATATTCATACAGGGAACAGGTATTCTTACGGCATCTGTACCTCCCAAATATTGATAGAGTGGAACTCCGCTTGATTGAGCCGCAGCTTTGGCAACCGCCATTGAAATACCAAGTATGGCATTAGCGCCTAATCTTGATTTGTTGTCCGTTCCATCCAGATCAATCATAGAATGGTCAATTGATTTTTGCTCGAGGGCATTTTTGCCAACTAAAAGATCTGCTAATTCTGTATTCACATAATTGACTGCCTTTTCGACTCCCTTACCACCATATCTACTTCCTCCATCTCGAATTTCAACTGCCTCGTTTTGTCCGGTAGAAGCTCCCGAAGGGACTGAGGCATAGGCCTGAGTGCCATCTTTTAGACTTACATAGGTGCGGACTGTTGGGTTGCCTCTTGAATCAAGAATTTCTAGTGCTGAAATAGATTTGATTTTTGACATAGTCTTGTGGTTAATATAAGTTGGTAATAGACCTTAATTCACTTTCTTTTATAATTACGTTGGCCTTCGCTTTTATAAGCTGAGAGACACTATCTAAATATTTTTTCTGAACATCGGCATAGTCATTATAAGACAATAATCCATTGACGTAGGCATCTTCTTGTATCCGTTTTTGTTCGCTTCTAAATTCTAGAGCTGTTGATGCGGTCTCTAAAAGCAAAAGTGCATTCTCTAATTCTGTAATTTTGGAGTCAATACTTATTTGAATATCCTTTCTTATTAATTCAGATTGAAGTTGAGCTTGTTTATAATTTACCCTGGCAATCGCCAAGTCCTTATTTTGCTTTCCCCATTGTAAAATGGGCCAATTAACAGAAAGGCCTACTAGTACATTATTTCTTGGCACTAAAGGGAATTGTTCAAAGTAAAATCCCTCAGCAGCAAAGGTTACTTCCGGTAATTTACTGTTCTTGTAATAGCTAATTCCGTCTAATGCCATTTGACTTTTAACTTTAGAAAGCCTGTAAGAAGAATTATTGACGTAAGCTGAATCGTATCTGACCTGATTCAATAGATCGTTGATGTTTGATCTGTTAATTTCAAGCGATTTGGTGGACCAAATAGAATCTGCGGGTAAAGACATTAGTCTGTTTAATTGCATGTAGTAAGTCCTTTTTTTGGAATCTGCTTCTTGCAACTTGGTTTTGTGATCTAATAAGTCCGCCTTTAGACCAATCGTATAAACATCTAGCACTTCTCCAGCTTTAACCGCTTCATCAATAGTCTTTTCTTGTTTTTCAATCAGTTTAATCTGTTCATTCAGATTGTGAATCAAAGTGTCTTCTATCGAAATAGCGACATAAAGTTTTGTAACTCCTTCTCGGATTTGATTTTGGCTTAAATCCAATTGTTGTTGCAAAGCCGCAACTTCAGATCTCTTAACATTTAAGCCAGAATTGATCTTGAATATTTGTGTTATTGGTTGGTAAATTCCAACATTCGCGACACCCATAAATCGATTTCCTTCAGGTATTTTAAGCTCCGTTCCTATGCCGATAGGGGGTGTAGTTCCGATAATTGGGAGGCTATTGATTTCAATATTGACATCAGTTGATCTTTCTGAATTGTAATACCAGAAATAGCCTCCGTCAATATTGACTCTCGGCAGATAATTGGTGCTTACGCTTTCAGACTCTAATTGCTTTTTTCTGATCTCGTTCTTCAGTAATTCTAAATCTTGGTTATTGTTGATCGCCTGATTGTAGCATGATTGAAGATCGATGGTTTGAGATTGAACAAGCGTAGGAACCAATAGCATCAGCAGAATTAAACTAGCCTTTGCGTTCAGTTTTACTTCAAACGAACCGAATTTTGAATACAAGATGGGAATGGTAATTAATGTCATAAACATGGCAAATAGAAGACCAACAGCTAATACAGTTGCTAAAGGAGCCCACATAGGTGAACCCGATAAAATCATCGGTGTTACTCCGATTGCGGCCGCCATTGTGGTGAGAAAAATGGGTCTAATTCTTCTTTCCGCTGAATGTACTGCTGCTTGAGAAATACTCATTTTTTCTTTAAGAACTAATTCATTTGCATAGTCAACCAGGATAATCGAGTTTCTAACTGAAATACCTATTAAACTAGCTAGTCCCACAAATGCAGTGAAACCAAAAGGATAGCCTGATATCAATAGGCCAAAAGAGGCTCCGAATAGACAAAGCGGAATCGCAGATAACACTATGAAGACGTGATTGAGCCTTTTGAACTGAATCAGAATTATGATGAAGATGATAAATAGACTAATCACCATTACTCGATTCATTTCTGCAAATGTTTCTCTTTGGTTTTCGTCTTCTCCTCCAATACTTATCTCTTGGTCTAATGGAATATCAAGGGAAAAGATCTCGTTCTTAACTTGAGCTAATAATTCAGAAGGTAATTCATCACTTTTAGGATACGCTAGAATAGTGGTTGTTAGCACACCATTCCTTGTTCTAATATTAGTTCGGACAGAGGATGTGACAACATCAACAACTTGTTTCAATGGAAAACTCGCACCTGTAAGAGGTGCAGTTATATAAAACTCCTCTAATGAGGAAGCATTCATCTCTTCGGCCTGCCCATCTTTGATGATAACTGGGATTTCAGATTTAGCTTCCCAAATACTTCCTATCGGGAGCCCTTCAAATGCCACTGCCAGTTGCAATGAAATATCCGCTGAGTTAATGCTGAGTTGTTGCAGCGCATTATTGTCAATATTAAGCGCTAGATCAGTTTTGAGTTCATATCCATCATTCGCTACTAAAGTACTCGGTAAGATATTTTCAAATATCCCTTCGATCCGTTTGGCGGTTTGGTCTATTTTTCGAGCATTGTCTCCTGTAATTCGAATTTCAATAGGAGCTTCCATTGAAGTTCCTTGTTGCATTTTCTTTACATTAACCTGACAGTTTGGGATGGCCCTCCATAAGTTGTTTTCCAATTCATTCACCCATTCATCAGTATCTTTAATGCTTTGCGTATTGATCAGTAATTGCGCAAAATTGGACTGAGGGAAATGAGGGGAGAAGTTATAGTAAAATCGCGGTGCGGAAGTTCCAGTAAATGATGTATAACTCATTAAGCGGTCATCGTCTTTTATTTGAGCTTCCGCCAGACGACTATAGTCATCCATTTGTTCTAAGGAAGTACCTTCTTTTGCCCTTAACTCAATGACAAACTGACTTCTCTCGGCTGCAGGAAAGAGTTTTTGGTCGAGTAAGACGAAAAGCCCAATTCCACCTAGTGTAAGTAACACTGAAAAAGTGAGAGCTATAGCCTGATGCTTAAATGCCCAGTTGATTGAATGATTAAAAAAGGCTTGTAGAAGATCAAGAAAGGATTTTCTCTTTTTCTCTTTTTCGGGTTTCTTCAAGCCTTTAGTAATAAACTTGTAGCACATATATGGGGTAAGAAACATGGCTACAATAAAAGAGGCATTGATAGCTATAGCTACTGTAATAGGTAATGAACTAATGAATTCGCCCACATAGCCTGATAAAAATAATAATGGAAAAAATGCTCCAACAATGGTAAGTCCAGCTGTGAACATCGGTACTGTAAGCTCTGAGGCAGATCTCCAAGCCGCTTGATAACGATCTAGGCCCTCGTCTAATTTCTCCACATAGTTATCTGCAATGATAACTGCATCATCTACTAGTAAACCTAGTACAACAATTAATGATGCAAGAGATACCTGTTGAAGTTGAATGTCAACCCCATTCATGATAGCAAATGTAAAGGCAACAGTTACAGGGATGGCAGTAGCAGCGATGACAGCAACGCGTAGTGGCAGCATCAGCATTATAATAATGATCACTGAAACTATTGCAATGAAAAACTCCCGAATAAAGTCATTGATGCTTTCCGTAACATTACCAGGTTGATCAACCACTTTGGTGATAATGACGTCTTCTGGAAGCGAGCTATTGAATTCAGTTATGATGTCATCTACAGCATGTCCAAAGTCAACAATGTTATAACCATTTTGCATTTGAAGTGATAACAAAACGGATGACTCACCATTGACTCTAATGATCTGACTTCTTTTCTTGAGGCCTTTTTCTATGGTAGCAATATCTTTTAGACGTACAGTTTTACCTGCAGGCCCCACTCCAATGGCTTGGTTTTCAATGCTTGATAAATCACTGTATTGTTTAGGTTTAAGAATCGTTAAATCCTGTCCGTTCGCAGAAATACTTCCACTGGGAATAACGGTATTTCCTTCACTCATTAAGCGAATGACCTCGGGTAGTAATAGCTTATAATTAGTTAGTTTTTGGTTATCGAGATAAATGAATATTGCCTCTTCTTCAGAGTTGATTCGATCGATCTTGGCTAATGACCGCAACCCGCGTAATCTGTCTGCTAATTGTTCGGTTAAAGAATTAAGTTCTCGTTCTGTTCTCTGATCAGAATTAAAACTAACAAGAAGCGCTATTGTGTCTCCAAATCCAGATTCTACTAATGGTCCAATAACACCAGCTGGAAGTTCTGTTAATTTGAGCTGATTGAGCTGATGCTGTAATTTGCTCCAAAAAATGTCTGTTTCGGTAACGAATGACTCCAACTCAACTACTAAATAGGCAACTCCTTCTCTTGCATTTGAATAAGTTTTGTCCTTCCTGACTTCTTCAAAGGAGAACAATAAATCTTCTACTTTATTGATTACCCTGTCGTGTATTTCTTGCGAGGTTGCACCTGGGTAAGTGAATACTACTAAACCCTGCCTTACATTAAACTTAGGGTCTTCTCTTCGAGGCATCGTGAGTAAAGAGATCAGGCCAAACAGAAAAATCAATACCGTAAGTGTCAGTACGATCTGCTTATTGTCTATTGCTGATTTAATGATCGACAACTTACTTTAATTTAATTTTTTGACCTTCTTTTAAACCGAAAGGCTTATTGACTAAAAGAGTATCTCCAACTTCTAAGCCTTTTGAGATTCGCACCTCATTATTTACTAAATCAGTGAATTCAACTCTTTTTCTTATCACTCGATTGTTGCCGACAACATCTACAAAATGCACTTGATTGATGTCTGTTATGATAAGATCTAGTGGTAGTGTAATACCAAAATCTTGACTGTGTTTGAAAACGGTTACGCTGCATAACATACCATCTCTCAATTGGCCCGATTGATTATTGAGTAAGATTTGAGCTTGGTAAGACCTAGACAGTCTATTAGCACTTGGGCTAATTTTATAGATATTTCCAGTGAGTGTTTGATCCAAGCTTCTTAAGTGAATGGAGCAAGAATCCTTTAAATTGATTTGTGCTATCTCAGTCTCAGGTATTTCAATTTTAGCGAATACGGTGGCGTCATTGGAAATCTCGACAATTGGTTGACCTTCAGTGATGGCTGTTCCGCTTTTTACCCACACTTTAGATACAACCCCTGATAATGTAGCATTCAACTTGGTATAGGCTAATTTATTCTTGTATAGGTTTAGATTAGCTTGAGCTTCCTTTTTTAGACTTTTAATTCTTTCAAAATCTGCAGCAGGTAAACTGCCAGAGGCAAACATTTTAGAGAGCCTTTCATATTGATCACTAGCTTCTTCATATTTACCTTCTGCAATAGCTAAGGCTTGTTGGTAGTCATTGTCATTTATTAGGGCAATAAGCTGCCCTTTTTTAACTCTATCTCCCTCTTTTACTATTACTTCTTGCAACTTGCCTTTTACCAAAAAAGCATGTTCATGCCTTGATTCTGCCGTGATTTCACCTGCTAGATTTAAGGTTGAAGCAATAGGCTTCTCTTCTATTATTTCATATTCGACTGCAATGGGTTGTACGGTAGGACTCTCTTTTTTATTGCTTTTGCAACCATAGAGGAAGCAAACAAAGATCATAGAGAAGAATATTCTTGGTGCTGACATCAGTTACTAATTGAAAGTAAGATAATCAGTCATTACTGAATCTCATAAATATTCAGAGGCAGCTTTGTGAAATTATTAATTGGAATATTACTATTTCACTCTTTTAGGATTGTCAGCAATGAAGCTTTTCCAGCTAGCAGCTCTGCTTTGAGCTTGGCCATTCTGGAAATGATGACAAAGTGCAACAGCTAATGCATCTGTAGCATCGAGCATTTTAGGGAGTTCTTTAATGTTTAAAAGAGTTTGAAGCATAGCGGCTACTTGTTCTTTGGATGCGTTTCCATTTCCAGTAACTGATTGCTTTACTTTTTTAGGAGCATATTCTGTAATAGGTATCTCTCTTGCCAATGCAGCGGACATAGCCACACCCTGCGCTCTACCTAATTTCAACATGGACTGCACATTCTTGCCATAGAATGGAGCTTCCAAGGCCATTTCATCCGGATGGAATTCATCCAAAAGTGAAGTGACTCGTTCAAAAATTTTCTTAAGCTTTAATTCATGTCCTACGTACTTCTTTAGATGGATGACACCAAATTGAAGAAGCTTCATCTCTTTGCCTTTAATCAAAACCACACCATAACCCATAACACTAGTACCTGGGTCTATACCTAAAATGATTTTCTCTTTTAAAGCTGATTTAGCCATCGCACTGCAATATAAATAAAAGGCAATGCGATGCTCACTATATTTGGCGCGATGCTCTGGTGGGTTCTCATATCAATAGTCTACATTTTATACTTCAGTCAATTAATTGGCTATCTCAACTCATGGTCTAAAATACCAGGTGAGTATTCTACATCTGGAAAATCTATTTCTGTTATTGTGCCTTTCAGAAATGAAGAGCAGAACCTTGCCCGACTAATCAAAGGTCTAGGAAAACAGAAAGAAGTAGAGTACGAAGTGCTATTCGTAAATGACCATTCTGAAGATCAAAGCGAAGAAGTACTACTTAAGGCATTAAAAAAATCAGAATTCAACTATCGGATCTTAAATTTAACAGACACAGAAGGGAAAAAAGCAGCCTTGACATTCGGAATTGAGCACGCTCAAAATGAGATCATTGTAACCACAGATGCAGATTGTTATATGGGGCCTATGTGGCTAAAAACATTGACTGCTCCTTTTGGAGATGAAAATGTCCATATGGTGTCTGGTCCAGTTGGTTTTATTCAGCGAGGTCTTCTTTCTAAAATGTTGTCAATTGAATTTCTGAGTCTTGTCGGCATTGGTGCGGCCTCCATTCAAAAAGGTAAACCAACCATGGCAAATGGAGCCAATTTGAGTTTTCGAAAAAGCACTTTCAATGAATTAAATGGTTTTGAAGGTTTGCTAGAAACTCCAAGTGGAGATGATGAGCTCTTGATGAGAAAAATTCATGATGCTCATTTAGGTTCAGTTCGATTTGTTAAAAATGAAAATGCACTTGTTGTAACCGAACCACCGGCTTCTTGGCATGCCGCTGTATCTCAAAAAGTGCGCTGGGCAAGTAAATGGAATAAAGGAGAGCGGCCAGGGGTCAAGCGGCTTGCTCTTTTAGTCGGTTTGTTACAGGTTAGTCAAATTGGACTTATCATTTTAATGATTTTGAATCCACTAGTTCTTGTTTTGGGGAGTGTACTATTAGCAGTTAGATATCTTCTTGAATTGCTATTTACTTATAAAATAGGAGGGCAGACAGGCTTAACTCGACCTTCTATCGGTGTATTTACCCTCTCATTCATAATCTATCCTTTCTATGCACTTTATATCGCTGGGGTGGCTAACTTTGGTTCTTATACTTGGAAAGGCAGGTGTTACAAATGACAGATGCAGAATTTGATGTATTAGATGAGTTGTACTTTGTACAGCCCTATGAACACCTGCAAAGCGAATTGGATCTTGATGAGTCGGAGCTGAAAGACACATTAATTGGCCTTTCTGAAAAAGGGTGGATTAAATGCTATACTTCGATGGATGAAGAAGTTTTTGATCAAGATTTAGACTTAGAAAATAACTATCAACGTTATCTTTATTTGGCCTCGAAAAAAGGGCTGATGGCGCATAATGGACGTTAAATGAGCGAACAGAATTTACAGAAGAAACTAGATGAAAAAGAGCTAGAAGTTAATGCACTACTTGAGATCACTCAGGCAGTGAATAACAACTTGCCCGAAGAAGATCTTTATAAGATCTACGAGTTTATTCTGAGAGCCAATCTGTTTATTTCTCGCTTAGCATTATATGTTTTTGAAGATGACTGGGACTGCAAAGTTCAGTTCGGTACAACTAAAGATTTTACTCAAGTTGAGCTAGGGGAGAGTTGCTTTAGCATTCAAGAGACTACCAAGATCAAAAATGTAGACCTCGATGTGCCATGTTTTTCTGAGTTTGACATCATTATTCCTGTAAAGCATAAGGACAGATTACTCGCCTTTGTTTTTATTAAAGCCAAATCGAATGAGGAGGTAGATACTACGTTTATTCAAGCGCTTAGCAATGTGATTTTGGTGGCAATCGAAAATAAAAGGTTAGCGCGTAAGCAATTGGAGCAACAAGCCATTCAAAGGGACATTGAAATTGCTAAGAACGTACAGAACTACTTGTTCCCTAAGAATTTGCCAGCAAATGATAAGATTGAGATTGCTGCTTTCTATCAGCCGTGTCAGACTGTAGGGGGGGATTATTACGATTATATTCCTCTTGAGAATTCCAACCAGTTTGTAGTTGCCATTGCTGATGTAAGTGGTAAAGGTATTCCAGCAGCTATTCTCATGTCTAATTTTCAAGCGGCATTGAGAACGGTGAGTCGCACCGCAAAAGACCCAAAACAGGTTATTCATGAATTGAATTACCAACTGGCCCAAAGTGCAAATGGTGAGAATTTCATCACTTTCTTTCTAGCGGTTTACGATTATGAAACAAAAGTGCTCCGCTATGTAAATGCCGGTCATAACCCACCTATTCTCTTTAATGGTTCTGCCAAGGCGGAGCGACTGACAGAAGGAACAACAATTCTAGGTGCTTTTGATCCTCTGCCTTTCTTGAATATGGGTACCATTGAAAATCTTGATGAGTTTTCACTGTTCCTTTTTACGGATGGCTTAACTGAAACCTTTGATGAAGCAGAAGAGGAATTCGGAAGTGAAAGACTTGAAAAATACTTGATTGATCACTATGGCGAACCATTACAAGAATTACACAATGGCCTGATTAAAGAGTTAGATCAATTCCGAGCAGGCAAATCCTTTACCGATGACTTGACTTTTCTATCTTGCAAAGTCAAGAATGGTACCTCATAAGACTCCATCTATATTACAAAAGATCATGCCGAGCCGCCTCTGGCGCGTGGCAACTGATCAAAAAGATCTATACCTCACGTTTGACGATGGTCCTATTCCTTTCTTAACCGAATGGGTGTTAGATATTTTAAAGGAGAAGGAGGTTAAGGCTACTTTTTTTTGCGTTGGGGCCAATATTGAGAAACATCCAAAGCTCTTTGAGCGAATCTTAAATGAAGGGCATGCTGTCGGGAATCACAGTCAAAATCATCTCAATGGGTGGGAGACCTCACTCGAGGAATACGTTGATAATGTCAATGGATGCAGAGCTTCATTAGAAAAGCATCATGTAAATACAAATCTATTCCGACCACCTTATGGCAGATTAAGATGGCAGCAAAAAAAGAGGTTGTCAGAATATCAAGTGGTCATGTGGGACGTCCTTTCTAAAGATTATTTACAGACTCTAGCAAAAGAGGATGTTCTCAATGAATCTATAAAAGCCACTGAGAAAGGATCTATCATTGTGTTTCATGATAATTTAAAAGCGGAGGCCAATTTGCGATATGCCTTACCTAGATATATTGATCATTTTAAGGAAAAAGGCTTTCAGTTTAAGAAACTTTCATGATCGTTTTATTGAGTATATACGGTCTTATTTTTCTCATAGAGCTATTCTTGATTATTAGCTTTTGGCTAAGATTCAAATCATTCATTCCAAATGAGGAGGGGCATTCAAAGGTGTCGATCTTGGTTTGTGCTCGAAATGAGGAACACAAACTACCGGGTATTCTCGATTCATTATTGGCTTCTCAATATGATATGTCCAAAGTAGAGATATTGGTTGGTAATGATAATTCAACTGATAACACCGCTCTGGTCGTTCAAAAGTATTCTAAGCAAAAACCAATTATCCGGCCCATTGAAATTGAACATGAAAAGGATGGATTAATAGCTAAGGGAAATGTGCTTGCTCAATTAGTCGATCAAGCAAAGTTCGAAAAGGTGCTGATCATTGATGCAGACATGAAGGTAGAGGTCAAATGGCTATCTACTATGGTTGAGCTATTAGATAATTATGATCTTATAAGTGGCTTTACAATCATCGACAAGAAATCTGATCGGGTAGGAGATCAATCATTCGATTGGGCGGTGGTGCTTCATACAATGAAAGCCATGTCTGATGCTATTCAGCCTATAAGTATTCTGGGCAATAACATGGGCTTTACAAAATCTGCATATAACAAAGTAGATGGTTTTAGAGGGTTAGGGCCTACAGATGTTGAAGATTTAGGTTTGCTGAGGAGATTCCAAAAGGAAAAATTGAAGATATTCCAGTATATGGGTGCGGAGGGTTTGGCTTATTCAAAAGCACAAAAAGGATTTAATTCTGTTCTGACCCAAAGAGTGCGGTGGATGAATGGGGTTTTTACTCATCATTGGTTATTAGCTTTACCAGCGTTTTTTGCCAGACTTTGGTTTTTAATAGGAGTAGTTGCCATTATTTATTCAGAATGGGCTGCACTAATCTTGATCCTCGGTTTTGTACTGAACTATACTAAGTATATACAGGTGACAATCAAATCTAAATCCTTCAGTAAATTTGGAATCTTTACACCCGCTTCGATAAGTCTTTTAGATACATTTGCACTTCTTTATAGGATATTCCTTGGTAAAGTAAGTTGGAAAGGCAGAAAGTTCTGATATGATTGATACTCATGCACATATTTATTTAGAGCAGTTCAAAGAAGATATTGCAGATGTTTTAGAGAGGTCTCAAGAAGAAGGGCTATCCAAGATCTACATGCCTAATATCGACCATACATCCATTGATGATATGCTCGAATTGGAAGCTCAGAACCCTGATCTGTGCATTGCTACTATGGGGTTACATCCATGCTCCGTCAATAAAGACTTTGAAAAGGAATTGTATATAGTCGAAGAATGGCTTTCAAAAAGACAATTTGTCGCCATTGGAGAAATGGGCACCGACCTTTATTGGGATAAGACCTTTGTTGATCAGCAAGTAGAAGCTTTCAATATTCAGTGCGATTGGGCCAAGAAATACGAAATCCCAATCATTATTCATTGTAGAGAGTCATTAGATATGACAATCGATCTGGTGCAAAAACAAAAGACAGAAGAACTTTCTGGGGTATTTCATTGCTTCAACGGAACAGTTGAGCAGGCTCAAAAGATCAAGGAGCTCGGATTTCATATTGGACTGGGAGGAGTGAGCACGTTTAAGAATTCAGGTATGTCTGAGGTAATTCCAGATTTAGACCTAGATCATATTGTACTAGAAACAGATAGCCCATATCTCACACCTACTCCGCATAGAGGTAAAAGAAATGAGCCAGCTTACACTAAATTAGTAGCACAAAAAGTAGCTGATCTCAAGCAGATGTCTTTAAGTGAGCTAGATGAGGTTACTACAAACAATGCGAACACCTTATTCAAAGTAAATGATTGAAAGAAGTCCAATACAAGAATTTAGTCTCGTTGCAAAGCCAAAGGCGCATCTCTTAGTTATTTATACAGGAGGAACTCTGGGGATGGATTATGATGCTAAGGGCTCATTGGTGCCCTGTCCTTTTGATCAAGTGATTGAGCGTGTTCCTGTTATAAAGGAATTAAATATTAATCTTTCGGTTACTTCATTCACTGAACCACTAGACTCTTCCAATGTAAGTCTCCCGCATTGGCAAGAAATGGCGCAAGTCATTTATGATGAGTATGATCATTTTGATGGCTTTATAGTTCTGCATGGTACAGATACGATGGCGTATTCAGCTTCAGCTTTGAGCTTTATGTTGGATGGCTTAAACAAGCCTGTCATCTTTACTGGGGCTCAATTGCCAATAGCTTCACCTCGCTCAGATGGCCAAGACAATTTTATCACATCCTTAGAGATTGCATCAGATTCGAAAGGGGGTAAGCCAATCATTACTGAGGTATGCATTTTCTTTAACCACTTATTACTGCGTGGCAACCGTTCAAAGAAAGTTGAGAGCCAACAGTTCGATGCTTTTGAATCTGAGAACTATCCAGTTTTGGCAGAGGCAGGAATAACTATTGAATATAATTGGTCTGCACTAAGAGCTTTCAAAGATGAAGTTTTAGAGCTCAATTTAGACATGGATGCCGATGTGGCTGTGTTGAAATTATTCCCAGGTCTCAATGAGAATTTGATCATGAGCCTTCTCGGAAGCGACAAGATCAAAGGAGTTGTTATTGAGAGCTATGGTTCAGGTAATATGCCTAATGGCCTATCATTCATTGATTTATTGAAGGAGGCTACGGCTAATGGAAAAGTAATTCTAAATATTTCGCAATGTAATGGAGGCAGTGTGAATCATGGGAAGTACGAAACCAGTGATGCCTTAGAATCTGCAGGAGTCTTGAGTGGGAGAGACCTTACTTCGGAAGCTGCTGTTACTAAAATGATGTATGCTTTCAAACGTTACCAAAAACTATCAGCGGTTAAAAAGTGCCTTACTACTTCTATAAGAGGCGAAATGAGCTGATTTTTAAAGCGCTGACAAAAACAAAAATCAGCTTGCATACTGCAATTATTATTAATTTATTTGTCACCCTGCGAAACGTGCAGAGACTCTTAAAGAGAGGTGTCCGAGTGGTTGAAGGAGCACGCCTGGAAAGTGTGTATGCCCCGAAAGGGTATCGAGGGTTCGAATCCCTTCCTCTCTGCGATCAACTAAATCTTTAAGTATAAATTTCGTTTAATAAGATTTATTAATAATTTAGAATCCGTTTTAACCTTTTATTAATCAAAACTAGACTATGAAAAAGTTATTTTCTTTTCTAATGATCCTAGGCGTTTTAGCTATGGGATTTGATGCTGTAGCTCAAGATGACCAAGCTGCAGATACTAATGCTGCCTCAGCTGATACTACGGCTGTTGCTGAAGATCCAATTCCAGAAGAGCCAGATTACTCTGATGAGTTAGGCGAGGAAGAGGTTGCTTCATTTGATCAAGTGATCAAGTCTAAATTCATCGAGGGTGACCCTACATTTATGTCACCAGTATTGATCTGTTTGATCTTAGGATTAGCAATTGCTATCGAAAGAATCATCAGCTTGAACTTAGCTACTACTAACACTTCTAAACTTTTGAGCAAAGTTGAGGACGCTCTTGAGTCAGGAGGAGTTGAAGCGGCAAAAGAAGTAACTAGAAATACTAAAGGTCCTGTTGCCTCTATCTTTACTCAAGGTTTAATGAGAATGTCTGAAGGAATCGACATGGTTGAAAAATCTGTGATTGCTTACGGTTCTGTTGAAATGGGTAGATTAGAAAGAGGTTTAGTTTGGATCTCACTTTTTATCTCATTAGCTCCAATGCTTGGTTTCATGGGTACTGTAATCGGTATGATCGGTGCATTCGACTCTATCCAAGCTGCAGGTGATATCTCTCCTTCATTGGTTGCTGGTGGTATCAAAGTAGCCCTATTAACAACTGTTGCTGGTTTGATCGTTGCGATTATCCTTCAGTTGTTCTACAACTACTGTGTATCTAAAATTGATTCAATTGTGAACTCTATGGAGGATGCTTCTATCTCATTGGTAGATATCCTTGTAAAGCACAACTTGACTAAATAATCATCCACTCTTAAAAAGAGCGAATTATGAGCGAACAGTGGATTGATATTATGCTATATGCAGCTTACATCTTATTAGGTGTAGCAGCAGTTGCAGCAGTGTTCATGAATTTGTTTAACTCATTGAAGAATCCTAAATCATTGATCAAAAGCGGTATCGGTATCGTATTATTGGTTGTGATCTTCTTCATTGGTTATTCAATGGCACCTGCAGAATTAGACAGACTTGCTGTTGTAGCGTTTGAGGCCAACGACATGGACCCAGCAGCTGACAGCACAATTAGCGTTTACAAATTTGTAGGCGGAGCAATGACAACAACACTTGTTTTGATCGTGTTGGCGTTAGCAGGATTGGTTTATTCATCAATTGCTAGAATTGTAAAATAAGAACTATGGCAAGAAGTAAAGACAAAGGAAGTCAAGAGGTGAATGCAGGCTCAATGGCCGATATTGCATTCCTACTATTGATCTTCTTCCTTGTAACTACTCAGATTGCCACTAACAAAGGTCTTACATTGTTATTACCTCCTAAGCAGGAGGATGATGAGCCAATTGAGATCAAACAACAG
This sequence comes from Roseivirga sp., assembly GCA_965267365.1. Taxonomy (GTDB): domain Bacteria; phylum Bacteroidota; class Bacteroidia; order Cytophagales; family Cyclobacteriaceae; genus Roseivirga. The sequence goes on along the minus strand of OZ253951.1, from coordinate 2,864,628 downwards.
CAGAGAAATATCTTTAAGATTCAAATTAACTCTGCAGATAGATTGTTGGTGGAAGATGAGCCACTAGATGACGTAGGAGAAATTAGAGACATGGTTTACGATTTCGTATTGAACTTCGGAAGCCCAGGTGATGCTAAAAAAGGTAAAGCGAAAGTAAGCGACAAAGACGTTTACAATTCTCTACCTGCATCCATGAAGTCTTACATTTCTAGAAACTTAGGTTCTGATGAATCATCAGATGGTCCAAGTTCTGCGATTGTTTCACTAAAAGCTGACCGTGGTAGTAGTTATGCGATTTTCATCTCTATTCTAGATGAATTGAACGCTGCTTACAACCGAGTATACGGTGAGCGTGTAGGTTTAACTGATGAGGAATTCAGGAAGCTAAACAGAAACGATCCACGTCAAAAGGAAATGTATGATAGAGCGCGTGCGGGTATTCCTAAAGCGATCTCTATTGCAGAACCAACTAAACAAGGAGGATAATCATGTCAAAGTTTAAGAAAAAATCGACATCAAGTCAGGATATCCCTACTGCGGCATTACCTGATATTATCTTCATGCTTCTGTTCTTCTTTATGGTGTCTACTGTATTGAGAGAGACTGAAATTAAGGTTGAGCAGAGAATTCCAAGAGCTGAGCAATTAGTAAAGCTTGAGAAGAAAAAGTTGGTGACTTACTTGTACATCGGTAAGCCAAAAGATGCGGCATTCGGTACTGAGCCTTTGGTTCAAGCAAATGATGTGTTCATCGGTATCGATGGTATTGTTAAGTGGGTTAATGAGGAAAAATCAAAACTTAGTGAAGTAGAAAGAGATCAGATTACTGTTTCTATGAAAGTTGATGAGGAGACTAAAATGGGTATCATCGTTGACGTTCAGACTGAGTTAAGAGAGGCAAATGCTCGTAAGATCATGTATGCTGCTCCTCAGAAAGCTGACGAGAATTAAGAAAATAACTTTTTGAGATATAAAGAGACCTTCGGGTCTCTTTTTTTTTGTCCTATATTTCAGGAATGGAGCTCAACAATAAGAAGATCACAAATGGCTGGTGCATGTATGACTGGGCCAACTCGGTTTATTCATTAACCATCACCACAGCTGTTTTTCCTATCTATTACGAATCAGTTACAACTAAAGAAGATGGAAGTGCCCTAGTTGAGTTCTTGGGTTTTCAATTACCCAATACTGTTCTGTATTCGTATGCTCTGTCCTTCTCATTTCTATTTACGGCAGCCATCCTGCCTCTTCTAACTGGCATTGCTGATTATGGAGGAAAGAAGAAAACATTCTTGAAAGCATTTGCTTACCTAGGCTCTTTGGCTTGTGCGGCTATGTTTTTCTTCGAGGGTGACAATGTCACTTTTGGCATTTTAATGGCCATCATTGCGAGTATTGGTTATTCGGGTAGTTTGGTGTTTTATGATGCCTATCTACCCGAAATTGCTAGCCCCGATCGGTTCGATCGATTGAGTGCCAAGGGGTATTCAATGGGGTATATCGGAAGTGTAATTCTACTGATCTTTAATCTATTGATGATTCAAATGCCTGATCTATTTGGATTACCGGATGGCTCATTGCCCGCAAGGATTTCATTCGTTACAGTTGGTCTATGGTGGGCAGGCTTTTCACAAATAACTTTTAAAAGGCTCCCAAATGATCCGTTTAAGCGTGAGGTAGCCGGGTCATTAGTGAAGAAAGGCTATGAAGAGTTGCAATCAGTCTACAAGCAGATCAAGGGCTTAGGGCATATGAAAAGGTATGTATTGGCATTCTTCTTTTACAATGCCGGTGTACAGGCCGTTATGTACTTAGCCTCTTTATTTGGGGCCAAAGAACTTAAAATGGAGGCAGGATCCTTGATTCTGACTGTATTGATCATTCAGCTGGTAGCTATTGGTGGAGCCTACTTATTTGCAAGGATTTCAGAGAAGCGTGGAAATATATATTCTCTTACTTCCATGATCATCATCTGGATAGTGGTTTGTGGATTAGCCTTTTTCGTTAAAAATGAATGGCAATTTTATGGATTAGCCTTCTTAGTAGGTCTGATTATGGGAGGTATTCAAGCATTGAGTAGGGCAACATTCTCTAAGCTTATTCCCGCTGACACGGAAGACCATGCTTCATTCTTTAGCTTTTATGATGTGACCTTCAATGTGTCTATTGTAATGGGAACCATAGCTTATGGAACCATCGAATACATTACCGGTTCTATGCGATTTAGTGCTTTGGGTTTAGGCGTTCTTTTCATCCTTGGTTTGTATTTCTTAAAGGGTGTGAAAATTCAAAAAGCTTAAATCCGCAGACGTACATCGCAAACGTTTGCAATCAGAAACTGATTTAAATCAGTCAAAAAGGGCTATATTTTCCTTATCATTGAATGTTTTCAAACAAGGTGCAGGTTGTGCCTTTTGCAAAAAGCAATCGTTTGAAAGGCAAAAACTAATTATTGAGCATGAAAAGAATTCTTTACACTATGATGGCTGTGGTAGCTACGGTTGCTTTCACTGCCTGCGACAACGGTAACGCTGATATTGGCGATATCATCGATAATGCGCCTGAGATCACTTTTGGTGAGTACGGTGTATTCTTTGACAACAGAGACGGATCAATTCCTGTAACTATTCAAGATGGATCTGCTGATTCAGATGTTTCTTCAATTGCATTAGCTGAGTACCAAATCTTTGATGCACCAACAGGTGGTAACGAGGTAGCTAACGGTACTTTCCCAGCTAACAATCCTAATTTGATCGAAGGCAACATTCCTGTTTCTGGCTTAGCTCCAGGTGAGTATACATTTACTGTATCTGCTGCAGATTCTAACGGTAATGCGCAAAGCTTAACTTCTACATTCACTGTATTCCAAGGGTTCAATACTATTGGAATTATTGGTGATGCTACTCCAGGTGGATGGGGTGGTGACACGGACATGACTGAAGTAGGAGATGGACTATACGAAGTGACTATTCAGTTAGAAGCACTTTTCGCTAAGTTTAGAGCTGATGACGATTGGGCTGTTAACTGGGGTGCTGCTGATTTCCCTTCTGGAACTGCTACTCAAGATGGTGCTAATATTCCAATTGCTGAAGCTGGTACTTACATAGTTGTATTTGATACCAAAGACGGTACATACAATTTCAACAAGCAGTAAGAGCTACTATGACATTTAGAAAAGCCCATTAATTGGGCTTTTTTTATACACAGAGATGATGATGAAAAAGATTGGTGCAGTATTAATGTTGTTTCTCCTGGCTGGAGTAGCTCAAGCACAGATCGTTCGAATAGAACCTTCTGATGCCGATGGTGATCAAGAGATTCGAATCATTTACGATGCTACTCAAGGTACAGCAGGGTTGGTAGGTGAATCTAAAGTTTACATGCACTCTGGTGTAATTATCGATGGCCCTGACGGTGAAGATTGGACAAATGTTGTCGGTAACTGGGGTCAAGATGACGGAGTTGGTGAGATGACTCCTGTAGCTGGTCAAACTGATCTTTGGGAAATCACACTGACACCTACTGCCAGGGATTACTATAGCGTACCTCAAGGAACTACCATGTTCAGGCTAAGTATGGTGTTTAGAAACGCTGATGGTTCTGCGGAAGGTAAAGGAAATCCAGGTCCTTTTGAAGGTGGTACTGTAGGAGATAATAGAGACATCTATGTGGATCTGAATGTTGGCGAGTTTATCACCATCACCTCTCCAAGAACGAGTGAAACTGTAGAGGAAGGCAATACACTTACGCTTTCAGCTACTGCTTCTAATGAGGTTAGTGCTATGGCTATCTTATTAGATGAAGGCAATGGGTTCAATCAGCTGGCTTCTATTAGTTCCGGCACCCAGATCTCATATGAATATACACCAACACAGTCTTTCCAAGGACAACTGAAAGTAACGGCTACAATTGGTGGACAAAGTGTTGAATCATCTCAAGAATTAAACGTAACGCTGATCGATGATATACCTGAATTGCCGTTGCCAGTAGGGGTGATACGAGGTATTAACTATCATGATGGTGATGACACCAAGGTGACCCTAGTTCTAGAGGCACCAAATAAGACAATCGCCTATGCGGTAGGAGATTTCAATAACTGGCAGACTCAGCCTGAATATATCATGAACAAAACACCTGATGGTGAAATGTTCTGGATAGAATTAACGGGTTTAACACCTAATCAAGAATATGTATTTCAATATTGGGTAGATGGCGAGATAAAGATTGGCGACCCATATACAGACAAGGTAGCCGACCCTTGGAACGATGAGTTCATACCTGAATCAGTACATAACGCAGTTCCAGTCTATGATAGAGATGAAGATGGCATTGCAAGTACTTTCCAAACAGGACAAACCCCATATGATTGGGGTGATGACGCTACGTTTGAAAGACCAGGTAAGGAAGACTTGATCATCTATGAGCTTTTGGTGAGAGATTTTGTTGGAACGCATGATTACAAGACCCTTATCGATACTTTAGGATATTTAAAGAACCTTGGGGTCAATGCAATAGAATTGATGCCTATCATGGAATTTGAAGGTAATGAATCTTGGGGTTACAATCCGATGTATTTCTTTGCTGTCGACAAGTACTACGGTACAAAGAATGATTTAAAAGACTTTATCAAAGCCTGTCATGAGAATGGCATGGCGGTGATTTTAGATATGGTTATGAACCATGCTTTTGGCTTGAATTCTATGGTGCAGCTCTATCGTGAAGAACCAGGTAATGCAGGTTCTAAACCGACAGCGGATAATCCATGGTTCAACCCTGATCCAACTCACCCTTTTAATGTAGGTTTCGATTTTAACCATGAGAGTACTTATACCAAAGCTCTTTTGGATACAGTCAATAGATATTGGATTGAGCAATATCATTTTGATGGTTACAGATTTGACCTCTCTAAAGGTTTTACTCAAACCAATAACCCGAATGATGTGGGAGCTTGGGGTCAATATGATCAGTCGAGAATTGACATCTTAGAAAGAATGGCAAACAAGATCTGGGAAATTGATTCAGATGCTTATGTGATTTTAGAGCACTTTGCAGATCAATCGGAAGAAAGTGCACTTACAGGCATGGGTATGCTATCCTGGAGAAATATGGTCTATGACTATTACCTGCCACTTGGAGCACATGACTCTGATACGGATTTTAATAATGCCAGAGCTACAACTCATGTTACCTATATGGAAAGCCATGATGAGCAACGCCAAGTATGGGAGGTGCAAAATTCAGATTCTCACGCAGGATTGAGTAGCGGTGGATATGATACACAAGACGAAGAGATTCTTTTAGATAGATTAAAGCAAAATGCGGCATTCATCTATTTATTGTCTGGCCCAAAAATGCTTTGGCAGTTTGGCGAGCTAGGCTATGACATTGATATCAACTTCAATGGAAGAACAGGGAATAAGCCATTACCATGGGGTTCTGGCAATTTAGGCTACTATGAGGATGAAGAGAGGAATAAAGTCTATCAGGCTTTCTCTGCTATCATTAACCTAAGAACAAAGAATGCTGATAATTTCCGAGATGGTGTATACACTACTGATTTATCTAGTCAAACTAGAAGGATCAAATTAGATGGACCTGATTTCGATATGGTGGTTGTGGGTAACTTCGGCCTAGATGAGGAAATGTATTCGCCTCAGTTCACTTCTGTAGGCACCTGGTATGATTACATGACTGGCGAAACCTTAGACGTGTCAGAGCCAAATATGGAAGTTGCTCTTCTTCCTGGTGAATTCAGGATCTATACTTCTTCGCGCCAATCTGATGGTTTTGGAGATATTGTTAACATCTACAATGGATTAGTCACCGGAATTAGAGATGAGCTACCGGGCTTTAATTTCTATCCAAATCCTACAACGGGAGTTGTAAGTTTTGAGGGTGAAATTCCTGGTGGCCCAAGAGCCATCAACATCTTCAATGCTGCGGGTAACTTAGTGGATAGGGTAGAGCTAGAAAACAGACAATTAAAACCTGTCGATCTCAGCACTCAGAGACCTGGATTATATATCTTAAGAATAGAAACGGAAGATCGATCCTATTCCATCAAGATTTTAAAGAGATAAAAAAAGGCGACCATTTGGTCGCCTTTTGTTTTATTCAAACCTCATATGTTTGACTGAATCTCCTGAATCTCGAAGCTCTTTCAGAGAGTCAATGCCAATCTCTAAATGATCCAGAACATATTGCGAAGTGACTTTTTTATCACTCTCGTCAGTTTTTACTCCTTCTGGTATCATAGGATTGTCCGAAACAAGCAGAAGCGCTCCTCTTGGAATTTCATTCACAAAGCCTACCGTGAAAATGGTGGCAGTTTCCATATCTACCGCCATTGCTCTGATCTTACGTAAGTATTTTTTAAATGCCTTATCATGCTCCCAAACTCTTCTGTTAGTGGTGTAGCAACTACCAGTCCAATAGTCTCTTTCATGCTTTTTGATCATTGATGAGACGGCTCTTTGGAGTCTAAATGAAGGAAGAGCAGGAATTTCCATGGGCATATACTCGTTACTTGTTCCTTCTCCTCGGATTCCTGCAATAGGAAGGATAAGATCGCCTAGTTGGGTTTTCTTTTTAATTCCACCGCACTTTCCTAAAAATAGTACCGCTTTTGGGCTGATACTCGATAAAAGATCCATGATGGTGGCTGCCATCGCACTACCCATCCCAAAATTGATGATTGTAATATTATCGGCAGTAGCCGTTTGCATCGGTTTATCTTTGCCTTTTACTTCTACTCCATAGCGTTCAGCGAACATATGGACATAATTAATGAAGTTGGTTAATAAGATGTACTCTCCAAATTCTTCAATGGGTACCCCTGTGTAACGAGGTAGCCAGTTTTCTACAATCTCCTGTTTGGTTTTCATATTGGTACGGTTCAGAATAAAAGTTTTCAATAGCTTTGCCCAATGTTGCAATTGAATTTGCCTCCATTTGAATATAGGCTTCGCGAAAATTTTGGCAAGCTACAGATTTTTGATCCAATCAGGAAGAAGTACGTTCAATTGACACCAGAAGAATGGGTAAGACAACACATTCTTAATCTTCTTAATAGCCACTTAAATTATCCAACGGCTTTAACTAAAGTAGAGGGAGGATTAAAATATAACAATCGACAAAAAAGGACTGATGTCGTTATCTATTCGAAAGACTTGGCGCCTTTGGTCTTAGTAGAATGTAAGGCGCCTGAGGTGAAGATCGACCAAAAGGTGATCGATCAATTGTCAGTTTACAATAAGAAAAGTAAAGCTCCTTTAGTTATTTCGACAAATGGAATTCAGACCTATGCCATGTTGTGTAATAATCCGGACAATACACAAATGCTCAAAGAGATACCTTCTTATGAAGACTTGATACAATTGCTCTGATTGTGTATTTTTCTGCATGAGCTTCACTAAAAGAATAGGTTTTCTGACAGCCTTCATTATACCAACTGCAGTAATTGTTGGTTTCTATTTAGGTGGATGGGCCAATTTTATAACCCCTGTTTTAGTTTTTGTACTTATTCCATCATTGGACTATTTCATCGGAAAAGATCCGGAGAATGTAACGGATGAGGAGGCCATTATTCTGGCTGAAGAATTCTACTATCGTCTGATCACCTTTGTGTGGGCTTTCTTTCAAGTAGGTTTTGTTGTTTGGGGAGCTTATGTAGTGAGCGCTTATCAATTGACAAATCTTGAATGGGTGGGCTTTGTATTAAGTTTTGCTTTGGTTACTGGGGGTATTGGAATTACAGTAGCACATGAATTAGGTCATAAGAAGAGTAAGGTGGAGCAATTTTACTCAAAGCTCATTTTAATGACCGTGGGCTATATGCATTTCTTTATAGAGCATAACAAAGGGCATCATGTCTATGTGGCTACTCCGAGGGATCCAGCAACGAGTCGCAAGAATGAGAATTTCTATGCCTTTTGGTTGAGATCAGTTTTTAACGGCTACTCTAGTGCTTGGCAATTAGAGTTCGCAAGGCTGAAAAGAAAAGGCTTTGCGAAATGGGGTGTGAAAAATCAAATGATCTGGTTTGCCATTCTACCTGTACTTTTTACGGCCCTTTTAACAGTGTTGTCGAGTATTTATTTTGGTGTTTATAAGTGGGAAGTGATTGTATTTATGACAGTTCAAAGCATTCTAGCCTTTAGTCTACTTGAAATAGTCAACTATATCGAGCACTACGGTATCGTTCGTAAGGAAGTGTCTCCAGGTCGTTACGAGACAGTGACGCCAATGCATTCATGGAATGCCAATCATAGATTGAGTAATTTCTTTTTATTTCAATTGCAGCGACATTCAGACCATCATGCGAATGCCTTTAAAAGATATCAAGTCTTGAAGCATTACGATGAATCTCCTCAATTACCATCAGGCTATCCATCAATGATTATGCTTGCATCATTTCCTCCTTTGTGGTTTAAGTTGATCAACCCTCGATTGAAAAAGTGGGAAGAGAAAGTCTATTCTAATAGAGCGGCATAAAAAAAGGAGCACTGGGCTCCTTTCATATTTTGATGTATTCAAATAATTAGTTCAAATACTTGTCTACTGAAACATAAGGTAACTCAAAGGCTTCGGCAACTGCTTCGTAAACCACATCGCCTTTTACCACATTCAATCCTAATTCTAGTTCCTTATTGTCTTTACAAGCTTTCTCCCAGCCTTTATTAGCTAGGTCGATAGCGTAAGGGAGTGTTGCGTTAGTCAATGCTAGAGTAGAAGTGTAAGGCACAGCTCCTGGCATGTTGGCAACACAGTAGTGTAAAACATCATCGATCACAAATGTAGGGTTAGCATGAGTCGTTGGCTTACAAGTCTCAATACATCCACCTTGATCTACAGCAACATCTACCAATACAGTACCTGGTTTCATGTCTTTTAACATGTCTCTGGTGATCAAATGAGGTGCTTTAGCTCCTGGGATAAGTACCGCTCCAACGATTAAGTCAGAGTTTTTGATCATCTCTCTGATGTTGTATTCGTTTGACATCATGGTGTTGACATTAGCAGGCATGATATCATCAAGTTCTCTCAGTCTTTTTAAACTAATATCCATGATGGTTACGTTGGCTCCCATTCCTGCAGCCATTTTAGCTGCTTGAGTTCCAACAATACCGCCACCAAGGACTAGTACATTAGCCGGTAATACACCTGGTACTCCGCCTAATAACTTACCCATTCCACCAAGAGGCTTCTCTAAATAGTTAGCGCCTTTCTGAGTAGCCATTCTACCCGCTACCTCTGACATCGGTACTAAAAGTGGAAGGCTTCTGTCTGCTTTTTCAACAGTTTCATAAGCCAAACAAACCGCCTTTCTTTCAATCATGGCTTTTGTCAATGGCTCGTAAGAAGCAAAGTGGAAATATGTAAATAGTAATTGGTCTTCCTTGATCAGGTTATACTCCTCTTCAATTGGTTCTTTTACCTTCATGATCATTTCTGCAATAGCATAAGTGTCTTCTATTGTCGGAAGAATTTTAGCACCTGCTTTTACATAATCATCGTCAGAAAAACCACTTCCATTTCCAGCTGTTGACTGAACATACACCTCATGACCTCTTTTGGTCAATTCAGCAACACCAGAAGGAGTAGCTGCAACGCGGTTTTCGTTGTTTTTGATTTCCTTAGGAACACCGATTATCATCTCAATAATAGTTTAAAATTAGTGCGGCAAATATAGGAAGTGCAAGTTAAGATTTGGTCTTGATTGACTAAGAAATTAAGGCCTATCTATCACATTCAGAATGATATATGCTAGGCCTCAATAAATTAAAATATTGTTCTTTAATGCTAAAAATAGGAAAAATTATATTTTGATAAAGTGCATAAAGACAGTATTTATAAAACAGAAAACGTTTGCAAAAAGAACATAATATGGGAAAAACTCAAAAAATAGGGTCTTCACCAAATTTGATTTGTCTTATGTTATGCTTATTTTTGATTCATTCTGTGGAAATGTGTCCATGGGCAACCTATAAAAGTTGAAGCGTGAAAGAATCTAAGACTCTTAGTAAAGGAAAACTAGATACAGCCGAAATCTTAAGGGATTATAGAATAGCTGTTGAAAGTCGTGAGGCGAGTTTAATAGGAAGAAAAGAAGTCTTTATGGGGAAGGCCAAATTTGGCATCTTCGGAGACGGCAAGGAATTGGCTCAGATTGCTATGGCTAAAGTATTCAAGAATGGAGACTTTAGATCAGGCTACTACAGAGATCAAACTTTCATGATGGCCATCGATGGCCTAAGTATTCAAGAATATTTCGCTCAACTTTACGCGCACATGTCGATCGAGGCGGAGCCAGCTTCAGGTGGTCGTATGATGAATGGACACTTTGCCAATCGTTTATTAGACGAAGAGGGTAATTGGAAGAAGCAGACAGAGATGAAAAACTCTAGTGCTGACATTTCACCTACTGCAGGTCAGATGCCACGATTGGTTGGTTTAGCATATGCTTCTAAACTCTACAGAGAAAATCCTAAGCTTGAGCAATTCAAAGATTTCTCGATTAATGGTAATGAAATTGCATTTGGTACGATAGGAAATGCTTCTACTTCTGAAGGCCATTTCTTCGAAGCAATTAATGCTGCCGGTGTACTACAGGTGCCAATGGTTATCTCTATCTGGGATGATGACTATGGAATCTCTGTTCCTAAAGAATATCATACGACAGGAGGTAGTATTTCAGATTTCCTAGCGGGAATGCAACGAAAGAAAGGAAAGTCAGGGTATGAGATTATTAAGGTAAAAGGCTGGGATTATGAAGCGCTCCAAGCAGCTTACCTAAAAGCTGAAAAAATCGCTCGAGAAGAGCATGTACCAGTAATGGTTCACGTTCAAGAAATTACACAACCTCAAGGTCACTCCACTTCTGGTTCTCACGAGAGATATAAGAGCAAAGAGAGACTAGAATGGGAAAAGGCTCATGACTGTAATTTGAAATTCAGAGAGTGGCTCTTGGATCAAAACCTTATTGAGGAAGCTGAATTAGTCAATCTTGAAAAGGAAGCTAAAGAAGCGGCCAAGAAAGGTAGACTAGAAGCTTGGAACGAGTTTATCCAAGAGATCAAAGATGAACAAGCGCAGGCAGTTGAGATCATGGAAGCATTATCTCAAGAAAGTGCTTTGGGCGGCAGCATCATTCCAATTATTACTGAGCTTAAGAAAACGGTCAATCCGATCAGGTTAGATGCCGTAAAGGCCATCAAGAAGATATTAAGAATTACGCGCAATGAAGAAACCTCTTCTAGAGCCTCTTTAGTGGCTTGGTTGAAGAGATATATGGATTTAAATGAAGACAGATATAGCTCTCATGTAATGAGTGAGTCTTCTCAAGCTTCTTCAAAAGTGGAGGCGATTCCTGCACAATACTCTGATTCTTCTCCATTGGTAGATGGGAGAGAAGTTTTGCAGGCTTGCTTTGATGCGGCATTAAGTCGTGATCCGCGAGTATTTGCTATTGGAGAAGATGTAGGTAAAATTGGAGATGTAAATCAAGCATTTGCCGGTCTTCAAGATAAATATGGTGAGTTACGAGTAACTGACACTGGTATTCGTGAAACAACGATTATCGGCCAAGGAATTGGTGCCGCTTTAAGAGGTTTAAGACCAATTACCGAAATACAGTACTTAGATTATTTACTGTATGCTGTACAGACTTTGTCAGATGACTTGGCAACACTCCATCACAGAACTGCTGGTGGTCAAAAAGCACCTTTAATTATTAGGACTAGAGGTCATAGGCTTGAAGGTGTATGGCATAGTGGTTCTCCTATCAGTATGATCCTAGGTAGTTTAAGAGGGATCAACGTTTTAGTTCCTCGCGACATGACTCAAGCAGCTGGTTTTTATAATACCATGCTTCAGTCTGATGATCCTGCCCTGATCATTGAATGTTTGAATGGATATAGATTAAAAGAGCGTATTCCAGATAACATTGGTGACTTTACTGTTCCTTTAGGAGTTCCTGAAGTAATTAGAGAAGGTTCTGATGTTACTGTAGTTACTTATGGTTCGATGTGTCGTATTGTGACCCAAGCTGCTCAAGAACTAGAAGAAGTAGGGATCTCAGTTGAGGTAATTGACGTTCAGTCTCTACTTCCATTTGATGTTCACCATTCAATTGTCGATTCAATTAAAAAGACTAACAGAGTCATTTTTGCGGATGAAGACGTGCCAGGTGGTGCCTCGGCTTACATGATGCAGAAGGTTGTTGAAGAGCAAGGTGCTTACAGATTCTTGGATTCTGAACCTGGAACTATCGCTGCTAAGGAGCATAGACCTGCTTATGCATCGGATGGAGACTATTGGTCTAAGCCAAGCGTAGAAACAGTTTTTGATAAGGTGTACGGAATGATGTCTGAGGTAGATCCTAACGGATATCCTGAGCTTTACTAACCAGCGTCTTCTTCGGAATTATCTACAACCCTGATGCTCTGAAGGGTAAATTCTGGCGTTTCAGCTACATTACTTTCATTCAAGGCTCTATCGCGAATCTTGAATGCAAGCTTCATTGTGTCAGTTCGGAAAATCGGTAGGAATAGTCCTGAGCTCATGTCATAAGTAACTACGCCTTCGATAGGGCGTGAATTCTGCTGAATGAAGGCGCAAGGGTTATCATCTGAAGACAAGCAAGGGAATCTACCATCGAAAGAAATACCACATAGCGTGGTTTCATTTGGGCTTCCCGGAGGTTGTGCTCTTAACTCCACTTCTTGAAACTGCCCGCCTTGTTTCACGAAAAAGTCGACTTCTATATTAAATTGATTCTGATTAAAGTTGATCAATAATGTGTCAAGAAGATCACCATCGCCATTGAGGTCTGTATTTTCGCCATCTTCAATGGCATAATCTAAACAAGTGAAAGGAGGATCTCCAGGTCTCTGACCAAACTCAACAAATTGTCCGTTGTCTAAAACTAGAGAGAAAGGTCTGTAAGGTCCGAAGTCTTCTGAACCATCAAGGCCTAAGTCTCCATCTCCATCAGAGATATTGATTGACAACCTTAAAACAGTTTCTTCAAATAATGGATCTCCTTCATTAAGAATATCGAATTCAACATTATTATAGCTGATAGACGGAGTCTCAGGTAAATCCGGAGGACGCACACAGCCAATCGCGGTCAATAAGACCAGAAGTGAGGTAAAAAGTAGACCTTTTTGCGATAAATTCATCAGAGATCTTTATATGAATACAATAATAGTAATATTTGCCCTAAGTCGCTTTGAATAACGAATGCCACAATTGAATAGTTTACTTTCGAAAATAAATTCTGTCAACGAGTCGACCTTTGAGGCCACTTCTGTTGAAGTTTTTAATTATCAAGCGAACTACAATCCTGTCTTCAGAAAATATTTGCAATCATTAGGGCATTCCTGCCATGCTGAAAGTCAAAACGATTTAGTTTTTTTACCGATAGAGTTCTTCAAAAATCACACCATAAAAACGGAAGATTGGCAAGAAGAAACTGTTTTTGAAAGTAGCGGAACAACAGGAGACTTAACAAGCAGGCACTATGTCAAGGACCTATCTTTGTATCATCGGCAGTGTATTAATCACTTTGAAATGATCTATGGAGATCTTTCTCAATTCAGTATTCTTGCGCTTCTACCATCATACATAGAGAGAGGTAATAGTGGTTTGATTGCTATGGTGGACTCATTCATGAAACTTAGCTCTCCAGAAGCACCATCAGACTATTTTCTGAATGATTTAGATCGACTCAAAAACACACTGAAAGAACGTCAGGGAAAAGGAATAAAAACAATTCTCTGGGGAGTAACTTTCGCCCTCTTAGATTTCGCAGAACAGTATCAAATAGATTTTCCTGATTTGATGATCATGGAGACAGGTGGCATGAAAGGGAGAAGAAGAGAAATGGTTAGGAGTGAAGTACATGAGCTACTAAAGTCATCTTTTGGAGTGAGTCAGGTCCATTCCGAATACGGAATGACTGAATTGAGTTCTCAAGCCTATGCTCGCGAAAACGGTATTTTTAGATCTGCTCCAACACTCAAAATCAAAGTAAGGGATATTAATGACCCCTTTGATTATATCAACAATAGTAAAACGGGTGCTTTGAATATTATTGATTTGGGGAACGTCCATACATGTTCTTTTATAGAGACTAAAGACCTAGGTAGGAGCTATCCTGATGGTTCTTTTGAGGTTCTTGGCAGGATGGATAACTCGGATATTAGAGGTTGTAATTTGTTAGTTTCATAATAAGGGTAGGGTAGAGCCGTTATCTACGGTATTAAGTAGTGAAAATGAAAAGTCTAACAAATTGTATATCTTAGACCTGAATTTAATACCATGAAAAAGAAACACCTTATCACCTTACTACTAGCTATTCTGATTCTTGGCGTACAATCATGCGCTCAAAGCATGTGCCCTGCTTATACCAAAGTGGACGACAACAAGGAGAAAAAAGAGAAGAAAGAAGGTAGGTTCTGATCAGATCAGATATTTCTTCACATCTTCTTCGCTAATTTCCTCACCACCCATTATCACGAGCCTTTCAGTTACATTTCGTAGTTCTCTGATATTGCCTGTCCAATCATAGGACTTCAAGCTCTCAATGGCTTTGGCCGAAATAGCTTTTGGTTTATTGCCGTACTCCTGAGCAATGTCTTTGAGAAATTTATCGACAAGAAGCTCTATGTCTTCTTTGCGGTCATTAAGTGCAGGTACTTTGATCAAGATTACCCCTAATCGATGGTAAAGGTCTTCACGAAACCTATTTTCTTTTATTTCCTTTTTTAAGTCTTTATTGGTAGCTGCCAATACGCGCACATTCACATTGATGTCTTTGTCTCCTCCTACGCGATTAATTTTATGTTCTTGTAGTGCTCTGAGAACTTTGGCTTGAGCAGAAAGACTCATATCTCCAATTTCGTCTAAGAACAAGGTGCCATCATTGGCCTGTTCAAATTTGCCAATGCGTTGTTTATGCGCTGATGTAAATGCTCCTTTTTCGTGCCCAAATAATTCACTTTCAATTAACTCAGAAGGGATGGCCGCACAGTTCACTTCAATAAAGGGTGCAGAAGCTCTATTACTTCTTTCATGAATTCCTCTTGCAACCAATTCTTTACCGGTTCCATTCGGGCCTGTTATCAATACTCTGGCATCGGTTGGGCCAACCTTGTCCATCATTTCTAAAACTTCCTTGAGTGCTTCAGACTCACCAACCATCTCGTATTTCTTTGACAGCTGTTTTTTGAGTGTTTTAGTCTCGGTGACTAATGAAGACTTATCTAATGCATTTTTAACGGTTAGCAAAAGTCTGTTCAAATCTGGTGGCTTCGGAACGAAGTCGAATGCACCCATTTTAGTTGCATCTACAGCCGTTTCTATGGTGCCATGAGCAGAGATCATGATGAATTGAGTTTCAATGCCAGCCATTTGAACTCTTTCAAGCAGCTCAATACCGTCCATTTTAGGCATTTTGACATCGCAGAGAGCTAGATCATACTTTGTAGCGATTAGTTTCTCTAAGCCTTCTTGTCCGTCAGCAGCTTCATCAATAGTATATTTTTCGTACTCTAAGATTTCTCTCAGTGTACTTCTGATACTTTTCTCATCATCAATGATCAGGATCTTTGCCATAGGCTAAATTTTAATGTTGGATTTGAATCTAAATGAAATTGGACAAAAACTGTTCCGAAAAGAAAAAAAGATACAGGCCGATAAGCCGGGTTCTGTCGAGTTCTATCATTTATCTAGTCCCAATATCACTACGGGGATCAATCAACCTACCCACCAAGATCGGACGAGCCGCCCTCAAGCCTTGGCTTATTTGGTCTTTCAGCCCATAAGGTTTACCTAGCCTTTTATGTCACCATAAAAGCGGTGCGCTCTTACCGCACCTTTTCACCTTTTCCTCGATCGAAAAATCGAATGAGGTAGTTTATTTCTGTGGCACTTTCTGTTTTCCGAATAAACGGAACCCTTCCCGTTAGGAAGTATGGTGCTCTATGCTGCCCGGACTTTCCTCTTCTACCAAGGTAGAAGCGATAGAATGGCCCATATCTGTGGCAAAGATACAAGGCATAAAAGCTTTTCCTATTCTCTTAAACTGATATAGAATTCATTTTCGGATGGATCAACTACCGCTAACTCATAATCACATGAATTACTGAGGTTGTTAGCCGATCTAGAAAAATCGATGTTATAATCACTATTGTCGAGAGTGATTCGCATGGCCCCGGATGTAGGAAAAATCACACTTTCGTGCCAACAATCTGATGTATTGGTGATGCTTTGATTATTAATAGAGCTAAACGGAAGGTCATTAGCCGACCCAGAAAGGTTGTTATTTATGCTTAGAATGGCTCTTCTATCTTGAGTAGAAACTGCATCGGCCGTATTGTCTTGTAAGGCAAATGTTCTAGTACCTGATAGGGTTAATTGAGTGCTAAGATTAGTTATGATGAGATCTGTGAATGCGGACTCATAACCGTCAATATAGGTGCTTGACTCTTCCAAAACTTTAATTATTTCAATAGAACCGGCAACTGATGTTTCTTGATATTGATAATTATTGAAAGAGATGTCGATTTCATTCTGAAGGTTATTAAACGAACTCAAATAGCTCATCGATATTTGGCCTGATCTGGTGATACCGAATTGGTCTTCACATCCTGCACCAAAATCAATGACCAATACATTGTTGTCAGTATCTAAATCTAATGATGCACAGCTTCCAAAGCCGGTGAAAAAATTGAATTCACTAGGCGTATGCGTATTGGCATTGCCTCTTGGGTCTTGGTTTTTAACTATGAAAAGACTGTTTAATACTAGGCCTTCTACATCGTGCATGATGATTTCTGCCGATAGGATAGATCGAATAGCTGGCTCGTTTTCTAATTGATTTGAGTCAGGATTGTCGTCATTTCCACAAGAACTGAATAGTATCAGTAGGAGAGCTAAAAAGGAGGTGGCGCGATTGAACATTTTGCTGAAGAATGTGTGCTTGAATTTGTAACGCTGCTGATATGAAATTATTTTCATTACAAATCTGCTTATGAAACTCAAAAATCTCTCTCTGTCAGTCAAAATGCTCATTGGAGTATTCTTTGGAGTTGCTACCGCCTTGTTTCTGGGAGACCGTGTTGCTTGGTTAAGTGTGGTAGGAGATATTTTCATTGGCTTACTGCAGATGACCGTGCTTCCATATATTATGTTCTCACTCATTGTGAATATTGGAAGGCTCAATCTAGAAACGGGTAAAAAGATGATCCGATACGGAGGCATCTTTTTGGCGATGCTCTTAGGCTTAGGCTTAGTGGGGCTTCTGTTGCTTCCTTTGGCTTTTCCGGTTTGGGATTCAGGAAATTTTTATTCCACTGATTTTATAGCACCAAAGGCAGAACTTGATTTTGTCAAACTTTATATCCCGGCCAACTTATTTGAGTCTCTAACAGGTAATGTTGTGCCTGCAGTTGTGCTTTTTAGCATCTTCTTGGGTTTAGGTGTCTTGTCCATTAAAGACAGAGAAGTGCTTTTGAAGCCTCTAGATATTTTGACAAGCGCTCTTAACCAAGTAAATAAAATGGTGGTGAAGTTCACTCCCTATGGAGTCTTTGCCATTGCTGCGGGAGTAGTGACAAAATTAAGCTTAAACGACCTGGCAAGACTGCAAGGCTATCTACTGATTTATTTGATTGCAGTGGTGCTCTTTACTTTTGTCATCCTGCCATTTGTTATCAATATTTTCACACCCTTTTCCTCTAGAAAGGTGCTCAAGAGCCTTCAGTCCACATTATTGACCATTTTCGCTACTGGGAAGATCATTGTTGTTTTTCCTCAATTGATAGATGATATAAAAGGAATAATAGACGGTTATTCTGAGGAAAATGAATTGGGACATCAGGAGGTGGATCTGATCATGCCTTTGGCTTACCCATTTCCTAATCTAGGGACTTTTCTCATTTTTATTTTTGTGCCTTTTGCTGCATGGTTTAGTGGGACACAATTTGGATTAAATGAGCAGCCATTGTTTCTAAGCTCAACATTGCTCAATTCATTCGTTGCTCCAATTACAGGGCTACCCTTTAGCTTGGACGTAATGGATATCTCTCAAGATACTTTTCAGCTTTTCGTGGTCTCGAATGTGTTGACAGATAGAATAAGGGTTGTTCTTGGTGCATTTCACTTAGTAACGCTAACGCTATTGACCGTGTCTGCTGTACAGGGTTGGTTGAAGTTTAAGTCAGCTGCATTCGTCAGAGCTTTAGTGGTTACTGTTCTCATTGGAGCAGGTTGCATAGTGGGCACTAGGTTTCTATTGAATGAAAGTTTGAAAAATGTCCCCTCAAATGCTGAGTTATTCAATCAATATGAATTGATCAGTGAGGAGCGACCATTTGATGTCATTCTTGATCCAGGCAGTAATTATCTAAGAAGGAATGAAAGCGTCTTAAGTCGAATAAAGAGGACCGGTACTATTAGGGTTGGCTTCTACAGAGAAAGTATGCCTTTTGCCTTCGTCAATACCCAAGACAAGTTTGTTGGTTATGGAGTAGATCTAGCACATCGACTAGCGGGTGACCTAGAAGTGAAGATACTATTTGTGCCTATTGCTAATCAATCTATAGAAACGCTATTCGACAATGACGTGATTGACATTGTTATGAGCGATATTTTCCTATCAAATGCCTATGCTCAAACCTTAAATCTCTCTGATCCTTATTTAGACGTTTCTTTGGCATTGCTTGTAAGGAATGAATTCTCAGGACTTGATAATTTCGAAAAGGCACTCGCACTTGACTCTTTTAACGTGGCCTATTTCAGCGTAACAGAAATAGCGGAGGAGTTCTTAAATAATTTCCCTAATGCGAAGAAGACAGAGATCAGAAAATATGATGATTTCTTCGACTCGACATATGTTGCTGAGAATCATATTGATGCTTTTATGACTTCTGCAGAAAGAGCTTCAGACCTCACGATTTTACATTCAGGCTATAAGGTCGTGAATCCATTGCCTTACAGAATGTTCAATTCTTTGGTGTTTCCAATTGCTGATGACCAAACATGGACCAACTTCATTAATAGATGGATAAGATTTAGACAGCAAGATGGGACATTCGAAAGAGTGTACAGACAGTGGATTTTAGGAATTGAAGATAGGAGGGAAGAGAGAAGCTGGTCTATTCTAGATGATCTTATTCTTACTAAAGATCAAATTGAAGAAGAGGAGCCTGAATGACCCCTCTTTTGAATTGAAATATTATCCTCTCTTTCTTTCAACTGTAATTTCTTGTACTTCTCCTGTCGGTAGGGTGAGGGTGACCAAGTTGTCACAATCTCCATTTCCGTAGTTGATCACATAGGTCAGTCCTGCTTTAACAATTGTTCTTTCTCCAGAAACTGCCACTTTAACACCAACTCTTCGGCATGAATTAAGAAATACTACCGGCTCAGTAATGGTCTTCGAAAATTCTACTCCTTCTCTATTTACTCCAGAAATTGAACCTGTAACTGTCAGTTGAACTTCTCTGGCCGTTTCTTCAATGTCCCAGACTTTCGTTCTTGTCCCACTATAAGTTCTGAAAGTGCCATCTTCAAAGGTGATTTTGCCATCGGTAATGACCACTTCAAAAGCCCTTTGACTTTCTGATTCATTGCTAATGTTGGTCAATACCCTTGTGCCTTCTAATTGATTGCCATTAATAAAGAAATTCTCAAAAGTGGTGGTGATCTGTGCAGATGTATGTCTGAAGTCTGTAAAAGAAATTAAGATTTTACCACTTCGTGTAACACCATCCGCACTTTCACATCCTTCACCAAAATCAATAATTAGCGTTCCTGAATGAATGTCTAGATCTAGATTGGCGCAAGACAACCTACCGGAGAAAGGTCTGTATCTATTACTGTCATTGTTGGCTACTCCATTGGGTGCATCAAATCTTAATTCATCGAGCATATCAATGACAATTTCATTGACATCATCTTCGGCATAGTCAGTATAGGCCTCTGCTGTGGCGTCATCAATTTCGCTTGTCTGTTCGATAGGATTTGTTCCTTCTTCATTACAAGCGGTAATGAGGATGAAAGAAGCCAATAATGCGTAATTCAGAAAAGTCTTTTTCATAGTAATTCATTTTAAGTTTTACGCTAATTGGATGGACTTATTTCGACAAGGTTTAGCCGAAAAAAAGAAAGTTTCAATAGTACAATATGTGCCCTTTGACTCCGTTTTTATTGAATTCAATAGCCGGAGCTGGCCATTTGATCATATCTGCAAAGAAGAGTACAGTCTTCAACCATTTCTTATTGGTTTTGACATAGCTCAGGTCGAAGTCTATTCCTACAAAATACTGTCTATAACTATTATAACCATTGGCTATATTCTCCTCTTCTCGAGCGTAAACCATTCCGTTTGCTCCATACCCCGCAGCTATGTTGAGCCATTTTGGAAACCGGCTTTCCTTCATAAAAGAATAGACATCAAAAGATAGCCAATAGGTCTGACCGTTATAATCTTTTAATACCTGTTGAATAAGGTTTTCTCCTAAGATTTCTGGTCGAATGTTCGCGTAGTGGGTTTGATGAAAACTGAATTTCATTTTGATGCGTTGCTCGTTCCAGAGTAATTGCTCGCCTAGAAATAGCCCAGAACCAACTGCGTTTGCTACAATGTCTCCCCATGAAAATCCATAGTCCGGAGAGAAGCCGTCAAGGATTTCAATCGGGATAAACATGGCAAAACTCAATCCGGTCGCCCAGAACAATGCATCTCTATCAGATAGTTCTGTTCTTTTGAGAACGTTATAGCCAATACTTGAGATTTGATAGGTGCTGAATACATGGCCAAACTTGTCTACTTGGTTCCATTCAGCGTTGTCATTGAAGAATTTGAATTTGTCGAATCCATTTTCTGCATACCAGGCAGTACTCAAAGCGGTTAAACCCACCCCATATCCTATCCCTCCGTACAGGGCTACTTTTTTTAAGGGAATAGTATCTCTAGCTTCTTGTGCGAAAAGGCCAGAGCATAGAAAGGTGATTAGAAAAAAACTACAAAAGAGTTTCCTCATGCTGAAAGATAAGCAAACTACTTACCTAAAGCTGTCTTGTATGTTTCTATTGCTCGTAATCTTGCAAATTTGTGTTCTACAATTGGATTTGGATAAGCGCTAGTCCCATATTCAGGAACCCACTTTTTAATGTAGCTTAAGTCTTTATCAAATTTTTCAGTCTGTGATTGCGGATTAAAAACTCTAAAGTATGGTTGGGCATCCGTGCCTGTGCCAGCCGCCCATTGCCAGCCACCATTATTTGAGGCTAATTCAAAGTCTAATAGCTTTCGAGCAAAGTAAGCCTCGCCCCAGCGCCAATCGAGCAATAGATGTTTGGTTAGAAAACTGGCTGTGATCATCCTTACTCGATTATGCATGAATCCAGTAGCATTTAATTCTCTCATTCCGGCATCAACAATAGGGTAGCCAGTTTTGCCTTGACACCAAAGTGCAAATTGCTCTTCATCTTGTCGCCAAGGAATAGCATCATATTCCTTCTTAAAGGATTGTTCAACTACATGAGGGAAGTTAGCCAAGACTTGAATGTAGAACTCTCTCCATATCAATTCACTCAACCAAGTATCGTTAGTCCTATAGGCTAAGTCTACCATTTCGCGGATGCCGACAGTTCCAAAACGCAGATGGATCCCAAGCCTTGTTGTTCCCTTAACAGAAGGGAAATTTCTCTTCTCTGTATAACGTTTAACAATGCCTAGATCAACTTGATCACTTGGCAGAGATATAGGGCTCTGTTTAAAACCCATCTCCTCAAGTAAGATCATTGGTTGTGGTGATATTTGATTCCAATGCTTAGAGCTAGAATGATCCGGTAAGGCTTCAATTTTGGAGTTTTCGTATTTCGCTTTCCATTTCCTGCTGTATGGTGTGTATACTTTGTAGCAATTGCCAGAATCAGATAAAATCTCCTCTCTTTCAAAGATCACATGATCCTTGAAAGTGAAAAACTTGATCTCCTTGGTTTCCAGTATCTTCTCAATTTCTTTATCTCTGTCCAAAGCATAAGGTTCATAATCTCGATTAGTGTAAACCTCAGCTATTTCATGTTTAGTAGCCAATTGGGTGAAAACTTCAGATGGCGTGCCATAGAATACAAGGAGTGTTGAGCCTACCTTCTCAAGACTTGTTTTTAACTCCATAATTCGATTATGAAGAAAAGTTACTCTGGCATCATCTTCATCTTCAAGTTTATCTAAGATGTTCTTATCGAATATGAAAATGGGTTGAACAGGTAAACCGCTGTTTAGTGCGTAATGAAGAGCAGTGTTATCGTGTAAGCGAAGGTCTCTTCTGAACCAATGAATATTGATCTTAGACATGTTGAATGAACATGTAATTCGCTACTTAGTTTGAAACGCCACCTGATTTTTCAGAGCTTGTCTCAGAATTTGCAGCTTCTCGGCTTTTTTCAACCTTTCTAAATAATTCACTAAATGAATTAAAGCTGGAGGTTTGGGTGATACTCGCTCCTGTAGTTGTAAATGTTCCGGACTGGGAAATGGCTCCAGCGGTATAGTCATAGTTGTTGCGATAATAGATCTTGACTTTATATCGGCCATCTGGAGTAAGAAGGAACTCAGCGGTCCAGTCGCCAACAGCACTGTTCACATCTTGTATATTAGACAAGCCCCCTTCCCGGGTAACTCTCAGTCTGCCTTCTAAAAAAGTATACGAAAGTCGTAGTCGCATGGTGTTGAAGGCTTCGTCACTGAGGTCTCTCAAATCAAAATCAATCTCAAGGTTTTCGTCTAATTGAGCTACCAACTGACTTAATTGATTAGAAAGTAATTGAGATACACTTTGCGATGTAGTGCCTCCAACAATATTGACGTTTCCTTCTTCAGAGAATTTACCTAGTAGAATTAAACTCAAAACCTGTCTGTTTAACTCCTGCTCGTCAGTTTGAATCTTATTCTTGAAAGCATTAATGGAAGTGACAGTCTCATAGTCTTGTGCCTGAATATCTCCAAAATCGATATCAAAAGTAATTTCAGGAGAAAGGAGAGGGCCTTGAAGGTCGAGCAATACTTTCACTGGTACTCTTCTTCCAGAATTATTCGAAGTAGACTCATCTATGTTTCCAAAACCTGATTGCTTTAAGATTGGGGTAATCGGTGTGTTCTCTAAATAGGCAGCCTTAATAGACATGATGCCTGCATATGGATCGCCATACCAGGTGATGTTTGAGGGCTGCTCAATTTGAAATTCTTTATTAATGATTGAGTAAAGTGAGAAGTTATATGCTCCTTCTTCAATTTCCAGGTCACCAGTCATTTGAAAATCTCCTTGAGGGTCAATGACAAGCCTTAATTGTCCATTGCCTCTTCCTCGGATAATATCACCTGAACGAGCATCAATAATGATCTCAGCATAGGCATCCGGAGTAACCTCGATATCCAGATCTAGGGTCAGGCCTTCTATTTGTATTTGTTCAACTGCTACATCATTCAATTTGACTTGAGTGCCAACAGTATCGGTTCTGTCAATGAATTGGATGTAGTCGGCTACTTCATCTTCATCGCTACTCTTACTAATTGGTATAAAGATCTTGGTGTTAGGCTCTGTTCTGGCTTTAGACTCAATGGTCAAATTAGCTGCTTCACCAATCAGAGAAACAGTACCTGTAGCATAAGCTTCTCCATAAAAATCTGCTTGTAGGTCCGTTGGTAAATTTAGTACCTGAAACTGCTCAAGGTCGCCATTTAGATCTAGTCTGATATCTGAATAATTATCGTGTGAAACCACTCCAGAGAAGTTTGCTTGATGCTCAAAGTCATCTACAAAGTCCATGTTTTCAAGAAATATGCTGTCTGGTTTTACCTTGATGTTTCCATCAAAATTGTACAAAGTATTGAGGTAGTTGATTTTGATTTGACCACCAGTCAATAGGCCATTTCCCTCTAATTGAGGTTCAGAAATTCTTCCTCCTATTACGAACTGCCCATCTATGTTACCGCCAATCTCCGTGAAGTATTCTGAGATATAAGGTTCAGCAATTTGAAGATTCGCTCCATTCAATTCTAAGAAAAGATCTAGCTGTTGCTTTCGTAAAGGGAAGATGTCGCCAGTTAGGGCTATTGTTCTAAGATCATCTCTCGTGACATCGAAGTCCAGTTCGAACTTGGATTCTCGATCATTCCACTGGATTCCGCCTACGACATCACCCACAGGGAAGTCATTTATTCTAACATCAATCATACTTATAGATCCTAAAAAAGTAGGTTCAAAAAGTAAGTTGCGAGCAACCAATTCACCATTTAATAGGCCTTCATAACTTTGCTTAGTAATTGAATTAATATTCCTGATCTCCACATTTTTGAAGTCAACATTTAAGTTTTGACTACTATCTTTTTCGATAGCCAAAGCACCATTTAGACTTAGCGACTGTTCTTCGTTAAAGATGCTGAGCTGTGTAATGTCGACCTTTTGTGGAGTGAGAATTACTTTGTTCTGGTCATTGATTTCCCAGTATTCCTCTAAGGCAATGATGTTTGAGTCTTCAAAACTGAGTTCAAGACGACCATCGAAGAAATCTAGGTCGGCACCGATCTCGGCATAGTTGCCACTACTCTCTTGGTTTAAACTTTGACGGAAATCAATATGCGTTCCATCCCATACGGTCTCGAGAGTAAGGTCCTCAGTGAAAATTTCATCTCCATAGTCCTGCATTTCTGAGTAGATATAACCAATCGTATTGATCTTCTCAATGTCGTTAAGGTTATTGCCAGAAAATGCGATTTCGTTTTGAAGAAAGGAGGTGCCGAAGAAAAGAATCTCTTCAGATGACATTTCTAACTCAAACGATTCTTGTGAATCCTTTTTATAAGATCCTTTCAATAGGCTATTATCTGATACCGATATGGTTGAATCGAACAGATGAATAATGGGGTCAATGTTTTTTAAGCGAGCTTCATAATCAATATTGAAATGATCTTGAGGGCCTTCTATTGCTATAATTTTCGATTCATTTAAATCACCTCTAAAAAGAGTGCCGAATTGCTTCAGTTTATTGTTTAATTCATTGAAGACCGCTGTGTAACTGAATTCACCTTCCAGATCTACATCAATGTGGTTTGATTCAAAAGCCAATGACCTCAATGAATCTGTCTTAAGAGAATTGAGCTTCAGTGTATCAAATTCGAGAAGCCTGTCATTGTAGTTCACATAGGCAGCTAACAATTCAGCGTCACCAATTAGACTATCAAGTTTGATGCCCTCAAGGTCTAAGTTGAATTGTGTGCCTATGATCACTTTGTCTTTTGTGATATTCAGGCTGTCTAGATGAGCCGATGCCAAATTTCCAGTTACATTGAAAATCCTTCTTTTATCTCTTAGGTCTATCGAACCATTGGCAAAGAGTGTAAGGTTAGGGTCGTTGATACTCAGTTCTCCTGAAAAGAATGATTGAGCAATAGCACCATCAGTTTCAATATTCTTGATCTCATAACCGTTGATTCCGAAACGATCAATATCCGCCACCAAATTAAATCGGGCATCGTCTAATTTTAATCCTACACCATTGATGTTTCCTGATAAGTCGATGTACTGATAGAGTGGGTCGCTGGTTAACTTTCCTAAATCAAAATTGGTCAGAGATAGTCCTCCATCATAGGCAGTTAAATCGTTATTAGGGGTAATTTGAACGTTAGAAGAAATAAGGCCCAAATCTGTATTGAAGTCTCCATAGGCCACGAAGTCATTAACAAAGCCATCGAATTGGCTATTGAAACTGACAAGTCCAAATCTAGAAAGGATGTCGTAGCTCGAACCTTGCATGACTTGGGCAATGTCATCCGCTTTCAGTGTTGAATTGGATAAGGCCACATCGAAGAATGTGTTTTGAATATCAGGAAGCCCTTGGATATCCAGGTTCCCTTTGAAGTTGGTCGAATCCCCAATCTTGAGCTCAAAATTAGTGGCAATAAAGTCTTTGACGAGCCCGTCAAAATCACCTGAAATGGTAACTGAACTATTGAAATCTTTTACTTCTGGAGCAAAATAGCTCAGATCGTCAGAATGAATAATGGTTTCATTCAGGGTGGCATCCACTAGAATACTATCAACAAAGTAGGCCATTTGTCCGGGTCTATCATGCAAAAACGATATGTCATCTCTGATTCGGCTTTTACCAGTTTTAAGATCCGTAGCCAAAAAGTGCATGCCTTTGTTTGAATAGCGGAAATAGCTTTTCATTTCATCTACTTTCAAACCTGATTCCTTGTCTTCAGTGGTTAAATATTTTACATCCACCTGAAAGGAATCTGCTACTGCTTTTAAATTCAAAAGCTCTGCATTGATATTGATCAATTGGAAATGGTTGTAGTTGAATCCCTCTTTGATGGAATCTCTTCTGCTATCTGAAATACTGAATTTGGAATCGATCAATTCAGCTTCATCCAGAATAAAAGCTGCCGCTTGGGTACTTGTGGTATCATCGCTAGCCGTAAGGTCAGTGATCTTTCTGGCCCAGTCATCTATATTGAGTCCTCCAATTTCTTCAGTACGTAAGTTAACATCTGCTCTGTAGATCCAGGCTTCCTTCGTTTTGAAGTCTTTTTTACCGAGCAATGCCCGAAGATCGAAGGTCAGTACTAACTCATCAATCCCGATCATTCGAACATCATTATGATCATAAATGACGGCTCCGTCAGCTGTTATGGAGTTAAACCATCGAATGTTCACATAATCGATCTCGGTTCTATAACCCGTGCCTTCAGTTAAGTAAGTTGTGATCTTATTTGAGATCAAATTTTGGATGGGAGGGAGGTGAATGAGCGCAATAGTCAACCCTAAAAGCAAGAAAGGGGTGAGTACCAACCAAAGAATTGATTTGACTAAGCGTTTTTGTATAACTTGCGTCCTCTTAAGCTTCACCGTTTATGTCCACCTCAGATATCAGAATTTTAGCGATAGAATCTTCGTGTGATGAGACTTCTGCTGCCATTATCAATAACGGCAAAGTACTCAATAATTATATAGCCACACAATCGGTTCACGAAAATTACGGGGGCGTGGTTCCCGAATTAGCAAGTCGTGCTCATCAGCAAAATATTGTCCCTGTGGTCGACAAAGCACTAAAGGATGCTCAATTAACACCGCAAGACTTAGATGCTGTTGCATTTACACGAGGGCCCGGATTAATGGGCGCATTGTTGGTGGGGACCTCTTTTGCCAAATCAATGGCATTGGCTCTTGATGTACCGTTGATTGAAGTGAATCATATGCAAGCTCATATTCTGGCTCACTTTATTGAAGACCCTAAACCTACATTTCCTTTCCTTTGCCTGACAGTAAGTGGCGGTCATACGCAAATAGTTTTGGTGAAGAGTTATTTAGAAATGGAAGTTATTGGCGAAACTCAAGATGATGCTGTTGGTGAAGCGTTTGACAAGTCTGCAAAACTACTTGGCCTAGGATATCCCGGTGGGCCAAAAGTTGATCAATTAGCTCAGAAGGGAGATCCTTTAAGGTTTGAGTTTCCTGAAACCGAGATGAAAGGATATAATTACAGCTTTAGCGGAATCAAAACGGCAATTCTGTATTTCTTAAGAGATCGTTTAAAAAACGATGAGAATTTTATTCAAGAGAACTTACCAGATATTGCTGCGAGTATTCAACACACATTAATTAAAATGCTTTTGCAAAAATTGAGAAAAGCCGCTCGAGATCTTAAAATTAATGAGATAGCTTTAGCAGGAGGCGTTTCTGCTAATTCTGGTTTAAGAGCAAGCTTGCAGGAGTTGGCCAATAAAGAGGGTTGGAAGACGTATATTCCTGCTTTTGAATACTGTACGGATAATGCAGGGATGATCGCAATGGCTGCTCATTACAAATACCTTGAAGGGGAATTTGTTGGGCAAGAGGTAAGTGCAATGCCACGAATGAAGATTTAATGAAGAACGCTTTCAAGAAAGGTGATATTAAAACTTATCAGTTTAAAGTTGAGGAAGCTGATTTGGCCACATTCAATGGTGAGGTACTTCATGCGGTATGTAGTACATATAAACTTGGGCAAGAAATGGAATGGTCTAGCAGACTGTTTATGCTAGATATAATTGATGAAGATGAAGAAGGAGTGGGCACAATGCTTCATATTGAACATAAAAGCCCGGCTTTTACAGGTGAAACTGTTACTTTGACTGCAACGTATGACTCATTCGAATCTGGTGAACTCATTTGTTCTATAACTGTTGTTTCTGGTGATAGACTGATTGCTACAGGGAAAACAGGTCAAAGATTATTAAAGAAAAATAGGCTCAAAAAGCTTTTTACAAAATAGGGATGGCAAAAGGGAAAGAACGCTTTTCAAATAATATCAATATCGTTAACAGACGAGCGAAGTTTGAATATGAGTTTATCGATGAGTACTTGGCAGGTATGCAGCTGATGGGTACGGAGATCAAATCTATTCGTGAAGGGAAAGTCACTCTTCAAGATGCATATTGCTATTTCAAAGGCGCTGAATTATTCATTAAGCAAATGCACATCGCACCTTATGCTCAAGGTACTCACTATAATCATGCTGAGGATAGAGAAAGAAAACTCTTGCTAACAAAAAGGGAGTTAGAAAAGCTAAATGCAAAGGCAAAGGAAAAAGGCCTGTCAATTATCCCTCGAAAACTCTTCATAAATGAAAGAGGATTTGCTAAACTGTCTATCGTATTAGCAAAAGGTAAAAAACTGCATGACAAGCGAGATAGCATCAAAGAGAAAGATATCAAACGAGATATGGAAAGGATGCGGTTTTGATCGATAGCATCGATTATGGTGTGATTAGACTGAGTGTAGTTCCAATTAGAAAGGAACCTTCTGATGCCTCAGAAATGATCTCTCAGCTTTTATTTGGTGAGCACTACAAAGTGGAAGAAGTCTCCGAAAATGAGAAATGGGTAAGAGTGGTCAATGCATTTGATCAGTATGAAGGATGGATAGACCGCAAACAACACACTAGTATTTCTAGAGAATTTTATGATCAGATCTCAAATTCTGATTATCGCATATCTACTGATCACATTGCTGGGTTGAGTTTTCAAGGGCAGCGCCATATGGTCAGTTTTGGCTCTATTTTACCTCTTTTGAGTAATCCATTGTTTAGCCAGGAAGAACAGATCAAGTTTAATGGCAAAGCCAAACCAATCTATACCAAGCTCTCCAGAGGAGCGATCATTGATTTCTCTAAAAGCCTTCTCAATGTCCCGTATTTATGGGGAGGAAGGTCTAGCTCAGGAATTGACTGCTCAGGATTTACTCAACTTCTATATAGGGTTGGAGGATATAGTTTACCAAGGGATTCATCACAACAAATATTGAAAGGTAAAGAGGTTGATCTTGACTCAACAGTAAGTGGAGACTTAGCCTTTTTTACCAACCAAGAAGGTAAAATGAACCATGTAGGATTGGTTCTAAAAGATCAAAAGATCATTCATGCTTCAGGTCGGGTGCGTATTGACAATCTCGATTCAAATGGTATTTTTAATGTTGAACAAAAGGTGTATACACATCATTTATTCAAAATTAGAAGCTACCTACCTGTTGATCAATGAGGAGAGTATTAGTACTCAATCAAGACTATAGTCCCATTTCAGTTTGCTCTGCCGAAAGAGCATTCCTACTTCTTTATTTAGATAAAGCAGAGTTGATTCATCATGCAGAAGATGCTGAAATGAGAACGGTCAATGCTTCTTACCCGATGCCGTCAGTTATTCGTCTGTCGAGATATATTGTTATACCATTCAAGAGGGTCATGTTAACCCGGCAGAATCTTTTCAAAAGAGATGGTAATGCCTGTTTGTATTGTGGCAGCACCAAAGACCTGACGCTTGATCATGTACTCCCTAAGTCAAGAGGAGGAGATTCTAGCTGGACCAACTTAGCCACAGCCTGTAAAAAGTGTAATTCATTAAAAGGAGATAAAACTCCAGAAGAAGCTGATATGCCGCTCAGCAAAGAGCCGTTTAAGCCTTCCTATGTGATGTTCGTGCGCAACTTCAGTGGCTTTACATCAGACGATTGGCTGAAATACTTGAGCGTGAATTAGCATTTTTTGGCATCACATTTGTTTGATATTGAGCGAATTAAAACGAACTTCAATCAAATTCAACAACATGAAAGCACGGTCAATTCTCAATTCATTCATTTTAATCTTAAGTGCCACTCTGATTTTTTCTTGCGAAGAGCTGATCGAAGAGATTTTTGATGATCCGTTTATGACGGCAGGTACAGAGGTGCTAACTTCTCAGCCGGTGGTTGGTGCAGAAAACGTCATTTTTGAAGGCGAGGTAAGGAATTTACCTTCTGGAACACAGGTCGAATATGGGTTTATGTGGTACAATTCTACAGAAGATGATCCTGAAATTTATAGAGTAAGGGCAGGTAGAAGAACTTCAAATGGTAGTTTCCAATCCACTATGATGGCTTTACCAAGAGGAGAAAATTTAGTGGTTTGCGCTTATGTAACCGAAACGCGTAATAATTACGAGGTTATCGGTGAAGAAAGAGATTTTAGCTGGGGCTTCTAAGCTTCGGTAAAACATTCTGAAAACTTGGGCATCTACATTAAGTGGTTGCCTTTTTCTTTTTCTAATTAATTCATACCTTTGCACTCCGTTTCAAACGAAGCGGTTCCGAGAAGTCGGAATTTGTTGAATTAAATTTCATTGTGCGGTGTCCTAAGTGCAATGGAGTAAGAAAAGGACGTAAAACATGTCTGAAGAAAAAAAAGCGCCAGAAGCTGTTGAGGAACAAGTAGCAGCAGAGGCAACTGAAGCTACAGCCGTAGCTGAAGAAACACCAGCAGCGGAACCTGTTGCTGAGGAAAAACCAAAAAAAGCGACTAAGAAAACTACCAAGAAAGCTGCAGCAGCTCCTGCTGATGATTTCGATTGGGAAGCTTTTGAAACAAAAGGTTTTGGCGAAGGCTACTCTAAAAAAGAGAAAGACGATTTAGCTAAGATCTATGAAGAAACTTTAACAACTGTAGAGGAGAAGAAGGTTGTTCAAGGTACTGTAGTAGCTGTTAATGACAGAGACGTAGTATTGAACATCGGTTTCAAATCTGATGGTTTGGTAAGTTCTTCTGAATTCAGAGATACTCCAGATCTTAAAGTTGGAGATCAAGTTGAAGTGTATATCGAAGAGCAAGAGAATGCTCAAGGTCAGTTAGTTCTTTCTAGAAGAAAAGCTAAGATCGTTAGAGCATGGGAGTTGATTCACGGTGCACTTAATGAAGATAAAGTAATTGAAGGTTTCGTTAAGAGAAGAACTAAAGGTGGTTTGATCGTAGATGTTTACGGTGTTGAATCATTCTTACCAGGTTCTCAAATTGATGTGAAGCCTATCAGAGACTTCGATGTATTCGTTG
This sequence comes from Roseivirga sp., assembly GCA_965267365.1. Taxonomy (GTDB): domain Bacteria; phylum Bacteroidota; class Bacteroidia; order Cytophagales; family Cyclobacteriaceae; genus Roseivirga. The sequence continues at coordinate 2,833,219 of OZ253951.1, read as the reverse complement.
GTAAGAAAATGGAAGTGAAGGTTGTTAAAATCAACACTGCCAACGACAACGTTGTTGTTTCGCACAAAGTATTGATCGAGAAAGATCTAGAGCAGCAAAAAGCTGAGATCCTTGAGAACCTTGAGAAAGGTCAGGTACTAGAAGGTGTGATCAAGAACATGACTAACTTCGGTGTATTCATCGATTTAGGTGGTGTTGATGGTCTATTGCACATCACTGACATCTCATGGGGTAGAATTAATGATCCTGCAGAGGTACTTAGCCTTGACGAGAAGGTTAATGTGGTTGTTCTTGACTTTGACGATGATAAGAAGAGAATCTCATTGGGTATGAAGCAATTGACTGAGCACCCTTGGGATAAATTAGAAGCTACTGTTGAAGTAGGTTCAAAAGTAAAAGGTACAATCGTTAACGTGGCTGATTATGGTGCATTCTTAGAATTGTTCCCAGGCGTTGAAGGATTGATCCACGTTTCTGAAATGTCTTGGTCTCAGCACCTAAGAAACCCACAAGACTTCATCAGCATTGGTGACGAGCTTGAGGCAGTTGTGTTGACTATCGACAGAGAAGAAAGAAAAATGTCTCTTGGTATCAAGCAATTGACTGAAGATCCTTGGACTAAGCAAGATGTATTGACTAAGTATGCTGTAGGAACTAACCACACTGGTGTTGTTAGAAACCTTACCAACTTCGGTCTATTCATTGAGCTAGAAGAAGGTATCGATGGTTTGGTACACGTTTCTGACCTTTCTTGGACTAAGAAGATCAAACACCCATCTGAATTCGTGAAGGTTGGTGAGAATCTAGAAGTTCAAGTGCTTGAGTTAGACATCGACAACAGAAGACTTGCTTTAGGTCATAAACAATTAGAAGAGAATCCTTGGGATACTTTCGAGTCAGTATTTACTATCGGAAGCACTCACAAGTGTACTGTTCTTTCTAAAAATGACAAAGGTGCAACTCTTGAATTACCATATGGTATCGAAGGAATCGCTACTAACAAAAACTTGAAGAAAGAAGATGGTTCTTCAGTTGAAGTAGGTGAGACTATCGATTTCGTTGTAATGGAGTTCTCTAAAGACGATAAGAGAATTGTTCTTTCGCACACTTACACTCATAGCACTCCGGCTCCATCTGAAAAGCCTGCTGCTCCTAAGAAGAAAGCAGCTGGTAAAGTAAGAAAGCCATCTTCTAATGAAGGAGATGCTACTTTAGGTGATTTAGGTGCATTAGCTTCATTGAAAGCTGAAATGGAAGACAACACCAAAAAAGCAAACGAGAAGAAAGCAGCAGATAAGAAAGCTGATGCCCCTAAAGAAGAGGTGGCACCAGAAGCTCCTGAGGCTGAGGAAACTGAAGAGTAAATCATTCAGATAAACAGAAAAGCACCTCAAATTGAGGTGCTTTTTTTTATATAACATTGTGCTGATTTAGGGAATATCCCTAGATTTGCGCAACAATTAAGGCGTTGTGGCCGAGTGGCTAGGCAGAGCTCTGCAAAAGCTTGTACAGCGGTTCGAATCCGCTCAACGCCTCTGATAATTAAGCAGTTCGAAAGGACTGCTTTTTTTATTTCCGCTCACTGGTATTTTTGGTAAAGTATTAATGACCTAAATCAGGAATTTTATGCAGTTATGCTGAGGGTTACAGTTAAAGTTCCAATTCCAATTATTTATAATAATTCTAAATAATAAAAATACCAATATTTAAATATTTAAATCATTGAAATACAAGAGGTTGAGTTGAATAAAAGTGTCTAATTTATACGAATTCCAAGTACAATCTTTTGTTTGAAATACGGCCTTCCGATACTACCTTTGCCCGAAGATTTGAAGGATTAGTCCGTCTGTGATAAAAAACAAACATTACATGTTATCAAAAACGATTATCGCACGCTTCGCGGCAGCATGCTTATTTGTATGCTGTTTTCTTGTTTTAGGACATTCTGCATCGGCCCAAAGAGATGCAGTTCCTACTGACGAAGCAATCATTGCAAAAGGAGAGCAGTTGTTCAGCGAGTGGGCTTGTAACACTTGTCACAAAGTAGACCAGAAGCTAGTTGGTCCTGCGCTTCAAGGAGTGTATGACAGAAGAAGCTTAGAGTGGATTTATGCATTCGTGCAAAACTCACAAAAAGTAATTGCTTCTGGAGATGCTCAAGCTGTAGCTCTTTACAATGAATACAACCAATTACAAATGCCAGCACATGATCTTCCAGATGAAGACATCTTGTCGATTTTGGCATATGTAAGAAACTATGAGGAGAATCCTCCTGCAGCAGCTACACCTGCCGCGGATGCAGCTGGTGGCGATGCCGCTGTTGCTCAAGGTGGAATTCCTGCAGCATATCTCAATATTATAGTAGGTGCGCTAGTAGTTGTGTTGGTGTTGATCCTGATCGTTCTTGGCTTGATCATCGGAGTGTTGAAGAAATATCTTCAGACTAAGGATGGTCTAACAGAGGAGGATGAAGAAGTAGTTAATGAGCGCTTTGATCTAATGGCTTTCTTAAAGAGCCCAACGGTTATTGGTATCATCACTTTCCTAGTGATCGCTTTAGCTGCTAAGAATGTAATTGACGGTCTTTACACGGTAGGTGTTCAGCAAGGTTATGCTCCTAAGCAGCCAATTGCATTCTCTCACAAAATTCACGCTGGCGAATATGAGATCGCATGTCAGTATTGTCATACTGGTGTTGAGATTGGAAAATCAGCCAACATTCCTTCAGTAAATATCTGTATGAACTGCCACAGTGCAATCAAAACAGATTCTCCTGAGATTCAGAAATTATACGCTGCTCAAGAAAGTGGCGAGCCTATAGAGTGGGTGAGAATCCACAACCTACCTGACTTAGCATATTTCAATCACTCGCAGCACGTAAAAGTGGGCGGTATTGAGTGTCAGACATGTCATGGTGAGATCCAAGAAATGGAAATTGTTAAGCAACATGCTCCATTAACAATGGGTTGGTGTATCGACTGTCACAGAAACACAAGCTTGAATACTCAAGACAATGGTTACTATGACAAACTGGTTGAGTTACACAACTCTAATACCAATACACCGATGAAAGTGACCGATATCGGAGGACTTGAATGTTCTAAGTGTCACTATTAATTAAAGAATTACGATTTCTGATTTAGATAAAATGAAAGAAAATCAAAAGACCTACTGGAAAGGGATCGAACAACTAACCAACGATCCTGAATTCATTAAGAAGAGTGAAGGAGAATTTCCAGAATACCTTCCGGTTAACGAAAACGGTGAGGGTAATAGCAATCGAAGAGACTTCTTGAAATTAATGGGCTTCGGTATCGCAGCAGCTTCTTTAGCAGCTTGTGAAGCTCCAGTAAGAAAAGCTATTCCTTATTTAAATAAGCCAGTTGACGTTGATCCTTCAATCCCTAACTATTATGCTTCTACCTATGTAAATGGTGGTGATGCAGTTAGTGTTGTTGTAAAAACAAGAGAAGGTAGACCAATTAAAGTAGAAGGTAATAAGTACTCTACTATTTCTAAAGGTGGAACCAATGCTCAAGTAGAAGCTTCAGTTCTTTCTCTATATGATAAGGAGAGATTAACTGGTCCTTTAAAAGGAGGAGCTGATATTGATTGGGAAACTTTAGATAGAGAGGTTGCTTCTAAATTAGCTTCTGCAGGTCAGATCAGAATTGTAAGTAATACTGTATTGAGCCCAACTACTAAGAAAGCAGTAGGGGAGTTCGTGGCAAAGTATCCTGGAACTAAGCATGTGTCTTACGACCCAATTTCTGCTTACGGTATTTCAGAAGGTAACAGACGCTCATTCGGTGAGGCGATGATTCCATCTTATGATTTCAGCAAAGCTAAGACCATTGTGAGTGTTGGTGCTGATTTCTTAGGTACTTGGATCTCTCCAATTGAATTTGCTAAGCAATACGCTCAAACTCGTAAGATCAATGCCGAGCACAGAGAAATGTCTCGTCATTATCAATTCGAGTCAAATTTATCAATGACTGGTGCAAACGCTGATTACAGAACGCCAATTAAACCTTCTCAAGTAGGTCCTTTGGTTGCAGCAATGTACAATGCAGTAGCAGCAAAGGCTGGTGCAGCTAAAGTAAGCGTTCCTTCTGCTGGTGATGTAGCTAACGCTACTAAAGCAGCTAATGAGTTGTGGTCTAACAGAGGTAAGTCATTGGTTGTAGCTGGTTCTAATGATCCAGCAGTTCAGGTTTTAGTGAATGGTATCAATGCTATGTTAGGCAATTATGGTACTACAATTTCTACTGAAAGACCTGTTCACTTTAGACAAGGAAACGATCAAGACTTAGCGAACTTCGCAAAAGAATTGAACGCAGGTTCTGTTAAAGCAGTCATTTTCTTTAACTGTAACCCATTATATGATTCAGCGGAAGCTGCGGCTATCCAAAACGGATTGGCAAAAGCAAGCTTAACTGTTTCAACATCTGATAGAATGGACGAAACTACTTCAGCAGTGGAGTATGTTGCTCCTGATCATCACTACTTGGAGCAATGGAATGATGCAGAATTGAAGACTGGTCACTATTCATTGACTCAACCAACTATCTCTCCTTTATTTAGTACTAGACAAGCACCTGAGTCATTCTTGACATGGGCAGGGCAATCTGTTGAGTACTATACTTATCTACAAGATAACTGGAGAGAAAACTTCTTTACGAAGCAAAATGATACTTCAGATTTCCAAATGTTCTGGGATAAAGCACTTTATGACGGTGTGTTCGAGACTGAAGGAAATTCAACTTCATATTCATTCGATGCTGCTGCTACAAGCGCTGCTGCTACGAGCATTTCTCAGAATTATAAGTCTGAGGGTGGCTTAGAGCTTGCCTTGTATCAAAAAGTAGGTATCGGTAACGGTTCTCAGGCAAACAACCCTTGGTTGCAAGAAATGTCTGATCCTATTACAAAGGCTACTTGGGATAACTATTTGACCATTTCTATGGCAATGGCTTCTGAGCTAGGAATCGAAATGACTGAAGGTGCTACACAATTAGTCGACCTAACTGCAGGTGGTCAAACTGTTAAAGTTCCTGTTCTTGTTCAACCAGGACAAGCTGAAGGTACAGTTGGTCTAGCGGTTGGTTATGGTAGAACAAAGGCTGGTAGAGTAGCCAATGAAGTAGGTGTGAATGCTTACCCAATGGTCACTAAGCTAAATGGCGCCAACGTAATGGACGTGCTTGGTGGTGTAAGTGTAAGCGCAACTGGCGAACCATATAGAATCGCTCAGACGCAAACTCACCAAACTTATATGGGTAGAGAAAACGTCATCCAAGAAGCATTGCTTTCTGATTATAAGAAAGATACTTCTGCAGGAAGATGGAACCCGAAAATCTACAAAGAAGGAGAATTCATCAAACCTTCAAAGATCACTCTTTGGAAAGGTCACGAATACAATAACCACCACTGGGGTCTTTCAATTGATATGAACTCTTGTACAGGCTGTTCTGCTTGTTCAGTTGCTTGTCAGGCTGAAAACAACATTCCGGTAGTTGGTAAAGAAGAAGTTCTGAATAGAAGGGAAATGGCTTGGATCCGTATCGATAGATACTATTCTGCAGCTAATCCTGCTGGTAACAAGAAAGAGTTGGAAGAAGCTGCAGCTAATCCTGAAGTGACTTTCCAACCAATGATGTGTCAGCACTGTAATAACGCTCCTTGTGAGACTGTTTGTCCTGTTGCTGCTACAACGCACAGTACTGAAGGTCTTAACCAAATGACTTATAACAGATGTATCGGTACTAGATACTGTGCTAACAACTGTCCTTATAAAGTAAGAAGATTCAACTGGTTCAAATATCACGATAATACTCAGTTCGATAAGAACTTAGCAATGAATAATGATTTGGGTAAAATGGTATTGAACCCGGATGTAACTGTTCGTGCTAGAGGGGTAATGGAGAAATGTACAATGTGTGTGCAGAGAATCCAGGCAGGTAAATTAGCTGCTAAGAGAGAAGGTAGAAGACCAGTAGATGGAGAGATCAACACAGCATGTGCTAGTGCTTGTCCATCAGATGCTATCATCTTCGGAGATTTGAATGATACTAATTCAGTAATCTCTAAATCACTACAAATCGAGGATAAGAAAGAGGGAGAAAAAGTGACTGAGAGAGTAGTGAATGAAGATCGTGCGTACCACGTATTGGAAGAGCTTAATGTGAATCCTAACGTGTGGTACATGACTAAGATTAGAAACAAGGATAAACAAGACGCTTAATTTTTAAACCGAGATAAAAATGCAAGTTGAAGCAACTGTAAGAAAACCTTTAGTAACGGGGGGCAAGACGGTTCACGATGTGACCCATGACATCTGCCGCCACGTTGAAGGTAAGCCAACCAAACTTTGGACGGCAGCTTTCGGTATCTCCGTGATCACATTGATGATCGGTTTGGTAGCAGTAGCTGCCACACTTTGGGAAGGTATCGGAATGTGGGGTCTGAACAAAACCGTAGGTTGGGCTTGGGACATCACAAACTTCGTATGGTGGGTTGGTATCGGTCACGCAGGTACACTAATCTCAGCCGTACTATTGTTGTTCCGTCAGAAATGGAGAATGGCGATTAACAGAGCCTCTGAGGCGATGACGATCTTCGCGGTAATCTGTGCAGCTCAATTCCCGATCCTTCACATGGGTAGACCATGGTTAGGAGCATACTGGGCGCTACCATTACCCAATACATTCGGTTCACTTTGGGTGAACTTTAACTCTCCACTACTTTGGGATGTATTCGCGATCTCTACTTATTTCTCGGTTTCATTGGTATTCTGGTATCTCGGTCTAGTTCCAGATTTTGCTACCATTAGAGATAGAGCAAAAGGTATTAGAAAAATGATCTACGGTGGGCTATCTCTTGGATGGGATGGTGCTGCAAAGACTTGGTCAAGATATGAGTCAGTTTCATTGATCTTAGCAGGTTTAGCAACTCCACTAGTACTTTCAGTACACACCATTGTATCATTTGACTTTGCTACATCAGTAATTCCAGGATGGCACACCACTATCTTCCCTCCATACTTCGTGGCAGGGGCGATCTTCTCAGGTTTTGCTATGGTATTGACCTTGATGTTGGTAACAAGAGAGACATTTAAATTACACGATTACATTACTATCGAGCACATTGAATTGATGAACATCGTTATCATCGTAACGGGTTCGATCGTAGGTATCGCTTATATCACTGAGTTCTTTGTTGCTTGGTATTCTGGTGTTCCAGCTGAGCAATATGCTTTCTTTAATAGAATGCAAGGGCCTTACTGGTGGGCGTACTGGTCAATGATGACTTGTAATGTGATCTCACCTCAGTTGTTTTGGTTCAAAAAGATCAGAACTAACATTGCAGCGACATTTATCATCTCAATCATTGTAAATATTGGTATGTGGTTCGAGCGTTTCGTAATTATCGTTACTTCGCTTCACAGAGACTTCTTACCATCATCATGGGCGATGTTCTACCCAACTATTTACGATGCTGGTGTATATCTATTCACTTTCGGTCTATTCTTCACTGCATTCTTCCTATTTGCGAAGTTCTTCCCAGTGATCAACATGGCTGAAGTAAAAAGTATTATCAAATCTTCATCTGAAAAACCTGCTGAATCATGAGTGATGTAAAGAACTATGTCCTAGGAGTATACGATGACGAAGACGTATTGCTTCATGCCGTTGGTAAGATCCGCGGTGCAGGAATCAAAATTCAAGAAGTTTACTCTCCATTCCCAGTTCACGGATTGGATGAAGAGTTAGGTTATAAAAGATCAAGATTACCGATCGCTGCCTTCATGTTTGGTGCTTTAGGTACCACTTTGGCATTGGTAATGCAGATCTGGATGTTAGGAGTTGACTGGCCAATGATCATTGGTGGTAAGAACTTCGTAGCATTCCCAGATTTTGTACCGGTAACATTCGAGTTGACCGTTTTACTTGCTGCTTTCGGTATGGTAGGTACCTTCTTAGTATCTAGCGACCTAAAGCCTTGGAAAGATCCAAACCTTTTGGACATCAGAATTACTGATGACAAACACGTAATGGCGATCGACCTAGGTAGCAATAGTGTAGCAACTGCTGATATTCAGAAAGCTTTAAAAGATTCTGGTGCAGTTGAGGTGAATGAAAAATCAAGAGAAGAATAAGCTGACAGTTATGATCAATAGATTAAAACAATTACTACCCCTATTGAGCATCCTATTGTTAGGAGCTTGTGGCGCTAGTGGTGACAACCCAGGTAGGGAGTATGCACCTCAGATGTACCACTCAGTACCTTACGAGCCTTTGACACAGATCAAAGACAAGTCTCAAGGAACTTGGTTATCTAATAGGGAAGATGGACTTGGAGAGTTCTACAACTCAAACGAGAATAATCCATATGCTCAGAACGTACGTCAGCCAGTTGCAGGTACTGTAAGAAGAAACGGAAATGGTTTCATGCCTTACAGATTAATGAAAGACGATGTAGAGGCTGCCGCTTCTATTGAGAATCCTTTCGAAGCAACTGCAGAAGTAAAAGCAGAAGGTAAAAGACTTTACGATCAATACTGTACGCACTGTCATGGTGCTGATGGTAAAGGTCAAGGTAAAGTAGGTGTGGTATACGCTGGTGTACCTTCATACTCTTCTCCTGCTAAAAGAGATTTATCACAAGGACATATCTTCCACGTGATCACTCATGGAATCAGAAGAATGGGAGCTCACGGTTCTCAGATCTCTGAAGACAAGAGATGGAAGATCGCGAGATACGTTCAAGATTTACAACAACAATAACAGATAACATTTTTAAGGATGGCAAAAGAAGTTTTTGATTTTAATGCAGGCCTAAAAAAGAAGCTATCGATAGCGTTTATCGTTGGTTTGGTACTGTTATTAGTTGGTGCTATGCTTCCAAGTGGCTCACATGCTGAAGAGGGCCATGGTGAAGGAGACCATGTTGAAGCAACTCATGGCGCAGACCATGATAGTGCTGCTGATCATCATGGGGAAGAAGATCACGGTGACGAAGGTCATGGTGGTGCTTTAGAAGAAGCTGGTGATGGACATGGTGAAGGTGGTCACGGTGGTGGCTGGTGGAAAAGATTCAAGATCGATTTCTGGATCAATAATGTGTATTTCACAGGATTGGCACTTATCGGATTGTTCTTCTTCGCGATACAATATGCTGCGCAAGCAGGTTGGTCGGCCTTCGTAGTAAGAGTGCCTTTAGCAATGGCTCACTGGATTGCTCCAGCAGGTTTATTGATGCTAGCAGGTTACTTCTTATTTGGACACGACATTTTCCACTGGACTCACAGCGATCTTTATGAAGTAGGAGGCGCCCATTATGATAGTTTGATTGCTGGTAAGCAGGCATTCTTCTTCTGGCCACTACAAGGCGGATCGTTCCCTCTATTCTTCGTATTGAGAATGGTGATCTTCTTTGGAGTTTGGTTCCTATTATTTAAGAAATTAAAAGGTCTTTCATTAGCTGAAGATGAGCTAGGTGGCGATAGCTACTGGAGAAAGATGAGATCTGTTTCTGCTGTTTTCTTGGTGATCTTTGCAGTATCATCTTCTGTTGCAGCTTGGGATTGGATCATGTCTATCGATACACACTGGTTCTCAACAATGTTTGGTTGGTATGTATTTGCCAGCTGGTGGGTATCAGGTCTAGCATTGATTACTTTGATCATTGTGTTATTGAAAGAAGCAGGTTACATGCAGCAGGTTACTACTGACCACTTGCATGATCTTGGTAAATTTATTTTTGCGTTCAGTATTTTCTGGACATACATCTGGTTTAGCCAGTTCCTATTAATCTACTACGCGAATATTCCGGAAGAGTCAGTGTACTTTGTAGAAAGATTCTTATCTGATCACTATTCTCCGTTCTTTTTCGCAAACATTGTAGTTAACTTTTTCCTTCCATTCTTAGTATTGATGACGCGCGATGCAAAGAGACTAATGGTCTTCTTGAAAATTGTTTGCGTGATCGTGTTGTTGGGTCACTGGTTAGATTTCTATCTAATGATTACCCCAGGTACGTTAGGTGCTGAAGGCGCCTTCGGATTGACGGAAATTGGTATGTACTTGATGTTTGGTTCAGCTTTCTTGTTCGTGGTATTAACGGCATTATCTAAGTTCAACTTAGTACCGAAAAATCACCCAATGGCACAAGAGGCAGCACATCATCACATTTAATTAAGAAGCACTTATAACAATTATGTTCGGTTTTTATATAGCTCTAGCAGTATTCTTAGTTGTCGCAATTCTGTTGTTGATCTTCAGAATTACGAGACTGGTTAATGTAGTAAAAGGAACTGGAGAGGAGACTACCCAGACAAGCAATAACATCAACGGTGCGTTGATGGTGCTTTTCATGGTGCTATTCTTCGGGCTTGCGGGGTGGTACTCATTTGCCAACTTCGATGCTTACGATCCGCCAGTAGCTTCTGAACACGGTCAGTTAACTGACAAGCTGTTCTGGAGAACAATGTGGATCACAGGTATTGTATTCGCGATCACAAACATTCTGTTGTTTTGGTTCGCCTATAAATACAGATACAATAAGAATAACAAAGCACTCTTCTATCCTCACAACAACAAATTGGAGTATATCTGGACAGGTGTTCCAGCTATAGTTTTGACTTGGTTGGTAATTTCTGGCTGGATGGCTTGGGATGGTATCATGAGTGAAGCTCCTGAAGAATCAGAGCAAATTGAAATCATGGGTTACCAGTTCGCTTGGTCTTTAAGATATGGTGGAATGGACAACCAAGTGGGTGAGTTCGATTACAGACTTATTGATGCTGTAAACTCTCACGGACAAGATTTCTCTGATAGAGCAGGATTCGATGATTTCCAATACAGAGACTTGGTGATTCCTAAAGGTAAACCAGTTCTATTGAAGATCAGAGCAAGAGATGTATTACACTCAGTATTCATTCCTCACATGAGAGTTAAAATGGATGCTATGCCTGGTATGCCTACTCAATTCTGGTTTGTTGCTAACAAGACCACTGAAGAAATGAGAGTAGAAGAGGGCAACCCTGATTTCAACTACGAGCTAGCTTGTACTGAGATCTGTGGTAGAGGTCACTTCTCAATGAAGAAAAACGTGATCGTACTAGAGCAAGATGAGTACGATGAGTGGAAGGCTGACCAAAAGTCGTGGCTTTCTAAGAATCCTGAGTATATGAGTCAGGTACCTGATAATTTGAAGGAATTAGCGGTTGTAACAGCAGGTATCAACGAATAACAGAATCAAAATAAACTATGTCTACAGCAACAGAAGCAGTAATTGACGTACACGCTCACGATGATCACCACGATCACGACCATGAGCAGTCGTTTATTTCTAAATACATTTTCTCGACTGACCACAAAACCATTGCTAAGCAATTCCTAATCACGGGTATTTTCTGGGCAATGATTGGTGCAGCGATGTCTGTAATCTTCAGATTGCAGTTAGGTTTCCCGGATGCTGATCTGGGATGGTTAAGACCAATCTTGGGTAAATGGATCCAAGTAGATGGTTCTTTAGATCCTAACTTCTATCTGGCACTTGTAACAATGCACGGTACTATCATGGTATTCTTTGTATTGACTGCAGGTTTATCTGGAACATTCTCAAACTTCTTGATTCCATTACAAATTGGAGCAAGAGATATGGCCTCTGGCTTTATGAATATGTTGTCTTACTGGTTCTTCTTCGTATCAGGAGCCATCATGTTCGTTTCTCTTTTCATTGAAACAGGACCAGCATCGGGTGGTTGGGTAGTTTACCCTCCATTGTCTGCGTTGCCGCAGGCTATGCCAGGTTCAGGTTTGGGTATGACCCTATGGTTGGTTGCTATGGTGTTCTTTATCGCCTCTTCTTTATTAGGAGGTATCAACTACATCACAACCATCATTAACTTAAGAACAAAAGGAATGACATTCGATAGATTGCCTCTTACTATTTGGGCATTCTTCTTGACCGCTGTTATCGGTCTATTATCATTCCCAGTATTATTTGCTGCTGCATTACTTCTAGTATTTGACAGAAGCTTTGGTACGTCATTCTATTTATCTGAAATCTATATCGGTGGTGAGGCACTTCCAAATGTTGGTGGTAGCCCAATCCTTTACCAGCACTTGTTCTGGTTCCTAGGTCACCCTGAGGTATATATTGTATTATTACCTGCTCTAGGTATCACATCTGAGATTATCGCGACTAACTCTCGTAAGCCGATCTTCGGTTACAAGGCCATGATCATCTCAATGATGGGTATTACGTTCCTTTCATTCATCGTGTGGGCTCACCACATGTTCGTGTCAGGTCTGAATCCATTCTTAGGTTCGATTTTCATGTTCTTAACATTGATTATCGCGATCCCTTCAGCAGTAAAAGTATTTAACTACCTAACTACTCTTTGGAGAGGTAATATTGTATTCACACCAGCTATGTTGTTCTCAATTGGTTTGGTATCAGTATTCATCTCTGGAGGTATAACAGGTATTTTCTTAGGTAACTCGGCAATTGATATTCAATTGCACGATACATACTTCGTAGTAGCTCACTTCCACCTAGTAATGGGTGCAGCATCTGCGTTTGGTCTATTAGCTGGTGTGTACCACTGGTTCCCTAAGATGTTCGGAAGAATGATGGACAACAGGTTAGGTTATATCCACTTCTGGTTGACATTCGTGGGTATTTACTCTGTGTTCTTCCCAATGCACTACATCGGTATTGCAGGTTTCCCAAGAAGATATTACTCATTTACCAACTTCGATGCATTCAGTGGTTTCACTGATCTGAACATGTTCATTTCAGTTGCTGCTATCTTAACATTCGTTGGTCAGTTTGTCTTCCTATTCAACTTCTTCTACTCAATGTATAGAGGTAGAAAAGCACCTGCTAACCCGTGGAAATCTACTACGCTTGAGTGGACTACTCCAATTAATCCTGGTCACGGAAACTGGCCTGGTGAGATTCCTCACGTGTACAGATGGCCTTACGATTATTCGAAGCCAGGTGCTGAGGATGATTTCATCCCGCAAACAGTTAAATTCTCTGAGACTATGGAGTCTAACCTTCCGCATGAAAATGATATGATCGCGTTGGAGAAGGAAGATGCTGATGAAGTAGTAGTGAATGCAACAAGCGGGCACTAAAGTAAGATTGTTCAGACGGTTTTCGGCCGTCACTATTATAGCTGTTTTCTTGCTTATCGCAGTTGGCGGTATTGTGAGAAGCACAGGGTCAGGGATGGGTTGTCCGGACTGGCCTAAATGTTTCGGAAGTTGGGTGCCACCTACGGATGTCGCTCAACTTCCGTCAAACTATAAAGACATTTATGCTCAGCAGAGGGCTGAGAAGAATATTAAGTTCGTGAGTTATCTGAGAAGCTTTGGCTTCGATGAGTTGGCAGGGCAGATAGAGAATGATCCTTCAATATTAGTTGAAGAAGATTTTAATGCTGCTAAAACCTGGACAGAATATGTCAATAGGTTGATAGGTGCCTTAATCGGGATTTTGATATTCGCAACGTTTGTCACTTCCATTAGCTATTGGAAGGAAGATAAAACAGTAACCGTTCTTTCATTTCTTGCATTTGTATTGGTCGGCTTTCAAGGCTGGATCGGTTCTATCGTAGTAAGTACCAACCTATTGCAGTGGATGATCACCTTGCATATGCTGTTAGCATTGGTAATCGTTTGTTTGTTGATCTATGTGTATTACAGATCTCGCAAACAGATAGAAACGAAGCTATCTATTCCTAAATCAGCTTATTGGTTAGGGATTGCTTGCTTAGTTCTTACAACCATTCAGGTAGTATTAGGAACTCAAGTAAGAGAAGCTATTGACGTGATTGCCGAGTCAACTGTAGCTAGAGCTCAATGGATAGAAGAAATAGGAGCTACATTCCTAATTCATAGATCTTATTCATTGTTGTTGATGGCGCTGCACCTGTATTTATTTTATGTGCTTTACAAGTCATCAGCTTATGAGCAGTTCAAATCTTTGATGTTCATATTAGTAGGTGTAGTAGGCTTTGAAATCTTAACAGGAGCGTTGATGGCATATTTTGCCATACCAGCATTTATTCAACCAATACATTTGTTATTCGGGTCTTTGATCATAGGTATTCAATACTATTTGGTACTTGTGGTGAGACGAAAAGGAAGTGAAGCTATTGTAGAAATATGATAACAGGAAATTCAACAAATGTAGGGCAAGCGAGCCTGTGGTCAGTTAAGGCCAAGGCTTATGGTGAGTTGTTGAAAACGAGACTTTCTCTATTAGTTTCGTTCTCTTCCGCATTTGGCTATGCTTTAGCCATGGGAGGAAGGGTAGACTGGATGCAGTTAGCTATGCTATTCGTAGGAGGATTCTTGATCTCTGGAGCAAGCTGTACGATCAATCAGGTGATTGAAAAAGATTTAGATAAGGTAATGAAGCGTACTGCTTCACGACCGCTTCCAACAGAAAGACTGACCAAGAAAGAGGCGATCTGGTTCGCAATTGTAACTGCATTAGCTGGTTTGCTAGTATTGGTACAATGGACCAATCCATTAACAGTGATGCTTGCAAGCATCTCAATGGTATTATACTCTTTCGTTTACACTCCATTAAAGAGAGTGGGGCCAATTGCAGTTTTTGTTGGAGCAATTCCTGGAGCACTTCCGCCATTATTGGGTTGGACAGCTGCAACAGGTTTGATCTCACATGAGGCACTGATCATCTTCGGAATTCAGTTTATCTGGCAATTCCCTCATTTCTGGGCTATTGCCTGGGTGGCTGATGAAGATTATAAAAAGGCAGGTTTCAAACTATTGCCAGTTCAAGGTAAAAAGGATCTGAAAACAGCATTTCAGATCATGACTTATACTTTATTCCTAATTCCATTAGGGCTATTGCCTACTTATTTTGGATTAACAGGAATTAATTCTGCTGTTGTTGTAACAGTATGTGGTGTGTTGTTCTTGGCCTCAACAATTAAGTTGATGCAAGATCAATCTAGAAAATCGGCATTGAGGATCATGTTTGGTTCTTTCCTGTATTTGCCGATCGTTCAAATTGCGTTCTTACTAGACATGGTGAAATGATGGTAGAGGATTACAAATTAGTAGACGCGCCAGTAGAGCAACCGCTCTCAATGCATCCCAAGAAATTTGCAATGTGGCTGTTCATTGTAACAGTCATTATGATTTTCGCAGCTTTTACTTCTGCGCATATTGTCCGTCAAGCAGATGGCGATTGGTTGGAGTATGATATCCCTAGCATGTTATGGGTAACTTCAGGTATAATCCTGGTTAGTTCAGTATTCATGCAGTGGGCCTATATCGCGGCTAAAAAGAATAAAACTGAGCAAGTAAAAATTGCTCTTTCAATCACATTGATTCTAGGTATTGCTTTCTTGGTAGGGCAATTACAAGCTTGGAGTCAATTGGTTGATGCTGGTGTTTTCTTTGTTGGCAACCCGGCAGGAAGCTTTATGTATGTGTTTACAGGGCTTCATGGTGCTCACTTAATAAGTGGGGTTATATTTTTGATTTATATGGTCGTAATGGCCTTTAGATATAAAGTACATTCTAAGAATATGCTGAACATAGAGATGTGTACAACATACTGGCACTTTCTTGGAGGACTTTGGATTTATTTATTCATATTTTTGCTACTTAATCACTAACAAACTATTCGTTTATGGCAACTACTGCTACAATGAGTAAAAGAACCCTATGGGGTGGAGGTGTTGAGCCTTTTAAGGCGAGCTATGGAAAACTAATGATGTGGTTTTTCTTGCTTTCAGATGCATTTACCTTCTCAGGTTTATTAATTACTTACGCGTTCTTAAGATGGAGTGCTCCTGCATATGTAGGTGATCCTAAAGACTTTGTTTTTTCAACTGAATACTGGCCAATTCCTGAAAAGGTATATGAGGCTTTCCCTGGTTTCCATGGAGTAGAGCTTCCACTAGTATTCGTTGGTTTAATGACCTTCATCCTCATTATGTCTTCTGTAACTATGGTATTGGCTGTTGAAGCTGGTCATAGAATGGACAAGAAGAATGTAGTAAAATGGATGCTATGGACGATCATTGGTGGTTTTGCTTTCTTAAGCTGCCAAGCTTGGGAATGGTCTCACTTCATTACAGGAACTGATACAGCTACCATTGGTGATGTTGTAGTAAACGGTATCTGGAAAGAGAACTATGAGATCTTTGGTGCTAACCTAACATTCAATCAATATGGACCGCCAGCCTTCGCTGCGCTATTCTTCTTTATTACTGGTTTCCACGGATTCCACGTATTCTCAGGAGTATTATTGAACGTGTTGATTTTCTTCAACGCTGCGAATGGTGTTTATGAGAAAAGAGGACACTACGAAATGGTTGAAAAGGTTGGTCTTTACTGGCACTTTGTAGACCTAGTATGGGTATTTGTATTCACCTTCTTCTACCTAATTTGATCTAAAGACTTTTAATCATGGAACAAGCAACTAGCAATATTCAAGTACAGCCTGCCGATAAGTCGGTGATCATGGGCATTTGGAAAGTAGCAGGTATTTTGGCTTTAGTAACTGCAATAGAGTATGTATTCGCATTTACTATGGATGCTGGATTTTTAAGATCTACCATCTTCGTAGCGCTTACCATTGTAAAAGCATTTTACATTGTATCTGAGTTCATGCACTTAGGACACGAGGTAAAAGGGTTGATCTACTCGATCATTTTACCAATGATGTTCATCATTTGGCTAATTGTAGCATTGGTCAACATGGAAGGAGCGGCAGTTAAAGAGTCTAGAGGAATTGTAGACTATGAACCTGCAGGAAGTGAACAAGTAGACGATAGTCACTAGACATTAAGAAAGAATAAATTGAGATCAGGCTAATCATTTAGCCTGATCTTTTAGTTTACAGACTATGCGGAAAAAAGGCATCTTTCTATTTCTTCTAATTCTACTACCCATCATCATTTTCTTATTCTTGAAAAGATTCGGTAGGAACGAATTCAGCATTCCGGTGTATTATGAGCAAGGCCTTGGCGACAGCTTATCAACTCCTTGCTTGGATAGATCAAAAAACCAGTATGTGATCGCTTCTCCATTTGTTAGTGAGGAGAAGATCCAGATCATCCATTTCGAAAGAGTAGATGGACCCTTAACCCTTTTTAGACTAGAAGAGCTAGAGAGGGTACAAGACGTTTTCGGAGAAGATCCTGAAGTAGAACTTATCACATCTGTTAATGGAGTCTCTATGAGCCTTCAAGATGTTGAGGACTATAAGAATCGCATCAGGTTTTATGATAGCTTCTGGAAGAGACAAGAATTAGATTCACTTGCTTGGTCTGGCTTTAAGTACTGCGGAGTGGCTATGAGCAACTTGGACAATAGAGTTGTTTTGGTTGATAAGCAAAATAGAATTCGCGGCTATTACAATATCACTGAAAGAGAAGAAACAGATCGCTTGATCTTAGAGTTACGCATATTAAAGACAGAAATCACAGAAGAAGATGGCTGAGGTGTTAGAAAAGAAAAAATCGTTGTTTTGGATCAGAGTATTGTCGATTGCCATTCCTTTAGCAGTTGTCGTGCTTTTAGGACTTCCTACTAAGCTAAACCTAGGAGATTGGGTTTATGTCTTGCCAGATGTAATTGGTGTAATTAATACATTGACTGCTCTTGCTCTAGTTGCAGCACTTGTAGCGGTGAAAAAAAAGAATATCGAATTACATAAGAAGTTCAATGGCCTAGCATTCTTACTAGGAGCAGTTTTCTTGGTTTGTTACGTGATCTACCATGCTAGTGCTGAATCAACTCCTTATGGAGGTGAAGGAGCAAGTAGATATATCTACTTCTTTTTATTGATCTCACATATACTTTTATCGATTGGTGTTGTACCCATGGTGCTCATGTCTTTTTATTATGCATTAAATGGTATGATTCCAGAACATAAAAAGATCGTAAAGTACACCTTTCCGATCTGGTTATACGTATCAGTAACTGGGGTAGCAGTCTATCTAATGATTAGCCCTTATTATGTGCATTAATGGGATAAGAATGAATTGAGTTGTAAATTTGTAAGGCATGAAGAAGTTAAGAATTGCATTGTTATCTATAGTACTTTTAGCCCTGACTCAGGTCAATGCATGGGCACAATGTGCTATGTGTAGGGGCTCTGTAGAGTCTCAAGTAAGTGCTGGCGATACTTCTGTTGCTGCCAATTTGAATTTTGGTATTCTTTATCTCTTTTTTACTCCTTATTTAATTGTAGGGGTGATCGCATTTTTATGGTACAGAGCAAGTAAGCGCAATGTCAGAAAGATCCAAGGGACTAGCACTTTTGCAGGGTAGATGCCCTCAATGCAGAGAAGGCAAGCTGTTTCCTCATAGTGCCTATAATCTAGGTAAATTCACTAAGATTAATCAGAAGTGTCCTCATTGTGGAGTGAATTTTGAGAAGGAGCCACGCTTTTTCGATGGGGCCATGTATATCAGCTATGCTTTGTCAGTCGGGTTATTCCTAGTGTCAGCTTTTATCATTTACATGTTCTTCCATCCAGTTTCTGAGAATGTTTACATGATCGCAATTATCTCAGAGGTCCTTCTGCTTTACCCTTTGATGTTCCGCTATTCTCGTATCCTCTATCTATATGCTTTTGGAGGGTTGAAGTATGATAAGACTTTGTCTTAGAATTTGGCCGATTTCTTGCTACTGCAACCTTGCATGTACGGAACATGTAAATAATTAGTAGATTCAAGAGATTCTAATTCATAATTGCCTTTGCCTCTAAAAGCCATATTTCAAAAGCATCGCTTTCTTGTCATCAGTCTGGCATTGGTCATCCTCATCGTGATCATTGATGAAGGGATATTCTCAGACCAGAAACGCAGGGTTAATCCTAGAACTGCGATCAGTCAAAACCTTGAGGAGGAATTAAAGGCACTTGATTCTCATTTACAGTCGATCGGAGCTACTGCTATAGTGAGTCTTGATAGGCTATTTAGCCGCTTTCAGAGAGATGAGGACATGCCTTATTTCATCTTCGAAAATGGTGAAGTGATCTATTGGAGCACCAACCGATTCGTTCCAAAATACGGAACCCTAAGCGGTACCTATCTCTATAAATTCTTGGAGTTAAAGAGTGGCCAATATGTGGTCAAAAGAAAAGTGGTCAATAACTCTCAGAATAGGGTAGTAGAGATCTATGCCTTGTTACCTCTTTCTTCAGAGTCTAATATTTCTGAAGATTTTGAAGACACTGGGGTAAATGCAAAAGTCTTTGGCAAGTCTGCCTATGTACTGACCAATTTCATGACAGATACAGAACAAGATATCTATTCTCCCGAAGGTATTTTCTTGTTCTCCTATGAAGGGAATCCTAGAATGAAGATCGAGTATCCTGTTTACGATCTTGCTATTTTCCTTTTGTACTTGGCGGCTATTTATTTCTTCATTCGGGCAGGGTATATCTATTCTACGCAATTGGCCCAGAAGAACTTATTGAATGGCTTATTCCTATTTGGCGGTGTGCTGCTCTTTGTACGCATATTGATGATCTTTTATCAGTACCCGCTCAGCATTTTGGATTGGTACTTATTTGAGCCATT
Organism: Roseivirga sp.; assembly: GCA_965267365.1. Taxonomy (GTDB): domain Bacteria; phylum Bacteroidota; class Bacteroidia; order Cytophagales; family Cyclobacteriaceae; genus Roseivirga. The sequence continues at coordinate 2,813,627 of OZ253951.1, read as the reverse complement.
TACTTATGCTGGAGGAATTTGGCAACCTTCAGAGGGCGATCTGATCCTCAATGTTTTGGCTTTGCTTGCTGTGGTTTGGTTTGTCTTCAAGGAGATGAATTATAGGAGTGAACTCAAGCCAGTTCATTTATATGCAGTATTGCTTTTAGCCTTTATGCTGACTTTCCATTTTGTTATACAGCTACAGTCAATGATCCATAATGCGCAGTGGTCATTCGATATTGCTCAGGAGATCAGTTTTGACCTACAAAAGGTTTTGGCATATGTGGCTGTCTTTTTCAACGCATTGATGTGCGTGATGGCTTATCACCTAGTATTAAAACGAGTTGAGCTATTCGAAAGTAAAAGGAGAGTCATGTGGCTGATTGGAATAATCGGAGGGGTCTCTTGGCTTGCTGCAATTTTTACTAGTTCCATCATTACTGTGGTCATCGGCTTAGTCGCAGTATATGCTTTAGTCGTTTTATATTTCTCTTTGTCAGAGCAACTGGAGAAGCTCAATTATAATAGCTTTCTCTACTTTTTCTTGGCTTCGTTTATTTGGTCCGCAATCGCTATGGCAGTGCTTAATAAGGAAGTGAAGTCGCAAGCTCTTTTGGATAAGACAGCTTTAGCCATTGATCTTCAATCTGAGAATGACCTGACAGGAGAGTATCTTCTTTCACAAGCGAAAGTGAAGATTGAATCTGACATTCTCATCCAGAATAACATCACCAATCCATTCTCCTCGAAAGACCTGATCAATCAGAAGATCAGAAGAGTCTACCTTGGAGATTACTTTGATAAATACGAGATAGATATTCTGCTTTTCAATGGGTCGGGAAAACCTATCAGTGGTAATAATTTGGATATCGATGTATTGAGAGAAGTATACGGAACGAGCCAAAATGCTACAGATTTTGAATCTCTATACTTCTTGGTTGACAATTTTCCACAACCTCTTCAACAGTACTATTTGTTCTGCGAGATCAAACGCTATGGTACAACCATTGGTCATGTTTTAGTTCAGTTAGACAAGAAGAGACAAGTCAATAATAGTATTCTACCTCGTTTATTATTAGATGAGGATGATGGCATGAGGGACAAGGCGAAAATGAGCTACGCCTTCTTTCAATCGGGAATACTCACTGAACAGAATGGCGTTTTTAATTATCGCAGGAATTTCAACACCCAAATCCTAGAGAACGAATACATCACTACGGATGGAGTGGTAGAAGACGGGTATTTACATCTGGCCTTCGATAACGAGCTGAATGATCAGGTTTTGGTGATAAGTAGCCCTGCTTATCCGCTGCGATATACCATGACCAATTTTTCTCAGTTTTTCTTGTTCATGGTAGCCATGATCATACTGATCTTCGGTTTGACTTCCATCATTGTAAATGCAAGACAAGAAGGGACGACAATTTCTACTAAAGTGCAGATTCTCTTGAATTTTGCCTTTTTCTTGCCTCTGATCACAGTAAGTATTGTTGTACTGCAGCTGGTCAATGAGACTGTAGAAACAAATTTAGAAGCCAAGTATTTGGAGACAACTCGTAGTGCAGGAGAAAACCTTTCTAATCAGTTATACTTCTTCCTTCAAGGCCAAAGTGGGAACAATGAAGAGATCGAGAACCGCATTGCAGAGATCAGTCAATATGCAGGCGCTGATATCAATTTATTCAACACTAATGGTCAGCTCATCGCTACTAATCAGAGACTAATATTCGATAATGATCTACTCTCTCCATATGCCAATCCGAATGCCATGGCTGGCATAGTGGAGTCTAGGAATTTAGAGCAGCTGGATATTGAGAGAGTAGGCGATCTAGAATATAAGTCCACCTATTTTGGCATTACAGGGGGTGATGATAAGGCGCTCATCGGTGTATTGAGTATGCCTTTCTTCGATTCTCAAGAAGCCTTGGTCAATGAGCAAAGGGAGATCCTTTCCAACATTCTGAACTCATTTACCTTCATCTTTATGATCTTCATCTTGTTATCATTCTTGGCTTCGAGAGTGATTACCTATCCATTTACTTACCTCACTCAGAAGATCAAGTCGCTTACATTGACTAAAGAGAACGAACCACTCAACTGGCAGGCTGACGATGAGATTGGTCTGTTGGTGCGTGAGTATAATACCATGCTGCTGAACCTGGAGAAAAGTAAAAAGGCGCTTGCCATGTCTGAAAAAGAAAGTGCATGGCGAGAGATGGCCCAACAAGTGGCGCATGAGATCAAAAATCCTTTGACGCCCATGAAATTAAAGCTTCAACATCTAAAGAGAGTGTTGACAGAAGCGCCAAGTGATGTGGCAGCTTATCAAAAGCCCATTGACAACTTGTTGGGGCAGGTGGAGACCTTAAGTGATATCGCTACCTCTTTCTCTTCGTTTGCGAAGATGCCTGTCCCTTTGAGTGAAAGGGTCAATCTGGTTCAAGTGCTGAATAGGGCCATCGGTCTATTTAATGAAGAACAGGCCGAGATTAGAAAGAACATACCGAGAGCTGCCGTATGGGTAATGGCCGATGAGAAATTATTAGGAAGAATTTTCAATAACCTTATCCTCAATGCCATTCAAGCAAGAAAAGATGAGGTGGATCCTGAAATTGATATTGAATTGATTGAAAAATCGAATAAGGTGCAGGTTAGGTGTTCAGATAATGGAAAAGGCATCTCAGAGGACATTCGAGAGAAGGTATTTATCCCTAAATTTAGCACCAAAGAAGAAGGATCTGGAATCGGATTAGCCATTGCCAAACGTGGGGTAGAACATGCAGGAGGGAGTATATGGTTTGAATCTGAAGAGAATAGAGGGACGACCTTCTTTATCGAATTTCCACTAACTGACTAATCGTGCGGCTAAAGGCTCGCTTTTCTGTACTGATCTTATTTTTTGGCCTATTGACCAACTGGGCAGTAGCGCAAGATTGCCGATACATTACAGTTAGTTCAGAACCACAAATTCTAGATTCACTCACCGTTGTTCCTTCTACCATTAGCTTTCCTGATTTGGATGAAGTGGATTACGAATTTGACCTCAATTCAAATACCATCAAATTCAATAACCTTGAACTAGGATCTATTCAAATCTGCTACCGAACATTACCATTCGATCTACACTCGGAAAAGTCCAGACGTTCGCTTGATGTATATGATTCATCAGCTCTTTTTAAGGACGCTGTGAGATATCAGGAAGCTCTGGTCATTCCTAAAAGAGAAGAGATCTTTAGTACTGGTGATATTGCTAAGACGGGGAGCATTTCAAGAGGGGTTTCCTTTGGTAATAGGCAAGATGTGTTTGTCAATTCAACCTTAAATCTTCAAATGGAAGGTCAGCTTTCTGATGGTGTCAATTTAAGAGCAGTGATCACAGACCAGAATGTGCCATTTCAACCTGAAGGCAATACACAGCAGCTACAAGATTTTGATAATGTATTCATCGAGCTATTCAATGATAACTTTTCAGTCAAAGCTGGCGATGTCGTACTCAGGAAAACTGATTCCAATTTCTTGAGATACTACAAGAATGTCCAGGGCGGACAGTTCATATCCAACTACAAAATGAAGAACGGATTTACGGCCCAAACCTCAATAGCAGGCTCAGTGGCCAAGGGTAGATTTGCCTCAGTTTCTGTAGACCCAATTGAAGGTGTTCAAGGGCCATATCGGGTGAGAGGCCCAAATAATGAGCGTTTCGTGATCATTTTAGCGGGCTCAGAAAAAGTATTCATTGACGGAAAACAAATGGTGCGGGGCTATGACAATGACTATATCATAGATTATAACCTAGCAGAGATCACTTTTACCAATAAGGTGGTGATTACACAGTTTACACGAATTAGGGTAGACTATGAATTCTCGGATCAAAACTATAGCAGGTTCATTGTGCAGGCGGGCCATCAACAGAGCAATGATAAGGTCAATTTTGGTCTTCATTTTTACAATGAAAAAGACAATAGGAATCAACCTTTGGCTTTTGATTTGAGTCAAGAAGAGAAAGAAATTCTGGCCAATGCAGGAGACGATTTAAATAGTGCGGTTACCTCCAGAGTCGATAGTGTAGCCTTTAATCCTGATCTGATCTTATACAGGCAAACGACTGGCATAGATGCTTCAAATGTAGTCTATGATATTTTCGAATATTCGACCAATCCTGATAGCGCATTTTATTTGGTGGAATTCTCACAAGTGGGCCTTGGTAGAGGTAATTACATCCTGACCAATTCCACTTCAAATGGTCGGATATATCAATGGGTTCCACCTTTGAATGGACAGGCGCAAGGTGATTATGAACCAGTGTCATTGTTGAATGCGCCAAATCAAAAGAGAATGTTTACGGGCAATGCGGGGGTGAAAGTTACTCAGTATGAGGATATCCAAGCGGAGTTCGCCTTATCCAAAAATGATCTAAATCTATTCTCAGATCTGGATAGTGAGGATGATGACGGATATGCCTATAAGATCATTTATAACACCAAAAATCGACCAGTTGCTGGCTTGGATAATTATCGATTCAATGCAGGTGCGAGCTATGAGTTTAACAGTGAATCCTTTTCGTTCATAGATCGGGTCAGGTACATAGAATTTGATCGAGATTGGAGTTATGACCCAAATGATTTTACAGAGACTTACACTGAGAACATTTTAAATGCGAACGCCTCGTTGCGAGCTAATGCTCTCAATGGGATTGATTATAGACTGGTTCGAAGAAAAAGAGGAGAGGCGGTTGATGGTAGTCAGCACTATCTCAATGCGGATAAAGATCTGGGCCCATTTAGATTGAAGTTCGATGCTTTTTATATGAATAATGATCAGCTAACTACTAATTCTGAGTGGCTGAGATATAGCATAGATGCTTCATTCAATAGCAAATGGTTTATACCTGGTTATCGATATAGAGTTGATCGTAACGAGGTACGTAATAATCTGGACGATGCAGTGATCAGCACTGCCATGAATTTTGAAGAGCATTCATTCTACCTAAAAAATGCAGATAGTTTAAAAACTTCTTATGGTGTTGAAGTTCAGTTCAGAGAAGATAGGCTTCCAGTAAATGGAGAATTGAGAGATAATACTACTTCTGAGACCTATAATTTCTTTTTCAACACAATTATCAATCCTACCAATAGATTGAACTTACTTTTTACTTATCGCGACCTACAAACAGTGGGGCAGGAAGATTCGGATGAAACAGTAATGGGTAGAGTAGATTGGAATGCGACATTTTTCGATCGCATCATTCAGTCTGACTTCAGTTATAACTTGTCAAATAGTAGAGAACTCAGGAGAGAGTTCATCTTTATACCTGTCGCTACGGGAGAAGGAACTCATACTTGGCGAGATGATAATGGCGATGGTATACAAGACTTGAATGAGTTTTATATCGCTATAAATCCAGATGAGAAAAACTATGCGAAGATTTTCGTTCCTACCGATTCATTTGTGGATGCTTTTAACACCGTGATCACTTATCGATTGAATGTCAATTTCCCTCGTACTTGGCGCGAAGAAAGAGGCTTTAAACGATTTATTCAGCATTTCTCGAACATCTCGGCCTGGTCATTAAATTCTCAGATCACTGATGATAATTTGGGTAATCGCATATGGCCAACGAATGTAGCGGAAGAGGATATCCTTGCCTCTAAGGAAACTTTACGGTCAACACTTTTCTTTAATCGCACCAACTCAAAATTTGGGGCTGATATAGGATTCAGTCGATTAGAGAACAAACAGCTTCTCTTCAATGGCTTTGAAAAAAGGTTGAATAGAGATGTGAAAGCCCATATTAGATGGAATATCAATTCTCGATTGAATTTTGATATGAACTATATTAATGGAGACAAAAGTAGTTTATCTGATGTGCTAACAGCCAGAAATTACTTAGTGGTTTCTGACACATGGCAACCAGCATTAGCTTGGCAGCCTTCGAGTAGACTACGATTTACAACCACTTTTTCTTGGAAGGAGAAATTCAACGATTTCGATGCTGATAGCTTTGAGACAGCCAGTTTAAGAGAAGTGTCTCTAGATGCGCGTATTTCTAAAGCGGCAACCACAACCATCAGTGCTAACCTGAGATACATCGATATCGATTACAATGGAGTTGAGAATTCACCTGTCGGTTACGAAATGCTCGAGGCATTAAGGCCTGGCCAAAACATGACTTGGAATTTGAGCTGGCAGCAAAGAATAGGTCGAGGTCTGCAGTTGGTCCTGAGGTATGATGGTAGAAAGTCTGGAGAGAATCAGGCAGTACACCTTGGAAGAGTTCAGGTCAGTGCCTTGTTCTAATTTAAATGCCTTTGAATTTGCGCATCATTTTGTTGGCGAAAACGAATTCATCAAGCGCTTCAACGCCACTATGAATGATCTCATCATTCGTTCCTTCCCACAACTTCTGCTTGTCTGAGATAAAGATGATGTGCTCACCAATTTCCATAACAGAGTTCATGTCGTGTGTTACAATAACTGTGGTAGTTTGAAATTCATCCGTGATCTCTTGCAACAGTTGGTCAATCTTGATGGACGTCTTAGGGTCGAGACCCGAGTTAGGCTCATCGCAGAAAAGGTATTTGGAATTATTGACCAAAGCTCTGGCAATACCCACACGCTTCTGCATACCACCACTGATCTCTGAAGGCATTTTGAAGTTGGTATTCTCCAATTTCACCTTAGCTAATACTTTATTGACCATATCGAGCTTTTCATCCTCTGGAATCTGGGTCAATACATCTAGAGGGAATTTGATGTTCTGCTCTACATTCATTGAATCGAAAAGGGCTCCTCCTTGAAAAAGCATTCCTATTTCTCTTCTTATCTCTGTTTTTAGGTCACGGTCTGCTGTGATGAAGTTTCTTCCATTATAGAGTACTTCTCCATTGTCAGGCTTAAAAAGGCCTACAATGTTTTTAAGCAATACACTCTTTCCAGATCCACTAGCACCAATGATCAAATTGGTTTTACCTCTTTCGAAAGTGGCATTGATGTCTTCCAGGACAACTTTGTCAGCAAATGACTTAGTAAGGTTCTTTACTTCTATCATCTGACTAAAAGGAGTTGAGCTAAAATGAAATCACTTAATAGAATAGCAATACAGCTAACCGTTACTGCTCTTGTACTTGATTGGCCAACCTCAAGTGCACCGCCTTTTGTATAGTAACCCATAAAGGCTGCAATAGAAGAGATCAAGAAACCGAATACGACAGACTTGATCATGGCAAAGGCCACACTAAATTCATTGAAGCTAGTTTTGAGTCCAGTTAAGAAATCTGCTGAAGCCACAACGCCTGCTAATTCTGAGGCTAGTAAACCTCCTCCAATAGCTAATACACCTGCAAGTATCACTAAGAAAGGATACATAAAGACAGTAGCCACAATTTTCGGTAATACGAGATAGGAAGCTGAATTAATTCCCATTACCTCAAGTGCATCGATCTGCTCTGTGATCCTCATGGTTCCTAAATTTCCGGCAATAGATGATCCTACTTTACCAGCAAATACAATGGCTGTAATGGTTGGTGCCAACTCGAGAATGGTTAAGTCTCTAACAATCAATCCAATTACACTCTGTGGAATTAATGGGCTTACTAAGTTATAAGCTGTTTGCACTGTTGATACAGCCCCCATAAAAATGGATACAATACTGACAATGACAATACTGTTCAAGCCTATATAAATACACTCATCAACGGTCAGCCTGAAGTAAGTGGCAAAAGACTCACGGTTTTTAAAAAGAGATCCGATGAATAAAATGTATTGGCCTAGTCTGCTCATTAAAAGTTACTGTTGCACGCAGTACAACGGTAAAATAACAAATCTTGTACGAATGGTTCCTTATGAAATTAAAACATTATTGATTCAGGCATCTTTATTCTATTAAATGACGATTTTTAGCCCATGAGAAAACTAGCAGTCATCAGTAGTGGTACCAAAGGTATTGGACGAGCAACAGTTGAGAAATTCTATCAAAATGGATTTGATATAGTTACTTGTGCTCGCTCCAGTCAAGACCTTGAAGCTTTAAAAGCCTCTCTTGATGGAGAAGGAGAGATCTATACGAGAGTTACTGACATGTCTCAAAAATCGGAAGTATTGGCTTTTGCGAATATGATCAATGAGCTGAATAGACCAGTTGACGTTCTCATCAATAATACGGGTTTATTTATTCCTGGTGCAGTGTATGAAGAGGAGGAAGGGAATCTGGAGAAAATGATAGAGACCAATCTTTATTCTGCTTACTATCTGACCAGAGCCTTGATCAGTCAAATGAAAGAGCGAAAAGAAGGCCATATCTTCACCACAGGCTCCATCGCTGGTATTCAAGCCTATGACAATGGAGGTTCATACTCTATCTCGAAATTTGCCTTGCTGGGTTTTACAAAATCAATCCGCGAAGAAATGAAACCGCATGGAGTAAGAGTGACTTCAATTTTACCAGGAGCGACCTTAACCGCTAGCTGGGAGGGAGTAGATCTACCACAAGAAAGATTTATGAAACCTGAGGATATTGCTGATGCTATTTATGGAGCTCATGCGCTATCTAAGCAAACCGTGGTGGAAGAGATAGTCTTAAGACCGCAGCTGGGTGATATTTAATAATGGAAATAACTCATCTCGAGCTAACTTTTTCCTTCTTCATGGGTTAATTTTGCAGCAATATTTAGCTTATGTCTTCTGAGAAGAAATACTGTAATAGCCTTACTCAATATTCAAGACGAAAGACCATTCCGGTCAAAGTAGGTGATGTGATCGTTGGCGGTGATAATCCGATCGTGGTGCAATCTATGACCACGGTTGACACTATGGATACCATCGGTACGGTCGAAGAGACTCTTCGTATTGTGGAATCGGGCTGTGAATTAGTTCGTATTACCGCACCAAGCTTGAAAGAGGCTGAGAATCTCAGAAACATCAAAGAAGAATTGAGAGCAAGAGGTTGTCATGTGCCTCTGGTGGCAGATATTCACTTTACGCCAAATGCAGCAGAGTTGGCAGCTCAGATTGTTGAAAAGGTTCGTATAAACCCGGGCAACTTTGCTGACAAGAAGAAATTCGAAGAAATAGAATACACTAATGAAACCTATCAGGCGGAATTAGATAGAATTAAAGAGAGGTTCACTCCTTTGGTAGAGCTGTGTAAAAAACACGGTACTGCTATGCGCATTGGAACCAATCATGGTTCTCTATCTGATCGTATTATGAGCAGATATGGAGATACGGCCTATGGTATGGTAGAATCAGCATTGGAGTTCCTAAGAATTTGTGAAGAACTGAACTACGATCAGATAGTGCTCTCGATGAAATCGAGCAATGCGCAAGTGATGGTCGAAGCTTACCGCCTGTTGGTTCAAAAACTAGATGAGGAAGGTTTAAAACCTTATCCGTTGCATTTAGGCGTAACAGAAGCCGGAGAAGCTGAAGACGGAAGAATTAAGTCAGCCGTAGGTATTGGAACCCTTCTAGAGGATGGTTTAGGAGATACGGTTCGAGTTTCGCTCACTGAAGCACCTGAATATGAAGCGCCTGTTGCAAGAAAGCTAGTAGAGAGATATTCAAATAGAGCTAGACACGCTGCCATCAATGAGATCGAGGAGAATCCAATTGATCCTTTTGCCTACCACAGAAGAGATACTTTAGAGGTGGGGAATATCGGTCTGAGAAATGTGCCAAGAGTGATTGCTGATTTGTCTTCAATAGACTCTCTGGGTATAAAAGACCTGAAATCAGTTGGTCATTTTTATTTACCTGAGCCAGATAAGTGGAGGATGAATGATCAAGGTGTTGATTATGTCTACACAGGTAAAAACCCTTCGCCATTCATGTTACCAAACGGCTTAGGCGAACTTATTGACTTCTCAGTTTGGAAGGATTTAGGAGAGAAGCAAAGCAGGTATCCGGTCTATTCATTAGAAGAGTTCACTTCTGCTGAAGACTGCAGTGACGACTTGAATTTCTTGAGATTCAATGTAGAGGAATTTGACCCTTCCCTTTTTGATGTCTTACAAATGGAAAATCTGGTTTTGATCATTTCTACCAAGAATGATCATGCTATGCCGGCATTAAGAAGGTTTGTGTTTGACCTAGTCTCTAAAAAGATTCAATGTCCGATCATTGTTGAGCGTCCATATCAAGTGACAGATCAAGAACAGTTTTTGATCGATGCTTCAACAGATATCGGAGGTTTGCTGGTAGATGGCTTTGGCGATGGCGTTATGCTTTCAGCAGGCACTTCTGAAAACCTTTTAGATGAACTAAAACTTAAGAACGAAACTGCATTTGGCATTCTTCAGGCCGGAAGGACGAGAATGACCAAAACAGAGTATATATCTTGCCCTAGCTGCGGAAGAACCTTGTTCGATTTGCAAGAAACTACCGCGATGATCCGTAAGCGTACAGATCATCTCAAAGGAGTGAAGATCGGTATTATGGGTTGTATTGTGAATGGCCCTGGTGAAATGGCGGATGCCGATTATGGCTATGTTGGTTCTGGTAAGGGAAAGATTACTCTTTACAGAGGGCAAGAAGTAGTGAAAAGAGGAGTGCCATCTGAAAATGCAGTTGATGAATTGATTGAAATTATAAGAGAAGACGACAACTGGCTAGAACCAGAGGCCGTTGCACTTGAAAGTTTGTAGATATGGAAGAGCAAAAACAAGAGCAAAAAACAGAAAAAGTAAAACTGTCGGCTAAAGAGGTATTCGACTTTGGACCTGTGCTGGGTTATTTCTTTAGGAAGAAGGACCCTAACAGACCTGCAAGCTTCAATCTAAAAGTAATGCACGGTATCAATAAGATATCGATCATCATGTTCTTGATTGCATTAACAGTAATGATCGTCAGATTTATTACTCGCTAATTCAAATAATTATACCCGATATCGACCAGTTGGGGCTTAAGAAACTCATCGATGTGTCGCACATGAATCCAGCCTAGAATCTGTCGATTTTGAGCGTCAAGCATAGTAAAAACGGCATAGGCGTTAGAGGCTCCTTCTGGGAAAAAGTTAAAGTCCTGGTAGATAGTACTATTGTCTCCTTCATAATAAGACATAAAAATACTTTGACCTTGTCTGCTATTCCATACGTATGAGCTTCTATCTGCGAATTCATTTTCGTTCAGCCAAATGGGGAGCCAAATTCGCTCATCGACTATCAAAACAGAATCTCCCATTGCTCGAAATGAATTATTAAAGGGGTAAATCACTCCCTGGTAATTTCTGAATCCAGTTACGCTATTCGAAATAACGTAGCCCAAATTAAAGTCCTCTATCCCATCTTCATCCAAATCAATATCCAAAGAAAAGCTTTTGGAATTCCAGCCATTTTGAACGGTTTCGGAAATGAGTTCTAAATCAGAATCTTCATAATTTTTATAGTTCTGAACAGTATTACGATCTCCAGTTACTAAAGAGTCTACCGGGTTTGTGTCTTCATTACAGGCATATATGCCTAATGAGATGAATAAGAGAAGGAGTGTGTTTTTGAGATTCATATCCTTTAAGGTTAAGCTTAAGATAATCAAAAATCAATCGAGATAATTGAAACCAACATCGATTAATTTGATGCCTTTCAAATCGGAGAATTGTTCAATATGAAGCCATCCCATGATCTCTCTATTGTTTTGATCTTGCATTTGAAAAACTATGTAGCCACTGGCTCCAGCAGATGGAAAATTGTTCATTGATATGGATACCTGGCCACTTTCTATAGCCAAAAAACTCAAATAAGTTTCACTTAGGTCTGTTCCCAATTCAAATTCACTAAGGCTTATGGTTTGGGCTTCATTGAAAACTTGAGGAAACCATCTTTCTCTATCAGATAATTGCCCTGTTTGACCGATAGTCTTAAAGCTAGAATTAAAGGAAGCTATGGATGAATAATAGAGTTCAGTTCCATCTATGCCAATTTGTTGGTTATAAAATAGGTTTAGATCATAGGTGTCGTCTCCATTTAAATCGAGAAGGATACCGTAATTCTTCCAATTAAACCCACCATTGATGTTTTCAGAAAAGAGAGGGATATCTGAATCACCGTAATAAGTAAAGCTCGATACTGTTGAGATATCTCCAAGGGTAAAACGGTCTGCAGGTTCTTCGTTATTGCCACAGCCAAAAGACAGTAACAGAATGACCAAAATAAACGATGGTTTGAGTAACTTGATAGACATTTGATTGAGTATGTACCTAGATATATATCGTGAATATTGCCTATCGAAACATGGGGTTACAGAAGACACACCTTTCGGACCAGAGACTCTTGTTTTCAAGGTGATGAATAAAATATTCGCCATCACCGGAATTGATGATTTTGCCTTCATCAATTTGAAATGCGACCCTGAAAAAGCAGTCGAATTGCGCGAGCAATATGACGGTATAACGCCAGGCTGGCATATGAATAAAACGCATTGGAATTCTGTATTCACGGATGGCCGAATAAGCGACCAAATGATCCTTGAACTCACTGATCATTCATATGAGACGATCGTAAATAGTTTACCAAAGAAAGTACAGAAAGAGCTCGAAGAGCTTAAGGAACGATCTTAATACCGTAATTATGGAAGCTATGATTGTCATAATCAGACACGCTTAGCTCTATCCAAGCTAAAAAACGGGTATTATTGATCTGCATTCTGAAAGCAACGTACTTACTTGTTGTGCCATTCCATAAGCCTGATGAGCTGCCATCATTGGAATCAAAAACAGCAAGTGGTTCCATATCGGCTGAACGCCAATCTTCAGAATCAAAAGTGACAATTTCACCTGCGTTTAAAGGTCTCACCCAATCTGTAGAAGGATCAAAAGCTACTTCTGCGTTAGCATCTTCATTAGGAGTGGATATCTGAATTCCTTTTCCGCCAAAGAATTCCTGATAAAAAGTAATGATCACATCAATCTCTCCATTTCTATCCATGTCTAATTCTCTTGTGCCACCATGAACATCATCTCTTTCAACAGTGATCGGACTTTGCAAACCTAGAAGAAGAATATCATCACTTGTGTCACCCATGATGAGTTGTCTTTGCTCTTCTGTTATGCCAGGTCCATCATCGCTAGAGCAAGATGACATAATGATTGTTATAGGTAGAATTAGGAGCCAAATGCGTTTCATTGTCGATTCTTTTTTAGGTCTGCCAATATAATGTTTGTTCTTTAATTGGGTTTTCAAATGGAATTTTTTCCTCTTGACACTTTTCGTATCTCGCTCTAATAGCGTTATACCATTTGGCCTGCATATCAGGGTCACCCATGAGCATTAAAGGAGGGTTATTGTTAAGTCCCTCTTTTAGTTTCTTAAATACATCAACGTCTTGTTGAATAAAAGTGTCTGCAAAACGATAAAAAATCGGTTTAAAGAACTTGATCCAACTAATGTTTGTGTAGATAAATTGGGTCAATTCAGTTTCGTGCTCATTCACAGGGGTAAGCGTGGTCATGATCACAATATCATCTTCTCCCACTTTTAGGTGTTCAATTCGAATCCCAGGTATTTGAAAACTGATCTCTGTGGTTTGCTCTTTCTTCAGGATCTTATAAGCCGCTGAGTTTTTTGATGGTGCATGTCTCACCATAGTGAAGCCCAAATGAGAAGGAGCAAAGTTCTTGGTCTTTAATTTGAGGTTGGTCTTCTTTCTAAAGAACCATGATTGGTGGACAAATGGTACGTGAGCGGGGTCAATCAAACCTATGACTGAATGATCTAAACCGCAGTCCATCTTTTTGGCTGTCACTAGATCGAAAGATTGATCTTCATCTAATGGAAATTTAGGTAGGAGCGACTCATCATAATCCTCGGGTTTCCTCATGTCTTTAGGAAGATAGATCAAGACTAGCCCGTGCATTTCCTTCAAGAGGTAATAAGGGGCTCTTACTTTAGAAACATCAAGTTTAGATTGTGGAGGCAAAGCAGGGATCTTAGAACAGACACCATCAGGCTTAAATCGCCATCCATGATAGCAACATTCTATCTCGCATCCATCGAAGGTGCCATAGGTTAGAGGGATACCTCTGTGAGGGCACTGATTTCTTAATGCAAATGCCTTGCCTTCATTATCTCTTCCGAAGCAGATTTTTTCGCCATCGATCTCTTTTTCAATCGTCTTGCCTTTCTCCAGAACCGAGCTATGACAAGCCAGGTACCAAATATTTCTTAGATTTTTTGAATTGCTTTTGCTCATGAAAACTTCTAAGCCACAAACATACGCATTGACTGCGGATGTAAGAAATGATGTTTGTCATGTCAATCCAACATACCCAGATCAATATCAAGGGTGAGTTCAGCTGTGTTCTGCATGGTTTTAGCAATTCCTTTAATTCTGCCCATTTCATACTTGAAAAAGAACTGCATGGTATGAATCTTCCCATTGTAAAACTCTGAGCTATAACTTGAGTCATTACTTTCCAATGCTTGTTGGGCAACAGTTGCCATTTTCAGCCATTGCCATCCCACTAATATGGTACCCATCATATCCATAAAGAGAGTCGCGTCAGCTAAATACTTTTCAAAATTACCTCCTTTAGCAATTGGTGCTAGAGTGCCCATTACCTCTTGAACTGTACCTAAACTACCGGCTAATATTTGAGCTTCATTTTGAAGTGAGTTGAAGGCCATGGCACTTTGGATGCTGCCAGTAATTTCCTGAGCAAGTAATTCTAGTGCTTTGCCATTTCCGAGATTCATTTTTCGACCCATAAGGTCAAGAGACTGTATCCCTGTAGTTCCTTCGTAAATGCTAATAATTCTAATGTCTCTATAGTATTGCTGTAGTATAAAGTCCATACAGAAACCATAACCACCTAAAACTTGTAGCCCTTGGCTTACTGACTCCATTCCTTTTTCAGCAGGGTAGGTTTTAACAACAGGAGTCATGAGTTCTAAGAGTAGGTTGTATTTCTGCTTTTCCTCATCTGACTCTGCCGTCTCTTCTTTGTCTACATAATAAGAAGCTTGAGAGATCAAAGCAGCAGAACCTTCTACTACTGCTTTCTGAAAAAGAAGCATTCTTTTCACGTCTGGATGATTAATGATCAAAGTTTGTCCCTCATCAAGATCTTTTGTGCCGGTTGTATTTAGTTTTCTTCCTTGCGGTCTTTCTCGCGCATATTGTAATGAAGCATAATAAGCTGCCGAAGCAATGCCAGCTCCCATGCGTCCAGTAGCTATTCTCGCCTCATTCATCATTTGGAACATATAGCTGAGGCCTTTATTCGCTTCACCTACTAAATACCCGGTAGAACCTTCAAAAGCCAGATGAGAGGTGCAATAACCTCTTTGACCTAACTTCTCGAATTCTCCTGCAGTAATCACTTGAACATCTCCCAAACCATTCTCTATGACTTGAATTCTTGGTACTACAAAAAGAGATACGCCTTTAGTACCTGAAGGAGCACCTTCTAATCTTGCCAATACTAAATGAATGATATTCTCAGAATATTGATGATCTCCTGAAGAGATGAAGATCTTTTGCCCATGAATAGCATAAGTGCCATCTCCTTTATCCTTGGCAGTGGTAACAATATCGGATAAAGAGCTACCTGCTTGAGGTTCTGTCAAACACATGGTGCCAGTCCATTTCATGCTAAGCATGTTAGGTAGGAAAGTCTTTTTTAAGTGATCGTTCCCAAAGGAGGCTATCAAATTGGCAGAGCCAGCAGTTAAGCCTAAATATCCTGTTACATGATTGTTGGCCGCTTCCATGTACAAATAGGCAGCATGAAATAACATGCTTGGCATTTGCAGACCACCATGTTCTTCGTCAAAGAAGGAACTAACTAGTCCTAATTCTGCTGATTGTCTAAATATTCGCTCAAACTGTGGGTGAATATGGATACGCTCGTTTTTATAATGTGCTGGCTTTTCATCCATGTCTCTGATAAAAGGAAAAAGCTCAGCGTCTGAGAAGTCTTTAATAGCGTCTAAAAATAGATCAGCTGATTCACGATCATAAGCTTCAAATCGTCCTTTGCCTAAGACATCTTCTGATTGATGTACTTGATGCATCAGAAATTTCAATGTTTCTAAACTAGCGTATTCGTTTTTCATCTCTTATCAATTACAGTTTGGTTCTTCTCCATTCGTTTCGTGCCATGTGCCATTCTCTATATACCAGTATTTCCAAGAACCCCCAGTGCCTTCATCCCATGTGTTCAAATTGAATAATTGGGAGCCTCCAGAATTGGCAATCACTTGATATACGATAAGCGCTTGTGCATCTTGATTCCAAGTTAACGGTTCATTGTCATCTATTTCTTCTGGTGCGAATGAAGATTTGCAGTTGGTTTGTATAAAATAAACAGCGTCTTGATTTTGAGGAGAATTACCGAAAATACGCGCAATGCCTAATTCGTCAATGCATAGGGCCGTGTATTCGTCACATGCGATGCCATAGAACCTTGAATTGTCTGAATTGACTAGCCTTGCCAAAAAGGCACTATGTCTACCTTGACGGTTCCGATTTGCATAATGGGTATCTGTAATGGTCTTTTTTAAGATTTGGAGATCAAGAAAATCATTATCAAGGGTTAACCTTTCATTAAATGGGTTTGCCAAAGCTTCATCAGATGTGATTGTTCCATTTTCAGCACTAAAATACCACTCGCCTAAAACGGCCATTCCTGCACTAGTACCACCAATGACTCCTTTTTTGATATTTATATGATCATTTAAGGCACCTTTCATAGGAGAGTTACCCCAAATATTTAAATACTTCCATTGATCGCCACCGGCCATCCAAATAGCTTCTGCTTGTTGGATTTTTTGAATCACGTACTCATGATTTGCGGCTTCTTCATTATCAACAACAATGGTTTCTACTGAATTTACTGAGACACCTAACTCTGAAAATAAATACTCATTATATCCATCACTACCTGAAGCTCTCAATACGAGGATGTCACCACCATTGGCATTTCTTAAAAACCATTTCATGGCCTGGTCATGTTCAGAACGTCCACCCATCATGGTTATTCCAAAAGTAGGAGAGGTTTCTAAGTCAGTATCATTTCCAATATGATAAGAAGTAAATGGCATGTCCTGGCAATTATCGCAAGCTTCTTGAGCTGCACAGGAACTGAAGAAACAAAGGAAGATTATTGAAGCAATAGTTCTCATTGTTGGATTTCGAAACCTAGTTCTTACTTAGAGTAATGGTGCTAACAATCTACACACAGATTCCTTAAGTTTTTGTGTAGTCTTTCTGTTTTTCCAGTCTTCTAATTTAATGAGAACGGATTCTTGTTTGTCTGACTGAAAGTGATGAATGAGTCTTAGCGCAACAGACTTTTCATATAGATAAGTGTTGATCTCATAATTCATATTAAAGCTTCGTGAGTCCATGTTGGCAGTTCCTACTGAAGCAAAAGTGTCGTCTACTACGATCACCTTAGCATGAATAAAGCCTTTCTTATATAAATGCACTTTAACACCTGCTTTCAGCAATTCCTTGACATATGACAATGAAGCTGCTTGTACTATCCAAGAGTCACTCTCGTAGGGCATCATCATTTCTATTTCGACACCTGACCTAGCCACCGTGGTAATAGCATCTATGATACTTTCAGTTGGAATAAAGTAAGGTGTCACAATTCTAATATGTGAGTGGGCTGCGTTTAAGGCGAGTAGAAATGAATCCATAATGCTGGCTAACTCCCAATCAGGGCCACTAGCGTTTATTTGAACACATTGTCTACCTAGTTCTTCAAATTCAGGGAAAAAGAGCTCATCTATCTCAAGCTCCTGTTCTGAAACAAATTGCCAGCTTAGTAAGAACTGAAATTGCAGTGTCTTAACAGCTTCACCCTCTAGCCTTAAATGGGTGTCTCTCCAATAGAGTTTGTGTTTGCCATTGTTGATGTATCGATCATCCAAATTGATCCCTCCAGTAAAACCGATCTTTCCATCTACTATGATGATCTTTCTGTGGTTTCGATAATTGATTTTACTGGTAAAAGCAGGGAATAGAACAGGCATAAACTTGTAAATCTCTATTCCATGTTCTCTCATTTTCCGGATATATCTCCGCTTTAAGCTGATAGAACCTACACCATCAGCAATAATTCTTACTTGTACGCCTTCTTGCGCTTTTTTGATCAAAAGCTGGGATAAAGGATGCCCGATGTCATCATCGGTGAAAATGTAATATTCAATATGGATGTGATGTTTGGCTTCCTCAATGGCTTTCATGACGGCCGGAAATTTTTCCTCTCCATTGCGAAGTACATCTACTCTATTATTGATCGAAAGAGGAGAGAGGTCTCTGGCCAAGAACCGGATCAGCTTATCATACTGCTCAAGAGGTCTATATTCATTCGGAACCTCTAGCCTTTGAGTGTTGTCTAGGAAATCATCAATATACTTTTGACCAAAGGCTTTGTTGATAAGTTTCCGTTTAGCGAAGATCTTCTTCTTTCTAAGATTTTGCCCAAAGAAAAAATAGATCAAAATGCCTATTACTGGTAGCAATAGAAGCAGAAGTAAATAGGAATGAGTTTTTAGCGGGTTTTTGTTCTCTAATAATACACTGATCACCGCGTAGATCAGTCCTATGGTGTAGAGTAGAGGTAATACAAAAGGAGGGATAGCATCCCATAATTCTTGCATACCTACAATATATCTTATTTCATCAGTTGCTTAATAAAGCTTTTACCAAAATCTAAAATTGGAGTGGATGACATAAGCTTCAGTTCTTCGGCCAAACTGGTCTCCTCATCTAAGAATTTAAATACAGCATGTGCACCGTTTTTCTCAAATAGGCTTACAAAAAGATCTTCGCCTGTGAATTTCTTATTAGCCAAAACATCCAATAAAGTGGCATCATATTTTTTGAATCTGGCCTTTTGGTAAGGGAGATTGTATCTGATCTCTTTTCCTGATGAAATATTATTGACCAATTGCTGTAAAATGCCTTGTGCACGCAGGAAGGAATAGCCAGTGCTTGCTTTAGCGAAACCGCCTAAGATGCCGATATTAAAAAGGCGATCGCTCTCTTTAATCTGGAAGGAGTAATCAGTCATTGGTATAACTCCTTTCTCTTCTTCGACTATTTTAAACTCCTGAATTCCTAATTCTTGAATATAGTTTTTAAGGCGTGTGTCATAAGCCTCGTCAGAAAGTAAGGTTTTATTGAATAGAGTGTACTCTACGAGGGCTTGGGTTGAGCTAAAAGGCAGCACATAACCAAATCTGCAATCACCCTCTTGATCAAGTGAGAAGTCCATGTATGTAGCGCATTTTGGGTCGAATACTTCTTCCTTTGTTTCGATCACCCAGCCTTTAAAATGCTGAAGTGTGTTGTTAGATTTCTCGAATTCAAGATTTGAGTAGTCAATGGTGCTGTTAAATACTAGCCCCCCAGTATACTCGCCTTCATTGGTTGTTACTTTACCTGAAGGGAGAATCTCAATGATTTCTTCTTTTAGCCAAGTAACTCGGTCTGAAGCCAACAATTGTGGTTTGACATGCTCATAAAAGTCAACACCTCTAATCATCTTATACTCATAAGGTGAGATGTCATAAGTTTTGTCAAAAGTCCGGCCTTTTACTTTAACCTGATTCCATTTGCGACTGACAATTTCTTCGAAAAGGTTTTGTTCTTTTTGCCAGAAGCACCAGGTTCTATCATTCTGAGATTTATCGTCTTTATCGATAATTAAGATGGAATGATTATCTTTGAGTCCCAGTAATAGGTGAGCGAGTGTTAAACCAGAGGCACCGGCACCTGCAATGATGTAGTCGAAAGGCTTCATTAATTGTCTAAACTTACCACAAAACGCTTAAAGTATAGAATAAGTTAAAAGAACCAATAAGGTTCTGGCATCAGCGCTTTTTGAGTGCTGAACAGGTCGTTATGTGAAAAATATTAATTTTACGACCCCTTTGGGCGCCAAATGAATAAAACAACCACAATAAGCATCCTATTGGTGTGCCTCATGTCATCATGCGCTGTGCAGACAGTTTGTCCTGCATACCACAGTGCTTTTATTCTCGATGATATGGAGCAGCAGAAAGCCTATACCCTTTTCACAGAGGTAGACGGTACATTCGTTCCTAAACGTCCTTACGGTTTCAAATTCAAAGCTGAAGATGGAGATTCTCTGATGCAGAAATTTATGCAGGGAACTGGAGGCAAGGGCTTTAGAGTACAAAAAGGGAGAGTACACTCATACGAGAAGTTCGGGTTCGATTATGATAATAGGGTGAAGGAAAATCTTATCACTCGCGTTTTCAGAGCTAAGGAAAAACCAGTTTTAGAGAATCCTTATCTCTTTGACAAGGTCTTTAAAAAGAGGCCTTACTATAAACTTGATATTCAAGAAAAGGAGATCACTCAT
The DNA here is from genome assembly GCA_965267365.1 of Roseivirga sp. Taxonomy (GTDB): domain Bacteria; phylum Bacteroidota; class Bacteroidia; order Cytophagales; family Cyclobacteriaceae; genus Roseivirga. The sequence continues at coordinate 2,793,316 of OZ253951.1, read as the reverse complement.
TTTAATTCTAAGTTCTACGATAGTATTGTAGCGCAGATTGTGGATACTGCTAGATACAGAGTGCTTATGGAAGAGTACAATGCACTTCCACCACCGATACAGGCTCAATATTCACCTCTTTTGAGAGGGTCATTCAACCGAGAACAAGAAATATACAATCAACGCTATGCTGGTTACTTCCTCAAAATTAAGGAGGCACCTGAACCAGAACCAGTAGATTCTCTTACTCTTCAGGAGATGTTGGCGGATACTGTTGTGGTTGATACAGCAGCCAAAAAAGGAATCCTAGGCGGTTTCGGACTCTTTAAAAAGAAGAACAAGCCTAAAAAGGAGAAGAAAAAGAAGGGTAAAAAGAATAATACCGAAGGAAACAAAGAAGAAGACAACGAATAAATGCCCTTGAAAGGGCATTTATTTTATAGTTCAGTGGGTGGAATATAAGCTGGCACCACATTCTCAATGGGCTTAATGGACATCAGATAAGCGTAAATAGCTCTTAGGTCTTCGTCTTTCATTTGACCGATTGATTGCCAAGGCATAGGTGGTAAAAGAGGTCGAGATTCATCTATTCCCTTAAACTTCCCTTCAGTTATAGATTTCTTGAACCTTTCATAAGTCCATGACCCTATCCCAGTTTCGTCAGGGGTTAGGTTGGCTGCAAATGTAACTCCCCAAGGTCCTACTGCAGCTGTCAACTCGCCAGTCATTAAAACCCATTTTCCAGGATTGACCATGTCTGGAAGTGGTTGGTCCGCTGGGTAACCCATCATCCATCTTTCCATGTCAGGAACAGGTCCTTGTGGAGTCATTTTCTTAGGTGTGTGACAGTGATCACATCCTCCAACCAATGACAGGTACTCACCTTTGGCAATGATCTCTTCTTCTGTCATGTTTACGGCAGTAGTAGCTTGAGTAGAGTCGCTTTCCTGATAAGAACAGCCAAAGAATAATAATGAGGTGAAAGCTGATAAAAGAATTAGCTTTTTCATTTTAAAAAGTTTTGGTTGAGACTAAATGTCTATAAACCAATAAATTAAAAATTACCTTCGTGTGAGAGAAGACTATTTTGAGGAGCGGTAATTCTTATTTTTCTTCTCTATTGAAATAGAAATAGTTCAGCTGATCAGAATTAGCTTCAGCCAAATCAATTCTGCCATCTCCATTTATATCACCTGCTACGATGTCGTAAGTATCAAAAGAGTTTCTGCCAATCTGGGCTTTTACCCAGCCTTTATCTGTGTTAATAACAATTGAGTTTAGCTGACGGGCATTGGCAAAGATCAAATCAAAGTCACCATCATTGTCCAGATCAGCTTTATCTACTGAAAAGCTCCTGTCATTGTCATTGTCAATGACAACCGACTTATCGAAGGAGAGCTCTGAGTTGCCGAAATAAAGCATGTTCGCTTCACCAATATTAGCAGTTACAATATCTAAGTAACCATCATTATTAAAATCACCAGTAAGCACCGATCGCGTTTCATCTGAACCAGTTCCAAAAGCAATTTTCTGATTGAACTTTAGATCACCATTATTGAGGTAGACATAATTCTGTTGTCCATCTCTATTGGCTAAGATCAGGTCTTTATGACCATCCTGATTCATATCTGAAATGGCGACATCAATAGTTGAATCATCTGATGAGCCAAATTCAACGATCTCGTCAAATTCCGCTTTGCCATTATTTAAGCATATCTGATTGGGCATACCTCTGTTAGTGATCAGAATATCTATATCTCCATCTCCATCAATATCATCCAAGCTCAGGTTTCTAGTAGGGGCATAGTCCTCACCAAAACCAGATGATCTAGTGAAATTACCTTTGCCATCATTGAGATAAAGGGCATTTGGAGCCATGTCATTGCCAACTGCAATGTCCAGATCGCCATCCCCATCTAGGTCTGCTAGCTCTGTAGCGTAGGAGGTTTCTTTGATCAGGTCTAGAGGTTTTGAAACCGTGAAAATTCCTCTGCCATTGTTGAAGTAGATCTGGTTTCTCTGTGGCCAATGCCTACCATTGGCTGCAACAATGTCAAGGTCTCCATCATCATCAATGTCTCCCAAACTGATGGAGGCAGTTTTGTCTTCTTTCGAACCGAATACTAGTCTTCCACTAGTAGTTAATGAATTCTGAGCAAAAGCTATTTGACTAGTAATGAGTAGTAGAAGGGTGATGGTTTTTGGAAACTTCATAGTTGAAAATAGCGAAAAAGCCTGATCAATGTCATGCTTATAGGTAACTCAAGTTACTGATCGAAAAAGTGGATAGTGGCAATTTTGAATCACCAACTGAGAAAAGTAATCCTTATGAAAATAGAACAACTTTATACCAATTGCCTAGCGGAAGCCGCTTATTACATTGAGTCGAACGGTGAAGCAGCGATCATAGACCCTCTCAGAGAAGTGCAACCCTACTTAGATCTTGCTACTAGAGATAATGCCAAAATCAAATATGTTTTTGAGACTCATTTCCATGCAGACTTTGTTTCAGGGCACTTAGATCTTGCAAAGAAGACAGGTGGGCAAATTGTATTTGGTCCTACAGCTAAGCCTAATTTTGGTGCTCTTGTCGCAGAGGACAACCAAGTATTTGAAATTGGAAATGTTCAGATCAAGGTCTTGCATACGCCTGGCCACACGATGGAATCGTCTACCTTCTTGTTAATTGATGAAGAAGGCAATGACCACGCTATTTTTACAGGTGACACCTTGTTTTTAGGAGATGTAGGAAGGCCTGATCTTGCAGTGAAATCTGATCTTTCGAGAGAAGATCTGGCTGCCCATCTTTTCGATTCGCTGAGAAATAAGATCATGCCTCTATCAGATAATGTGATCGTATACCCAGGACACGGTCAAGGTTCAGCTTGTGGTAAAAACATGAGTTCAGACACTGTCGACACGCTCGGTAATCAGAAGAGGTTCAACTATGCGTTGAGAGCCGATATGACTAAAGAAGAGTTTGTCAATGAGGTAACTAACGATTTGGTAGCTCCACCGCAGTACTTCCCTAAGAATGCAGTAATGAATAAAATGGGATATGAAAGTATTGATGATGTTTTGGATAGAGGTGTTTTAGCACTAGATGTAAAAGAATTCAAACAGACGATCAACAAGAATAAAGCGATCGTCATTGATACGCGTCATCAGGATGAGTTTGTCAAAGGCTTTATACCAAATAGTTTATTCATTGGCATTGATGACAATTTTGCCCCTTGGGTGGGAGCTCTCATCACGGATTTAAAACAGCCAATTGTCTTTATTGCAGATGAAGGTAAAGAAGAAGAGGTAGTGATTCGCTTAGCGAGAGTAGGCTATGACAATGCGTTGGGATTCCTAAAAGGAGGAGTGGAAGCTTGGGAATTGGCAGGAGAGGAGTTGGCAATCATCCAGGAGATCGATGCGACAGAATTGACTTCCGATATGTCCATAATGGATGTGAGAAAAGAAAGTGAGTTTATGTCTCAGCATGTGAGTGGTTCAACAAACTTTCCACTTGACTTTGTGAATGACAATCTTGAAACACTAGATAAGAAAACAGAATGGTTCGTGCATTGTGCAGGAGGTTACAGATCGGTAATCATGATGTCCATTTTAGCCGCTGCCGGATTCAAGAAAATCACAAACATAAGAGGAGGCTTCAAATCTATATCACAGACTGATTTGCCTCTAACTGAATATAAAGAACAAGTCACTATGCTATAGTGATTCTGGTTAAGTTGATGGTTGAAAGCCCCGGTTAATTGCTGGGGCTTTCTGATTTAAACAATTTCAGCTACAGCGACTTATTGATTTGATGAAATTGACTGATCAAGATATTGATAGAATAGTGGAAATGGCTTGGGAAGATCGCACCAGCTTTGATGCCATAAAGGATCAATTTGGTTTAGCGGAGAAGGAAGTGATCAAGTTGATGAGAAAAGAAATGAAGCCCAGTTCATTTAAGATGTGGAGAGGGCGTGTTCAAGGCCGTTCCACTAAACATCGAGCTAAGCAAGATTCTGATAGATTCAAATGTACCATGCAAAGAGAAATCACAGGTAATAAGATCAGCAAGCGGTAGATGTTAATAATTCAGTAAGAATTCTCTAGTAATAGCAGCACTGGTTTCAGGATCTTCTTCCATAGGCACATGGCCCATTTCTTCCATAATGGCTAGTTCTGCGATATTAATTTTCTCTTGCAGTATATAGCCACTTTCAACAGGAATCCATTCGTCTTCTTCACCCCAAATGATCAAAGTAGGGGCAGTAATCTTAGCTAATTGATCAGTAATGTCAGGATTTACCACATGCGCTCTGTCCCGAAAAGCGATTCTATTTCCTTCTCTCAGCGCCATATCATGATATCGTGTCACCAATTCGTCAGTAACTTTTGAATCATCATAATAGACTTCCTTCATGTTTTTCTTGATGAATGCTTTTGGAGTAAGGAATTCGAAGAGTGTTCCGAGTATAGGATTTCGAGCCATCTTAAAAACAGGTGGGTCGCCTTGATCATCCGGAATTCCTGTAGCATCTATGAGGATCAATTTTTCAACTCTCTCAGGATACTGGGCAGCATATGACCAAGCAATACCTCCACCTAATGAATTACCCGCAATGGAGAAACTATCAAGCGCTAGTGCCTCAGTAAATGAATTCAAGAAGTCTGTGTAGGCTTGGATGCTATAGTCTCTCTCCTTATTAGGACCAGTCAATCCGAAAGCGGGTAAATCAAATCTGATGATTCGAAACTGGTCTTTTAGAAGTTCAGTCCAGTCATCCCAAGTGTGAAGAGAAGCAGCAGTCCCATGAACTAATACAAGGTCAGGACCTTGGCCCTCAATACGGTAATGGACCTCTAATCCATCAATATCGATGAACTGAGAGGCCTCATTCGCATATTTTTGCTTGAGTTCTTCTACCGGTAAATCAGCATAAGAGGTGGTGGCCACCAAGACTACCAAAAAGCCAAGGACAAATAAACCAATATAGCCTAAGGTCTTTTTCAAGAGTTAAAGTCGAATAAGATCTTTCCTTTTCTCCCAGGACCTTCCATGTGCTCTATGGCTTTGCTCCAGTCTTCAAGCTGATATTCTGCTTCTACATCCGCTTTCAGCTCATTGGTAGTTAGCATGCCTAGAATCTTAGGGATGATACTCCTTCTCTCATCGCCAGAGAGATTCATGAACCAGGTAGTCAGCCAGAATCCTTGAACTGTTAAATCTTTAAAGATCAGAAGACCACTATTCAGAGGTATAGGTTGTAGACTTAATAATCCGTAAACCTGAAGCAGACCACCACTTTGTAGGCAATTGAGAACTTTGTATCCTAACTCTCCACCAACAGCATCAAAAGCAGATTTGGCCATTTCGCCATTTGTGGCTGCTTTTACAGCTTTATAAAGGTTTTCAGATTGTTCATTGATAATAGTATGAGCGCCTAGGGCCAATAATTCATCTTTTTGTTCATCTCTTCGAACTGTACCGATCACATTGATGCCGCGATTAGCTGCGAATTGAATGACAAACTTGCTGAAAGCTGAAGCTGCTGCTGTGATCAATAGGAAATCACCTTCTTCTAAGTCTGCTTTGATCAACATGCCATAGGCTGTAAGCGGATTGATAAAAGCTTGGCAAGCGATCTGATCAGAAAGAGTAGGAGGTTGAGGGATCACTGTATTGGCAGCGACACAGACATATTCAGCCCATACACCTTGTTGAGTGAATATCACTTTAGATCCGGCTCGCATATCAACTCCTTCTCCGCATGATTCAACAGCTCCACAAGCTTCAAAACCACCGATCTGTGGGGGATGAGGCCTTAAGCCATACATTCCTCTGATAAACATTATGTCGGCAGGAACAATATTGGCCTTCGACACTTTTACACAGATCTCACCCGGACCTGGTGTGGGTTTATCAATTTCTTTGAGTTGTAATACCTCTTGGGGGAGGCCGATGTTTTCGAATAGAACTGCTTTCATAGGTGGGTTGATTATTCGTTTAAGATTATTCTACACAATTCTGACAAGAATTAAATACTCGTCATGCAGAGCAAATTAATTCTTTTATCTTACATACCCTTCACAGAATTCACTTATATGAAATACATCAATCAATTTGACCTTACAGGTAAGGTAGCTATCGTCACAGGCGCTAGTAAAGGAATCGGAAAAGACATGGCCGTTGCTTTGGCGCAACAAGGAGCTCATGTGGTTGTGAGTAGTCGAAAGCAAGAAGCTGTAGATGAGGTTGCCAAAGAAATTAGAGATCAGGGCTGGTTAGCAACCGCTTCTGCTTGTCATATGGGTGATGATGCAGACGTTAAGAAATTAGCAGACAACACCATCTCGGCTTTAGGAGGAGTAGATATTGTCATCAACAATGCTGCGGCTAACCCTGTTTTTGGGCCTTTGGAAGAAGCTGGAAATGACGCCTTCAATAAGATCATGGATGTGAATGTTCGTGGCCCTTTGAATTTGGCTAAATACTGTTTGGACAGTATGAAGAGTAGAGGAGGTGGTTCCGTTGTGAATATTAGTAGCATAGAAGGAATTACACCTGGGCAAGGATTAGGATTGTATTCAGTAAGTAAGTCTGCCCTCATTCAACTGACAAAAGTTATGGCCCGTGAATGGGGTCCGCATAACATACGAGCTAATGCTATCTGTCCAGGTTTGATCAAGACCAAGTTTAGTGAAGCGCTCACTTCAAATGATAAGATCCTGAAAATGGTCATGATGAAACAAGCTTTGCCGATGTTGGCAGAACCACAGCATTTAGCTGCTTTAGCCTTGTATTTGTCATCGGATGCTTCGAAGTTTATTACAGGGTCGGTCATCACTGCCGATGGCGGATTTACCATTTAGTTAATTGTTAATAGTAAGTGGTTAAGTGTGAAATCAATTAACCATTAACGAATAACCGATAACCTTATGAACCAACTATTCGCTACAGATAAACTCAAAGCCCTCTTTCCAAAGATTAAAGCCTTTGTTGAGGAGGAATTATACCCTACCGAGCTTCATTTACTTCAAGACGATTGGTCTGAAACTGAGCCCACTTTAAGATCTAAAAGAGAAAAGGCGAAAGCATTGGGTATTTGGGCACCCCATTTGCCTGAAGAAGATGGTGGTCAAGGCTTGACCATGGCTGAGTTCGGTCAGATCTCTGAGCTTCTAGGGACTTCAGTCATTGGGCATTATGTTTTGAATTGCCAGGCTCCTGATATCGGGAATATGGAATTGCTGCATCAATTCGCGAATGATGAATTGAAGGAAAAGTACATGTGGCCATTGATGAATGGAGAAGTTCGTTCATGTTTTGGTATGACAGAGCCTGAGTTTGCAGGCTCTAATCCTGTGAATATGGCCACTACAGCTGTTTTTGAAGGCGATGAGATCGTCCTAAATGGGCATAAATGGTTTACCACTGCAGCGGATGGTGCTGCTTTTTGCGTGGTAATGGCTGTAACTGATGCGGAGGCTGACCCTTACTCAAGGGCGAGTATAGTACTTGTGCCTACAGATGCTGAGGGCTTCGAGTTGGTGAGAAATATACCCATCATGGGCGAGCCTGGAGCAGGCTATTTTAGTCATGCAGAGATCAGGTTGACTAATGTAAGAGTTCCTAAATCACATTTGGTAGGGAAGGTAGGAGAAGGATTTAAAATGGCTCAATACCGTTTAGGTCCAGGTAGAATTCATCATTGCATGAGATGGATTGGGATTTGCGAAAGAGCATTCGATATGATGTGCTCAAGAGCTGCCACAAGAGATTTAGGCAATGGTAAGAAATTAGGGCACCAGCAGACTATTCAGAACTGGATAGCTGAATCAAGAGCAGAGATTGACGCTTCAAGATTAATGGTGTTGAATACAGCCAAGAAGATGGATGAAGAAGGAGCGAAGGCAGCTAGAATTGAAATTTCAACCATCAAGTTTTATGTAGCCAATGTATTAATGAAAATACTTGATAGGGCAATACAGGTGCACGGAGCTTTAGGTATTACAGATGATACCTTGTTGTCATTCTGGTATCGCCACGAAAGAGGGGCCAGAATTTATGATGGACCAGACGAAGTGCATAAGTCTAGTTTAGCCAAGCATATTTTGAAGGGCTACGGAATATGATAGATAGCCCAAAAGACATAAGAAAAGGAGAGGAGTTAGACCTTGATAAACTCAAGGCATATTTATCTGAGATTCTTGAAGGATTTTCTGGTGAACTCGAAATCAGTCAGTTTCCATCTGGGTTTTCTAATCTCACCTATCTTCTGAAATCAGGAGATAAAGAATACGTATTAAGACGCCCTCCTTTTGGCGCCAATATCAAGGGTGGACATGATATGTCTAGAGAATTCAGAGTGTTGAGTGCTCTGGATGGAGTTTACAGCAAATCTCCAAAGCCGGTGCTTTTCTGTAATGATCACGAGGTGATGGGGGCTGACTTTTACATGATGGAACGTGTGAAAGGTGTGATTCTTCGAGGTAGACCACCAAAAGACCTAGATCTCCAACCAGAATTAATGCGCTCCATTTCTGAAGCTACTGTCAACCATTTAGCAGAACTGCATCTGATTGATTTGGAGGCTTCGGGACTTTCCGACTTTGGTAAGCCAGATGGTTATACCCAAAGGCAAGTGGAAGGTTGGATCGGACGCTATTATAAAGCTGAGACCGATAAAATTCCTCAAATGGATGAGGCGGCTGTATGGATGAAGGCAAATATTCCTGAGCAAAAATATGTGAGTCTGATTCACAACGATTATAAGTATGACAATCTGATTCTCAACCCTGAGAAATTGGATGAGATCATTGCGGTATTGGACTGGGAAATGGCAACTATTGGAAATCCATTAATGGATATGGGTACCTCTTTGGCGTATTGGGCACAGGCTTCTGATTCAGATATATTGAAGCCATTTAGTTTGACTTGGCTTCCTGGTAATTACACCCGAGCAGAGTTTGTAGAACAGTATGAGAAGAAAACAGGTTTTGACCTTAGTGATCAGCTGTTTTATTATGTTTTTGGGGCATTTAAGATTGGTGTGATCATTCAGCAGATTTATGCGCGCTACAAAAAAGGCCTGACACAAGATCCTAGATTCGCTAACTTGATTTATGCGGTTAAAGCATGTGGGGAGAACGCTGCTGGGGCTTTGGAAAGAAATTGTATTTAGACCCCTCCGGTCTTCGACCACCTCCCCTTTTAAAGGCGAGGAGTAGGATTTAAAACTCTCCCCCTTTTTAGGGGGAGTGCCGTAGGCGAGGGGGGTAAACGAAACAAATATGAAACTTGAAATAAAAGACATCAACAAAGTCCTGATTCTCGGGGCTGGAACATTAGGATTAAGAGTTGGACTTCAGTCTGCACTGAGCGGTTTTGAAACCACCATTTATGATATCAATGAAAAGGCTTTTGATGCAGCCATTAAGATCCAAGAAGGTATTCTGAAAGTGTTGATCAAGAATGGCCAGCTATCAGAGGATGAAGCGGAAGCTGCTAAGGCGCGTTTGACCTTTACAACAGATGCTGAATCAGCAGCGGATGATGCCGATTTCTTAAACGAATCCGTTACGGAGAATTTAGACTTGAAGCAAAAGGTATGGGCGCAATTCGGGGAGCTTTGTCCTGATAAGACCTTATTTACTTCTAACACGTCCTACTTACTTCCTTCGCAAATTGCTGAAAGCACAGGCAGACCAGAACGATTCTGTAATTTTCATTTCCATGATGTGTTCTACGCCAATGTGGTGGATATCATGCCACATGATACTACTGAAGATTGGATCAAAGATTTCCTTTTTGAGATGGGAAGAAAGCTAAATCAGACTCCTGTTTTTGTCAAGAAAGAAAACCCTGGGTATATCTTCAATTTTATGTTGATGGCTCTGATCGGTGCTGCAGGCGCTTTAAAGACCATGGATGTTGGGTCTATAGAAGACATCGACCGCAGTTGGATGGGGAATTTCAAAATGGACATGGGGCCTTTTGGTGTACTAGATACTGTGGGCCTCGATACGGCATGGCACATCACTAGTGCCCAGTCTGACAAAAGGAGTCAAGCCTTCGCTGCTTTGCTCAAAACCTACATTGATCAGGGGAAGCTGGGTGTCAAAACTGGAGAAGGCTTTTATTCTTATCCGAATCCAAAGTATAAGGAAGAAGGTTTTGTGGAAGGCTAATTGGCCATGATACCTCAACTATTCATTGGCTAAGGAAGATTGCCAGAAATAAGCGCTAACTTTGTGGCTCACAAAAAGCCGAGAAAAGCACGGTTTTTCTAAAAGAAATCTATGTCATTTGACACCCTGGGTTTATCCAAACCCATTTTGCACGCCATTGAAAAAGTTGGATATAAGGAAGCTTCTGCAATACAGGAAAAAGCAATTCCACTAATTCTTGAAAGGGCTGACGTATTGGGCTCTGCACAGACAGGAACAGGTAAAACAGCAAGTTTTACGCTGCCTTTACTGCAAATTCTATCAGAGTCTAAGCAGCCAAAAAGAAGGCCTGTTCGCGCACTAATCTTAACACCAACCAGAGAGCTGGCTGCACAAGTTTCGCAAAATGTGGAGGCCTACAGCGAGTTTCTTCATTTGGAATCTACAATGATCTTTGGAGGGGTCAATCAAAACCCTCAGGTAAGAGCACTTAAAAGAGGGGTAGACATTTTAATAGCAACTCCTGGTCGATTGCTTGATCTCTATAATCAAGGACATGTATCTCTTAGTTATGTGGAAATATTAGTCTTAGATGAAGCCGACAGGATGCTGGATATGGGCTTCCTCCGAGATATTAGAAAGATCTTAGAGACCTTGCCTCCACGAAGACAGAACCTTCTCTTCTCAGCAACTTTCTCAAAGCAAATCAAAGAGCTTGCGGGTACATTTATGCGAGACCCTGTTCTGGTTGAGGCAACTCCTGAGAACACCACAGTAGAGAAAATCGATCAGCGAGTTATTCATGTCGAGAAGGCCAAAAAGACCTCATTATTAATTCAAATGATTGATAAAGGAGGGTGGAGTCAGGTTTTGGTATTTAGTCGTACTAAGTATGGTGCCAACAGACTAAGCGATAAAATTGCCAAAAAAGGAATTACTTCTGCTGCTATACATGGAAATAAAAGCCAAGGTGCTAGGACTAAAGCGTTAGCTGGCTTTAAGTCTGGAGAAATACGAGTACTCGTTGCCACTGATATTGCATCCAGAGGATTGGATATACCTCTACTACCTCATGTTGTCAATTACGAATTGCCGAATGTGCCAGAAGACTATGTGCACAGAATAGGTAGAACCGGAAGAGCAGGAGCTAATGGAGAAGCCATCTCTTTGGTGACTGCCGAAGAAATGGAATTGGTCTGGGCAATCGAAAAATTGATTGATGAGCAATTAGAAATAGAAACTGTAGAAGGTTTCGTTCCCAATGAGAAGATACCTGCTAAAAAGGAGCTTCCTCGGACGAAAACTCCTCGTAAAAAGAAGCCTAAAAAGCCAAAGCCTACTGATGAAAAAACTAAATCGACTGGTTTTTACAGAAAGAAAAAGAAAGGCAAGTGGCGAGGGGATCGCGGTCGTAATGCTAAAAAGTACTAATTGGGTAAAAAAATAGCAGAACCATAGGATTCTGCTATTGTGGGCCCACCTGGGCTCGAACCAGGGACTTTCTGATTATGAGTCAGATACTCTAACCAACTGAGTTATAGGCCCTATCCAAAGTTCTTTTCAGTCCTTTGAAAATTGGAGTGCAATGTTACATATTTGAGTCTAATTAAGCAAAGTAAATGCAGCAGGACTTTTCTAAAATTCAAAACGTCATATTCGACCTTGGAGGTGTGATTATTGATTGGAATGAATCAGTCACAATTAAAGCCTTTGCCGAACTATTTGAAAGAAGTGAAAAGGAGATAAAATCCTTTTCTCAAGAAGCCTTTTTTAAAGAGTACGAGGTTGGTAAAATTGACGATCCTACGTTTAGAGCTAATATTCGACAAAGGTTTGAATTCAAAGGAGCGGATGAAGCTATTGATTTAGCTTGGTGTTCTGGACTTGGTAAAATCGATAAGGACAAAATCGAATTAATCGACAACATGGCCCAGGATTACACATTATTCGTGATGAGTAATACCAATGATATCCATATCAGATTCTTTAATAGGCTATTTGAGCATGTATCTGGCGGAAGATCATTCAACTCTTTTTTCACTGAAGTTTATCTCTCACAGGAAGTAGGAGAGCGTAAGCCCAACCCTGGAGCTTGGCAGGTAATATTAAATGATCATCAGCTATCAGCCGAAACCTGTCTGTTTATTGACGATAAACTCGAGAATATCGAAGCGGTCGAAAAACTAGGAATTAAAGGGTACCAAAATATCCAACCGAGAGATTGGATGAGTCTTTTTGCCTAGGCTGGCTGTAATTCTCTAAAAGCCATAATCCCACCAGTCAGATTTACCACATGGGTGAAGCCTTGCTGGGTAAGGTATTTTTGTGCTCTGCCTGATCTAGCTCCACTTTTGCAGTGAACTATGATCTCTTGGTTTTTGAAGGAGCTTAGTTCTTCTAAAAATTGAGGGAGTTCTCCTAAAGGGTAACATTTGGCTCCAATATTATCCTCATCATATTCCCACTTCTCTCTAACATCAATGATCATAAGGTCAGACTCGTTTTGCATTCTGATGATCAATTGTTCTGCTGAAATCTCCGTCATACTAATTCTGTAAAACTACCCGTTTAGCCACGGGCTTTCCATTGCTAAAAAACTTGAGCAAATATATGCCATTTTTATTTCTTGAGAGATCTACCCAGACACCTCGGTCTTTCTCTTCAGTGCTGAACAGTTGCCGGTTGCCATAATTATCGTATACCTCTAAAGAATTGACATCTGCTGCAATATAGAATCTGCCAGTACTTGGGTTAGGGAATACGTCTATGATCTCTCTTGCTTCTCCTCCTGAGGGATTGAAGTTGGCTGCTATCTCCTTGTCGAATCGAGGTCTCATTAAAAAGCTACCTTCTACAAACTCATTTGGCCTCCATTGACCAGATACATTAAAGAACATCTCGCTGCCCGTATCATTGTTTTTATCTAGTCCTACTGCTAAGAATTCATTGGTGGCCTGTGCAAATCCAATAAAGAAGGTGTCTTGCACAAAAATAGGTGTGTCGAGCTGGTAAGCTCTTAAATCACCAATGCTTTCTGGTCTTAATACACCATATGAATCCTGAAAAAGGATGGATTCAGGGTTGTTATCTAATTCAGATCTAACAAACAACTCAATAGGTTCGCCTGCTTGCTGTACAAAAGGAAAGTTGATGTCAATATGGGTGAGCAAGGCACGCTCTTCCGCAAAGAAGCGATAAGCCAATTGACCACCGCGTTGATTTATGCCTGCAGCGAAATCAGGTTCGCCATCATCATAGGCGAAGTAATCATCAATGACTGTGACCATTTTAACAGTGTCGTTAATTCGGTAGTCCACATTAAAAGCAAAGGTGGTGTCTGTGCCATTGATCTCTTCAATAAAATAGGTATCTCCAGATCTTATAAAGTAGCTTGTTTCTAGAAGCAATGAGTCTGCATCAGAGTCTAGTAAAGAGGGGTTTAAAGCAGGAGAATCAAATTCTCTTCTTTCAAATGCACCTGGCAATGGGATAGCTAGGACATTATCATTTAGTCTTTCTATTTCTTGTCCTGTTACCTGGTCCGTGACAATGGTTGAATAAAGAATCGGCTGAAAGAATGAGTTCAGGTTATAAAACTCCGAGTTAGTTTGCGCCACATATTTATTAGGGTCTGAGAAGAATTGCTCAGTTGGCATGGCTGTATATGGCGCTGTTAAGAAAGAAGGCCTGCGGGTCAAGGCTCTGTCCAAGTATGCGATGTCATTTTCAAATCTGGACTTATTCAAAAAAATGTAATCTACTAGCCAAGTGTCAAAAGCTCCTGTCAGATTACCGTAGGCTTGAAATTTGATCTGAAACTCACTATGCCAGTATGATTGGTCAATCTGTAGGAGTACTTGTTGAAAATCTTCTGTTTCATTGTCTACTCCTCCCAACATGGACCAAATAGTGATCCATTCGCCTGCTGAGTTCTTTGCTGAAAGCGTTAAAGAATCTCCTTCCTCAGGTAACTCACCGCGTCCATTCAATTGCCAGAAGAAACTCAGGTAAACAGAATCTGCCTGATCGGCCATCAATGTTGAAAGATCTATGAATTGCGAAGTTAGGCTGTCAGCTTTTCCACTGATCAATGTATTCGCATCATATGGGGCTCCGTTACCATCAACACCATCAAATACAGCAACATTGAGCGTTGGAGCACTTATGGCGGTACTGTTACTAATTCTTACATCTTCCGAAGCAAACCATTTAGTGGAGTCAGGGAATAAATAGCTTGTTGAAAAATCGTCCCAGAAGGGAAGAGGTTGAGTGATTTCATTTTGAGTACTGGCAACTGATGAGGCTCTCTTACTCAGTTTTGATTTGACCAAGGGTAATTCTCGAATTTGACCATTAACTCCAATGGCGATGAAAACAAATAGTATGGTAAGTCTAAGCCTCAAATCTTAGTTGTCTTCTTGATCAGGGTCTTCCATGTTGATCCAGATCTCTACTAGGTCATCGGTTCTTATTTCTCTACCAACAGGAGGTAGTTGCTTGTACACTACGCTGCCCGAGATTGTATCATTTTTGATGTAGTAGATCTCAGTGAGTTTGAGACCGGAAGCTCTAATCTGGAATTTGGCCTCAGCTAAAGAGCGGCCTAAGAAGTCAGGCATTGAAAACCTTGTATTACCCTCACCATTACCGATGATCAAATCAATTGTCGAACCCTTATAGATCATGGTATTGTCTTCAATATCTTCTCCGTTCATTTTTTGTGCAATTACGGCATTCATTCTTCTGTCCGGAGCATATTCAATTTCACCTAGTTTCAGGCCATTGCTTTTCAAAATGTCCTCAGCATTTGTTTTATCTGTACCGATCAGATTGGGCATTCTGACCTGAGGAGGTACGGTAGCATTCAATGTCAAATAAACCATCCTGTTTTCTTTGACTTTAGAGCCAGGCTTTGGATTCTGGCTTAAGATGGCTAAAGGTTCTTCATCCTCTGCAAAACCAGAATCTGCAGACACCTCATATCTTAGGTCGCGATTAGTGAGTAACTCATCAACTCTATCGAAAGGAACACCTTCTAGATCAGGTACAGTGATGGTTTCGTTATGGTTAGTTGAGATAGGCAGGTAGACATAGAAGAAGAACACCAGTAGGCCTCCTCCAATAACGACCATTAATCCAATGTTTTTAATAAAACTGAGAATAGTAAAAGGCTTTTGGCTCATCAGCTTAGTAACGCTTTAGGCAAAGATTAATTTTAATTTGAAACAAAGATAATTAATTCAAGGAGCCAAGTATTGTTCTACTTTTTGGACATAAAAAAAGCACTCAGCTTATGGAGCCAAGTGCTTTGAGTTTTTTCAATGACGTTTATTGAATAGGGGCAGCGTTCACAGCTACAATTCCCTTCAATTCAGGAATATCTCTTTTAAGCGCTTCTTCGATTCCTGCTTTCATAGTCATTGGAGACATAGGACATGACTCGCATGCACCTTCAAGTTCGAGCTTGACCACTAAGTCATCAGTGATCTCAAGCACTTTTACGTTTCCACCATCAGCAATTAAAAAAGGTCTGATCTTCTCTAATGCAGCTTCGACTCTATCCAACATATCTCTATACTTTAAGTTCTACTTTCTTTGTTTCTGCTTGCTCTGCATTTCTAATAGCGATCTGCTGAGCAGTCTTTTCGGCAACTTGGGAGAAAGCTTCAGTTGTTACACCTTCTCTCATGATGGCCGGATAACCTAAATCTCCTCCTTCTCTGATCCCTTGTACCAAAGGTACCTCTCCAATAAACGGCACCTCGAATTTTTCAGCAAGCTTTTTACCTCCGTCTTTACCAAAGATATAATACTTGTTATCTGGTAATTCTTCTGGAGTAAAGTAAGCCATATTTTCAATTACACCAAGGACAGGTACGTTGATCTGTGGCTGCTGGAACATATTAAGCCCTTTCTGCGCGTCAGCAATAGCCACTTTTTGAGGAGTGGTAACGATGACTGCTCCAGTAACTGGCACAGTTTGTACCAAAGTCAGGTGAATATCACTAGTGCCTGGAGGTAAATCGATCAATAAGTAATCAAGTTCGCCCCATTCAGTGTCGGCTATGAATTGCTTCAAAGCACTACTAGCCATTGGCCCTCTCCAAACTACTGCATTTTCAGAAGGGGTTAAGAAACCTATCGAGATCAGCTTAACACCATACTGCTCAATTGGGATAATCTTGTTCTTATCGCCTTCTTGCTTTATACCAGGTTGCTCATGCTCACAATTGAACATGGTAGGCATTGATGGCCCGAAAATGTCGGCATCGATAATTCCAACTTTAGCTCCTGATTTTGATAGGGCTACCGCTAGATTGGCGGTCACTGTAGACTTGCCTACACCTCCTTTTCCAGAAGCTACAGCAATGATATTCTTTACACCAGGTAATAATGGAGCATTATCGCGCGAAGTGGTTACATGAGAACTCATCTCAACCTCAGTTTCTACAAAGTCACCAATGTGCTCCTCTATTGCCTTTAAACAGTCAGATTTGATCAACTCCTTCAATGGGCAAGCCGGGGTGGTCAGCATCACTGTGAATGAGAGCTTATTGCCTTCAATCTCAATGTTTTCGATCATCCCAAGAGTCACGAGATCCTTTTTGATGTCCGGATCATCGACATGGCGCAAGGCCTTCAGCACATTTTCTTTCGTCAGCTCCATGAATTGCTATTTGAGGTGCAAATAAAATGCATTAGTTTGATTTTTTATTAACATCATTGTGTGATAATAGTTCAGCCACTCACATCCTAATCCTATATTTGAATTTTAATGGCCATAAGTGACGCTACCATACAAGAAATCAAGAACAGAATCGACATCATCGAGGTGATCGGAGATTTTGTGAGCTTGAAAAAAGTAGGTAGTAATTATCGAGCACTTAGTCCATTTACCAATGAAAAGACTCCTTCCTTCTATGTAAGTCCATCCAAAGAAATATTCAAGTGCTTCTCCTCAGGAAAAGGTGGAGATGCCATCTCTTTTGTGATGGAGGTTGAGGGTATCAATTATATCGAAGCGTTGAAGTATTTGGCGCAGAAGTATGGTATTGAGGTAGAAGAGGAGGAAATGACTGATGAGCAGATTCTAGCTCAAAATGAGAGAGACAGTCTATTCATTGTTCTGAATTTCGCTTCACAATACTTTCAAGATCTCCTTAAAAACAGTGATGAAGGAAAGTCCATTGGGCTGAGCTATTTCAAAGAAAGAGGTTTCAATGATGCGATTATTGAAAAATTTGGACTTGGCTATTCATTAGACGAATGGGATGGACTCTTAAAAGAAGCTACTGCTAAAGGGCATCAAGAAGAAATGCTTCTCAAGGCCGGCCTTGTTCTCAAAAATGACAAAGGAAGAGTCTACGATCGTTTTAGAAGTAGAGTAATCTTCCCAATTCACAATGTATCAGGCAAAACCATTGCATTTGGAGCAAGGACGCTTCGCAAGGATAAAAAAGAGCCCAAATACATTAACTCTCCTGAGACTGAAGTTTATCATAAGAGTGATGTCCTTTATGGGATCCATCAAGCCAAACAAGCCATCAGAAATGAGGATATGTGCTATTTGGTGGAAGGATATACAGATGTCATATCTCTGCATTTAGCTGGTGTTGAGAATGTGGTGGCTTCAAGTGGGACATCTCTTACTAAGGAGCAAATTCAACTCATTAGCAGGTACACCAAGAACATTACTGTTCTGTATGACGGAGATAATGCGGGTATAAAAGCTTCGTTCAGAGGGATCAACATGATCTTAGAGAATGACCTCAATGTAAAAGCGGTTGTTTTTCCAGAAGGAGAAGATCCTGATAGTTTCTCAAGGACCATGGATTCTGAGTCATTCAAGACTTATTTGAATGACCAAGCTCAAGACTTTATCACTTTCAAAACCAATATTCTAACTGATAATGGTAAGGACCTTGACCCTTCGAATAAGGTTAAGGTTATCAAAGAGGTAATTGAAAGTATTGCCCTTATTCCTGATGGCATCAAGAGGTCAGTCTATATTAAGACTTGTGCTGATTTACTCGATATACAAGAACAGGTTCTTATTTCGGAGCTGAATAAGCTCATACTTCAGAAGAGGAAGAAAGACCAGCAATCTGCCAATTATCAACATAAACAAGAAGAGCTTCTTCCCCCGGTTGAGCCTGAAAAAAGAGAAGAAATCAAGATCACCTCTTTCTATGTTGAGAAAGAGTGTTTAAGGATGTTAGTCAACTATGGTAATGAGCCATTTGACGAAGAGGTGTCTATAGCCGAATTTATCTTAGAAGAAATTGATGACATCACATTCGACAATGAGATCATCGACAAAACGATTCACAAAGCAGCCCATATGGTGGCCCAAGGTGAAAAGATCGAGCCTGACAAATTCATTGGACCCCAAGATCCTTCAATGAGTCAAATGGTCATTGATCTGCTCGAAATGAAATACTTCGTTAGTGAGGGTTGGCAAAAAAAGCATAAGATCGTCACTCTCCATGAATCAGAAGATCTGCCTGATGCAGCCTACAAAATGGTCCTGCGATTAAAGAAAAAGAAGCTCGAAGTACTGATCGAACAGAATGATCAAGCCTTGAAAACCACATCTGATCTAGATGAGCAAATGGAATTACTAAAAGTGCATAAACACTTGAAAGATCTACTGGTTGAAGTAGATACTGAATTGGGGATTGTTGTTCCTCGATAAGCAGTCACAAATTTCCTTACATTTGCAACGCTTAAAAGTAAACTATGTCTGAGGATATCAAGCTGGATTCTATTGAGGAGGCCATTGAGGCCATTCGTAATGGTGAAGTGATCATTGTAGTTGATGATGAAAATCGAGAGAATGAAGGAGACTTTATCTGCGCTGCAGAGAAGGTGACACCGGAGATCATCAACTTTATGGCAACACATGGACGAGGATTGATCTGCGCTGGTATTGTTGAAGATAGATGTGAGGAGTTAGGTCTTGACCTGATGGTGACCAACAATTCTGCTGCCTATGAAACTCCATTCACCGTTTCAGTAGATTTAATTGGGCATGGTTGCACTACAGGTATTTCAGCAGCTGATCGAGCAAAGACTGTACAAGCCTTGGTCGACCCAACCATTAGACCAGAAGAATTAGGTAAGCCAGGTCATATTTTCCCGCTTAGAGCTAAAAGAGGAGGGGTTTTAAGAAGAGCTGGTCATACAGAAGCCTCAATGGATCTTGCAAGACTGGCAGGTTTAAAGCCTGGTGGTGTATTGGTAGAGATCATGAATGAGGATGGTACCATGGCCCGTTTACCAGACCTGAAATTGGTAGCTGAAAAGTTCAATTTGAAGTTGGTATCGATTGAAGATTTGATTTCTTACAGATTAGCCAATGAGAGCTTGATAGAGAGAGAAATGGATATTGAATTGCCGACTGAGTATGGCCATTTCGAATTACAGGCCTATCGCCAGATCAATTCTCAAGAAGTGCATTTAGCGGTTAAAAAAGGAGAATGGACTGAAGAAGAGGAAGTTTTAGTACGAGTTCACTCGTCAAGTACTTTAGGCGATATCTTCGGATTTAAGCATGACGCTGGCAATCCGATTAAACATGCTCTCAGAATGATCGAAGATGAGGGCAAGGGTGTAGTTCTTTATATGAACCAGAATGCTAGAGGCCAACGTCTACTGCATGAGATGAAGACCTTGCAAAACGAAGGTATTACCGATAAGCCTCTGAATAGAAAGTTTGGTCTTAAAATGGACGAAAAGGACTATGGTGTTGGTGCCCAAATCCTAAGAGACCTAGGTATTAAAAAGATCAAACTCATTTCAAATAACCCTAAGCGCAGAGTAGGCCTTATCGGCTATGGATTAGAGATCACAGAATACGTCCCTTTGGAAACTAAATCCAAATAACAATCGTTTTCCAAACATAGTGGCAATGAATTTGCTAACTTAAACTAAACTGGAAGTGGGGATGAAATATTTAGTGATCATTGGATTGATGCTGTCAGTCATTGGACTGCATGGGCAAGTATTTCCGCAAGACAATTGGTATGTGGGAGAAGTAACGCTTACAACTGGCGATACCAAGAAAGGTGTGATCAAATATGACCTAACTGCGAACTCTATTCAGATCAATACGGATGATCGAATTGAAACTTATCACGCCAATCAGTTCTACACTTTCCAGATTTTCATGAAAAAGGAGAAGATCATGAGGTACTTTTATGTATTACCTCATGCCAACGAATCTGGATACAAAAGACCCACCATATTTGAGCTGATCCATGAAGGGAAGATTTCTTTATTGGCGCGAGAGTACATCGCTACACGCAACGTGAACAACAATAATGGCTTTTATGGAAATGGATTCAATGATTTTACCAATCCATATTCCCGCTCATTCAGACAACAGTATTTGGCATTCAAGCTATTTCTAGTAGATAACCAAGGTAGGATTACAGTGCTAAATGCTAAAAAGAATGATGTTGTTGCTGCATTAGGTAATCATCAAAAAGAGATGAAGCGATTCATCAAAGAAAAGAAGTTGAAGATGGACAATGTCATGGATATGGCAGAACTCATCGATTTCTACAATCAAGTCAATAGCATCTAAGCCTGATTTTAGAGTTTTAGGCTTTTGAAACTGTTTCTCAGAATTTTCGAATAAATAAAGAACAATAGCTGAACTTCTTGTTTAGCATCTCGAAGGCAGAATTTTCGTAAAATGTAAGTGTTTACGGATTTGTGTTTCTAATTGCCAAAATGAGTGTTTAAATGTTATTAGGATGAGAATTCTACTAACCATATTATTTAGTTTTTCTTTTACGTGGGTTTGTGCTCAATATGACCCGCAGCAATATTGGTATTTAGGGAAAGTGATCCTTGCCAATGGAGAAGAGCTCGAGGGTACCATCAAATATGACCTTGATGCCAATTCTATTCTGCTCAATACAACAGAAGATGGTATGGAAACTTTTCATGCCAATCAATTTATTGGTTTTACCATCCTAATGGATCGAGAAGGAATAGTCAGGACATTTTACTCAATCCCTTATCCTACAGAAACGGGCTACAAGAGGCCTTTGATATTCGAGGTGTTGCATGAAGGTCCTCATAGTTTATTGGCAAGAGAATTTGTCGAGGCGCCTAAAAGCTTACGGATTAAGTCGGGTGAATCTATCAGAACCAAATACCTGCAGTTCAACTACTTTCTGCTAGATAACACTGGTGAAGTGTTTCCATTAGGGAAAAAGAAGAATCAAATTTTAGATGCTCTATCTAATCATGAGAGTGAACTTAAGGCTTACATTAAGCAAGAAAAGCTAAAGTTGAGCAAAGCAGGCGACTTGGCTAAACTCATCGCATATTATGATGAGCTCCAATCTATTAATTAATCTAACTATTTCTTTTTTGATTCGGCAAACTTCCGAACTTCGATTTGTTCAAATAGATCAATATGTCTAAACCACTAATACTTGTTGCAAATGATGATGGCATAACTGCCAGAGGAATCAAGGAACTCACTAAAACTATGGCCGAAATAGGCGAGGTGATCGTTGTGGCTCCCGATAGTCCTCAATCGGGTATGGGGCATGCCATCACCATTGGAGAACCTCTCAGATTGATTCCAACCAATATTTTTGAAGACTTAGGAGTAAAGGCATACAAATGTTCAGGTACTCCTGCCGATTGTGTCAAGTTGGCTAAGCATCATGTGCTGAAGGATCGCAATCCAGATCTAGTGGTTAGTGGTATCAATCATGGCAGTAACTTAGCCATTAGTGTATTGTATTCGGGTACCATGTCTGCAGCCATTGAAGGAGCCATCGAAGGTTTCCCTAGCATCGGTTTTTCTTTAGCAGACTTCTCACATGATGCAGACTTTGAGCACACATTGGAACATGTTAAGCATATTGCATTACAAGTCCTGGAAAAAGGAATAGGCAAGGGCATTGCACTAAATGTCAATTTTCCTCCAAAGCAGAATGAGCCTATCAAAGGGATCAAGATCTGTCGCCAAGCAAAAGCTCATTGGGAGGAGGAATTTGATCACAGAAAAGACCCTTATGGTAGACCTTATTTCTGGTTAGCTGGCAATTTTGTAAACAACGATAAAGGAGAGGATACTGACGTTTGGGCTGTTGATCACAACTATGTGGCAGTAGTTCCTTGTCAATACGATATGACGGCTCATCACAATATTGCTCAGATCAATGATGATTGGGACATCTGATCATTTCATCAAAATGTAAACATTCTTATCTTTCATTTTGTACTTGATACAGGATGAATCAACCGAATTATAAAGTCTGCGTAATTGGAGCTGGCCCTTCAGGTATTGCAGCTCTTAAAAATCTACTTGACCAGGGAATTGATGCTATGGCCTACGATCGCAATAGCGATGTGGGTGGCAATTGGATCTATAATGAAGAAGTTTCTCACAGTAGTGTGTTTGAAACCACTCATATCATTAGTTCTAAAACACTATCGCAGTATGAAGATTTTACTTTTGATGATTTTGATCCTACAGTTTCTGACTATCCTTCGCATGATGAACTGAGAAGGTACTTCCAGGCTTATGCCGCTCATTTTGATCTATACTCACATATCCAATTCGATACTTTAGTAGAATCTTGCGAGAGGCTAGAAGATGGTAATTGGCAAGTGACTGTTACGAAAAATGGAGAAAGTGAAACGCAGGTTTTTACTCATTTAGTGGTTTGTAACGGTCATCATTGGCTACCTCGTCATCCTCAATATCCGGGAAAGTTCACTGGTCAGTATTTACACTCTCATGAGTTTAAGAAAGCTGAGCCATTCAGAGATAAAAAGGTATTGGTTATTGGAGGAGGAAATTCCGCATGTGATGTGGCAGTTGAAACTAGCCGAGTAAGCAAAAAAACGGCCATCAGTTGGAGAAGAGGTTATTTGATCATCCCGAAGTTCATCATGGGAATCCCTTCAGATGTTTTCAATACAAAAGTGCTTTGGGTGCCTCGTAAGATTCGCAATTTCTTTTCGGAGAGAATAGTAAAACTCATGAATGGCAAGAATGAGTTATATGGACTACCAAAAGTAGAAGGGAACCTGGGCAGTACTCATCCTACGATCAATGATGAGTTACTCTATAAAATCCGCCACGGCAAGGTGAAACCTTATGGCGATATCGACCGATTTGAAGGTAAGCAAGTCCAATTCAAAGATGGGCGATCAGAGGAGTTTGATACAGTGATTGCTTGTACGGGCTTTATTTTGTCGCACCCATTCTTTAAGAAAGAGTTAATTGACTATTCATCCGGTCCGGTGCCTTTGTATCTCAAAATGCTTCACCCAGAAATTGAGAATATCTTCTTTGTCGGTATGTTTCAGCCTTTAGGTTGTATATGGCCAGGAGCTGAGCTCCAAAGTAAGATCGTAGCACGAGCGATTACTGGCGAATGGAAAAGGCCGAACGACATTGTAGAGTTATGTGAAAAGGAAGTGACTCATCCGCACTACAAGCAAGTAGACACCCCAAGACATACGATAACGGTAGATTATCATCATTTCGTCAAGGATTTGAAAAGACATCTTCCGAAATCTTATTTGAGTAAGAAAAAGCCAGAAGCGCAATTCGCTGAGGCTTAATTCATTATTTCAAATGTCTTGATTATCTTATGAATACTTTAAGTATTCAATGAGAGCCAAATTCATTTTTTCAATTGGACTATTCCTGTTCTGCTCGCATCTGAGTTTTGGACAATTACTCAAACTTCAGTCAAAGGATTCTCTGAATGGAAAACCTAAAAAGCAATTCTATACTACTGCTTGGCTCAAACTGAGTGGCTTCTATGACATTCAAGGAATTGATAATTTCTCATCAATGCACATCCCATCTATTCCTACTGAAAGAATGGATGTGCCAAGAGACCCAGCCTTTTTTATGGATGTATTTCAATCAAGGCTCATTTTCGCTTCAGCTTTTCAGACCAAGAAATTGGGAGAGATCACTTCTTACATTGAAACGGATTTTTATGGTAATGGAGGAGGAGGAATGCGGCTTCGGCATGCTTATCTAAGGTTTAAAAATTTCCGATTTGGACAGACTTGGTCCGGATTCACAGACGAGGAATCTTGGGCGAATATTACCGACTTTGATGGTCCGGCAACTGGTGCTTGGGTACGTACAGCACAGTTGGCTTACTTCATCCGGCCTAATAAAAATGAAGACATACTTATCTCGATTGAAACACCAACATTGGATGTCGATCGCTATTTACCCTTAGACACAACTCTAACTGGGGCTAACCAGTCTGTCCCAGATTTGGTTTCGCATTATGAAATTCGATGGCCGAGAGGGCATTTTCAGATTGCGGGTGTAGCAAGGGCAATCGAATATCGAAATCTGACCTCGGGCAATAGAGAGTTTCTTTTTGGTTATGGTTTTAACTTTTCAGGAAGTCAAATTGTGGGGCAAAGAGATAAGTTGATCTATCAAGCTGCGGGAGGAGAAGGCATTGCAAGATATTTAGTTTCATTTGGCGGAGGAGGATGGGATGCCTTGCCTGATTTCCAAGGAGAATTGGTGGCTGTTCCGATTTTTGGTGGGTATGTAGGTTTTCAGCATTTCTGGGATGGTTTAGATCCTAATGATGATGAAGAATCAGATTGGAGCTCCACTTTTGTGTATGGATATGTCCAATTAAACAACCCTTTTGAGATTCCTGAGAACACCTTGTTAACAGGGCACTATGCTAGTGCCAATCTGTATTGGCATTTAGCTCAAAAGATCAACTTTGCAGTAGAAGGTATTTATGGATTCCGAACCGATGAATTTGAAAGCACCGGTGACAATCTCAGAATTCAGTTTGTCATGGAATATAACTTCTAAAGACCGCTCGTAAAATTGGGTGTTCTTCGCCTACACAATTCCCTATATTCAAACATTAAATCAACCGATAATGAAACGATCATTACTTTTTGCAGGTATGCTGTTTTGTGCACTAGGTGCATTGGCACAAACGGCTAACGAATATTTCCAACCATTAAAATACCGAAACATTGGGCCTTACAAAGGAGGTAGATCAGTAACAGCTACAGGTGTTGTTGGCGACCCAATGACCTATTATATGGGCATCACGGGTGGTGGAGTTTGGAAAACGACCGATGCCGGAGTTAGCTGGCACAATATCTCTGATGGCTATTTCAAAACAGGATCTGTAGGAGCGGTGGCTGTGTCTGAATCAGATCCAAATGTAGTCTATGTAGGAATGGGCGAACATGCTCCTCGTGGGGTAATGACCTCCTATGGAGATGGTGTCTATAAATCGACCGACTCTGGTAAAACTTGGACTCACCTCGGGCTAGAAGCCACTGAGCAAATTGCTAGAATTGTGATTCACCCAACTAATCCAGATATCGTTTATGTAGCTGCACAGGGTAAACTAAACGCCAATTCTCAGGAAAGAGGGGTTTATCGTTCTATGGACGGTGGCCAAACTTGGGAAAAGACCTTATATGTAAATGACATGACTGGAGCTAGTGAGCTTTCCATGGATATGTCTGCTCCAAATATTTTGTATGCTACCATGTGGGAGCATCAGAGGAAGCCATGGGTGGTGATCTCTGGAGGAGAGGGAAGTGGCGTCTACAAATCGGTTGACAGCGGTAAAACGTGGAAGAAAATTGAGAAAGGCTTACCTGCAGAAAAAGGTAAAATGGCCATATCTGTTAGTAGAGCAAACCCTGATAAAGTATATGCCTTAGTAGAGAGCGATAGTGATGCTGATAAGGGAGGTCTTTTTGTATCCAATAATGGAGGTGCTTCTTGGAGTATGGCTAGCGGTGATAATCGTTTAACTCAACGTGCTTGGTACTATACAGAAGTATTCACTGATCCGAATGATGAAAACACGGTATATGTATTAAGTGCACCTGCACTTCGTTCAATTGATGGTGGTAAAACCTGGGAAAGACTAGGAGGGACTCATGGTGATTATCATGACCTATGGATCAATCCTAAAGACTCTAAGAATATGGTGATCGCTAACGATGGTGGCGCAGCTGTCAGCTTTAACTATGCTGCATCATGGTCGCCTCAGAATCATATGCCTACAGCTCAATTTTATCGTATCAATGTGGATAATCAATATCCATACAACATCTACGGTGGTCAACAGGATAACACATCAGTTAAAATAGCGAGTCAATCCTTCGGCTGGACAATTGGACAAAGTGATTGGTCAGCATCTGCGGGTGGTGAAAGTGCTTTCTTAGCATTCGACCCAGATAATCCGAGGTATGTAATGGGAGGAAGCTATTTAGGGACTATTGAGCTCTTAGATACTAAATCAGGTGCTAGTACCGAGGTTATGGCAGCTCCAATTCAATATTTAGGTAAGGCGGCAAGAGATATGAAATATCTCTATAACTGGAATGCACCTATTATTTGGTCTAAGCATGAGCCGGGTACTTTTTATCATGCAGCTCAGTTAGTATTGAGAACCAGAGACAATGGAATTACATGGGAAGAAGCTTCGCCAGATCTGACAAGAAATATCGATGAGAAACAAGGTAATGGAGGTGCGCCATATACCAACGAGGCAGTTGGAGCAGAAAACTATGGTACTATTGCTTATTTGATCGAATCACCTCAAGAGAAAGGTGTTTTCTACACTGGCAGTGATGATGGCATGGTGTACATCACAAAAGACAATATGGAGTCTTGGCAAGATGTTACTCCTAAAGGCCTTGGTGAGACTTTGGTGAATGCTATTGAAGTTTCTCCTCACGACCCTGCTACTGTATATATAGCAACAACGAAATATAAGTGGGGAGATAAGACCCCTGCTATTTACAAGAGTACCAACTATGGAAAAAGCTGGAAAAATATTTCAGAAGGGATTCCGGTAGGTGCTTATACTAGAGTAGTCAGAGAGGATCAAAACAGGAAGAACTTGCTTTACGCTGGTACTGAACAAGGCATTTATCTTTCATGGAATGGGGGGCAGTCTTGGGAGCCTTTTCAGTTGAATATGCCAGTAACACCAATCAACGATCTGATGGTTCATCAGAATGACTTGGTGGTCGCTACTTCAGGTCGCTCTTTCTGGATTCTAGACAACCTTAATTTATTGGAGCAATATGATGAGGCTGGTAAAATGCAATTGTATCAACCAGAAGATTTGATCTATGGTGCTTGGGGAAGTGCTTTAAATAGTAATAGTGCTAATGGTATGAGCGACTTTGAAGGGGTGAATCCTGCTAATGGAGTTGTCATTTATTATGAGCTTCCTGAGCTATCTGATGATCAGGAGGTAACTCTTGAATTTTCAGATGCTGACGGTAATGTGGTCAGAACGCTTAGCTCTAAAAGGGAAGAAGGTTTTCAAAGCTACGCTGGAGGACCTTCTCCTGAACCAACCATCTCTAAGAATAAAGGCTTGAATCGATTTGTATGGGATACTAGACATCATACAATGCCAGGAATTCCAACAGCGTACATTGAGGCAAGCTATAGAGGGCACAGAGTTTCTCCTGGAACATATAAGGTTAAACTAACAGCCGGTACAGATGAAATGACCACAATGGCGAAAATTTTGCCTAATCCTTTGTATGAAATTGATCAAGCCCAATATGAGGAGTTTGATGCCGAAATGTCTGAGATGGAGTCCGAATTAACTACCATGCACAATATGGTCAATCAGTTAAAGGGCATTCAAGGGCAATT
Source organism: Roseivirga sp. (assembly GCA_965267365.1). Classification (GTDB taxonomy): domain Bacteria; phylum Bacteroidota; class Bacteroidia; order Cytophagales; family Cyclobacteriaceae; genus Roseivirga. The sequence goes on along the minus strand of OZ253951.1, from coordinate 2,765,487 downwards.
GCAAGAGGTGCTGAAATCTGTAAAGGATGAAAGCTTAAAAGCTGAAGGCCAAGGAATTATTGACGCACTTGACGGTTGGGACAAAGAATTGGTTCAAAGGAAATCAAAAGCTTATGATGATGTAGAGAACTTTCCAAACAAATTTACTGCTGAGTATATGTTTTTGATCAATGCGTCTGAAAGTTCTATTCCTAGAATTAATCAATCTAGTAGAGATAGAAGGGCAGAGCTAGAAGCACAATGGGCACCATTAAAAGCGCAAGCAGAAACTTGGTTAAGTGAGACAATCCCTGCCTTTAATAAAAAGCTGTGGGATGCAGGAATAGGAGCAGTTCGAACTAACTAGAGGTCACTGATTATTTCTGGTTTAATGATAAATTAAAAAGGGTACTAGAGGTACCCTTTTTAAATCGATTAATTCTGGTTCGTATAAAATCAATAAATATCTATTATTTAATTCTTTAGCTCAGTCATCATATGGTTTGGGTTCATCGGGTTTGGAACTGAATTTTTATTGTTAGCTCGAATAACAGCCTCTGTAACACCATAATATCTTACAGTAAATGAAAAATCCTGCCCTTTAGTATTGATATTGTTTTTTGCATCTTTTCCACAATTGAAACAGACGGTAATTGTATTGTCATTATTGACTACCCAATTGTTACTATTGATGTTTTCAATGCTTTCATCTTCGAATAAATATCGCTGAGCATCATAAACAGTGATTGATGTGAAATACAAAGACTCTGGATTCATGAAAGTGGTTGAGTAACTTTTAGATCCGTCATACATAATAGAATTAGTGTATAAATTTGCCTCGTATGCAACGGGGGATGCACCACCCCATCCTAAAGCACATTCCAAATTCCATTGATGTCTGTCTGTAACTTCTTTTTCGTTTCTTGGAAATGTATAGTATAATGGTTTGCCACTCATCTCAGCTCTTAATTCTTTTGTTTTGGCATCTACCTCATCGAAATCATAGTTTGGCACTTCATAATCTCCTGAAACAAGTCCCCAAGTTGTCAATTTATTCTGGTTAGCTCTTGCTGTTTCAATTCCTTTTTCAAGACCACTTCTGAAAATTAAAAAAGCATGAGTAGTACCGTCTGATACATCTACGTCAACGGTATGCTTTCCCTTACTGACTATGTAATGTTGTCCATGTCCAAACTGATCCACTACCTGCACAGATGTATAAACGAGTACATCATTAGGTATTTCAAATGAAATTTTGCCATCAACTACTTTCGTTATTGCTACCGAGTATAAGCAGTCATGATTCATTTGTACTGTAGGTGCTTTATCTCCGCGAGGCGCTTTAATTCTTAAATGGGTGATACCCTCATTTGCTCCCTTGACCATCCAATTGCGATAGTTTTTTGCTGTTTCGGCATGTCCATAATTTTCTTCTGTGATTTCAATTTTTGATCCTTTGGCAAATCTGGCTTGGCCTCCAGCGTCTTGATATTCAATGGCACTTTTGATTATGCGCGAGTCTTTTATAAGATCTGATTTTGAAGATTTTCGGGCTTGACCATTAACTTGAACGCTGAATACAAGAAATAATGCAACTAATAAACTTATTGGGATGTAAGAAGAGATTTTCATAATTGATTTATAATGAATATTGATTCGTTTTTGATTATGCGTTCACATATCAAGTGATTATAATAATTTTTTAAAACAAACAGAATTATCAACGCCAATGTATTGGCCATAATTGGGTACGATTTCGTACCCATTTTTTTTATACAAGGCCATGGCATCTTCTTGGCGTTTGCCTGTTTCTAATAGGCAGTATTCTTTACCTAATTCTTTAGCCCATTTTTCCAGTTCTATTAGCAAACTTGTAGCGAGTCCCTTGCCTCTTGCAGCTTTATTCGTGTACATGCGTTTCACCTCCATGCTATCTTCACCAATAGGTTTAATTGCACCACAAACGACTGCTTCATCTTCCATATAAGCCACCAAACAGTATTTAAAATCGGCAGTAGAATTGAATTGATGATAAAAATCGTGCTCTTCACCATCTATTACAGCTAACTCTGCATCAAGCAATGCCACGAGCTTTTGAAAGTCTTTATTGTCCGCAGCAGTCCTTATGATCTTGAGCATGTGAATCTGATTTTTTAGGTACTGGATCATATCCATGGCCACCCCAAGGATGGCAAGTGCTAAACCTTTTAATTCCCATCCAAGTGCCCTTTATGGGTCCCCATTCTTGAATGGCCTCTACCGTGTAGGCCGAACATGTAGGTGAATACCTACAATTGGCACCCAATAAGGGAGAAATGGCATATTGATACACTCTAATAGGAAAGATCAATATGGCAGATAAAACCTTCTTCATTAAATGACTTTGTGGAATTGCTTCATCTCTGTGCTACGAGGCTTATGGTCATGTTGACCCAAGATCTTGAAGACATCCTTTGTAATCACATTAGCCATTTGTACTAATGGAAGATCATTCTCTCTCGTTTCAAATGGATCTTCTATTTCGGCTCCTATGATTTCAACAAGAGAAAGTGTGGTCATTAAGAAAAATACCCAGACGGGGACTAAGTGTTCTTGTACACTTTCAAAAGGTTGAAATGGTACTATGAAACCAAAAATGAAAATGATCAATTTGATGATTGCGACATAAGAGAAAGGTATGGGAGCCTTTTTAATTCGCTCGTTTATACCTTGGATATTCATCAATTCAGCATGATATCGAGTCATCATATTGAATTCGAAACCATCATACTTCTCCTCTCGATAAAGATGTTTGAGCGTGTCCATGATCCTTTGTGCAAATACTACAGGATGATTTGCACCACTTTCTACTTCTTTCTTTATCTCATCAGTGTATTCGTAGTATTCTGGTTCTGGAGCTTCATCTCTCAAATGGAAGGCAAGCGCATGAGTGAAGTTCGCAATATCTAGGGCAAGTTTGTCTTTCTCTTTCTTTAAACTCTTATCTAGTAAAGCATCGATGTATATGGCTAGATTTCTGCAGTTGTTGACCAGGGCTCCCCAGGTCTTTCGCGCTTCCCACCATCTATTGTAGGATTGAGTAGTACGGAGTACCATTAAAAAACCAAATATACCCCCGAGTGCTTCAAAGATCCTGTAGCTAGTGATGTAATCATATTCAATACGATCCATCACAAAACGTACGACAAAAGTGTATACAGCGAAGAATACACCAATCTTGGCGGCTCTACCAACAGAGCTTAACGTGAAAAATCTTAAAACGAATTTATACCACCGGGCTTCGGTATTGTAATAGATCATGCGTCAAATATTAGCACAATAAAGATAGTAGACTCTTAAAGATGGTCAAGCAATTGAGCTTCTGTTTAAGCAATAAGAGCTGTTAGAGGAGTAATTCTTCCTTTTTATGAAAAATCTACTTAAAATCTTTGTAAAGCATACTGGCTTGTATACCCTTATTATTCTGGTATTTACCGCCCTTGTAAGTGTCAAAATCACCTTCAATGGTATGATAGAAGATCTGACATATATCAACGCCAGCATATATTCTAATTGGTTGTACACAGAAGATCTCAAGCGTCCAGAAACCATTGAAGCCAATATCACCAAAGCCAGCGGTTACGTGAATAAAAAGTCCAAGTCTTCCGATAGAAGAACGACCTTCTAGCATTGGGACGAACTTTGAAGTTTCTGTCTTCTCTACCGTTCTACCTAAATAGAGCTTACCAGTTTCAAGTAATAGGCCTTCTTCTGGAATGATCAATGGCTCTACCGGGTTTGGCGTTTTCATATCGAGCACTGGCTCAGAATACACCATAAGCTCATTATGAAGCTTAAGATTGTAGCTATTTGGGTTTAATTGAGATTCGTTAAAGGGTTCAATGTTGATGCCTTTTCCGATCTCTCTTTTGATCTCTTTTCCTGATAGAATCATATTAGTCTATGCTGTAGGACATATCGCCCCCTTTTTCGTCTTTGATTTGTATGCCGACCTCTTTCAGTTTGTCTCTGATCTGGTCTGATAAGGCGTAGTTTTTAGCAAATTTGGCCTGCTTTCTCATTTCGATAACTACTTCCATTACGCCATCCAGAAGATCTGCGTTTTGGCCTCCAGTAGTTTCATTGACTAATCCAAGGATGTCAAAAATGATCCCTTTGAAATGAGTGATGGTCTCATTGAAAACGGCTTGGTCAATTTGTGCTAAATCATTTGGGTTTTGATGCAAGGTGTTAATCGTGCTTGCTACCTCGAATAAGTTCGCGATGGCTTTAGCCGTATTGAAGTCATCTGATAAATCCTTCAATGCCTGACCAACTGGAGCAGCGAAAGCATCAGTCTTAGCTTGATCAATAGTTCCAGTACCAGCCTCTGGAAATTTATCTAATAGGTTCACACTTGCCATCAAACGCTTGTAGCCCTTTTCAGCAGCCTGCAATGCTTCGTTAGAAAAATCTAATGTGCTAGCATAATGACTCATCAGCATAAAGAACCTCACTGTCATAGCAGAGTAGCCTCTCTCTAGCAATTTATGGTTACCGGTCAAAAGCTCTTCAGGAGTAAAGCCATTGCCTTCACTTTTGGCCATTTTACGACCATTGACAGTCAACATATTGCCATGCACCCAATACTGAGCTCCACCGCTGCAATCATCAGAACTGCAGCATCCTTTGTTTTGAGCGATCTCTGCTTCGTGGTGAGGGAATTTCAGATCCATTCCACCTCCATGAATATCGAATTTCTCGCCTAAGTATTTGGTGCTCATTACAGAGCATTCGAGGTGCCAACCAGGGAACCCAACTCCCCAAGGAGAAGGCCATTTCATTAAATGACCACCATCTGCTTTTTTCCAAAGAGCGAAATCGAGTCCATTCTTCTTTTGATCTTGACCAGCCAAAGACCTTGTATTGGTCAACATCTCCTCTGTATTTCTTCCTGAAAGCTCACCATAAGGGTGATCCTCATTGTATTTCAATACGTCAAAGTAAACTGAACCATCCACTTCATAGGCGTAACCATTTTTGATGATGCCTTGGATGAATTCGATCTGTTCAACAATGTGTCCTGTGGCTGTTGGTTCGATAGAAGGTTCTTGGATGTTGAAGAGCCTCATTACGTCATGGAAGCCATTGGTGTACTTCTGTACCACTTCCATTGGCTCAATCTCTTCGAGTCTAGCTCTTTTCGCGATCTTGTCTTCGCCTTCATCAGCATCACCAACCAAGTGCCCCACATCAGTAATGTTTCTGACATACCTAACTTTATAACCTAGGTACTTCAGATATCTGAATATGACATCGAATGACATGAAAGTACGCACGTTACCGAGGTGGACATCACTGTAAACAGTAGGTCCACAAACATACATACCTACCCTGCCTTCAATAAGCGGGGTAAAAACTTCTTTTTTCTTGTTTAATGAGTTATAAAGGGAGACAGGGTACTTCTCGATCAAGCTCATTTAAGTGGATCTTTGATATAGGCTAAAAATTCGTTTTTGGTATTCTCCTCTAAAAACTTGCCACTGTATTCAACAGTAACGGTTGAAGAACTTTGGTCAGATATTCCTCTTGAACTAACACACATGTGTTCTGCATCAATGTAAACGGCAACATCTTCAGTATTCAAAGCTCGTTTCATTTCATCCAAGATCTGAATACCTAGTCTTTCTTGAACTTGAGGTCTCCTTGCATAGTAATCTACTATACGGTTCATTTTTGAAAGACCGATCACTTTGCCATTTGGAATATAGGCCAAGTGGCATTTACCAACTATTGGCAAAAAGTGATGCTCACAGTTAGAGTAAAGTGTGATGTTCTTCTCTACCAACATTTGCTTGTAGTTATACTTATTCTCAAATGTTGACATAGAAGGTTTAGCCTCAGGAGCTAATCCTTTGAAAAGCTCATTCACATAGAGTTTTGCCACTCTTTTTGGGGTGCCTTTTAGACTATCGTCTGTTAGGTCTAAGCCCAATGTGTGCATGATCTTCTCGAAGTAATCTTGAATGATGGCTATTTTCTCCTCGTTAGACAACTCAAAAGCATCATCTCTCAATGGTGTAGCAATAGAAGTCATGATGTGATTGTCACCCATTTCTTCGATTTCTCTCAACAATTCTTCAGATAGATTATTCGACTTGTTTTCCATTCTTCTCTTAATTCTTAGCCAACCTTTCTCTACTTACCAGTAAGCTCGAGAAAAGTTTGGCAAAAGTACGATTTATTCAGCTTACCGTGAAATATCGTATCAATAACTGCTAGTCCTGAGAGATAATTCAAACGAAGTGAATTATATTGTTCTTTTCAGGCCTTAGACTATGGACAAGATCAAAGAAGTTATTCTCAAATACGCAGAGAAGATCAAAGAGCAAGAGAGCTACTTTGTCAGTGATGTGAAAAGACTAGAATATTTTCATGAGCATCCTAAGAATCAAACAGATGAAGAGGTGCGTCAGAAAATCAGTGTATTGAATCATTTTCAAATACATGATCTGGCTTGCCAAGAAGAAATGATCCGACACATCCTAGAATTGAATATAGATGATCGATTAAGTAAAGGTGATCTTGAGTTGGTTAATGAGATAGCCGATTTTCACTATAAGGGTCATGATTATAAACTCTTAGAATTTGCTTCTTCTTATTGCAATAGTCATCAACCCGATGTTTATCCCATTTACAGCAAGCAACACGAGGAGCTAAGAAAAAATTATGTTGAGCTCAATCACTTGTTGCAAGATGGAGATGATCTTGAAAATTATGTGGTCTTTAAAAGAGTGGTGGATGACTTCACCAAAAGGTATGATTTAGAGGGAGTTCTGAATTATTATGAGTCTCGAAGATTAGGTTGGCTCTATTTTGATAAAATAATTGAAGAACTTTCTAGCGAGAAATAAGTAAATACACTGAATGAACGCCTATACACTGATCATAGCCCTGTCTTGTGTGATCATCTTTTCACACATCTTTAACTACATCTCGAAGAGGACTAATATACCGAGTGTTATACTCTTGATCCTTCTCGGTATTGGGATTAAGGCTGGTATGGATTATTACAATTATGATCCAGGTGGTCTCATTTTCAATACACTTGAGGTATTAGGGATCATAGGTTTGATCATGATCGTCTTAGAGGCAGCCATAGATTTAGAATTAAGTCGTGACAAGTGGCCTATCATCTGGAAGTCATTCCTTGTGGCCTTGATTTCCCTTGTGGGATGTGCATTCATTATCTCCTTTATTATCAATCAGTTTTATCAAGAAGACCCGATGGTTTCCTTGGTGTATGCTATTCCGCTTTCGATAGTGAGTAGTGCTATCGTTATCCCTAGTGTAGGAGGTTTGGTAGGAGAGAAGAAGGAATTCATGATCTATGAAGGCACCTTTTCAGATATTCTAGGCATCATGTTCTTCTATTTTGTTGTGGAAAACGTTGGGACAGAAAGTGCCAATCAGGTGGTGTACAGCATTATAGGCAATATTGTGATTACTATAGTGGTTTCAGTAGTGCTCAGCTATGCGCTGATTCTATTATTCCAAAGATTGGAAGGCGATGTAAAGCTATTTATGCTGATCGCTGTGTTGATCTTAATGTATGCCATAGGTAAGCAGCTTCATCTATCATCGCTTGTGGTGATCTTAACTTTTGGTCTCTTATTAAATAATTCTCAACTGTTTTTTATCGGGCGGCTTAAAGAGTTCATAGATCAAAATGTGGTCAAAGGGATACTGAAAGACCTGCATTTGGTAACACGTGAATCAGCCTTTGTGGTAAGAACATTCTTCTTTGTGGTTTTCGGTTATACTATAGACGTTTCTGGACTACTAGACCCACAAATTTTAGGGCTTGGTTTGGGGATTACGGCCGTATTCTTCCTGATCAGGTTTGTCGTTTTACGACTGTTCTTTATTAAGAAATCAATCCTTCCGGAGCTTCTCATTACGCCTAGAGGATTGATCACTATTCTACTTTTCTTCTCCATTCCAGAAGAATTGACATCTGATCTTTTTCAAAATGATGTGATCTTAATTGTGATCGTAGCAACGGGTATCATTATGACTTGGGGCTTGATTCGCTATGGCAGTAAAAGTAGAACTGAATTGACTCAAGATGTTGAGAACTTTCAAAGTGGAAACCTCTCTTACTTCTTGCAAAGAGAGCCTGACAAGACTGTTGTAAATGCCGCTAAGAAAGAAGAAGAGCCAGAAGAAACTGAGATACATTCTGATCATTCTACCAGTTTAAGCATTGAACCAGACCAAATAGAAGATTCTACTGACGAGTTTGAAGACGAAAAGGATCAATAAGGATCAACATCCGCAATGATCTCCACCTTGCTGAACTGTTTCTGCTGAAGCATAGCCAGTTTAGCTTCTTTGATCTTTTCTTTGACCGCTTCTATGCTGTATTTCTTTTCGATCTTCAGGAAAAGATCCATTAAGTATTTGTCTCTTATCTTATTGATCAATGGTTCTTGAGGACCTAGCACACGGGTTGAGCCCAGGTCTTCTTTAAGCAAATTTGCAAAATGTCTAGAGGCCTGATAGGTGAGGTTTTTATCCTTGCTACGAATAAGCAGATGGATCATTCTTGTATATGGAGGGTAGACATAACTCTTTCTTTCTTCCATCTCAGCCTGATAGAATGTTTCGTAGTCATGATTCTCTATCCAGCGCAGAATGTGCTGTTCTGGATCTCTTGTTTGGACCACCACTTTACCACGCTTTTGCCTTCTGCCGGCTCTTCCGCTAACCTGTGTAGTCAATTGGAAAGTACGTTCCATTGATCTGAAATCAGGAAAGTGGATCATTCGATCAATATCAAAAACACCAACAAGACTCACATTGTCAAAATCTAGGCCTTTACTGACCATTTGAGTTCCTACTAGAATATCAATCTCGCCTTTTTCGAACTCATGAATAATGTTCTGATAAGCGTACTTAGTTCTGGTGGTCTCAAGATCCATTCTTTGGATTCGAGCTTCAGGATAGATCAGTTTAAGCTCTTCTTCAATCTTTTCAGTTCCTATCCCAACCGTTCTAATATTAGTGCTTCCGCAGGCAGGGCATGTAACTGGTACTACTTCCTTGTGCCCACAATAGTGGCAGTTTAATTGGTTTTTGTACTGGTGATAGGTCAAACTAACGGAGCACCTATGGCAATTAGGAATAAACCCGCAATCGTCACAAGTAACATAGCTTGAGTAGCCCCTGCGATTCTGGAAAATGATCACTTGCTCTTTATTGTCGAGCGCCTCGCGAATATGCTCCAGCATTACAGAGGTAAATTCTCCTGTCGCAGACTTCTGCTTCTTCTCTTTAGCCAAATTGGCTGTATGAATAACAGGTAGGGGAGTTTTGCTGAATCTCTCCTTTAAGGTTACCAATCCGTATTTTTCCTGAAGTGCATTGGTATAAGACTCCACTGAAGGAGTGGCACTGCCTAGTACTGTTTTAGCCTTGTGTAAATGCGCTAAGAAAAGGGCTGAATCTCTTGCGTTATATCGAGGAGCCGGATCGAACTGCTTGTATGAGTTTTCGTGCTCCTCATCTACTATGATTAAGCCAAGGTGTTGGAATGGCAAGAAGATAGCGGAACGGACTCCTACAATAAAATCGAATCGTCCTTCCATTAGTCCATACCAGACTTCAACTCTTTCGTTGTCGGAGAATTTAGAATGAAAGATTCCTACTCGGTCTCCGAAAACTGCTTGAAGTCTATTGACGATCTGCGCTGTTAAAGCAATTTCAGGTAAGAGATAAAGTGCTTGCGTTCCATTGGCAATCGCATCCTTGATCATTTCAATGTAGATCTCAGTTTTCCCGCTACCTGTTACACCATGTAGAAGTACGGTGGATTTATTCTGAAAATGATCGTAGATCTCTTTTTTAGCATTTGTTTGGATTTCGCTTAATACGATCTCCTTGAGAGGTTGATTACTGCTTTCTCCAAATCTGGAAATGATCACCTCAAATTCTTCTATTATATGATTCTTCTTGAGCGTATTAAGAGAGGAGATAGAGTGCCCACCGTCCACAATACTCTTCTTTTCCAAGCCTTGTATATTGAGTTCAGGCTGTTGAAAAACAGGAACCTCACGTAGGTAATGGAGCAGAATATCTGATTGCTTGGGTTTCTTTTCTAAAGTGGCGAATACCTCTTCGAGCATGGATTCATTAGAAGCTAGTTCAGCTTCGAGACGAATCATTTTGATCTTCTTAGGCTTGTAGCGCTCTTTGAGTTCCTCATAAATAATGATGACTTCTTTTTGAACGAGCGACTTGATGTATTTAAAAGCACTTTTCAACTCGAGGACATCAGCAGCTTGCTGATAAGTCATTGAGTCGTTGTTCTCTAAAGCTTGTAAAAGGATAATTTCCTTATCGTCAAATGCATATTCAGAGTCATTCCAGTCTCTGTCGGGGTGTAGCTGAATTCTTGATTCACTACTTAATTTAAGACCTGATGGAAGAGCCGCATTGAGTACTTCACCGAAAGTGCACAGGTAATAATTCGATACCCATTGCATAAACTGGATCTGAACTTCGCCCAAAACAGGTTCAGCATCCAAGATGTCTAGTAGAGGTTTGGCAGCATATACCTGAGGCGCTTCTTGATGCACATTAATGATAACTCCAGTGATCACTTTTGACCGACCGAACTGCACAATGACTCTAATTCCTTTTTTGACGAGTTCTAAGAATTCACTAGGTACTCGGTAGGTGTAAAGCTGAGGGATAGGCAATGGCAGAGCCACATCCACATATGTAGTGGCTTCATTGTCTGGTGCATCAAGATTCAGCTGTAAATGACTCAATAGATCAGGAAATAGAATCCAATTTAAAGCCTTAATTGGATTGACTCAAATTCAATTGAGCAATTAATTCAGAACTACTATGCACGGGTAGCTGACAAGCCTTATTGTAGCAGAGAAAAAGGGTGTCTTTTTGATCGATGGATTCTCTGCCTTCTAGTAAAGCCAACTTACTATCCATGCCACTCTCTTTGCCTACCAATACTTTGTTGGGGATATACTCTTGACTTATTTGATGCACTAATTCAATAGGTTGTTCACCAATTAATGCAATCTCAGCAATAGGATAGGTCAGTCTTCCATAGAGTCGAGCCCAATTGGCAGCATCTTGCGGGCCTATGTTCAGTACACGATCCATTTTATTGACCATCTTTTCCGACATCTCTCTCCATGCTGGTCGATCTGTAAGAATAGATACATCAAGTAGGTTCTCGGCCATCATACTGTTGGATGCAGGGATCACGTTGTCCCAAATTTCCTTTTTACGGGCGATTAGTCCTTCAGATTCGTGAGAAGTGAAGAAAAAGAACTCTTCTTCTTTATCGAAAAACAGATCGATGGAAACGGCCGTGAGTCGAGAAGCCTCTTCCAACCATTTCTCATCAAAAGTTACTTGGTAAAGTGCAGTGTATCCAGAAATGACGGCTGCATAATCTTCTAAATATCCATCTATGCTTGCTTTTCCGTCTTTGAAATTTCTTGAAAGCCTACCATCAGAAGTAGTCATCTTATTCTGTATGAACTCGGCATTTTTTATAGCTAACTGAAGAAACTCATGATTACCAAATACAGCAAATGCATCACTAAGTCCCTTTAGGGTAAGCCCATTCCATCCTGTTAAGATCTTATCGTCCAAACCCGGTCTAATACGTGAAGCACGCTCATTGAGCAATTTGAGGTTAGCCGTCTTGATGATGTCTTGCAATTCATCTATGTCAAGCCCTTGATCTTTAGCGAATGCCTCTACACTTCCACTCCTAAAAGGTATGTTCTTATTGGGTTCCCAGTTGCCAGCAGTAATGTTGTAGAATTCAATCATCACCTCGGCATCTGGGCCTAGAATTCTTTTGAACTCATCCTCCGTCCATAAGTAAAATTTACCCTCTTCTCCTTCAGAATCAGCATCTAAAGCTGAATAGAATCCACCTGATTCATGCAGCATTTCTCGTTGAAGCCAATCAACGGTTTGCTCAACAACTTCGCGATAGTATGCATCCTTAGATACCTGAAAAGCCTCCGCATATAGGGTAAGCAATTGGCCATTGTCATAGAGCATTTTCTCGAAGTGAGGAACGAACCAATCCATATCAGTCGAGTACCTAGTGAATCCACCACCCGCTTGATCATAAAGACCGCCCCAAGCCATATTGTCTGCAGTTCTTAATCCATGCGCAGTTGCCAATTCATTCTGATTGGCATGCCCTTCGAACAGTAAAAACCGATAGGTAACCGGCATCGGGAATTTAGGAGCCCTTTTGTTTCCTCCTTTGACCAAGTCAAAATTTTCCTCATGCTTTAAAAACATCTTCTTGAGATGCTCCTTTGAGAAAGGATTGTCATTAGCGACTAGGCCATATTTTTCGACCTCACTCGCGCCAAGGCTTTTCATGAATCCTTCGGCCGATTTCTCAAGTTCATCTCTTTGTTCCTTAAAGACTCTGCCTATTTGATTACACAGTTGTGCCCAGCCTTGCGGAGGAAAATAGGTGCCACCATAAAAAGGTCGCTGGTCTGGTAGGAGGAAGGCATTTAATGGCCAGCCACCTTGCAGGCCCATAGCGTGCACAGCGTCCATATATACCTGATCCACATCTGGTCTCTCTTCTCTATCCACTTTGATGCAGACAAAATGAGCATTCATTATGGCAGCAATATCAGGGTTCTCAAAACTCTCTCGTTCCATGACATGACACCAATGACAGGCAGAATACCCGATACTTACAATAATAGGTTTATCCTCTTTCTGAGCTTTTTCAAGTGCTTCTGTTGACCAAGGCAACCAATTGACTGGATTGTGCGCGTGCTGTAATAAATAAGGGGAAGAGCTATTGATGAGCTCGTTGGTATAAAGATGTTCAGTCATGGATTATTTGAGAGTTGATATATTCTATCTCTTCTTGAAATGAAACTTGCTTATTTAACTCTTGCAATTCGTTTAAAGTTCGAGATAAGAACTTTTGATGTTGAGCTGATCTTGGGTTAAAAGCCTTGTGAGAAATGGACCTCTTGGCTTTTTCAATTTGAGCGTTCAGCTTTTGAGTATTTGAGTTGAAAAAAGTGTTTGAAAAATTCTCCCAGATATAATCTATGGCCAAGTCACTAGGGTGAATCATATCCTTCTCGTAAAAACGATAATCGCGCAGATCATCCATCATTATTTCGAATGATGGGAAATAATAGGTGTTTTTGGCCATTTCTTGTAAGTAATGGCAAGCCAATATGAGATTGCTTTTGCTTTTGGAGTTATTGACAATCCCTGCTCGTGTATGCCTAACAGGACTCACAGTTAAAAGTATCTGTAGATCGGGATTGACCTCTTCGAGCTTAGTTTGAAGCTCAAAAAAGGAAGTTAAGATCTCATCAATGTTGAGCAGTCTTTTGTCGAACTCCTTTTGTGGTACCTTATGACAATTAGATACCAATTCTTTCCCTTGCTTTTTCTCGTATATCCAGGAAGTCCCAAAGGTAATCACTAGGAGAGAAGCCTTTTGCAGCTCCTTTTTAACTCGCTGATTGATCTTATTAAACTGATGCTTCAATGCTTTTGAAGAAGGAGCGGTAAAATCAGAGTGTAGATCATAGCTCAGGTATTGTCCATCTCTTTTGAGAATACTCTTTTCTGATAGCTCTTCTCCTGAAATAGCATGTTCAAGTAAGCGAAAAATCGAAAGAGGATTGAAAACTGTTCCATATGGATTGATAGAGATTTTGAACTTATGATCATCTAGTCTCTTACCGATACTATCGCTGAAACAAGAGCCAATCGATACAATTGACTGTTGATGATCTAGTTGGAATTCGCCTCTATTTTGTTCGATCTCTGTTCTGAACATATTCAAAGATAATTCTTTAGAAGATGCTAATCAGTAGATGTGCTTAAGTGCTGCAATCGATAACCTTTGATTCTGAGTGAAACAAACGTTTGTTATTTGAAAGTGTACTGAGAATGAATGACTTACAAGTGATTTCGTCATGCAAACGTTTCACTACTTTTTCAAAAAAAAGTTTGATGAGGTTGACAAAACTTGAAACCTTTGAATCAGAAATTTTTAAAGAAATGATCAAAAAGCAATTCTTAAAAACAAAACCAGAAGCTAACGTAACTTTTAACCTTCCTAAGGAAGCAGCTTCAGGCGCTGAGAAAGTAGCCCTAGTAGGTGAGTTCAACGATTGGGACTCTACAGCTACTGAAATGAAAAAATTGAAAACTGGTGCTTTCAAAGCTACCATCAAACTTGAAACAGGTAAAGAATACCAATTCAGATACCTTATTGATGGTCAGACTTGGGAGAATGACTGGGAGGCAGACAAGTATGTACCTAACAACTTGTCGTTTGAAGACAACTCTGTAGTTGAGCTTTAAGCCATAAAGATCCATAGGTGAGTTCTCGTTGAGAACAGGTGGTCACTGCCTTGGTGACTGCCGAACATTAAAAAAAAGCCCTCATTTGAGGGCTTTTTTAGTTGAAAGTGTTTGGTGTTGAGTTATTAGTGAGCTAATCATTAGCCTTAACGTCTTGAAAAGATCTATAAATGAAAAAGTCCTAGCAAGAAGCTAGGACTAGGTTTTATCTTATTTGAAGTTTGGCTTAAGCAACAAGTTCTTTTACCACGCTCAGATCAATATTGATCTCTTCTGCTAGCTTCTCTAGTTTTTCTTCTACCATTTGCTGACCATCAATCGCAGGTGTCTTCTTGCCAAATAGGTTTCGGCTAAAACTAAAGACGTTATTCTGCAAATTGATCAACAGGGGCTTTAGGCCAACTCTCTTATACAGTTCAATAGATAACATCAAGTTATCAAGTAAAGCCAGATTTGATGTGTCATTTTGGAATTCAATGAACATTTCATCCAGTTTGTCATTCAACCTTGTGCTAATGTGTTCCTCATCGAGAGCGGTTTTCCATTTTTCCACTTCTTCGACCAGATCTTCCATCTTCTCTACAGAAAAATGACCATTAGTGAATAGCTCCTTGAACTCGTAATTGATTACGTTGTCAATGTTCTGCTTTAAGGTAGCTGGCAGCTGCAGTTTGTTCTGTCTCATGACATTGAGAATATTGTAATTACGATCGTAGATCTTTCTCATAGAGTCGTAAGCCAGCTCTTCACTCTTATCTAAGTAATTCTCTAGCAAGTGCATTTGCTCATCTTTGAACATGCCAAAGAATGAGAAAGTGTGTGCTTTAAAGTTACTTTGAATGATTCGCAGTACTTCAGCGATATTACTCTGTGTAAATGCTGCCTCAAGCGCATCTGAAATAGGCTTGAACTGCTGCGTTGAAAGCCTTTTAGAGGTACCACCTATGATATGGTGCTGACCTAAGTAAAGAACTACAAAGCTGAATTCCTTCGTGGAGGTAGTCACCTTAGAATCTACTTTAGTAGTGCCATAGGCTAATTTCTGAATACCTGCACTCTTTCTTTCGAAGAAGATACTCTTACAGTCATAATTAAGTACTGTCAGGGTTTCAGGCTCATCCGCAAACAGGGAAGCCACTGCATAGTGCATACCAACTTGTGTTAAGCTGAGCATATACGGCTTGATGTGCTTGAGATAGATGTCTGATCCGCTTCCTTCAATATGAACGTTACTGTAAGCTCTTCCAAGCTCTTTCACAAATTGGTCTTCGAACTTGACATCAGACTGGCTTTCAGCCAATTGAATTGCTCTACAAGCATATTGTAATACCTGAATGGTCTCAATTCCAGAAATGTCATTGAAGAACCAGCCACAGCTGGTATACATCAACATGGCGTTGCGTTGCATTTCTAGCAATCGCATCACATGTGTTTTCTCTTCTGATGATAATTCTTTCGATATGTGCTTTTTGAGGAATCTTCTAATATTGGATTTAGAGCGATCCATGATCACATGGATGTATTCATCTCTCATGGACCAAACATCATCTGAATAGCCTTTTAAGCCCTTTTCATAGATGTCGACCATGATATCTCTGATCAGGTCAAGTCCAGTTCTTAAAGGTTCTCTCCATTCCTGATTCCAGTTTGGTCCACCGCCTGTGTGGCAGCCACAGTTGCTTCTCCATCGCTCTACGCCATGGGCACAACTCCAAGAACTGTCCTCATGGATCTCAGCCTCATATTCAGGCTCGAATAAGGATAGATATTGACCATAATTGGTCAATTCAGTGAGGTTATTCTCTTCAATATATCTTAGACAATAAGCCAAAGCCATATCTCCATTTGAATGGTGGTGGCCATAGCTTTCTCCATCCGTAGCGATATGGACAAACTCATTTTCATAATCTCCTCGATAGCCTTCAAGAAGATCGTGTGCAAAGCTTTTGCCATTCTGCAATACTCCTTTAAATGCCACGTTTTGCGATCTCTCTCCATCATAAAAGAAGAGCGCGATGTTTCTGCCACTCGGGAGTTTACAGTTATAATGTCTATTGGAGTCGATTCCATCGATCCACTCTTTATCACCAATCTTTCTGAATCTTTTCGCCTGATTCGGAGCTAATAAGGTAAACTTGATTCCATGTTTAGCGAGCAGATCTAGCGTTTCAGTATCGACTGCGGCTTCTCCAAGCCACATGCCTTCCGGCATTCTGCCAAAACGAGTCTTAAAATCTTCAATTCCCCAAATGATCTGAGTTTCCTTGTCTCTAGTATTCGCCAATGGCATGATCATGTGGTTGTATACCTGAGCCATGGCCGACCCGTGTCCGCCAAAATGCTTTTGACTCATTTTGTCAGAGTCGATAATAGCTTGGTAGGTGATCGGAGCGTGTTGCTCCATCCAAGAGAGTAGAGTAGGACCAAAGTTGAAGCTCATCTTTGAATAGTTATTCACTATGTCGATTATTTTTCCTTCGTCATTTAAAACTCTAGAAAAGGCGTTAGGGTAATAACTCTCACGAGTAATCCTTTCATTCCAATCGTGATAAGGAAATGCCGAAGGTTGTACTTCGATCTTTTCTAACCAGGCATTCTCTCTTGGGGGCTGATAAAAGTGCCCGTGGATACATAAATAGCGTTTCATCTCTCTTCTTTCTCCTTCTTACCGTTACTATTTCTTAGCCTTTGGTGCTGCTTTCTTTTTCGTTTCTTTCTGTTTCAAGATGACAGCAGCCAATGGAGGAATGGTCAAAGTTAATGACATTTTTCTTCCATGTAACGGTTCTTTCTCTGCCTTTAATGCTTTATTGGAAATACCACTTCCCCAGAACTCTTTTGAATCAGTGTTCAATACCTCTTCCCAAGATCCTCCATCAATTCCGATACTGTAATTCTCTCTTACTACTGGAGTAAAATTTAGCACAACGATCAGATCGTCCTTAGGATCAGTTCCTTTACGTTTATACGACAATACAGAGTTTTGGTGGTCGTTCAATTCGATCCATTCAAATCCTTCAGCTGTAAAGCCATTCTCGTATAGCGCGCCTTCATCTTTATAAAGATGATTCAATGCTCTCGTTAGTTCTTGAACTCCTTTATGTGGAGCAAACTCTAATAGATGCCAATCAATGCTGTAGTCGTGTTGCCATTCTGAAGACTGCCCAATTTCACCACCCATAAATACCAATTTGGTACCAGGGTGAGTGTACATATAAGCATACAATAACCTCAAATTGGCGAAGCGTTGCCATTCATCTCCTGGCATACGATCTAAAAGAGGTCCTTTTCCATGAACTACTTCATCATGCGAAAGTGGAAGCATGAAGTTTTCAGTAAAAGCGTAGTTCATACTGAAAGTAATGTCATTATGATGATACTGACGATAGAAAGGATCTTTCTTAAAATACTCTAGCGTATCGTGCATCCAACCCATCATCCATTTCATGCCAAAGCCTAAACCACCCATAAAGGTAGGTCTTGAAACAGCTGGCCAAGCAGTAGATTCTTCAGCTATGGTCTGAACACCATCCGTGAATTCATAGATGGTCTCATTCAATTCTTTTAGGAAGCTAATGGCCTCGAGATTTTCTCTGCCACCATGCTCATTCGGTATCCATTCTCCTTCTTTTCTTGAGTAATCTAGATAAAGCATCGAAGCCACTGCATCTACTCTTAGACCATCCGAGTGGAATAGGTCGATCCAGCACATGGCACTTGAGATCAAGAAGGCACGAACTTCGTTTCTACCATAATTGAAGATATATGAATTCCAGTCAGGGTGATATCCTTGTCGTGGATCTGCATGCTCGTAAAGGTGTGTACCATCAAAGTTAAATGGTCCATGCGCATCTGACGGGAAGTGTGAAGGTACCCAGTCTAAAATGACTCCGATTTCAGCTTTATGGAAAGCATCTACCATGAACATGTAGTCTTCAGGCGTACCGTAGCGTGAAGACGGAGCGAAGTAACCCGTACACTGATAACCCCAAGACCCGAAGAATGGGTGCTCCATTACTGGTAAGAACTCCACATGGGTGTAGCCCATGTCTTTCACATATTTGACTAAGTCTTTAGCCAATTCACGATAAGTCATGGACTCACCGTTCTCTTTTCTTTTCCATGAACCCAGGTGGACTTCATAAACACTGTAAGGCTTATCCAAACCATTGTATTCCTTACGGTTCTTCATCCATTTGCTGTCTTTCCATTTGTAGTTCAGATCCCAAACAACAGATGCCGTTTTAGGCGGAACTTCCCAATGCAAAGCAAAAGGGTCTCCTTTTTCTAAGATTTGACCATTACTGTTAGAGTGGATCTTGTACTTATAAACAGTTCCTCTTTCAATTCCTTTAATGAATCCTTCCCAGATTCCAGAACCATCCCATCTAGGGTATAGCTCATGGCCTTCGCCATTCCAGTAATTGAAATCTCCGATGACTTGCACTTTGTTGGCATTAGGTGCCCACACAGCAAAGTGAGTACCAGCTTCTCCATCTACTTCAATTAGGTGAGAGCCTAATTTCTCGTAAAGTTTAAAGTGCTTCCCTGACTTGAATAGGTCACTATCAAAGTCAGTCATCAAAGAATGTGATTGAACGTATTGGTGTAATTCCATGGTATTAATCTTCAAAAATTTGTTTGATACCACTTAATGGTATCACCACCCAATCAGGTCGAGCTTTTAATTCATATCCTATTTCATATACCGCTTTTTCTAGCAAGTGATATTTCAATAAGTATCGAATTTCTGATTCATAGCCTATGTCTAAATTCTCAGACATGGCCGTTGTAATGTATTTGTTCAAGAAGATAGCTGAGATGGCGCGATAGTATTTTTCGCCAGCTTCAAATAGCTCTTCTTGGCTCATTTTAGATTTATTGTTCTTGTCAAAAATGACAGCATAAACAGCATAATGGAAGGAGCGGAGCATTCCTGCAACATCCTTCAATGGTGTTTGCTTTACTTTTCGATCTCTAATTGTACTTTCAGGCTCACCCTCATAATCGATGATATAGAAATCATCTTCTTCAGTCATGAGGATCTGACCTAAATGGAGGTCGCCATGAATTCGAATTCTACAGCTGTTCAGCCTATTCTCTTCAAATGCCAAGAAAGCTGAAGTGATATTGATCCTTTGATCTACAAAGAGCTGTGCATATTCTTTCGCCAGTCCTTTTAAGTTCTCAATGTTCTCTTCAACCAGAATAAAGCGTGCGTTCAATTGGTAGATAATCCTATTCTTTAGCCATACAGTGTAATCACTATTAAATGGAATAGGGTTGAACTGTGTCTCAATGCGATTGCTGAAAAGAGCCACATGCATCTCACCAACTCGCTGAGCCATCTTCTCCACTTTCGAGATCACATCATCGCCAATGAGCAATCTGAAATCTGATTTTAACTCTTCTGGTGATTTAAATGAGAATGAAGGGATGTCCTGGATTTCGGCAATGGAAGCATCTGTTGCCTCAATTCTGTCGAAATATCCTTTCACCATATCTAATGTATGGTTCCAAGCTTCACCAATGTTGTCTAGCCTTTCTTGCATAATGCCTATAGAGTAGGCTGCAAATTCATTTTTGATCCAGCTAATGCTCCCACCATACTTAGGGCTGTTGTTAAAGTTGCCTTCTTCAGACAAGAACTTGGTCAGCTCTAAGTCAGGGTTAGCGTCTTGGAAAAGCCTACGATAGGCTTTAAAGAAATACTGCCCATTGTACTCGACAGAAGTATTACTTTGATCAAACCCCATGACTCTCGAAGACTCATAAGCTGGGCTTGAACGAAGCGCTTTACCTCTCTCAAATGTCAGTTTGGTTTGGCCATCTGTAAGAGACTTCTGGCTTATGATCTGCTCATATAATGCTTTTCTAAAGGGCTCATAGTAGAGTGAATCAATAATTGCTCCTTTATGTTCGCCTAAGCTGGTTTTATGAACAATGCCTTTGGCTTCGATATCAGCATAGTCTTCAACAAAGCCTAAAGTCATAAAGTAATACTCGGTGAAACCCGCAGCAAAGTTCACCTCTATAGTGATAAAGAAGATGGTTTCTTCTTTAGCCATTTCAAATGGCATTTGCTGCTCGATCTTTATCGTTTTTACCTGCTGGGTTTTGGCTGCATACCAACGAGTACCCATCATGTATTCCAATAGGATCTTGCTAGTGAAGCCTTCTCTAAAACCTTCGTCATTAAAGGTTTCTACCCATTTTTTATGAAAAGCTTTGGTTGAAGCCATAAGACAATTTAAAAATCAATCGCAAAAATGTGA
The DNA here is from genome assembly GCA_965267365.1 of Roseivirga sp. Classification (GTDB taxonomy): domain Bacteria; phylum Bacteroidota; class Bacteroidia; order Cytophagales; family Cyclobacteriaceae; genus Roseivirga. Next base: position 2,744,839 of record OZ253951.1, on the reverse strand, counting down.
TACGGAATCTGATAAGGATCAAGCTCCACATAATTCCACTCATCGTGCCAGATATAGCTATTGCCAGATATCAGGTCTTTCATTCTTAATGGCTGCCCATTATTGACACCTATTAAATGTCTTGGTACCTGAACCCAACCACTTTGCTTATTGTATGGGTCAAGATTTACCACACAGAGCACATTGTTCTTTCCATCTTCGCTTTGCTTGAAGTAGGCGAGGATCTGCTCGTTTTCTATGCTACAGAATTCGATGTTATTTGTGAATTGGAAAGCCGTGTGTTCTTTTCTGATCTGGTTGATTCTTCCAATGAGCTGCGTAAGCTTATTGGTTTTGGTCCAATCCCAATGACGAACCTCATATTTCTCAGAATCCAAATACTCTTCTTTGCCAACAAATGCTGCATTAGCGATTTGCTCATATACCGGTCCATACATTCCAAAATTGGATGTAAGAGTGGCAGCCATCATATGACGGATGATGTATAGGTTCTCATTGCCCCCTTGCAGTATCCAAGGATTGATGTCTGGCGTGTTTGGCCAAAAGTTAGGTCTGAAGTAATCCTTCATTTCACCTTTGGTCAACTCCGTCATGTATTCTATCAGCTCGTGCTTATTATTTCTCCATGTGTAATATGTATACCCTTGCGAGAAGCCCACTTTAGCCAACCTTTGCATGGTTTTAGGCTTGGTGAATGCCTCTGATAAGAAAAGGACATCCGGATCTACCTTTTTGACTTCAGCGATTAAATACTCCCAAAAGCCGAAGGGTTTAGTATGAGGATTGTCAACTCTAAAGATCTTAATGCCTAGTTTATTCCAATGAAGCACTATGCTGACAAATTCATCCCACATGTTCTCCCAGTCTTCTGACTCGAAGTAAATAGGATAGATGTCTTGGTATTTTTTAGGAGGGTTCTCTGCATACTGAACTGTGCCATCTGGTCTCCATTTGAACCAGCTCGGGTTCTCTTTCACATATGGATGATCAGGAGAACATTGAAGGGCAAAATCTAATGCTATTTCGATTCCTTGTTTTTTGGCCTGCTTGACCACCTCTTTGAAGTCGTCAAAGTTGCCTAGCTCAGGAAGAATATCTTTATGGCCACCTTCTTTATTACCAATTGCCCATGGTACTCCAACATCGTCTGGTTTAGCTTCAGTAGTGTTGTTTTTACCTTTTCTAAAGGCCGTTCCAATTGGGTGTATAGGAGGGAAATAGATGACGTCAAAGCCTAGGTTGGACACATAAGGCAAAACATCTAGACAATCTTTAAATGTACCGTGCTCACCTTCTTTTTTAGCTGTAGAACGAGGGAAGAACTCATACCAAGTACTGAATAGTCCCTTTTGACGATCTACATAAAGAGGTAATTCTAAATCGTATGTGCTTGCAAATTCTTTTGAAGGATTGCTATGAAAGACATCATGCAATCTTTGAGATTGGGCTTCTTGGATGGCGAAGTTGTATTTGCTTTCATCTTTAAAAGCCTCAATGAGTTCTTTGATGTAATCAGCATTGCCTTTATCACTTTTAAGTGCGGCTTCTAAGTATTGAATGCCATCCAATAACTCAACATTAACATGCTGTCCGTCATCAATCTTTCTTTCAATATTGTGCTGCCAGGTCAGAGGATAATCGACCCAAGCTTCGACTGTGTAGGTGTACTCACCTTGTTTCTCTACTATGAATTCTCCTGCCCACTCGTCATTGTTGACAAGTTCCATTTGAGCATAGCTCCATTTACGTGCATTACCTGCTTTATACTTAATGTGCGCATTAAGTACATCGTGTCCATCAGCTAACAAGTCAGCTGTTACCTGAAATTTCTGTCCAACGGTTCTTTTCGCAGCATGCTGCCCGTGGTTGATCTCAGGGGAAACGTTTTCTATAACTACCCTTCTTTGTCCGGATTTCATAAATGGTGGCTTTTAGGTTATTCTTGGTTGGTTTTAGTGGATTTTCAAGCCCAAACTCCTTCTGAGTCAGGTGAAAGTAATGAAAATTTAGTGGGCTAATCAATCTACCCCATGGTAAAACTTATGCAAACGGTTGAGGCTCAATCTTCTGTCATAATGACAAAACTCTGATGAATTCAATCCTGTATCAACCATTTGATTAAATCTACATTTTCAAATGGAAGGTCCCATATATCATGCCCTCGATTTTCATAAAGAGTTAGTTTATTTAGGTTAGCTGCCCCCTTGATCATATTGAAGTACTCAATACTGTGTGATGAAGATACAATGGTGTCATTGGTGCCGTGAAAAATCCATGTAGGAGTTTGTTTCAAACTATTTGAGAATGATACTGGAGCTAGACCTGCTATACTAAATGATTTATGGAATTTATTTGGAAACTTAGCAACTAGTTGTGCTGCGCCCATGGCTCCCATAGAGTTACCCCCAACAACAATTCTATTTTGATTTACAAATGGTGCAGATGAAAGGCTGTCAATCAAATGTTCTAGAAGGAATGTCGACATGCCAGTTTGATTAAGATTGTGTGTTGTAAATCTAGGGAATCCATCAGATAGCACTTGTCCATTTGAATTATTAGCCCACCAATCATTGAATTTACATTGTGGAAATACAACAATCGCTGGATAGTTTTTAGTAAATTCTTTGAAGAAACCAGATGCGAATTTGAGTTGATTTAGATTATTTCTTCCTCTTTCTCCGGCCCCATGAAGAAATACAATTAGAGGAAGCTCTTCATTGTTAGAGCCAAAAGTCGGAGGGTATAAAATTCTGTAAGGAAGGTTTGGCCCAGAGCCTTTGTTGAAGTATTTACCTATGTATACGCTTGTAGGTATTTTGGAATAATCTTCTTGTGCTAAGGGCTCATCAATTTGACAGCTGACTATTAAAAAGAAGTTAAAAATGAACAGAATTTTGCCAATTAAGTTTGTGTGCATTGATGAGGTTAGGTTTAATTCCTTTACTCTTTCGAGCGATTATAGATTTTAACTATTTCTTCCAAGTCGTCATAACGAAGTTCTTTGTTTTCGATCAATCGGACTAAATCCGCATTATCGCTCAGGTAATCTCTCAATTTTGGACGAAACTCAATCTCAGTTACTTTGAATAATTGGCTGTCATCCTTTTTGATCAAATAGAAGTTTTGAGACTGTACGCTGTCATTAAAGTCATTGTCGTCATCGTCCATCAAATTTTCTTTCTCCTCATACAGCACATAAAGGCTGACTTCACCAATAATCACCTCTTCCATAAATCGAGTGGTTTTGATGATGCTCTCTGGCAATTGAAAACTTTGAAATGATTTCCCAGCTCTTCCATAGCCCAGCAAGGAGTTAGCACTGTACTTTTTCCTTTTGTTGTTCTTGTCTAAAAAAATGATGCTCTTGCTATTGGCGGACCTGTCTCTTGCTTTGATGTAGCCCTCAATGGATTCATTGGCTTTGGTGATAATGTAGCCCTCAGAGAAACCTTTCTTTTGACCAAAGGAAAAACTGGTGGTAAAGAAGATTAGGAGGAGAGTGATGGAGAGTATTCTCATGGGGTATTTGGCTTTGGCTTGCTAAATATAGTCAAGCACAAAAAAAAGCCCTAGTGTTTCCACCAGGGCTTTTGATATCGATTCAGATGTAATTACTCAGCAACTACTGAGAAAGAAACATCTTTCTTTACTTCTTTGTGAAGGTCGATCTCAGCAACATAATCACCGATCATTTTAACCTCTCCTTTGAAAGAGATTTTCTTTCTATCAACATCAAAACCTTTTGCTTTCAATGCATCAGAAATTTGAAGGGTAGTTACCGCACCAAAGATCTTACCACTGTCACCAGCTTTAGCTTTGATCTCTAAAACAGTGTCACCAATACCGTTTGCAATTGATTCTGCATCCGCCTTGATTTTTTCTGCTTTGTGAGCTGCTTGTTTGATGTTTTCAGCCATCATTTTTGAGTTACCTTCATTGGCGATGATAGCAAAGCCTTGAGGAATCAAATAGTTTCTGGCATATCCAGGTTTAACAGTTACAGTATCGTGCTTGTAGCCTAAACCTTTAATATCTGTCTTCAATATAACGTCCATCTTCTCTAGAGTTTAGGGTCACAATTATTTTAAACCGTCAGCAACGTAAGGTAAAAGTGCAATGTGCCTTGCTCTCTTAACCGCTTGAGTCACTTTCTTTTGGTACTTAAGGCTAGTTCCAGTCAATCTTCTTGGAAGGATCTTACCTTGCTCATTGATGAACTGCATCAAGAAGTCAGGATTTTTGTAATCCACGTACTTGATACCATTTTTCTTGAAACGGCAGTATTTCTTTTTCTGCTGTTCTTTATTTACTGGTTCGTTAACGAGTGTCATGCTGCTACCTCCTTCTTTTTGTTAAAAGCACCTGATCTGCGCTTGTTGTTGTACTCTACTGCGTGCTTGTCTAAAGCAACAGTTAAAAATCTCATCACTCTTTCATCTCTTTTGAATTCTGTCTCCATAGAAGCGATGGCAGAAGGGTCGGCTTTGAACTCCATTAAGTTGTAGAAACCTGTAGATTTTTTCTCGATCGGATAAGCGAACTTTCTCAGACCCCAGATTTCCTTGTTAATGATTTCAGCTCCTGTATCTTTCAGAAGCTTTTCGTATTGGCCGACAGCATCCTTCATCTGATCTTCAGACAAAACGGGATTCAAAATGAATACTGTCTCGTAATTCTTAAGCATTTCTTAATGTTTAAATTTTGGGCTGCAAAGATATGAATTTGATCTGACAAACCAATGACTTGTAAAAGAATGTCACAGAATAATTTGCGAACCCTTTTGGTTTGTATTTTCGGGGAGGTCAAAATTAGCTAAATCCTTGAAAAAGAACTCAAAGAGACCCCTTATTGTCATTCTCCTTATTCTGGTAGTACCAGTGGTTATATATGGGGTTTTTGAACTGAACTCCCTTACCACAGACGAACGCGAATTGGAGCGCATCTACGAGCGCCAGTTAGAGGCGGTTCTTTTCTCTATCAATCAAAGCTTACAAGATAAATTTACAGAGCTGACCAGCACCTTGAATATCGAAGGAGACAATTGGTCTGATCAGCAAAGGCTCGACTACCTAGCAGAGAATAGGTATTTCAGAGCACTTTATATCAATGGCCCTGGAGAAGGCAATGAAAGAGTTTTGAGCGATGATCCAGGATTTAGAGAATGGGGCTTTTTAGACAAGGCGCAGCAACTATATGCGCAAAAAAATGATATCATCAATAGACTGATTCGATACAAACAAGCTGACTTCCTCAAGGTGGAACAAGGCACTGAAGAAGTAGAATGGAACAAGGAATGGCTCGATTATGTCGTGTTTGTTCTTGGCGAAAAAGACCAACCGGAGGTTTATATCTTCTATTTCAACGGAGTAGAGGTGATAGAACAATTCTTGGTGCCAAAGCTTCAAGAAATTGCCAGAGAAGACTTCATTCTCACGACAAGTAGAATCGAAGATGGATTTCAAATCTACTCTACTTCAGACCAAGAAGTGGCTAATATCAAAAGTCAACCTTTAGACCTATTGCCTAAATATGAAGTGGCCATTGCCCGTGTGGGGGGTACTGTTGAAGATGTAGTCAACCAAAGAAAAGTGCAAAACCTGATCGCCCTCGCGCTCCTGATGGTGGTGATGTTTATCGGTATCTTTTTGGTCTTCAGAAATATTCAACGCGAGATGGAATTAGCTCAGAAAAAGGCTGATTTCGTTTCAAATGTCTCCCATGAGATCAGAACACCTTTAGCCCTCATCAACATGTTTGCTGAAACGCTACTCATGGGTAGAGTCAAAGAAGAAAGTAAGAAGAAGGAGTACTACGAGATCATTACTAAGGAGGTAGGTCGCCTAAGCAATATGATCAATCGAATTCTCAGTTTCTCTAAAATTGAGGCCAATAAAAGGGTCTATCATAAAGTGGCTTTAGATCTGAATGCAGTGGTAGGCGAGGTGCACAACACCTATTCTTATCACTTAGAGAATAATGGTTTTGAGCACGGCCTGCAGCTATCAGATAATGGGTTGTATATCAACGCAGACAGAGAGGCGATCATTGAGGTGCTAGTCAATCTGATAGACAATGGCATGAAGTACAGTGCTGACAACAAAAAAGTAGTTATTGCCACTGGTATCGAAGGAGATATGGCCTTTGTGTCAGTGCAGGACCATGGTATGGGAATACCTAAAAATCAGGTCGAGAAGCTTTTTGAGAAATTTTATCGCGTGCCAACAGGCGATGTACATGATACAAAAGGCTCTGGCCTTGGATTAACCCTTGTTAAACACATAATGGACGCTCATCAGGGAGATATTAAAGTGGTGAGCGAAGTTGGTGTAGGATCCAAATTCAAATTATTTTTCCCACTAGATCAACAAGCAAATGCCTAGAATACTAATAGTAGAAGATGAACCATCCATGAGATTGGGTCTAAAAGACAATTTAGAGTTTGAATCTTATGAAGTTGAAGTGGCTATCGATGGGGAAGAAGGACTCAAGAAGGCCACCGATGGTCAATTTGATTTGATCATTCTAGATGTAATGATGCCCAAGATGTCTGGATTTGATGTCTGCAAAGCCATGAGAAAGAATGGTGATATGACGCCAGTCATTTTTCTAACGGCCAAAAGTGAGGAGATCGACAAAGTCTTGGGTTTAGAATTAGGCGCTGATGATTACATGACCAAGCCTTTTAGTTTGAGAGAGCTGATAGCAAGGGTCAAAGCCATTCTCCGTAGGCAAGGAGCCAACGAGGCACCAAAGAATTTGTCTGGCGATCAGCATATTGGATTGCTAACGGTAGACTTTGCGCAATACAAGGCGCATAATGCTGCAGGCAATGTGAAAATGTCATATAAGGAATTTGAAATACTTCAGTTTCTCCTTGAAAGAAAAAATGACGTGGTCAGCCGCTATGATCTACTCAATGAAGTTTGGGGTTATGATGCCCAGCCTACTACTAGGACAGTCGATAATTTTATTCTCAGACTAAGACAGAAAGTAGAAGAGAATCACAATGACCCTCAGCATATTCTCACTGTGCACGGAGTGGGGTATAAGTTGGTTGTATAAGAATTATTTAGGGTTATCCTTTGCTATTCAGTTTTTGAAGATCTACTCTTTCGGTTCTGCTAGGTGTCTGTCAAAATACTCGATGAGTTTTCCAAATAAGTAGCGATCGTAATTGCGCTCACGACTCCAGCCATGCGTTGCACCTGGTGCAAAGGCAAAGTCAAAATCCTTGCCCTGTTTGATCAGTTCTTCAGCTAAAGTAGCCGTAGTTTTGAATGGTACCACATGGTCTTGCATGCCGTGGATAAATAGCAGTTTGTCTTCTAGATTTGATGCATACTTAAGCGCTTTTCTTTCGAATACCTCAGGATGTGTCTGCGGAGTTCGGACAATTGCTACATCATCAGTACCAAAGAATACAGGATCAACCGCTGCAGCTGCGGCAATACCAACCTGAAATAAGCCTGGTTTCATCAATAGTGAATAAACGGAAAGTGTACCTCCATAACTGCTGCCCCAGATACCAATTCGGTCAGGATCGACATGATCTAATGACTCCATATAAGCAACGGCACTAGCATAATCCTCAATGTCTTGATCAGCGAAGCCCAGCAAAAACTCTTCACGGAAGGCTCGTCCATATCCGTTGCTGCCTCTTGAATCGACTTGCACAATGATATACCCCTTCTTAACCAATAGTTGCTGAATAAGGCTGTAATTTCCGGCCCAGCGATTTCTGGCTGTATTGGAATAGACTGGTCCAAAGAGCACAGGATACTTCTTGCTTGCTTGCATATTAACAGGTTTCATAATCCGAGCATGCAGCGTATAATCATCAACCAAACTCGGGAAACTAACATATTCTGCCGCAGTCCAAGAGCGCTCTGCAAAGGCAGGTAATGGAGAGTGGGTGAGTCGTGTAGCATCACCGCCATTGCTACTCATTGCATAGAGCTCGTGCGGAGATGTATCGTTGCTATGTCTGAAAACTAAATGCTGACCATCTGGTGAGGGGTAACCCACGTTTTGACCTGCCAGAGGAGTTACTTGCTGGGGATTTCCTCCCGATAGATTTAAACGATAAACATGTTGTTCATAAGGGTTGACTCCATTGCCAGCATAGAACAGTGCACCGCCAGCGACAATTGGGCTAGAAAGTACATCGTAAGATGGGTCTGTTAAGAGCTTTGGCGAATCATTAGATTTTGTAGGGTCTATCGAATAAAGGCCGTAACGATCACCCATGTCACTTAAGAAAATGACCTGCTTTCCATCTGGATGCCAGGTAGATCCGAACGAAGTATACATGCGGCTTTCTCGAACACCTTTCCAGATCTCTTGCAATTCGCTTTCTCCGGGAGCAACGATAAATAGCTTGCGTTCCACTGCTGTATCAGATGCAGTATCAACTAGCAATGCGCCAGTTGGTGACCAATTGAAGTCGATGACCTGATTAGCATGGGGGTTGGGCAAATCGAGGTAGGTAATATTGCCGCTCTCTACATCAAGCAGACCAACTCTGCGAATCTCGTTTGGATCTCCCGGGTAGCTTCTGCGTACTTCGTTGGGTTCAGTTTCTTCGGCTAAGTAGTTGGGGAATGGTACCTTTCTCATCTCGCGTCTGTCTACTACATGAAACGCAATGGTCTTGCCATCTGGAGACCATTTATAAGTAGGGCCACTCCAAATGCCAGGTCCAATCTCTCTCTCCGCACGGCTATAGCGGCCTTTGGGCAAACTTGAAAGGCTTGCGATGCCAAGCTTTGTGAGCTGGCGATTCTCTTTGGTTGAGAAGTTGGCAAGCCACAAATCACCGTTTCGTAGATAAGCCGCTTGCATGCCGTTTGGTGATAAGGACAGATTACGAGCACCCGGCTCTACAGGCATCAGCTCTTGGTCTTCTTCTTGACTCAGTGAGGTTTGCCATAAGTTATTTCCACGCAAGCTGATGATCGTGTTGGCATCGGTCCAGATCATGTCACGCACGGATGGAGATCCTGCACTAGAAATAAGACGCACGTCTTTTCCATCATTGGTTGAAAGCCATAAGCCACGACCAGATTTTCCTGGTTCATTCCAGGAGAAGGCGAAGTGCTCGCTATCGGGTGCCCAAGCAGGTGAAGAAGGAGTGGTTCCTGTCAGTTTTGGCGTTGCGAAAACATCATCAAGGGTAAGGTCCGATTCTTGTGCGGAGACTGTGATAGACATTGCCATGATGAGGCCAGTCAATACCCATGTTTGCCAAAAAGAGAACTGTTTCATGTGATTGGTTTAAATGCAGTTAATGGTTTGGTTGCTAACCCGATCGTTCTCGGGAGCCGCTGAAGTTAAATTTCATTTTGGTAAACGTCAAACTAGAATTTATGAGCTCCATAGAGTCAAATGAAAAAAGTGGCACCAAAAGTAGATTGACGAATTGTTGAAGAGTGTTGGCGTTTGTAGAGTGATTTTTTTTGATTGGCTTGAGGTTTGATTTCGTTTAAAGTCCAAAGGGTGTTACAAATACAAAAAAGAGCATGGCAATAATGGCAATGGCAGAGGTGATGATACCATCTCTTTTGGAACGGATCCAACCTGATAAGCCTATACTTGCCAAAAGGCTTAAGAATCCTAGGCTGTATCCTGCCAACATTCCAAACCAGAGAATTTTCACTACTCCTTGATCTACCGGCATGGGGAATTGCGGGTGTAAAATGATCAGGAGTCTCCAAGATGCTACCACTGCAATCAACAAACTACATGCTGCAATGGCTGAAGAAGACACAATCCAGTTAACGGACCTTTTGCTTGAAGCAAATACGATAATGGTGACCAGAATGGTGGCTGAAATACCTCCTAAAAAGGCACTAACGAAGGATAATTGCTCTGCAACCGCAATGATGTATTTTGGATCAAGTTCTGTCATGTCGAGGCTTTATAATAGAAATATAGCTAGAAGAAGAAAATATTTCTTAACCCCAGATCAATCAGTAGTAAAAAGGTTTGCTCCTTCTTCGCCTTCAAAAAACTGTAATCTATTCAAATCCTCAATGAGCAAGCTGTTATTGACTAGCTCAAAGGAATGGGTGGAAGGGATAATGGCAATGAAAAGTGGACCTGCATATCTGAAGGTGATTTTATCTACATCTATTTCATAAGTAAATTCATTGTTGTTGACCAGCGCATGGGAGGCATCAACAAATGATATGGTTTGCGTAGCATCCTCAGTGTAAGTCCAGTCGTCAATGATAGAAAGTGGTTCGCTATTGTTATCACTACAAGAGAAAAGAGTTAGTAATAGAAGAGGCTGGATTTTAAGGACTGTTTTCATTTTTGAGTTTGTTTTGATCAGCCATTTAAGGGCAAAGATCAAGCCATGTTCATGCTTTGCTGAACCTAATTTAATGTGTTTGTTTGCTGTTTTTCATAAGCGTCCAACCAGCGATGGTACCTTCTGGCGTTTTGATTATGCTCAGTTAACGATTCAGCAAATAGATGAAAACCTAAATTGTCAGGGTCTACGCACATATAGTAATAGTCGTGATTTTCAGCATTTAATACCGCATCGATACTCGAAATGGAAGCCATGCTGATAGGGCCAGGCGGAAGTCCTTTGTTTAAATAAGTGTTATAAGGAGAGTCATATCGAATATGCTTGTACAAGATTCTAGTGGCTGCAAAGTCTCGAGTGGCGAATTTAGCGGTCGGGTCAGCGTCTAGCTTCATACCAGTTTTCAGTCGATTGAGATAGAGGCCAGCAACTCTCTTTTTCTCCGCGTCTTTTGATATCTCTCGTTCGACAATAGAGGCTAAAGTATACACCTCAGTAGGAGATAAGCCTAATGAAGCGGCTTTGGCTAGTCGATCGTCTGATTCCCAAAAACGATCATGCTCTTTGATCATCCTATCCAAAAACTCTTTTTCGTCCATATCCCAATACACCTGATACGTATTAGGGATAAAGAGGCTCATCAAGGTTTCTGAGGTATATCCCTTTTGTTTGAGATAGGTCTCATCAGTCAAAAGATTCATCAAGTCTGCTGAATCAGGCTCAATGAAAAGAGCGGCTTTTGCAGCTACATCTTCTACTAGCCAACCATGAGTAAGCACTAATTGAGTTGGGCTTTGTTGTCCAATTCTTAAGACACCAATTAACTCACGATTGCTCCATGAAGGTTTGATTTGATATTTGCCACTTGGCACACGGCTTTTGTCGTAGCTCATCCATTCAGCTACTCTTCTAAACGAACTAGAATCTATGATTTGGTCATTCTTTGCAAGGATTTCCACTACATCATCGAAGGAAGATCCAGAAGGAATATAGAGGATGTTATTTCCTAACTCAGCCGGTACATTCGGTCCAAAGACTTTAGCATAGGTTTGATAACCGAAAACGCCCGCTATTAGAATAACTAGACCTAAACCGATGAATATTTTCTTTTTCATTTACGTTTTCAGCGTTCTCTGATCTTACAGAAAGGGTGCCATGAGAATTATTTCTCATATTCTATTTTATGAATTTTCCACGTAAAATTGGCCGCTTGAGTTTTGACGGTTACCTCATCGCCCACCTCTTTTTTAAGCAAAGCTTGAGCGACAGGTGAATCAATAGAAATGGCATCCTTAGTGCCAATCAGCTCTTCGTAACCAACAATGCGCAATCTCTTTTTTAGGCCTAGGTTGTTCTCAATTTCGACCCAAGCCCCAAACATGACTTTCCCTTCTTGGTGAGGATGATACTCAATCACTTTAAAGTTGTCAATGCACTTTCGAAGATATAATAAACGCTTATCGATCTCTCTCAATCGCTTTTTGTTGTAGTGGTAATCTGCATTTTCTGATCTGTCTCCTAGACTGGCTGCCCACGAAACCTTTTTGGTGATATCGGGCCTTTCTACTCGCCATAAGTGGTCAAGTTCTTCCTTGAGCTTTTCCATTCCTTCCGGAGTGATCATTGGAGTTCGCATATTCGTTTTTTCCTGCTGTATTGGTTGTATTGAAAAGTCAAAACTTGTGTGATTGACCCTTCAATTCTTTCAATGAGCAAAATTAGTAAGGAAGTTCTGAATTTAAATAGTCGAGTCAAATAGAAGTTTTTTGCTTGCTTTTGAATTAGCTGGGTCTTTGTTAAGGTATTGAAAATGAATTACTTATGAATTGAAAATAATTCTTGTGACAATTTGTGACATCTCTTTACTCGCATATGACATACAGAGTAGCTATATAGCGTTCATTTGTAACAAGGTCCAACGGTCAAAAACAACTAGACTACTAATTAATGCCGGGTGCTCTCGGGTGCTCGGCTTAGGTTTAACAACATGAGAAGAATTTACATAATAGCAGCTTTCACATTTTTATCGCTTGCCGCCTTTGGTCAGGAGCTAGAGCGATTACACGGATTAAGAGGATATTGGAAATTCTCTATTGGAGATCATAAAGAATGGTCGAGTCCTGAGTATGACGACTCTGATTGGGAAGAGATCTATGTTCCAAGAAGATGGGAGAGAGAAGGCTTTAATGGTTACGATGGTTATGCATGGTATAGAACCACCTTCAGCGGTGATGAGCTTTTAGAAGATAGAGTCCATTATTTACGCCTTGGCTACATTGATGATGTAGATGAGGTCTATTTCAACGGAGTGAAAATTGGCTTTTCTGGAGGCTTTCCGCCAGATTACTATACTGCTTGGCAGGCTAAAAGAGAGTATAGAATTCCAAATGAGCTATTGAACTATGAAGGTGAAAACCTGATTGCTGTCAGAATTTTCGATAAAGGCGGAGAAGGCGGTATTTACAGTGGTGAAGTTGGTTTGCTTGCAGCGGAGGATGGTTACCAAGATGTAATTAACCTTGAGGGCTTGTGGAAAATCAAGACAAGAAATAAAGAAGAGTATGCCGATCCTGATTTTGATGATTCTAATTGGGAGGATATCAAAGTACCTGCAGACTGGAAGGTAATAGGAATCAGAGATCTAAGGGATTACGCTTGGTATCGCAAGACTTTTGAGATACCGGCAGGAACTAATCTGGATGATATGGTATTAATAGGTGGTTACATTGACGATTTTGATGTAACTTTTCTAAACGGTGAAAAGATAGGAGAGACTGATGACGGTCGTAGATACGGTAGATCTCGTAGCTTTCAAGAGCTAAGAATCTATGAAATTCCTAACGGTTTACTGAAGGAAGGAAAGAATGTAATATCCGTACGGGTTGACGATCTTGGGAACGATGGAGGAATTTATAAGGGCCCTGTGGCAATAATTCCTGCAAAACTTGTAACAAGTTACAAGCGAGACAGTTATTTCTGGAGATAGTCATCATTGCGGATTTGCAGTATGACTTTTTCATACAATTCATGCTCACCCTCGAATGTTATGCGTTCGGGGGTTACTTTTATCTGCTCAGCTAGCTTTTCTTGTTCCGCAAACACTTGAGGAGAAGCGTACTGGTCTTTATCTCCGATAACGAAATAGGTCTTTTTATCTGATAGCTTTTTGGTGCTTTCGATCTTTGGAAGATCAGGAGGGAAAATACCTGCCCATAGGATCAGTTTCTCAAACTCAACATTGGTTTGTGTGGCAAATCTCGAGATGGTGGCTGCCCCTTGCGAAAAGCCAAAAAGGGTTGTTTTGATGCTGCCTGGTAACTGCGCTTTTACTTCATGAAGGACTGCTGTGAGGTAGGTCAAGTAATTATTGATATCTGAAATACGGTCTTCCTTGGTCATCCATGTGGCGCCAACTCTGCCTGTGAAACCTTGCAAGTAGTATCTGAATAAGCCTTCAGGAGCAACAATTAGCGTTTTGCCATCATTGATACATTCAAATTTTCTGATAAAGTATTTAGCCAATTGCCCATGTCCGTGACACACAAACCATAATTCTTCAATTTGATCAGATGGGGTTCCGATCATTTCATATCGAGCGTTGAACTCGAAGCTGATACGATGCTCCATTATTTCAAGTATTTATCAGAGAACTTGAAAGGTAACAGATTGTCAACACTTTTCGAGATGTAATATTTGCCATCATCGCCAGCCATGATGATCTCAATCTCTTCATCTTGTTTGACTTCATATTCGCTTAAAACCTGTCTGCAGCTACCGCAAGGAGTAACAGAAATGAACTGATCTGAGGAGGCTTTTCTGGCCGTAATAGCTATAGATTTAAATCTGGCTGATGGGTCGTTGGCGCTAGCAGCGAAAATGGCTACTCTTTCAGCACACAAACCGGAAGGATAAGCCGAGTTCTCTTGGTTATTACCTATGACTATTTGACCTGATTCAAGCAATAGAGCAGCACCAACCTGGAATTCAGAATATGGAGCGTATGCTTTTTCTGCTGCTTCTTTCGCTTTTTGGACAAGTTCGGATTGATAATTCTCCAATTCTGTCTCAGAAAGTACTTCTATCGTAATTTCTTTTTTGATCGTTTCTGACATGGGTTTGAAAAATACGATTCTTAATTGAATAAGTTTCAAGAATAATATTGCTGAACCGGTTTGTTTTGGTCGACTTTTTACTCTAATTCGAAATCAGATTTTTTAAACCTATGGACAAAATTCTTGTATTGGGGGCGGGCCGTTCTGCTACCTCATTGATCAGCTATCTTTTAGAAAATGCAGCTTCTCATCAATGGCAAATCACCGTGGCAGATTATGCCTTGCAGTTAGCCGAAGAAAAGATAGATGGCCATACTCATGGAAAGGCTGTTGCTTTCAATATCAATAAAGAGGAGGAATGCCATCAATTGGTTAGCCAAAATGATGTGGTGATCTCGATGTTGCCTGCAAGATTTCATCCAGTAGTGGCTGAAGCCTGCTTGGCTTTTGAAAAGCATTTGCTCACTGCTTCTTATGTCTCTGAAGACATGAAGGCCTTCGATCAAGAAGCTAAAGACAAAGGGTTGTTGTTCTTAAATGAATGTGGTTTAGACCCTGGGATCGATCATATGTCGGCTAAGAAAGTCATTGACCATATCAGAGTAAATAAGGGTCTTGAGTTAAGAGCTTTTGAATCTTTTACGGGAGGTTTGTTAGCGCCAGATAAGAATGATGATAACCCATGGCAGTACGGATTTACCTGGAATCCTAGAAATGTGGTTTTGGCAGGTCAGGGTACAGTCAAGTTTATTCAAGAGGGCAGGTATAAGTTTATCCCATATCATAAACTCTTCAGAAGAATTGAAATGATCCACATTCCTGGTCATGGATATTTTGAAGGCTATGCCAACAGAGATTCTCTCCAATACCTAGATGTTTACGAATTGCACGGGATTCAGACCTTGTATAGAGGTACTTTAAGAAGACCAGGTTACTGTAAGGCTTGGGATGTTTTTGTTCAGCTTGGTGCCACTGATGATACTTATCAAATGGAGGGAGTGAAGGACATGACGCATCGTCAATTCATGAATTCATTCTTGAGTTATAACCCTAATGATTCCGTAGAGTTGAAACTCGCTCATTACCTGAGCCTAGATGTTGATGGACCTGAAATGCACAGACTACGTTGGCTGGGTATGTTTGATGAAGAACCGGTGGGAATGATGAAAGGAACACCTGCGCAAGTTCTTGAACATATATTGAAAAAGAAATGGACCATTCGCCCTGATCAAAAAGACCAGATCGTGATGTGGCATTTGTTCGACTATGAAGAGAACGGAGTCGCTAAGAGAATTAGATCTGCTATGGTGGCTGATGGTGAAAATGCTACAGACACAGCCATGTCGAAAACAGTAGGCCTTCCTTTGGGTATTGCTGCCAAGCTGTTAATGACAGGAAAAGTGGAGGCGAGAGGAGTTCAAATTCCTATTACTCCTGAATTCTACAATCCGATTCTATCTGAATTAGAGACTTTAGGATTTGAGTTTATTGAGGAAGAAGTTGAGCTTTAGATCAATTATTCTTCTTTTTCTTTCTCTTGAAGATCCCTCCAATTCTTTTGAATAAGCCTGGCTTCTTTTCTGAAGCCTGAGCGGTATCAACTTTAAGAGGACTGATCTTTGGCTTTTCGTTATTGGCGAAAATGCGAGATATAAATCCAGGTTCTTTTTCGGTATCACAATCAAGGTTTCTGACCACCTGCAAAGGAGCCGGAGGGAATTGTGCCTCTGTATATCTTCTGAAATTAGTGTGGGCATTGAGCTCCTTCTGATAGAGCGCATAGATGGGTAATGCTGAGTTGGCACCCTGTCCCATGGCAGTAGTCTTGAACCCAATTTGATGTTGATCAGCACCGACCCAAGTGACAGTAATGAGGTTGGGGGTAAGTGCGACAAACCAGCCATCTTTATTATTCTGTGTAGTGCCCGTTTTTCCTGCAATATCATTTCTTAGGCCATATTTCCATCTTAGTCTGCTTGCAGTGCCTTCATCTACTACATCTTTCATCATTTCGATCATCGTAGAACGAGTGGTTTCTGAGATGACAGGTTCTGTGGATGATTTAGGTCCGAATGATGCTAGTACTTTGCCATTCTTGTCTTTAATCGATTTGATAAAGAATGGTTCATTCGGTTTTCGATCATTGACAAATGCGGTATAGGCCTGGGCCATTTCAAATAGGCTGATCTCTGGAGTTCCTAAAGCAATTGAAGGAACAGGAGGAATGTCAGAATGAATACCTAATTGTTCTGCCAGGTCTATAACGTTTTTTACTTCTGCTTCTTCCAACACCTTAACTGCTATGGTGTTGATCGATTTCGAGAGAGCAGTTTTAACCGCATAATTGTTCTCCTCATTGATATTACCCGAATTACGAGGGGTCCAATTATCGTAGTTCTCATAAGTGACTGTTCGAGCAGGTAAGTAAGTACATGGCTTCAATCCATTTTCTAAAGCTGCTGCATATACGATTGGTTTAAAGGTTGAACCGACTTGTCTTTTGGCTTGAGACACATGGTCATATTGAAAATATTCATAATTGATACCGCCTACCCAAGCTCGAATGGCTCCTGTTCTTGGTTCGAGGCTCATCATACCGGCATTTAAGAATTTGAGGTAGTGTCGAATGCTGTCTATTGTTGAGGCAGTAACAAGGCTTTTTCCCTTCCAATCCCATAATTCAATTTTCCTTTTCTGGCTCATTGAATCAAGAATGGCTTCTTCTTTAATGCCTTGGCTTTTCAACTTTTTGAATTCAGGATGATTCTTGACGGCACTTTCGATTAAGTCTTGGTCCTTGAGCCATGGGGCATTGTTGCCAAAGCTCTTTTCAAAAGCCGCCTGTAAAGATTTTAAATGTACTTCCATAGCTGATTCAGCCATTTTTTGCATTTCAAAATCAATGGTGGTCTCTATTTGCAAGCCTGAAGAATACAGATCGTATTCGGTGCCATTCCTTTGGTTATAATCCGAGATCCACTGTTCTAAGGATTTCTGAAGATGAGCTCTGAAATAAGGAGCAGTTCCTTTGTCATGAGAGAATGGCGTGTAATCAATGATCAAAGATTCTTCTTTAGCGCTCTCGGCTAATTCATTATCGAGGAATCCATACTTCTCCATTTGCGAGAGCACAGTATTTCTTCTTGCCTCAGATCTTTCTGGAAAAAGCCTGGGGTTGTACAAATAAGAAGCTTTGAGCATGCCTACAATGACAGCTGATTGAGCTAAGCTGAGGTCTTTAGTTTTAACCGAAAAGAACTTCTCAGAGGCACTTTCAACGCCAAATGTATTATCACCAAAAGGGACAGTATTGAAGTAGAGAGTGATGATCTCTTCTTTGCTGTAAAGAGATTCGATTTGGGTGGCTAAATAGGCTTCCTTGGTTTTATTGACGGGCATGGTAAATACACCATGTCTTTTTCTTGGGTATAGATTCTTGATCAGCTGTTGTGAAATGGTACTTCCACCTCCAGAAGAATCATCTCCCAAAAGGATGGATTTGAAAACTACTCTCAAAAGACTTCTTTGATCAATACCATTATGCTCAAAGAAGCGAATGTCTTCTGTGGCAACCAGAGCATCGATCAGATGCTTGGGTAATTCTTCATAGCCAACAGGTTGCCTATCAAATCTGAAATATTTACCTATGAGTTCGTCATTGCGATCAAGTATCTCGGTAGCTTCACTTTGTTTGATGTTAAGTAGTTGCTGTTTTGAAGGTAGTGGCTCCCAAAAGCCCCATATAACACTAAATATAAAGCCAAAGAGCCCAATGAGGCAGAATAAGGAAATGGCCAATAACCACTTGAAAAAGGTTTTTATTCTTGGCTTTCTCATGCTAGGTGAAACGAAGCGCAAAGGTAGTTCTTGTAAATGATTCGAGAAATGTTCTCTCTAATCATTTCTTATCTATTTTTGAAACCTATGCGATCTGAGATCATCAAAAGCAAATCAGAATTACGAGAACGCCTCGCCAACTGGGAAAAGGAGTATGGTACTGCGGAGTACGATATGGATAAACATAGGTTGACTTGGCAAACAGATGAAGAGGACCTCATTGTTAGACTACCCTACGATTTGATGGCTGATGTGAACGGTAACCTCAATTTTGATGATCAATTCTATTATTTGATGCTCATTGTTCAAACCGGTATGGCCACCGTGGGCTTGTTTTATGGTCAAGAATGTCTCTCGCATAAAGTTTTTGGAGCTTACATGGTGCGTAAAAAGCAAGGGGTAAGTCAAATCAAGCATTTAAAAACTAAAGGGAAAAGTAGAGCAGGGTCGCGGATTAGACTTGCTAGTGGCCTAGAGTTTTTTGAGGATATCAATACAAGGTTACAAAGACACTTTAAAGAGCATCAAATAGATCGAATTATCTTTAGCTGTTCGAAAATTTTAATACCTCATTTTTTTGGTTCGAAAGTAGCTCCACCTTTTAAAAAAAAAGACAAACGAATTCTACCTATACCAAGACACATTGACAAACCTACTCATGAAGAAATGATGCGAGCGCACAGATTTCTGTCCTATGCAGAGGTAAATTACAAACCGCTTTATTTATGATGCTCCGCAGCATAGCAAGCAGCACCAATTATTCCAGAGTTATTCTGTTTTTCGCTGACAACATAAGGCGTGTTGATCTTTATCTGGTCGCGGTATTTATGGATGTGCTTGCTGACACCACCACCTAGAATAATGAAGTCTGGCGTTATTATTCGCTCCACATGCTTCAAGAATTTATTCAGTCTCTTACCCCATTGTTCGAAAGTAAGTCCTTCCTTCTTTCTAGCGGAGTCTGCAGCCCAATGTTCTATTACTTTTCCGTTTTTGTGAAATAGGTGTCCTAATTCAAAGTTTGGTATCAACTCACCGTCATAAAATAGGGCAGAGCCAAGGCCTGTGCCTATGGTCACCATTAACACCTTTCCAGAATGATGTCTGCCAGCTCCAAATCGCATTTCTGCTAATCCCGCAGCATCGGCATCGTTAATGATATTAAAGGTGTTTTTTTCGCATTGTTCGCAAAAAAGATCATCGATCTGAGTACCTACCCAATCTTGATGCAAATTACTTTGATAGACCGCTTTGCCATTCAAAACGACAGTTGGGAATGCTACCCCGATATTGTCATTCCATTGGAAATAGTCTCGGATCTGATGGACTACCTCAGCAATGGCCTTTGGTTTACGTCCTTCAGGTGTTGGTATTCTATGACGATCCGAAATGATCATTCCTGTATGGGTGTCTACAATAGCACCTTTAATACCGCTTCCTCCGATGTCTATTCCTAAAATTTGCATAGGCCGCAAGATATAGAAATTGCAAGAGTGAACAAGCCTATTTTCTACTTAGCAGCCACTCATACACTGCTTGATTACGGAATGTCTCATCCCAGCCTGTATGTGTATCTCCATCGAGTATTGTGAGTATAGTAGAGGAAGTGGTCTTTCCAATTTGATCCTCTACAGGAAATGGAGTTTCTTGAAAGAGAAAATTCATTAGCTCTATTGAAAGCCTAGCTGGAACTTGAGGATCATCTTTTCTATGAACTAGCCAGATGTCGCTTTTTTTAATTCCTTCTCGATTTGAGTAACGGCTTGCATATCGGCCTGCTACTCCAACAAAAGCCTTAAAATCAATTTGCCTTTTGTTGAGCAAGGCCATTCCTTCACCGGCCCCATAACTCAGACCTGTAAGAAACATTCGGCTTGAATCTATGGGATGAGTTTTATTCAATTTGATGATAAAATCCTTCATGGAAGCTCCATAATTTGACCATCTGTTTTTTGAAGGATCCCCCACTTTCATATGCGGATTTAGGATAATAAATGAGTCTTTGACAATTGGTATGTCTTGCAGAGCAAACTTAGAAGGGCCGTCATTTTTGGTAGAATAAATGTCATTACTTACGCCTGCACCACCTTGTAAAAAGAGAATGAGCGGGTACGATTTTTTGGGATCGTAATTCTCTGGTAGATAAACCCAATAACCATCAATGACCGTCTTGCCAGTTGAAATAAATACTTGTTGGCCAGCGGAGGGTTTGTCTTCGCAAGACCCTAGAAAAAGGACAAGTAAAATGGTGGATATAAGCTTTCTCACAAATGAAGATAGTAATCTCTAAGGAGCGAAGTAAATTGATCTGTGTATGAGCCATCTTGATTCTTGATGATGACCTTTTCCATGTTTAACTCCTTTTGCACACTCTTGCTAAACTGCTTGATCGACCTAAAAATGGCCTTCCCTTGTTGATTGAAGACTTGGATTTCTAATTCAGAATGCAGGCCGTAATTCTTGGCTTCCTTTGAGAATAAGCTCATTTCATATTCAGGATACATTACCCAAAGCTTGCCACTTTCAGTGAGAAGCGAGGCAGCATTTTCAGCCAGCTCTGAAAAGGGAAGGGTGTCGTTATGGATGGCTTTGTTCTTGTGTGATGAATTGCCTTTATAATTATTCTTGAAAAATGGCGGATTAGAAACTATGAGATCGAACTGACTCTCAGAATCAAAGCTTTGCAAGCTAGTATGTTCAATATGAAGGTGATTACTCCATGGTGCATTTTCGAAATTCTCTGAGGCTTCTTCGTATGCATTTTGGTCAATCTCAATAGCGGTGATCTCAGCATGAGCCTCACGTTGAGCTAGCATAAGACTTAGGAGTCCTGTACCTGCGCCAATATCGAGTATGCGTTTTGCTCCTTTACAATCAATCATTGCCCCAAATAGGCAACCATCGGTGGTCACCTTCATACCACTTTTGCCTTGCTCAATTCTAAATTGCTTGAATTGAAAATAGGAGTTGGACATTAGCTATATAGTCCAGATTCAAAACCTTCGTCTACTAAGAGACCGCTGCCTTCAGCCGCTTCTACTGCGAGTTGATCACACCTTTCATTTTCAGGAATACCTGCGTGTCCTTTTACCCATTGAAATTGGACACGATGCTTCTTGTATATCTCGGCAAACCTGAGCCACAGGTCCTTGTTTTTTTTACCCTTAAAGTCTTTCTTGATCCAATTCCAGAGCCAACCTTTTTCTACAGAATCGATCACGTATTTTGAATCAGAATAGATCTTAACGGGGGCGTTTTCGACCTTGATAGCCTCCAAACCTATGATCACAGCCAGTAGTTCCATTCGGTTATTGGTGGTTTTTCTATAGCCTTGGGAAATTTCCTTTCTGTGCTCTTTGAATTTTAGAACTGTACCATATCCTCCTGGGCCAGGGTTGCCTCTAGAGGATCCGTCTGTATAAATGACGATCATAGATTGATGATATTATCTTTAAATAGCTTGATTGCAATAGAGAGGAGGATGATGCCAAACACCTTTCTTAATACTGAAATGCCACCTTCTCCTATAATGCGCTCGAGCCAATTGGTTGACTTTAGAACGATGTAAACGAAAACAAGATTAATCACTATACCAATCAAGATATTCCATTGATCATATTCTGCCTTTAGAGAAATTATAGTGGTTAAAGTACCAGCCCCAGCAACCAATGGAAATGCTATTGGAATGATAGATGAACTGGTATCAACTTCTGGCTCATGTTTGAAGAAATTATGTCCTAGGATCATCTCCATGCCTATGATGAACATGATGATGGAGCCTGCGATAGCAAAAGAGCCTACATCGATCCCGAATAACCCTAGTAATCTCTGACCTAAGAATAGAAAGAGTATCATGAGTATACCCGCTACCAGAGTGGCCTTTTCTGATTGAACGTGACCTACTTTTTTTCTCAAATCAATGATGATAGGCACTGAGCCAATAATGTCAATGACAGAAAAGAGTATCAAGGTAACTGATATGATCTGCGTGAAATCAAGCATCTTTTGAATCCATTAAATAGCTTAAAGCCATTTGGTATCCTTTTAATCCAAAACCAGTGATCATGCCCACGCAATTGGATGAAATGAGGCTTGTGTGCCTAAACTCTTCTCTTGCATGAATATTACTGATGTGCACTTCAACAACAGGTGTATTGATAGCGGCTATAGCGTCTGAAATAGCCACTGAAGTGTGTGTATATCCTCCGGCATTCAAAATGATGCCATCATAATCAAAGCCTACTTCATGGAGTTTATTGATCAGTTCGCCTTCGACATTACTTTGAAAATATTCGAGTTCAGTTTCTTGATTACCGCCTTTTAACTCGTTAAAAAACGATTCAAAATCTTGCTGGCCGTAGATGCTTTTTTCTCTTACACCTAAGAGATTCAAGTTGGGGCCATTGATCACCATGATTTTCATAGCAGGCAATATACGTGAGTTCACCCATTGGCAAAAATACTTGGAAGATTATCACACAGGTAAACTATCGTTTGGAGAACAAAGAGTAGTAATCCAAAACAGTAACAAATTAGAGAGCTCTAGGCCCTTTCTTCAAAGGGCACGATAACGCCTTTTTCTATATAATCTTTAAGGCCTTTGAGTAAGATGGCCCAGCAATAAGAAGATCTTTTGTAATGCGCATTGCACGAAGGCCAGCCTACATGCCAGAATTCAACTTGTGTATTGGCTTGATTCTCTTTCAGGTCGAACCCAAAAGATGTTGGATCCCAATCGGCATCAGATTGAGTCATTTTAATATGAAAAGTGGTGTTAGGTATACAACGAGTCACTTCACCATACCAATCATATTCTTCTGTAAAATAGAAGTTGTAGGTAGCTCCAACATGAGGTTCTCCTTCACATGTAAAAGGCCACCAGTTTACCAAATGCTTTGGTTGACTAATGGCCTCGAATACTTTATTGGCAGGTGCGTTAATTGCTAGATCATGATAGATGGCGTAGCTCATAGAAATACAATTTAAGTATTTCACTCAAAAGCATGCGCTGCTCATTTATGTGGAAGATTAATTAAGCCCTGCTACAGAGGTGTTTCTTCTTTGCTTGGAAACCTCTACAGAGAGTTCATTTAATAATTGTAAAACCATTGTCCAGTTGGCTACTTCTTCTTTATGAGTTTCAAAATAAGATCTATCTACCGATATGGGTGAAGTGCTTATTCCTGAGAATGCAGCAACCTTCTCTTGATAAGAAATGACCTTCTTTCCTTGGAAAATAACGTCTTGTTTTATGGATACTTTGCCAATACCCAATTTTACATCGTAATTAAATGCATATGGCTGGTTGAAGTAATCTACATCAGATTTGTAGTTTAACTTAAAACCATTAAGATGCTCGGTTAGCTCTAGCAATCCTCTTTGATCGGTATTGTTTTTTAGGTGTATGGCATAGCCTTGATCCGTCAAAACTGGCACTAATGTGTAGATCAAATTCTTCTCAGAGTCGTAAAGACGGACAGCTTTTGTTTCGCTACTCTTATTTTCAAATCGATCGTAGTAACCAATAGTGTTATCCTCAGAGGTATAGATTTTCATCAAGTCATTTTCATCAAAGGCTACGTTGTCTAATGAAACCTCAATAGTTTCGTTTGATTGACTTTGAGCAAGTAAAAAATGATTTGAAATGAGTAATAGGGCAAAAAGTAAATATGATTTCATCTTATCTGGTTTAGTTCACCCTAAGAAAGCAAAATCAGTACCAACTTTTGATCGAAATCACTCCAATGGCTGCTGCTGAGTAACACAATGAGTCATACCTCCATTGGTATATGCATTTCGAAAATCTGTCCCTACCACTTTTCTATTCGGATAAAGACTTTGTAATAATTCTAATGCAACACTATCATTAGGGTCGTTATAAGTGGGCACAATCACTTTTGTATTGGCAATGTAATAATTGCAATAAGACCCTTTGTAACCGAGGTTTTCACCATAGGTTGTCACAACATCGTTCTGAGACAGCGGAAGTCGAAGAAATTCGTAGGCTTCACCGTTCTTATTAGTTGCAGCAAATAGCTTGTCAATGTCAGACTGCTGAACATCGAAAGCCAGCAAGTCATCTCTGTTCATGGTTACAATGGTGTTTGAGTTTCCGAAACGTGCGAAACCATCAATATGCTGGTCGGTAATTTCTAGTTCCGCCTGCCCATCGAGACAAACGAAGTTGGTGGCACCTAGATAGGTGGTGAATATGCGCTCAGCTTATGCCTGAGTCATTCCTGGATTTCTATTGCTATTGAGAATTGAGCTTTTGCAAGCCATTAATGTGCCGTTTCCGTCAAGCTCTACACTTCCTCCTTCATTGATCATGATATTATTGAGGTCTACCACAGTTCGATTTTGATCTTGTCCGATTCTAGAAGGGATCTCGTCACAGTTTTCAAATTCTGTTTTATTACCCCATCCATTGAATCCCCAATCTTGAATAGCAAGGTTTCCTTCTGGGTCATGAACATAGATCGGGCCGTTGTCTCTGATCCAAAAGTCATCATTTGGGAAGATCTTAAAATCAACTTTTGACATATCGACATTCGCATTGTTCAATAGATCGGTGATTCTGTTTTGTTCTACCCGATCATAAGCGATGATATGAACGTTTTCGCTAGTGGCTAATACTCTTGTCAATTCTATCCATGTAGGATCTAAGTCGTCTCGGAATTGAACACCATATTGATAATGGTGCGGCCATTGCATCCAAGTACCTTCTTGTGGCTCACTTTCTTTAGGGAAGGTATAAAGTATCTCAACCATTTCGTTATTTGGTTCTACTGGATCTGTGCACGCAGAAAGCAGTGCCGCGAGGAAGCTTATCAATAGTAGATTCATGTCTTTTCTCATCTCAGTCGTTTTGGTTTGAAAGCGATTTTAATCTGTCATTTCTTATGATGTGCAGAATCGCTTTTTATTATAATACGCCATTGACCATTTTTCCCTATCATTGAAGATGGCTTGGGACATTTATATTCAAGAATATGAGAATTATCTGAGGCTCGAAAGGGGCTTAAGCCATAATTCTGTAGAAGCCTATGTCAGAGATATTGAGAAATTCAAAAGGTTTTTGGACTTGAAAGACTCGCAAGCTCAGCCGATAACAGTAACTATTGTAGAGCTCCAGGATTTTATCGAATTCATCAATGATCTTGGCATGAGTGCTTATTCTCAAGCTAGGATCATTTCTGGGCTTAAGTCATTTTACAAATTCTTATTATATACCAATGAGATCGACTTAGACCCTACGAACTTACTAGAAGCACCTAAGTTGGGTCGCAAGCTACCAGACACCTTAAGTATAGACGAAATAGATCAGATATTAGCAGCCATCGATCATTCAAAACCGGAAGGCCAGCGCAACAGGGCTATGCTTGAAACCCTTTATAGTTCGGGGCTGAGGGTTTCAGAATTGATCAATCTTAAAATAGCCAATGTGATGGAGGAGGTAGGTTTTTTAAGAGTGATTGGAAAAGGGAATAAAGAGCGTCTCGTGCCAATCGGAAGAGAGGCTTTGAAGTATATCAAGATCTATAAGGAAGAAGTAAGGACACACTTAGATATTCAAATGGGATTTGAGAGTTTTCTATTTCTCAATAGAAGAGGTAGACAGCTAACTAGGCAAATGGTTTTTATAGTGATCAAAGACTTAGTGAACAAATCTGGTATCAAGAAGACCATAAGTCCACATACATTTAGGCACTCTTTTGCTACTCATTTGATCGAGGGAGGGGCTGATCTAAGAGCGGTTCAAGAGATGTTGGGCCATGAATCGATCACCACTACTGAGATCTATACACACCTAGATCAAAACTATCTGAGACAGGTCATTCAAGAATTTCACCCCAGAGCTTAATGCTCTTTTTCCTTTACCAGTAGGTTCTTTTCCTGAAGAAGCATGCGGCTCGAGTCCATGAATTCCTTCATTTTATTTCTAGAAGATTCTGAGAGCCCATTGAACTGTTGCTTTTCAGTTTCTGTGCAAGACAAGATCTGAAACTTTCCTTGACTGATGGGGTAGGTTTTGTCGACCCAAACTAAATGGTAACCACTATCAATGATCTTGGTGTCTCCATTTTCTTTTCTCAATGTCAATTCAACAATGGCTCCTCCATCTCTAGGGAATGGTCTTTGATTAGATACAAAATTACCCAAAGAATAGGCGATGAACTGACCCTTGTCTTTCATGTAGGCCATGGGCTGTAAAACATGAGGGTGGCTACCGATGATAATATCAACTCCTAGTGAAAACAGGTAATTGGCTAAATCCTGTTGGTTTTGTGAAGGCTGATGAAGATACTCTTTGCCCCAATGGAGAAATACGATGAGCTTATCCAAACCGAGTTTTCGAGTCTCTAAAATGTCCCTTTTCATCTGAAGAGAATCTATTCTATTGACAATAACAGGGACAGACACTGGCATGCCATTCAGCCCATAAGTATAATTTAAGACTCCAATCTTAACATCGTTTTTCTCAAGGACTAGCGCATTCCTCTTATTGCGGTCCTTGAGGTTTTTAAAAGTGCCTGTGTGCTCAATTTTTAATGAATCTAAAGCTTCAATGGTTCTAATAATTCCTTGATTTCCTCTGTCGGCTGAATGATTATTAGCTAGCATTAAAGCGTCAATGCCTGCTCTTTTTAATGAGGCCGCTAGTTCATCGGGTGAAGAGAACTTGGGATAACCACCGTATGGCTTTCCTGCAAGAGTGACTTCTAAATTGGCTATTG
This sequence comes from Roseivirga sp., assembly GCA_965267365.1. Classification (GTDB taxonomy): domain Bacteria; phylum Bacteroidota; class Bacteroidia; order Cytophagales; family Cyclobacteriaceae; genus Roseivirga. Next base: position 2,717,900 of record OZ253951.1, on the reverse strand, counting down.
CAAAGTCGGCTGATCTGAGTAAGGGGGTAACAGGTTCAAATGTCTGGTCATAATTGAATTGATGGGTAACTGAGTCATATGCGGCAATGATTTGAGCGTCATGACCCATCACGTCACCGATAAACATGAGCTTCAATTCTTGAGCATGTCCTAGACTAAAAAAATGAAGTAGAAGAATGAGGTATAAACTCTTTTTCAATTATCTAGATATTTCATCAATGATACGCATTGCTTTGGTTTCTATTATGCGATCAATCGCTTATTTTTGCCAAAATTTCTGCCGTGTATAAGACACTCATCCGACCAATACTTTTCACTAAAGCTCCCGAAAACGCACACTATTTTTCATTCAATTGGATCAAGAGGCTCTTTAAAATTCCTGGTGTCTCATCAATTGCTAATTCCATTTACAACTATAAAGATGAGAGCTTAGAGGTGGAGTGTTTTGGCCTCAAATTCCCTAATCCTGTAGGTTTGGCTGCTGGCTTCGATAAGGATGCTAAGCTTTTTGATGAGTTATCTGCTTTTGGTTTCGGCTTTATTGAAGTAGGAACTTTAACACCTGTTGGTCAGGCTGGGAATCCACAACCTCGTCTTTTCAGATTGCCAGAAGATCAGAGTTTGATCAATCGCATGGGCTTTAATAATGGTGGGGTAGAAGAGGCGATCGAAAGGTTAAAGAAAAAGAAAACTGGAGTTTTGATCGGAGGTAACATCGGTAAGAACAAGGTGACTCCAAATGAGAATGCAGTAGATGATTACAAAAAGTGTTTTCACGCTTTACATCCCTATGTAGATTATTTTGTAGTGAATGTGAGCTCGCCCAATACTCCGAATTTAAGAGAGTTACAGGAAAAAGAGCCGCTAAAAGCACTGTTACAAACATTACAGCAGGAGGGTACTTCTTATCAAAGTCAAAAGCCAATCCTTCTTAAAATTGCTCCCGATTTAACTAATGAACAGTTAGATGATATCATCGATATCATGGTGGAGATCAAATTGGATGGTCTTATTGCTACAAATACTACCATCTCAAGAGAAGGATTAAAAACATCTAAAAGCACAGTGGAAGAGATTGGGGCTGGTGGGCTGAGTGGTAAGGCAGTTCGATCAAGATCTACCGAGGTGATCAAATATTTATCTCAAAAGTCAGGTGGTGCCTTTCCAATAATAGGTGTCGGAGGAATCAATACAGCTGAAGATGCTATTGAGAAGTTAGAAGCAGGAGCGACTCTGGTTCAAGTTTACTCAGGATTTATCTACGAAGGGCCTTCAATGCTTAAGAGAATCAATAAGGGGATTGCCGCCTGGAAAAGAGGGAATAATTCGGCTAAATAGCCGTTGTTTCTTATATTTTAGATATATATTCGTATTATCAGGTTTACAATTTTTCAATGGCCCAAAATACTTACCGCTCTAATACTTTTAAGTCAAATCAAGGTAAAGCCAAAAGCAAAAAAAGCCCCAAAAAGAAGTTAGAAATTCCATTCTTGAAAGATCGAAGACTCCAATTGTCTGTCGGATTCTTTCTGTTACTAACTGCTGTTTTTGTCTTTCTGGCCTGCTTTAGTTACCTCTTCACCGGTAAGGCCGATCAAAGTGTGGTCGAGGCAATTTTTGGTGATGATGAGACTGTTAGGTCTCTTGGACAAGAGGCGCAAAATTGGATGAAGCTCCTGGGAGCTTTGGTTTCCCATAAATTGATATTTGCTTGGTTCGGAATAGGTTCATTCTTAATCCCACCTGTACTCTTTCTATTAGGATATAAGATCGTTTGGGGTAAGGAATTGATCAATATCAAGAGAGCAACTGCTTTTGCTTTGTTCTTTTTAGTTTGGACTAGCTTGTTGATGGGCTCGATGATCAAATCTGGAGATGGTGTTTCCGAATGGAGCTTCTACAGTGGTGGTCTCGGTTATCAACTCTCTGTTTATTTCGATAGCCTCTTAGGCTTTGGTACGATCCTGTTTTTGGTATTTACCCTATTGGTCTTCATGATCTTCTTCTTCAATATTACCCAAGTATTTACATTGAAGAAAGCTACAGAAGACACTGCTGTGGCTGAGGCACCAGTTGAGACTGCGACAACTAATGAAGTAAAAGAGAAACCAGTTGATGAAGTAGTGGAGTCAGAGAATGAGGAGACTTCGGATACAGAAGCAGAGTTGAAGGATTGGGTTGTTTCCTTGAAGGAAGAAAAAGAAGCTAAAGAAGTTGCTGAATTAGCAGTTGAGCTCTCAGAGATCAAGAATGAGCCTAAAGAAGATATTGAACTGACAACGGATATTGGCGCAACAGTGGAGGAGCCTCAGGAAGTGGAGCCTGCCGAAGAACCAGCTGCACCATCAGTTGAATTAGATGTTAATATTCCAGAACCTGAGCCTAAGAAAAAAGAAGAGACAGAGCCAGCATTCGAAGTTGAGATCAAAGAAGCAGCAGAGAAGCTTGTAGAGAAAGCAGGGCACTATGATCCAACTTTAGACCTTGGGAAGTATGAGTTTCCTAAGACTGATCTGCTGAATGAATATTCTACAGGTAAGATCTCTGTAACCAAAGACGAGCTTCAGGCCAATAAGGATAAAATTGTAGAGACTCTTACCAACTTTAAAATTGGTATTTCCAGTATTAAAGCGACAATTGGTCCAACCATCACACTTTATGAGATCATTCCTGAAGCTGGGGTGAAAATCTCTAAAATCAAAAACTTGGAAGATGACATCGCGCTGAGTTTAGCAGCATTGGGGATACGTATCATTGCTCCAATTCCGGGTAAAGGAACTATCGGTATTGAAGTGCCTAATGCGAATAAAGAAATGGTGTCCATGAAGTCGGTGGTGTCTACTGATAAATTCATGAATTCCGATATGGCTTTGCCAGTTGCTCTTGGTAAAACCATTTCAAATGAAGTTTTCGTAACTGATCTTGCTAAGATGCCTCACTTGTTAATGGCTGGTGCAACTGGTCAGGGTAAGTCTGTGGGTCTGAATGTGATTTTGACTTCATTGCTGTATAAAAAGCATCCTTCTCAACTGAAGTTTGTGTTGGTCGACCCTAAAAAAGTGGAGCTTACTCTATTCAACAAAATAGAGAGACACTACTTGGCTAAGTTGCCTGACTCTGAAGATGCGATTATCACAGATACTAAGAAGGTAATTAATACGCTGAATTCGCTTTGTATTGAGATGGATCAGAGATATGATTTACTAAAGGATGCAGCTTGTAGAAATATTAAGGAGTACAATAAGAAGTTCGTTGACCGCAAGTTGAATCCTGAAAAAGGACACAGGTTTTTACCATATATCGTCTTAGTTATTGATGAGTTGGCAGACTTAATGATGACTGCTGGTAAGGAGGTAGAAACTCCAATTGCTCGTTTGGCACAGTTAGCTCGTGCCATCGGTATTCATTTGGTTGTTGCTACCCAACGTCCTTCAGTAAATGTAATTACGGGTATTATCAAAGCTAACTTCCCTGCTAGGCTCTCATTTAGAGTAACTTCAAAAGTAGACTCAAGAACAATCTTGGATGCTGGAGGTGCAGATCAATTGATCGGTCAAGGGGATATGCTATTGTCTATGGGTTCTGAAATAACTCGTTTGCAATGTGCATTTGTAGATACGCCAGAAGTAGACGAAATTTGTGAGTTCATAGGCTCGCAAAGAGGTTATGAATCAGCCTATATGTTGCCAGAATATGTGGGTGACGAAGGCGATGGAGGTAAGTCCGACATTGATCTCTCTGACAGAGATGTTCTGTTTGAAGAAGCTGCCAAGTTGATCGTAAACCATCAACAAGGTAGTACCAGTTTGATTCAAAGAAAGCTCAAATTGGGATATAATAGAGCAGGGCGTCTGATCGATCAATTAGAGGCTGCTGGAATTGTAGGACCATTTGAAGGTTCTAAGGCTAGAGAGGTCTTAATTCCGGACGAATATAGTTTGGAACAGTTATTGAACGAACTGAACAATAACTGATTCAATTAGATATTGAAATATGAAAAGAGTGATTTATATGTGCTTGGTCCTTTTTATGACGGGCACATTAGTGGGACAGGAAAATGATCCAAAAGTAATTTTGGACAAGATGAGTGAGACCTACAAAGCTATGCCAGGCTTTGAGATCGCCTTTGTTCAGCAAGTGATGAGCGAAGGAGATGTGGTTGGTCGCATTAGTGGAGATGCCTCAGTTTCTAAAGAAAAGTTTTTGGTCAGATTTCAAGACCAATACATATACTGTAATGGTCCAGTGCTATGGACTTACCTAGTAGAAGACCAAGAGTTGACCATAAGTAATTTCGAACCAGATGAGCAGGCGATCAACCCTGCTAATATTTACGATATTTACAAGGAAGGTTTTACGTTCGAATATAAAAGAGCAGATGAGGTTGAAGGAGAAGCGGTTGATGTTATTGAACTGGTGTCGACTGATGAAGATGCTGACTTTACGAACATCATCATGTATATCGGCCAAAAAGATAGTTATTTAAAAGCTTGGGATCTGATCGATTATGATGGCATACCAACGTCATTCGAGGTGTCGAGCTTCGTGCCAGACAAATCTTTTCCTGAAGGTTATTTCGAATTCGATCGAAGCAAAAATCCAGTCGATATAGAGACTGATCTACGCAACTAATGAACAAATCAGAATTATTCGCCCAAATCCAAAGTAAAGGTTCATACCTCTGTGTTGGATTAGATACTGATATCAAAAAAATCCCGGAGCATCTGCTCTCATCTGATGATCCTATTTTTGAATTCAACAAGCAGATCATAGATGCAACTATTGACTATGCTGTCGCATATAAACCCAATATTGCATTTTACGAAGCGCATGGATTAAAAGGGTGGGAAAGTCTTCAGAAGACAATAGACTATATCCCGAAAGAGGCCTTCACAATCTCTGATGCTAAGAGAGGAGATATTGGTAATACCTCTAAAATGTATGCAAGAGCTTTCTTTGAATCAATGAATTTTGATTCTGTGACTGTGGCTCCATATATGGGTGAGGATTCTGTCAAACCCTTTCTTGAGTTTGAGGGTAAATGGGTCATTCTTCTAGGGCTTACATCTAATGCAGGGGGTAAAGACTTCCAAAACCTAGAGCTAGCTCAAGGAGGTCAGCTGTACGAGGAGGTGCTTAGAAAGAGCCAAGAATGGGGTTCAGATGAAGAACTCATGTATGTGGTCGGGGCCACCAAGGCTGAAGCACTATCTAATATTCGAAAAATCGTTCCTGATCATTTTTTATTGGTTCCAGGTGTTGGGGCTCAAGGGGGGAGCCTTTCAGAAGTTTCAAAGCATGGTATGAATAGCCAGTGCGGTCTTTTAGTGAACTCCTCTAGAGGTATAATTTATGCCGATTCGTCTGAAGATTTTGCTAAGGTGGCTGGTCAAAAGGCCAAGGAGCTTAGAGACGAAATGTCTAATTATCTAGCAGAATTTATGTAGTTTCAGTGTAAACACACACTGAAATGAGAGAAGAATTTCTTTACTACATCTGGCAGCATCAGCTGTTCAGAAAGAAGGATCTTATGCTTATTGATGGCAGCAAGATCGAGATCATCCAACCAGGCTTCAGGAATTTAAATAACGGTCCAGACTTCATAGAGGCTCATATACTTATTGATGGGATACGCTGGTATGGATCGGTAGAAATGCATGTGAAAGCATCAGACTGGCATAGGCACAACCATCAGCATGATCCTCATTTCGAAAATGTCATTCTCCATGTAGTCTTTCTTGCTGATAAAACTATTTTGAATAGGGACCAATCGATCATTCCATGTTTGGAACTCAAAGGAGTTTATAAGCCGAAAGTCTATCATCGATACATGAATTTGATCGAACATCCTGGCCATATTCCATGTGAAGATCAGATTCACACTGTTAATCACATTAGTCGTCTATTGATGTTAGAGGTTGTCTTAATCGAGAGGCTAAAGCGCAAGTCAGAAACAGTGGAATTCGAATTGAAACAAACTCAGTTTGATTGGGAAGAAGTGACTTTTCGAATGCTGGCCAAAGGGATGGGCTTTAAAATCAATGGAGAGGGCATGTTGGCACTTTCTAGACTCTTGTCGATCAAGAAACTAGTTAGGCTAAACAGTCTTTTTCAGATTGAAGCTATGCTTTTAGGTACCGCAGGCTTTTTGGACTCCGAGCCTTTGGATAGTTATCATTTGAGTTTGAAAGAGGAGTATGGTTACTTAAGATCTAAGTATGCAATTGAGAAAGAATTAGAGATCCATTATTGGAAGTTCTCGCCCCTAAGGCCGGCCAACTTCCCCGTGTTTAGAATTGCCCAATTAGCAGCAGTAATATATTACTCGAAAAATCTCTGGGACCTTTTTCAGTCTTTCAGTGATGTTGAATCCTTAGTTAAGAAGTTGCAATTGGAACCTTCTGAGTATTGGAAGATACATCACAGGTTAGGGAGGGTTGCTTCGGTTAAAGGGTATAAACTATCGAAGTCCGCCATTAATCATTTATTGATCAATGTAACTGCTCCCATGTTAATGGTATATAGTCGATATACTGATCAAATAGGTTATCAGGAGAAAGCCTTGAGTTTGCTAAGTATGTTGCCAAAAGAGGAGAATCGCGTAACTAGGCAATGGAGGCAACTCAACTGGCAAATTTCTTCAGCTTTTGACTCACAAGGACTGAATGAGTTATTTCACGAGTATTGTCAACAGAAGAAGTGCTTGAGTTGTAAGATTGGTAATCAATTACTTAGAATTGAATCTTAACGCTCTAAAATGTTTTTGGACGAAAAACCGCTATCTTTGCAGCCTGAATTGAGAGATAGATGGAGAATCCAGTAATTATTTTTGGTGCGAGTGAGCTTGGGCAAGCTGCAGTAGAGATTTTCGAGAGTAATGATATCATTGTGTATGGTTATTTAGATGATAATAAGGACCTGCATGGCACAGAAATTGGCGAATTATCTGTTTTGGGTAAAATGGATGACCAGGCCTACTTGAAGCTAATCGGTAAGAAGTGCGAAGGGTTTATTGCGGTTGATGATAGAGATTTGCGTAGCGGCCTTGTGAAGTTGATGAAAGAGAAGAGAAAGATGATGCCTGTGAACGCTATTCATAGTAACACAGAATTGTCTCCTTCTGCTCATATTGGTCATGGCGAGTTTATCAATAGCGGAGTTGTCATTGGAGCAAATGCTAAAATTGGTGATCACTGTCTGATCCATACTAACTCGACTATTGATTATTCTGCAGAACTAGGCGATTTGGTACAAGTAGGTGCTGGATCTGTTGTAGGTGCTGCAGCTAAAATCGGAAATAATGTATTTATCGGCTCTGGGGTTACAATTGTGCCCGGAATTGAAGTAGCTGATGATGCTAGAATTGGTGCTGGCTCTGTGGTTATTGCCAACGTAGGCAAAGGGGAAACCGTATTCGGAAACCCTGCGGCCAAAGTATAGATTTAATTTTTTGTTAAACCAGAGGTCACCCCACCAGCAATGGGGCAGAATTATGGAAAAGAACTATTCAATATTACTGTATTACTGCTATGCCAACATAGAAGATCATGAGGCATACAGAGAACAACATCACCTTTTTTGTATCGAGAATAACCTGAGAGGAAGAATTATCATTTCTCCAGAGGGGCTAAATGGAACCGTTTCTGGACTCATAGAAGACTGTGAAAAGTATATGGCTTACGTTAAAAGCGATTCTCGTTTTGCCGATACGGAATTCAAGGTTGAACCACATGATAAAATGGCTTTTGCCAAGCTACATGTAAGAGTGAAGCCTGAGATCGTTCATTCAAGCCTAAGAGAGATCAATCCAAGAGTAAAAACTGGCGCTTATATGGAGCCGGAAGAATTCAAGGATGTGTTAGCAGAACAGGATGAAGATACGATTATCCTTGACGTCAGGAGTAACTATGAGCACAACGTTGGCAAGTTCAAAGGCGCCATGACTCTTGATATTGACAACTTCAGAGACTTTCCTGAGAAAGTAAAAGAGCTCGATCACCTGAAGAATAAAAAGGTAGTCACCTATTGCACAGGCGGTATCAAGTGCGAAAAAGCCAGTGCCTATTTGCTTGAGCAAGGTTTCGAAAACGTTTATCAATTACACGGAGGAATCATCAAATATGGCCTAGAAGCTGGTGGTGAAGATTTTGAAGGGAAGTGTTATGTATTTGATAATAGGATCACAGCTGATGTGAATCACGTGAACCCTTCAATCATCAGTAAGTGCTATGTATCTGGAGAGCCAACTGATAGAATGGTCAATTGTGCTAACCCGGTTTGTAATCGTCATATGCCAATGACTGAAGAGGCGGGATGGTTAATGGATGGTTGTTGTTCAGATGAATGCCGTCAGAGTCCGGAACGAAGACCATACGATGGTACAGGCTATTACCAAAAAAATACAAATCATTACAATCCATTAAAGGGAGTTAAGAGAGAACCTGCTAAATTGGATTAATGGCTTCTAGAAGGATTGCAGATTCAGAATTAATAATCTCTCCTCAGGGACGTGTCTATCATTTGAATCTGCATCCTGAAATGATCGCAGATGATGTGATTGTTGTAGGCGATCCTGACCGAGTAGAGAAGATCAGTGCGCATTTTGATAAAATTCATCATCGCATCAATAATCGTGAATTAGTTACTCATACCGGTGAGCTAGGAGGGAAGAGGCTATCAGTCATTAGTTCCGGAATGGGCACCGATAATGTTGAGCTCCTAATGACTGAGCTTGATGCGCTGGCTAATATTGATTTCAAAACTCGGAAGGTTAAAAGAAAGCTTAAGTCATTAAGGATCTATAGAATTGGTACTTCGGGCTGTATCCAGCCAGACATACCAATTGATGCTTTTTTAGTCTCGACTGCGGGCGTTGGCTTAGATACCTTGATGAACTTTTATCAATGGAATCCTGGAGATGCCAATGAGCACTTCTGCTCAAAGGTTCAAAGACTAGTGGGGCTTCCTTTTAAACCTTACATTGCTGAAGCCTCCTTGAATTTGCTGGGTAAGTTTAGTGATCACATGTTCCAAGGAGTCACCATTACCTCACCTGGTTTTTATGCACCTCAAGGAAGGGAATTGAGACTACCGGTGGCCTTTTCAGATCTTCCAGATAGATTTCAAAATATAGAGACACCCTACGGTAGGTTTACCAATTTTGAAATGGAAACAGCAGGGTATTATGCCATGGCAAAGCTGTTGGGGCATGAGATAGTAAGTGTTAATGCTTTGATCGCAAATAGAGCTAACGGCACATTTTCAAGCAACCATAACTTAGCCGTAGATCGATTGATTCAATTGGTTTTAAGTCTACTTGTCTAGTTTTTAGGCTTCAGAAGCCCTTGTATTAAGAGGTTGTATTCTCTGCAGGTAAGCACGCCATTTGTAGAATAAGGGCAGGTCTTATAGAGTCTTTCGCCTAGTTGATCCCTAGTAATAATAACATCTTGACCTCTACAGATTGGACAGGTAATTGGTTGTCCTTCATTACATGGGATAGTATTGAGATAGAAGAATTTACTATTGACATCTGCACCATCCACATTTCGTGGTTTTTCATTCCTGAATCTTTCTTCAGCTGTGTCTAATAAGCCTAACACTTCTTTTGAATATTGGCCTCTACTACCTTTTAACTCCAGGTATTTGTTCAGCCAGTCAATGCTTTGTGCATTCTTGCCTAATAGAAGCGAGTTCTTTCCAAAGAAATAACAGAAGTCAGCTGACAAGAGCTCGATCTTATCAAGAGCCACCATAAAATATTCATCTGCTTTCTCATACTGCTCTTGCTCCATGTAGACAATGGCAGTGTCAATAAAGCTCCTAGGGTCAATGGCAACTTGTGTTCTTTGCGCTTGAAGGCATTGAACACATACGAGAAGCAGAATAATGTAAAGGGCTTTTTGCATCGATCGAATTTGAGCCATAAAAATAAGAAAGTTTAGAAATGAAAAAGCCCCTCCTAGAAGGGGCTCTCTCGTTTTAACCTTAATTAATAAGTCAATTTATTTTTTTGCTCCACCTTTTTTAGGGAGAGATACTTTCTTACCGGCAAAACCTAAGATGCCAAGACCTGTTGCTACTACTGCTGCTGTTAATATTAATGTTTTCGTTTTCATCCTTTTCTATTCTCGTGTGTTTATACGACAATGTTCGTACCAAGTTTGCACCTCACACAATAAAATTTCCTTTTTTAACGGAAAAGTGCATTTATAATACAATTCACTTCATGTTTACCCCTATAAACCTTCTGATTATTTTGAAATATTTTCCGTTCGTAAAGAATTGATTCATAGAGAATACTTCTATATCTATTTTCAAAGCATAAACTAAACTATAATGAGACTATTGAAGATGACCTTTCTTGTTGGTTTGGCTTTTGGCTTTGTGAGTCAAGTGTCTGGTCAGACCGCGCCACCACAAGTGGATACAAGGATATATGATATTATTGCCAACACATCAGCCGAAAGGATTGAAACAGATATTCAAACCTTGGTCAATTTTGGAACTAGAAATACGTTCTCGGATACCTTATCAGAAACGAGAGGTATTGGGGCCGCTAGAAGATGGATCAAAGCTGAATTCGAAAAGATCTCTCAAGAATGTGGAGGATGCCTAGAAGTATTCTATCAAAAGGATTTAGTCACAAAAGAGGGGAACAGAAGAGTTCCTAAAGATGCTTATGTGGTGAATGTAGTGGCAGTATTAAGAGGGACTGATTATCCTAATTCATATGTGATGATGTCAGGTGATATTGACTCGCGTGCCTCTAATACAATGAATTTTGAAATTGATGCCCCTGGAGCAAATGATAATGCTTCTGGAATGGCTGGCACCATTGAGGCAGCCAGAGTTCTATCAAAATATAAATTCAAACATAGCATTGCTTTCGTTGGCCTTTCAGGTGAGGAACAAGGGCTTTTCGGAGGAGCTGGCCTGGCCAAATATGCCCAAGAGAATAATTGGGAGATTGTAGGAGTACTCAACAATGACATGATTGGCAACATTGAAGGAGTTGATGGTGTGATTGATAATAGAACATTTAGAATTTTCTCAGAGCCCACTCCGGCAAATGAAAGTGAGCAGCTAAGAAGGACTAGGAGATTTACAGGTGGAGAGGTTGATGGTAATTCAAGACAACTTGCCAGATACATCCATAAGCAGGTAAAAACTTACATGCCTGAAATGAACCCGATGATGATCTATCGATTAGATAGATTTGGTAGAGGAGGGCATCATAGGCCATTTAATGATTTAGGATATGCTGGCGTCAGAATTATGGAGGCCCATGAGAATTATAATAGACAGCATCAGGACATCAGAGAGGAAAATGGTATCAAGTACGGTGATGTTATTGAGGGTGTCAATTTTGAATATGCTAAGAAGCTGACTTCTGTGAATGAAATTTCATTGGCAGGGCTTGCTTGGGCTCCTCCAGCACCAAAAGATGTGAGAATTGGAGGTGCTGTAAGGCCATCTACTACATTGATCTGGGAAGAAAGTGATGATCCGAATATTGCTGGATACAAAGTATATTTTAGACTAACTACTTCTCCTACATGGGATCACTTTGTGTATGTGGAAGGAGTTCATGGTCATACTTTAGAGGGGATAGTAATTGATAATTATTACTTCGGTGTAGCTGCAGTTGGTAAAGACGGTAATGAATCTCCAGTTGTCTTTCCTTACAGACAAATTAGAAGAAGGTAGTCGAAAGAATTAGTGATCATAGAAAGAACCAATAGTCAACTATTGGTTCTTTTTTGTATAAACTAAGTTTTGATTTGATTTCTTCTTTCCCTTGAGGAGATGACACCGCAATAAGGATTTGAGGATTACTTAAGTTTTGAATAACCTCAATAGGTTGAATTTCTACTCCGTAAATGTTGTGTCCAATTTTAGATGGGCTTTCTCCAACCCAATGAAAATTCATGTCTAGAGAAATCAATAATTGAGCTAAATCTTTACCGTTTTTACCAACTCCCCACAATACTAAGGGTCTAGATAGATCTCTGTCGATTTGATTGAAATAGTGAAGCTTTAGTTCGAAATAGCGATTGTCTTTATACTCATCCCAAGTCCTAGAAATTCTATTGCTTCTATCACGCCAATAGTGTAGCACTTTGTCAATACCAATGATTTTCAATCCTGATTTATACATGCGAAAGCACAGGTCATAATCTTCGGGATAAACTTCCGGTTCAAAGGCCCCAATGACGTCTAGATCCTCTTTGTGCATGAGCCAGCTATGCGATGGGATGACACACTCTGTATAAATTTCTTCAAGATGTCGGCTGTTCTTAGCTATATCATTCAACCACTCTTCATAACGTAAAAAGCCACCACCTACTTTTCCCTCATCTACAAAATGTTGGGTGCCTCCCGCAATCACATGGCCTTTCCCATATTGATGCCAATGGTGAACTAAAGTCTCTATTTTGTCAACAGGCATCTTATCATCAGAATCCATTCTATTGACTAATTCGCCTGAAATGAAAGGGTAACCAAACTTAAGGGTGGGTATGAGCTTTTGTCTATCTGAATGATAGACTTTAATACGTTTATCTAGTTGCGCATACTCATTTAAGATGTCTGGGGTAGCGTCACTACTATGATCGTTTACTGCGATAAGCTCCCAATTAGAATAGCTTTGAGCAATAATAGAATCAAGACAGGCAGGTAGGTAAGGAGCGGTGTCCTTGATGGCCATTATAATTGATACGAGTGGCTTCTGGTTTATCATCAATCAAACTTATAGCAAACTTTAAATGGGCCTTCGTTGAATTGAACATCTAATACCTCGAAGCCCTGCATTTTAATTCCTAATAAGTGACCTCCATCTGATAAAAAGGTGAAGCATAGTGTAGCATAAGTGTCCTCTTGAGATGGGTTACCAACGCTTATTGAACAAAAGGCAAATTGTTGATCTATTGCTGAAGCTGAATCGCTTATTTCTAGTTTCAGTAATTCAGAAGAAATGATCTCACAGTATTTTTCGCTTTCATTCATAATCAAGTCGATGGCTTTTTCTTCGCTAGGGAAAGCATCATGAACAAAAGAGGCAGATTTATTATCAATATATAAATTGATAGGCCCCTGTGATTGGTTAGTGGTTAATATACCCTCGTTCAAGTCGACAAATCTGAAATTGGCAAAGCCAGGCAATATGATGTTATCGTCAAATTCTCTTGACATGTTTAGCGTTGGTAATTTGATGTGCGGATAAAAAAAGCGGCAAAAGCCGCTTATGATCTCAATCTATTTGACTTGATATTCTTTAGCCTCCATACAAACCATAAAGGCCTTTTTAAAGTCTGCTAGCATTTTAGCATTGGCATCAGCGGCCGCTTTGTTGTTGGCTGCTTGCTGCTGCTGTTGTTTATAAGCTCTTGCTCTTCTCCCTCGAAGTGCGCCAGCAACTGCTCCAATAGCAGCTCCATCTCCAGCATCTCCAGCAATCGCACCAATGGCTGCACCAGCTGCTGCACCTCGAGCTGCACCTCTTACTGCTGATCCATCAGGTCCCGTTTGGACAGTGTCAGGTTTAACCTCCGGTGGATTGATCGGGTTATAACCTGTCTGTTCTACAGCCCATTTATAGCACATGTATTCGTCCATTTCTTGCTGCTCCTTGGTTTGACTGTTCTTCGGGAATACAAAAACCTCAAGCCCTTTAGAAATTGAAACTGTCTGAGTCTTAGTACTATCAGTCTGCCCTTGGCTGATGAACCCAAAAGCAAGACTCAATATGATTAGGATTGATTTTTTCATCTTACAAGTCATCTAAATTTACAAACACGTAACCAAGTTGTTCTAAAGCATCAGCTTCATTGTAGAAAGTGTAGCTTCTAATGATTTTACCACCTTCTAACTGATAAATGCTATTGGCCATAAGCTCTGCCGATTGACCATCTTGATAATTTATTAGCAATTGAGCCCAATGAGAAACCCATTCACCTTTATTGTCCCCGTCAGGAATGTGGACTGAGATAGTTCGTGATTTTTTGTATTCAATCGACTCATAGGTGTTTTCCATATTGAATCTCATGCTGGCTTCTACCTGCTGTTTTTGAATAGAATCACCAACAGATGGGCCATATCCTATGTAGTCTTCTGCCAATAGATCAAGGGCTGTGGTGTAATCTAATTTTTGTACAGCATTGACATACTGATCAACAACCATCTGATTACTCGAGCTATTGTCTTGGCAGGACCAAGCTAAGCATAGAGTAATGAGGAGTAAGCTTAATTTTTTCATTGTGCTGGATTTAATCTTAATCTACAAATTAATGATGACCGACTAGCAGAGATTCTAAATTTTATTTGTCCTACAATTATAGATTAAATATTATCTCTATATTTGTAGATGTTATGAGTAAAGGAAATCATATTGGCGAACTAGAAGAGCTGATTCTTCTTCTAGTTGGCGTTTTAAGAGATGAGGCCTATGCGGTAGGGGTTTTACAAGAAATGAAATCTCAGACTGGGCGAGAATTAAATATTAGCGCCATTCATGCAGTACTTAATCGCCTCGAAGAAAAAGGTTTTGTCACCTCTGAAATGGGCGGTGCTACTGCTGAAAGAGGGGGGAGAAGAAAGCGGTTTTACAAATTGACTGCTACTGGTCGGCAAATGATTGATCAGGTGAGAGAGATGAGAGAGAAGCTTTATGGTCAACTAGGTTCAACCCCAATTTATTCATTTGCTTAATGGCAAACAGGTCAAAACAACAACCTCCCAAATGGGCTGATCGCTTTTTGCAATGGTTCTGCAATAAGGAGCTGATAGAACAGCTTCAGGGTGATGTCCATGAATTATTCTATTGGCGACTAGAAGATAAAGGTCCTTCTGCTGCCAAGCGAGCATTCATCTGGGATGTAATCCGACTATTCAGATGGTCAAATATTAAAAAGAAGTCAAACACTCAAAGATTAAACAACATGGGAATATTAAAGAATTACTTCAAAATTGGGGTTCGAAATTTATGGAAGCAGCGTCTTCCAAGTACTATCAATATCATTGGGCTTTCCTTGGCAATTGGCTGCTCAATTGTGGTATTCAAATTTGTTGAATACAACTATGTGAAAGACGACTTTCATGAAAATCTAGAAGATCTTTTCCTTGTTACTCACTGGGAGGATTTAGAATCTAACAAAGGAAGAAGTGGAGGTACTGATAATCATCTTACACGTGAGATTCTGAATTCATCGCCAGGCATTAAAGCTTCAACGAGGTACAATTTTGTACAAGTGGAAGCACGTGTTGAGAAGCGCATTCACTACCATGCCATTCGTTTTGTAGATCCAGATTTTACCGAAATGTTCACTTTTGATCTACTAGCGGGTAATCCAAACGCCCTCAAATCTGCAGATCAAATTATTATTGATGAAGGAACAGCCAGAAGCCTGTTTGGCGAACAGTCAGCTTTAGATCAGCAGCTCGAGATCAAAATAGGAGAAGAATGGAAGGTAGTAACCGTTGGCGCTATCTACAGAGATAAACCTAACAATTCCAGTATTCAGTTAGAGATATTGATGAATTATGAAGTGTTAGATCAGCACTTGTCCAAAACCAGAGATTCTTGGAACACGAACTTTTTTATTCAGCGTCAAAATGGGGTAGAAGAAGGGAGAATTTTAGCGGCCATGGATGAACTTTTGCCTTTACATAATAAAGACAATAAGGTTAATCCATACACCTATTTTCAGTTAGAGCCTGTGAGTACAATGGCTTCCCATTCTAATGAAATGAGTTGGGGCGTAGGCTCTTCACCTAATGTGGCACCAATTCTTACTCTTTCTGCCATTGCTGTTTTTATGCTGCTACTGTCTACTCTCAACTATGTCAATATTTCATTGGCTATGGTGATGAAGCGCCTAAAGGAGATTGGAGTAAGGAAGGTCATAGGTGGCAAACGCAAGCAGTTGATCGCTCAATTCTTAGTTGAGAACTTATTGCTTTGTCTATTCTCAATCATTTTAGGAGTTCTTTTTGCCCACTCATTATTCCTGCCTGGTTTTAATAATATCGCAGGTGGCGATTTTCAAATTGACATATTTAAGAATAGTCATTTTATCTTATTCCTCACGAGCCTATTAGTCTTTATTACTTTAGCCTCTGGATTATATCCGGCCATTGTCGCATCCTCATATAAGCCCATTTCTATTTTACGGAAATCAACTCAGAGATCTGGCAATAAGATCCTCAGTAATATTTTCCTGACTTTTCAGATGATCTTGGCAATGGTGACCATTGTGGCGGCTGTTATGTTTGTCTATACCAATCAGGTTAATAGAGCGATGGATTGGGGTTATGAGCAATACAATAAGTTGGCTTTTGGTATACCAGGAGATGAGTATAGAGAAAGCTATAGAGAGTACATCGAGTCTAATCCGAACATTGTAGACTTCGCGGGTACAAAATCCAATATTGGTCAAACGTTAAACGGAGTACAGTTTATTAATGGTGATTTTGAATCTTACGCTGAGCTGTTTTCTGTTGGCAGAAATTACCCCGATCTCCTAGGCCTAAGCTTAAAAGAAGGTAGACTCTTTGATAAAGAATTAGATAGTGACCTAGATAAGAAATTAGTGGTCAATGAGAGTTTTTTAGATAGACTTCAATTAGAATTTGATCCTGATGGAACGTTAATTATGCAGGATTCAATTGAGTATACCATCATAGGCGTGGTAGAAGATTACCATTATTGGGATCCAGGGCAGAAGATCAGGGGAGCAGCGATGACGGCAATTCCTGAATCAGAATTTGGTTCTTATATGGTTCAGATGATCGATGGAGATGTTTTTGACCAAAGAGAAGAAGTAAGAGGAGCGCTTCAAGAAATGGTAGATGATCGTACGGTGTATGTTGCTGTTCAAGAATTAATGTTCGATGGATTCTATGAAGAGATGGAAGGAATCGGGAATATTATGATTTTTACTGCTACCATTGCTGTATTGCTTGCAGCCATGGGGCTTTACGGTTTAGTCAATATTAATGTCACTAATCATATCAAGGATTTTGGAATTAGAAAAGTCCTTGGTGCTTCTAGGGCTAATTTGACAAAGACAGTATTCTCAAGATTTACTTTTGTTCTTCTAATTGCCATTTTAATAGGCTGTCCTATTGCTGTCTTATTAGTTGGGATGCTACTCAATGATATTCAGGCTTATGCTCCAAATGTTGGTGCTGGACCTTTAACCGTTTCCATATCTATCTTATTAATGGTGGCTTTTGTAACACTGAATTTTCAGATCATGAGGGTTAGAAAGATGAATCCTGCAGAAACCTTGAGAACTGAATAATCAGTATAGACTTCTCCATAAGTAAAATGAAGTATAGGCCTCCCAGCCTTTGACAGTGTTGAAAAACTCTTCAATCGCTGGGCGGTCTTTTCTGTTTTCAATGATGCCTAAATTGAACAAGGCCTGAGTTAATCCAGTGTCTCCATAAGGAATGGCTTCAGGTTGATGCATGGTTTTCATTAAAGCGTAATTAGCTGACCATTCTCCGATACCTTTGACTTGGGTTAATAATTTCTGTCGCTCCTCAAAAGAGGAAAGGGCCTGTAGTTTTTCTAGACTTATGGCACCATCTTCAAAGGCATGAGCCGTGTTCATTAGATATTTAATCTTTGATCTTGAGAATTGATTGTTCTCACGGAAAGAGTCAGATATCTCCAATAGATCCGCGGGTCTTGGAAAATGCCAGAGGGTTCTTGTTTGACTTTTCAGACTATGACCGAATTCTCTAGTAAGCCGGTTTTTCAGTTTATAGGCGAAGGCAAGATTGATTTGCTGCCCAATAATTGTCCAGCATAATGCTTCGAATAGATCTGGTATTCCTATAATTCTCAATCCTCTAAAATTAAGAAGAGGTTTAAGCTGAGGGTGCTTTGATATAATTTGATAGAAGGCTTCTAGATTTCTGTTAAGGTCGAACCATTTGATCAAATAGCTTTCAATACCCTCATTAAGTTCTGAGCTACCACTATGATTGACTATTAATTCATCCGCCTCACAACTCACAGTTATCGAGACATACTGGTCTTGAATGTTGATCAGTCTATTGATCTTCTTATCATTTACCTCGAAAAGGATCTCATCAGAATTCCTATTAAGAAAGACTAGACATTCCTCAAAGTTGAAATCTTCAGGTGTGTTAATTGATAATGTCATTCTACGGAATCATCAAGTGAAAAGGCTACATACTGATCTCCTGAAGAAGTACCCATTTTCCCGCCTCCACATGCAATGACGATATATTGCTTGCCATCTACTGAATAGGTGATAGGCGTGGCATAACCGCCTGCTGGTAAGCTCTGAGACCAAAGTTCTTTACCAGTATACTTATCGAAAGCTCTAATTTTTTCGTCTTTGGTTGCTGCAATAAAGATCAGACCTGATTTTGTAATGATTGGCCCTCCATAATTTTCAGTACCAGTTTTTGGAATACCCAAGTCAGTTAGTTCTTGAAGCTCTCCTAAGGGTACTTGCCAAGCGATTTCTCCTTTATTCAAATCAATAGCATTCAAAGTGCCCCAAGGCGGCTTTACAGCTGGGTATCCGTTGTTATCCAGGAATCTGCCAAAGCTATTGAGTGTATAGGGAAGGGCATTTGGGTCAATTTCTTCTAATAATGACTGAGGGACATCTTCATTTTCAATAGAAAGAATATATGCTGTAATGGCTAGTTTTTGCCCATCACTTAATTGAGGCATTGGAGGCATTGCTCCTTGGCCATTGGTTAATATGGATAGTACTTGATCTTTATTGGCCTTCTTTTCAAGGTCAATCAAACTCGGATTAATGCCTTGGCCTCTTCTATCTGCTCCGTGGCATCTGGCACATTGCTGTTCAAATAGCACTTGCCCAATATCTCCTAAGCTTGCGTTTTCAATGGTTTCAATTTTTTTGGCCCTATACATCCAAGGCATTTCATTTGAGTTGACGTATAGCATTCCAGTTTCTTGGTCATAGCCAGCGCCACCCCATTCAGCGCCACCATCAAAACCAGGGAACATAATGTTTCCTTGTTCACTAGGAGGAATATACTGACCAGAAGACCTTAGCTGTGCATGCTGCTCAGTAAGACTCATGCTCTCATGTTCAGTGCCAGAAACAAAATCTGCAATATTGGCTTTGGCGTCCGGAAAAAGATCAGAGATCAAATCTGGAGTAAATTCTTGTCTAGCAAAAGGAGGGATAGCTGTCGGGATAGGTTGAGTAGGCCATGCTTCTTCACCTTCCAGATCAGAAGGAGGTACTGGGCGTTCTTCAATGGGGAAGAGGTGTTCTCCAGTTTTTCTATCAAAAACAAAAACATGACCTGATTTCGTGACTTGCGCCACTGCAGGAATTTCTCTTCCCTCTCTTTTTATAGTGACAAGATTAGGAGCCGCAGGTAAGTCTCGGTCCCATAGGTCGTGATGGACAAACTGAAAATGCCAGATGCGCTCTCCTGACAGGGCATCGAGTGCCAAAAGCGAATTGGCGAATAGATTCTGTCCATGTCTGTTTCCGCCATAAAAATCAAAAGATGCTGAGCCCGTTGGAATGTAAACGATACCTGTAGATTCATCTAGTGTCATTCCTGACCAAGAATTGGCTCCACCGATATACTCCCAAGCATTTTCAGGCCAAGTGTCATGTCCAAATTCTCCAGGCTCTGGAATAGTATGAAATATCCATAGCATTTCACCAGAGTTTAAGTCATAGGCTCTTACATGACCTGGTGATGCACCCGGACCCTCATTTACTCTTGTACCTTGTATAAGGATGTTCTTATATACTACCCCTGGCGTATTTGCAATCGCCATTTGTTTTTCAATATCTCTTCCAAGGCCAGCTCTTAAATCGACTTTACCATTCTGACCAAACGTTGTCTCTAATTGACCTGTTAAAGCATCTACTGCATAGATGTACCTGCCAGATGTATAGATAATTCTGCCATCATCTTGGTCATCCCAGAAGATCACCCCTCGGTTTACTCCTAATCCCGGGGCAACACCGTCATCTGGAGAAAATTGCCAGAGTTCTTTACCTGTGCTTGCATTGATTGCGAAAAGTTTGAGAACTGGATTCGTTCCGTATAAGATGCCATTGACAACAATAGGAGAACATTGAATTTGTGACCTACCCTCTTCACTGGCATCTCCAGAAGAATAGGTCCATGCAATTTCTAGGCTATTGAGATTTTCAGGAGTGATTTGAGACAAGGAGGAATAATGACTCCTTCCTTTATCGCCTAAATATTCAGACCAACTCTCAAATTGATCATTTGAAGTACTACATGAAAAACAAAGGCAGATGAAGAATAGGCTAAAAAAATGCCGCATTTTAGGTAAGGTTTGCCTAAAGTTAAGCATTTATTGGCCTCAATAAATACCTTCTCTTTGCTGCATCCATTGCTCATTGGCAATGTAATCATCGTAAGTACTCAACTTATCTAAATAGCCTTTCGGACCGATCTCAAGAATTCTATTAGCCACAGTATTTGTGAACTCGTGATCGTGAGAACTGAAAAGTACCGTACCTGGGAAATCCTTCAGGGCGTTGTTAAATGCCTGGATTGATTCTAGGTCCAAGTGATTAGTTGGTTCATCTACAATAAGAAGATTGGCTTGTTGCAACATCATTCTAGAGATCATGCAACGCACTTTTTCACCTCCAGAAAGCACGTTGGATTTTTTGAAAACCTCTTCTCCAGAGAATAGCATTTTGCCCAAGAAGCCTCTAATGTATACTTCGTCCTTTTCACCATCGGTGTATTGTCTTAACCAATCGATAAGGTTTAAGTCAGCATTAAAAAACTCAGCATTCTCATTCGGTAGATAAGCATGAGTGATAGTCTGTCCAAACTTGAATTCTCCGGAGTCAGCCTTCAGTTCATCCATAATGATTTGAAAGAAAGATGTCGTTGCCAAACTGTCCTTGCTGAGAACTGCAATTTTATCTCCTCTATTAACAAACAGATCTAATCCTGAGAATAGGGCTTTGTCAGAATTGGAATAGGAAAGGTTTTTAATTTCTAAGATCTGATCTCCAGCTTGTCTTTCTTGCTGATAGATAATCGCTGGGTATCGTCTGGTAGATGGCTGAATGTCTTCTACATTGATCTTATCAAGCAACTTCCTTCTACTTGTTGCTTGTTTAGATTTAGAGGCATTAGCGGCAAATCTTGAGATAAATTCTTGCAGCTCCTTTTTCTTTTCCTCAGCCTTTTTATTGGCAGCAGATCTTTGAGCCAAAGCCAATTGGCTAGACTGATACCAGAAGGAATAGTTACCAGTAAATAACCTGATCTGACCAAAATCAATATCAACTATGTTCGTACAAACAGTATCTAAAAAGTGTCTATCGTGAGATACTACGATTACAGTATTCTTGAATTCTAGTAGAAAATCTTCTAACCATGAGATCGTGTTGATGTCAAGGTCGTTGGTAGGCTCATCAAGGATCAATAGATCTGGGTTGCCAAAAAGGGCTTGGGCTAAAAGCACTCTTACTTTTTGCGAACCGTTAAGGTCCTTCATCAAGCTATAATGTAGGTCTTCAGTAATACCCAATCCACTCAATAGGGCAGCTGCATCTGATTCAGCATTCCAGCCATCCATTTCTGCAAACTGAGCTTCAAGTTCTGATGCTTTGATACCGTCTTCTTCGTTGAAGTCAGGCTTCATGTAAATGGCATCTTTCTCCTTCATAATGGACCAAAGCGTGGTATGGCCCATCATTACTGTATCAAGTACTGTGTTTTCGTCAAACTCGAAGTGGTTCTGTTTAAGCACAGCCATTCTCTTACCCGGCTCCATTGCTACTGAACCAGAGTTTGCGTCTACTTCGCCAGAAAGGATCTTTAGAAAGGTGGATTTCCCTGCTCCATTGGCGCCAATAACGCCATAACAGTTGTTTCCGGTGAACTTGATGTTCACTTCATCAAATAAGACTCTTTTGCCGTAAGCCAGCGATACATTTTGTACTGAGATCATACCTTACATCTTTTCGGCCGCAAAGGTAGTGTTCTTATTTGTGAAAAGATAACTCAGTGAATTAATAATCAATGACATTGGAAAATACCCAAAGAGTTTATTTCTTAATTTGCGATTGAATTTGAGGATATGAAGAGAAGCGTACTAATCACCTGTCTACTAGCACTTAGTTTAAACCTTTTGAGTCAAGAAGAGCCAATTCTAAAGTTGGCCAGCGATCCTTGGCCACCGTTCACTAATAATTCTGAGAAAGGAGCACTAGCCCTCGATTTGGTGAAATATGCCTTAAAAAGGTCTGGTAGAGACATGAAGACAGATATCATCGAATTCAAATCTGTGATTGATGGCATCTTGGATAAGCAATATGACGGATCTGCAGCTCTATGGAAAAATCAAGCGAGAGAAGAAGTGATGTTGTTTTCATTACCGTATATGTATAACCAAATCATATTGGTAGGAAGAAAAGGAGCTGATGTAAGTGCGGATGAAATCACTGATTTGACGGGAAAGAAAATTGGGGTAGTTGCAGATTATGCCTACGGTGACCTAATGAATAGGACAGTGGCAGGCCAAGAAGAGGAGAGCAATGGTGCTACATTCGTTGCAGGCAATAATGATCAGGAAAACCTCGAAAAACTTCTAAAAGGTGAATTGGATTACATCCTAGTAGATGCTCTATTAGTTGAATACGCTAAGAAGCACCAACCTGAAGAAGTGAATAAGCAACTTGACTTCGGTCATCACATCTTGTTTACAAGATCATTACATTTTGCGGTTCGAAAAGATGTGCCTAGAGCACAAGAAATTATCGATGGATTTAATCGAGAGATCAAGGCAATGGCTTCTGATGGAAGTTACAGTAGAATCTTAGAGCTCACTTGGGTGAGAGCAGATATGGATGGCGATGGAGTAGAAGAATATGTTCTAAATGGTGATAGAGCTGGTCGATTAGCTCCTAGCAGAGCGTATAGTCTTACACCAAATGGGCAGCCTGAAATGACGGCAGACAATTACTATATAGATGGTAAAGTGTACAAAGGCTGGGACAGCGTGCCAGATAAGTACAAACAGCCAAAAGTGACTGAGCAGCAATTGCAAACCTTCAATTTCTTCTCAATACCTATTGGTCAGAAGTATGATGGAAATGATTAAAGTATAAAAAAAAGAGCCTTTACGGTTCTTTTTTTTATACCAGATTCTTTTTGAAGAATTCAATACTTCGTTGCCAAGATAGGTCAGCTGATTCCTTGTCGTACCTTGGAGTTGTGTTGTTGTGAAAACCATGGTTAACATCAGCATACATATGAGCAACATAGTCCTTACCGTTGGCTTTCAGTGCCTCTTCATACTTTGGCCACCCTGCATTTACCCTTTTGTCCAATCCTGCATATTGAAGCATCAATGGAGCATTGATTTTTGCAGTGTCTTCAGCTGAAGGTTGTGAGCCGTAATAAGGTACTGATGCGTTGAGCGTTGGGATTCTTACCGCCATCATATTACTGATCCAGCCTCCGAAGCAGAAGCCAACTACACCAATCTTTCCGTTACAGTCAGGGTGAGCTCTTAGGTAATCGTAAGCAGCGATAAAGTCTTCTAGCATTTCACCTCTATCTCGCTGTCTTTGCATAGTTCTGCCTTCATCATCATTTCCTGGGTATCCACCTAATGGCGTTAAGGCATCAGGAGCAATAGAAACAAAGCCAGCTACAGCGCATCTTCTACCAACATCTTCGATATACGGGTTCAATCCACGATTCTCATGAACTACGACTATCCCAGGTAATTTACCTGAAGAATCTTTTGGCTTAGAAAATAATCCTTTGATCTCTCCACCTCCTTTAGGAGAATCATACATCACATACTCGGAGTCAATTCTAACATCATTGGATTTTACTTCCTGCTTTTCATAGTCAGGCATAATAAAGCTTAATAGGGAAGGGACAGTCAAGCCTCCAACAGCATAAATAGAGAGCTTTTCGATAAACTCTCTTCGCTCTAGTTTATTATGGGCATAGGCATCATAGAGGTCGAATACCTCTTGGCTAATATCCTCTTTTTGTAGTTTTTTCATAAGGTTGGGATTTGTGTTAATCTACACATTCAACCTTATCTAGCACAATTGGTTTTCGACCAGCGGTAAGTAGATCAGCCAGTACTTTTTAAACCGCCAGCCAAAGCATTCACTATTAATAGCTGATTGTGCAGAAGCTTAGCCTTAATTTCTTCATCACCTTCTGGTTTAGATCTCCATTTTTTGATCTCCTCTAACTGCACGGTATGAAGAGGCTCAAGTCCTTTATGGCGGAGGTCGTTGTCCATGAGTTTGGCAAATCTTCTTTCTTCTCGATTTCCGCCTAAGATCTCATTGGTTAAGTCACTTGCCAGATGGTAATCTTCAGTGATCAACTTCATCAATTCATTAGCCACGTTTTGATCATCCATGAGGTTTTTAAAGGCCTCCATGATCTCCTCGTCAACGCTTAATAAATTGGTTTCTAGCTGAATCATTAAGTATTTGAAGAAAGACCAGTTTTGGGCCAAATCTTTCATCTTTTCAAAGTCTTCAGGGCTCTTGGTCTTGATCGCATTTAATCCTGCTCCTAAACCAAACCATCCTGTCAGACCGAACCTCGATTGCGACCAACTAAATACCCAAGGAATAGACCTTAGGTCATCCAATGAAGTCTGACCAGTTCTTCTTGAAGGTCTTGACCCGATCTTACTTTCTTCTAAAACATCTATAGGTGTTGCCTCACGATAGAATGGGATGAACTGCGGATGTTCAATGAGCGATCTATACTTTGCTTTTGATTCAGCTTGAGCTCTTTCAAGTATTTCAAATGCAAATGCGAACGGATCATCACCATTTGTGTCTGCTGCTTGTCTTGCTGAACCAGAAAGCTGCATTTCCAAATTGTAAGTGGCATTCAAGAGGTTAGCATATTTGTTGGCAATTGCCTCACCTTGCACGGTCATCTTGATTTGCCCACTCATTGAACCTGGAGGCATACTATGTAGGAACCTGTGTACTTTACCACCTCCTCTACTAATAGTGCCGCCTCTTCCGTGGAAGAATAATAGTTCAAATCCATTGGCTTTAGCGATAGCTGTAAGTTTTGCTTCAGATTTATAAATGGTCCATCTACTAGATAGGATACCCCCATCTTTGTTGCTATCACTATAACCCAGCATTACTTCCTGGATTTTATTATCTCTTTTCGTAAAGCGAGCCTGAGTGATTGGGTGCTTTAGGAATTGATCGATAATGTCTTCTCCAGCCTCTAAATCTTCAATGGTTTCTAGGAGGGGAGCTACTTGGAAAGGGTTATGGTCTAGGCCAACTTCTCTAAAGAATAAGAAGACAACCAAGAGGTCACTTAGGCTTCTTGTCATACTGACGATAAAAGAGCTAATGCCTTCAGGGCCATATTGATCGGTATGATCCTTGATCACTTTGAAATAAGATATCACATTGTGCGCTTCACCTTCGCAAGGATAACCTGGGGTCAGAAAAGGTCTGTTCGACTGTAATTCCTTGTTTAAGAAATCCACTCTTTTCTCTTCAGACCAAGTACCATATTCATAATCCTCAAATCCTGCGGATTGGAGAATCCAGCTTAAGGCTTTCTCATGGTAAGCACTGTTCTGACGAATGTCTAGTTTGGCCATGTGGAACCCGAAGCAGATGACTTTTCTCTCAATTGGAAAGATGAACTGTTGCACGAAGCGCTCGTCATGTACTTCTCTTAGGGAGTCTTTCAATAATTTTAAATCATTTAAAAGCTCTTGAGAGTCACCGTATTTGGTTTCGGTTTTAGAACTTCCAGAAATTGTATTAGAGATTTTCTGTAGCATCAATCCTACATATTGTCTCCAAGGCTCTCCTGGATTTCGGCCTACAATCTTTTTCCCTTTATTCCCAAAATTGGCGCTAAGCTGATCGAGCGCATCAGTAAACCATTCGGGTATTTGAACCAAGTGTTCTGAAAAGCTGACCTGTTTCAATAGGGTTTCTAATGACTCTTTGTGAATTTTTAAGGCTTCTTGCCTATGTACGAGCAAGGTTTCGGCCGTAAATTCAGGAGTAACAAAAGGGTGACCATCTCTATCTCCACCTACCCAGCTACCAAACTCTAAGACAGGGAAGTCTGATGAGTCAGTGAGAAGAGACTCATCAAAGCCAGCGTGTCTCCATGCGCTTTTTAATTTTCTATCGACCAAGTTGAGTGCTACTGGGAAAACATTTCTGAAATAATGCAAAATGTTACTTCTTTCATCTTCCAGTCTAGGTTTCTCTAAGTAGATCTCACCAGTTCTCCACCACCTTTCTAAGAGCCCCATGATGTCTTCTCTCAAATTCTCCTTCTCAGAAACTGAAAGATTCGGGTTCTCTCTTCTAACCAACATTTTGTAGAGCTCTCTGTGGATTTCCAGAACTGTGATCCTTTTAGCTTCTGTTGGGTGGGCTGTTAGAACGGGTTTGACATCGATCTTATGGAATAGTGCGGCAATTTCTTCTTGGTTATGCCCCTTGCTTTTTAAATAGCTCAAAGTTTCTGCCCAAGACCCTTGGATTTCATCACTTGCCACATGATTCTCGATTTTCCTTCTATGGTGTGTGGCATTGTTTTCATCAATCAGATTGAGCAACTGAAATGAAATACTTAATGCCTGAATAAGCTTTTCATGACTAATTGAATCTGGAACATCATCAGTCTTTTCATTGACCCATGGTAAGACTTCAGCCAATTCCTTTTCTCCTAAAGAAATTAGGACTTCTTGGAAGGCGAGCATGAGGTATAAAAAATCAGCTTTGTTCTTGCGAATACTCTGGTCCGATAGCTCTTCTAGGGTCATAGTGGTAGGATTTTTTACAAGATGGTTCAGAATTAAAAGACATAAAAATCACTTTATCATTTATTATGGAATCGAATGAATAAATAATTCGAAATAAAATTTTGACAGATGAGTAAAGGTCAATTTGATATACAATTAAGGAATGACTAAATTCTCCCATCTTCAACCTTAATTTTTTTTAGAACAATGAATGTTCTTCTGATCTATCCTATTTTCCCTACAAGTTTTTGGTCTTTTGAATTGGCAGTAGAGGGTATTGGAAAAAAGGCTTTTATGCCTCCTTTAAGCCTTATAACTGTCGCAGCCATGATGCCTCAAGAGTGGCAATTTATTCTACGTGACCGTAATGTGGAGCATGAAACCGAGGAAGATTGGGAATGGGCAGACATGGTAATGGTTTCTGGGATGATCGCTCAGCAAGAGGATATGCTTAGCCTAATTAGAAAGGGTGCTGAAAAAGGTAAAAAGGTAGTTGTAGGAGGCCCCTACGCGACATCTCTTCCAAATGACATGTTAAATGCAGGGGCTGACTTTTTAGTTCTTGATGAAGGCGAGGATACTATACCCTTGTTTCTTAAGGCAATTGAAAGGGGGGATACAAGTGGGATTTTTAGATCAAAGGAAAAACCAGATGTGACCAGAACCCCTGTTCCGAGGTTTGATTTACTCCAGCTGGACGCCTATTTCTTAATGGCAATCCAATATTCTAGAGGTTGCCCTTTTAGATGTGAATTTTGTGACATCATTATCCTTTATGGTAGAAAGCCAAGAACCAAGACCCATAGCCAGGTGATGGCTGAAATGGATGCCTTATTGGAGCTCGGTTGGAGCGGAGGTATATTCTTTGTCGATGATAATTTTATCGGGAATAAGAGAACAGTCAAGCCCTTTTTGAGAGAGTTGATTAATTGGCAAGAAAAGAATGGCTATCCATTTAGTTTCTCTACGGAGGCTTCGATTGATATGGCTCATGATGATGAGCTTTTGGATCTAATGGTTACAAGTAAGTTCTCAACCGTTTTTATCGGTATTGAAACTCCAGATACAGAAAGCCTTTCGCTTACTCTTAAACATCAGAACAATAAAGAACCAATGAGCGTGTCTCTTGATAAAATTGCAAGAGCAGGACTCCGAATTACTGGTGGTTTTATCATTGGCTTTGACAATGAAGAGAAGGGGGCTGGCGATAGAGTATTCGATTTTGTAACTCAAAACGCTTTGCCTAGTGTTACCTATAGCATGCTACAAGCCCTTCCAAATACGGCACTTTGGGACAGGTTAAAGAAAGAAGGTAGATTATTGGATGGAGCTAATCTTAATCAAACGACATTACTCAATTTTATTCCAAGTAGACCTGTGGAGGATATTGCTCAAGAATATGTCGAGACATTTTGGAAGCTATATGAGCCAAAGAATTATCTGAAAAGAGTATATGAGCACTTTATGAAAGTGGGCACTGCAAAAGCCCATAATGATCCGGAATTAAGAGAGCGATTAAGAAATAAACATAAGACTGATAAGGACATTAAAGGTGCTTGGTTTCTATTAAAAATGATTTGGAAACAAGGTGTTTATGGAGATACTAGAGTTGTGTTCTGGCAATATCTCTGGGGAATGTTCAAATACAACAGAGGAGGGATCGGTAATTACCTTACCTTTTGCCTTTTTCTTGAACACTTTAAGAAGTATCGTGTCATGGTGAAGGAGGAAATTGAAAGTCAATTATCTAGTAGATTATTTGAGAGTGTTCCAGAGGAACAACCAGATATTGCTTTGAGTCAGGATAATCAGAACAAGATCGAGTGGTACGAGCCACCAAAGGAAGAAGAGGAAATTGAGAAAGTAGCCTGATCTTACTCTAGAGGAGTATTTTGACTTCATAAGTACAATTTGTATTCAGCCAGACTTCCTCAAAACATTCTGCTTTTACCAAATGTCCTAGAATTCAAGATCTATATTATATTTAATGTCATGAATTTGAGGAGGGTAGGCGTTGTTGGATTATTGTTTCTCTCAGCATTGATGTCGATCAATGCGCAGGTGTCATTCGAAGACAAGTCTTTTCAGTCAGGTATTTTCAATTTAGGCAGTAACCATGGTGTGTCATTTGGCGACATAAATAATGATGGTTTGGAAGATGTCTATATCTCAGTTCGTGAGGAGGGAGTTCCTAATCGGCTCTTTTTAAATAGAGGAAATGTCGTTTTTGAAGAAATAGGAGAGGCTGCAGGGGTAAACTCTGTAGGTGTAACAACTTCTGCAACCTGGGGAGATATCAATAACGATGGCTTTATTGACCTCTATATCGGCAACACAGGCACAGAGAATATCTTATACTTAAACAACGGAGATCTAACCTTTACTGATATTACTCTCGAAGCTGGAGTAGGAGACCCATTCGATCCTCGCTCTGTTCATTTTGCTGATGTAGATAATGACGGTTGGCTCGATATTTATGTACACAATTATGGCACTGAGAACGTGCTCTATAAGAATAATGGGGATATTACTTTCCTCGATTTTACTCAAGAATCTCAAGCTTTAGATATTGGCCCTGCAATGGGTACCATATTCTTTGATATGGACGATGATGGTGATCAAGACTTATATGTTTTGAATGATGGTTCAAAAAATGCACTATTTGAAAACCTAGGTGGTGGGCGTTTTCAGAATGTATCTGAAGGATCGGGTTTAGATATTCATTGTTCATGCATGGGAGTAGATTTTGCCGATTACGATCAGGATGGGGATTATGATATGTACATCACCAACTATGGTGTCAATTTTCTTTTTGAGAATAATGGTGATGGAACATTTACAGATAGAGCTGATGAGTTTGAGGTGGATGATTATGGTATGGGATGGGGCACATTCTGGTTTGATTATGACAATGATGGAGATCAAGACATCTATTTAGCTAATCATCAATTCATCTCTTCAAGACCGAATATCCTGTACAGGAATGATGGAGGGAGTTCATTTCCCTCAGTTAGTGAAGATGCAAATATTGAAAGCCCCTATGCCTCTTTTGGTACTGCAGCTGGAGATGTCAATAATGATGGTCTTTTAGATATTGTTGTGGCGAACTGGGGCGGAAATGCTCGCAATCGTCTTTATGTTAACAGCTCAGAGGAGAATGCATCCATCTTGATCAAAGCTAAAGGAACGGTGAGTAATGCTTCAGCCATTGGAACAAATGTGATCATCAAAACTGGAGATAGAATCCAGATGGACCAAATCAATGGAGCAACGGGCTATGCTTCTCAAAGTAGTTTGGTATTGCATTTTGGATTGGGTCAAAGCGATATGATCGATGAAATGACAATTAAATGGCCTTCTGGAATAGTTGAAAGCTACTACAACCTACCTGTTAACCAATACTATACTGTTACGGAAGAGGGAGATATAGTCAGCGAAGCTTTTGAGGATTCCGAAGTGACGAGCTTAAACGAAGACGAATTTGTGTCAGAATTGAGCTATCCAAACCCTTTTTCTGAAAGCACATTTATTCCAGCTCCAAACAATGCTAGCTCAGACTTAAAACTTGAAATCTATTCAAATACTGGTGAAGTGCTTTTTACTTCAACTAATCAAGAGCTAATCAATGAGGTTAGTGGTTTTAGATGGAATGGCACTGCTAATAATGGTCTCAATCTAACGAATGGAGTGTACTTCTTCAGACTCGTGAATGATCATTCCTCAGTATTGAAAACTGGCAAACTTGTGCTAAACAGATAGACCTACCCGAATAAATCTGAACTGAGATAGCGATCTCCTCTATCACAGACAATATGTACAATAACTCCCTCTTCAATTTCAGAGGCAATTTGTAATGCTGCTGTTAAGGCACCACCAGAGCTCATACCAGCAAGAACACCCTCTTCTTTAGCCATTCTTCGAGTCATTTGAGTGGCATCTTCTTGACTTACATCTATCACTCGGTCTACTCTACTGGGTTCGAAGATTTTGGGTAGAAATTCCGGAGACCAGCGCCTAATGCCAGGTATGCTTGATCCATTCGTAGGTTGTGTACCTACAATTTGAATTTCAGGGTTTTGCTCTTTTAAATACCTCGATACTCCCATGATCGTGCCTGTAGTTCCCATAGCAGAAACAAAGTGCGTGACCTTACCATTGGTGTCTCTCCAGATTTCAGGTCCAGTGGTTTTATAATGCTGACCGTAATTGTCTGTATTTCCAAATTGATTCAGCATATGGTATCCTTCTTCAGTAGCCATCTGTTCCGCTAAAGTTCTAGAATATTCTATGGTCTTAGCAGCAGGAGTGAGGATCACTTTAGCCCCATAGGCTTCCATGCTTAAAACTCTTTCACGAGTGGAGTTGTCTGGCATGATTAAGGTCATATCTACACCCATGATACTAGCGATCATGGCTAGAGCAATTCCCGTATTACCGCTAGTAGCCTCAACAAGCTTGTCTCCTGGTTGAATGTCACCTCTATCTAAGGCTCCTTTGATCATGCCATAAGCTGCCCTGTCTTTTACACTACCTCCAGGGTTATTTCCTTCCAGTTTACCATAGATCTTAACTCCTGGTTTTAGCTTGAAATGGCGATACTCTACTAATGGAGTGTTGCCTATGAGTTCTTCTATATTCATGCAGATTGTCCTTTGAAAATGATCGTATCTGTCTTTCCTTCCGAATCGTTCATTTGAGCTTGATAGTATATTTTACTTGAAGATGGGACGCTATAAGTGAGCCATACATTACCACCAATGACTGAATTATGTCCTACTCGGGTGTTACCTCCAAGAATAGTGGCACCAGCATAGAGTACCACCTGGTCTTCAATAGTGGGATGTCTCTTTGTCTTCGCATCTTTCTTGTCGATACTTAAGGCACCTAAGGTTACCCCTTGGTAAATTTTGACATAGTCGCCTATAACAGTCGTCTCACCTATTACAACACCAGTACCATGGTCTATGCAGAAAAAGCGTCCAATAGTAGCACCAGGGTGTATATCGATGCCTGTTTTACTATGAGCGTATTCAGAAATAATTCTTGGAATCAGCTGGACACCTAATTCATGAAGCTTGTGTGCTACTCTATGAGCGGCAATAGCAATAAATCCTGGATAAGTTCTAATCACTTCAGTACGGCTCTTGGCAGCCGGATCACCTTCAAATAGGGCGGTGATGTCTTCCTCCAACGATTCGTGCATCTGCTCTAAACCATCAAAGAAAAGTTCAGCATTATGGGTGTTGTCATTTTCTGACTTGATGGGGTTTCTAGATAAGATCTGATCCAATTGAAGTTTCAATTTTTCAAAATGAAGATCAAACTCTTTCTGGTTCGCGAATCGTTGCTTGCTGAAATCAGGGAAAAGCGTTCCTAGAAGTTCATTGAACCAAGCAGAAACAGCCTCTTGTGAAGGACAAGAGGGGCAAGCCTGTTGCCTGATATATAGTTTTTCTTTGAAGGTTTTACTCATGATATACTTCTCATAAAGACACATCAGAATGTCTATGAGTTTCTAACACGAGAATGGGAGTAGATAGTTTGTCAGATAAGCAACATTTTATTCGCTGCGCAGGCTTTCAGTTACATTCACTTTAGCTGAGCGCATGGTCTGACTTATAATGGTAAGCCCCGCAATTGCGATCATTAGTATACCACCCAGTATAAAGAAGTTCAGACTCAAGTCAATTCTATAGGCAAATCCATCGAGCCAATTTCTCATTAGTTGATAGCTAAGAGGAATAGCAATTATTATGGCTAACGAAATCAGAATTAAATATTCTTTGGAAAGCAACCTGATGATTTCCATGCCATTTGATCCTAGAACTTTTCTTATGGCGATTTCTTTAAATCTTCTTTGTGTGCTGAAAGCCGTTAGAGCTAATAAGCCTAAACAAGATATGCCAATAGCAATTGAGGCAAAGTATTTTGAGAGTGAAGAAATCCGTTGTTCAGCTGCATAAACGGCTTGATAATCATCATCTAAAAACTTGAATTCAAAAGGGTATCCAGTATTAAATTCTGAGTAGAGTTTTTCAATTTGATCAATAGCCTCTTGTTCACGACCAGCAGCCAACTTTACTATGAATTTGTTCCCATTCTCACTGATCGAAAAAAAGAAAGGTTTCACTTCTTCTTGTAGGCTTTGGAAGTGGAAATTCTTAACCACACCTATAATTTCTTTGGTAGGGGCGTTTGGATTAGCATTACCAAACTTTTGCCCAATTGGGTTTTCCAAATTGGTCATGTTCAAAGCAGTTTCATTCAGGATGATAGCATCTTTATCTGTAACTAGGTCTTTAGAAAAGTTTCGACCTTCAATAATATCTACCCCCAAAAGGTCAATCAGATCATACCCTCCTCGGATAATATAGAACCGCAGCTTCTTATCACTTTCTGTCATTCCTTCCCATTTGAATCCTTGCGAGAACGCAATCCAGCCAGGCAGGTCTCCGCTCATTTGAGAAGCGTTTATAATGCCGGGTGTTCTCTTCAATTCTGTAAGGAATGGATCGAAATCTTTATTGAGTTTGCCTTCCTTAGGAAAGGTGATGATTTGATCTTTGTTGTAACCGAGATTAGTGTTTTGAATAAATTCAACCTGTTTGTAAATGACGAGCACTGAGACTATCAATATAATTGATATCACAAATTGAAAAACCACTAGGCCTTTTCTCAATAATACAGAATTGCCTTTTGTTCCCACTTTTCCTTTTAATGCCGCTATCGGATTAAATCCTGAAAGGAGCAGGGCAGGGTATAGTCCTGACAGAATACCTGTAGCACAAGCAATTGTGATTATTGCAGTTATTAGACTTAGGTCGAATGAAAGAACTAAGCCCTTTCCGGTGATGTGATTGAACTCGGGAAGAAGTAAATATGCTATTAGGCAGGATAAGATCAAGGAGATGAAGACTAGAAATACTGATTCGCTAATGAACTGAGAAAGCAAGTTTTTCCGCTTAGCTCCAATTGCTTTTTTGACCCCAATTTCTTTGATTCTACGTGCAGCATTTGCTGTGGAGAAATTCATGTAATTAATACAAGCAATGGCTAAAATGAATAGCCCGATCAGACTAAATAATCTTACATAAATGATCTTTCCATCTGTTGGGAGCCCATTTACATACTTTCCGTATAGATATTTTTCCGAGTAAGGTTGCGCATAGAGAATGTCTTTCCAGTTGTCTGCCAAGGTTGAAAGGTAGGAGTACATTTTTTCATTGAATGCTGCCAAGTCAACGTCTTCTTTTAAGACTAAATGGGCTTGGGTTCCTCCATTGTACCATTGCATGAGGTCTGCGTCTCTGAATAGTTCATAGCTAAAGAGTACATCATACTCGTTCGACATGTTTTGGGTTGGCTTAAAAACACCAGAAACTAAATAGCTTCCGCCATAGCCTTCATCTTTAAATTCTATCAATTGGCCTATGGCTTTCTCGGTACTCGAAAAAAGAGTGAGTGCTAAATTTTTCGAGATAGCTATTTCATTTTTATCAGTTAAGATCTCGTGTTTGTTGCCATGAATAAAATCTCCGGGAAAAACATTGAAATAGCCTTTTCCAATGAATTGATAGCGAGCTCGCATATGGCTATCTCCTGAAGAGGCGACACCCACATAGTTGATGTGTGATTTAACCGGAAAAGAGTACTCGATTTCAGGTAAATCCTTGGGTAATCGCTCAAATAGAGGATTAGGAGTTGATCCATTAGAATTGGTGTGATAAGTACCAGAGGTAGGATAGGTGTGGATCACCTGAACATGTCGATGACTATCTACTTCATTGAACACATCAGTATTGAGATCATCAAAAACCCAGAGATAGATCAATATGGCACTTGCGAGCCCTGTAGAAAGGCCGAAAAGGTTGATGATAAAGGTGCCTTTAAAGCGTTTAAAGCTTCTTAGGCTAATAAGAAGGTTGTGTTTGAACATGGAAATAAAATTGAGTTTTTGACTTTGCTTGATAGGCCTGATGATACCAGGTCTGAATAATTGAATGACATCTCTTCTAAGTTTCCGGTGGGCATAACGTTGACCATGTTTAGCCGCTCTAGAAGCATGTCTTTCTAATAAGTCTCCTTCAATATCATCTACATAATCAGGATGGCAGAACCATCTGAAAAATCTGAGTAGATATGAATTTGACGGATTTTTCATTGTTTAGATTTGATTGTATTTAAGGGCTATTTCAGGGATAGCATTCCATAATTGAGTGCGCTGTTCTTTCGTTTTTTGAAGCATGTTTTTTCCAAGGTTCGTCACTGTATAAAACCTTTTCTTTTTACCACCTCTAACAGCTGAGGCTTGGCCTAGCTCAGATCGTAAATATCCTTTGGTTTCGAGGCGCTTTAATACCACTTGTAATGAGCCAATGCTTACTGCTCTGTTTAACCTTGTTTCAATTTCTTCAATGATCGAAACTCCATATGCTTCACCATGTAAAATGGCTACAGTCAACATGACTATTTCTTCAAATTCTCCAAGGTGATGTTTACCCATAACTTATTATTTACCTTAAATGTAGTTTTTATAAAATCAAATGAAAACACTTCAGTAAATATTTTTACCTTAAAAGTAGTTTAAATAAGAGCTTTTGTTGAAAAACAGTAGAAATGAAGAATAGTAGAGGTGTAGAGCTACGAAAACCTTCTCTTGTCCTGCATAAATCTTTTTCTTTCTCTACGCTGCGATTTATTGATCATAAAGAAATACAAGGGACCAATTAAGAAAAGATAGATGAGGGGTAGTTCATTAGTACGGTTCTCATTGCGCTTTCTACTGTCCCTAAGCTTTTTGTACTGGATAAAACTGATAGAGTAAACGACAAGAACGAATGACGCAATGATGGTTAAGAGTGTTGTGCTCATACCTGAAGATACGTACTTCAGTATTAAGAGTTAGGCATTAGCTTATCTAAAGCATATACTTTGAATTTACCTTTGATACCTTTTGCTTCAATTTCGTGCTCAGCCACTACATAACAAGGTCGGCTAAGTTTTACAAAGAAGTCTTCTGAACAAAGGAATCGGGTATTCAGTGTTTTATTCGCGTTTTCTATTCTTGATGCTAAATTGACCGTATCACCAATGGCAGCCTCTTTCTGCATTCCTTCAATACCTATAGTACCCCAAATGATTGGTCCGGTGTGAGCGCCTAATCTGATCTTAAAGTCTTGATCTATCAAATCATGAACATCATTATCGAATTCATCAATGGCATCACATAGTTCGTATCCGGCATTGAGTAGGTTTTGAGCATGCTGTGGATCATCATCTAAACCGAATATGGCAAGGAAACCATCACCATAATAGTCAATGATTTTTCCTCCATGCTTCTTGATGACATTGCCAGCGATGTGGAAATATCTGTTTAATACATGGACCACATCATAGGCAGGTGTGTTTTCAGAGAAGGCAGTATAGTCTGCGATGTCAACAAATAAAACGGAAGCGTCTTTTTGAACTCCCAGACTTCGAGGCTTGTCAGCCGCACCGTGTTTTAAGATGATGGCTTCATCAATATCATCTCGAACCAGCCTCCTGATCTTGATGTCTCCTTTGATCTTTGTTTGGCAAGCAAGTCTTACTTCAGGCAACAGGCCTAATTGTTTACCCAGTTTTTCCTCCGCTTCAGTTTTATGACAAAGGTTTTCTTCGCCTTCATTCACATACACTCTACAGGTAGAGCAAAGCGCGTTGCCTCCGCAGGCATGGGCATGGGGGATGCCTGCTCTAAGTGTGCTCTCGAGTATGGTTTCATCAGGTTGAGATTCAACTCTGATCTGGTCTTTCACTAATTCTATTACCGCCATCTATAAGTATTCCGAGAGCTCCAACCACCGCATTTCTTTCTCCTCTAATTCTTCCTCTACTGCCTTCATTTGTAGAGAAACCTCCTGGAGTTTCGTATGGTCGCTTCCTGCCTGATTAAGAGCTTCTAGGAGCTCTTTCTTTTTGCTTTCTAATTCAGGAATTCGACTTTCCAGTTCTTCAAACTCTCTCTTTTCCTTGTAGGAAAGCTTTTTCTTTTCTTTTTGTTCCCGAGGTTCCGGGTTTTTTGGTTTGGATTCACTGGGTGTAACAGAAGTTACAATAGGAGAGGAGTTTCGATACTCTGTATAATTTCCTGGAAAGTCCTTGATTCGACCATTTCCTTCAAATACAAATAGATGATCGACTAATTTGTCCATGAAATATCGATCGTGTGAAATGATGATCACAGAACCTTCAAATGCCTCCAGATAATCTTCAAGTACATTGAGTGTTATCAAGTCGAGGTCGTTTGTTGGCTCATCAAGAATCAAAAAATTAGGACTTTGAATTAAGATTTGAAGCAATTGCAGTCTTCTCTTTTCACCCCCACTTAATACGCCAATAGGTTTATATTGAACTTCTGGCGCGAAGAGGAATTTATTGAGGAATTGACTTACACTAATGGTCTTGCCTTTTCCTACTTCTACCACTTCAGCAATGTCTTTAGCAAAATCAATGACGGTCTGATTATCATCAAAATTCATTTCAATCTGCCTGTAGTATCCAAATTTGGTGGTAGCTCCAGCTCTTATTTCACCTGATTGAGGGCTTATTTCACCTTGCAGCAACCTAATAAAGGTGGTTTTGCCTGCGCCATTGGGCCCAACAATTCCAATTCTATCTTTCTTCTGAAAGAAGTATCTGAAGTTTTTGATCAAGGCTTCATTGGAGTAGCCAAATGAGATCTCATCTACCTCGAGGATCTTTTTTCCTTGACGGGAGGCTTTCGCTTGTAGGTCGAGTGACTGTTCTCGAGAACCGCTTTTCGCTACCTTCTTTGTTTCGTGAAAAGCATCAATTCTGTACTTGGCTTTTGTGCCACGCGCCTTAGGTTGTCTGCGCATCCATTCTAGCTCACGCTTATAGAGATTCTGAGCTTTGTCTATGGTTGAAGCTTGGTTTTGCTTCCTTTCTGCTTTCTTCTCTAAGAAATAGGAGTAGTCTCCTTTGTACTGGAAAAGCTCGCCTTGTTCTAGCTCAATAATTTCATTAGTGACCTTTTCTAGAAAATAGCGATCGTGGGTCACAAGTATCAAGGCCATGTTAGCTGTACTCAAATAGCTTTCTAACCACTCGATAGTTTCAATATCTAAGTGGTTGGTGGGCTCATCCATGATCAATAGATCAGGTTTTTGAATGAGCACTTGTGCTAGTGCAATGCGTTTTTGTTGTCCACCTGAAAGGTTGCTGATCTCTTTTTCTAAGTCGTGAATGCCTAGTTTACCTAAGATTTGCTTGGCCTGTGCTTCCAGATCCCAAAGGTTCTTAGCATCTATTTGCTCAATCATTGATTGAACCTCCTCGTGGTTTTCATGGCCTAATGAGCTCTTAAGAACCGCTTTTTCATATGACCTCAAAAGCTGGTGGTCTGGATTTCCTGAGTCAAATACCGCATCCATGATGCGCTCAGTATTGGTGAATTTAGGATTCTGAAGTAGGTGTTTGACCAGAATATCATTCTTAAAAATGATCTCACCAGAATCGGGAGGTATTTGACCGGT
This sequence comes from Roseivirga sp., assembly GCA_965267365.1. Taxonomy (GTDB): domain Bacteria; phylum Bacteroidota; class Bacteroidia; order Cytophagales; family Cyclobacteriaceae; genus Roseivirga. The sequence goes on along the minus strand of OZ253951.1, from coordinate 2,679,539 downwards.
TAAAGCCTTCAGTAGGGTGGATTTACCGGAACCATTGATTCCGACAAGTGCGACTTTTTGTCCTTGTTGGATACCAAAAGAGATGTTGTTGAGGATGGTTCTGTCACCAAAAGACTTGGTTAGCCCTTCTACCGAGAGGTAATTCATAGGGCAAAAATAGAAAAGGCTTCTGATTAGAAGCCTTTTCTGAAAGGAGTATTTCAATTATGCTGAAACATCTTCGAGTACATTCACTGAATGTACTGTTTTGATGATCCTTGCAGCTATTTTATAAGGGTCACCGTTAGAAGCAGGTCTTCTATCTTCTAGCCAACCTTTCCAACCATTTTCTACGGTTGCTATAGGTATTCGAATTGAAGCACCTCTATCTGATACCCCATAACTAAATTTGTCGATAGACTGCGTCTCGTGAAGCCCTGTTAGTCTTTGGTCATTATCAGCACCATATACTTCAATGTGCGCTTCTTTTACTGGTCCGAATGCTTGACAGATCATGTCATATACATCTTTGGAACCACATTCTCTAAGAACGCTATTTGAGAAATTGGCGTGCATTCCTGATCCATTCCAATCTCCTTTAATCGGTTTAGGATGCCAATCGATGCTTACTCCAAATGCCTCTGCGTTTCTTTCACACAAGTAGCGAGCTACCCAAACCATATCGCCAGCAGCTTTTGCTCCTTTTGCGAAGATCTGAAATTCCCATTGGCCGGCTGCTACTTCAGCATTGATGCCTTCTACATTAATACCAGCTTCTAAGCACTGATCTAAATGCTCTTCTACTATATCTCTTCCGAAAGCATTTTGGCCTCCAACTGAGCAGTAGTAAGGGCCTTGAGGACCTGGGAATCCTCCTTCAGGAAAGCCTAAAGGAAGTTTAGTAGATTGATCGACAATGAAATACTCTTGCTCAAAACCGAACCAAAAGTCATTGTCATCATCATCAATAGTTGCTCTTCCATTAGAAGCATGAGCAGTTCCGTCTGCATTGAGGACTTCTGTCATTACTAAATAGGCGTTTTTTCTAGCCGGGTCTTTAAAAATAGCTACTGGCTTCAAGAGGCAATCAGAAGAGTGTCCTTCAGCTTGCTCTGTTGATGATCCATCGAATGACCACATTGGGCAAGATTCGAGGGTGCCATCAAAGTCTCTGACGATTTTAGTTTTGCTTCTTAAGCTTTGAGTTGGCTGATAACCATCGAGCCAAATGTACTCTAGTTTTGATTTGTTCATGTTAATCTGTTTTTAGAATGCGTAAACAGCAGCAATCACAACTGAAGAAAGATCTCTCGCCATTTGAGTTGGATTGTCTTTATCAGTGATAAATCCGTCATAAGACAATCTGTCCAATCTAAATTCTGGGATGATGGTCAATCCATCGATCTTATAATTAGCGGTTAATGTAAAGTCCACTACATTTTGGCCCGTTTCAATAGCACCTACGCCTTTGTCTTTGAAGTATTCTGCTCTAACTCCAAGCGCAAGGGCTTCTGAAGCACTTACTTGGAAATAGCCAGCAACACCTTCAAAGCTGTCTTTAGCGGTAGTTGCATTTAGACCAAGGTAAATGGCCTCGGTCAGGTTAGTACCTGCTGTTACATCGAATTGATAGAAATCTTCTTCAAATAATGCATTCAAATAGATACTTGATTTAGCATTGCTGTAACCTACCTGCGCACCACCAACAAATGTTCCGTCTAAGTTAAACTCCGTAGCATCCGTAGGATTAAAGAATCCACCCATTACGCTGAATCCACCGCCAAGGTCGTAGTCTACCTTAATACCGGCATGCGAAAATGGACCGTAAGAGAACATGTAAGATGTACTATAGTTGAAGTTCCCCGCAGGAGAGATGACCTCATAACCTAAAAAGGTGTTGAAGTTACCTAGCGTGAATTTTAATCTGTCTGTTGCTTGGTAATAGACATATGCCTGATTGATCAGGTTAGAGTTTGTATTCGAAAGGAATACAGCTTGCTGACCACGTGGGCCAACAACTAGATCTAAAACCACACCTACTTTACCTTTTTCGAATGCACCGATCACATTTACCATACCCAGAGAGAATCCAGGTGAATTGGCAAATGCCGTTGATGGAGCTATTGTTGTGCCATCATCAGGGTCGTTGCTTCCATTGAGGTTAGCTCTGAAATAGGCGTCAAATGTACCGTTAATTGAAAATTTAGCCTTTTCTTCTTTTTTCTCTTCTTCCTGCTCTTCTTCTTGAGCATGTGCTGAAAAGGTGATGAGAGAAACAGTCATCAAAATGTAGACTGCTGTTTTTAAAAATTTCATTTTATTTGATGTCATGTTAATAATCGCGTTAACTGTGAAACCCACTAGTGTCTGAACAGAGGGTCGGATCTCTGTTCAGACGGGGTTTCAAAATGCCAATCCTACTCGATCGACTTCTTTTAAAAAGCCTTACTCGTCATACACAATGGTATATCCTCTCATACCATGCTCGTGACTATCAAGACCTTCTACTTCGTGTTGTTCAGAAACTCTGATTCCGAAGAATTTCTTTAGCGTAAAAAAGATGAGATATCCACCTGTGAATGCCGCTGCACCACAGATCAAAACACCTTTTAATTGAATTAGGAATGTGTGCTCTGGGTTAGTTGAAAAGATACCTACTGCTAGTGTACCCCAAATGCCGCATACCAAATGAACAGGTATCGCACCCACTACATCGTCTAGTTTTAGTTTGTTCAGAGCTAAAGCGCCTAGGACAACCAAAATACCCGCTATAAGACCTACCAATAGAGCAGGGGCAGGGTTGATTACATCAGCACCGGCAGTGATTCCAACAAGACCCGCTAAGATGCCATTCAGTACCATGCCAAGGTCTAGTCTCTTGCTGACAAAGTAGCTAGTCAGTCCAGCACCTAAACCACCAGTACAGGCAGCCAGTGAAGTCGTCAGTAATACGAAGGAGGTTGCAGCAGGATCGCCTGATAGTACAGAGCCACCGTTAAAGCCGAACCATCCTAACCATAACAAGAATACACCAATTACAGCTAGTGATACATTCGATCCTGGAAGATCTGCAGGTTTTCCTTCAATGAATTTGCCTTTTCTTGGGCCTAATAAGATGATTCCTGCTAAAGCAGCCCATCCACCTACAGAATGTACAAGTGTCGATCCTGCAAAATCATAGAAACCCATTTCGTCAAGAGCTCCACCGCCCCATTTCCAGCTTCCTACAATAGGGTAAACCAAGCCTACAAAGATTAAAGTGAAAACGAGGTATGATGAGATCTTGATTCTCTCTGCGACTGCACCTGAAACTATGGTCGCGGCAGTTGCTGCAAACATGGCCTGAAAAAGAAAATCAGTCCAATAAGTATAACCTCCACTAGCGTAGTCGATAGATGTTCCGTTTTCCGGTAGATTTAGGAAAAAACCTCCAAAATCAAACCAGCCTGGCGTTTCAAAACCAGGGTACATCAATCCGAATCCGCAGATAAAGAAAGTCAGTATCCCGATAATGGGTGTAAGGGTGTTCTTAAAAAGAATGTTCACCGTGTTTTTGGCTTGGCCAAAACCTGCTTCAACTCCTGCAAAGCCTAAGTGCATGATAAACACTAGGGCAGTAGCCATCATCATCCAGATATTGTTAGCGGTGAAGAGTCCTGTAGCAATTGCTTGAGCCTCTTCAGGTGTCAAATTGGATTCCCTTGCGGTCTCCACAACATCTCCTATAGGTAGCATGCTTAAAACAGTGCTAACAGAAGATAATTCGTTCAAATAGTTAATTAGCATAATGAAAAGTTTTAATTAATCATTATGGCGCCATAAAGTATTGTAATTACGCCTCGAATAGAAGTAGTAATTTTTTAATATCCAAATCACATTTGGGTAATATATGGTTTACAAAATGAAGATAAACGGTAAAAAAGTAATTTGAAGGGTAAAATTATACCTCGAAAAAGAATGAATTACGTATTTCAATCGTTTCCATGGTTATGAAAGAGCTTACGTAAAATTTGGTCAAAAAAAACTGAAAAAAAATCAACTTTTTTTCTGCTCGGATCATCCATAGAGTAATGTTCCTGAAATCGAGTCGTCTTTTGGTAAGAAGTTACCAAAGTTGGTTTTGTAATTATTTGTTAAAAGACTGTACTATGTTGGTATTAGTGCACTTCTAAACTATATTTATAGGTAACTCAATTAGGTCAAAACGTCAAAATGAAAACAACGCATGAAAAAGAGGTCACTTTTTATCGTGGTCGGCATCTTTGTCGCCATCATCATTTTCTTCATTACAAAAGTTAACGGAGGTAACTCCGAAGAGTCAGAAGTTTTAGCGCAAGTAGTAAAAGGAATTTTTCGGTCAGAAGTAACTGCTTCTGGAGAGCTGTCTGCTAAAAACTCAGTTAATATTCTTGGTCCTAAATCTATGCAGCAAGCAGGAGTCTGGGAAACCACTATTAGTGATATTATCGCTGAAGGTACAGTGGTTGAGAAAGGTGACTATGTGGGTAGGCTTGACGATTCTCAATTAGGCCAGAGCATCCAACAAAAAATGAATGACCTGACTATCTCAAGCTCGAAGTACGAAGAGGCTAAACTAGATACTGCTATGGACCTCCGAACTGCTAGGGATGAGCTAGATAATCAGCTCTATCAAATGGAGAAGCAGAAACTAGTACTAGATAATTCAGAGTTTGAGCCACCAGCTGTTATCAAGGAGAAGAAAATGGAACTCGACAGGGCTGAAAAGAAATACCAGCAGACCCTTGAGAATTATCAATTGAAGCAGCAAAAAGCGGTTGCGAAAGTGAGGGCAGCAGAAGCTGAAATGAACGAAGACAAAATGCGATTGGAGTTCTTGCAGCAAGTTGCTGCAGAGTTTGTTATTACAGCACCAGAGCCGGGGATGCTCATTTATAAAAGAGACTGGAGAGGGAACAAGATTGCCCAAGGTGGAAGAGTAGCTGCTTGGGACCCAACGGTTGCTACATTACCAGACCTTAATACCATGATCTCCAAGACCTATATTAATGAGGTAGATATTAATACTGTATCAGCTGGGCAGGAGGTAGAAATCGGATTAGATGCCTTTCCTGATAAAAAGCTGACCGGTAAAGTGCTTAACGTGGCTAATATGGGTCAGCAAAGACCTAACTCAGATTCTAAGGTATTCGAGGTGACTGTTGAGATCTTTGAATCAGACACTACTTTAAGGCCTGGTATGTCTACTAGTAATAAGATTATTGCTAGAGTTATAGAAGAAGCGATTTATGTACCTGTAGAAGCCATTCATAGTCAAGGTGACTCCATTACTTATGTCATTGTTAAAAATGGCATGAATATGTCCAAGAAGGAAGTCCTACTTGGCCTTTCTAATTCTGATGAAGTAATTATAGAGCAAGGCTTACTGGAAGGTGAGTCAGTCTATCTTTCTGACCCTAGTGGTTTAGAGTCAGTTGATGTTGATCTTTTAGAGAAATCTGAAGCATTAGCTAAAAACGATCAATAATGATCAAAAAGCTGATGTCGAATGCATCTATTGCCTTAGAGGCAGTATTTGCCAATAGAATTAGGTCTCTTTTGACCGCCTTAGGGATCATCTTTGGGGTAGCAGCAGTAATTGCTATGCTGGCCATTGGTGCCGGTGCTCAAGAGGAAATACTTGAGCAAATCAAATTGGTTGGGGTCAATAATATAGTCATCACTCCAGTTGTAGAGCAATCAGAAGGTAGTCTTGAGCCTGAACAAGGAGCAGCCCAAGCTCAACAAAAGAAAAACCTCTCTATCGGTCTCAATTTTCAAGATGTGAGAAGTATACAGAACATTGTGCCTGGAATTGAACAGGTAAGTCCTGAGATCATTATTGAAACTTCTGTAGCCAGAAAGGCATTTCAGCGGACAACGAAGCTTGTGGGTGTTACCAATGCCTATTTTGATATATCTGGATTTACTTTGCTTGAAGGAAAGTTCTTTAATCAAGAACATTTTGATCACGGAAAACCTGTTTGTGTCATAGGTAAGTCGATAGCCTCTAAATTCTTTAATGGTGAAGAACCACTAGGAAAGTACATTAAAGTAGGTAGGCATTGGCTCAAAGTAATAGGTGTATTAAATGAGAGATTGATTTCGGATAAGGCCATATCCTCTGATTTAGGAATCAGAGATTATAATATGGATATCTATACGCCACTTTCAACCGCTCTTATTCGCTATGAGAACAGATCGATGGTGACCAATGCGGCTATTCAAGAAGCTAGAAGGAATGATGAGCAGAAAACAGGTCAGAATTACCATCAGCTAGATCGATTGGTTTTGAAAGTTGAAAACTCAGCTCAGATGACGGGTATAGCACAAGTCATCTCTAAAATGCTTAAAAGGAAGCATAGTCAAACTGTTGATTTCGAGATCCAAATTCCAGAACTGCTTCTTAAACAGCAGCAGAGGACCAAGAACATCTTCAATTATGTGTTAGGAGGCATTGCAGGTATCTCACTATTAGTTGGAGGAATTGGTATCATGAACATTATGTTGGCCTCTGTGCTTGAAAGGATCAAAGAGATAGGTTTAAGGCTCTCTATAGGCGCTACAAAGCTTGATATCATCTATCAATTTCTACTCGAATCCGTAATGATCAGTTTCACTGGGGGAATGATTGGTGTCATATTGGGACTTTCTATTGCTTTTGGTATAAGTGAGCTGGCCGAAATACCAACAATTGTTAATTTCTCTTCTATCGTGTTGAGTTTTGGTGTAGCCCTAATTGTTGGAGTTGTTTTCGGCATTGCACCTGCAAAAAGGGCTGCAGAACAAGATCCAATTACCTCTTTGCGTTACGAGTAGTAAGTCATACGACAAGTATATTTAACTTTTGGCACAGCACTTGTGCAAAGAGAGATATGTATTACTAAAAACGGAGGTAATCATGAAAACCAAATTTATCATAATGGCTTTATCACTTTTGTTTGTGATCAACGTCAGTGCTCAGGAGATCAATGAATCGAATGAGAAAAAATCAAAGAAAGAGTTAAGACAGGAAAAGAAAGCTGCCAAAAAGAAAGCGCAGGAAGAACATAAAGCTTACGGGCTGGCCTTATTAGAAAGTAAGAATTTTGTAATGAAGGTCGATCGTATGCAGAATTCTAAAACTGGGCAAATGGTGCCTACTAACCCGACAGTCAACTTTATTAAAGTAGATGGAGAAAATGTAACTGTACAATTCGGTGACCTTACTGATGTCGGAATGAACGGTGTAGGTGGTGTTACTTATAATGGTATCCTACAAAAGTTCGAAATTTTTGATAGGGGTGAAGGCAAAGCAGCCGGGGTGATGATTCAATATAGTAGTGTCTACGCACGAAATGTGATTACCCTTTATATTGAGATCACTGGTGATCACGTATCGGCCCGATTTAACGAAAGTGGTACTATCATCAATATGTATGGACAGTATGAGCCATTCGATGGAACTACAGTATGGGAAGGTTCCAATAGGAGAGATTTCTAATTAGAAAATGACATAAATAAAAAAGCCCGACCAATTTGGCCGGGCTTTCTCTTTATATAGAAGTTCTTATTTCATCTCAGTGATCATTTCTTCTGGAGCTTCTTCAAGTTGTACTTCGATTGAAGTATTCTCAACGTGAAGATTCTCACCATCCTCAGAGTACATCTCGCCCAAGATTGGTGCAATAACCAAACCTACCAAACAAGTCAGTTTGATCAGGATGTTCATAGAAGGTCCTGAAGTGTCTTTGAATGGATCACCTACAGTATCACCAGTTACAGCTGCTTTGTGAGCATCAGAACCTTTGTAAGTCATTTCACCATCAATCTCAACACCAGCTTCGAATGATTTCTTAGCGTTATCCCATGCACCACCTGCATTGTTCTGGAAGATAGCCCAAAGCACACCAGAAACAGCTACACCAGCCATGTAAGAACCTAGTGCTTCAGGTCCCATTACGAAACCGATTACAATAGGGAATACAATAGTGATAGCGCCTGGTAGCATCATCTCTCTGATAGAAGCATTTGTTGAAATTTCAACACATTTGTCATACTCAGGAGTACCTGTTCCTTCCATAATACCTGGAATCTCTTTGAACTGGCGTCTTACTTCTTTAACCATCTCCATAGCCGCTTTACCTACAGATTGCATAGCTAGGGCTGAGAAGATCACTGGAACCATACCACCGATAAATAGAGCAGCCAATACGTCTGCTTTAAAGATGTTGATTCCATCAATACCTGTAAATGTTACATATGCTGCGAAAAGTGCTAGAGCTGTCAAAGCAGCAGAAGCAATCGCAAATCCTTTACCGATAGCAGCAGTTGTATTACCTACTGAATCAAGGATGTCAGTTCTAGTTCTTACCTCTTCAGGAAGTTCGCTCATCTCAGCAATACCACCTGCGTTATCAGCAATAGGACCAAATGCGTCAATGGCTAATTGCATAGCAGTAGTTGCCATCATAGCTGAAGCAGCAATACCTACACCGTAGAAACCAGCTAGCTCATAAGCACCCCAGATCGCACCAGCGAAAAGAAGGATAGGACCGAAAGTTGATTTCATACCTGTAGCTAAACCTGCAATAATGTTAGTGGCAGCTCCAGTAGAAGAGTTTTGAATAATATCCATTACTGGTTTTTTACCTAAACCAGTGAAATGTTCAGTCATGTAAGAGATAGCTGCGCCTACGAATAAACCTACTAATACAGCTCCAAATACTCTTAGAGAAGTGATTTCTACAATGCCTTCTCCGAATAGAGACATTTGCATTGTACCAGGAAGCATTAAGTCAATAAGGAAATAACAAGCAATGGCAGTTAAACCAATTGAACCCCAGTTACCCTTATTTAAGGCAGACTGAACTTCAGATTCTTTGGCGTTGTCGTTGCTGATCTTGATTACCCAAGTACCTGCGATAGAGAATAGAATACCTACGCCTGCAATTACAAGAGGCAATAAGATTGGGCCAATACCACCGAATTGATCTTCGATAGCTCCACCCATGTCTCTGATCACATAGTTACCCAATACCATAGAAGCCAATACAGTTGCCACATAAGAACCGAAAAGATCGGCACCCATACCCGCAACGTCACCTACATTGTCACCTACGTTATCTGCGATAGTTGCAGGGTTACGAGGATCATCTTCAGGAATACCTGCTTCAACTTTACCTACAAGGTCAGCTCCAACGTCAGCAGCTTTAGTGTAAATACCACCACCAACACGAGCGAAAAGTGCAATAGATTCAGCACCTAAAGAGAAACCTGCAAGTGCTTCTAATACCATGGTCATGTCGTAAACACCGTTAGATGTCCACTCACCACCCATGAACCAGAAAAACAAAATGATAAATAATAAAGAAAGACCGAATACTGCTAAACCAGCAACACCTAGTCCCATAACTGTACCACCTGTGAATGATACTTTTAATGCTTGTGAAAGGCTAGTTCTAGCCGCTTGAGTGGTTCTTACGTTAGCAGCGGTTGCTACTCTCATACCGATGTTACCAGCAACGGCCGAGAAAATCGCACCGATTACGAATGCTGCAACAATGAACCAGTGAGTTGTTTCTACCAACATAGAAATCACGCCTAATAACACAGCAGCTACCACCACAAAAATGGCTAATACTCTGTATTCAGCACTTAAAAATGCCAATGCACCCTCACGAATGTGATTGGCTAAATTCTTCATCTTCTCATCTCCTGCATCTTGCGCATTGACCCATTTGAATTTGATTGCCATTACTAGCAACCCGATCAATCCAAGAAGAGGAACCACATAAATTAAATTAGACATATTCTAAAGTCGTTTTTTTAAGGATGCGCAAAGATAGTAGTCTAGCTAAGAAAACGAAAGAACAACAAAGTGAATTAGTTAAACGCAAAAATCCCGAAACATAATTGCCTCGGGATTTAATGAATCTATTTGAATATAAGGTAGTTACGGTTTTAAGCTACCGACCCCGCCATCTATACCAATGGTTTGGCCTGTCATCCAAGAACTTCGGTCTGAAAGCAAGAACAAAGCGCTATGAGCTAAGTCCGTTGCTTCTCCATATCGACCAATTGGATGTCTTTTATTAGAGGCCTCTTTCTTCTCATCAGAAGAAAGAATGCGTCCGGCAAGAGGAGTGTCAGTTAGCGATGGTGCCAATACATTCACTCTGATTTTATGTGCACTCCATTCTGCAGCTACAGTTCTAGCTAACCCTTCAATTGCCGCTTTAGATGTAGCAATGGAGGCATGGAAATTCATACCCAACTTCGCTGCCACTGTGCTAAAGAGCACAACAGATGCAGATTCAGCATTTTTCAAAGCTTTGAAAGATGCCTGTAGGACTTTCACTGCGCCAAGCACATTCACTTCTAGGTCATGCTGGAAATCTTCCAATTTGAACCTGTGAAAAGGCTTGAGGTTAATCGTTCCAGGAGCATACACCAATCCATCCAAGGTGTCAGGAATAAAAGACCAGTCAATGTCATTCGAAGTAATGTCAATTGAATGATGCTCCACTCCACTTATTGCAGGAGAATTTCTCGATGCGGATATAACATGATAACCATCTTGAATGGCTTGTGCAGCTATTGCCGCGCCAATTCCAGAGCTTGCTCCAATGATCAAGAGGTTTTTCATTTTACCTTTTGGTTGATGTAGGTCAAGAACTCTTTTCTTGTAGCGTCTTCTTTGAACTTACCATGGAATTGAGCTGTCAGAGTAGAACTATTCACATCTCTAACTCCTCTTGACGATACGCACAAGTGCTCGGCATCAATGATGACTGCTACATCTTCGGTTCCAAGTACCTCCTTCAGTTCATTGGCAATTTGAACCGTCAGTCTTTCTTGAACCTGAGGTCTCTTTGCATAGTATTCTACTATTCTATTGATTTTGGACAGGCCAATCACTTTTCCATTAGAGATATAAGCCACATGTGCTTTACCAATAATGGGAACAAAGTGATGCTCACAATTTGAGTAGAAGGTGATATCTTTCTCTACCAACATCTCCTCATACTTGTACTTGTTGTCGAAGAGGGCAATTTTCGGTTTGTTAGCCGGGTTTAATCCGCTAAAAACTTCTTTGATGTACATCTTTGCCACTCTACGAGGAGTGCCGCTTAGACTGTCATCTGTTAGGTCAAGCCCCATGATTTCCATGATTTCTCTGAATTTATCTTCGATCAAATCCATTTTGAGATTATCATCCATGTCGAAAGCATCTGCTTTCATTGGGGTATCATAAGAGGTGCCTACATGTTCGTCACCAATTTCTTCTATCGTTAATCCATTAAGCTGGGTATTCAACATAATTTCTTTCCGTTTCGTAAAGTGTAATTTTCAGATCTAGCTCTGGCTCGATCTTTTCTCTTAGAATGTTGTAAATGACCACTGCTATGTTTTCTGCAGTAGGGTTGAGGTCTTTGAATTCTTCCGTATCTAGGTTTAAGTTCTTATGATCAAATCGATCTGATACATTCTCTTTGATCAAGTCGCTTAAAACCTTCATGTCGTAAACATAGCCTGTCTCAGGATCAGGCTCACCGATCACCTTCACTATCAATTCATAATTATGACCGTGATAGTATTTGTTGTTGCACTTGCCAAAAACGTCCTCATTCTTTTGTTCAGACCAATTCGGATTATGCAACCTATGGGCAGCATTAAAATGCTCCTTGCGGAATACAGCTACTTTCATGTATGATTTTTTCTAATGAGTAAGAAGTTTGCTTACTACTTTCTTAATCAATCTACGAACATTCCGTTTTCGAGTTTTGTTCAACTTTTGAAAAAAATAATTAAACAAAACACTTTGAAGACCAAAAACACTGATGTTCTGATCGTTGGCAGCGGAATGGGTTCATTGACTGCAGGAGCAATACTAACTAAAAGAGGCAAGAAAGTCACTGTTCTTGAGCAGAATTGGCAACCTGGCGGCTGTACCAGTTCTTATTGGCGCAAAGGATTTGTTTTTGAAGCTGGTGCCACTACTCTTGTGGGTTTAGGGGAAGGAATGCCTCTGCAGGCAGTGCTAGATGAAACTGGGATTCAATTGGAAGCTCGAAAATTGCAACTGCCTATGCAAGTGCAATTAAAAGATGGAACACTTGTTAATCGCTATGAAGATCTTGAAGCTTGGATTGCTGAAGCAGAGAGGGTGTTTGGAGAGAAGGGTCAAAGAGCTTTTTGGACGGAGTGTTTTCAGGTGAGTCAGTTTGTATGGTCTAATTCGCTAAAACAGAAGCTGTTTCCTCCATCTAAGCTTTCAGATGTTTGGGCTGCAGCAAAGAATGTGTCAATTGAGCAATTCAGAAATCTCCCTCATGCATTTAAGTCTGTGAAATCTGTCTTAAATAAACATGGATTGAGCGATAATGAGAGATTTGTTGAGTTTGTGAATGAGCAATTGTTGATCACAGCTCAGAACCATATGGAGGAGGTAAACTTTCTTTTTGGTGCAACAGCCTTATGTTATACAAACTTTCCGAACTACTATGTAGATGGTGGTCTTTTGAACCTGGTAAAGCCTTTTGTTGATTTTATTGAAGAAGGAGGAGGGCAGGTTATTCTGCGAGAAGGGGTAACGGCAATCAATAGAGTTAATGGTTCTTATAGGGTAGAAACAACTAAAGGACAGTATCAAACTGAATATGTCATTTCTGGTCTTCCAATTAATAATACCTTAGAGATCTTTGAAGATAAGGGTTTGAGCAAATTCAAAAAGAGCATAATGTCTTCTAAAGAATTGAACTCTGCTTTTCAAATGGGGATAGGTTTTAAGTCTGATAAAAAGTTTGAGGCTATTCATCATCAAATACATCTTAAAGAACCACTAGCTGAAACAGGCTCTGCTTCCATCTTTATTAGTCTTTCTCATCCAGAAGACGAAACTCGTGCGGATGAATCAGGTCATATGGTGATGTCAATCAGTACCCATAGTCCTGACCCTGAGAATCTTATCATTGATAGCCATAGAGCAGAAGCAGCCGTGGTTGACGCTATTGTCGATGCTGGAATCTTGAACAAAGAAGATATCATCTACCAGCATTCCTCTTCACCAAAGTCATGGGCCAAATGGACCGGACGTAAATGGGGCTTTGTCGGAGGCTATCCTCAATACATGCATATCAAGCCTTGGCAAATGCTCGATGCCAGGTTAGATGGCTATAAGGCATATATGGTAGGAGATACTGTATATCCAGGGCAAGGAATTCCAGGAGTGACACTTTCTGGAATAATTGCAACCGAAAAAATGGCTTCAGACTGGTCTCTATAGCCCTTTTTCTCCTTTTTGACATCTTTTCATCTCTTTGTGACATTTTATGACATCCCTTTACCAAAGGATGACAAACCTAGGTTAAAACCCCCGTTCATTTGAATAAGAAATCGCTAGAAGGTCAAAAGTTAGCGAGGACTTGTGAAGAATAATTTAAAACTCAAAAACAACAAAAAGATGAAAACTCAAATCACAAAAACGTTATTGGCAATCGCCTTATTGGCTGCCGGTTTTGTAGCCAATGCAAATGAAAATGAAAGAGAAATCGAATTAACAACTGTAAAACAAAAAGCGGTTGTTCTACAAATGCAGAACATTCAAGAAGGAACTAAGATCAGTCTTAGAAGCGAAAGTGGAGAACTACTTTTTGAAGATGAAGCAGAAAGCAATGAGTACGGTAAGGTGTTCAACTTACAGCAAATGGAAGCAGGTAACTTGACACTTGAAGTAGAGAATAGCGAATCGTTAGAGATTCTTCCAATTGAAGTAACTGCTACTTCTGCCGAAATGAACAAAGCGGCTAGCATTAAGATCTCTAAACCATTAGTAAAGCATAATGCAGAATCATTAAAGGTTTACTTAGGTAAGAATTGCTTAGACATGCAGGTAACTATTTTCGATCAATATGATGACGTAGTTCACAGATCAGAGATTGAAAAAGGAGGTGCAAAAGTTCAGAGATACGATATCTCAGACTTGTCAGATGGAAACTATAAAATTCAATTTACTGCAGACGGCAGAAGTTTTTATCATACAATCACACTTCAATAAAGTGTAATCAATTTTGGAGGAAAGGCCCTGGCAGAAATGTCAGGGCTTTTTGTTGTTACGGATTGATAGTCAAAAGGTTATGGTGTGTCAAAATTAGTACAGTTCTGTACGAAAGTGTACAGAATCAGTGTTAATGATTGTTACTGAAAAAATGTAAACAATTGATATACAGTAAATTAGCTGTTTTGGCATGAGCATTGGAATAAATAGGACGACTGCTTTGGTCGGCAGTCGTAAAAACTCAAAATAACAACAGTCATGAACTCAATGATTATCAACAACAACGACACCTTGAAGAGACGCTTTGTATTAGCGATCATATTCTTGGTAGGTTTTTGCACGCTGGGATTTGCCCACACTATGGTGGAAGAGGCAAAGTTATCGAAAGAAGAAGCTCACGAATTGATCGAATTGGTTAAAAAAGATCTGAAGATCGAAGAGTATGAGCCGGAGTTTATTTTTGATGAAGAAGCAGGTGTTCTTTTAGAGCAGTCTCCAATTCAAGTCATCAAAATTTACGACATCAACGATGTTTTACTTTTAGAGGCACCAATTACTAAGTTGAGACAAACACAAAACAAGCACTTGAGGAAATTACTTAACGCAAGTGACTTTTTGATCAGCTTTAATAATTCCTCTTATTACAGACTGGATATTTAATTAAAAATTAGGTGTCCAACCCCGACAGCCTGGGGTTATGTTGATAAACGAATAAATACTAACCAACTATAGATAAAGGACAACTCTCGGGTTGTCCTTTTTCATTGAAAAGAGGGCAGACTGTACGCCTGCCCTTATCTATACGGGCCGCCACTTTCAACTTCACTATCCAGTGCCTTTGTGATTGGTAAATAGCTCAATAATTAGGCAAGTATGACTAGCGTCAGAAGAATTCCGGCTAGTATCATTAATCCTATTCTTACACTTTCTTTCATCGTATCTGTTGTTTGATGACAATGATTGTTCAAAGTTTAGGCCAAGGTGCAATAGCGTGAATTATGAGCTGTAATGGCTGATTTGAGTTTTTTGCTCTTCCCATGATGGGAAAGCCCTTTTGATTTTGAAATAAAAAAGGCCTCCAAAATTGGAAGCCTTTCATCTACTAGGGTTAATTACTTTTTAACAGTATTCTTCGAAAACATCTGCTAAGTGATTGCCGATAACCTCAGCTGACCTTCCTTCAATGTGATGTCTTTCTACCATGTGTACCAACTCACCATCTTTGAAAAGCACAACTGATGGAGAAGAAGGAGGGTAAGGGAGGTGATACTCTCTCACTTTCTCAGTAGCTTCAATATCGCCACCTGCAAAAACAGTCATCAAGTTATCAGGTTGCTTATCGGCCAATTTCAAGCCCATTTTAACACCTGGTCTTGCTGTTCCTGCTGCACAACCACATACTGAATTGATAACGATCAATGAAGTGCCTTTATGTTCTTTCAAATGTTCATCTACAGAGTCAGCAGTTTTCAACTCAGAAAAACCTGCTTCTGTAAGCTCTTGTCTGAATGGTACTAATAAATGTTCTGGATACATATCTTTAATCTTTATTCTCTTACATAAATCCCAACTCGAGCTTAGCTTCTTCAGACATCATTTCCATAGTAAATGGAGGATCGAAAGTTAACTCAAGCTCAACGTCATTAACCCCTTCAATTTCCTTCACCTTTTGTTTTACCTCGTCTGGCAAAACTTCAGCAGCAGGACATGAAGGTGAAGTCAAAGTCATTAGAATATATACGTTATTAACTGGGAATACATTGATCTCATAGATCAAGCCCAATTCATATACATCTACAGGAATCTCAGGATCGTAAACAGTTTTAATCGCTGCTACAACCTCATCTCTTAGCCCTTCCTTTACTCCGTCTGACATTAACTCTTAATTGTTAATTCCTAAATCTTAATTACTAGCCGTTTTCGCAGAAAAGGCTAGTCCGTATATTTTCATTTGCTTCATCATGGCACCTAGACCATTAGATCTTTGAGTACCGATAAAGCGATTTAATCCTATTTTATCAATGAAGAACAAGTCTGAATCGACCACCTCTTGTGGTGTTCTTCCGCTTAAGATCCTCACTAAAAGGCTTACAAGACCTTTTGTAATGGCCGTATTGCTGTCTGCTTCAAATCGAATGGTGTCATCCTCTTGCACAGCATTGAGCCAAACTTTAGACTGACAACCTTTTACAATATTCTCTTCGGTTTTGAGGGTCTCAGCCATTTCTGGAAGCTGGTCACCTAATTCCATAATGTAGCCAATGGTCATTTCCATATCACCATCAAGCATGCTGAATTCATCAACGATTTCGTTCTGTACGTCTGCTATACTTTGGCTCATTTGAATTTTGTAATCACGTCTTTAAGCGCAACAATAAATTGATCTATTTCTTCGATCGTATTGTAAACAGAAAATGAAGCGCGAGTAGTTCCCTCAACGCAATAGAAGTCCATTAGAGGTTGAGTACAGTGGTGTCCTGTTCTAACAGCAACGCCTTTGGCATCAAGCCACATACCCAGATCAAAATGATGAATTCCTTCAATCTCGAATGAGATCACACTCACTTTGTTTTTGGCCTCACCTATAATACGAAGGCCTTCGATCTCCTTTAATTTTTCAGTTCCATACGCTAGCAACTCATTCTCATGTGCTGCAATCTGCTCTTTGCCATACTGATTGATAAAAGCAATGGCTTCTTTTAGAGCAATCACATTCGCAATATCAGGAGTACCTGCTTCGAACTTGTAAGGGATGTCGTTGTAAGTGGTCTTATCGAAAGAAACGTCTTTGATCATTTCACCACCACCTTGGTAAGGAGGGATCTTTTCTAAGATATCTCTTTTTCCATATAGAATCCCGAGTCCAGTAGGTCCGTACATCTTGTGCGCAGAGAAGGCATAGAAGTCCACATCCATGTCCTTTACATTGACATTTAGATGGGATGTAGCCTGAGCTCCATCTACCAATACTTTTGCTCCAACAGACTTGGCTAATTGTACCAATTCCTTTACTGGATTGACAGTGCCTAGTGTATTGGAAGCTTGGTTGAATGCAACTAACTTGGTTTTTTCAGTGATGACCTTAGCTGCTTCCTCCAAAATGATCTCACCAGCTTGGTTGATAGGCATTACTTTTACTGTAGCACCTCTTTCTTCGCAGATCATCTGCCAAGGCACAATATTAGAGTGATGTTCCATAGCTGAAATCACCACTTCATCGCCTTCATTCAAGAATTTTCTACCGAAGCTTGAAGCTACTAAGTTGATGCTCTCAGTAGTCCCTTTTGTGAAGATGATCTCTTCAGTTTCATTAGCGCCAATGAATTCTGCTACAATCTTTCGAGTTTCTTCAAATGCTGCCGTTGATCTTTCAGCCAGTGTATGAATGCCTCTATGGATATTTGCATTGTCATGCTCATAATGATATGACAAGGCTTCAATAACTCTCTTTGGCTTTTGATTAGTGGCAGCGTTGTCAAAATAGATCAAAGGTTTACCATTTACTTCTTGATGAAGTATTGGAAACTCTTCTCTGATCTTTTGAATATCTAAGCCGCTTTTAACCAAGGTATTGGCCATCTTATTTCTCTAATCTCTCCGTAATGATCTCCTCCACGTAGTCTTGGATAGCCTTGATCTCAAGGTTTTCCAACACATCACTAGCGAACGCATGTAATAGGATCGCCATGGCTTTGTCTTTTTTAATACCCCTTGCCTGTAAATAGAAAAGAGCATCTTTATCAATTTGACCGGTAGTACACCCGTGAGAACACTTCACATCGTCAGCCCAAATCTCAAGCTGAGGTTTTGTGTTGACTGTTGCGTCATTGGTCAAAAGTATATTCTTATTAGACTGGAAAGCATTAGTCTTCTGAGCGTCTTGTCTCACGAAAATCTTACCATTGAAAACACCAGTAGATTTATCATCCATAATGCCTTTATACAACTCATTTGAGTAGGCATTTGGCTTGGTATGATCAACAACCGTGTGGTTGTCTACATGCGTTTTTCCAGACAATAGATAAAGTCCATTCATATAGGCTTCACATCCTTCAGCTTCCAACTTGATGTTAAGGTTGTTTCTCACCATTTCGCCATTCAATGCGATAGTATTCGCAGTGAAAGTGCTGTCTTTCTGCTGAGATACGAAGGTGTTATTGATGTGAAGGCTGTTCTCCTTGTCGTTCTCAATCTTGAAGTACTTGATGTTGGCTTGAACGTCAACTGCTACTTCATTTACGATATTTGAGAACCTAGCTTTATCTACAGAATCGAACTTTTCAATGATAGTCGCTTCTGAGAATTTACCGAAGGTGAAGAGGTTTCTAACCGAATAGTCTTCTTCATTGCCCACATACTGAAGCATGATAGGCTTGTTCAAAACCACCTTGTCAGCCACTTCAATAGCAATGCCATTATTGGCAAATGCAGTATTCATGGCAACGAAGCTGTCGTCCGAATCAGCTACAGCTTTGTTAAACAAGCTGTTCGATTCGTACATATCTTCAGAAAGAGCCTTAATTGAAACACCAGATACTGAAATGTCATCAGACAGCTTAGTGTTCAATACACCATTGACAAAAACCAATTGATAAGCATCAAGGTCTTTGATGGCAAACTGAGCCGCATCAACAGATGCTGAAGCAGGAGAGGAGCTTCCAAAAGGAACGTTCTTCTCTAGCAACTTAGTTAGGTTGGTGAACTTATATTC
The DNA here is from genome assembly GCA_965267365.1 of Roseivirga sp. Lineage (GTDB taxonomy): Bacteria > Bacteroidota > Bacteroidia > Cytophagales > Cyclobacteriaceae > Roseivirga. Next base: position 2,660,793 of record OZ253951.1, on the reverse strand, counting down.
TTCGTGCTTGGCATGAGGCAAGCCCGTTTTCATCAATTGGTCAAATGCAGACTTCCTGATAGCATGTGCTTCAGTTTTCGCATGACCATTGAGGCTTGCTTCAAATGCTTGGAAGCGCGTTTCAAGGGCTTCCAGTACTTTTTGTCCTGCTAACTTTTCCATGGATTAAACAGCTGCTTCTGCCTCTTCTTTGATCCAGTCATATCCCTTGGCCTCAAGCTCAAGAGCTAATTCTTTTGTGCCTGACTTCACGATCTTGCCTTTGTAAAGCACGTGTACATAATCAGGGATAATGTAATCTAATAGTCTCTGGTAGTGAGTCACTACGATAGTAGCATTATCAGATGACTTCAATGCATTCACACCGTTAGCAACGATTCTCAAGGCATCGATATCCAAACCAGAATCAGTTTCATCAAGAATGGCCAATTTTGGCTCAAGCATAGCCATTTGGAAGATCTCGTTTCTTTTCTTTTCACCACCTGAGAATCCTTCGTTCAAAGAGCGGCTCAATAAAGCTTGGTCGATCTCTACCAACTTCATTTTCTCCTTCATCAATTTCAAGAAAGAAACAGCATCCAAAGCTTTTTCACCTCTGTGCTCTCTTACCTGATTGATAGCAGTCTTCATGAAGTTTGTAGTACTTACACCTGGAATCTCTACCGGGTATTGGAATGCCAAGAAAACACCTGCGCGTGCTCTCTCATCAGCGTCCATGTCCAGTAGGTCACTCCCTAAAAAGTCAACTTCACCACCAGTTACTTCGTATTCTTCGCGCCCAGCAAGAACAGAAGCCAAAGTACTTTTACCAGAACCATTTGGTCCCATAATGGCATGTACTTCACCTGGTTTTACTTCAAGGTCAATTCCTTTAAGGATTTCTTTATCCTCGATGCTTGCTTGTAAGTTTTTTATAGATAGCATTTCTATTGCTTGTTTACTCTTGTTTAACCCACTGAACCTTCAAGTGTCAGTGCTAATAATTTTTGTGCTTCCACAGCGAATTCCATTGGAAGCTTATTCAATACTTCTTTGGCGTAACCGTTAACGATCAATGCTACGGCAGACTCCTCGTCAATTCCTCTTTGTTGACAATAGAAGATCTGGTCTTCACCGATCTTAGAAGTAGTTGCTTCATGCTCAACTTGAGCAGTTTTGTTTTCAATATCGATATAAGGGAAGGTGTGAGCGCCACACTGATCTCCCATTAGTAGAGAGTCACATTGTGAGAAGTTACGAGCATTATCTGCTCTCTTCATCACTTGCACTTGACCTCTATAACTGTTCTGCGATTTACCAGCTGAGATACCCTTCGATACGATCCTTGACTTCGTGTTTTTACCGATGTGGATCATTTTTGTACCTGTATCCGCTTGCTGATAGTTGTTAGTTACCGCTACAGAATAAAACTCACCTTGAGAGTTATCTCCTTTAAGGATACATGAAGGGTATTTCCAAGTGACAGCCGAACCTGTTTCTACCTGAGTCCAAGAGATCTTAGAATTGTCTCCTTCACAGATACCTCTTTTGGTTACGAAGTTGTAAATACCACCTTTACCTTCTTTGTCCCCAGGGTACCAGTTCTGAACGGTTGAATATTTAACCTCAGAATCCTTAGCTGCTTTGATCTCAACAACTGCAGCGTGGAGCTGATTTTCGTCTCTTTGAGGAGCTGTACATCCTTCTAGATAACTTACATATGAACCTTCATCAGCTACGATCAATGTTCTTTCGAATTGACCAGTGTTAGCCGCATTGATTCTGAAGTAAGTCGAAAGCTCCATCGGGCACCTTACTCCTTTAGGTATGTAACAGAATGAACCATCCGAGAATACCGCTGAGTTCAATGCCGAAAAGAAGTTATCCTTTACAGGTACTACAGTGCCTAAGTGTTTTCTAACCAATTCAGGGTGTTCTTGAACTGCCTCTGAAAAAGAGCAGAAGATGATCCCCAATTCCGCAAGCGTATCCTTGAAAGTAGTCGCTACAGAAACAGAATCAATCACTGCATCTACTGCAACACCAGTCAATCTTTTTTGCTCAGTTAATGAGATGCCCAGCTTTTCGAAAGTCGCCAGTAATTCTGGATCAACTTCGTCTAATGACTTAGGCTTAGTTTTTTGTTTTGGAGCAGAATAATAGATCAGGTCCTGATAATCCACAGGAGGGTAGTCTACATTAGGCCATTTGGGCTCGGTCATTTTTTGCCAAGCTCTAAATGCTTCTAATCTCCACTCTAATAACCACTCTGGTTCTTCCTTCTTCTTCGAAATAAAGTGAATGATATCCTCATTCAATCCTTTAGGGGCTTCATCAGCTTCCAAGTCTACGGTCCATCCGAACTCATATTCTTTGGAGGTGAACTCCTCTAAGATTTGATCATCATTACTCATATATTCTTATTTAGACTCATTCTAATTGCAAATGTACAACCTAAAAATGTATCGAAAGGTTTCCATCATTTTTTTTTTACCAATGGCTTATAGATACTACTAATAGTTAAAGCGAGTAGCTAGTACTAGTGATCGCCATTTAGCCCTCTAACTCCACACTTCTGGATAATGTTTCTTCTAAAATGATAAAGGTTTCAGTGCGCTCAATTCCCTCCACTTTTTGCACCTTATCGTGCAATATATCTTTCAAATGGTCTGTGCTTTTAGCGAATATTCTTACGAACATACTGTAGTTGCCTGTGGTATAATGAATCGATGTGATCTCTGGAATATTTCCAAGCTGACCTGCCACTTTATCATAGAGAGAACTCTTAGCTAAGTATACCCCGAGAAAGGCACCCACTGTATAACCGAGCTTTGCCAAGTTGAGATCAAGGGATGCTCCTTTTACAATTCCCATCTTTTCAAGCTTATTCATTCTCACGTGAATGGTTCCACTTGATACATAGGCTTGTTTAGCTACTTCTGTGTATGGTTTTTTGGCATTATGCTGCAAAAGGGAGAGGATCTTAAGATCTACATTATCGATTTCGTAATTATCGGGCATTTTCAATAGCTTAAATTATGGAATTAATAATTCAAATATAGATATATTAAATATACTGTAATAATTAGATCATATAGTTAATGATATTTTAATAATTTAACTATCTGCTATACATTTGAATCATAATCAAACGGATTAAACGCGAAAGCGAAGTTTACTGATTACATACTGTAGGGTGACGAAACAGGCAGCCGTGCCCTCCTTTCTCGAGGGTGGAGATTCTTAGACAAAGTCAATCGACCTAATTACTCCGTGGAGGTTCGAATCCTTCTCCTACAGCATAGCACTCCCAAGGATTACCGGAGGAGTGCATAAAAAACTAGATGCTTGAGTTTTAGGACTTGATATCTGCAGGTAGCAGACGAGCATCTTTACACTGTAGGGTGACGAAACAGGCAGCCGTGCCCTCCTTTCTCGAGGGTGGAGATTCTTAGATAAAGTCATTCGACCTAATTACTCCGTGGAGGTTCGAATCCTTCTCCTACAGCACAGCACTCCGAAAGTTTACTGAAGGAGTGCATCAGCATCAAGGAAGTCAAAAATGACTTCCTTTTTTTATGTCCCATAATTTCTAATCTCCTCACTTTCAGTCTGATTTGGAATGATAGAGATAGAGCTCAAACAAATCTAAATAGCCCTCAGTTTCTTTTTTGACTGTCTGCAATCGTTTGACAGCGCTTTTCTTTTATATTTGAGCCCATTCAAAGAATTATTCATGGCAAAACATCCCTGGACCAGTAATTATCCTGCAGGTATTTCTGCAGAGGTAACTAGCGACAGACCTGAGAACCTATTAGAGGTCTTTAATAATGCATTTAAGAATTTTGGTAGCCGCGAGGCATTCGAGAACATGGGTAGGTCTTTGACCTATCATGATGTGGATCGACTTTCAGGCTTCTTTGCTGCTTATCTACAAAATGAGCTAGGGATGGAAAAAGGGGATAGGATCGCCATCCAAATGCCCAATTGTCTTCAATATCCTATTGTCCTAATAGGTGCATTAAAGGCGGGTTGTATTGTGGTCAATACCAATCCATTGTATACACCTCGTGAAATGGAGCATCAGTTCAAAGATGCTGAGGTAAAAGCCATAGTGATCATTGCCAATTTCGCCCATAGCTTGCAAGACATTCTTCGCAACACTAAGATCAAGCATGTGATCGTAACAGAGTTAGGAGACATGTTGGGTGGAATAAAAGGAGCGCTAGTCAACTTTGTAGTGAAGAAAGTGAAGAAAATGGTGCCTCCGTACCATTTGCCTCATGCGCTTAAACTGAAAGATGTTTTAAAGAAAGGTGCCAGAATGAAGTATACCAAACCAGAGGTTACTTCAAGCGATACGGCCTTCCTTCAATATACAGGTGGTACTACAGGATTGTCGAAAGGAGCTACATTATCTCATTCTAATGTGGTGGCTCATACTTATATCATCAATGAATGGTTTACACCTTTATTAAAAGAAGGGCAGACCGAACTAATGATCACTGCCATTCCGCTTTACCATATTTTCGCTCTGAATGTCAATGGTACATTTATGATGCACATTGGTGCGAAGAATGTGTTGGTGACCAATCCGAGAGATATGCCTGGCTTTATCAAAGAATTGAAGAAGCACAAGTTTACGCTCTTCACAGGTGTGAATACCTTATTTAATGGCCTATTGAATCAACCGAATATCGGTGAGGTGGATTTCTCAACCCTTAAAGCTTCGATAGGTGGAGGTATGGCCGTTCAAGATGCAGTAGCTAAAAAATGGGCTGAAGTAACTGGTTCTCATTTGGTAGAAGGCTATGGTCTGAGCGAAACTTCACCAGTAGCTAGTTGTAATCCATTGGATGGCACCCATAGAATGGGGACTATTGGTTTGCCCGTTCCATCCACTGAGTTAGCTATTATCAATGATGATGGTCAGAGATTAGCTCAAGGCGAAGTAGGAGAGATCTGTATCAGAGGTCCTCAGGTGATGAGTGGTTATTGGAACAAGGATAATTCCGAGGTTTTCCATAAAGACAACTGGTTCAGAACTGGAGATATCGGTATTATGGACGAAGATGGATTCTTTAAGATCGTAGATCGTAAAAAAGACATGATCAATGTTTCAGGCTTTAATGTTTTCCCTAATGAGGTGGAGAACGTGATTGCTGACCATGAGAAAGTGTTGGAAGTAGCGGTGATTGGAGTGCCGGATTCAAATTCGACTGAGGCAGTTAAAGCCTTTATTGTGAAGAAGGACCCAAGCTTAACAGAAGAAGAACTCAAAGAATGGTGTAAAGAAGAGCTGACAGGCTATAAGAAACCAAAACATGTTGAGTTTATTAATGAGCTACCTAAAACCAATGTAGGTAAGATCTTAAGAAGAGCGCTGAAAGAAATGGAAGCTTCCAAATAATCTTAAAGCCTTATCGAAACAGATAAGGCTTTTTATTTAGCTCTCTATTTTTCCACCTTATATAAGTCAGGTAATTTAAACTCTCCATTTACCACCGACATTTTTGGTTCATACAGTCGACATTGCAACATAAATTCATCATTTGGGGCAGGAAGCCAATTTGCTAGTCTTTTTGGATCTGTTGGTTTTTCATGAGAGATATAAATGGTTAGTGTACCATCTTCATTGAAGTTGAGATTTTCAGTAAATGAGGCCACTTTGTATCTGTTGATTTCATTTTCTACCATGAATCGGTCTACTGCGTCATACATGGTTATTGACCAAAACCCACCTAGGTCTTCATTGATTTGCATGTCAGCTGGTAATGTGATTTCATATCCATTTTTTCCATGAAGAATTTCGCTTTCTGAATCAACATATCGTTTTGGATACATGGCTCTATCTGGAGAATTCAGACCAATTGAATTCATATTGATAGCAGATCGTTGAAGATAATCCGCTGCATACTTACCCGCTTTGTATTCATAATTCCAACCATCATAGGGAGTGGCACTGTACTTTGCCGCATCAACTATGATGTCAAATCCATCTTTAAAGGCTTGCAATAATGCTTTCTTTTTAATTTCAGAAAGGTCTGATGTTCCACCTTTGCCAATTCCAATAAATTCTAGTGGTTCTAAAATATTAGCATCCTCTTTTAATGGGTTTTCTGCTAAGACCTGGTCCAGTCGATCAAACCATTCCAAACCTTGAGGAAATTGGACAGTAGGAGCTTCATCTTTAACAGTTGGAGGCGCTTGTACTCCTCCGTTTGGATAATCACTCAAGGACATCAATCGCCACTGTAATTGAAGTTCATTGATGAGCTCCTTATCATTTGCGGATTTTGAACCTATTCTTCCTGCAAGCCAGATATATCTGGTATTCGAATAATACACTGGTAAGTTTTTTGGAATATCACCGTCAAATCCTCTTTTGGCAAATACAAAGTAGCCTCCTTCATCGCCAACAGTTGCATTGCAAAGATCAACAACGGATTCCGTGTACATATCTAGCACCTGTTCTATCCAATACCGATTCTTAATTGGAGGAATATAAACTACTATCGGTTCTTCTTCTAAGTCTGCCCAACCTTGTATATAGTATGTATCGTTGTTGGCAGTGGTATAAGACCTATCTCTATAATCCCAAAGTCGTGTGATAGGTCCAAACATATTCAGTGGAGCCTGTCCATTATTCATCGGAGCGTCCACTGATGTCTGCTGAATCAAAGCGACATCCATCATAACAGGTGCCCAGCCATAAATAACCGCTTGGACGCCTAAAGCATACGCATAGTCGTATTCGGCTTTTTCTCTTTCGTTAAATTCTGAATTTTTCTTATTCGATTCTTGGTCATTGGATTGTGAGCATGCCGTTAAAAAGCAAGCTATTGAGATTGTTGCTAGGACATATATTGTCTTGAAATAAGCAGAATGCAGAGCTTTCATTTTTAGTAATTGTTAAATCGATGATTAGACCAGAAATAAGATAGTTATTAATGTTGTAGCGGACTAAACTCACAATTACATCAAAACACCACCTTTATCTTTGATCGCTGGTGGTAAATCAGTTTCTCCCAAGATCTCCCTTAAGTCTATTTCAATAGTTCGGCAAAGCGACATCATAGGGATGTCATTGGCCATACCTGAAAAAGGGTTTTCCGAATAATCACCAATAATTTCCATCATCACGTAAATCCAGCCGATCAATGCAGTAATGGGTACGGCTAGAAACAAACCGTACTTACTGATATCCATTAGCTCCGGGATCATACTAAAGGGGAGGAACATGATGAAAATACCCACGAAGTATCTACTCATATTAGCATACTGTCTGGGCAGTGGGAATTTCTTGATCCTCTCGTTTTTACCCTGTAGCTCGTAGAAGGTCCTTAATACACCAATCATTTGCGTATGTCTGAAATCGTCAATGACATCTACCTCTCTGAGCTCACTTAAGTCTTGAGATTGCGCATTAATAATCTGCGTGGCGGTATTCACATTTTTAATCAATCGATCGTGCTCATCAGCAGGAAGGAATTTAGTCAGCTCAGAACGTGTCACATCATCATTTATGAGACCAACGCCAAACCTGCTCTGATACCTTCTGGCTGTTTTTCCCATCAGGCCGCCTTGGCTGATGTGCTCCCATGAAGTGGGTAAAAGTAATTGACTTCTATGTGCATAAAGCCAGCCGATATGCCTGTAGATCAACCTTTGCTTAATTTCGTGCAGTTCCTCAGCTGATTTATTGGTCGTGGCAAACTGATTGTTGATATATCCATCGACCATCATGGCCCAGGCTCTACTGTCATTCACTATGCCTCCCCAGATCTTCCGGGCTTCCCACATACGGTCATAAGATTGGTTGTTCTTAAAACCCACATAAAAGGCAACTGCAGTACCCACTACCGATACGGGTAGCCACGGTATGTTTACTTTAATAAGACCATAGTGGTAGAGGGCTGCAATGGTCCCCATCATCAGGAAAAGCCAGATAATGTGGTGTGCAGACCATTTGATGATGTTTATAAGACTTATTCCTTTGGTGATCAGCATATATCAATAATACTAATTCTTGAAGAGAATTGGATGCTGCATCAGTCTCATGACTTAGTTATTCTGAATTGTAATGAAAGTTTTTTGCAACCGTCTTGAGTTTTAGAAGTCCTTAGGATACCAAAAACTCAAAACTATGTTCAATAACCTCAAATTATCGCTCCGCTCTTTGAGCAAATCTAAAAGCTATGTTGCCTTAAATCTTTTAGGAATCTCTTCTGGACTTGTGGTTTTTATACTGCTCACGGTGTACACCAATTATGAATTAAGTTATGATCGTTACCACAGTAAAGCAGACCAGATCTATCGTGTCTATAAAACGGATAGAGGGAATTTTTATAAAGGCACCAATAAATACGCAGTGATACCAACACCGCTTGCTCCTGCATTAGTGGCAGATTTTCCTGAAGCTGTTAATTATTTCAGAATCGATCATTACAACAACAATGTGATCTCTGTTGGTGATGAGTATTACCTAGAGAAGAGCATCTATGCTGCTGATCCTCAAATGTTCTCGATTCTTGATTTTGAGTTGCTTAGAGGTGATAAAGAAAATATAATACAAGGACCCGATGGGGCAGCCATTTCAGAAAGTATTGCCCAGAAGTACTTTGGGCGTATGGATGTTTTAGGGGAGGTGATCAAATACAGAGATGAAACGCCTTACAAGATCACAGGGGTTTTTAAAGACATGCCCAAAAACTCCCACTTTGTGGTGGAGATCGTTTTGAATTTAGAAGGTGCTCAGGCAGTAGGTGGGCGAAGTATGAACAATTGGGGGAATAGTAACTTCTATGCTTTTGTTGAATTGAACCCTGAAGCTGATGCTCAAGCGCTTGAGGAGAAACTGCCAGAATTGAGAGCCAAACATGCCGATGATCCCGTGGACAGCGAGGAAGGCCAATCGTCTACTTATTATTTGCAAGCCTACACAGACATGCATTTTACGCAAGAAGTCAATTTCGATATTGCGCCAAGCGTAGATGCATCAGGGCTATATATCTACACGGCTATTGCATTCTTGATACTGATCATTGCCGGTATCAACTATGTGAACCTAGCCACTGCTCGCGCTTTCAATAAGACCAAAGAGGTGGGGATTCGCAAGGTCATTGGTGCAAACCGCTGGAGTTTGCTAAAGTCGATCTTTACTGAGTCTGGGGTGCTTGTATTTAGTGCTATGGCCCTGGCCTTAGTAGTGCTCTATTTTATTCTCCCTGAATTTTCCGCATTTGTAGGTAAAGAGTTGATATTGGATTTCACCTCTGCTCAGTTTTGGTTATTGATTGTCGGCCTTGGCCTTTTGATGACTTTACTTTCAGGTATTTATCCTGCTTTGATGTTGGCTAAGTTTAAACCTATTACAGCACTCAAAGGAAGTTTGAGTTCGAACAAAAGCAATAGCCGCCTGAGAAATGTATTGGTGGTGTTTCAGTTCACAATTTCATGTGCACTCATTCTTGGGGCATCTGTACTCACCAAACAATTGAACTACATCCAAGACTATGATACGGGTTATGTCCGAGATCAAATCATCGTTATGGGTATCAGAGATAAGAATATTCGAGGGAATATGGATGTCTTTAAGGATGAACTGAAGAGAATTCCAGGTGTAAAATTCGCCTCTTCATCCAATTCATTACCTAACAACATAAGTTCTAATGGCACCATGAATTGGGTGGGCAAGCCTGAGGACCTACGTGTGGTGGCTTACACCAATACAGCTGATTATGACTTTGTTGATTTGTATGAGCTTGAATTGGTTGAAGGAAGGAATTTTGACTCCGATATTAAAAGCGATGAGCTAGGAGTGCTTGTCAATGAAGCTACGGTTGCAGCTGCGGGTTGGGAGAACCCTATTGGTCAACAGGTCATGAGATGGGGCGGAGACACTGGTAGAGTTGTTGGTGTTTTAAAGAACTTCCATGCGCACTCTCTGCACCTTGGTATTGAGCCAATCCAAATTTTTCAGCGCACAAATCAATACAACCTTTCGATAAGGCTAGAAGGAGAAAACTTCGATGAAACGATCAGTAAAATTGAGGAAGCTTATTATGCCATGGAACCGATCTATCCTTTTGAGTACAACTTCTTTGATGATGTCTTCGATCGTGCCTATATGACGGAGATCAAGACGGCAAAAATGGCCAATTGGTTTACTGGTTTGGCCATATTGATCGCTTGTCTAGGGCTATATGGTTTGGCAGCACATAAAGTTCAGCACAAGATCAAGGAGGCAGGTGTGCGTAAGGTTCTAGGAGCATCGGTTGCTAGAATTCTGTTTCTACTCACGAAAGAGTTTGGGCTCCTTTTGACAATTTCTTTTCTGATTGCTGCTCCAATTGCCTATTTCGTTATGAACAATTGGCTCGAAGGGTTCGCTTTTCACATAAGCATCAACCTTTTTACATTTTTGGTGGCGTTGATTTTGATGCTAGTGGTGGCTGCGCTTACGGTTGGCTATCGTACCTATCGGGCTGCTATTAGAAACCCTGTTGAGGCGCTGAGAGATGAATAAAGACTTCGCTTAATCTTCATCTCCTCGGCCTAAATAGGCATGGATAGATTGTATTTGTTCTTTTTGGTTGAAGGTGATGACATCTACCACATAAAGGATTTCCGTAGAATCAACTGTGATCTTGAGCTCTGCCGCCACAGTCTTTTCACTCTCATAAGTGTCGAGCACTTCAATCTCAATAGACTGTGCTGATTCAAAGTTCTTTTTAGTTTCTTCTAGTGCTTTGTCTTTGCCTTCAACGTAGATCTTCCAATCTCTCAAAACAATGGTTTCGGCAAAAAGGCCTTTCATGGCATCAAGGTCTTTTTCTTCGTATTTCTTCAGGTAGTAAAGGCAGTTTTCTAGATGGGACATGTGTTTATGGCTCGATAGTTCAATGAATCAATTAGAGATTTGAATATCGTAAAAAGTCAAATAAAAAAAGCCCTCATTTGAGGGCCTTCTTAGGTTTGTTTTAGTTTGATTCCTTTGGGCTAGTTCGATCCGATTTCTTTGACGACCGGCACTTCTACTTCTTCAATAGTTAATTGTGAAGAGTGTTCATCATTCAGTTTGAAAGTAACAGCTGCTTGCACTTTAGTTTTGACCGTTTTGCCACGTTGTTTACCTGGTATCCAGTTTGGAGATTCCATATATACGCGAAGTGCTTCCTCATCGCAGCCTGCTCCGATTCCTCTTACCAAAGTCAGATCTGAAAGGCTTCCATCTTCGTTAACAATAAAGGTTAAGAATACTCTTCCTTCAATGCCCAAGTTCTTGGCTTGTTCCGGGTAGTTGATGTTTTCAGCTAGGTACTTGTAGTAAGCATCTTTTCCACCAGGGAAGGTGGGCATATCTTCTACGATGTGAAAGATCTCTGATTCCTCCTCAGTTTCTGTGATGATCTCTGCTACTTGTAGGTCTTCTCCATTAGGTTGAATGGCTAGGTCATCTTCGCAAGCGAGGCAGAATACAACCATTAATAAGAGTGATAATTTTTTCATGTTGCGTAGTTTTTAACTAAATGATTAGTCGAATAAACGAATAACTTAGTTAAACACCAAAGTATTTAGTTAAAAACTAAAGAAAATGATCAGAAGTGGGGTTGTAGGGCTCATTAATCAATGAATAGCTCCATCAGCTCAAATTGAATTCCTTCATAGTTTAATGGATCAACATTGGCAGTTATGGCTAAAACTGTTTCTGATGGAATATGCATAAGGAAATAGGTGATGCCACCCACTGAACCGCCACTATGCCCATAGAATACTTTTCCGCTAGATTGCTCAAAGGTTCTCCATCCAATGCCATAATTGGTGTCCTTACCATCAGACGTCTTCTGGCTTTTCATCCATTCTTTCAGAGTGGAAGCTCTTAGAAAGCCTTCTTTCATGTGGGCTTGTCCAAATTTGCAAAGGTCTTCAGTGGTGCCGATAAAACCGCCACCAGCCCATTTGTAGCTATTGTCCACATAAGGAGCTACAACAGCTTGCCCACTTCTCATTTGATAGAATTGAGTTCTGTTCGCAATCTCTCTGTCCGCATGATCCGCTACTGTATTATTCATGCCTAAAGCATCGAAAACTTCTGTCTGCATGTATCCTAAAAAATCAACATCTGACAGAAAACTAGCCTCGGGAGCAGCAGCATTTTCCATTGCTACGGAGATCAAATTCCAACCATAAGAAGAATAAGAGTATTCTGTGCCTGGCTTATTGATCAAAGGATCATTGGCGAATATTCCTAGGCCATCTGTTACGGTTTCATATTTGTCTCTGCTCATAAACTCCAAGCCTTTGTAGTGTCTAATGCCTGCCAGATGGCCCGCCAATTGTCTGGTGGTGATGGTATAAGCTTTCTTAGGCCAGCTAGGAACGTAGGTCTCAATAGGGGCGTCCAAGTCGATTTTACCTTCATCATAAAGTTTACCGAGCCCCGCGGCAGTAACCGTTTTAGAAACTGAGCCAATTCTGAATTTGGTTAATGAAGGATCAACAGGAATTTGTTTTTCAACATTTGAAAAGCCAAAACCTTTTGAGTACACCAATTCTCCTTTCTGCGATATGGAAATGCTTAGTCCGGGTATCCCTTTGCGTTCTACAAATTCGCTCAGCTTTTCGTCTGCTATTTCGGACTTGTTCTGCGCATAGCTGAAAAAGGTTATAAAGAGTAGGAGGAGGGTGATCTTGGTTTTCATAAGCCTAGTTTGATCTGTTGCCTAAATGTTCACAATTAAGGAGTTGATCTGTTCCGTTAAATTGAACAGGTGTCTTTTTGTACTTGTAAATACTCTCCAAGGTTGTGGTGTAATTGTTATCGCCCATGCTCACATCCACATCAGCCATCGTCATCTGGCTGGGGTGTTCATAACCACATGCATGCGTTATCTCGAGAATTTCCTTTCTCAAGGTTTTCACGTAGTTATAAAAGCGGTCTGATTTTCTTTTTGGGTCGATCCCAGCTTGCAACCATTTGTTCTGAGTAGCTACTCCCGCTGGGCATTTGTTGGTGTGGCAAACTTGTGCTTGGATGCAGCCGATCGAAAGCATACTCTCTCTTGCTACCTGAATAACGTCTACTCCAATAGCAAAGGCCATCAAAGCACTACTCGGGAAACCGAGCTTACCTGAACCAATAAACACAACTCTATCAGTTAATCCTTTGGCTTGAAAGATCTGGTAAACCTCTGTAAAGGCGTACATAAAAGGTAATGACACGTGATTGGCAAATGATGGTGGAGCAGCTCCAGTGCCCCCTTCGCCTCCGTCTATCGTAATGAAATCCGGGCCTTTGTTCTCCGAAAGCATCAAATCTGTGAGTTTATGCCACAAGTCTAGTTTTCCCACTGCTGCTTTAATGCCAACGGGTAATCCTGTTTGCTCGGCTATAGATTCTATAAAGTCAATCAATCCTTTTACATCATTGAAAGCTTTATGATAGGAAGGAGAGACCACGTCTTTCCCTTTCGGAATATGTCTGATAGCCGCAATTTCCGCTGTGATCTTTGCTGCAGGAAGAACACCACCTTTTCCTGGCTTAGCGCCTTGCGAGAGTTTGATCTCTATGGCTCTGATCTGTTGATTATTCTGAACTAGGGAGATAAGTTTGTCCATCACAAAATTTCCATCATCGTCTCTCAATCCAAAGTAGGCCGTACCAATTTGAAGCATGGTGTCTGCGCCATGTTGGTGGTATGGAGAAAAACCTCCTTCACCCGTATTGTGGTAACATTCAGCCTTTAAAGCCCCTTGGTTTAGGGCTGATACTGCATTGGCTGATAATGAGCCAAAGCTCATGGCAGAAATGTTAATGATCGATTTAGGTCTAAATGGTCTTTTTCTCTTATTGTATTCACCAATTACTTTGGCACAAGGAATGAGATCTGCCTGATTTCTATTCACATGATCATCAGGCATTTTAAAGGGCAATAGAGAAGGGTTGATGAAAATATGACCTGCAGAATGAATGTCTTGATCAGTTCCAAAGCCCTGATAGTTGTTTTGCCTTTTAGAAGAGGCATAGACCCAAGACCTTTGACTTCTGTTAAATGGAAGTTCTTCTCGGTTATTAGCAACGATGTATTGTCTTAATTCCGGACCGATCCTTTCTAGCATATAGCGCAAGTGACCTACAACAGGAAAGTTGTGGGAGATGGTATGTCTTCTCTGGAGAATGTCTCTCAAGAATAGAAGCACTAGAAAAGTTAGAATATATCCCCACCAAGGGAACCAAGCGAAAAACTCATCGAAAGTCATGGATTCAATATTGATCTTCCAATAAGATAATTATTTCGTCAGTTTTTCCTTAGCACCTGTCCGCCTCTTTTTTCAGTTAGCTCTCCTTCATCAACTGTTATTTCTCCATTGACCAATACATATGGTATGCCCGCGGGGTATTGGTGAGGAGCACCGAAGGTACTTAAGTCTTTCACCGTTTCAGGGTCGAAAATGGTAATATCTGCTTTCATGCCCTCCTTGATAAATCCTCTATCCGTCAAGCCTAATCTTTCTGCAGGGAGGGAAGTCATTTTCCGAAGAGCTAACTCTAGGCTAATGATCTCTTTTTCTCTAACGTAATGCCCCAATACACGAGGAAAGGTACCGTAGCTACGAGGGTGTGGATGACCAACACCTGGTTCAACTAGACCACCATCAGAAGCAACCATAGACAAGGGATGCTGCATAATGCGCTGCACATCTTCTTCGAATATGGCATGATAGACACAAGAAGCTCCACCATTCAGTTGTCCTTCAATCACAAGATCTGCTCCATTGGCAAAAGTAGGTTCTAGGCCTCTTTCCAATACCCAGTCTTTTAAGGTTCTGCCATTAAGGTCTGGCTTCCATTTGACATTGGCGAATTGCACGACTTCAAGGTCATTACCGCCTCTGTCAAATTCGATGTTGTACATGATCTCTGCATGGATCTTTTTTCGCGTTTCAGGATCCTCAAGCCTTTTAACAAATTCTTCGTGGCCACCTGCTCTTGCCCAAGCAGGTATAAGCACAGATAAACCCGTGGCTGAAGCTGTATATGGATATTGATCCATCATGATGTCTAAGCCTAAAGCTCTGGCGGAGTCTACCATGGCTAGGGTTTGCACACTTGCACCCCACATGGGTCTTCCGATAGCTTTATGATGCGTTAAAACAACAGGAATATCTGCTTCTCTTGAAATTACTATGGCCTCTTGGACACCATCGATCAAACCAAGGCCTTCTTCACGAAGGTGAGAAGTGTAAATTCCGCCTTTAGCACTTGCTGCTCTTGAAAGGGCGAGTACCTCATCCAATTTCGAATAGGCACCAGGAACGTATTTGAGACCAGTAGAAATGCCATAAGATCCATGGTCCATGGCATCATCGATCATATCGATCATCTTTTGTAATTCCTCTGCTGTAGGCTCGCGGTTTTCTGAGCCCATCACAGCTCTTCTCAATGAGTTATGCCCAATCAGCCAAGCTGTATTGATACCCAAATCGAAGGTTTCTAACTTATCCAAGAATTCGGCCATATTAGAAGGGCCTCTGCCATCTGGTCCGGCTAGAACGGTTGTTACTCCTTGCTTGATAAAGCTTTCGGCTTGTGGTAACCGCATTATGCTTTCGATGTGAGCATGAACATCTATGAATCCGGGAGATACAATGTGACCCCTTGCATCAATGGTCCTAAAGGCTTCTGCATTTTTCAATTTGCCGATGGCTACTATCTCGTCACCAATGATGCCAATGTTTCCATTGTAAAAACTTTGCTTTTCAGCATCATAGATTTTACCGTTGTTAATTAGGAGATCAAACCTCTGGGGTTTGTTGTTGCAGGAGAACAGTGCAAGGCTAACAAGCACTGTTAGTAATAGATGTCGCATAGTTTCGGTTTAACATAAAGTTAAAAATCCTATTGAAACCTTAAGTCCTTTTTTAGAAAAGCGGGGAGGAGATTATTTATACACCTCTGTTTCAGGATGGAATGCATACCATGCGAACCAGTAGAGTCTGATGCTTGGTATTTCATTACCCTCTTCATCAAAGATCTGTGCTGTGTTGCTCTTTTTTGAATATTGAATCGAGACTTTCTTTCTTCCAATCAAATCGTCAAACTTGTTCTTTTTCTTCTTGATTGATCTGAGCGGGTAAGCCTTAAATTGGCCATCAACAGATACGCCCATTACCAACTCTTTTGGTTTGAAGTCATCATTCTCGGCTACTACGGGAAATGGGACTTCATCTGTTCTGTCGTATCCGACATAGGCCGCTTCTGCATAAGGAAAATCATATCCAGTTTCTCTTGATAGTACCTGGCTATTAGGAAATTTCTCTTTCCACTCAGACCAAGTCATATGCATAACAGGTAGTTCAATAAGCTTCTTCCCTTTGTTTGCTCCAGTAATGGCTTCACTGTCTATTTGAGACCACAAAGAGTTAGTGGTCTGATCGAACATCAATACATTATTATTCAGCAAAAGGCCTGAAATGCCAAAAGAGAGTAATTGGTCGTCAACCAGTCTATTGAAGGCCATGCCGCTACCACATAATGGGCAATAGGTGATGGCCACGTTGAGATCTTCGAATGTATCATTGACGATTTCATGTCTGTTTAAGATCTCGAGCGGATAGGCTCTTTGTATTCCATTGTGCTCAAAGCCGATCAATCGGCTATTATCTCTCAGCCATTTTACTTCTGAGGCTGCAACGAATTGAGGCGAGTTAATAGGAGGGATAGCATTTCTGCTTGGCGCTCCTTTGATAATGTCTTCTACCGGTACGCTGGTATTGGACAGATCGAAACCATTCGTGTTTTCGAAATTAACGATTGGTGCCTGAGCCACAGTAATCTGAGAGATGGGTTTTGGCTTGGCTTTTTTGGTAGGCGCTACTAGGTCTAAGCGGTATTCATAAGGCAGTAATTCTGCAATTCTTTCCCAGCTCCAATAGCCATATTCTAGGACGTATTCAGGGTTTTTGAATACGCCATCATCGCTTAATTGTACACCTCTGCTGGTCTTGACGAATAGATAAGAGATCTGATTTTTTGAATCTGCCCGATTTTCTAATTGGATATTGCCTCTGCCACGGTTGCCCCTGAAATTACCAAGATCTACTCTGGTAGAAGAGCTGAAAGCTTTCACAAATTCTTGCTCCGGCTTTTCTTCTGTATAAACCACCTTTAGAAATCTCTTGAAACTGAGTGTGCCATCTCTAAGAACATCTTCTCTTTCTACTCTGTCTTGTGTTTTGAAAGTGCCTTCTCTTTGATCAAAGTCTGCATTATACATCAAGAAGCCTTCTTCAAAGACTCTGTCATTGGCTAAAGCAAATAGGAAATGCTGCCTTGAACCTAAATAGGTCTTTTCTCTGGCATTGCGCCAAGCAATTTCTTCTTCTTTAGAACTTGCCTCAAGTGGAGTAAAGAAGGGTTTACCAATGTATTTAACTTCTTCTCCAGACCTCGTGAAATTCTCAACCAGAAAACTGATCTTATAACCAGTTGAGCGATTCTCTATTTCTAATAGATCATGAGAATAGCCATTCAGTTCTCCAGACTTGTTCTTGGACAATTCCATTACCCAAGGGTTCGAGATGGTAACGTTTTTAGCGTTTTTAGTTGGGCCTATGAACTCTGTTTGGAATTGATTGTAAAGCCTCTTCCATTTACGATCGCGCGTTTGCTCAATCTCGACATCGCTCAATTGTGTAGTCTTAGATTTCAGTTTGAAGTCAATTCTAGTGCGCCCTTTGAGAGGAATAGTCTTACTCTGATAGGCCAGATGCGAAACCACTACATTCTGAAAGGAACCTCTGATGTTTTCGATAATAAAGTTGCCATCTGGGTCAGTAGTTGCTCCAACGGTTGAGTTTTCGATAAATACATTGGCTCCAAAAATGGGCTCATCAGTCTCAATATCCTTAACAGAACCTATTAGGCTTGACTGGCCATAAGTTTGCAGGCCAAGTAGAAGCAATAGTATGGTGAGGCTGTTCTTCACTTTCAACTCAATTTAATTCATCATGCTCTTTTATGCACAGCAGATGTAAGGAGAATTGACACATTTATGACAGTTTATGAGATCAAATTGTTGGCTCATTCAATAGGAGAGTTCTCAAACAGTCATGGAATAGTGAAAAATTAAGTCTTTTGGTTTCAATTTTGTGGTTGATTTTAGAGTTAAGTATTTAGATTTAGACAAAGCTTTCATTATGAGACTGTTTTCACTTTTAGTCGGACTACTTTTTTCATTTTCACTTTTCGCGCAAGAAGAGGAGCCCATGGGTTGGCCTAGGGTTTTGGCCACTAAATCCGGGCAAGAATTAACATTATATCAGCCTCAGTTAGACAAGCTAGATGGTAATTCCATTGAAGGTAGAATGGCCATTAGTGCTAAGGATGATGAAGGTGAATTGGTTTTTGGAGCAGTTTGGTTATCGGCAAGCCTTGCTACAGACTATGAAGAGGGGGTAGCCGCTTTTGAGAACATCACTGTAGAACAGACAAAATTCCCTGATGATATTCCTGCAGATAAGATCGATGATCTTAAAAAGTTCCTCGTCAGAGAAATGACAGCCTGGGAACCCGTGATTAGCCTTGCTGATCTTAAGGCAAGTATGGCCGATATGGAAGTGTCGGGTGGAGGAGTAGCTGATCTCAACAATGAAGCACCAGTTATTTATTATCGAGAAGTAGATGCTGTACTGGTCATGATCGATGGGGAGCCTAAATTCAAAGAAGATCCGAAAGGCAAAGTGTCTTATGTAGTCAATTCTCCGTTTTTTATCGCTAAGGAATCTGGAAATGACATTTATTACTTAAGAGGAGGACAATTCTGGTATCAATCTGAAGACATTAACTCGGGGTGGGAAAACGTAGATCGCGTGCCACGCAATATCATGAAGTTCGCTGAAGACAATGCTCCTAAAGTCGATGAGCAAGACTCTGAAGCACCCACCGAAGCGCCAGCCATTATTGTGAGTACAGTACCAGCAGAATTGGTCATTGTAGAAGGAAAACCAGACTATAAGCAAATCTCAGAAACCAATCTGCTTTACGTTAAGAATACAGAGAATGATGTAGTCCTTGATATCGATAATCAGGAGCACTATTTGCTTTTAGCAGGTAGGTTTTATGCTTCAAAGTCATTGGAGGATGGGTCTTGGGAGTTTGTAGAACCGGATGATCTACCTGATGATTTCGCTAAGATTCCAGATGAAGAATCCATTAGCTCAATCAAATCGAGTGTGCCAGGAACGGTAGAAGCTAAAGAAGCCTTACTCGAACAATCTATCCCTCAAACTGCTGAGGTCGATGTCAATAAAACCATCGAAGTGACTTTTGATGGCGAGCCAAAGTTTACAGAAGTTACGGGCACCAAAGTAGCCTATGCTGAGAATTCAGCTCAAACCGTTCTCAGAATTGAAGGCAAGTATTATTGTGTCGATGAAGGAATCTGGTATGCTTCATCTCAGGCCAAGGGCACTTACAAAGTGTCTAAAGAAAGACCTGACGAGGTGGATGACCTACCTGCTGATTGTCCTGTCCACAATGTCAAATATGTATACATCTATGACACTACACCTGAAGTCATTTATGTAGGATATACTCCTGGGTACTATCACTCTTATGTTTATGGAGGAGTAGTCGTTTATGGTACAGGTTGGTATTACAGACCTTGGTATGGATACTATTACTATCCTAGACCAGTCACTTATGGCTTTGGCGTTCATTGGAATCCTTATACCGGCTGGGGCTTTAGTGTAGGTATTAGTTTTGGCTGGATCGGATGGGGTTTCCATCCTTATTATAGACCTTATTGGGGACCTAGAGGATATTACCGCGGTTATAGACACGGTTATTATCATGGTTATCATAGAGGATATGCAGCTGGATACCGAGCAGGCTACAGAGCCGGTCAGAGACATAGTGTGTACAATAATAGGAAGGGTGTCAGAACCATGAACCATCAGAATTACCGAAGTCAGATCAAGAGCAGACCTTCAACACTTGATAGAGCCAGACCTACTACTAGACCTAGCACAAGGCCAAATAATGTGATGAGTGATAGAAATGGTAATGTTTTCCAGAGAGATAATAAAGGCAACTGGAACAATGCTAATCGCAATCGTTCAGGTGGGAATAGGTATTCAGGTCCGACTACTAATCAAAGACAGCAACTGAATAGATCTTATAACAACCGCCAAAGTATTAACCGCGGCAGTATGAATAGAGGAGGGGCTCGAAGAGGAGGAAGAAGAGGTTAGGTCAAAAATTGACCACCTTCTTTTTGCAGATCATCTACTTTGATCACTTGAATAGCCAATAATGAGATTATGCAGTAGGCTGTGAAATAATAAAGGCCTTCCATTACTTCAGAGCTGATGCCTTCATCAGAAGAAGTGCCTAAATATGCCAGGAAAGTAGCAACAACGAAAACATCTGCCATGGACCATTTCCCAATGACGGCTACAAAATTGTAGGCTTTAACTCTATGTTTCCAGTTTCTAAAGGCTAAAACTGCGAAAAGAATTAGCGCTTTGAGAACAGGTACTACAACTGAAAAGACCAAGATCATGGTAGCTACGAAAGCATTATCGTAGTCGTATAAAAGTCTGATTCCGCTAATCACACTTTGGGTTCTGTCGTACAACTCAATTTCGCCAATGAGCGGAATGCTAGCTCCTACATGGATATTCAAAATCGGTAAGGTAAGACCTGGATAAAGGCAGATAAGCGAGATGACAATTAATGCCAAGCCAATGATGTTTCTCTTAGACATATTCGTTGTTTAACAGAGTTTAGACGCTTGCAATGGTACTAAAGTAACGTTAAAAATAAAAAAGCTGCCTTTCAGCAGCTTTTGGTATAAGGTTTTTAATGATCGTGGAAACTACACCAATCCATCAGATCAGTTCCAATTGGCGACCCATCAGGAGGTGTTAATGCCGAAATTGGTGCGAACTCCATCGGCTCTTCTAAGAACTTGTTGATCTTGAATACTTGCGCGACCATAAAGGCTTGTTGCACTGCATCATCCTCAGCTGGTTCATAAGCAGACCATTCGATCAACTGATTCATAGCAATGGCTCTTGCAGATGCCGAAGCTTGGGTATTAGCAGCCAATTTCATTAGGGCTGTAGTAAATTGATCGATGACAACTCGGTTCAATTCGTTGTAGTAACCAATCTCAGATGCACCTGCGTTGATGGAGTTATTGATGCTTTCGATGACATCGATTAATCCTAGTTGGTTGGGATCCATCGCTTTTTGCTGAACGAGTCTTGTGGCTCTTTGAGGATTAAAGATGAAGCTCATTACAGCGCTGGCAACAGTTTCACCCGGAGCTACAGGATCAAAATTAAGCCCAGATCTCACTTTAAAAGTTTCTCTGCTTCTTCCAAATCCTGGAGGACGCGGAGGTATCATTTCGATGATATGCTCAGGAAAAGCAAGATTCTTTGGTTTGATGGTGTTGATCAAAGCGTTTAACGCAGCTTCTTGCTCCACTTTTGGAACAACTCGCTGAGCTGGTTGACTATCACCTCTCAGTTTGTAATTATAGTATGATCCACCAATGGCCTTTACAGCTCCTTCTAACTGATAGCGATGAATCATGTACATTGGCACTAATACCTCTTCGAGTGTAGCCATAGGAGCACCTACTGGAATGTTCTTCTCAGAGAAATTATTCAAAACTTCAGCTCTGATCTCCATCAATCTATTCAACTCATCAGCTGCACTCTTACCATTATCCCATAAGTGAGCAATGGGATGCGAACTACCAATAGGTCTTGAATCTGCATCCGTGATAAAGAAGAGATTGTCCTTTACTTGGTCTTCGATCAATTGATCTAATGCTTTGCTTTCGTCAGTGCCATCAGGGAAATCTTGATAGCCCCAAGTAACAGCAGCTTTATCCCAGTCTCCAATGCCCACATCATAAGCATTATCTAAACTGATCTTACCACGTTTCATTTCAATCAATGGGTGAGGGTAGTCCATCACGGAAGCTCTGTCATTGTAACTAGAAGCGTAATTGTGCATTAAACCGATGGTATGGCCTACTTCATGAGCAGACAATTGTCTGAGCCTGGCTAAAGCCATTTTCAATAACTCAGGGTCTGGTTCTGTGCCGTTTTCATAAGGTGTCAAAAGACCCTGAGCGATCAAGAAATCTTGTCTTACTCTAAGTGAGCCTAAACTTACGTGCCCTTTGATGATTTCCCCAGTTCTTGGGTCAGTGACAGAAGAACCATATGACCAACCTCTTGTTGAGCGGTGCACCCATTGAATGACATTATATCTTACATCTAGTGGATCAGCGCCAACAGGCATTTCTTCTACAGTAAAGGCATCTTCATAACCTGCTGCCTCAAAGGCTTGGTTCCACCATCTGGCTCCTTCAATAAGGGCAGATTTGATGGGTTCTGGAGCGCCCCTGTCAACATAATATCTAATTGGTTCGACTGCCTTACTCTTTCTGGCTTTAGGATTTACCTTTTCTAGTCTATGTCTTCGTGCGAATTGTTTGACGATATTCTCTTGAATTGGAGTAGCATAATCCATGTATCTGATTGAACCATAACCCGATCTCGGGTCTGCTTTTCTTGGCTTATAATTACTATCAGGTAACTCAATGAATGAATGATGCATTCTGACAGTAACATTACTTGGAGTAGGGGTTACCGACCTAATGAAACCTCCAGTGGCTTGTCCAACAAAGGTGATGGTAGCCTCTAGCTCAGAATTCTTAGGGAAGTTCTTCAACATAGGAGGATAGATCGCTGATTTGGAAGCATCCATTCTATAATTCCCTTGACGTCCTCTCGATAGCCTCTGAGCCACTCCATGAGAGTCGTTCATCAACATAGGAGTCAGGTCTACCAATAAATGGCCATCAGATTCTGCTTCTATCTTAAAACCGAACAGAACAGACTCTGCAAAAGCTTGCTCAACGGCTTTTACCTCATCTGCATTATCAGAATTTGCTCGGTATGAGTAGTTGGGCTGAACCAAAAGCACTTTCGGACCCACTCTTCTGAACTCAACGATCCTTGTGTTTCCCAATTGACCGCGGTCCAATCCGATATCATTCGAGCCAACACCAGCTGCTAAGGAGTTTACATATAGAAATTCAGTATCGATCTTGTCGATTTCGAGCCAAACCTTTCCAGTTTTTGCATCCCAGTAGTAATCAAAATAGCCTTCTTTCTTTTCGAAGTCTTTGGTCTTATCTGATATGCTGGTTTGCGCCTTTAGTGTAAAAAAAACAACCGTTAAGAGTAACGAGAGTATGCTAATTCTAGTCATTTGCACAGTTTTAAAATTGAAGTGCCATGAATATAAGAAGACTTGGGTAACAGCACCATAGGATTATATTTGTATGGCCTCATAAAAAGTAAATAACCATGTGGATCAAAAAACTTAACTATCTCGTGCTCATGTGCCTTATGTCAGTGGCAGTGCAAGCACAAAAACAACCCCTAACTCACGATGTATATGATGACTGGAAAGGTCTCCAATCGATACGTCTTAGCAATGATGGTAACTGGACAGGTTATCGTATCACTCCTCAGGTAGGAGATGCCGTGTTAGAGCTCCGAAATCTCTCAACTGATGAAGTGATCTCAGTAGATAGAGTATCTAAATATGCTTTCTCAGCAAACTCCATGTTCGTGGCTGCTGAGATCAAGCCAGCATACGAAGAGGAAAGAGCTTTGAAACTCAAGAAAACGGCTAAGAATAAAATGCCAAAAGACTCGCTCTACATCATTAATCTTACCAATGGTGAGATGACCAAAGTAGCTAGAGTAAAGAATTACCAAATGCCAGAAGATTCAGAAGAATGGATCGCTTGGCTGCACGAAAAGCCTCTAAAAGAGAAAAAGAAAAAGGAGGTTAAAAAAGAAGAGCCGAAGGAAGAAGACGGTAAAAAGAAAAAGAAGAAAAAGAAGAAAGGTAAAAAAGAGGAAGAGAAGCCAGAGGTGAAAGAAGAGCCTAAGGATCCTCGCGCCAAGTCGAAGGGTACTGAGCTTGTTCTGTTCAACATGAAGACAGGTGAGAAAAAGTCTTTTACAGGAGTAATGGGGTATAAGCTCGCTCAGAATGGTAGCTACCTTTTCTTTGAATATGACAAAGTAGATTCTCTTAATCCAGCCGGTATCCATGCCATGAATACTGCTAATGGTGAAATGATCACTTTAAATGAGCGAATGGAAGGCTACAAGAAAATGGTAGCTTCTGAAGATGGTAAGAGAATGGCGTTTTTCGCCACAGCGAATACCAAAGATGATGATCATTCTTACTACAGCTTAATGCATTGGATGGAAGGCGAGAGTCAGGCTTCTATTGTAGTTGATACAACTACTCAAGGTTTACCAGAAGGTTGGATGGTTAGTGATTTCAGCACTCCTAGGTTCTCTGAGTCTGGCGAAAGACTGTATTTTGGAACTGCTCCAAGACCTGTAGAATACGATTACGAGAATGATACGACAATTCTAAAGGAGGAGAAACCTCAAGTCGATGTTTGGTCTTACAATGACCCATATATCCAACCGATGCAGAAACTTCGTGCTACTCGCGAAAAGAATAGAAGTTACGAGGCCCGATTGATGGCAGACGGATCGATCGTTCAATTAGAAGACCCTGCGCTAGAAACAGTTTACATTGATGGCAAGCATGACATGGCTTATCACATTGGAATGAATGACAAACCTTACCGCGTTCAATATACTTGGGATGTGCAGACACCTAGAGACTATTACCTAGTGGATGCCAATACCGGAGAAAGAAAAATGCTGCAAGAGGGCGTTAAAGGATTCGGATCGATGTCTGCTGCTGGGAAGTATATGGCTTGGTTCAATTTAGA
This sequence comes from Roseivirga sp., assembly GCA_965267365.1. Classification (GTDB taxonomy): domain Bacteria; phylum Bacteroidota; class Bacteroidia; order Cytophagales; family Cyclobacteriaceae; genus Roseivirga. The sequence continues at coordinate 2,635,954 of OZ253951.1, read as the reverse complement.
AGATGGGCATTGGTATGCTCAGGATTTAGCATCAGGCGATGTAAAGAATTTGACCGAAGGCCTACCGGTAAGCTTCCAAAGAGAGCTGCACGATTCACCTTCTTTAGCTAACAGTGCTGGTGCAGCTGGATGGTCAGAAAATGATGAGAGATTCTTAGTATACGACAGATATGATATTTGGAGTATCGACCCATCAGGAGCTTCGGCTGCTGTGAATGTGACTAATGGTGCTGGAAGAGAGAATAAAGTGATTTACAGATACTATTCTTTGGATAGAGAAGAGGACTTTATTGATACCTCAAATCCTTCAGTTTTATCTGTATTCAACGAATGGACTAAGGCATCTGGTTATGCTACAGCAGACCTAGGGAATGGTTCTACGCCTGAGAATTTCATTTATGATGACATGAGCATTTATGGCTTGACAAAAGCCAAAGAGGCTGATCGCGTCATGCTTAGAAAGTCAACCTGGGAAGAATACCCTGAGATCTACATTGCAGATAATTGGATGACTGCTTCTTCAGGAGAGAAGATTACAGATGTGGGCGCACAAGAAGATGCTTACAATTGGGGAACTGCAGAATTGATTGAGTTTAATTCTGACTTTGATGGTGAAACCATGCAGGCTATTCTTTATAAGCCTGAAAACTTTGATCCGAATAAGAAATACCCAATGATCGTGTACTTCTACGAAAGAAGTACGAGCAGCTTGCATAGACACTATGCACCTGCTCCAAGTGCAAGTACGATTAATAGACCGTACTATGTAAGTAATGATTATTTGGTGCTTGTTCCAGACATCAAATACGAAATTGGTTATCCTGGTAGATCAGCTATGAATCACGTAGTGCCTGCTACTAAAGCAGCAGTGGCCATGGGATTTGTTGATGAAAGCAAAATGGCTATCCAAGGGCAAAGCTGGGGTGGTTACCAAGTGGCCTATATGGTGACCAAGACAGATATGTATGCCGCTGCTGGTTCTGGTGCTCCTGTTTCTAATATGACATCAGCTTATGGCGGTGTGAGATGGGGTAGTGGAATGAGCCGTATGTTCCAGTATGAGAAAACACAATCGAGGTTAGGAGCTACTCTTTGGGAGAGACCAGATCTATACATTGAGAATTCACCGATCTTCTCTATGCCGGAGATTGAAACGCCATTGTTTATCATGCACAATGATGCGGATGGAGCAGTTCCTTGGTACCAAGGCATTGAGTTCTATATGTCCTTAAGAAGATTGCAAAAGCCAGCTTGGATGGTGGTTTATAATGACGAAGCGCACAACCTACGTCAGAGAAAGAACAGGAAAGACCTTTCTGTAAGAATGGGTCAATTTTTCGATCATTACTTAAAGGGGGCACCGATGCCAGTATGGATGGCTAATGGTTTGCCGGCTACTCTGAAGGGAAGAACCTTGGGTTACGAGTTAACTGATGAAACCACAACCGAAAAAGTCCAAGAAGGCGAAAGCTTGAATATGGAAAAAAAAGGTGGGCAGAATTAGTCAATAGTCATTGGTGCCTAGTGCTCAGTGCCTAGGTTATTAGATATAAGAAGCCGGGGAGCCCCGGCTTTTTTTATGCTAGAATTTCTTCTCTGATCTCAGGATTGTTAGCGATCAATTCTTTGAATTCTTGTAGAGTGAATTTAGGAGTGATGTGTTGAGGGCAGTTCCAGTCAAAGCCTTTGACCTTGAAAATTAATACCCGCTCTATTTTCGCATTGTAGTTTTTGGCTGACAATTTATCAACTAAGTCAGGATCATCTTCTGCATCAATGATTTCAGTTTCTGCCCATATTTTCAAACGTGTCTTGGTGGCATAGTCTAACAAGATTATTGAGGCCTTTCCATTCGAGCGCAGGTTGCCCGTGCTGATGTATTGTCTGTTACCTCTGAAGTCAGCAAAGGCTAAAGTGTCGTGGTCTAGCACTTTCAGAAAACCTTTTAATCCACCTCTAAACTGAACATAAGGCCAGCCGTTTTCTCCAACAGTCGATAAATAAAAACCGTCTCTCTGTGAGATGAATTGCTCTTCCATTGGACCTAGTTCATGTTTGTCGTAGTGTTCCATTTTCTGGTAAGCTATTCGGGAACCGTGTTTCTCTTGCTCCGCTTTAACGCTTTCTGTAAAGGCCTGATTTGTGAAGTTTTGTACCATCATTTTGGTTTATGATGTTACAACATTGAGTTGACCAATTAAGGTTCCATTTTTATTGTCCTCCTCCGTCCTTCAGTTTGAAACTGAAGTCCACCTCCTCCAAAGGAGGATAGTAAGCTCATGTCATTTATCTGTCCCCATCTGTGCTTTCGAGTAGCTTTAGCGAAGCAAAGTTGGAGGGGTGCCTTTAGGCGGGGGAGGAAAAGGGAAAAATTCCTTTAAATATCTAGCCCCAAAAACCTAGAACCCGGTCTATCAACCAATAAGATGAGACGATGCCTATCACATAGGTGATGGTTTTCTGCTGCAAAAAGGCAACTTGAAACTTCAATTTGGATGATAATTGGATGAGACCCAAGACAGTAATGATGAAAGCAATTTGCCCTAGTTCGACTCCTACATTGAAAAAGAGGAGAGCCAATGGAATGCTTTGTTGGGGTAAACCCGTTTCGCTCAAAGCAGAAGCAAAACCAAAACCATGTAAAAGGCCAAAAGTGAAAGCAACTAACCAAGGATATTGATAGGTGAGAGATGGTTGTCCCTTACGGTGTGCGATGATCTCTCTGGCCAGAAAGACAATACTCAAAGCGATGACCGCTTCTACAGGAGCAATAGGAATGCTGGCAAATCCCAAAGCCGCTAAGCTAAGTGTAATGCTATGTGCTAATGTAAAGGCGGTAATGGTCTTGATCAACTTCCATTTACCTTCCACGACAAAAAGGAGTGCTAATACAAAAAGTAAGTGGTCAATACCGAATAGAATGTGTTCTATTCCTAATATCGTGTAGGTGCCAATTACTTCCCAAGTGCTGGGTTCTTCAGGTATCGTATAAAAAGGGCTATTCGCTTTAACTAGCTTCGAATAACGACTCCCATCAAGCATTTCAATATTCACTAGGACATCAATGAGCGTTTTTGAAATACCATTAAAGGCAATGGTCTGCCCGGGCAGCGCTTCTTCAATTTCAAAAGTCCATTTGTACTGACTAGCAGCACCTATTAATTCGGCATTGTAGGTCGTTTGCTTCCATTCTTCTGGGAATTCAGGATTTATTCTCGGGGTTTTGCCGTCTTGTGCTGGTATTTTCCATAACACTCTATACTCAGTTGGACTGACTTGTTTGATTCCCAAATAAGCAGGCCGCACTTCATGTCCAAAAGAGCTAAATGCGCATAGGGTAATCAATATGAAACTGACAAGGAATCTTCTCATTTGCTCAATTCAAAATCGTCAAGCCCGGTCGTGTCCAAATCGATGATCACTTCATATTCATCCAAGAGAGCAGAAAGCACTTGTTGGTTCAAAGCTTCTCTCATATCGTATTTGTAAGAAGTGATCAGTTGTTCGCGTACCTCCTCAAGTGTCTGTTCTCTAGATGCTTCTTTGCTTGTCACTTTCACTAAATGATAACCGAATCCCGATTCGATGGGGCCTTGCCAATCATTGCTCACTTCTAGTTTACTGAGGTTAACAGCGAAGGTGGTTCCAAAATTTCTTCTGATTTGATCTAAGGACTGCTCTTCAATTTGAAGAGCTAATGAGAGCTTATCGCTTGTACGAAAGTCACCTTTAGCCAATGCATTTTGCGCATCATTTTGCGGATCATCTCTATTGTCAGGGCTATAGAATCGATGCTCGAAGCTATAGACAGCTGAGGTGCGATAATTGGCCTGATTGTCCTTAAGATACTCAAGGAGATCTTCCTCTGATGGTTCTTGCATGGTGGCTATGCCTTCAGCTAAGAACTTCATTTTTTGGGCCATCCTTCTTCTGATGATGGCGTCATTGTGATCTAGATTCAGAAGAAGTGCTTCGCGGTAATAGATCTCCTCTTTAATGTAATCGTCAAGAGATGCTTTTAATTCTTCTAGGGTAGGAGGACGGTTCCATGTCAACTCCCACTTGGATGTAATCTCAGCTAAATCATACTCATTAATGACAATGGTCTTTTCTCCTTCATCATCATTTACAAATGAGAATACTACAAAAAGAAGCGCTCCTGCTATCAAAAAATGCAGGAGCGGTTCCTTTAACAATTTTTTAAAAGTCATGTATAGGCTTCTTATTTAGGCGAATACCAAATAGGAGATGAGTATGCTCTCTGTTGTGCTGTTAATGGCACATAGTCTGGCATGTCGTCCAATTTGTAATTGATCTTATCGTACAAGGTCCATCTTGGTGTTGGGATCTCTAGTACCCTCACATAATAGAATGCCTCCTGTGAAGCATCGAAATCAGGGTCTTGCCAAACAGCAGCTAGTTCTCTTGCACCAGAGTCATTGTCCCAAGTGGCGTCAATTAAATTGACTGTGTTTTCTATAGCAGGTACTTTACCATTTGCTCCCTTGGTACGGTCTCCAGACCAGACAACATCATATACTTTTTCAGAGAGACTGCCATCTGCGTTGGCCCAACCTTTAACTACTTGAATTCTGTCTAGAGAACCAGTATTAGGGTCCATGCTAGCTTGAACAATAAATGAAGGACCTTCTGAACCACCATATTTAAGATCACCTCCCATTGGCACCCCTTTGTCATAACCGTTCTTTACCCAGTTACCGTCAAGGTCGGCAGGAGTGTAGTCCCAACCACCAAAGAATCTCACTTTCATGCGAGGCCCGGTTGTGGCATACGTTTCTTTACGCATCATTCCATCGAATAATGCTTCTCTAGTGTTTTCAGTGGCCCAAACAGCTGCGTAACCAGAAGCTACAGTTGCCCAAGTGAAAATGGTATCAATTTCAGAAGCAACGAAAGGGTGCTCCCAACGCTCAGCATATGGCTCAACGTTAGCTGCTTTTCCAAAGAAGATATCCTGATCAGCAGTTGCTAATGAAGTATGCGAATCGGTAGATCCAATCATTCCAAATTTGTATGGATTAGTACCTAATTGGTTTTTAAGTTTCAAACCCAGTTTCAAGGCTGAACGACCATATTCGCCCTCCAACATGTCATTTGTCTTTTTAGCAGAGAGGTCCAAGTTTCCGTATGACCAGTTCTCAAAATCTGCAAACTCATCATTTGGCGATAAGAAGGGGTGGGCTTCACCATCTCCTTTGATCTGTGTTACCTCATATAAAGGCTCCCACTTGATTCTTTCCTTAACATAAGATTCATCATAAGGCTCACCATTGACTTTGGTTTCGGCAAACATGATTCCATTGGAAAGATTACCATTGTGAGGAATCGCTAAAACACGTCCTCCTGTCATTTCTTCATAGGCCTGTAAGTGTTTCCACAGGTCTTCTGGGTCAGGAGAGCCTCCCTCAGACTTTTCATAGGTAATTGCCGGTAGTTGCTCTCCTACACGATCTTCATTGTCTCTGAATACTACTACTCTGTGTAGGTTATTTCCTTTGAGCAATGAAGTCCACTCGTATCCTAAAAGTGAAGTGAACTTACCAGGCTCATTATACTTGGCAGCTGTCTCCATCACCTCTTTCCAAAGAGGCGACATTAAGCTCTTATCGTTAGGGTTCATGTCCATTTCGCCCTGAGAAAAGGCTTTGATCAACTCTACGGCAGCTTCACCACCGTTTCCTTCATTGATCATTTTGTTCCATCTCTTTCCTTGAGGGTATTCCATTACCCAATCTTCTCCTGTCATAACAGCTTGGAAAAGGCCCATTCCATCTGTGTGGTCTGCCACCACAAGGAAATCCAACGGCTCTTTTAATTGGGCATTTAAACCAGTTGAAGATTTGACTTGCTCACCACGAGCAAATCGGTAGGCTTCGTCCATCGATAATCTATTACCGAAAGCTCCAGCATCCATTGATAATTCAGTGTGTAAGTGTGTATCTCCGAAATATACTTCAGTAGGATATCCTGCTTCACCATAATCATTTACACGATCAGATGATTCAGAAACCATGACAGCTTCTCCTCCAGCATTCGGTGCTTCACAAGAGCTGAAAGCCACTAGAATTGAAAGACATGAAAGTTTTATAAAGTGCTTCATTGGTTGAAAGTTTGCTTTAAGATAACCATTCGATCATCTATTCACAAAAACCAATAAGTTAACCGTTGACCACCTTTATACGATATTTCTGAAGAAGCCCTTCTAAACCCTGTTGGTGGAATGTTGCTCCAGTTAGTTGATTGTTATCAGGGTCGATTTTGTAATTGATAGAACTGCTGAGATCAGCTGATTTGAGATTAGTATTCTCAAATATGGCCATATCCAGGTCGCAGTCTTTGAATTGAGCTTCTTGCAAGTCGCAAGCTGCAAAATCACACTTTTTGAGTTGGCAATTCTTAAACTCAATTCCTTTGAGTTCTAATAGGTAAAACGAAGAGCCATTCAATTCACATGAGTCGAATGACATTTCTAGCAGAAATGGCTTCAAGTAGTCAAACCTAAGCTGCTCCATTTTACACTTCTGGAAGGAGCAATCTTTTAATGAGAGCTCGTTCAAGTTCGCTCGGGAAAAGTCACACGCGATGAATTCACACTCCAAAAAGCTTACACCATAAAAGTTGACACCCTCAAAGCTGCAATTTTCAAACTGGCAATATTCAAATTGCTTGTCTTCTAGCTTATTTGAAAACGATACAGATTTAAAAGTTTGGTCGTCAATCATATACTTGCAGCTCTAAGTCTGAGGCTATTTAAAACTACGGAAACTGAGCTAAAAGCCATGGCGGCACCAGCGATCATCGGATTGAGCATAAAACCATTGATAGGGAATAGGATGCCCGCTGCTATTGGAATGCCAATGAGGTTATAAATAAAAGCCCAAAAAAGGTTCTGACGAATGGTCTTAACTGTTTTAGATGAAAGCTTCAAAGCAGAAGGGACAGTATTTAAACTATTGCCGATCAAGGTGATCTGCGCTACATCCATGGCAATATCTGTTCCCTTACCGATGGCCATACTCACATCTGCTACTGCCAGCGCTTCTGAATCATTGATGCCATCTCCAACCATTGCGACTTTTTTGCCTTTTGATTGAAGCCTTTTGACAAAGGCAGATTTATCAGAAGGAAGTAATTCTGATTTTACGTTTTGAATACCTAGCTGCTGACCGACATGTTCCGCTGTTTGTCTGTTATCTCCAGTGAGCAAATAAGTCTGAATCTTCTGCTCATGAAGCTTTTTGATGGCTTCAACACTTTCTTTCTTCACCGGGTCTTCAATGCCGAGGACAGCCAATGCTTTATTCGAATCGGCAAACCAAACTACCGTTTTTGCTTCGTTTTGCCATTGTAGCGCTTTGGTTTGCAGAGCTGAAGAGATCGATATCTCATGCTTGTCTATGAGAAGCTTGTTGCCAATGTAAAACTGCTGTCCTAAATAACTAGCTGAGACACCTGAAGCGGTAATGCTTTGAAATTCCTTTGGGTGGATATCACCGCTTAATTGTCCATCAAATGCATTGACAATGGCCTCTGCTAAAGGGTGCTCGGAGTTACGCTCGATAGCAACTAACAATTCACTTTGTTTCTTGGCTTCATCATTTAACCACGCAATGGAAGTAACCTTAGGCTGTCCAATCGTTAAGGTGCCAGTCTTATCAAAGGCAATGGCATTTACCTGGTGTGCTAATTCTAGGCTTTGCGCATCTTTTATGAGGATGTGATTTTGTGCTGCTTTTCCCATACCCACCATCAAGGCAGTAGGAGTAGCTAAGCCCAAAGCACAAGGACAGGCGATCACCAAAACTGATATGGCAGCGATTAGCCCTTGAACAGAGGCATCTTCACCACCCAGAATGATCCATAAGGCGAATGTGATACCTGCAATGCCTATCACCATAGGGACAAAAATGGAAGAAATGCGGTCTACTAATTTTTGGACAGGTGCTTTGCTTCCCTGAGCTTTCTTAACCACCTCAATGATTTGTCCAAGAACAGTTTCTTTACCTACTTTCTCCACTCTGATGGTCAAACTACCTTTTTGGTTGATTGTACCAGCAAATACTTGATCTCCTTTAGTCTTCTCAAGTGGAATAGGCTCACCACTGATCATGCTTTCATTCACAAATGATTGACCATCGATCACTTCTCCATCTAATGGAATCTTATCTCCAGGTTTGACTAATATGAGGTCATTGATCACTACTTCTTGAATAGGAACTTTAACGTGTTCCGATTTCATAATTTTCACCACCTCTTTGGCTTGTAAACCCATGAGTGCTTTAATGGCAGATCCTGTTTTCGATTTAGCCCTCTCTTCAAGTGTCTTTCCTAATAGTATAAAGGTGATGATGACTGTTGCTGCCTCATAATAGACGTGAGGTTCGAAGCCATTGGCTAGCAAGAATTCAGGGAAAATGGTATTGAAAAAACTAAAGGCGAAAGCGATGCCAGTACTGAGGGCTACCAATGTGTCCATGCTTACAGCTCCATGTCTTAGCTGTTTGATGGCATTGATAAAGAAGTTTCTTCCGAAGTAGAATAGAACTGGGATGGAAAGTGCCAATGACCAATAGCTACCATCTTCCCAATCCATGAAGAACATGCCTATGATGAAAACGGGTAGGGTGAAAATAGAGGAGCCAATTAAATTCCTTTTGGTCTTGGCGTATTTGTCAGATTGTGCCTTTTCGGCTAATTCTTGTGATTCTTCCTCAGTTGAGGCATCGATCAATCCGTATCCCACTTCCTCAAGAACTTTATTCAGACCATTGATAGGAGTACTCTCAGTCAATTCTAATAGAACGGAATTATTGGCAAGATTCACTTCTGCCTTTTGAACTCCTGATTGGCCAGATAATGTCTTTTCCACTGTACTAGCACAAGCAGCACAAGTCATTCCTGTAACAGGTAGATTAACGGACTTGATCATTTGATCACTCATAAAAGCATAACAAGCTTAAGCATTAAAAAGTGTCCTAATTTAATGCTCAAGCTTTGAATGCCCTATTTTTTTGGCGGAGTATATGGGTCTGCCTGACCTGCTTTAATAGGAGGGTTTTGCTGTAATGACAAAACATGCTCTTGTAATTGAGGTAATGCAGCTTTTGGCACCCATGTGTTTGGGAAAAGGACGTTATTCCTCTCCTGAGGATCAGTTAAAAGATTGTACACTCTTGGCATGGTGTAGGTATCCAAAACACCATTCCAGCCTTCTTGCTCTTTAAAATGAAGCTTCCAGTTTCTCCACTTGACTCCAAAAATGTCGTTACCCATATAAACTACAAATCCCTCTCTACCTGACTTGTTACTTTTACCAGTTAAGAAGTCCGTCATGTTTATACCATCAACAATTCTATCTGTCGGAACAGCACCGCCTGAGATATGCGCAATGGTTGGAAATAGATCCATCGCATGAACGATCTCATCACTTGTGGTACCTGCTTTGATCTTTCCAGGCCATCTAACAGCAAAAGGAACGCGCAAAGCGCCTTCGAAGCTTGTGAATAAAGTGCTTCGCCAAGGTCCAGGTGATCCTTGAACTGATTGCTCAATGGTGAAATTCGAAACCCCATATTCTTGCGCTTCCGGACCATTATCTGCAGTGAAGATGAATATGGTATTATCTCTAACGCCTAAATCATCAACTTGATCTAGGAGTTCACCCAGGTAAGAATCGATCTGTAAAAGCAAGTCCGCCCAATCTCCATTACCTGTTTTACCTTTGAAATCCGGGTGCGGCATGGTCGGAAAATGGGTGGCTGTGTAGGGGAGGTATAAGAAGAATGGTTTTTCACTTTTGACACTCTTGGACATGAAAGCCTTGGCTCTATCCGTTAAGTCACGGTCTATTAGAGGTCTGTAATCGAGGCGGTAAGGCCTAACTTTTTCTGGCGTTTTACCCTTAACACCATCCATGACAAAAGTCTCTGGGAGTCCACTATCAGCAAATCCTGGAGCCGATGAATAGGCTGACTCGTCTGTAGAGTTAGGTACACCATACCACTCATCAAAGCCTTGGTCGGTTGGGAATCTACCTTCAGTTCTACCAAGATGCCATTTCCCAAACATTCCCGTGGCATACCCTACATCGGAGAGCATTTCTGCCATTGTATATTCCCATTGCACAAGGCCATATACACCTTCGCCCAATGGGACAGTACCATTACCACTACGGATAGCATAGCGCCCCGTCATTAAAGCAGAACGGCTTGGTGTACATTGTACTTCTACATTAAAATTGGTTAAGCGAAGTCCTTCGGAAGCCAACTGATCCATACGGGGAGTTTCAGTGCCTCTAATGATTCCACCGCCATTAAAGCCTGGTTCTCCCCAGCCGAAATTGTCCATAAATACGATGACAATATTGGGCTTTTCTTGAGCTACCGAAGGACTAACTAGTAATCCAAAAAGAAGAATAAGAGCTATTCTTTTCATTCTCCCTCTGGAATACTAATCGTTACTTTGTTCACAGTACCTGTAAACCTTGAATCATCTTTTGATTTAAAGATGGAAACTACTTGAGTCGCATCATCCAATCCTACATCAGCTGTTTCATCTGCAGAGAAGACAGCAGGTTGGGTTTGTTCAACTCTTCCTTCCGCTACTTTCTTACCTTCGACAAATAGCACTACAGTACCACCCTTGCCAGTGCCATCACCGTCATAGGTGAATTCCATTCTTACATTTCTTGTTCCTGCAGGTAATCTTTGGGTAGACTTGATGGTGTAACTTTCTAAACCATACCAATTGTAAGTGTAGGCCAATCGTCCTCGGTCCATATATAATGCCCATCCACCAAATTTACCACCTTGTGTAAGGATAATACCTCTATCGTTACCATTGAGCTCCAAGTCGGCATCGATGGTGTTGGAAGTGTTCTTAACATTCAAGAAGGTGTTTTCAAGAATGCCATCCATTCCATCTTGTAGAGTGAGTGATTTTCTATCACCCATCAGGTCAGGGCGGCCTGCTATAGCTGCATTAAAACGCTCGTAAACTCTGTCATCAAGAGGGAAAACATTGTTCTTAATCGCTTCTTGATCAAAAAGGGCTTGAAGCTCTTTCAGTTTTTCAGGGTACTCAGCGGCTAAATCATTAGACAAACTGAAATCTTCATCGACATTGTATAATTCCCAAACATCTTCTTGCAAAGTGTTTTCAGGTGCATTTCTCCATGGCACTTTATGTACAGTTCTTGCCATCCATCCTTCATGATAGATTGCTCTGTTACCGAACATCTCAAAATATTGAGTGGTATGTCTGTCTGCTGCATCAGCGTTATCAACACTATAGATCATACTGACTCCATCCATCGGCTTTTGCTTGACACCATTAATCATTTTTGGCTCAGGTAAACCAACAGCTTCAAGAATAGTAGGAGCCACGTCATTCACATGGTGCCATTGGTCTCTCACTTCACCTTTCGAATTAATGCCTTTTGGCCAGTGCATGACCATCCCGTTTCTAGTTCCACCAAAATCTGCGGCCATTTGCTTGGTCCATTTGAATGGTGCATCAGTAGCTACTGCCCATGAAGATGACATATGTGGGAAGGAATTAGGGCCACCCCATTCGTCTGCTTTTTCAAGCATTCCTTCAACAGTTTCTGCTGTAAAGTTGCCATTCAGGTGTACTAGCTCATTGAAAGTACCTTCTAGTCCACCTTCACCACTAGATCCGTTATCACCCATGATGTATACAAAAAGGGTATTGTCTAGTGCTCCAATTTCATCTATAGCATCTACTAATCTGCCTACTTCATTGTCAGTGTGCTCTGTAAAACCAGCATAAGTTTCCATTTGTAGAGCAAAGAGTCTTCTTTCGTCATCACTAAGAGAATTCCAGTCTTTCATGTCGCTTGGTTTTGGTGCCAAAACAGCATTCTGCGGAACAACACCTAGTGCCTTTTGCTTTTGCAAGGTTTCTTCTCTCAAAGCATCCCAGCCATCGTCAAACTGACCTTTGTATTTCTCTATCCATTCTTTAGGAGCGTGATGCGGTGCATGTACCGCGCCAGTCGCATAATAGATCATAAAGGGTTTGTCGGGAGTCATGGCTTGTTGAAATTTCACCCATTCGATGGCTTCGTCAGTCATGTCGGTGGTGAAATGATACTCTTCCATTTCTCTTTTTTCCACTTTGGTAACACCATCGAAGATGACAGGCTCCCATTGGTTGGTCTCGCCTCCAATGAATCCATAAAACTTGTCAAATCCGGAATTGGTAGGCCATCTGAAATAAGGTCCTGAAACACTCACTTCCCAGGTAGCGGTTTCGTGCCATTTACCAAAGGCAGCGGTGCTGTAGCCATTATGTCTTAAAGCTTCAGCCACATATTTCGCATCATCAGGACGCTCTCCTAAGTTGCCTGGGAAGCCGGTTGCAATTTCCATCACTGAGCCCACATTCACATTGTGGTGATTTCTTCCTGAAAGCAAAGAAGCTCTTGTTGGAGAGCATAATGCTGTGGTGTGGAAGCGGTTATATCTTAAACCGTTATTAGCCAATCTATCGAAAGTTGGTGTATTGATAGGGCCGCCAAAGGTACTTGTTGCTCCAAAGCCAATGTCATCAATCAATACGACCACGACATTGGGTGCACCCTCAGGTGCTTCAACTACAAACCTTTCTGGAGTCGTTGCATTACGTGCATCCATCTCAGTGATAGGCTGCGTAGGAGGGGCTTGAATAGGTAATATGCTTCTATCAATTTCGCCATTATTGGCCTCATAGTTAGCAGGTGCTTGACAAGCTATGACTACTAATGCCATGAGCAGAAGCGAAAGTGTGCTGTGAATCTTCATAAGTTATTAATTCATCGATGAGCATATAATCTCGATAAATTCGACCAGCACGTCAAGCAATAGTCATCTTATTTTAGCACGCCATCCATGCTCACCCAATAGAGATCTTGATTGCTCGTGTAGAATAAATACTGGCCATCTTCAGATACAAATGGGCAATATTCAGGGCCAGGTGTATTGATGATTTCACCAAGATTTCTCGATTTACCCCAGTTGCCATTTTCATCCTTTTGAGAAATAAAAAGGTCTATCTGACCATAACCACTTCTTCTACTAGAAGCGAATATGATATATGATTCATCGGGTGCTACAAAGACATCTGCTTCGTAATTGCCTGTATTGATGTCGCTCGGGAGCATTTCAGGTTCTTGGTATTTGCCATCTTTAAATTCAGAGCGGTAGATATTGAAATCTCTTTGGTATCTGGCATCTCGTTCTGAAGAAAAATACATATGTCCTTCTGCAGTAAAGGCTATATAATACTCACTAATATCAGGCATGCTAATAGGCGTGCCAATATTGATGGGTTCAGACCAACCATTTTTTAGCCTATTGGCATAGTAGATATCATGATCTTGGGTATCATCATTTTCTTTATTGGGCATCTGAGAAATGAAGAAGAGTTTTTGCTGATCTGGCGTGAGCATAGGGTCGTTAAGACCATAATCGGGTGACTCAAAGATCACCTTTGGATCAGACCATTTTTCTCCATCGTATTTCATATAGAGAATATCCGCATATCCTTCAGATTGCACGGAGTAAAAGAATTCAGTGCCGTCTTTTGAAAATGTGGATCCAAATTCAACGCGTCCTTCTTCCTTTAAAATTTGAGGAGCGAATAATTTCGGGGTGGTTCCAGGAGGTTTTTCTCCTAAGTACATCCAACTTTTTTGACCGAAACAGAAAGAAGAGACCAATAAAAGTGAAAAAATGAGTTTGAGTTTTGACATGATTGAAGTTAAGGTTTGTTCAGTTAATGAACGCTGAAAAACCTAAAGTATTCAGCATTATAGAGTTAATCTATAGCGCAAACGATTCCATTTAGAAAACTTATAGACTATCGAAAAAACCTAAGCAAAATCATTTCTCTAAGAACTCCTGTTGACTTTCTTTGCGGCTTCATTTTTAGAACTAATAAAAAGGATTAAAAACTATGACCTACGTAGGTAAAAAATTCCCAAATATCGCGGTTGATGCCATGAACGAAATGGGAGACACTTTCAAACTAAACATCTTAGAAGAAGCTCAAAAGAACAACAAGAAAGTATTGTTATTCTGGTACCCAAAAGATTTCACTTTTGTATGTCCTACAGAATTGCACGCATTCCAAGAAGCACTTCCTGAGTTCGACAAAAGAAATACAATCGTAGTAGGAGCTTCTTGTGATACAGCTGAGGTTCACTTTGCTTGGTTAAATACTGAAAAAGATAATGGCGGTATCGAAGGTGTTACTTACAACTTGTTAGCAGATAGCAATAGAAATTTAGCTAGAACGCTAGGTATCCTTGATATCACTGAGGTTTCTTATGATGAGGAAACTGGACTAGAGATGTTAGTAGGAGATAACGTAACTTACAGAGCTACTTATTTAATCGATGAGGAAGGTACTGTATTCCACGAAGGTGTTAACCACATGCCTGTTGGAAGAAACGTTGCAGAATTTGTGAGATTGATCGATGCTTATTCTCACGTACAAAAGCATGGCGAAGTTTGTCCTGCGAACTGGGAAGAAGGTAAAGAAGCAATGAATGCCAACAGAGATGGTGTTGCTTCTTACTTAAGCGCTAATTAATTAATAGAAATAGGAATGGTTACGGAATTACAACAAGACAATCTCGCTGAAGTAATAGCGAAAAATGAAAAGGTTTTTGTGCAATACTCTGCCTCTTGGTGTGGTAATTGCCGTATTATGAAACCTAAATTCAAGAAACTCTCGATGGAAAGAGAGGACGCTACTTTTGTGATTGTTGATGCTGAAAGATTTCCTGAATCTAGAAAACTAGCAGATGTGAGCAATTTGCCAACATTTGCAGCTTTCGAGGGTGGAGCTTTCAAAAATCAAGTTCAGACGAACAAGTTCGAATCACTAAAAGAATTAGTAGATGAGATTGCCGCTAATTAAACATTTGACTGATTTTATTGAGCAGAACGATCAAGACTTTGTTCTTGAGGCTATCGAAACACTTGAGCATTTGACGGAAAGTGAGAACTTAAAGGATGAGGAACTCGATGTAATAGGAGAGTTGCTGTCTAATATGTACGGTGCACTTGAGGTCAATACCATGGTTAAAGATGGAAAGCCGAGGAAGGAAGCGCTGAATGAGTTTATGAAGCGAGTCGTTGGATCGATTGATCAATAGAAATAAAAAAAGCCTCAGATTTTCTGAGGCTTTTTTGTTAGTTCTTTTTGGCTGCCATTTGTGAGACTTCTGCATTCAATTGATGGAGCTGCTGGTAGGAGTACCAAGCTCCGTAATCACCATCGATCTTCTCATATTTATTAGTGACAAAGTCATTAGATAAAGCAAAGTACTGATAGTCAAAATCACCTAGGTTTTTCATGCTTGGATGCATTTTACGAACCTGATATTTGTAGATGTCTGAGGGTTTAAAATCCTTTAATTGGCTGTTCGCAATTTTATCGCCATTCATCCAGATACCGAACTTGTCTTCTTCATTCAATGCCTTCCATTCTGTATCAGACATGGTTGCTGTTTTTTCAACCACATTGAATACCTGCGCATCTGAATTTTGAGAGAAGTATACTTGTTTTTCGGCTTTGCTTAGGCTGCCAAATGTTTTTTGGACTGTTGAGCCATTATTCTTGAATTGAACAAGAGTTTGATCTTTCAGGATGCCATAATCATCTTGATCATTCTTAACAGGAGCTTTGACCTTTTTACTAGGGACTTCCTCTAATTCTTTCTTTTCTGGTAAGAAGTCATCATCAAAAAGAATCCAATCTCCTTTAGACCATTCTGTCGACTCCCACTTTTCTCGTGTAATGAATTCAATCCCTGATATTGATCTTGATTTACTGTTAGGATCAATCGTGAGTTGCTTTTTGTAAATGTAAAAGTCGTTAGGAGAGTATTTGGCTAGAGCGTTAGGTTTGATCTCTTTTCCATCTACCCAGACTGTGTATTCTCCATTACTATACTTTTGGAGCATCTCATTGGTGATTTGCGCTGGTGGAGGAGGAGGTAGGAAGATTTGTCCTTTGGCTAATTTGCTTTTGAAGTGCTCCTTTTCCTCTTCTGATAATTCACCATAAATAGCACGTACCTCTTTACCATTGACTTGGATATATTTCACCTCACTATAGTCATTAAGGTTAACCATTCTTGGAGGCGGTGGAGGTGGAATGTTCTGCTTTTGCGACTTTGGAGGTTTTACTTCTTGTAAAACATCTTTGTATTGGATCCAACGATCATTGTCATCAAAGGCGTCATTGGTTACAAGATCTACTTGATACGTGTGTTTACCATAGTTCTTAGAGTTAGCCAGCAGTCGGCTCACTTTGTAGTGATGAAAATCTGATGATTTAAAATCTTTCAAAGCTTCATTAGATACGCTCTGACCATCTACCCAGACACCATATTTTTCTTCATTTAGAAAGTCTTGAAGTTTTTCAGCAGAAGGAGGATTCTTTTCCTCTTTAGGAATAAGAATCATCGCAGAAGACTTTTCATTCTTAATCCACTGTAATTCAGAGTCAGAAAGGTCTTTGTAGCTTTTCTCTACTTCATTTCCTTCCTTATCTAAGAACTTAACCTTGGTTTCTTCCTTTGCCTTCTTTCTCTTTTCAAAAAGTGCTTTTTCTTCTAATTCTAGTTTTGCCTGTGTGTTGTCTGGTGAACTGTTTTGCGCTACAAGTTTAGTTTCTCCAAATCCCCAAGCGGAAACTGAAACGACCAATAGAGTGACCAAAATGCGCAATGCTGCATCGCGCATTCGTAAGTTTTTAACCATCATATTTAATCTGTTTTTGGTTTGGCCATAAGTAAGTTGACTGGCCATAACCGGTTGTTGTTTTGAATTATATACATATTGAATTAATGTCTTTTGGTATTTGCTGATCTCGTCAGTTTGCTCGCAGACAGCTGCATCTGCCAAGTATTCATGGTTAAGCTTAATGGCTGATTTGATCAAGTAAACCATCGGGTTAAACCAGAGTAGGCACTGAAATAACTCCATTGCAATGATGTCAATGCTGTGCCATTGCTTGGCATGTACTGCCTCGTGTTCAATGATCTCCTGAGGTAAAAGCTGAGCTTCAAACCTTTCCTTATTGGTGTAAATAGTTCCCATGAATGTGAATGAGGAATTGATATCTGATCTTAAACAGAAGGTTAAATCTTGCATATTGACCAATTTCCCTCCTTGTCGCAGTTTCGCAATCAAAGTCAGGTTGTGAATGAATCGAATGATGAAAAATAGGGAGAAGAGTGCAAATACGATCCAGAGTAAGTCTGATTGTGATATATCAAAGCCAGAAGCCTCTTGCTGTACAATGCTTTCAGCAGAATCAATTGGTGTTGCACTTTGAGTTAAAGGAATAGAGACTATTACTGGTTCCGGTTCAACATACTGTATTTTGGTAACCAGCTTTGGTAGTATTAATGACAAGCCAAGTATACTTAGCAAGAAGAAGCGATTGAACTTGAGTGTTTTCTCTTGCTTAAGTAAGAAATGATATGCGCCAAAAAGCACACCACTACATAAAATGAATTTGAGTATATATACGATCATTTCTTTCTTGATTTAACCTGCTCTTCAACAATATTCTGTAGTTCTTTCAATTGCTCATCTGTCAAATTGTTTTCAGAGGTGAAGAATGAGGCGAATTGAGAGATGGAGTTATCAAAGAAGTTTTTGATCATACCATTCATCTGATTGGCAGAGTAGTCTTCCTTTTTAAGTATTGGGTAGTACTCTTTTACACTTCCGTATTTTTTAAATCCTACTGCTTTCTTGTCCTGCAATCTTTTAAGTAGTGTCGCGATTGTAGTCGCAGCAGGTTTAGGCTCCTCGTAGGCGTCTATAAGGTCTTTCATAAAAGCTTTGCCTAATTTCCATAGATGCTGCATGAGCAATTCTTCTGACTTGGGTAGGTTCATAATTCGATAGTGTTTCTACAAATGTAGAATAGATTCTATAAAAACAAAATGAAAACTTAAAAATTAGTTATCAAGAGAAAGTAAGTGATGAAGTTAGGCAGTGAGAGAGCAATTTTATTTTTCACCTAATCACCTAATCACCTAATCACCTAATCACCTAATCACCTGATCACCTCAACTTTTAGGCATAAAAAAAGCCCGGTGACCAACCGAGCTCTTTTAGAAAACGAAAACAAATTAATTCTGTCCTTGTGATTGACTGTAGCCACTAACCTGAATGGCACTTTCGAATAGATCGTTTGTAGGGTAGTATGTTGAAGACCCTGATGAGATTGCCGCTTTTAATTTCTTTACGTCTATTTCATCTGCTGCTTTTTCAAGCGATTTACTACCTCTTGCATATTCATTGATCAATTTTTTAGGAATGATCATTTGTAAGGAGCGAGGGATCTTAGTTTTTCTGTAAGTAGAACCCATATCTACATTGACTATAATTACCTCATCATCTTTTACACTTCTTAGTGTTCTCCCATACTCAAGAATATTCTGTTTAAGTTGTCTTTCGAAATCAGGGAAGGCTTCTTCTACAGCTTTGTAATACTCTTCTCTTTTCTTGTTCTCTTCAAGGTTGTTGTCTGTTTCAATAATGGCTCCATCGGCTGTAGCGAAAACCACGTTTCTGCTCGTGTTAGAACTGAACTTAAGGTTATACATCAATCCGAAACCTTCGAAGTAAGAGTAGGAAGTTCTACCTCTTCTTTTGAATTTGCCATCAGACATTGAATTGAATAGATCGTCCATGATCCCAGCAAAGATCTTGACATCTCTTTTCTCATTTTCATTCTTGTCTATGATGTTTACTTCGACCTTACTTTCGGCAGCAGACTCATCTAATTTGCCATCCATATAGGCATCGATGTCTGAGTAACCGATTGAACTGATCATTCTCTTCATGTTGCTTCTCGAACCATACAGATAAAGTGCACCATTCTGTTGAGAACTTTGATCTTTCTTTACAATTCTAAACTCATTGAAATCGATATTGAGCATCACTTTTTCATTCGGCTTCAACTCGCTTAATAGGCTACCATAGTTCAATAAGAACTGCTTCGACTTTTCTTCAAGCTCTTTACGATTCTCATTATTGACCTCCTCTTTGGACTTTTCATCGGAATCTTCTTTTGAAGAGTCGTCATCCAGATCAATGGTGATGGTTTCAGCAAATACGACATTACCATATCCTCGAGTAGAGATATTGGTCATGTTGAAAATAACTCCACGACCAGGAATGTATATCCCTTCATTGCTAGAGCTACCGAACATATCGCGGCCACCATTGAACAGGTCATTGAGAACATTTTTTAGGATCTCAATATCACGTTCCATTTTAGGAAGCTTCGATAGATCCTGGGTTCTTCTGCCATAATCGTCTAGGGCAAATCCTTCTACTATCGCTATTTCTGCATCTGCTGCCGCGGCACTAGCTGTTTGAGCAGCTACGTTCTGTACAGCACAGATGACAAAAGCCATAAGTATAGATGTAAACTTGTTGTTTTTCATAATTCAGATATTTAGAGTTGTTCTTTTTCTACTTGTATTAAATTTTTAGTCTCGCCATTGTTTTTACTCAATTCATCTATGTCTTGAGACTTTAATTTCAATGTGAGCTTGTACTTTCTCAGCATTGCTTTAGCTGAGGCATTTTCATTTTTTTCATCATCAACGGTCACTTCAAATATGTATGACTCATTGGCTGGAAGGGTTGGTAAATAGGTGTAGAAGTCTGTAATAAATTGACTAATACAGGCCACTAGCCTTTCTTGCTGAAGATCGATAACATCTTCATCGTAGAAAGTGTCTAGCAATTCAAAGTCTTCTTTGAAGCTCCATTTCACTCCATTTTCCAGAAATATTCTGCTATTGGGGGCATCAATGGAAATGGCTAAACCTGTTCCTTTCAAGTACTCTACCTCTGTTGTTTTAATCTTATTCAGAAGTGGAGCATCGTTCCAGTTTTTCAAATGATTCTCTAGTGTAACCCGTGTGATTTCACTGTCGCGCTCTAATGCATCAAAGGTTTTTTGAGCGAATTGCGCGTGTAGTTCCATGCTCATGATGCTGACCCACATGAGCAATAGATATTTTGAGTATTTGACCATTATTTGTTGTTGTTCAAGTTCGCGATCACTGCGTCTAACCTTTCTGAAAGCCTTACCATTTCATCTTCTATTTCTAGCTGATTGTTGATGGTAGCATCTTCAAGATCATTAAAGGCAGATTGAATGTTTTGTAAGTCTTGGATGCGCTGACTCTGCCAATTGTTTGAAAAGCTCACAATTAATTGGCGCATCACTTCCCTGTAATCATCAGAAAGCTTGTCGCTCAATTCGATCATGTCGTTCATCAAGTCTTCTTTCTCCTGATTATAGACTAATGCTGGCTGTTCATTGATAGAAGCCTCTATCGATTGGATCTCAGTGTAAATAGAGTCTTGCCCAGCTTTTAACATGGATCTGAACTGAGCAACTGTTGCTTGGCGATCCTTCTCAATGAGTTTAGCCACTTCTTCCGAGCTTAGCCCAATCTGTTCTTCTTGATAGCCTAACTGAAACCCTTCTTCATTCATTTGAATACCGAAACCTGTCAACCATCCGAACGTCATGATAATGAGTAGGGTAGCGGCTATTCCAATGAACGGGCGCCAGTAATTCAATTGAGAACCTTCTGCCATTTGTGGCGAGATAAAGATCGACTCAGGTAGTTCTTCATCATCGAGTTCATTCATAGCCATTCTGGTCTGGTTGAAAGAATCCAATCGATTCTTCTCTTCAGGATTATTTTCCAGAATGTCTTCTATGGCTTTTTTCTCCTCTTGCGATAATTCACCATACAAATAGGCGATTAGCTGTTCTTCTGTAAGTTTAGAGCTCATAATGAATGTTTTCTCGTGTTATATTCCATTGATCAAGTAGCTTTCTAAGGCTACCTAGCGCGTAGTAAAGTCTTGACTTTACCGTGTTATCTGAGATATTTAAAACCTCAGCGATTTCTCTGATTTTCAATCCTTCATACTCCTTCATGATCACTACCAGTCTTTGTTCTTCAGGGAGGGTAGCTAATGCCTTTTTTAGCAGGTCTTTTAGCTCCGTATTACCAAGACTCATTTCTGGGTCATGTGCTTTCGTTTGGTTAGGGCTGTCTTCTATAGTGCGCTGATCTTTATCATTTTGCACTTTCATAAAAGGCAGAACCCATTTGTTCTGCTGGCGCCTTACTTCTTCGTGGCAATAGTTACTTGCGATTCTATATAGCCAGGATTTGAAACTGCCTTCATCTTTTAGCTTGCTCAGATTCTTATTCATAGAAATGAAAGTTTTCTGAGTTACTTCCATAGCCAGGTCGTGATCATTGAAATACTTAAGAGCAAAATTGTAAATACGCTTTTGCCAAAGCTTGACCAGTTGGTTCATAGCAATCACATCACCTGACTTTGCAGCAGACACCAAGAAATTTGATTGAGGCATGAGGTTGATTTCCTTCATTGAAACTTAGTTCATATTTAGGATGAGCACTATTGGAAAAAAGTTTGAAGGAATTTAATAATTTCTTTTTTGCCAGTGTAATTCCTTGAAAACTGACAATAATCAGTTGAAATGATGACCTGATGGTCTGGTATTTTAAGGCACAGTAATTAATTTCAGGTCATAAATTTTTAGATATGAAAATCATCAGAACTGCTCTTGCCCTTGTATTCTTCATTAGTTCATTTTCTGTTTTAGCTCAAACAAGCTACAAGCAAGCTGCTGAAGGAAATATGATCCACATTAGTGGGACATCGAACTTGCATGATTGGGAGTTGAAGTCTGAAGCCATAAAGTGTAAGGCGGACCTATATATCGAAAATGGTGAGATTACAGGTATCAAGAAAATCGTAGTAACGATGGACGCTCAAACGTTGAAGAGTTCGAAATCAGGTTTAGATAAGAATGCCTACCGTACCATGAGTGTATCAGATGATAATCCGTTGATTTCATTTATTTCTTTTGAGATGGGACCAAATGGAGGTGCTTCAGGAATAATGAAAATTGCAGGTGGTGACGATATTGATATGGAATTACCATTTACCTATGAATTTAAAGGCGATAAGCTTCATATCACCTCAGACTCAGAAGTGACTTTCACTCAGTTTGGCATGAAAGCTCCTTCAATAATGGCAGGTGCCATTAAAACTGCTGAAGAGGTTCAACTCAAGATCACATTCGTTCTGGAGGAGGACGTCAAACCATGACATAAGTCAACCTACTTCATGACTCGAGTCAAAGCAATTTGACAGTATCAAGGCTAGATTTATTTCAACCAAAATGCAAGAGTCATGAAAACTAGAAATTTAATACTCGTCCTGCTTTCCTTGTGTTTTTTGGCAACTACTGCTGTATCACAAGAGAAGTTTATGATTGTTGAAGATGCTGGGTACTTAGTACTTAGTGGTACATCAAATACTTCAGAATGGAAACTTAAATCAGCTGCCCTAGAGGGGGATGCGCAGTTGGTGGTCAATCAGCAAGAGCTCACTAATATCTCGAGGGTCATCATCAATGTTGATGCCCATACTATTCTCAATGAGAATAATAAAAGAATGAGTAAAAAGGCTCATAAGGTTTTATTGGTCAAGGAACATCCTCAAGTCACTTTCTTTGCTTATGGGTTCTCTCAAGTCGGAGATGGTCCTAGAAAGATCCGAGGCAATATTAGTATCGCTGGTAAGAATGCGGATATCCTTTTCGATTTTACTTCAAGAGTGGAAGACGGTGTTGTTTGGATTGTGGCAGAGTCAAATGATGCAAAGTTCAGCGACTTTGGATTAGAACCACCAAAAGACTTCGGAGGTGCGATTCAATGTCATGATGAAATGAAAATAGAAGTGCAGTTGCCTTTTATGCTTCCCGAAGAAAGTGGTCTTTGAATTGAGGTAGGAAAAATGAATGTCATTTAAGCCGTCTGAGGAGACGGCTTTTTTATTTAATCACTTTACGACTCTTCATATCGTATATTCTGCCTTTTCTCAATAGGTGGAATCGTTCTTGACCTTCTTTATTCGTTACATATTCGCCTTGTTTCTGATCCCAATGCGTACCATCATAAATGAGTACATAACTTTGGCCAATCACTTCAAACGAGTCTCCGCTAACCAGCATGGCTGTATTTTCATCAATTGAAATGCCTAATAGCTCAGGGTAGACATTTAAGATCTCGAACATGTCGTATTGACGATTTCTAGCTAGGGTATGCTGGTCAATGGCAATGTTCTTTACGAATCCCATTCCGACCTCATGATCACCTACCATGATGGTATTGGTCTTAGTGTCGCCACGAGCCAAGTAAGAACCTTGAATAGTAGCGCCTGCCGAAGAGCCACCAATTACTCCACCTCGAGATAGGAGATCATTCAACTTCTCATGCACTTTGGTTTCTAAGTAAGAGTCAGCTAATCGCCATTGCCTTCCACCTGGAAAATAAACCCCACCAGCTTCATCAATCACGCGAGCGAAGTCTTCTGTATTGGCTTCATTCGGATCAGTTGTATGGAGTACGGTCACCTCCTTAGCACCACGTCTCTGCCATTGCCTGATGAGTCCATTTTTGCGTTCTTCCGTTACTTCGTAACCACCAGCTGTTGGAATTACTACAACATGCGCGTTTCCTTTTCCTCCAGCCAATTCAATGAATTTATTGAATACGGCAGTGTCTCTTAATGCTCCGCCAGCAATGATTAAGTGACCGTTTTCAGGCCCAGTCGTTTCCTGTGAGAATAAGCCAAAGGGTAAAGAGAGAAGGATGAGTAGAAAGAGTTTTTTCATTATTTGACTTTTGAGATTACATCCTGGTAGATCAATTCTACCCATCTTTGATACATCTTTCCTGAAGGGTGAAGATTATCTTCAGCAATGAGTTCTGGGTCTTCCTTGGCTTCTCTCGAAATAGGAGTGATGTTATAATAGTCGACCCCATAACGCTCACAAATTTCTTTCGACACAGCATTATACGCATCTAGTTCTATACCAATTTGCTCTTCTTTTGAAGAACCGAAAGGCGTTTTGCCATAATCAGGAATGGAAAGCACAAAGACTCTCTCTTTATTCCCACCAGCTTTGTCAATAGCGATTTGAAGTAGCTCTTCAAATTCTGGGGCGAAACTTTCAACTGTACGTCCTTGGTATTGATTGTTAACACCAATCAATAAGGAAACCATGTCGTAGCTTGGCCCGAGTGATGCTGCCTCTATGGCGCCTTTCAATTGATCGGTTCTCCAACCGGTGGTGGCAATGATCTTTGGAGCTCTTACATTCACTCCATTTTCTTTCATCTTGGTAGCTAATTGAACAGGCCATCTTTGGTCTTCAGCAACGCTTTCTCCAATAGTATAAGAATCGCCAAGGGCTAAGTAAGAAAGGCTCGAATTCTGCATATCTGATTCAGTTCCACATGCTAATAGCACAAGAACCATTAGGCTTATAAAATATTTCATTTGATTTAAGGTAGTCCGTGAATATAGGGTATAAGGACTTAATCTGCTAGCTCTCTCAAGTCGACCGGTACAACCCTAGAGACTCCCTGCTCGATCATGGTGATACCATAGATGATATCAGTTGAAGCCATAGTTCGCTTATTGTGTGTTACAATGATGAACTGTGAGTCGTCTGAGAACTTCTTAATGATGTTGTTGAACTTATCAATATTGGCATCGTCAAGAGGCGCATCTACCTCATCGAAAATACAGAATGGAGCAGGTTTGAGTAGATAGATAGAGAATAAGAGAGAAGTCGCGGTCAATGTCTTTTCTCCGCCTGACAATTGGTTGATCGTGAGCGGCCTTTTACCTTTTGGTTTTGCCATGATCTCAATAGCCGACTCAAGTGGGTTATCAGGGTCTACTAATCTTAAGTCGCAATCATCCTCTTCAGTAAATAATGATCTAAATACTTTGATGAAATTCTCCTTGATCTGAGCGAAGGCATCTAAGAATGTGTCTTTCGCTACAGTATCGATCTCTTCAATGGTCTGTAGTAAAGAATCCTTGGCCTCAACCAAGTCGTTTTTCTGCTCTGTAATGAAAGTATGTCTTTCCTTGATCTCGTCATAAGCCTCCATGGCCATCGGGTTGATAGGGCCCATTTTCTCAAGTTTATCACGCTTCTTGATCACAGCTTCCTGTAATTCTTCTACAGATCTTTCATCTTCTACTTCAACTTCTTCTCTTAGAATTGCATCAAGGTCCACACTGAACTCTACTGAGAGTCGCTCCTTAACGGATGTCATCTCTAGTTTTGTTTCATTGAGCTGATTCTGTAATTCCATGAGAACCGTATCTGAGTTCTCTCTCTTATGTTGAAGTTCCCTGAGTGTTTTATCTGCAACATCAATGTCGCCTCTTTGAGCGTAGTAATCTTTCTCCGCTTCATTTACGCCTTTTTCAATGAGCTCTTTCTCATCGTACATGGCGATTAACTCACCCTCGTTTGACTCAGAGGTCGATAAGAGATTTTTGATCTCAGCCTCATTTTTGTCTAGCTCAATGTGGTTCTTTTCAATTCTCTGCTTACTACTTTCATAAGCAGTTTCTTTATACGAGATCTCTTGCTTTACGCTATTGAACTTGTTCTCTTTTTGGTGGAAAAGGATATTCTTCTCATTGAAGAGCTGAGATTTCTCACTAAGTTTTTCACTTTCTTCTTTTGCAGTTCTTTCTAGATCAAGAATATTGGTTTCAAGTTCATTGAAGGCCACTTCTTCCTTTTTGATCTCAGGAATGATCTCTGTAAGAGCTGCTTTAAGTTCTTCTATGTTCTTGCTGATGTCTTCTCGCTTGGTAGCATGACTGCTCAGCATTTGACTGATCTGCTCTTTCTTAGTTTTGATAGAGATATAATCTCCATTGATTTGATTGAACTCATGCTGAAGACCCTCGATTTCAGATTTAAAGGTGTCTGCTTTGAGTTTAGCTAACTCGCGCTGCTTCTCGTCCAATCTATCTTTGATATCAACAGATTTACCCTCTAGGGTTTTGATGTCCTTCTGCAGTTTTTCAAGGTTCTTGGCTCTACCAATTCTTTTTCCTTCAAATAGGCCTACTGAGCCGCCAGAAATAGAGAATTTGCGTTTGGTGTATTTGCCACTTTCTGTAATGAAAGTAGCCCCATCATCCATCGGAATTTCACCAGGTCCGCCTTGCACGATGAATACATTCTCTAGGATATGAGCGATCAAGCGCTTGTATTTAGCATCATATTCTACGATCTCTGTTGCAGGGATAGCATTATCGAAAATCTTAATCTCACCAGCTTCATAATGATCGAATGCATCTAGAATGAAGAAGTTGGCTTTACCTCTAGAGGCGTCACTTAAGATGTTCACTGCCTCGAATGCTTGCCTTTCAGTGTCTACTATGTAGTAGTTCATGTAAGGCTCCAAGTAATTCTCTATGGTTACTCGGTATTTCTCATCACAAGTAATGATGTCAGAGAGGAGAGGAGCATTCTTGTTCCAGTTGGCTTTTTTCTTTAAGAATTTAATGGCTTCAGGAAAGCCCTCAAGATTTTCAACCAGCGATTTGGTAAGATTGTATTCGTTGTTTTTTGCGTCAAGCGTTCGTCCCACTTTAGTCAATTCTTCTCGAACTACTTGAATGGCCTCTTCCGTTTTTTGAGTGGTATTTCTATGCTTGTCTTCTTCCTTTTTCCTTTTCTCAAGATGCTTTTGCTTGGCTTCAAGCTCTTTTTCTAAAGAGGTGATTCGCTCATCAAAACTTTCAACTGTCTTTTCCTGCTCACTAGTATCTGTAGCGGTCTTCTCAAACTCAGTTTCTAAAGCATTGAGTTGAATTTCTTTGATCTCCTGATCTTTCCTTAAAGAATAGAGACGGTCTCGGTGTTGGTTGAAAGAAGCGTTTTGTTCTTGAAAAGCTGATTGAGCTTTTGTTGTGATCTCTTTTTGCTCTTCGTATTCTTTCTTGGTGTGTTCTAGTTCAACTCTTACCTTCTGCAGGTCTGAATCACTTTGATCTAATTCATTTCTGAGGCTTTCAAGGCTAAAAGCAGCTCTCTCATTACTTTTTCTATCTGATTCGAGTTGTTCTCTCAGGTTGTCGCTTTTATCTTCCAGGAAGGTCAGACGTTCATTTTTGATCTTTCGATCACTTTCAAATTGTCTGATCTTATGAACGTGATCGTTGAGCGTTCTTTGTCTGGAAGCTAGTAGCTTTTCCTTATTGATAAGCTCGGTCTTGCCCTTCTCAATTTCTGCTTCTTGGCTAGCGATCTTCTGTCCAATCTCAATCTTTCTATCAGATTCTTGCTCAACCTGTTTTTCGATCGACTTTTGTTTCTCGCTTTTAGCCGCTACAGCCTTTCTTGCATATGCAACACTCTCTTGCTTATACTCTTCCTTGATGACGTAATAGCGCTCAGCCTGCTTGGCTTGCTTTTCTAATGATTTCAGGTTCTTCTCGATCTCGAATAGAAGGTCTTCTACACGATCTAAGTCATCATCAGTATCCTTAAGCTTTCTAAGAGTTTCTTTCTTACGCTTCTTGAACTTTGAAATACCTGCCGCTTCTTCAAAAAGATCTCTACGCGAGTTTTCCTTATCGTTCAATAGGTCATCGACCATCTTTAACTCGATAATGGCGTAGCTATTGGAGGCTATACCAGTATCCATAAATAGGTTAGTGATGTCCTTAAGTCTACAGGTTACTCCATTCAATAAGTATTCACTTTCGCCTGATCGATAATACCTTCGTGTAATCGTCACTTCGGTATACTCAGTAGGGAGTAGGTTTTTAGTGTTCTTGAATGTCAGGGAAACTTCCGCTAATTGAGTGGGCTTTCTCTTCTTGGTACCGTTGAAGATGATGTTTTCCATCTTCTCAGATCTTAGCATTCTTGTCTTCTGCTCACCTAGCACCCATCTGATAGAATCAACTACGTTGGATTTACCGCAGCCATTGGGGCCGACTATGCCTGTAATGCCCTCATCAAAATTAATTACCACTCGATCGCCAAAGCTTTTAAATCCTTTTATTTCGAGTTTGGTAAGTTGCATTCAGTAGTGGTTCTAAAAATAGGGTAGCTAGCAAAATTAGAATAATTACTTAGATTTGCTAGTACCATGGATTTCGACTTTTCCACACTCATATACATTCTTGGAGCGATCATATATTTTGTCTTTTCTAGTGGGAAAAAAAAGAACAAAAAGACGCCTTCTAGGCCGGTTCCTCCAATTGTCAATCCGGAGATGGAATTAGAACAGGATAAACCACCCACCTTCGAAGATTTATTAAGAGAATTTACTGGTCAGACTGTCGAACCTAAGCCAGAGCCTGTTGTCCAAGAGGTAGTGGTTCCGACAGTCAAACCTCAAAAGGAGATTACAACAGCCTACGATCAAATCGAACGCTCTAAACTCAAAACAGATTATCAACGATTTGAAGAATTTCAAATAGAGGAGGAGCCAGAAGAAGATTGGACATCCTTGTTACGAGAATCTGGAGGAGCCAGAAGAGCTTTTATTTATTCAGAGATTTTCAAGAGGAAATACTAATCACATCTTTTTGAATGTGATCGGAACACTCACTCTACTATCAACTGCTCTACCATTGACTACACTCGGGTTCCAAACTGTAGATCTCTCCAATGCATGGAGAATAGCCTTTTCAGTTTCATATCCTAAAGTCTTATCAAAGTACAGCTTCTCAAGTTTACCGAATTTGTTTACTGTAAAGGAGATCTCTACATCACCTGCGATGTTCGCTTTCTTGGCTATTTCAGGATACTCAATATTCTCTTGTAGGAATTCATTCCAAGAATTGATTCCTCCAACAGGGCTAGCGGTTAATTGAAAGTCAGCGTTTGCTGCTACAATTTCATACTCACCTACCTCGATTTGATTATTTTTCAAAACCGGTTCGAAAGAGAATACAAAGAACAATAAAGCAGCTAGAGGCAGAGGAATAATCATTTTGAAGTAGTTGTGCTTCCTGTTCTTTTCAAGCATTTTAACTCTCTTCAAGATTTGGTTCTTATTGAAATGGCTGGCTAATTCTAGTCCCATTTTTTGGAATACCACACGAACCAGCACCTTAGAGTAAACTTGTGAACCATTAACCTTAGCTACTGATCTATCAGCAGAATACTCGTGAGATTCTTCTAATAGTCCCTTATACAGATACAAGAAAGGGTTGAACCAGAATAAAGTTCTTAATAGCTCAATGAAGATGATATCATAGCTATGTCCTTCTCTGATATGTGCTCTCTCATGAGCAAGGATTTGTTCTTTTTCAGCGTCATTGATATTCAGGGTGTTGTCCCAGAATAAGTAGTTGAAAAAGGCGAATGTAGGTAGAGTGCCATCTGTTGGCACTAGGAAAAATCTATTGCGATAACGTGTGTTGTGTCTTTTATACCAGATCACCTCTTTGATCGATCTGATCTGAGAGATCAATCTGATAAGGCCGGCCATCACCCCAATGACGTAAATCAAAAGGAGTGCCTCCCACCAAAGTAAAAATGGTCTTTCAGACTCAGCAGTAATGGTATAAGAATATGCTTTTTGAGCTTCGATTATAGGTTCATCGCTTACTTCGTTACCAACCTGATGAATTGAATTTAAGACATAAGGTGTATTGGTAGGGTCGTAATCGAACTCCATAACCGGGAAGGTAAATGAAAGAACTAAAGCACCTAATAGAAATACTCGGTTGTAATGAAAACTCTTTTCTTTTCTTAAAAAGAAGTGATAGAAAAGGTAGAATATAGCCAAACAAGTGAGTGATTCTAAGGCATAGATCACCACTTCATTTAGTGATTCTAAGAGTTCGATGGTTGGGTGCTTTTGCATTGAGTTTTACTTTTCCTTCTCGTCTAGATCATCTTTAACATGGTTTAAAAGCTGTTGGAATTCTTTCATGTCCATATCGTTCTCTTTAGCAAAGAATGAAACAAGTCTTTGGAATGAACCTCCGAAATAGCCTCCAATAAAGTTCTTTAGGTAAAAGTTACTGTATGTGGTCTTGTCAATGAGAGGGAAGTACTCATGGGTTTTGCCGTATGCTTTGTACCCAACAAATCCTTTTTTCTCTAAAATTCTAATGATTGTAGAAACAGTGTTATATGCTGGCTTAGGTTCTTCCATCTTGGCTAAAACGTCTTTAACGAAGCCTTTTTCGATGTCCCATAAGATTTGCATTACCTGTTCTTCTGCCTTAGTGAGTTCTTTCATTACGTAATAAATTTGAAAAGTAGATCAATAATAAAACTATTCAACTAGTTTACAAACTAATCTGTTAGTTTTAATTTTGGATAAAGGCATAAGACACTATGTTCGCGCCCATTCTTAATGCCTCTAATCTCTTGGATGGTGGGTCGTTATGCACCCTTTGATCTTCCCATCCATTGCCTAAATCACTCTCGTAAGAGTAAAAGCATACTAGTTTACCTTCATAAATCAGGCCAAATCCTTGGGGTGGTTTGTTATCGTGCTGATGTATTTTTGGTAAGCCCTTCTCAAAGCTGAACTTTTGATTGTAGATCTCATGATCAAAGGGTAGCTCAACAAATTCTAATTCGGGAAAAACCTTTTTCATCTCGAGCCTTACATAAGGATCAAGACCATAGTTATCATCAATGTGCAAGAAACCACCAGAAAGCAAATACCTGCGTAGGTTTTCGGCTTCTGCCTGACTAAAATCGACATTGCCGTGGCCTGTCATGTAGATAAATGAATAATTGAACAGTTCTGGATCACCAATCTCAACGCTGTAGTTGGTCTCGTCAAAATTAGTATTGAGTTCTTCATTACAGAATTTTGATAAGTTGGGTAGTGCGGTTTTATTCGCATACCAATCACCTCCTCCATTATAGGCTAATTTCGCCATTTTCATCTGCTCTTGCTGAGCCTGAGCAAATTGGGAAATAAAGAATAATAGGAGTAAGGCTCTTTTCACGTTTAAACTGTTTTGTTTTTAGGGAACGATTAAATCTGAAAGTAGTTTTTAGATAGGAAGAAACAAATTTTAATGACCTCAGAAGTTAAAGCATCTTTTATAAGTGGACTGAAGGATCGTCTACAGTTGGATTTACCTGGAAGAAAGGCGCAGGAGTTAATGGCTCCTAGACCCATTGATGAAAGCAGGTTCAAAGAGAATCCAAATTTCCCGGCCAAATTAGGAGGTGTCATGGTGCTACTTTTCGAAAGAGATGGTGATTGGTGGATCCCACTAATGAAAAGGCCTGAGTACAATGGGCATCATAGTGGGCAAGTCAGTTTTCCGGGTGGTAAAAAAGAGAAGATTGATCAGAGTTTAGTTGAGACCGCTTTTAGAGAAACATGGGAGGAGGTAGGCATTCAAAAGAATCAAATCGAATTGCTTGGTAACCTCAGTGAACTATTCATCATCGCGAGCAATTTCAAGGTATTACCTACAGTTGGATTATTGGATGCACCTCCAACATATACACCAGATGATAAGGAAGTCGAATCCATATTAGAAGTGAGCTTATCGGCACTGAAAGACCCAAATCTCAGAGGTGAGGAAACCATGCATTTTGGTCAGTATACTATTCAATCACCTTATTTTGATGTAGACGGCCATGTAGTATGGGGTGCTACTGCCATGATGTTAAGCGAACTGCTATTCGTGATTGAAGAACTCTAAGGGTCCTATTGGATAATTGCGGTAGCTTCTATTTCCACTAAGTATTTGTCATCAATTAGCCTCGAAACTTCTACCATTGTGGTGGCTGGTTTTATTTGCGCGAAGTAATCAGCATGTCCTTTACCGACAGCCTCCCAGTGCTCAATATTGGTCACAAACATTCTCGTTCTGACCACATCATTTAAAGAAGCCCCCATTGATTCTAAAGTCTCCTTGATTTTTTCTATGGCGTATCGAGTTTGCATGTAAGGGTCGTCTCCACCCATGAGTTCGCCATGGTCATCAGCCACTGTGCCAGTCACTTCAATCGTATTGCCCACCTTAACAGCTCGTGAGTACCCGACAATGTTTTCCCATGGGCTCCCGCTGCTTACCGATTCTCTATTACTCGACATTTTCTTGCGCTAAATGTTGTATGATCTTTTCGTACAATTCATCTGGGTCGAAAGGCTTATGAACGAAGTTTCGGAATCCAGAGTTTTCAATTCCCTGATCAAAATCTTCGGTTTGATAGGCGCTCATGGCAATGATAGGGGTATTGCTATTCAGCTCGGAATCTTGTATGATAGCCCGAACAGCCTCGAAACCATTCATAGGTCTCATTTCAATATCCATAAGAATTAGGTCAAACTTGGTTTTTTCGCAATAATTCAAGGCTTGTTGGCCACTGCTCGCCTCTGTGAAATCAGCTTGCCAGATAGTGAAGAGCCTGTTTAAAACCAACCTGTTCATGTCATTGTCATCAACCACCAGTACTTTGGCATCTTTTAAGTTTCTTTCTAGGTGGAGTTCGCCTAAAGAGAAGATGTTGAAGGATTTATTGATAACAAAAGGAATCTTAAAACTGAATTTGGTACCCTCTTCCCTTTCTTTATCTACCTCAATATTACTATCCATTAGGTCGAGCAATTTCTGTGTAATAGAAAGGCCTAGCCCAGTACCTCCAAACTCTCGAGTTGTAGAATTGCTCGCTTGTTCAAACTCATTGAAGATGGTTTCTATTTTATCGCTCGGAATACCAATTCCGGTGTCAATTACCTCGAATTGAATGATAGCCTTGTCATCCTTCACTCCAGCTAGAAATACTTTTAAAGTAACATGTCCTTCGCTTGTAAACTTGATGGCATTACTCAAAAGGTTATTGAAGATTTGAGTCAAACGAGTTGGGTCACCAAGAAGCCTATCTGGGGTGTGTTCTCCAATCTCAATTCTTAGCTCAATTCCTTTTCGTTTAGCCTTGTATTTAAATATTTCAGAGATGTTTCTTAAGGTGTCTATTAATGAGAATTCGATGCTTTCTAACTTCAGTTTATTCGCTTCAATCTTATTGTAATCCAATACATCGTTAATGAGAGAATGAAGGTTTTCTGTAGAAAACTTAAGCGCATCAATGTATTCTGTGATATTCTGATCCTTATTATCTAGTTCCATGATGTGCGATAAACTGATGATCGCATTCAATGGAGTTCTAATTTCGTGGCTCATCACGGAGAGGAACTCAGACTTGGAAGCCGTTGCTTTTTCAGCTTCATCTTTGGCAACTGATAATTCGATGTTTTTCTGTCTGATCTCTTGAGTCCTTTCGGCAACCTCTTCTCTTAATTTGTTATTGATGTTTTCTTTAAGCTTGTCATTTTTCTGCAACTGAATGATAAGAGAGCGTTGCGTTATATCATGTTCTTGGTACTCGAGTTTGGCCTTATAACTCAATCCAAAACTGAAGATCAAGATTTCAATGATCAATCCGAATTGGACAAAAAATGGAATAGTGTTAGTGATATAGAAGAACTGCCCAACTATTGAAATCACAACCGAAAATAGAAGGAAGATTGAGCCATAGACGAAATACTTATTGATGGTATTGCCGGTCTGATAAATGTGAAAAAGAAAGGCTAACCCAAGGACTACCATGGCTAACAAGAAGATCTGCATGGTGTTGATCGCTATAAAGTAGTCATTTGTTAATACTAGATAGACACTGAATAAGGCAAATAGTATCACACAAGTAATCGCCAAGTTCTTGAAGAGTTTATCCCATTTAGGAAAACTTTCAGCAGATTCGTTGTAGTCTCTGGCAAACTGTAAATAGGCAGCAGAGGTAAGGAAAGGAAAAAGCCAGAGAGGAGGCACTGCGTTTGCTGCTGATCGTAAAAAGTAGATCTCGACATGGCCATGCACATTAGCAAAGTAGATCAGGTTACATAATGCGTAGAGAGTGAGATTTAAGAATACCCTTGATTTAGTTCTGGCATAGAAGAAGAGTGCCAGTAAAATCAAGATGATCATTACCCCGCTAAAAATACCTTGGAACAGGTTGATTTGAAGAACACTTTGGTTCCATGTGTCTTTCGAGATCAATTTAAAGTTCTCAAAATCAAGAGGTAGATTATCAAGGCTTTCTACTTTAACATAGACTCCAACTGTGGAGTTGGCAGGTAGAGAGAGATTGATTCGATTTAAATAATTCTGCTCTATATCCCTCTCTTTGATAGGTACGAAATACCCCGTCTTTCTCTCTTGGACTTCGTCATTGGAAATGATGTAATAAGTTTCGCGAGCGTTTCTGCCACCTTCTAAAACAAAGTCAAAAGGAGCGTCAGTTTGATTCTCTAAAGTGAAAAAAGCCCAGTGAGTCTTATCCTGATCGAAGAAATTCATTTCATTCAATCGGAGATAATTGCTTAAGCTGGCATTTCTTACACTTTCAATATTGGCCGAGCCCAATTCATCTCTGTAGATAAGGATCTGCGAAGGCTCAATATTGATTTCATTGTCTGAATAAACAGCAATTTCATTTTGATACTCAATGATTTCATTGGCCTCAATTTCAAATGAAAAGAAGACAAGTAAAGCGATGAAAGGATAGAGTAGATGGAGCTTCAATTGCTAAAAAGTTGGAAATTTCTGTATGATAATCTGATTTTCAATCTTTTACAATTATTGAAGAAAAAGTGATTTGAGAAACAGAAAAATGGATGTGAAACCATGTCTCTACACTTGAGCGAATTGAATGGCGTCATTGGACCAAGGCTTACTCTGGCTAATAGCTTCGATTACCTTGGTAGGATCATCAAAAACTGTCCAAATGTCTCTATGTTTTTCACCCATAAACCCCTCATTAACTGCATGGTCTAACATGTCTAATAACTTATCATAGTAGCCATTCATATTCAGGATGACTATAGGCTTTGTGAAGATCCCTAAGCGCTTTAAGGTAATGGCCTCCATAAGCTCTTCGAAGGTTCCGCAACCACCAGGGAGAGTGATAAGGGCATCTACCCCAACCATGAACTGCTTCTTTCTCTCATGCATATCAGCAGTGAATATGAATTCATTGACGTCTTTATGGTGAAACTCGACTTCTTTCATGAAGTGAGGCATAATGCCAATAATTCGACCTTCTTCCTCTAAAACGGTATCTGCTAGTTCTCCCATGAGGCCTCTTGCTCCGCCACCATAAACAACGGTCACTTTGCTTTTTACTAAGGCTTTGGCTAATTCTCTTGTAGCTTCTTTGTAGGAGGGATCGATCTTATCGCTAGATGCGCAATAGACACAAACCTTTTTGATTTTCTGCATTTTGAAAAATTGAGATCAATGAATTTCGCTCAAATCACCAATTGTTCAAAGCCTGAATTCGATTTTCTAATACCGTTGAAATAACAAGTTATGCTTCAATAGCCATTAGTGATTAGATTAAGGTCAAAACAACCTCAATCATAATTATGAGAAAACTCATCCTATCCTTAATGGCTGTTTTCCTATATCAAACGACATGGGCGCAAGGCACTATGTTGTTAAGACAGCCCACAGTTTCTGACTCTGAAATTGCTTTCGTTTATGCTAATGACCTTTGGAAGGTTAGTGTCAATGGAGGAGATGCGATCAGATTAACTTCAAATATTGGCGGAGAAACAAGTCCCCATTTTTCTCCTGATGGAAGCATGATCGCATTTACGGGTCAGTACAATGGAAATACAGATGTATACGTGATTCCTAGTACTGGTGGTGAACCCAAAAGACTTACTTATCATCCAAGTAACGATAATGTCACTGGGTGGACACCAGAAGGTGAAGTGCTTTTTGCATCCGCTAGAAAAAGCTTGCCTACCAAGGAAGCCAAATTTTACACAGTATCAGTAAATGGAGGAACGCCAACTGAAATGGCTATTCCAAGAGCTATTGACGGACAAATTTCAGCTGACGGCAAAATGATCGCATATCAGCAAATTGGCTTTTGGGATCCGGAATGGAGAAACTACCGAGGTGGTCAGGCGAAACCGATATGGATTGTTGATCTAAAAAACTTCGACCTGATAGAGACTCCGCAAACCGATAATGAGAGACATACAAGTCCTGTTTGGCATAATGGTGAAGTGTTTTTCCTTTCTGAGAGAGACTATGCTAACAACATTTGGAGCTTTGATCCGAAAAGCAAGGAACTTACGCAAAGAACCTTCCATGCTGACTTTGATGTCAAGAATTTAGAATCAGGGCCTGCAGGAATTGTTTATGAGCAAGGCGGTAGATTACATCTGCTAAACCCTGCCGATAATTCATCCAAACAAGTGGTGGTCAATGTCAAAGGCGATATGAACTGGGGTTCTCCGCGATGGGTGAATGCTTCAGCTTATCAGATGTATAATGCTCAGATTTCTCCTTCAGGTAAGAGGGCCATTTTCGAGTTCAGAGGAGATATCATCACCATTCCAAAAAAAGAAGGTAACTGGAGAAACCTAACGGCTTCAAGTGATGAAGCTGATCGAGCTCCGATCTGGTCTCCTAAAGGAGATAAAGTAGCTTGGTTCAATGATAGGTCTGGCGAGTATCAATTGATGATTTCAGATCAAAAAGGACAGAACGAACCAACTGTATACACGCTACCCAATCAGACATTCTACTTTAGACCGCAGTGGTCTCCTGATGGTAATTTCATCGCCTATACAGATACTGATTATACGCTCTGGTATGTGGATGTGAATACGGGCAATGCCACTAAAGTAGCTACTGACTTATTCGCGCATCCCAATAGATCGCTTAATCCGGAGTGGTCGCCTGATTCAAAATGGATTGCATTTGTTCAGCAGCAAGCCAATCAATTTAAAGTGGTTAAAGCATTCAATGTAGATTCCAAAAATACAATTCAGATCACTGATCATATGGCCGATGCGATATCTCCCGTTTGGGATGAGTCTGGCGATTATTTGTATTTCTTGGCAAGCACAGATTACGGATTAGGAAGTGGCTGGTTAGACATGAGCTCTTACAATATTCCAGTTACCAGAACACCTTATTTGGTGGTGCTTAAGGCAGATGGGAAAAGCCCATTTTTACCAAAAAGTGATGAAGAAGCAGCTGCCTCTGAAGAGAAAGGAGAAGAAGATAAATCTGTAGTGATAGACGAGGATGGTCTTGCAAATAGAATAGTGGCCATTGACGTTCCGGCCAGGAATTATGCTCAAATGATGCCGGGACCAGAGCATTCTTTTTTCTACACCGAAGTAGTTCAGAATGAAGGAACGAAATTGTTGAAATATGATGTCTCAAAAGCTAAGAGTGCTACCCATTTGCCTAGCATTAGTTATGGTGTCGTGTCAGCGGATAGAAAGCAATTATTGTATAGGAGTGGAGGTACTTGGGGAATAATTGGCACTTCAGGTGGTGAGAAGAAAGTAGGCGATGGTAGACTAAGTCTCAGTGGTGTAAGGGTGAAAGTCGACCCTAGGCTTGAAGCTAAACAGATCTTTAGGGAAGGCTGGAGATATATGAGAGACTTCCTCTATGTAGATAATACTCACGGTGCGCCATGGGATGATGTCTGGTCTTGGTATAGTCCATGGATCGAGCATGTAAGACATCGCTCAGATTTGAATTATGTAGTTGATATCATGAGTGGTGAAATTGCTGTAGGACACTCTTATGTTTCTGGCGGGGATTATCCTTCTGTACCGAATGATAGAGTAGGTCTACTAGGAGCAGATATTATCAAAGACAAAAGAGGATACAAAATTGACAAGGTCTATAATGGCGAGAGTTGGAATCCAAACTTATACGCTCCGCTGGCACAGCCCGGGAATGAGGTCAGTGAGGGTAGTTACATTGTAGCTGTCGATGGGCAAGAAGTAAATCTTGAAGAAAATATCTACAGCTATTTTGTGGGAACTGGTAATCGTCAAGTGACTTTAAGTCTGAACTCAAAAGCAAGTTTAGATGGTGCAAAAGATGTCATTGTCAAAACTGTGACGAATGAAGGTGGGCTTAGACGATTTGATTGGATTGAAGGAAACCGTAGAATGGTCGATGAGATGTCAGGAGGGAAGTTAGCCTATATCTACGTGCCTAATACGGCCGGTCCGGGATATACTTATTTCAATCGCTATTATTTCGCGCAGCAGCACAAAAAAGGTGCTGTTATTGATGAAAGAAATAATGGAGGAGGAAGTGCAGCTGATTACATGGTTGATGTGATGTCTCGAAAACTTCATGGTTATTTCAATAGCAGGGTAGAAGGTAATACTCCATTTCCTTCACCAGGTGCTGGTATTTGGGGCCCTAAGGTGATGATCATCAATGAAAGAGCAGGTTCGGGTGGCGACTTATTGCCATTCATGTTCAGGCAGATGGAAATAGGTCCATTAATTGGTACTAAAACTTGGGGTGGGTTAGTCGGTACCTGGGATACACCTCTGTTCATAGATAATGGAAGAATGGTGGCGCCAAGAGGAGGCTTTTATAACGTTGATGGTGAATGGGATGTAGAAGGCTTAGGAATTGCACCAGACATTCTTGTGGAGCAATCTCCGAAGCTAGTAATTGATGGTAAGGATCCTCAATTAGAAAGAGCCATTCAGGAAGCGCTAGAATTGCTGAAAACGCAGGAGATCGTGCTCAAACCTGAGCCTCCTGCTCCAAATAGATATAAGAGACCTACAAAAGGTAATTAACTAAGAGCATCCTTCGGGATGCTTTTTTTATGGAAGATCAATAATATAGGTGATGCCTTGCTGAGAACTGTTCTGAGTGATTTTAGCCTTGAGTTGGGTAATCATCATTTTGATGATCCTTATACCCATAGAGTCATTCTTTCTGGCATTGTAGTCTTCAGGAAGACCTGGCCCTGAATCTCGATAGACAATTCGGTAATGATCATCAAGGTAGGTAGCTTCTATGGAGATAAGATTCTTGTCTTGCTTGGATGTTCCATGTTTGGCAGAATTTGTAATGAGTTCATTAAAGATCAATGCTAATGGAATAGCCTTATCAATATTGAGTTGTAGAGGGTCACAGTTCAATCGGAAATCAAAATCGATATTCGATTTCATTTGTGATTCATAGAGTACTGGCACCAACTCTGCGAGATATTCTTGGAAATTGATCTTAGTCGAGTCAGTTAGGCTATAAAGCTTTTCATGGACGAGGGCCATTGCCTTTATTCTTTCTCTGAGCGTTTTGTAAAGCCTCCTACCATTTTCATCCTTAACCAGATCCTCTTGCATGTAGATGAGGCCCGAAAGTACGGTCAGATTATTCTTGACTCTGTGGTTCAATTCCTTGTAAAGAACTTCTTTTTCGGCTACCACTTCTTTTAGTTCGAAGTTAGATTGTTGAGTTGCTTTTTGGCTCTCGATTAATGTGGCGTTCACGTTCCTAACTCTCCTAAAAAGGGCAAAAGTAAATAAGGCTAATGCAGAGAAAACCAAAGCCAATGCAATGGTGCCAAAAAGTGCATAGCGCTCTCTTTTGCTTCTATTTTGAAGGTTTTCAAGCTCAAGCTCTGCTTGTTCTTGCTCAAAGACGGCTTGTAATTCTGCGACCTCCTTGTTGTAATTATTTCGGTAGTTGTCGGCCTTGATCTGAAATGCCTTTTTGTAGAGTTGATTGCTCTCTTCGAACTCACCCTTTGCTCTTAGATTATCAGCCAAGAGTTCATAAGATGCATCTAGGGCATATTCCCAACCATTGGACAGTCCCATGTCTATTGATGCTCTACAGATTTCAATTACTCTGTCATAATTGCCTAGTCTGTAATTATAAAGGGCCAAGTTGTCATAAGTTGACAAAAGGTTACGATAAAAGCCATACTCTTCGCCTATGGCGATGGCTCGATTGAAGTAATCTAAAATCCTTTCAGAATCGCTAATGTCTATGTGCATGTAGGAATAGGCCAGTTCATTCAGCAAAAGCATGCGAGTTAAGGCGCTTCTGTTCTGAGTTGCCCATGTCAGTCCTTTTTCAGCATAGTAAATAGTACTATCCATATTGTGCGAGAACTGATTTTGGTTGGCAGCAATTCGACTATACAAATAAGCGACAGCTGCAGAATCAGTTGCTTGATCGATCAGGGCCTTGCCCTTTACAAGTGCCTCTTCGCTTTCTTTAGCATTTTCACTCGCTCTATAGAATTCTGCAATTCTTGCATAAGTGTATACTTGACTATTGATGTCTAGATTCTTTATATGGTAGTCAAGAAGCCACAGGTAATCCTGAATAGAATTGGTGTATTTGCCTTGAATTTTAAACATCATGGCTCGATAGGTGACCATCTTCACCAATTCAGAGCTATCGATAGAGCTATCTATGTAATTGTCGGCAATTACATATAGAGAGTCGGCCAAAGAGTAGTTGCCTCTTATAGTCAGTTGATTGGCTGCATTGGCGTATAAATTGAAAAGCTCTCTAGTAGAATTAATAGTAGCGGATTTTGCACTAACCTCTTCGACAATGGAATAGGGGTTAGTGGCCTCTTGGCTGACTACTTGGTTTTGGTTGAAGAGTAGTACAGTTACTATAATAAGAACTGACCTCACAGGGCTAATATAGAACCTTTTTATTAGTACCAACGGCAATTTTATGTGTACTAACAGATAATTCTTTATATTTCCGTTCTCAACCAAATACCACATTGCAGCCTTACCTAAGAACACTGATAGTAGAAGATGAAGTTATCATTGCGGAGTCATTGAAAATGATGGTTCAGAAACTCGGGCACCAAGTGGTAGCTATTTGCACCAACTCCGAGGACTTCCAACTGCATCTTCAAGACCAAAAACCAGATCTGGTTTTTCTAGATATCAATTTGAATTCGAGACTTAGTGGATTGGACTTAGCTAAAATATGCCAAGACCAAAAACAGCCCTTTGCTTTTGTTACCTCTTATTCTGATAAAAAGACACTTTCCTCAGCCCTCAAGTATGAACCCTTAGGTTACATCCTAAAACCATTTTCAGAGAATGAACTATTCAAATCTTTGGAGATGATCAAGATGAGATATGACCAAGGAAATAAGTATTTACTGGTTAAAGATGGGCATGATATGGTGAAGGTAAGTTACGATTCGATTAACTGGCTCAAGGCTGAAAATGTCTACACTGAAATTCACATGTCGGACCGTAAAATCTTACATCGAGGAAGCTTAACTGAGATGTTAGATCAGCTACCTTCTAATAAGTTTTTCAAGAGCCACAGGTCTTATGCAGTTAACTTAGACAAGGTGAGCAAGATAGGTTCCGAT
Organism: Roseivirga sp.; assembly: GCA_965267365.1. Classification (GTDB taxonomy): domain Bacteria; phylum Bacteroidota; class Bacteroidia; order Cytophagales; family Cyclobacteriaceae; genus Roseivirga. The sequence goes on along the minus strand of OZ253951.1, from coordinate 2,594,791 downwards.
AGCATAGAGATCGAAGGAGTATCTATTCCAGTTAGTCGATCCAAGAAGACTGAGTTGCTTGAAATGATCAAGTAAACTTGACATGCATTTCGCATACAAAAGACTACCATTCACAACAAAAAAACGACCGGTCAAACTAATAAGTCTATCTTCATACCGCTTTCACCAAGCACCCTCAACCAAGTAACACGTCATAGGTCTACTACAGTCAGGTTAAGATAAATCGACCAAAACACGTAGTATATGTTATCCTTTTTACCAATCGGTAAGGACCTGAAAAGATCCTTACCGATGGTGAATGGCCTATTCACCTCAACCAATCGAACATTATTTCTTTGTTTATTCTTTTCGACTGTTTTTGTATTTCAATCTTACAGTCAACTTCCTGCCGGCCTCATTAATGAATACGGACGCTATTTTGACGGAACAGAACACATTGAAGTTTCCAATGCAGAATGGATAGTGCGCCCTGATGATTTGACAGTCGAGGCATGGTTCCTTCTTCAAAATGAGTACCCAGATGATCCAATAAACAAATACCTTTTTACATCCGAAGGTATTTGGTCCGCTACCTATAATACGGCAGATCAAACCATAGTCGTGGCTGGGGCAACATTCAATGTAGATTCAGACATTTTTGGCAAATGGACACACATAGCTTTTTATATAGGCGATTCTTATGTGGAGTTGTTCATTAATGGTGTTTCTGTGGGAACAGAAACTATTAGTGGTATACAAGGCACTTTAGATGAAAGATCATTTTTTATTGGATCTCAGTCCGAAATAGTCCAATACCCAGTAGGTCATAACTCATCAAGTAATTTTAGGGGTTATATAGCTGAGCTTAGAATTTGGAATAGAGATAGATCAAGTAGTGATATCAATACTTACTATGATGAGGTTCTTGTTGGTTATGAATCAGAGTCTAGACTTAGACTTTATTATGATTTCGAAGGCGACATTGACCTAAATACTGGGATTCCTTATGCCTTTTTTGACTATTCAGGAAGAGAAATGCATGGTTTAGAAAACGATTTGACTGACCCTCTTCAGGTAATAATCAGTGAACAGCCTACAAGGATTGCAAACTCCGGAGGTAGAAGGATTTTTGCCACTCTGGATGATATGGGCAGCGTTGTCTTGGATGCTGCAACAGAATTGGCTTCTAGGTTTGAGGATGATATACCGGGTGATCTTGAGTTTAAATTTTTACTAGAAGGAGAAGAAGCTGATCAAATAACTTTGTCTTGCGATGACCTAGGGGGGAGGGAAGTCTCAATTATCGCGAGAGATGCTGGGAGAATGTTCTTAGAATACCAATTTGATCTAATTGCAGAAGACACACAATTCCCAGGCTTTGATTTAGATGGAGATGGTGCATTTGGTGAAACGTCTATAGTGACAACACTCGAAGTAGGTTCTGCTTGGGTGGATCCAGTACAGGTTGCTGATAATTGTAGTGTTGCCGAACAGCAAATTGTTTCTTCAGATCTAGATACTTCAACACCTGGATCGTACACAATTGATTATAGAATAACAGATACTGAAGGAAATGAATCTTTAGCTACAAGAACTGTGATTGTAGAGCCAGCTCCTGCTGAATCTACTAATGCAAATCTTATCGGTTATTGGCAATTTGATGAAGGTTCTGGGAATATTGCCTCAGATGCGTCATCAATTAATGGGACTGCAAACCAAGTTAATTTTGGTGCTTGGGGTGGTGTTGCTCCCGTAACTGGATCGTCTTGGTCTAGACAACTTTTAAATGGCGGTTACATGAGAGTCAATGACAATGCCATCTATAATAGCATGGCGAATCAAATGACCATCGAAGCATGGGTTTGGCCTCAAGATGCTGGTAACAATGCCATTGTCGATCGAGCAAATTATAATTTCCTTTTTCAGACTCATCCGAATGGGCAACCCGGTCTAGGTTTTTATAACCCTAACGGTGGTTGGTCATATAGTACTACCCCTATTGCAACAGGTGGATGGACGCATGTGGCGATGACTTGGAACAGCGGAACTGGTGAATTGAAATTCTACGTGAACGGAAACTTAACTGATACCTTCAATAGAGGTGCTCTTTCATTCAGTTCGGGTGAATTGAACATTGGGCGTCAAGACCCTAATGGATGTCAATGCAATACTTTCGATGGATATATTGACGAACTCAGGTTATGGAATGATGTCAGAACACAAGCAGAGATTCAAGCATTTAGAAATGTTGAGCTTCCTCAAAATTTTGTTGTAACCAATACATCAGACTCTGGAGCAGGATCTCTGAGACAAGCAATCTTAGATGCAAATGCCAAGCCGGGCCCCGATGAGATCAGTTTTGCGATTGGTAATGGAATCCAAACAATCAACCTGAATTCTCAAATTATCATTACTGATGAAGTAGTGATTGCTGGAAGCACACAGCAGGGATATACAAATACACCTCTGATCACTATCCAATACTCGAGTCCATTTAGAATTGATGTAGGTGGCTCAGGTTCTGAGATCAGTGATTTGAATTTGTTGTCTACCGGATCACCATCAGGTACAGGTATCAACCTAAATGCATCTGATAATGTATTAATAGATGGAAATACCTTTACAAATTTCAGTGTTGGTATTGGAGGTAGTAACATCGACAATTCAACGATTTCAAATAATGTAATGTCGGGCCATACCCATGCTTTTCAAGTAAGTGGGACATTCCAAAACAACGACATCAATAACAACACGATTGCTTCAACTAGTATTGCCATCTGGTTAAACAATGCCAATGGTGCTAATACGGCTATTGATAACAATACCATTCTAGCAAATAGCTGGGCAATTTATTTTAACAATGGTGTTCCTGCTTCAATTGATGGAAATGACCTAACAGGCTCCATCAATGGTATTTATTTGAATAGAGCTCATGGGTTCAATTTAACTGCACCGGGCTCAGTTGGTCCCAATTTGAATGTATATGGCGATCATAGAGATAATGTGATCTACTATTCTAATACCAATGATGTTACAATTGAGAATTGGAATTTTAGTCCATTATTCATCAGTCCAGCCGGAAAGAGAGCTTTTACCTCTGATAATATCAATAGATTCACTTTTCAGAATAATGATGCGACAGGAGGCTTTGCACATGCTATTCAATTGAGTGGTACTAACTCAGATAATGTTTTTGATAATAACGATTTATCGGGTACAACAAGCATTGCCCTTTGGTTGAATAACACCAATGCACAAAACAATACAATCACCAATAATACTATTAGAGATGCGGGAAGCTGGGCTATCTATTATTACTATGGTGTGCCAGCAGAGATCAACAACAATGATTTAACAGGTTCGGTCAATGGAATCTATTTGAATAGAGCTCATGGGTTTAACTTGACTGCTCCTGGTCAAACAGGGCCAAATTTGAATATTTACGGTGACCATAGAGATAATGTGTTCTATTATTCTACTACTAATGATGTAACTGTAGAAAATTGGGACTTTGCTAGTCTTTTTGCAGACCCTGCAGGAAAAAGAGCTTTTACAACTGATAACATTAATCGCTTTACAATTCAGAATAATATTGCTTCGGGAGGTTTTGCGCACGCGTTACTTTTTAGTGGTACTAGTGGAGATAATCTGATAGATAATAATGACTTATCTGGTACAACGAGCAACGCTATATGGTTTAATAATTCAAATGCTCAGAATAACACCATTACCAACAACGATATCAGGAATGCTGGCGGATGGGCCATCTATTATTATTATGGAGTTCCAGCAGAGATCAATAATAATGACCTCAGAGGATCAAGAAATGGCATATACCTAAACCGAGCTCATGGCTTTAGTCTGACAGCTGCCGGCCAAACTGGTCCAAACTTGAATATATATGGTGATCATGTGGACAATGTGATCTATTATTCTTCAACAAACGATGTGACAGTAGAGGATTGGAACTTTGCCCCTCTATTTGTCAATCCTGCAGGAAAAAGAGCATTTCAAGCAGATAACATCAATCGTTTCACAATTCAAAATAATGATGCTTCTGGAGGTTTTGCTCATACCATGTATTTCTCAGGAACTAGTGGTGACAACGTTATAGATAATAATGTTTTATCAGGCGCAACTAGTTATTCCATCTGGTTCAATAATTCAAACGCCCAGAACAACACTATTACCAACAACGATATCAGGAATGCAGGAAGTTTTGCCATCTATTATTTATATGGAGTTCCAGCAGAGATCAATAATAATGACCTCAGAGGTTCTCGAAGTGGTATTTATTTAAACAGAGCGCATGGCTTTAATCTGACTGCTGCTGGCCAAACTGGTCCAAACTTGAATATTTATGGTGATCATGTTGACGCAGTGTTCTACTATTCTTCAACAAACGATGTGACAGTAGAGGATTGGAACTTTGCTCCTCTATTTGTAAATCCTGCAGGGAAAAGAGCCTTTCAAGCAGATAATATTAATCGTTTCATCATTCAGAATAATGATGCTACTGGAGGCTTTGCCCATACCATGTATTTCTCAGGAACTAATGGTGACAACGTTTTAGATAATAATGTCTTATCAGATGCAACTAGTTATTCCATTTGGTTCAATAATTCAAACGCGCAGAATAACACTATTACCAATAACGATATCAGGAATGCAGGAAGTTTTGCCATCTATTATTTATATGGAGTTCCAGCAGAGATCAATAATAACGACCTCAGAGGTTCTCGAAGTGGTATTTATTTAAATCGTGCTAATGGATTTAGTCTTACTGCCCCTGGTCAAACAGGTCCGAATTTGAACCTTTATGGAGATCATGTGGACAATGTGATCTATTATTCATCTTCTAACGATGTGACAGTCGAGGATTGGGAGTTTGCACCTCTATTCGTTGATCCAACAGGAAAAAGAGCCTTTTCGGCCGATCATATCAATAGATTCACTATTCAGAATAATGATGCTACTGGAGGCTTTTCTAATGCGCTGTATTTTACTGGTACTAATGCTGATAATGTCATTACGAACAATGATCTATCTTCTACGACTAGTAACTCTGTCTATTTTAATAATAGCAATGCACAGAGAAATACAATTACGAATAACACCATTAAGGATGCCGGTGGTACTGCTATCTTTTATTACTATGGTACGCCAACAGATATATCAGGTAATGATTTAACTGGATCAAGCACTGGTATATTTTTAAGGTCTCCTTCAAATTTCACTTTGGGATCGAATACCTTGAAAGACAATACTCAAGGTATTGCCTTAGAGTTTGGTAATAATGTAACTATCTCTAATATCACTGAAAGTGCCAGTGGTGGTATAGGTCTTAGTGTTAGAGACTCTAGAGGAACTATCATTGAGAATTTTGAATCCTGTGGTAGAGATACGGGTATCAGACTTTGGAGAGCGCAAGGAACATCGGACGATTATCAGTTGAATAATGTAAAGATTGCCAATGCTACCAATGGTATTACAGTTGATCAATTCACAACTAATGTCGCTATTGATGGACTAGAGTTGTTTGGTAATTCAACTGATATAAGCGATAGTTTTGACAATACCACACAGAATAATGTATCGCAAGCTGCCGTACCAACCTGGTGTCCGAATGAGCCGCCTTTAATTGTTGCAGTAACTGATTATGTATTAGAACTTGACGCAAGTGGTCAGGCCACTCTTGATGCCAACAACCTCGACAATGGAACAACAGATGACACCAACTTTACGCTGTCTGTAGATCAGGAGGCATTTGATTGTACAAATATCGGGACAGTAGATGTTGTATTGACTGCAACAGACGACCAAGGAGCATCTTCGACAGAAACGGTTACCATTACCGTTGCAGATGTATCAATACCAGCAATTGCTTTAGTGGGTAATTCAACTGTCAACATTGGATTCGGAATTGATACCTATACTGAACAAGGTGCTGTTGCTCAAGATGCTTGTGATTCTAATGTTGAAGTAGTGATTTCGGGAGATGATGTTCTTCCTCAAATAGGAACATATGTGGTGAGATACAATGCTACGGATGCCTCAGGCAATGCAGCAGAAGAAGTAACCAGAACGGTAATAGTTGAAGACATTACACCTCCAACAGTCATTGTTAATTCGAATATTACAGTAGAGCTTGGAGCTGATGGAACGGCCTCTATAACTCCTGAAGATATTGATAACGGCTCCTCTGATGGATCAGGTGTGGTTACTCTGAGTTTAGATCAAACCGATTTTGATTGTTCCGATTTTGGTGAGGCAACACCAGTTAGTCCTTTCCCAGATGGTCAAGGTATTGTATTATCAGAAAATATTGGGCCATACAGAAATGGAGCATATGATTCTCAGAATGATGAATTCTTACTTCCATTTTGGAATGGATTGGCACAGCCCTTTGTACATCGATTTAACACTTTAGGGACTTATATTGGACAAATTACTTTGACTCAAGCAGGATCCGAAATCAGAGACTTATTTATTGATTCAGACTCGGGTGATTTGTTCGCTGCTGCAACCATAAATCAATCACAACCTGCTAGAATATCAAGGCTAAATTCAAATGGTGCTCGTATTTGGGCAGCAGGAATTCACGATGAAAGAAGATCCAATCTATCCATTACGGTCGATTCAGACTTTGTGTATTACTACAATAACGGGAATACCGACATTGGAGTGTTGGATAAAGCAACTGGAGCATTCGTAAGAACTTTCCCAATTAAGTTTTTCAATAGTATCAAATCTATGGAGGTAGCAAATGGAAAATTCTACTTTATCGGAGAAGCCAGTATCTATGCTCAATCGGTTGGATTCCCAGCAGGAGATAATCACATACATGTAATTAACGTATCAGATTGGTCTTATGAGGAGTCTGTTCAGTTTGATGAGGTAAATGATGTTTTCAGCAGTTTCGCATTTGACGGTGAATTGCTTTGGATACAAGACTCACCTACAAATCAGTTAGTGCCTTACCGCATTAGCAGCAAGTCTGTTTTTAATTCAGGAGGTACTAGTGTAACGTTGACTGCAACTGACGCTTCAGGTAATTCAGCAACAGGTACTGCAACAGTAACCCTAGTGGATAATATTGCGCCAACAGTTACTCTCAATGGCGGTGATGAAACCATTACTCAATTTAATGCTTACAATGATCCGGGAGTTTCTGGTGATGACAACTGTTCATTTACAATAGAAACAACAGGTGCAGTGGATATAAACACTCCTGGACAGTACATCATATCTTACCAAGCTATTGATGGGACTGGAAATCAATCCAATACAGTTTCTAGAACGGTAACCGTTCTGCCAGCTGTTACCTCAACCATTAACGTTATATCTGATGAATCAGGAATTGCCAATGACGGCTTGCTGATTGAAGCGAATAATGTTGGAAATGATGTGCATACGGTTCAATTGAACGGTGTATGCTTTGGTGCTGATGCTTCATCTATCTCAGGTATGACTGAAGGTGGGGGAGACTTCTGCTCTGACTGCGCTGTAGGGTCTAACTTCGACAGACTTATGAGCACTCTGCTTTTTGAACCTAGTGGTGGAACAGCCACCATTACATTAAGTGGTATGGTGCCAGGTAATCTGCATAGACTACAAGTGCTCCTTTCGAATGATGTCAATAGTACTGGAGCAAATATGAACTTTGAGCTTCAGGGAATCAATGTGCCTGTTTCTGGCTGGATTCCTAATTCAATTATAGTTTCATTAGAATTCTATCCTCAGAATAGTACAGAGGTATTGAGCATTACAGCTGATGGCAATAGATCTGTGGTAAATGCCTATGCTTTACATGACCTTGAACAGACAGGTGTGCTATGTAATGAAGCACCAATGATTGTTCTAGAGGGTGAATTGAATTTGAGTACAGGTGTTAATGGAACAGCAGAGTTCGAGTTAGATGCTTCTGAGTCTACGGATGATCAAGGAATTACTGATTACTTGTGGATCATTGATGGTATAGAGGTTGGTACAAGAGCGAGCTACTCTGATGATCTATTACCAGGTACTTATTCTGGTTCATTAATTATCACAGATTGTTTCGGTATTTCAGATCAGCAAAGCTTTAATGTAAATGTAGCTGACGCCACACCACCAACTATCAATACTCAAGACATAACAATAAACTTAGACGAGAACGGGCAGGCCTCCATTGTTACAGGTGACATAGATAATGGTTCTGCTGACAACTCAGGCCAAGCAGTGACTTTGAGTTTAGATAATTTGAACTTCGATTGCTCTAATTTAGGCACGAATACAGTTTCTTTAACAGCAGAAGATGCAAGCGGAAACTCAACTTCAGCTAATGCAATTGTGACAGTTATTGATGAGATTCTTCCGCAAATCACTACCAATAATGATATCACGACATTAGCCCTAAGTCCTGCAGGTACACAAATTGTTTATGACGTTCCTGTGGGTACTGACAACTGCTCAGTAACTACCATATTAACTAGTGGACCAGCTAGTGGATCATTTTTCCCTATCGGTACAACTCAGGTTACTTATACTGCCTTTGATGGGGCTGGCAATGAAGTTTCAACTTCTTTTAATGTCACTATAAGAGGCGTTGCTCCTCAAATTGTAGTGCCATCAGATATTACTGTGAGTAATGATAATGGTCAATGTAGCGCATTTGTTGGATTTGCCGCTTTTGACCCTGTTGGAATTCCAGCTTCAGAAATTACTTATAGTATTGAACCTGGTAATTTTGGTGTTGGTACAACTCAAGTTACAGCAACAGCCACTAATGCCGTTGGTACATCTTCGGCTTCTTTTAACGTAATTGTAGAAGATAACACTGCTCCAACTATCAACGTAAATGGCGGATTGACGGCTACACATGAGGCCTATACTCCTTACGTAGATGCAGGGGCAACAGCAGATGATAACTGCTCTACTGATTTATCAGTAGTTAATAACGTACCTGCTAATCCTGCTCCAGGTGAATACACTGTAGTTTACACAGCCGTTGACCCATCAGGAAATGAAACTTCAGAGATCAGAACTGTTACTGTAGTAGATTCTACGGCTCCGACAGTGATCACTCAAGATATAACAGTTCAGTTGGATGCAAATGGTAATGCAAGTATCTCTCCTGAACAAGTTGATAATGGTTCTTCTGATTCTTCAGGTCCTGTCACACTAAGTCTAGATCAGACACAATTTGACTGTGACGATTTAGAAGGAGATGCAGGATCTGCATTTAGATTTGATGGAGTTACCAACAGTAATGGAGATCAGGTTTTCCTTAATGATCCATCCGTTGCAGGTTTAACATCTCAGACTGTTGAGGGCTGGGTTAGATTTAGCGGCAATGCCAATGGCAACGATGTTTGGGCTTCAGTTAGAAATAATACAGGTGACTCCAGATGGAGTCTTCATATGAATGCTGACTTGAATACAATTGGATTCTTTAATGGCGGCTATTATACCTTACCGGCAACATTGAATAAGAATCAATGGTACCACGTGGCTGTAGTGATGAACACCTCTAGAGTCATCATATATCTTGATGGTAACTCAATTGGACAGATTAATAGAGGAATCAATCAATTTGCCAATGTAACTACACTGACGGTTGGTGGTCCTAAAGATTCAGCATGGTACTCAGAAAACTGGACTGGTGATATTGATGAATTCCGTGTGTGGAATGTAGAAAGGACAGCTACAGAGATTGCTGATAATAGAAATACTGCACTCACTGGAAATGAAGCTGGTTTAGTGGCTTACTTCAATTTTGATGAGGGTTCAGGTGCAACTATTAACAACTTGGCTGGAAATGTGAATGCTACAGCCAATAGAGATGAAGCCAATAATTGGATCACTGATACTCCAATAGCTTCAGCCGGTAATCAAGTAGTGCTTACAGTTACAGATGCTAATGGCAATTCAGCCACTGGAACTGCGAATGTTACAGTTGTAGATAATATTGCTCCACAGATCACAGCGCCAGCTGATATCAATGTATTCGCAACTAGTGCTGCCGGTGCAGTTGTTAATTATGCTACTCCTGTAGGTACTGATAATTGTACAGTGACCACAGCATTGACCGCTGGATTAGCTTCGGGGTCAACCTTCCCGATTGGTATTACAACTGTTGAGTACACGGCAACGGATGGTTCAGGAAATACGGCTTCTGCTTCATTCAATGTGGAAGTGTCAGGTATAGCACCTGAGATCATTGTTCCTGCAAATATTGTAGTGAATACAGATGCCGGTGAATGCGGTGCTGTTGTGAGCTATTTAGCTACTGATGCTACGGGAATTCCTGCTTCTGATATCACTTATGATATTCAACCTGGAAGCTTCTTCCCGCTAGGTACAACTACTGTAACTTCGACAGCGACAAACCCTGTGGGTGTTTCAGTTGGAACTTTCACTGTGACTGTTGTAGACAATGAAGCACCGAATGTGATTACACAGAACATCACAATTCAATTGGATGCTTCAGGAAACGCTTCAATTAATGAGGCGCAGATCAATAATGGATCAAATGATGCTTGTGGAATCGCTAGCATAGTATTGGATAATAATACTTTCGATTGTTCAAATGTTGGTCCTAACACCGTAAACTTAACGGTAACGGATGTAAATGGTAATAGCACTTCGGCTCCTGCTACTGTAATGGTTGAGGATAATATCGCACCGATACTGTCAAGTGGATCTGGGGACTATGAGTATGTTGACTGGACGTCAAATACATCGGGAGACCTGAATGGAAATTCAGTTACGTTTGGAGCAGCTGGTAGTACTGCCGTTGTTGAAGGCGGCAATAACACCAATTCCAATTCGATCTTTAGCAATACTAACCTATATGATCCGGCTATTCCGCAGGGCGATTTTGTGAGAGCAAAGTTCAATAATGATGGCGAAGTCATGATCCTCTTATTTGCTCAAGAAGTAACTGATCCGATACTTTACATCGACAATATGCAGGGTGACTACACCTTTAATGGACCAATTAGTCTATTGAGTGGCGGAGGCAACGGCTTTGCAGCGGTGAATGGTAATACCATTGACTACACTGATAATGGACAACCTGTGCAGGGTGTATTCCAATTGACAGGTACTTATACTTCTATAACAATAGAAGGTCAGAATGTGATCAATGCAGGTAGAGGAGGAGACGGTGTCAATATTCAAGTAGCCACAATAGATGGTGTTTCAAATGTAAATGACATCACTGTTCAGTTGGATGCCTCTGGAAATGCAACCATTACAGCTGCTGACCTGGACGGTGGAATCACAGACAATTGTGGAATTGCTTCGCTTTCTTTAGATATTTCGAGCTTCAATTGCAGCAATATTGGACTAAATACAGTTACGATCACGGCTACAGATGTGAATGGAAATAGCTCATCTGCTCAGGCTACTGTAACTGTTGAAGACAACGTAGCACCAGTGGCTGTAACTCAGGATATTTTCGCAGACTTAGATGCTTCAGGAAATGTAATGATCACAGCTGCTGACATTGACAATGGCTCAAATGATGCTTGTGGTATCGCTAGCCTATCAATAGATAGAGATTCATTTGGTTGTGCTGATGTAGGAGCGAATACGGTCACATTAACAGTGACGGATAACAATAATAATGTATCCACTCAGACTGCAGTAGTTACAGTGAGAGACTTAATTGCTCCAACTGTGATTGCGCAGGATGTGACAGTTCAATTAGATGAAAATGGAGTAGGAGTATTAACTCCTGCAGAAGTAGATAACGGGTCATTTGACAATTGCGAGATTGCTTCAATGACATTGACAAGAACAGACTTCTCTTGTGAGAATGTGGGAGAATCAATTCCGGGTACTATTACTGCTAAGATGACAGTAGACAATCAATTCTGGTTGTACTTGTCAACAAGCAAAACAGATGAAGGTCAATTGATCGGTTCAAATAACAGCTGGCCAACAGTTACCACTCATACAGGTAACTTGGTTCCAGGTCAGACTTATTACTTACATGTTCGAGCTGAAGATGTGGGAGGACCTGAAATGTTCATCGGTGACTTCTCAGTATCTGGAAGCTTCCAATTCATCAATGGTCAGCAGACTATGTCAACAAATGCTGCTAACTGGACTTACAGTGATACCGGATTTGGCGATGATGAATTGACTCCAAGAGATCTTGGATTGACTAACTCTAGTCCAATTTGGGGAACTACTCCTGGTATTTCTTCAAACGCCAGGTACATCTGGAAGCCTGATTGGAATACAGCAGGAAGTGAGACTGTTTACTTCACTACTCCGATCATATTTACTGGTAATGAGAACGAGACTACTCTGATTGTCACAGATGTAAACGGAAACAGTTCTTCTCAGACTGTTAAGGTGACAGTAGAAGACAATATAGCACCAAAGATCACTGCTCCTGCTAATGTTGATGTATTTGCAACTAGTGCAGCTGGAGCTGTAGTTAATTATACGACTCCTATTGGTACAGATAATTGTGATGTAGTAACAGAGTTGACAGCTGGTTTGACTAGCGGATCAACTTTCCCGATAGGAACTACAACGGTTTCTTATACGGCAACCGATGTATCAGGAAATACAGCATCTGACTCCTTTACAGTAACTGTTACAGGATTACCACCCGTAATTGTGGTGCCAGCGAACATAGTGGTAAGTACAGATGCAGGTCAGTGTGGAGCGATAGTGAACTATGCTGCAACTGAGACAACAGGTATTCCTGCTTCGACTATCAGTTATGATATTCAGCCAGGAACATTTTTCGCATTAGGAACAACAACGGTTACAGCTACTGCAACTAACCCAGTAGGAAGTTCAAGTGGATCATTTACTGTAACAGTAGTAGACAATGAAGCGCCAGTAGCGATTGCTCAGGACTTAACAGTACAGTTAGATGCATCAGGAAATGGAAGCATTACTGTTGATCAATTGAACAATGGTTCAAGCGATGCATGTGGTATTGCAAGTATTACTGCTTCTCAACTTGATTTTGATTGTTCACATGTAGGTGCTAACACAGTGACCTTGACTGTGACAGATGTTAATAACAATGTGAGCACAGCAACGGCTACAGTAACCGTGGAAGACAACGTGTCTCCAGTTATTATTTCCAATGACATTTCGGTTGATTTGGATGCCTCGGGATCTTACTCACTTGATCAGAACGATTTGCTGAAAGTGGTACCTGTCAATAGAAATATCTCATTAACCAATCTTTACGATCGAGTATCAACCTTAAATGGTGTGATAGCAAACATTGAAGGTAATATTGTTACACTCTCAGCTAGGTTAGATGAGTTAAATGAAGATTTAGCAAATGCTACTTCTGCACAGCAGACAGCTAATTTACAAGCTGCAGTTCTGAGAGTTTCTGAATCTTTGGAAACCAATAGAACGAACCTTGTAGCCCGTCAAGCGACAGTATCAGAGCTTGAAGGTCGAATTGATACACTTTTAGGAGGAGATGATCAAGCAATCTTTGGTACTACATCTGACGCCTGTGGCATAGCAAGTATTACGGCATCACAGCTTGATTTTGATTGTTCTCATGTTGGAGATAATGTGATCACGATCACTGTGACGGATGTGAATGGTAATGTGACCACAGCAGAGTCGACAGTAACGATCAATGATGTTACTGCACCGATCGCAATTGCGCAAGACTTGACAGTACAGTTAGATGCATCAGGTAATGCAAGCATTACAGCAGCCCAATTAGACAATGGTTCTAATGATGCCTGTGGTATTGCGAGCCTAGTAGCTAGTCAAACTGCTTTTGATTGCTCTCATGTAGGAGCTAACACGGTGACCTTGACTGTAACTGACGTGAACGGCAATGTAAGTTCTACATCAGCAGTAGTAACGGTAGAGGATAATGTAGCACCTTTAGCCTTGACTCAAGATGTAACGATTGAGTTGGATGCTAACGGAGCGGCCAGTATCACCACTGCAGATATTGACAATGGCAGTAACGATGCTTGTGGCATTGCTAGCCTAGCCTTGGATGTAACTGACTTTAGCTGTTCAGATGTAGGAACGAACACGGTTACTTTAACAGTAACAGATAATAATGGTAATGTAAGTACGGCTACAGCAGTAGTGACAGTACAAGACAATATTGCACCAATAGTTATTGCTCAGGACTTAACGGTTCAGCTAGATGCGAATGGTAATGCAAGCATTAATGCAGCTCAATTAGACAATGGTTCAAGCGATGCATGTGGTATTGCAAGTATTACTGCTTCTCAACTTGATTTTGATTGTTCACATGTAGGTGCTAACACAGTGACCTTGACTGTGACAGATGTTAATAACAATGTGAGCACAGCAACGGCTACAGTAACTGTGGAAGACAATGTGTCTCCAGTTATTATTTCCAATGACATTTCGGTTGATTTGGATGCCTCGGGATCTTACTCACTTGATCAGAACGATTTGCTGAAAGTGGTACCTGTCAATAGAAATATCTCATTAACCAATCTTTACGATCGAGTATCAACCTTAAATGGTGTGATAGCAAACATTGAAGGTAATATTGTTACACTCTCAGCTAGGTTAGATGAGTTAAATGAAGATTTAGCAAATGCTACTTCTGCACAGCAGACAGCTAATTTACAAGCTGCAGTTCTGAGAGTTTCTGAATCTTTGGAAACCAATAGAACGAACCTTGTAGCCCGTCAAGCGACAGTATCAGAGCTTGAAGGTCGAATTGATACACTTTTAGGAGGAGATGATCAAGCAATCTTTGGTACTACATCTGACGCCTGTGGCATAGCGAGTATTACGGCATCACAGCTTGATTTTGATTGTTCTGATGTTGGAGATAATGTGATCACGATCACTGTGACGGATGTGAATGGTAATGTGACCACAGCAGAGTCGACAGTAACGATCAATGATGTTACTGCACCGATCGCAATTGCGCAAGACTTGACAGTACAGTTAGATGCATCAGGTAATGCAAGCATTACAGCAGCCCAATTAGACAATGGTTCTAATGATGCCTGTGGTATTGCGAGTCTAGTAGCTAGTCAAACTGCTTTTGATTGCTCTCATGTAGGAGCTAACACGGTTACTTTAACAGTAACAGATAATAATGGTAATGTAAGTACGGCTACAGCAGTAGTGACAGTACAGGACAATATTGCACCAACTGTGATCACTCAGAACATTGAGGTGTTCTTAGATGCCAATGGTGAGACGAGTATTACTCCAGCCGATGTGGACAATGGTACGTTCGATAACTGTGCCTTCACATTAGCCCTTGATAACATGAGCTTTGATTGTTCAAATGTAGGAGCCAACACGGTGACGCTTACAGCAACAGATGAGCATGGTAATGTATCAAGTGCGGAGGCTATAGTAACAGTAACAGATGCTATCCTACCAACAGTAGTACCTCAGGATATCAATGTGTACTTAGACAACGAGGGCAACACGAGCATTGTGGTGTCAGATGTTGACGGAGGTACTTTTGATAACTGTGGAGTAGCGAGCATCACCATCGATGTAGACAGCTTCGATTGTTCAAACCTAGGACCAAACAATGTAACCTTAACAGCTACAGATGTAAACGGTAACGTGAACACAGGAGTAGCGGTGGTTACTGTGATCGATGATATTGCCCCAGACTTGGGAGCAAATGATATCACAGTGGTCTTGGATGAGAACGGAGTGGCAAGCATTGCTCCGGAAGAAGTATTGATCTTCGGTGAGGAGGATGTATTGAGAGACACAGAATGTGACCTAGCTCAGGCAGGAGACAAGTATGTGATCAAGATCGATTCAGAAGATAAGCCAACAGTAGATAATGGTATGTCAGCTAGATTGATGGTTACCAGCCTAGGCTCACAAGACAGAGCTAGACATAATAATAAAGGCAAGGGTAAAGGTCATGAGAAGTACGATGATGATGACGATGATTCTAATGATGGCAAAGGCAAGGGTAAAGGTCATAGCAAGGATGATGACGATGATGACGATGATGATGATGATGATGATGACAAAGGCAAGAAGAAGTACAGCCAGTACGACTTTGCAGGTGGTACATTGTTGAGACGTCTAGACGGAAGTCTACAGATCACAGGATCATTAGTATCAAGAGATGATGCAACAGATAGCTATGATGTATTGATCGAGTTAACCGGAGCATATGACTATGCAACATGGAGAGCCATGGATGGTAAAGTGAAGGAAGTAGATGATGCAGATTATCATTTAGACTGGAGCTTCTTCAGACTAGCTTCTGGAACCTTAACAGGTACAGGTATCAATGCAGGTCAAGTGATTGACTTGTCAGAGTATAATGATGATGAAGGCTTCCAGGTAGGAGACGGAGCAAACGGAGAGACTCTAGGAGAGGGTATCCGAGGTAAGTTCAGAACTTCTATAGGAGCTAAGGGTGAGTTGAGACTAGATGTTACGGGCTGTGAGTTGTTGCCAGTACCAGCAGGTACGGTATACACAAGAGACAACTGTGAGATTGTAGACTTCAGCTTCGATCAGGATACGTTCAGCTGTGCTGATTATCCAAACACCACTGTGAACTTGACAGCAACAGATCAGAGTGGCAACACAACGACTGTGCCTGTAACAGTAACCGTTATTGATAACATAGCACCGACTGCTATCGCGATGGATTACATCGAGGTAAGCGTAGGGGCAGATGGTACGGTAGTAGTAGATCCATCACAGATCGACAATGGTAGCTTCGATAATGGTGACTGCATCACCTTGAGTCTTGACAGAACGATGTTCGATTGTGAGGACGTAGGTAGAGGTTCATCCTTCTATGTGTATGAAGACATGGACAACAGTATGTCAGCAAGAACGCTGATGACGAATCTAAATTCACAGGACAGAGCTAGACATCATAGAAGTGATGACGATGACGATGACGATGACGATGATGACGATGATGATGATGACGATGATGATGACGATAACAAAGGCAAGAAGAAGCGTAAGCTGAAGGGCCAGAAGGTTATCTTGACAGTTACAGATGCTGCAGGCAACACTGACCAAGTAGAGAGCTATGTAGTGGTAACAGATCAGATCGCACCAGAAGTATCAGCAGATGCATTGACATTGTTAGTCTACAGTACAACAGATAGAAAAGGTAGAGTTAAGAAGCCTTCTCAGTACTTAAGATCACATGATGTAGAGGCATATGTAACAGACAACTGTGATGATGATCCAGATGTAGATATACCAAGGGTTAGATTCAATGTAGATGATGCCGGAATGAACTTGGTGACTGTAACAGCAGAAGATGAATCTGGAAATGTAGGAACTGGCGACCTAGCGGTAGATGTGGTAGATATCACAGATATGCTAGACAACAGAGGTAGACTATATGTATGCTACAAAGGCAAGACCAAACGTATCTATGCTAAGCAGGCGAACTACTACTTGAGAAAAGGCGCTACGTTGGGTAGCTGTGGCAACAACAACATGGAAGTTGAGGATGATGTAGAAGAGGAGATCTTACCAGAAGAGTCTTTAGACACTACGCCAGACCTAACCGTGTATGCTAATCCGAACCCAGCATCAGAGAAGGCGACAATCACGTTCTACTCAACGGTGTCAGGACCAGCTGCAGTGGCAGTGTATGACATGCAAGGCGTAGAAGTGGCAAGAGTCTTTGAAGGCGACCTGGAAGCACAGCGTCAGGTGAGAGTAGAGTTCAGAGTAGATGACCTGCCAAGCGGACTGCTTGTGATCAGGTTCAGAAGCGCTGGTATGATGAAGACCGCTAAACTGATAGTAGAGCACTAGAGACCGATAGACACATATAAGAGAGTAGAGGGAGTGGAGCTAAAGCTCCCTCTGCTTTAACAAAAGAGATCTGAAGCTGATGGTTAAAAAGTAATCATTGCTACAGTGTTTAGGTGAATAGAGCCCTGGTCAAAGCCGGGGCCTTTTTCATTCACCTACAAAATTCTTCCATTCACAACATTTAGAGAAAATACCCACTAGTGATTATTGGTAAATACATACAGATAAGCGTATCTTACATCTATAAGTTTGCGCTTAGTGTGTGTGGACTACTAAAGCTCGACCTTCTGCATAAGGGGGAGTTTTAGGGAAATGAATATTCAACCAAACCGTAGTATATGCAATCACTTCTACCAAGTCGATTGGCGAAATCCGTCAATCTTGTAACGCTTTCAGTTACAAAACTATTTCGAACGCTCTTATTGGCATCTGGACTCCTAATAGTCTTTTCGATGCAGGCTAATCCGTTAGAAAGTAATCATATAGATTTTTTTGAAGGATGTACTTATACGGCTACTATGCTTTCAGATGAATCAACAACAGTAGCTATTCCATGTGATTTTCCAGTAAAGTCCGATTCAGGTAATCCTGAAAAAGATCAAGAAAACTATATGCAGGCTTTTATGGATTGGAATCAAAACAATATGGATGCGATCAATACTTTTTTAATGCCTCAGGGAATGACAGGTGTAAAAAGTATTCAAGTCGAAATCCCTCAGAATGAGTTCGATAATTTTTCTGATGAAAAGAAAACGGCAATTCTGAATGCTTCAAGTGTCTATTCAATCATTCAATAAAGTCTAAGTCATGAATATTTTATTAAAAAACGTTGACAAGCTAGTTGGTGTGTTTAGTGCTATGATATTGATGATCTGGACACTAAATGTTAACGGACAACAGTTCGATTTTACAACTGCTGGTTCAAGCGGGACTACCGGTCCTAATCAAACGCAAGTAAATTCTGCCTACTCGGGTACTGATCTCGCAGGGCTTGTAACAGTTACTGGAAACGGCATTCAAGAGTTTGTGGTGCCCGCCACTGGTACCTATGAGATTACTGCAGCCGGTGCTGCAGGGGGCTCCGTTCCGTCTGCAGAAGGTGGTAAAGGACGTGTTATAACTAGTGAGATTGATTTAATCGCAGGTCACGTTATACAAGTTTTGGTAGGTCAAAAAGGAGGGAGAGCTTCTTTTTCAAATTCAAATGTAGGATATGCTGGTGGCGGAGGTGGAGGAACCTTCATCATTAATAAAACCACAGGTGATATCCTACTCATCGCAGGTGGAGGTGGTGGAGCCGCTCAAGGAGATCCAAATCGTACATGGACTAACTCTATTCAACCTGGTGTTGACGCACCTACTTATTTAGTGCAGAATGGAGCGAATGGAACAGGGTTTAGTGGAAGTTGGGCATCTGCTGGCGTTGGAGGAGTTAATGGTCAAGGTGGATCTACTACTCAATGCTGTGGAGGTTCTGGTGGATCAGGATATTTTGGTGACGGACAAAACCCTACTTACGGTGGGTTTGCTAGTCAAAGCTTCGTCAATGGTGGACAAGGCGGTCTTAATCGTATGTGGTATGGTACTTTTGTTCTCAACGAGTCAGGAGGCTTCGGAGGAGGTGCAGGAGCAGGTGTCCATGAAAATTATGAAGCGAATGCTGGTGGTGGCGGAGGATACTCCGGTGGCGGTGGCGGTGCTACACGTGTTGGTGCTGCTGGTGGCGGAGGAAATTTCTTTTCCGGAACCTTTGTGTCAGAAGATTTAAATACAGGAGATGGATTTGCCACAATTGCGTCATCAGTTCCTCCTATTACAACTACAGCATGGAGAATGAACCGTGGCGGTGGTAGAATTGGATTTAATATTGGAAATGGTAGTTTGGGTGACCCTATTGCATATACCCAAATGCAAATTCCAGATACAAATGATCCTAATTGGGGTCCAGCTCCTTTAGATGGGAATGGTGATATTCGATTTGTCGAGACTTCAATTCTTTCGCAATGTCGACTTCAATTGGACTTCACATATTTCGAAACTTATGTAGATATTCCAGAGGGAGCCACTGTTGATGAGTTAACAGTGACTTTTGGTCAAGTGGATGATGGTGCAAGAGCTTATATTTTCAACTCAGCACACCCTAATGGCGCATTCGATGGAGAAATTACAATTAACAATGGTGTTCCAGTAAGTAGAGACTACAGCCGCTTTGCAGTTGCAGGAGAAAGAAATAGAGTAGTAATAGTTCAGTTTGATAGTTGCCCAACAGGAAACAACCTTATAGCTGCTAATTTGAACGTAAATGGAACTGTTGTTCCTGTTGATAATACGGCACCTCCGGTAGCTATTGCACAAGATATTACGGTGGCTTTAGGTAGTGATGGAAGTTTTGTACTAGATGCTACTCAAGTAGATAATGGTAGTTTTTCTGCGTCAGCAGGACCGGTTACACTATCATTAGACGATACATATTCATTTAGCTGTGCTGATAATGGTTCGACTACCGCTGTTACATTAATAGTGACTGATGCCAATGGTGATACAAGTGAGGCCATGGCAAATGTTACTGTAAATGGAGGATTAGACACGGATACAGATGGTGTGCCAGATGCTTGTGACCTAGATGATGATAACGATGGTATTCTAGATATCAATGAGTGTACCAATACTTCAGACTTTTTCTGGACTGATCCTCCAACGATAGTAAATACAACTACTGCAACCGGAACGATCAATGGTATAGGGTATACTTATACAGCTAATCCAAGTACAACAACAACGAGTTTTTTATTCGGTGCAACTAAGTTCCCAAGTAACTTGGGAATTCCAGATCAAACTTCGATCAGAAATGATTTTGCTTCGCAAAACACATTGACTTTTGATGAGCCATTGACGAATCCAGTATTGGTATTTGCCTCTATCGGACAGCCAGGTTTGGCCGTCTCCATTCAATTTCAAAATGACTTTGATGTAGTATGGCAAGAAGCAGGTACGGTTACAGTTGATGCTGCTAATAGAAGAATCACAGGCCGAGAAGGAAATATTGTTATTAGATTTAACGGTACTTTCTCAAGCTTGAGTTTCGATTACTTAAATGATGAATCTTGGGTGAATTTTGCCTTTGGCGCGGATTTCGCGAGACCTTGTACGCAAGATGATGACAATGATGGTATTATAAATAGCCTAGATCCAGATAGAGATAATGATGGTTGTCCGGATGCGGTAGAAGGATCCTTAGGGCTAGATTATAGCTTTGTGGATGCTCAAGGAGTATTGACAGGTGCTGTAGATGAGAATGGTGTTCCAGAAGCTGCTAATGGTGGTCAAGGAGTAGGTTCAAGTGCTAATGCATCTGCTGATTGTAATTGTGAGCTAGGTTTAGATAGTACGCCTCCAGCGATTGCATTGGTAGGAAGTGCTAACGTTTTGATCAATATCAATGAGCCTTATACTGAACAAGGAGCGGTGGTAGAGGATGATTGTTCTGATAATCTTCAAGCTGTGATTGGTGGTCAAACTGTAGATGTAAGTACAGTAGGTGATTACGTGATAACTTATAATGCTACTGATGATAATGGTAACGCTGCCACTGAGATCACAAGAACAGTGACAGTACAAGATATTGCACCTCCTGTAGTAGTTACTCAGGATATTACTGTACAACTTGATGCAAACGGTAATGCAAGCATTACTCCTCAGCAAGTAAATAATGGAACAACAGATAATAGTCTTGGTCAATTGACTTATAGTCTTGATGTTGATGCATTTGATTGTGATGATTTGGAAGCTAGAAATGTGGCGACAATTGTTTCGGACAATACTTGGTCGCAGTCTACTACTGTGATCAATACTCCACAACCGTTCGTATCAGTTTTAAATCAACTACCAGCTGACAATACTTATACATTAGGTGCTACTGTAGACGATCCTTATGGTCAAGCTGGTTTCTTCCAGCCGCCAGTGCCAGGGGCACAGCCTATTAGATCATTCGGTAGAATGAAATTCTTTAGAAATAACTTCCAGCTTACAGGACGTCCTCAATCTCTGAGATTAAGAGCAAGGGTTGACAATGTAATGGAGATCTTTATTAATGGTGTTTCTATTGGTTTTGAGGGAGATTTTGACGGTGCGAATTTTAACGGCCCAGTTCTTCATGATCTTTTCATAGATGACAATGGAGTTCAAAATGGATTCGATGGAGGTATGATGTTTGATCAAGTGACAACACAATCGATTCTAGATTTACTTCAAGAAGGTGACAACGAGATCATATTTGCTATTGGTAACTCGAACAACGATTCTGACGATGGAGGCTTTATGGTTAGAATGGATGCAGTTGCCGATGGTGTGCCAGTTCAACTGACTGTGACAGATCCAAGTGGAAATAGCTCTACTGGTCAAGCTTTTGTTATTGTTGAAGATAACATAGCACCAGAGTTGACAGCACCATCTAATATTAGCCAAATAGCTACAAGTGCAGCAGGTGCTGTAGTGAGCTACACGGCACCAGTTGGTACAGACAATTGTAGTGTGACAACAGAGTTGACTGCTGGTTTAGCGAGCGGATCAACTTTCCCAATAGGAACAACTACAGTTGAGTATACTGCAACTGATGGTTCAGGAAACTCAACTTCAGCTTCATTTATAGTTGAGATCACAGGTTTAGCACCAGAGATTGTTCTACCGGCTAATATTACGGTAGGTACGGACGCTGGTCAATGTGGAGCGATAGTGAATTTTGCTGCAACTGAGTCTACGGGTATTCCTGCTTCAACCATTAGTTACAATATCCAGCCGGGAACCTTCTTCCCAGTAGGAACAACAGTGGTTACAGCTACAGCTACTAACCCTGTTGGAACTTCAAGCGGATCATTTACTGTAACGGTAGTTGATGATGAGTTGCCAGTGATCAATCTCAATGGTTCAGCAACAGTTCAGCATGAGGCCTTTACACCTTATACTGATGCAGGAGCAAATGCCTCGGATAACTGTTCAGCTACATTGGTGACAGATAATCAGGTAGATGTGAATCAAGTCGGTGTATATCAAGTGGTTTATACCGCAACAGATGCATCTGGCAACCAAACTACTGCAGCTAGAACTGTTGAGATAATTGATACTACTGCGCCAACAGTAGTTACTCAAGATGTAACAGTAAGTCTCGATGCCAATGGTAATGCTAGCATTACACCTCAAGATGTAGATAATGGATCATCGGATGCTTCTGGAGCAATAACATTGAGTCTTGACGATTCGAACTTTGATTGTTCAGATATAGGCGGAGTACCTTCTTCATTCAGATTTGATGGGGTGGCTAATGCTAGTGGAGATGAGATCTTAGTAAACGATAATGTATTCTCAACACTTAATGCTCAGACCATCGAGGCTTGGGTAAGACCAAGTGCTGGAAACAATGGTAATGAGGCTTATGTAGGAGTAAGAGCAAATGTGGGTAACACAAGATATAGTGTACACATCAATGCTCCGGCAAATACTATTGGTGTATATAATAGTGCACAAAGCTTTAGAACAATTCCATTTCCATTCAATGCCAACCAATGGTATCATGTGGCAGTGGTAATGAATAATAGTAGAACACTAGTTTATGTTGATGGTAACTATGTGGGTCAGATCGCAGCCGGTATTAATGCTGCAGGCGCTGCCACTCAGTTCTCAATAGGTTCACCGAATGATGCTCAGTATTATGGTGAGAAGTGGACTGGTGATCTTGATGATGTAAGAGTTTGGAACTTCGAAAGAACACAAGCTCAGATTCAAGCAGATAGAAACAATGAATTGACAGGTACAGAGAATGGTCTGGTAGGTTACTTCAATTTCAATGAAGGAACAGGAACTACTGTGGCTAACTTAGCTGGAACTGTTGATGGTATTGCAAATAATAACCAAGCGGGAAACTGGTTGGCTGAATCTCCAATTGGAGGTGGAGGAGCTCAAGTAACATTAACTGTTACAGATGCTTCAGGAAACTCAGCTATTGGAACAGCAAATGTGACTGTTCTAGATGAAGTAGTTCCAAACGCAATTGCACAGAATATCACTGTACAATTAGATGCTTCTGGTAATGCTTCTATCACTGCAGATCAAATTGATAATGGATCAAACGATGCTTGTGGAATTGCAAGTATTTCAATTGACAATGATTCTTTCAACTGTTCCAATGTTGGAGCAAATTCAGTTGTTTTAACAGTTACAGATAATAACGGTAATGTAAGCACTGCTAATGCAACAGTTACAGTTGAAGACAGTATTGCTCCTACGGTATTGGTTCAGAATATTACAGTTGAACTTGATGCTTTCGGAAATGCTTCTATTACAGCCAATCAATTGGACAATGGTTCATTTGATAATTGCGGTGTAGCCTCAATTAGCGTGGACTATGATACGTTTGATTGCGGTAATGTTGGAGATAATCCAATAGAAGTAACTGTTACAGATGTCCATGGAAACTCAGCAACTGAATTTGCTATTGTAACTATTATAGATGTTACTGCTCCTGTTGTTAATGATAATAGTGATTTGGTTCTAAATACTGATCCGGGAGAATGCGGAGCTGTGGTTAATTACAATTTACCAGAGGCCTATGACAACTGTAGTGGTGGAATAGGTGGGAACCTATTTGTGAATGGTTCTTTTGAAAATGGTTACGATGGATGGACTCTTAGCAGTGGTAGCGGTTCGTTCTCTGTTCTTCAAACGGGTCAGACCATTAATAGAAATCAGCAGATCTTTGATTATGATGATCAAAGAATGGAAGGTGTATACTCTCCTGGGTTGCCATATACGGGTGCGCCAACTGATGGTGATTTCTTGGCACTATTCTTACAGACTGGTGGTTCGACACACAGAATGTATCAAGATGTTACATTGCCGAACTTGAACAGTTTAACACTTGAAATGGATCTTCAGTATACTAATCATGCTGGTAGCTTTAATGCCAATTCTCAGTTTGTATCTGTACTAGTTAGAGATCCAAATACGGATCAGATCTTAGCTACTCTCTTCAAAACCGAGAATGGAGATCCAATGTCTCAGCCAATGACAGCGGAATCTTTTGATATCACTGCCTTTGCGGGTCAAACAGTAAGATTTGACATTGTTTATGCTGTCATCAATAATTACTACTTAGATGTATTATTGGATAATGTGAGAATTAATGCTGGTGGAGTATCAGTGACTCAAACTGCTGGTCTGCCTAGTGGATCTCAATTCCCTGTAGGTACGACAACGAATACATTTGTTTATACTGATGAATCAGGTAATTCGACTACTTCTAGCTTTGATGTGACTGTTAATGATACGGAAGCACCTGTATTGGTTGCTCCGGCAGATATTGATATCATCGCAACGAGTGCAGCGGGTGCTGTTGTGAATTACACTGCTCCAGTCGGAACAGACAACTGTTCTGTAACAACTGTTCTTGCGAATGGACTAGCTTCTGGTTCTACATTCCCTATTGGAACAACACTTGTGACCTATGTAGCCACTGATGACTCAGGTAATTCTACATCTGCCTCATTTAATGTAAGAGTAACAGGTTTACCACCTGTAATTGAAGTTCCTGCTGATATTACAGTAAGTACAGATGCAGGTGAATGCGGTGCGGTTGTAAACTTCATAGCGGTTGACAATACAGGTATTCCTGCTTCGACTATCAGTTATGATATTCAGCCAGGAACATTCTTCGCATTAGGTACAACAACGGTTACAGCTACGGCAACTAACCCAGTGGGTAGTTCAAGCGGATCATTTACTGTAACAGTAGTAGACAATGAGGCGCCAGTAGCGATTGCTCAGGACTTAACAGTTCAGTTAGATGCTTCAGGTAATGGAAGCATTACAGCAGCGCAATTAGACAATGGTTCTAATGATGCTTGTGGTATTGCAAGTATTGTGGCTAGTCAGACCTCTTTCGATTGTTCGAATGTCGGTCCTAACACAGTGACATTGACAGTAACTGATAATAACAACAATGTGTCTACAACAACTGCTACAGTAACTGTAGAAGATAACGTGGCACCTGTAGTTGTAACTCAGGATATTTTCGCAGACTTAGATGCTTCAGGAAATGTGACGATCACAGCAGCTGATATTGATAATGGAAGTAATGATGCTTGTGGTATCGCTAGCCTATCAATAGATAGAGATTCATTTGGTTGTGCTGATGTAGGAGCGAATACGGTCACATTAACAGTGACGGATAACAATAATAATGTATCCACTCAGACTGCAGTAGTTACAGTGAGAGACTTAATTGCTCCAACTGTGATTGCGCAGGATGTGACAGTTCAATTAGATGAAAATGGAGTAGGAGTATTAACTCCTGCAGAAGTAGATAACGGGTCATTTGACAATTGCGAGATTGCTTCAATGACATTGACAAGAACAGACTTCTCTTGTGAGAATGTGGGAGAATCAATTCCGGGTACTATTACTGCTAAGATGACAGTAGATAACCAATTCTGGTTGTACTTGTCAACAAGCAAAACAGATGAAGGTCAATTGATCGGTTCAAATAACAGCTGGCCAACAGTTACCACTCATACAGGTAACTTGGTTCCAGGTCAGACTTATTACTTACATGTTCGAGCTGAAGATGTGGGAGGACCTGAAATGTTCATCGGTGACTTCTCAGTATCTGGAAGCTTCCAATTCATCAATGGTCAGCAGACTATGTCAACAAATGCTGCTAACTGGACTTACAGTGATACAGGCTTTGGAGATGATGAATTGACTCCAAGAGATCTTGGATTGACTAACTCTAGTCCAATTTGGGGAACTACTCCTGGTATTTCTTCAAACGCCAGGTACATCTGGAAGCCTGATTGGAATACAGCAGGAAGTGAGACAGTTTACTTCACTACACCAATCATATTTACTGGTAATGAGAATGAGACGACTCTTATTGTTACAGATGTAAATGGTAATAGTTCTTCTCAGACTGTTAAAGTAACAGTAGAGGATAATGTTGCACCGAATGCTATTGCGCAGGACTTAACAGTACAGTTAGATGCATCAGGTAATGGAAGCATTACTGTTGATCAATTGAACAATGGTTCAAGCGATGCATGTGGTATTGCAAGTATTACTGCTTCTCAACTTGATTTTGATTGTTCACATGTAGGTGCTAACACAGTGACCTTGACTGTGACAGATGTTAATAACAATGTGAGCACAGCAACGGCTACAGTAACTGTGGAAGATAATGTGGCTCCAGTAGTCCTTACTCAGAACTTGAATATTGATTTAGATGCATCAGGCAATGCGAGCATTGTAGCCTCTCAGATCGACAATGGTTCAAATGATGCTTGTGGTATAGCAAGTGTTGTATTAAGTCAAACGTCCTTTGATTGTTCTAATGTTGGAGTGAATACAGTGGTATTGACTGTAACAGATGTGAACGGTAATGTATCAACAGGTACAGCTACTGTAACTGTGAATGATGTAACTGCACCAGAGGTGACAGTTCTAGATCTCAATGTTGATTTGGATGCCACTGGAAATGCAAGCTTAACGATTGCTGACTTCTTCGATCAAGGAGGAATACCAGCTGACCTTGTAAGTCAGTATCAGCAGTATCAAGATGCTACAGTTGAAGAAGAAGGAGAGTTTGATGAAGAAGAAGGAGAAGGTTATGAAGTTCCAGGCATTGGAAGCGTTAATAGTGCCTTCTTAGATTGGATAGCTAGTGCAACTGACGCCTGTGGCATAGCGAGTATTACGGCATCACAGCTTGATTTTGATTGTTCTGATGTTGGAGATAATGTGATCACGATCACTGTGACGGATGTGAATGGTAATGTGACCACAGCAGAGTCGACAGTAACGATCAATGATGTTACTGCACCGATCGCAATTGCGCAAGACTTGACAGTACAGTTAGATGCATCAGGTAATGCAAGCATTACAGCAGCCCAATTAGACAATGGTTCTAATGATGCCTGTGGTATTGCGAGTCTAGTAGCTAGTCAAACTGCTTTTGATTGCTCTCATGTAGGAGCTAACACGGTTACTTTAACAGTAACAGATAATAATGGTAATGTAAGTACGGCTACAGCAGTAGTGACAGTACAGGACAATATTGCACCAACTGTGATCACTCAGAACATTGAGGTGTTCTTAGATGCCAATGGTGAGACGAGTATTACTCCAGCCGATGTGGACAATGGTACGTTCGATAACTGTGCCTTCACATTAGCCCTTGATAACATGAGCTTTGATTGTTCAAATGTAGGAGCCAACACGGTGACGCTTACAGCAACAGATGAGCATGGTAATGTATCAAGTGCGGAGGCTATAGTAACAGTAACAGATGCTATCCTACCAACAGTAGTACCTCAGGATATCAATGTGTACTTAGACAACGAGGGCAACACGAGCATTGTGGTGTCAGATGTTGACGGAGGTACTTTTGATAACTGTGGAGTAGCGAGCATCACCATCGATGTAGACAGCTTCGATTGTTCAAACCTAGGACCAAACAATGTAACCTTAACAGCTACAGATGTAAACGGTAACGTGAACACAGGAGTAGCGGTGGTTACTGTGATCGATGATATTGCCCCAGACTTGGGAGCAAATGATATCACAGTGGTCTTGGATGAGAACGGAGTGGCAAGCATTGCTCCGGAAGAAGTATTGATCTTCGGTGAGGAGGATGTATTGAGAGACACAGAATGTGACCTAGCTCAGGCAGGAGACAAGTATGTGATCAAGATCGATTCAGAAGATAAGCCAACAGTAGATAATGGTATGTCAGCTAGATTGATGGTTACCAGCCTAGGCTCACAAGACAGAGCTAGACATAATAATAAAGGCAAGGGTAAAGGTCATGAGAAGTACGATGATGATGACGATGATTCTAATGATGGCAAAGGCAAGGGTAAAGGTCATAGCAAGGATGATGACGATGATGACGATGATGATGATGATGATGATGACAAAGGCAAGAAGAAGTACAGCCAGTACGACTTTGCAGGTGGTACATTGTTGAGACGTCTAGACGGAAGTCTACAGATCACAGGATCATTAGTATCAAGAGATGATGCAACAGATAGCTATGATGTATTGATCGAGTTAACCGGAGCATATGACTATGCAACATGGAGAGCCATGGATGGTAAAGTGAAGGAAGTAGATGATGCAGATTATCATTTAGACTGGAGCTTCTTCAGACTAGCTTCTGGAACCTTAACAGGTACAGGTATCAATGCAGGTCAAGTGATTGACTTGTCAGAGTATAATGATGATGAAGGCTTCCAGGTAGGAGACGGAGCAAACGGAGAGACTCTAGGAGAGGGTATCCGAGGTAAGTTCAGAACTTCTATAGGAGCTAAGGGTGAGTTGAGACTAGATGTTACGGGCTGTGAGTTGTTGCCAGTACCAGCAGGTACGGTATACACAAGAGACAACTGTGAGATTGTAGACTTCAGCTTCGATCAGGATACGTTCAGCTGTGCTGATTATCCAAACACCACTGTGAACTTGACAGCAACAGATCAGAGTGGCAACACAACGACTGTGCCTGTAACAGTAACCGTTATTGATAACATAGCACCGACTGCTATCGCGATGGATTACATCGAGGTAAGCGTAGGGGCAGATGGTACGGTAGTAGTAGATCCATCACAGATCGACAATGGTAGCTTCGATAATGGTGACTGCATCACCTTGAGTCTTGACAGAACGATGTTCGATTGTGAGGACGTAGGTAGAGGTTCATCCTTCTATGTGTATGAAGACATGGACAACAGTATGTCAGCAAGAACGCTGATGACGAATCTAAATTCACAGGACAGAGCTAGACATCATAGAAGTGATGACGATGACGATGACGATGACGATGATGACGATGATGATGATGACGATGATGATGACGATAACAAAGGCAAGAAGAAGCGTAAGCTGAAGGGCCAGAAGGTTATCTTGACAGTTACAGATGCTGCAGGCAACACTGACCAAGTAGAGAGCTATGTAGTGGTAACAGATCAGATCGCACCAGAAGTATCAGCAGATGCATTGACATTGTTAGTCTACAGTACAACAGATAGAAAAGGTAGAGTTAAGAAGCCTTCTCAGTACTTAAGATCACATGATGTAGAGGCATATGTAACAGACAACTGTGATGATGATCCAGATGTAGATATACCAAGGGTTAGATTCAATGTAGATGATGCCGGAATGAACTTGGTGACTGTAACAGCAGAAGATGAATCTGGAAATGTAGGAACTGGCGACCTAGCGGTAGATGTGGTAGATATCACAGATATGCTAGACAACAGAGGTAGACTATATGTATGCTACAAAGGCAAGACCAGACGTATCTATGCTAAGCAGGCGAACTACTACTTGAGAAAAGGCGCTACGTTGGGTAGCTGTAGCAACAACATGGAAGTTGAGGATGATGTAGAAGAGGAGATCTTACCAGAAGAGTCTTTAGACACTACGCCAGACCTAACCGTGTATGCTAATCCGAACCCAGCATCAGAGAAGGCGACAATCACGTTCTACTCAACGGTGTCAGGACCAGCTGCAGTGGCAGTGTATGACATGCAAGGCGTAGAAGTGGCAAGAGTCTTTGAAGGCGACCTGGAAGCACAGCGTCAGGTGAGAGTAGAGTTCAGAGTAGATGACCTGCCAAGCGGACTGCTTGTGATCAGGTTCAGAAGCGCTGGTATGATGAAGACCGCTAAACTGATAGTAGAGCACTAGAGACCGATAGACACATATAAGAGAGTAGAGGGAGTGGACCTAAAGCTCCCTCTGCTTTAACAAAAGAGATCTGAAGCTGATGGTTAAAAAGTAATCATTGCTACAGTGTTTAGGTGAATAGAGCCCTAACTTCGAAAGAGGTTAGGGTTTTTTATATTAAGCTGTATTTTACGCTCAAGAATACTCTATTTAGGGTATTGATACTTATATGTATTTTTATGTACATTGTTAATCTATTCTATTCCCTAAGCACATCAGATTCACCTGATGTGTCTTTACTTATCAATAGGTCGTTAAGCATAGACTAGCAGGTGGTTATTAATTATCAACCAAACCGTAGTGTATGCAACACATTTTACCAATTAGATTGGCGAAATCCGTCAATCTTGTAACGCTTTCAGTTACAAAACTATTTCGAACGCTCTTATTGGCATCTGGACTTCTAATAGTCTTTTCGATGCAAGCTAATGCTCAGGACTCTGTAATTTATCAGGAATGGGATCATTTAGCAGAAAGATCTACTCTTGTAGATGTATCAACTCGTGTATTGAGTTGTAATGGAGAGCAAGCGGTGGTCCATGTTATGATATTCAATGAAAATGCAATGGATCAGACGGTCACATTTACAGTGACTTTAGAATCAAATGGAAGTAAGGAGTCATTTACTTATGAAAATTATTCCATTGGATTGGCGACAATGCACAGACCTGAATGTGGTTCAGATGAAAATTCGAATTTGGTTATCCAAGTTCCAGAAGGGTTTGATCCGGCCACAATGAAGCTCACAGCAAAGTTTAAAGAAGACTAAGCGACTATGAAAAAGCTAATTTATTCAATTGCATTTAGTCTTCTCCTAGGCTTGAATGCTTTTAGTCAATGTAATGATGTGCCGGTTATCAATAATTTCACCCCTGATACTGGATTTATAGGGTCAGTTGTAACTATATCAGGTGGGAATTTTGATTCAAATCCTGCCAATAACCAGGTTTATTTTGGCGCTACGCAAGCAGAAATAATTTCTTCAAGCTTTGGGACTCTCGAGGTAATTGTTCCAGAAGGTGCGAATTATTTGCCAATTACAGTTCGCAATAATTGTGGCTTATCAGCTCAATCTCAGACTTACTTTACAGGAATATTCTGTAATACACCAATTAATTCAGATTCATTTAATGAAGTAACTTATTCAAGGTCTGTAGAAGGAGGTTATGGCATGTATTCCAATGATATGGATTTAGATGGTAAGCCAGAATTGATTGTCGTTGGGTTCACTCGAAATACCGTTTCTATTCTTAAAAACGAAAGTGTCCCAGGTACATTTGATTTTCCAGGAACTGGAGATGTGGTCCTCAACCATGGAAGAGACACTCGTGGAGCAATTGCTGCTGATTTTGATGGTGACGGCTGGCCTGATTTGGCAGTTTCAGGTACAAATGGTATAGACGTTCATAGAAATTTGAGTTCAGTAGGAAATCTTAATTTTTCTTCTGCAACTAGATATTCCCAAAGTAGAGGTTATCAAATATGGGCAGCTGATTTTAACGATGATGGTAAACTAGATTTAGCTTATACAGGATTTACGAATAAAGTATTTCTGTTAGTTAATAGAAGTACTGGTGTTGGAAACATACAGTTCGACTGGCAAGAAGTTCAAAGTAATTTCTATAATACGGGTATTGTGGCGACTGATGTTGATGGAGATGGAAAAGATGATATTATCACTAGTAACCCTGGAAATGACAATCTAACCGTTCTAAAGAACACAACTAGTGGTGTAGGTTCTGCCCCGTCTTTTGTTGTACAATCAACTATACCTGTTGAAAGATATCCTTATAGAGTCTTTGTAGGTGATTTTGATAAAGATGGAAAAAATGACTTGATCACAAATAATTTCAGTCAGCCTTCCGTATCCATTATTCGTAATGTTTCAACACCCGGCAATTTCAGCTTTGAACCAGATGTGGTGGTTCCGGGCTTAAGTGGTACATATAGAATTTCTGTTGGTGATGCTGATGGTGATGGTCTTCCTGATATTGTTTCTAAATATACTGGAGCAAATTTCTTTTCAGTCTTTAGAAATAATTCAACAGGAGCAGGAAATATTTCTTTCGAAACAAGGGTGGATTATCCAGGTCAGCGAGAGGTTTCGGGAGTAGTTATTGGAGATTTAGATGGAGATTTTGCTCCTGATATTTCGACCTCTGGTATTAGTTTTAATACTCTTAGAATTCACAGAAATACCCAATCGGTTATTGATAACGATCCTCCTACTGCAATTGCACAAGATATTGTAGTCGCCTTAGAGCCAAATGGTCAGGTAGTTATTGAGCCTGGAGATGTGGATAATGGCTCATCTGATGCATGTGGGATAGATCGACTCGAGCTTAGCCAAGATACATTTACGTGTAGTGATATTGGAGAGAATACTGTGATCTTAACTGTAGTTGATTTGGCTGGTAACTCTTCTCAAACCACTGCAACTGTTAATGTGCAGCCAGCCGCTATTATTGTTTCTGGTCAGACCACAGTTTGTCAGGGAGAATCTGTTCCATTGACAGCAAACGTTGGTGATTCTTATCAATGGTTTAAAGATGGAATTGCCATTGGAGGAGCCACTAATCAAACTTTTACTGCAACAGAATCAGGAGCATATACTGTAACTGTTACTAATGGCGGTGGATGCGATGGTACCTCTCTGCCAACAGATGTTGTAGTAAATAACAATCCAACGGTAGATATCTTCCCTAAAGGAACAGCTTATATTTGCCCAAATGGTTCAGCGACTCTGACGGCCAATGAATCTTCTTTTTACCAATGGTATAAAGATGGTATTGCAATTGATGGTGCTACGCTACAGACTTTCAACGCTACTGCAGTAGGGCAGTATTCGGTTGAGGTAATCGATTTATTCGGTTGTTCTGCTGTATCTCCTCAAGTAACAGTGGCTTCTGATCCACCTATTCTTGGTTTAACTGAAGGAGGAAATAATGTCAATAGTGGAGACTTGATAGATTATGGAGATGTTTTTCCTAACCAAAACAATCCTAGGACTTTAACCATTTCCAATACAGGATCAAGTCCGTTAAATATTTCCGACATTTTATTCAATGGGGCTGATGCTCAGTTCTTCAGCTCATCTCTAGCAGCGCCTTTTGATGTTCCTGTAGGAGGTTCTGTGGATTTAGATGTGATATTTAATGCACCTGATATAACAACATACAGCGGCTCAGTTACCTTATTAAGTAATGATTGTGATAGGCCTAATATTACCCTAGACTTATCTGCAGAAATTACCTGTGTGGCAGCCGAAGTTTTAGCTCCAAGTGATCTTTCAATTTCTACAGATGTTGGAGTCTGTGGTGCTGTTTCGAATTATACTGTGGATGTTTCAGGGTTACCAAATCCCGACATAACTTATACATTATCGGGGGCGACAGTCGGTTCTGGTAATGGTACCGGTTCAGGTTCATTCTTCAATGTAGGTGTAACTACTGTAACTATAAGTGCTTCTAATCCCTGCGGTTCATCGAACGCATCATTCACAGTGACAGTTGTTGATAATGAACCACCAACAGCTATAGGACAAGATCTTACTATTGAACTAGATGCTAATGGATTTGCAAGCATTAGTGCCCAAGATGTTAATAATGGATCTTTTGATGCTTGTGGAATTGCAGAAATCACACTTGATAGATTCGATTTTGGATGTGGTAATATTGGTCAGAACCCAGTTGTTCTCTTTGTCACTGATTTAAATGGTAATACGACTCCAACTCAAGTCACAGTTACGGTAGTAGATAACATTGCTCCAATCGTAACTGCACCTGCGTCATATGTGACAGGTAGCGATCCTGATGTTTGCGGAGTGAGAATCCCTATTCCACTTGCAGATATTGTGGAGAATTGCAGTCTTTCATCAAGCAATATCTTTTTGAATGGTGAATTGGTTTTTGATTATGTTTTTGTTGATACAGACGAATTAACTCAAACCGCGAATGGAAGAGGTGTACAACCAAGACAGGTAAGATTTGGACCTGATGGTAATTTGTATTCGACTAATCTTCTTACAGGTCCTAATGGTCAAGAAGGAAATGTCCTGAAATTTGATGGAGAGACTGGTGAGTTTATCGCTGATTTAGCTCCAGTAGGGACAACAAGTCTTTCTTTCCCTCGTGGTTTAGATTTTGGTGCTGATGGCAATCTTTATGTAGCCAGCCAAAACACTGGAGAGATTTTGATCATTGATCCTATTAATGGTGGTGTAATTGGTGTATTTGCTGACAACTCTACAATCCAAGCAAATCCGAATTATGCTGGTCAGACCATGCTTCCAACGGGAATGTTGTTTGGGCCAAATGGTAATTTATTTGTGTCTGATAGATTAACGAATTCAATAATTGAGTTTGATGGAACTACAGGTGCTTTAATAGACTACTTCGTACCATTCGGTGATGGAGGATTGTTGTTCCCGATTGGTATTGACTTTGATTCAAGCGGTAATCTTTATGTAGCGAGTTTAGCAACAAATTCTATCAAGAGATTTGATGGTATAACTGGTGCTTATATCGATGAATTCATACCTGATGGTTCTCAAGGAATTGATGCACCAGAGGATGTTGAATTCGGACCAAATGGTAATTTATATGTATCTAGTTTCCGAGGATTAGTATCGGAATATGATGGTACGACAGGTGCATTTGTTTCAGATCTAACAACTAATGCGCCTTCATCAGGCTTCTCTGAGGGTCTTACATTCGGTCCTAACGGTAACCTGTTTGTTTCAAACCTTGGAGCGATCACTATTGTAAGATATCCATCTGGAAATATAATAGTACCTCTAGGAGTAAATACGATTTCTTATGAAGTTACAGATAACAGTGGAAATACATCTACGGCAAGCTTCACAATCGAGGTGTTTGATGATGTGGCTCCATTAGTTGGAAGTAGGGACATCGTTGTTGCACTTGATCAGAATGGTTCGGCAAATATTGCTCCGAATGACATCACTGGTGATATCAGTGTGATCGGTGAAAACTGGATCGGCTTTACCGGTGTAAATGAGAATGGTAATTTCGTTGGAGGTAATGTCACGGCAATTGGTGATATCAAATCCACTATAGATGTTGGAAATGATCAAATTACCCTTCAACCAAGTTTTGATCCTTCGTACGATCAAGATTTCAATAATCCAATACTTGGAGGAAGTACATATCTTGAGACTTTCGGAACTTTGAATGATACTGAATTCGAATTCAGTGGTACTACAGTAAGTAATACTCTAGCTGGACCTTACACAGGAAGAGCATTTATCAGAGTATTTGAGGATGGTTTTGGTTTCTTAGGTGAGATCTCAGATCCACTAGTTCCTGGCCAAGAATTCTCAGTTTCTTATAACCCTGCTGATTTCCCTGCTACAGCGTTCATTATTCAATATGGATTTACGGTTGAAGGACCAAGTGCAGCAGGACAGGATGAAGCGAGTGTTGGAAATGCAGTAGTTCAAGGCATGACCTTAAGCTTACCTGCTTACGATGCCTGTGGAATCGATAGTATGGTATTAGATGTAGACTCATTCGATTGCTCTAATATTGGAGATAATACAGTGAATCTTACTGTTACTGATGTAAATGGTAATGTGACCGTAGAATCTGCTGTTGTAACGATCATTGATGATATGGCGCCAACATTAGTACCTCAGGACATCAATGTGTACTTAGACAACGAGGGCAACACAAGCATTGTGGTGTCAGATGTTGATGGAGGTACTTTTGATAACTGTGGAGTGGCGAGCATCACGATCGATGTAGACAGCTTCGATTGTTCAAACCTAGGAGCTAACAATGTGACCTTAACAGCAACTGATGTAAATGGCAACGTGAACACAGGAGTAGCGGTGGTTACGGTGATTGATGACATTGCCCCAGACTTGGGAGCAAATGATATCACAGTGGTCTTGGATGAGAACGGAGTGGCAAGCATTGCTCCGGAAGAAGTATTGATCTTCGGTGAGGAGGATGTATTGAGAGACACAGAATGTGACCTAGCTCAGGCAGGAGACAAGTATGTGATCAAGATCGATTCAGAAGATAAGCCAACAGTAGATAATGGTATGTCAGCTAGATTGATGGTTACCAGCCTAGGCTCACAAGACAGAGCTAGACATAATAATAAAGGCAAGGGTAAAGGTCATGAGAAGTACGATGATGATGACGATGATTCTAATGATGGCAAAGGCAAGGGTAAAGGTCATAGCAAGGATGATGACGATGATGACGATGATGATGATGATGATGATGACAAAGGCAAGAAGAAGTACAGCCAGTACGACTTTGCAGGTGGTACATTGTTGAGACGTCTAGACGGAAGTCTACAGATCACAGGATCATTAGTATCAAGAGATGATGCAACAGATAGCTATGATGTATTGATCGAGTTAACCGGAGCATATGACTATGCAACATGGAGAGCCATGGATGGTAAAGTGAAGGAAGTAGATGATGCAGATTATCATTTAGACTGGAGCTTCTTCAGACTAGCTTCTGGAACCTTAACAGGTACAGGTATCAATGCAGGTCAAGTGATTGACTTGTCAGAGTATAATGATGATGAAGGCTTCCAGGTAGGAGACGGAGCAAACGGAGAGACTCTAGGAGAGGGTATCCGAGGTAAGTTCAGAACTTCTATAGGAGCTAAGGGTGAGTTGAGACTAGATGTTACGGGCTGTGAGTTGTTGCCAGTACCAGCAGGTACGGTATACACAAGAGACAACTGTGAGATTGTAGACTTCAGCTTCGATCAGGATACGTTCAGCTGTGCTGATTATCCAAACACCACTGTGAACTTGACAGCAACAGATCAGAGTGGCAACACAACGACTGTGCCTGTAACAGTAACCGTTATTGATAACATAGCACCGACTGCACTTACTCAGAACATCACTGTAAGCTTAGGAGCTGATGGTAATGTGGTAATTGATCCAAGTATGGTCGATAACGGAAGTTATGATAATACGGATTGTATCACTTTAAGTCTTGATAGAACCTCATTTGATTGTAGTGATATTAAAGGTGATAGCTACTATTATGATGACAATGATGACGATGATCATGACCATTCTAATGGTAAAGGTAAAGGTCATAACTACGATGATGATGATGACGATAACGATCCAGGAAAAGGAAAGGCATATGGTCACAAAAAAGGAAGTAAGAAACGTGCTAACAAGGTTGTACTGACAGTTACAGATGCTGCAGGCAATACTTCAAGTGCATTTGCTTACGTAACCGTAGTAGATGATCTAGCACCAGTTATTTCAGCTGATCCAGTTACTCTAGCAGTATATAGCTATACCAAGAGAAAAGGAAGACGTACTAAAACGTACAAACCTTCTCAGTACTTAAGGTCTAAAGATGTACGAGCGAATGTAACAGATAACTGTGATAGCAAACCTTATGTGCGCATACCAAAAGTTAAATTCAATGTTGACGATACCGGAGTAAACTTCGTTCAAGTGACAGCAAAAGATGACTATGGTAATGTAGGCACAGGAGATGTGACAGTTAATGTAGTAGACATAACAGCTGACTTGGATTACAAAGGCAGAGCTTACATCTGTTACAAGGGTAGAACCTACAGAGTGTATGCTCGCTATGTGAACCACTACTTGAGAAAAGGCGCAACGTTGGGTAGCTGTAGCAACAACAACATGGAAGTTGGAGATGATGTAGAAGAGGAGATCTTAGAAGAAGAGACTCTAGAGACTACACCAGACCTAACAGTGTATGCTAATCCAAACCCAGCATCAGAGAAGGCGACAATCACGTTCTACTCATCAGTGTCAGGACCAGCTGCAGTTGCAGTGTATGACATGCAAGGCGTAGAAGTGGCAAGAGTCTTTGAAGGCGACCTGGAAGCACAGCGTCAGGTGAGAGTAGAGTTCAGAGTAGATGACCTGCCAAGCGGACTGCTTGTGATCAGGTTCAGAAGCGCTGGTATGATGAAGACCGCTAAACTGATAGTAGAACACTAGAGGATAGACACATATAAGAGAGTAGAGGGAGTGGACCTAAAGCTCCCTCTGCTTTAACAAAAGAGATCTGAAGCTGATGGTTAGTAAGTAATCATTGCTACAGTGTTTAGGTGAATAGAGCCCTGGCGATACAACGTCAGGGTTTTTTCATAACTTCATCTTTGATGACGCTCATCATCTCTTTAGGATCCATCTTATTTGCCTTTGTTTGGGCGGTAGGTATTAAAAGGCCTTTAACACAAAGAATCACTGTCTTTCTGGCTTTTGTGTCTCTTTTGCAGTTTGATACTTTCATTGGTTTATCGACCTATTCGTTCTATGCGATCACATTTGCTTCTATTTTAGCAGGAATAGAACCTGGGAATTC
This sequence comes from Roseivirga sp., assembly GCA_965267365.1. Lineage (GTDB taxonomy): Bacteria > Bacteroidota > Bacteroidia > Cytophagales > Cyclobacteriaceae > Roseivirga. Next base: position 2,555,927 of record OZ253951.1, on the reverse strand, counting down.
GCTTAACCTTAAACCCTATCAAAAGAATTTCTTTTTAGCCACTTCATATATTTTTATACTATTCACTCTTGAGAATATTCTCAATTTTCCTTTTACCATCAACAGAGCATATTTTGGTGGCCTCTACCTTCTAGTTGCTGGTATAGTAGTACTGAAAGGGTTTAAAAGAGTAAGGTCTCGAGTGGGCGTTATAGTGATCTGGGCTGGATTTGCATTAAACTGGTTACTGACGTCTCTATTCTAAAAGAAGAAGGCATTTTCTTAGAAATGATAATGGGCAAGATTATATTCCATAAAAATTGATATATGGCTCACGAGATAGATTATGAATTAATAGGCGATGATATGCAACTGGTAGAAATCACCTTGGATCCTCAAGAAACAGTGCGTGCTGAAGCTGGTACCATGATGTACATGGATCAAGATATTAATATGGAGACAGGAACTGGAGGCGGTTTACTGAAGGGCTTCAAAAGAATGTTTACAGGTGAAAGCTTCTTTATTACCTCTTTCACTAATGAAGGATCATCAAGACAGAAAGTAGGATTTGCCTCTCCTTACCCAGGTAAAATCATTCCAGTCGATTTGTCGCAAGTGCCAGGCGGATTTATCTGCCAGAAAGATGCTTTTCTCTGTGCAGCTTTCGGAGTTGAAATTGAGGTGGCGTTTACTAAAAAGATCGGTGCAGGTATTTTCGGGGGTGAGGGATTTATATTACAGCATATTCAAGGAGATGGGCTTGCATTTGTGCATGCGGGTGGCACAATCATTAAAAGAACACTCTCAGCAGGAGAAAGGCTTAGAGTAGATACGGGTTGTGTGGTTGGGTTTTCACCAACAGTAAATTATGATGTCAACTTCATAGGAGGATTCAAGAATGCTCTTTTTGGAGGAGAAGGACTGTTTCTTGTGGACCTAACTGGTCCAGGTGATGTTTATCTTCAAAGCTTACCATTTAGTAAACTAATCGATAGAGTACATGCGGCTCTACCACCAAGAACCTCTAACGATTAGTCTCGTGTAAAGAGATTAAGTAGCACAGGTTTTGTAGATCGATCAGTTCCGATGATCATTACTTTGGAAACGGCATCCCTTGTACAAGGATCGCAAGGGGTATAGTCGATCTGATAGATGATATTCTGCTCTCTTTCAACTAAACCTCCAACAGCGTAAGCATCATCACTACTTCTTCTCTCAGAGATGAAGATGAGCATCATTCTGGTGGTAAAATCGAAAGATGGAGGGTTCGCATCAAAGATCTCTCTGAATTCAAATTCACTTTTCACTACATAGAAACCAGGTTCGCCTTCGCCATTATCATTGTAAAGCGTTTCAACCGGCATAGCTCTTGGGAAAACATCTCCGTCATCCGAATTGCTACAAGCGGCAAGAGTAACTATTAATAGTGCAAAAAAGATCTTCTTCATGCTTCGAAGATATAGATGAATCTGAAAATCTAAAAATGATTCAGCGAGCTACTCCTCAATAGGGTTTTTGGCAAGTACTCTTTTCACCAATGGTCCAATACTTAATCCTTGGACAATAATTGAGAAGATGACAATGATATAAGTAACAGTAAGGAATAATTCACGCTCCATCTCAGGTCTGAGTGAAAGGGCTAATGCAATGGAGATACCACCTCGGATTCCTCCCCATGTCATAATGAGGTCTGTTTTTGGAATGAAATCATTCTTCTTTCTGAAGTAAAATGTTGGCCCAATTAGAGCAATATATCGAGCAATCAAAGCGATAGGGATACCCAATAAACCGAGTAAGATATACTCTCCATTAATCGCTATAACCAGTAGCTCGAACCCGATCAGAACGAAAAGAATAGCATTCATGAAGACATCTATCATCTCCCAGAACTTATCTACATAATTCTTAGTCGTTTCACCCCAAGCCATTTTAGGAGATTTATTACCTATAAAGATCCCTGCAACAACAACCGCTAATGGCCCTGAGAAATGTATGTAATGGGCAATTGAATAGATGGCCATCACTAAGCCAATCGTAATAAGTACTTCTGTTTCATAATGTTCTATAGCCTTCATCATCTGAAAACCTAGCCATCCCATCACAAGTCCTAATGCAATTCCTCCAAATACCTCTTCAACAAATAAGAACCCTACTTCGGAGGCTTCGACTGAAGCTAATCCTTGTTGGGCTATGGAAAAGATGACTGTAAAGACAACTACACCCACGCCATCATTAAATAGCGATTCACCAGCTATTTTGATCTCTAACTTCTTAGGTGTGTTAGCATCTTTTAAAATGCTAAGCACCGCAATAGGGTCAGTTGGTGAGATCAAGGCACCAAAGAGTAAACAATAAATAAAATCGATGTCGTGACTTATGGCATGTGTCAGGGCATATATGAGTCCCGCTACTACAAAGGTTGATATCAAAACGCCCAGAGTAGCGTACCAGAAAACAGGCCACTTTTGTTTCTTTAATTCATCAAGTTTAGTGTGCAATGCTCCTGCAAAGAGTAAAAAGCTAAGCATTACCTCTAATAGAACAGTTTCAAAGTCTATGGAACCGATTAGCAGTTTAGCTTCATCCAAAATCCAGTGCTCAAAGTAACCTAATACAATGATCACCACTGTGAAACACATGGCGATGATCATCAGACCAATGGTAAATGGAAGCTTTAAGAACTTGGTATTTATGAAGGCAAAAACAGCTGATAGAACTGTGAGTACTGTTACAATAGTGAAGATTTCCATTGGTACTTAAGTTGACTTTCTAAAATACCAACAGAATTGGGAAATGCATATGAATCAAATTGATATTACTCCGCTTTAGGTGTCATTCCTTTTATTGCGGCTTTATACACAGCTCCAGGCAGAAGGTTTTTCATCATTCCATCTAAAAGGCCATTGAGATAGAAACCAATATGACCCTGATAAAGTGGTCTCTCATAAGTAAAGGCGACCGCCTTAGATCGTCCATCTTTATCTTTTTTGGATTGGTGCCTGACAATCAAATTTCCAATGTCTGAAATGAGCCAATTGCGCTTGCCTTTCTTTTTATTATTGACCTGTAATTTGAGGTTATCATAATCAAAGATCATTTGTCCAGAATTAATTCTGTCAGTGCAAACTCCCGTAAAATAGATGTCTTCGATCTGGCCAGAATTCATTTGTACACCAACCATAGGAGTGACAATGGCATTCAAATCAGTAAATGGCAATTGACTAATATGTCCATGGTAAGTGTGTTCTGGAACTCCGTGAAGTGGGAAATCGGCAGCAAAATAGAACTTGCCATGCTCCATGAAATCGCTATTCAAGGATAATTTTAAAGTGTCCTTTTTGTGTTCTTCACTATAGACTCCTGAGAGATGACCATTGATGTTCTTCAATAATACTTGTCCCTCTTTAGTTTTCCCTTTTGGAACTAAGCGGTAATCGATTAAGGCATTTTCAATAAAGAGTGTATCAAGATCTATTGGAAATGAACTGTTGGCCAGTGACTCATTCATTAAAACCTTATCACTTGGGTCTAATGGGTAATTTGCGTTCCTAAGTAAGGTGAATTTAGCATCTCTCAGATGGCCTGAAGACGCTCTAAGGGCCATGTCATTTTTGAGAGAATCGAAATTGATTTCTGTTAATTCAAATTCGCCAATGGCAATATCAAACATGGTCTTTTGATATTTCTCTTTCAAAGTCATAGCATACAACGACTTCTTCGGTATTAGATCTATCTCTTTGCAAATGAGCTTTTTGTCTTGATAATTAATGGACATTTGCTCCATTTGATACTTATAGGGAGCTGATTTAGGATTGTAGAGAACACTATGCAAATCAATGTCTACTTGATCTACAGTGATCTGGTTAGGTCTAACCCCTGCACTATCTATGAGTATATCCAACCCTTGAAAGCTTACATTTAGATCGCGGCCGGCATAAAGTGTGTCTGCTAAATTTCCTGCAAAAACGAAAGCAGCTGAGCCTCCAATTAATTGGAAATTTCTGGTTTCAATCTCTTTGATTTCCGAAGTGGGAGTTTTGTCTTTGGAAGATTCATTGTTTGCTGAAGAAGCATTCTTTCCAACTAAAAAGACCAGGTCAGGGTCTTCCAGTATAAAGGTTCCAATATCAATATCAGAATTCAACAAAAGATTACTGACGCTGATGTTATTTACTTGAAGGTTAGTCGCTGAGAAGAATACGGGTGCAAACTTGGACATCATGTATTTATCAGTGGTGTCGGTTTTTAAGTCTACGCCACTGAAACCAATTGAAAATCCAGAAGGAGTGAGGCTAGTGTAATTGGATTGAAAGCTTATGTCGTAATAGGTACCAAAGGTCTCCTTTAACATGGATTGGAGCTTGTTTTTGACGATGCCTTCTAAAACGAAGTTGAAGAAGATGAAAAGAATCAGGGCAATAGCGCCAAGGGCAATGAGAACCTTTTTGAGCATTAACTAAAAATAGTCAATTGCACTTAAAATTCTAATGTGAATGTTGCTCCATGCCCTTTGCTAGATGAAACAGTCAGGTCACCATTGTGCTTCTTCATGATTTGCTTCGACAAGCTCAAACCGATTCCAGACCCTTTCTCCTTTGTAGAAAAGAAGGGAATGAAGATCTGTTCTTGTTTCGATTCTTCTATTCCCATTCCGTTGTCGTGAATAGAGATGAATTTGGAACGAATATTCGAATGGGCTTTAATCGAAATGGTGGGGCTTTCAGTTGATTCCAAGGCATGTCGCGCATTGGTGATCAAATTGATTAGCACCTGTTCGATCAACTTTCTGTCCATTCTGATCTGGAGTCCTTTTTCAATTTCAATTTTGAGCGTTATTTGAGCTTTTAGTAATTCAGCTTTGAAAAGCGTTTCTAGCGACTCCAACAGGTCTTGAGCATCAACTGTCTCAATATCTAGCACCTTGATTTTTGTAAGTCTACGGTAGTCCTCAACAAAATGAAGAAGACCGTCACTTCTTTTCTGAATGGTTTTTAATGAAAATCTTAGGTCATCTAGTGTTTCATCATCAATCTCTTCAGCCTTTTTCTCCTCTTCATTACCAAGCATCATCAGCATAGTTTCACTCATTGAAGTAATCGGGGTAACCGAATTCATGATTTCATGAGTAAGAATTCTAATGAGTTTGTGCCATGCTTCAATTTCTTTCTGTTCAATCTCATTTTTAATGTTTTGGAAAGTGACGAGGGTATATCTGAAATTGAGTATTTTAAGTCTATTCACTTGTAGAGAGACTTGGAGCTTTTTTCCGTTGCTTTCTAACTCAATCAACCGTCTGTCATTGTCTAACATCTCTTGCACATCTGACATGAAATCCGGTACTAATTGCACTAGTTGAGATAGGTAGTTAGGCTTTTCAATAGCTAGCAAGTCTTCTGCTTGCTTGTTCATTAACTCTACTTCATAGTCTTCCTTGATAGCGATCATTCCGACCTTGATATTTTCAACGATGACCTGTAAGAATTTGAATTGAGCTTCCTTTTCTACACTGACTTTTTTGAATGCTTCAACGATCTCAACAAAGGCATTTTGTAATTCTTTAAATGATTTGCCGTGTTTTTTTCCTTTAAAGGAGATGCTGAAATCAGAATATCGAATGGCTAGAAGCAGTCTTGCCAATTCTCTATTGGTATAGGTGATAAAGCGGATTAATTCCGTGACTTGAATCACAATGATTCCTAGAAGGATGAGCTGATTGAAAAATAGATCTGTCCGAGCAAAAATGAAGGCAAGGGCAGTCATTGTTACCATTAGAAGGACAATTCTAAGAATTACTAAAAAGGCGAATCTACTTGATACCATCTACTATTCTGGAAATTGAATCTAAATTGGGTTGCATGAATTTGCTTTAATCTACAATCCATATTTCTGTAATCTACGATATAATGCCAAGCGATCTATGCCCAATTCTTTGGCCGCGCGAGTAACATTGCCATTGTGTTTGTCTAATGCCTTAAGAATAAGGCGCTTTTCCATCTCACTGAGATTTAAAATGTCCTCATCATCTTGAGATGCTACGCGATTGGTGTTGAGTAGGAAGTCTTGGCTGGTGAGTTTATTACCATCAGCAAGAATGATGGCTCTTTCTATGGCGTGTTCGAGTTCTCTGATATTACCAGGCCAAGGGTATTTTTTGAGTTTATTGACAGTAGCCGCATCAATTCTGACTTTGTCTTTATTGTATTTTTTACCGAACACTTGAATAAAATGATTGATCAGTAGATCTAGGTCATCCGTTCGTTCTGCCAATGAAGGCATACGAAGCTCGACCGTATTCATTCTGTAAAGAAGATCTTGTCTAAATGTACCTTCCTTCACCATCTCGTAAAGGGGCATATTGGTGGCGCAGATTAAGCGAATATCGATTGAGATTTCTTTGTTAGAACCTACACGACTTACTTTTCTATTTTGCAATACGGTAAGTAGTTTTGCCTGAAGTGGGAGAGAAAGATTGCCCACTTCATCTAAGAAAAGGGTTCCTCCAGATGCTAGCTCAAATCTTCCTGGTTTGTCCTCTTTAGCATCGGTAAAGGCTCCTTTAACATGCCCGAATAATTCACTTTCAAAGAGTGTTTCACTGATAGACCCAAGGTCCACATTGATAAAAACCTCCTCTTTTCTTGACGACATTTTGTGGAGAGCTCTAGCGGCAACCCCTTTGCCAGTACCATTCTCGCCAAGAATAAGCACTGTAGCATCAGTTGGGCCCACCTTGTCAATCATGGAGAAAACTCTTTTCATGGGCTCGCTTTCGCCAAGGAAATTTTCATACTGGAGATCAAGGTCGCCTTCGAGTGTTTTTTGAGTGCTTTTTAACCGATCTACCTCAAGCTTACTCTTCCTTAGCTGAAGAGCTGATGTAATGGTGGCATATAGCTTTTCATTTTTCCATGGCTTGGTAATAAAGTCGGTAGCACCCGTTTTGATAGCCTCAACAGCCAGCTCAAATTCACCATAGGCCGTTATTAAAATGACAATGGTATTAGGGTCAATTTCGAGAACTCTATTCAGCCATTTAAGACCATCTGATCCATCGTTTTCCCCTTTCCTGAAATTCATGTCTAGAAGCACCACATCGAAAGCATCTCTCTCGAAATGAAGAGGGATATTTTCAGGGTCATTCTCTATTTGGACCAATGTAAATTGTTGCTTTAAGAATAGGCGAGCTGAATTGAGAACATCAATATCATCATCTACAACAAGTATTTTCGCTTCGGTTTTAGGCATTTTAATACTGTATCAAAAACAAACAGTTAAATGTATTGAAAACAAACTATTTTTGAAAAGAGGTGTTTTGAATGTTATTGTAAACATCAGATAATCAATTAATTATAATCTTGGCACGGCCTTTGGCTAAGGGTGACTGTCAGAACATAAAACCAATGATCAAAAACTACTTTATCACAGCATTCAGAAATTTATCAAGAAACAGGTCCTTCACAATCCTTAATGTCTTTGGCCTGGCATTAGGAATTAGTGCAGCTTTGGTGCTTTTCAAGTACGTGCTATTCGAAAAAAGCTTTGATACTTATCTATCTAACTATGATCGATTGTATCGATTTACTAAGAAAGTGGAGAGCCCTAATCTAATTGATCTTGAAGGAGGAGTTCCAAATCCTTTTGCAGCCTCTTTCATGTTAGATTACCCTGAATTGGGAACTGCCTGTAGAACGTTCTATGTAGGCGATAACCAACTGAGCGTATTAGATGCAACAGAGAATTGGGTCCATTTCGAACAACGTGATGGGATTGCTTTTGCCGATTCGACATTCTTTAAGCTCTTTGATTATGATTGGAAAATTGGCAATCCTGAGAAGGCTCTATCTGAACCAGCAACAGCTGTTATTTCAGTTTCTTTAGCTGAAAAGTTTTTCGGTGTAACTGATGGAGGATACGATCGAGTACTTGGAAAAAAGGTAAAACTGAATAACCGTGTTGAGGTGTCTGTAACAGGAGTAGTAGCTGATCCACCAGAGAATGCTTCTGTTCCTTTCAAATTCATTATGGACTATGAGTCAGTAGCTGGAATATTTGATTTTTATCAGCCTGAGTCCTGGACCTCTACCTCAAGCAATGCACAAGTATTCTTTTTGGCAAATAACAATGTTCGGAAGGAGCAAATATTATCAGTGTTACCAGATTTCGGTAAGAAGTATATTCCTAACACAGAGAATGCGACATCTTTTGGTTTACAAAGCCTAAGAGAAATGCATTATCAACCTGAGTATAATACTTACGGTTCAACAGCAATTGATGAAGACTTTCTATTAGTACCTATTACAGTAGGTGTGTTTTTGATACTAACAGCTTGTGTCAATTTTGTCAATTTGTCTACTGCACTCGCCATAAAAAGGGCCAAAGAGGTAGGTATTCGAAAAGTACTCGGAGGACACAAGGGCCAGCTTGTCTTTCAGTTTTTGGGCGAAACATTCCTGATCACTCTCATATCTATGTTGATATCAATTGGTATTGCGGAACTAGTCATTACCAATATGGACGATATTGTAGGATATGAATTGTCTTTGAATTTGATAGGAGATATGCAACTGTTATCACTGACTATTATTGTTTTGATTGGTGTGACGCTTGTTGCCGGGTTATATCCTTCGTTTGTACTTTCTAAACTGAAGCCTGCTTCTGTACTGAAAGGTAAGGGACAAACAAGCCTTGCAGGTAATACAAACATAAGAAGGGCCTTAGTAATCTTTCAATTCTTGATTTCACAAGTGCTAGTGGTCTGCACATTGGTAGTGATAGGTCAGATGAAATACTTCAACGAGTCAGATTTAGGTTTCCAAAAGGAGTCTATTGTGACTTTTCAATTACCGAGTCAGGAATCTTCTAAGCTTGAGGTTATTCGAAATGAATTATTACGTTTTCCTGGAGTAGAAACAATCAGTTATGCCTTTGGAAGCCCTTTGGCCGAAAGTAATATTGGTTCAACCTTTGGATATGCACCATTAGAGCATCAGGGTGGTTTTGATGTTGCTTATAAGGTCATTGATGAGCACTACTTAGATCTTTATGAAATAGAGCTTATAGCTGGTCGAGACATCAATAAAAACGATACACTTACCGAAGCCCTACTTTCTCTTGAAGCCTTAAGCCTCATGGAAATGGAAGACCCAAATGACGCCATAGGTAAGGAGATAACTACAGGTTTTGGTGGCCCCAAAACGGTCGTTGGTATTTTTAGAGACTTCCATAACAAAGATTTAAAAGAGAAGAGAGATCCAATGGTAATGGTACGTTTTCCTGGATACTTCTATGAGGGAGCTGTGAAATTCAATGGAAGCGAAGAAAACAGAATGGCTATGATTAGTCAATTAGAGGAGAGTTGGTCAGCCCAATATCCGGATGTGTTATTCGATTACTCATTATTGTCTGAATCTATCATGGAAAATTACGAAGAGGAAACTCATGCATTATTGCTGGTGCAAGTGTTTTCAGGTATAGCCATACTCATTGGTTGTCTAGGATTATATGGCCTAGTTTCTTTTATGGCTAATCAAAAGACAAAAGAGATTGGTATTAGAAAAGTATTAGGTGCTTCGGTCAATCAGATTCTGAATATTTTCTCTCGCGAACTGTTGGTACTTATCATTATAGCATCGGTTGTAGCTGCCCCTTTAGGCTATTATTTCATGAATAACTGGCTTGCGGATTTCGAATATAGAATAGAGATAAATCCTTTGGTATTCATAGTGGCGATTGGCTTTACACTGATCATAGGTGCTGTTACCACAGGTCTAAGGTCATTGAAGGCGGCATCGATCAACCCAGTAGATTCATTAAGAAGCGAATAAACACTCAAGATCATGCTGAAAACCTACATCGCCACCTTTATAAGAAAATTCAGAAAAGAGAGACTTTTCTCTTTGCTAAACTTATCTGGGCTCACCTTCGGATTGACCACTGTTCTATTGATTACTCTTTTCATTAGAGACGAATTGAGCTTTGATCAATTCCATCAACAAAAAGATGAGATCTTTATTGGCTATCATCTGGTGGGTTCGAACCAAGTGACAAGCGATCGAATGGCTTATGGTTTAGGCAAAAGATTTGTCGATGAGATTCCTGAGATTTTGAAGCATGCAGCTTACCAGTCAAGAAACAGATTAGTGACTGCTGGAGATAAGACATTCTTGGATAATGAATTTTCTTATGTAACTGATGACTTTTTAGAAGTATTTGACTTCCCATTAGCCTATGGTACTCATCAAAAAGACAATGGCAGTGTTTTGGTCACTTATTCCATTGCTGAGAAGTACTTTGGAGATGCCACACTTGCTTTAGGGAAGTCGATTTTGGTAAATGAATCAGATGAGTATATCATATCTGGTGTACTTGAAGATATACCAGCAAATTCTACTTTACAGTTCGATTTTCTAGCCTCGGGTAACTTGCTTTTTGAGAGTAGAAGTAAGCGCCTTGATAATGAACATGGTTTCTTCCCAGCACAGAATTGGTTCTTAATGCAGCCTGATTTTGATAAGACTTCTGTCTATGATAAAATGCAGGGTACCGCTTTAGAAATGCCCTATAAGAGCTGGTTTGAAAATGCTGGAACTGAGCAAAATATATTCCTACTGCCATTAACGGATTATCATTTAAAAGCAGATCTAACATCATTTAGCAATGACAAGAGCGACATCCGATATATCTATCTGTTTGGAGCGATTGGCTTATTGGTTTTGGTGATTGCCGTCATCAACTACACTAATCTAACAACTGCTCAGTCAATTAAAAGAGGCAAAGAAGTGGGTTTAAGGAAAGTTATTGGAGCTTCTAGATTGCAGATTTTATCCTACTATTTAGTTGAGTCATTCTCTTTGGTTCTTGTCAGCTCAATTATGGCTTTCGCACTAACAGAAAGAGTCTTGCCATGGGTGAATGATCTCCTTGGTAAACAGATGATTCTGAACTACTTCTCAACAGAATTCTTTGTGCTGATAGTAGGTATAACCCTCTTGGTTGGATTCTTGTCAGGAATTTATCCAGCTATCATTCTTTCTAAAGCCAAACCGCTAAACGCATTAGGCGAGGTGAAGGTGAACAATAAGTCAAGGCTAAGAAAAGCGCTAACGATTGTTCAGTTCTTTATCGCTCAGTTGATCATCATTGCTACTGTCATCATTCAGCAGCAACTAAATTTTATACAGAATAAGAATCTTGGTTATGACCGAGAATTATTAATGGAGATAGATTTAAATGATAAGCTTGATGATCAAATCCAAGTTTTTAAAAATGAGTTGCTAAGCATTTCTGGAATAGAAAGCGTGTCAATGGCCAACTCGTCTATTTCATACAATAGCATTGGAATTACCAATAGCCAAGAGCTTGGAGTGGAGGAAGAAGTTGAAATAGTGACGGATTACTTCAGTGGAGATGAAGACTTTTTGCAAACACTTGGAATTGAATTGGTGTCAGGTCAATTTCCTGATAAGATTAACAAAGGCTTGGTCGTCAATGAGTCTGCTGTAAAAGAATTCGGATGGACCAATAAAGAGGAGAAATCTCTTACTTATCAAGAAACAAAGTTTCCTGTAGTTGGGGTAATTAAAGATTTTCACAACGAATCACTCAAGTCCGAGATAAGACCTTCTATTATCTCATTAGATAATAAGCCCACCAAGTTTGCATTGGTTAGGCTAAATGGATCAGAAGTTCAGCAAACTGTTGCTTCTATCTCTTCAAAGTGGGAAGCATTTGAAACAGGTAGGCCTATGCAATTCAAATTCATGGATGAGGCCTATAACAGCCAATATGAAGTTGAGCAAAGGCTAGGAGAGATGTTTCTGTTTTTCTCGGGGCTAGCCATTGTGATTGCGATTTTAGGATTAGTTGGTCTTTCAACTTTCGCCATTGAGCAAAGATTGAAGGAGATTAGTTTAAGAAGGGTACTAGGCGCAAGGTTTAGAGAGCTCTTTCAACTATTTGCCACCGGCTATGCTGCCATGGCCTTTGTAGGCTTTTTACTTGCGGTTCCAATTGTCTTCTATCTGATCAGTGATTGGCTAGATCAGTTCGTCTATCATATTGATCCAAGCATTATGTCATATGGCACTGCTTTGATTTTTACACTACTTATGACCTTGATCATTATTGTGGTCCAGATCACTAGAACTTCCAGAAGAAACCCTTCAGAAATACTCAGAAACGAATAATTAGGTCAAAACAACATCACCATGCTTAAAAACTATTTCAAAATACTCATTCGAAATTTCGCCAGAAACAAGGCCTTTACCTTGATCAATGTGGCGGGTCTTACCTTAGGAATTACTTGTAGTTTGATCATGTTCTTAATCGTGATCGAGGAATTAAGTTTCAATAAGTATCACGAGAAGGCTGATCGTCTCTACCACATTGGGAATATTGACATCATTGATGGTAGAGAGTATACAACACCAGGTGTGCCGATTCCAATGGCTTTTGCTGTTAAGGAGGAGATTGTTGGAGTTGAGAAGGCTACACTGGTATCGCATACCATGTATTCTTTGATTTCAGTTGAGCAAAATGGTGACACGAAATACTACGAAGAGTCACCTGATGTAGTCTATGTGGAGCCCGACTTCTTTGAAATGTTCACATGGCCAGTTTTGGAAGGTTCATTGGAAGCGATGGGTGAACCGAACGTAGTTGCTCTGAGCAAAGAGCTAGCAGATAAATATTTTCCAGAAGGCAATGCGGTAGGTCAGACCATAAGACAGAATAAAGAAAGAGATCTTAAAGTGATCGCTGTAGTTGAGGATAGAAGAGATGATTCCGATTTCCCTTTTGGGATATTCATTTCGATGAAGACAGAATGGGAAGATCCTGCCAATTCTGATAGCTGGGGAAGTACAAGCAGTAACAATCAGATGTTCGTCTTACTAGAGCCTAATACTACGGTTGAAGAGATAGAAGCACAATTTCCGGAATTTGAGACGAGACACTGGAGTGAGGAGGCTGAGCCTTATATGATTTACCTGTTGAATTCTATCAATGAATATCACTTTGACGATCGTTTTACTCCATTCTCTCAGAGATCAGCATCAAAGCAAATGTTGATGACTTATTCGGCTATTGGTATCTTTTTGATTGTTACAGCATGTTTCAACTTTATCAATATGTCTACTGCCATGGCGGTTAAAAGGGCCAAAGAAGTAGGAATGCGTAAGGTGTTAGGTTCGAGCAGAAAGCAATTGATGATCAGGTTTTTGGGCGAAACTTCTGTTATTACTTTTGTGTCCATATTGCTTTCGGTAGCTCTAACCGAGCGACTCATTCCATTAGCCATAAACGACTTTTTTGAGCTGTCAATTAATTTCAGTTTAATAGATAAGCCGATCATCTTAGCCTTTTTATTATTGATTTTTGTAGTGGTATCACTGCTTGCTGGTACATATCCAGCCGTGGTATTATCTAGGGCCAAGCCAATCAATGCCTTAAAAGGAAGTCTGACCAAAAAAGGCAATAGTGGCTATTTGAGAAAGACATTGGTTGTGGTACAGTTTGTTCTTTGTCAGCTTCTGATTTTTGGAACCATCGTGGCTGTTCAGCAGATGAATTATTTCACCTCGGTAGACATGGGTTTTGACAAAGACTTTATTGCCACATTTAGAATGTCTGAAACAGATGTCACTACTCAGAAACAATGGGAGACCAGATTAGGTGAGTTACCTGGAGTTATTGACTTTTCAATTGGATCAACTCCGCCATTTAGTGGGTCAATTATGGGTACGAATGTCTTTTATGATATTGATGATACTACAAGAACAGAACTGAATATTCAATTCAAAAGAGCAGATGAAAAGTACTTAGAAACCTATGGGCTAAGATTGCTTGCAGGTGAGTGGTTGCCAAAAAATGATACCATAGCCTATACGGTAGTTAATGAGTCATTTGTAAAGAAAATGGGGCTAGAAGAGCCAATTGATGCCGTCAATGAAACCATTATTCTGTGGGGCAGAAGATTGCCAATTGTTGGTGTGGTGAAGGATTTTCATGCCATTACTTTGTCGAGCGCCATTGAGCCTATGCTCTTTGTAAGCGAAAGGACTCAGTATAATGAAATTGGATTACGCCTGAATGCCGCTTCTGCGGAGGAAACCATGGCTCAAGTAGAGGAGATTTGGTATGATATTCATGAAGAGTATGAATTTGACTACAACTATGTGGATGCCAATATCGAAGAGTTCTACGAGCAAGAGAAGCGCATGTCTCAAATGCTTCAAGTATTTGCGGGAATCTCCATTTTCATCGGATGTTTAGGACTATACGGTTTAATCGCCTTTATCGCCAACCAGAAGTCCAAAGAGATTGGTATTAGAAAGGTGCTTGGTGCTAGAGTCTCTAGCATAGTTTCGAGCTTTAGCTTAGAGTTTTTGAAACTTGTAGGTATTGCCTTCTTAGTAGCAGCTCCAATCGGTTTTTACGGTATGAATACTTGGCTGAGCGAGTATGAATACAGCATTACTATTGGACCGATTGTCTTTATTGCTAGTCTCTTAGCGAGTATCCTCATTGCCATATTAACTACTGGCTACAGATCTCTGACTGCAGCTCGAGCAAATCCTGTTAAATCTTTAAGAACTGAATGAGATGAACTGGATCAGTCTAAAAACAGCATTAAGGTCATTTAGAAGAAAGCCTCTTTTACCATCACTGAACCTGTTTGGGTTGAGCCTAGGTATTGGCTGTTTTTTGACCATCAGTTTGTATATCTATCAAGAGAATACCTATGATTCTGGTTTCTCCGACTATGAACACATCTACAGGGTAGAGGAGCACTTCCTAAGTATGGGCCAGTTGGCTTGGACATCAAGTAATGTCGCTTATGAATTAGATGAAGCGCCAATAGTTCAGGCGCATACTAGAGTGAATAGTTATGAAGGACAAACCAAAATCAATGTTGGTGATAGATCCTTTAAGCTGGACCATGTGCTTTCAGGTGATTCTGCTTTCTTTCAAGTGTTTGACTTCAAGTTTTTACATGGTAATCCAAACGATGCTCTCTCAGGACCAAAGCAAGCGGTTATTTCTTATAAAACGGCTTTAAAGCTGTTTGGAAAGACCGATGTACTTGGAGAAACAATTGCTTCTGAAAATAGAGGTGATTATATCATCTCCGGAGTTTTAGCGCCACAAGAGTTAAAGAGTCATTTAGATTTTGATGTATTAGTTTATCGCAAGAGAGCTAGATATAATGCCAATACCTGGTTTGGTATAGGTGGTTATTCTTATGCTAAACTTACCAAAGGAACGACCCAAGCAAGCTTCGATAGACTGCTAACAGATATTTCAGAGGAGAAGGTGTATCCTGTGATCTATCCAAAAGGCCAAACGGATGAAGATGCTCTCAGCTTTGAAGAATGGGCTCAAAGCCCTAATAGGGTCACCTTGTATGCCAAAC
This sequence comes from Roseivirga sp., assembly GCA_965267365.1. GTDB lineage: Bacteria > Bacteroidota > Bacteroidia > Cytophagales > Cyclobacteriaceae > Roseivirga. Next base: position 2,540,536 of record OZ253951.1, on the reverse strand, counting down.
CATTGAGAGACATTTATCTAAATAGTCATTTACAGTTTGAAATAGGCCCAAATGGAGATAAGCAGACAAGGGTAACCTTGTCCATTATTGGTGTTTTCATTCTACTTATTGCTGTTATCAATTTCATGAATCTGTCTACTTCTAGAGCAGCCAATAGAGCCAAAGAGGTGGGTGTTAAAAAAGTACTCGGAGCTGGAAGAGAAAGGTTGATCAAGCAGTTCCTATTTCAATCCGTTTTGTTCACCATCATGGCAGCCTTAATAGGAGGAGGTATTTCTGAATTATTTGTAAGGCTGATCAATGAATATCTAGGGGAGACAATAACTGTTGCACTTATGTCTCAGCCTAACTTGGTTTTAGGAACTGTAATCGGTTTGATCGTATTAGGATTAGTTGCGGGGTCTTATCCTGCCTTTTATTTAAGCTCGGTCAAGAGTGTTCCTTTGATGAAGGGCAAATCGCTGAGCCAGGCCATTAATATGAAGTCTGCTTTAGGTTTAAGAAACGGATTGGTAGTCTTTCAATTTGTTATATCCTCAGCTCTTATAGCCGCCAGCGTTGTTGTTTTTCAACAAATGCAACATCTGAAGCAGATGGACCTTGGTTTTGCTAAAGAGAGAGTGGCAATAATTGAAGATTTAGAAAACTTGAATAATGGCAAAGAAGCTTTTAAGAATGCCTTGTTAGCTAATTCTCAAGTCAATCAGGTCAGCTTTACACAGAGAGTACCCAATGATGGATCAAATTCTACTCTCTCGACCATGTTGGATAGTGAAACAACCATGACTTTCGGTCAATTCTTTGCAGATGCCAATCTGGCTGAAACATTAGGTCTTGAGTTGTTGGGAGGTGAGTGGTTCAAAATGAACGAACCGAAATATGATTCAGTTGTGATCATCAATGAATCTGCAGCTAGAGCCATGGATATTGAAAACCCGGTAGGTGAGGTGTTTGGCAATTACTATCGAATTAAAGCAGTAGTGAAGGACTTCAAATTTGCCAATGTAAGAGATGAAATTGGCCCTGCAGTGATCTTCAACTCGGACAAAAGCTTTTCTAGAATAGCTGTTAACCTGAATTCTGAGGAAATGGGTTTAGAAGAACTGAATGATATCTGGACGCAGCACTCTGATGCACCAATGGAAGCCTATTTTTTAGATGATAAGTACGAGCAACTACTAAAAAAGGAGAAACAAGCTACAGACGGGGTTTTAGCATTTACAGCTCTTGCCATTATCATCGCAGCTTTGGGCCTATTTGGGTTAGCAACCTTTAGTGCAGAGCAAAGAAAGCATGAGTTTGGTATAAGAAGGGTTCTAGGAGCCAATCTCAATCAGATACTGGGTTTATTCAGTATGCACTTTCTAAGATTAATTCTTTTGGCTTTCATTTTATCTGTTCCATTGGCCTATTACGGCTTAAACCAATGGCTCAATGGATTTGCTAATAGGATCGAATTGTCAGCATCAGTTTTTGTGGTTTCGGGTGTTTTAGCACTCATTGTTGCTGGATTGACCTTAGCCTTTCAAAGCTTAAGAATTAGTCAGGTGAACCCGGTAGAGACCTTGGAGGATCAATAGCCGTTAGTCAAATCAAGGCTGTTTGACATTCGGATAATTTGTTATCTTGGTGGAACTTCAACCAATGAACAGATTCATACACGAGCTTAAGCGTAGAAACGTTTTTAAAGCAGCTATTTCCTATTTAGTGGTGGCTTGGATTATCATTCAAGTCTCTGATATTCTTATTCCCATTTTCAAATTAAGTACTGGCCTCGAGAAATGGCTGGTGATTCTACTTACTATACTCTTTCCTGTATGGCTTGTTTTTGCCTATGTTTACGAATTGACACCGGGTGGTTTAAAGAAAACGTCTGAGGTAGATCCAGCGCAATCGATAAGAAAAGAAACCAATAAATCGCTCAATAAATACATCATTATGGGACTGTCCTTGGTGGTCTTATTATTGATTTTTGATCGCTTCTATAGTATCGATATAGCTTTAGATGAATCTGAATTAGATAAGTCAGTAGCAGTATTGCCTTTTCAAAATGTTAGCGAAAGTGAAGACGCGTATTTTGCAGAAGGCATAACAGACGATATCCTGACCCAAGTGGCGCAAATTAAAGATTTGAGGGTACTATCAAGTTTGTCACTTCAAGGCTATGAGTTTCAAGGAAAGAGTCCGGAGCAAATCGGTGAGGAACTAGGTGTGTCATATATTCTTTTGGGCAATGTACGAAGGTCTGAAGATGACCTAAGAATAGGCTGTCAATTGATTGGTACCAATGAAGAAGGAGCGGTTTGGGCCAAAACATTCGATAGGAAGATGTCTAATGTATTTGAGACACAATCGGAAATTGCTCAACAAGTCGCGCGTTCATTGGATATCGAAATGAATAATTCAAAGGCACTTGCCATAAATAAGGAACAACCTACTGAAAACATGGTGGCCTATGATTTATTCCTTAAGGGACGCTCATATATTAAAAGTAATGACCGGGAGACCATGTTAAAAGCAATTGATTTGCTAAAAGAGGCAATAGCTTTAGATCCTTTCTTTGCTGACGCCTATGCTGAATTATCTCAAGCTTACACCCTTATCCAAAATCGAGCGAGCGAATTACCAAGGTCTTATATAGATACAGCCAAGGTTTTGGCTCAAAAGAGTTTAGACTTAAATCCTGAATTGGCCGAAGGTTGGCATGCACTAGGGCTTGTTTATAATGAACAAGGAAAGCGAGAGCAATCAGCTGCCATGTACCAAAAGGAGTTAGAATACAATCCGAATGATCCAGGTGCCTTGAATAATCTTGGGAATTACTACACTTATACAGGTGAAATGGCCAAAGCGATCGAGCTCTATAAAAAGGCAATTCAATTTACCGCTGTCAATAGCTTAGAAAATATATCGGAGTATGTCAATTTAAGTAATTGCTATTGGACCTTAGGGATGTTCGATGCATCAATTGAGGCTGGGGAAAGGGCGCTGGCACTTAAAGAAGATTTTCGGTCCTACTTGCATTTAGGTATTGCTTATTATTTGAAAGGTGATTCTTTGCGTTCTAGTCAATTATTAGAAAGAATGGTAGCAACGGATCCTGATAATGCAGCTGCGCTTAATTGGGGTGCTATCATGTTTTATGAATATGGTAATCAGTCAATGGGTCTAGGATATATGGGGATGCTTAAGGATAAGCCCTATTTTTCTTACGATCTTTTTTCCAATATCAGATTGTATGAAGCTAATGAAGCAATAAAGGAGAATGATAATGAAAGAGCTGAGCCATTACTAAATGATGCCCTCAATTTTTATTTAGAGGAGATGCAGAGGGGGAATCAAGGTGTTATTTTAGGCATTGTTCAAACTTATTCTCTAAAGAATGACCCTGAGAAGGTCAATGAGTGGATGAAAAAATTGATTGATAGTGGCGAATTGAATCAATATCTCTTTAACAGTGTCCTTTTTGACAATGTGAGGGAAAACCAAGAATTTCAAAGATTGATCCAAGTTATGAGATCAAAAGTAGATACGCTTAGGGAAGAAGTACTTCGTCAAGAAATGAATACTTCCATTCAACTTGGTGATTAAACCTTTCTAATTATTTCTGATAAGCTCCCGAACTATAATGAAGCTCGTAAGAATGCGAGTAGACTTCAAACACCACTCCAAATGGATCTTCTACATAACACATGCGGTAAGGCTTTTCTCCAGGGTAATATTCACGGATTGGCATTCTTTGTTTGCCTCCGGCTTCAACAATTTTAGCGACTAGTCCTTCTACATCAGGGTCTTGCACACAAAAGTGGAAGAGGCCTGCCCTAAATGGGTTGAATTCGGGTTGAGTGTCCTTGGTTATCGGAAATTCGAAAAGCTCTATACCGATCTTATCACTAGTCGACATGTGAGCAATCCTGAATGTTTCCCAGTCCTCTCCAAAGACGTCAATACACATTTGTCCAATAGCTGTCTCAGCTTCTTTTTTAACTTCTGTGGGAGGCATGATAACGTAAAAACCCATCACCTCTTGATAAAATTTAACTGCTGCATCAAGGTCTGGAACAGTAATGCCGATATGTGAAAATGCTCTCGGGTATTTAGTAATTGAGCTCATAATGTTCTATTTATTTTTTTGCGAAAGAAGACTCTGCATGTCGTCTTGAATCCTGCCTTTTAAAAGCCAGGCAAGTGAAAAGGCATAAACAGCCACCCATTCAAATATGAAAACATAAGGGATTTGTTCAATGGCATCACCAAATAAAGCATGACCTAGTGCAAATAATATCAATAGAATACCTACGGAAGCCCAAATAATAACTCCGCAGGCCTTATAAAGAGCATTGAATCTTGTGTTATTCTTTGACTTGGTGAATTTAAAGTAACACATGTATCCCAAAAGGATGAGAAACAGCCCTGCGCTTGAGAGATGTACGGTATTCAAAATAGCTTGACCTTCATAGCCCATTAGGTATGGAAAGCCATGAAAGTAAATTCTACCCAATGAACCACCAGAAGAGGTAGGGATAATCACAGCGATAAGAATGCATATTGCGGCTAGTGTAGTAATTAAGTCATCGCTTAATATCTCTTTCGAATCTGCTTCTTTGGGATAGCCTCGATATGTGAAAAGCACTAAGCCAAAAGCTGAAAGTATAGAAATGAAAAAGATCGAAGAGGAGGTGTAGTAATAATGACTCATCGAAGCTAGAATTTGATCATGATTAATGATCAGCAGGATAGGAAGTGCAAAACCGAGTATTCCTAATGATTTACGCAATCTATATTGAGACTGCTTGTAGTCAAATAAATTTGTGGGTGTTGACATTGTATTAAAGTTGATGAGGTAATAAGTTAATCATTTCTGAGTGAATTGATTTTCAGGTAGAATACTCCTTTGACTATCCTTTTCTTTCTTCTATTTTGGACTTACTATGAAGAAGCTCCTCAACCTTGCTATTACTGTACTGGTTATCAGTGCTTGTCAACCGCAATCAATGTCGCCTTTGGCTGAGCAATTATCGAAGGCGGAAAGCATTACTGGTACAGCTGAATATTTGAGTTCTCCCTACTTGACTCCTGGAGATAAGACCTACATGGTGGGGCATCAAGATGGTAGTTTCCCTGATTTAGGATGGCACGTTACTGGAGAGATGGGAGGCATCTGGAATCATCCCATCAAATTAATGGATGGGTTTGGAGTGTCCATTGATGTGAATGGGACAATAAACTGTTTAGATAAAGCCAATTCATTTATCAATTACCCTTATGCTAATCAGCATAACTTCATTCTGGGAGACCTTGAGATCAGAAGAAGGCAAATGGTTCCAGATGGTCATGAGTCTGTTTATGTTGAGTTTGAAATCATCAATAATTCTACTGAAGAGCTAAGTATAGATTTTACTTTCAATGGTTTTGTGGATCTGATGCCCGTTTGGTTAGGTGAACGCACCAATATGATCAACGCGAATGATGAAGCCGTTTTTAATGAAGAATTAGGGGCTATTGCGGCAAAAGATGCCAATAATGACTGGCACGTGGTTTATGGTTCGTCAATTCCACCCAAGGCGCATCAATTGAATGCTGAAGTGTGTGATTTTGAAAGGAGAGGAGAAGGAACAAATGCTTCTCTTACTTATGGATTGAAGATTCCTGGTTCAAAATCTCAAGTAGTGCCCATTTTTATTGCAGGTTCTTCTAAATCAAAAGAGGACGCTTTAAATGAATTCAGTAAGTCAAAATCTAATATCAAAAATCTGATTTACGAGAAAGCTCAGCGATACTCCAAAATCTCCAAGAACGCTTCTTTGAAAACGCCAAATGACCAATTGAATCAAGCCTTTTTGTGGACTAAATACAATACGGATTGGTTGATCAATGATGTGGAGGGCTTAGGCCGAGCAATTACTGCTGGGAATGCCGATTATCCTTGGTTCTTTGGGGCTGATAGTGAATATGCGCTTCAAGGTGCTATTGCTATCGGTATGAGAGACCTGGTCTACTCAACCATTCACCTGATCGATAGTGTCTCTAATGCTGTAAATCATGGATCTGGTAAAATTATGCACGAAATGAGCACTAATGGGGCTGTCTTCAATCCAGGAAATCTCAATGAAACTCCTCAATACGCCACACTGATCTGGGATATCTTCAAATGGACCGGAGATATGGAGTTTTTAAAAAAGTACTACCCAACAGTGGAGGCAGGGTTGAATTGGCTGCTTGAGGAAAATGACGAGGATGGTAATCTACTAGCAGATGGTTATGGCATGATGGAAATTCATGGCCTAGAATCTGAAATGATAGATGTGGCCGCTTATACTTATAAAGCATTTATAGATGCGGCAGAAATGGCTGAGGTGCTTGGTGACCCTGCTCAAGCCAAAGAGTATAGAATGAATGCCACTAAATTATCTGAGATCATCAACTCAGAATTCTGGGTAGAAGAGTTTGATTCTTATGCAGACTTTATTGGAACAGTAAAAGATGCTGATCATCTGATTGATGGCGCCATTGTTAGAGCAGATACGCTGGATAAACCATGGGCAGTAGAGGAATTAAAAGCGACCAAAAGACAGATAAGGTCATTCGATCCAAATGAGAAAAGAGGCTTTGTATTGTATCATAATTGGGTAGTGAATACACCAATGGAAGTGGGTGTCGCTGATGAAGAGAAGGCGATTAAAGCACTCAATACAGGTAGTAAATACTCAAATCCCTTTGGGATGTTTGTAACAGGGATCGATAGAGATGAATCTGCAGGAACTGACGATGGTGGCTTTGCCAAAAAGATGAAGATCTTCTCTTATACGGGAGCAGTCATGACATTACCCACAGGCGTTCAGGCCATTGCAGAGAATAACTATGGCAGGCCAGATGAAGCGCTCAAGTATTTAGAACTCATGACCAACTCTTTTAGCTATGCCTTGCCAGGCTCAATGTACGAGGTAAGCCCTGATTTTGGTATGCATACACAAGCTTGGAATATCTATTCTTATGCCGTGCCTATTATCAAGCAATTCTTCGGTATTCAGCCCATGGCTCATTTGAACGAGACATTTGTTCATCCGCAAATGCCATCTACTTGGAATGAGGCTAGTATAGATCAAATTCACATCGGTGACAATGTGATTTCTATGACTTATGAAAGGACCCCAGAAGGAGAGAAGGTGGTGATTAAGCAATCGGATCCAGAACATTTTATCATTATCACTGAGTCAGCCGAAGTGGTTGATGCTGCAAATGCAGAAGAGAGAGAAGGATATTTAGCGCTTACTGGTTCGAGAATTGAAGTGCTTATTAAATAGACTAGAATGAGATAGTTGCTGTGAAAGGCTCTTTATAGATACTTTCATAGTAAATGATCACCTCAATGCCCATATTGGAATTATAGGTATTGAAATAATCTTGTTCTGATATTTTTAATCCTAAGAATTCAATCTTCTTGTCAGTTGCGAAAGGGGAAGGGTAGCCGAAATTATAGGATGCTGTTCTTAATGATCTATCTAAATTGAGGGCTTTGAAAACACTGTCCCAGTTTTTGTAAGTTTTGCCATTGACATTGTAGTCAATGCCTGTAATGATAGCAGGTCCTACTCCTTCATTTGATAAGGTTATTCGCCATTCATCTCCACTAACCCAACCAGTGAAAGAGTCCATAAAAGGTCTTACAGACAAGCGATTATGCTCTTGCGAAATACGTACTTGCCAAATGGAAACAACAACAGCCATCACAGCGATAAACACAATTGCATAGTGCGAAAGCTTTTCAGTTTTAGACATAGCCATGTTGAAAATTAAGATTTATTTCCATTTAGGCATAAAAAAAGCCCATTCAACTGAATGAGCTTTATATCCATTTGGTAATAAATTATACCTCTTCTGCGCCAGGGCCTTTTTTGAACAACTTTCGAACTGCTTGCTCTAATTCTTCAGCAGCATTTCTTAAATGGAATTTAGCCTCATCGAACTTGGGCTCGTTTTTAGCTTTGAAATCATCCATTTTGTCCTCCAACTTATCTCTTTGTTTTTTCAGCTCTTCAATAGCTTCTTCAGCTTCTTCTCTGGCTTCAGCACCAAGGTCTTTAGCCTTTTCTACTAGGTCATCGATCTTGAGCTTGATATCTTTTAATAATTCGTTTGTATCCATTATTCGCTTGGTCTTGTTCTAATTTTGGTTGTTACATTGATCCAGCAACCTACCTGAATAGGGTCGCCTTCTTGTTTATTTGCAGTAAATACATCTGAGACAGTTGGGAATTGCGCTTTGGCATTATCCATTCCTCCATAATTACCTGCATTGTAATACATGTCGTATGCTGCCATAAAAACAGCTCTATCATCAATCTGACTGACGTTTTTCTTACAGTCATTGAAGCTATTCATGTAAAGGTCTCCGATAAATGAATAGGCCTCTTTCTTCGCCTCCCCACCAAGTTTGGCAGCTTCAAGGGCATATTTACGAGCATCAGCTTTGTTCTTTGCAGACAAATTCAATTTGGCTAAGTCTAAGTATAACTCAGCTTTCTTATCGTAGTCTTCTTCCATATCAACCGCTTGTTGATAGTAAGTAGCAGCATTATCTAAGTCACCATCTTTATAGTACTTCTGCGCGATCACCTTAGCTAAACCAGTTGTGGGCTCAGAATTTTGAATCATCAGAGCAGATTTCAAATAATATGGGCTGTCGCTACAACTTTGACCAAGTAATAGGCCAAACACCTTCTTTGCCAATTTTACATCTTCACCCTCATCCAGAGGAGGAGCAAGGTTGGTGTCGATGAATTCACAATTCAAGTCATCTCCAATGATCTGCGTAAGTAGCCCATTAACTGCTGAACGATATCTTTCTAGCTTCGCTTCATCTTCGCCCTGTAGCTCCTTAGCTTCAATGGCTGCCATCACTTTTGCATAGACTTCCAGTACTTCGTTGTTAGAGAATTCATTGCCATAAGCTCTAAATCTTCTCACCATGTCCATATAGGAAACGATGTTGTTATTGATCACTTTTCCAATATTCTCATAAGCCACTGCATAGGTTTCCATGCCACGCCCGATCTTCGCTCTATTAGATTTCCAATATTTATAATACCTATAAGCTCGGTTGTTCTTTTCTCTGTCTGTGAGTTCAAATCGTTCTTCTTTTTTGTCATAGAAGTACATCATTGAATCTAAGTACAATTCCTTTTTGGCTGCATCTTGCTCCTTTTTAGACATCTCTTCATAAGCCTTATAGCCATTGATGTATAGTCCGTCATAGAGTAAAGGAGTGTTCTTTTCTAACCATTGCACTGCTTGAATGGCAGAGTCATATCTTTTTACCCCCATCTCATCAACAGAAATAGCGAAGCGTCTACGTGCCTCATCTGCTAATGCAGGATCGTCAGGAAGATTCAAATTGGGCATCTGTGCAAAAGCACTAGCACAGAAAAAGAGCAATAAAATTGCCAGGTTGAGCTTTTTCATCATTCGATTGTTTTGAATACGTATTCAATTCTGATGCCAATGTAGCACCATTGAGAATTTAGGGATTATTCAGTCGATTATCAAATCGTCAAGAATTAGTCACAGCTAACGGAAGTGAACTCAAAAGAGTTACCATTAAATAAACCTTTATCGCTGAGCTTAAGCTGCGGGATGACTAAGAGACCCATAAATGATAATGTCATAAATGGAGATTGAAGGGTGCTTCCCAATGATTTGGCAAATCGATCAATGTCCGTGTAGGCATCGGCTACTTCATAGCCATCCTTGTCTGACATAAGTCCGGCTACAGGTAAGGCTAAGATTTTTGTCTCTTCGCCATCTACAGCACTAACGCCCCCTTGATGCTCAATGATCAAATTAATAGCTGATACAATGTCCTCGTCATTCGTGCCAACAGCAATGATATTATGAGAATCATGCCCAACTGAAGAGGCAATGGCGCCTTCTTTCAAATTGAAATTCTTTATAAATGCAGTAGCAGGTGGCGCATCAGCATATCTATTGACCATAACCAGTTTCAAAATGTCTCGAGATGTATCTGATTCAATAAGGCCATCATTATTTTTCAAGGCAGGTAGAATCAATTCATTGGTGATCAATTGCCCGTCAAGTGCTTCTATTACTCTTAGGTTAGGAGATGCAGACTTTAATTGGATTTGCTCTGCGGTGATAGGAGAGCAAGAGAAGTTATTGATCACTGAAGACTTTAGTTGAGGAATATGACTTTCACCATCTTGGGCCACCAGCTCTCCATTGATATAGGTTTGCTTAATGTTGAATGCTTCTGGACTATCAATGATGATGAAATCAGCGGGATCATTGAGTTGTAAGGTGCCTACCTCCAAGTCATAATGATCAACGGGTAGTATGCAGGCGGCATGTAAGATGTCAAACAGATCATGGCCTTTTGCAAGAGCCCTTTTGATCAAAAGATTAATGTGTCCTTCTACTAAGTTATCAGGGTGTTTATCGTCTGAACAAAGCATCAGTTTTTCTGGCCTTTCACTAAATAGCTCCACTAGAGCGTCAAAGTTTTTAGCTGCCGAACCCTCACGAATGGCTATGTTCATTCCATATTTTAATTTGTCTCTGGCTTCTTCTGCCGTAAAACATTCATGGTCAGTCGAGATGCCTTTCATGATGTAGTTCTTGGCGTTATCACCTCTAAGACCAGGGGCATGTCCATCTACAGGCTTACCGAAATTATGAGCTGCTTGAATTTTTTTGAGTACTTCATCATCTCCATTGAGAACGCCAGGCCAATTCATCATCTCAGCTAGGTATTTGATCTCACTTCTTCCTAAAAGGCCTTTGATCATTTGAGAATCAATATGTGCTCCTGCTGTTTCGAAAGTAGTAGCAGGAACGCATGATGGCGCACCAAAAAAGAATTTGAAGTTCACCTTATTGCCATCTTCGATCATATAATCAACTCCTTCAATACCCATGACATTAGCTATTTCATGAGGGTCAGAAACTGTGGCAACCGTACCATGAACTACCGCTAGTCTTGCGAATTCAGATGGTACCAGCATTGAACTTTCAACATGAACGTGTGCATCAATAAACCCAGGTAAAATGTACTGGTCATCCACTTCATCAGTTGCAATGATATTAGTGATTCTATCATTATCTACTTCAATAATTCCTTTGTAGATGCTCTTATTTCTAACGTCTATGATGTTACCTGAGATGGTCATTGGTCTATGCTTAGGATAATAATTGGAATGTGGCTCAAGTTAAAGATTTCAACTACTTCATCAATTGATTCAAATCGAATTGTTAGCTAATCATCCATCATTTACATTTGCGTTCAGATGACAAGTGAGAGAATCAATATTGCTATAGACGGTTTATCTGGCTGCGGTAAAAGCAGCACCGCCAAATCCGTTGCTAAGAAGTTAGGGTATACTTTTATAGATACAGGCGCCATGTATCGTTCAGTGACTCTCTTCTTTATTCAGAACAATGTTGATCTTAACGACCCACAAGCTGTAGATTCTGCACTTGATCAGATCACTATTGAATTCCGTTTCAACAAAGAATTACAAAAGGCTGAAACCTATTTGAATCAACAAAATGTTGAAGAAGAAATTAGAAAGCTATACGTAGCTGAAAAAGTGAGCCAGGTAGCAGCATTAAAACCCGTTAGGGTAGCCATGGTGAGGCAACAGCAGGAGATGGGCAAGGCCAAAGGAGTTGTAATGGATGGTAGAGATATCGGATCCGTTGTTTTTCCAGATGCAGAGCTCAAAGTCTTTATGACTGCAAGCACTGAGGTAAGGGCTGAGAGAAGAAAGGCTGAATTAGAAGCCAAAGGAGAGGTGGTAGATCTGGAAGAGATCATGAAGAACCTAGAGGAAAGAGATCGTATTGATTCTACAAGAGCAGAAAGTCCATTGATAAAAGTGGATGATGCCATAGAAATTGATACATCGCATTTAGAGTTTAATGACCAAGTAGAAAAAGTGTTAACTTTGGCCACTGAAAAATTAGGAGCATAGAGGAGGCGAAATGGAAGTCACCATAGATAAAAATTCAGGTTATTGTTTCGGAGTTGAGTTTGCCATTCAAATGGCTGAAGACGAAATGAAGGAGGGAGATCTTTATTGCTTAGGTGATATTGTACACAACAGCATGGAAGTGCAACGTCTCAATAAAAAAGGACTTAAGGTAATCGATCGTGAAGACCTTGCCGAAATCAAAGACTCCAAAGTGTTAATTAGAGCGCACGGTGAGCCACCTGAGACTTACGAATTAGCGCTTAAGAATAACATTGAATTAGTAGACGCCTCTTGCCCAGTGGTGTTAAAACTGCAAAACAGGGTCAAGTTAGCCTATGACAAAATGGAAGACTCCGAAGGTCAGATTGTGATCTATGGAAAAACAGGTCATGCCGAAGTAATAGGGTTAACGGGTCAGACGAATAACAATGCCATTATCGTAATGGAAGAAGCTGATCTAGATCAAATAGATTTTTCGCGCCCAGTTACGCTCTTTTCACAAACTACCAAAAGCACAAAGGGCTTCTATCATATCAAAGAAAAGATAGAAGAAAGAATTAGAGCTCAAAAGGGCTCATTCGAAGAACTTGATTTTAGCGCAAATGATAGTATTTGCCGTCAGGTTTCCAATCGTGAACCACAGCTGAAGAAATTCGCTGAGGAAATGGATGTGATCATTTTCGTTAGTGGGAAGAAGAGTTCTAATGGTAAAGCCTTATATGGAGTTTGTAAGCTTCAAAACGAAAGAAGTTATTTCGTAGAGAACGAATCTGAAGTTGATCTTTCTTGGTTCAAAGAAACTGATAAAGTGGGTATTTGCGGAGCTACATCAACCCCAATGTGGCTGATGGAGAATGTCGCTTCTTTTATCCGCAACAGCTTTGAAAAAAGCCCGATCGCACAATAATTCAAGAACAACTTTTTTGACAATTTTTTTGGCACTAAATTGCGCCCCAAAATGGGCCTTTTAGCCTATGATTTGAGCGCAGAAATACTATTTTTGCCTTGATTTTATTTAATCGTACTGATTATCAATAATTAGAGTATGTCTAAAACTATAAAGCTTAAAAAAGGCTTTGATATTAACCTCGCTGGAAAAGCAGATAAGACAGTCGCTAATACTCCTCTATCGGAAACGTTTGCTATCAAACCTACTGACTTCGTTGGTATGAAAAGACCTAAGCTCAAAGTGGCTGAGGGTGACACTGTTAAGGCAGGTTCACCGGTCTTATTCGATAAAATGCAAGAGGATGTAATGATATGTTCTCCTGTAAGCGGTGAAGTTGTCGAAGTGAAAAGAGGAGCTAAGAGAAAGATTTTGGAGATCAAGATCTTAGCTGACAAAGAAATTGAATTTGAATCATTCAAATCTTTCAATGTTTCTGATCTTCAAAAAGTAACGAGAGAAGAAGCATATGAGCAAATGGCTCAAGGTGGTGTTTGGTCTAATATCATTCAGAGACCTTACGGCATCGTTGCTAACCCAAGCGATACGCCAAAAGCCATTCACATTTCTGCATTCGATACTCATCCATTAGCTGCTGAGCCTGGATTTACCTTGAAGGGTAAAGAGGAGGCATTCCAAGCTGGTATTAACGTATTGAGAAAATTCACTGAAGGAAAGATTCATTTGAATCATAATCTGAATGGTGAAGTTTCTACTGTTTTTGCCAATGTGGATGGAGTTGAGAACAACAAAGTAAGCGGAAAGCACCCTGCAGGCAACGTAGGTGTTCAAATTCACCATATCGATCCTGTAAACAAGGGTCAAGTAGTTTGGACTGTTTCGCCTTACGGTGTTGCTCAGATCGGTACACTTTTCTTAGAAGGAAAATATGACGCTTCAAGATTGGTAGCTGTGGCAGGTTCAGAAGTTTCTGCACCTCAATACCACAAGACCTACACTGGAGCTTGTATCAATAAATTAGTAGAAGGTAACCTAAAGAATGATCACGTAAGATTTATCTCTGGTAACGTGCTTACAGGAGAGAGAGTGGCAGCTGATGGGTACTTAGGATTCTACAGCAATACACTTTCAGTAATTCCTGAAGGAGATCAACCTGAATTCTTAGGATGGATCAAGCCTAAGAAAGATGTTTTAAGTTACCACAGAGCATGGGGCTTATTCTCTTTCTTAAATGGAGCGAACAAAGAGTATACGCTAGATTCAAATACCAATGGCGAACCAAGAGCCTTTGTGCAGACGGGTTCATTTGAGCAAGTAACCCCAATGGATATTTATCCTACTTACTTGATCAAAGCCATCATGTCAGAAGATTTTGACAACATGGAAGCCTTAGGTATTTATGAAGTAGTAGAAGAAGATCTTGCATTGTGCGAGTTCATCGATGTTTCAAAACATGACATCCAACAGATAGTTAGGGATGGACTTGAACTAATGCAAAACGGATAAGCCATGAAGTTTTTACACGACTTATTAGATAAGCAACGTCACCTTTTCGAAAAAGGAGGCAAGTTTGAAAAGTTATACCCTCTTTGGGAGGCGAACGAGACATTCCTATTTAAGCCAGGAATGACCTCAGGTAATAAAGGTGTTCAGGTTCATGATGCGATTGACCTGAAAAGAATGATGATGACAGTGGTGATCGCAATGATCCCTTGTTTGATCTGGGGTATTTTCAATGTGGGCTATCAGCACCATGTAGCAGTAGGGGAGACAACAGCATTCTTTTCTGTTGACAACCTATTGTTCGGATTGAGATGGGTACTTCCGATTGTACTTGTGTCTTATATCGCTGGTGGTGCAGTTGAAGTAACGATCGGAATTATCAGAAAGCACCCTATTAATGAGGGTTTCCTAGTAACTGGTATGTTGATTCCTCTAATTGTACCTCCAACCATTCCATTATGGCAAGTGGCTTTAGCTACTGTTTTTGGTGTGTTGATCGGTAAAGAGATCTTCGGTGGTACTGGAATGAATGTATTGAACGTAGCAATGACTGCTAGAGCATTCTTATATTTTGCTTACCCTTCACAGATCTCAGGTGAGGTTTGGACTCAATTAGCAGGTAAAACTCCTGTAGATGGTTATTCAGGTGCAACTGCACTTGCAGTAGCTTATGATACTTCAAACGCTGCTACTCAATCTGTAGTAAATGGTTTGAATCAAGCCAATGCGGCTTTATCAGCACCATTCGGTGGTGAGTTCTTTAGCTTCCAAAACTTAATGCTTGGTGGTGTACCAGGTTCAATAGGTGAAACATCTACACTAATGGCTTTGATCGGTGCTTTAATCTTGATCGCAACTGGTGTAGGTAGCTGGAAGATCATCGTTTCAGTATTTGCTGGAGCATTCGCAATGGGTACAATTTTCAACTTAGTTGGAAGTAACGAATACATGTTAATGCCTGCTCACTATCACTTTGTAATTGGTGGATTGGCATTCGGTGCTGTCTTTATGGCGACAGATCCTGTATCTGCATCACAGACAGAACTAGGAAAATGGATATATGGAGCGTTAATTGGTATGATCACTGTGATCATCAGGGTAGTCAACCCGGCTTATCCTGAGGGGATTATGTTGGCAGTACTATTCATGAACGTATTTGCTCCATTAATTGACTTTTATATTGTAGAAGGAAACAAGAAAAGGAGGTTAGCTCGTGCAACAGTCTAATACATATATTATCGTATTCTCATTGATCTTAACGGTCGTATTGGGAGGATTGCTTTCTGGTGTGTCTCAGGTATTGGGGCCAACACAAAAGAAAGCAGTAGAATTGGATACCAAAAAGCAGATCCTAGGAGCTATTCCTGCAGAGAAAGCTGCTTTAGCGGATATGACTCCGGAGCAAGTTTTAGCTCGTTATGAAGAAGTGATCAAATCAGAAGTAGCGAACTTCAGTGGTGAGATCATTGATGGTGTAGTGGCTGAAGATGTTAACATCGAAAAGAACTACAAATTAGCAGCTGAAGACAGAATGTACCCAGTATTCAAGTATTCGAATAATGGTCAGGATTCATATATCCTACCAACTTTCGGTGCAGGACTTTGGGATGCTATTTGGGGATTCGTTGCTGTGAATTCGGACTTCACAACCATTGAAGGAATTAGCTTGGCTCACCGAGGGGAGACTCCTGGTTTAGGTGCTAGAATCACTGAGAATGACATTCAAGCTAGATACGTTGGTAAGTCATTAGTAAATGCTAATGGTCAGCTTGTATCTGTAACGATGATCAAAGGAGAGAACAATCCTCCTTCAAAGCTGGATGAGAACAAAGTGGATGGTTTGGCAGGTGCTACTTTAACAGCTAATGGCGTTAATAGCATGTTGCTAGCTTACTTTGGTAGCTATGAGAACTATTTTGAAAAGAACGTGAAAGGTGCAGGTGCGCTTTCAATGAACCAATAAATTTTAAAGACAGACATGAGTACTGAAACTTTAGAAGCACCGGTAGTAAAAGAGAAAGAGTCTCTTCTATCGAAAAGGAGAAAGAAATTTGTCACTGATCCGTTGAATGATGATAACCCAATTACTATCCAAGTATTGGGTATCTGTTCTGCACTTGCAGTAACTACTCAGATGAAGCCTACTTTGGTAATGTCTTTGTCTGTGATCTTCGTATTGATCTTTTCAAACCTCATCATCTCATTGATGAGAAACGCTATTCCTACAAGGGTAAGAATCATTGTGCAGCTAGCAGTAGTGGCAACTTTGGTAACACTTGTATCGGAAGTGTTGAAGGCTTATGCATTTGATATGTACAAAGAGCTTTCAGTTTTTATTGGTCTGATCATTACTAATTGTATCGTAATGGGACGTCTTGAGGCTTTCGCCTTGGGTAACAAACCTTATGATTCAGTTCTTGATGGATTAGGTTCTGGCCTTGGTTATTCTTGGATCATTTTAACTGTAGCTTTCTTCAGAGAGCTTTGGGGGTCTGGAAAGATCTTTGGTTATGATGTAATGGGAGCGATTGGTTTCGAAAGCTTTACGGCTAACGGCCTTATGGTTTCGCCAGTAGGAGCATTCGTTGTTCTAGGATTCATCATCTGGGTACAGAGATCTAAAACAGGATTTGTAGAACACTAAAAAGAGAGAATCATGGATTTATTAAACTTAGGAATCAAATCGATCTTTATTGAGAACATGGTTTTCGCCTATTTCTTAGGTATGTGTTCTTTCTTGGCAGTATCGAAAAAGGTATCAACGGCATTTGGTCTTGGTTTGGCAGTAGTATTCGTTTTGGGTATTACAGTGCCTATCAACTGGTTGTTGAACGAATATGTATTGAAAGAAGGCGCTCTTGTATGGTTAGGTGAAAGCTTTGCTACAATTGACCTGACTTTCTTAAGATTCATCATGTTCATTGCTATTATCGCTGCGATGGTACAGTTGGTAGAAATGTCAATCGAGAAGTTCTCTCCATCATTGTATGGTTCTTTGGGTATCTTCTTGCCATTGATCGCTGTAAACTGTGCAATTCTTGGATCTTCTCTTTTTATGGCGCAAAGAGACTACACTTTAGCTGAAGCTTCTGTTTTCGGATTCAGTTCAGGTATTGGTTTCTTCTTAGCAATTATTGCACTTGCTGCTATTAGAGAAAAACTAAGATATTCTCATGTACCAGATCCATTAAAAGGATTAGGTATCACCATGTTCATCACTGGATTGATGGGAATTGCTTTTATGAGTTTTATGGGTATTTCTCTTTAAGAGATCCCACTAGATATATTAAACCCTGGTTCTTTAAGAGTCAGGGTTTTTTTATGCTTCGAAAAGTCCGGTAGGAAGACCATCAATACTAGTGACATTCTTTTCTTCCCAGTATGACTTCATTTGCTCATCCGTCTTTTTAGCTGACCAATCTGTCAGAATAGTTCTGTCCTCTTTATAGTCCATGTAAGGAACAGCGAAGCCACATGATGTCTGAACAGATTCAATCTCTACCAAAAAGATATTTCGCGCGCCATTATTCTGAGGGAAATGCTGATAGTATTCATCCCATTCTTTGTCTTGTCTGTGAATCGTTTTAGCCGTTCCATAGACTCTTAAAATGAGCGGGTCACCATCAAAGGCACAAAACATAAGTGTTATGCGATTGACCTCCCTTAAATGAGCTGCAGTTTCATTTCCACTGCCTGTTAGGTTCAGCCATAAGATCTGCTTGTCGTTCAGCACTCTGAGCGAATCAGTACCTTTTGGAGATACATTGATTCTACCTTCAGCAGCAGCGCTACCTGTAAAAAATATTTTCTGCTCTTGGATGAATGAGGTGAGTTTCTCATTTAATTGGTCGTAAAATTTAGCCATGATGGTCTTTTCTCGAATTTAAGCTGACGTCAGCTATAAGTCTAGATAGATACAGGATTTTATTGTGAAGGTTTCAAAACCAGTTTTATGGAATGAGGAGGGTAGTTTTAGCCTACCTGGCCATCTCCATCTATATCTTGGCCAGTATGCTCTTCGAGGGCTTCTAAAGTTTTAATCAGAAGTTCTTTAGTGATTCTCAACTCATGTTCTAGATTAGCCACACGCTGCTCTAGATCATCAGCTTGGTCTTGCTGATCTTGAATTTGACTCTGCTGTACTAAATCCCAAAATAATCCCATGTCGTTGCGTTTCTAATCAAGATAGTGATTTCTAATTTGAATTGGTGGACTATCACTCGGAGAAGTATTCTTCCACGATTCTATCTCCTCTTTGATTAACTCTTTCCATAAACCAAGTAAAACCTCTCCAGTGAATGGTAATTCTTGAAAAGGTATTGATGAATTCTTGGTCTTTACTCATTGCCTCAAAATCGTAGCTAAAACTAATTTGAAGGCTATCAGGGTCCACAGTTGATCTTAAATACCTATTGAATACTTGGAAGAGCACCTCAATATCCGTTCCTAGTCGAATATATAGTGCTTCTATTTGCTCTAAGTAATTGTAAAAATCTGCTAATGCTGTTCTCATTTCTTGATCGTAAATCAAATTGATCTTACCACTTTCCTTCATTTCCTCATAGGTGAGCATGTGTGGTAGATTATAAGTAGTTCGAGGAAACCAAAGCATTGCATAATCCACGATCTCTCTTTCTGAGTCGGAGAGACCTGTACCTCTTTCTAAAAACGCTTGCGTCTGAGTGATAGCTTTTAAAATTCCTCTGTTCTGTTCGATAATAGCATCACTACTTTCAATGAGCTGAGCAAGATCTTTATCAATCCTTGCTATAAAAGTCTGAGACAATTTCTTTTCCTTTCGCTCTTCATTCCAGTTGCTTACACTTAAAGCGATTAAGATACCTGCCACCACTAATACGATCTCTCCAATAGCAT
The DNA here is from genome assembly GCA_965267365.1 of Roseivirga sp. Lineage (GTDB taxonomy): Bacteria > Bacteroidota > Bacteroidia > Cytophagales > Cyclobacteriaceae > Roseivirga. The sequence continues at coordinate 2,521,264 of OZ253951.1, read as the reverse complement.
ATGTGAGGTATTTAGAATTCATGTTATTGTGTCTCAGTTTACGTAGAAAGTTGAGCATTTACTTTTTTGTTAAAGCGGTAATCAATTCTTCATTGGCGATGATCAATTCTTTTAGCCTAAAGTCTAAACCATAGTACAATTCATGATTGTTGACGAGCAATTGATAGAAGATATCGCTATTCATAATTTCATCCGCTTCATTGGTCCACTTCACGTACCAATTACCTTCTGCATTTCTTTCAAAGGATTTGTCGATCAATCCTTCTTCTAAAGCTTGCCTTTCAAGTCGATTAATGGTGGGTAGATATCTTTCAAGTTCTTCTTTTAAGAATTGTTCTGTCCTAGGTAATCTAAGGCTGTAGTAATAGACGATCTGATTTAGTAATTCCTTATCAGAGAACTTATCTATACCAATTGACACGAGAGCTTCATAGGGACTGTCGTCATAACTGAGGGCAATGTACTGGCCTGCAAAAGACATCAAAGCGCCTAATTCATTTTCAGTAAGCTGTAAGCCGGCTTCTTTAATGTTGAGGATATGTTGGATGGCACTGTCTTTTTGAACAAGCCGCTCATCTAGGTTCATGAATAGATTCCTATCGGATTCTAATGACGTCAACATTTCATCAATAATGTCCTGCTGGATTTTCCTCTCTTTTCTTCGCTCATTCCAGTTATTGATGCTTAAGGCGATTAAAATACCGATCACAACAAGGGTAATTTCTCCAACTGCATATTTCGCATATTTCATATTGATACCCTTTCTCGACTTTCTTAAAAAATTGCTCATTTGTTCATGTTATAGTGTATCAGTATTCTTTGAGGCATCACCTTTTATTAATGGAGGTCATTTTATCATCACCAAAGACCTCTTCGATAGTGATGGTTCCATCTGCATTTAGTCTCAAATTACTTATCACATCATGGTAGAAGAGGCTATCTCCAAGATATCTCAATTCTCCCGTTATGTATTGACTATCAAAGGCTTTTCCGAAAAATCCATCACCTTCAAATGTGGATTCAAACAATTGGTCATTCCTTACTTCTAAAATCATATCTGATGATTTTTCTTCAAATTCATAAGTGCCTTTCATCGATTCAATAAGTTCTTTCTGAACTGGTAAGGTGAAAGAATTGAGTGCACTTTCAAGGTCAAGTTTTGCTTCTAAGCGTTGAATCGCTTTGATAGATAGATCGTTGAACCAGCGGGCATTGACAACAATATTGATGTACATTTCACGATAAACTGCCATGTAGTTCTTGTAGAAAGGATCATGAATGTAATATTCATACTCTGCATCAGACCTTTTTTGAAATAGGCTACCCTCTGCGTACCATTCGTAGTTCTCGTATTTATATTTTTTATGCTCTTGAAGAATAGTGAACATGCCATCCATGTAGTATTTAATAGCGGGTATGGCATCCTGATAGATAATAATCAATCTCTCGAGATCCTCAGCAAATTCATCATTCAATTCATCTGTATGATTCATAAGTAATTGGAAGCCTCGATCATGTACCTCAAAAGGCATATAGGTTCTAATAAGATCAACGAGAATTGAGCTGTCTAAATTAGAAGGGGAGGGTCGGTTATAGTCGGATCGTTTGTATACATTAATAAGAGAATCTTTACGCAAGTATCCTTTATTCACATTTTGCAATACCTCAATATCAATAAGTAGCTCGTCTATTACCTGAGAAAGAATCGCTCTGGTCTTTTCTTGTTGCTTCCCTCTTTCATTCCAATTATTGATGCTCAAAGCGATCAAGATCCCAATAACGACTAACACGATCTCACCAATAGCGTATTTGAAATATTTCCCATTCATATTGTTACGTCTAAGTTTTCGAAGGAAGTTGAGCATTTCATGTAGGTTCTAATTCTAACTTAATCATTTCCAGTACTTTGAGGTTTAACCTTTCGAGATTGTCATATTCCCTTATTAGTGTATTCAACAACAAAATCCTGAAACGACATATGTTTCTAAATTTTAAAACCTCTCCATACAAATGTGGCTTTTGACGATTAGCTGGAAATTTTTCAAAATAGATTTTCGCTTCTTGTAGCGGTATTTCGTTTAGTTCGAGAAAGAATGGAGCAAATATTTCTCGAGTATACTGCCTAATTCCACCCATCAAGCCCTCTATTGAATTATTAAAAAAATTGTAATAGTTGAACAGCGAGTCTGTCAACACTTGATTTTGAATCAAACTTAATTTTCCGGTCGACTTAAGGTTCTCCCAGGTAGCCCTTTGAGGAGAGAAACCAGCAAGCCCAAACATCGCACTAGTAAAATCAATGGAAAATGAATCCAAATCTGAATCTTGAGACTCTTCAATAATGACCTCAACTTGAGCGATGTACTCTCTGGCTTTTTCTCTTTGGTCTTGGATGAAATTCAAATCTTCAGAAAAGTTCTCCTGCAGTTTTTTCAGGTAAAATTGTTCTTCTTGACTCTTTTTGATTGACTCGTTCCATTCGTTGATTTGTACCGCTAGTAGTATACCTACCATTACCAAGAAAATTTCACCAATAGCATATTTGAGGTATTTCCCATTCATAGTGTTACGCCTAAGTTTTCTGAGGAAGTTGAGCATTAGAGGTCTTTGTTGGTTTCTAGTTTAATCATTCGTTGCACTTCAATTGCCATAGAATCTACAGCTTCATATCGCTCTAGTAGAACTCTTCTAATATTTTGAAGTGTGCTTAATGCATTGTTCATTTCCGGATTCTCCATGTATGCTTTGTAGCTGGAAGGAAGAAGGATATATCTCTCCAGTGGAGGGTAGTATTGAGAATCAAAGCTTTTTTCCATCATGGCAACGATCCTGTCGTGATAATCGAAGATCACATTTTCCGTCATTTCGACTCTTTTGAATCTTCTTCCGTACAGGTCTGCAATTGTGTTTCTTAAGGTCGAATTCTCAATGATCTCGAGTCCAACCGACTCTAAAGTGGTGTAGGTAGATTTACTGCCAAAAAGCAGTGTGTTGTTATAGAATGACATTTCACCTATTGGCATAAAATAATCTTGAAAAGGTCTGTTATGCTCTCTTCTTTGGTAATATATGATACTGTCGGTTAGTGCATAAACCAATTTCAGGTTTGAAACATCATCACTTAATTCTGTCCTTGTGTCTGTTAGTTCAATACTAAGCTGATTCAATAGGTCATGTTCTCGGTTCTTATCCTTTCTTGCTTCATTCCAATTGTTGATGCTGAGTGCAATAAGTATACCCACAACAACTAAGAAGATCTCACCAATAGCATATTTCAAGTATTTTGAATTCATGTTGTTGCGTCTAAGTTTTCTGAGAAAATTCAGCATTAGTAGTTTTCTAATAGTGGAATGATTCTTTCAATTTCTTCAATGCCCAATTTGTACTGTTCCCACTGTTTGTTGTTTTGAAAGCGTCTAGCTAGAATTAAAACCTCTAATTCCTTGTCTTTGAACATGTCATAAACTACCTGAGCATCTGTTGGTCTTGGGTCATTATAATAAACTTCTTGCAGTGGGGGAGCGGCATTAGATCGACTGAAGAAGCTAGCATACCGACCGAATATCATGGGCTCATACTTGGCTTGAATAAAGGAGTTACTGATCCGCTCTCTTTCAACTATTTCCTCAACAGTAGAATAGTAGTGCATAAGCTCATTTTGAAGATCAATGGGTAGGCTCGAAAATTGACCAGATTCTTTCAGTATATCATAAGCATTTTGCTGACTCTTAAAATTGGTCTCCAATAGCAAGTTGATAAAGTAGACATTGGAAGACTCCTTAACTGGTTGAATAGTTTTGAATTGATCGAAGAGCTGGTCTGTTTTTTTATCAATTCTGGAATAAGTAGAATCCAAAAGAATTAACCCTGCGAGGTCTTCATTTAAATCCGCTTTTAAAAGTTCAACGAGTTTCGAAATTATTTTGTCTTGCTTTCTTTCCTCATTCCAATTGTTGATCTGTACAGCAAGGAATATACCAATAACCACTAGGAATATCTCTCCAATGGCGTATTTGAGGTACTTGGTGTTCGTGTTATTGCGTCTCATTTTACGAAGGGAATTCAGCATATCAATATTGCTCAGTAGCTTCTAGAATCTCATCAATTAACTCGCTCAATTCATTCACTCTGGTATAGGTGACATGTTGTAAAAAGATCATATTGTCCATCATATTTTCGAACTCGAAATTCTGAAAGAGTGGATAATAATCCCGTGGGAGTACGGAAGGTTGATACCAATAGAGATTGCCATATTTATCCATTTCCTTAAAGGAGATGTATTTGACAATAAATGGGATCAAAAAATCATTGACCCAGTCATCTTGGGTTTGCTCTCTGTCACGTAATAAGCCTAATTTGATATCCCATTGGTATAGCTTATTCACTAATTCTTGGTCTTTGATCAGCCCCAAACGACCACTTTGTACAATGTTTTCAATAGAGCGAGTAGAGGGATAGAATTCAGCAGCAGGCAAAGCCAAATAGAATAGACTATCGATATTGTTGGACTCAATTTCTTTTCGACTTAAACCGATGAGGTTACTTATTGAGATAGCAGAAGCCTGTGCAGATTTATGAACTCTTTGATACTCCATTAATTGCTTCTGATTTTCAAGAAATTCTTCATGCATATTTGACATGACGACATTGAGTTCCTTTCTGTTCTTCCGTTCCTCATTCCACTGGTTTACCTGAAAGGCGATCAAAATTCCAACCACAACCAAAATGATTTCTCCAATGGCATATTTGAGGTATTTAGAGTTCATGTTGTTTCGTCTAAGATTTCTAAGGAAGTGGAGCATATTAGTTTTCCATTAATGTCAAGATTTTGTCAGCTGATTCGATCAGTTTTTGCCTGTCCCGATACATGACGTTGAGTATATGTCTCCGGCCAAATAGCATGTTAATGAATTCTTGATTCTTTAATAAACCATGATAGTCTGATGTGATTTTTGGCGCGGTCTCAATAGGGAAGTTATACTCTCTATAGGAGTAGTATTCGGCAATATCTGGCATGGAAAGATATCGATTCATCATTGGGGCTAGTCGATCATTCATTTCGTCCCACTTGAAAACTATTTCTTCCATATGCTCAGCCACAAGCCAAGGCCATAACAGTAACTCATCCTTTAATTCTTGTTTTTGAATAAGGTCAATTTTACCCGTATTGAATAACAGGTCAAGAAGCTTGAAACTGTCATTAAAGCCATATCCAAAACCTATTTTGGAAAACAGACTATCTAATTCTGGGCTATTCTCGATTTGACTATTGTTTGAAAGTTCAAATACTCTATCGATTACCGAAAGCTCAATTTTAGAGAATTCATTAAATTCTTCTAGTTCTGTCTTGCGGAGAGTGAATTCGAATTTTAGGTTTTCTAACAGCTGCTTTTCTTCTTTATTAAGTTTTCTTTGTTCGTTCCATCCGTTGATTTGTAGAGCGATCAAAATTCCAACCACAACCAAAATGATTTCTCCAATTGCATATTTGAGGTATTTAGAGTTCATGTTGTTTCGTCTAAGATTTCTAAGGAAGTGGAGCATTATTCAATTTTTTGATGTAGTTGAAGGATCAGTTCTTCATTGACCGCGATCATACTATCTACTTGAATAGCCGCATTGATACTATATTGACTGAGTAGGCTTATCAGACCACCAAAATCAGTTTTGTCAAAGAGGTATTGGTAGTTTTCTCTGAGATCTTGCCTATCATTAAAGCCAATCATTTTATAGTGCTTGATATGGAAAGGCACATATCGTTCTTCAACCATTCTGTTATTCAAACTGATCCCAGTTTTTAAATACTCGTATTTGTTAATGTATTTCAATAGGGTTCGCTGGATATCAATATCCGAGATCAGGTCCACAGCATCAGGGTGGTTTTGAATTAGCTGTGATTCATAGGCATATATCATAAAAAGCCTATCTAGAGAAAGGGAAGAGTCAAGAGCTTCACCTTCAGATGCCTCCATTAAAGCGTTATATGCACGAATGCTTCCTGTAAGTCCTGTTTGTCGGCTTAGATAGAAGATGGAATCTGCCCGTGCATCTTCTAGAAGTTGACTATAGTAGAAAGTTTCTTGCTGTTTGGCTTTTCTTTTCTCATTCCAATTGTTGATGCTTAGGGCTATCAGAATACCGAATACCACCAAGAAGATTTCGCCAATGGCATATTTGAGATAGTTGGAGGAGGATTCTCCTCTCAGCTTTCTTAGAAAGTTGATCATGTATTTCAGTTGAAGTACATGAATATAAATATTTATAAATGAATGAGATAATCAAATTCGAGTCAGAATTTGGATCACAAACATTTGATGATGATGATTACCTATTTCTTCTTTCTAGTTCATTACTAACAATTGTTGCAAGTGAAATGGTCTCGAGTTTTAGATCGTTAAACTCGTTCAAGATTGCAGCTTGGTGGTTATAAAAGATGGAAATTGCATCTGTCGTATTTAAAAAACCTTCACTATCAGGTTGATTTACCCAATCATATTGTTTTTTCAGGTCGAAAGGGAGTTCATAATATTCATAAATAAAATAGTTGCTACACAACCTTCTCCAAGTTGGTCTCATTAAATCACGAGCCTTGGCAAGTTCATTGATATTCCTTTCTATGTAGATGACTTCTCTGTCTACATGTTTGTAGTAGTTAACAACTGATTCGATGAGAGTATCGCTCCCAAGACTATACAGTTTTCCAGTATTGACGAGCTCTTGATAACTTATGTCTTTAAGGTTAGGAATAGACCCACCGTAGTTCAAGGTGATATTACATAGTTCAGGTATGTTTTCTTCAGTAATTGTAGATTTGAAGAAGTGATCCCCAAGCCTCTCAATACCGTTGAGGGCGCGTTTGAGATCGTACTTCGAGCTGTCTGAATTTTCGATTATAAATTCTAGTCTTTCACTATTGTACTGAAGTTCAATTAATAGTTTAGCCAAGTAGTTATCACTTTCCTTTTCTCGTTTCTTGGATTCGTAGTATGCATTGAATTGAATTGCTATCAAAATTCCAATGGTCACAAGAAAGATTTCTCCAATGGCATATTTGAGGTATTTGCTTGAGCTCGAACGTCTGATTTTTTTGAAAAAGTTCATCATACACTGATTGATTCATTAAAAATGAATTGGGAAGGCAATACGATCTTCAGTGTCGATTCTCTAATTAAATATATTCAAAAAAAGCCCTTTAAAATAAAGGGCTTCAAAATTGAGTGTTTCAAATTCTATTTTGGAAAGCCATCGCTGGCCATTACTTCTTGCATCTGAAGGGTATGCCTTCTCACATGGCCCGAGATAAAAAGCACGGATTGGTAACAGTCAATTACCCCAAAAGGAGTATCAGCATAATGGTTTCTGAGATCTGCATCCGTCTTTTTCATCCATTTGACATGCTCAGCTCTTAATGATTTAAATTCCCTCATCACAGTTTTGAAGTCTTCTGCTTTGTTCTCAGGTTCGAAAGGAGGGAAGGTCTTTACCTTTTGCTCTCGATTAACAATAAAGCCCATGATCATATCATCGGTCATTTGTATCTCTGATCTTCTAGAAGGGTCAGCCTCTTTAGCTAGACCTGCCTCCATAAATCCTGCCCAAATATTAGCTTCTGAAATAGCTAAATGCTTAAGACATTCTTCTACTGACCAAGCATCTGCATTTGGTTTATAGGCCAACTGTTCTGGGCTCAGGCCTTTAACTGTTTTTATTAACATGTCGGTTGACTCATTCATATATTGAATGGCCTTCTTGCGTTCTTCATCGGTTATACTATTCTGGGCAAATACGGTAATACCAAAAAATAGAAGACAGAGAGATGTAAAAATTCTGGTTTTCATAAGCGTTGGTTTAATTAAAATTCCTAATAGTTTGACGCTACTTAGATGATGAAAGGAACAAAGTGTTACGCCTTTTAGGTGAGTATTTTATCAATTTACAAATTTTGACCCAGAAGTGTCTTAAGGTATTCGCTCAGAGGGTGTTAGCTGTCAATAAAGCATGTCAAGTAAATAACCTTTGATCGACTTGAAAAGGACTGATGGTCTCAATGATCTTGGTCTTAATGTGTATATCGGAATGCGGATTTAAAAGAAGGTTATATTCTTGTGGAACAATGGCAGAAGGCACCTTTAAGGCATAGGCACGTTTCGATTTAATGAATTCTGCACCTAAGCCTTGTGTGAATTTCTGGCCTTGAGAAGGATGAGACCATCGTTTAGGTAAGGTTTCAGATCCAATTTCTTCAATCAATGCCTTTTTGTCGATTTCAATGGTTACTAAGGTTAATTCCAAGCTAGGCATCAAATGAAAGTTATGGGCCATATATTCCAAAATGGCCAAGGAAATAGAGCAGGCAGTATATACCATAGGAAAGCCTTTTGGGTTCCACCGGCCTCCATAAAGTTGAGCGCCAACTCCACTGAGATCATTGGCATATTCAGACTTAGCAATTCGGTAAATCCTCATTAGGCCAGCACACCTTGCTCCATTCGGCCTATCAATTCTAATAGCTGCCTAACTCCGAAGCTATTATTTAAAAGCGTTTTTGGTTTTTGACCTGAAAGCATAATGTTTTCTGCAGAAACCCAGTGGTAGAAACCCTCACCGAAAGCAGCTAAACCTTTTCTATAAACTTCTTCTATTTGAAGCACCTTTTCTGTTACAGCAGGATTAAAAATATTTTTACGCTTATAGGTGTCAATGGAGATAGGAATAAGATGAATAAACTCGTTGAGTGGGATTTTAGTGAGTTCGATGATGCCTTTAATGTATGTTTTAGACACAGCCTGAGTAGCTAGCTCATAATAATTGCTTGGCTCAGTAGAATACGCGGCCGAAGCCTCTTGAAGTACATTTTTTGAATCACTCATGGTGTAAAAATACAATATCTATATATGTAAATATACACCAATTAGACTAAATTAGTTTCAATTCTAAGGGTTTGTTTTCGAAGAATCTTTCACCATGAGGTTGATTTGAGCTATTTCCTTTTCTGTCAAATCACGCCATTTGCCAACAGGCATATCTAGAACAACATTCATGATCCTTACTCTCTGTAATTTGGTCACGCGATAGTCTAGATATTCGCACATTCTTCTGATCTGCCTATTAAGACCTTGGGTAAGTATGATCTTGAATTTATTCTTTCCTAATGCTTCAACATGGCATTTTTTCGTGACGGTGCCCAAAATTGGAATTCCGTTTGACATTCTCTGAATAAAGCGATCATTGATAGGCCTATTGACAGTCACGATATATTCCTTCTCGTGATTGTTCCGAGCTCTCAATATTTTATTCACGATATCACCATCGCTAGTCAAGAATATAAGTCCTTCACTGGGTTTGTCTAATCGCCCAATAGGGAAGATGCGCTTGGGGTGGTTGATAAAGTCAATGATATTATCTTTCTCTACTCGAGTATCGGTGGTACAAACAATTCCAACGGGTTTATTGAGCGCGATGTAGACATGATCTTCTTGCGGGTCTTCAATGAGTCGTCCGTCTACTCTTATTTCATCACCAGGAAATATCTTAGTGCCAAGCTCAGGCTTTTTGCCATTGATAGTGAGCCTCCCTTGTTCAAGTAATTTATCTGCTGCTCTTCTAGAGCAATAACCAACTTCACTTAAGTATTTATTGATGCGGGTGCCCCCATTGTCTGCCATGCTGCAAGTTAGCTATTGCTTTGATATAGACGGTATGGTATGGCTATTTGAATTCAGTAACTTTCGGCATGTCGAGAAAGGTTATTGTTTCTGTGGTTCAAGCCGCACCCATTCTGTTTGACATCAAATCTACCATTGACAAAATGGAGTCGATTGTTGCTGAATGTAAAGGCTCAGAGCTCATACTGTTTCCTGAAGCATTTATTTCAGCGTACCCGAGAGGTTTAAGTTTTGGAACAGTCATTGGAAGCAGACAAGAAAGTGGAAGAGCTCTATGGGAACGCTATTGGGATTCTTCACTTTCGGAAGGCGATGACAACTTCATAAGACTATCAAAACTTGCAGCAAAGTCCAAAGCCTTCTTGGCTGTTGGAGTGAACGAAAAGGATTTGATTTCTGGTTCTATGTATTGTGCTTTGATGTATTTCGGACCTGATGGTCAATACTTAGGAAAACACAGAAAGATTAAACCTACAGCGCAGGAAAGAGTGGTTTGGGCTGAGGCCGGAGGTGAGTCTTTGATCACTTATGACACGCAAATGGGCAAAGTGGGAGGACTGATTTGTTGGGAAAACTACATGCCCGAAGCTAGAATGGCGATGTATCAAAAGGGAGTGCAGATCTATTTAGCACCTACTGCCGATGCACGCAATAATTGGCAGCACACCATGAAGCATATTGCACTCGAAGGCCGGTGTTTCGTCCTTGCCTCCAATCAGTATGTGTCTAAAGACATGTACCCGACTGATTTACCAGGAATTGAAGATCTGGCTCATCAGCCTGACGTGATGAGTAGAGGTGGTTCAGTAATTATTGATCCATTAGGAGAAATTCTTGCTGGCCCGCTGTGGGATGAGGAAGGAATTTTAACCGCTGAAATCAATTTAAACCGCATTACTCAAAGTAAACTGGACTTTGACCCGATAGGTCACTATGCTCGTCCTGATATCTTTTCCTTCCAGGTAAAGAATCAACCCGAAACCAAGAAGATATGAAATTGAAAAGCCTACTTTCTGCTCTACTGATTTTTATAAGTCTTTCAGTAACTGCACAATCAGATTATTTCTTCCCAGAAGAAGCGGAATTCGATGAGCGCATTCCGTCACCTGAAGAGTACCTAGGGTATGCCATTGGAATGCTTCATACCAGGCATGACGCCATCCTGAGCTATATGAGAGAATTAGCTCGGCTTTCTGATAGAGCGGTGTTAGATACTATAGGAGAAACATACGAAAGAAGGCAGCTCGTAGTATTAAAAGTGACCTCCCCAGAAAATCATTCAAACCTAGAGGAGATTAGAAATGAGCATTTAAAACTTGTTGATCCTAATGCAGCAAATGGAGATTTAAATAGCCAGAAGTCAATTGTCTTATTAGGCTACAATGTACATGGAAATGAACCCTCTGGAGCAGAGGCGGCTCTTTTGACAGCCTACTATTATGTAGCGGGTCAACATGCAGAAGTTCAAAATGCCTTGAACGAATCTGTTCTTCTCATCGATCCTGCATTCAATCCTGATGGTCGAGATAGACATAGCACCTGGGCGAATAGTTTTAAAGGAGATCCAATGGTGTCAGATCCTGCAGATGCCGAACACAACGAAATGTGGCCAAGAGGAAGAACAAATCATTACTGGTTCGACCTGAACAGAGACTGGTTACCATTAGCACATGTCGAGTCTCAGGCAAGAATTGACTTTTACCATCAATGGTATCCGAATGTGGTTACTGATTTTCATGAAATGGGAACCAATTCCACTTATTTCTTCGAACCAACCAAACCATTTGGTTCTGAGAATCCAGTTGTTCCGAGAGAAAATTACGATGGCTTAAACAACCTGTTTGCCGAATATTTCCATGAATCACTTGATGAAATTGGCTCTTTGTACTTCACTAAAGAGCAGTATGACAATAGCTACCCTGGCTATGGCTCTACCTATCCAGACATTCACGGAGCACTAGGATTGGTTTTTGAGCAAGCCAGTTCAAGAGGTCATATCCAAGACTCAAGAATGGGGAAGGTAGCCTTTGCCTTTACTATTAAAAATCACTTAACCACTTCACTAGCTACCGTACGAGCAGCAGTTGGCGAGAAAGAGACTTTGCTTAATCACATGAGCGACTATTTCTCTTCAGCGGTTTCTGAAGGGAAACAAGCTGGTGGAGGCTGGGTTTTCGGTGATCAAGCAGATGATGGTAGAAATAGAGAGTTTATCAATCTCTTATTGAGACATCGAATCAAGACTTATGCTTTGGAAGAGGAGATCTCTTTAGGCGGAAAGACATACAAAACGGGCAACGCCTTCTTCGTTCCAAACGATCAAGAACAGTATAGAATGGTGCGCACCATGTTTGAAAAAGTCACTAATTATTATGACAGCATTTTCTATGATGCTTCTGCTTGGACTGCAGCATTAACTTATAACATGCCTTATAGTCGCTATACAGGGAAAAATAAACTTGGTGGAGAAGAACTGACATCTGAATCTTTAAGCTCAGGTTATGCATCTGTTGAAAGAAGTGATTACGCTTACTTGATTGAATGGGATGAGTATTATGCCCCAAAAGCATTGAATTATCTCTTAGAAAACGGCCTTTACGTCAATACGGCTTTTAAAACATTTTCAATTGAAACCTCTGATGGCCTAAAAGACTTTGGATACGGCACATTGATGATTCCTGTTGCACGACAAGAGATGGACCCACAATTGGTACATGGCTTGGTTGAAGAGGCAACGGACTTAGCAGGAATTAGAGCTTTTTCGGTTAACTCTGGATTTAGCTCTAAAGGGATCGACCTTGGTTCTGGTAATTTCAGGACCATTCGCCAACCCAAAGCCCTTATGTTGATCGGAGGTAGTGTAAGTAGTTATGAGGCAGGTGAGGTTTGGCACCTAATGGACACCAAAGTAGGGATGCCAATTACCAAGGTAATGATGAGCAATGCCGGCCGAATTGATTGGAATAAGTACAACACCATGATCTTAGTATCTGGCAGTTACTCCAGCCTTGGCGAAAGCACTATTGATAGAATAAAACTATGGGTAAGAGAAGGAGGGACTCTAATTACTACAAGAAACGCTACATCATGGGCGATCAGAAATAAATTGGTGAATGAATCATTTGCAGAAAATCCAGATCATACCCCAGAAGGTAGACTTGATTATGTAACGGCCAGAGAGGTACGCGGTTCTACAAGAATTGGTGGATCTATGTATATCACTGATGTCGATATTACTCATCCATTAGCTTTCGGTTACACTAGACGTGACCTACCGGTTTACAGAAACCATAGCATATTCTTGGCTCCAAGTAAGAATCCTTTCAGTACAGTAGTTCAGTATACTGATAACCCGCTGCTTGGGGGATATGTGAACAAAGCCAATTTGGAAAAACTTGGTGGTACAGCCTCTTTAATTGTAAGTGGAATAGGTAGAGGAAGCGTCATCATGTTCGCTGATAATCCTAATTTCAGGGGTATGTGGTACGGAACTAATAAGCTATTTCTTAATTCAATATTCTTCGGAAATTTAGTGGGCAGGCCTTAAAATCAGATCTTTTAATTTTCTGTTTCATATCCTTTTTGATCACTCAAAGTCAATCCAAAAGAAAGAAGACACAAAATAGAGACTCCTAGTATAACTTGCCATGATGTTTGTGGTTGGTAAAAGTAAATGACAATGAGAGAAGTCAACCAAATAATTAGAGGGGCAAATATGCTCATATTGGCTTTTTTTAGGTGTTTCCTATAAACCCCGTAGGTAAGTACTATCACAAATATGCTCATACTTGCTACAAGAGTTGACAAGGCTTTTAGTGGAGTAGTGATGAGTGCAAGCAAATCAGCATCGATAAAATTAAGTTCTGCATGTATTTCCATGCTTTCTAACTCCGTTTCGCTTGAAGAGAGATAATTCTCGCTTGGAACAATAGATAAAGTTTCAAATGACAGTAGAATCATTCCTAAGCATACTGTGGTTAGTATGCAGATTGCAGTTTTACGCTTAAGGGTCATATCTAACGATTTAGAAGTTTAAAAGTGACCGTTAGAATGCTGATTAAGGTGAATGATACACTCTGTCAATTCTTAGTTTGTTTCAAAAAATGCTTTTGAGCTGAAAGACCTTTTCTAAAAATGACTAATTGAATATAATGAAATTAATTGATATACAGATGATTAGCCTTATGGGGTTGTTATTGATCATAAATGGCTCCTTTAGCGCTTATTCCTTTATGCAAACGTTTACATTTCCTATTTGTAGTCTCTGAGGTAGATTTGATAGTTTTTTGAGATATTCAAAAGCTTATCAAAACCAACCGAAATGATACTACGAGCAACTTACCTTAGAATTACCCTATTATTTCTGGCGGTATGCCTGTTTTCTGCCTGTTCATCCAATAATGAGAATGAGTGGGTTGAAGGACCTGTAAAATCTGAAATCAAAAAGACAGATCAAGGATATCAACTCTTTGTAGAGGGAGAACCTTTCTACATAAAAGGGGCGGGTCTGGAATTTGGCAGTATACCAAAGCTGGCGGCTCATGGGGCCAATTCTATGCGTACTTGGAGAACCGACAATGGGCAGCGTTCTGGTAAAGAAGTGCTCGATGAGGCGCATGCTCATGGCCTTAAAGTAACTATGGGTATCGATGTAGGAAGAGAAAGGTTAGGTTTTGATTATGACGATGAAGAAGCTGTCGCTCAACAATTAGAGAGAATAAAAGCTGAGGTGATGGAATTAAAAGATCACCCTGCTTTGATCATATGGGGGATTGGTAACGAATTGAACCATCATTCTCATAATCCGAAAGTTTGGGATGCAGTAAATGAGATCTCCAAAATGATCCATGAAATTGATCCTAATCACATCACGACCACATCATTGGCCGGGATGAATAAAGAATATGTTGATCTCGTTGTTGAGAGAGCTTCTGATTTAGATGTGCTGAGCGTTCAAATGTATGCTGAGATCGAAATTCTACCAGAAAGAATTGAAGAGACAGGTTATACAGGGCCACTTTTAGTGACAGAGTGGGGAGCAACAGGTTATTGGGAAGTGCCTTCAACAGAATGGGGTGCACCTTTAGAAAATAATAGCTCTTTAAAGGCTGATTTCTATAGAAGCAGATATCGTAAATCCATTGAATCACAAAGTGAACAAGTCATTGGTTCTTATGTCTTTTTGTGGGGTCAGAAACAAGAGCGTACACCAACATGGTTCGGCATGTTTATGCCTGATGGCAATGAAACAGAATCAATTGATGCCATGCACTATATCTGGAATGGAGAATGGCCAGAGAATAGAACTCCACGTGTAAATGATTTTACTTTAGAGGGGCAAAGGGCTCCTGACAACATCAAGTTGGCTGCTGGTAAGGAATACTCAGCAAATGCGGATGTAATGGATTATGAAAACGATGAGTTAACCTTTATTTGGGAAGTCATGCGTGAAAGCACTACAAATGCCACCGGGGGAGACGCTGAAGAAGTTCCAGAAGCTATTGAGGGATTAATCTTAAGTGCTGAAAGCGGTGCATTAAGCTTTAAAACTCCACCTGATTCTGGTGCTTACAGACTGTTTATCTCAGTAAAAGATGGTTATGGACATACAGCGCATGCCAATATTCCATTTTATGTAGAGTAAAAAATGAAAGGCGTACCAAATCTCATCAGTACGCCTTTTCACAACACACACGAATTATTAATCCATACTGTTGATCCAATCTCGGATCAGGCTGACACCTTCTGTATGAATTAATTCTCTTCCTAGCTCTGGCATTCTAACCTCAACTTTGCTTGAGTTCATTCTGTACCAGAGTATAGATTCATCGGCTTTACCTGGATGAATCACATATTTTAATCCTCCTGAACCATCACCGGCAGCAACTGGGGTTTTATAAATGCCGCTGCTGAATTCATCGTGATTATCAAATTCTAAATAGAGACCAGAGTTAGCAGCAGATCCTTCTCTTCGATGGCATGATGAGCAATTAGAGTCTAAATAAGCCTTGGCTCTATCAGCTAATGGAGCAGAAATGTCACTCACTGATGGCCAACTAGGAACTGTTCCATTAGGAGCACTAAGAATTCCCTCAGACACCCATTTATCTATCTGGTTCATGCTACCAGATGAATAGGAATAGTTCTTGTTTAGGTTGGCGACCTTAGGCCCAATAGGCTTAATATCCCCATTAAAGGCATGACAGTTCTTGCACTCATTCTGATTAGGGATCTTATAGTTAAACACGATCTCCTGACCATTGATGTCCACAGATAACTCTTGTGTACCACCAATGACTGTTCTAGTCGCATCACTCAAATCATCATTCCAGATGTAAGTTTCGGGTTGCCATCCATTGCTCTTCTTGATCAAAAGCCTGGTTTCTATGTATTCATCTTGCTCATAATAGAAATGCTTGATCAGGACAGAGCCGGTTGGCAAATCCAGTGTATTACTCTCTGAATAGTCAATTTGCGAACCATTAGGTACATAAATGAATCTCTTCTTAGATGCATAATCGCTAAAAAGAGGATTGTTTAAGTCATAGGGCAATACACCAGCTTCAGTGTTGGGGTTAAGGTCAGCCATATCCCCAACAAAAAAGTTGTATGCTGAAAGCAATTGATGTGCAGTTCCAGCTGGTATGTTGAGTTCAGCTGGTGCAACTTCTCCATTACCCCCTCCACAAGATTGGACTATTACAGCTGTAAATAGACCCAATAAGATCGATCTCAAACTAGATGCTTTCATGGCTTCTTTTTTTGTCTGGCCGATCTCCTTTAAAAAGGGTCGAATACTACCTCTGGCAATGGATCTTTACTACAGTTATGCACTGACACATCAGTAGTTACACTTTGGAATGTTTGATCCAATGCACCCATATTGATAAATGATGCATCGCCTTCTTGGATACAGATAGCGCTATTACCTAGAAAAATTCCATCTAGTAGCACGTCTGAAGGGCTTAATTGGTATAACTGCATTAAACCCATAATTGGTAAGATGGCTTCCGGTTGATCCAAGTTAGGAGCACCTGTCATTTGATGACTGTTACTGTGGATGTAGATATTATCTGGGAATGGATTGTAAGCCGCATCTCCTGGATCACTATTCACAAATAAGTAACTCGCCACCATTACACCTGCAAAGTTGTTTCCAGTGAAATTGTTGTTGAAGATCTCAACCCCTTTAGTGGAAAGGATCATGGCACCTGTTCCAGCCGGAACGTTACCCACAATATTGCCTGCTGGCGCAAAATTGGTTCTGTTGTTATCGTGAACGTTATTGTTGAAGACACGAACAGAGTTACCATATTTAGTTAAACCAGGTAAGTCGAATACTAGAATTCCACCTGTATTGTCGAAAGCCTCGTTATCGAAAACATCTGCATTAGTCGTGTTTTCAATTTCAATTCCAGCTACGTTGCCCTCAGCAACAGAGTTCTTAAGTATTACCTTGTCAGATTGACCCACATAGATACCTGCATCAGAGGCACCATAAGCATATACATCGTCAATGTAAACTTCAGAACACAAAACAGGGTATAGTCCGTAAGCACCATTTTCCGAATCTGGTTCTCCAGACCACACAGTACCAACTCCCACAAAACTTACTCTACTCACATCTCTAGTCTTTAGAGCATCACCTTTAGAATCTCTTACCGTCAACCCTTCAATTCTAATATTACTAGAATTGGTGATCAACATACCTTCGCCACCACCTGTTTGGCCGCTGAAGTCAAGTATGGTTTTGTCTCTACCTGCTCCTCTAATTATGATGTTGTTTTTTCCATCCATAGAGAGGGTATTGGTAAAGTCAAATTGACCTTCCTTAAAAAAAATGACTTGATCAGTTTCTGCTTCGATAAAAGCTAACTGAGCAGCTTCAGCAGCATTTGCACCAGGCTCAATCTCGATCATAGATCCAGGACCCGTTCCTTCTTCTTCCTCACAAGCTGATATACCTACGATCAATAGGGCAGAGATCATTAGATATCCAGCATTTCTTAAAAATCTTTCCATAGTGTTTTTAGATTGGTTTTTTAAAAAATCCATTCGTGAAAACTATGTAGTCTTTAAGAAGAATGATGACGGAATTGCCCTTATGGTACGAAATAGGCCTATTTGGTACGAACTGGACCTCAGTTATTCAACAATGTGCTTGAATTCCTTCTTGTATGTATCCGATACTTTTAACCAAAGTTCCGGAATACCTTTGAGTTGTACTTTAAAACTTCCTTTGAGCCTAGTCACCTGATTGATATTTGATCGATTAATCACATACGATCGATGAATTCTAATAAGATCTGGAGTCTCAAGATCAGACTCAAGAGTCTTTAAATTGTTTCTGATCAATTTTTTTGATTCTTGTTCATGATCCAGATATACTACCTGAGTATAGTTTCCTTCCGACTTTAAATAGAGGAGGTCTTCAGGTAAAAGTGTTAAAGAGACTTTACCATTACTTTCCTTAATCACTAGGGGTTGTGAACTTTGCTCAATCGTTGCTTCTTGTTCTTTACTTCTAATAGAGAGTTTAAAAACGGCAATAAGCAGGCAGGCTAAAAAATAAGGCAGGATCGCTAGTGAAAGCGTATACCTCATAACCACTCCAAATTCCTTAATGATGGGTTTATCTAATTCTCCGAAAATCAAGAATGAGATAAGACTAAGAAAGATCAATTCAAAGCAAACCCAGATGAGGAATTGGCCTAAACTAAATGTCTTTAGTCCTGCGATTAATCTAATTCCAAATTGAGTGATGATCAGGGTAATAGCTCCCCAAAAGCCTACAGTCAGAATAGAGAGGAAGTTGCCAATGGCTGCCTGATAGCGGATCTCTTTGATCCCAAAAGGATTGAAAAAATAGATAAAGAATGTAGCGAAGACTCCTGAAAAAATGATCAAGAACCACTTACTTTTCGAATCATCGAGTAAAGTAAAAGATTGCTTAGAAAAGCTTTTTATAGTAGGTGCTTGAGTCAAAAAAATGGATGCTTAAAATCGTGAGTAAGTTAGTGAATGACCTGAGCTTTAAAAGAGTTAATCTATCAATGAAAGGTTGCTTAGTTTGAAAGGAACTCTTGGAAGCTACTTCCCCAATTATTGTTATTGAGGTTATTAGGACTACCTGCTTCGTTTAAAAGTGCACTTTGATCAGCAGCTTCTCTTTTCCATAGCCAGGCCAAAGTAGAGACCTCAGCTTGTGTAAGGGCATTTAGAAAAGGTTGTGGGTCCATCAAATCACCAACATTCCTAACTCCAATTTCACCGAAAAGCAGTGGGAAGCCAGTGTTTTTTAATCTTTCAACTCGTTCCAGAATGTCGGCTTGGGAGGCATTGTTCAGCCATTTCTCATAGGCATGCAAATCAAATAAGAGGTTGTAGTTATCCGAAAGAAGCTCTTGTCCTGACACTACTAGAGACTCCTCTGATTGACCTTGCTCATTACCCGGGATGAGAATAATGCTCTCGAACCCAGAGACAGATCGAAGATTACCCACCATATCTCTCATGTCTGAAAGCCAGAGGCTATGACTATAATTGTTCTCATTGTTCCAATGATAGGGTTCATTCCAAACTTCAATCCAGACATCCTCTTGACCACTAAAGAATGTCGCTATTTCCTGCATTTTTGCTTTGTATGCGCTGTAAAAGCTTTGTTCTGAAGGGTTTAATCCTGTAAAGAGGGTTTGATTGCCATTGTCATCAACCCATCCAAAAGGACAAAGTATAGTGGCGATACCATGTTTTCGATTTTCTTGAACGATCTGTTCTAGGGAATGAAGCCATTTATTGTTTGCATCTTGAATGGCCCCTCCAGAAATAGGTTGCTCTCTCAAATTGCCTATGAATTCTCTGACGATCTTGACATTCCAAGTGTCCATCAGATCAAGTTGCTCTAGTCCAAATGTATGCAGTGCATTAACACCATTGAGCGTAATGTCATTTCCTTGATATTGGATCTGGTTTCCGCTAATAGAGTAGCTTGTTTGTGGTATTACTGGACCATCATCAGTTTGACAACTGAGCATTGTCAATAGGAGAAGAAGATATATTGAAAACGTCTTTTTCATTAACCAATAATGATACAATTCAAGGTTGTTTCACCCTAATTTGATGAGACTACTTATTTAAACGATACAAATAAGGGTTTCTTCCTGGTGTTTCTTTCTTGACTTGTGGAAGTCTTTCGAAGAGGCCGCTTGATAGCATCTTCTTTTGAAATCTGCTTCTATCAATTTTTTGTTCTAGGATTACTTGGTGCAGCTGATGCAATTCGGGCATAGTGAAACTTTCAGAAAGCAGGTTGTAAGTGACTAACTCATTTTGAATGTCTCTTTTGAGTCTATCTCGAGCGGCTTCAGCAATGGATTGATGATCGAGCCACATAGAAGGGAGGTCATCGAATTCAAACCACTGTATGTCCTCAATGATGTCTCCAGCTTCTGGTTTGATTGTATCAATTTGGACCAATGAATAATATGCGAGAGTTACGAATCGATTATTAATGAAGTAGTCTTCGCTCCATGGGAGATCGTTCGTTTCAAAATAAGATTTGAATTCTTCTTTAAAAGATCGGTCTTGATTACCGAAAACATCTAAAAACCTGAAATGAGCTCGTTCTACATTTATTCGTTCTTTAAGAATTCTTTGGGCAGCTTCTTCTACTGATTCTGATACTTTAATGTAACCACCAGGAAGGAGCCATTTATCACCTAATTTCAATAATAAGCACTTTATGGCGTCATTCTGATAGCCAATATAAATCCAATCAATAGATAGATTAGGCAAGTATTTAAGGTGACCATTCTTTAAAACGTCCTCAATGTCCATATCCAAAAGTAATATTTGTGGCGACTTGACACAATTTATGAATTGTTTATATTTGTGACATCTAGTCACAATTAATCTAACATGAAAAAGACTCTCAAGATCATAGGTTATGCTATAGGGGTAATTCTCCTCCTCTTTTTAATTCTAGGCTTCTTTGGATACAGATATTTCAGTAACAACTTTTTAGCATTTGAAGAGGATTATACTGAAAACACTTCATTTGAGTTGATCACTATTGATGGAATAGAATTTTGGGATAGAAACGGAAATGGTGAATTAGATCTTTATGAAGATCATCGATTAGGTATCGATGCTAGGGTGGCAAATGTGTTGTCGCAAATGACCCTAGATGAGAAAATCCACTTATTAAAAGGGTCAGGAATAGGCTCGGCTATTGGTAATAACGAACCCGGAGAAGGAATACCTGGAGCAGTAGGTACAATAGTGCCAACTCCAAGACTTGGTTTACCTACGGTGTATTTGTCAGATGGTCCTGCGGGTTTAAGAATCCAGCCTATTCGAGAAGGCGAAGATCGAACTTATTATACCACGGCATTTCCTATTGCTACTCTACTGGCTTCCACCTGGAACAAGGAATTAGTTCATATGGTGGGCAACACTATGGGTAATGAGGCTGCTGAATACGGTCTTGATGTCATTTTAGGTCCTGGAGTGAATATTCATAGACATCCTTTAACCGGTAGAAATTTTGAATACTTCTCTGAAGACCCTGTTTTATCAGGTGAAATGGGAGCGGCTATTGTAAATGGAATAGAATCGAATGGTATTGGAACTTCTGTCAAACACTATGTGGCGAATAATCAAGAAACGAATAGGGATATCAACAACACAATTGTTTCTGAAAGAGCATTAAGAGAGATCTACCTAAAGAACTTTGAGATAATAGTAAAAAAGTCTCAGCCATGGACCATCATGTCCTCTTACAATAAAGTAAATGGCACCTATACATCTGAAAGTGAGTATTTATTAACCACGGTTTTGAGAGATGATTGGGGTTTTGAAGGGCTTGTAATGACTGACTGGTTTGGCGGAAGAAATGCAGCGGCTCAGATAAGTGCAGGCAATGACCTTTTGGAACCTGGTACCAAAAAACAATGGAAAGCGCTGAAAGAAGCTTCCGAAACAGGAGTTTTAACTGAAGCCGAAATCGATAGAGCAACAACTCGAATCTTAACATTGGTTTTCAATTCGAAGAAAATGAATGATCCTATCATCAGGAATAACCCGGATCTTGTTGCTCATGCCGAAGTGACTAGAAGATCTGCTGCTGAAGGCATGGTGCTTCTGAAGAATGAAAATGAGGCATTACCTCTAGGTTCTGGTTTGAATGTGGCGCTTTTAGGAAGGACTTCATATGAATTGATATCCGGTGGAACAGGTTCTGGAGACGTTCAAGAGGCCTATTCGATATCTCTAGAGCAAGGGCTAGAGAATTCGGGCTATCGAATTAATGCTAGAGGACGAGAGCTATTTGATTCGCTTAAAGCGGCCCATCCTGAGGAGTTTGTGCAGCCAGAAGGAATTGATGCCATGTTCAATCCTTATCTGCCACCAGAGCTAGAGTATACCAAATCTCAACTGGAAAAGATCGCTGCGACTTCTGATGTAGGCGTGTTGACTATTGGTCGAAATTCAGGTGAAGGAGGAGATAGGGTTGAAAAAGACGACTTTCTTTTGACTGAGATTGAAGCTAAAATGATCGAGCAGGCTGCAGAGGTCTTTCATCAGCAGAATAAGCGATTGGTTGTAGTTCTCAACATTGGTGGGGTAATCGAAACAGCTTCTTGGAAAAATACCCCCGATGCTATATTACTAGCATGGCAAGGAGGTCAAGAAGGAGGTAATTCTATAGCAGATCTTCTCGCAGGGTCAGTCAATCCAAGCGGGAAATTACCGATGACTTTCCCTAATAAACTTGCTGACCATGCAGCTCATGAGAATTTCCCGAAAGATGGCGAACAGCTTTCCGTGATGGATCTCATGTCCGCCATGTTATTCCAAAGAGATGAAACCCCAGAAGATGAGAAGGTAAAGGATGTAGATTATACAGAATACGAGGAGGGAGTATATGTGGGTTATCGTCATTTTGATAAGGCCGATCTCCAAGTATCATATCCTTTCGGCTATGGTTTATCATATACGAATTTTGAATTAGACGAGCTCAATGCTGAGATAAAGAATGACTCAGTATTTGTTTCAGTTTCTGTTCAAAATGTGGGGGATTTGGCTGGTAAAGAAGTGATTCAGTTATATGCAGAAAAGCTCAATTCTACAGTTGATAGACCTATTCAGGAATTAAAAGCATTTGCCAAAACAGATCTAATACAACCTGATGATAATGAGAATATTGAACTCAGTTTTCCAATCAGTGATTTAAGCTATTGGAATGAAGATACTAATAGATGGACTTTAGAGAATGGAGAATATCGAATTAGAATAGGTGTTTCGTCAAGAGACATCAGGCGTAATACAATCATTAGTGTTGGGGAGTAATTACTCCCCAACCTTGAGTATCAACTTACCTTTTACTCGTCCAGTTTCGCTATAGGTGATCGCATTTGGAAGCTGGTCAAAAGGGTAGACCTGATCGACCACAGTTTTAACTTTTCCTTCTTCTAGAAGGTTTTGCAGGTATTGAAGATCTGCTGCATTCATCTTAGCAGATTTCGTGATGAATTGTTTGCCAGTACTTCGCTGAAACCACTTTCCTTGCATCATCCAACGCAACATGTGGGACATACCGCTGAATCCAATGAGGAGGGCAGAGCCATTCTCATTTAAAAGGCGATGGCAATCTGATGCAGATATGTTTCCTACTACGTCATAGATCACATCATACTTTTCACTCTTTTTGCGAAAGTCTTCTTGTTGGTAATCTATTGCTTCATCAGCTCCGATTGATTTGACCATGTCCATATTGGGCCCGCTGCAAACTGCAGTCACATGCGCACCGATGGCTTTGGCTATTTGTACAGCAAACGTACCGACTCCTCCTGACGCTCCGTTGATCAATACTTTATCACCTTTTTGAGTATGTGCCCAGTCTCTTAGGCTTTGCAAAGCAGTAAGGCCAGCAATAGGAGTTCCTGCAGCTTGCTCATAACTAACTGACTCTGGGATTTTAGCTAAGAGGTCTTCTGAAACTACTACATACTCTGAAAAGGCACCTGTCTTTGAACCAAGGATATCACTGACCACTCTATCACCTTTTGACCATTGAGTGACTTCTGTTCCTACTTCTTCTATAATTCCAGCAATATCGGCACCTAAAAACTTGGTTTTTGGCTTGAAGAGACCCATGGTGGGTCTGACTAACCAAGGATCAGCTCTCAAAACTCTCCAATCTGCCGCATTGACTGAAGCTGCCATTACTTTGACAAGTACCTCTTTAGCCTCAGGTTTCGGGGTTTGAAGTTCTTCTATTTTGAGCACTTCTGGGCCACCGTATTGATCTCTCTGGTAAGCCTTCATCAGTCTGGTAGTTTTTCTGAACGATGTCCCATATCTTCTAAAAGATTGATGACATCTGATTCTTCAATATGATCTTGGACTACCATTCTTAAGACCTTATCTCTATCTTCAAGATCTACTGACCACTCTTGAATAGCAGGGCTAATGGCGAATAAATAGCCAACAGAATGTGCCTGATGCTGATTTTTGATATTTGTTTTGACGATAATGAGTTTCATGTTGTTTTGAATTATTGTTGAACCTTTGGGCTTATTGCTCCTCCTCGTATGAGAAGACTTCATGTAGTGGCACATCGAACACCATTGCTATCTTAAATGCTAATTCTAGCGTAGGAGAGTACTTTCCTTTTTCAATAGCCATAATCGTTTGCCTTGTTACGTTTACCTTTTCTGCCAATGCTTGCTGACTCATTTCATCATTGAGAAAGCGCAATGTTCTGATCTTATTCTGAATCTTGTATTTAGGCTTCTTCTTTCCCATTAGAATCCTTTTCTGTAGTAATAGAATTGAAGACTATTCTCTAATAATTCGGATAAGATTCCCCCGATTAAGAAGTAGATAAAGAAATTACTAACTGGCATGCCCATGGCTAAAGTGGCCATAGCAGCGATTAACCCTAGTGCAAAGAGCACTTGGCCCGCATTTTTGGCTTTCAGTTCAATGAATTTATCTCTTTCATCAGTACCTGGAACTTCTTCTCTAGTTATGATCGAATTGGAGATGCCAAAAAGGACATGAATGACAATTCTTGTCACAATAGCAACTGGAATGTAGATCATCATGGTTTTGCCCCAGAAGAGTAATAACTCATCAGTATTCAGAGCATCTGGCGATAGATCTGAAACATAAACCAGGAAGTAAATGGCTGGCACTAGAATAGCACTTAAAAAGTTGACTATGCTTCGTTTTTCTTGATACGACATGTGTTATAAAAATTTGACCTTATGTTAAGTTTGACGTACCAAAAGTATAAAATGTTTTACTCTATGTTAAAAATATTTAACATTTAAATTTTCATATTCGTATAAGGGCTTGTTTATCAGAAGGTTGTGTTTGTCTCATGGCAATAAAAAAAGCACAGCAATTTCATGCTGTGCCCGGTCAAACAACTCAATCAACGTGGTCAACGTTACTCGAGAATGAGTTCATAACAAGAGCGGAGAGTCTTGAATGAAAAGGGAAATGGGGTAATTACCCCTTTCCTTTTTTAAGTCTTAAATCTTTGTTAATCGTCTCTAAGGGTGGTAGCAGGATTTGAAGAAGTGGCTCTCATTGCTTGCCATCCGATTGTGGCAATGGCTACACCAACCAAACCTAACGCAGTAAAAAAGAATATGTCGAACCCAAAGCTTGTTCTATAAGCGAACATATCGAGCCAAACACTATTTCCGAGATAGGCTATAGTAAAACCAAGAATAAGTGAGATGCTCAGCATAAGAATGAAGCTTTTAGAAAGCATGAACACAATGGCTTTCACATTGGCTCCTAATACTTTTCTGATGCTTACTTCTTTCATTCTTGCTTGAATAGCAAAGGCAGAGATTCCTAATAGCCCCATACCTGCAATGCTAATGCTTAGAATGGCAATTAGGCCAACTATGTAAAGGATGTCGTAGAAGAACAAATTGAATTCATCTTGCTGACCTTGAAAGGTTTGGGCCTCTAGTTCATGCTTTGGATCAAACTCATCCCAAACTTTATCAATAGCGATCATCTCTTCTGTTAGGTCATAGCCTGCAATTTTGAGTTGAGCATAGCGATAAGCTTCTGGCTCATATTTGATCAGGAGAGGTTCTATACCCACAAAAATGAATTGATAATTATAATCTTTTACAACTCCTATGACATTAACATCTAGTGTGTCGCCTTCATAAATATGAAGCCTTTCTCCTAGGGCATCTTGGGCATTTTCATAACCTAAAAAAGGCAAAGCTTTCTCATTTAGAAGAACCGAAGCGCGGTTCAAAGATTCTGCATCTTTTTTGAAGTTCTCACCTGCTAGGAGCTCAAGTTCAAGAATGTCTACATAATTCTCATCAACTGAGAAATAGTTGATCGATTGGGGTTTATCTTGAGATTCTTTCCAAACCTCAGTAAAATTGCTCACTCCAGTATTAGGGATAATATTGGATGCTGTGATATTCTCGATGAAAGGTAGTTTTTCTAATTCAGTTTTTAATACCTGATAGTCCTGACCTTGCAGATCAATATTGATGATGTTCTCTTTAGTGTAGCCATAATCCTTGTTGACAATATATTTGATCTGTTTATAGACAAGGAGCGAGGAGGTGATCAGCACAATAGAGATCATGAATTGGACTACGATCAAAGTCTTTCTTAGTGCCCACCCAGATAGTTTCTTTTTGTTAAGCGCACCTTTCATTGCATTGATCGCATTGAAAGAGGAGAGGTATATACTCGGGAAAAGACCAGTAACGATTCCGAGTATGATTGCGAAACCGAGAAACTGAAGATAGGACACCGCATCCATTTTCAATTCCCAATTAAGCATCGAACTCATTTGTAAACCTTCAAATGCAGGGACTAAAAACCTCAAAAAGACAACTGCAAGTACTAATGAGAATAAGCTTAGAATGATGGATTCAATGATAAACTGAATGGTCAATTGACCTCTTTTGGCCCCCATTACTTTTCTGACTCCCACTTCTTTGGTTCGAGTTACTGCCCTTGCTGCAGATAAGTTGGTATAATTGAATGCAGCACAGATCATGATAAGACCTGCTAAAATGCTCAAGCCTATTACAAAGAACATAGGCATACCATCTCCAATTTGGTTTCCATGAAGAGGACCGGGTGTGATCTTGGTTAAGGCTTGTGTGGTAAAGGTAGGTTGGAGGTCAGATTCGTCATTATAGAACTCCTTTTCTATGTCTTTTAATATGGCTTTTAACTGATCTAAAGAATGGCCATTCACCAATCTAAAGTATGACCAAGTCTGACTTCCATTCTCCCAATCATTAAGACCGAAATGTGTAAGGCCACGGTCGTGCAAGGCTTTTACAGAACTTAATGAAGCAATCGCGTCAAAGCGAATATGAGTTTTACCTGGAAGTGCCTCGAAGACCCCTGTCACGGTATAAGTACCGCGATTTCCAATTTTCATTGTTTTACCTATTGGATCTTCGCCTTTGAAGAATTTCTCTGCTGTTTCTGCTTTTAAAACGATAGAGTAGGGCTCAGTGAGAGCGGTTCTCGCATCTCCTTTTTCTAAGTTGTAGCTAAACAAATTGAAAAGTTCAGGGCCAGCATATAGCCCATATAGATCTAAGGCTTTGTTACCCTCTGTCAGCACTTCTCCATTTAGTCGATGGAAATTGACAATATCTGTCATCCCTGAAAAACGCTTCTGAACTTCAGCTGCCAGGGGCTCAGGCACAGTAGCCATTGCCAGATTGATTCCTTCTGCTCGGTTGTGCGTGAACCTATAGATTTCTTGTTTATTGTCTTGAAACCTGTCATAGCTCATCTGATCATTGATCAAAAGGATAATGAGTAGACAGACTGCCATGGATACGGAAAGACCAAGGATGTTAATGGCTGTAAAAGCGCGGTTTCTTACAAGGTTGCGATAACCTACTTTGACGTAATTGTTGAAAATTGACATGTTGTTAAATTTTGACTTTTTAGACCTTTGTAGGGTATGTCTGTTCATAAATCGGACGACATCGATCCAGTACTTTCTATTGGCTTTTTTAGTGCCGTATTGTTCATAGTTATCAATAAATCTTTCATATAGATCTCCACCGATCGTTTCGACCAGACGATCATTGCAGTACCATTCAAAAAACTGTTCTGCGCGTTTTGGTGGCTCTATATCAAAGTGCTCTTTTGACACTAAGCAAACTTCATTACGAAATCAGGGATCATATCCCAAACTCTCATTCTGGCATCTCTGGCTTCTTTTAAAGCTGTTTTGCCTTCTGCAGTAATAAGGAATATCCTTTTTCTTCTTCCTCTTCTGTTACCTTCAGAATCTCCAAGCTTCGATTCTACAAAGCCTTTTTCTTCTAAGCGGTAAAGGGCAGTATGTACACTGCTCATGGTTACCGATCGACCGAGTTCTTCTTCAATTGCTTTAGTCACAGAAAGGCCATAGGCATCTCCATGTTGAGCAGCAACAAAGAGGAGTACGATCTCTTCGAATTCTCCGATTTTATGATTCATTTTTACCCATTTGTAAAACAAAAGAATAAAAACTCTTTAAGATCAGCAAGAGAATGTGATTTTATTTTTTACCCATTTGTAAAATAAAAAAGATATGACTCTCCAGATTCTCTCAAAAAGGAGGTAGGAACTATGCAGAGATGATTAGTTCTTTGGCTATTCGAAGAATTCTTTTGGGTATTCAACAAGGCCATGAGTATTAGCCAAGCTGTTTTCGACTAATTCGATGGCCATGCAATTTTCTTTAGGAACTTCGAATGGAAGTTCAATCCCAAAGAGGTGAGCTGGTTTGTATCCGAATCTTGGATAGTAGTCTTCATGCCCTAAGAGGATAACAGAAGTATGCCCGAGTTGCTTAGCTTTTGCGTGCGCACTTTTGATAAGTTGAGCTCCTATGCCGTTTCCTTGTTTTTTGGGCAAAACAGAAACAGGAGCAAGGGCTAAAGAATCAAAGGATTGAGTGTCACTACTGACTTTAATTTTGGTAAGTAGAATATGACCAACAATTTCCCCTGAATCTTCTGCCACCAATGATAGTTCAGGTATAAAGGCATCAGAATGTCTTAGTCTTTGCACCAAGAATTGTTCTTTGTGGTCTGCAAAGGGTTCATCTTTAAAGGCTTCTCTAATTACCTCAAATACAGTTTTATGGTCTTCCTCATTTTCTTGCCTGACAATCATTCTAATGTCAAATAATGATTTGTTCTAAGTCCACTGATCAGTACTAATTACCTCGAAGTTTTTTAATGCCTTCTTTGGCATCTTCGTTACTTCTGTCCATGAGCAGAACCTTTTCGTACTGTTCATATGCCTCTTCTTTTTGACCATTGGCCGCTAATGCCTTGCCATAGCTATTCAGCATTCTTGGATTATATCTGAAGTAGAGGCTATTGAAATAAAACACCATTAATGCTTCCTCCAATCTATCTGATTCAAGCAACACATTACCTAAAGTATTTAGCTCATATGGATTCTGGTTGATCAACTCATATACTTCGTAGTAATGTTCGGATTGATTGGCTAGGATACTATCCATATCTTCTTTTTCGAACAAATCGAGGAGATAAGAAGCGCCTCTATAATTAGGGTTTGATGGAAAACCTAAAGCAATTTGTGCAAGATCTGTTGTGAGGTCGTTTACAGGAGTTTCAACAATTCTTGCTATTTCCTTTCCGTCTTTCTTAAAAATAAAGGTGGGAACACGGTGAATGTTTTTGCCGACTTCTTCTCCATTTGGCCCCTGCTTGTACAGTGTTTCTCCGTCTACATATCCATATAGAGCTGTGAAGCTTAGGTCTTTTCCTTTTAAACCAAGTTCATCCCAAGTCTTAACGAATTTGGGTACCCAATTTTTACTATCTCCACACCATGTGCCTAAATAGATGTCTACCTCGAGGCCTTTGAGGTTTTTTACCCAGTTAGTAGGAGATTCATCTAATTGATAAGATTCGTATCCTGAGTTAAACCACTGACTGTATACTGAATCTGTTTTTAATATTTCTAGTTGGAATGGGCCCGTTAAGTGTTTGGATCCCTTGCTTGTTGTGTAATATTGTTCTTTTTGTGCTTGAGCGAGACAGCATGTGAATCCTAGCACAATCAATAGAATGACCTTTTTCATTATGTGTCTTAGTTATGACCTTAACTGATTTACCAGAAAGATATAAATCTAAAACTAAATGAACTACATAATTCAGGCTAATAGACCGCTAGGAGGTGATGTATTAATATCCGGCTGCTTGACCGTCTTTTCTTGATTCTGATGCACCAGTATAGACTTTGCGCATCAAGTCAACCATTATGGCTTGATAACCTCCGTAAATACCAACGCCAGTGCCAATTCTGTGTCCTTTCTTGCGCAATTCTCGAATAGTTTTGTAGTCGAAGCCACTTTCAAGATTTAAAGTACCACCATTGGTCATTTGGGAACCGGTAGGCTGTGAACTTCCGACATGGCGCATGCGAGGAGCGTCACCTGCCTCTTGCAAATTCATCTCGAAATCGATCAGGTTCACAATGATCTGTGCATGTCCTTGTGGTTGCACAGCTCCACCCATTAGCCCAAAACTCACCCAAGGTTGGCCGTCTTTGGTAATGAAGGCTGGGATGATAGTATGAAATGGTCTTTTGCCTGGCTCCAAGGCATTGGCATGATTTCTATCGGTAACGTTGAACATTTGTCCTCGATTTTGAAGAACAAAGCCCAATCCATCAGGTACCATTCCTGAAGCAAATTCAAAATAAATACTTTGAATAAGTGAAACCATATTCCCGTCTTTATCAGCTACCGTAAGGTAAGTGGTATTTCCAGTCTCAATTTCGAAATCACCTGCTGGGTATGATCTGGCCGCCTGCTCTGGGTTGATCAATTGGCTGCGTTCTGCAGCATATTCTTTCGAAAGCAATTCCTCAATGGGTAGTTGATTAAAGTCAGGGTCTGCGTAGAATTTAGCTCTGTCTTCATAAGCTAGTTTTTTAGCTTCTGTCATGAGATGTAGGTATTCAGGACTACCAAATCCCATACTTTTGATGTCATAGCCTTCAAGGATATTAAGCATCTGTAGAGCGGCTGTACCTTGACCATTAGGAGGGAGCTCCCATACATCATAACCTCTATAATTTGTGCTTAGAGGTTCTACCCATTCACCTGTGTGAGAAGCTAAATCATTATAAAATAGAAAGCCTCCATTCTTCTTCATATAAGCATCTATGGTTCGGGCTATTTGTCCTTTATAGAAGGCATCTCTTCCTTCAGTGGCGATTAATTCATAGGTGTTAGCTAGGTCTGAATTCACAAACACTTCTCCTTTCATAGGAGGACGTCCGTTAGGTAAGTAGGTCTCTGCAAAGCCAGGGTAATCTACTTTATTCTGATAGTTAGTGGCCATTTCATAGGCGATCACTTCTGTTACAGGAAAACCGTCTCGGCCATATTCTATGGCAGGAGCAAGGATATCCGTCATCGGTAGCTTTCCGAATTTGTCGTGCATCATAAACCAGCCATCTACAGTACCTGGTGTAGAAACGGCTAATGGGCCGAATAATGGAATTTCTTTCATTCCCTTGTCCATGAAATAGTCTATGTCTAATGATTTAGGAGATCTTCCGCTACCATTAAAACCATAAAGCTTTTGAGTCTTGGCGTCCCAAACAATGGCAAAGATGTCTCCACCGATACCACAGCTCGCAGGCTCAACCAATCCCAGCACCGCATTGGCGGCAATAGCGGCATCCATTGCAGAGCCACCTTCTTGCAGTATTCTCAGAGCCGCTTGAGTAGCTAAAGGCTGACTAGTGGCGGCCATACCGTTTTTAGCAAGAACTTCTGATCTAGTGGTAAACGCTTGTCCTGTAAGTCTGTCTTGCCCATTCAGGTAAACTGAAACGATTAAGAGGCATAGTAGAATTGAAAGCTTTTTCATGGTGTTTCCTTAAAGCCATCAAAACTAAAACCGAAGACTAGATGTTCGAAAGAGTTTTGTATTAACGGGTAGAAGAAGTGAAGAATTAGACTTTAGCTAAATCATAATGATTTTTAGGTCAGTCTTTTCTTGTGATTTGGCCTTCTAAATAGATTTCACCAATCTCACCATCTTTAAAGGCACCTATGATATACTTGTAATTCTCTTCGTCTACAAATTCCCATTTGTCGCAAAGTGTCATTCCTTCATAATCATAGATGTAGTAGAAGTCGTTTTCCTTTACTTGAACTTCTCCTTTGGTCATTCTACCAAAAGCATCAAATTCAAAAAACAAGATCTTACCAGAAGCCTCATCTACCTGACGAATTCCGTGGTTTCTAGGTCCCCACTCTGTTTGATCGTCATTCAAATAACTTTTAGTATCAGCAGTAACTATGGTTCCAGATGCTTCCTTTTTAAAGGTCGTTTCTTGTTTGAAGTCTAATCCATTACCCCATTTACCTGTGATTTCCCATGTGTAATCGACAAGCGGATCAAAGACTGTGATCACTTTTAATTCTTGACTTAGAGCCATATTGAAGACAAAAGTCAATAAGGCTGCAACAGTTATTCTTCTAACCATTTGGGTTTCTGTTTTATGATTTCTTGAAGTATAGGACAGTCTTCATCATGAGCACCTTTCATGTAGCCTGTTCCCATTAAAAATTCTTTGGTGATCTCCTTTCCCATGAAACGGAAGGTCTTCTTAAAGAGTTTTGCCCATTCTGCGTGTTCCTTTGGGAATTCAGAATCAAGCCAATTTTTGAAAGAACCGTGACTCTGCTGAAGTTCTACAATCTTTTGTGCATTATAAATCGCAGCCTGAACCTTAAGTTTCATGCGGATGATACCGGGATTCTGTAAAAGTCGTTCAATATCAGATTCGTTGAAATTGGCTACTTCGGCAATATTAAACTGAGCATACGCTTCTTTAATGCTCTGTTTTTTATTCAATATCGTATCCCATGAGAGCCCTGCTTGATTGATTTCAAAGAGCATTCTTCCGAAAAGCTCATTGTCCGATTTTGCAGGAAAGCCATATTCCGTATCATGATACGTTTTATGTAGCTCTGATAATTTACCTGAAGAAATAGCTTTGCAATAACTCATTTAGAAATAGTAGCCGAAGTTAACATTGAATCTCATTTCCCAATTAGCATCGGGGTTACCTGAAGCTAAAGCAGTGGTCCAGACCGGTCCTAACCATGGATGATTTTTGCCTTGCGCAAAGTCTATGTAAGTGAATAGTCTCCCTGCCGTGACTAGTAGGCCTGTTACGTTCATATAGGAATCTTCAAAAGAGGCTTCTTTTTTATCCATTAAGCCGAAATCATCATAGAATAGTAGATTTGAAATGGGCCCCCATTCAACATCTAAAGAATAGGAGATACCTAGTGTATAATTGTTAGACTCATTTGCCACGAGATAAGGCGCTCCATAAGCTGCCATAGCAATTACACGATTATCTTCTCCATTGACTCTAACGGGATTGTTATTAAAGTCAGCCCATTGAGCTTTGATGTTCCAGTTTTGGATATTCAATTCGTAGTGAATGCCGAAGGCTGAGTGATTGCCATTTTCTTCCAGATCCAAATTATAGATCCCACCTCTTTGTAGCGAAATACCGATCTGGTGTTCACCTTGTGCAAACGGAATTCTCCGCACGATCTTGGCATTGAATTGATTGATCTCTTTGTTTCGGTATTCGAATATCTCATCTTGATTAAGGTCAATAGAAGAGATGTCATATGAGTATCTACTAAAGGAAATGTCTGAGTTATTGCCAAAATTCAATTCTTCAGCATTCTTGAAAAAAGCTAAATCAATCAACCAATGATCCGTTTTCCGTGAGTATTTGATGCCCATGTCATGGTCATCTTCTAACCCCATGTAATAGTTCAAGCTGAAGAACCAATTGTGCGAGTTGTATTGAGTAATGCCAAATGGTACTTGCGTTAAACCCAATTGAACTTCAACCTTATCTGAAAAATCATATCCAAACCAACCTTGCTTTAGCATTCCGCCACCAAAACTTTCTGAGTAAAGTCTGTATTCGAAATTCATGCTTACCCCTTTGTAGGCAGCTTCTGCATTGATGCGTGCCATGTCATAACCAAAGTCTCCGCCTCTCTTTTTCTGACTTGGCTTCCAGGTTGAATAGTTGTAGTTGAAGCGAAGCGCTCCCCCAATTTTAACTTGAAGTGTATCTTGTCCTAAGAGGGGAATACTCAAACAAAGAAGCAAAAAGGTGATGAGGAAATACCGCACTTTAATAAAACCAGACTAGAGTTGAGATGTACCAAGATGTTAACAGAAGTGGCCAAAATAGCACCTTCATTCTCAAATTATCCAATTTGAAAAAACGATGTTTCGAACCCCGCAAGAATACTGCTAAAAGAATGGTTTCTAAAACAATCAATCCATAAGTACAGAAGAAAAACATCTCAATATATGTGATTTCAGGAGTCTGAATTCGGCCTCTCTCATTTACATGAGCCAAAATGAGGATGAACATGAATCCAGCAGCACTTTGAACTACATTCATCACATTCATGCCAGAGCGTTTTTCTTCATCTCTGGAAGAAATATAGAGCACCAAGAACATGATCAAAGCGACAACCAATATGGGAATGAGATTAGCAATGATTGGGCTTAAGAATCTTCTCTTAATCACTATGGTATACTTTAATGCTGGTCGATCTGTTATGGTAAGCGGGCTGCCAAAATTGGTCCGAGTGTCTTCATTGATCAAAGTGAAAAAGGAAGAAACTGTGGTTGAAGATGGAGTGTTAACCGATGGTTTAAGCCCAGGTTTAACCGAAGGATTTAATACATCATAGCTGGCCAGATCAGGAACAAACAGGATGTTCTTTTCAGGGTCAGGATAGGATAGAGTTAAGCTGAGATCGTTCTCCTCAAAAGGGAATTGCTCATAGGAGAAGTCTTCCTCTATAGTCACTCTAAACTTATGTTGAATGAGTGTATAGCCATCTTCTTGTGTCTCGTAGAGTTTATCTAATACTACAGGTCTGAGGTCCATAGCAGAAGCACTACCAAAGTATAATGCGGGTTCCGCGAATTCTTCTAGACCATCGGGGTATTTTAACCAAACCTTTCCGCTAACGCTGGCTTCGAATGAAGTCTTGATCTCGAATGACTCTACATAAATGCCAAGTGGCACTTTGTGATAGTCTTCTCTGGCAATTGAATACAGCTCCTTGTCCATCTCATCGACATACTTTTTCAAGACAGAAGGATTGACAATTCTTTCCTCGGAATCGATAAGCTTTGAAAAATCTGTTTGCAAATTCAAATAGCAGATCAACACAATATTGGCTAGCATTATCAGAGAGAAAACAGTGGCTGATAGCCATAATTTTTGTCGAGTAACCTTAGTGATATTGATGCTCAGCAGAAACAGAAGTAAAAAGCTCAGCCCCAGAGCTATGCCAATCTGAATGGTCTTTTTACGAATAAAGTCAGATGTGCCGAGTAAATCACTTTCAGCTAAAACTAAAACATACTTCCACTGGGTTTGATTTGATTTCTTAAAGAAGAACCATGATTCGTTGAAGGTATAAGTGCTGAGGTATTTTACCACTCCTTGGTCTTGATCTCTGTATGCCTCTACCACGTGGTCATCTTTTCCGTCAACCGTTGTGTAAACGCTTTGTAGCAAATTATCTAAGTCAGGATGGGAGATGATGGTGCCATCTTGATCAATGATAAATGCATACCCAGATTCTCCTAAGCTTAGGTTTTGCATGAGATTGGTTATACTGGTCAAGGCTAAGGAGAAGTCAAGAATACCGACATTCTCGCCATTTTTCTTCAAAGGGATGACATAGTCGATCAGCATTTCTTGGGCTGCTTCGGCAAAATAGGGTTTAGACCAAGCGGGTTCACTGAGCTCTATTCCTTCTGTATACCATTTGGCTGTGGTTAAGGAAGTATCTGTATAGTCGTAGCTGTCTTCAACATAAATGATGCTGTCCGTGGAATAGTCGTAAAAAGGGGCAAATCTCTCTTTGCCATCGAAGAAGCCTGGTTCAAATGCGACAGTGATACCGTGTACATTAGGGTAGGTGCTTTTGGCACGTTCTAAATTTTCAAAGAGTTGTTTTTCATTGTTAAAGGATAAGATCTCCTTTTTCGTAACTGCTACACGAGATAAGAAATTAGATGCTAAGCTATCTACTTGTGAGGTAAGCCTATCTATCGCTTCATTACCAAGGCTTTGGCTTCTTGCTTCTCTTTGATTAACGAAACCGTTGTATTCTATGATGAAGTAGGTGCTTAAAAAAGCCGCAACAATGAGGAGGGCGTAGAGAATTCTTTTAACGTGCATCTTCGGTTGAATAATCCACTTAATATAAAAAAAAAGCCTCACCCTGAATGATCAGGAGAGGCCTTTCCTATGATTTATAATATTTTACTTATGCCATTGCACCGTCTAGCTTAGAAGTTAATACTCCTTTAGGAACAGCTCCAATAACAGAATCTACAACTTCACCACCTTTAAAAACCAATAAAGCAGGGATAGAACGAATGCCATACTTAACTGAAAGTTCTTGGTTAGCATCTACATCTACTTTACCTACAACAGCTGTATCAGCATACTCTCCAGCAATCTCTTCTACTACTGGACCCACCATTCTACAAGGACCACACCATGCTGCCCAAAAGTCAACAAGTACGGGTTTGTCTGATTTCAACACTACTTCTTCGAAGTTGCTTTCATTAATTTCTACTGCGTTCGCCATTATTTTAATTTTTAATTCTTTCTATGCTAGTTGATAGACAGCAAAACTAGACAAAAAGTTCACAATTTGAAGACCAATTATGTAATCTCTAGGCGGTCATCAATTGTGCATGATCTGTTAGTTGCTGTAATCCTTTTATCAATTCATTACTAGGTTCAACCTTCACCGTTCTCGACATTAATTCTACACTTAGGTTCTCGCCACGGTCGAATAGTTCGATTTTTAGTGTGGTGTTGCCTTCATGCGCTTGAGTCAAATTGGTTAGTTCTTCGATCAATTCTTGATCTACCATCTTCACATCAAGTTTTACATAAATACCCTTGCCCAATTTCTCTCTCAATTCACTCAAAAGAGATATAGCGGCAACTTGAAGTTCCCAGTCCTCAGGAGTTGGATTGATATTTGGGTTTTCTTGAATTTCTTTCTTTTTACGCCAATTAAGCCCCACGTTTCCTTTGATGTAAAGGAATTCACCTGGTCTTAAATAGGCAGCGAAATTCATGCACTTCTCACCGAGTAGAAATAGCTCAGTGGCGCCATTGTAATCTTCAATGCTGACCACAGCGAATGGCTTACCATTCTTGGTTTGACCATTCCTTACGCCATTCACAATACCTCCAATAGCAATGTCTTGATTAGGGTATTTGGCTATATCAGTGATGGGTTTGCAGAAACTTTCTATTTCAATATTGAATTGATCTAGAGGGTGCCCAGAGATGTAAAACCCTACGATCTCTTTTTCTAGTTTCAGCTTTTCCATCTGACTGAAAGGTTCCATTTCAAGCACTTTCGGTAAAGGAGTAGCTACGCCACTATCTCCACCAAACAATGATACTTGCGCGGCATCTTTTTCAGCTTGTTTAGCATTGGCATATCGAATGACTTTTTCTATCAAAGTTTGCTCACCTTCTGGGGCGTACAGATACTGCTTTCTGTGGTAGGTTTCGAAACAGTCGAAACCACCTGCTTGAGCCAGAGATTCAAAGTTCTTTTTGTTGACTGCTCTTAGGTTTACTCTTTCAGCAAAATCAAACACGTTGCTGTATGAGCCACCTTCCTTGCGTTCTGCAATAATGGATTCGATGGCTGCCTCGCCAACTCCTTTAATGGCACCCATTCCAAAGCGGATTTCTCCTTTTTGGTTTACAGTGAATTTGTAGTTCGATTCATTGACATCAGGTCCTAAAACAGGAACTCCCATTCTTTGGCATTCTTCCATAAAGAAGGTGACCTGCTTGATGTCATTCATGTTATTACTCAATACAGAAGCCATGTATTCAGCAGGGTAGTGGGCTTTCAAGTAAGCCGTCTGAAATGCTACATAGGCATAACATGTAGAGTGTGACTTGTTGAATGCATAAGAAGCAAAGGCTTCCCAGTCTCTCCAGATCTTCTCGAGTTTTTCTTCATCGTG
Organism: Roseivirga sp.; assembly: GCA_965267365.1. Classification (GTDB taxonomy): domain Bacteria; phylum Bacteroidota; class Bacteroidia; order Cytophagales; family Cyclobacteriaceae; genus Roseivirga. Next base: position 2,483,448 of record OZ253951.1, on the reverse strand, counting down.
CCCCTTAGCTTTAGCTTGCTCCACAAACTTGGGCTTCATCTTATCGAGTACGTCTCTTTTCTTCTTACCCATTGCCTTACGCAAGACATCAGCTTCACCTTTAGTGAAGTCGGCAAGGCTTTGAGAAAGAAGCATTACCTGCTCCTGATAGACCGTAATTCCATAGGTCTCAGACAAGTATTCTTCCATGGCAGGCAAATCATAAGTGATGGGTTCATCACCATGTTTTCTGCGAATAAAGGAAGGAATGTATTCTAGTGGCCCTGGACGATAGAGGGCGTTCATAGCAATGAGGTCAGCAAACTCAGTGGGTTTGAGCTCCTTCATATACTTCTGCATACCTGCAGATTCGTATTGGAAGATACCTACCGTTTCACCACGTTGGAAAAGCTCGTAAGTTTTGGTGTCGTCTAACGGAAAGTCATCGGGAATCAGATCAACATCATGGCGCTCTTTGACATTCTTTACAGCATCTTTGATCAGGGTCAAGGTTTTTAATCCCAAGAAGTCCATTTTCAGAAGGCCTGCATCTTCTACCACCGAGTTGTCAAACTGTGTACACCACATGTCCGAATCCTTGGCAGTTGCGACTGGAGCAAATTTGGTGATGTCGTCAGGAGTGATGATCACACCACAGGCATGAATACCAGTGTTTCGAACTGAGCCCTCTAGAACTCGTGCTTGATTCACCGTTTTAGCTTCAAGGTTATTTCCTTCAGCTACTTTCTTTAACTCATTGGCCAGTACAATTTGCTCAGAACGTAATTTGTCTTTGAGCTCTCTATCTGAAAGACTGAATAGCTTAGCCAGCTTGATGTCGGGTACTAACTTGGCCACTCTATCAGCATCAGGTAGAGGTAGTTCAAGTACTCTAGCTGTATCACGAATGGACGACTTAGCAGCCATTGTACCATAAGTAATAATCTGAGCCACCTGATTCTTACCGTATTTGTCGATTACATAATCGATTACCTTCTGTCTTCCCTCGTCATCAAAGTCAATATCAATATCGGGAAGCGATACACGATCAGGGTTTAAGAAACGCTCAAATAGAAGATCGTACTTGATAGGGTCTACATTGGTGATACCGATACAATAGGCAACGGCACTTCCTGCTGCAGAACCACGACCAGGACCAACTGAAACACCCATTTCCGTGGCCTTGTTGGTGAAATCCTGTACGATCAAGAAATAACCAGGATATCCTGTTCTTTCGATGGTGGCTAATTCGAAATCGAGCCTTTCTTTGATCTCATCGGTTATCTCACCATATCTCTTTTTCGCACCTTCATAGGTCAAGTGTTTCAAAAAGGCATTTTCCCCTCTTTTACCTCCATCTTGATCATCTTCAGCGTGAATGAATTCTTCAGGAATATCATATTTAGGTAGAAGGACTTCACGGGCTAATTCGTATTCTTCTACCTTCTCAATGATCTCATTAGTATTAATGATGGCTTCCGGAAGATCAGAGAACAACTTCTTCATCTCATCAGGAGACTTGATGTAGAATTCATCATTCGGAAAGCCATATCTGAATTCTCTTCCTCTCTTACCTATATAGCGTTTAGGCTTATTAACGGACTCGGCATCTTTAACACAGAGCAAAATATCATGTGCAGAGGCTTGCTCTTTCCTTGTGTAGTAGGTGTTATTAGCAGCAATGATCTTAACATCATATTTACGCGCTAACTGAATGAGGATCTCATTAACGTGGTCTTCTTCAGGAATCTGGTGTCTATTGATCTCTACATAGAAGTCCTCACCGAATTGTTCCTTCCACCAAAGGAAGGCCTCTTCAGCTTGGGTTTCACCAACATTTAAGATTTTATAAGGGACCTCTCCCCAAAGACCGCCAGTCGTTACAATCAAGTCATCTTTATATTGCTCTAGATCATTCTTGTCTATCCTTGGGACATAATAAAAGCCTTCCGTGTAAGCAATAGATGATAGTTTGACCAGGTTGTGATAGCCATTGCGATTTTTGGCTAGTATGACTGTCTGGAAGCCGTTGTCTTGGTTTTTCTTATTGTGTCTGTCGGAACAGACATTGAATTCGCAGCCCACAATTGGTTTGATACCAGCTCCTAATGCCGCTCGTACAAACTGAAAGGCGGCCATCATGTTGCCATGATCAGTCAAGGCAATAGCCGGCATTCCTAGATCTTTTGCGGCATTCACCAATCCATTTACTTCAGATACAGCCTGAAGAATAGAGAACTGAGAGTGAACGTGTAGATGGGTAAAGGGAGTCTCAGCTAAGTTGGCAAGGGCATCTTGGTCAATGGCTTGACCTGCTGCGCCATCAGATTTTTTCTCTTTTGCAAAATTTGCCTCTTCAAGCTCTGGAGCTTCATAGTTAACTTCTGCCAGGGAAATCCCTTCCTCCGGGGGAACAACACTCTCTTTCAGTAATCCAAAGAAACAACGTGCGGTGGCATCAACATCATATGCTGCATCGTGCGCATCATCAAATCCAACACCGAATAGTTTGGTGTGCAGTTCTGTTAGCGTAGGCCATTTGAATTGACCACCACGTCCACCAGGAATGGCACAATAATCAGTGGAGACAAGCTTAGTATCTAGTTTGGGTAGAGGCTCGAGAGCATTTTCCATCTCCATACGGAGATATTCGCAACCAACAATATTATAATCGAATTCAATATTGTGACCAATACCATGCTTGGCTTTGATAATGTCTTTAGAAAAGATATCTAGTGCTTCTTTTAAAGGAATGCCTTCCTCTAGTGCTCGCTCGGTAGTGATTCCGTGTATTTGAACAGAATTATAGGGGATGGTAAATCCCTCCGGTTTGACGATGATATTCTGATTGGAGATCAGATTTCCCTTCTCATCATGTAACTGCCAAGCTAGCTGAACAAGCCTTGGCCAGTTGTCAAAATCAGTTAACGGTGCATTATAATTCTGCGGTAAACCGGTGGTCTCGGTGTCAAAGATCAGATACATAAATACTTAGCTCGATTGGGGGTGATTTTCGGGAGAAATCAATGAACTAAAGTAAGCATTTGACCTAAAACAGTGAAGCGAATTGACCTTAAAAAGTAAGACCCCAAGCCAAATAAGAGAGGCCAGTAATTACCAGAGCTAGAATGCTCATTTTTATGACTAATCTTTTTTGTTTGGCTGCCTTATCAGCTTTGATTTGAGCTTTAAGTTGAAGCATATAAGCAGGGCTTGCTTTTTTATAAGTTGCCTTAATGCCTCTTGTCTTGAATTGATTGTTTCTTTCTTTGATGTCGAAGGCACCACGGTCTTTCTTCACCAAAGAGCGGTTACTCCTCTGGCGATTAATACTATCTAAAACGACTCCTGCTGCTCCGTACATGATTTGTTATACGCAGGAATAATCCCTGATGTGTAAGAAAGCGTGTAAACGGATTCTACCCATCCTAAAAGGCAGGGATAAAGGCTACCTCTTTGGTATCAGTAAGGGTTACATTTTTAAATGTTGGTGAGCTGGGAAACTGAAGTCTGAGTCCTACGATCTGACCACAACTAGCTGTAATAGGCAGTTTAAGTTTTTCTTGTTGGTTGATGGTATACGTTACCCAGCCTCCTTTTACAGTCATATTGAGGTGATTCCAACTCTCATTTTTAGCAAATAATGGTTTGATCTTCTCAGCTGGATAATTCTTATTAGCAACGATCAATGGTTTGGAATACTCTTGACCTATTCTGTAAATAGGAGTAGAGTAGCTGCCGTTAATGCCTTCAATAATTACAGTGCAAAGAGGGGAGCTTGATTTTTTGTCGATAGCAGCTTTAAAATCGAAGTCATAATTGAAATCTAAACTCGATAAAGGGTTTAATGCATCGAAATAATGAAAAGTAATTGGGCTGGAGGCAGCCTGGGGCTTAACCTTAAACTCGGAACCTGTATTTAAACTTACTTGCCGTAAATCCTCATCCACCTTAACATCCAAGTATACTGGTTCATCGAAACTCCCCAGACTGGCCACCCAGCCATTACTTTTTACATATACATCTTTGTTTATTTTGATACTCTTGTGATCTACCACTTGGGCTTTATAATAGCCAGGAAGTGGATAGAAAGAAGTGAAAGTTTGCTTGTCTGATAGCGTTAACTCAATTGGTTCTGCAGACCTATGTGCTTTGAAATAAAGCGTGTTTCTTATATCTACATTATCTAGGCTGAAGTGTACCTCTGCAGGAAAGCCATTTTCAATTGCTTTAATAGATAATTCAGCTCTAATCCATTCTGCCGCTGCAATAAAGGTTGTCAGTACCAACAAAAGGATCAAAACTTTGAAATATCCAAACCAGAAGGATTGGAGTTTATGTATTACGTAATTCCCCACTATACCTAGTGGATGGAAACGATAAAGTAACATGGTGCTGTGATGTAGAGTTACGCGATAGGCTGTTCGTAACTGAGATGAAGTTAGGGAATTAAAATCACACACCCATGATTAAATGCAAAAAAATATATGTAAACTACATTATAGTGTATTTTTCAATTCAGAATTAACGAATCAATAAGCTTCATATTTCGATTTTCCAGATCCGTTAAAAGCTCAGTAGCATCGCCTTTAGGGGTGTACCAGGAGGTTTCTTCAAATTTAGCCTGCATGATTTCATCATCGAAGATATGACCATAAGAAGCCAATATTTCATTTCTGATCACTCGCAATTCATTCTTAGAATAATCCTCTAAATCTTCTGGTTTTAAAAGGTCCTGAGAGGCAAAAGCATATTCTCTATCTAAGCTGACTTTTTTAGGAGAGCTCAATTCAGTGAAGAAACCATCGCTTTCTATATAATAGTATTTATTGTAGATCAGGAGCTCTGTTTCACTATTATCGAGATTGTCGGTAGAGTCACTGATATATACAACAGATTCTTCTTCTTGTAAGATTTTTATATAACCGTCTATAAGTTCTCCTTCGCTACGGACAAATGAGGTGGCGTCTAGATCTATTTCGCAAATGGAAGTGTGTTGGACTTGGTCTATAATAAAGCCGCTTTCATCGAGCGTGACAAAAAAGCCTAATTCACATTTGTTCTCGTCTGTTAGGAAGAAAGACATTCCGTAAAAGCCATCAAATTTCTTTAGCGTATCTAACTCAAGGCTTGAAAGATTGTCTTGTTCTTCAATGGCAGTCACTTTTAGATATTGACGTGCACCATCGGTGTTAATGTTCCCATCCTCTTCAATTCCTTGAATGAATTTGTTGAAGTCTATTTGTGCTAGAGTGAGAGTTGATGTAGCCAGCATGAGGACTACAGTCAGGAAAGATCTGATGTACATATACTTTTTGGTTGAACCCCAAGATATGTATTATCAGTAATTCCGAAAAGAGAATCTAGTGCGATTCGTAAACAACTTCTGGTTCAACCACATCAACGGTTCCTTTTTCATTGATGCTTTGAAGTTGCACAGTCTTTAATTCATTCAGAAGAAGAGGGTCGTATTTGGCAGCAACACGCACATAGTTTTCTGTGAATCCGTGCATCATGCCATTTTCTACATCATCTTCGAAGAGCACCTCATGTACTGTATTGAGCTGTGAATCATAGAATGATCGCTTTTTCTTCTCAGATAAGATTCTCAGCATTTTTGATCTTCGTTGCCTTTCTTTCATAGGAACAACCCCTTCCATTTCAGTGGCCTTAGTATTGGCTCGCTCAGAAAATGTGAATACATGTAAATAGGAGATAGGTAGCTCGTTTAAGAAATTGTAGGTATCTAAAAAGTCTTCTTCGGTCTCACCGGGGAAACCAACAATTACATCAACACCAATACATGCATTTGGCATGAGTTGCTTGATCTTATTGACCCTGTCTTCATACAATTCGCGCAAATACCTTCTGCGCATGGCACGCAAAGTTTTGTTGTTGCCTGATTGAAGAGGGACATGGAAATGCGGAACGAATCTCTTGGATGTAGAGACAAAGTCTATGATCTCATTGGTCAAAAGATTAGGTTCAATTGATGAAATCCTGAAACGATCAATTCCTTCTACTTCATCTAGTTCTTTCACTAAATCGAAGAATCTTTCTTTTCTTTTTCCGTCCTGAATTCCAAAATCGCCAATGTTAACTCCTGTAAGCACAATCTCCTTTTGATCAGTAGCAGCTATTTCGTGTGCCGATTTAAGAATGTTTTCTATACTGTCGCTTCTACTTTTACCTCTAGCCAAAGGGATGGTGCAAAAAGCACAATGGTAGTTGCAACCATCTTGTACCTTTAAGAAGGTCCTTGTTCTATCATTAATAGAATAGGCATTATTGAACGATGTGGCTTCTTTTACTTCAGATGCTAAAACGTGTGTTGAGGCAGGCTTTTTAAAGTCATCAATTAACTCTAGGAGTCTGAATTTCTCTGCTGCGCCAAGTACAGCATCTACTCCAGGTATTTCCGAGATCTCTTTCGGTTTTAATTGAGCGTAGCAACCAATTATGGCGACAAAAGCATCTGGGTTTACTTTCTGGGCTTCACGGACAATTTTTCTACACTTTTTATCAGCGTTATCCGTTACACTACAAGTATTGATCAGGTAGATGTCGGGAGTTTCAGAAAACTCAACTTTCTGATAGCCTTTCTCTTCGAATTGCCTCGAAATAGTTGAGGTCTCAGAGAAATTGAGCTTACAGCCTAAAGTATAGAATGCCACTTTTTTCATACCGCACGAATCAGTGCGCAAAGATAAGGATAAACTCCTTTCGCCAATAATCTTGATTTAAACATGGAGAATTCTATGGTTTTTACTCTAAAAGGTGGGTTTGAGGGTCGATTTTGAATCTAATTACGTATTTGCAATCGAATTCAATAAAATTTTCACCCTTTTTAAGTGAAGATTACGTAAATCTTCTAATTTTGAGCTCAGAATTTAATCTTAAGAACAAATAACATGTCGAACCAACGTCAAAGAGCATTAAATGTAGTACAGAATCGTACTACAGACAGAGTATTCGCTCCAGCTGATAAGATCTCCGATTTCTTTGCGGATGATGTTTTCACAATGGACAAAATGAGAGCTTCTTTAGCTCCAGATACTTTCAAGAGGGTAGAGTCTGCCATCAAGAAAGGAAAGAAAATCGATCTAGAGGCTGCTAATGAAGTAGCTGCTGCGGTTAAAACTTGGGCAATCACAAAAGGTACAACTCATTACACTCACTGGTTCCAACCATTGACGGGTTCTACTGCTGAAAAACACGATTCGTTTTTCGATGCACATAAAGGCCTAGAAGTATTTAAAGGATCTGCTCTTATTCAGCAAGAACCAGATGCTTCTTCTTTCCCAAATGGTGGTATTCGTTCGACTTTTGAAGCAAGAGGTTATACTGCATGGGATCCTTCTTCTCCAATCTTCATTTGGGGTAGAACACTTTGTATTCCGACTATTTTCGTGTCTTACACAGGTGAGGCGCTAGACTATAAGGCTCCTTTATTGAAGGCTGTTGAGGCGGTTGATAAGACTGCTACCAAGGTTTGCCAATTATTCGATAGAAACGTTAACAGAGTAAGCGCTTCTTTAGGATGTGAGCAAGAGTATTTTGTAATTGATAGAGCTTTATTCAATGCTCGCCCTGACTTAGTAATGGCTGGTAGAACTGTTTTCGGTCACCATCCTGCAAGAGGTCAGCAATTAGATGATCACTACTTTGGTTCTATTCCAAGTAGAGTATACAATTACATGAAAGACTTCGAAATTGAGTGTTTGAAGTTAGGTATTCCTGTAATGACACGTCACAATGAGGTGGCTCCATCTCAGTTCGAAGTGGCACCTGTTTTCGAAGATATCAACGTAGCTACTGACCATAATTCATTAATGATGGATGTGATGGACAGAGTAGCTGAAAGACACTCATTAAAAGTGTTGTTCCATGAGAAGCCATTTGCTGGTCTTAATGGTTCAGGTAAACACAATAACTGGTCTTTGATCACTTCAACTGGAGTGAACGTATTCCAACCAAGTACAAGTGCAAGAGAGAATCTTCAGTTCTTAACCTTCTTGGTAAATACAATCAAAGCCATTCATGACAATGCAGGATTGTTGAGAGCAAGTATCGCTTCTGCTGGTAATGACCACAGATTGGGCGCAAATGAGGCTCCTCCAGCAATTATGTCTGTGTTCTTAGGTTCTGAGTTAACAGCCGTTCTAGACGAACTAGAAAGCAACGGTAACATCAAAGTTGACAAGGGTGATAACATGTATATGAAATTAGGTATCGACAAGATTCCTCATATCATTCTAGACAACACTGATAGAAACAGAACTTCTCCATTTGCCTTTACTGGTAATAAGTTCGAATTCAGAGCAGTAGGTTCTGACCAGAACTGTGCTGAGCCAATGACTGTACTTAACTTGATCATGGCTAAGCAATTGAAAGAATTCCATGCTACTATCTCTGAGAGAGTTGACAAAGGTGAAGACAAGAAAATCGCTATTGTCAATGTGTTAAGAGATTACATTAAAGCTTCTAAGAATGTAAGATTCGAAGGTGATGGTTATTCTCAAGAGTGGGCTGATGAAGCTGCTAAAAGAGGATTGCCAAATGTGAAGGATACTGCTAGAGCTCTTGAGGAATATGTTTCTGATAGTGCAAAAGCCATCTTCGAAGAATTTGGTGTGATGTCTGCGATTGAATTAGAGGCTCGTAATGAGATCCAACATGAGAATTACATCATGAAGCTTCAGATCGAAGCTAGATTGGTCAGTGAGTTAGCAATGACTCAGGTAATTCCTGCAGCTGTGAAATACCAAACTAAATTAATTGAAAATGCTCAAGGCTTAAAAGAGTTTGGTTTAGATCACTCTCACGTAACTGCTGTATTAGAAAAAGTGAATGGTCACATCCAGACTATTCAAAAAGCAGTTGGTGAAATGAACGATGAGAGAGGTAAGATCAATAAAATTGATGATACTGCTGATAGAGCAGCAGCTTACTGTGATAGAATGAAGGCTAAGTACTTCGATACCATTAGAGCTTCGGTTGATAGACTTGAAGTGATCTTGGACGATGAAGATTGGCCATTGTTGAAATACAGAGAGATGTTGTTTTTAAGATAGTCTGTTATCAGACTGATTGTAAAACCACTCCTTTACCGGAGTGGTTTTTTTGTTTAGATTGAATCATGGTCAAAGCGAAAAAAAGAAAGTGGATTAGAACTGGGTGCTTTTCTATCCTTGTTCTTTTTGTCATATTCTCTCAAATTGTGAGCAGCTGTGTGTCCTTTTCAGCTACAGATAAGGAAGTTGAGGAGTATTATAAAGACGAAGCGTATGAACCGAATAGCGTCTTTTATAAGGTGAATGACTACGAGATGCACTATAAGTACCTCGATTTAGGCAACAGCGCCTCAGTAGTTTTTATACATGGAACTCCAGGATCATGGTCAGCCTTTATGGATTATTTCACTGACAGCTTGTACTATGATCAATTCAATATTGCTGCACCTGATAGGCCAGGATTCGGTAAATCAAGTTATGCCAAGCCAATAAAATCACTTGAGGAGCAAGCTGAGTTACTTAAACCGATGCTCCAACAGATTCCAGCTCCACGGATTCTAGTAGGCCATTCTCTGGGAGGTCCGATCATTGCAAGAATGGCCATGGATTATCCAGAATTGATTGATGGTTTAGTCATGCTGGCACCGGCATTAGATCCTAAATTAGAGCCGGACGAAGATTGGTTTAGAGTGCCGATGCGCTGGCCTGTTATTGGAACCCTAGCACCTAAGGTGTTTAGGATCTCTAATGAAGAGTTAATCTTCCTAGATGAAGAGCTTGAATTGATGATGCCTCTTTGGGAGGAGATAGAAATACCTACTATCGTTATTCAGGGTGGGGCAGATGATTTGGTGCACCCAGGAAACGCTCCATTTGCTGATAGCATGTTGGTGAATGCACCTGTTGAAATTGTCTTTCTCGAAAACCAAAATCACTTCTTACCATGGAATGAATACCCTTTGGTTAGGCAAAAAGTACTTGAGCTTTACGAGCAGATACAATCAGGGCAGTGATTCTATTTTTTTGAGGATCTCATCTGCTTCAGCAGTTTTTAAATCACTCGCTTTTCTATCCGAATGTGACAGCTTGTAAGCCTCAGCTATCAATTTTTCGTATTTGACTTGAAGTTTTTCTTTCTCTGATTTTTTCTTGAATCCAAACATTGACCTGCTTTTTGAATCGAACTAGAGAAACAGGTCTTTTGTTTTTAGTTTGTTTGGCCGTCTGATGTGATCAATTCACCATTAAGAAATCTCTGGGTTTCAATAACCCTGCCCGACTTAGAATAAACCCTCCATGGTCCCTGTTTAATACCCTTTTTGAGTTCACCCTTGGTGAGTTTTCTTTCCTTTTCATCATAAAATGTCCAGACACCTTCCGGATAACCATCTAAGTATTTGCCTTCTGAAAACTTAGTGCCATCAGCTCTATAGTTGATCAAAAGGCCATTGCCAGACTTTAAATTTCCGTTCTCCAATGATTCTCCATCTTCTGTAATGAAAGGAGTTACAGACATCAGTTTTCCATCAAGCCACGTTTCCTCTTTCATGTTACTACCATCTTTATGGAAATAACCCCAAAGGCCGTCTTTTTCACCATTGTCATAAACTCCAATAGATTCTAGCTGGCCATTGTCATAGTAGAAAAACCACTGTCCATTTTCTTCGCCTTTAACAAATAATCCCTCTCCAGATAGGTTACCTCTTTGATCGAAGTATTTCCAATTACCTTCTCTATATCCGGCATTGAAACTCCCAAATCCCGAGATCATACCATTGTCATGGTAATACTTCCAGAAGCCGTCCTCAGAACCTACCTTAAAATTCCCTTCTTGTTCAATGGCACCATTTGGATAGTAGGAGGTATAAGTGCTGTCTAGTAAGCCAAATCGATAATAAGAGATGGATTCAATTCTTTTGTTTTCAAAGTAATTCACCTCTTTGCCTACTCTAATGTCGTCTTGGTATGTTATCTCGGAAGCAATTCTTCCATTGAAGTGGTAAGCTTTCCAATCTCCTGTCTTTTTACCATTGTCATAGAATTCGATGGCTGCTAGTCGTCCTGGGGCATAATAATACTCCCATCTACCATCTCTGTTGCCATTGACCATTTCGCCCAATTCTATAGGTTGCCCGTCAAAATCGAATTTGGTCCAGGTGCCATTCAGTAGACCGTTTTTATATTCGGTAGTGAGAATTTTATAACCGTACTCATCAAATTGATTGTATTCACCTTCCAGTAAGTTGTCTTTATAATTAGCGGATATACTAGTTGTACCATTTTCATTTTTAGTTGTCCATTCACCCACCTTTAAACCATTGGCAAATTGACCTCTATCTAGCTCAGAGCCATCGGTTCTATTCGCAAGCCATTCTCCATGAAGTAGCCCATTTTTAAAGTTGGCTTTTACCGCAACAGTTCGGTTAGGATGGAAAAGCATGTAGGCTCCATTCAGCGTATCGTTGAGATACATCATTCGGGCTCTTTCAACTTTGTCTATGAATATGTACCAGGTATCGTCTTTTAATCCTTGATTGTAACGACCTCTGTGAAAATAACTGCTATCAGAATCATAGGCAGACCAAAGACCTATTCGTTTTCCGTTCTCTAGATCACCTTCAATTGTTAGGTCAGTTTCATCTAGCGGGAAAATGAGGGTAAACTCTTCAGTTTGCGATTGAAGGCTAAGCGGAAAGAGGGTGAAAGACAGTAAAATGAAGATAAACTTCTTGATCATATAAATGTATCGGTCGAGCTAGTGCTTCTTTTACAAATATTAGGCCAAGAGTTGAGAACTAAAAAGATTGCTTTAGAAAAAGGGTTTGTTCATTAGACTTACCAGTCGATTAAAGCTGAAGCCCACGTAAAACCGCTACCAAAAGCGGCCAAACAAATGGTCTTTCCTTCAGTAATTAGCCCCTGTTCAATGGCCTCACTCATGGCTATAGGAATAGATGCTGCCGTAGTATTCCCATAGTACATGATGTTGTTGAACACTTTCTCATCAGGCAAATTGAACTGCTTTTGTACAAAATTGCTTATTCTTAAATTGGCCTGATGAGGTACAAGGAGGTCAATGTCATCTACTGAGCGATTATTTTTCTCGAGTGCTTCTTTTATTACCTCGCTAAATCTGACTACCGCATGCTTGAACACAGCATTGCCATTCATGGTCAAGTTGAAGGTTTTTCCATCGAGCATTTCTTTCGACAGCCTTACTTGTCTGCTCGATCCTGGATCTTTTACATAAAGCTCTTCAGCATAATCTCCATCAGCATGAAGGTGAGTAGAGAGGATACCTTTCTTTTCATCTGTCGCTCTAAGAATAGCTGCCCCTGCACCATCTGCAAAGATCACGGAGCTCGATCTGCCGTCATTAGACTTGTCTAAGGCTGAGGATTGAATTTCAGCACCTACAACTAAAACGGTCTTGTACATACCGGATTTAATATATTGGTCCCCAACAGATAGTCCATAGATGAATCCCGAACAGGCATTTCTTATATCTAGGGCACCAATACCTTGCAATCCTAATTCTCTTTGTAGAAGAACTCCTGAACCAGGGAAGAAGTAATCAGGAGTGATAGTGGCGAACACGATAAATTCGATCTCGGAGATATCAATACCAGCGTTCTTAGCTGCCATTTCAGTGGCTCTTTTGGCCATATTCGAAACCGTATCTTTTTCAGGGTTGAACCATCTTCTCGTTTCTATACCGGTTCGTTCTACGATCCACTCATTAGTGGTTTCCATGATCTTTTCTAAGTCAGCATTGCTAACTACGTTTTCCGGTACATAATGGCCAAGGCCAATGATCTTAGAGTTCTTCATGCAATCGATTTACTGTGGCTAAATTAAAGGGTTATCTCAATTTTCCGATGAATTACTCATCTTAGATGAGCAACTGCCCGTTTTAAATTCAATTGAAGGCAGCTTTTTAGTTTAAATGGTAGTATTAAGCCAGATGTTTTCATCATATTGGCGGATTATTCTATAACTGGTAAAACCCTGCCCTTATACATTCGTAAGGGTGAAAGTGAGGAATTTGAGAGGAGTGAGAAATAGACCCTTAAACTGGAATTGGCTTTTCTGCTTATTGGCAGGTATTTCTATGTTGAGCTGTCAGCAGGAGCAAGAAGAACTAACAGCAGATCAAGTGGTGAAAAAGGCCATTAAAAGTCATGGAGGTGAACTCTATGATAACATGATGGTTGAGTTTGATTTTCGTAATAGACATTATAAGGCCGAAATTAGAGATGGGCAATATGTTTATGAGAGATCATTCAAAGGCGAAGATGGTTGGGTAACCGATGTTTATGAGAATAAAAAGTTCAAGAGAATGGTAGATGAAAAGGAGGTGAAACTTTCATCAGAATCTCGAAGGACTTATCAAAATGCTACTAACTCTGTCATCTACTTTGCGCTACTTCCATTCCATCTGGACGACCCAGTCATTAATAGACAGTTGATGAGGTCAGTCAAGATCAAAGATGAGCCTTATTATAAAGTAGAAGTCACTTTTGGCGATGGAGGAGGAGAGAACTTCGAGAATGCCTACGTCTATTGGATTCACAAGAACAACTTTACTGTCGACTACTTCGCTTACAGCTTTAATGTGAATGGTGGTGGGGTTCGTTTTAGAGCAGTCTCTAAAGTGCAGACTGTAGAAGGGATCCGTTTTCAAGACTATAACAACTATACCATCTATCAAGACTACCCTGCACACGAATTAGACTATGCCTTTGAATCTGGCAAACTTGAATTAGTCTCTACCATTGAGTTAGAGAATATTAAAGTAATGCTGAACGCAGATTAATTGAAGAGTGTCAAATTGCCAAACTGATTAGCAGGAGGCACTTTCTCCCACAACTTAGCATCATTAAATTTTGGATCTGAAAGCTTTGGGTTAACAGAGTAAGAGGTAAAATCATTGTGATGACAAGCTCCAAGGAAATCTAAAAGACTATCGTCTTGGGTTGATGGATTAAGCCATTCAATCATCAAATCTTCATTCAAAACCAACGGTGCTTCAGAGGTAAACTCAGAAATTGGACCTTTCGTTTCAGTGGTGATGATCATGAAAGTCTGCTTAGATTCATCATTCTCATCTGTGAATTGGTTCCATATGCCGGCCATAGCAAATGGCTGATTGTTATTTAAACATGATCGATAGGGTACGGCTTCTTTTTTAGCAATGGTCTTCCATGTATAAAAACCGTCAGCTATAATCACACATCTTTTATGCATCAGTCCATCCCTCAAAGTCGCTTTAGTACCTAACTGAGCCAAAGGCGCATAAAGCAGTTTTTGACTTACTGACTTATTCTTTGTGAAATCACCTGTTATCCCCCAATGAAAGTTAAGAGATTGATCTGGTTGGTCACTTGTAATTACTGGTAAGGCTTGGGTTGGCTGGACGTTGTAATTAGAATCGAAGGACTCAATGTCTTCAAGGTGAAATAACTCTTTTAAAAGATTAGAGTCGGTGGCTATGGAGTAGTTAGTAAGCATGTAAGTTGATCAGTGTTGAAATGAATTTCGGCAAATTTACCATGTCGAACAAATATAAGATGCACTCTAGCCTTAGCTTAGGAAATCGATTGCTTAAGAATAGTCTGAGGGTCGGATCCAGATTGACTTTTCTTTAGTTTGAATATCGAGTGAATCAGACTATTTTTGGTCGATAAATTTTTAAACAAAGCATGGCTGAAATTGTAAAAATGCCCAAAATGAGTGACACCATGGAAGAAGGTGTTATCGCTGTTTGGCATAAGAAAGTAGGAGATACCGTAGAATCCGGAGAGTTAATGGCTGAGATTGAGACAGATAAGGCTACGATGGACTACGAATCATATAATGACGGAACAGTCTTATACTTGGGTGCTGCTGAAGGAGAGGCAGTAGCTGTTGACGATATATTAGCAATTGTTGGAGAAGCTGGTGAGGATTATCAGGCTTTGTTAAATGGATCTGCTGCGCAACCGGCAGCTGAGGAAGCGCCTGCTGCAGCTGCAGAGACGGCAGCTCCTGCGGCTGAAGCTATTGATACGTCAAGTATTAACGCTGAGATCGTTCGTATGCCTAAAATGAGTGACACCATGGAAGAAGGTGTTATTGCTGCTTGGCATAAGAAGGTAGGAGATACCGTAGAGTCAGGAGAATTAGTAGCCGAGGTAGAAACCGATAAGGCTACAATGGAATATGAATCATATAATGATGGTACTGTTCTTTATTTGGGAGCAAATGAAGGAGAGTCTGTTAAAGTGGATGGTATTTTGGCTATCGTTGGTGAGCCAGGTGCTAATTATCAAGCACTAATTGATGCTGATGGCCAATCTGCTTCAGCTCCAGCTGCTGAAAGTGCTCCTGCTCCTGCCGCAGCTGCACCTGCAGTTGAAGAGTCGAAGCCTGCTGCTTCAGCGGCTTCTGTAGCGCCAGCACCAGTTGTGGCTAGCTCAAATGGAAGAATTAAAGCATCACCACTCGCTAAGAAATTAGCAGCTGAAAAAGGAATTGACATTGCTCAGGTTGCTGGTACTGGTGAAGGTGGAAGAATTGTAAAAAGAGACGTTGAGAGTTTCGTGCCTTCTGCACAACCAGCGCCAGGTGTGTCACCTGCACAAGCTGAATCTTCAGCACCTTCAATTGAATTACCACAAGTAGTGGCCGAAGAAGGATATGAAGAGGTGAAGGTTTCTCAAATGCGTAAGACAATCGCTAAGAGATTGGCTGAGAGCAAATTTACAGCACCACATTTCTACTTAACCATGGAAATCAACATGGATAAGGCAATTGAGGCTCGTAAAAGCATGAACGAGGTGTCACCTGTTAAAATATCATTCAATGATATGGTGATCAAAGCGGTAGCTGCTGCTTTGAGAAAGCATCCTAAAGTGAATTCGTCATGGTTAGGAGATACCATCAGATACAACAAGCACATTCATATTGGTGTGGCTGTAGCGGTTGATGAAGGTCTTTTGGTTCCAGTGATCAGATTTGCAGACAACAAGACTTTATCGCATATCTCTGCTGAGGTAAAAGAACTAGGCGGTAAAGCCAAGAATAAAGAATTACAGCCAAAAGATTGGGAAGGAAATACATTCACTATCTCGAATCTCGGTATGTTCGGTATAGAAGAGTTTACTGCCATTGTTAACCCGCCTGATTCTTGTATTATGGCTGTTGGTGGAATCAAGCAAACAGCAATTGTCAAGGATGGAGAACTTGCTATAGGCAACATTATGAAGGTGACCATGTCTTGCGACCATAGGGTAGTAGACGGGGCTGTGGGAAGCGCTTTCTTACAGACCTTCAAACAATACCTAGAAGATCCGATAAGGATTCTTGTTTAACAAAAACTTTAAAGTCCCGTAGAGATATGGGACTTTATTATTTATATGACAAAGATTAAATCGACAACCGTATTGGCGGTTAAGCATAAAGGAGGAATTGCGATTGGTGCTGATGGTCAAGCAACTATGGGAAATACTGTAGCCAAAAGCAATGTGAAGAAGATTAGAAAGCTGCAAGACGGTAAAATAGTAACTGGATTTGCAGGCTCAACAGCAGATGCCTTTACTCTTCTCGAGAGGTTCGATGAAAAATTGGGAGCTTACGGAGGAAATATGAAGAGGGCAGCTATTGAGTTGGCTAAAGACTGGAGGATGGATCGCTACCTGAGAAAACTCGAGTCAATGCTAATTGTGGCTGACAAAGATGACATCTTAATTCTATCAGGAACAGGTGATGTTCTAGAGCCAGATAATGGTATTGCCGCTATCGGTTCTGGGAGCATGTATGCACAGGCTGCAGCACAAGCCTTGGTTAAACATGGTGGAGACCTTGATAGCTACGAAATTGTAAAAGAGAGTCTCAATATTGCTGCTGACATCTGTATATACACCAATCACAATTTGATAATCGAGAGAATTTCTTAATTTTGTCATAGGAAAAATACTTTTTTCCTACTTTCATCTATCACCTATCATAATTGAATACTTGGATTGCTTGGCAATCTACATCCTAACATAAAGGACAATGAAATCGATTATCAGACTAGTAGGTGTACTCCTAATTCTTACAATTGTAGCTTGTGCTGAATCACCTGTTGTTAATTACACAGAGGCTTCAGAAGGTAGGCTTTTACTTGGTGCTACAGTGCATTTAGGTAACGGAGAATTCGTTGAAAATGCGGCATTAGGCGTTAAAGACGGCTATGTTACGTTATTAGCGGACGATGCACTCGAAAAACTTGATCTAAAGAAATTCCAAGTGGATCAGCTTGGATCTGAATATCATATTTATCCTTTTAAGAAGGCGGAAGCAGCCAATCAGGGTATTGTTTTAGCTAGAGCTGATGCCGAGCCTATTAATATCGCTATTCGCGAGAATGAAGTAGAAAAATGCATCACAATAGGTTGCGAAGCGCAACTTCTCATCTGCTACGGCTCTATTGAAGATGCTCAAAAATTCAGAGTGGATTATGTGGTAATGGGAGCGGATAAAGTAAAGATTTTACGTCCTAGCGACTACGGAAGCATGGGTAGTGCCTATTAACTCTTAAGAAATTTACAGATAACATTTAGGTAATATTGGAATCCATCGTATATTTCGATGGATTTTTTGTATGCCAAATTTTAAGATCAATACTTTCTACGCACTTCTGCTGATAATCATGTCATTATTGGTACTTACGGGCTTTGACTCAAGTGTGACTTCATTCTGGGAGTTTGTACCTATTCTATTGGTTGGCTTTGGTGTGATTTTGTTGCCTATTACCTCTTCGCTCAAAAAGAAAAAAGACTCTGCTAGAATTGCCTCTATACTAATCACTGGGTTTGTAGGTGCGATTTCTATGATGATGCTAATGAAAGTTCAGATGGTTTCACAGATAGTTGAACCTTCCCTTATTTTCTTATCTGTCCTATCTTTTGTGGTGGTGGGTATTTATATCGGATCTCTCAAAAGATCCTAAGACATTACTTCTTCAATTACTTCTTTTATAAGGGTGCCGCCTTTTTCAATTTCTTCATCAGAAATATTGATAGGAGGAGCTAATCTGAAACTATCAGGGCAGGATAAGAACCAGAAACTGATCACGCCTTTGTCCAGAAGCTTTTCTACTATTTTTTGAACGATGTCTGCTGAATCAAACTCTATGGCGAACATGAGTCCTATGCGTCTGATCTCTTTAATGGCAGGGTGAGCAATCGTCTTTTCAAGCAGCAAGCCTTTCTGTTCTATGGGTTCGATCAAATTTTCTTGTTCAATTACCTTTAAGTTGGCCAAGGCAGATGCGCAATTGACAGGGTGCCCGCCAAATGTAGTAATATGACCAAGCATAGGGTCATGTGTTAATAACTGCATTTTGTCTCTTGAACTAATAAAGGCACCTATAGGCATTCCACCCCCAAATGCTTTGGCGATAGCCATGATATCAGGTACTATTCCATAGTGCTCAAACGAGAACCACTTACCTGTACGGCCAAAACCAGTTTGAATTTCATCAACGATCAATTGAGCCCCGGTTTCAGTGCATTTGGCTCGTAAGGCTTTTACATATGCTTTATCGGCAACTCTGACCCCAGCATCGCCCTGAATCAATTCAATGACAACTGCTGCGGTCTTTGTAGTGATCTGATCAATACCTTTTGAGCAATTATGCTTAATGAACCTGACATCTGGTAAGAGAGGTCTAAAAGCATATTTTTTCACCTCGTTTCCTGAAATGCTCAATGACCCATGTGTGCTTCCATGATACGAACCTCTGCATGAAATGATCTCAGTCCTCCCTGTTACTCTTTTAGCTAATTTTAGAGCACCCTCAATGGCTTCTGTTCCACTATTTACAAAATAGGAGGTGTCTAATCCGTTAGGAAGAATTTCATTGAGCTTAGCTGCCAGGTCGTTTTGTGGCTTCTGAATAAACTCACCGTAAGCCATTACGTGCATGTATTGATCCACTTGATCTTTGATCGCTTGAACTACTTTGGGATGCCTATGGCCAATATTGGATACTGCAATTCCTGAAATGAAATCCAAGTATTTCTTTCCTGACTTGTCAGTGATATATGAGCCTTCAGCGCTTTTTACCTTTATCATGAGTGGGTGAGGCGATGTTTGTGCCAAATGCTTAAGAAAGACTTCCTGAGAGTTCATTCACGAAAATAATCAAGATAGACCCAGAAGTTCAAAGTAAAGCTTAGATTTGGCTAATGACTTTGAAAGACCCTTTCAGTAAGAATGAGCAACGCTTTATCTGGGGCGTGCTAATTACTGGACTAATTGGGTTTTATTACCAACTTGGGATTTATCCTTTATTTCTAGAAGAACCGCGCAGAGCATTGATCGCACTTGAAATGGTGCTTCAAGAAAATCTATTAGTGCCTACTCAAACAGGTGATCTCTATTATAGAAAGCCACCATTTTATAATTGGTTGATCATTATTGCTGATCAATTATTTGGAGCTCATATCGAGTTTGGGGTTCGGTCCATTTCGGTTACAAGTCATATTGCCTTGTCCTATTTGTCTTACGTATTCTTTAGAAAGTGGTCAAATAGGGAAGTGGCATTACTATCTTCATTAGCCTTCCTATTCTCAGTTGATATTTTTTACTATTTCAGCGCATTAGGAGAAATAGACTTGTTTTATGCATTAGCTACTTCTCTCAGTATTTTCTTGATATTTCATTTCGGTGGTAAGTCTGAATATTGGAAGCTTTTCGTTTATGTGTATTTACTAACAGCCGTTTGCTTCCTCACAAAGGGGTTATCCGCCTTACCCTATACGGCCATTTCCTTATTGGCTTACTTCATCACCAACCGCAAGTTTAGGATGCTGTTTTCAATTCAGCACATTACAGGAGTTCTTCTCTTCGCAGGAATTCTAAGTCTTTACTTTTACGGGTACTCAACCACCCATGATGTGAATGGATGGTGGTCAACCTTATTTTCTGAATCTGCAGATAAAGCAGCTTCTGGTGGCTTTGATCAATGGATAGCTCACTTTGTATCATTTCCCTTCGATACACTGAAAAATATTGCTCCAGCAGCTCTTTTAATCCCCGCTTTGTTTGTTAGCAAACAGAGGTCGAGTGTAGACAAAGCTATGCTCTGGGTGGTTATACTCAACTTTGTTGTTTATTGGGTCTCTGTGGAAGGTAGGTCGCGTTATATATACCCTCTTTTTCCTTTTATGTGCTTTATATTGGTCAATTCTGTTCAGAGTGTTGACAAAGCTTGGTTTGAAAAATATTTGAGGATTCTAGCTATTATTCTCTTGTCAATTGTAACGCTTGCTCTACCATCAATTCTTTTCATTGACTCACTTGCTAATATTCCAAATAGAACCTTGACTGTCATTATAGGTGAGGCATTGGTATTTGTGGTATGGCTACATGTTTTTAAATATCAAATCAGGCCATTTATACTCATTCTAGCAGTACTAGTAATAGGTAAATGGGGTATATCTTCGATTGTTCCGCAAACAAGAAAACTGAATTCAAATGCAGCTAAAGACAAGCAATTGGCTTTGGATATCGCTGAGATTACAGCAGGAAATAATATCTATAGGTGGGGAGATGTGCGCTTCTCCCTTACAACAGTTTTCTATTTGGAAAGAGCTAAGCAGAAAGTGTTATACCAAAACGATGAGATAGATAATAGTGCTTATTATTTTGTCTATGAGGAGGATCTCTTGGATTTTCCTTCTTCTCTCATGATCCTTCCACTAGAATATCATGGAGCTAAAATTTATTTGGTAAGACCTATGCCGTCATCTTGAATGCAGAAGAAGTCATTTGTGCCAATTTGAATTTGAGTTCATTTGGAAGAACTGGTTTTTGAAGCATTTCTCTTCCTTTCAATTTAGTCTTTACTTCCTCATTATTCATTCCCGTTACAAATAACAAAGGGGTGTGGGGTTGATGAAAAAGTAAGTGTTCGGACACCTTAAAGCCATTGACAAAAGGCAAGTTGATGTCTGATACGACAAGATCAAAACTGTAGCTTTCCATTAGTTGTAAGGCAACAGCACCATCAGATGCCGTGACAGTTTGGTATCCCCATTTTTCAAACATTCTTTTCTGCACCATTAAATTGATCTCGTCATCATCGATCAATAAGATGCTTTTGCAAGGTTGGTTATTGTAATTCTCCATCTCATTTGGTTTTCGCTAGGATAAAGATTCAGAATTACTGAGTCATTTTATTAGGTAGTCGATGAGTGGTTGTATTTCTTCGATGGGCATAAAAAAAGCTCGACCAATAGGCCGAGCTCCTTCATATGTTGATGAGCAGGCTACTTTCGCGCCATTACTCTCTTTACTGCTTTAACAATGTTCTCTGCATCAACACCATACTTGGTCATTAACTGAGCAGGAGTTCCACTTTCTCCGAATGAGTCGTTAACTGCTACCATTTCAAGTGGAGTAGGGTTATTCAATGCTAGTGTTTGCGCAATTGAATCTCCTAATCCGCCATTCATTTGGTGTTCTTCAGCTGTAACGACACAACCAGTCTTAGCTGCAGACTCAAGAACGGCCTCTACATCGAGAGGTTTGATGGTATGAATGTTGATCACCTCAACAGAAATCCCTTCATCTGCAAGCTGAGCTTCCGCTTCAATAGCTTCCCATACCAGATGGCCTGTAGCAAATACTGTCACATCTGATCCTTCGATCAACTTCAATGCTTTGCCTATTTCAAACTTCTGATCAGCAGGTGTAAAGATAGGAACCTTCGGTCTACCAAATCTTAAATACACAGGACCATGATGGTCTGCAATAGCAATGGTAGCGGCTTTGGTCTGATTAAAATCACAAGGATTGATCACAGTCATGTTAGGAAGCATCTTCATCATGCCTACATCTTCGAGAATTTGGTGTGTTGCGCCATCTTCACCTAGTGTTAAACCAGCGTGAGAAGCGCATATTTTCACATTCTTTTCAGAGTAAGCGATTGATTGTCTGATCTGATCATAAACTCTACCTGTAGAGAAGTTGGCAAATGTACCAGTGAATGGGATTTTACCTCCAATGGTCAAACCTGCTGCTAAGCCCATCATATTAGCCTCAGCGATTCCTACTTGGAAGAATCTCTCCGGATTCTCTGCGATGAATTCATTCATCTTCAAAGAACCAATTAAGTCTGCGCAAAGGGCAACTACATTAGGGTTAGTTCTTCCTAGTTCTGCAAGACCGACTCCAAAGCCTGATCTTGTATCTTTCTTTTCTGTATAAGTATACTTAGTCTCGGCCATGGTTAATAATCTCCTAAAGTTTCTTCTAATTGATTTAATGCATCTTCCAATTGCTCATCATTAGGAGCAACACCATGCCATTTATGAGTGCCCACCATAAAGTCTACACCGTAGCCCATTTCGGTAGTCATTAAGTTCAGAATAGGTTTGTCGTTACCAGTTCTTGATTTGGCTAGTTCAAGCTTTTCGATCAATGCGGCCATGTCATTTCCATTGCTTTCAATGACTTCCCATCCAAATGACTCCCATTTGGCTTTTAAGTCACCTAATGACATCACTTCGTCAGTCGGGCCATCGATTTGCTGACCATTGTAATCAACCGTGGCGATGATGTTATCGATCTTATGGTGAGCCGCATACATGGCTGCTTCCCAAACCTGACCTTCTTCTAATTCGCCATCGCCCATTAATACGTAAACTAACTCAGACTCGCCATTTAGCTTCTTAGCTTGGGCTGCACCGCAGGCAACAGATAATCCTTGCCCCAGTGAACCAGAGGCAATTCTTATGCCTGGCAGTCCTTCTTCAGTTGCAGGGTGACCTTGTAACCTTGAGTCAATTTTTCTGAAAGTCGCTAATTCCGACACCTCAAAATAACCAGCTCTCGCTAGTACACTGTACCAAACCGGAGAGATGTGGCCATTAGAAAGGAAGAAGAGGTCTTCATTTCTACCATCCATATCAAAACCGTCTTTGCGGCTCATCATGTGGAAATATAGTGATACAAAAAAATCAGTACAGCCTAATGAACCACCTGGGTGGCCCGAATTAACAGCGTGTACCATTCGCAGAATGTCTCTTCTTACTTGAGAAGCGATATTTTGCAGCTCTGGAATATTAGCTTCGTTCACGTTAATAGTATTAGTTATTCAAGATCTGAGCAGTATGATCTTTAGTTTTTACTTTAGAAATAATCTCTTCGATTGTTCCTTGCTCATCAATAATAAAAGTCGTTCTAGCTGTACCCATGTATGTTCTGCCATACATCGATTTTTCTACCCATGTTCCAAATTGCTCATGAATTGATTTGTCTTCATCAGCGATTAAAGGAAAGGGCAGTTCAAATTTGTTAATGAAGTTCTGATGCTTTTTTGGAGAATCTGAACTGATTCCTACAACGGCATAACCAGCACCCAAAAGTGCATCGTAATTATCGCGCAGGTTACATGCCTGTGCTGTACAGCCCGGAGTATTGTCTTTTGGATAGAAATAAAGTGCGAGCTTTTTACCAGCAAAGTCACTTAGTTTTATTGGATTGCCATCCTGATCGATTCCTTCAAAAGCAGGTGCTTTGTCACCAACATTTAAACTCATAATTGTCCTAGTTTTAGTTTGAAAATTGATTCGTTACCGGCATTGTCTGCCACTATCAATTCAAACTCGCCTTCAAGAGGTTTGTTTTTATCTAATCGTTCGCTCCAGATCAAATTCCTCTTGGGCTCATAATGCATTAAAAGCCACTGGTCATTAATCTTCGCTTTGAATGATTTAATACCCGAAAGGTCGTCTTTTATTCTAAAAGAAACACGATTGTTTTTAGAAGAAATCAATCTCACATCCGGTTCTTTCTCGTCTTTAAGCAAAGTGAACCGACCGAAATTGCTAAAACTAAATTTCATAGTTCCATTTTCGAATTTGCCTCCAAGAAAAGCAGGATATTTTGGGTTGTTGATCTGATAGACATCATAAGACTCAAGGCTGTCATATTTCGCCATTGGCTGCCATTCCACTTTAACGGAGCCTTTAAGAGGGTAGAGGTCTTGATTGATCTCTAGTATGTCTTCTTCCTCCGACCATTCATGTTTTGCTCGGATGTATACAGTATCAAAAAGAGTGTTTTTACCGAACTGAAGCGAATAAGTATCTGAAAGGAATGAATGATTGCTAGCCGCAGGAATCTGATCAGCAAAATTGAATTCCATGATCTCTTCTTCGCCAAGATCAACGCTTACTGGTAAGTATTTCTTCAGATCAACTAAGTAATAATTCGTATTGTCGATGGAGTAATTTGGCTCGAAGACCTTAGATCCCGTTTCCTCAGTTAGAAGAATATTGTCTCTGTTTTTTGCTTCCTGCTGGAGTATGAGCGTATTATCCTGAATAAAGTAGCCTTGTTTACTAGATATTAGATCATGGTTACTGACCACCTCATTCGTGCCGACTATGACAAAATTCAACTCTGATACATTGTTGTAAGCATCATTCAATTGTATTCTGGCATTTAAGGTATCGCCATTTGCAATGTTAATTAGCCCATTAGATTTAGCTAATGGATAATAGTCAAGTGGGTTTCCATCATCAATATAGAGCTTACCAAATCGCACTCGGGTCATTTTGTGCGATTGATAATTCGTGTGAATCTTAATATTCTTTTGTGTACTAAAGTTGATAGTGTCAATCGACTGGCTAAAGTGCAATTGATCGTTTAAGTAAAGATCAATTTCCGGAACACCATTTCTATTATTTGCACCATTATGCTTGTCATAGCTATACAGCTCAAGACCAATTTGGCCTGAGGCATAAATGGTGTCTAGCTCAAACTGACTTTTTTCTAACTTCTTCGATTTAAAGGTTGAATACCCGAATTGACCATTTACTCTAGATTCGATATTCATGGTTTTCACAGCTAAAGAAGCAGGGGTAGGAGATAGGTTGTCCTTGATCTCGGTAAAACCAATCTTTAATGGATCTAAAACTTCTTGGTCGATGGTTCTAATTTCAAAATGAAGGTGCGGGCCAGTAGACGATCCTGTATTACCTGAGAGAGCTATAATATCTCCTTTTTGGACTTTGAATTGCTCTTTTTTAGGAAAGAGATTGAGAGCATGAGACTTCTTTTTGTAGTGCTGTTCTAAAATGTATTGCACCACTTCAGGGTCTTTCATTCTCATTAAATGAGCGTAGACGGTTGTCGTTCCATTAGGATGATTGATGTACAGTGCATTACCATATCCACCAGGTCCGATTCTAATTCTACTGATATAACCATCTGCTGCTGCATAGACCCTGTAACCTTCTTTACCATTGGTTTTAATGTCTAGTCCAGCGTGAAAATGAGACGAACGCAATTCGCCCATATTTCCAGAGAGATAATTGGTCCTCTCTGGCATAATAGGGAATAGGTAATACCCCTTTTCTATCTTGTCGTACTGGCCAACAAGCGAGAATTGAATAATGATAAATAATGTGATTAATCCAGCCCTACTTAATTTCAACACTCAACATCTTTTTGTCTTCTATAAACGCCTCTAATACATCACCTACTTCAATAGGACCTACTCCTTTTGGAGTGCCTGTAAAAAGAATGTCGCCTTTCTTTAACGTGAAAAACTGAGAAACATATGCAATGATTTGATCAATGGAATAAAGCATCAGGCTACTATTTCCATTCTGCTTTACATCGCCATTTTGTTTCAAGGAAAAATTCAGATTTGACAGATCGAATTCATCTTTTGAAACGAAATTCGAGATCGGAGCAGAACCATTGAATCCCTTCGCTTTTTCCCAAGGCAACCCTTTTTCTTTTAGTTTACTCTGCAAATCCCTTGCCGTAAAATCGATACCCACACCAATATCATCATAGTATTTATGAGCAAACTTCTCTTGAATAAATTTACCCTCTCTATTGATCTTTACTAAGATTTCTACTTCAAAATGAATATCCTTTGAAAACTCCGGATGATAAAAGGGCTGATTATTGCGAAGAATAGCCGTATCAGGCTTCATGAAAATGACCGGCTCGGTTGGTTTTTCATTATTTAGCTCTTCTATGTGTGCAGCGTAATTACGGCCTATGGCAATTATTTTCATTCAGTTATATTCAGTAAGAATTCAATTATTAACAAATTTAAAATTGCTAGGCTATTGACAATTGTTTTTCACGGAACAAAATTGCCATTAAACAAAAAAATCAAGCTATGAAGACCCCTTCAAAAAGACTTCTGTTTTTTTCATTATCACTTCTCCTCATGGTATGGGCTTGTACTCAAGTGCCATTCACTGATAGAAAGCAGGTGACAGGTATTTATGACACCCAGCAAGTTTTAGCAATGAGCTATCAATCTTACAAGCATGTTCTGGATTCAGCTGTTCTTTCCCAAGACAAGGAAAAAGTTGATATGATTAAAAGGGTTGGAGAAAGAATAGAAGCTGCAGCCGTAAAGATCTTAACAGATAGAGGTCAAGCTGATGTTTTGAATGGGTTTGAATGGGATTACAATTTGATCGACAATGATACCTTAGTCAATGCTTGGTGTATGCCTGGTGGCAAGGTGGCTTTTTACACTGCCATCTTACCGATTTGCCAGAATGACGAAGGTGTGGCGGTTGTTATGGGGCATGAAATTGCGCATGCCATTGCTAAACACGGTCAAGAAAGAATGAACCAAGCCGCGCTGCAGCAGCAAGCTATGGGACTTACAGGTGCAGCAATTGGGGCAGACCCAGGTTTAGCTGAGCAGTTAGTCTATTATGGCATTGGATATGGTTCTCAATTTGGCATGCTGGCTTATTCAAGAACTCATGAGTCTGAAGCGGATGAAATTGGCTTGTATCTAATGGCAGCTGCTGGTTATGATCCGAGAGTAGCTCCAGAGTTTTGGGAAAGAATGTCTGGTGGTGGAGGTCAAGAACCGCCTGAATTCATGTCGACACACCCTAACCATTCAACGAGAATCCAGAAACTAAATGAGCTTATTCCAAAGGCTATGGAGTATTATCCAGGTGACAAGTAGGTTTATTCTGTCAATAGCTGGAAAATGGCCTTTGCTTTGAGTAGACATTCGTCATACTCTTTTGCAGGAATTGCATCATAGGTTATTGCGCTTCCTACATGGAAACCATATATGTTCTTCTTTGTATTTAGAAACAAACTTCGGATCAATACATTGAAATCATAATTCCCATTGGGCTCAATATAACCAGAAGCACCTGAGAAGGCTCCTCTTTTGGTGTGTTCATAATCCTCTATCAATTCCATCACCTTGATTTTCGGGGCGCCAGTCATGCTACCCATAGGAAAGGCATTCTTGAGGGCCTCTATACCAGTGACATCTGCTGAAAGGGTAGAGGTGACTGTAGAAATCATTTGATGTACTTGTTGAAATGAGTATATCCCAAAAAGCTCCTCGACCTTTACAGATCCAGAGTTAGAACTTTTGGCCAAATCATTTCTCACTAGATCAACAATCATCAGGTTCTCGGCTTTCTCTTTTTTGTCAGTTCTTAGATCTTCTATAAGCCTGATGTCTTCAGATTGACTTTTACCTCTAGGCCGTGTGCCTTTAATAGGCTGGGATATCAGTTTGTTGAGTTCTTTTTTCAAAAATCTTTCAGGAGAGGCACATAGAATATAATGTTCTCTGAACTTCTGAAAACAAGAAAAGGGTTTAGGCGACAGTTCATTGAGCGTCAAATAGGCATCAACCGGATAAATTTCTTTTATCTCTCCATGAAACCCTTGGCAAAGGTTGATTTCGTAACAATCTCCCTCTTCGATATGACTGATTAGTTTTTCTACTGTTTCGATGTAGTCTGATTTACTGAAATCGGATTGGAAGCTTCCAAAGCTTGATTTATGAGTCGATGCTGAGAATTGCTCAACTCTAGACCATACAGTTTCATCACCTTTAAGTAGAACTACTTTATCTTCCTGGATTTCGAATAAGTATTCGGGGCAAAAAAAGTTCGAGCCTTCAAAGGCTAGATGATCTGTGTTTTTACTTGATAAATCTTCAATGGAATTTTTAAGATCATAACCGAAATAACCAAATAACCACTGGTCTTTGTACTTATCTAGTGAATTGAAAGGGTTAGATCGGTCTAACGGTATTTGAGAATTTCCAATAGCCAGAAGGTTTTTGAAGCCTCCATAGGGGTAAGTTCGGCCGTTATCCTGATGAAATGAAATAAAGGAGTAGTGCTGATCTGCCCATTTGAGAGCAGTTTCAATCCATACAATTATTGAGCTTGGTTGTATTTCCTTCATTTTTGGCCTGCCAAAAATAGCACAAACTTTAGGGCATAAAAAAAGCCCACAAGGGGCTTTTTCATTAAGTCTTATTTTGAATTACATCGCAGTGCTAGTACCTGCTTCTAGTTCAAAACCTACATTTACAGTATTGTAGATGAATTTGTCTTTTGCTTTGTCAGCCACACCAGACTCATCTTGGTAAGTTAAATTCCAATCAATTCTGTTGATATTGAAATTAGCTTTCGCTTTAACACTACCGTTTTCAAGGCTTACTGCTGCAGGGAAAGTGATGTTTTTAGTTACACCTCTTAATGTCAAGTTTCCTGAGATGAAGTGAGTTGGGTTTTCAACCATTACTTCGCTCAATGAAGCAGGAGCAAATTCAGTTGCGAATTCATCTTTGTCCGCTTCTAGTTGTGCTTGAGCAAAAGGAGTAGCACTTGTGATTTCGAATTTAGCACCAGGGAAGTTCTCAGCATCGAAGAAATCGGCAGACATTAAATGTCCTTTTAGTTTGCCATTCCACTCAGAATCAGCAGGTAAGTCCAATACCACTAATGAATTGATGTCAATGTCGAATGATCCACCAACTACAGCCCCATTGCTTACTAATACTTCACCTCCAGCAATTCCAATAGTACCATTGTGTTTACCAGCAGGTTTCGATCCGATCCATGTTACTACACTATTGTCAGTGTTCACAGAAATTGAAGTAGCCTCAGCACTTTCGCTTACTTCTTTAGCTTCAGATGTCTCAACAGTTTTGTTGTTAGATCCACAAGACCATACAACAGCCGCTAATGCGATAAGAGACAAGGTTAGTTTTAAATTTTTCATTATATAAGAATTAAATATTTCTACTAGGTTTTAAGGTCACAAACCTAAAACTTAGCGATTCAAGTTTTGTTCGTTTCAGCAGTTAAACTGAGCGACTGTGTAAAAAGTTCATGTATATACATATATTTTTCAAATGGCATTAATTAGAGGAGTAAAGGGGCAAAAGCCTGACATTCATGAATCTTGCTGGTTAGCGGAAAATGCTACAGTTATAGGTGATGTTTCTATGGGAGAAAATAGTAACCTGTGGTTCAATGCAGTAATTCGAGGTGATGTTTGTAAAATATCGATTGGCGAGAATTGTAATATTCAAGATGGTGCTGTTGTGCATGGAACACTTAATCTATCGGAGACGGTACTAGGTGATAATGTGTCAATAGGTCACAATGCTATTATTCATGGTTGTACCATTGAGGAGAATGTGCTTATTGGAATGGGAGCGATAGTCATGGACAATGCCATTATAAAAAAAGGGGCTATGGTAGCTGCAGGGGCAGTGGTCTTGGCCAATACTGTGGTAGAAGAGAATACACTATATGCTGGTACTCCGGCTAAAAAAGTAAAAGATATTGATGCTAGACTCAGGCAAGTAATTGACAAAACTCCTGAGCATTATATCATGTATACAAGTTGGATTGATAAAGAAGAGCTATGATCAGTTTACCCTTACCAAATGAATACAACGAATTCTATCTAGGCTATGTGAATTCTATTCAGGAAGAAGATGTATTAGTATGTCTGAAGAAGCAATTAAAAGCTATCCCTGATTTATTATGGCAAATACCAGAGACAAAGCAGAACTATGCTTATGCAGATGGAAAATGGACTGTCAAACAAGTGGTTCAACATATCAATGATGTGGAAAGGGTCTTTACATTCAGAGCACTAAGTTTTGCTCGTGGCGATAAACAAGACATGCCAGGAATGGATCAAGATGTTTACATGGCCAATATAGATGCGTCTAAAAGAGATTTCTCTAAAATGATAGATGAATTTGTTTCTCTTAGAGTGGCAACTATCTGTTTATTCGAAGATTTGACACCTGAGCAGTTGACTGTTTTCGGTACTGCCAGTGGTTTTCCTGTTTCTGTGAGAGCTTTGGCTGCCTTAACGGCTGGTCATGCCCAGCACCACACCAATATTTTAAAAGAGCGATATCTGTCATGAGTATAATTGACCCCTCAAGGGAGTATCAAAGACAAACGGAGTCTAAATCGATCATTCGTTTCCAGGATTGTGATCCCTTAAGACATCTAAATAATGCGAAGTACTTCGACTATTTTTTCAATGCTAGAGAAGACCAAGTTCCTAAACTATACGGAGTAGAAATAAAGGATTTGATTGACAGGTTTAAGGCTGTTTGGGTAGTGTATAACCATAATATAGCTTATCTAAGACCTGCCAATCTAGGAGAGTGGGTACAGATCATTACAAGAGTTATTTGGCACGATGACAATACCTTGGTAGTTGAGTATGTGATGACTGATGAGGCAAAGACGCATTTGAAAACTGTATTGTGGACCACATTGAAATATGTAGGCCTTACTAGCAGTACTACTACTACACATAGTCCTGAGATGATAGAGTATCTCAATGCCATTCAATATCAGGGAGTTAATTACGACCCAAGGCTCTTCAATGATCGAGTGAAAGAAATTAAGAATGAGGTTAAATCAGGAATTTGAAAACTCCTTGATTTGATTTAAATTATTTATCGAATAGTACAAAAAGTAGAAATGGCCCATAATCAAGGATTTGATCAAGAAGAGATTCAAAAACTAAAAGCTGAAATAGAGTCTTCAGGTAGTAACTATGTTGTTATCGATTCAGAAGATAACAATGACGAATTCATGAATTTCTATTTCATCGGAATGTTCGAAGGAAAAGAAGTCATATACGATGCTGCTCTGTATACCCTGCGTATGCAACACAATAGTGAGATTTTCGAATTGGCTCAACACAAAGTCGCACAGAAGTTTCCTCAGTACAAGGCCATTGATTACCAAGAAGATGAAAATGGAGACATTGCTCCATTAGATGATCTAGATGAAGAAATAGGTCTTTATCTCACGGAGGTGATGGATGAGTTGGAAGAAGAGGAAGCAGTTAAAGTAAGCGAACATGTCGGCACAGACGAAAATATCGATTACGGTATTGGAGTTGATGCTGGACTAAATGTTGAGACTATTTCTCCAGAAGTCATTGAGAAGTTTATCAAAGAATTTAATGATGATAGCCTCAAATTAGATTCGACTTTCTACTCTTTTCAGTTCCAAGAAGAGTCCTGATTCAAACAATTTCAGTCTATTCTTATTTAGCATTACATGCTTAAAATTGCATGGGCTCCCATATATGCTCATCCACTTCCTAAGAACCATAGGTTTCCTATGGAGAAGTATAATCTGCTACCAGAACAGCTACTATATGAGGGTACGGTCTCAGACGATAATTTCTTTTCCCCAGAACCTTTAGAGGTTGATTGGATTCTTCGCACCCATAAGTCAACTTATTGGAACAAGCTCAATAATTTAGAACTAGACAGAAAAGAAGAGAGGAGGACGGGCTTTCCACAAAGCAGGCAATTAGTTGATCGCGAAATAGTCATCATGAAAGGGACTATGGATGCCGCAGACTATGCTTTGCAATATGGAGTAGCAATGAATATCGCAGGTGGAACTCATCATGCCTTCACAGATAGAGGAGAGGGATTCTGTTTGTTGAATGACATTGCCATTGCAGCTAATTATTTACTCGATCAAAAGAAGGCCAATAGAATTCTTGTAGTAGATCTGGATGTTCACCAAGGCAACGGCACGGCTGAGATATTTCAAGAAGAAGATAGGGTCTTTACACTGAGTATGCATGGCGCATCAAATTATCCTATGCACAAAGAACAGTCTGATTTAGATATCCCGCTTCAGGACAAAACAGAGGATAAAGAATACCTAGACCTCTTGGACCGCCATCTGAATCAAGTCTTTGACTCATTTCAGCCTGACTTTATCTTTTTCCAAAGTGGGGTTGACGTCTTAGCTACAGATAAATTGGGAAGACTCGGAATGACGATACCCG
Organism: Roseivirga sp.; assembly: GCA_965267365.1. Lineage (GTDB taxonomy): Bacteria > Bacteroidota > Bacteroidia > Cytophagales > Cyclobacteriaceae > Roseivirga. Next base: position 2,451,316 of record OZ253951.1, on the reverse strand, counting down.
GCTGCAGAAAAAGAGATGAGACTGTTTTAAGTCTTGCCAAGCGTAATAACATTCCTATTGTGGCAAGCATGGGAGGTGGCTATTCTGTTAAGATTAGTCATATTGTTGAAGCTCACGCTAATACTTATCGTTTAGCCCAAGAGATCTATTTCTGATGGACAAAAGCAAACTAAAACGAAGATGGTTGATCACTAGCGCTGTAGGACTTGCCCTATTTGGGTTAGGACTCAGTCTGGTAGGAGAGGCTTTAATTAAAAAATACGAAGCTGAACATTGGAACGATTGGTTTTGGTTTGGAACTATGGCCTTAATTGTGACAAATTCAGGCTTAGCTATTTTCGGAAAAGCAATTACCCTTAGAGTCAAACTCGATCAACCGAAACAATAGGCATTTCCATCAATTTTGATTTATTTTGTGATGCACTTCGGTGTAGCCTATCTCACAAATAGATCATTACATACGTAATATTCATTAAATATTTAAGTTCCATCAGTATGAACAAGCTGATCAGCTCATTCTTATTGTTTTTCATATTCTCAGGCCTACAAGCGCAAGACCTATTACATATCAAAATTGATAGCGTCAATTCTTCATATGATGAATTTAATCCGGTGCTATCGCCAGACGGAACCACATTATATGTTACTAAAAGAGGTCATGCCTCTAATGTAGCCGGTGTGATCGATCAAGGAGATATTTGGTATGCCAAAAGAACCCAAGAAGGCTGGAGTAAATTGCGTCATGGAGGTGATGTGATCAACCATCAAGGATTGAATGGTGTGGTAGGATTCTCAGCTGATGGCAATAGAATGTATCTGCTGAATTACTTCGATTCAGATAGTAATGGAGGAGGAAATCTTAGACAAGGTATTTCTGTAAGTACTATGGAAGATGGTCAATGGATGAAACCGGAGAGACTACCTATTAAATTCTTCCAGAATAACTCGAGCCATTTGAGTGCTACTATTTCTAGAGATGAAAGAATATTGATCATCTCAATGGCTTCATATACTACCGAAGGTAACGAAGATCTTTATGTTTCTTTCAGACAAGATAATGGTGAATGGACTCAGCCTAAAGGACTCGGAAATACGGTAAATACCTTAGCTGAAGAATGGACTCCATTTTTAGCTTCAGATAATAAGACGCTTTATTTCGCCTCTAATGGATTTGATGGCTTTGGTAGTAGAGATATTTATGTCACTAAAAGAGCAGAAGGTTCATGGACTAATTGGTCAACACCTGTTAATCTTGGTGAGACTATCAATACTGAAGGCGTTGAAATGGGGTTTTATATCCCATTGAATAGCACAGAAGCCTTCTTCTCAACCACACAAAATAGTGAGGGAATGGGTGATATTTTCAATTACCCATTAGCAGACGAAGTATTGGATACTGCCGATGAGGCTGCAATCATTGCTGAAGTGGAAGAAAACATTGAAGAAGAACCTAAAGCTGAGGAGGCGCCTGCTCCAGAAATGGTCGTAATGAACTTCGAAGTGCTTGATGCTAGAACTGAGCAACCCATTGAAGCTGAAGTAATTTTGACATTTGGTGTCGATGAGGAGAGATTTAATACAAAGGATTTAGAGGGTAGTCGTCAGTTTATGAAAGCCTTTGAGGTAGGGACGGTTGTGCAGGTCGAGATTAAAGCTGAGGGATACCTAGATTTTAATAGTTCATTTGAAGCTTCCGCTTCTGCCATTTCTGCCGGAGATGACTTTGGGTCTTCCGCTGAAAGATTTATGTTAACTCGCAAGGAAGTTGGTACGTCAATGAAAATTGACAATGTTCTATTTAAACGAGGAAGCGCATCTTTCAGTAATCCAGAAGTTGCACAAGGTGAGATCAACAAATTGATTGAGCTAATGAAAAACAACCCTCAGATGCAGATCAGGCTTGAAGGCCATACTGATAATAGGGGAGATGCTCGTATTCTTAAATCCCTCTCTGAAGAAAGAGTGAAAACAGTAAGAAAATACATGATTTCACAAGGAATTGATAGAGGTAGAATTGACATCATCGGTTATGGTGGTGAGAAACCTATTGCTGATAATGATACCCCTACAAGTAGAGAGATCAATCGTAGAGTGGAATTTGTTATTATCAAATAGAGTTACTCTTCTTCAAAGGCCATCTCCATTTCTTTGGTTACCCTTGTAGGTCTATTGGTTGTTCTGTCTAACATACACCAAATGGTTACGCATTGACATAATAAGTCACCTGAGGTCTTATTATAGATTCTTACAAACCTCTCAGATTTAACACCTTTGAAGCTCTCAATATGTGTTTTGATGATTAATGAATCATTCAAAACAGCGGGCTTTTTGTATTCAATAAAATGGCTGAGAGCCACCCAATAAAAGTCATTCAACCAATTAGGATCTGCCTCATTCTCCCAATGCGCTTTGGCAACATCTTGTATCCATTGGAGGTATTGAACATTGTTCACGTGGTCATTCTCGTCTAAATGAGCCTGGACAACATCAATATCCATTTCAAAGGTTTTTGACTTCATTTCCTTTTAATTCAATTCTCGCGCGATTGTTTAATAAGTGATTTTCCTTATTTCTTCCTTAAGAGGCACCCCATTATTATAGGTGATCTTTTTGATCCAATTCCCCATATCATCATACTCGTAAAACGTGGCAAAGCGCTCCACAAACGTGCCACTCAATGTTCGAGATTCATATTCTATAAGGTCTCCAAATAAATAGATCTCTTGAAATCTAGACCTGAACTTCGTGGTATCTCCTTGCTCAAAAAAACCATTGACCACCACCCTTAGACTGTCATGTTTAAGCTCGAATTCATATTCACTAGGAGTACCGTCACTTTCGTAGCTAATGGCATTCATAATGACGGAATCAGGATAGTATTTAAAATGGGTTTTTCTCTGAACTTGTTGATTGGCCACTTTTCTGACTTCTTTTAACTCTGTAGCCGCTGTGTAGGAAAGCTGATAATGCGTTTCCGAACTTGGGCTGTTGGCTGCTTTTGAAAGATCGAAATAAGATTCTTTAGTCAAATGCCCGGATGTGTTATAATCATACAACCAGTATCTCGATAAGGTATTTTCTCCTTTGTACTCTTCACGAGCTACCATATTCATTTGATGATCGAACTTGCAAGTCGTCTTAGAGTGGATCTCACCGTTTAGTCTCCCATTGATCTCTGTTGCAATTAACTTCTGATCATCATATTGATATTGTATAAGCGGAATGACATTGTTCTTTCTCTCTTGAGAGATGATTCTTCCGTAGTTGTCATACTCATGAATTAGAAATAATTCACCAGAGAGGAAAAACTCTACTTTTTCAGGGCCATTTCTACCTAATATGTACTTAGTGCTGAGCTTTTCTTCGATTAACTTCGAAAGGCCTTTATCATATATTCTGGTGTACAATAGATACTCTCTAGGATTGCCATTCAGCAGGGTGTCTACAACTATTTCTTCAAGTTGATTTGAAGGAAAAGAAGGTAAGTTTTGGGCCTGAGAATGAAGCCCAAAAACCATTAAAGCTACCAGCGAAAGTATCAGGCGCATGCCTTAATATAATCAGAATCCTTCGGCTTTATCGTCACCTCTATGATCTGCGCCACCTTCTAGATTTCCATTGGGAAGAACAAGAATGGCATCAACTCTACCAATTGCACCTCTTTGGAAGAACTTATGTCCCATCTCTTTCAAACGATCTAAAGTCTCAGCCTCGAAGCCTAATTGTTCTACCATAACTCCGTCAGGAAGCCATTGGTGATGGAATCTTGGAGCGGAAACTGCTTCTTGCATACCCATGTCCCACTCAATTACATTGAGAATGGTTTGGAAAACAGAAGTAATAATGGTTGATCCTCCTGGAGTACCCACTACCATGAAAAGCTCATCGTTCTTGGTAACAATAGTAGGAGTCATTGAGCTCAACATTCTTTTTTGAGGTAAAATGGCATTAGCTTCTCCGCCTACTAGACCGTACATGTTAGGTGTGCCTGGTTTGATACTGAAATCGTCCATTTCATTATTAAGTAGGAACCCGGCTCCTCCAACAAATACTTTGCTTCCAAAGCTTCCGTTAAGGGTGGTGGTTACTGAAACAGCATTCCCCTCTGAGTCTACGACAGAAAGGTGAGTGGTCTCTTCGCTTTCATAAAGGTTAGGAGTACCCGCTTTTACTGCACTACTTAATGTGGCTTTTGATGGGTTGAAATCGTTCATTCTCTCCGTCATATAAGACTTTTCAGTTAAGCCTTTCTCAGGAACATCATAGAAGTCTGGATCACCAAGGTGTTCAGCTCTATCTGCATACACTCTTCTTTCTGCCTCAATGATCACATGCATGCTTTCAACTGAATGAAAACCCATTTTATCTAGTTCATATGGCTCAACAGCATTGAAAAGTTGTGCAATTGCTACACCACCACTCGATGGCGGAGGCATAGAGATAAACTCATAACCTCTGTATTCACCAGTGATGGGAGTTCTCCATTTGGCTTCATAAGATGCCAGGTCCTCTAGACTGATCAATCCATTGCCACGCTGCATTTCATCTACAATCAATTGAGCAGTTTCTCCTTTATAGAATCCATCGCGGCCATTATCTCTTATCCTAGCAAGTGTAGATGCCATTTCCTGATTAGAAACCATGTCGCCTTCTTCCCATTTCTGGTCGGTAGTGTGCATGAAGTAGCTAGGAGTTACTGTATTATAAGTGGCGAAATTTTTTTGATTGGCATTAAGTTTAGCGGCCTCTTTCTGAGTAAGCTTCCAGCCGTTGGCTGCAATGTCGTGAGCTGGTTGAACAAGTTCTTCCCAACTCAGCTTTCCGTATTTACGATGAGCCTCGGCTAATCCTGCCACTGTGCCTGGAACTCCAGCAGCTAAATGTCCTCGGGTGCTAGACCCTTTGATAACATCACCATTTTCATCTAAATACATATTTCTACCCCCGGCCATCGGTGCTTTTTCGCGGTAATCCAAGGTGGCCAATTCACCATTAGCCATTCGAGAGACCATAAAGCCTCCACCACCAATATTTCCTGCTCCAGGGTATACAACAGCCAAAGCAAATTGCACAGCGATTGAAGCATCTACAGCATTGCCACCTTTCATTAGAATGTCTTTTCCAACTTTAGAAGCTAGAGGGTGGGCCGACACCACCATTGCATTTTCTACTATGAGTCCTTTTTTCTGATCTTGGCCAGAAAGAACAATTGTGATAGATAGGAGTGAGAGTATTAAAAATTTCTTCATAGTGATTTGAGGTCTATTCTTTGCCAATTGTGTTTTCAAAAAGTTTTAAGATGCGCTTATACTCGTCCGTCCAACCACTTGGAGTATTAAAGCCATGATTTTCTACAGGGTAAACTGCCATTTCCCAATTGTCTTTACCAAGTTCAATTAAGCGCTGGGCTAGTCTAACTACGTCTTGGAAATGGACATTGGTGTCTACCATTCCATGGGCAATTAAAAGGTCTCCTTCCAAGCCCTCTGCAAAGTATATAGGAGAGCTTCTTTTAAAAGATAATGGATCTTCTACGGGAGTGTTGAGAATATTTGATGTATACCCATGATTGTAATGTGCCCAGTCAGTCACACTTCTTAGAGCAGCACCTGATGCAATTACATCCGGATGTTTGAACATAGCAAATAGAGTGATAAAGCCACCATAGGAGCCACCGTACATGCCAATTCTATCAGCATCGATTCCGTATTCCTCTACTAAGAACTTAGCTCCATCAATCTGGTCAGAGAGGTCTTTTCCTCCCATGTATCGATAGATTCCTGTTCGCCAATCTCTACCGTATCCTGAACTTGCCCTGTAATCAATGTCTAATACTGTATAGCCTTTAGCCATGAGCATGTTGTTGAACATATACTCTCTGAAATAGCTGCTCCACCAGTAATGTACATTCTGAAGGTAACCAGCACCATGCACGAAAATGACTGCAGCACCATTTGGGTTTTCAGGTTTATAAATTCTTGAATACACGTCTGCACCATCTTCCGCTTTGAACGTGATGATTTCTGGTTTATGCCATTGATAAGATTTAAATCCAGGTTTTTGGCTTTCAGTAAGTCTTCTGGCTTCTGAGTTAGGCTTGTTTTCTTGAACATAAAGCTCCCAAGGCTGATCGATATACGAATAGCGAATAGCTAGCTTTGTTTCATCTGGAGATAAGGTTACTGTATTATTCCCTTCCAATGACGTGATCTGCGTAGGATTACCTCCTTTTAATGGCATGCTGTAGAAATGCCTGATACCTGGGTGTGGCATGTTAGCAGTGAAGTACCAAGTTTTACCATCAGATGAAAGAAAGGGACTATAGACTTCAAATTCTCCTTTAGTCAATTGTTTTTTTACACCTCGCGAAATGTCGAAAGTGTATAGGTGCGAATAGCCGCTCTCCTCAGATTGGAAATAGATGGTCTTATTATCTGGTAAAAAGCCGAAAACCCCTGAAAAGTTCTCATTTCCGATACCAGGGCCAGCGATCCAAGCTTCATCGCGTTGGCGATCAATATCTATCAGGTCACCTGAATTGGGTAGCAGGCGCATGATCCAACGGTCTTTATTGTCGATAGAACCAAAGTGAACCACTGCATATTTTCCATCTTCTGACCAAATGATGTCATTGGCTGAAACAAGTCGGTCTTTCTTCTCCCATGTTTTATCAGGGTAATCTTTAGTGTAGTCAGGCAGGTCTTGGATTCCAGGGAGTTGACTATGGTCAACCATATAAAAGGTGTCTGCCTCAATGTTATAAATACCTATTTCGTAATTACCTCTTTCTCCACCTACTTTTGGTCTAGCATTTAAGTCAGTGGTGTAGCCGCTTTGCGTAACGTAATTAGGAACAATAGTTCTTTGGGCTGGGTTCTCTGCTCTATTGTAAACACGAAAGCTCACATATTTCCCATCAGGAGATAGTTTTACTTGGCTTACATTATCAACTGAAATTTCAGATAAATAATCTGAATCTTCAGACATGAATCTAGGTATGCCTGATCTGCCTGTTCCTCTATTTCTTCTGGATTTTAGATGACTAGATGTTAACGCTTGATCTCTTCTCAGCCAATTATCTTGACTTCTATTTCCTCTATTTTCTGAAGAGGTGCGTCTATTCGATGTTTCGTCTTCTGGGAAATCAAAATTGGTGACTTGCTTGATAGTACTCGCTGAGAGATCAATTAGAAATAAGTTGTCATCGCTAGTAAATACAATCTGATCGTCCTTGAAAAATTTTGGGTTGGTATCTTCAGCATTAGTAGATGTTAGTTGTGTTTCCTCCTTGGAGTTCACATCCATTAGAAAGATGTCATTTCCACTCTCATAAACAATCTGACTCTTATTAGAATTGAACTCAAAATCTTCCGGCCATCCTTCAAATCGATCGTCAACTTTCTCTGCTGTGCCTCCTTCAAAATTGATTTGATAGGTTGATGAAAAACGACCGCCATCTGGGTTCCATGAAAAAAAGATGCTTTTGCTATCTCTAGACCAGCTGAAATTGCCTGGTGAGTTACCGACAAACTGTGCTGGGTCTTGCATAATCTCTTCTACAGTAAGCTCTGACAATGGCTTGTTTTGAGCATTTAGCCCAATAGTCAGAAATAAGGCGATAAGGTATGTCAGTAATTTTCGCATGAGATACAGTTGAAATATCAAACTTAATAGAACTCAACTGCAATCAAAGAATCATTTATACAGTTGGTCGATTAATCATTCCATATTTGGGAATACAGACCCGCATTGGATTTAAAATGGTTCATGGTGTCGCGGCACGATTATCATCAAAAGAGGCGAAATTGACTTATTTGGTGTGTTTAAGAATTGAAAATAGATCTTGGCATCATACTGGTTTCTTATTGGTCAAAAGCTAAGAAGATGAAAAAGAGAGTGTTAATAGTCGAGGATGAGTTACCAAGCAGAATGTTATTGGAACATGTATTATCAAACAAGTATGAGGTTACGTGTTTAGCAAATGGGCTTGAAGCCATGCAATGGTTAAATGCAGGTAACATTGCAGATCTTGTTTTAACAGATTTAGATATGCCTTATATGTCAGGTATTGATTTGATCTACCAATTAGAGGCCATTCCGTTTCATGATTCAATTCCAGTGATCGTACTAAGTAGCAGTAGTCCTGATGAACTAGAAGACTTAAGAGAAAGTGGTGCTGTACAAGCGATAATGAGTAAGCCTTTTAACTTAAAGACATTACACTTTAATATATCTAACTCGCTCGATAAAAAAGTAGCCTGATCTACTCTTCCATCTCTTTTAAGTAGCGGTAAATGCTAGACTTACCTATGTCCAGCTTTTTGGCAACTTTCAAGACATTATCATCATACTTTTCTAAGTAGTACCTGATGATCTTAAAGGTGTAATCTCTTAATGTCATTTCTTCCATCAAGAATTGTCCTTCTTTTTGAAGACTATTGAATGTTAGATCTTCTTCTTCGATAACACCTTCCTCACACATAACTGCAGCTAACTCAATAACAGATTTAAGTTCTCTGATATTCCCTGGAAAAGGATAGTTGAGCAACTTCTCTTGGGCTGTTTTGCCTAGCTTGACCTTGCCCATTTTATTCTCTTTAGAAAACTCGTTCAAAAAGAACTGTGCAATTAAAACCACATCCTTGTCTCGTTCACGGAGAGGAGGGAGTTCAATTGGAATCCCCAATAATCGGTAATAAAGATCTTCTCTGAAATTGCCGTTTTTCACTTCCTCGGCTAGGTTTCTATGAGTAGCCACAAGCACACGGGCATCGAATTTGGTTACTTCATTACCACCAATCCTAGTTACTTCACGTTCTTGCAAGACCCTCAATAGTTTAGCCTGAAGGTTAATGTCCATTTCGCCAATTTCATCTAGGAAGATGGTGCCGCCATTGGCTTCTTCGAATTTCCCTTTTCTCCTGGCCATGGCTCCAGTAAATGCGCCTTTTTCATGGCCGAAAAGCTCACTTTCAATCAGGGTTTCTGGGATGGCGGCAATATTAACCGCTACAAAAGGTTTTTGCTTTCGATCTGAGTTATAGTGAATGGCTTTTGCTACGACTTCCTTACCTGTACCGGTTTCGCCAGTTATGCTTACAGTGATATTGGTTTTAACTGCCTTGGTCATTAGTTTAAAGACCTTTTGCATAGCAGAGCTATCACCGATTATTCCTTTTTCGAAATCGTATTTCTGACCAATTTCTTCTCTTAATTGAGTGATTTCCTCTTTAAGATTGGCATGACTCCGAGCGTTATTGATGGAGTTTAATAGCCTGTCTTTAGTTTCATTATCCTTGGTGATATAGTCATAAGCACCATGCTTTAGAAGCTCAACAGCTGTATTAATACTCTCCTGAGAAGAGACAATAATCACCTGAATCTCTGGATTGTATGAGCGAATGCTTTTCAGAACATCTTCGCCCGACATATCAGGTAAAGAATAGTCTAACGTAATGACTGCTGGGTTTTCGTTGAGGCGTGCAATGCAATCCGCACCATTTGAGAAGGTTTCAACCACATGATCTGGGTTTAACTCAACTATGTATTTTACCATTTTCTGGTAAACAGGATCATCTTCTACAATAAATATCTTTACCGGTTCAGGTATGTATTCCATCGTGTGGTGGTTAAGGATTTAGGTGAATATATCAATTAATACATCTTTAAAAAACTTCCTTTCAGCCCTAGCAATTACTGAAATGCTTAATTTCAACGCAAAGAGATGAAATCACTTCAATTTTTTACACATAAGGACCTAAAGAGCTACTTAAGGTTACGGAAAGGAGAGAAAAGGGTAGGTCAATACACATTTATTCTTGAAGAAAGTATTGATGAATTAGAGCACTTCAGAAATAAAGGAGCTCAATTTTGCCTTGTCGGTGTACCGGAGTGTATAGGTCCTTTAGGAAATGGCGGAAGACCTGGTGCCGAATTTGCTTGGGAGTCCTTTCTCAAAGCGTTTTTGAATATTCAGAGTAATAGGTTTTTGTCGGGGAAAGAAGTGGTTTTGCTTGGACAGGTCAATGTTGATGATCTCATGGATCAGGCATTGAATTTAGATCAAGGGTCCAAGTACTATTTGCAGAAACTTCATGTGCTCTGTGAGAGCTTGGATGAAAGGGTAGAAGAGGTCATTTCTGCCATTGCTCAATCTGGTCTAGTTCCTATTGTTATTGGTGGAGGACATAATAATGCCTACCCAATTATTAAAGGTGTATCAACCCATCTCGGTGGATTGAATGTACTCAATATAGATGCGCATGCTGATTTTAGAGCTCTAGAAGGTAGGCATAGTGGCAATGGCTTCTCATACGCCTTCCAGAAAGGAAGTCTACAAAAGTATGCGGTATATGGGCTTCATCAGAATTACAATTCTGAGAATATGCTCAAGTCGATGGATGCTGAAAAGAACATTTCTTACGCTTTTTTGGAAGATATTCAATACACCGATAAGCTGTTTCATAACCAGATCGAGTTTCTGAAAGGCGATGAAAAGAAAGGCTTGGAGATTGACATGGATTCCATCAGAAATATGCCATCAAGCGCTATTTCACCTAGTGGTTTCTCATTGGAGCAAATGAGGTACTTTTTGAGAAAAGCGACAAAGGGACTATCTCCTAAGTACTTACATCTGGCTGAGGCAGCACCTACTTCAGAAATGGATCAGTTAATGGTTGGCAAGGCGCTAACCTATTTGGTTTCAGATTTTATTAAGAGCTATCAATAAAAAAAGCCCATCCATCTGGATAGGCTCTTCATTCAATAAGTTCGTTTAAGATCAATCTTCGCTGATCACGATTTTTTCAATTTTATCTCCTTGTCTGATGTCATCAATTACATCAAGTCCTTCAACCACTTTGCCAAAGCAAGTGTGGTTTCTGTCTAGGTGAGCAGTGTTTTCTCTGCTGTGACAGATAAAGAACTGAGAACCACCAGTGTTTCTACCAGCGTGAGCCATAGATAGCACACCTCTATCGTGGTATTGATTATCTCCGTCTAATTCACAATCGATGCTGTAACCAGGGCCGCCATTACCAATTCCATTAGGGCAACCACCTTGAATTACAAAGTTAGGTATCACTCTATGAAAGGTAAGACCATCATAGAAGCCTTTTTTAGATAGATCAACAAAGTTTTTTACAGTGTTTGGAGCATCATTCTCATAAAACTCCACTTTCATTGTGCCTTTTTCAGTTTGTATTTCTGCCGTCATTCGATTATTGTTTTCTTTGGGCAAAACTAATCGATTATCCCGGATGTTCAGGCTCTCTTCGCGAACAAAGATTAAACTCATCAATTTTTATCCTCCTTATCTCGGAGCAGGTATCAAAGTGAAATTTATCAGTGATGATTTTACTCGAATTGATGTACAGATGAAAATGCGTTGGTGGAACAAAAACCTCTTCGGTACGCATTTCGGAGGATCTCTTTCATCTATGACTGATCCTTTCTATGTTTTTATTCTAATGATGTACCTAGGTAAGGACTATATCGTGTGGGATAAATCATCTAAAATTGACTTTATCCAGCCTGGAAAAGGGACAGTCAAATGCACCTTTGAGTGTTCAAAAGAGCAACTTTCTTCCATTAAAAGTGAAGTTGATGAAAAGGGGAAACTCGTAACTCCAATGAAAGTGCAAATCACCAATAAAGAAGGGGAGTTGGTGGCGAAAGTTGAAAAAGAACTTTATATCAGAAAGCGCTAATTAGAGTTCTCATCAGAATAGATCTGCCGAATGGTATTCCTAGCAGAGGTAAAGTCTAAGCCAACGGACATATCGGGATGGTAAAGAAGGCGAATGATCTCTCTATCTAAATCAGAAAAACTAGGGGCGTAACCACCATCATCCGAAGTTTCATAGAATACGCTATTTGGATACAAGGGAGAATCCTTTCCAAGTCCTAAAGACTGAGCCAATTCTTCTCTAATGAGACTCCTTTGCTCTTCAAATTCTGTTCTGTCATTGTCAACAAAGATTCTCGATTCATTGAGTATATCATCGCTCCACCAAACATTAAAGTAACCCACGTTTCTATTCAGCAAGCCTTCCATACTAGGGAAGAGGTCAATAAACGAGTCGGCCGAACCCAAGTGTAAATAGCTATTGTTCTGTGATAGATCAGAGGTTATCGAAATACTACTAGTAGGCGTGATCAACTCATTCAATTCACTTACTACTTCAATCAGTTCATTATATTGTCTCTGAGTAAAATTTCCTCCAACGTATAATACGATAGGCGACTCCCACCTTCGAGTTACTTCAGAAGTGTTGCCTCCTTCGAATCCAAGCGCAACATCATCAAAATAGTTGAGTGCCTCGGTTTGGAAGTCATTGAGTTCTACCTCTGGAGCTGGTTCGTTTTCTATGCAACCAGAAATACAAAGGCATATCAATGCCACGAACATAGTAGTTACTGTCTTCTTCATTGAGAGCTTTTCAGTAAATACTAGAACGAAGAGAATACCCTAATTAGCGTGCTAATTATTTTTTGAAGTGATATAAGAAGACGAGCTCTCCGGTAAATGCAGGTTTCCTTTGATCCTTAACCTCTAGAGCTACATGTAGCTGGCACTTTGAAATACCTCTTAAGTCTACTAATGAGGTTAGCTTAACTCTTAGCCTTACTTCACTATTTACAACAACAGCCTGGTTAAAACGCAGCTTTTCAATCCCATAGTTGATCATCATTTCTATGTTCTGAATATCTGCGATCTGTTGCCATAAATGAGGGAGGAGAGATAAAGTCAGATAACCATGCGCAATAGTATTGCCGAAACTACCTTCCTTCTTGGCTCTTTCTTGATCTAGGTGAATCCATTGATGATCTAAAGTGGCATCTGCGAAAGCTGCGATTCTATCTTGATCAATTTTTAAATAATCAGAAACACCGATTTCCTCACCAATATATTGCTCGAATTCTTTATGACTTGATATGACTACTCTGCCCATGCTGCTCTTCTAAAAAATCAAAAATCTAAGTTGAGAACAGTTGGTTAGAATTCCAAAGTCAATTGTTGAACAGTTGTTGGCTTTTCATCCTCCTCCTCATTTCCAAAATTAGAAATGGTTGCTCCCAAAAGCCTAACACCATGAGGATGTTCCGACCAACTGATGTTTTCAAGAAGCTTAAACGTGTGGTCAACTATCATTTCGAAGGAATTAAAGTTTTCTTCAAGGGTTGTGCTTCTTGTGATCTGGGTAAAGTCATTGAATTTGACTTTCAGCGTTAATGATTTGCCCTCTTTATTAGCCTTTTCGAGCCTTCTCACCACCTCTTCGATAATCTTTCTAAGGGCAAGCTTCATGTCCTCTAGCTCCGTCAAGTCTTCGCTAAAAGTTCTTTCTGCACCTAATGACTTTCTAATTCTATGGGGATTAACAGGTCTATCATCATTACCTCTTACCATGTTGTAATAGTAGAGGCCGGCTTTACCAAATTTAAGATGCAAGGCCTCTTTTGACCATTGGATCAAATCTGAACCTCTGAAAATCCCTAGTTCATCCATCTTTTTGGCAGTTACCTTTCCCACGCCAAAGAAATCTTTTACGGGAAGTTGCATGAGGAAGTCATGTACTTTTTCCGGTCCGATGAGAGTGATGCCATCAGGTTTATTGTAGTCACTTGCGACCTTAGCAAGAAACTTATTAACAGAGATACCGGCAGAGGCAGTTAGTTTAACCTGTTCTTTGATCTCTTTTTTGATAGCCTTGGCTATGAGAGTAGCGGATGGCATACCTTTTAGGTTTTCTGATACATCGAGATATGCTTCGTCAAGGGATAGGGGTTCTACCAGATCTGTATAGCTATGAAAGATCTCTCTTATCTGATCAGAGATCTCTTTGTATCTCTCAAACCGAGGTTTGACAAAAGTGATCTTTGGACACAACTGGTAGGCTCTACTAGAGGGCATCGCAGATCGCACACCAAATTTTCGTGCCTCGTAACTAGCCGCTGCTACTACACCTCGTTCTTTACTTCCGCCAACTGCAACTGGTTTACCTCTTAATGATGGATTATCTAATTGCTCTACCGAGGCAAAGAAAGCATCCATGTCGATATGAATGATTTTTCTAATATTCTCTGCCTTTTTATCCATCAGAGCTGAAATTAATACTGAATTGCCGAACTTTAAGCTTCAATTTCGATTAGACAATAGATGAAACGATCTAAAAAGGTCTTTTTATTAGTAGCAATCCTTTTCATTGGTGCCATTTTGGTGGTGAGCTACGATATTTCAAGAAAAACCTCTTTTCCGGGGTCAAAGAAATATTTGAAAGAATCAATCGCACCAAGCGAGCAAGAGGATACAACCACTGTGGTTAAAAAAGAAGAGAAAATTGAAGAAGAGCGGAAAGAAAATTGATGTCGAAAAGATAGACCTAGAGAGAATGGAGGAATTTACTACGGAAAATCCGGGTATTATTCCGTTCCCTCATACTGTAGGTTCAGCAATGGTCAAGCCTGAAGATAAAGGCAAGATCAAGGGGCGCTCTTTGTCTGCCATGTATGAGCAGACAGATATGGACATGAAGCAGATCTATGAACAGATGCAGCTTCTGGCCAAACAAGCAGAAACCATTAAGACTAGAGTAGAGGTTTCTGAAAGAATCTATCAGGCTAAATTGACTTTTGAACCTTTGATTGGGCGTACTTATCACCTTTATACGAATAGGAAAGGAGAAGACATTCTCTCATTAGTGTCCCCTAAAGAGTGGGGTAAAATACCTTTTCAAGCTTTTATCTGTTCTGCTAAACTTCTAGCCGATCATACTTGGGAAGTCATCGAACGAGGTGATGAATAAAAAAATGTCCCGAAAAAATGGAGCGGGACAGAGTGTGATAAAAAAGTAGAGTGATTAAAAGTAATTCGTTTTTAAGCTCCGCTTAATGACTTAAGTCATGTTATGAGAAAAGTCCATTGACCTCGAAGTTCACCTTCTCAACAATACTTGCGAAATCATCTACATTTTTGACAAAATCAAGATCATTGACATCGATGATCAATAATTTACCCACATCGTAGTTACCGATCCAATCGTCATATCTTTCATTGAGGTGCTTCAAGTATTCAATTCGAATCAGTTCCTCGTAGGACCTTCCTCTTTTCTGAATATTCGCCACTAGTTTTGGAATATCAGCCTTTAAATAGATCAAAAGGTCTGGCGGCTGCACATGCTTGATCATTGAGCTGAATAGCTCGATATAGTTATTGAAGTCACGATCAGTAATATGACCTGATTGGTGCAGGTTCTTAGCGAAGATCTCACAGTCCTCATAGATGGTTCTATCTTGGATAGTGCTTCTCTGGCTTTCTCGGATCTTGGCCACTTGGTTAAATCGGCTGTTCAAAAAGTAGACTTGTAGGTGAAATGACCACCTACTCATGTCTTCATAAAAGTCCGCCAAATATGGATTGTCTTCAACTGATTCTAATAAGACATCCCATCCAAATTGCTTTCCAAGCATTTGGGCTAAAGTGGTCTTTCCTGACCCAATATTTCCTGCTATTCCTACGTGCATAATTTCGAGCCGCAAGATAATCTAAAAGAAAAAAGAAGCGATTAAAAAGTTATTCTTAATGAGCCTGTCGCATTAAAGCCTGGTGCGCTTATTCCTGATGAGTAAGGGCGGTAATGTGTATCAAGGATATTCTCCAAATTGATGTTGATACTTAGTTTATCATTGAATTTGTAGGAGTTGTAGAAGTTTAAAGTGGCCCAAGGTAGAGCACCGTCTGTTGTGTAGAGATGAGGTTTGTTCTGCTCGGAAGGAGCTAGGTCTTCAAAATCAATTCCATCACTGAATCTTACCACTATCCCAAACCTGTATTTTTCTTTGTCATAGGCAATTCCTGTCTCGCCAAAGAGAGGAGGAACATGTCTTAGAGGTACATTGTCAACAGTATCTTCGCCCTGGGTATAAGTTACATTACCGTGAATCTCTATACCGTTTTTCATTTTCTGTTTGAATTTGGCTGAAAGTCCCCAGATAAATGCTTCACCCACATTTACCTCAGCAAATACATCACTTAAAATACCATCATAAATAATTTGAGATTGACCATTGAATGTGAATGGTCTGCGAACCATGGCATTGTCTAAAATGGAGTAGTAGTTCACAAAGCCTAATTCAAATCCGTTTGAGAAATTCTTCGTAAACCCATATTCGAAATTATATGAGGTTTCTGGTTTGAGGTCAGGATTAGGCACGATGACCACTCCAGGTTCTGAATCAAATACTTTTGCAATGTCATCTACATTAGGAGACCTAAATCCTGAGCTGACCAGTGCATTGAGCTTGAGCGAATTGTTTGGTAAAAAGACTAATCCAAGGCTTCCATTTAATGCCCCGTTTTGAAGATCGATCTCATCATAAGGGAAGTCAAAGAAGGTTTTGTCTTCGAATTTAGAATTGACCTTAACGAAACTGTATCTGATTCCAGTTGATAGCAATAGTTTCTGGCTCAATTCATTTTTTAAGCTTACATATCCGGCCACTGAATTGTAGGTGCTGCCACCATCAGGATATCTTGTACTTTCAGGATTTACCTCGTTGGTGACAATGTTGGTTGATTTAGCTTCAGAGTCGACCTGATTGCCTAGTAATTCTATACCGTAGTATAATTCATTGTTTAATCCTAGTGATCTTTCAAAGTCAATATTCAATGAAAGAATATCGACTTGTTCCTCTCTGGTCCGTAATTGGTCTCTCTGAAATCTCCTGTCATTTCTACTTTCGTTTACTCTTTGGTAGGCAGTCACAATCTTAGCTTGGTCGAAGAACTTAGTAGGGTAGAAGTATCTCATTTGAAATGAATGCATTTGCCATTTCTGAGGACCGTAATACCACTCTGCATTGGTGAAATCACCATTATCTTCTCTTAGAATTAACCTGTCGTACCTTGGCACGTCAGATGAATTTGAGAAATGAAATGAATAGGTCAGGTCAGAGAAACTGCCCATCTTCCAAGAGAATTTCTGAAGAAAGTTGAATTGATCATAACCTGAGGGTGTTTGAACATTTACATCATCATTGGCAACAACTACGTCCTCGGTTCCAATTCTCTCTACATACTCAAACCTTTTGCCATAATCGGGAAATTTGTCAGTGCGTTTAGAGCCGGTTCTTAGGTCTCCGAAAGTTGAATAGGTAAGACTAGTAAAAGAGGAGAAGCGTCTTTCTGATAATTGGAAATTTAGATTACCAGTAACTGCATTGGCAGCAGAACTATATCTGGTAAAACCTGAGCCTGAAAACTTGAATCCTTCGTCTGAGAATGAAGGGGTGATGGTATGAAAATCCATTACACCACCAAGAGCGTCACTTCCATATATTACCGAGCCAGGACCAAAAACTACTTCGGCCTCTTGCAGATTATTTGGGTCGAGAAGAATGACATTTTGCAAGTTGCCACTTCTATAAATGGCATTGTTCATCCTAACTCCGTCAACCACTAATAACACTGAGTTGGCTGAAAAGCCTCTAATCATAGGACTACCTCCCCCTAATTGGCTTTTTTGGATAAAAACCTGACTATTCGAGCCTAAAAGGTCAGCTGTTGTTGGTGGTTCTGCTCTAGCGATATCCTCTCTTTCAAACTCTTCGATTTCTTGTGGGATTTCTCTTTTATTCTGCTCCCATTTACTGGCTGAGATCACCACATCCTCCATTTCGATGATGGTCTCTACCATGTATAATTTGAATGATTGTTTTTCTAGCTTTTGGAAAGAGATCTGAACTGGTTTGTAAGAGGGATGCCTAAAAGTAAGTACTCCATTTTTATTGAAATTGGAGAGGTCGGCTATACCATAACGATCAGTAACAGCACCATAATCGGAATCTTGCTCTTGGATGGTTACTTGAAAAATAGGAGTGTCATCTTCCTGGTCAAGAACTGTAACCTGCTGTGCCCAAGCAATCGAATAGCCGAAAATAAAAAGTAATAAAACGAGTCCTTTCCTCAATTTGCCTTAAGCTTAATCGTCAATTTCTTATTGACTGTTGGTTTTGTTTTATTTGCGCCAAATATAGTCTATAAATCATGCCTTTAATTGAATCAAATTATAAACAGCCACCATTTTATTATTTGAATGGCCATTTGGAGACTATTATCCCTAGTATAACTAGAAAGGTCAAAGGAATTAATTACGTAAGAGAGCGTATAGAAACACCAGATGATGACTTTCTAAATATTGATTGGCTGAAAGGTGATAATGATCGCGTCTTGGTTCTGTCTCATGGATTAGAGGGCGGGTCAGACAGGCATTATGCCATGGGCATGTCTAAACTCTTCCATGCCAACGGTTGGGATGTGGCAGCTTGGAACAATAGAAGTTGCAATGGTGAAATGAACAAACAACGCATTCTCTATCATCATGCGGCCAGTTATGATTTGCGTTCTGTTGTTGACCATGTGCTTGAATCAGGGAAATATAAAGAAGTGGCTCTGATTGGAATAAGTATGGGAGGTGGACAGACAGTACGCTATTTAGGGCAGGAAGATGAGTTTGGGTTACCTGATGAGATTAAAAAGGCGGTGGTTATTTCAGCTCCAGTGAGCTTAGTGGAAAGCGCTAAAACACTGGTAAAAAGGAGTAATAGAGTTTATGAAAAGCGTTTTTTGAGGAAACTAAAGGTCAAAGTAAAAGGTAAAGCAGAGCAATATCCCGACATTGATATTAGTGGACTTGACCAGATGACAACCCTCAAAGAGTTTGATAACACCTACTCAGGTCCTTTACATGGTTTCAAAGACGCTAAGGAGTTTTATGAATTTTGTGATCCTTATCCATTCTTAAAAAAGGTGAGCAAAGAAGTATTGATTTTGAATGCTTTGAACGATCCTTTATTACAAGGTGATTGCTATCCATACCAGCTGGCGGAAAGCATGTCGAATGTCACTTTGGAAACACCGAAACGTGGAGGGCATGTAGGCTTTATACAGCCAGGTAAAGAGTTTACCTATTCAGAGGAAAGAGCGCTTAGCTTCCTTTCTTAGATTTGGCATCAAAGTCTTCTTTCTTACCTGCACCTATAGGTACATTGATTTTTAGGAACAGTCCTCTGTTGTAAGACTTGAAATCTTCATAGACCCTTGTCAGTCCATGATAGTACTTCACACCAATTGACATGCCTCTTGGTCCAGGCTTGAATTTGTATCCAAAGCCACCTGCAACTCCTGCCTCAATCGAGCGAATGGTTTCTTTGTTATGGTCACGGACTACTACTTCAGGATCATCAGAATCAGATTGAAATTCAACAAAAGCCTTACTTCTCAATCCAAATTGCGGCCCTGCCTCTAAATAGAATCTAGATGGGAACTTGTATTTGATAAAAGCTGGAACTAAGAAATAATTGATCTGCTGATCGTATTGACCTTCTTCAGGTTCTACAGTTACTCCTAAGGTATTGAGGTCGTTCAGTGTGAGATCTGCTACACCAAGGCTCGATTTTACCAGTGTACCGGTATACAAATACCAAGGATCTTTTAATCTGATATCAAAGTAGAAACCCAAATTGAAAGATCTTCTTAGGTCTGTGGTTTCAAGTCCGGTAAGTGTGCTCCAGTTGTACCCACCTTCAAGGCCGAACTCTATTCCGTCAGAATTAAGTTTTTCGCCAAATATGAGGGAGAGTAGTACTTGACTTTGACTTGTGTTGAAGCTGATGATCAGAAGGAACGAGGCGAGAAGAAGTCTTTTCATAAAAGGATTTTCCTCAAATTAAATAAAAACCCCGCAATGCGGGGCTTCTACTTAAGACTTACAGAGAGTTTGTCTATGAATCAGGCTGAAAGCCCGAACTTTTTAATTCAATAGGTTGAGAGAGCAGAGCTTCTTCCTGTTCATTGATAATTCTACTTCTTACTACGAACCTATATCCTAATGGTATTTCTAATGAAAAAGCACTACCCATACCTTTCATTATATCTAGAATGACCTGGCTATACCTCATATATTCAAATTGAGAAGATGACATATAGAAGTTACACTTGTGAGCTCTGCCTAGAAATACATCTCCATGACCAAGGTTAAATTCAGTCGCTTCAAAACAACTGGGAGCTGAGCCATCGCAACAGCCCCCACTTTGATGGAAAATAATTTCACCATGCTTGCTTCGAAGTTTGTCAATGATTTCAGCGGCTTTCTCTGTGACAATTACTCGAGGTATCATTAGAAGAAGCCAAGTGCTTTTTTATCATAAGAAATCAGCATGTTCTTGGTCTGTCTATAATGATTCAGCATCATTTTATGAGTTTCTCTACCGATACCTGACTGCTTATAGCCGCCAAATGGAGCATGAGCAGGGTAGGCGTGATAGCAGTTGACCCAAACTCTACCAGCCTGGATCTTTCTAGAGATCTGGTAAGCCTGATGCATATCTCTCGTCCATACTCCAGCACCTAAACCATATAAGGTGTCATTCGCAATTTCAAGTGCTTCTTCTTCATCTTTGAAAGTGGTAACACAAAGTACAGGGCCAAAGATCTCTTCTTGGAAGACCCTCATTTTATTATTGCCTTTTAGAATCGTTGGCTGGATGTAGTATCCACCTTCCAAGCCTTCATTATAGGCTGCTTTACCACCAGTTAGAACCTCACAACCTTCTTCTTTACCAATATTGATGTAATTCAATATTTTCTCGTATTGCTCATTAGAAGCTTGTGCTCCCATCATAGTTTCAGGATCAAGTGGATGGCCTAGTTTAATGGCTTCAGTTCTTTCAACCAC
Organism: Roseivirga sp.; assembly: GCA_965267365.1. GTDB lineage: Bacteria > Bacteroidota > Bacteroidia > Cytophagales > Cyclobacteriaceae > Roseivirga. Next base: position 2,430,581 of record OZ253951.1, on the reverse strand, counting down.
TCTCTCAATAAAGGCATCGAAGATACTTTCTTGAACCAGCAATCTTGAAGGACATGTACAAACTTCTCCTTGGTTCAAGGCAAACATCGTAGCACCTTCCAAGCACTTATCAAAGAACTCATCATCAGCTTCCATGATGCTCTCAAAGAAGACGTTTGGAGATTTACCACCTAATTCAAGCGTAACAGGTTTGATGTTCTTGGCTGCATATTGCATGATCAATTGGCCTGTTGTGGTTTCTCCAGTAAAGGCAACTTTTTCAACCCTTGGGCTTGAAGCCAGCGGCTTACCAGCTTCAATTCCGAATCCATTGACTATGTTAAGTACACCTGCTGGTAAAATGTCTTCAATAAGTTCCATCAAGATCATTATGCCGACAGGGGTTTGCTCAGCAGGTTTTAGAACAACGCAATTACCGGCTGCAAGAGCTGGTGCGATTTTCCAAGCTGCCATAAGTATGGGGAAGTTCCAAGGGATGATCTGTGCAACAACCCCTAGAGGTTCAAGCACATTCATTGATACGGTTTGACTATCTAGTTCACTCACTGAACCTTCTTCAGCCCTGATCACTCCAGCAAAATAACGGAAATGATCAATGGCCAAAGGTAGGTCAGCTGCTCTAGTTTCTCGAAGCGCTTTACCATTATCCCAGGTCTCAGCTCTTGCGAGTGCTTCCAGATTTTCCTCCATTCTGTCTGCAATCTTTAGGAGCATATTACTTCTTTCTGTAGCTGAAGAATTGTTCCAACTGGCAGCAGCTACCCATGCTGCGTCAATGGCCATTTTGATATCATCTTCTGTAGATCGAGCTACCTTAGTAAAACTGGCTCCATCTACAGGAGAGAAGTTATCAAAGTATTCTCCATTTGCTGGTGGTGTCCATTTGCCTCCTATAAAGTTGTCGTATTGGTCTTTGAATTTGGGCTTCGTAAGTGCCTGGGCTGTTGTCGTTAAAAAATCACTCATAACTGTCTGTTTTAATGAAAAAATCATTTACGCCTTCAGTAGAATTTAATTTGTCGAAAGGCTCTTTTGGTAAAATTAAAGGGACGTGCAATCGTTTTCCTGACCAATTCTCTAATAGATATGAACGATTCTCTAAAAGAAGATGATTTCTGTCAGGAATTCTTTAACTCATTACTGCTAAGTTGATTACCAATATTTTTTAAGTGCCATGTTCTTACCAGACAATTTTTTAAAAGGAAGAAGATTAGAGACTCTAGTAGAGAATCAAACTACCTACTGTCTTTCTAATGCGGAGATGCATGTTTTTGAGACCCACCAAGAGGCGGAGCGAGTCTTACTGCAATTTCATCATACAGTGCTAGCCAGTATGCTGATGGGCAAGAAAGTGATGCATTTAAGGGATAGCGAGGCTTTTGAGTTTTTACCTGGTGAGTCATTGATTCTGCCAAAGGATGAAGTCATGTGTATAGATTTCCCTGAAGCTAAGTTGAACAATCCTACCAAATGCTTGGCAATGACCATTAATGAAGATAAGATCAAAAAGACCATAGACCTTATCAATGAAAATACCACTAGGCTAGAAGGGAAGGAATGGAAATTCACAGATTATAATTTTCACTTTACCAATGATTTGGCGGTTCATCAGATCATCAACCGGTTACTCTTCCTTTTTACAGAAAATCACCCTTCTAAGGATCTATTTGTAGATATGAGCTTGCAAGAACTGATTGTACGCCTGTTGCAAACTGAGAATAGAAAGATATATGATAAGGAAGCTATCAACTTAAGTAGTTCGAATAGATTGGCTTATGTTATTCGTTATATCAGAGAACATCTTGATGAGGAGCTGAGCATTGAAGAATTGAGCGATAAGGCTTACATGAGTGAGAGTAATTTTTATCGTGTCTTTAAAACGGAGTTAGGCTTGTCTCCAATAGCTTTTATCAATAATGAGAGGCTTAAGAAGGCATCGAGTATGTTGAAAGATCCTAATAGACAGGTCAAAGAAGTCTATTTAGAATGTGGGTTTAATAGCCTTTCTTATTTCAATAGAGTCTTCAAAAGGGCCTTCCATATGTCACCTTCATCTTATCAGAAGAGTTGCCAAGAACGACTTAATTAAGTTCAAAGGAGGCGAAAACAGGTAAGTGATCTGAGATATGCCGACCATTTGGTCTAAGATCTTTGAGGATCATTGAATCTGTAAATCCAATCTCCTTACCTAAGATATAGTCTATACGGTTTTCAGCTTTGGCATCAGGATCAAAGCCCCAAAAGGTGCCTTCATTGCTCTCTTTTAAAGGATCGCTAAAGTGATTAGCTAACAATTCGAGAGGTCTTGAATCGGGTTGTGCATTCAAATCTCCCATTAGAATGACAGGTGATTTAGAGATGTTGTTTTTGTACATATGCTGCACGATAACAGCGGCAGAACTTAGCCTGGCCATTTCCCCAACATGGTCAAAATGAGTGTTGTATACCCAGAAGATCTTTTCACTTTCTTTTTCCTTGAGAATGGCAAAAGTGCAAACGCGGGGAAGTGCAGCATCCCAACCTTTGGATACTTCAGTTGGGGTAGGAGATAACCAAAATGTACCCTGGTCCATTAAAGTCAAACGAGTAGAATCGTATAAGATCGGGCTGAGTTCACCTCCTTTTTCGCCATCGTCTCGACCAACACCCACAAAAGTGAAGTCAGTCATGAGGCTGTCTAAATATTTCACCTGACTATAAAGTGCCTCTTGTAGCCCAATAACCGAAGCTTCTGAACTATCAATGAGCTGTAAGACATCCTCTTTTCGTTCCGACCATTGATCTTCACCGTCATTCGGATTGTCATAGCGGATGTTAAAGCTCAAGAGTTTAACCTCTTGGGCAGTAAGCGATAAAGAACAGACTAGCAATAACAGCGCAATAACAGCTCTCATATCTTAGAACCTTTTTAAAGCTAAATCTGAAACAGTGTTTCCAATAGAAAGCGAGGAAGTAGCAGCTGGCGAAGGCGCATTACAAACATTAATGGCATTGGCCGATTCGTAAATGGCAAAATCATCTAAGAGACCACCGCTTCTGTCACAAGCTTGGGCTCTAACACCTGCACCGCCATCAACCAAGTCTTTTTCTTCAATCTCTGGGATGAGTTTTTGTAAAGCCTTGGTGAAGGCTGATTTAGAGAAGGAACGATAAAGCTCTCCAAATCCAGTCCTCCAGTATTTTTTAGCCACTTTCTGAAAACCTGGCCACATAAGCGATTCGGTTAATTCAGCCAAGTCGATCTGAGATTTCTTATATCCTTCTCTCTTGAATGCTAATACGGCATTAGGGCCAGCTTCAATTCCTCCATTGATCATTCTAGTGAAGTGGACACCTAAGAATGGGAAGTTGGGATCAGGCACAGGATAGATCAAGTGTTTGACTAGGTATTCTTTTTCAGGCTTCAACTTGAAGTATTCACCTCTAAAAGGAATAATCTTTAAGTCAATGTCGTCAGATGTTTGTCTCGCGATCTTATCTGAGTAGAGTCCTCCACAATTGATCACCAATCTGCTTTCGAATGTACCGTTGGTCGTGCTGATCACGGCATTGGACTCTTTCTGCTCAATTTTGATGACTTTGGTACTGAGTTTGATTTCTCCTTCAGCCTCTTGAAATCTTCCTGCATATTTTTCGGCAACTGCCACATAGTCAATGATACCGGTGTAGGGTACTTTAATAGCGGCAATACCATTTACATGCGGTTCGATCTCTTTAAGTTCCTCTATAGAGATCTTCGAGATTTGATCAAGTCCATTTTCCAGTCCTCTGTTAAAAAGGTTCTCCAAAAGAGGTTTTTGAAAATCATCAGTGGCTACCACTACCTTGCCACAGAGATCATAGGGAATCTCTTCCTTTTGGCAAAAGTCTAACAGCATATTGTATCCGTTGATACAATTAGTGGCTTTTAAACTTCCAGGCTTATAGTATAAACCTGAGTGAATTACTCCACTATTATTACCTGTTTGATGACGGCACAATTGGTTTTCCTTTTCTATAAGAAGGACTTTCAATTGTGGGTTTTTGGCTTTGATCTGGTAGGCGGTTGCCACACCAACAATTCCACCGCCAACTATGGTAATGTCATATATCATTAGAAAGGTAGATCGTCAGAGTCATCGTTTGTCAACCAATCTGGTTCGTCTGCTGCTGCTGGCGGAGGCGCTGAATTACCAGCGGTGATAGGGGCTGGCTCATCCTGAGACTCTGGAGAAATTCTCCAAGCTTGAAGTGTATTAAAGTATTTGACTTCTCCTTTCGGATCTGTCCATTTTCTTCCTTTGAGGTTGAAACTAATATTAATAGTCTGTCCTTCAGCGAATTGATCGAGTTGATCGCACTTGTCTTGGATCATTTCGAATTTCACATATTCTGGGTACTGTGGGTTTTCGGCAAACTCTACAACAAACTCCCTCTTTCTAAACGTCTGCGTCACTTGTTGTGTCGCGAATATCCTCTCTATTTTTCCTTTGATTTCCATGCCGTTGATTTTGCTTCAAAGCAAATCAAGATTAGGTATAGAAACAAATAAAGTGAAACGAAGATGTGACTTAGTCTAAACTTTTCGTTTATATGTCAGTCTTAAAACGGTAGAGGGTATTTCCCTTTCATCTTTTAAGGAATAAGGATAATTTAGCGTGCTTTACGTAAGCACTGAGGCCGACTTGAGGAAACTACTATTGACCATATTTATGAGTTTTGCAGTTTTAGCTGCAAAAGCTCAGACTACCGAGGGTACGGACTTTTGGTTTGGCTACATGGAAAATGCAGTTAGTCCAGGTGCCGATGTAACCCTTGAAATGTACATCAGTGCGCGTACTACAGCCAATGTACAAGTCACTTCTCTAAGAGGATTTGCCCGAGACTTCGTAGTGGAGCCAGGCAATACGGAAAGAATAGTGGTGCCTTCTGACTTTATGCCTACTTCTGAAGGTCAATCCGATAGAGGGATTCACGTACCTTCTGATGAACCCATCTCAGTTTATCAATTAAATAAAAGACAGTTCAGTGCCGATGCAGCGGTGATTCTTCCAGTGAATGCCATTGGTAAAGAATATTATGTGATCGCTCATATGGAACCACCTGGAGAGATCGAACCTGGTTCTAGAGAATCTGAATTTTTAGTAGTTGCTGTAGAAGATGATACTGAAATCGAGATCACGCCATCTGTAGACACCTTTGGAGGCTGGGCTGCAGGCGTGGTTCAAACCATCACTTTAGATGCTGGAGAAACCTATTCTGTTAAATCGCAAGAAGACCTAACAGGCTCATACATCAGAACACTAAATTCATCAGACGATGACTGTAAAAATGTAGCGGTGTTCGGAGGAAACGTATTTGTGAACGTAGGAGGCTGTGGAGGATTCAGGGATCACTTAATAGAACAAATGTTCCCTATTTCTACCTGGGGAAAGAATTTCGTGTTTGTACCTTATCAAACAAGATTTGGTGGTGACTACATTAAGATCATTGCTGCTGAAGATAATACCGTAGTGAATGTGCAAGGCATCGGTAATCTCAACTTAGATGCTGGTGAGGTGTACATTAACAAAGCACTTTCAGGAGTAAGAACAATTACTTCTAACAATCCCATCAGTTTGGCGCAATACAGTAGGAGTAGTGAATGTGATTTTGCTCCTGGTGATCCATTTATGATCATCGTGAGCCCAATTGAGCAGAGGGTGAGTCAGGTGACATTTAGTGCGTTCACGGTCCAAGAAATTGATCAGTATTACTTAACGCTTATCACGGAAGCAGATGCACTTGCTGCAGGAGTCACTTTAGATGGAGTTGATGTAACCGCAGAATTCAACACAACCTTAGGTGGTTTTGCTTATGCTGACCTTCAGATCTCAAGAGGAGACCACACGGTAGATGCTCCAGATGGTGTGATTGCTTACGTTTATGGTTATGGTACGGCAGAATCATTTGGTTATTCTGCAGGGGTGAGTTTAGCCAATCTGAATCTCGAAATATTAGGTGATGATGAATTCATTGGAGAGATTATTACGGAGGCTTGTGTAGATGCAGACATTGTGTTTGACGCTTCATTTGAAACGGAGCCTGGAGAAGATCCTCGCTATGACACATTCACTTGGGACTTTGGCGATGGAAATACTGGCGATGGACAAGTTGTGACATATACTTATGCTGCACCTGGTGAATACGTTGTAACACTCACTGCATCACAGGGGGCTGCAGGTTGTGGTAATTCAGAAACGATTAATAGAACGATCACAATCACAGAAACAGAAGTAAGTGATATCACAGGACCTATATCCGTTTGTCCGGATGTAGAAGGCATTAGCTATTCTGTTGAAGGCCCTGCTGAAAACTCATACGACTGGACGGTAGTAGGTGGAACACTTGTTTCTGGACAAGGAACTGCAGAGATCATAGTCAATTGGGGGCCAGCCAATCCGCTGGCATCTGTAACAGTTACGCCTTTTAACTACCTCGGCTGTAGGGGAGACGATGTAGTGCTAGATGTTACGATTAATAAAAGATTAGAGCCAGCTGCTCCGCAATCAGATAGTCCTCAGCCTGACGAGGTATGTTTCTTAGATAGAAATAGAATTAGATACTTCACGCCACAAACCAATGGTTCGGAATATGAGTGGTTCATTGATGGAGGTGTATTTACAGCCGATTCCGACCCAAGCACCAACGAAGTCTTTGTCGATTGGGGTGTTAATGATAATGGAAGAATCTGGTACAGAGAGTTTAACCCAGCTATTTCAGACTGCGAAGGTTTCTCAGATACTTTAAATGTGGTGATCTATCCGGAGATCATAGAAACAGGAGTGGTTACGGACGCTCTTTGCAATGGAGATGCCAATGGATCTATCGTCTTGAGTTTGTCAGGTGGTAAGGATGATTCATACAGTGTGTCATGGGATAATGGTTTTGTAGGAGAGTCTATTTCAGGTCTAGTGGCTGGTGATTATGTAGCGACCATCACTGATGCTTTGGGTTGTGAGATCACTTCGCAGACTTACACGGTTGGCCAGCCTGATGTGCTAGAATTTGTAGACACAGGAAGTATTTTGGATGTGAGATGTTTCCAAGAGTCAAATGGCGAGATTGATGTGAATGTCATAGGCGGAACTGCCCCTTATTCTTATCAATGGTCTGGAGAAGCAGTGAATGCACAAACTTCTGTTCCAAGCTTAACTGGATTGAAAACAGGGACTTATTCGGTTACTGTAACTGATGCCAATGGATGTACAGCCTTGCTAGAGAATATTTTTGTTGACGAACCAGAGCTGTTAGAAGCTGATATAGAAACTTTGATCAATGATCCTGTGTGTCCTCAGGCTTCAGATGGGATTGCCTTCATAGAAGCCAAAGGAGGTACACCAGATTACCAGTTCTTCTGGAGCAATAATCCAACAGTAGATAATCAAGAGGCTAGTAATCTCAGTAAAGGGGAGTATACAGTAAGAATAGTAGATGCCAATGGCTGTGAGGATTCTTACACCATCACAAAAGATGAAAGAGATCCTAAAGTATTCATTCCGAATTCATTTAGTCCTAATGGAGATGGCCTAAATGACGAATTTAAGCCTGTGGCAGATTGCCCTGTTGTTTATTCGATGCAAATCTTTAATAAGTGGGGGACTATCGTCTTCTCAACCACTGATATAAACGAAGGCTGGGACGGTAATTTTGAAGGGGGAGCCGTTCAAAGCGGAAAGTACTCTTACGTTATTTTCTGGTCTGCTACGATCAATGATGTAGTGATAGAAGAAAATATCAGAGGCACTCTGAACATTTTCAAGTAAAATCTCTTTTACTCGGGCCGCGCTTCCTGTATTTTGTTGCCTATTTAAAGTTGATCTTTGGCGCTCACAGTTTACAAATCTTCTGCTGGTTCTGGTAAGACTTTTAGGTTAGTTAGGGAGTACATCAAGCTACTCATCAAAAGACCTGAAGATTATCAGCATATCTTGACCATTACTTTTACCAATAAGGCCACAGAGGAAATGAAGTCTCGAATCCTAGAGACGCTCAAGTTGCTCATCAACCAATCAGAACAGAGCTATATTGAAAGCTTAGCTGAAGAATTAGGTGCAGAATATAATACAGAGAAGATCACTCGAAATGCCAAGGAAGCTTATGAGCTGATCATTCATAACTACAGCAGGTTCGAAGTTTCGACTATTGATAGTTTCTTTTCTCGTGTCCTGCGCTCTTTCGCTCGAGAACTTGATTTGCCTCTTAGCTATGAGGTGGAGATGAACCAAGATCTGGTACTCAAAGAATCCATTCAATTGCTATTTCGCTCTTTAGACGAACAGAAAACCGTTAAGCAATGGTTGGCCAATTACTCATTGGATAGAATGGAAGATGAGAAGAGCTGGAATATTGAAGGAGGCCTAGTTAAGATTGGAGGCAATCTGTTCAAAGAGAGCTTTCAAAAGGCTCTTGATTCAGAAGAATGGGACTTAAAGGCTTATGCACAACTTATTGACGACCTCAAAAAAGAGGTGAAGCTATTTAAGAACACATTAGCCAAATTGGCGAATGATGCATTGGATCTTATCCAACAGAATGGACTACATGTAGCGGATTTCAGCAGAGGGGCGAATGGCTTCGCAAAGAAGTTTGTTGACCTAACCAAAGGTGAGATCAATTTGACTGATACTTTCAAGAAGACCATGAGAGGAGAGTCTTCTTGGTTTGCGAAAAGCTCTCCCAAGAAGGAGCAGATAGAATCAGCTTTGCTTAATGGGCTTCAAGACAAAGGCTTTGAGCTAATAGAGTATTATGAAAAGGAATTGGTAGGATATAACTCTGCTCAAGTCCTCTTGAAAAACATCTATGCTTATGGAGTTTTAGAAGCATTAAATCAGCAACTCAAGAACTACAGAGATGAGCAAAATGTGATGCTGATCTCAGACACCAACTTTATTTTAAAAGACATACTCGATCAGGCAGATGCGCCTTTTATGTTTGAAAAGCTCGGTAGTTATTTCAAGCACATCATGATCGATGAGTTTCAAGATACTTCAAATTATCAGTGGAAGAACTTAGAGGCCTTGATCATCAACTCTCTATCTGAAGGACATGAGGTGCTGATCGTTGGTGATGTCAAACAATCCATTTATCGCTTCAGGGGCGGGAATATGAGATTGCTTCTTTCTGAGATCAAACAAGACCTTGGTGCTTTTTATACCCGCGAAGCCGATCGAAACCTAGAAGATAACTGGAGAAGTAAAAGGGCTATCGTAGAATTCAATAATGAGCTTTTTGAAAGGCTTCCATCCCAATTGAATGACAACGACCTCTTGGTCAATTCAAACCTTTTTCAGGAGGCATTTAAAGGTCATAACCAAAATGTGCGTGGAGGAGAAGGTGGCTTTGTTCAGACTACCTTTTACGATCGTGGGGAATGGCAAGAGAGAGCGCTTGATCAACTGGTTGAAAATGTCCGGCATAATCTTGAGCTAGGTTATAGTCTTAAAGACATCTTAATTCTAGTCAATCAGAATTCTCAGATTGCGGATATCGCTGAAAGACTGCTAGCCCAGAATTGGCGGATCGTTAATAATGACACCTTGCTCTTGGCTAATAGCCCGATTGTCAGGTTCATCCTTCTTACTCTTCAATTCTTGGATTCTTCCAAAGATGAACTGCGGAACATTGAACTCATATACGCTTATCATCAATTAATTGGTGCATCTTCAGAAGTTTTAGCTAAGCCTAAAGAAGGAAGATTGACTTTGGAAGAAGCTGGCTTCCCAGCAGAGTTTACCCAAAGAATGACCGCTTTGAAACAGTTGGGTCTATATGATCTAATTGCTGAGCTCCTATTGATTTTTGACCTGAAAGAGCAGACAGATGTTTATCTGCAGCAATTTCTGGATGTAATATTAGAACAGTCGGGCAAGGGAGTCAACTCGATTGACAGTTTTTTAGATTGGTGGAACATCAATGGTGAAAAGCAGGCCGTGGCGACAAGTCAATCGACAGATGCCATCACCATCATGTCTATCCATAAATCTAAAGGATTGGAGGCACCGATTGTTATGATCCCATTTGCCAGTTGGTCAATTCTTCCAAATGCTAATATGCATCAGTATTGGACCGAAGATGTGCCATCACAGTATTATCCATTACGCTTTGCACCTCTCGATTTTAACGCGGTTCTCAAAGACTCTTACTTTGCTGATTCTTACTACCAAGAAGCTGAGGAGGGTAGTTTAGACATTCTGAATAAGACTTATGTAGCACTCACTAGGCCACGCGAAAAGCTTTATATCAGTGCACCAAGAGGCAAGAATATAGGTAGCAGTACCATCTCTGATTTGCTCTTCAAAACCTTGAGTGAAATGGATCTTAATTATGAGGAGGCCGATCTAGAATGGATTTTTAGTAAGGGTGATGATCGCGGAACAGCAGATGACAAACCTATGGTGCATGCTGAACAAATCAGGACTTATCCTGAGTCATCATTCATTCAAAAATTGAATATCAGAAATGACTCTTCTAGGTTCTTTATGCTCCAAGAAACTGAGTCAGCACAGAACATTAATCTAGGGAATCAGGTGCATGAGGTTTTGGCTTCTATCAAGGTCAAAGAAGACTTGCCTTCAGTGATTATGCAGCTGAAGCAGGCAGGAGAGATCAGCCAGACTTCAATTGCAGAGATTGAGAATAAAGTCAAAGTATTGCTTCAGAACGCTCAAGTTCAAGAGTGGTTTTCTGGCGACTATGAAGTGTTTAATGAGCGCGAGATCTGGTTCAATGGGAAAGTAGCCAAACCCGATCGCTTAATGACCAAGGGCTCATCAGCTGTCATAGTTGATTACAAGAAAGAGGTAGAGAGCGAAAAGCATTTGAGTCAGGTGAAGCATTATATGCAAGTAATGGAAAGCCTGGGTTATGATGCTGTACAAGGATATCTGGTCTATATGGACAGCCTAAATGTGAAGGAGGTGACGAAATGATGAGTTTCCACGACTTGTTGGTCAGTTTTATCAATTCAGACGACCTAAAAGATCTGAAGCAACACTGCTATGTGTTCCCTACAAAAAGGGGCGGAGTGTTCTTCAAAAGAGCATTAGTCAAGAAGTTTGAAGATCAGAATTTCATGATGCCCTCAATTATGAGTATCGAAGAATTCATTGAGCAAATGACTCAGATGCAAATGACTGATGAGCTTACTTTGTTGCTTCAGCTCTTCAGCGTTTACAAGAAAAAGGATCCTGATCTCAAATTTGACGATTTCTATGCTTGGGGAAAGATCATCCTCAAAGACTATGACGAGATCGATCGCTACATGGCGGATGCCCAGCAGATCTATTCTTCCTTGCAGCAGATCAAAGAAGTAGACAATGTATTTGGCTACAATGAGGAGTTTAGAGAAGTGATTGAACGCTACAGAACCCTCACTGAAAAGAATGAAAAGACCAAGCTACTCACAGAGTTTTTAAAGATCTGGAAAGAGGTAGGCGTGGTGTACGAAGAATATCAAGAGACACTGCAATCTAAAGAAATGGTCTATGGAGGTATGCTCTATAGAAAACTGGCCGAAGTCTTATCTAATGAGCATTTCGAACACGAATATGCACAGTATCATTTCTGCGGTTTCAATGCTTTGTCAAAATCGGAAGAGGTCATTTTTGATGCCCTTGTCAAAGCTGAGAAGGCACAGCTCTATTGGGATCTAGATGACTATTTCGTTAATGATCTGAAAGAGGAGGCTGGCGATTTCATGCGCGAATACCAAAGAATATGGCCTGATAGTCATTGGTTGAATGCAGATTCGCTCAATGCCAAGAAAGATCTTGTGTTACATTCTGTACCGCAAAACCAGGCGCAAGTGCAAGTGGCGGCCGATCAAGCCTTTGAGTTGATCAATGCAGGTGCTAAACCTGAAGATGTGGCCATTGTACTGGCTGATGAGAAACTTTTGATTCCTTTGCTCTATGCGCTGCCACTGAATCAAGTCAAGGTTAATGTTACTATGGGTTATCCGATGAGGAATACCGTGGTATATGATTTTGTCTTGAGCTATTTGTCATTGATGAAAGGGGCCAAGGTAGAAGGTGATTCGACCATATTTAGCTCTTATGATCTGCGGCCATTCTTGTCCAATGCCTATATGGGGCTGCTGGAAGAGGATATTTATCAGAAGATCAATCAATGGCTATTGACGGAAAGAAAGAATAAGGTCACTCTAGAGGAGTTGAAGGAGAAGATCGAGAGTGAACATGTGATCGCGCTTTTGAGCCCTCAAACAGATTGGGAGTCTGTTTCAGAAGCCATTACTAATTACCTCACAGCGATATTTTATCACTTTAAAGAGCTTGATGAAGGTCAAACCGATAGGGAGTTTATCTACTTCTTTCTGAAGTCTCTCAATCAGCTGAATGATTACCTCGAAGGACAGAATGAGTTCTCTCTGCGGCTCATGAGAAAGATCTTGCAAGAGCATTTCAGGTCTGTAAAAATTCCTTTTGAAGGAGAGCCCGTAAGAGGTTTGCAGGTGATGGGTTTTCTTGAATCTAGGACACTCGATTTCAAACACCTGATCATACTTTCTGCCAATGAAGGAAGATTGCCAACACCAAGAAATTTGAGTTCATACATTCCTTATGGACTCAGAAAAGTCTTTCAATTGCCCACATTTGAAGAGCAGGATGCCATTTATGCCTATCACTTCAAAAGACTACTTCAAAGAGCAGAGAAGGTGCATTTTGTCTATGATAATACTACTTCTGGTGATTCGACAGGTGAGAAAAGCCGTTTCATTTTGCAACAAGAGCTGCTCTATGAAAACATCAATCATATCTCCGTTAGCTACTTGAACTATGAAGGGTATTTCCCTCCAGCGAGGCAGGAAAAAGCCATTGTTATTGAAAAGGATCAAGCTGTTCAGCAGATGCTTACGAGATATGTACAGAGCGATGAAGGGCGTCATTTGTCACCTACTTCCCTCAGTAACTATATCAGCTGTTCATTGAAATTCTATTTGCAAAATGTAGCTCGCATTTCTGAGTTTGAAGAAGTTGATGAGAACATCGATGCCCGAGTTTTGGGAATTGTGGTGCACCGTGTGTTGGAAGAGCTCTATGAGCCTTTTGTTGGCAAAGAAGTAGGCTCTGAGCAAGTAAAACTGCTCAAATCAATGGTGAGCAAAAAGCTCGAGGCGATATTGAAAGATGAAAAAATCGTTCAAGATTATCAGCAGCTGACAGGGAAGGACTTAGTGACCCAGCAAGTGATGGAGCAGATGGTGCAAAAAGTGTTAGACCTAGATCTGAAAGATGCACCGTTTACGGTTGTAGGCTTAGAAGCCCAAGATTATACGCAAGTATTGGAGGCACAAGGTAAGAAAGTGCTGGTAGGAGGTACCATCGACCGCATGGATATGAAAGACGATGTACTGCGAATTACTGATTATAAAACTGGAGATGTCAAGTTTGTGAACATCAACAAGAAGACGGATGAAGAGCAGATCGATCCACTTTTTGAAGATTCTGATGTGAAATCAGGCTTTCAGGCTTATTTGTATGCCTCGCTTGTGCAACCGCATTTTGCCGATCATCAAGTAAAAGTGGGGGTGACGAGTATGAAGTTGCTCAACAAAGGCACCCAATGGTTAAATGGAGGGCAGGGCATTACGGAAACTCAATTGGCCTATTTTGATCAAAAGTTAAAAAGGCTGGTGGAGGATATTTTCGATCCTGATAAATGTTTTGAGCAGACAGACGATCTAAAACAATGTCAGTACTGTAAGTACAAAGGCATTTGTAATCGTTAAATTGAGGTATGTATATCAATCCTACCAAAGAACAGCAAGCGGCTTTTATTCAATTGCCAGACCTTGAGCCTATCAACATGATCAACCTTCTAAAGTTTAAGGAAGGGGGGAAAGCCACTTATTTGGAATACATGAAAGCGGTTACTCCTTTATTTGAACAAGTAGGAGGTAAAACGCTTTGGGTAGGTGAGCCATTGCATACGCTTATTGGCCCTGAAGAAGAGCAATTATGGGACATGATGCTGGTGGCAGAATACCCCAATAAAATGGCTTTGATGCAGCTCGGTGGACATCCTGATTATCCAGGTCATCTTCGGTCTGATGCTTTAGAAGATTCTCGATTGATTGTTTCTAAGGCTTTTGAGTTTTAGAGAGGAAATACAACGGTTCCGCTATGAAACGTGTCCCGAAGGGCATGTTTTATAGCGATTGTTAGCCACATTATCTTTTTAAAATTTCTAAAACATCATTACTCATATTTTCATTTGCCACGCTAATAGGGGATTCACCATTAAGAGTGAAATCAGTATCAAGTCCTAACTCAATTAATCTTGATAAAGACTTACTACTATTTTCACGAGCAATCACCAATATCGCTTTCTGAATAAATTCAGTCCTTTGATTACCTGAAAGGTTCTCAACATATGCATTTAGTAATATTTGAACAGAGTCTGGTTGGTCTTTTATTATGGCGTAGCTCAATGCATCGTTGTCTACTATTAAAATAATATTATCAAGTCCACTAGAAATGAATGTACTGAGCAATTCTGTGTTTGCTGTTAGAATTGCATTTTTAATTTCTATGGATACTTCTGTTAGTAAATTATAGTATAGCGAAATATCATTTTCTCCTAGTTTTTGAGCTTCAAGGAGATATCCTAGTGCTATTACGCTATTTTCCTCGCTGTAATATTGAGCTAGTTTTTTGTACGTACTACTGCTTTCTTTTACGTTTAGCGATTGCGAAGCAAATGATATTGCTGCTTTTCTAAAACAAATAGGTCCTTCGGTTTCGAGACGTGTTGCAACATATAAATCTTGAATTAATTCATATTGGTCTGTAAGGAGGGTAATATAAGCACCGTCAGTATCACGCTCTAAGGCATTAATAGCAATTTGATAGCTTCTTTCATTGAAAATGCCAAATCCGAATTCACCACTTGCAGCATTTTCGACATAGTAATTGTATGAGCTTTCGTCACCTAGGTCCTTAATTGGTGAGTACATTATTTTGGCTTCTTCTTTTGTTAACGAAACTCCTCTAAATCCTTGAATTTTAAATCCTTCTCTTATTCCAGCGGCAAAAGCTGGACCCAGCGGATCTAACTTTGTAATCTTCAGCATAGACCCACCTTCAATTTCACCTTCAACACCAATTCCTCTCTTCAGTGTTCTTTGTGAGAGATAGTAACTATATTTTGCCTCAGCAATTTGAAGAAGTAGCTTGTCTTTTGTGATTAAATTATTCGGTATTCCTTTTTTTGGGGGTGTTGGTTTAGGACAATTGTTTATTAACCAAGATGAATTTTCAACTGACCAATTTTGAAGCATACTTTTTTCGAAACACTTTAAGTTCTCTGTCAATTCTAGATAATACGCTTGCATTTTTAAGTCATCCTCAAAAGCTGCTAAACATGTGAATTCTTCTTGCTTTGCCTTCACCTTTTCCAAAGCATCCCAATAGATTTGACTCATTTGCGCCCTGCGCTGTATTCTTAATCTCTCTGCTTTTGCTTCAGCCTCTTTTTTCTTTTGATTTAAATCGTAGATACTCGCGAGTGCACCTAAACCTTTATAGAAACTTCCTTGATTATTTTCTGTGGCGGATTGAGCTATATTGTCCAATCCTTCAACAAGAGCATTGTAATTAGCCGCCTGTAATTCGCTTTGTATAAAGCCAATATCTTTCATTTTAGAATTGAAGTCATTCAATAATGTTGAAGGATTATCAGTGCTAACAAGTTCTTCAATGCTATTTAATCTTTCTGAGAAGCTCTGAGCTAGATTGTCAAGCTGTTGTTTGTAATTCATTACCTCCCTGTAATCTGCTTGAATAAATGGGGCGTTGTTATTATTGATACTATTTATTTCGCCAGTACCAGTTTTACAGTTTGGTATGGCATCTGTAATTTTTCCAATTCCTTCGCAAGGAGAACCGTAGCTATTGTAGTTATCTTTTATTTGTTCCAGAGTTGACTTGAGCATCCTAGCTTGCTCAGCTGTTCTTGGTTTGTTTTTGCAAGCACATAGGTAGGCATAGAATTGTGCAGCATTGGCACAAACAGGACTGCTTCCTTGCTTGCTGATGTTGTTCTTAGCTAGCTGAGCTTTTGAGTCATTTGTACAGTCCTGTCCGAAAACACTAGAAGTGCAGAATGTTATAAGTATGATATAAGCTATCTTTTTCATTATGCAATATAGTTGTGGCCAACGGTCTGGCTATGCGCAGTGTGGGATTCAAAAACGATAGTTTTGAATCGAGCACTGTCGGTAGCCAAAGCTGTGATTTATGTTAATTTTCAATTTTATAAACGCAAAAGCGCAGCTTTGGTGGGAGATAAGCACTTAAGCTTCTGTACCACCGCAGCCGCATTGCGTATAGGTTATGTTGTGTGTTGTATTTTAATTGCTAATAGTCATTAATATTTAAGTCAGCTGTAAATGAGGTGATTGAGATCTTCCACTCTCCGTTTTCTTTTATACACTTGTGAGTATAAGGTCCTTCTAATTCGAATGGTAGGCCATTTTCAACCTTCACACCAAGTATATGAAACCTTCCCTTTACAATTAGAGTGTCAGACTCATATTCGATGCTTTCAATTCCTAGGTCAGCTTTTGAAATACTTTGATGAGTGCTGAAGTCCCTTTCAAAAGAGGCTTTCACTTCTTTATTGCCTTCATATGTGCCATAAGGAGCTATTAAGGTGCCTGATTCAGTATAAAGAGCTTGAATTGCCTCACCGTCTTTGCGTTTATACGCTTCTTCGAAGTTTGAATTGATTCTAGCGATATCGTCTTGATCAGATAGTTTATCCTTCTTCTCAGAGTTGTTACAACTTTGAATTGTTAAAGCTAGCATTAACAGTAAAGTGAGGACTGATGGTTGTCTTTTGAATGATTTCATGTTTGTCTATTCTTTTGATGGTATTGCAAATTTATCTATTGGTTCTTTATGACACACAACGTTAAGTATGCGCCACTCTAGTGGCGTTTATATTCCTTGTAATTTTAAAAAACCTCCCTATAGCCAACCATATAGGCTGGTTATAAGCACTTTTTAAAAAGTTTATTCCTCTACTTCATCATGATCATATGATCAGAGTTACCGGTCATTTCCCATTGGCCTAAAGAGCTAGGGATATTGCCAATACTATTCAGCTGGTCAAAGTAATCTTTGAGAGCAAATGGCTCATTGTTCAATTCTTTGATCCGAGCCAATTCGGCCATAATCACTTCCATTTGGTATTTACCAGTGATGTAACTTGTACCATAACCTGGTTGTCTTAAATACAAATGTTGCTCAAAAATGAGAAGCTCTTTTTCAGTTTTCATCCATCCTCTTGGGGTGTATTCTGAGTGAATACCACCTGCTTCTGTCATGGTCATTTCATTCGCATGGGCATAGAGTGAACCTAATCCTCTGGCGGCTCTTTGCGCGATCATGATGTATACAATCTCTCTAGAGCGAGGCGTGTCATCATAAAGGCCAGCATCCATAAACATCTCTTCAACAGCAGTGGCCATACCTTCATTACGCGAATCAAATATATTATAGAGAAGGGCCTCTTTTCTGATCAGACTTGGATTGGGCTCGTTGTCCATTCTAGCCAATTCAAACCAATGGTAGAAATGAGAAAAGAGTGGGCGAGGATCATAATGAGAGGTGATATAAAAGAAGTTTCTAGTCTCTTTAGGAACAAATTGTCCTAAGTGAACTCTAAGCGCAGGACCGAAATACTGTTTCACCGTTACGATATCTTCCTCGGCTAGAAAACTCATCAGACTTGTGGCAGCTTCTTCAGCTAGCTTATTGTATGTTTCTGGAGAGTCAGCTTCTTCAAGTGGAGGTAGTTTTCTGTTGCGGTGCTCCTCCAGCATTAGAGCCGACCAAGCACGTGCCAATTCTCTCTTAAGAATCATCACCTCGTCTTCCCAAGTCAAAGGCACCAGACGGACATTTTGCGTATACCAAGTGTAGTTTTCTTTGCCAATGCCTGAAGGGCCTGTTTTCTTACTTGATTCTGCTTCCAACCATTCTGCCAATTGGTCGGTAGAAGCTTGGGCTTTTTCTATGGCGGCCATCAGGTCTTCATCAGTCGCTACACCTTCTGAACCTTTCATACCCTCAAGTACTGCAGACTGCTCTCTGATGTCTCTGATGCCTGTTACCCAGAGGTCTTTTGCATTGCCTGTCAAATTGGTCTTGGCTTGTTCATTCAATGGAGGAATAACTGCCAGGTCAGACAACATGCGTTCCCTTTCATTGGCACTGAGTGGGAACACATAGGTCCATAATTCTAGCGTGCCATGATGCGTTGGGCCTTCATGTGCAGGCACATCACTCTTATAGGTCCAGATGGTTTTGTAAAAGGCCGGGTCTCTTTCCCAAGGCTTCAGAATGCGGTAATTGAAATCAAAGCCATTCATTTCGGCCCAAACGATCATCCAATCCACACGATTAGGAATCGACCAGCCGGTGGTGTCAATACTTTCAAGTCTCTTTCTTAATAGCTGATAGTCAGGAAATCGAGATCGAAAGGTGGTCGATCTATAATCTGGGGCTAATTCATACTTTGGTGGGTTTTCAAATTCGCGCCAATCAGTAAACAGGGATTCTAAGTCTTGATAGCTGTTTGAACTGGCTACTTCTATGGTGTTATTGGGGCTTGCACATCCCCATACGAGAATGGCTAGAATAAGCCCAATGGTTGATTTATACATTATCTATTAGTGTTAAGGTCTACTGATTCGTTTCTATAATTTCCGAACCAAGTAAGTATGGCTGATACTTTGCCTATCAAATTACTAGGTCTGGCGGCAATACCATGAAAGGCTCCTGGAATTCTTACCATGGCCGTTTCCACACCTTGTAATTTTAAAGCGGTATAATACTGTTCAGATTCATGGATCGGGGTTCTTAGATCTGATTCACCAGTTAAGAGCATAGTAGGGGTGGTTACGTTCCCCACCAAAGAAATAGGAGAGTGCTTCAAATACTTTTCAGGATCTTCCCAAGGTTTTTTCTCGAACCAGTAGCGAGTAGCGAAAGCCGACATATCCGCATTTAATGACCAGCTATACCAATTGATCACGGGCTTAGCCACTACAGCGGCTGCAAAACGATCTGTTTTACCTACGATCCAACTGGTCAGCACACCGCCACCTGAACCACCAGTTACAAATAACTGACTCTCGTCTATGTAGCCTCGGTTGATTACCTCATCTACGCCAGACATCAGATCATCATAATCTAAACTTGGGTAGTTTTTATCGATCTCGTTTCCAAAATCAGCTCCATAGCTGGTGCTTCCTCTCGGGTTAGTATAAAGCACTACATAACCAGCAGCTGCCATTAGCTGAATCTCGCCTGAGAACATGGGTCCATAGCTAGAAAAAGGTCCGCCATGGATCTCTAAGATCAATGGATATTTCTTGCTTGGATCAAAATCAGGTGGGGTTACTATCCACCCGTTAATGTCTAGACCATCTGCTGAAGACTTGTACCAGATCTCTTCAACCTCACCCAGCTTTTTATAGCTAAAGAGGTCTTCGTTGATATTTGTTACTCTTCGGTTGTTACCATTATTTCCTGTGCCTAAATCGGCTGGTAAATGCGTTTCTGCCCAAGTATAGGCATAATTACCATTGGCTGCGATGCTATAAGCTCCTGATGTGTAGGGTCTGCCTAAAGACATGCCGCCCAGGCCTTCTGTTATATCTTTAACCTTTCCTTTCGTAGAGATATAAGCAATTTTAGGATGTGCCTTGTCTACATATTGGAAGTAAAGGCCTTTGCCATCTGCCGCCCAAGTAATGCTGCCGATAGATCGATCGAAATCACCAGAGATCAATTGACTGTTGCTGCCATCTATGTTAGAGATATAAAGCTTACTCTGCTGATAGCCTTTGTACTTATCGTCAAAACCGAGATAAGCTATCTTCTTACCGTCAGGAGAAATTCTTGGTGAGTTGTCAGGGCCATATCGATCAGTGAGCTTGGTTAGAGCACCATCAGCGATATTCAATGCATACAGATCTGAATCGCTGCCTTCTAATTCAATGTCTTCTCTCATATTGGCACTGAAATACAGTTTTTGACCATCTCTTCCCCATACCGCGTTGCTGTGATTGTAAGGGCCATCAGTTAATTGTCTAGGCGTACCGCCTGAAACTGGAACCGTAAATAGCTGCTGATAGCCAGAAGGTAATTCACCAACGCCATCTCTTCTCCAGTTTAAGTTGTCAATGTACTTAGGAGGAGCATTCCATTCTGCTCCTTTAGGCTTTTGCGGCATTCTAATAGGTGAGGCCTTAGCTTCAGACACAAACATGTTGAATGACAAATATTGGTCGTCTGGAGACCAGCGTACATTCCCCGGTGAGTTCTCCGAATTGATCAGGATCATCTCTTCCCCAGAGTCCATCCACTTTAAGTAAAGCTCATTTTCACCAGACTTATTAGATAGATAAACGATCATTGAACCATCATTCGACCACCTTGGGGCTCTGTCATTGAAGTCTCCTGTGGTCAAAGGTCTATTGCTGCTCCCATCAAAACTGGCGATCCAGAGATTAGAGAGATTCTTGTCTGTCATCACATCTTTGAAATTGCGAACATAGATGACTTGTGAACCGTCAGGAGAGATTTGAGGATCTGAAACGTATTCTAGATTAAAGATGTCTAGCATCTCCAGTTTATTAGAAACTTGGGCTTGTAGGCTTAGACAAAAGCATAATAGCAGGCCTAAAATGATCGGTCTTTTCATGGTTTAAGGTTTGATGAAATCTACTTATTCCACAAGGCCGAAGCAATACTAATTTGTTGAATGGTTTAAGTAAGGAAAATCAGAACGGCTCCGATAGCTGTAGCTAAGAGAATGAAGTTTCTAAATAGCTTGTCGTTGACCAGTTTGAGTATACGAACCCCTGTAAATAGTCCTAAGAAAATGAAGGGAATGGTAGCTCCGCTCACCCAAATGGTCTTTTCAGTTATAGTGCCCCAGCTCCAAATGTGAAAGGGAACTTTAAACACATTAATGATAAGAAATAACCAGGCGGCGGTGCCGATAAAGGCATTTTTAGGCAGCTGCATAGCTAGGAAATACAAATTGGCAAATGAACCTGCTAGGTTGCCCACCATGGTAGTGAAACCAGCAGTAAAGCCCATGCTACCTGCAAAACCTAAATTATCAGGTACCTTTTTCGATTTGCGTTTGTCCCACCAGATCATCATCACAACAGACACTAAAATAATGGCCGCCATACTCTTTCTAAAGACCTCTTCAGGTACTTGATCACCCACCCAGGTTCCAACCAGAACACCGATGGCCATAGGAGGGAGGAGTTTAAAAAGAAATCTCCATTCAGCATGTCGATTGTAGTAGATAACCGCAAAGATATCTCCTACAATAAGCATCGGTAGAAGAATGCCGGTAGACGCTTTGGCTCCAAACACAAAAACCAGCATAGCCACTATGATAATGCTAATGCCTTTGATACCAGACTTCGATAAACCTAAGATAAAGGCGGCAAATCCGAGAATGATCAGGTCGACAAGACTTAGGTCTGAAAGCATGGCCTGAATTTAGTCGAAATATTACCGTTGATATAAGTTTTTGAGCTCAAATGAACAATTTCAATTTTGCTCTGTTCATTTCTTGCTGTTTCAACCTGTGTTGTAGATTTTTTCAGGAGGTTAAATAGTTGAAATACAAACTTTTAAAACAGAGACTATGGAAACCGTTCAACAAGAAATTAACGAGCCTATCAACGGCACTTTTGTGTTAGAATCAGATGATCAAACCACTCAAGATCACTTAGCAATAGCTGAAGAGTGGATTGACGAGGATTTTGCCCTTCTCGTTTAGACCATACCCATCTAAAAGCCCCTTCTAAGAGACGTTATCCCATATTGGGACTAGCAAAAATTAAAAGTGCCCTTTCCAGCGAGATAGAGACTTGGTTCAGCTTTTGCTATACAATTAGTGTATCAAACTTTTATAGTTATGAATGCACTCAACATCAATAAAAGCGAATTAGAGAAAGGGATAAATATTTCTGTAGATCCGCGCAAAGTAATTAGAGACGTGATTGACTCTGTTAAGGCTGCAATGCCTGCCAGAGGAATTAATTCACTGAAAGAAGACTTCGTTCATCTCGAATGGGAAGATGAAGATTATAAACAATTAAGAAGGCTTTAATTCTTTGATGATGATTAAGCTAATCAACTTAGAAAGGATTTTAGAGGCGAAAGCTGCTTGCTCTCCTGGTTTTTCATTTAAAGCCATTGGTAGAGAGTTTAGGCTTACGTTTTCTAAGGGGATTTCTAAGAAGAGTTACCTGATCCATTCTTTACCAACAAGGATGTTTTCAGCGATTCATGATGATTGGAAATTTTACTTTCAGCTTACGAGCATGGAAGGAAAGAAAGATATGCTGTTGATGGAAGACCTGGGAGGTTGGTTGCAAGATCAAACCCAGTTTAGAGCAGCAGATGAGTTAATCGTACAATAGTTGAATTAAAAATAAGACCATGGAAAGTATTTTATTGAAAGAAGCTACCTACTGTGGAGAAAGTGGATTATACATCAACGAAAATGGGCAATTGATTGACCCGATTCACGGTGAACAAGTAGTAGGAGTAGGTATACCTCAGATTGATGATGCGGATGACTTCTACAGGGTTTTAAACGAGGAAAAAGAGTAAATACCGTTTGTTAGGTATTGATAAGAAGTTGGAAGAGTGACAATTTGAAGTCCTCTTCAACCAAAATGTATTAGTAATATCTAAGCCTCCAGAAATGGGGGCTTTATTTTTGACTTTGGAGTATATAGATGTTGAACATTTGCGTGTGTGTAAAACAAAAAAAGCCCGACCAAATGATCAGGCTTTTAGCGGAACGGATCCCGAGTACTCGGGAAACCCGCGACCTTCCCGAGTAACTCTGGACAAGCATTCTAGTTTTTTCTTTCACTAATGAGCTTTTCAATACAAGCTTGACTTTTCGGGGCTTTGATTAAACGCTCTCTTTTAATGGCTTCGCTTTTGTTTTCAAATGCTTCTGTATAGAGTAGAGTCCATGGTTGTTTTCTTGCAGTATAGCCAGTTTTGGCATTGTTATGCTTCTCTAGCCTTATAGTTGGGTTAGAAGTGTAACCATTGTAGTAAGAGGAGTCTTTTTGACTCTGGAGTATATAGACGTAGAACATTTGCGTGTGTGTTAAACAAAAAAAGCCTGACCAAATGATCAGGCTTTTAGCGGAACGGACGGGACTCGAACCCGCGACCTCCTGCGTGACAGGCAGGCATTCTAACCAGCTGAACTACCGCTCCGTTTTAAGGTGATGCAAAAGTAGTAGGTTCGTTTTGATTTGCAAGCACCAATAACGAAAAAAATTGACTAATTTTTTCTGTTAATCCTATCTCACTCGTAATCAGGCCACTTCTAAGAAGCTTTTCTTACATCTTTATCCTCGTACCAGTCGCTAAAGGTTTTCTGGGTGGAGTATTTGTCTTTGAGAATTCTCCACACCATGTAGATCAATAGGCCTTGAGAAATAAGAAAAGCTAGGTAAATGATGCCAAAAGGCAGGCTTAATCGGGCCATCAAGGTATAGATGACTACGAAGATAGTGGCAAAGTAGACTGTGAATTTTAGTGATCTCATGTCTAAAGGACATGATGATCAGGGCTATTGTTTTGACATTCAGTCAGTTTGTCGACTTATTTTCTAAGTTTCATGGTGACCGTATATAATTTGTGGTCGATGATCACTTGTTCAAGCACGCCATTGGCATATTGATGGCTTTCCTTTTTACCATCATGCACAAAGAAATATTCGCCATTCGAGCCTTTTTCGATGTCTAGGTATTGACCCGATGCTAGGGCAATGGTATTAGAAAGGCTGGCTGGTTCTTCGAAATAGAGCATGTCAGCACCTACTAAGCCGGTAGACGCCAAAGACTCCTTGTCACCGTCATCGTCAATGGTGTAGCCATTATCAGTCTTATGGATCTTGATAGAGGCATGCAAATGACCGTTCTGCCTAGAGGTAGCATCAGATTCTATCAATACACCATCCATGTAGGTGGCGTTGGTTTCAATATCCACTTTGATGGTAAAAAGCATGTGAGCTTCAATATGTGTTTTAGAAATAACAGAGGTTTTATTATCACTTACTTCCTTCACTATGGTCATTTCACCTACTTTATGACCTTTTAAAAAGGCATCATAAGTGAGCGTTTGTCCAGCTAGTGCTGTACTGAATAATAAAAGCAGGGCAATAGAAAATGACTTCATAGAACTAATAAATGATTTCGTTGTTCTGAAGATATGGAATTTGAGATATCTGTAAAAGTAGAAGAAACCAAAGGTGCCTTTGTTTATCACTCTGAAGGCAAGAAAGGAGGGGAGATGACCTTTTCTATTGCAGGACCAGAAAGGATCATTATTGATCATACTGAAGTAGAGGATGACTTCAGAGGTAAAGGAGTCGGCTTGTCTTTAGTGGTATTTGCAGTAAACTATGTAAGGCAAAAAGGAATTAAAATGCTTCCTCTTTGCCCATTTACAAAAGCTACCTTACAAAAGCACCCAGAGTGGGCTGATGTTTGGTAGGCCTACCAGGTAGAGGTTTTTAAATCTCTTGTGGCTTGTAAAATATCTCTGCGGCTCACCTGTCCGCATAATTTGCCATTATGATCTATGACAGGGAATCTTCTGAAATGTGTATTTAAAAACTTAGCAGCCACATCAAGCACGTCAGCTGTTATGCTCACGGAAGAGATCTTGTTACTCATATACTGTGATACTGAAATACGCCCATGCGGTAAGTTATGATAGGCTTCGTCAACCATAATTTTCAGACAGTCTATCTCTGAGAGGATACCGCAGATCTTACCAGAGTCATCAACTACTGGAGCTCCCGATATGCGTTCATTGAGAAATACATCCATGGCATCTGCTATGCTTTGCTCTGGATGAAAGGTGATAACATCTTGTGTCATGTAGTCGGTGACAGGTCTGTACTCTTTCACTGACTTTGGTGGTTCTGGGGCTTTAACTCCTGTAAAATTCATAGTAGCTCTCCGTTTTGATTTAGTGAGAAATAAAAAGTGAAAGGGTATAGAAATTACGGAAATATATCGATTAGTCAAAATAACTAATTGAGAATTAATCAATTATTAAAATTAGATTCTGATAAAAGGGTTTATTTCAGAATTTATTCAAAAGATCATTATTGTTGTATTCTTTGATCTTCTCATTGAGCAGCTTGTAATCTAATCGGCCCTGCAGCTCCTTTAAATGATCTGCTATAGCCAAGGATTTGGTGATCTGTTTATCAATGCTTTTCAGTTTGCTGACAATGTATATTAAGCTTCTTTGCTTGCCTGGAGTAAGGCTTTTGAAATATTCAAATGCTTGATCGTCTTGTACCAATACCATTTCTAGAGATTCAGGCATGGGCATACCATATTCTGAATCGTCCTTTTTTAAATGCAGTTCAACTTCATCACCGGTACTAATCCCAAGTTCCTTTCGCACCTTCTTATTGACCATAATAAAGCTGCCTTCGCCTAAAGGCATTAATGCACAGTGTAGGGTCACTTGATCATTGATTAAGCAAACCACACGTTTGTGTTGAGCGCTGGTGTATTTTTCGGTGGTAGCCTTATCAATCGGAAAATGATAATAGCCGATTGCCCAATCAAATTCTTGTAGAGTTGTGGTGATGGTTTCCTTGGACATACAAAAGCAATCTAGAAAGATTCGGAAGCATTATAAAGTGGACCCTTGTTTTAAGTGCAGTCAGAACATTATTTAAAATATCGACAGGTAGACTTTACTTTAATGTAAGCAATGTTACCTTTGTGTTAACAGATTGCAATTACAAACATGGAGCGATCTATGTTTTTGATTAGGTAAAAGGAGGTGTCATGGCCTCCTTTTTATTTTCCATTCATCAAAGCTTCCTTGCTTATTCACCTGATCGGTTTTATCTCGCTCGAAATACCTTAAACTATGCAGAAATTATCCTTGATCCTGTGCCTTGTAGTCTTTACTCTTAGCGCTTCAGCACAAAGCTATTTTCCACCAAGAGGAGAGTGGGAGAGAAAATCAGCCTCAGAATTTAATTTGAATGAATCTCAGCTTCAAGAAGCAGTTGAATATGCTAAGTCTAATGAATATAGTGGATCTAAAGATCTAAGAATCGCAATTCTTGAGGGTTTCAGAAGAGAGCCTTTTCATGAGATCTTAGGACCAACTAAGAAAAGAGGAGGGCCAGCAGGTATTATTTTAAAAGATGGCTACATCGTAGCAGAGTGGGGTGATTTGGACCGTGTCGATATGACCTTTAGCGTAACGAAGAGCTACCTCTCTACCGTGGCAGGTTTGGCAGTAGATCAAGGGTTGATAAGCTCCACACAAGATAAAGTAGGTCAATATGTATGGGATGGTACATTTGATGGGGCGCACAATTCGCAGATCACATGGCATCAGTTGTTGAACCAATCCTCAGCATGGTCTGGTCAATTATTCGGAATCAAAGATTGGGGAGACAGACCACCTAGAGAAGGTGGAATTGATGATTGGAAATTCGCCACTCCTGATCAACCAGGTACAGTGATGGAGTACAATGATGTGAGAGTGAATGTCCTTGCTTATTCTCTACTTCAAGTATGGAGAAAACCATTACCTCAAGTCATTAAAGAACATGTGATGGACCCGATTGGAGCGTCTACCACTTGGAGATGGTTTGGTTACAAAGATGCTTGGGTTACTGTAGATGGTCAACAGATGAAATCAGTGACTGGTGGCGGTCATTCAGGTGGTGGTGTATTTATCAATACATATGATCATGCGAGATTTGGTCTATTGTTCTTAAACCAAGGTCAATGGAATGGTGAGCAGATCGTTTCTAAAGATTGGGTAGATGCTGTTCAAGTTTCTTCTGAAGCCAACAGCAGTTATGGCTACATGTGGTGGTTGAATAAAGGTGGCCGCAAATGGAAAGATGTTGAAGATGAAAGCATTTATTATGCTGCAGGTTTCGGTGGTAACTTTATCGTAGTAGATAAAACCAATAATATGGTGATCGTAACGAGATGGTTAGAGCCGAATAAACTTGGCGAAATGATGAAACTGGTAAGAGCTTCGGTCAAATAGATCTTTGAACACCTACAAGTAGGTCTTCAAGCCCATTAAGTTTGATTTCGTACAGGGTTTGCAATTGCATACCTAGTTTGCCCTGGGGGAATCCTTTACGGGCAAACCACTCTAAATAAGAAACTGGCAGGTCCTTTAAGGTCCTGCCTTTGTATTTTCCAAAGGGCATTTTATGTGTCACTAGGTCGACTAAGATTTGGCTATTCGGGGCTTGGCTCATGATGAGGCTAATGTAAGCAGCATGACTTCAATTCAATACTAATTCAGTTCTAAATTTGATTAGCGAGGTTATACCATTGATAAACAATCATATAGTACAACTGCTTACCTATAAAAGACTAACAAGATGGACAGAAAAGAATTTCTTAAAAATGCATCTGCTGCTACTGCATTGGCATTTTTTGGACTCAGCCTAGAAAGCTGCTCAAATGATGGAGACGATACAACACCACAGCCTAATAATGGTGGAGGGGTAGATGGAATTACATTCGACCTTAATCAGCCGCCTTTCAATAATTTAAATTCTGATGGTGGATGGTTATTGCATCCAGAAGAGAACATTCTATTAGTTAACGTGGGTGGTACCATTAGTGCATTTAGCTCAAGATGTACTCACACGGGTTGTACAAGAGACTGGACTTTCCCTAATAATGAGTTCCAATGTAATTGCCATGGGTCTCGATTTGATACTTCAGGTAATGTGACTGTTGGTCCTGCAGAATCGCCACTTTCGAGAAGAACTGTAGTGAGAGATGGTGATACAGTAACTATTGTTTAAGGGACTCTTTTCCGCCCAAAACTAGCGCATAGCACCGTAATTGGTGAGCAGGTAGAATTCATTGGATTTTTGTAAATTCAATGGACTCAACTTTTTTACTATGCCTAAAATGTTCATCGAGAGGTCTACACAAATTGGTGTAGAGCCTTCAAAGGTCTTCAATATTGTTTCCGATTTCAATCACTGGCAAGCCTGGTCACCATGGCTGATCATGGACCCTACCACTGCCGTTAATGTCCGGTCTGATAGTAAGTATTATGAGTGGAAAGGTGGCAGAGTAGGTGAAGGCAATATGACCATCACCAATGAAGTAGAGAATTCGAGTGTCGACTATGACCTGATGTTCCTGAAGCCTTGGAAATCGAAAGCTAAAGTGAGCTTCCATATTGAGCCCAAAGATGGAGGTTCAGAAGTCAGATGGACGATGGATAGCAGTTTGCCTTTCTTTCTTTTCTGGATGAAGAAGATGACTGAGGCTTTCATAGGTATGGATTATGAAAGAGGTCTGAATATGCTGAAAGAATATGTGGAAGACGGCAAGATCAAAACCCAGCTTGATTTTAAAGGCGAATCTCAATTTGAAGGTACGCAGTATGTAGGTATTGAAAGGACTTGTTCGAAGGAGCAATTAGGTCCGCAAATGGCTGCCGATCTGACTAAGATCTCCGAATATTTGTCTGACAAGAAAGAGATGATTGCAGGAGCTCCATTCAGCATCTATGCCAAGTGGGATATGGTCAAAGATCAAATCACTTACACTACAGGAATACCAGTTTCAAAATTGATGAATGATTTACCCTCTGGTTTGAAGTCAGGAGGCATACCATCTACACCTGTCTATACTATTGAACACAAAGGTCCTTATATGCATCTCGGTAATGCCTGGAGTACTTTGAATAATATGGCCAGAGGCAAGGAGTTTAAATGGAATAAGAAAATATATCCATTTGAGGTTTATCTGAACGATCCTGAAAATACGGCACCAGAAGAATTGCTAACAGCAGTTCATTTTCCTGTTAAGTAGCAAACATAAGCGGCAAATTCTTGTTCAGCCCATATGCATTTGACAAAAGAGAACTTGGCTGAAATGAATAAAATTGATCGCCTCAATTTGATCAATTCAGTAACTGGTATAAAACCGGCAAACCTCATTGGAACTAAGTCTTCCGATGGAGTTGAGAACCTTGCTGTTTTTAGCTCAGTCGTTCATTTGGGTAGTAACCCAGGATTGGTAGGTTTCGTAACGAGGCCAACTGAAGAGGTTAGGAGGGATACCTACCAAAACATTTCGAAATCTGGTATTTACACGATCAATCACGTGCCCGTTGAATTCGTGCAGCATGCACATTATACATCGGCTAAATTCGATCAAGAAGTTTCAGAGTTTGAAGCTTGTCAATTGACTGCCTCATATATGGATGGTTTTGACGCTCCATTTGTTAAAGAAAGTCCTGTTCAATTAGGGATGAAATTGGTGCAAGAAGTACCAATTGAGCTAAACGGTACCATCTTAATGATAGGAGAAATACAGTCTTTATTCTTGAAAGATGAAATAGTAGAAGACGGCTTTCATCTTAACTTGGAGAATGCTCAAACTGCAGGAATCAGCGGATTAAACAGCTATTATAGTCTAAAAAAAGAAGCTCAATTCCCTTATGCTAGAGTAGAGGAGCTTCCTTCTTTTTAATATTCTGCTTCTGTGATTTTTCCTGCGATTTGAAACAGCACTAATTCTGCTCGTTTCGCATCAAACTTGGCTTGTGTTAGGCCTACTTCTGAAAGCAATAAATTCCTTTGAGCAGTTCTAAAAGTTACTGAGTTAATTCTACCCAATTTGTACTGCTCCACACTTCTCTGGAAGTTCTCCTGGTTGGTTCTTAAGTTCTGTTCCTGAGCGCCAACTACGAACAATTTATTCTGATAATCGCCCCAAGCGTTTTCGAATTGAACTTGCAGATCAGTTTCTATTTGCTCTAGACTAACTTCACTTATGCTTTCATTGATCTTAGCGATTTGTTCGTTGGTTCTAGTAAAACCTCCGTCGAATATGTTCCATGCTATCGTAGCCCCATAATTCAAGCCTGAGGAGGTGCTTTGCGAAAGGAAAGAAGCGCTACTGTTATTTCCTAATCGGTAGTTATAACCAGCATTCAAGCTAATGGTAGGATAGTAATTCGATTGAGCTGCTCGCGTTGTGGCTTTATTCACATTGATATCTGATCTGCCAATTAGAAGCTGCACATTGTCAGATTGCATAGCATTATAAAAGGCATCCTTATCAACTATGTTACTAAATAACACAGTGGTGTCAATCACGAAATCAGTATTGGCATCACGACCAAGAATAAAATTCAGATCACGCTTGGTGTTGGCTAATTCTTGCTTCGCATTGAGTAGGGTTATGCTATCTGTATTTACGTCCACTTGAGCATTTGAAACATCTAGTCTTGAGCTACGGCCATAGTCGTAACCATACTGCGTTCTAACCAGTCTTTCTTTAGAGATTCTAAGCGTTTCTTGCAGATTGGCTACATTCTGCTGCGATTGTGCTACCAGATAGTAAGTATTGAATAAAGTCAAGACGCTGCCTTCTAATGTAGCTCTTAATGAAAGTTGACCACGGTTCAAAAGCTCTCTGTTTCGATCCATATTGTACTTTCTGTTGAAGCCATTAAAGAGCACATAGTTCAAAGCTAAACCAGCTGATCTACTGTCAGATCGTGCACTATCGCCTTTTAATTCAGTTTCTCTACCGTCCTGAAATTGAGCGTTGATCTTATCTCTATTGTAATTGATGTTGGCATTACCGCTAAGAGTAGGGAGGTAGCCAGAGTTCAATATGCTTGTATTGGTTTCTGCTATTCTAACTTGCTCTTTTGATAATAAGACATCGAAGTTATTCTCCATGACAATCTGCAATGCCTGAGACTTCGATAGCATCTCTTGCGCCTCAGCAGAGGCGGCTAGAATGATCAATGATAAAGTAAAAAATACGCGCTTAGTCATGAGTTTCAGCGTTTAATTCTAAATATGCTCTTTCAACTTGTTCACGTGGTACTCTCTCACCAGTCATTAGCCATTTAGTACTCACTTTAAATGAGTTGGCAATTGACAGATAAATTGGGAGTACAATTAAGGTTAAGACGGTCGCGACTCCGATACCATAGGCGATTGAGATAGCCATAGGGATAAGGAATTGCGCCTGACGGCTTGTTTCCAAAATTAGAGGAGCCAAACCAGCAATTGTAGTTAATGATGTCAAGAAGATGGCTCTGAACCTTGATTTTGATGCTTCATATAAAGCTTGGTCATAAGGCATTCCATCCTTTAGGTAACTATTGAACTTACCAATCAGAACCAGTCCATCATTCACCATAATACCTATGAGGGCAATGATTCCTAACCAAGAAAGAATGTTGATTGGGAAACCATGGATCCAGTGTCCCCAAGCCACACCAATTAGTGATAGTGGGATCAGCAATAATAGGAGCAAAGGTTGACCATATGATCTAAATGTGAAAGCAATGGTCATATAGATCAAGAAAACAATGATCGGAATAACCGTTACTGCAGATTGTGTTAGCTTATTTTGCTCTCTTTTCTGGCCGTCATAAGCAGCGGTCACTGATGGATATTTAGATTGAATCTCCGGTACCACTTCATTTCTTAATTGATTTAAGATGTCAGGAGCACTTTCTGAAGGGTTTGAAAGATCGGCAGTGATCTGAACTTCTCTTCGTCCTTCTAAGTGATTGATAGCAATCTCGCCACGCTCAATGCTGTATGATGCGATCTCTGCAAAAGGAACACGCTCACCACTTGGTGTCGCTATTTTCATCTCATCGAGCTTATTAATACTCGATCTGTTCTCTGCGTCATATCTCACCCATACGCGAATCTCATCTTGGCCTCTTTGAAAGCGCTGCGCTTGAAAACCAAAGAAACCGTAACGGACTTGACTCATCACATCTTGCGTATTCAAGCCTAATAAATAAGCCTTGTCTTTCAGCTCAATATTGATCTCTTTGATCCCTTGTGGATCATTATCTGTGATGTCTTTTAAGGCTGCATTGTTCTGCATGGCCTCTTTGAGCTCTGCCTTAGCTGCCTTTAGTTCTTCAATATTGCTACCCAATAAAGAGATAGAGATTGGGCTGCCACCGAAGTTTCTACCACCACCATAGGTGAGTGCTTCCACTCCATAAACAGGTCCCATGGCTTTTCTGATAGCTCCACCTATTTCGTCTGAATTGAAATCTCTCAATTCACCTGGTAATAGATTTATGCTTAAGCTTCCATTAGCGGTGCCAGGCCCTAAGGTCTTGATCACATTTTGAATCACTTGGGTATTGCCTGTCTGCTTAGCTGTAAACTCCTCATTAACGATCCATGCTTTTTCTTCAATGACCGTAAGAATCGAGTCAGTGATCTTGCCACTTGTACCTTCAGGCATTTTCAATGTGATGGATACCTGATCACTTGCAATCTGAGGGAAGAAGGTTACTCTTATCAATCCACCGCCAATTGAGCCAATGGTAAGTATCAATAGGGCAAAACCAATCGATAAGGTTAAGAACCTATTGTTTAAAGAGAACTTAAGAACCTTTGAATAAATCTTGTCTCTCAAGAAGCCAATGATGGCATCTCCAATTTTATTGATCTGTCTAAGCTTGCTGAATGCTTTACCAAAGAAGGTCTTCTTTTGACTCGGGTCTTCCTTTAAAAGTGCCTTTGAATGCGCTACGTGAGCAGGTAGAATGATCAAGGCTTCAATCAATGATATAGATAGGGTTAGAATAACTACTACAGATACTTCACCGAAGAATTCTCCAATTCTACCATCGAGGAACAAGAATGTACCAAAGGCCAAAAGGGTAGTTAAAATGGCTGATACAATAGGAGGGATAACTTCCATCGTACCATCAATTGCTGCTTGTACACGGCCCTTTCCTTTTTCATAGTGGTGGTAAATGTTTTCTGCTATCACAATACCATCATCCACAAGAATACCGATGACAATGATCATCCCGAAGAGGGAAAGTACATTGATCGTCACGTCCAGATCCGGAGCGAAAATAAACATGCCTAAGAAGGCAATAGGCAGGCCTACTGCCACCCAGAATGCCAGTCTTGTATTCAAGAAGAGGGATAAGAAGAAAAGCACCAGTAGCATACCGACTAAGGCGTTTTCTGTCAACAGCTGAGTTCTTTGCACAAGCGTGATGGAAGCATCACTAATGATATCCAGCTTTACATTGGTATATCGTTGGTTAAAACCTTCTACATACTCTCTTACTTTCTCTGCAGTTGAGATCAGGTCTTCATCATTAGTATTGCTAATACTGATGTTTACTGCCTTTTCGCCATTATAAAATCTAGCATTTGGGCTTTCAGCAAATCTATCTTTCACATCTGCCACATCTCTCAATCTGATGACCTGACCAGATGGATCAGCCCTTACGATTAAGAAATCTAATTCTTTGGCCAAATAAGATCGGCTATTGGCACGAATCAGGTATTCTTCAATATCTGTTTTGATGTTACCACCGGTCACAAGAATATTCTCTCTGCTTACTGCCTGCGCTACTTGCTGAAAACTTAAATTATAGGCTAATAAATCTTGCTCGCGTACAGCGATCTCAATTTCTTCTGCAGGGAAACCTGAAACAGCTACTTGAGAAATGCCATCAATGCCCCTAAGGTCATTTTCAATTTCTCGAGAGATCTGCTTTAAAGTAAGAAGAGGTACATCTTCACCACTAAGTGCAAATGAAATAGTAGGTCTAACCGATTCTTGCTTGGCTACTACAAGTGGCTCCATGCCTGTGGGATAGGAAGGAACCCTGTCTACGGCATTTTTGACTTCTTGCAGCATTAGGTCAATGTTCTGACCTTTTTCGATCTCGACTGTTATTCTACCTGAGTTCTCATTACTCACAGAAGTAACACGGTCTATACCAATCACTCCTTTCAGGTTGTCTTCGATCTTGAGTACAATCCCTTCTTCTACTTCAAGAGGAGAGGCACCCGGGTAGGTGATGGTGATATTAATGATCTTAGAATCATTCAGAGGGAAGAATGACGATTTCATCTTGAAGATGCCAAACACCCCGAAGATGATGATGGCTGCCATCAATACATTAACAGCAACCGGATACTTGATGAAATAGGCAATTATACTTCTCATGGTTTACTGCTCTAGTGGAGTACTTGCCTGTGAAATTTTAACTAGCATGCCATTGTAAGCGCCTGGGATTGGTCTGCTAACAATCTTTGTTCCATCTTTTAACCCCTTGACAACGGCTGTTTTATCCGTGTAATAGACTGGAGTAACAGTTTTAATAACCAACTGACCATCTTCTACAGCGAATATTTGATTTTCGTTTTGAAGTAAATTTCTTGGAATCTCTAATGCATTCTTTTCGCCTTTTGCGGCAATATTGGCTTCCATATACATGCCTTCAATAAGATCGGCTCCTTGAACACCAATGAATACTTTAACTGTCTGAGTAGTTTGGTCTAATCTACCATTCACCCTTCTTACAACGCCCTGCCATTCTTTCTCGCCTGCTAGGTTAGTTAATAGCACGGGTTCGCCTACTCTCAGAATGTCCATGAATTGCTGATTAACATCAACTTCTAATTCAAAATCGTTAGTCGATACAAACTCACCCAGTTTCTGTCCCGAACGAACTAAGGTCCCTGGGTTGACCATTGATTCGGTTAAAATGCCATTGAAAGGGGCTCTGATGGTGTATTTATCAAACCTCTCTTCAAGGTTCTTGATGCTGTAATAAGTAGAAACTACCTGTCTGCCATTGACAAAGTATTTCTCTTGGTCATTAAGTGGTTCAGGAAGAGGTTTTAAGTCTTTTTCTAAGTCAAAATCTCTCAAATAGGCATCCCAATGATCGAATGATTCTGGATAGTCAAATCTAAGATCAGGCATCATTCCTGTAATAAGGTCATACAGCGTACTTCTTTGAGCTAGAAGACTAGTGTAGAATTCTCTGCTGTCCAAGTCCATCAAGATCTGTCCCTTACGATAAGTTTGTCCAGATTTAAAAGGCTTTGAAGCTTCTTTAAAAATACCTTGTACTTCTGAGTAGATCTCAACTTTGCGCGAAGCCACCAAATTACCATTGGCTTTCACTACAATCGGAATCTCAGTATTGAGTACCGTTTGCGTGAATACTGTTTTTACTGTTTTGGGTACTTCCCTGACTGGTCGCTTATTATTGTCTATGAGGTTTTTAGCTGTAAATCCTGCACCGGCTAATAAAATGAGACCGATAAAAAGTCCTATAATTTTCCTTAACATATGTCTATCCGTAATGCTGTGTAAAGCATGAAAAAGTAAAATTTGTTCAATGAAAGACGTCTTTTTACATGAACAGTATTTATAAAATTGGACGCAAAAGAGGCCCAATGGATTATCTCTTAGAATGAGTTCTATTCTAATGGTTAATAGGCCGGAAGGAAGGGATTCTACTGGGAGGGAAGGTAAAGGAAAGAGCCGGTGGTCAGCCGGCTCTTAAAACAACTCAATCAACTCAAAACAACTTATGTTTTATCTTATCATCCTATAATTAAATGGATGCTGTAAACTAATCCTGTGGCTAATGCCATGATCCCAACCGCTTCGGCTGTATTGATCATTTCTGCTACTAAATTTTTCATCTTTCTAACCATTAAGTTTTCAGATGTAAATACTGTTGCAAAAGCAATACCCTAACTGGCATGTGCAGTTTTTAAGCCAATTATGCCTTCTTTAACATGTTTTAAGAAATGAGTTGTCCCAGGGTGGGAAAATGATTCTATTCTTAAGACCAATTATGGTCTCAAAACCGTGATTTTCTCAATCTTTTGCTCGTCATTGACCTCATAGATCACAATCAATTCTATGATGTCTTTTTGACCCATTCTGCCCGTTATTGATTCGTGGTCTATCACTTGATTGCCTAAAACCATCCGATTAGTAAGAGTTGAATGTAATTCAGGAGAAGCTTCAAATAAGCCTTTGTAGATGGTTTTTACGTTTTCAAATCCTTCTGCTATCAGGGAACCGTCTTCAAAATTAACTAGGCTCACATCTTCTGACATAACAGACATGAAACCTTCCAAGTCGCGAGCATTATAAGTATCTAACTGTTTTTGAACTACTTGTTCCGGTGTGAGTGTTTGCATGGCAAGACAGATGAATAGTAATAACATGGCATCTTAACTTATAAAAAATATGACTTGTTGTCGGTATTTTATAAAGTGTTGATATACAAATAATTGGATGTAAAATTCAACAAAGAGATTTCAATATGGCTTACTAAAAATATAATTCACAACTATTTGAATTAGGAGCCTGAATAAAAATTGCTATTTTTCGAGAATAACTTTTACGAACAAAAGACCGCATGGAGAAAAAGGGGAGACCGGCCACCAGGCCACCAGAGTTGAAGAGAGGATTTTACATTATGGTGCGTAGCAAAGGAGCTAACACAGGAATCAAGATCAGAAGAGACACTAAGAAAGAAATCGAGTTTGCTATGGAGCAATATGCTAGAAGCAAAGAGGTGGAGTACCTTGGTGAAGTTAAAGATGGTCGCTGGGTAGATGGCAAGAATGCCGGTAAGAAAACCAGATAATCTCCTAAGGTAAGTATTAGACTACTTACTTATTACTTTTTCGCTTTTCCAATATTGACATTGTAGTCATCAGGTGTACCTGTTATGACTACGTTGACGAACCTTGTTCTTTTTGTAAAGTCCCGGTACTCTATTTCATCTACATTACCGGTATTGTCCTTGTCCTTTTTGGCGAATAGTTTCTGAAATCCTGCTTTAGCTACCATTTTAACAGGGATTCTCATCGCATATTCCATGTCTAGATCAATGCCCTGTCTGCCGGATATTTCAAAGTAACCCAGGCTTGTATTGATGTTCATATTTGGAATGATCAAGTCTCCATTCTCGAGAGTAAGGTTGTTCTTTAAAGTATCGAAACGAACAAGCGATAAGTTCTTATCTGTGAAAAAGTCACCAAGTGCTTCAAATGCGCTAAAATCGACCAAGCTACCATCTAGCACCTCAATGTCCATTTCTAAATGAGAGTCATCAATTAGAGGTACAAGGTCGGGGTGCATCTGGATTTTACCTTTCAGTGTGCCTGTTAGTCTGCCGTGCAAATTGTCCGATACTAATTGATCCTGACCAAAATTATCGAATTTAAAAAGCAGCTTATCTAAGTCTATATTCTCAACGGCCATGTTAGGACTGAAGTAAATATGTTCAGGATCAGAGCCATTGAAATAACCACTCATTCTCATGGCACCGCCAGCAGTATGCATGGCTAAAGTGTCTACATATAGATAGTGGTCCTTCTGCATTCTGCCTTTAAGTTTAAAGTCATCTAATAGATATTTATGATAGTTTAAATGGTCGATCTCAACCTTATATTGAAGGTTGGAAAAAGGCAATTCGAATACATTGAAACCGGCATCATGGTCTATTGAAACGGTGTCGCTTGAAATGTCTTCTGGGATATAGGAGAAGAGTTGGTCAAAGTCCAAACGTGGGCTCTTTAAACTGAACCTGTGTGTTCTCTCTACTTCTTCGGCATCAAAGTAGTAGGTCATGTCCATATCTACTTCAGAATTACCCAGCTTCCCTTTAAAGTCTTTCACCCTCAATCTAGTACTGTCGACTTTAAAGAGACCAGAGAATTTCTCGAATCTCATATCGTGCTCCTTCATGTAGGCCTCTACTTTATCTACTTGCAGATTGACTGATTTCAAGTGCTGATTGAAAGTGAATTGAGAAAGACCATGGATCTTCACATCATCAAACTCTTCATTTCTATAATCTTCAGGCACATAATTCTCACCATTGTAAGAGAATAGGTCATGCAGTTGAATTCTCGAGGCAGTTAGGTTGAAGTCAACTTCAGTTTCGCCAACAGGTTGGTCTTCAAACCAGAGATCATAGTTTTTCAATTTTCCATTGAAGTGGAAATCGCTCTGATCGATGAAACCTGTGAAATCTATCACCTTAAAATCCGTAGTGTCAATAATGATGTCAGCATTAAAATCGTGCAAGGCATGAGGATAATTATTGAATTCAGCGGTGAATTGATCAATGAAGAATTCACCTAATGGAAGGTTAGGTGATTCTGTAAATGCTCTAGCCGAACTTTTGAATTTGAAACCGAGAGAGAGATTTTTTAACTGTTCGTTGAATCCGGTTGTATCACCCGGAGGACTGGTCATTTCATAAATGTCGATTAAGTCAGATTTGAAATTGAGCGCTACATCTACAGGTAGATTGGTATGGTGTATAATAGCCGGAAGGTCCGAAATGGTTGCATTCATCGCCAAATCAGAAGAACCTGCTTTGAAGCTGAAGTTTTCAATGTGTGCTTCGTGCCCATCCATATAGGCATTTACATTAAGGTTAGAAATAGGGAGGTGGTACTCTGGGCTTCTGAAATTGAGATCTTCGATTTTGAGCTCTGTATAATAACTTTCATTGAACCTCTCGATCGCTTGAGCGGGGTCATCTAAATCAATGATGTCATGGAAGTTCATTTTTAAAGAGACCTTACCAGAGACATCCTCTAGGTCTTCTAATTCGAAGAAGTCGATTAGGAAGTCCAAGTTAAATTCTGAGTCGACTTGCATTTCGATATCGGGAGAATCGAAGTTTTTAACTGAAACAGCTCCTTTGAAAACTCCTTCTTCAGGTCTGGCACTGATGTCTTCAATAACCAATTCAGAAGTGATGTTATCATTTAAATCGCCATTTGTAAACCTTCCTTTAAAGAAGAGGTCGTTTACACCTTTCTCGACTATGGTGTTTTCAACGAATGCTTCTGCGCAACCAAACTCCACATCTATATGAGGTACACTACCTAATGATACAGGGCCGAAAACCGATGCATTAAAATAGACTTGCCCGCCATTTTCATACCTGCTCAAGACTGGATTTAGCTCTTCTGGTGCAAATGCCAAGAACAGATTGAAGTTGGGCTTTTTCCCGCTGAAAGTGAGGTCTAAGAATAAACTGTTGAGTAGGTCTATTGTGCCTTCCGTGTTGAAAGTGGCTTTCTCTATGGTTAGTTCAGAAGGGGCAAGGGTCAGAAATTCGTCATCCGTATCGTAAGTGATGGCTGTATTAAGACTTAAGTGCTTGTCATGGAGAAAAGTAGTATCACCATCCATGATGAGATTAAAAATAGCAGACGTGTTCAACTCTGCTTCAATGATATCTGCAGTGCTACTGAAGCTTGACTCAGCATTTTCTATAAATACTTCTGCTAATAGGTTATTCTCTCTGTTGATTTTGAGAATATCGATGTTCTCTAAATTAATTGAGCTCAGTTGTAGATCTAGGGCAGTTGTTGATGTGGTATCTAAGGTTTCAATCTCGTTTTCAACAGCCACGGCATTCATAATATTGAATGAGCCATCATATTCTTGAATGACTTTGATAGAGCCGTTACTGAGTTTGATTTTTTTGATCTCATAATCCCCTCTAATAATAGAGGCAATATCAAATCCTATATAAGCATCATCGATAGTGAGTAAGTCTTCTGCAGATTCTGATTTGTCTGAAGCTATTTTCAGATGGAAAAGGTCAATGGAGATATAGGGGAAGTTGGCAAAAGGAGAGATCTTCACTTCTTCGATACTGACCTCGCCATGAATGGATTGGTTGAAATCATTAAGCG
The DNA here is from genome assembly GCA_965267365.1 of Roseivirga sp. Lineage (GTDB taxonomy): Bacteria > Bacteroidota > Bacteroidia > Cytophagales > Cyclobacteriaceae > Roseivirga. Next base: position 2,390,927 of record OZ253951.1, on the reverse strand, counting down.
CTTTTTGGATCAAATCATCTTTGCGATGATAGGCAATGACGAGAACTCCCGATAAGAACAAAAAGAGACTTAGAACAACTAGTCCAAGTGTTTTTAAAAGTCGCCTTTTGCTTTTACGTTTTGCCATAACTTGAAAATAAGCCACATATGGCAAAAGACCATAGCTTCAATTAGAGATAATTGAAAGATAATTTTTGAAGCGTTTACGAGGTACCGCTTGTTTTTTGTAGAATGATCAATCCTCCAGTGCTTCCGTTAGCTACAAAAAGTAAATCATCCTTGACATCTATGTAATTACAAGAACCATCGTATTTGTAATTGCCTACAAAAGACAGATCAGATTCATTTAAAATGATCAATCCATCACTGCCGTTGGCTAAGTACACATAACCTCCATCTACTAATACAGCATTAGCATCTCCAGATCCGTTCGATTTGTAGGTAGCTGCAATGCTTCCATCAGTAGTGCTCACTTTAACAAGACCGTCATCACCCATGGCAAGATAGGCATACCCATCAGTTACATCTACACCATTTTTACCTAGGTAGGTCACATCATAAGGAATGGTAAAAGAGTTATAAGCAAAAGAATCGTCAAGGGCATAAATGTCAATAGCAGAAGAATTAGCATCAATACCTCTTAGAAAGACGCCTTTGTCATCGTAATAGTCAAAATGCTTGGCGTTATCTGCTTCGCGTGAATGAAAGCGCTCGTTTACATCATTACCTCTGATTACTTCTAGACCGCCTCTAGAGCCTGAAGTGACAAATATTCTACCATTACTTGCTCCTTTTGGTGGATCTGTTCTCGTAATAGAGCTGGCCGAATAAGAGAGTAAGGGTGCTTCCCAGCTTGCCTTATTCTTTGGTGTTTTGTCGTTGTTAAGTCCAATCTTGACGGCAATAGCACCATTGGTATTTTCATAACCTGAAGCGTAAATGTCTCTAGCACCTGCAACCCATATATTTCCTTTATGTTGACCTGTCATTACATCATTGTAGTCAGCTGTTGCATCTACCAATGAACTGATCAACTGCGGTTGACTAGGAGTGCTTACATCAAATGTTAAGATTTCACCTCCGTAGACGTTTCCTCTTACATGATAAGTAACATAAACTGTGTTGTTCAAATAGGATAATCCAGTCGCGCTCAGATTGTAACCATTGATTTGATTTGGCGCTACTTCAGCAATTTTGTTGAAAGTTAAACTTCCATTTTCTCCTTCTGCATCAAATGCCATTTCATTTGAAGGAGTTAATCTTTTGGAAAGGGTAGCTGTATTATTCTCTACCACAAACTCTGGAACGAAATCCTCCTCTGGCTGTGTATCGATCGCGTTTTCTACGCAAGAAAACATCACGAGGCAAGCACTTAATAAACACACTACTTTCTTCATCGTCCTAATTTTCCCTCAATGTGACTCTTTGTTAATAAGGGAATCGTCAGTTTTCGATAACTGGTAGGATTTCTTCGATGAACTGATTGTTGCACGCACATCCTCAGCCGTTTGTAACCAGTTTGATTTAGTTCTCTATTTTTTAATTATGGTAGCCTTCTCATAATCAATTATGTAAGTGGGTAATTCATTATCCGTTAGTCCATTCAGTCGATATTCAAATTTTTTAGGAGACAGTTGAATAATTTCATTAGTGTATAATTCTTGGTAGCAAGACGCTAAATAAGCTATTCTAATATCTAAGAGATGGTAGTCTTCGTCAAATGAAAGGGCAATCTTTCCGGTTTCGGTACCCCCTCCGCAACGACCATTATAATTCAGGTTAGATTGGTATTCATATTTCAGAAGGATGTTTTGGCCGTTGTTGGCAATTGCCTCTATATCATATTCTATGCGTGCTAAATCATAGATGTTGTTCAAATTGAAATAAGACCCATTCTTGAGCTTGAGGTATTTGTCGGATTCGACAATTTTAAAGCGTTGATCTCTAATGGATATACTTTTTTCTTCAAAGCCATTGTTCCATATACCAATTAAACCTTGACCAGGATCCATTTGAAGAATGAACCTTTGATCAATGCCCTCAAAATCTTCTGACAATTCTATTAGATCACGATGTTCGGTGTCGAAGCGTCTAAATTCTCCTTTGTTTGAATATTCAAAGTCCTTGATGCTTTCGAGAGTAGCAGTATTATCCGCTGTAAAAAGTAATATAATATCACCGACTAAAATCCCAGCCAGCTTTGTTTTTACATGTGAATCACGCATTGAATACCAACCACCTAAAGTCGAGATGTATCCAATATTAGGTGAGCTGTTTTCAGTACGAAGAAAAAACTGAATGCTACCGACACCTTCCACATTCCCGGTATACAGCTTTTGATTAGAGTTGATTTCTATGAGTTGGGCTTCTTGTGCATGTACCTGTGCCATAAAAAGAAAAAAGAGGAAAGTGATTTTCTTCATATCGATAATTGAGTTAACAGCCTTTGACGTAGTACCAAATATTGGGACAATATTCCTCATCAATAGCTTTGATCCAACCTTCTAGTTCTGAGCCTTCAATTACTTCGCCACCTAGGCATCTTTCTTGACTAAGTTTTATGACTTTTACTTTACTCCATGCACCTTTATGTTCACCAGTGAGTTCAATTTCGTGCAGATAGGAAAGAGTGACAATCTTTTCAGATGTAACCGATGGTGCCCTTCTCAGATTAAGGCTGATTTCAGGATAGAAACCCAAAACATTTCCTGATTTCATTGTCATAAAATCTTGTAAACTGTAAGGGGTTAGGCCAATGGCTTCCAAGTCTTTTATATTAATCCAGTAAGGACCAGCATTATGCATCACCTGTACATATTCTCTTTGCCGATCATAATATGTCAGTGCCATATGATCTGAGTTTATAGGTATGGCAGCGAAGATATCAATGACATTAATTGTGTCATTTTCGTTACTAATGAATTGCAGTTTATGCGATTTGAAATTCAAATCGCCCATTTGCCTATCCTCAACTGTTTTGAATATTTTACCAGCTTTTGGTCCTTCAGGCTTATGATATACATTTATCTCTTTACCAACTGGAAAGAGGACACAGCAATGATCTTGATATTCAGCATTCGAGGGATAGATCAAACCTGTTTTCATTATTTGTGCAAAAAGTACAGTCCTAAAGGCGAGTAACGCTAGTAAGAGCAGGAGAGGTCTTGTAGAATTCATTCTGTCATTTACTGGTTTAACTGCCGAGAATGAGTATTAGTATACGTTCCTGATGGAAATCTATGGTTATCAATAAGTCGGCAATTGAGTAGATTTAGCTGCCTCAATTCTGTGTTAAGAATACAATTAAACAGAATTGCAGAATAGAAGATTATCTGTGAAAAGTTTATTTCTCGATACAGAACTTACTGAAGATGTTAGCTAACAAATCATCCTTAGTGATCTTGCCAAAGTAGTGTAGAACTTGGCGGAGGTCCATCGCCACAAAGTAATTAGTAATTAAATTGCCGTTACTTTATTCTATTTATATGAACTTAATTGGTGTAAAGTAGAGTGCCGTTCTATCCACGCTGATTCTAAGACTGTTGATGGTGATCGCTAATGCATTGAGGCCATACATTGCCAATATAAAGCTCAAAAGCTGACTTATATTCGCATTTTCGATTATTCCTGTTTTTGTCAGCACAAAAAACACCAATGGAAAAAGAATAAGTAGGAGAGTCCAGGTAATTTGAAAATTGATCAGTTTTTTACCAAGGCTTTCTAATTCTCTGACTTTACCTCTTTTTGATGTCCACATGATGAATGGAATCAAAATGCCAAGCAAAGGAAAAATGATGAAGGTTAGGGCGGATAAATTAAAAAGGACCAAAGAATTCTTATCTGCTTTGAGCTCCCAATCAGACAGTTCTTCTGGTAATATATCGAGCGCGAAAGCGATTCTTTTGACTGTTTCCCCATTAGGTCTATTTACCCCGTTTTCGATTCTCTGAATCGTACGGTAACTCACACGAGAGTCCTCGGCCAATGCTTCCTGTGAAAGTCCTTTTCGGATTCTAAATTCTTTGACCCTTGTTCCAATAACGGACTTACTCATTTTCACTCTTCTTTAGATTCCTTTTTCTCATTACTGCGATTGTAATTGCACTTAGTATGCCCCCTGGTATAACTTGAATTATTGAACCGTAAATAACTTGGTTGATCAAGGCTTGCTGAAAATTATCGAAAAATAGACCATAATGAGAACCGATTTGGTATTTACTCTCCAATAACCAAAGTAATGCTACTGGAATCCTTATGATAACTGACAATATTATCAAACAATAAGTGATAATGAGTAAAGGCCTTTGCTCTTTGTAATGTTTGGTAGCCCAGTAGACCGACATCCCTAATGCATACCACAGAAGACCAATAAAGAAAATGTACTTATTTGGGATAGCCAATAACTCGAGACCGAACCTTATAGGTGTAATAAGCAGGCCTATAAGGACTGGTGTTTTAACTATGTGATAAATTCGAACTAGACTTGAGCCAAAATGGCCTTCGCTTTTGATTTCTGATGTGTAATTCATGATCTCGTTTTTGAGTTTTTGATGCTCAAAGATGCACGCGAAGAGGAATTAAACCTCACGACATAGCTACGACAAGTTCACGACATCTACCTTTTTAAAACTTAGGGGGTGATTTTTAAGAAGATTACTTACCGATAGCAAGCATCGCTAGAGGCTCTATTTCCCGATACAGAACTTACTAAAGATGTTCGCTAGGAGGTCGTCTGTAGTGATCTCACCTGTGATCTCGCCAAGGTAATGTAGGGCTTGGCGGATGTCCATCGCCACAAAGTCATTGGTTACTTGGTTGTCAATGCCCTCTATGACTTGATCTAAAGAGTTCTTGGTTTGTAAGAGGGAGTCATAGTGGCGAATATTAGTCACTACTGTATCTCCTCGTTTGAATTTGTCTAAGTTGACCAATTCAAGAATGCGCTCTTTCAACTTCTCTACATGTTCCGGAGACTTCGCTGAAAGAAAAAGCATGTCTGGATGCTGGGTCTGAAGATCTTCTACAACTGATTCTTCAACTTTATCGAGCTTGTTGCCTAATTTGAGGAAAGGCACTCCTGTATTCTCTAATCGATTGATCTCTTGGTTCATCTCAACAATGTCAAGTTCAGCTAAGTCGAAGAGGTAAATGATCAAAGACGCTTCTTTCATTTTAGCCAATGATCGTTCAACACCAATGGCTTCAATGGTATCAGTTGTGTCTCGTAGTCCGGCAGTATCGATAAACCTAAAGGCTACACCGCCAATAATGATCTCATCTTCAATAAAGTCTCTAGTAGTTCCAGCAATGTCTGAAACAATGGCCTTCTCTTCATTCAGCAGCGCATTGAGTAAGGTAGATTTCCCAGCATTGGGTTTGCCAGCGATTACGGTAGGAACCCCATTTTTGATCACATTGCCTAAATCGAATGAATGGATCAGGGCATTGACCACTTTGAGTAGTTTGTTAACGAGTTCTTTTAAATCATCGCGACTAGCAAATTCAACATCTTCTTCTCCAAAATCGAGTTCTAACTCAATCATAGAAGCGAAGTGAATAAGTTCTTCTCTCAAGTGCTTGATCTCTCCAGAGAATCCACCTCGCATCTGATTCAGAGCTGCATGATGAGCTGCTTCGGAGTCTGCATTGATCAAATCAGCAACGGCCTCAGCCTGTGCTAAGTCGAACTGACCATTCATAAAGGCGCGCTTTGTAAACTCACCAGGCTTAGCCGGTCGGGCACCTTTTCTGATCAGTAATTGGATGATCTGACGAATGATGAAGTTGGAGCCATGGCAAGAAATCTCAATGACATTTTCTTTAGTAAACGACTTAGGAGCTATAAAAAGGGAGATTAATACTTCGTCTAAGATCTTGTCACCATCTCTTATTGTGCCAAAATGAATCGTGTGGCTTTCTTGAGACTCTAAGTTCTTTCCTTTGAAAACCTGATTAACTAATTGAATAGACTTCGGTCCACTTAATCTGATCACACCAATCGCACCAACCCCTTGTGGGGTGGCTAAGGCAATTATGGTTTCTTCGTTGCGCAGGATTTCTTGCATGCTGCAAAGATAGGTGATGTGGACTTAACTAAATAGATACCAGAATTGAGTGACCAAAAAGCAAACCACAAACCCCATAATGATCGGTAGGATACTGGCTACAAGAGTCCATTTCGCACTTTTTGTCTCTTTGTATATGGTATAAATAGTCGTACTACATGGATTGTGTAAAAGGCTAAATAGCATGAGATTGATCCCCGTTAATACGGTCCAGCCGCCAGCAATTAAAATGTTGGCGGTTTCTAATTCTGAATCTAGTTCGAACATGACACCATCACCGGCTCCAACTCCTAGCATATTGATATTAGCTACTGTGAGCATGAGAATGGTTGGGATGATGATTTCATTCGCAGGTATCGCAATGATATAAGCCAATAAAATGACCCCATTTAAGCCTATGAAAAGGCCAAAAGGGTTTAGCCAATCAATGGCTAAGTTGGCTAATGTCATATTCCCAACTTCTACATTGGAGACTAACCAGATGACGGCACCAGCTGGAGCAGCAAAAACGATTGCTCTCCAAAGCACTATGAGCGTTCTATCAATTAATGAGGTATAGATGGTCTGCCAGAAACGAGGAGGGCGGTAAGGAGGAAGTTCAAGGGTAAATGTGCTGACTTCCCCTTTTAATACAGTCATTGACAGAAGCCAAGAAGTTAAGAACATAAAACCAACTCCTAGCAGGGCAATGGCAATCACTGATAGAGAGGCAATTGTGCCTGATAGAGAGGCTGGTACAAGACTGCCAATAAATATGGTAGCGATTAGGATCTGTGTAGGCCAGCGTCCATTACAAAGTGAAAAATTATTCGTGATGATGGCTATTAGTCTTTCGCGAGGACTATCGATGATCCTAGTAGCAATAACACCAGCTGCATTACAACCCCATCCCATACTCATGGTGAGCGCTTGTTTGCCATGCGCTCCGCTTTTTCTGAATAATGCATCAAGATTAAAAGCGACCCTAGGCAAGTATCCAAAATCTTCGAGAAGAGTGAACAGAGGGAAGAATATGGCCATTGGAGGCAGCATAACGGCTACTACCCAGGCCACTGCCAGGTAGATACCATCAATTAACAGTCCATCAAGCCAAGAAACTAAACCAATGTTCGCAGAGAGCTCTTTTAGGGCAGGGTAGCAATTCTCTATGAGTAAAGTGAAGAGTAAACCTGACGGGTAATTGGCACCTGTTATGGTAAGCCATAAGATTATGCCAAGAATCCCGATCATGATAGGGAAGCCCCATCTCTTGCTGGTAACAATTCGATCGATCTTACTGTCAAGTGTGTAGTTTCTCTCTTTACCAGGCATCTCAATGGCCTTGGAGGCGATATCAGATGCATCCGCATAAAGACTTTCAGTGAGCTTATCGTGAACGTTATCTCCTAACTTCCAACGAAGCTCAGTAGCCAGCTTAATGATCGAGTTATCCTGTTTCTCCGCCATTACACTAATTCCATTAATTCATTGTTCAAAACAGCTTCTGTAATGCGCTGATCACCTTCTAGTAACCTAAAGGCAACCCATCTGCTATTGGGTAGTCCAGGGAATTGCTGTTCTATGGCAGTGGTCAATTCTTTGACAGATTTTTCTAGATCTCCTGAAAGTGATTTAACCTTTCTAGGTTTAGACACAATTTGGCCGGTAGCCACCTCTTGAATGGTAGCAAGCAATTCAGGAATCCCTTTTTGTGTACGAGCTACTGTCTCAATTACAGGAATGCCCAGTTTCTTAGATAATTCTCTTTGGTCGATCTGAATATTGTGCCTTTTGGCTTCATCCATCAGGTTTAAGCAAAGCACGGCTTTATTGGTGATCTCTAGAATCTGGAGGACAAGGTTCAAATTGAGCTCAAGCCTAGTAGCATCAACCACAATGACTGTTACATCTGGTTTTCCGAAGAGGATGAAATTTCTAGCAACTTCTTCATCTTGTGAAGTAGAAAGGAGGGAATAGGTTCCTGGAAGGTCTATCAGTTTATATTTTTTGCTGTCGTATGAATACGCTCCTTCAGCTCTAACTACGGTCTTACCCGGCCAATTACCTGTATGCTGTCTCAGGCCTGTGAGCGCATTGAAAACAGTGCTTTTACCGGTATTGGGATTACCAGCCAAGGCAATGACATAGTCCATGTCAGAGGTGTCAATACCAAGCTTTTTTAAGCTATTGATATTGTGGAAGGCACAATCGTCACATGCAGATTGGGGTGTGCTCATTTTAGTTCTTGTTAATTAATATGAGATCTGACAAGGTATTTCGTAGAGCGATAGATGTATTTCTTACTCTGTATGCTACAGGGTCTTGTAATGGGCTTGTAAGGTCCACCTCTATTTTTGTTCCTGGTAAAATGCCTAGGTCTAGTAGTCTTCTTCTATTAGCACCTCTACATTCAATTGAGAGTCCTAACACTTCGGCTGATTCACCAGCCTTTAATGAGGAAAGCCTAACAGCGTTTTCTTCAAAGATTTCATTCTCGCCTAATTCTTCCACATTGATGTTGGCAGCTACTATGGTTGAGAATTGATGCTCTTCTCCTTCACAGAGAAAATTAACCGAATTGTTATCAGTTGATAAGATCTTGATCTGAGAACCAATGAATATCCTCTTATTCAATATTTGCTTATAGATCACCTCTGGTTCATCCTCAATGTGAGTGATTTTACCAGGCGTATTTAATGGATAAGAGGGGAGTGGTGTCCATTTTACTTTGGACATCTGGCCCATTTCATTGGGTATTGGATCTCCATGAGGGTCGAACATGGGGTTTCCTAAAAATGACTCTAAGGCAGACGTTTGTTCATCTGTCATTTCATGTTCTTTCCTTTCTGCCAGTTCGTGCCAATCTCCGGCCTGATGCCCTGTACGCTCTGCCAGATACTTTTCCCAGAGTCTATGGATACGGATGATCTTTAGTGCATACTGTCTGCCATTATCCGTCAATTCAATATGGGTGTCGTTCAGCTGTATCAATCCATTCTGAGCCATTTTATCAACAACTGAAAGGATGAGCTTCCTTCTTAGCTGTAAAGCCCCAGAAAGATTATCCAATGTGGCTTTGCGCTTACTTTGTTCAACATGAAAAAGCTGCTTTAGAACATCTTCGGTTAGCGTTTTCTCTCTTTGAAGGCGCGATTGTAATAGGCTCTTGGAGTTCGAGAGTTTGTAAATTCCCCATAGGATGATGACTATGAGTGCGAAAATGAGAAGATTGATTAAAGCTTGATTCATTTTAATCGATCACTATTGAGATGTTTTCGGCAGCAACAGGGGAGATGGTAATGTTCTTATCTCCAAATTTTAAATCAAGCGACCCATCAAAGTCGTTTTTGTCAATAATGTTCAGCTGAGTGCCTATTGAAATCCCTACTTTATCTAAATACTTCAAAAATGCTGAGCTTGAGTCATTTACACCAATCACTGTTCCGGAATCACCAATGGCAGATTCGGTCAGTGTCTGTTTCTTAAGAGTGCTGATATTACCGTCCTCATCTGGAATAGGATCACCATGTGGATCGTACTTCGGGAAACCTAAAAATTCATCTAATCGGCTGATGAGTAGGGGCGACTTGATATGCTCTAGTTGTTCGGCTACTTCATGTACTTCATCCCAATTGAACTTAAGGTTCTGAACTAAAAAAACCTCCCAAAGCCTGTGTTTTCTGATGACCTTAAGAGCTACCTCTTTACCCTTTTCTGATACCTTAACCCCTTTATACCTTTCATAGTCCACTGCTTTCTTCTTAGAGAGCTTGCGAATCATATCACTAACAGATGCTGCTGTGGTATCTAGCTCAATGGCTATGGCATTCGTATTGACACTTTTCTCCCCATTCTCCGATAGGTGATAAATAGCCTTTAGGTAATTCTCTTCTACGTAACTGAACATGAATCGAGATTTGACCCAAATGTAATATTTAGATTTATCTAAAAAAAATATTAGTTAATACTAAATGAATGAAAAAAGGTATAATTAACTATTTTACAACAGGTTAGTGTGTAGTAAAAATATTTTTAGACTAGCTTTAATTAGGAAATGAATTCCAATAGTTTTTCCCCCTCTTTCTCCCAGAGGCATAGAGATGTATCTCCTCTATCGTAGAATTGACGGTCTTTCATTTGTGAGAGTAGGTCATTTAAATCAGTGGTTTCATTCACCACTAGAGCAGCATTAAATTGCTGGCAGAATGCCATCCAATGAGGATTGTCAGTTAAGAGAATAGGAAGATGGTTGGCCGTGTATTCGAAAATTCGAGTGAGTAATTTCTCATCATTAGTACCATTATTGCCCCTTTTGAATACAAACCCAAAATCTGCTTTCTCAATGGCCTCTATGATTTCTTTATGAGGTACTAAGTGATCCCCACCGTTTAATTCTATGAAGTCGTGGGCATGAATGGCCTCTTTCAATTGTTCCAATTCAGTCTTCAATGCGCAATATCCAACTATTCTTAAACGTATGGTGTCATTTATGGCGTGTAGTCTCTTAGTGAGCTCGATGGCTTCAAATAGTCCATTTTCCTTCGATAAGGTGCCACTAAACACCAAGTCTATATGACTTGGGTCTGGATTCCTGTAGGCGGTTCTCTCACCTTGATGAGGTGCATATTTGTTTTCTATGACTTCATATTTTTTACCCAAGTAGGGTAGTTGTTTCGCATAGACCTTTTCAGCAAGCGTGTAGCCTTTAATGAATGGCTTGGATAACCATTCTTTGATCCTTACCCAAGGGGCTAATATGGGTTTAGCCCAAGAAGGAAATACATCCGTATTCCAGATGTTCTTGGAGTAGTTCTCACGTAAATCGTAGTATAAAGTAGTGCCAAATAAAATTTTGTACAGTACTGTAACTATCAATAATTCATGTGTATTAACTATAGTTATTTGAGGTTTTACTTTAACTAATAATCTATAAATTTTCCATGGAGCTTTTAAACGATCCCAGCTGAGCCTTGGGAACCGATCAATAGGAAAGAAATGAATGTTGTCGTATACGGGCGTATTTTTTGATTCAAAGCCTATGATATTAATATCATATTTGTTTGTTTCAGCCATTGAAAGGCCAAACTTCTCGAGCATTCGAGTGTCGTCTACAGGCTTTAAAACAGAAGCAATGACAACCTTGGTCTTTTCCATTAGTTAGAATAAAGTTAAAATAATTTCTGAAACAGAAATGGAACTAAGAGATATCATAGAACGCGCTTGGAACGACCGTTCATTACTTCAAGACAAGGACGTAATTCTTGCTGTTAAAACGATTATTGAAGACCTAGATCATGGCGACAAAAGAGTGGCAGAACCAACTGCCGATGGTTGGCAGGTGAACGAATGGATCAAGAAGGCAGTGATTCTTTATTTCCCTATTCAGAAAATGAAAACCATAGAGGTGGGTCCATTTGAATTTCATGATAAGATGAAATTAAAGACTGGTTACGCACAAAAAGGTATTCGAGTAGTTCCTCATGCAGTTGCTCGTTATGGTGCCTACGTGAGCAAGGGGGTTATTATGATGCCTTCTTACATCAATATAGGTGCTTATGTAGATGAAGGAACAATGGTGGATACTTGGGCAACAGTGGGAAGCTGTGCTCAAATAGGCAAGAATGTTCACCTAAGTGGTGGAGTTGGTATTGGTGGTGTTTTAGAACCCCTACAGGCTGCACCTGTCATTATAGAGGATAATGCATTCATTGGTTCAAGATGTATTGTTGTTGAAGGAGTAAGGGTTGGTAAAGAAGCAGTACTAGGGGCCAATGTGACTTTAACTGGCTCTTCTAAGATTATTGATGTAACGGGAGATGAACCTGTAGAATACAAAGGTTATGTGCCAGATCGCTCAGTGGTGATTCCTGGAAGTTACGCTAAGAAGTTTCCTGCTGGCGAATTCAATGTGCCTGCTGCTTTGATCATCGGAAAACGAAAAGAGAGTACAGATAAGAAGACCTCTCTTAATGATGCGCTTCGCGAAAATGATGTAGCTGTATAAAATTAAGATTCTGCTTCCCATATTGGGACAAAATTAAGAATTAAATAGATGTAAGTCGCTGTTATTCAGCGACTTATTTTTTTGGTCATCCCTTTGTAATTCCATCATTGTTGTTTTGAGTTTTTGACCTATTTGAAGACAACGTGTGTGTTGTGAGGGCGGAGTCTTTCACCCCGCCCGGGAAAGGGGCTTCGGCCCCTTTTCTTTTTGTTTAATAGTTCAAAAGCATACCTTTGCGCCAAATTTCACGTAGACTAAACATGATCAAAAGAATCATATACATATTATTAGTAGCAGCTTTTGCTTGGTCTTGTAATTCAGATATTACAAGAGAAGCGGATGATCTTTATATGAAAGGAGAGTATAAAGCTGCTATAGCTTCTTATGACGAATTTCTTGCTACCAAGCCGAAAGACGTTAAGTCTCTTTATAATCGAGGTAGGGCTTATGAGGAGTTAGGACAGATAGAAAAAGCGAAAGCGGATTTTATTAGAGTTTTGGATATTGATTCAGAGAATATCAATGCTAACCTGAGCATGGGTAAGTACTGGTATAATAGAGAAGAGTATAATCAAGCGATCAACTTCTTTGACAAGGTATTGAGAAAAGATGCGCGTAGCGTAACAGCCTATCTTCTTAAGGGGCGTTCTTTCCACAAAACAGGTGATTTCAAAGAGGCAATCAAGAATTATAACCTAGCCATTGAATTTGACAATAAGAATCAAGATGCTTTCTTATATAGAGGAGCATTGAGAATTAACTTAGGTCAGAAGAGAAAGGCTTGCGATGATTTTAATCGAGCGAAGGTGCTTGGTTCTAAAGAAGCCGCAGCAGCTTTCAATAAATACTGTAAAAACTAGAAGTTCCAATCTGAAGAGGTTCTTCCAGCTTCTAAGTAATTCTCTAATTCATCAGGCATAGCGGGGAAAAAGTCCAAGTGCGTAAGGCTTTCAATTTTATCTATTGGAACGATAAATGAGCTGAGCTCTTCTTTGCTTCCTTCATTCTTCATTAAAAAGGCAATGGCCTTTATTTCAGGCTCGTCAATATCTAGTATGATCTTGTAATAATAATCAGGGACAGAAACCTTGTTTTTACCGATAGACTTTAAGTTTTCGGTTAAAATGGGTCCAGTAACTACGTAGACTTCATCTTCTTCTATTGCCCATTCTCTCACTTGCTCTTCTAGCTTTTTCCATATTCCTCTGTTAAATGAAGGATTTTGTGGACTCATGTTACTCATATAAAAGCTCTGAGATAGACCGTAATCATCATACGAAAAGTCTGCAGCAGGTGCTAAATGACCACGATCATAACCTGATCCTTTATAATCTACCAGCTCTGCTGATCCCGTTCGGACTCTAGGGTCTTTTCGAAAATCATCTTTCCTTTCGAATTTCTCTTGTTCTAAGCTGTCGGCAGATAGTTTGTAGGCTACCCAATCTGCTTGCTCATGTATTTCATTATATCTGATGGTGTAATAAGGGCGCTCAATAATGGCCTCGTTGGTATTGTAGTCTGGCCATCCAAAATCGAAGGCCTTGGTGAAGTATAAGTCAAAGTCTTCAACATCAATTTCTATTGGTTGCGATTCATTAGAAGGGGTAGAGGCGTCAGGTTTCTGCTGAGTTTGGGATTCCTTGCTGCTTGTTTTGGGCTTTTGAGGATTATCATCATTATCATCAGAGAAGACAGGTAATTCAAATTCGCTGAATTCATCTGGAACTAACTTTCCTTCCCAAATTGCCAATCCTGCATATCCGAGTCCGATAAGAATAAAGAGGCCCAAAGTGAACTTAGCTAGATTGAATCCACCCGATTTTTTAGCGCTTGATTTCCTTCTTGTTGTTGATTTAGGTTTAGACTTGGTCGACCTCTTTTTAGCCATGCTCTAGATTTTTGACAATGATAAACAATCCATTAAAAAAGCTCGTATGCAGAAATTGTTAAATTACATCATAAACCAAGACTTTTAATCAATTAAAATCATCATGTTAAAAACAACACTTGGGCTTAAGTGGAGAAGTATGTTTACCTTCTCATTTTTATTAGCCCTATCCACAAGTGTCATGGCTTCACCTTTCTATCAAGAAAAGGAGGAAGAGAAAGACACAACCGAAAAAGGTCAAACAACCTATAAAGACCTTCCTTTGAAGGCAGAAAGAACAATTTCATTCAATACCAAGGAAGGAACTTGGGTTTCTGTAGATATCAGCCCTGACGGTCAAACCATTGTGTTCGACATGTTAGGTGATCTATATACGATGCCTGCAAGTGGAGGTAAAGCCACTCGAATTACCGATGGGATGGCATATGACGTTCACCCAAGGTATAGCCCTGATGGGAAAAGCATTGTTTTCACAAGTGATAGAAGCGGAAGTGATAATGCTTGGATCATGGACTTGGAGACAGAAGAAACTCATCAAGTAACCAAAAGCAATAATGAATGGGTACAAAGTGCCGAGTGGTCGCCTGATGGTGAATACGTTGTTGTTTCTAAAGGAAGAAGAAATCACAAACTCTTTATGTACCATAAAGATGGTGGAGGAGGTTTCCAGCTGATCAAACAGCCAAGTGGCTTAAAAACAGTAGAGCCTGCCTTTAGCCCTGATGGGAGATATATCTATTATTCTCAGAGATTTGGAGCTTGGAATTACAATGCGCAATTACCTCAGTATCAATTAGCGGTTTATGATAGAGAAAATGGTAGAAATGCCACTATTACTTCGAGATACGGTTCTGCATTTACTCCAACATTGTCGCCTGATGGTAAATGGCTGGTCTATGGCTCTCGTTATGAAGATCAAACAGGATTGGTCAAAAGAGATCTAGAAAGTGGTGATGAAGAATGGCTTGCTTATCCTATCCAAAGAGATGAGCAAGAATCAATTGCTCCTCTAGGAGTACTTCCAGCTATGACATTTACTCCAGACAGTAAAAATGTTATTGCCTCATGGGATGGTAAACTCTTTAAAGTCAACATCGATGGAAGTGGAGCTACAGAAATACCTTTGGATGTAGATGTAGACCTGGCCATGGGACCACGATTGGAATTTAAGTATCCTATATCTGATGATGAAAAGATGGTGGTTACTCAAATTAGAGATGGAGTACCATCTCCTGACGGTTCTAAACTGGCATTCACAGCATTGAATAGGTTATATGTGATGGACCTACCTGACGGTGAGCCTAAAAGACTTTCTAAAATGGAGATGACTGAAGCTCAGCCGACTTGGTCGCCTGATGGAAGTAGCGTGGCTTATGTAACTTGGTCAGATACTGAAGGTGGTTCTATATATAAAGTAAATGTTGAAGGCCGTCCTAGACCAGCTAAATTAACTTCTGACCCTGCTATTTATGGGACTCCTGCATGGAATAAAAATGGTAGAATCGTGTTCACTCGTGGTTCAGCCCAAAATTTGAAAGATTCTGAAGGTCCTTTTACGCCAAGAGCCTCTGAAGATCTTTGCTGGATCTCTGCTGACGGTGGAGAAGTGAATTTCATAATGAAAACTCGTGGCAAAGGATTCCCTCATTTTGTGAATGGAGACGATAGAATTTACCTCAGTGGTTTCCAAGGTTTAAGTTCTGTACGTTGGGATGGCACAGATGAGAAACAAGTAGTCAAGATAACTGGTATTAGAACTTTCGGTGCTAACCCTGCTGACGATCATCACCATGGAATGCCTGATCCTTGGGCTGAAGGTCCGCAAGAAGGACATAGCTCAATGCTCACAGATCACGGAGGATGGAGAGAAAATAACCCTCCTTCACGAGCAGAAGTAATTTATATGGCACCAGAAGGGGATAAAGCCATGGCGCAAATCAACAATGATATCTTTGTTGTAACAGTACCAAAACTTGGTCAAACGCCTTCCATCTCAGTTGCTAATCCTCAAGGGGCTCAATTCCCTTCTTGGAAGTTAACTGAAATTGGTGGTCAGTTTCCTGCTTGGTCAAGCGATGCTAAGAAAGTGCACTGGTCTATCGGTAATGCTCATTTCATCTATGACCTAGATGATTACGAGGCTTATACTGATAGTGTGAAAGTGGCTAAAAAGGCTGAAGCTGAAGCTAAAAAGAAAGCAGAGGAGGAAAAAGCTGAAGAAGAGAAGGAAGATGATTCCGTAGAAGGAGAGGATAAAGAAGAAGAGAAAGAAGGCGATAAAGAAGAAGTAGAAAAGAAAGAGGATAAAAAAGAAGAGAAGAAGGATGAGGGATATAAGCCTGTAGAATTCAGAATTGAAATTGAGGCAACCAAAGATATTCCAAAAGGAAAAGCACTTCTAAAAGGAGCTACGATCATTACCATGAATGGTGATGAAGTTATCGAGAATGGTGATATCCTTATTGAAAATGCTCGAATTGTAGCGGTAGGAGCCTCAGGTACACTAGAAGCAAGAGGTGCTAAAACCATAGACATGTCTGGTAAAACTATTGTTCCTGGATTTGTAGATACTCATGCTCATATGTGGCCATCATGGGGCTTGCATAAGAATCAGGTTTGGATCTATGCTGCGAATTTAGCTTATGGTGTAACGACTACTCGTGACCCTCAAACAGCTACTACGGATGTGCTAACCTATTCTGATATGGTTGAAACTGGTCAGATCTACGGACCAAGAGTATATTCTACAGGGCCGGGTGTTGGTTTCTGGGCTTATAACCTGAAGAGTTTAGAACATACCAAGAAAGTGTTGAAGCAGTACAGTGAGTACTACAATACGAAGACCATTAAAATGTACTTGGTAGGAAACAGGAAACATCGTCAATGGATTATAGAAGCCTCTAAAGAGCAGAAGTTAATGCCAACTACTGAAGGTGGTTTGGATTTCAAACTGAACATGACACAGTTGGTTGATGGTTATCCTGGTCATGAGCATGCGCTTCCAATAGCACCATTATTTAGAGATGTTACGCATACAGTAGCGGAATCTAAAATGGCTTATACTCCAACCATGTTGGTGGCATATGGAGGTCCATGGGCAGAAAACTATTTCTACTCTCGTGAGAATCCATACCACGACAAGAAGTTGTCTTATTTCACTCCTTATGCTGAATTGGCAGCCAAGTCAAGAAGAAGACCAGGATGGTTTATGGATGAGGAGCATGTCTTCCAAAAACATGCTGAAGGTGTTAAGTCTATTGTTGAGCAAGGTGGTCTTGCTGGTGTAGGAAGCCATGGGCAGTTACAAGGCCTAGGTTATCACTGGGAGCTTTGGTCTATGGCATCAGGTGGTATTTCGGAGCATGACGCATTGAAGACAGCGACTATTCTTGGTGCAACTGCTATCGGCTTAGATAAAGACTTAGGATCTATTGAGGCAGGTAAACTTGCTGATTTAGTGATTCTTAATTCTAATCCATTGGATAACATCCGCAACACAAACGACATCAGTCATGTGATGCGAAATGGAAGATTGTACAATGCTGAGAATCTTGATGAGGAATATCCACGTAAGAAGAAAGCAGATCCATTCTACTGGCATACAAGTAAGCCAGAAGGATTACCAGGGATCAAGAAATGATAAAAAAAGCCTCACAGAAATGTGAGGCTTTTTCTTTATTGAAATTTCTCTTTATAGTCCTCAATAGCCTTAAGGATGATTTGCCTAGCCGTGTCGGCATGTTGAAAGTCCTCAACTTCCACTGTTTTGTGCTCGAGCTTTTTATAGTCTTCGAAGAAGGTTCTTAATTCTTTTACAAAATGAGGTCCCAATTCAGATATGTCGTTTATATGATTGACAGACATGTCATTTGCTGCCACAGCAATGATCTTATCATCCAACTCACCACCATCTAGCATGCGCATAACGCCAATTACTTTGGCTTCCACTAAGCACATAGGAACAATCTCGATCTGTGATAAGACCAAGATGTCTAGTGGGTCATTGTCATCACAATAAGTCTGTGGAATAAAACCATAATTGGCAGGGTAGTACATGGATGAATAGATCACTCGATCCATTTTGAGTAATCCACTGTCTTTGTCTAGCTCGTACTTTGCACGAGTATTTTTAGGTATTTCTATGATCCCGTTTACGATATCAGGTGTTTCATCACCTGGGGATA
This sequence comes from Roseivirga sp., assembly GCA_965267365.1. Taxonomy (GTDB): domain Bacteria; phylum Bacteroidota; class Bacteroidia; order Cytophagales; family Cyclobacteriaceae; genus Roseivirga. The sequence continues at coordinate 2,372,807 of OZ253951.1, read as the reverse complement.
CTTTATGCCAAGGGTTTGTTAGATCCATTATTAACTTTCTAGAATGAATTATTGCACGCAAAATAAGTAATAAAAAGGCTCATTTATTGAATCTCTGAAGAATTCATTATTTTCATTTCTAATGAATCAATTCAAGAAACTTCTTCTCTTTGCTGCATTATTAATCCCTTTTGCTGTTAATGCACAACAGTCAAATTATCTTAAGCCCGATTACGACCAAGAAATAGATTTTGGAATTCGAGTAGGTTGGGGGCAAACAACTTACAGTAATTACAAGGGGTCAGAATTAGCCGATAACTATGATTTCTCAACATGGGGATGGGGAGCAGGTATGTTTCTACAACTTCGGGTGAACCATATTTACTTTCAGCCTGAGATCCTCTTTATTAAATCATACATCGACCTTTCAGGACCAGACCCTGATGATACAAGTATTAATGGTGACTTAAGTCTTGATTTCTCCAACCTACAAGTGCCACTGGTTGTAGGATATAGGTTTGGTTTCGGAGAGAACTCATTTAGAGTGGGAGCAGGTCTTTTCTTTAATTTCTTGATGGGTTCTAAGGGTGATTTAACGCTGACTCCCGGAGGTACAACTCCTGTTTCTGATGAGGCATTGTCTTCTTTTAACGACCTTTCTTTAGGCTGGAGGTTCAATGCTGGATTCGATATTGGGCCTATATTAATAGATGCTCACTTTCAAGCAGGATTTAGTAGAGGTGAAGAATTCGTTACCTATATTGGTGCAGACCTAGGCAACGCTTCGAATTGGGGATTGGCTGTGGGATATAAACTTTTTAGAAATAGACTATAGCAAACCTTAATTGCACTTTTACAGGCTTTCACCATAATTACTCTTCTATGAAAAAAATTATTATTTCTTTCTGTCTTTTGCTTTCCAGTGCTGTGCTGTCTTACGGTCAATCATATGATCAGGAAATTGATTTTGGTGTAAGAGCAGGCTACGGGGTTACGAATTATTCAAATATTAAAAGAAGTGACCTTCCACCTGATTTTGACTATCAGAATTATGGTTATGCCTTTGGCATATTTATGCAATTGAGAGTTAATCATATTTATTTCCAGCCAGAGTTACTTTATACCAATGTAACATCAATCATTATGCAGCCCCTGGAAACTATACCGAATACAACAGCAGAGTTGGATCTTGGTTTTAATTCACTTCAAGTCCCGCTTATTGTTGGTTATAGAACAGGTTTTGGAGAAACAGCTTTTAGAATTGGGGCTGGCGCCTACTTTAATTTTTTACTAAGTAACAATGGTAAACTGATCATTGAGCCAGGAGGAGAGCTTCCAATTGACGATGTTGATCCTGGGTTTTTAGACAATTTCAATACCTTGACTCTAGGCGCCCGTTTCAACGCAGGACTAGATTTTGGACCATTTATGCTAGATGTATCTTATCAAAGTGGTTTTGGTAGACTATCAGAAGAAATAGGAAATCTAGGAGGTGATCTGACTCGATTAGGTAAGGAGAGAACTTGGAGTTTTGCCCTGGGTTACAAATTGATCAGATCAAGAAGGTAATCGCCTTTATTTGCTTCTTTTCTTAAATCTAGGCACATCGTATCTTCTTCTCATAAATACTGAGATATCTTGAGGAGCGGTTTCATTCCCTCCAAAATAAGGCCATAGCAAGTAATATGCACCTTTGGTGCATACTAGTTCAGAGCGAGTCATAATCGTGTTTTTGACGCCAAATTCTTCTACTTCTAATTCGTATCTGTCATCAAAAAGGAAAATATTAAATCTGTAGGTTCTATTGAGCTCTACAACACCCATTTGTTCCCAAATTATATTTCCATCCAGGTGTTCGTAAGCAAATACTTGTAGCTCGTCATTAAACCATCTCCATCCAAATCGGATAGAATTCTCTTCATGATTACTATTGCACTCAGCAAATCCGAATAGTTTATTAATATCTGCCTGGTTATTTGGATCAACAGTTTCATAAATGGCAGATTCGTCAAAAATGACTTCAAAACTTAACCATTCATGATCCATTTCCGAAAGTCTATGTGTAGAGCTGTGTTTGCCTTGTGGAATCTTAAATTCTCTAAAAGGAACAGTATCGTCAAATTCTTCGCATGACAATACTCCAAGAAATAGTATTAATACAGTTAATCGCTTGATCATCTGTCACTCCTTCCTTTAAAATGGTAAAACACGCCCACACCTATTGATGGTTTTTCTGACCTAACTCCGGCCATTACGAAGCCACTGAATTTTTTCGCGAAATAGTATTCAAAGTTTAGGGCCGGTAGGATGACAACGAATTTATCATTTTCAAGACCACCTCTTATGAAAATATCTACATCTAAATTACCTTCTCTCAGAATTCGATAATCAATAAATAAACCTAGCAGGCTAAGATTTTCATTAAATCGAGAGTCAAATTCAACGGTTCTGGTTTCATAAAGGGCACCTAATCCAAATCGTTCATTGAATTTAACACCGCCATAGGCACCTACTAAAGTTCCAGCAACTGTCCATTCTGCAGTTGCACCAACCATAGGATCAATTTGAGCATGTGATCTTTGACTAAGAAAAAGGGTGATTGAAATAAGAACGACTAGGTGAATTCTTTTCATAGTAGTATTTAATTTATTCAGGGAACTCATAGACCCTTCTCATATGAATTTTGATATCATGTGGAGCCGTTTCGTCTCCTCCGAAATAGGGCCAGAGCCTATAGTAGTAGCCTACATTACAAACTGAACCGGACCTTCTCATTGATGCAACACCGCCAACAAAATCTCTTTGTTCATCAGTAACTCCAATTACTCTGAAGAAGTACTCATCATCACCTAAATACATTTCGTATCTATAGGACTTATTGAGCTCTACAGAGCCCAATTCAAGTATTTCAATGTCTCCGTTGAAATGAACGAAACCTAAGATCTGCAATTCATCCTCATACCATCTCCATCCAAAACGAGCACTGTTTTCAACATGGTTACTATTACAGTCGGAAAAACCGAACAGCTTATTGACATCTGCTTGATTGTTGGGGTCTTGGGTTTCGTAAATAGCTGTTTCATCAAAAATGACATCAAAGACTAAGTATTCATGATAAAGCTGCGTGGTTTTTAGTCCACTACCGTGCTTACCTGCTTTGATGGTAAAGGTCTCATATGGAGCGAAGTCTTCGTACGTCTCACAAGTCGATAGTAAAACTAGCAAGACAAGAATAGCAGCTGATTTGATCAATTTCATAGCTTCTTAAATCTATAGCCAAGGGTTAACCCGATTGATGGTTTTTCATAGCGAAATCCTCCAAGCATACTAATATGAAAACGTTGAGATACAGCGTAGCCCATAACAACGGAGGGAACAATGATAACAAACTTTTCGTTTTCAAAGCCGGCTCTCAGAAGGACAGAAAGATCTAGTTTGTTCTCTTTTAGAAGCACATAGCTTCCGAAAACACCTGCGGCCGATCTGTTGCCGTTAAAATCGTTATCGAAACTACTAGTTGGAGTTTCATAGTAGGCACCAATCCCGAATCGTTTACCTAAAAACGCGCCTGCATAGAAGCCAGCTAGTCCACCTGAAACGGTAGATTCTGTGATGATTCCGACATAGGGATTAAATGGACTCTTGGCCGGTGCTGCCTCTTCTTGTGCCTGCGTGAAGGCGAAAAAACAGAGAAGCACAATAATGGTTGAAGCAAACTTTCTCATAGTCTTGGTTTACAGAAAAATAGTAAAATCTATCAAGCCCGAAAAACTGTCGACTTGATTAAATAAAAAAGAGTGAAAGTTATTTAGTGTAGATGGGCATTCTCTTCAACATAAACTTAAGCGTCTCTTTATAAGCGTCTTCATTTGGCCAAAAAGCCTCTTTTGATCGACTCCACACAGACTCGCCTTGGTCATTGTATAAAACCATACTCATGTTCGTTTGATACTCAATTTGAGTGGAACTTGAGCTAAAGGAAGAGCCACTGACTTTGTCCTTGGCATTGTTTTCTTTCAAGAAAAGGGAGGAGCTATTATAAGAGGTTGCACCTTTTTTACTGATCTCTAATGTGCTTTGAACCACATATTCTACACCAAGCATGTTGGCCAATTCAGGCATCGTGTATTGGATGTAGTTTTCATCATTTACTCCATTTTTCGCTAATAGGGCATTGGTCGTATTGGTAGGTTGAATTTTAAGAACCCCAATATGGTTTTGCATGAGTGTGACGAATTCCTGTTGCACCTTTCTTTCAATGGCGTCATTCTTTTTCTGTTCACCATCTCGAATGTAAATGAATGGAAGTACCGCAATCTTATTATGATGATCAGCTAATGAATTGTCTGAGTTTGATTCGGGCATTTCGTTAAACACCTCAATTCGTCCACTACCAAATTCAATTTTACTGATGTCCGCTTTCTTGAGTTCATACTTGAGCGACTCGCCCTTATGAATGAATTGGATTGTCAATTCACTAATGCCCGTGACATTTCCTTCTTTTACCTCACCACTAAGCATAAGAACCTTGTCAAAAGTGTTTTGAGCGAATGATGTCACCGCAATAGACATCAAAAATAACGATAGTATGACTCTTGCCATTTTAGTTTTTCAATTGATACTATTCTAAAATAGGCATAAAAAAAGGGAGTCAAAGACTCCCTTAGAATATAAGTTCTTAAAGATTATCTATTGCCAAGATCTACATAAGCTCTTTCATTAGCTCCTGTATAAACCTGTCTCGGACGACCAATAGGTTCTTTATTTTCTCTCATTTCTTTCCATTGAGCAATCCAACCAGGAAGTCTACCCATAGCAAACATCACCGTAAACATATCGGTAGGGATACCTAAGGCTCTGTAGATAATTCCAGAATAGAAATCGACATTAGGATAGAGCTTTCTATCTACGAAGTATTGATCATTCAATGCTTCTTCTTCTAATCCTTTTGCGATATCCAATACAGGATCATTCACACCTAGTTTAGCCAATACATCATCAGCTGCTTTTTTGATGATTCTAGCTCTAGGGTCGAAGTTCTTGTATACTCTGTGTCCAAAGCCCATCAGTCTAAATGGATCATCTTTGTCCTTCGCTTTTGCCATCCACTTCTTAGTGTCGCCACCATCTTTCTTGATGTTCTCAAGCATTTCAATTACTGCTTGGTTAGCACCACCATGCAATGGACCCCATAGGGCATTGATTCCGGCAGAAATAGAAGCGTACATACTAGCGTGAGAAGAACCTACAACTCTTACAGTTGAAGTAGAGCAGTTTTGCTCGTGATCAGCATGTAGAATCAATAACTTATCTAAAGCATCTGCAACAACAGGATCCACTTCATACTCCTCAGCAGGAGTAGCGAACATCATTTTTAAGAAGTTAGCTGTATAGTTCAAGTTGTTGTCCGGATAGTTTACCGGATGACCAATTTGATTTTTGTATGACCAAGCAGCGAATGTTGGCATTTTAGCTATCAATCTGATGATACTCATATCTACTTCGCCAGCAGATCTGTTCGGATCAAGTGACTCAGGATAGAAAGCCGTTTGTGCACAAACTAAAGAAGATAAAACTCCCATAGGGTGGGCAGTAGAAGGGAAGCCTTCCAAAATCTTCTTCACATCTTCGTGCACTAATGTATGCTTGGTGATATCATCTTCGAATTGAGCTAATTGCTCAGCAGTTGGAAGCTCACCGTAGATCAAAAGATATGATACTTCAATAAAGCTAGATTTCTCGGCAAGATCTTCGATTGAATAACCTCTATATCTTAGAATACCTTTTTCTCCATCCAAGAAAGTGATCGCACTCTTGGTAGAACCAGTATTTTTAAAACCTGGATCAATAGTGATGATGCCACTTTGACCTCTTAGTTTAGAAATATCAATCGCTTTTTCTTGTTCGGTACCTTCAATAACTGGTAGCTCAATAGAATTACCGTCAACTTTTATTTCTGCAGTATTAGACATTAGGGTTTTTCGGGGTTTAAATGTTGTAATTTCCTCTCGTGCGCGAATTTATCAAATAAACGGATAAAATGAAGGCACTGTTCAAAAACTATATGATCATTAATTGTTCCCGAGGATCAACGGAAGCCCTTCATCTCCCTGTCCAATCACTACTATTTTGGCGTTTTGAGATTCTGCTAATTTTAAAGTAGCCTCAATTCCTCTCATTTTCAGTAGGTTAGGAGTTAAACTGCTATTAACAATTTTATTGGCAGCAGCTTCACCTTCAGCTGCAATTTTTTTCCTTTCAGCTTCACTTTTTTCCTTGTCTAATCGGAATTGGTAAGCTAAGGCTTCTTGCTCTTGTTGAAGCTTATTTTCAATAGCTTGTTTGATCTTGTCTGGTAGGTTAATAGACCTGATTAACAATGCTGTCATTTCAACATTGTTTCTATCATTACCTAATACATCAGCAGTTTCCGTCTTAATGGCTGTTTCTACTTCTGCTCTCTTGGTAGAATAGATCTCTTCTGCAGAATATCTACCCATCACTTGTCTTACAGTAGATCTTACTTCAGGAATAACTAGGGTGTTGATATAACCGAGTCTGAATCGCTCATAGATATAGCCAATTCTCTCGAACTTAGGGTAAAATCTTACGGATACGTCAACCGAAATACTAAGACCATTCTTGTCTAGAACGTCCATGGTTTCTTCTGCTTTGCTTTCTGCTACATCAAATGTGATAAGATCATTCCAAGGGGCTTTCACATGGAATCCTGGCTGGATCACGTTGTCTTTATCTAGACCTCCAGAGAACTTCTTAAAGAGAACAGCTCTTTCGTTGGCCTGAGTCGTGTAAAATATGCTTGATGATAAACCAAAAATCACGATTAGTGCAATTACAGTAGTGATGATGATAGGGAGTAACTTTCTATTATCCATAATAGCTTCTTTAGTTTAGGGTTAACCGATCTTTTGAAGATTGGCTTCAATTTTTTCTAATATCTGATGGGCAATCTTTAAGGCTTGATAACCATCGTTTAAACTCACAATAGGAGTAGTGTCGTTAATGATCGCCTCATGAAAAGTGAAGAGCTCTTCTCTAATAGCATTACTTGGATTGACTTTTGGGTTCTCAAAAATGATCTCTTTCTTTCCCTTGTCTTCTCCTAGGTCAAGTACCATTGAAAAAGGACCTTCTTCGCCAGTAGCTTCTTTCATGCGCACGATCTCAGTCTTTTTTTCTAAAAAGTCTACGGCTATATAGGCATCACGTTGAAAGAATCTTGATTTACGCATGTTTTTAACTGCTATGCGGCTTGTGGTTAAGTTGGCAACACAGCCATTCGCAAACTCTAGTCTGGCATTGGCGATATCTGGTGTGTCGGCCACCACATTTACACCACTCGCAGAAATATTGACTACTTCTGAGCCTACCGCTTTGAGAATGACATCTATGTCATGAATCATTAGATCAAGTACCACAGGCACATCCAGACCTCTTGGGTTAAACTGGGCTAACCGATGCGTTTCTATAAACATCGGCTGACCTAAATGTGGCTTTGCAGCAACAAAGGCAGGGTTAAACCTTTCCACATGACCGACTTGGACTTTTAATTGAGTGGCCTCAATCATAGCAAGAAGATCTTCCGCTTCGTGCAAAGTGTTCGTCACGGGTTTCTCGATAAAGACATGCTTGCCTGCCTCTAATGCTTGCTTGGCACATTCAAAATGAGAAAGGGTAGGTGTTACGATATCGACAGCATCAACATCTGCTAAAAGATCAGCAATGTTATGGTAGGCTTTGAGTTCAAATTCTTCACTTACCTTGGCTGCATTATCAGCACTAGGGTCATAAAATCCGACTAATTCATATTCTGATATGTCTTTGATACACTTGATATGGATTTTACCTAGATGACCAGCACCTAAAACGCCTATTTTTAGCATGTCTTTCAGTTTCGCGTAAAGCTAGTAAACAACAAATCATTTGAACAATCTCTGCCCAAATGATTTGCTAAAAGGTTTTGTTATGAAAAGAGTCGCTTAATCGATCTTTTTAAATCTAATTCTCTCTTTGTCGCCTTCCATCATAATCAATAAGCCGTTCTCGAATCTAAAGTTCTTCGATGCATTAAATGCAGACATGAATTGATCAGGATAGGCAATATCCATACAAGCTCTTTTTGTTTGAGCCAATGGGCCTAATTCAATTGAGTTCGGAGTGAGCGTTTCAATGCTGCCATTGAACCTATTACAACCATCCGTTCCAATGATACGATGTTGTCTTAAGTTCACTTCAATATAAGGAGCTTCGGCACCCTCAGGCACATCAAAAGCAGCTTCATCAATGGCAATGGCCACCCAAATGTCATTTATTCTAAAACGTGTGTCTCTTTCCTTGCTTACCACTTTTACTACTTCATAATCAATGCTTGAAGCATCTGCAGGAGTGTTAGCCGGGTCTTTTGGGATTTCTCTCACTTTCAATTGAGTAATGAATTGTGGTTCGAATACAAAGCCTTTGATCGAGCCATAGAAATTTTGCCACCCACTAGGATCAAGCTCATCATTCTTTTGGATCAATAAACATTGCATAGAGGCCATGCCTTCACAAGGGACCGTGTAGCTATTGACCCAATAGGTATGTACATTTTCTTCTTCTGTAGAACATGACCAAATGGTCAATAAAAGGAGTAAGGGAAGTAGTTTTTTCATCGTTTAAGGAGTTTGTCATTAAGTTAATTGGCTAGACTGTATTAAACAAACTGATCGAAAAGAACACATTTCTTCTTTTCGGTTCAGAATACTGTCAGAACTTTCGATATTCGAATAATAATAACGATTACATGCGCTACTATATAATCGCGGGTGAACCCTCCGGGGACATGCATGCAGCCAACATGATGAAAATGCTCAAGGCAAAAGACCCTGATGCGTATTTCAGAGTTTGGGGAGGAGATAGAATGGCTGAGGAGGCACAGGAGCTGGCAAAACATATCAGAGAGACCTCCTTTATGGGCATTTTCACTGTAGTGCGGAACCTGAGAACCATAAAGCGTAATTTCAAATTCTGCGAAGAAGATATCTCAGCTTATCAACCTGATGTACTTATTCTTATTGATAATTCAGGCTTCAATCTGCGCATTGCCAAATTTGTTAAGCAAAGCACTTTAAAGGCGCGTATTTTCTACTACATCCTTCCTCAATCTTGGGCTTGGAAACAAAAGAGAGTGCATACCATACAGCAATGGTGCGACAGGTTATTTGCGATTCTACCTTTTGAAAAGGCATTCTATAATTCCTATGGATATGATGTTGATTATGTAGGGCATCCAATATTGGACGCTCTTGAACAGAGTAAAAAGAAGCTTTTGCCAAAAGAAGAATTCAGAGAGCAATTCGGAATTGGTGAAAAACCCGTGATCGCTCTGTTGCCAGGAAGTAGAAAGAGGGAGATCAAAACGAAGCTTCCTAAGATGCTGAAAATGGTCAAGCACTTCCCTGATCATCAGTTCGTTATTGCGGGTTCAGATGCAATAGGGGAAGAGTTTTATCAAAATTGGATGACGGGTCATTCCAAGCTAGTTTTTGGTCATACCTATGATATCCTCAATAATGCCGAAGCAGCCTTAGTAACGAGTGGGACAGCCACTTTAGAAACTGCCTTGTTCAGAGTGCCACAAGTAGTATGTTACAAACCTGGTTGGTTAACATTCGAAATCCTGAAGAGAGTCACCAAGATCAGATTGATATGTATGGTCAATTTGATCTTAGATCGAATGTCAGTCGTAGAATTGATCGAAGGTGATCTGAATGAAGAAAGAATGAAAAAAGAACTTTCACTCTTGTTTGATAAAGAGAATAGAGAGCGTATTCTATCCGATTATGAAGAGGTTGAAAAGAAACTCGGTGGAGTAGGTGCATCGGAAAGAGTAGCGCAACTCATGATAGATGACTTAAGAAACTTATCCTAAAATAATTCGGTTTCTAAGCTATGGCAGATCAATCAATCGTAGAAGAAATAGCAGCATTTCCCGCTCTCTCAGAAGTTCCAAGAGAGCAGATCGAATGGGTAGTTGATAGAGGAGAGCTGGTTCATTTCGAGAAAGGAGAAATCTTTTTTAATCAAGGAGACCCTATTGATAGATTATTCTTGGTGCTCGATGGCACTCTTACTTTCAGGCTTCAAAGAAATGGTCAGTTCAAAGAAATGGGCCGTTTAGAACGCGGAGATATTTCTGGTTCTTTACCTTATTCCAGGGCACAAACGGCTTTTGCGATTGGGCAAACCATAAAAGAGTCCAGAGTATTCTTTTTGGATAAAAAGTATTTCAGAGAATTGATCTGTGATTGCCATGAGCTGACAAGCGTACTTGTTCATCAAATGACAGACCGTGTAAGGTCATCAATGAGAACACAGCAACAAGACGAGAAATTAATGGCATTAGGTAAGCTGTCTGCAGGCCTTGCACATGAGTTGAATAACCCTGCTGCTGCTATTGTGAGGAGTTCTGAATCCCTTCAAAAGCATTTAGGCACTGTTCCTGATAAATTCAAAAGAGTGATGTCGGCTAGAGTTGACGAAGAAGAAATTGATTTCGTTAATGATCTTCTTTTCTCGAAAATTGAGAATGGCATTGACAAATCTGAATCCTTAATGGCTAGGACAGAAAGAGAAGATGATCTCACTGATTGGCTTGAAGATAATGGCTATGGCGACTGTTATGCACTTAGTGAAACATTGGCAGACTTTGGTTTCTGCACAGATGATCTGGATGCATTATTGGAGAATGTTAGTGCTGAGAATTTTCCTCGCGTGATCGAATGGATCGATAATGTGTTGACAACGGAAAAAATGGTGGGAGAGATCAAAGAGGCTTCTAATCGTATTTCGAAACTTGTTAATTCGGTGAAAGGCTACAGTCATATGGATCGTTCTACTGATCTAGAGCCGACTAATGTGCATGAGGGAATCCATTCTACATTGACCATACTGAATCATAAGTTCAAAAAGAATAATGTTGAGCTAACGGAGACTTTGGATGAGGCACTACCTAAAATAAGTGCTGCACCTGGTCAGCTCAATCAAGTATGGACCAACATTCTGGATAATGCGCTTGATGCTTTGGAGACCAAGGACGGAGCCAATATTCATGTGCAAACCAAGACTGATGGAGAATTTGTTAATGTATTTATTACCGACAACGGACCAGGGATTCCTGAAGATATTCAAGACAGAATTTTTGATCCATTCTTCACAACCAAAGATGTCGGAAAAGGAACTGGCTTAGGTCTTGAAGCCGTCAAAAACATTGTAGACCAACACAGAGGATCAATAAAACTTAAATCAAAACCAGGAGAAACAACTTTTGAGCTTTGTTTTCCTGTCAACGCTTAATCAACCAATAGATGGCCAAATTACCAATCATTTTTACCGTTGATGATGACGAGCAAGTGCTCGCAGCTATAAGAAGAGATGTAAGAAAAGAATACAGGTCTGAGTACCGTGTAATGAGTACAACCTCTGCTAAAGAGGCACTCGAAGCACTAAAAGAATTGAAGGTAAAGGGAGAAGAGGTCGCTCTTTTCTTGTCGGACCAACGTATGCCTGAGATGACTGGTGTTGAGTTTTTGGAGGAGGCAAAGACCTTTTATCCAACCGCCAAGCGAATTCTATTGACAGCATACTCAGACATTGAAGCAGCCATAAAAGCCATCAATGATGTGCAATTAGATTACTATTTGAATAAGCCTTGGGATCCGCCAGAGGAAAAGCTTTATCCCATTCTAAATGATATGCTTGATCAATGGCAGATCAATCATGTTCCAGAATTCAAAGGGATTCGAATAGTAGGCTATCAATATTCAAAAAGGTCTCACGACATCAAGAACTTCTTAAGCGGTAATCTAATCCCATATCAGTGGCTAGACTATACGGTGGAGGACAAGGGCAAAGAGTTAGTCGATTTAGCAGGATTGTCTGATAAGGATCTACCAGCTGTTTTCTTCGAGGATGGATCTCATCTGATACAGCCTGACTCTTCTGCTATCGGCCAAAAGATTGGGATGAAATCTAAGGCTGCTGAAAACCTCTATGATGTGGTGATCATTGGTGCAGGACCCGCAGGTATGGCCGCTGCGGTATATGGAGGATCTGAAGGACTAAAAACTCTATTGATTGAAAAACACGCTCCTGGTGGACAAGCGGGAACAAGCTCGAGAATCGAGAATTATTTGGGCTTTCCGAAAGGCTTATCTGGTGCCGAATTGACTCATAGGGCCATTACTCAGGCAAAACGATTCGGAATCGAATTTCTTTCACCTGCTACTGTACAGGGAATCGAAACCCAAGATCAGTACAAAAAAGTAACTCTTGACACGGGAGAGGTGATCAACTCAAAAGCGGTAGTTGTGACTACTGGTGTTCAGTATCGACACCTTGAGGCAGAGGGGATTAGCGATTTTACAGGAGCTGGAATCTATTATGGTGCTGCTACAACTGAAGCCAATGCTTGTAAAGGAAAGGACGTTTACATTGTAGGTGGAGGAAACTCTGCAGGTCAGGCGGCCATGTATTTGGCCAACTTTGCCAAGACGGTATATATCGTTATTCGCAAACCAGATTTGTCGTCTAGTATGAGCCAATATTTGATCGATCAGATAGAAGGAACGGAGAACATTGTGCTAAGTCCAAGATCCGTTATTGATGCTGCTTATGGATCTGAATATTTAGAATGCGTGGGTTTGAAAAACCTTGATACGGAAGAGGTTGAAAAGAGACCGGCTGGTGCATTATTGATCTTCATCGGGGCTAGGCCATATACGGATTGGGTAGGAGAGTCAGTCTACAAGAACGAGAGAGGTTTTGTGCTAACTGGGAAAGACGCGCAGAGAGAAGAGGATTTCAAAAAGCAATGGAAACTCACAAGAGAACCCATGCTTCTTGAAACCTCAGAACCTGGTGTGTTTGCTGCGGGCGATGTACGAGCAGGTGCTATGAACAGAGTAGCATCAGCGGTAGGTGAAGGCGCTATGGCCATTAAATTCGTTCATGAATATTTAGCCGAAAACTAGCCTTCGATCACTCATTTCTAAGACTTTCTGCTGGATTGAGGCGTGCCGCTTTAATGACTTGTATGCTCATAGTAAACCATGCGATCAAAAGGCATGAGATGCCTGCTGCAGCAAAGATCCACCAATTGAGTTCAATAGAATAGGCAAAGCTTTTTAACCACTCTGTGGCAAATAAGTAGCCCATAGGAATGGCTAAAACAATCGAGATCAATACAGTTTTAGTAAAACTATTGGTCAAAAGTCTGATGATAGTTTTTTGACTAGCTCCCAAGATCTTGCGGATCCCTATTTCTTTGGTTCTTCGTTCTGCGGTAAAGGCTGCTAATCCGAACAAACCCAAACAAGAAATAATGATGGCAACACCTGCCATGTAGTTAGAGAGAGCTGATTCCTTTTGCTCAGAATCGTAAAGAGCGGCATAGTCGTCTGATAGATATGAAGCAGCGAATGCATACTTCGGGTGGAATTCTTCATAGAGTTCTTCAATTCTACTAAGTGTCTCTAATTCAGCACCGGGAAGAAGTTTGACGATACAATTACGACCCCACTCTCTAAACCTGATGACCATTGGCTCGATGGCTTGATGCATAGAGCCATATTGGAAGTCTTCAATTACACCGATCACTTCTCGTTTATTGTTATCTCCGTAATTGATGATGGTGCCTGACGGGTTCTCAAGGCCTAGATATTGAACAGCAGCCTGGTTGAGGATGATTCTGTTCTCATGATCATTAAATTTGCTGTCGAATGTTCTTCCTTCAACTAATTTCAAATTCAATGTTTCAATAGTGTTATAGCCCATTTTAGGGGATTTATAAAGATGGTTTCTACCATCCGGATTCTCTACGGTCCAATAGCCACTTCCGCTATCATCGCCCCATAAGAATTCACCTGCCATATTACCTGCGCTCTCAATGCCTGGTATTTCTTTTAGGGCTTCTACGAAGGTTAGGAGTTTTTCAGTGGTGAGCCCTTTGCTCTCAAAGGTGATGATGTTCTGCCTGTCATAACCTAGGTTTTGATTCTGGGTAAATTCAATTTGCTTATTGATTACGATCACGCCAATAATGAATATGATGCTCAAGCTGAATTGGAGAATGACCAATCCTTTTCTGACAAAGGCTTCGCCTTTGATATTGCTGAACTTTCCTTTTAGCACTTGTACAGGTTGAAAGCCAGATAAATAGAAGGCTGGGTAGCTACCAGCGATCAATCCAACCAGCAGAGCTAAAAATGCAGTTTTAGGAGCAAATTCAATCCAATCGAATACGATGCTTTTGCTTGTTAGTTCATTGAATTGCGGTAAAAGCAGGTAGACCAAGCCTAAGGAAACAATAAAGGCAAGTAGAGTTATTAAGATACTTTCAGTGAGAAACTGAAAGACAAGAGATCCTTTTTGAGCTCCAATGGCTTTTTTGACACCAATTTCTTTCATTTTCTTACTGGCCTGAGCGGTAGAAAGGTTCATGAAATTGATGCAGGCAATGACAAGAATGAGGATGGCTACAAGCGTGAATAGTTTGACACTTGAGATTCTGCCACCAATCAGTTGTCCATCTTTGTAATTGCCATACAGATAGCGATCCGAGTATTTAACGACAAATGCAGTGAATTTCTCATTATTCACTTTGTCATCTAAGTAGTTTTCAATTTTTTCGTTAAAAGCCTCAATATCAGTTCCTTCTTTTAAAACAATATAGTTCTCGGCATAGCCTCCATTCCATTCGTTGGCCCATCTGTCTCTATCAATGAGGAGGTCATAATGCACCACAAAATCAAATTGCAAAGTAGCATTGCTAGGAGGGTCAGCATAAATGCCGCTAACCACGAATTCTCTATTAAAGAAGCGAGATTCTACTTCGATGGACTGTCCAATAGCTTCTTCGATAGAACCAAAAACACGAGTGGCATTCTTCTCTGAGAGAAGGATTTGGTCCTTGCCTGTCAATACATTTTCTGCTTGACCGCTTAATAAGTCGTAGGACAGAGTTTGAAAGAAGTTGGGGCTTGCAAAAAGCCCTTTGGTTTCAAAATTGTCATTCTTGTAAGTGATGACACCACTTGGTTTAAAACTTCCATTACCAATCCATACAGCATCTTCAACTTCAGGAAAGTCTTCCATCATGGCCTTGCCCATTCTGCCACTTGTATATTCCCAAGTTTCGATTTGATCCGTGAGTTGAAAATGGGTCATCATCCAATACAATTGGTTGTCCTTAGTATGAAATTTATCAACTGATCTTTCATCAGCAACCCAAAGCAATATGAGAATGCTGGCTGCCAAACCAGTTGAAAGACCAATAAGGTTGATCAAGAATGAAGTTCTGTGGCGACTAAATCCGCGAAAGGCAATCGAAATATAGTGTTGTAACATAGTGATATGATTGAGTTTTTGACTTTTGAAATATGATTTGAGTAGGGTAGGCCTGAGTAATTTGAGGGTACCGACCAAGTACCTTCTTTTGGCTTTCCTAATAGAGTATGATTCGCATTCATCATCGAAGACTTCTTCCAAGTCTCCTTGGAGTTCTTCCAAATAATCTGGATTGATAAACCAGCTAAGAAGCTTCCATGGCCACTGAGGAGGGGCTTTATGTTCTTGATGCTTCTTCATTAGTTAGTAGCAAAGGCTGGCATAGCTTCCCAGAGTTTTGTTCTGATGTCTTTCATTTCATTCAAGACTTGCTGACCATAGGGTGTGGCCGTATAGATTCTCTTGCGTTTGCCGCCACGTTTTTGAGTGGCCTCGCCAAATTCAGATTCTAGAAAGCCTTTTTCCTCGAGTCTCTTTAAAGAGGATTGTACAGAGCCCACACTAAGATTTTCCTTCAGTCTATTCTCTAACTCTTGTTTGATATTGACACCATATGCCTCGGTTTGAAGCACAATGACTGCCATCAAGACCAACTCTTCAAATTCACCTAGCTTCGTTTTCTTCATGATATTATTCGTAATTGCAGTAAATATATAAAAATATATTATTCGTAATTGTAGATTTAATTAAAATTCTTCACTTAGATAATTCGGATTGTTTTGAACAAGAGTAATCAGTTTATTGTCACACAATCATGAAAAGGCAGTGGAAGATATGGCTATTGTGTTACTTCATTAGTAGTTCCCTAAGTGCTCAGGGTTTCTTAAAGATTGATACTACACAATATATTGAGTGGGACGAGGAGAGGCCTTTAAGCTGGAAGGACTATTTGATTAAAGAAGACTCTGGAATGGATGAGTCTTACTTTGCACTCACATCGGTGATTCATTCAGTAAGGGGAGGGCTCGAGAGGAATAAACCTAATTTTCGTGTCCATGTACTTTATGTGAAGAGAGATAGTTGGTCGACTACTGATGAGAATCAACGCCTATTGGCACATGAGCAACTCCACTTTGATTTAGCTGAACTCTATGGTAGAAAGCTAAAAAAGGAAATCGAATCTCTTGGGAAGCAGGGCACGACAGATTTAAAAGTGTACCGAAAGAGGATTGATATGCTCCTTAAAGAATTCAAGTCTAAGTCTCTTGAGTACGATGACGAAACCATGCATGGGCGCCTTCAAGATGCTCAGGAAATTTGGGTTGACTATGTGCGATACGAACTTAATCGATTAAATAAATATAAAAAATAATATATGTATATATAAATAAATAAACATGTATTAATATTTAAACTCTGTTTTCATTACAATCATTTTTAAATTATTTTCAGTCAAATTCAACATTGTGTCTGAAAAGGAAATTGTCAAAGAGTATTCGAATGGGGAAGTAACAGTGTTATGGAAGCCTTCTCAATGTATTCACTCTGGAATCTGTTTAAAGGGGCTACCTAAAGTCTTTGATTTGAAGCAAAGGCCTTGGGTCAACATGACAGCAGCTTCATCTGAAGAGATAGTAGGTTTAGTGCGAGAATGCCCATCTAAAGCATTATCTATCAAAGGAGTGAAGTTCAAAGAACAAGATAATTCTGGAGTAGAGGTGACCATCATCCCTCATGGACCAATCATTGTAAAAGGAGGGGCTACAGTAACTCACCGTAAAGACAAGGAAGTTTTCCATGAAACTGTTTCTTTTTGTCGTTGCTCAAGATCAAAAAAGTTCCCTTATTGTGATGGCACTCATGCCCAACCGAAAGACAAGTGATTCATGGCAGTAACAATTAAAGATATTGCAACCGCATTGGAGATATCTCCATCGACCGTTTCAAGAGCATTGAACGACCACCCGAATATTAGCGAAGAGACTAAGAAAATGGTGGCTGCAAAGGCGAAAGAGATGAAGTACCAAGCGAATTTTATAGCGGCTGGTTTAAGAACCAAGCGCTCTAATTCGATTGGCATTTTAGTGCCTCATATTACCTCTAGCTTCTTTGCTTCTGCAATCGATGGTATTCAGAAGATCGTGAGCGATCATGGGTATTTTACCATTATCTGTCAGAGTAATGAGGACTATCACAATGAAATTGATCAGATCAAATCGCTACTCTCATGTAAGGTAGAAGGAGTGATATTATCAGTTTCAAGTGACACCAAAGCTTTCGATCACCTTGAAACTTTAGAGGCCTATGATACGCCTTTTGTCTTCTTTGATAGAATTGCTCCAGGTTTTGATACGCCAACTGTTGAAGCCAATGATTTCTCTGGTGGATTTCAGGCAGTAGAGCATTTAATCAAACGTGGAAGAAAAAGAATTGCTCATTTAGGTGGTCCTGGATTATTGGGAATTAGTAAAAGTAGGTACGAAGGTTATTTAGAAGCCTTAAAAACTTATGACTATGAAGTGAACGAAGACTTTGTAGTTTTTACCGATCCTGATGAGAAGCACGATGCAATCATTGAAAAGATGTTCGAAGATCCGAAGAATATGCCAGATGCACTCTTCACATTTAGTGATGAACTAGCGGTTGAATCCATTCTGAAACTTAAGTCTATGGGCTATAATGTACCAAAGGATGTATCAGTTGTTGGTTTTGGTAACAGTAATCTTTGTGAGATCGTAGAGCCAAATTTAACTAGTGTAACTCATGAGCCAATAGAAATGGGAGAGGCCGCAGCTGAGCTTTTATTCAAAGTCATTCAGAACCGTCATATTCCACCTCATTTGAAGAACCAAAAGTTTGACTCAAAAGTGGTGATCAGAGACTCGTCTCGTTAAAACCTCATTAAAAAGTCACTCAAATTATCTTTTCTCTCGAGTTCTAGTTTTTTACGTACTCTGTAACGTCCTATTTCTACTCCTCGAACTGAGATATTCAAAAGGTTGGCTATCTCTTTCGAATTAAGGTTCATTCTCAGATAAGCACTGAATTTGATCTCTTGCGGTGTTAATTTTGGATATGCTTCTTTTAACCTGGTGATGAAATTTCCATGTACTTGGTCAAAGTTCTCTTCAAATTGAGTCCATTCTTCTGCTGAAGCCAAGTCTCTGTCAATTGACTTAATTAAGCGATTAACTTGGGTGTTAGATTCACTTGTCAATTCACTTTTATCCATGGTCTTTAGGGTATTCTTGACCTGGTTGAGTAACTCATTTTTCTGAATCAAATTCATGGCAGAGCTAGTTAATGCCTGACTTTTGAGATTCAGTTCTGCTTGAAGGTTGGCATTCTTGAGTTCTACTATTTCTTGCTCTGACTTTTCAGTGATGTCCTTGATTTCCTTCTGTTTGGCATCTAATTGTTGGTTTTTAGAGTCTTCTAATGCTTTTGTTTCTTCTTTGTGTCTGTGATCTTGTGTTTTAAATCCTAAAAAGATCAATAAGAGGGTGCCAGTACCATAAAATAAATAGGCGCCAGTAGTTCTATATATAGGAGGCTTGATTTCAAAAGTATAGTGGATAGGAGTGCTGGTGTCGCCATAGATGCTTTTGGCTCTTACCATAAAAGAATATTCACCTTCTTTTAGGTTGGTATATTCTTTAAAGTCGGTGCTTGTCCACTCTGACCATTCCTGGTCATAATTCTCCAATTTGTATTGAAAAGTGGTCTTTTGTCCAGATTCAAAATGAGGGGCGAAATAATCGAAGGCAATTGAGTTGTTTGCATAGTTAAAAATTGGTTCGTTATCCATTGCAAATTCACCATGGCCTTGATACAATAGACTGTCTTGCTTGCCTAATAATCTGATTCTGGAGAATTGAGTGCTAAACTCAGAATTGGATTTGATGTCTTTTCTTGGCTCGTAAAGTATAAATCCTTGTCGAGCTCCGATTAGGATTTGGTCAGAATCGAGTGCAGAAATATTGCCAAGGTCATCATTCCATAGATTACTTACTTTTCCAAAACTGCTCGAATTGTTCTTATATCCTCCAGTTGAAATGGGTTCTAGTTTGCCAATACCTTTGGCTTCTAAATAATATATATTACCAAGAACATCTTCATCCATATCTACTATAATACTCTCAGTTCCAATATGATAATTGAATTCATCCTCCCTTTCAAATAGATCTTTACTGGCGTTGTATCTGTAGAATCCACTCTCGCTTGTAAACAATAATTCGCCATTAATCTCAAACACATTGATCAGAAAGTCTGTTGGGAAGCCCTTATTAGAATTGTAGAGATTGATAGAGGCGATATTCTCCATGTCACTATCAAAACTCAATTTAAAAGCACCTTTGTATACTTGTGTGATCCATAGGTCTCGATCATCGAAGGCCATAACCCTCGATGATTCTTCAAAGTCTGAGAATTTCTCGAAGGAGTTGGCCTTACCGAGTTGCACCTTGTTAATGCCTAAATAAGTTCCAGTTAGCATTTTGCCTGAATTGTCAGGTAATGGAAGAAAAAGCCATGTGCCTTTTTCATCATCAAGGATTCTGACTCTTCCTTTATCTAAAAGCATAGGGCCTTCATGATGTCCGACTAAGATGTTGTTATTGATTTCCTGAATTGAATAAACCTGACCAGATGAGTTAGGTATAAATTGCACATCCGTTTCATTCACTTGGTACAATCCATTATTCGTTCCTAAATAGTAAGTGCTGTTTGATTTAAGGCTGGCATAACCGGCTCCTGAAATCCCGGCTCTTTCATCAATGAAAGATATAGGGGAGTTGATGTCCACTCGGCTGATTCCGTTATTTAATGAAAGCCACAGGCTACCTTCTTTGTCTTCATGCAAAGAGTTAATGGTGTTATCCATTAATCCTTTGTCCATATCTAAATGCTTGACCAATTCATTTTCAGGACTTACCAAGTACAAACCAGAATTCTGAGTACCAAAAGCCAAATTACCGTCTCTTAGTCTAAGGGTAGTGTTGATCGTAACATTTGAAGGTAAAAAAGGCATCTCTAAGCCTTTAATCTCACCACTTAACTGATTATAGAGATAAACGCCATTGTTAAAAGTAGAGATCAGCCATTTTTCCCGGTTATAGGGGAGAATGGACGAGACGCGCTTATTCTTGAAAAACTCACCATTAGGAATGAGTTGCAATTGTTGGTCGATAATTTTGGTCAGACCAACATCCCATTGTTGCACTATTAATTCATGATCAATCCAGAATGAGATCTCCAGTGGGTATTCAGATGTAATGGTTTTGATTTGATTACCATCATATTCATAAATATTGGTGAACGTACAAAAGTAGATGAGCTCATTGCTACCATAGACCTTCCAGGTTTCGTCAAAATTTCTATTTGCTGCATCCAATGAGTCCGCTAAAGAAGTATAGATCAATGCCCCAGTATTATTTGACTCGAAATAGCCGAAATCATTTTGTGATCCTACAAACACTCTGTCTTCCTTAATATGGATGGATCTTACTTTCGTTCCATATTTCACTCCATAGAGTCGCCAGTTTCTGCCATCAAATTCGAGAAGGCCAAGATTATTGGAAATATACATCCTGCCATCTACAGCTTGGGCGATCTCTCTATTCTGGATTCCAGCCTTATAAATATCAGAAGAATAGTTATCGATATAGGGAATAGATATGCTAGATAGATCTTGACCTTTTAACTCATTCGATATGCCAGAAATGCCCATCATAATGATGAGAAAGTGAATGACATTCAAAGCAAGTCTATTGTTGATTTTCAAAGTCTATATTTTTTATTGATGAATTATTGTAGGTGTAAAAAGTGTGTTTAAATCATAATTATAATCATTTATAAGGTAATTGATGTATTCTTGATGTATTAATTTTTTTCACATTGATGTATTCTTGTGAAGGGTGTTTTTTTGCTAGTCCCATTATTGATTATGACCTTGAAACAAAATCTAACACTATGAAAAATAAAATCTACGCTGGGCTAATGCTTGTAGCCCTTGCAATTTTCACAGCATGTGACAACAAGAACACCGATGTAGGTGTGATAGATGGTCCGCCAACCATCGAAATTGGAACGATCACTGGTGCGGTAGAAGGAGATGTGTTGAACATTCCAGTTTCTTTCACCGATGGTACTGCAGGAACTGCTGTCAGTACACTTGATAGAGCAGAATGGAGTATCGTAAGTAACGGTGCTGTAGGAAGCGGAACTGAAACGCTTTCTGGTAACAGTGCTTCTATTACAATTGTATATCCTGGTTTAACTGCTGGTGATTATACCTTCATTGTAAATGCATTTGATAGTAACGGTAACAGCTCGACAGCCGAGTCACCTTTTACTGTGGCGTCTGGTGAGCCTGATTTTGATATTTCAGGTGAATGGACGTTAGAACCAGTTCAAGGAGCACTTAAGGTAGGTCCATCTGCTGGTAGTTCTGAATGGTGGCAAAACTCAGCTGGTGATGTCGAAATCAGAGCATGTTTATTCGATGATACTTACACATTCGATGGGAATGGCGGTTTCGCTATTAACATGGGTGATCAAACGTGGTTAGAGCCATGGCAAGGAATGGATCCTGAAGCATGTGGTGCTCCAGTAGCTCCTTTCGTATCTAGCGATGCCTTCTCATATGTATACACTGAAACTACTTTAACACTAGTAGGACAGGGTGCTGCTTTAGGTTTATCGAAAGTGAACAACCAAGGTGAGATTTCTAATGGTGCTCCAGTTGCTGATCAAGTAGCTTACACTATTACTGCTCAGTCGGAAGATGCTGGAGTAAGAAGAATGACTCTTCAAATTGAAGCTGGTTCTGGCGTATGGTGGGAATTCCTATTGATCTCTGGTGACGGAGGAGCAGGAGGAACACCTTCTCCAATCGAAGGAACTTGGACTTTATCTCCAATTGAAGGTGCTCTAGCTGTAGGTCCATCTGCTGGTAGTTCTGAATGGTGGCAGAACTCTGCTGATGATGTCAATGCTCGTGCATGTCAGTTCGATGATACTTGGACGTTTGATGCTAGTGGTAACATGATGATTGACGTTCAGACTGAGACTTGGGTTGAAGGATGGCAAGGTGGAGGAGATGCTTGTGGCGCTCCAGTAGCACCTTTCGAAAGCGGTACATTCGCTTACACTTACGCTGGTGGTGAATTAACTGTAAATGGAGCAGGTGCATATGTAGGTCTTCCTAAGGCTACCAACAATGGCGAAATTAGTGATGTAGCTGATGCAGCTACTTCAATTACTTATCAAGTAACTGAAATCACAGATACTGAGATGACGCTACAGATTAACTATAATCCAGGTGGCGATGGCTGGTGGCAATTCAAGCTTACCAAGCAATAAGAAGCTCAATAATTAGTTTAGGCACCTACTCCGCTTTCATAGTGTGGAGTTGGGTGCCTGACTAATCTTAAGGTCTAACACTATGAAAGCTATAACGAAATGTATTTTCATGTTCGTGCTGTTGAGCGTATGGGCATGTGGGGGATCGGATGATGATGATCCAGGTAATGGTGGAAGTGAAACTCCAGGAATTGAAATTCCAACTTCAGGAGCTACTTCACCAACGTCTTATGACGGGATGAGCTTGGTTTGGGAAGAAAATTTCGATGGCACTTCATTAGATCCAACTAGTTGGTCACACGAAACCGGAACAGGAAATGATGGATGGGGTAATTTTGAACTACAATATTACCGTCCGGAGAACACAACACTTCAAGATGGTCACTTGATCATCACTGCAAAAGAAGAGAGCTTCCAAGGAAGCAACTACACTTCTTCAAGAATTGTCTCACAGAACAAACGCACCTTTCAATATGGTAGAATAGACATTCGAGCTGCTCTACCCGAGGGACAAGGCATGTGGCCTGCGCTTTGGATGTTAGGTAATAACTTCAGCACTGTAGGATGGCCAAGATGCGGTGAGATTGATATCATGGAAATGGTAGGCGGACAAGGCCGCGAGAACGAGATCCATGGAACAGTTCACTGGGATAATGCCGGTCAATATGCCAATTACGGCCAGTCAACCGAATTACCTGCTGGACAGGCTCAAAATCAATTCAATGTATATTCTATTGAGTGGACAGCATCTGCTATTAGATGGTATGTTAACGGAACTCAATACAATGTTATTGATACTACTCCAAGCGGATTAGATGAATTTAGAGAGAACTTCTTCTTTATTCTTAATCTAGCAGTAGGAGGAAATTGGCCAGGAGCTCCTGATGCAACAACCACTTTTCCACAGCATTTTATTGTGGATTACATCAGAGTTTTCCAAGAGAATTAATAAATTCTCTCCTCAACCTTAAAAAAATATTATGGCTAACAAATCAGGATTTACCACCAAAGTGGCAGCAATTGTCGCTCTTGGTGGTTTACTGATGGGCTTTGATGCATCTGTAATTTCAGGTGTAAACAAGTTCGTCCAAATCGATTTCAACTTAACTGATGCACAACTAGGACTCTCAGTGGGTTCCTTGACTTTTATAGCGGCCATCGCCATGCTTTTTTCCGGTCCAATTAGTGACCGTTATGGCAGAAAAGTCGTTTTAAAAGCTTGTGCTATTATTTTTACAGTTTCAGCTGTTGGATCAGCTTTAGCTCCGAACTTTACACTATTCCTCATTTTCAGAATGCTCGGTGGTATAGGAGTAGGAGCTTCTTTGATCTTGGCACCAATGTATATTGCTGAAATAGCTCCTCCGAAAATAAGAGGCAAAATGGTATCCTTCAATCAATTGAATATTGTTGTCGGGATCTCGCTTGCTTATTTCACCAACTACGCCATTTTATCATTAGGAGATTCTGATGCTACATGGGTAGAAGCTCTAGGTATTAGTGAACATAATTGGCGTTGGATGCTTGGTCTTGAGGCAATTCCGGCTGTTTTATACTTCTTCGGACTTTATTTAGTTCCTCGTTCGCCAAGATGGCTAGCGATGAAGGCTAAAGAAGATGAAGCTCTTGAAGTAATGAAACTCTTTAGAAGTGAAGAAGAGGCTGTTCAAGATATTGCAGCGGTAAAAGAATCTTTAGCAGATGATGCAAAGCAAGAGAAGACACCATTAAGTGCCTTATTCAAACCTGCTGTCAGACTAGTTCTGATCATCGGATTGGTCATTGGTGTGCTTCAGCAGATAACTGGTATTAATTCCGTATTCTTTTACGCCCCAATGATCTTTGAACAAGCAGGTGGTGGTACTGATGCTGCCTTTAGGCAAGCGGTTATTGTTGGACTTGTCAATTTAGTCTTCACTGTCTTTGCCATGCTGTACATTGATAAATTGGGCAGAAAGAAGCTATTGGTAGCAGGGGTTACCGGAATTGCTTTTTTCATGTTTTTGATAGGCTATGGCTTTAGTCAGGCGACTTATGAGTTAAAAAGTGAGTCATTAGCGGCTTTAGAGATCGATATAGATAAAAGCAAATTAGAAGGAATTACTGATCAGCCTTTTGCGAATGACGTGGAATATAAAAATACGCTCAAAGAGCTATTAGGTCCAGAGGAGGCCAAGGTGCACGAATCGAACCTAATTACTGCAGCAATTGACATCAATTCCTCTTTGATCTTGGCTGGTATCATTGGCTTTATTGCCTCCTTTGCTATATCTCTAGGACCAGTAATGTGGGTACTCTTTTCAGAATTGTTCCCGCTTTCTATCAAAGCATTGGCCATATCCTTTGTCGGATTCGTGAATTCAATGGTCAGTGCAGGAGTACAGTCAGTCTTTCCTTGGGAATTATCCAACCTCGGAAGTTCAATGACCTTTATTATTTATGGCGTTTTTGCTGTGCTAGGTCTATTATTCATAATAGCCAAAGTGCCAGAAACGAAGGGTAAGAGTTTGGAAGAACTCGAAGCCATATTGATCAAAAAATAAAAAAATGAAGAAAGTAAATCCTCTATTTCTACTCTTGGCACTTGCCGTTTTGGCATCGTGCCAGGAGGATAAACCTTCACTATCTGAGTTTACTGTAAATATCTCCGAACCTGGAAGGTATAGAACTGAAGTGATCGCTAAAGGGGAAGGTACCGTTTGGGTTGAAGATTATATCAACAATCCTGATGGCAGAACATATAATATAACAGGTGCTATTCCGGTGAATAGCGCTGATTATGCTTCCGTTTCTAGAGATGGTAGCCCTCTTAATGTTGGTGAGCACAAAATGAAAGTGCATGCCGAAGGAGAAACGGTTAAAATCGATACGGTCATCTTTCATAAGATGATAGACCATCAAGTTACTCCTGAGTCTTTGACTTTCTCACATGAAGGAGATAAATGGGAACTAGCATGGTCTGATGAATTCGAAGGTGAAGGTGCGCCTGATGCAACTAAATGGACCTACGATGTTGGTAATTGGGGATGGGGTAATAACGAACCTCAATACTATACTAATAACAGAAGGGAGAATGCTCGCCTCGAAGGTGGTAATCTGATTATTGAAGCACGTAAGAATGATATGAACCAAGAATGGACTTCCGCTCGATTGACTACAAGAGGGAAGACAAGCTTCCTTTATGGTAAATATGAATTCAGAGCTAAGGTGCCTTCCAAAGATGGCACATGGGCAGCTGGTTGGTTCTTAGGTGACAAGTATGTGGATGAATTATCATGGCCGTATTGCGGTGAAATTGATGTGCTAGAATGCGTAGGAAGCGAAATTGACGATGAAACCGGTAATGGAATCAATCATGGGTCGTGCCATACTAGGACATATTACTTCAAAGAAGGAACGCATATCACAGCTGTAACTGAAATTGAAGATATGGTTAATACCTTCCATACTTATGCCATAGAATGGACTCCAACAGAGATCAAGGCATTTGTAGATGATGAGCACTACTACACTTATGATAAGAATAAGGATGAATTAGAGTGGCCATTTAATGATCCTCAAAACATCATTTTAAACCTTGCCATGGGCGGTGGCATGGGCGGAGCAATTGACCCTTCAATTGAGTCTCAGCAATTTGTGATTGATTACGTTCGTGTTTACGAGAAGAAGTAATGAGAACATCGAAATTTATATGGACACTAGCTTTTAGTGTCCTTTTTTTTGCCTCAAATGCACAAGAGCTTGTCTGGTATGATGAGTTTGATTCGAAAGAATTGGATCCATTAAAATGGAAAGCCATCATAGGTAATGGTTGTCCAGGGCTATGTGGTTTTGGTAATCAAGAATTGCAATACTACACTGATCAACCTGATAATATTCAGATCAAAGATGGTGTTCTGATCATTACTGCTTTAAAGGAACAAAAAGGCAAAAGTGAATACACTTCTGCCAAGCTTGTAACTCAGGGTAGGGCTGCTTGGAAATACGGAAGAATTGAGGTGAGAGCCAGAATTCCAAAGGGTAGAGGCAACTGGCCTGCTATCTGGATGCTACCTGATAATAATAAATATGGAGGATGGCCTAAAAGTGGTGAGATTGACATTATGGAACACGTTGGTTACGACCAAGGTGTTTTATGGGGGACCATTCACACACAGTCTTTTAACCACATGAAAAAGACTGAAAAGAACAACTCTATTCAAGTTCCTGATATCTCAGATGAATTCCATGTTTATGCCGTGGAGTGGAGGGAGAATAGAATCGATTGGTATTTAGATGATCAACACTATCATACTTTTGAAAATACAGGTAATGGGACTGATGACTGGCCATTTGACCATCCATTCTATTTGATTTTAAATGTCGCTATTGGTGGTTCTTGGGGTGGCAAAGAGGGCATTGCAAACGATATCTTTCCAAACAGTATGGAAATTGACTATGTTCGCGTCTACGACTTGAAATAAGTTGTAAATTAAAGCTCAACCTTAACTTTTTTCCTATGGTAAATCTTGACGGCCTCGACTACGCATTTTTGATCGGGTACTTCGTATTAGTTTTTGGAATAGCAGCTTGGGCAACCTTGAAAGAAAAGGTCAATAGCTCATCTTCAGATTATTTTCTTGGAGGTAAAAACGTGGGCTGGTTCGTAATTGGAGCCTCTCTTTTTGCCTCGAATATCGGTTCTGAACATTTAGTTGGCCTAGCTGGTGACGGTGCTACTGGCGGTGTTGCTGTTGCTCAATTCGAAATCATTGCAGGTTTTATGTTGCTTTTACTAGGCTGGATATTTGTTCCATTCTATTTGAAGAGTAATGTGTTTACCATGCCTGAGTTTCTTGAGAAACGCTACTCAACAAGTGCTAGAAACTATCTCTCTTGGGTTTCGATTTTGGCATATATTCTTACAAAGATCTCAGTAACCATTTTTGCAGGTGCTATTGTATTTTCTGCGATCGGTGTTCCGTTCTGGACAGGAGCGATCATCATCGTGGTAGCCACCGGTATTTACACTGTTTTTGGAGGGTTGAAAGCTGTACTCTATACAGACATGATTCAAATGTTTGTCCTAATAGGAGGCTCTATCGCTGTTACCTATTTCGGTTTAGCCGAATTGGGCGGATGGTCTGGTCTTCAGGCGAGCGTAGATGATTCATTTATGTCTATGTGGAAACCCATGACAGATGAGAAATTCCCTTGGACAGGAATCCTATTTGGTGCTCCTATCTTAGGTGTATGGTACTGGTGTACAGATCAGTATATAGTTCAAAGAGTTCTTTCAGCGCGTGGTATAGAAGATGCTAGGAAAGGAACAATTTTCGGAGGATTCTTAAAAATGCTTCCACTTTTCCTATTTGTAATTCCTGGGGTTATCGCTTACGCATTAGCTCAAAAAGGAGTTTTTGTCATGGAAAAGAATGACCAAGCACTTATTCTGATGGTGAAGAATATGGTGCCTGCTGGTTTGAGAGGCATTGTTATTGCAGGACTGTTAGCGGCATTGATGAGTTCATTGTCATCAGTGTTCAACTCATGTTCAACGCTCTTTACCATTGATATTTATAAAAGATGGAAGCCTGATACAGAAGAGAAAAAACTAGTAAGAGTTGGTCAGATCGCCACTGTGATTATGGTATTCATTGGAATTATTTGGATTCCGATCATGGAGCGTATTTCTGGTCAGTTATATACTTATTTACAAACGGTACAAGCCTATATCTCTCCGCCAATTGCAGCAGTCTTCTTATTGGGTATTTTCTTCAAAAGACTTAATGCCAAAGGTGCTATTGCTTCTTTGTGGACCGGATTCGTACTTGGTATGGGCCTTTTGCTACTAGATATTTTTAAAGAGAATCTTTCAGGTGTTCTCTTGGAGATCAATCAAACTAACTTCCTTCACTTAGCCATCTTCTTATTTGTGATATGTTCAATCGTACTCATTGCAGTCAGCTTGTTATCTGAGCCTCCTGCTGCTGAGAAGACGGATAATATTACATATGAAAAAGGTGCATTAACTGTTGAAGGAGATACTTCGAGAAAGCAAGACCTAGTTCTTACTATCATATTGATAGCTACAATTTTTGCACTCTGGATATACTTTAGCTAAAAATGGAAAAACAAGCCAAGGTGGCCGTAGTTGGCCCAATCCCTCGAGATCATATCACTACACACAGAGGTGATGTCATTGAAAAATATGGTTGTATTACACATCCAACCATTGGATTGGCCCGCTTATTAGAAGGTAAGGGTACAGTATACCCGATATCTCACATTCGTAAACAAGACATGTCTGCCGTTAAGGATATTTTCGAACCTTATTCTGCTATTGATATGTCTGGCGTATCTGATGAATCAGATACTGGTGATGTGATCAAATTAACCTTCTTAGATCAGAACTTCAGACAGGAGCGTCAGACCGCTTTTATGAATCCGATCATGCCAAAGGACATGGCTCCTTACTTGGATTGTGATGCCTTCGTTTTTGTCCCAATTACAGATCATGAAATTGTTCTTGATACGCTTAAGTACTTGAAAGAGCATAGTGATGGTACGATCATTTTCGATGGTCATGGCCCTACTCACACTATGGCCATTAATGGCGAGAGATATAAGAAATTCTGGGTGGAGAGAGATCTGTGGTTACCTTATATCGATGTGCTCAAAATGAATCTAGAAGAGTCTTGGTGTACTTGGTATAAGAATGAGTATAGAGAAGAAGAGCTAACAGACATTTTAGATGATATCGGTCAGGAGCACTTGGTTCCTATGGCTGACTACATATTAGATCGAGGACCAAAAGCCTTGATCGTTACTACGGACGCTACTGGTTGTAAGGTGTTTACCAAGCCAGATGGTCAATTGAAGGAAGAATTTGTCAAGTCAATCTACATGGAAAATGTAGTAGACACCACCGGTTGTGGCGATTCATTCGCAGGAGGTCTGGCATATGGTTTAATGGATGGGGGTGATAACTTCATTTTAGGAGCCATGTATGCCAATGCTTTGGGTGCTCAGCGTACCCAAGGAACAACTTTTGAGGTATTTAAGAGCCTGGAGGAGACGGAAGAGATGATGAAGAATAATTACCCCAATTTTTAATGAATATCAAAGCATGCATTTTTGACTTGGACGGTGTCATAGTAGATACTGTACCAGCGCATTACGTGGCCTGGAAATCTATTGCAGATGAATTAGGCATTCCATTTAATGAAGAGGACAACGAACAACTAAAAGGAGTTAGTAGAATTCAGTCGATGAAGAACATTTTGGCTATGGGTAATAGAACCATGGCAGAAGATGAGATCATTTCTTTGACTGAAAAGAAGAATGATATCTATGTAGATATCATCTCTAAAATGACTCCTGAAGATATTTTACCAGGAGTTAATGAGTTTTTAGACCTATTGGAGAAGAACGCTATTCCAAAAGCAATTGGATCCTCTAGTAAGAATACTCCCACTATTTTGAAAGCTGTAGGCCTTCAAGACCGTTTCGACACAATTGTGGACGGAAACTCAGTTACTCATTCAAAGCCAGATCCTGAAGTATTCTTAAAAGGTGCATCAGCGCTAGGATTTGAGCCTGCTCAATGTTTGGTATTTGAAGATGCTATTTCAGGAGTTGCTGCTGCAAAAGCTGGCGGAATGAAATGCATAGGAGTAGGAGAAGAAGAAATTTTAGGGGATGCTGACTTAGTGATCCCGGATATGACAAATGTTGATTTAACAACCTTAGAAAATCTATAAAGATGAAAAATTACATCAAGCACGATCCTTGGTCAATCATTGAGGAAGGTTTCGTACCTGAGTATAACCAGATCTCTGAGAGTATTTTCAGTATTGGAAACGGCATGTTCGGACAACGTGCCAATTTCGAAGAAGCCTATAGTGGTGAGACCCTGCAAGGAAACTATGTAGCAGGCGTCTATTATCCAGACAAAACCAGGGTGGGTTGGTGGAAGAATGGATACCCTGAATACTTTGCTAAAGTACTTAATGCAGCCAATTGGATTGGTATTGGCGTTTCTTTTGATGGTGAAGAACTTGATCTTGCTAAATGCGAAGTAAAAGACTTCCGCAGAGAGCTAAACATGCAAGAAGGTTGGTTAAAGAGAACTTTCATAGCCAAAATGGCTTCAGGAAAAGAAGTTAGAGTTGAGTCTACTAGGATCTGTAGTATGGCTAGAACTAAGATCGGTGCCATCGCTTACCAAGTGACACCTTTAAACTTCAGCGGTTCGGCTGCGATTACGGCATCTGTAGATTTCGATGTAGTTAATGCAGATTCTAACTATGACGAGAAGTTCTGGATAGAACAAGAGAAGAATGCAGACCTAGAATTCTCATACGTGATGGCTAGCACCAAGAAAACTGATTTCTGGGTAGCTACAGGGATGGAATTCAATATAGGCGGTGCATGGCAGACTGGTAAAAGAACGGCATTAGAGAAAGAGAAATATGTGGAAGTGACAGAAACTGGCCAGGTTTCAGAAGGTCAGGATTTCACAGTCTTTAAATATGCTGCCAACATCTCGTCAATGTACTTTGAGAAAAGTGAATTGGTGAATGTATGTAAGAAAGAACTATCTGCTGCTTTTGAAACCGGGTTTGATGCACTTGTTGATGAGCACAAAAAAGCTTGGTTATCTAAGTGGGAGAAATCTGACATCGTCATTGATGGTGATGTTTCTGCACAACAAGGCATTCGCTTCAATATTTTCCAATTAAACCAAACCTATACAGGAGAGGATGAGCGATTGAATATTGGCCCTAAAGGTTTTACAGGTGAGAAGTATGGAGGTAGTACCTATTGGGATACCGAGGCTTATTGTTTAGCCTTTTATTTAGCTACATCAGATCAAGAGGTTGCTAAGAACCTTGTACTCTACAGATATAAGCACCTGGAAAGAGCCATTGAGAATGCTCAAAAGTTAGGTTTTACTGACGGAGCTGCCCTTTATCCAATGGTGACCATGAATGGTGAAGAATGTCATAATGAGTGGGAAATCACTTTTGAGGAGATTCATCGAAATGGTGCTATAGCTTATGCCATTTACGACTATATCAACTATCACGGTGATGAGGAGTATTTGATTGATTATGGACTAGAAGTCCTAATCGCTATTTCTAGGTTCTGGTCACAAAGAGTGCATTGGTCTGAGCATAAAGGACAATATGTGATGCATGGCGTTACTGGACCTAACGAATACGAAAATAACGTCAATAATAACTGGTATACCAGTAAGATGGCGCTTTGGACTTTGGAGTATACTTTAGAGGGACTAAAGAGATACGAGAATGATCCCAAACTCGCTGCTCTGTTTGATAAGATCAGCTTTAAAGGAGCCGAGGAGACTGAAAAATGGGAGCACATTCTTGAGAACATGTACCTAGGCTATGATGAAGAGAAGGGAGTGTTCTTGCAGCAAGATGGGTTCTTAGACAAAGAATTGATGCCTGTTGATGATATTCCTAATGGTCAGCGCCCAATTAACCAGAACTGGTCTTGGGATAGAATTCTAAGGTCATGCTTCATTAAACAAGCGGATACCTTACAAGGGATCTATCTATTCGAAGATGAGTTTGATATGGAAACCATTGAGCGAAACTTCGATTTCTACGAGCCAATGACTGTACATGAGTCTTCATTATCTCCATGTGTGCATGCTATTTTAGCCGCCAAGCTAGGAAGAAAGGAGAAGGCCTATGAGATGTATATCAGGACTGCTCGTCTTGATCTAGATGATTATAATAATGATACCGAAGACGGATGTCATACTACATCAATGGCAGGTACTTGGATGGCTTTTGCTAAAGGATTTGCGGGAATGAGAGTCAGGAATGGCGAATTGTATTTCGATCCGTATTTACCTGAGAAATGGGATGGCTATTCGTTCCATATTAAATTCAGAGATAGAAATCTGACGATTCAGGCCAAAGATGGACAAGCTCAAATTATGAATGAGTCTTCTCAAGATTTAGATCTACATCTCTTAGGTAACAAAGTTACTGTAGCGGGTGGAGGGCAAGTTTCTGCCTCATTGTAAAATACAAGTGACACTTTTTAAAAAGCCTACGTTTATAGCGTAGGCTTTTTTTATTAATCGTGTTGAATAAGTATATTCAGCATTACCTATATCAAAAGCTAAGCTGTCATTTTTTTAGGCGGCCAACCTGAACCGATAATACATGCTGAAGAGAGTATTGCTGATATGCCTATTGGTAGGCTTTTCTTTTGTGACCTATGCACAAGACAATTACCGTATATCAGGTTCAGTAAATAAGACCCTCCAACAATTCATTGCGGACTCAGAAAGTGAATTTGGTTTTCAGGCTTACTACAAAGCTATCTGGGTGCAAGACTTATTTGTCTCTGGAGATTTCGACAATACACCACTGGTGGAGGTGCTCAATCAATCGATGCAAGCGGCAAAGATTCAAGCCTATTTTTTCGATGCACAGACGCTTGTCCTAATACCGGCTCAAGACTTTAGCGCACCTACGCAATCAGCTCAAAAGATTGACCCCAACACAACGATCTCTATTGGTACAACTAGCCTTTCTGCCGGGCAAACAGCCACATTAAAGGGCTTTGTTCTAGATGGACAAACGGGCCAAGCCATACCAAGTGCTGCTATTTATGCAATGGATTATGATATTGGCGCTTCATCCAACGAGGATGGTTTCTACTCAATTGAGGTACCACTTGGCAAGCAAAGAATTAGATACAGTTTCGTGGGTTATGAAAATGCAGTAGTCACTTTAGACATCCAATCTGATGGTATATTCAGTATGGATATGTTTGATGAAGTGACTGAATTGAATACTGTTACGGTCACCAGCAAAGCTCCAGACGAAAATATACGCTCTGTAGATATGGGCGTTGAGACTTTGGATATCCAACAAGTGAAAAGACTCCCTGTACTGATGGGTGAAGTCGATGTGATCAAAAGTTTGATATTACTGCCAGGAGTTGCCACTGTTGGCGAGGGTGCTGGTGGTTTCAACGTTCGAGGAGGAAGTGTCGGTGAGAATCTGGTGCTGCAAGATGGTTCTGAGATCTTTAACTCATCTCATTTGTTCGGCTTCTTTTCAACGTTTAACCCAGACATGGTAGAGGAACTCACACTTTATAAAGCTGGAGGAATTCAAGCAGACCAAGGTGGACGTTTGTCTTCTATTTTGGATGTAAGAATGAAGGAAGCTAACAAGCAAGAGTTTCATGGTAGAGGTGGAATTGGCTCTTTAATGACTCGGTTGTCATTAGAATCACCGATAGTAAAAGACAAAGTGTCTTTTAGTGTGGGTGGTAGATTGACTTATTCGGACTGGTTACTTAGGCAATTTGATGATATCGATCTACAACAGAGCGAGGCGGGGTTCGCAGATGCGAATGCTAAACTTTCTTTGGACCTAAGTCCTAAAGACAAAGTGAATATCTCTGGATATTGGAGTCAGGATCGTTTTAAACTTGCCAATGACACACTCTTCAATTATGGTACAGCATTAGGCTCTATCACGTGGAATCATGCTTTTTCAGACCTTTTTGTGAGTAGCACTCATGCGAATATTGGCCAATACAAAAGCAATGTAAAAGATGAGATCGGTGCCAATCAATTTGAAATGGATTCTAGAATTGATTATGCCTCTTTGACTCAAGACTTTGATTTCCAGGCTAGCGAACAACACAACATGAAAATTGGCGGTAAGCTGAACCTGTATGATGTGTACCAAGGCGATTTACAGCCGTTGGATGGATCTGTGAATACTGATCCTGTCACCATACCAAACGAAAGAGGGATAGAGATAGCAGCCTACGTAGCAGATCAATGGACAATCAATGACCGCTTAAGTATGAATTTTGGTGTAAGATGGTCTTATTTCAATAATGTTGGCCCTGGTGATGTGTACATTTATCAAGAAGGCTTACCAAAATCGCCTAATACCATTATTGACACAGTGAGTTATGGTGATGGAGAGTCTATCCAGAAATATAGCGGCTTTGAACCTAGAATCGGATTGCGGTATCAGATAGATAATCAAAGCTCAATAAAGGGAGGTTACAACCGAATGAGACAGTATTTGCATCTGGTGTCAAATACTGCGGCTATTACGCCAGTAGATGTTTGGCAATTAAGCAATACGCACATCAGGCCAGCAATTAGTGATCAATGGGCGATAGGCTATTTCAGAAACTTCAACAATAACAGCATGGAAGCCTCAGTAGAAGTCTATTACAAAAAGACGCAAGACATCCTAGACTATAAGGGAGGTGCTAATCTTCTGTTGAATCCGACTCTAGAGTCCGATCTTTTGCAAGGAGAAGGAAGAGCAAGAGGAGTAGAGTTTCTATTCAAGAAGAAGGAAGGGAAAGCGAAAGGTTGGTTGAGTTATACCTATTCAAGAACAGAGATCAAGGCGGTTAGTGAGTTTAACGATGAAACTGTGAATGAGGGAGAGTATTACCCTGCTAATTATGACAAACCACATAACTTAAGTGCTGTGTTTTCTTACGATTTTACCAAGAGGATCACATTCACTGCTAATTTTAATTATAGCACCGGACGACCGATCACTATTCCAACATCGGTCTATCGAATTGGTCCTTTTAATTCATTCCCTGATTACTCTAAGAGAAATGAATATCGCATCCCTGACTATCACAGACTAGATGTTTCGCTTTCAATAGACCAAGGGTTCTCTAAGCTGAAAAAGGTAAAGGGAGAGTGGAATTTCAGTATTTACAATGTCTATAATCGCATGAATGCTTATTCGGTTTACTTCACAGAAACTGGAAGGGCCTACAAGCTGAGCATTCTAGGCATCATACCATCTGTTAGTTATAACTTTATCTTCTGATTTGAAAAGACTTTTACACATAGCGACATTCATTCTCTTGCTCTCAGCATGTAGAGAGCCTTTTGATTTCAATTATCCAGATGTAGAAGAGGGTAGAGTGGTCATTGAAGGTTATCTCTCTGATGAGGCCATGGAGCATAAAATCAGGGTGTCTGAGAGCTCAAGATTAGGCAATTTTAATGGGGTAGAACCGAGGTATATTGAAGATGCGGTCGTTTCTATAATTGATGATCAAGGTGGAGTAATCCCTTTGACCCACAGAAGAAATGGAGAATACTTCACAGGTGAGTCTGCTCAGGCACTAGAAGGAAGAAGCTACAGAGTGGTAGTTGAACTCTCTGATGGAAGAATTTATGAATCGGAATCAGAAAGACTTCCAGAAGGTGATGTAGAACCTATTGATCTTAAGTATGAATTAGGCGAACGTGAATACCTGATCAATGGTACCATTCAAACCGAAGAGGTACTAGTACTAACCAATACCATTCAAAAGGAGGCAACGGATCGCTTCTACATGTGGGAATTGAATGAGTATTTCATCAAAGAAGCGGATTTAGGGCCTGGTAACGAAATTGAGGAGGAGTTAGATCTGCCAGATACTGTGCCGTTGAGGTATTGTTATGTAAGGGATTTCCCTTTGCCAGAAATTTATGTTCACAAAGACATAGCCAATGGTCAGGCGGGGAATACCTATGAAAGACTTCTTCAATATGTTCAAGTCGATTCTAGATGGGAGTATGAGTTTATCATTATGGTAAGGCAATTGTCTGTAGATGCGGATGCATTTGAGTTTTGGGAAGAGATTTCAGAATTCTCTCAGAATTCAGGTAGCTTATTTGATCCATTCCCTGCATCTGTCATCGGAAATGTAACTCAGCAAAATGGCTCAGATACTGCTCTTGGCTATTTTGGTGTTTATAAGACTACCTTCTTTAGAGAGAAACTGCGATACATAGACTTAGGAATTTCAGAGATGTCCTTTCCTCCGTGTCAACCCCCCCCAAGACCGGGGCCACATCCTTGCAGAGATTGTAGATTGTATCCTTACGCAGATAACTTTAATAATCAGAAACCAGATTGGTGGGACGAATGAGAAAGCTTCTTACCATATCGATACTTTTTATTAGTCTGAGCCTTCAAGGACAGAATACCCTATTTGATGCAGCCAATAATTTGGAAGCTCATATATCAGTCAATCAGCCTTTCTATATTTCAGGGCAACGAGTATGGTTCAATGTCTTTCTTTACGATGCGAAAACGCAGCGTTTGGCTTCAGGTGAAAGGTTTATGGAATTACGACTCATTGATCGCAATGCAGAAGTCCTTATTGAGAAGCATTTAAAGGTTGAACAAGGAAGATCAGTAGGGCAATTCAATCTTCCAGTTAGTTTGACTACTGATGAATACCTGCTGCATTTGGGTTTTCAAAAGGAAGCACCTGAACAGTATATCTACGCCTCAAAATTAGAGATCTATAATAGGCAAGAAGCCTTATCGGCTAAAGGAAGTTCTTCGAATGCTATCAACTCAGCAAAGGTATCAGAAGGAGCTTTATTAAACCTTTTACAAGCAGAAAAGGGTACTAAGCAGAAGTTTAATTATGACTTAGTATTGGAGAATGCTACAGAGGCTAGTGTAAGTGTATTGGTTCGAAAAGTGGATCAATCATCTAGTAATAACATGGGTCAGGCACAGGAGGGTATTCAAAATTTAAGATCTCAAAGACCTCTCGATTTAAAGAACGTTTATAATCAAGGGTATTTACAATTTGATCTAGAAAGGGTCTCGCCTAAAAAGGATTCTATTTTTCCATTGGTTTTTATTCCTGAGAGCCATAAGCAAATTGGATTTTTGAAGTCAAGCAATGACCAATACACCATTGATTTGACTGATTTATCGCCAGGAGTGAGCACTTTCTATTTTAATCAATTCATATATAGGGCTTATATTCCACCAGATCTTGAGTGGGATTATGAAAAGGAGAGGTATAAAGACAATTACGTGCCTTATTATGAGGGCGAAATGCAGTTTAGGTGGAAGCCATCTCAATCTGATTTCACGAGCTTGGTTAATCAAGTAGGGTTGACAAAGCCATCAATGAAAGACTATGTCAGCCAATATGCGAATCAAACTATGGTGTCTCAAGTGCTAGCATCATCTAATGCTTACCCTAAAATGGCATTGCCTACAATCGATCCAGATAGCATGGGCATGAAACCTTTGGTTTGGAAAAACACAGAGGATTATGCTCAAATGGATAATATGGCTGAGTTTTTATTTGAAATCGTAACGGGAATAAAGGCCTATTATACAGATAAAAGGAAAGACATTGTTGTGCTTAATGTGGATGGACCATATCATGATCAGCCCTTTATGCTGGTTAATGGAATTCCCACTCGAGATGTAGAAAAGGTACTCAACATTCCAATTGATAATGTTGAGGGAGTTGGTGTCATCAAAGATCATAAAACCAGGGCTCAGTATAAATACAATGCTGAAGCATTGCCATATGGCGCATTTGCCAATACAGGATTAATAGTCATACAGCTAAAACCAGATGTGATCAATCCATTTAGGAGCGATTTTGATCAAATGCTTAAGAAGGAAGTGTATTTAAAGCCTCTTGAATACCCAAACATCAACTATGACAATTCTCCTGAATTATTGGAGGGGCCAGACCTTCGAACCACTTTACTTTGGGATCCAAAGGTTGAATTGACTCGAAGAAAGACAAACCTTTCGTTTTATACATCGGACATTCCAGGTCTATATGAAATTGTAATTACTGGTGTTAAAAAGGGAGGAGGTCTGATTAGAGTGACCGATACCTTTGAAGTGAAAAGAAATAACCAATGAGCTCAATAAGACGCTTTCTTTTCATTCTATTCTCTTTATCTAGTCTGGCATTGACTGCTCAGATTGAAAATACAGGTCAGCTCTTGGATGCCATGCAAGTGAAGAACCGCGCTAAATGGTTCAATACGCTCACCTTTAAACAAGAGACTATTCGATATTCACAGCAAGGTCAACAACGCGATACAAGCATTTGGGACGAAGCTGTCAAATACCCTGATCAATTTAGAATCGATTATCTCAATAACAATAGGACGATCATATTTAAAAATGATTCTGCCTACAGATTTGATAATCGCACCTATGTTGATACCCGCTATCAACCACAAGAGTTCTTGTTGTTTAAAGGAGGCTTATATTTTATGTCTCCTGGCCAAGTCATGGACAAATTAAAGAGCTATGGTTATGATGTATCCCTCTTTAGAGAAGATGAATTCAATGGTCAGAAGGTATATGTGGTTGGTGCAAAAAAAGGTGATTTAAAAACGAAGCAATTCTGGGTCAACAAGGATTATTTCTACACAGTAAGAAGAATTAGCACGGTCAGTGGTGGGAGAGTTTTGGATGTCCAATATGAAGGCCATAAGGCATTCGGAGGAGGATGGGTAGAAAGAAAAGTGATATTCTACATTAATGATCAATTACTTCAGGTCGAAAACTATCTGGATATCAAAGTTGACATTGAATTAGACGAGCTTGTGTTTGATAGCAAGTCACCTTCTTTTAATTGGTACAAATGATCATACTTGATCAATTTTTCTAGCTAATCATTTTTCCATTCAGGGCTTTCTTCGCATCTTCGCAGCAAATCTTTCGATATGTTCATTATTGTAGTATTTGCTTTGTTTATCGCTGCCATTGCAGCTGCTTTTGTTCTTCCAAACAAAAAAGTATCTAGCCACAAAAAAGACTGGGACGTTTGATCATTAATTGATCAGTTCAAGATCTAATTCTATTCCTTTTTGTTGTATTCCGAAAGTAGGATATCCTAATCTTGCTGATGCTTCATCTCCGTACCAAAAGTTGAGAGGTACAACTCTTTATCATTTTCTATTCAAGCTAAATAGGCTTTGAGTTGTAAGTCGACTTGGTAGATATTCCGATATCATTCTGTCCATATCATTTGAGCTATTTCTATTATTTAATCAGTTTAAGTAAAAGAATTCAAGGTAAAATGATAAGTAGATATTTTATTAAGACCATCCATAAATACTTCATTTGATACTGATGATGAATTAGGTATATTATTGATAATCAACCAAATATTAAATCATGATGCTTACCCATAACCAGTCAAGTCAAGTCTTAGATCAGCTTAAGTCATTTGCTAATGAGTCGCTGAAGGAGAACTTGATTCATAAAGGAGTATTTAAAAATGAAGAAGAATTTGATGAGCTCTACACTGAGTTCTTAAAGTTCGCTTATATCACCAAGGTGTCGAACGAACCTGTCGCTATGATGAGTGCTGAGGTAGACGAAATCTGGCATCAGTTCATACTATATACTCGAGATTACCAAAAGTTCTGTAATGACTATTTAGGAGAATTCTTACACCATATTCCATCAATACAGACAAGTGATATACCTGTTGAAAGCGAAGAAGCTTTTAAGAGCACTTATGAATCGCATTTTGGACCATTGCATAACACTTGGCTAAATAGTGAGTCAAAATGCAGAGCATGCACAGGAGAAAAATAATTCACCTCCCCAATCATTTTTAAAAAATAAGCCCC
The DNA here is from genome assembly GCA_965267365.1 of Roseivirga sp. Classification (GTDB taxonomy): domain Bacteria; phylum Bacteroidota; class Bacteroidia; order Cytophagales; family Cyclobacteriaceae; genus Roseivirga. The sequence continues at coordinate 2,332,741 of OZ253951.1, read as the reverse complement.
GCTCTTTGAGCAGGGCTTTTTTATGAACGGAGTTTGAACTTATAGCTTTGCCTTGAACCATTTGCTCGCTTCTTCTACAGATTGACTTACTTCCGCCTCTTGGTCATAGTAGCTGAACTGATGGTATGGAGACTCCAATTCTGTTTCCATCCAAATCAGCTGTTTGTCATCAGTAGCAATTCTTTCAAAGAAGTTTTTGGTGTACTGGGGAAGAACGGCTCCGTCCGAATGGATCATTAGGATAGGAGTTGTCAAATTGGAGGCTGCCGGCATAGGATCAGTTGTCAACCAGTCTTCCCATGACATAACAGCGAATTGATCTGCACTCCATTCCGGAATAGCTCCTCTTTCAGGGTTCAAATAGTAATCATAGGGGCCGTACATAGCAGCATTGGCATCCTCAGTTGATATTGTTGGGATGTAGGCAACCGTTCCGTTAGCGGCAAATTCGGCTTTGGCCTTTTGAGCAGCGTCAATTTTTGACTGAACCCCTTCTTCACCACCATAGAATAATTTAACAGCTTCAGCATCATGAAGCCAAGATGCTGCAGTGGCTACGGCATGGATTCTTTTATCTTCAGAAGCTGCCATTACGGTGTACATAGCACCTGCGCAAACACCAAAAGCACCTATCTGTTCATCGTTTACTTCGTTAAGAGTTGAAAGATAGCTTACAGCACTTTCTAAGTCTTCTTTTTTCATAGATGGACTTTCGTAGAATCGAGGTTCGCCTTCACTTTCTCCAAAATTTCTGAAATCGAAGGCTAAGGTGATAAAACCATTTTCAGCTAGTTTTTCGGCATATAAGCCAGCCATTTGCTCTTTTACGGTTGTCCAACTTCCGGAGACGATAAGAGCTGGATATTGTTGGTCTGATTGATAGTTTTTTGGATAGAATAAATTGCCGACTAACTGTGCTCCTTGGCTATTAAATGTTACTTTTTTCATGGTTAGGTCTTTTTCAATGTTTGTGAATTGTTCTTTCTGAGTTTGGCAGCTGAGCATTAGAAATAAGGCTAGCAAAATGCCGAATGTACTTTTCATGATTATTTGATTTTATCAATAAGTCCGAAGCCTCTTGCGGCAACTATTGGATTAAATATTTCTACATACTCTGTGATTAGGCCATCTTGGTCAAATTTGAATAGAGAGTAGTAATTGTTCTCGTAGGTGCCTGGCCCATCCTTTAATTGAATTACCCCAGCATATTGTATAAAAACTAGACTTGGGTCTTCCATAGCGTAGATTTGATCAATTGGGAATGACATGTCACCGAAATTGGCAAAAGCCACTTGCCAGTAAGCTTTGATCTCTTCTTTTCCTTTGGCACCCTCAGAAAATAGCCCAGATGCGTAAGGATTGACATGCACAGCATCAGCTGCGAAGAGGTCAGTCAATTGATCTATGTTTTTGTCTTCAAGCGCTTTGAAGAAAGCTTTAACGGATTCTTTGTTCTGTTCGACTATTGAGCTTGTAGGTACCTCGATTCCCTTCACTTTATCCATGGCGAGTTGTGGTAGTGATAGATTACCCTCTTGGTATTTGAAGTGAAATGTCATGGCTGTTATGTGCCATTGATCAGCCTTTTTAACAAGGTCAAAGTCATAACTGCCTACGACAATCCAGAGATTACCATTTGGGCTTTGCAAATAGTGTGAGGCAGTACCGTAGCAAGAGACCAATGCTTTCTCTTCACTAATCTGACTACTGAAATTGGCTACTTGGTGATGTGTGTGCTCAAAGTCAGGCAGAATGGTTTGCCAGGCTTGAATAATATCATTAGGTGCGAGCAATGAGGCCGGTTGGCCATTCATTGAAGAATAGTCAAGCTTTACCTGATCGCTGAAAATATGCTCTACTTTTTCCCAATCTCTTTGGTCAGTTGCAATAAATAGATCGATAACGGTTTGCTGAGGAGTATTCATTTCTTGTGCTTTTAATTGGACACTGATCAGGGCGATAAAGCCAATGAGGAATGTCTTCATGATGATTTCCTTTTTTGTTCTTTACAAAGGTCAGCTAACCAAGACACAAGGAAATGATGATTTCAAATCAAGAAGTATGAATTTCAAAGGTGAGCATCTTTTCTATAGCTCAGAGGGGTAAGATCGGTTTGTTTCTTGAAAAATGTGCTGAAATTATTCGGGCTGTCGAAGTGTAATGTATAGGCGATTTCTTTTACACTCATTTCGGATTGTGCCAAGTATGATTTGGCTAAAGACAAGACATGTCTATGAATGTGGTTCAAAGCCGTGATGCCTGTCAGGCTTTTGACGGTAGCATTTAGATGATTAGGATGTACGCTCAGCTTTTCCGCATAAAAGCTAGTCGAATGGAGGTTTGAATAAGGTTCTAGCTGCGCAGTAGGATAGAAGCTAGTCTGGATCAAAGTCTTGTAACGAGAGAGCAGCTTTAAGTCAGCTGACTTTAAATTGGCTTGAGCTAGTACTTGATCAACTTGATTCTCAAAAAGTCTTTTGACATGAGAAAGCAAAAGATAGACTTGTGCTTCGATGATTTGAAACTTATCCGTTCTCTCCCCATTGTATTCATGCCAAATGGACTCGTAGATCTTAAGAATAGGCTCTTTTTGCTCTTCTGGAATAGTGAATGGTATGGATTGATCCATTTTCAGAAAAGGGAACAGGTCTAGGATCTGAGTAAGGATATTTGACTGGGCAATAAAGTCTTGACTCAGCATAATGTAATAGCCACTCCAATTCGGGATGATATCCCAAGAGAGCAGTTGGAATGGTGTGTTGAAAAACAAAGAAGCTCCTTCTGGGAAATCAGTGAACTGCCCATTGATCACCTTGCCATCGCCATCTGATTTAATGGCAATGGCATAAAACTCATGCCTGAACACAGGCATTTGGGCTTTGACCGAAGCCATATTCTCTTCAAAGCTCCTAATATCGAAATGCGGATGTTTTGGTCCTTTAATACCAATTCCTTCGCAATAGTCTGATATGGTTTTGAAGTGCTGCAAACTTATGTTCTGTAAAAATAACGGAGTGAAAGCAAATAAAAAGGCCCCATCTGAGGATGGAGCCTTAAAGTCTAATTGAGTGAGTGCTTATACTTCGTACTCTTTTGGATCAATCTTGATTCTTCCACCACCAGCATTAATGGCCTCGTGAATCTTGTAGATACAAACCTCAGATCTGTAAGACTCAATCGCATCATAGTTCAATGTTTCTTCGCCTCTAACAGATTCTACAAAGTTGTATAAGTGAGCAGTGTGCGACTGCATGTTGTACACTTTGTCCATACCACTCATGTCCTTAATATCATAAGAGATTTGAGGAGCAGTAGCTTTGATACCAGAATCACCTTGCTCTTTCTCTTTGTACTCTTCCATATCAGCCAGGTTGGCTAAGTATCCCTTCTCAATGTATTTCTCCCATCTTCTAGCAGGAATTCTTGATTCTCTGTAGATGTTGTTACCCGGTCCTTCTGCAATATTGAAAGTACCTTCATCACCAATAAAGCTTTCAAATACACCTTTAGCTCTAGAGTTAGAGATGTTTTCGTAAATACCGATGGCTGGTCCATTAGGAGTATCATACTCTAGAATGGTAGCCATAGTATCAGCTTGTTCTAAGCCGAAGTAATCATTGTTACCTGAAGCGTATACCGTATGAGGGAAAGCACCTAAGAACCAGTTGAAGATATCGATCTGGTGAGAGCCAAGGTCAGAAACTACACCACCACCTAGGCGTTTGTAATTTCTCCAGTTATACACTTCATCCATTGATTCGAAACCATACTTCTTTAAAGTATCAAGATCCAATCTGTCATTCTTATTAGGCATCTGAGTCCAGATCTTAGATCTGTTCCATTGACCAATAGCGTGAGTCAAACGACCGAACATAGCTTCCTGATCTAATAGGATCTGCTTGGTGAATCTATATCTATCATTTGATCTTCTTTGTCTACCAATCTGAAGCATTACGCCTGTGTCTTTCATGGCTTTAGCCATGCGCTTGGCATCATCCAGGTTATTAGACATGGCCTTTTCACAATATACAGGGATGCCTGCCTCTAATGCTGCAATAGCATGAGGAGCGTGCCAGAAATCAGGAGTAGCCATTGCAATAGCATCTAACTCTTCCTTCTCCAGCATTTCGTAAAAATCCTCATAGGACTTCACGTTAGCATCATATTGTGCATTAAATCTTTCTTTGGCTCTTTCTCTTCGGCTTTCAACCACATCGCAAACAGCCACAAGATTTGCACTAGGTATTTTAGGAATGTTACTAAAGATCATTCCTCCACCTCTTCCTCCACAACCAACAACAGCAATATTTACTTTATCAGCAGCTTTTAATGGATTAGCAGTAATGTTGAACGGATTGACCAACATAAGACCCGTTCCAAAAAGTGTAGATTTCTTCATGAAATCTCTTCTATTCGAATTTTCCATAGACTTGCGAGTTTAAGCGCTTTGAATATACGCCATACCTTATTTAAAAATCCTAATTTAAATCATATTTACCAACAAAATGTAGCTTTCCATCCTGTGCATAAGCCATCCAAATAATATCTTCAGAACTATCGACACATTGCTCCATTTCTTCGACTGAAAGCATAAAGGCAGCAGTTGAAAATGCATCAGATATTGCAGCGCTTTTTGCAGCTACCCAGGCCATATCATAAGGGGCCTTAAAATCATTCTCTCCAGACCTTGGATCAAAGATGTGCTTACCTTGATAATAGGTGCCACTTGCACTGATGGACTGATCTGTAAGCTTCATGATGCGTTGCTCATATTTGGCGCTAATAGGGAACTTCCAAGTATCGTCATTATCTGTTGGTGTAGAAACGAGCAAAGTACTGTCTCCTGCACTTAGACTAAAATGAGTTATGTCCATTTCAATAAGATGCCTTTTCACTGCATCGAGCACATAACCTTTACCGATACCACCAAGGTCAAACTGCATTCCCGGCTCACCACAAATGATCAAAGGTTGCTCTGGATCAAGATAGAAAGCACTTTTCCCTTTCTTTTCTTGCTCTTTCTGAAGGGCGTTGTGCATTTCAAACTCATTTAAAATGCCCTGTTTACTAGCACGGAAAATGTCCATATGTCGAGCTACACCGATGTCAAATGTGCCTAGACTGAGTTGATGCGCATGAAAGGCCATTTTCATAACATCCCACGTTTCAAAATCTAAAGGCAATTGATCTCCAGCGTTCATTCTGTTGATCCTTGAGATCTCGCTATCTGGGATAAATCGACTGAGTCGGTGCTCCATCTCATCGATTAATGCAAAAACTTGATCAGAGGCATTCAGGGCATAATCTTCCTCTTCGTTTTTAATGACGAGCTTAAAGTAAGTGGCCATGGCCTGATGCTCGTACTGAAATACTTGGTCTTCCAATGTTTAGGCGGTTTTCTTTCGGATTCGACTTCTTCCCATCAATTTGACGAGCATATCCCAGTCAGGGTTTTGCGCTAGAATCTCTCTGGCTAATACGATCAATGGAACTGACAGTAGCATGCCTGCGACACCCCAAATGTATCCCCATACAACTAAGCCAAGAATAACGGTCACTGTATTTAGGGCTACTGAGCTTCCCATAAGCAATGGCTCGATCACATTACCCCAAGCAAATTGTGTAGCGATCAATAGAATTAGGAACAAAAGAAAGGTGCCACTTGAATCGATCTGTATCAATCCTAATAACATAGGAGGGATGGTAGCCAATATGGATCCTACCGTAGGGATAAAGTTTAATATAAAGGCTAAGAAGCCCCAGAATAGGGCAAAGTCAATTCCAAAGATCCAGCTGATCATACCGAAGAATACACCAGTACAGAAACTGGTCATAAACTTCACTTTCATGTAGCTGACAATAGAGGTCTTTACCTCAACGAATGACTTGATCAACCTTTCTTGTCCCACTACATCATCACCTTCTAAGTAGCCGATATATTGTTCATACTTAACAATAGAGCCCAATACCGCCACTAGGTAAATAGCGGATAGAACAAAGTTGAAAGTAAAAGTGCCTAATTGGCCAGCAACCACACCTGATGTACTGATCAGAAACTCAACTGAGATCAGTTTATTCAAGGTTTGAATAAAGCCATCTGTTTCTAAAGTGCTTACACCAGGTATAAATTCTAAACCGGAGAGAATGCTTTCAAATTTTTGATCTATTTGGCCTAATAGCTTATCCTTTTCTTCCACTATTTGAGCTCCCGTATCGAAAACTATGAGTCCAACCAAGAAGAGAAAACCAAGTGTCAATATGGTAATGACAATAATACTGATGGAGTAGGGCCAACCTCTTTTGCTCAGGTATTGGATAATAGGTTCAAGTAGCAAGCCGATAAAAAAGGCAAATGCTAATGGAATCAATAAGCCTGAGAGTGTTTTTACAATTATAACCCCGACAATGGCTAAAAAAATGGTCAAGATATTCTTGATCGCCCGTACGTTCGACTCGAGTTGGTTAGGATTCATGTATGCTTAAAGTTACAATCAAAAAGTTCATATGACAGACGTAACAAAGGACTAACTTGTTTTTAATTAAAATATGCTGACCATAGCAGTTTAATATTTATGTTTGTAGCTTCAAAACGAATCAAAGGGAATGCTTTTGGAATTTGAACAACCCATTGTGGATCTAGAGGAGAAATTAGCGGAAATGAAACGATTAGCTGAGAACAGCAAAGTAGACGTTTCTGAAGATGTGAAATCTCTAGAGGAGAAGATCGACAAACTGAAAGAAGAGACTTACAAGAATCTTACACGCTGGCAGAGAGTTCAGCTTTCTCGTCATCCAGAGAGACCATATACACTCGATTACATCTATAATATGACAGATGACTTTGTTGAAATTCATGGTGATAGAACCGTGAGTGATGACAAAGCAATGGTGGGTGGTTTCGGTACTTTAGATGGCGAAACAGTAATGTTTGTTGGACAGCAAAAAGGTAGAAACACCAAGCAAAGACAGCTGCGTAATTTCGGGATGGCTAATCCTGAAGGTTACAGAAAAGCGCTTCGTCTTTTCAAAATGGCAGAGAAATTCAACAAGCCTATTGTTACGCTAATTGACACTCCTGGTGCTTATCCAGGATTCGAAGCAGAAGAAAGAGGTCAGGGAGAGGCAATTGCACGTAATATCCAAGAGATGTTTATGCTGAAAGTGCCTGTGATCTGTATCATTATTGGTGAAGGAGCGTCTGGTGGTGCATTAGGAATCGCCATTGGAGACAAAGTATTGATGTTAGAAAACACTTGGTACTCTGTGATCTCACCTGAGTCATGCTCATCTATTTTATGGAGAAGCTGGGAGTACAAAGAGCAAGCAGCAGAAGCACTTAAACTGACTGCAGAAGATATGCAAGGCTTTGGACTGATCGATGGTATTGTTGAAGAACCATTAGGTGGGGCTCACAAGAATGTAGATTGGATGGCAGATAATTTGAAGAAGCGAATCAAGAAAGAATTAGCTGCTTTGAATAAAAAGTCTCCTGAGCAGCGAATCAATGACAGAATTGAGAAATTCTCCGATATGGGAGAAGTAGTTGAATAAACACAAAGGACATTGTAATTTAAGTCATCCATTTGGATGACTTTTTTTTGCTCAAAACTCAACTAATGAAGAGGGACAACAAAAACTTTGCAGCCTATATCAAAGAACTGATTGTAGTCGTGCTTGGCATTACCATTGCCTTTACACTAGATAATATCGCAGAGATCAACAAAGAGAGCGATGAACGCGAGCTCTACTTAGAAGCGCTTTCTGCCGACCTTACAAAGGATATCGAGCAGTTAAACACTTTACTGGATTCTAGTCGAAAGAAGATCCAATACACGGGAGAGATGTTTGGCTTTATTTATGGCAATGCTCCAATTGAGAGCTACACCCGCGAGCATGTAACTAGCACTTATAACACACCCTTCTTTTCTAGTAATAATGGTACCTATTTAGCACTTATCAATTCAGGTGACTTGAAAGTGCTGCCTGATTTTGAGTTAAGACAAGAGATCGTGTCGCTTTATAATATCGAATATCAGAAGGTGTTGAACTCAGATGCTTTCATTCGTGATCTGACAACGAATAGAATCTATCCATTTATCCTCGAAGAGATTGCCTTCCATCCGCGCGAGGATCGCATAATGAGTGCCGAACCTCTAAAATCGAATAAGGCGATCAATCTACTAGGTAGTTATTTCAACATCATGTCTCAACGTAACCAAGAGTATCAAACTTTGATCGATCATTGTGAGAGAGTAAAAGGCCTGATAAATTCGCAACTATGAATCTTCACGTAATAAATGCTGGCAACCTCAAACTCGATGGTGGCGCCATGTTTGGAGTAGTACCCAAATCATTATGGCAGAGAACCAATCCTGCCGATGAAAATAACATGTGCACCTGGACAATGAGGTGTTTACTGATCGAAGATGGTGATCAACTGGTTTTGGTTGATAATGGAATTGGTAATAAGCAAAGTGAGCGATTTTTTAGTCATTACTATTTACATGGTGATGCATCATTGGATGGTTCGTTAAAGGCAGCAGGATTTGATAGATCCGAAATTACAGACATGTTCTTAACACACCTGCATTTTGATCATTGTGGAGGGGGAGTAGACCTTGTAGCAGGAAAAGAGGATCAATACGAACTTCATTTTCCTAATGCCAAATATTGGTCTAATGAGAATCATTGGGATTGGGCCACTCAACCTAATCCAAGGGAAAAAGCCTCATTTCTGAAAGAGAATATTCTACCCATGCAGGAGAGCGGCCAATTGAATTTTGTCAATCTCGGAGGTGAAGAATCATTGCCTTTCGATATTATAACGGTCGATGGCCATACGGATAAGCAAATGCTGCCTAAGTTTCAGTATAAAGGTAGAACCATTGTTTATATGGCTGATTTACTGCCTTCTGTTGGTCATATTCCGTTGCCCTACGTCATGGGTTATGATACTCGGCCATTATTGACCCTTGAAGAAAAGGGAGCCTTTTTAGAAGAAGCGGCACTTAATGATTATGTGCTTTTTTTAGAACATGACCCTATAAATGAATGTTGCACAGTTATGATGACTGAAAAAGGAGTCAGACTGAACGAGACATTTAAACTGAGCGATCTGTAATGAAAATTGGATTAGCCTTATCAGGAGGAGGAGCAAGAGGCATTGCTCACTTAGGTGTGTTGCAAGCCTTTGATGAAGCTGGAATCAAGGTAGATGTGATATCTGGAGCGAGTGCGGGCTCTATTGCAGCTGCATTTTATGCATACGGCTATAGTCCGTTAGAAATCCTTAAAATTCTAGAAAAGACCAATCTGCTGAAGATTGCTTGGCCAGCATTTAGCACAACAGGTCTTTTAAACATGCAGCGAACAGATCCTATCTATGCGAGGTACCTTGCCGATGATCATTTTGATAAGCTGAAAATGCCCCTATTCATTTCGACAACGAATTTGAATTCTGGTAAAGCCGAGATGTTCAATACGGGATCAATTAGAAAGGCCATCATGGCTTCGTGTTGTATTCCTATGATTTTCGAACCTGTAAAGATCAATGGTAACTTTTATGTCGATGGGGGGATAGTGAACAATATGCCGACTGAGGTTTTACTGAGAGAGAATTGCGATTACATCATTGGTGTGAATGTAGTGCCTATTGTTCCAGAGGACACTTTTGACGGACCTAAGAAAATGATCGAACGAATTTCTATGTTGGCTTTGAGTGCGAATGTAGAAATGAGTGCTAAGCTCTGCGATTTCTATCTGAATCCGCGTGAGATCAGAAATTTTGGAACCTTCGACTTTAAAAAGTCTAAAGAGTTATTTGATATTGGTTATGAGTATGCAAAATATCATTTAGAAATTCTTCCAGAAAATGATCGATTGCAGCAAGTATTGAATGGTTCTCAGGTCAATTAGAAATTTTAACATTTGCTTCCAGAACATTTCTATTAAAAAATTCGACTCAATTAAAGGAGAGCGTACGTGTAGATGGAAAGTGCTTCGTCTCACCTATGAAACAAAACTCAAAATCATTCGAAACAACATGCATCGGTATTTTTTAATACTCATTTTATTCTCATTGGGTCATACAGCTTTGGCTCAAGAGAAATTCACAATTAACGGTTACGTGCGAGACGCTAACTCAGGAGAAGAACTTCTTGGGGTTACCGTATATGTGAAAGAAAAGAATAATGGAGTCATCACCAATGGTTATGGCTTCTATTCTATGACACTAGAAAAAGGGGAATACACCTTTTTATTTAGCTTTATTGGCTATGAAACCTTTGAACAGAAAGTGAGTCTGACTCAAAATGAGTCAATCAATATTTCGCTAACAGAGGAAACGTTAGAGCTCAATGAAGTAGTGGTAACGGCAGAAAGGCCAGACGAAAACGTAGTCGATCTGCAAATGAGCCGAAATGAGATCAATGTAGCGCAAGTAAAAAAGCTACCTTCTCTTTTTGGCGAGCCAGATATCATTAAGACTATCCAAATGATGCCTGGTGTGATCTCAGCAGGTGAGGGGACATCTAGCTTCTTTGTTAGAGGAGGTAGTGCAGACCAGAACTTGATCTTGATTGATGAGGCTCCTGTTTACGATCCTTCTCACTTATTTGGTTTATTCTCAGTCTTTAATTCTGATGTGATCAAATCTACAGAGCTCTACAAAGGTGGAACCCCAGCCAGGTATGGTGGGCGATTGTCTTCTGTTTTAGATGTTAGGACCAAAGATGGAAATAATCAAAGATTTGGAGGCGATGCCGGTATAGGCCTACTGGCCTCCAGCATTATGCTGGAAGGACCAATTAAGAAAGACGAGAGTTCCTTTATCGTATCTGCTCGTAGATCCTATGTTGATGTCTTTCTAAGAGCTGCTGATCAAGATAACTTGGTCTATTTCTATGACATCAACGCTAAAGTTAATTGGAAGATCAGTAACAAGGACCGCATCTTTTTGGCCCTTTATACCGGCCGAGACGACTTCGATTTCGGTTTCAACTTTGGATTTGACTGGGGAAATAGAACGGCCACTTTGAGATGGAATCACTTGTTCAATGATCGTTTGTTCTCTAACACTACCTTGGTGGCGAACCGATTTGATTATGGACTTGAGTCCACATCTCAATCAGATGCCTTTAAATGGGATTCTAATTTGAGAGAGCTCAGCTTTAAAGAAGACCTGAACTATTACATTTCTCCTTCTTTGACTCTGGATTTTGGCTATCATTTGACTTACCGCCAGTTTGCTCCGGGAGTGATCGAACCAGGCCCTGAGTCGATCTTTACCAACACAGAATTACAAAATGAGCAGGCATTAGATCATGCTTTGTATCTGTCAGTAAAGCACAAGATCACCGATAAATTGACTTTCGACTACGGTGGTAGATTGTCTTACTTCCAGAACGTGGGAGATTACACATTGTACCTCTACGATGATCCTCAAGACAATATTAATCCAACTCGGATCGATTCAATCCAATATGACAACTTCGAGACCATAGTGGATTACCTGAACTTTGAGCCACGTTTTGCAGCCAGGTATCTGATCAATTCTCGAACCAGTGTAAAGTTCAGTTACCAGCGAATGGTACAGAATACGCATTTGATCTCAAGCGGTACTGTGCCTGTCCCATTCAACACCTGGGCACCAAGTTCTACTTACTTAAAGCCTCAGAAAGCAGATCAGTTTGCTGTTGGTTACTTCAAGAACCTGAAGAACAACATGTATGAGCTTTCCATAGAAGCCTATTACAAAGACATGCAGAATGTCACTGATTTTGCTGACAACGCTAGTATCTTCTTTAATCAGGACCTGTCTACTGAATTCAGGCAAGGGGTGTCTGAGGCCTATGGAGCTGAGTTCATGATCAAGAAAAACAGAGGCCCATTGACTGGTTTCATGAGTTATACTTGGTCTACTGTAGAGCGTACGGTTGAGGGAGTAAATCTGGGTCGAAGCTTTTATGCGAACTACGACAGAAGGAACACCTTGAATGTAGCGGCTACTTATGAATTGAGTCCAAAATGGACCTTTGGTGCTAACTTTACCTACGGAACGGGTAGACCGATCACCATTCCTTCTGGTTCTTATGAGTATGGTGAGAATTACTTGCCAGACATCATTACAGAGCGTAATGGCTATCGATTACCAGATTACCACCGTATTGACTTAAGTGCTACACTAGTACCACAAAAGACTCGTAAGAATCCAAATATCGAGACATCTTGGGTCTTTGGATTGTACAACATCTACAGTCGTAAGAATCCATTCACGCTTTATACGACTATCCAACTTGACGATGATGATAATATCGTTGGAGATGGCACAACAAAAGAGGCCAGAATGGTCTATTTATTTCCAATACTTCCTTCAATCACATATAACATCAAATTCTAAGACATGAAAAGTTTAAAATATATCATCGGATTGATCTTAGTATTGAGCTTCTCATGCGAAGAAGTTGTCACCATTGATACAGGTGATTTAGCAGAAAGAGTGATTATTGAAGGACAAGTGATCAATGCTCCTGATCTCACTTATGTCAAGATCACCAGAAGTAGAGACTTCTATGCGGAAGGACCTGCAGATAGAATAACTGATGCTTCGGTTGAAGTTATTGTCAATGGATCTGAGACTGTGACCTTCATTCACAATCCTACAGGTGAACCTTTCTTGGAAGGCTATTACTTGCCAATTGGCGGATTGATCGGGGAGGTAGGAGCATCTTATGAGCTTAGAGTAAATGTAGATGAGGTGTCTTATCAGGCAACGGAACAAATGATGCCTGTCACTACCATCGATTCATTGACTTCTAAATTTAACGAAGATGAATTTGAAGATCCTGAAATCCCTGGACGCTACTATGAGGTACTTCTCAATGCGGAAGAACCACAGGAGACTGAAGATCGATACCTATTCAAATTCTATAGAAATGATACTTTGATCAGAGATTTCCCAACTGATGTTTATGTGGCACAAGATGAGCTTTTAGGTGATAGGATTGCAGAGCTAGAGATTCCTGGCTACTATTCAGTTGATGACCTGGTAAGAGTTGAAATGTATAGCCTTACGCAGGAGGCATTTGTCTTCTATTCTGATCTGGCTAATCTATTGAATGGTGATGGAGGTATGTTCAGTCCACCACCAGCTAATCCTCGTTCTAACTTGAATAATGGCGCACTAGGCTATTTCCAAGTATCAGCTGTGGATATGGATGAGGTAATCGTATATGATCCTAGAGAAGAGGACTAATTACTCGACTGTAATCAAGTAATAGTTTTTCTTTCCTTTTTGAACAAGGAAGTACTTATCCTGTAATAACGAGATCTCTGGTTTGGCATTAAAATCAGAGATCTTGGCTTTATTTACCGAGACTCCACCACCTTGAAGCATTCTTCTAGCTTCACCCTTAGACTTAAAGATGATCTCATTAGTCGTAACTGAAAGAAGGTCAATAAAACCTTGAGCTTCTTCTAGAGCCGCTTTTGAGATGGTAGTTTGAGGGACTCCTTCAAAAACAGAAAGGAGAGTAGCCTCATCAATTGCTTCTAGGTCTTCAGTGGTTGACTTACCAAAAAGCAGATTAGAAGCTTTGATTGCCATTTCAAGATCTTCTTCTGAGTGCACACGCTTAGTGATGTCTTCAGCTAGGGCCTTTTGTAATACTCTCAAATGAGGTGCCTCTGCATGCTCTTTTTCAAGGCCTTCGATCACATCTTTTTCCAGTAAAGTGAAAATTCTAATGAAGTTAGAAGCATCCTCGTCAGAAGTGTTCAACCAATATTGGTAGAACTTGTAAGGTGAAGTTTTGGTCTTATCCAGCCAAACGTTTCCACCTTCGGATTTTCCGAACTTCGAACCATCAGCTTTTTTGATCAATGGAGCAGTCATAGCAAATGCCTCTCCTTGAGCTTTTCTTCTGATCAATTCAGTACCTGTAACAATGTTACCCCACTGATCTGATCCACCCATTTGGATCTTACAGTTCTTGTTTTGATACAGATGTAAGAAATCATAGCCCTGAACCAGTTGATAAGTAAATTCTGTGAATGACATGCCGCCTTCTAATCGATTCTTCACTGAATCCTTAGACATCATATAATTAACGGTAATGTGCTTACCCACATCTCTGATGAAGCCTAAGAAGCTAAAGTCTTTGAACCAATCGTAGTTATTAACGATCTCAGCTGAGTTTTCACCACAGTCGAAATCCAAGAATTGCATCAATTGCTTTTTCTGCGAATCGAGGTTATGATTCAATACAGATTCGTCTAGAAGTGGCCTCTCAGCAGATTTTCCAGATGGATCGCCCACCATACCTGTAGCTCCACCTACCAAAGCGATAGGCTTATGCCCAGCTCTTTGTAAATGAACCAATAGCATTACTGGTACGAGGTTTCCGATATGTAGGGAGTCGGCTGTTGGGTCAAAACCCACATAACCAGAGGTCATCTCTTTTGTTAATTGCTCTTCCGTACCGGGCATGATATCGTGAATCATACCTCTCCATCTCAATTCTTCAACCAAAGGGTTACTCATAATGCTATTCTTTCGGTCGGCAAATATATAAGATGCAAAGGGGTAAGGAAAGGATATAATAAAAAAGGCTAGTGGTTTTCACTAGCCTCTTTTAGCATTATAATCTTTCAGCTGATAATGAAAGCTACCAAGCTACATTTCCATAATTATCGCCTGAGTCTCCAACAACTCTCTGAGTTTGGAAATCCTTGCTACTAGAGCGAGAAGGGGAGCTCTCTGTGAATTCTGGCAATTCTACTTCTTTGCCCACAGTCACTTTGCCATTTAATTCCGCGCCATTCTCTATAGAAATGGTCTTTGCGAAGATCTTACCATAGACTTTTGCCTTACTAGTGATCTGTAAAAGACCATTGGCAATTACATCACCATTGATGAAGCCTTGAACAGTGATATCGGCACCACTAAGATTACCACCGATCTCACCTTGATCTCCAATAATGATCTTTTCGTCAGATACGAGATCTCCAGTAATAAAACCATCTACTCGAATACTATGAGTCGACTTCATATGCCCATGGATCACGGAACCTTCCTTGATCTGGGTAATGTAGGTTGATGGATTACTATTTGAAAGACTCTTCTTACTCATTAATATTCAGCAGGAATTGAAGATTCAGAACTCAAGTTGTTCTCGTCATAAACAGAGACGATCGTAGATGAATTACCTATATCAAGTCCAACGGCATTGCTTTTCACGCCACCATTCAATTGAGCAGAGTTGATGCAGTAGCCTCTACTAGCCAAGCTCTGAGGTTCATGAGCCACTTCAAGCTCTAAAATGTCTTGGAATTCTTGCTTGAAGCAATCCACTAGTACTGGGTACATAGCGCCACCCCCGGCAAGGAACATCTGATGAGCAATAGTGAAGTCATTGTCATTGAACGACTTTCTCATAGCAGGAGAGATCACATCTTCATAGTATTGTTTCAACACTTTGTCTCTCATGCCTTTGATGTCAATACGCTTTCGATTCAAGAAGATCACTCCCTTTTGGAAAGCAGCATCGATCTGGTGCTCAGTCTTCAGCTCTAAGTAATATTGTTTGGCCAACTCTTTTTCAAGCAGGTTTACTGCGTAACGCAAACCGTAAGTTGACAATGAAGTTCTTTGGATAATACCACCTTCAGTACTCACAAGGCCTTCAAGCGTACCATAACCTAATGACATCACGAAGAAATTACCTGATGCATTTTGGATGCCTTTTCTCAAGGCAATAGCACAACCGATTACCTCGGGGATGATCTGTACTTGATCGATCTCTACCTGAACACTTTTTCTTGATCCACCACCATAAGTAGCTCCATCATAATCAACAATATGTTGCGTGTTGATCAGATTAGCAGCAGTCTCTTTATACAATTGAAAAGTAGAGAATGGGAAACCTGTAGTGACGGTTAATGGGTTACCTAGTTTTTGATTAGCGATCAATAGACCAGACTTTAACAAAAGGTTATAATCCAACTCATCCGGAGCTGCATTGATGTTTCTATGAGGAGAAACACCCTCAGTTAGTGCCAAGTTACCGATCACATAGCCTTCACCATTGTGAAAGACTTTAAGTCCATTCATTAGGTCGGGCGATACATTTCTTAAGTCAGTATTGTTTCCTTCGAAAACGCTAGGAAAAATGTAGGTCTTAAACATGGTTGATCCTTCTAAAAGGTTGAAAGTGGTTAAAAATTGAATAGCAATAATACGATTTAATCGCTTTCATAATGCTTGTTTTCAAAAAAATATGCGAGTCAGTTCAATCAATTGTTAATGACTAAGGCGATTCGTTTGTTGTCTTGGTTCACTGCCATTCTCGTTATTCCTTTGGCAGCAATAGAACCTATCTCTGTCAGAACTTTCCAGTCTGAATTAAATTCTGGGTTATACCCATATAATTTTGTGCCGATAGAAGTGATATAGGTTCCTTCATTAGTGATGCACCAATCTTGGGCTCCCTCAGGCTTTTTGATCACCACTGCGAATTCATCGGTAGCATCATTTAATCGATAAATATTAATGTCACCGTTCTCTTCAGTTCGTTCAAAAGCAAAGTCATTGGTGCCTGGTATCACTTTGATGGTTCTACCCACATTGCTGGTGACAATGAAATCATCTACCTCATTCACATTTCCTTTTACTAGCGTAATTGGGTCGCCTAGTACAAAGGCAAGCACATCATTGATCGAATTCCAAGCGAAGTAGCCTACAGGTTCTACTTGTTCCATCACTACTTCAGGTTTCGATTTACCATCTAAGTGGAAAAGCCAGATACGTTGCCTGCCATCAGCTTCGACTCGAACTGCGCCAAAGGTGTCATAATTGCCTATAACCTGGGCTGAATATTCACTTTCGGGCGAATTAGTAATGTTGAGGTCTTCACCTTCATAAAGATTGTGGACAATAATATCTGTCTGATCGCCCATTTGGGCTGTGTATAACAAGAAATCAGATCTGAAGAAGGTAGGTTGGTTATCGTAAGCATCACGGTTGGTAATTCTTTCACCTTTAGATATGGTGACCCTTCCTTTTTTCTCTTTCATGCTGTATACCCAAATGTCTGTGCTAGACTGGGCATACACACTGAGCGCAAAAAATAAGCATAGAACGCTTAGAGTAATTCTTTTCATCATTTTGGTTGGCTACGTCCATCCCAATTTAAAGAATTTATCCGAGCTCTATTTTCTAAACCATGTGGTTCATTTTCTGTTGTAGGGTTGATGTCAGCAAAGTATGACGATAAGACCCTCGATGCATTGAGGAAAATACAGGACCCACTAGCAGATGCTGTGATCTCTCATTACTTCCCGAAAAACAAGGGGCAGCTGAATGAACTGATGGGCAGTCTTGTTGATAATAGGCTTGAAATCAGTGCAGATACAGATGGATCAGTCAAGTCCTTAATAGAAAATATCAAAGCCCATTATGCCCAGCTTGATCACAAGATGTTAGCTGAAGGCAGAAAGCTTTTCGATAAATATGCCTCAGACTGTATGCTCTTATTGGGATTCTTGTCATTGCCTTATTGTTATGCAGCGGGCAATGGGGCAGAAGTGCTGGTGAGATCTGAAAGGATCATTAATGAACCAGAGAAGAGACTTTCTGAAACAGCGCAGTTCGTCTTTGATGTTATGGCCAAAGATGCTTTTGAAGCTGACGGAAAAGGATTGATCGCAATTCTAAAAGTCCGGTTGATGCACGCAGCCGTTCGCTGGTACATTCATCATTCAGACGACTGGAATCAAGAGGCCTATGGCTCGCCAGTCAATCAAGAGGATATGGCAGGTACTAATCTTTCTTTCTCTCTCATGGTGATCAGAGGTTTGAGGAGGTTAGGGCGTCTAGTCCATGCACAAGAAGCTTTTGCTCATATCGACTACTGGAATCAAGTAGGAAAGATGATGGGATTGGTTGCAGAATTACTTCCTCAGGACAATAAAGAGGCCTTTCTTCTTGAAAAACGCATTAGAAACAGGCAATTCAAGCAGTCTGAAGCCGGTATTAAATTGACTAAATCCTTATTCTCTTATTTCAATCAGGTGTCTGTAGGTTCACCATTAGAGGGTAAAGTAATTCCATTTGCTAATTTCCTATTGGGACCAGAAGTATGCCGAATCTTGGATATTCAGGTGCCTGAATCTGAGCAATTGCTTTTTAAACCTTATCAGGTGTTTCTACAATTCAGTAATCAGATCATCAATAAGGGTGATTCTTATGCGAGTGCCTATTTGAATTATAAAAAGCAGATAGAGGGAGTGGAGTTGAATAAGAACTATTCTCTGTAAACTATCCGATCTTTCTAATGATCGGATTAAATGCTTTAGAAGCCACGCTCACTTTATCTCCAACTTCTAGCTTTTGTGCCTCAGAATGGTCAATAACGACTTGAATCAATTGGTTGCCAATGAGAACAGAAGCCAAAGTCAAAACACCTTCTTCTTTCAATTCAACTAAGTCTCCCTGAAACTGAAACTTGCCGCTTAACTGATTCCCAGCGATCAACTCAACAGGGTTGCCTTCTCGACTCTTTTGGCCACCTTCAATAAAGATCATATGATCGGCTAATCTGAGAATTTCAGATTGGTCATGTGTTACCATAATGGTAGTGAGCTCAAGTTCCTGATGTACCTGATTCAAGGTTTGCTGTAGCGCATAACGAGTGGTGTTATCAAGGGCTGATAATGGTTCATCTAGTAGTAGTATTTCTGGCTTTTGTGCTAAGGCTCTAGCTAAAGCAACTCGCTGTTTTTGTCCTCCGGAAAGTGTATTGATATTTCTTTCTTTTAATGACTCAATATCAGTGAGTTCAATAACTTTGTCTAAATCTAAATTTGAAGTATACTGGAGGTTTTCAAGAACAGTCATATTAGGGAATAATGCTGCTTCCTGAAAGACCATTCCCACCTTTCTCTCTTGAGGTTTTATGTTTGTCTTACTTTGGTTATCAAACCAGAGTGTGCCATTGACTTGAAGAGAACCAGAATCTGGCTTTTCAAGGCCAGCGATCATTCTGAGTAAGGTGGTTTTACCTGCTCCTGAACTTCCAGAAATAGCAGTGAAACTGCCTTTGTTGATCTCGAAGTCTAGGGACAATTGGAAACGCTCATTCCCATTCTCAAATGCCTTATTTAATTGAGCCTTGATCATTTGCTAAATGGTTTAAATGAACGGCCATTAATGAGGTAAACGGTCAATAAGATCACAAAGGTGATGACGATCAGAAATAGGGCATACTGATTGGCAGCACCATAATTCAATGATTCTACTTCATCGTAGATCGCAATGGAGGCTACCTTGGTTTCTCCTGGGATATTTCCACCAATCATCATCACAACGCCAAATTCGCCAATGGTATGAGCAAAAGTGAGCACGATACCAGTCAATAGAGCCGGTTTGATATTGGGTAACTCCACTTTTCGAAGGGTTTCCCATTTGCTCTTGCCCATCAAATAGGAGGCCTCGCGCAAGTTCTGTGGCAAGTTAGAGAGACCAGATTGGATGGGTTGTACCATAAACGGTAAGCTGTAGATCACCGAAGCAACAATTAGTCCTTCGAATGAGAAGATGAGTTGGAGACCTAAAAATTCATCTAAAAACTGTCCAATAGGGCTGTTTTGACCAAAGGCCACTAGGAGATAGAAACCCAAAACAGTAGGAGGTAGCACCAAAGGCATGCTGACCAATGCCTCAATCACTGGTTTGGCTTTAGATCTGCTCGAAGCAAGCCAATTAGCAAGAGGTACCGAAATGACAAAGAGAATAACTGTGACGATCAGGGCCAGTTGAAAGGTCAATATGATCGGTTCCCAATTCATGCTTTAGACAACATTACTTCATTGGTTTTGATCATAGCAACAGCCTCAGATCCTTCTTTCAAGCCTAATCTATCAGCAGAGGCGGCTGTGATAATTGAAGCTATAGCTCCAAGCCTTGTGTCCAATTCTACTCTGCAAAGGAGTTGATCCCTCTTGAGGGATTTAATGGTCCCCGTGATCTGGTTTTGAAGACTGATCTCATCTAGTTTTCTTGTGGCAATAGATACCTCGGTTTCTTTGAAATGGAGGGTTACTGTGTCTCCTTCAGCATAGCTTTCCGCACCATTTTGTATGATGATTGATTTGAATGAATCAGAATCGGCTTTCACTTTGATCAGCTGAAAACTGCCTTCAGTTTGTATATGCGATATTTGGCCGGAGATGCTATTCAAGGAGTTGTCTCAAAATGACGCAGTATAATCAATTTACTTGGTAAGGATAAGTCTCTGCTTTGCCTGAGGCGCTATTTACATTAAAAAATTGAAAAAGGCTTGCACCAGTCTATTCAACTAAGGCAAGCCTTTAAAGTTTTAATCCCGTAGGACTTGATCAGTTTCTGAGCTACTCGTTTCTCAAATTAGTAGCAGGGTTCATCTTAATGATTTTATTGCTCTGCCAGAAGATGGCCAACAATCCTAATCCTAAGGTCAACATGCTACTGACTATGACTTCACCGAAGTGCACCCCTTGGCTAAATTTGTTGAACAGGTTAACAAACAAATGATCATAAAAGAGGTAAGCGCTTGGCATAGCAATGAGCAAAGCAATCATCCAGAGTTTTAAGAACACACCTGATAGATTGCCAAATAGGGTAAGAGAGTTGGCTCCTAAGATCTTTCGAATGGCGACTTCTTTGCGTCTATTCTCTGTAGAGTAGATGACCATACCTAAGAGTCCTAGGCACGAAATGGTAATCGAAACCAAGGCCAAGAACCCAAAGATCTTCATGGCAGTGAACATAAAGTCATATGATTGCTCAATTACTGTACTGAGATAGGTGGGTTTAAAAGGAGTTTCAGGCAAAAGATCATTCCAGACCTTTTCAATACTAGCCATAGTAGCGGTTTCATTTGAAGCGGTGATCTCAATAATGGCATAATTGAATCGCTCTTTGTCCAATCTCATCACCATTGGCTCAATGCTTTCATTCAAAGGCTCATGATTATAGTCTTTGATGATCCCAACAATTTGTACCTGATGTTCTCCTAATTGCCTAATAAGACTGTCCTTAGGATCATTTTCTATGTTATTGAGTAAACTCAAAAGCTTCTCATTGACTAAGACTTGCTCAAAATTGAGCTCATTCAGCCTATTTTGGCCCCAGATCATTTCGATGCTTTGGTCCTCAATAAACCGTTCACTGATAAATACTTGCTTAGCTCTGATTGAATCAGATTGATCTTGGCTAAAGAAATAGTTTGATTCAACCAATGGTAAGCCTGGCACAGCAGAACTGAAGCTAATGCTTGTTACACCTTGCACAGCATTCAATTGATTAGCCATTAACTCAGAATCTCCTGAATTGATAGGAACAATGATCCTGTTCTCTTTGGCAAAACCAGAGTCGTATTGCAGGGTATGTGCGTATTGTCTAATAACCACGCCAATTCCGATCATAAAAGAAAGAGACAATACAAACTGAAAAACCAATAAGCCTTTTCTAAAACCTGAAATCGATACATTCTTGTCACTCACTCGATTGCTCAGAGCTGAGATAGGGGCAATGCGCGATAGATATAATGCAGGCACAATGCCAGTCAAAATTCCAGTCGCGATCGCAACAGCGATAAATCTTAGAATAACCGGTAATGTCATTTCTAATGTTAAAGCATCAGCACCGACCAAGCTGGCTCTGAACTCATCTTTCATGAAGGTGAAAAGGACCATAGAGAGCATAAGAGCAATCAAACAGACCATAATAGTCTCCACTATGAACTGTCTGATAATGAATTTATTAGGGCTGCCTATGATCTTTCTGATGCCGATCTCTTTCGTGCGATTAAGTGTGTTGGCAATAGCCATGTTGATGTAATTGAAACAAGCCGGAACCAAGATCATTAATGAGATCCCTATGAAATACCACAGTCCTGTGATATCGAATAGCACGCCTAAGTTGTCATTCAAATTAGGGCCAGGATTGATCGATAAAATGGACTGAGCCTGATAGTCTACTTTGGCTGATTCTAGATCGAAAAATGCTTGACCATTCACGCCAGCCCTGTTCAGCACCTCATTCAATTCCTTTTTCGATAAAGGAGATTTGAAGTAATAGTAATTACTGTTGAAATCTGTCCAACCGGCTGAACCTATGAATGATCGGTTCTCAGCCAAATCGATGTTGGCTAGTAGATCGAAGCGGAAGTGTGTGTGCTTCGGAAATGGTAATAAAACACCACCCACCTCAAAGGAACCATGATTCTCTGTTTTGATGGTTTTACCTAGCACATTCGTGCTATTGAATAATTTCTCTGCCAATTCATAAGTAATGATGACGCTTTTGGGATCATTTAGAACTTCGGGCTGCCCATGCAAGAGCTCAAATGAAAACATATTGAAGAAACTGGGCTCAGTGTAATAGCCATGCATTTGAATGGGCTCACCAACAGATTCTATCTGAGGAAAGAAATAATCATTGAGTGCAACGCTTTCTGTAACAGAAGACCTATTGCCCTTCAGAATTTCAGCGATGGCTGGTGGAGAGGACGCATATTTGCTTTTAGTGCCAGATGAGGTGATCTCTGTGGTTAATCGATAGATCTGCTGAGCATCTGGGTGGAAATTGTCAAACTGTTTTAAGTCTGAGAAAACGGCCAAGGCCAGTAATCCGACAGACATACCCAATGCCAGACCAAAGACATTGAGGCCCGTAAAGAGCTTTTGTTTTTTGATGTTCCTGAAGGAAATCTTGATGTAACTGAAAATCATTGTATTGAATTTTTGACTTGAGTAATAGTGGGAGAGGGAGCTGTCTTTCTTTCTTTTGCTAAGGGCATATGAGAAAGTAAGCCTGATCACCTCGAACCAGTAAAGTAATCTTGCGCGAAAGAGTCCTTTGCTTTCAAGCGTATCTTCAAAGAATTCGTGAAGATCGCCTAATAGGTCCTCGTTTTGAGCCTGACCACTTGCCCAAATAAAGAATCGCTCAGCTAATTTTGGAGGTGTTTTCATGAACCTGCAGACAGTTGAACTTTAGAGTTAGCCCATAGATCGTCACGTAAGCTTTTCATACTGCTTAGTGCTTCTTTAGCACTCTGAGTAATTTCAAAGTATCGCTTTCTTCTACCACCACGTTTGGCAGTCGGTTCACCTAAATAGGAGCTCAAATAGCCTTTTTCTTCTAACCTGGTCAGTGTAGAGTGCAATGCACCTAAACTGATCCTGCGATTAGTTTGCTCGTTGATCATGTCTAGAATGGTAGAACCATAGGCTTCAACACCTAAATTGGTGATGACCAATAAAACCAGTTCTTCAAACTCGCCTAGATATCCTTTCATAATATCTTTCTACTTTTAATATTAAATACTTCACGGCAAGTTGAAGGATATGTTTCTATTTTTCATAAAAAATTGAAAAATAATTTAAAAACAGCCCTGAATAGGGAGAGAGAGCCTTATTTATATCCGAAACTTGTTAAGATCTCTTGGCCTTGCGCAGACTGTACGAAGTCCATAAAGGCCTGAGCTTGCTGAGCTCTTTCGCTTTTCTTTAGAATCACCATGGCCTGAGAAATTGGGCTATGTAAAGAGTCTGGAACGATGGTCCATTTACCATCATCAGTAAATCGATCTGATAAAACAGAAGATAGGGAGGTATAACCACCATCAACGGTTCCGCTCAATAAAAACTGATTCACCTGAGAAATGCTTTCGCCATAGACAACATCAGGTAAGTAGATTTCTAATGCTTTAATGTATTCCTCAGCAGCCAAACCATAAGGTGCGGTTAACGGATTTGCCATGGCATATAGCTGCTCTTCACTGTCCTCTTTCTCCCAAAAGACCAATTGCCCATAAGCATAAACGATTGGGGCATCACTTAAACCCTTGGAGGCCAATTGTTCAGGGTATTTGGTATCTGCAGAGAAGAATAGATCAAAAGGAGCTCCAGCCTCAATTTGGGCAGTTA
This sequence comes from Roseivirga sp., assembly GCA_965267365.1. GTDB lineage: Bacteria > Bacteroidota > Bacteroidia > Cytophagales > Cyclobacteriaceae > Roseivirga. Next base: position 2,308,774 of record OZ253951.1, on the reverse strand, counting down.
ACTTGCCTGATGAACTCAAGATCATATCTGCTTTAATGCCTTTCTCTTCCTCAAATGCAGCGATCAACTCCTTCATAGCAAACTGCATATTGGCAGCCGTTGCCACCTTCAGGTGATTGTTTTTATTACCACAGCCAAGGACAAGAAATAGGGCTAGAAAACAGCTGAATAGTTTAAAAAGTATGCCTTTCATAAAGTGCTAGTTCTACAAGGAAATCTGCGCTTCCTGCATTACCTTAAGGTCTAAGAGACCGATTTTTTCATTTTAATACAAATCTTATGTATAAGCGGTTCAGTCTTGTTTTTGTTCTAGTCTTGTTCTCCTTATTAGACCTTCGGGCCCAAGATGCACGAGAGATCATTCAGAAGGCACTAGATCTTCAAAATGGGGTGTCTAATCAAGGTACCATGGAAATGACTTTAGTTAGGCCACGCTATGAGCGAACCATCACTATGAAGACTTGGAGTTTGGGTAGCGAATACTTCATGATCTACATCCAATCGCCTGCTCGTGATAAAGGGCAGGTTTTCCTGAAAAGACAAACAGAAATGTGGAACTGGGTGCCAAGCATTTCTAGGATGATCAAACTACCACCGAGTATGATGGGACAGAATTGGATGGGTTCCGATATGACCAATGATGATCTGGTAAAGATGAACAGCCTGGTGAAAGACTATGAACAAAGCATTGTTGGCAATGAAGAAATTGAAGGCTTGGATTGCCATGTCATCGAACTGATTCCTAATCCTGATGCTAATGTGGTTTGGGGCAAGATCAAGCTCTGGGTGGCCAAGGATGACTATTTCCAGCTGAAAGGAGAGTATTATGATGAGGACATGGAATTGGTCAATATCATGGAAGCCTCTGAGATCACTCAATTCGATGATCGCAAGCTACCAGCCAAATTGGTGATGACTCCAGTCAATAAAGAGGGTCATCAAACTGTAATGACCACCAAGTCATTGAAATTCACTGTTCCTATAAAAGAGAGCTTCTTTTCGCAGCAAAACATGAAACGCGTTAAATGAAAAAGCATTTCATCATGGCTTGGCGCAATCTCTGGCGCAACCGAAAACGGACCAATATCACATTGGCCTCGATCGTTTTTGCCGTGATCATTGCCACATTTATGCGAGGCATGCAGCTGGGCAGCTATGATAAGATGATGACTGATGCCATCAAATCATCTACTGGTCATTTAGCCATTATGGATAAGCTCTACTGGGAAGATAAGACTTTGATCAATTCAATGGATTTCCCTTATGAGCTGGAGCAGAGCTTAAATGCTGATGCAGATATTGATTTTTGGGCACCAGAGATCACAGGCGGTTGCTTGGCCAGTTCTGGGCCACATACGAGAGGAGTCTTGGTACTCGGTGTTGATCCCGAGGTGAAAGACAGGCAAATGAAGCTGAAGGAGAAGATCATTGAGGGAGACTACCTATCAGCGGATGATGAAGCGGTTTTGATCGGTAAAGACCTGGCCCAGTTCTTAAGAATGGGAGTAGGAGATACCATCATTCTCTTCGGTCAGGGCTATCAAGGAGTCACAGCAGCGGCTAAATATCCGGTTAAAGGTATTTTCGATCATCCCATGTCAGATTTTAATCGAAGGTTGACTATTCTACCTTTAGCGGCTTCACAATATCTGTTCTACATGGAAGGGCGTGTCACCAATATCAACCTCATCTTGAAAGACCCAGACGATTACCAAGACATTCAAGAGCGCTATACAGCTGAGATAGATACGACTTTACTGGAAGTAAGAGACTGGAAAGCCATGAATAAGGAATTACTCTCGGGCATTGAATCGGATAACTTCTTCGGCAAGCTGATGATCGGGATTCTATATATGGTCATTGCTTTCGGCATTTTCGGAACCATCCTAATGATGACCATGGAGCGCAAAAAGGAATTCTCAATCATGATCGCTATAGGTATGCAGCGAACGCAGCTCATTGGATTGGTGATCATAGAGTCCATTTACATGGCAGCCATTGGCGCTGTCATCGGTTTGGCTGTCAGCTTTCCTGTGGTATATTTCTATGCCAACAATCCGATTGAGATCACGGGCGAAGCAGCAGATACTTACCGCCAGCTCAATATGGAGCCGATTCTAGCCATTAGTACCAATGCTGATTATATGGTAGTCCAATTTGTGATTGTCATGTTCATCAGCCTCATAGCGAGCATCATTCCTTTGCGGAACATCAATGCATTCAATATTGTGGACATAATCAGAGGTAAGCAATGATCAGTAGACTCGCATGGCGAAACATATGGCGTAATCGCATCAGGAGTATGGCGGTGATCCTCGCATTGGCAGCAGGGCTATTTGGTGCGCTCTTTATCTCGGGTATGGCCAATGGCATTGCTAAACGTTCCGTACAGGCAGCCATAGATCGTGAAACCGCAGATATTCAGATTCACCAAGGCCAATTCCTAATAATGGAAGACCTGACCATGACCTTTAAAGGAAATGAGCTGTCAAAGACTCTAGACGCTAAGCAAGAGATCAGCAGCTATGCTTATCGTGTCAAAGCACCTGCTATGGCTTCTACTGCCAATAATGCCTTGCAAGTGAATATGCTGGGTGTGGACCCCGCAACTGAAAAAGAGGTGAGTACAATCCACACCTTGCTTGAAGAAGGAGATTATTTCGATGAGGGCTCCAATCTGAAAGAAGTGATCATTTCAACTCGATTGGCTGATAAGCTGAAAGTGAGGCTCCGTTCTAAAATCATTTTCTCCTTCGCAGATGTCAATGGAGAGATCGCCTATGAGAACTATAAGGTGGGAGGCATCTTCAAAACGAACAATGCCATTTTCGATGAGGCCAATGTGTTTGTTAAGAGACAAGGCTTGAGAGAATTGCTGAAAATAGAGGAGGGGAACTTTCATGAAGCTGCCATCCGAACGCAGAAAGAAGTATCGGTTGACGCGTTTACCATCAGTCTAAATGAAGAGCTAGGTGAGTTGAAGGCAGAATCTTGGAAAGAACTGAATCCAACCATGTCTGTAGCAGAATCGACTATGGAGATCTTCAAATATATTTTAGTATTGATTGTATTGATCGCTTTGGTCTTTGGGATCATCAATACCATGTTGATGGTGATCCTCGAGCGTACCAAAGAGATCGGTATGCTGCGTTCACTGGGGATGGCGAAGACCAAGATCGCTCGGATGATCATGCTGGAGACTATTTATCTCTGTTTGGTAGGTGGGCTGATCGGCAATGCGCTCACTTTTACTTTGGTCAGCTATTTTGGTTCTAAAGGAATTCATTTCGAAAGCTTTCAAGAGGGGTTTGAGCAGTTCGGTTATTCTGCTGAGATCTTTCCAGAGGTGGAACCCAGCTTTTATGGGGTCATTACTATTATGGTGGTCATTACGGCCATTTTCGCATCATTTTTTCCCATCATGAGAGCCTTTAAACTGGATCTCGCAAGTGCTATAAGAGGTTGATATGAGTATAATAACTACGAAGAACGCCATCAAGATCTACAACCCAGATACGGTACCCGTTAAGGCTGTAGATGACATCACGCTTTCATTTGAGAAAGGAGAGTTTTCGGCAATTATCGGTCCTTCGGGTTGCGGAAAAACCACCTTCTTGAATTTGATCGGTGGATTGGAACAACCTACTTCAGGCGAGATCACGGTCAATGGCCAGCGTATCGACCAAATGAAGAGCAAAGAATTAACTGCTTTCAGGTTACACAATATTGGCTTTGTGTTTCAGGCCTACAATCTCATTCCCGTGATGTCTGCTTATGAGAACATCGCTTTTATCATGGAGCTGTTGAGTAAACCGCAAAATGAGATCAAAGAGCGTGTCATGAACTTGTTAGAGGCCATGGGCATTGCAGACAAGGCGCATAAGCGTCCTAATGAGATGTCTGGTGGACAGCAACAACGAGTGGCTGTTGCTCGGGCTCTCGCTCCGAGACCAGAATTTATTCTGGCAGATGAGCCTACGGCTAATCTCGACAGCCATGCTACAGAAAACTTACTCGATCTCATGTTGAAAATGAACGAGACTGAAGGCACCACTTTTATCTTCTCCACGCATGACGATCGCGTAATGAAAAGAGCCAAAAGATTGGTCAGACTAGATGATGGCAAAGTGTTCGCTGATGAAATCCAGTAGGAAAACATCAAGCATCGAGCATCAAGCTTCAAGCTCCAAGCCTCAAGCTTCAAGAATTTGGCTTATCATTCTCCTTATGGCTTGCAGCTTTCCCCTTGCAGCTCAGGATGACGTCAGTCCAACCGAACTCTCTGGCTACATCAAATACATGCATACAGAGATCTTTCCACCAACAGATACCCTGGATGTGACCTCTGACAACTTCTTTCACAATCGCCTAAATTTCACATGGTACATCAACGATAACTGGACTTTCAAAACTTCGATGCGGAATCGTTTCTTTTGGGGCGAGCTGGTCGAATCTCAGCCCGAACTCTATAGAAGCTTATCAGATGACCCTGGTGTTATGGACCTCAGTTTTACTTGGCTCGAAGGATCTAAGTCCATCGGACATACCATTTTCGATCGATTGAACTTTGCTTACCAAGATGACAAATGGGAGGTGATCATAGGAAGAGAGCGTATCAATTGGGGCATGACCCTCATCTGGAACCCAAATGACATCTTCAATACCTATTCCTTCTTTGACTTTGATTATGAGGAGAGACCCGGCACCGATGCGGTGACGGTCAATTACTTTACCTCAGCGACTGATCAGTTCGGTTTGACCTATGCGCCCGGCAAGAAATTCAATGAAAGTACCATTGCCGCTCGCTATCGCTGGAACACCGGAGTATATGACTTGCAAGCTTTCACGGGCTACCAGAGGCAATTCTTTGTATTAGGCGCTGGTTGGGCAGGAGATATAAAAGGAGCAGGTTTTAGGGGTGAAGGGACCTATTTTATACCCGAGGGCAATAGTATGGGCGAGAGTCAATTTGTAGGGACACTCGATGCAGACTATTCCTTTCCGAATAAGATCGCGCTCTATCTTCAGATGTCTTACCTCTTCAATTCTTTAGGTATCAATGCCAGCTCTGGCGATTATGCCGCTTGGTTCTTAGATCGCAACTTATCTGTGCAAACGCTAAGCCCGGCCATGCATAATGTCTTTTTCAATATCAGAGGACAGATCACACCTGTGGTTAATTTGACCTTGTCATCTATGGTCAACCCTGCGGATGGCTCTTGGTTTGTTGGTCCAGCCTTAGATATCTCAGTTTTCCAGAACTTCGATGTGCTTCTCAATGCCCAACTCTTTAGAGGTGATCCGATGACTTTGTTTGGGGATGGGGGGAGCCTTGTTTTTGGAAGACTGAAGTATTCGTTTTGAAAAGCGACAAGCCATAAGCTTCAAGGTGTCAAAAGTTACGAGTTACGAGCGGCGAGTTACGAGTTCTTCCGTTTTTATTTTTCTCCCTTGGTGAAGGGGGTTAGGGGGATTGAATCCTTTCAGCTTGCAGCTAATCCTTTATGCTCAGCAAACAACCACCTCCAACTCCTCCTTTAAAAGGAGGAGAGTTTAGTTTCAGTATACTAGACTCTCTCGTTAGCAGAATCTCATTCCCCTCCTGATTGAGGAGGGGCTAGGGGTGGTGATATACCTTTTTGAATAGCTACATGCAACAAGCCGTATGCTTTAAGGAATCAATAGTTGCGAGCTGCGAGCTACCGGTTACGAGAGCTCGAGACTCAAAACTCGCCTCTCGAAACTGTCGCTCGGCTATTTCAGTGCATCATATAGAATTTCGATAGGATGTAATGCCGTGCGACTCGTTCCATCCTTGATCTGATGCCTACAACTTGTCCCTGCCGCTGCGATCAACGTAGTTTCTGGGGTTTCTCTCACGGTTGGGAATAGCACCAATTCACCGATCTTCATCGAGACCTCATAATGCTCTTTCTCATAACCGAAGCTTCCGGCCATGCCGCAACACCCTGATGGGATCATCTGCACCTTGTAGTTGGCTGGTAATTGCAAGATCTTCTTGGTCGGTACCATCGAGCTCAAAGACTTCTGGTGACAGTGTCCATGCACCTTGATGGTCTTTTCCTCTGCGCTAAATTGCTCTGCTGTGATATCACCATTGTCTAATGCACGAGCCAAGAATTCCTCAATGGTAAAGACATTTTTAGATAGTGCTTTGGCCTTTTCTTGGGCTTCACCTCGTAAGAGCGAGATGTACTCATCTCTGAAGGTGAGGATGGCAGAAGGCTCAATACCAATTAACGGGGTTTCTTCAGTGATCAAATCTGAGAATAGGGTCACATTGGCTTCAGCCAGTCTTTTGGCTTGATCTAGGAGTCCTTTAGACAACTGTGGACGACCGCAATCTGAATGCACCTGATAGATCACCTCAAAGCCCAGCTTGTCTAATAGCATGACGGCTTTTTTACCGATCTCGGCATCATTGAAATTGGTGAACTCATCGCAGAAGATATAAACCTTCTTATCGCTTGGCGTGGCTTTGAAGTTGAGCAGCCATTTGTGAAAGCGCACTTTGGCGACTTCAGGGACAGTACGTTGCTGTGCGAAGCCTGCCGCTCCCTTCATGATCCTAGAGGTGATCGGATTGCTAAAAGCAAAGTTATAGACGCTAGGGGCAATGCTTGCCAGCTTCATGTTCTTGCTGAAATTAGCGATCTGACGGGTCCTGAAAGGAATTCCATTGGCTTTGTGGTATTGATGCTGCCATTCAGCCTTTAGCTTAGCCATGTCCACATTAGAAGGACATTCGGAGCTACAGCCCTTACAACTTAAGCAAAGATCCATCACCTCTTTGATCTCTTCGCTATCAAATGGATTGCTTTCAAAGTCTTTATGTCCATGGGCAGGACCCGTCAGCATCTCCCTTAAGATATTAGCCCTGGCGCGTGTAGTATCCTTTTCATCCCTAGTGGCCATATAGCTTGGACACATGGTGCCACCACTCAATTCGGACTTACGACAATCCCCTGAGCCATTACAGTTCTCAGCGGCCCTGAGGATACCTTCAGTCTCTGAGAAGTCAAAGGCGGTATCGTATTCCGGGGTTTGCTGATCCTTGCGATAACGCAGCGAGGTGTCCATCGGAGGGGCATCTACGATCTTATTAGGGTTAAAGATGTTGTAGGGGTCCCAGAGCTTCTTCACTTCCTGGCAGAGCTTGTAATTGTGCTCTCCCAGCATCTGAGGGATGAATTCCGCTCTCAGTCTACCATCTCCATGCTCGCCAGACAGAGAGCCCTTGTATTTCTTAACTAGCGTGGCGATCTCCTCTGCGATAACCCTGAAAAGTCTTTGTCCTTCGCTGGTCTTCAAGTCCAGGATAGGGCGGAGGTGCAGCTCACCAGAACCTGCATGGGCGTAATGCACCGAATAAAGGCCGTGCTTTTCTAAGATCTCATTGAATTCCGCGATATAAGCCGGTAGGTCCTTCACATCTACAGCAGTATCCTCAATCACCGGAGCCGCCTTGGCATCTCCAGGCACATTACTCAACAAGCCTAAACCTGCTTTACGCAATGACCAGACCTTACTGATCTCATCTCCTTGAATGATCGGGAAGGCATAGGCCTTATTGGCTGTTTTGAGCTCTTTAATGAGCTCTTCTACCTTTTGATCTGCCGCTTCTGGGGTATCACCATTCAGCTCGACCACCAAAATGGCTTGCGGATCTCCTTCTACAAAGAAGCGCAGCGCATTGTACATAGGATTACGCTTGGTGGCTTCTAAGATGTAATGGTCCATCAGCTCACAAGCAGATGGCGCATATTTAAGGGCGATCAAATTCGCATGAAGTGCATCATCAATGGTCTCTGAATGGATGCAGACCAAACGCTTGTTATTAGGCGGGAGAGGAGTGAGCTTGATCTTGGCCGCAGTGACCAGACAAAGTGTGCCTTCAGAACCTGCAATTAGACTTGAGAAATTGAAGTGATCTCCGGTCTCAGTAAAGGGGGCGTGACGCAGGAGCATGTCCAGCGCATAGCCTGTATTTCTTCTTGGGATATCCGCTTTGGGATAACCTTCCTCGATCTCCTTTTGATTGGTCTCATCTCTGAGCATTTCACGGGTCTCGAAGTAGATGTTATTCTGTAATTCTCCTGAGACCGATAGGCCATTGCAGCGGTCTAAAAAGGCTCCCGTGTCTACTGGACCAAACCAAGCTTCTGTGCCATCTGCAAGGATTGTTTGTACTTCAAGTAAGTGTTCTCTTGTGCTTCCATAAACCACTGAATTTGAACCACATGAGTTATTACCGATCATGCCGCCTATCATAGCGCGGTTGGCGGTGGAGGTTTCCGGAGCAAAGAAGAAACCGTGCTCCGCTAATTGCTTATTGAGATCATCTCTGATTAGCCCCGGTTCTACCCAGGCATAGCCTTGCTCTGCATTGACCTCTAGCACCTTTCCAAAGTGCTTGGAAATGTCCACCACAATACCATCACCGACCACCTGCCCGGCCAGTGAAGTACCGGCAGTTCTAGGGATCAAAGACAGCCCATTTTCACGGGCATAATTCACCAATGTGATCAGGTCTTGCTTATGGGCTGGAATGGCCACTGCCAAAGGCATTTCACGGTAAGCAGAAGCATCCGTAGCATATAATCTACGGGTCACATTATCCGTGAATAATTCTCCTTCTAATTGATCTTTTAATTCTAGCAGAGGCATGAATTGCTAAAATAGAAAGGGGTATCAATAATGAGCAGCTAAAATCAGAATTAATTATGCAAACGTAATTGCTTGTACTTATTACTGAAGCTTTGCTGAGGACCGAACGGTCTGGCTATGCGCAGTGCATGATTCAAAAGCGCTAGTTTTGAATCGAGCACGGTCGGTAGCCAAAGCTGTAATTTGATTTTAATTCATTCATTTTCAAAAGCAAAGCGCAGCTTTGGCGGGGTAGAGGCACTTAAGCTTCGGTACCACCATGAGCAGCATTGCGTATAGGTTATGTTGTGCGCTTTAATCTTTAATTACAGATACTAAAAGTATTTCGAAATAAATCATACAAATCCAATTCAGTATGTCGTCATTGATTATTGAAAAGAATACATCATTCTCGATTATCTCAGTAGCCCGAATATTTCTTTTTCCACCAACTGCAAAATGAAAGTATCTATTGCGAAGGTCAATTGACAGCTTTAGCAAATGCTTATAACTTGTTGTAATTGAGACATTAGGGACTTCGTTGTCAATTCTTTCAGCTTCAAGAATTTGTTTTATGATTTGAAAATGATTTCTGTTAATATCAGCAGAAAGGGTGTTAAAATTAAATGTTAGCGGGGTGTCTAGTAAACCTTCATCTAATAGTTTTTTGACGAATTCATCAAAAAACAGAAGTTCAGATTTAGATGTGTCAAAGTAGTTTTTGAGTTTGTTAAAGGAACCATAGTATTCCCTTGAAACGGATGCATAGATTAAAGGAAAACTATAGGAAATATATTCGATTGCCCTATACAAATGTAAAAACGCAGTTGTATGTGACCCTTTATTTTTCTTGTAGAAGAATGATGTAATCTCCTCTAATAGATTAAGGAAATAATTGTTATTTGAATTTTTTGTTTTGTCAAGATAGGTACATAATGAACTCAGGTCGCCTTCAGGCATTAAGCATTCTCTAATTGGTCTAGTAGAAACTGTAGAGTTGTCCGATATACCCAAGTCTGAATAATTCTTGAATTGATCAAATGATTCCGTACTGTAATTATTGGTTACGATTACAGTACCAAGCAATAGTCTAATGAGCTTAGCTTCATTAGAGGTGTCTCCATTTAAGACGAATTCAGATTTTAGATGTCTGATGAATCTGCCATCAATGGCCTCTTGATAGGTGTAATTCGCCATTGATTAAAGAATCTTTTCATTTAACTCATCAAGTATTTCTAATTCGCTTTGACCCCGAAGAGATTCAAAGTTTTGAATAAAGAATTTTGACAGATTTCTTCTTTCCTTGCTTAATTTGATTGTTGAAAGATTCAAGGATTTAAAGGATTCTTCAAAGACTTTAATGGATTCTTGAAAATCCTCAGTTCGAATATTTTCGAGTGACTTATATGACTTTTTAGAACCAACAGCAAAGCCAATTATATTATTTGTGTTATCAAACCATTTTTTGAGATAAGCATTAGATGCAAATCGATTAATTAATTCAATAATTGAGCTGAATTCTAAACCTTCATCTGTGATTTTTGAATCGATAATTTTCTTTGCGATCAATTCATCCATTTTTGAATCAATAATTTTTTTATTATCAATAGCTGTGCTATTTGTAAGGAAAGCTAAATAGGCTTTAATGATGTTCGATTTTAGAAAAGCATGACTGTATTTCCCTTTTTTCCCCTTCTCTTTTTCAGTCTGAATTTCGATATCCAGGTCTTTGAACTTATAAATGTTACCTAATAGAATTTCTATTTGATGGTTTGCTGACATCGGTTTTTGTCCATTATTCAGGGTAATCATTCTATACAAAAGATTATCCATGGATTTGCAGATTATGATATTTACAAATAAAGGTCTAGTGAGGTCTAAGGCTTTCTCCAGAGTTGGTTCTTTAAATGTTTTATTAAGGGCATTAACTCTTTGAATGCCGTCAAGAATAAAGGCAGATTTTATATTGTCATTAATGAATTTTTGAGCAGATTTTAGGACTCCAGGAAGGTCGTCTTTCTCTTTGATTAAGGCCAAAGTAATAGGCGGCATTACACACCCATCGAGTAAGTCCATTCTTAATCGACTATAGAATGAGGAATTCTGCAAGTTCCTCTGAATTGGAAGTTTATCTATTAGGGGATATAGAGTGTTAATTCCAAATTCATAATTTGTTTTTCCTGTGATAAACTTGCTGTCAATTACGAGGTCATCAACTATAGAATCAATTATTATACTCATCTTTTTAATTTTTCATTTCGTATTGCGCACAACGGTCTGGCTAATGTGCGGCTGCCGCTTTCGTGTTTTATCTAAAGTAATGAAAAATAGCAAAGTCCGAGAACCTACAGAAGTAGGAGAGATACTCCGCGTTGCATAAGATCAGGATTGGCCTAAGGCCAACACTTATACAGCCATTGCTTGCTCCACGAGGCTTTGCGGTAAGGCTTAGTTTGAATGGTCTTTTGAAAACTGAAGCTTTATGAGGTGCTGCACTTTAGGTTTTGTTGGTAGCAGCCCTCTTTCCACCCTTAAGATTAGTTGTTTTCTCTTGTTTGATGAATAGTATTGCAATTGACAGAATTATTGTTGGCAGGAAAAGAATTACCAGATTTCTTATTGCCGATATTGAGTTCTCAGTTCCCGAAAACTGTACAATTAATAAAGGAAACCCTACAACCATTGTCAGCCCAAATGCTAAAGACAATGCGGCTATAATCTTTTTGCCTTTAGATATTTGAAAGTCATCCGAACCAAACTTTTTACCATGCCATCCAGTCAAGGCGAACAGGGCGAATATTAAAGTTATAAGTATACTTGTCCATAAGGTCTCTGCTGAATTAATCATGAATAGTCCAACAACTGATGCTGGTGTAAAAATGATCAATGAAAACCATGCACAAATTTTGATTAGTGCTTCCTTCATTATGCGTGATATGTTGCTACCAACGGTCTGGCTATGCGCAGTGCGTGATTCAAAAGCGATAGTTTTGAATCGAGCACGGTCGGTAGCCATAGCTGTGGTTTAAATTAATTTTCATTTTAGTAAACGCAAAAGCGGAGCTTTGGCGGGTGGTAAGTACTGAAGCTTCGGTACCACCATTAGCCGCATTGCGTATAGGTTATGTTGTGTGGCGTTGTTTACTTTTTACTATCAATAAGCTTGTTAAAATAAGAGGAATAGAAATTCCAACGATTAAAAGTCCGTAGTTGACAAGGCCAACTACAGTGTACGCTCCAAATCCCCAATCTGTCCTTACTCTGTCTGATTTTTTTAAAAATTCATTTAGTTCTGTTGAGTTGCTCATGTACCAGTAGCCAAAAAGCATTGCGATACTCAGAATGTAAAGTCCTGTAATTTTGAGCTTCTTATTTCGTGAATTCTGCATTCAATAATTTTCCCGTATTAAAGTCCAGAGAGCATACATAACACCCGAAATTCCAAAGCCTATTGTCATGTGTCCCCATGAAGTTTACATATGAGTCTGCACTTTGATTTGTTGGATGTTCCGCGATCCAGATTTGTTTTCCACTCTTATCCAAGGCAATACAATTTTGAAATTGTCTGTGTTTTGGAGCTAACTCGTCAAATTTTAAAATCACAATTGCTAAGTCATTTATAATTCTTGTTTCAGCAATATTGTAATCTAAGTGAATTGAAATGTCATCGATTTTTAGTCTCCGTCCTTCAAAAGTTAAATTCTTCATTTTTTAATGCCCCACAACGTCATGTATGCGCCACAGTAATGGCGGATATATTTAATATAGTTTGCGAAAAAGTACTTATAGCCAACCTATTTGGAGTGCTATCAGCCATTTTTCTAAAAGTCATTATGTTGATCTAGTTGTGTGCGCTAAGGCGGGTCTCTGTATTTCTAAGCTAGAAAAAGCAGGGGTACTAACAAAGCTTTTGAGGGCGCTTTTATGTAAGCGGCAGGAAGAAAAAGTGGCGAGTGCCGAGTCTCGAGTTTCGAGGCTTGGGTGAGTGAAATTAATTGGTAGAATTGTTTAACTCGTCAAATTCGGGAGGACTTTGACTATTCCACCAATCATTAATATCAATAGGGAGTGAACCGATGTATTCTCCAGTTTTGGAGTCAAACTGACTTCCCAATTCTCGTACTTCTTTGATGTACTTAGTGAAGGGATTAAAGATTTCACAATTCACAGCTTTATTGGATGAGCCTCGTTCTTTATGAAACTTGCAAAAAATTGGACCTTCATGTTCATAATAAGGGTTGGTGTTTTTAGCATGATACTTACAGATATAACAATTGCGCACTTTAAGCTTTGAATTTGAGAATCGCCCAATGGCATTCAGAAACTTGCCTGACGAGCTAACAGGAGGGGTTTGACTTACTTCGTTCCTTTGTAAGAATTTTTTAGACTGCTTTAGTATCAAGTCGATTTGATCCAAAGGCATTTCTCTCAATAGAATTCTACCTTTTATATCTAGAGTTAAAAGATGATGGTCTTTGTGACACTTGCCACAGCAATTGTCTTTAATGATGGGCTTAGTATCGAATTTGTAGAAACCAATTGATCTATTAGCGAAAGAAATTTTTCTGTTTTTAATACAATCGAGATCACTTTCTTTTTCTATTTCAAATTCGATTATTTTATATCCTGATTTGAGTTTATGAGAACTGGATTTATGCGTTACAGCTATTTCAATGAAGATCTTGTGTCCTGTTGAATCACTAATCAGAGCAAGGTCAGGAATAAAATTGCCTTCTTTTTTTTCGAAGGTTATTGATTTAAAATGTTTAGTAAGATCAAAGCTTACAGGCTTTTTATGAACAGGACATTTTACTCCAAATTGCTCCTCAAAATGATTGCAATAAGTTTTTTGTTCTAATTCAATTAGGAAAGGGATCTTCTCATTCAAGCACTCATTATAAGTGTCGAAAAACACTTTTTTTCCCAGTTGATGTAAGTAGGTTTCTCCTGAACATTCAAGTTGTGCTTTGTGGGCAAAATGATGTGTTTTCCTAGACCCAAGTCGTGCAATCATTTCATTGCCACAACCAACACATTGATAAGTCGTATTGTGCCTATTTGCGGAGCTTAAATCTGAAATGTTAACTAAGTCTCCCTCACTATTATATGCGAATTGGTATTTGATCATCTGATTTAATCTTTAGAAACCAATTCTACCTTTGCATCTAAATGGTCCGCAATTAGCGAAAGCATGTCTAAACCGACTGAGCGATCTCCTTTTTCAATTCGGCTCAAACTACCCGGGTCAATATTAATAAGGGTTGCAAAGTACTTTGCTTTAAAACCCTTGGAAGTCCTTAAGGCTTTGATCTGAGAGCCAATTCTCTTCCTTTCCTCGTGTCTATTAGAAGAATATGTGTGAAGACTATAATTGGTCTTGGTCATCATATCCATCAGAACCCAATAAAGCATACTTGTTTTGTCTTCTGAGAAGTTCTGATCGAAGGAGAAGCCTATGAACTCTTCAAGAAATCCTTGATCATTTTTAGGTATTGGTATTAGGGTATTGAGTTTAAAAACTTCTCCATCTCTTGCAATCACCTCGATTGTCTTTTTATCAATAAACTTTGCCTTTGATCTCTTCATGTTGTTGATCTTTAGACAAGTTTATTAAATGTAAAATAAGGATACAAATAAAATGTAAAATAAATGAAATTATAAATTGTTATATAAAACAATATTTGAAAATTAGATTGTTTGTGAGATTCAAATATTTTTCGAAAACCTGCACTTCGGGTAGTTCGAGCAGCCATAAAATTGAGAGCCGGCACTTGGGCCTTGTTTAGCTGTTCTTAAAACTAGCTCTGATCCACATCTTGGGCAATGAGAATTCGATTGATGTCTTCGCTTCAATGATTTCACATGGTCCCTATTTGTTAGAGAAGACCACGTTTTGTGATTCTTTAATTTGTACTCTATGTCCTCAATTGAGTTCTCGAAGAGTAAAGGGGACCGATGACGTTTGATATATCTGGCCAAGCCTGAGTTCAGTACATTTTGTGGCATTGATGTTTTAAACTCCACATCTCCAGAGAAGTAGATCACAGTATGGATAATGGATTCTTTGATACCTAAGAACTCAGCCAATACTTTCTTCTGTCTATAGGTTTGTCTCAACGGGTTTTGAAAGCTGTATTTATCATGATAGGTGACCTGTGTCCAGTTTTTCTGATTTTCCGAACCAAAGACCCAACCTTTCCTATGCTTGGTTTCTACAATGAATAAACCATAGCGAGAGATGACCAAATGATCAATTTGTGTTGTGCCATTCCTAGAAGGAATGATGATGTTATGGACTCTTCGATAAGTTCCTTTATCGAGAGACAGCCACATGTTAAATGTGGTCACCTTTTCGCCAAACCAACCTTTGAAAATGCTCATATCTAGGAGGTATAATTATTTAATTATATATAAATCCGACCCCAATACTTTTTCATTGCAAGCCGCTTGTTTTCCTGTTCCGTCATTTTTGGAATTCTGAAAAGATCAATGAACCACCATAGCCCAAAGGCTATTAGAATTAGAATACCTATTATCGGAAAGATGGCTATGTCTAATCCAAATGAATCAGATACTTGTACATGCCCTGCATCATTGGTTGTAAATGATGCAAAGAACGCAGTGTAAAAGAAAAATGCTCCAATCAATGGTGTGCAGACAAATAAAATCCATGTTTTGAATTTATTATAATACAAATAATGCCAGCCAAATAGCCACATGACATATCCCGCCCACATTTTTTTGATGTCTTCAATTTCGATGTAATCTCGTTTATCTGTTTTCTGAGAAATTGACTCTTTTTTAGTCGACTTTGAATAGTCGACTCGTTCGGCAATCCAATCTTTTTCTTGAATGGATAATTCGACATAAGCCTTTTGGAAATAAAATCTCGCTTGTTGATTCAATTCCTCGATAGAATGGTTAGATGTGTTATTCATGACTATCCATTTTGGTTCTTAGATAGTCAGGCAAAGTATACACCAATGCCTTGCAACCGTTTGTTTGTGGTTTTAGAAAGGGTAGAGGGTTTAGGGCTTTCCCAGAATGGGATTTGAGTTAAGAGATACAAGCCTATTAAGAGATTTTCCAAAAGGTTTAATGTGCCCCTTGTTTTCTTGGGCCTACTAATGTGTTAAATTGATTCTGGAGTAGAAGGGAGGCCCATACTTATAAGTTTTCCGTTCTGAAGGCCATCGCACTTGATAACTGAACAATAGAGATCATTAAGGAATTTACCAACGCACAAAAATTGTCAATTGTTTTGGTCCAGAAGTTCCTACATAAGAGTAAGAGTGAGTGATTCTGTAATCACCTTTTTCCACTAGTTTACTTGAACCACCAAGTTTACTTACCTCTTCTCCTGTGAATTGGTAGCTTCTGCCTCCTGAAGTATTTTCCAAATTAACGTGATTGACTACAACACCATCAGGACGGGCGTCAACTCTTACCCTAACTCTATTTTTACCAGCAGTAAATGAGTCAATTCCTCTATGCCAATTGCAATCTCTTCTGTTACACTTCACAAAGGTGCTTCCTGGCTTGTGATCCTTCTCGTTTAATGATTGGTTTTCAAATTCCATTTTTAAAATATAAGTTTCAGGATAGTTAATGTCATATAAATATGTATCATGTGGCAATTAGATTTTTAATTGCCACATGACTTCAGGGATCCAGAACACTTTAAGAACAATTATCAATAATTACTTAAGAATATTTCCACAGTTCTTTGTGCTCTACCTTGCTCTCCCTCAAATATTAGATCGTCTTCTGGATCGTTATCTACTCTCAATATTTGATTATCCTGAATTGAATCATATAGTTGAAGTGCAAAAAAGTTATCAATGTCTGTTAACTTCTGAACTAGAAGAGGAATGATTTCTTGGCCCATAGATGCCAAGTTATAATAGGCTTCTCCATGTCTTACGAATGAAGGATCTGAAATAAGACTTAATTCGTCTAAAGACCAGCTTTTTTTCCATTCAATAAAGAGAGATTCGAAGTTGACTTTAACTTCATTAGGGACACTGTTGATAATGTCATTTAGAATTTCTGACTGTTCTTTATTTAATGGCATAGTTTCAATATCCGTACCAAAGATATTATTTAACGTGGCATTTTCCTCTTCAGAAAGCAATGACCTCGATTTACTGTAAAAGGCTAGAACACGGCCATAAGTTCCACCAACTAGTTCATTTAGTCCATGTTGTATTCTTAGATCTCTACCACACTTTGATTCCCATCTTGTGCCATGACCCGGTCCTGAAACACAGCCATGCGTCATGCTTGATGTTGAATGTCCCCATGCCGCCACAGGGCCATTGCTTCTTCTAATAAATCCGAATCTTCTATAAAAAGTATCGAAATTGTTAATACTGCTTCCTGGCCAGAGCCATCTGTTGGTAACTCCAACTGTCCATGAGATACAGTTGTAAGTGGGGGTCATATTTCCTGTTACTCTTGCTTTGTTAACATTAAGAGCAGGAAAATATCTTTTGAATCTTTGCTTTTCAGCATTTGACATTGGTCTGTTCATCTTGTTTGTATTTAATGTATAATTATTGGTTGGTTCATTTACAGTTTAAGCAATAAACAGGTATTCCGTTAGCGGCACCATACCAATTATAAATGTCATAACCAGCAATAACTACTCTATCTAGATCCAGGTATTTAAGGCTATCTTGTTTTGTTTGATCAATATGAAATACATTATTATCTACTCTCCGTTTATTTTCTGTATTAAGAACGCTTAGGTTAATTAATAAATCTATAGTTAGAATTACTGCGATAGCGGTTAGAATCACTTTTAAGTATCTATCTTTGGTCATAATGTCTGTGTTCTTTTACGCAAGAATGAAAGCCGTTATCTGGTAAATTGGAGTTTTGCATCTCTTGGTCCGCAGTTACCAATTTTACGATGATGGAAGATGTCTTGTCTTAACCAACCAGTATGGCTATTACCGCACCCTGCAGAAGGAGAGGTCCAGTTGCCACCATTATCTACGACATATACTTGATATGTTCTACCGCCTATTTGAACATTAGAGTAACGCATGTTGTGACCATAATAGGAAGCCGCAATATCCTCAGTTCCTTTGCTTATTTCATCATCTGCGGTTAATCTCATATCTGCTTCTATCATTTCTTGAGTAATGTACTCTACGTCTTTTGGATCATCTGTATCCAGCAGTTTCATCGTATTATTTTTGATTTCTTCTAATGATAATTCCATAATTACTATGTTTTGTTGTTTAATCCTTTCTCGAATCAGTTTGAAATATTACAATTGAATCAAGTAATCTTAATAGACTAAAGCTAGGTCATGTCTTTACTCGTTTCAATACTCTTTTTAGGGTATTTGTCTCAAGCAGGGGCGGTTTAATGGTGGATGAGTTTTGAAGGTTTTAGGACTTTCGAAAATCTTCTTACATTTTTAAAGCTCAAGAAAAACATAGAAGAATTCAGAAATTAGGATCTAATAAATAAAAAGCGCTCTTCAAAGAGCGTTTTTATTAGTAAACCCATTAGCTATATTTTAATGGGTTTAAAATTATAAGACAAAAAATTAATAGGATGTAGTGGTCTGTTGATCTTGATTATTGAAAATAGACCCTTTTTAAAATAACCTCGTTGCCAGCAGCTTCAATAGCATATAAATTTACGGGGTCTAACTTATCTCTACTATTTTGGAGGCCCGAAATTGCTGTTGCAAGACCAGCTATACTTGAAATGGTCTCTGGTATTTTACTATCTGATTGTTGACCAACTGCTGTTAGGATCCCATTCGAAAGTCCAATAGATAAATTACTAGCTCCAAAACCGGATTTTAGTTTTGCGTATTTAGGATTTACTAAATCAGGCAGGTAAATTATTTGTGTACTTAAGGTCAAATCTTTACCTCCATCTTTTGTTGAATATGTTACAAGTAGATAGGGTTTTGGATAATAGAATTGAACTCCGTCCTCTTCTTCTTGAGTCGATGCATTATAAAACTTAACTGACGAACATGAGCTGAGCAAGATGATGGATATTGTTAATAGTAAGGCTGTATTTTTCATAGGATGATTGAATTAAAGTCAGTCTAACTGGAGAGAAGCATGTCATTATTTTCACCAAGTGTAGACTGACTAATTGAGAATAAAAATTATGTTTAAGTCAATTGAAATTCTAGTTCTGAATTATTCTCAATGACTTGACCATCTGAAAGATAGCCCTTTAGTTCTACTTCTAAATTCACACTAGACTCTGCGCTACTCCTTTGGATCAATCCGAAATAGACCCAATTAAAATATTTGCCTTGTGGTGCAACTTGATCAGGAAAATTAAAGGTTCTTATTACTCTTCCAGAGGGTACATGTTTGATGTTTAAAAGTCCCGCATCTGCAAAATCACCAATGACTCTTTTTTGTAAATAAACATCTCTGCATTCTCCTCTTTCAATATTCTGAGTACCCACGGTGACACCAGTCCACTCATCGTAACCGCGAGGTGGTGGTAAGTTTCGTTTCTGTCTTACCTCATATAGGAAGACTTCTACGGAAAAGTCATGGGTATTATTACAGAATCGAACGAATTTGGTCCTTTGTTCTCTAGAGAGATCATTTTCGTAATAGTCTGCGACTGAATCGATATTTGAAATTGATAATTTGTTTAGATCTGTACTCATGGTGTAAATATTTATATGTTTGGGAATTAGTTTAAGCTACGGTCCTCATGTTGTTAATGTGAAGACCCATTGTTTTTTCTTTAATCTTATTGTGGAGGACTTTAGAGGTGTTTTATTGAAGCATCTTACACACATTGATTCTGCCATCTCCAATAAACCTATCTGGTTTTATTGAGTCAGATGTGGTTTTTAATTGATTTAGAATTTGATTGTAGGAAAGATGAGGTGTTTTCTTCAAGAGAAGGGCAACAGCACCTGCAATATGAGGGCATGCCATTGATGTTCCGCTCATAGTTCTATATCCACTGTTGTTATGACGTAAGGATAATATACTGACACCAGGTGCCGCTATATCGACTGTATTACCATAGTTTGAAAAACTTGCTCTTTCATCATTTGAGTCACTTGCTCCTACAGTTATAGTTTCTTTCATATTAGCTGGGGAATAATACTGAGTATCATCATTACTGTTTCCAGCAGCAAAAACACAAACTCCGCCTTTAGAGTGCACATACCGAACTGCTGCTTCTAGTACTGGAGCACTCGCCCGTCTATTTCTAGGTCCCCAACTATTACTTAGAATTTTAGCTCCGTTGTCTACAGCGTACTTTAATGCCTTGGCAATTTTAGAATCAAAAGCATTAGGAAAGATCTTTACTGCCATTATTTTCGCTTTAGGTGCGACACCAATTATACCCTTGTTATTATTGCCAGTAGCCGCGATAGTGCCGGCACAGTGAGTACCATGGCCATGATAATCGATAGGGTCACTATCATCATCGGAAAAGTCATAACCATAATTTCCATTGGTGTCTTGCCACATATTATTGGCGATATCTGGGTGCTTATAGTTTACACCTGTGTCCAAAACAGCTATAATTATGTCTTCGCCTTTAGATGTATTCCAGGCGCACTCAGAGTCCATTAATTTTAGCCCGTATAGCTGAGGGTACAAAGGATCATTTGGTGTGTAATAAAGAGTGTTTAGCTCATCAATCTCAGCAAATTCGACATTAGGATCATTTCTAATTTCTTCAAGTACTTCATTGACGTCAGTGTCATCTGCTACATCAATGTACCATATTCTATAAAGAGACTTTTCGGATTCTTCCAGAGCATCATAAACTTCTGAGAAACCTTTTTCTGAAAAGATCGCTGCTTTGCTTTCGTTTTGAGCATTGAACTTTTCCTCTGCATCGAAGAGCCTTTTAGCGCTATTGAAATCAATTAGTTGAGTTACTGAACTTATAGCGTTTGCCGGTATGTTGTTTTCAACAAGTCCAAAATTGATTCTTAAATGGGGTGATTTTTTCTTACTCATAATTTTAGGGTTGTTTGTGAATTATATTTAATGAGTCTTATCTGTGATTTCTTTTGTTGGTAATTGTATTAACAGCTTTGTTATTTGTTTTCAAGTAGTGTTTGCGCGGGTGTGTCTCTCGCAGAAGAAAGGGACATTTGAGATTGTTCTTGATATATTGATTGGAAAACTGGCATATTTGACCAATCTGGAATCATGTCCTTTTTGATCCATTTGAGTAAAGCGCTATCAGGATCAGATAGGACACCGCTTTTCAGCATAAATTGGATGGAATTTTTTCTGACAGTATCCGACTCAGCTCTCAAGACAAAATTCAGTATTTCGAACTTTTCAGTCCTGATTGTCTTTTCTAAGTCAGAATTACTTTTAGGTAGGTCAATCAAGAAGAAAGTTAAACTTGTAATAACTCCTGAAATAAGCCCTGCTGATAATAAGCCGATTACTACCTTCCAGCCGCTTAATTCAATTTCATCTGGATTTTGACTAGAAGCTCTTTTTATGATTCCAATTTTCATTTGTCCGAATAATTAGGTCTAATAATTAAAGACTGCTTCTTTTTCATTTATTAGTAATTAGTCAACAGTCTTGATTACTATGTGTGTTTCTTAAGTTTTTATAGGATTAAAGCTATTAGATAATAGAGCTGTGCTCAATACTCTTTTTAGGGTATTTAGCTGATATAGAGAGGGTTTTGGGAGAGTGAAAAGCTTTAAGCTTAGAGCTATAAGCCACAAGGAGTTTGAAGTTAATGAGGTAATGACGTTCAAATAATCGTCATTCTGACCCCGAGTAGTCGGGGGAAAGAATCTCCTTATTGTGGGTATAAGACTTTTTCGGTCTCATACTTCGAGACTCAGAACGCTTGTGCCTTAGCTTCAGCGTTGGCACAGTGACGTTTTTTACATTCGCAACTCGCAACTCGCAACTCGCAACTCGCAACTCGCTTCACGCACCAGGCTTACCCTCCTAAGTCAAGCGCAGGAGGGCAAAATGCGCCTCAAAACGTTTTGATCACTCTCAGCAGTGCAGAGCTAGAGGTGTTGCCTTGATCGAACTTGGGACCAAGACCAAATTGAAATGCTAGACCACTCTCCATTTCATAATGCACTTGTGGAAGCACATGAAGAATCATTTCATTGGTATCGATCAGTTGGAAGGTGGTATTGGTATTGTTAACCTCTAAACCCAATACCCAATGGTGGTTGAGGTTAGCAAATAAGGAAGCGTTAAGTACTAAAGTATAATCTTGTGCTGCTCTATCCGCACCGTACTCCAGCATGACACCGAAAATCCCCATAGCACTCCAAACCTCATTGAAGCGATAGGCAGGCACATAAAGCAAGTTAAGCTCAGTGAGGTTTTCATGGGTATAGGTTTCGGCCATTACTTGAAGACCATGAATAAACTTGCTGCTAGGTTGACCAATGGTGTATTGAATGGCCATTTTATAGGCTTCTAGCTCTCCATTGTTCATCGGGAACTCCAATTCCACTGCAAAGCCATCGAATAAGGCATATTCGATCTCTGGAGCCCAGTCGATTCCCTTAGCTGAGAAATTATTGAAAGGGAATTCAGCCAAGGTATTGATCTCCAGTTCGCCTTTGACAGCTCCTAATCCTCTAACCAAGTCGAAGTTTAAGGGCTCAGGGATCTCAACTGTTTCATGTGCCTTTTCTTGCGCGAAGAGGGTATGGCCTAGAAAGAGTAGGGCAAGGACTAATTTGAGTTCAGTCAATTTCATCACAGAACGTATCAACGATCTAACAAGAAACAAATTAGGATTAGGGCTTGGGAACTTGTCTGCCTTAAGTTGCTGTCTAATGCGTCTAAAGAATTTGATCATTCCTTTAATTTAGTTTCAATTTCGCTTTGAAGCTTATCGATTTTTACCAGACATTGTTCCAATAAAGTATTGCCATAGATGCGCGTTCTGTAAATCACAGATAGGACATTCAAGAACTCATCATTAGCTTTTAATGCCTCAAAGTCATTGGGTTTGGCAATATTTCTATCCTTCATGCTGCCACGAATATGCTTAGCAAAGAAGGGCATGACTATGCTTTGGTTAATGTCCCATTCCCAGCGATCCCAATCATTCAGCAATTTAGGCAAGATCTCCTCGTGCATTTCTACGATATGATTTCTGAGCTCTGGATCACTTATGATTTCAACACCGATAGACTTTATATTTTGATATGCATTTTCTGTTAAATAAGGACTGTCCCAGTAGGGTAGCGAGCCAAAGACCGAATCTAATCTAGGGGTATAGGCCTGGTCGTTTTCAACGGCAGCCACTAGGTATGCGTGATCCTCGAGAAAATGTTGATTGACCGTAAGACTTAGGTCAATCGCCTGTCTGGTTTTATCCAAATTGAGGCTTAACTCTTTCAGCAGTGCTATCTCTTTTTCTTTTTCCTTTCGCTTTGAATTCCAATTATTCAGAGACAGCGCAATCAGGATACCGATTACCACCAAAACGATCTCTCCGAGGGCATAGAGGAGGTATTTGCCAGTTTTATTATCTGCCATAAGTTGTTGTCTAATGCGTCTAAAGAATTTGATCATGAAAAGGGACTATTCATGGTTTTGTGTCTGTTCAATGATTTCTTCCGCCAAGGCATCTAAGTCCTTATAGTGATTGATCATTTCTTGATTCCAATATTGTTTGGATATGTAGAGGTTTTCGAATTCGAGATCGGAAAAGATCTTTTCATACTGCCTATTGAATAACTCCGAAATTCTGTTTTGAGTTGTTGCATTCGCACTATAACTGGACATGTTCCTTAAGGAAAGGTGTTTTGTTAAATACACGGCAAATTGCTCCTGATGCTGAAGATCCTGATTTTTGAAATCCTCATTTGTGTCTTGCAATAACTGCAGCCAATTGAAGAGATTTTGCTTCAGATCAAGGTTTTTGATCAGACTCAATTTACCGGAACTGATGATCTCTTGAATGGTGCTATTGGCTGGGTTGTAATTACCATAATCCAAGGAATGCAAGAGAATGCTGTCGATCTTTATTGTTCTAAAAAAGGCTTCCTTTTGGTTGATGAAGCTTAGAATTTGATCTACGTTTTTATTGGCATTTTCTAAAAATTCAATGCGCTCTTTGAGAACTATTCTATTGCTTTCAAATTCAGTATTAAGAGCTGCATAAAGTGCTTCGCTTTCTAAATTGAGTTTGCGCTGCTCATTCCAATCATTCACCTGCAAAGCGATCAAGATCCCGATGACCACCAATACGATTTCGCCAAGGGCATACAGCAAGTAAGTAGTGACTTTGTTCTTTTGCATAAGGGCTTTTCTGATCTTTCGAAAGAGGAAGAGCATGCATTAAGATAGTCATTAAGAATTAATTGCTTTAGAGCTTGGACTCGTTCGCATTTATAGACTAATGGCTTTGAGCATGTTCCTGAAAATGAAACCATGAAAAGGCAATACACTATACCAATACATTCTGCCCAGGAGTCCTAATGGTCTGAAGGTGGCAGTTTGAATCACCTGATCTCCCTCGATCTTGAATTCAAGCCAGGCCTCACCAGGAAGTTTCATCTCTGCAAACAAGAGTAGTCTTCCTTCGTCTCTGTTGGAATAAAGTACACGCCAGAAGTCTAGGGCATCTCCCGCTTGAATTTGCTCAGGACTTGTTCTCCCTCTTCGCAGTCCGACACCACCAACTAACTTGTCTAGAAATCCTCTTAGTCTCCAAAGCCAATTGCCGAAATAATATCCGTTTCTACCCCCAAGCTTCCAGATCTTTTCGATGGATCTGTCTTTTGAATTGAATTTCATGCTTCTCTTGTCGATAAAACAACCAAAAGTGGGGACCTGAATGAAGTCGGAGATATTGTAGGCTACATCACTGGAGACATAGGAGTCTTTCCAGCTTGAAGTGATATTGTTTTGTTTGATACGCCTAAAAGCTCTAGACAAGGCTTCCTCATAAGACATGGGTTCAATACCAAGTATTTCGTTGATCCGATTGTCTTTTGCTACGACCTCAATTTTCATGCTATCAACTAAGGCAACTGCGACCTTATAACTGGTAGAGGTTACAAAATAGAGCCAATAAGAAGATAAGCGTGGGGTCATTATGGGCACGACCCAAATCCATCTTTTAAGTTTTCGCGCTTTGGCATAGCCCAGTAACATTTCTTTATAGCTCAATACATTGGGGCCACCAATATCAAAATGATCATCATAGACTTGAGGATTGCCTAAACAGCCCAATAGCATGCTTTTCACATCTCGCACTGCTATAGGCTGACTTTTGGTGTTAAGCCATTTTGGTGCAATCATTACCGGAAGTTTCTCAGCCAAATCACAGATGATCTCAAAGGAAGCACTTCCTGATCCAATGATGATGCCAGCTCTCAAGGCGGTTAAATGGTACTTACCTTGGGCCAAAATGTCTTCCACTTGTTTTCGAGAGGCCAGGTGAGGAGAAAGCTGTTTGTCATTGGCCATTCCACTCAAATAGATTACCTGATTTACTTGTGTATTTGATAAGGCATCTTTGAAGTTTTTGGCACTTATTGCCTCAAGCTTTTGATACTCCTTTGAGTTACTCATGGAGTGAATCAAGTAATAAGCGGCATCAAGGTCAGTAGGGATTTTTTTGAGGCTCTCATGATCCAAGAAGTCTATCTCTATGACTTCGATGGACTGGAGTAAGGAACTAGGAACTGAAAACCTTTGTCGATCTCGGACACAACATACGACCTTGTGGCCATTTTCTATTAGCAAAGGCAGCAGCCGTTTGCCAATATATCCTGTCGCACCAGTAAGCAGTACCTTCATATAGTTTAAAGATACATGAAGGCCTTATTGTTTTTTCAGTCTATTTAGTTCGCATACCTGGTTTTACCACATTGGGCAAACTTATTTGGTAGGGTATAAGACAGTTTATGCTCAGTTGTGAATTTGGCCAAGAGCTTTCCAAATTCAGCTTTTTTCTCCTCTGTAACCTCTGGGGTACGGATGTTGAATAGGAAATTGGTGATCTGCCCATCGCCATTGAAATAGATCCTTTGGTACATGCTGATGCTTTCAGCTTCAATACCCCAAGAAAAGTCATTTTCCGTCAAATAATTGCCTATGCTTTGATGTAAGTCTATCCAGGAGGCGACTACTTTTTCTTTGTCGTCACGTGCTATGCTAGGGTCTAAAATGTCAGGATGAGTCTCGTCTAAATTGAGTTTGCCAAACTCACTTAGGTCACTGGGATTAGAGACATTGTAAATGCGAGCAACGGGGCTATCAGTGCTTTGAGCCAGTGCCTTGTTAAATGCAAGAAGTGTTAAAGCGATCAATAGATACTTTGAGAATTTGTTATTTTTCATTTCGGTTGTTTGATTTCCTGCAATAATAACTAATTAAATAGTTATACCTAATAGATTAGTTCATTATAATTTTCAACAAGCCATCCGGGTCAGTAGGGTAAAGGAATCATCAATTAAATGAAATGCGATACTCTAAAGGTGTTTGTTGGGTCTTTGACTTAAAAAACTTACTGAAGGATTGCGGATGTTCGAAACCCAAGCTATAAGCGATCTCGCTTACTGAAGCATCGGTCACAGAAAGCTTGGCTTTAGCTTTTTCGATCACTTTATGATGGATATGCTGTTTTGTACTTTGCCCAGTCAAACTTTTGAGCATGCTACTCAAATAATCAGGGGTTACATTCAATTCATTGGCCAGATCGTGTACGGATGGTAAGCCCTTATTTATGGCCATTTCTTCATTGAAATAAGCATCTAAGTTTTGCTCTAATTTCTGAAGCAACTGATGATTACCCTTCTTTCTGGTCAGGAATTGACGTTGGTAGAAGCGTTCAGAATAGCTCAATAGCAATTCGAGTTGATTGATGATGATCTGCTGGCTGAACTGGTCAATATTGGCCTGGTATTCCGATTGAATGTTATCGAAGATTCCCAAGACCTTTTCTTCTTCTTTTTCTGAAAGAAAAAGAGCTTCACGAACAGAGTATTTGAAGAATGGATATTTCTTAATCCCTAGGGCCAATGTGCTTCCAAAGAAGAAATCCGGATGGATAGCCAGGATCCATCCCGAAGGCGGCTCAGCGTTTGGCTCAGGTTGTACCATTTCTACCGTTATGACTTGGTCAGGCGCAAAGAAAGTCATGACACCTTCATCAAAGTCATAAGATTGCTGCCCATAGCGGTATTTACCTGGTACGTTGCGCTTTAGGGACATGGTATAATAGGACTGGATCCATTTTAGCTCTTTGACATCTGCGCTTCGTTGCACTAGGCTGTAATCCACTAGTGTGATCAAAGGATGTTCAGGGGCAGAAAGGCTGTTAAAGCGATGGAAGTCGCTAATGGTTTCGAGTCTATTGATCTCTGTATTGGCCATGGTATTAAGATAAAGAATTATAATGACGTCACTCTGAGTGCCGAAGTATGAGGCCGAAAGAGTCTCAAGTTTAATGGTGAGATTCTTTCCCCCGATTACTCGGGGTCAGAATGACGTGCTATTATATGTGCTGTTAATTGTATTACACCTTCAACTTCAACATACCGTCCATTCCAAAGGCACCATAAATACCTTCATGCACTTGTTGCAGCTGGTCGTTGTAAGGTTTGATATGAACACCCATACCCATATTGTCCACCGTTGTGCGCATAGGCCTGCTGCCTGCAGGCGTATCGATTAGGGTTGAGATCGCATCTGCTACCATTTGTGGATTTTGAGCAGGATTTTGAGCCAAGGCGCCTTCAAAACTCTCAAATGCTTGCTGAGGGGCATGGATCATATCACCATAACCTTCATTGGTAGAGGTGTCAGACGGCTGTAATAGGTTGCTGAAAAAGCCAGTAGGAAAACCTCCAGGTTCAACTAGCACAGAGTCTACACCAAAGCCTGAAAGTTCAATGCGATAGTTCTCAGCCATGGCTTCTAGTGCCCATTTTGATGCATTATAAGGTCCATAGAAGGGAAATACTATTCTACCTAGTAAACTAGAAATATGGATCAGTAAACCAGAACCTTGTGCTCTCAATGTAGGCAGAGCAGCCCTGTTGACACGTTGGACACCAAACACATTCACCTCAAAGATCTTCTGCCAATCTTCAGTGGTGTATTGCTCTTGGATACCTAAAACACCAATACCTGCATTGTTGATCACGACATCAAGTCCGCCCAACAAATCAATAGCTTTGGCGATACCCTCATTAACGCTTTGATCTTCCGTGACATCCATATGGATGACCTTGGCACCTGCAGCTGTTAATTCCTCAGCTGCCACTTTGTTTCTGGTTTCTGGATTTCTGACTGTTGCAACAACACTGTGTCCTTGCGATAGGAGTGTTTTGACAGTTAATGCACCAAAACCTCCGTTAGCTCCTGTAATGATTACTTTTGACATATTTGATAATTGTTTGATTCGTTAATGATTCAAAGCACGGCATATGCCAAAGCAATCAAGTAGCCAAACCCGAGGAGCTTGTAGCCAAAAGCGAGATTAGCCTGAAAAGTAGGTTTAAATGGGTTTTTATCGAAAGTTTGACGGATTTTACTTCTTCGATTCCAGCAATGTTTGTCTATATTCCTCCATTCTGGCTTTGGCATTGATGTCTATGGTCATAATGACTACAAACATGCCAATAGCCGCTATACAGGATGCTCGCCAAATAGGCTTGTCAACAAAAAAGATCAATAGGGCGCAAATAACCATCAAAGCAGGAATTACTTTGAAAACATTACCATATTCATTTACCGTATTTGCAGCTCTCTCGATTTCAGATGCAGTAAAGGCTGAGGCATCTGATTGATGTGCTAAAGGAAAAGTCTTTAAACGCTGCTGATTACTGTAGATCAATCCTGAACCGATCACGATCAAAAGACCACCTGTCACTAATAGAGGCACGATAAAGGCCTTGGCCATATCAGTTTTACCAAGCTGCCAAAACCCAATAGAAGCGAGGATGAAGATCAAGCCAAAAAGGATGAAGAATTTAGACGAGAAAACCTCGTTTTTGGCCCATTCAGTGGCGAGTTTAAGAACATCCATGATCAATTCATTTTGTATTTTTCTCTGTATTCCGAAGGGCTTATTCCTTCTTTCTTCTTGAACAATCTCGAAAAATAAGGCGGGTATTCAAAGCCGGGCTCTGTAGTACACATCACTTCAGGGTATGAACCTTTTTCCGCAGACTGTACAATGGGTAGTAATGACATGATTCCAAATATGATCTTGTCTCTTTTACCTGCACTTGTTTCAATCAAAGAAGTTCTTGATGCACCTGGATGACAAACATAAACCTCTACCTCTTTATTGGCTGCTTTGATTCGATCTTGTAGTTCATATGCAAATTGAATTTGTGCCAGCTTACTATGACAATAAGTGTTCATGGCATTGTAGTTCTTGTCCCAATTCATGTCATCGAATTGCATGGTTTTGATGCCCATCTTGTAACCTTCACTTCCGACCACCACAATCCTCGCTTTCGATTTGTTGAGATGCTCAAAAAGTAGGTTGATCAAAAGGAAATGGCCATAATGATTTACTCCTAATTGGCTTTCAAAGCCATCTTTGGTCAATTCTTGCTTTGGGACTTGAGCGATAGCTGCATTACAAATGAGCGCATTGATTTCAGGAATAGATTGAATCACCTCAGTTGCTGCAGCTCTCACTGATGTCAGGTCAGAAAGGTCCATTTGAATGAATGAAATAGGAGCATTCTCACCGAATTCATTCTTTAGATCAACAATGTTCTGTTCAGATTTTTTTGGATTCCTGTTCAGCATAACCACTTCAGCTCCTTTTGATAAAAGGATACGAGTAGCTTCGAAGCCAGCTGCGGCACTGGCGCCAGTGATTATATAAGTTTTACCATTTAAATTACCTAGTCTATCTGGGGTCCATCCCTTCTTACCAAAAGTCTTGTCGCTCATTTGTCTATGGGTTAATTAAAGAACAAGACAAATATCATGAGAGTCAAGCCTATGAGGCTTTTACACATTTTCGAAAGCCTTATACTTTTTGGTAAGAGCTTTCGCTATTGGTTATCAGCTATTAATGCAGACTAAACTCCAAATTGCCCTAGGTGATGGTTCAAATGGTAAATGATCATGTTAGACCACTTTTCCTTATCAAATGGACCAAAATAGGGATGAGGGTGGAACTTGAAGTCATACGGAAGACTACGGAATTGTGTGATTCGTTCCTTCAATTGCTGTCTATCCACTTCAAAATCAATGGGTGGCGTACCCTTTCCTTCTTTTTGCCCGAAGCCTTTTGGTGTGGGTACGTTTTCTCCCTTTTCAGCCATCTCAATGATCTTTTTGGGATCTACCTTACCATATTCTTCAGCAAGTTTCTCACCCAATGCCATGCGAAATTGATCTGTACAGTGGGGTAAAACCTGTTTTACTGTCATCTCTCCGAATTGAGCTTTGTGGTTTTGGGTCAGTTGGTCAATTCTCTTAAAGAAGTCTTTTTCTTGTTCCTGCGTCATGAGATTTTGTTGCGTTAAGTAATATCAGAGATTGATCTTAATTAATCAATAAGGGTAGTGGCCAGTCTTTTGGTTAAGAGGAGGACTATGCCATGTCCTCCTTTAAGTCAGCTTTTCTCCTTAGTTTTTTGATAGGAAACATCATTGGAGTTCTGCGCATGTAGTCCTTATATCGTTCGCCAAAATCAGCTTTCAGGTCTTTTTCTTCATAGAGTGCACCAATAAAGAAATAGGCTGTCAATAAAATCGCGAATACCAAGTGTGTCATGGTCATGGTAGGGGTAAACCAAATGCCTAAAATTCCTCCTAGATAAAGCGGATGTCTCGAATATCTATAGAATGAGATCACCTTGAACTCTAATTGCGTATAGGGTTTACCGACCAATTCCAAGTAGGTTTGGCGTAACCCAAATAGATCGAAATGATTGATCAGGAAGGTGCTCACAAATAGTATGGTCCATCCTGCGAAAAAGCCCGCATACATAGCGTAGTAGCCAATAGTGCCTGATTCGATATGCCAGATAAGACCGCCCATTGGTTCCCATTGCCAGACCAATAATGCTAGTAAAAGACCAGCTTGTAAAACGTAAGTACTGCGTTCAATTGGTCTTGGGATGATCTTCGTGATCTTTTCTTTGAATCCTTTTCTGGCCATCACACTATGCGGTATTCCAAATAAGGCCACCAATCCAATGTTTTTAAGAAGTGCCCAAAAGAAAGGGAGTTCAGGTGTTCGATCGATTGAGATCTCAGGGATCAAATGACTGATAGATAATATCCAAAAGAGTAATGAGGCAAATCCTATCAAGTAGCAGATGACAGAATAAGTAAACATGCTAAATGCTTTCATAATCGTATTTCGTTATTGATTTGGAAGCAAAATTATAGCTGAAGCTAGCCTTTGAGATAGACTAAAAAGTCTGAAAAGTAGACCCTAAGGTTCAACTTACAAGTTGTTCGCTACGGAATTGATGCGGGGTACAATTGTAACGTTTTTTAAAGACTCTAATGAAATGGGAGGGGTCTTCAAAACCACATTCAAGGGCCAGTTGGTTAACAGGAAGATCAGAATTGGTCAATCGTTTTTTGGCTAAGCCTAACTTCTTTTCTTTCAACCAAGCCGCGGGAGTTGTTTGATAATGCGCATTGAAGCAACGTTTGAATTTGCTCAGGCTCATGTGACAAAGCTGGGCATAATCTATCAATTTGAGGTTGTAGGCATAGTTTTCTTCCATGACCCTCTCGAGCTGATGAGTCTCATTCTGACACAGCGAAACGAAATAATCAGTGAGCTCTTGATGCTTAGAACTCGTACAAAGACTTAACAAAAGCTCTTCAAATTTCAGCTGAAGCAATTGCCTGTCGGGTCTTTCTGATAATGAGAAATATTGTCCTATGGACAGGGCATAGTTAGACAGTAAGTCGTTCTTGTCAACAGTCAAGACAGCATCCTGGTCTGATAAATTCTTTTGCCCCGTTTGCAGAAAGTGCTCATTCTTCTGAAGAAAGTGCATGATGAACTCATCCGGAATGAAGAGAAAAATGGCGCAGAATTCGTCATCGAAAAATTGATGG
This sequence comes from Roseivirga sp., assembly GCA_965267365.1. Classification (GTDB taxonomy): domain Bacteria; phylum Bacteroidota; class Bacteroidia; order Cytophagales; family Cyclobacteriaceae; genus Roseivirga. The sequence goes on along the minus strand of OZ253951.1, from coordinate 2,277,066 downwards.
GTCAGGTTAGCACCCTTTTTTATAAACAAAATATCACCTTGTTCTACCTCATAATTCTGCTCAATGGTCTTCCACATTTTTTTACCCGAAAGCACGAAGGCGAAATAGTTGCTATCGGACCAAATACCGAATTTGGTTTCTTCCTGCAGGCATGTATACTCCACAAAGAGCAATTCATCAACTTCTAGCTTCTTGAAAGCTGATCCCTCTTTTATGAATTGATACATGTTGAGCATAGACTGAATATAGGGAAATTGTAGAAAGTCTTAATTACTTATACATTGATCCAGCCCCTTAAATAAGTTTTGGCTTGTCCGCTGATCAAAACACGATCTCCATTTAACTGAGAATGGAGGCTGCCACCGCGAGATGAGAGTTGTTGCGCTTCCATTTCTGTCTTTTTTAGTCTTTTTGCCCAAAACGGAATCAAGGAGCAATGGGCTGAGCCGGTGACAGGGTCTTCGAGTATAGAGGCCTGCGGGGTGAAGAAGCGAGATACAAAGTCTACCTCATTGCCTCGTGCAGTTACAATCACACCTCCGGGATCTAGATTGATTGGGTCAAAAAGCACCCTATCGATCATTAGATCAAGTATTTCTTGCTCACTCTCGTAGAGTAGCACATAATCTCTGGCCTTAAATACGGCTTGTGGTTGGATGCTTAAAGACTGCTTAATGTTTTTGGGAAGCTCAGCAGGTTCGGGTGGGCGAGAAGGGAAGTCTAAAGTGTATAGCCCATTGGTTTCTTGTACAGCCAACTCTCCGCTTTGGGAGTGAAACCTGACTACTTCTTCTTTGTAGTTGAGTTCAGCCTTGATGACATGTGCAGTGGCCAGAGTGGCATGCCCACAGAGGTCCATTTCTATTTCAGGGGTGAACCAGCGCAGATAAAAATGATCGCCTTTGTCAATAAAGAAGGCAGTTTCGGCTACCGCATTCTCTTGAGCGATCTTCAATAAGACATCATCAGCCAGCCATTCTTTCAAAGGAACCACACAGGCAGGGTTGCCTTTAAAAACCTGATCAGTGAATGCATCGACTTGAAAGAGCTGGAGTTTCATAGTTATTGAGCTAAGATTCGCACCATGATTTCTCGTAGATCGGAGTAATTATCTAGTAAATTTTCACCGAGATAATAGTAGTTTTCAACCCTGTTTTCAAACAATGGATCTTTGAGCATGAACTTCGGGTCATTCTCTGTAATACTTGATTTTTTCAGCCTAGAATAGCGACCTGCAAGTGCATCTAAATTTCTTACGGAACCATTTAAGGCAATATAATCGATATACTGGTCAGAGTATCTAGCAAAGGCGGCTTCAGTTTGGCCAAGTGAAGTGAAGGCGCGTTGAAACTCGAATAAATAAGTTTTTAATTCATTATTGGGCAACTTTGAAAAGGCACCTGAGCTCTTCATTTCTTCTAATACATAGGAACTAGGAGTCCATACGAAGGTCACAAAAGTAGGTCTTATGGTTTTTTCGAATTCTTCGATACTCATCCCTGCACGAGGTCTATTGATCAATTCAAGTACCTCAAAAAGAGTATTAGTTGTATTGGTTATTCTAATAATACTTGAGTCAAGAGTAACTAGGTTTTGACTGAATTCTCGTCTTAGATTTTCTAGGGTAATCTGATTGTCAGCGTCTAGCTTTTTTTCTTCACGCATATTATTGACTTGCATAGCGAGCAAGATGCCAATCATCACCAATGCGATCTCACCTAAAGCGTATAGGAGGTAAGTGGTCGTTTTGTTCTTTTGCATAAGCTTATGCCTTAGCTTTCTTAAGATAAAGAGCATTGTTTAAATTAAGAATTATCAATTAGGAATTAAGGGGAAGGAAGATGGAAATAGGAGGTAAGGTCTGTACTAAATACCATGTAATATTATCTTAAATCACCAATGACCAAATAGTGGGTTTCATTTATCTATCTCATTTTCAATGATATCCAAAATCTGCATGATCCTAGTTCTTAGCGCTTGAGATTGCAAATTGGCGTTTTTATGGATAGTGGCAGTTAGGGATATCGCACCTTCTAATTCCGCATCACTTAATATTTCTGAGTAATCTAACTTCACTTTTGTCGGACTGATATCTAATTGACCAGCAGAATTTTTATCTAAAGCCTCTATTGGAGAATAACCGTTAATCCAGACAGCACTAGCAATATTTCTTGACAATCTCAATCGATTAAAGATGGGCATACAGACCTCAGTTCTAAACTTGACATGGATATTTTCTAATTCTTGGACTTGATACACTTCGGTAGACCAATTAGAAAGTAATTTCACCAAACTGTTGTTTTGGATCAACCTTAGATTACCTGAACCTATGATGTCGTTTTTTATAGGATCGAAAGTTGGATCGACTGTGATATGCCATAAAGCTTTGTAGAACTGCTCTTGGTCAAGCTTATTCGGCTCATCAATAAGCTCCATGACATACAATGCTGATTCAATGCCTTGCTCACGCATAAATATTTTTTGATCAAGCTGGACAAGGTTTAGTTGATATTCATCTTTGAGCTGGGTCAATATCTCTTGCTCTTTGGCGCGATCTTTTAGGCTTTGGCTATAGTTATTGATCGATAGTGCGATCAAGATACCGATAACAACTAATACGATCTCTCCAACCGCATAGAGGAGGTAGGTGGTGGCTTTGTTTTTCTGCATAAGAGCTTTTCGGATTTTCCGGAAGAGGTAGAGCATTGTTTAAATTAAGGATTATCAATCATGACTCAAATTCAATTTGAAAGATGCTTACTCACTCTTACCGGGGGCGAATACTTCCGTTTTGTCACCTTCAGAGATCATTGTCATGAACTCCTCAGAATAGAGTGATTGTGTTTTTTCTATGTCCCACCAATAGGCTGGAACTGGCAGTGTAACAAGTGACTGCGCCCAATCTCTTCTTACTTTCCAGATCTCAGGTTCTAATAGTCCATGCTTGTACATGTAATATTGTCCTTCTAGTTTCTGAAAAAGTGTTCTGTGGCAAAGTGTAAGGGCCATAAACTCAGAAAGAGGTAAATCATCGGGTTTGGACTTCGGGTCATAAAAGGTGACCGCCATTTTAGCAATTCTAGATTCTTTACCGTCTAAAAATTCGCCATCCCCCATTAAGGCTTCAGTCAACATCTCATTAGTGGTAGCCCATGAATGGGTAGAGTCAAAGCTAGCTTGTGCTTTTAAAGCTTTGGTATTCCATTTGATCTGTTTGGCTAAATAAACGATCGAAATGACCACTGCAATGGCACCAATTACCTGTGTGACAATACTTATTAATTCGAGATTATTCATATTCTATTTTCTTCGACTTGAAACCAATCAAAAAGTTGGTTCATGGGTGAAACTTGACTCGTTTCTCCGATTTTTTCTAGATAAGCGACTAATTCAGGGTTATAGGCCAGTTTTAAAGTTTGCCATGCTTCTTGACCACCTGGGGTTCTGACCATGGCTAGGATCAAGTTGGCGATTCTTTCTACTCTGACCTCAGCCATCATGTCCAGTTGGTTTAGCCTGTAGCATTGCTCTAGGTTGTTGACATGCGGAATCAAATAGATCATATTGAACCGAGCTCTATCCACATTGCTCAATGAACCGTAATCAGCAAAAGCGCGCTGTAGTAGCTCAACGCTTTCAGCATCAGAGTATTTATACACTATGTCATTAAAACTGTCGAAAACTTCTCTTTCAGATTCGCCCGCAGCAATTTTATTAGTGAGCTTGGTTTGTTTGGCCAAATACCAAAGGGAGATAATGATGACAATTGTTCCTATAAAATTGAAGATCAGTGTGATCGATTGAAGGTTTTCTAAAATAGACTCCATAGGTCAGTGAGTTTAATTATCGAAGTGTTCTAGTTCTTCTAAGATCAATGATTTCAGCTCAAGCATTTCTTTTTTGACTATATCTGCCTCTTCAAAAAGGGCTACAGACATCAGGCTCAGCAATGAAATTCTATTTCTGTACTTCGAGGAACGAAAAGCTTTTTCATATACTTCGAAGGCTTCTTTTTCTTGATTGTCGCTGAGGTTTTTTAGACCAAAATAGCGTATATCGGCTAATTCTATTTCATCGGAGAGGTAACCTAGTACATTGAAGTCAGTGTACCTTACTAAATTATCTTCCTCCTCCTTGTAGTCCATTACTACTTCTTTGAAATTTGAGATGTTATTTTTTAGATCCAGATCTGAGATGAGGTCTATCTTACCGGAGTTGGTAATGGCATCATAAATTCCAAACGAAGCATTATAGGTCCAGTTGGTCAATGCAAGCATATTAACAGAGTCCATACCAAAGGCATTCAACGAATCGAAATCACCACGCATAATGAAATCAATTGTGGCCATCTTTCTTCGATGCAAAGCTATGGTCCGGTCGAATTCGGTAATATTTCTGTCGATTTCGGCTACTAAGCTTTCAAGGGCTACTCTTTCTTCGATCTTCTGCATGCGCGCCCGATTCTTATTATTGATCTGAAGCGCGATCATGATACCGATCACCACCAACACAATCTCGCCAAAGGCATACAGTAAGTATTTTCCAAATCTATTTTTGTTAATAAGCATTTGTCTGATGTGTCTAAAGAATTTGATCATTGGCGTAGTTGGATTAGCGCTTTACTTTTTGTTCTAGCTCAATTAGCTCTTTAAGCTCAATGGACTGATCGGAAATTTTATCAATCTTACCAATCATGAGGTCGCTATGGACTTTTACATATTCCACATATTGGCGGAATAGAATAAAATCTTCTGATCTAGGGTTGAAAAGCCATTGATGTTCTGCAATGGCTAGTTTCGGATCTAAAGCATATAAATGTTTAAAATCATTCCATTTTACATAGCAGGCGTTTCTTCTCTCTTTGGCATTTTCAGCATAGGTAAGATTATAGAACGATTCACGATCGCAAAGGCGGTAATATCTTTGAATGGAAGAAACAAGAACATCTGAACCGACCTCATAGAGACTTCCTGTGATTTTTAATTCTTCAAACACAGAATAATTAAGGTTAAGGTCTATCACATAAAAGATGTACCATTCGGTCATGTAGTCAAGGTGTTTTTGCTCAACTCCAGAATCAAGAATCTGTAGAATACTATCAGATTTGATGGCTAATGCACCAAAACCTGTGGGTATAGTTTTTAAGAGATCAATTCGCTGTAGATTTAAGTCTAGTTCTTCTGTGAGTTTATTCAGTAGGACATCATTTTCTTCATTTTTGAGTCGTTGTGCATTCCAGTTATTGATAGATAGGGCGATCATGATACCGATCACAACTAGGACAATTTCGCCTAGGGCATATAGCGAGTATTTGCCGAAGCGATTATTTACCAATAGCATCTGCCGAAAGTGTCTAAAGAATTTGATCATGGGTTATTCATTAGTCCTCGAATTTCATTTATTTTTGCTAGCGCCCTTTCAATCTGCTCCACCTGTCCATCTCTATTATTTAGAAAAAACTTAATTAGAATACTGGTTGAAGGCTTTTGGAAGAATTCCTTAGGGTTTGATGGAGTGGCATATACTTTCCACTTAAAATCAGAGAAATCTGATTTGATAACTGGTATCCAATCGTTGTTAAAGGCTTTTTCAATATCAGATAAGGCTTCATAAGTCTTATAAAGTACTTCATCATAGTAAGTGATAAGTGCTAATTGTAATTCCTCTTTCTGCACATGATCTATACCTCTTGCTTTGAGCACCTCAAAAGCACTTGACTGAGATTTGAAACGTTGAAAATTGATGATGTCTCCAAGTAAGTAATTGACTGAATCGACTGCCTGGTTTGCTGACATGGCACTAATTAGTACTTCACTTGCTTTCATAGCCTTTCTTGATTCTGCAAGTATGCTTTGAAGTGCATCTGCATCCTGGACTAAGTTTTCTTCAATTAGCGTTAAGATTTCTGTTTCAAATTTTTTGCGCGATCGAATCTCACCCCAATTGCTCAATTCAAATGCCAAGAATATCCCTACCATTACTAGAAAGATTTCACCTAGGGCATACATCAAGTATTTACCAAAGCGATTTTGATTTAGTAACATCTGCCGTATGTGTCTAAAGAATTTGTTCATTTAGATAACCTCCCTAATTCTTCACCCATTAAGATATGCTTGTATAATCCGTCTTCGTCCTTAGGAGAGGTAAGCTCGAAATTGACTCCCTCTTGGAAGACCATCACAAAGTCAGATCCTCCAAATGCAAAATGACCTAGCATATCACCTTTTTTGATTTCAGCACCAGGTACCACATTGTCTTCAAAATTGACTGAGCCAACAGCCACCATACCGATAGGGAGCAGGGCAACTAAGCCGTATTCTTCAGTTTCTACAATCACGCAGCCTCGGGTCTCTATGGTTTGCCAGCCTGTTTTGGCATGAGGGTCAAAAGCGTATTGTCCTTGGTTAACATCCCACTCAAGCGTTCCGCCAGTAGGGTTAATACCCTGAATGATGCGCACTTCTTTGACGGTTCCAGAAACAGGGAAGTGGTAGCGGTGATAATCATTGACGTTGAGAAATGAATGGGTAAAAGTGCCATTGGCAAAAGCATCCTTGTATTGGCTATCTTCACCTAAAAGTGCCTTAATTGAAGTTAATTTCGCTGATTTGACCAATACGTTGGCTTCACTGGCTACTAAATTTGACAATTCATCAATGGCCCAAACTCCTTGTGGTTGCGAGTCAGCAAATGAAGCCACAACCGCGTCATTTTCAGTTGATGCAATGGGTCTTTGGTCTGGAGAACTTAAGTAGCGGGCAAAGAACTCATTGAAAGTGCTCCAATTGCTTGGGTCTTCATACCAGTCATACTGTAAACCGAAATTACCATCCTTCAGGGCCATTTGGTAATACTCATCATTCCATGATGCTTCCGTGTCAAGATAAGCTCCCCAGGACTTGCTAAACGGCACGAGCCATTTGGAGAAAGGCTCATAGTACTGCAATGAATTGTTGACCAAACCCTGACTTTCCAATTCTTCCAATGGCTGGTCGATGAGATAATAGAAGGCACAAAGGCTGTAGAAGATGTCATTAAAGATCTCCGTATGTTCTTCCTTTTCAACAATAGCCCAAGGAAGCGCCCTTTCCGCATGGTTGACGAAATCATAGTACTCATCGAAGCTCTGTACTGGATTGGAATTTCTGTCTGGATTGATCTTTGAGGCCTTAGCAATAGATTTTTCGACCAATGCTTTTAGTTCAGCATCGTTTTCTAATAAGTCGACAAGTTCTTGGGTTGCGGGGCCGTAGTTTTTCTCTTCTTGAGTTGGGCTACAGGCTACAAGGCCTACGATCATTACGATCGCAAAAAGTTTTAGCGTGGTTTTCATGGTTGAAGCTTTCCTGAATATAGGAAATTCGTAGCATTGATTGGTTTTCACCTCTACGAGCACAATGTAGCTTCCACGCCATAAAGCCAATGTTTACTACTTCTATGCTAAGGGCCGATTAACTAAACTCTGGTAAAATAGACTCACCAATCATTTCAATCATTTCTGAGGCAGGTCGAGAAGCATATTTTAAATTCAGAATAACATGATTGACCCCATTCATTTCGAGCAGTTTCAAATGATCTAAGGTATAGTTGATGCCTGCTTTAAAGCCCAGATGAATAGGTTCTGGCTTAGCACCAGCATTATCAACCAAATCTATATAGAGTGACTGCATAAATGGTTTCCAATCGAGGTCATGATCTGCTAATACAGCTCTCCAGCGTTGCATAGTGATGTGTAAGGTTTTGAAATCTCTTGGATAGTAGAGCCAACCATCTGCGTGCTTTGCGATCCATTCTAAAGATTGACCTGAATGACCGGTGACCAACATAGGGGTTTGTCCCTCGTATTTAGGAAGCAGATCGATATTGCCCATGGTCTGCCCGTAGAATTGTGAGCTATAGGCAGGATAGTGGCCTTGCAAAGCCTTGGTGTAAAAGAAGCTGTCTTGGAATAATTCAGACTTCATGTCCAACTTCTGATTGAAGGCTGGATATTCGATAGGACGATCTCCAGATGCTACACCTAAAATTACTCTTCCCTTGGATAAAAGCTGTAGGCTATTGATAGACTTGGCTGTATGTACTGGGCTTCGAAGAGGGAGGATGATGCTTCCCGTTGCTAGAGCGATCTCATTCGTTTGGTTCATGATATGGGTCATATAGATCCATGGATCATAAAGTTGACCAGCATCGCCAAAGCTTGGGTCATTAAAAGGTACATCGCGAAACCATAATGCCTTAAAACCAAGCTCTTCAGCTCTTTTTGCCAGTTTTTCTTGTCCCTCCATACTTGGGATAGAACCGCTATAGGCCTCTAAAGGAAATACTAATCCTAGGCTTAATTTTCCTCGCTTGGCTACCTTTTCGAATGTGGTCATTTGATTCCAAGTATTTGATGAGTAAGAGACATTAATGCCTCGATCCTGTCTGCATCGTAAGCATCGGTATGGGCAGGGCCATAGGCTCCTTGGTCATTATCGAAATAATCACCAGAATGATCGGCATGAATATCAAGAGTAGCCAAATCACTTAGGATATTAGCTCCTTTCTCCGCTGATGACCAGAATTGTCCATAGGCTTCTTGCACCATGCGGGTATTGAGTAATGACCCTGGGTTAACAGCTATCACTGTTGCGAAACTCCATTTCTTGGCTAAATCGAAACTCCACATAGTAAGTGCCAATTTACTTTGTGCGTAGGCAGATTGAACTCCCAATGATTCATTGCCGCTTAAAGCTGCTAGTGACACTGGAGATTGGGCAGCCGAGCTTAAATTGATGACCCTTGGTGCAGAACTGTTTTCCAAAAGTGACTTGAGGGAATCGGTCAATAGGACTGGGGCTAAATAGTTCACCGTTAACCGAATGTCGATGCCATTCTTATCAGTATCTACCGTTGATTGAAATACACCAGCATTGTTGATGAGTACATCCAAAGAATCAAACATTGATTTGATCTCATTTGCCATTGCTTTGACAGCTGCCAAGTCAGACAGGTCTGCAACGAAGCTCGAAATACGTTCATTACCTGAATCTTCCTTGAGTTCAACAATACAACGATCAACTTTTTCAGCATTTCTACCATGAATAATGACTTCATTTCCTGCTTTAGCCAATTGCAATGCAGTTAGTTTTCCAATACCATCTGTTGACCCTGTAATGAATATGCGTTTCATGCTTATATCGTTTTAATCACTCTCTCGATTGCCATACGTGATTTGGCTCTCAATTGGGGTTGATTGAAATCCTCAGGATCTCTTTGACCTATGGCCACAGCAACAATGGCATGGTAGTCAGTTTGATCTAAGATCTTATCATAGTTATAAGGTTCAATTCCCTCCATTGGCGTAGAATCAATACCCATTTCGGCACAAGCAGAGAGAAATACCCCAAGCGCTAAATACACCTGTCTGTCGAACCATGACTTAATTTCTGCTTCAGGGAGAGGTTTGATAAACTCTTTGTAGTAGTTCACAGCGCCTTCTGGCAATTCTCTTTCGATTTGCTCTTCGAATAGTTGAATGCTGTTGATTCTGCTAAAAACGATAACAGAATCTGCATCTATCACTTTTTCCTTATTCAACCATGAAACTTCTGAAAGTATCTCTTTGGTTTTCTGGTCTCTCACGAAGGTAAATTGCCAAGGCTGGCTATTGATTGAAGAAGGACTTAATCTCAAGATTTTCTGTAGATCCTCTATTTGAACATCACTCAGTTTTTGAGCTGAATCGTAGGCCTTGGTGGTATATCTATTTTCAATGGAATTTCTAAAACTCATAGTACTATAATAATTATAGTGACAAAAGTATTTATAGTATATTTGTCAATCAATAACGGTCAAGAATGATAGTATAAAATTATGGCAGTTGAAACAGATAACATGTTGACATTCAAGGGTAAAAAATATCCTTGTTGCGCAAGTCTGACGATGGGGGTCATAGGAGGTAAGTGGAAAACCGTGATCCTATTTCATCTGATGGAGGGCACTTTGCGTTATTCGGAACTTAGAAAATGCATGCCTACCGTAACAGAACGCACCCTGAGTCTTCAATTGCAAGCCTTAGAAGAAGATGGTGTTGTGCAAAGGAAGGTCTTTCATCAAAAGCCTCCATTAAGAGTGGAGTACTCCCTAACGGATTTTGGAAAGACTTTAATCCCAGTGATTCAAGCCATCACGGATTGGGGTGATTATGCGATGACCAAACAGTAGTTTAGTGCTCGATACCTTCTTTTTCCATTAATTCTAGTCCATAATTGCGAATAGTCTCTATGATTGGAATGCAGGTTTTTCCTTTTTCAGTCATTGAGTATTCCACTTTTGGTGGAACGACAGGGTAGACTTCTCGGTGTATGAACCCCTCCGCTTCTAACTCACGAAGTTGGGTAGTCAGCATTTTGTCAGTGATGTGTTTAATATCCCTTTTCAATTCAGAGAACCTCATCACTTTATCTTTTAATCTCCAAAGGATGGGCATCTTCCAAGTACCACCAATTCTATCCATTGCGAACTCTACTGGGTTATAGTAGAGTTTACCTCTATACATAAATTCAGGCATAACTATCTGTTATTCAGTATACTTTCTAAAAAGTATGTATCATACAAAAGGGTAAGTATATTGCTAAAGGTAAGGTATAGTTTCAACTTTGGGTAATGAAAGAAGTAAATATGAAACGATTGACTTTATCGATCTTGAGCTGTGCCATGATGCTATTGGCATGTGAATCAAGATCACAGAGCTCTACAACAAGTGAAGTGAAGGAAGAACAGCATTATGTTCATTCCCATGGTATGGAGGCAAAGGGTAAGATCTTGATGGTCGCTAGTAGCCCAACAGTTTCTAAACAAACCGGTTGGCCCATCGGCTTCTGGGCCGCTGAGCTAACTCATCCCTTGCTTGTTTTTCAAGAAGCAGGCTATGAAGTGACATTGGCTTCAACCGAAGGAGGCAAGGTAGTGATGGACAATTATTCTGACCCAACTGATGCTAGTGGCTACTCAGCTCATGATGTGGTTTCGTTGGGTTACATGCAGCAAGACTGGTTTATGCAAATGCTAATGAACACAGTCAAGCTTACTGAAGTGGATGCTACTGCTTATGATGCGATATTCTTAGTTGGTGGTCAAGGGCCCATGTATACTTACAGAGGAAATAAGGAACTAGAAACACTTTTCGCCAACTTCTATGATGCCAACAAGCCGAGTGCGGCAGTTTGCCATTCTACAACCTTGCTATTGGGAGCGAAATCCGCCAGCGGTGATCTTATTGTTAAGGGTAAAACATGGACAGGATTTGCTAATTCAGAAGAAGATTACGCAGATCAGGCGGTTGGACAGAAAATTCAGCCTTACCGAATTGAAGATGAAGCTCGAAAGATATCGGGAACGAACTTTCAAGTGGCTGCTGCCTTTTCTTCTTATGCCATCACAGATGGTAATCTGATTACTGGTCAACAGCAAAATTCTGGTGCCGCAGCGGCTCGGATGGTGGTTGATTTATTGAATAAATGAGAATACAAAGGAGGGTGACCGTGAGGTTACCCTCACTTATCATATAAGAATGAGATATTCCTATTTGATCGTTTTTCTGGTTTATTCTATGAGTCTTCAAGCTCAGAGTATAGAGTTAATGCCAGGCAAAGAGCGCATCTTTATTGATGCCCAATGGCTGAAGACTTTTGATGACCAAAGAAGGTGGTCCTTGTTTAGTAGAAGCAGAGCAACTGTAGATTATGAAGAGCAGACCAACCTCTTTACAGGAGCCTACTTAAATTATACTACTTCCTCAGGTTTAGGAGCAACATTGGTTGGTAGAATTGCTACTGCTGGTGCTGGTGCCGATGCTGGCATTCACTACTTTAAAGCTTCATCCTCTTTTTTGATCTATGCTTTGGCTTCTATCGAATTAGCAGATGAGCTTTCATACTCATGGTTTTCGATCATGCGTTTTACCCCTGAATTAAATACCAATTGGAGACTTTATAGTAGTCTTGAGCTATTCTCAAACTTTAATAAGGAAGGTCATCGCGCAAGTGTTCAGCGTATCCGCTTAGGTCTTGACAGAAAAGGCTATCAGTTTGGATTGGCTATTAATCTTGCGGGGCTTAGCAAGAGCTACGAGATAATTGATGACAACCTTGGTATTTTCATTAGAAAGCAGTTCTAACTCACCATCGGCTAAGCACAACGGCCTCCGTATATTCATTGACATCATCTCTTGGGTCAATGGCTGTTCCCGCCTCAACTGAAACTTTAAAAGGAGTACCGCTTTCTTTTAGGCATAGATCGATGTTGTTGTCATTGTCTTTGAGATCAGCAAGCATGAATGGCTTTACCTGAATGGTATCTGTTCCTTGAATTAAGCTCACTGTATGCGCGTCTAAGTCTCTTTCTCCTAATTCAGCACCACTGGTGGCTCTTACTCCTCCAGACCAGACAAGTCGCACTACTTGAGTAGTTTGCTCCTTGGGACAATCACAGCCTCTTCCTTCGGAGACATAAGGGTAGTCTTCATCAATCACAAAGTATTCTGCATAAGAAATAAAAGGGCCATCGGGCAGAGGTGTCACTTGCACACTTTGTCCTTTGTAGTTTTGGCCGGATCGGCTCATGACATCACCAACAACCTCTAAAACCATTGGAGGGTCTTGTGGGTGATCACCTAATTCTCCAACCATCAAAACTGTTCTAAGCTCAAACTCCTCATTAGCTGGGTTTAGTGTAATGTCTGATGGAGTCAATTGCTTTCCAGAAGCTGTAGTGATCTGGAAATCTGTTCTATCAAGACTTGTTGGATCAACTTCTTGTGAAAAAACAATAGGCATTCCGTCATTGCTAGGGGCTTTCCATGATAAAAGGACTGCCTGCAAGGGTAAGTCATTATCTCTACCGAAAAAGGAGCTGAGGATTTTGGCTTTTCGCGACTTATCAATCTCAGGAATAGCATCTGAAAGCAATATGCTAGGACGCATCACATGAACTACAGCGACTATGGCCACCAAGAACACAATCAAGACAAGCGAAATTCTAAAAATCCATTTTCTCATATTCATTCCTTCATTCAAATTGACCTAGCATAAAAGCTTCAAATTGCTTCTCTGCTTCTGAAATAGGCATTGTCAGCTCTAAATAGCTATGATTGCTCTCAACTCCATTAATCCAAGTATTGCCACCTAAGCTGTCAGCTACGCACCGGCCATTGCTTACTCTATTCCAAAATTCTCCAACACCATCTCGAGCCGCATAAAGTATAGCTCCTTGGTCGAAAGTAGCATTGTCAATGATCTTTCCATTAAAGCGTTCTTTCACCCATGGCGCATACTTGCTGAAATGATAAAAGCCGAGATAGAGGGGATGATCAGAGGGGAGATCATTAAATACTTGTCCAGTTCTGATTACGTTACCAATTTCAGCTCCTAAAAAGGTGATGGGGATGTCTGTATTTTCTAATACCGCTTTAGTAACACCAGGCATATCTCCACCAAAATTCCACTCATATTCACTTTCTGGAAAATTGCCACCCATGATGACGAATTCTTTCACCTTGGCATGTAAAAGTGCCTTTCCGTCTAGAGAAGAGTTTTCATCAGCCGGGGAATTGATCAAATCTAAGATATTCTTCATAGGCCCAACAGATACAATGACCACACTTTGGTCTTCATTTTGAGATAAGAGTTGTCTGTATAGGTCAACCGATTTAAATGCAGAAGCAGTATCTATTTTGTAAGCTAGCTGGTCTGTAATGGCTTTGGAATGATTCCATTCGTTGAAGTGCCTAGGGGCAGGTCGCAAGCCAATAGGAGTGTCAGGAAAACCATAATATCGATTGACAGCGTCAATAGCACTAACAGCACTATTCTCAGTATTAAAAACGGAGATGCCGAGCAATTCTAGCTCGTCTCTTTTCTGGAATTCGTGGATCATGGCTAATGCTCCTAAGTCGTCCGCATCTCCACCAAAATCTGTTTCAAAAATGATCTTTGTTGGTTGGCTATCTTCTTGGCAAGACAGAAGTGCAAAGAGCAAAACAGGGAAGAACCTCTTCAAAAAATTGATCATCCCTGAATATAAACTTCATTGATATGATTTCGAAATGGTGACTGCCATCACTAAGATCATTTGGCTTAATCTATCTAGTTTATTCCTTTTCTCTTAAATTCACAAAAGCCCAATTTTATGCTCAAGAAAATATTCATCGGACTCCTTGTCGTCATCTTAATTCTCTTTTCGGTTGTCGCTTATACTGCTTTTCCAATTGTGAGTGGATATAGCGCAAAAAATCTATGTTCTCACGTATTTGTGTCTGGCAGAGATGCTGATGATGTGATTGCTAAGGAACTAGGGAATATGCCTTTGGCTATCGGTTCTCCGAGTATTGATCTGGAGGATCAATCTGCTTCAGCTACCGTTTTTGGTTTGGCGAAAAAGAAAGCGATTTACAGACCGGGCTTAGGCTGTACTTTGATCAATTCGATTGACGAGGAAGAGCTACGAGCGGAGACCTTTGATCAACCTGAGTTTCCGTATCAAAAAGATACTGCTGCATGGCCAGTAGGAGATATCATCATTGATAGTTTGATCAGCTCTAATGTTCAGCAAGCTATTGGAAAATATTTTGATGAGCCTTTGCCAGAAGCACCTCGCTATACTAGAGGGGTTGTGGTGGTGCACAAAGGACAAATTGTAGGAGAGGGCTACGCACCAGGCTTCGATATGACCACTCCGCAATTGAGCTGGTCGATGGCCAAGAGTTTTACTAATGCCTTGATCGGAATATTGGTTAGAGATGGCAAAATAGATATAAATGACAGAGCACCCGTTGCTGAATGGGATGATACCGAAGACCCTCGCTATGCCATCACAACAGATGATCTGCTAAGAATGAGTAGTGGACTAGATTGGGTAGAAAACTATTCTACACCAAGTGGCGCGACCAATATGCTCTTCAAAGACAGAAGCATGGCACATACCGCAGCTTCAGTTGACCTAGCTCATGAACCGGGAACTGAGTGGTACTATTCAAGTGGCACATCCAACATTCTTTCCAATATAGTCAAGGACATTACTGGAGATGAGGCTTATTGGGCTTTCCCTTATGAAGAGCTTTTTCATAAGATCGGAATTTCAACAGCGACTTTTGAACCAGATGCTTCAGGTACTTTCGTTGGGTCAAGCTATCTATGGATGAGCCCTCGTGATTACGCCAGATTTGGTTTGTTGTATCTCAATGATGGAGTCTGGGAAGGTGAGAGGATCTTGCCTGAAGGATGGGTAGAATATTCATCATCACCGGCTCCAGCTGCCCCAAATGGCATATATGGAGCACAGTTTTGGAGGAATGGATTTAATAGCTTCAGGTATCCTGACTTACCGGATGATGCCTATTTAGCCAATGGTTATGAGGGGCAAAGAATCATGATCGTTCCTTCAGAAGACCTAGTGGTTGTCAGGCTAGGCTACACTGCTACTGATGATTTCGATATGAATGGCTTGGTGAGAGATGTGATGGCTGCTTTGGACTAGTCTATTTAATCTCTTAACTCAAACATACCTTCCATGATCTCTATTTCAGGGGGAGATGCTATTTGATACGCTTGAGGTATGGAAGCAGCTAAGTCTGATTCTTTGTAAGCCATCATAGCTTCTTTAGATTCCCAGATGTAGATCCCTGCGTAACCACCTGGGCCTCCTTGCTTGACATAGTACTTTTGTTTGAGTCCTTTAAGCGCTCTGAATTGAGGTGCTCTCTCATTAGCAATTTGGAGTAATTCAGACTCAGGAAGATGAGACTTCAGTCTAATGACTTGTATGATCATGGTTTTGGTTGAAGGTTAATCACCTAATATACCAAAAGCAGTACAGTAATCAGAATAGCGCTTATTTGACCAAAAGGCTTTGCTGTTCAATGATAAAGTCAAACGCCAACTCTTCTAATCGCTTGCCATCAACGGTTTGGTTCCACACTCCATGACCTGCTCCTTCAAATGGGTAAAAGGCCAAAGGAAGTCCTAGGCCTTCATAGGTTTCTTTCAGGCTCAATGCTTCCTCATATAAAACGGTGGGATCAGCCGTGCCATGGGCGATCAAAAGAGGAGGGTCGTTCGAGTCGAATCGATCTTGACCGTAAATGATCTCAATGATCTCAACAGCTATTCCGGATCCCCAAAAGTCAATGATGGTTTTCACCTCATATTCTGTGTCTAGGTTGGTTGTACTGAGTGTAGGGTCATTTGGGATTTCATCTCGGTAATCAGAGGATTCTGTAACACCTAGTGCAATGGCAGTTACCGCTCCGGCAGAGCCACCACCTACTGAGATATAGTCTTTATTGATGCCATAGTCTTCTGCATGAGCAACTACCCATCTCATGGCAGCTTTGGCGTCTCTAATAGCAGGATAGATGGACAAGAATTGATTGGCATCTGCTGCAGGTACAAAAGGAGTATAATCGATCCATTCTTGCGGTACCGTGCCGATATCTCCTAATAAGCGATAGTCCACAGAAAAGAAAACCCACCCTCTGGTAGCGAAGAATTGTGCCATTTCAATGATCTGTGCTTGTTGTTTAGATCCACCAGAAAATCCACCACCATGAATAAAGACAAAAGCAGGTCTATTGGTGTCATCGTTGTTTGGAGAATAAACATCTAATTTGAGAGAGAGCACCTCAGCAGTTTGGCTGTTCAGGCTTTGGTGGCTTAATCCTTCAGCATAAACCAAATCCGTTTGTGTTAATACTTCAAATGAACTGTTTTGATACACTGATGGGATTCCCTCAGAGTTGGGGCTATCGTCAGAGCTTCCGCAAGCGAATAGAAGCAAACTGAGCGAAAGAATAGAAATAGGAGAGCGCATGACCATTTATTTACACCTTTCTTCTTAGAATCCCCTAAGCACAAATGGTTTAATACCAGTTATCGAAGGTTCTTGTCGATTCATCGAAGATGTACATACCGAAAGCAGATATGACGTTAATTCAAGTAAACGTTCTGAAAAAGCGTTGCCATCAGCCTTCAATTACTGATTGACCGCTCTTGTTCACACAGACTTAACTAAATCAGAACAGGAGTACAGTGCAAGAAGGATTCATGATGGGTTTAAGTTGTTTTGAGTTTTTGACCTGGGTTGTTCTGGAGAGGGCAACCCTTTTTTTGTCTTTGCGCATTATCCACTAAGTTTAGTCAAATGCTCTCCTCCATACAGTCATACCAGTTTAAAAGAATACTACCATTTGGGGTCATCTGGTTTCTTTTAGGTGCCCTGTTTTTGGCTGTTGAGGAGATGGCCATAGGTAACTTCGAAAAGACTGACGAGAGCGCCATTCGACTCGATTTAGAGATAGTGGTTTATGCGCTGATAGGTATTTTTATCATCGGCTGTATTTTCGGTGCAATTCATACCCTTTGGCTCGATAAGAAGTTTAAGCGGCAATCTTACTCGAAAAGGGTTATCTATGAATTTGTCATCTACTTGGCTTTTGTCGAATTGGTTTTACTGATCAATTATCCAATTGTGGCTAGCATGGAAGAGAATGTTTCCTTGTTGGATAACTCTGTTTGGGAGAGGTTAAGTCTCTTCTTCTTTAGCATTACTCATATAAGCGCCCTAGTGCAAATGGCCTTTTCCATTTTGGCGTCTCTGTTTTATCATGAGCTTAGCAATACTGTAGGGCAGAACGTCATTTTTAATTTTTTCACTGGCAAATATCATCAACCTGTTCAAGAGGCCCGAATTTTCATGTTCGCTGACATGAAGGACTCTACCACCATCGCAGAACAACTTGGCAATCAAGACTATTTTAGGTTCTTGCAAGACTATTATGAGTCGTTCTCAAATGCCATTATTAGCTCTAATGGGGAAGTATATCAATATGTTGGAGATGAGATAGTGATCAGCTGGCCATTTGACAGAGGTGTTCAGTCTAATAATTGTGTAGAATGCTTCTTTCGCATGAAGAGAGACCTATTGAAAGAACATACTGAATTTCAGAAGCGATTTTCTATTCAACCAGACTTTAAAGCTTCACTTCATTATGGCACGATTACCACAGGTGAAATAGGTGCTCTTAAAAAGGATATCTTCTTTACGGGTGATGTATTAAATACCACAGCCAGGATATTAAGTAAGACATCGGAATACGAAGAGGATTTATTGATTTCTGATGTTTTGGCTCAAAAGATGGATTTGAGTGAAGACTATCTATTGTCTCCTTTAGGCGATCAAGAATTGAAAGGAAAGAAAGAGCGAGTTAAGATTCTTTCTGTCAATAAAGCTTAATTGACTTATTGTATTTGAACTAGGCCTTTGTTGCCTTGAATTAAGGCAGTCAATTTTGGCTCTTCAGCCTGCTCCACAGAGATCGAAATACCAAATGATGAGATCTTCTCCTTAACTTCTTCAGTATTTGGATGGTAGATGGTAAGCTCTAACAACTCACCAGCTTGAGGAACTGATTGGGAGGGATGCAGAGTGTCACCCCAGCTGATCAAAAAGGGTAGTGCACCTCCTAATGGTAAGGCATATGGGTCGGTCAATTGCCATTTGAGCCAATCTCCATTGGGTTTCTGCCTTTTTCCTGATTCAATTGGCCCTATTGCAATTCCATCTGACATGACTTTTTCTCTTAACAGCTCAATCGAATCAGTTTGTAAAACCCAGGTACTAAGCTGTGGCTGACTTTTGAACTGTTCAGACATCCATAGGCCTCTAGCAGGAATGGCTAAAGAAGGGTCTGGAGCAAGAATCTCCAAATAAGCATTTCCTAAAGATAGCAAAGCATTATGGGTGCCCCATTTAGGATGTTGTCCACCAACTACTGGGCGAATACCAAAAAGGGCCTCAATATGATCCATGCCTTCTTCGAGGTTGGAAGCGGTATAAATGATATGGTCTATTTGATTTCTCAAGGCTTTGAAGTTCTAATCCTAAAAGTACTGATCCTGTCTTAATGTTTATTGGTGAAAAGTGAATGCTTAACCAAGAGTTTTAATTTTTCACGGTTGTAATCATTGATGTATCTCTTCTCTAACATTGGCCTTATTCTTGTAGTTATTAGGCTGATAACCAACAATTCACGCCTATGACATTACTCAATAAAGCTAAATGGATCCTCGGTATCACACTCATCTTCGGATTGATAGCTACTACCAACTTGTTAGACAGACATAACTTTGCTCAATTGAATGAATCGGTGATCTCTATTTACGAAGACCGTTTGGTAGCTAAAGACATTATTCTCGATATCCACAAATTCATGTTAGAGAAGAAAATGGCCATAGCCTCTTCAGATGAAGAATTCTATACCCAACGCAATGCGGCCATCGATCATGAATTGACCATTCTTCTAGAACGATTTGAGGGAACTAGGCCCACCAAAGATGAAGCCTTAGTTTTAGAAGACATGCAAGGGAATGTGGCACTTTTATTAAAAGCAGAGGAGTCTCTAACACCCGAAGAGTTTGGACAGAACGATGAACTGATCAATTTGATCAATCAGATAGAATTTAATCTTGAAGACTTATCTGATATTCAGATCAGAGAGGGGAGAAAGCAGGTTTCCATTTCGCAAAGAGCCTCGAATGCCGTTGAGTTCTTTACACAGCTAGAAATTGGGATTTTAATTCTGCTAGCTATCATGGTGCAAGTGATCATTCTTTACAAGCCGAAGAAGGAAGAGTATTAATCCAACTTAACCTGAGGCAACTCTTTCATTAAACAAAACGTAAAGCGAATGCATTCGAATCCTTATGGACTTCGATTTAAAATAACACTAGTTATTGAGCAAGGCAGCTTCTGAAAAGAGGCTGCTTTTCTATTTGGTGATTCTAAGTATCCTCTCCCTCAAAGTGGGTAATACATCCTTCTCGAACCATTCATTTTTTCTTAACCAGATATTATTTCTAGGTGAAGGATGAGGAAGCGGCAAGTACAAAGGAAGGTACTCTTGAAAGTTTTGAACGGTAGCGGTTAATGTCTTTTCTGCTTTATTCTTCAAGTAATAATTCTGTGCATACTGCCCAATAAGAAGGATTAATTCAAGATTTGGTATTTGATCGAAAAGAGCTTTGTGCCATTTTGGTGCGCACTCCGGCCTTGGCGGTAAGTCTCCACTTTTCCCTTTTCCTGGATAACAAAAGCCCATGGGGATAATGGCGAAAATCTCTTCGTCATAGAATTGTTCATCACTAATGTCCAGCCATTGCCTGAGGCGCTCGCCACTCTTGTCGTTCCATGGGATACCACTTTGATGAACAACAGACCCTGGTGCTTGTCCAATGATAGCTATTCGACTTTTAGGGTGAGCCGAGACCACTGGATTAACCCCATGCTCCAAATAAGGAGAACAGATCTGGCAAGCCCTAATCTCTTTTAGCAAATCGAGCATGCTAGAAATTGAAGGTCATTTTGATTCCCTCTGACACCATACCTGCTCCAATAATGGCTAGAATTAATCCCATCAGTTTACCTATCACAGAGATCAAATTTTCTCCCACTTTTCTCACAATGTATTCACTGCCTCTAAAGGCCAAATAGGTCAGCAAAAGCATGACAGCAAACATGGCAATTACTATAGCTATATGAGTCAATGTCGCATTGGTGGTATAATTCATCGCTGTAACAATGGTACCCGGACCTGCCAATATCGGAATGGCCAAAGGTGAGATAGCGACACCCTTTTGATCCTCTGCATTATCAGTGCTATGGATTTTAGACTTCTTAGACATGAGCATTTCAAAGCCCACATAAAAGATCAGAATACCTCCTGTGATCTTGAACGCTGGAATGGTGATACCAAAAAGCTGAAAGATGTACTTACCTAATAGGGTAAAGGCTGTTACAATGATAAAAGCAGTTAAAGTGGAGGTTTTA
Source organism: Roseivirga sp. (assembly GCA_965267365.1). Lineage (GTDB taxonomy): Bacteria > Bacteroidota > Bacteroidia > Cytophagales > Cyclobacteriaceae > Roseivirga. Next base: position 2,256,204 of record OZ253951.1, on the reverse strand, counting down.
GCGATTTGCTTCCTTTCCTGCTCTGAGGCATCCTCAACTAAACCAAGGAAAATAGGCGTATTTGCAATTGGATTCATAATGGCGAAAAAGCTCATAAAGACAGTTGCGCCAAAGGATATCAGGTCGTTCATCTTCTTCTAAGATATAGACCTGAGGTACAGCATCAAATTTGTTGATCCTATTCTTTGCCATAAAAAAAGCCTCTAAAAAGAGGCTTCATGATTTCTATTCTGATACTAGCTGAGCATCTGAAGGATACCATTCTCCTGCAAACCATGGTTCAAGAGGTCCATATAGCCGGAATATGGTATTCCACCCTTTACCTGGAACAGTTTGAATCCAGTTGTTCTCAAAGCCTGCTGGAGCCTCAGGACCAATGTAGATATCCCAAGACCCATCTTCATTTTGTACTAAGCCTTCCTTGTTGTTGTCAATTCCAGGAAACTGCTGGTCTGTCTGCAGCATAGACCTGGTTTGATTATCATATATCGTAAACGACCAGAAGTCGTTCATCGGAGGATTTGCTGGAACGTTGAATTTATAGGTTTTAGCTCCGTCAAATGTGTTTCCATTTACATCTGAATAGGCAATTGAATATTGAGAGCCTTTTCCTATGATCTTCATAGACATGGCTGGTGTAATTCCTGTGGCGTAAAAATGGAAAGCACTTCTAGCGTCTAAAAGTCTTGCTCCTTCATGTTCGAATAAATAGCTCTTGTAAGCTAAAGGATTGAGCCATTGTGTTCCGGGGAATTTATAAAGGTATTCACTTCTTGGTTTGGCCATTTGAGTTCGCACAATGGCAGAACCGATTTTGGAGGCCTCTTTCAGAATGCTTTGCATCCTGGCATCAGGATTGAATTCTTCGCCCTTTTTAATACCAATAGCGGCAAGAGAACCTAATATTTCAGGGTTTTCACCAGCAGCAGGTTCAGTCTGGATAACTGCATTGATCTCCTCATAGATTCTTTCATCCATTTTATGGATCGTATTGAATTCCTTACCTGAAACATTCACAAAGTTCATGGCAGGAGGGTTGTTGCGCTGAGACCAAGGGTAAATTTTGAAGGTCTCCTTAGTGGCATCAACGGCAGGTTGAGGGTCTCCATCTTTTTGAAAACCTCTCCAGATCACCCAGTGCCCATAAGTTTGTGCTTGTGAAACGAAATAACCATCAGGTACTTTTCCTTCATAGCCAGGAGGGAGGATCAAGAATTTACCACCTTGCCCTTTATCAGGGCCTAAACGACCGAAATCAGCTACATATTTAAAATAATGGTCATCAATGATGCCTAATACATCCGGTGGTGTTTCAATGACCATTGGCTCATCACCCAATTCTAACCAGGACATCATGTAGACAGAAGTGGTATTGGCCGTTAGAAATAAGGCTTTTGAATCCATGAGCTCTTCAAATAAAAGAGCAGTTTGGTTGGCAGGACCAAAACTTAAAATGCCCTGCTTCATGGCCTCCATAGAGGCAATATGAATGCCTTTGGTATAGGCATCAACAGCATTTTGAAGGTCTAGAAAATCATAAACTTTATCAGCCGTTTCAGGGTTTGGAACTCCATCGTAGAAAGAGAGATCTCCCAAAATATCAGTAGAAATGACATTTGGACTCTCTATTCCGTCTGGAATCTCAGTTGTCATTTTCATTTGAGGTATACTTTCACTCGATTGTTTTTCGAGGCTTGTGTTCGATTGGCCACAGGCGGATAGGAGTAAAATGCTCAATGAAAATGAGCAAAGTGCATATTTAGATTTCATTCAGTAATGTTTAAGAATCCTGAATTAAAGGATTAGAGGAGAGATTTGCTAGAATTAAATGGCTTAAAAAACCAAAGTAAAGACAGAGCCCTTCCCGATCTCAGAATTGAGCAAAATATCACCACCATGTAATTGCATGATCTGTTTTGAAAGACTTAATCCAATTCCAGAACCCCTGTTTTTCGTGGAATAGAAAGGCATAAAGATCTTTTGCTTGGCTTCCTCTGTAATGCCTGTTCCGTTATCACTGATCACCACTGATAGTTGCCCATTTACATTAAGCACGCTTACACTGACCTCACCACCTTCTTTATTCTCAGTTGCTTCTCGCGCATTTTTGATCAAATTGATTAATACCTGCTCTATGAGTTGCTCATCGATAGACACCTTCGATGTGGACTTTAGTGTTTTCAATTTCAGTTGTCCTTCATTGAAATCACTCTTCATCAGATTGACAGCTCCTGATACGGTCGCATTCAGATCAACCTCTACCAGGTTAGGCTCAGGAAGATTGGTATAGTCTCTATAGGCATTGATAAAGTTGATCAGACCATCAGAGCGTCCTGAGATAGTACTTAAACCTTCTTCTAAATCTTCAAGGCTTTCTTGCGAGATGGTATTGACTTCATCCGATCTATTAATGTCTTCTTTGATCACTTCTTGTAGGGTAGAGGTTAAAGAAGAAATAGGAGCAATGCTGTTCATGATCTCATGTCTAAGCACCTTGGTAAGGTTTTGCCAAGCTTCTAGTTCTTTGGCTTGCAATTCCGTTTTAATGTCTTGCAAGGCTAATAATTGGTACTGCTCTTCGCCCAGTTTATAGATGGTTCGGATAATGGCGAGTTCTTTGCCGTCCGAGCTTTGGTATGATGTTCTGTTCGAGTTGCCTACGGCATCTAGAATTTCTTTCAAAGCAGGCAATTTCACATTGAGCTGAAGCGAGTGTTTGCTGTGTTCAATATTCAACAACTTCAATGCCGCTTTATTGATCAATTTGATCTGTCCATTTGGGTCAATGGAAATGATACCCGAGGCTATGTTCTCTACTATGACTTGAAGCTCTTGGAAGAATTCCTCTCGCTTTTGACGTTCGAGTAAAATCGCATCAATCACCTCTTTAAAGGCCATATTGAGTTCTTTGAAGGTTTTGCCCAGCTTGTTGTCATGGGTAAAGCTCATATTGAAATCATTGTACTTAATGGCGTCAAAGAACCTGCGGAGCTTTTTGTTGGTGCTTTCGATGTATTGAAATAATTCGAAGACCTCGAATATGATCAAGAAACCAGTGACGACAGTAGTCACATATTTCTGATCGAAGAAGATCAGATAGACGAAGGCTGTCACTGTCAGAAACAGGATAATGACTCTCAGAAGAACAAAAAGCCTAAAACGATTAAAGCCCATATTTCTCTAATCTACGATAAAGTGATGAACGTGTAAGGCCTAATTCTTGGGCAGCATGGGTAATGTTCCCATTATGCTTGGCGAGCACTTTTCTGATTAGGATGCGTTCCACATCTTCTAAGTTAAACTGCTCTAGGTCAAGTGGCTTTTGCTCTTTTGGCTGTTGCGTATTATTGAAGAAGAAATCTTCTGGTTGCAATACGTTATCTCTACTCATGATGACAGCCCGTTCTACAGCGTGCTGTAATTCTCTTACATTACCTGGCCAGGTGTACTTCTCCAAACGCGCTAAAGTGGCTTCAGAGAACTTGTAGATGTCTTTATTATACTTTTTAGCAAAATGTGCTAAGTAGTGGTCTGCTAAAAGCGGGATGTCCTCGAGGCGTTCTTTTAAAGCAGGTAATCTCAATTCGATGGTATTGATTCTATACAGAAGGTCTTGTCTGAATTCTCCTTTTTGTACCATTTCATAAAGTGGCATGTTGGTGGCACATATCAGTCTGATATCAACCTCTAACACCTTGTTAGATCCAACACGTTGAATTCTCTTATTCTGAATGGCCGTCAACAATTTGGCCTGCAATGGGAGAGAGAGGTTGCCTATTTCATCTAGAAATAGGGTGCCACCATTGGCGATCTCAAATCTGCCCGCTCTATCAGTCTTGGCATCTGTAAATGATCCACGCACATGACCGAATAATTCGGATTCAAATAGACTCTCCGTAATGGCTCCAAGGTCTACTGTGACAAAAGGCTTATCAGCTCGATTAGAGTTTCTGTGTATAGCTCTGGCAATGAGTTCTTTACCTGTTCCATTCTCACCTAATACTAGAACATTGGCATCTGTCTCAGCTACTCTGTCAATCGTATCAAAAACTTGAATCATAGATTCGCTTTGACCGATGATATCTTTGAACTTGTGATCGAGATCTTCTCGCAGCATTTGCTGTTGTGCTTTCAACTGTTCAACTTCCTCTTTGGATGACCTTAGAGCAACAGCAGATAGGATGGTCGCCAAGAGCTTCTCATTTTCCCAGGGCTTCATAACAAAGTCTGAAGCACCTGCTTTAATGGCTCTGACGGCCATATCAACAGAACCAAAGGCAGTGATCAATACCACTACGGCTGAAGGGTCAATTTCGAGGATCTTATCAAGCCAATGAAAACCTTCTTGACCTGAGTTCACATCTTGAGTGAAGTTCATATCAAGGAGTATGACATCATAAGATTCATTCTTGAGTAGATCAGGAATTAAATTAGGGTCCTTTTCTAAATCGATCTGACCGAAGTGTCTCTTAAGAAAGAGTCTTGCTGCTTTGAGCAAGTCTTCATTGTCATCAATAATGAGTATTCTGCCTTGGTTCATTTTGTTGTTTCTATTTTGTTCGGTTTTTGCTCATATCCTCAATCGGATATCTAAAATGTATCTATTTATTCAATTCTCATATTCCCCCTTGGCGGAGAAGGCTAGGGGGATTGATTCTCTTTTTCCCATTTCATTTTAATCTCCTCTGGAACATATTTTTTCAGATAGTGATAAACTGAATTTACATCTTGAATGACTTCTTGTTCGCTAATTCTTATCACCCGATAACCTAATTTCAGCAATTCTTTATCCCTTTCCTGATCCTGTGAACTGATTAGGTCGTGGTATTTACCATCTAATTCAATGATTAACTTTAGTTTTCTGCAGATAAAGTCTACAATAAATTTGTCAATAGTGAATTGCCGATTCCATTGTAGTCCATAAAATTGTCTCGCTCTCAATACTTCCTTCCAAAGTATAGCTTCCCCAAGAGTTCCATTACTTCTGAGTTCTCGAGCAAAATGCTTGAGACGATTGTGCTTTTTCATGTGTGTGTTTCTAATCCCCCTAACCCCCTTTACATAAAGGGGGATGAAAGAGACAGTACAAATCAATTCTTTCTCTTAAATATAAGCAAACGGAGCCGTCCGCTAGCGGACGGTAAAGTTCGGAGGCGGATGTTAGAGGAAATTGTATGATTTGTAACTAATTGATAGTCAGTAAATAAAGTTTGGTACGGTGCTTGAAATGGAATGGTCAATTGGGTTGAATTTGCCCAAAGGTCAACAAACAACAACACTATGCTCAAGAGCTATTTAAAAATTGCAGTCAGGTCTTTGTTAAGACAAAAGTCTTCTACCTTGATCAATGTCTTTGGACTATCAACAGGCATTATGGCTTGTCTGATCATTTTACTTTATGTAAATGATGCTGCCTCTTATGAGAAAATGTATCCCGATGCGGACAACATTTTTCGATTAACTACAGAATACAATTCTAAGGATGGCAGGTACGAGCTGAATGTGCTTCCTGCCAAAGCTATTAAAGTAGCTTATGAATCTGTACCTGAGACAAACCACCTAACCTTATTGAATGGTGCTGAAAGAAGAGGTGAAATCTTAGTAGAAGTAGGTGGCAAAAAGTACAAGGAAACCAATTACTACGCTGCCGATACAGCGTATTTTAAGGTTTTTGAGCATGATTTTATTCAGGGAAATGCTGAAGAGGCTTTAAGTCAGCCTGATAATGTGGTGATCACTGCATCCATAGCCAAGAAATATTTCGGTAGAACTGACGTATACGGAGAACCTATTAAAATTAGTGGAACTGATCGTTTGGTAGGAGGAGTCATAAATGATTTCCAAGGAAATACCGTCCTAGATTTTGACATATTGCTATCAACTCTTCGTCAAACCTGGATACAGACTGATGGCTGGTATCCTATGAATTTTCAGGTATTCGGCCGTTTCAACTCTCCACAACATGCAGGTATCTTCGAAGAGAAATTAGATGCTCTGGTTCATGAATTGCGCAAAGAAGAAATGGAGGCGCAAAGTATGACGGCAGGTTACAATTTAGAGCCAATAGTCGATATGTACTTCAACACCTCAGTTGAAGGTGATTTCTCAGAAAAAATGCCTCTGAACTTAATGTATTCATTGATTATTGTCGCTTTGTTCATTTTGGTCATCGCATGTATCAATTATATCAATTTGAGTACGGCCAAATCTGAGAAAAGAGCCAAAGAAGTTGGGGTTAGAAAAGTAATGGGGGCGATGCGAAAGCAGCTCATTTGGCAATTCTATGGTGAGATATTCGTCATAACGCTCATTTCTGTTGTAATAGGAGTGGTCTTAACGGAAGTACTCCTAACTCCATTTAATAATTTATTAGGTACTCAATTGGAAATGAGCCTTCTGAATGATAACAATATTCTTTTTGGACTCATAGGAATTATTGTTTTGGTCAGTCTACTTTCTGGAAGTTATCCAGCGAGTTTTTTGTCTTCCTTTCAACCTGTTAAAGTGCTTAAAGGGAATATCTCTATTAAGGGAGGAAATGGCTTTAGAAGGGTATTGGTGACCATGCAATTCGTTGTAACAGTTTTTCTCATTGTTGGCACTATCACAATGACCAAGCAGTTAAGATTTATCCAAGACAAAGAGGTCGGCTTCGATCAAGATCAGATCGTTTATTTAAAACTTTCGGATCGTAAATCTAAAAAAGCATATGAGGGCTTAAAGGAGTCTTTTCTAACAGTGCCTGGTATAGAGGCTGTAACCGCTTCTAATAACTTGATCGCTAATGTAGTTTCTGGGTATGGAGCCGTTTTAGAAGGAGAAGAAAGAGTCAATGCTTCTTTCAAAGGGCATAATGGTGATAAGGATTTTGTAGAGACCATGGGGGTAGAATTGATCGCTGGTGATGGTTTTAAGAATAAATCTGACATGGACTCATCTTATTATTACTTGATCAATGAAACAGCAAGTAAAGCTATGGGTATGACCCCAGAAGACGCCATCGGAAGGCGTTTTGGTTTAGGAGGAGGAAGGATTGGAGTCATTTCTGGAGTGGTCAAAGATTTTCATATGAATAGTATTCATACGGAGATTGAACCATGGGCCGTTTTTGCGGGCCCTGATAAGTATATGCATTACTTGTTCGTCCGAGTAAATATGAATCGATTGGATGCAATTAAAGCTGAGATGGCAGCGATTTGGGAAGATCGGATAGATACTTTCCCTTTCGAACTTAATTTCGTAGATCAAACAGTAAAAGCAGCCTATGATAAGGACAGACAATTGAATAGCCTCATTGTTGCTTTTACGGTATTAGCAATCATTATAGGAAGTTTAGGTTTGTTTGGATTAGCTGCTCATTTGGCTGAGAAACGCACCAAGGAGATAGGTATAAGAAAAGTATTAGGTGCCTCGGTGAATACGATCGTGTTTTTGCTTTCAAAAGAGTACATGCGAATCTTGTTGATCTCCAATCTTATCGCCTGGCCTTTGAGCTACTATTTCATGACCAATTGGCTCGATACTTTTGCTTATCGCATTAATGTCAATTGGGCCGTATTCTTGTTGGCAGCCATTGCTACTGGTCTCGTTGCGGGCATCACCGTTTCTTATCAGTCATTAAAAGCGGCTGTTTCTAACCCAATAAACGCATTACGTAATGAGTAGATTAATTAAAAAGATCAACCAAAGCTTTAGAAGCCTCAGACGAGAAAGGTTTTTTACCATCGTTAATTTACTAGGCCTCTCTCTAGGTATGTTCTGTTTTATAGTCACATCGATCTATGTGACAGATGAGCTTTCTCATGATAAGTGGCATAAAAATGCAGAGAACATCTACTTACCAGCTGCAACCTTCAACTCAGATCGTGGAACAATTCGTATGGCTTCACCGCATGCCATTTTAGATGCTTGGATAGAAGAAAGCCCTGGCGTCATCGATGGCGTGAATATTAGTAGAGCACAAAGCGCTTCATATCAAACGCAAGGGCAGGAGTACGAAACCTCTTTGCGCTATCAAACTAGTTCAGCCTTATTCAACGTCTTTGATTTCGGTTTGAAGTTGGGTAATGAAGAGACTGCTTTAGAAGATAAGAATAGCGTTGTTATCTCTTCAGAGTTGGCTGATAAGCACTTTAGTGGGATGAATCCATTAGGTCAATCGATCGAGATGGATAATAGAGAATTCATCGTAAGCGGTGTTCTAAATCCAATTCCTAATAATTCGCATCTGCAGTTTGATATGTTGATTCCGATCGATTTTAGTCAAGGTAGATATGAAGGACTTGAAGGCAATTGGAATTTGGGTGCTGGAAACCACTACATCTTGGTCAATGAGAATTATGACTTAGAAAAGCTCAAGGCAGAGACGGCTGATATCATTCAAAAATTTAGTGGTAATAAAAATGCCATGACCAACTATGAGTTTGGTCGCTTTTCGGAATTGTATTTGACAGGAAGAGCCATGAATGGTTCAGGAGGTAGCTTCGGAGGGCAAATGAAATATGTCTACATCTTTAGTGTGATAGGCGTACTCATGTTGATCGTTGCCTCTTTCAATTATGTGAATTTGACTACCTCAAGGTCATTTTCGAAAGCTAAGGACTTGGCTGTCCGTAAGATCATTGGTGCATCAAGAAGGAGATTGGTGCTTCATCAGATGGGCGAAACTTTGTTGATCTCTATGGTCTCTTTGTTATTGGCGATGATTGCCGTTGAGGTGGCTATGCCAGGTATTGAAGGTTTGATAGGTAAGAAGCTGTCCTTCAATCTAATGGCTTCTCCTAAATTCGTTCTTATCGCTGTAGTTATTTTGACTTCAGTGGTGGCTGCGTCAGGTTTTTACCCGGCTTTTGTTGGTAGTAAATTCAATATGGTAGGTCTGTTGAAAGGCCAAACTCCTAAGTCTGGCGGTACGATTATCCGTAAGTCGCTTATTGTATTTCAGTTTGTTATTTGCACAGGTCTATTGGCAAGTGCCTTGATCATAAGATATCAGGCAGAATACATGATCAATAAGGACATGGGATATAATGCTCAAAGAGTGTTCAATGTGGACATGACCAATGGGGGCATGTTTGAAAAATACGAGGCATTAAAAACCGAATTACAAAGAAGCCCACTATTCGAACAAGTTTCAGGCGGCCCTATTCCTGATGCTTGGGGAGCAATGATCTTCAATGTGGGAGAAGAGGGTGATAAGCGAAATCAATTTGTGAGTTTTGCCTCTGCTGATGCCGGAATAGTTGATTTGTTTGAGCTAGAAATGATATCAGGTAAGAAATTCAATCAACTAAAAGAATCTGAAAAAGAGAATGCAGTATTTCTAAATGAAGCCGCACTTCCTTTATGGGATATGACACCTGAAACGGCTATTGGATCCCTTATTCCTGATACGCCTTATAGAGTGACGGGGGTAGTCAAGGATTTTCATTTCAGATCTACTAAGTCTGAAATTGGACCTTTGATGATTGCCTATGAACCGAATCAAATCAGGAAATTGTCATTTAAGTTCAAAGAAGGCAATAGAGATGAAGTTCTGTCATATGCAGACAAAGTTTGGTCTGATCTAGGAGCTACTTCTGCTTTTGAATATGCTGAAGTTGAAAAGTACTTCGAGAATGCCTTTCAAAGAGAAGAGTCGCTGATCAAGATCTTTGATATTCTCACTTTCATGCTTGTGGCAGTAGCATTGCTTGGCCTTTTTGCCTTGGCTTCTTTTGAAAGTCAGTTGAAGCAAAAGGAAATGAGCATCAGAAAAGTGCTAGGAGCTAATAAGTTAATTCTTGTCAAGTCAATGAATAGCAAATTTGCCATTTTGATTCTTATCGCTCTGGTTATTTCAATTCCAGTAACTCAATATTTAATCTCTACCTGGTTGGATTCATTCCCATACCGTATCGAATCCACGGTTCCACAATATGTTATTGCTGGTTTACTTATACTCTTAAGTGCAGTTGTATTACTGTCATTTCAAGGCATTAAAAATGCGCGCAAAAATCCTGTAGATATACTCAGAAACGATTAAGTCAATCCTCAACTCAAAAAAATAGGTCATGTTAAAGAACTACTTCAAAATCGCCTTAAGAAACCTGCATAAGCATAAAGGGTATTCTTCAATCAACATCTTTGGTCTAGCTGTTGGTATTGCATGTTGTTTGCTCATCTTCCTGTATGTAAAAGATGAACTGACCTACGATCGCTATCAATCTAAAAGAGATAACATCTATCGCATTACATCGGAAATTGATTGGTTCGGTGAGAAAAGTACGATGGGTGCCACCAATGTGCTTGAGGCCAAAGAGTATACGGAGCGTATTCCTGAGATCGAAGCTTTTACTCGATACAAAGGGGTTTCATTGGTCGTGCAAAAAGGAGATGATTATGTGAATCAGTACCAAGCGGTGTTTACTGATGCAGGCACCTTCGATATCTTCGATTATCAAGTGCTATCAGGCTCATTGCAAGGCGCACTAGACGATTTGAATTCAGTTGTCATCTCTGAATCTGTTGCCATGAAGTACTTCGACAGAGTAGATGTAGCAGGCGAGGAGCTAAGTATCAAGTTGGAAGGAACTATGGAGAAGTATATTGTGGAGGCGGTCTTCAAAGACCATCCTGCCAATTCTTCGCTCAACTCTAAAATCTATTTCCCTTGGGCTAAATCAAGCTCAATCAGAAATACCAACCTTGCCAGAGCATGGAATAACATAGGTTATTCCTCATTTCTTTTACTGAAAGAGGGGACCGACCCTCAGATGGTAGAGGCTAAGATGAAAGAGGTTCGTGAGCTTTTGAATCCTGGTGAGGATGGCAAGTGGGCACGAGATGTCACTAGTCTCTTGCAGCCTTTAACTGATATCCATTTGAATACAGAGATTGATGGAAATGCAGGAGTGAAAAACACTAGTAATCCTACATTCTCCTACATTTTAGGTGGCATTGGAGGATTGATCTTGCTTTTGGCTTGTATCAATTTTGCAAATCTTTCAGTAGCCCGTTCTATTCCAAGAGCTAAAGAAATTGGATTGAGAAAGGTACTTGGCGCACAGAGAAAGCAAGTGGCTTGGCAATTCTTAGGAGAAGCCTTTTTTGTATCAAGTATCGCCTTCGTTCTGGGCTTGATCTTGGCTGAGTTCTTCTTGCCGACATTCGGAGAATTGACCAATAAAGAATTTAACTCAGGCATTTGGAGAGACACTAATCTCTTGATTGCTTGTTTCATTATTGTTTGCTTGAGCGCGCTTATGGCCGGTTCTTACCCTGCCTTTTTTGCTTCACGCTTTTCCATCTTGAATAGCCTTTCGGGCAGAGTACAGCTCAATGGAAAGCAGTATTTGACTAAAGGCCTCGTTTTATTCCAGTTTACAATAGCCGCTATTTTGGTGATCGCCACAGTTGTGATGAACCAACAGATCAACTTCATGCTCGATACCGACATGGGCTATGACGATAAGAATTTGATCACCATGCAGCTCACTGGAAATGAAGACAAAGCTTCAGTGATCAAAGCTGAATTAGAAAAGAACCCAAATCTTCTTGATATCTCCTTTAGCGATGGTTTCAACTCTGCTACTTCAATGGGGTATGGAGAGGAAGAGTTCTTTGTGGTTTATGCTCAGGTAGATACCGCTTACTTGAAAACCATTGGCTTAGACTTAGCCGAAGGTAGAAATGTCTATGAGGGAGAGGATAATTATGCGAGAACAACTGATACGCTACGACATATTTTGGTAACGCATAAGTTCTTGGAAAAGATCGAATATGAAGGCGATGCCTTAGGATTGGTACTGCACGATGGTGGAGGAGATGATTCCAGTGATGCTTACCGAATTGTTGGGGTTTTAGACGATTTTATATACTCTTCTGCGGCAAGTGGTCTTTCGCCAGTTGCCTTATATGCTGGAGATATAAACGAAGGAGAGTTTGGACAGATCAATATCCGTATCAGAGAGGGCTATGCCAGTGAAATTGAATCAGTTCTGGAAGCAGCATGGCGTAAGGTGGATCCTTATACACCGTTGAATTTTAGCTTCAAGGAAGAGAGTAATATGAATTACTACTCTGAAGAGAAAAGATGGAAATCCATCATTACTTCAGCTTCAACCATCGCCATCATTGTTTCATGCCTAGGTTTATTCGGTATGGCACACTTGTCTGCTCAGCAAAGACAAAAAGAGATAGGTGTTAGAAAAGTCTTGGGCGCGAATGTTAAGCAATTAGTGTTTATGCTGAACCTGAATTTCACCAAATTAGTAGTGATTTCAGCGATTTTGGCTATTCCTGCAGCCTATTATTTCTTAGATGATTGGTTGTCGAACTTCGCCTTTAGAATAGATCTCAATTTTGTGGCATTTGCCATACCTACTTTCATAACCCTAATGATCGCTGTAATGACGGTAAGTATACAGTCATTTAGAAGCGCTAACGCCAACCCGGTAGAATCATTACGAAACGAATAAACTAAAAAGGTCATGTTAAAACGAAATATCAAAACAGCAATTAGAAAACTCTGGAATAAGAAAGAGTTCACTTTCTTGAATGTTCTTGGTCTAACTGTGGGTATCACAACGTCCATGTTCATTCTTCTATGGGTACAAGACGAATTAGAATTTGATGCTTATCATCCTGATTTAGATAGAGTTTATGCCGTTTGGAGTGATTTCCACGCGAATGATGGTCAGATCTACAGCAGCTCTTATCAGACAGCCATCATCAAAGAACATTTAGATGAGAATTATCCAGATTTTGAGAAAGTAACTAGGGTCAATTTCTGGGCAGAGCATCAACTAGCAGGTACAACTGGCGAGAAGTTCAAAGACTTTGGATACCGCTTGGATCCTGAGTTCTTTCAAATCTTTCAATTTGACATACTTGACGGAGCCATTTCGGAAGATCTTTTAACCACCAATGATCAGATTGTACTAACTGAATCTGTTGCAAGACTTCTGTTTGACAGGGTAGATGTAGTAGGTGAGATTGTTAGAATGGATAATAGAGAGGATAAAATGGTGCAGATGGTTGTGGCTGATCCTCCAAAGAACAGTCGTTTCCAATTTCCTTTTGCCATTTCTGCTGGTGCCTGGTCTGATGCCAACCCATGGACAAAAGGATGGGGAAACACCACAGTAGAGATTTATGCCAAACTCATTGAATCGGCTGATCGGGAAAGAGTTGCCACTAAGATCCAAGATGTGATCAATGATAATGGCAATTTTGGTCGAAAAGACCTGATCCTTAAGCCTTATGATCAAATGTATTTGATGGCAGAGCATGAAAATGGTGAAGTAGTAGGAGGCAGAATTGAATACGTAAGGCTCTTTTCAATCGTTGCAGCAATTATCATTCTGATTGCGAGTATCAACTTCGTCAATCTATCAGTGGCTGACTCATTTAAAAGGGCCAAAGAAATTGGGGTTAGAAAGGTTAATGGCGCTTCTAGAAGTCAGCTAGTCGCCTCATTCATGATTGAATCAGGGATCATAGTACTCACTTCATGCGTCTTGGCCATCATTCTAATTGAAGGAACATTACCTGCTTTTAATGACCTCACAGCAAAAGAGATTACACTTCAATTAAGCGACCCGAAGATCTGGGGTGGAGTGCTTTTACTGGCAACACTTACCACTGTTGCCTCTGGATTATATCCCGCATTTGTGCTTTCTAGGTTCCAGACAGTGCAGGCGCTTAAAGGTAAGATCGATAAGAAAGGTGCATCAGGTTTTGCCGCTAATTTGAGAAAAGGACTAGTCGTTTTTCAATACTTAGCTGCTGGTATTCTAGTATTTGCTACGATTGTCATCTCGCAGCAAATGGAATTCATTTTCAATAACGACAATAATGTGGACCGTAATAATGTCATTGTATTGAAAAATGATGATATGTTAATATATCAATATGATGAGTTCAAAAATGAGATATTGAAAGACCCAAGTATAGCATCGGTTACCGCATTAGACAATTTGCCGATCAATGTTGGTACTTCTACAGGAGACCCTGTGTGGGAGGGGATGGACCCGGACAAAGCTTTGACCTTTAAAATGATCTTTAGTGAACCTGAGTTCCTTAATACTATGAGATTGGATCTTGCCGAAGGGAGGAACTTCTCTCATGAGTTGAAGAGCGATACAGCTACTGTTATTTTGAATGAAACGGCCATTAGGCAAATGAATATTCAAGATCCTATTGGCAAGAAATTCAGTATGTGGGGAATAGATGCGACAATCATTGGTGTTGTCAAAGACTTCTATCTCAACTCTGTCTATCAAGAAATCGACCCATTGGTGTTATTGAATTATACTGAGCAAACGAGGTATATCACCGTAAGGGCAGCAGAAGGGCAATCGCAAAGAGCACTTGAAGTGTTGAGAGATACCTATGCTGAGTTTATGCCAGACTACATTTTCGATTATGAGTTCATGGAAGTGGCACACGAGAACATGTATCAGAGCGAGATCATGATCAAGAATCTATCTAGACTCTTCGGTATCATCGCCATTTTTATCTCTTGCCTTGGTCTGTATGGACTTACTTCTATCAATGCTCAAAGATCTGTTAAAGAGATTGGCGTTAGAAAAGTATTGGGAGCTTCTGTAGGACAAGTGATTACTCTCATGTCTAGACAATCCCTGGCTTTACCTCTCATCGCCTTATTAATCATGTCACCTTTGGCTTTTTATATCATGACGCAATGGTTGAATGGCTTTGCTTATCACATTAACATCTCCGTTTGGTCAATAGTAGGAGTAGTGGTGGGCGCCTTGGCGATCGCATGGCTAACTATTTCAGTCATCGCATTTAATGCTGCTAGAATCAACCCGGTCAACTCACTCAGAAACGAATAACAACATGCTCAAAAACTACTTTAAAGTCGCTGTAAGAAGTATTCAAAGAAATAAGCTCTATGCATTTCTGAATGTATTTGGTTTAAGCGTAGGCTTGGCTTCCTTCTTCTTGATTTACCTATTTCTCAACAATGAGCTTTCATACGACAAGTTCCATCAGAAGTCTGATCGCATCTATAGAGCCATTCAAATCACCGAGAACCCTGATAAAACGAACAGAGATGGTGGTTTAACTGCAGCCCTGGCACCAGAGGCAGGAAAGTCAATTCCAGAAATCGAAGCATGGAGTAGGGTAGAAAGTTGGCCTAAGAGAATCATCGTTCCTAGTAGTCAATCTGATTCAACTGAAATAGTGAGCGGGCTATCTGTAGACCCAGGTTTCTTGCAGTTTTTTGATTTAAGCATCATCATGGGGTCGCCCAAAGAAGAACTCTTTGAGAATCCAAACGAGATATTGGTATCAAGAAAATTTGCTGAACGACATTTTCAAAATGCACAAGCAGCGCTTGGTCAACAGGTTACTTATCGAAGGAATGCTTTTACCATCAAATCTATCTTTGAAGACATTCCTGAGACATCTTCTCTAAAAGGGGAGATCATCGGGGCAATAGAAGAACTGAATGCCTTTAGACAGTCTTCTGTCTGGACCACTTTCAATATCAGCTATTTTGATCAGTCTTATTTCTTACTTGCTGATGGGGCTAATGTGGCTTCAGTTGAAGAGAAACTAAATAAAATCTATGCTGACAATGGAGTGAGTGAGAAGCAATCGATTATGCTACAGCCCATATCTGAGGTACACTTTTCTTTAGAGATCAATGATGCGGTTAACTCAAAGACTGATCGCCAATATGTGATGATCTTTATCTCCGTGGCTGCTTTTATCCTGATCTGTTCCGTATTCAATTACATCAGTTTGTCTTTATCTCAGGCTTTAGAGCGAATGAAGGAAATCGGAGTGAGAAAGGTAGTTGGAGCTAGAGGTAGTCAGTTAACGGCTCAATTCCTGATAGAAGCTGTGATCAACATCTCATTCGCTTTTATCCTAGCTATTGTCCTGGTCGAAATATTTGTTCCTGAGCTAGAAGGACTACTAGGGCGTTCTTTAGAAGTTACCATCAGGTCGAACCCAGAAATTCTATTGATCGGATTTGGTTTTAGTCTTTTACTGGCAGTATTAGCAGGGCTTTATCCTGCTTACATAGGTTCAAGACAAAAGGCCATCGGGATCTTCAAACGACAAAAGAGTCAATTAGGAGCCCAATATTTCGTGAATGGGATCACCATATTTCAATTGATCGTCTTTATGGTGCTCATCAGTGTGGCATTCACGGCCAAGCGTCAGATCTCCTTTATGCAGAATGAAAACCTAGGTTTCGACAGAGAAAATCAATTGGTGATTCAAATGTTCTCAGCCAATGCTCAGAAGAACGGTGAGGCTTTCAGGAATGCTTTAGATCAGATGCCATTTGTGCAAACTCATAGTTTAACAACCTCTATTCCGACTCGTGTAATGGGTTCAATGCGAAGCGATTCTTTCGATTTTAACTTCTTCAATTTCAACGTAGATCAGCATTATCTCAGAACCATGGATATGGAGTTGTTAGCTGGTAGAAATTTTGAACCAACTGATATGGGCAGAGATGACCTCGTTATGCTCAATGCCACAGCTGTCGATAAATTAGGGTGGACCTATGAAGAGGCTGTTGGTCAGACACTGAGGTATGATGACTCCTATCAACCAACGATCATTGGTGTGATCAATGACTTTCACTTCCTTTCAAAGAAACAGCCTATTGAGGCAACCCTTTTTAAACCCCTTGATGACGATGCAGGTGTATTGGTAGTCAAATTAGCGGGTAATGAGCTGTTAAATGAAGTAGATCAAATCAAAGAGACCTTCGCTGACTATATGGGAGATGAATCTATCAAGTATTTCTTCTTACAAGATCAGATCAACTCACAATACAAGCAGGAGAGAATCATTATAACGGTGATCAACAGTTTCACCATTTTAGCCGCTATTGTGGCCATTCTAGGCCTTTTTGGTATGGCTGGCTATGCTACAAAGAGAAGGTTGAAGGAGATGAGTATAAGAAAAGTGTTAGGAGCAGGCTTCTTCTCTATTCAAAGAACGCTCAATTGGTCCAATCTCTTGAAATTCATCATATCAAGCCTAATAGGAATTCCACTGATCTATTTCTGGATGAATGATTGGCTAAGCTCATTTGCTTATCAAATTGACTTCCCGGTAATGTTAGTCGGAGGAGCGCTTTTAACGGCAATCGGAATTGTGTTTGCTACGGTCGCTTTTCACAGCATTAGAGCCTATATGATCAATCCGGTAGAGATTTTAAAAGATGAGTAGGTTTTGGTCACCAGTCATCGGTCAATGACTCATGACATTCTCTACTCAGCTAAAGTGACTTTAGCGTTTTGACCTTTTAGGGCAGGCATGTATTCTTTGATTTTAAAGTTCTCAGCGATGAACTCTTGCGACCTAGTTCTTGATTGTTGTTGCCGAGCCAAACTCCTAGAAAAGCGTCTGACACTTTCTTCAGTGTCTAAAATGATACCGGGTACTTGAGTGGTTTTACCATCTTCGGTTTTAGCCACCATGGTGAAATAGGAGGAGTTACAATGTTTGATTTCTCCTGTTTTAATGTTTTCCGCTTCCACTCGAAGTCCGACCACCATGGAACTTCTACCTGTGTAGTTGATAGAGGCCTTTAGGTGCACCAATTCACCCACTTCAATAGGATTTAGAAAATCCACTCTATTCACAGATGCTGTCACGCAATAGTGGCCAGAATGCTTTGAAGCACAGGCAAATGCCACCTGATCCATTAAGCCTAAAATGTAGCCGCCATGAATCTTACCACCAAAGTTCGAGTAGGATGGAAGCATTAATTCCGACATGGTTATCTGAGATGAGGCAATGGATTTGAATGACATCGGTTCTGTTTTCATAAAGATGGAATCTGTAGGGAACTCTTCAAAATTACTGAAAGACTATTATCAACTATAAATACAGAAATCAGTAGAACAGAAATCAGAAAACCCACTTATCGAACACCCGTACGCTCATTACCTGATTACCTGATTACCTGATTACCTGATTACCTGATTACCTGATTACCTGATTACCTGATTACCTGATTACCTGATTACCTGATTACCTCTTTTTCACCCCTCGAATAGCTGGCTCATTCCATGGCTCATCTGGCCAAACATGCTTAGGGTATCTTCTTTTCAGTTCTTTCTTTACTTCAAAATAGGCGTCAGACCAAAAACTTTTGAGGTCTCCAGTGATCTGTACAGGTTTGAATCCGGGAGATAAGAGGTGCATCAAAACGGACTGCTGTCCATTGTTGATTTTAGGTGTCTCAGCAAGTCCAAAGATCTCTTGAATTCTCACCGCCAAAACAGGTGCCTCACCGTTGTCTCGATATAACAATTTGATCTTTGAACCACTAGGGACTTCTAATTTCTCAGGAGCTAATCTTTTTAGATTTTCTTGCTGTTCAATACTTAAATTATAGGTAAGTATTTCCTTGATATTCAGTTTTTTAAGATCTTCTGGATTTTTAATACCATTTAGGTAAGGAGACAGCCATTCTTTTGCGGTAATTAAGAGCGAATCAGTACTGACCTCAGGCCAATTCGATTGAGGGTTCCATTGTCTCAAACTCAAGATTCGAGCTTGCAACTGTTCAACTTCTTCATCAAAATTGAGGAGTTGTCTTCCTTCTTTTTGAATGGCATCAATGATAGCATCTTGAAGATGAGATGGGTCAGGATCAGGTAGAGGAGTGCTCTTTAAAACAATACTTCCTATGCACAAATTCAAATTGGCGATTAAGCCACCATCTTCAGTATCCCATTCGATCACCTCTCGCTCTTTTACTAGAGGAGCAAGGTCTCTTGGATTTAACGGTGAGGCCATATGGATCTTCCCAAGGCCATCTCGTGCATCAACATGGCAAACCGCTAGCCAAGGTTCTGCTGCTAGGTCATCTCTATGTCCAATGGCTGCAATGCGGCCATTCGAAAGTTGAAATTGCGCATTATTGCCTGGTCTCGCATGAGCAATGCGCTCAGGATATGCATAGGTCAGCAAAACGCCAGTTTCATATGGGTCATGCGTGTCATTGTCTTCAGGCTCATCAAAAAGCCTTCTATACTGCTCGGCTATTTGAGCCAATCTGGCCCATTTTCTGCCTTCTCTTTGTTCTCTTCTGTGAGTTCTTAAGACATCTATGCGTTCGTTGATATCACTACCTGCTTCTCTACCTAAAGGATCTCTTTCCTCTAATAGAGCTGCGATATCTGCTGCTAAAGCAACTTGATCTTGCTCTTCAGCCAATATGAGCATATGAGCAATGCGTGGATGGCAAGGCAATTTAGCCATGGCTTTACCATGGTCAGTGATCCTTCCATTTTCTAATGCCTCTAACTGATGTAGAAGATCTCTGGCTTGTAATAAATGCCCTTTTGGTGGAGGCGTTAGCCAGGTCATCTGTTGAATGTCGGTGATGCCCCATTGGGCCATTTCCAAGACCAACGAAGCCAGATCGGCTTGTTCAATTTCTGGAATGATATGATCGGTCAACCTACCATGTGTCACTTTAGACCATAAGCGATAAGCCACTCCCGGACTTAATCTTCCGGCTCTACCGGCTCTCTGATCAGACGAATCTCTTGAGATGCGATGTGTTTCAAGACGAGACAGTCCTGAGGCCGGATCGAACTGCGAATGTCTCCCAAAACCACTATCAACCACGATTTTGATCCCTTCTATTGTTAAACTAGTCTCTGCTATGGATGTAGCCAGAACTATTTTTCTTTGCCCATTTCGATCAGGCATGATGGCTGCGCGTTGCTTGTTCTGTGGCAGCACACCATACAACATATGAATGCGTGCACCAGGTAATTTGCCTTTGAGCAAGTCTGCCGTTTTATGGATTTCACCTTGCCCAGGTAGGAAGGTCAGAATGTCACCATCATGTTGTTTGTAAGCTTTTTGGATGGTCCTCGCACAAAGCTCAGCCATTACGAATTCGTCTGTATCTCCTTCATATTTGACATCAACCGGATATTGTCTGCCTTTTGATACAACAGCTTCTGATTTCAGGAGTTGAGTGAGCTGAGGCATGTTCAACGTGGCAGACATGATGAGAATTCGAAGGTCTTCTCTCAATACCTGTTGGGCTTCACGACATAAAGCCAATGCCACATCAGCATGAATTGATCTTTCGTGGAATTCGTCAAAAATGACCATTCCAATTCCTTCTAGGGTATTGTCCGATTGAAGCATCCTGGTCAGAATGCCTTCAGTAACCACTTCAATCTTGGTTTTATCAGAAGTACGATTTTCGAATCGAATGCGATAACCGACAGTCTCACCAACCTTTTCACCCAATAGATCGGCCATTCTTTCTGCAATAGATCGAGCTGCTAGTCGTCTAGGTTCGAGCATCATGATCTTCTGACCTTTTAGCCAAGGAAGGTCAAGAAAAGCAAGAGGAAGAAGGGTACTCTTACCTGCACCAGGAGGAGCATTTACGATCAGACTGTTGCTTTGTCCTAGTTTTTCATTGACTTCATCAATGATCTCAACTACCGGAAGGTCTATGCTTTTTGGGTCGAACGACATTGGCGCGAAGATAGCTTAATTTACTGGCTTCGCTTAATAGTCTTCTTGGTTCTCTATATAATATTTGATGTACGCTCGAGGTATATTTTTGACCTTTGCGCGGATCATTTTGCGTAACTCTTTCAGCTCTTCAAACTGATAGAAAAAAGCAATTTTTTCTACTCCGAATTCATCTTCAATTGGTTGCTCGGTGAGTACAAAGAAGGTCCAAGATTCAGCTATGTCCTCTTCTGGACTTTCTGATGCATAGGCTGAGATAAAGGATTCAAAATGTCGATTATAAAACCTTTCAAGCCTTTTTTCTCGTTTGTTCTCATTTTCTAGAACGTCAATTTTATCCCATTCATTCAATAGAGATAGGTCCCAAAACTGATTCACGAATTGGCCTAAATAGCTTTTGTCTGATGCATAACCTTCAGCAGTCAAGTATCCTTTCTGATCATTTTGGTATTCATCCTCAGTAAAATCAATTTGCTCTGGATTTAGAGTTAACAGGTGGCCAAATTCGTGAATGATGGTATGAATCGTATTGATGTAATTGACCTGGTCTTTTTCGTTTATGGTGAAATCAGCCTGATCAATGCTTAATTCCCACATGGAGTTGTAATCGTCCAATGGAGTTAATCCACCTAGCTCTCCATCTTTACCATCCGTTTCAAGCGTGAAACTCGTAACGTATTTGTCGATCAGCTCAGTCGGAAGAAGGTCATACACGTAGTTCCAGGTATCTAACGCGGGCTTATTGGAGGGTTCAGTAATTTGGATTTGACCCTTTTCTACTTTCCATTTGGCCGCCTGACCTTTTAATGGTATTTGGATAGCTAGGAGTAAGGCTGAGGCGATCGATACTTTGTAAAAAATGGTCATTCCAACGCGATTAGAAGTAATTGGATATTCCGTCTAGGATATAATCAACAGCCACAGCAGTAAGAATAAGGCCCATCACTCTACTCACAATAGCTGCTCCTCCGCTACCTATTAACTGATTGATCTTACCAGCAAAGAGCATAAAAAGCCAAGCGACAGCTATTACTAAGATCATCATAGACCATGTACTCGCTTGTTCTATGAGGCTATGTTCATTGTTCTTGGTTAGTAATATGGCTGCTAGTATAGCCCCAGGACTTGCCAAAGAAGGCATAGCTAAAGGAAAAATGGCTTTATCATCCTGCTTACCGATTTTATCAATTTCTTCATCCGGTTTACTTTCACCAAATATCATCGTCAGTGCAAAAAGGAATAGAACAATTCCACCAGCTATCTGGAACGAATTGAGTGGCACTTCTATGGCGTCTAGGATAAGCTCACCAGCAATGATGAAAAAGGTCAAAACTCCCGCAGCCACTAAGGCAGCCTTCCTCGCGATCTTTTTCTTTTGATCAGGTTCTGTTCCATTGGTAACGGCAATAAAAACAGGAATGGTACCAATAGGATCGATCACCGTAAAAAAGGCAATGAAAACTGTGATCAATTGGTTAAGCGAAATATCCACTTCAGCTTCTACTTGTTAGTCTTGGTGACAATACGACCCTGACTATTGAAAGAATAGGTGTGAGTGCCGCTACGTCCATATAATAGAGCTTCAACAAATGGCTCCAAAATCTGACCATCCGTATTCCATTGGAGATAAAAATTACCTCCAGAGCCGCCTGCAGGGTCATTTTTAGAAATGAAAATCTCATGTGTTTCAAGAGGACCCAGTTCTACAGGTTCATTGGCGTATTGAGTAACTAAATTGCCATCGGTATCATAAAGGTCGATCCTTGAGAATTCTATGCTATTGTTGGCGTCAGTATTTCTAACGCTTAATAAGACATTCAATCCATGAATTTGCTTGTCACTAAAAGGAATTTGAGAATAAATGGGTACATAAATCAACTGACCACTCGAGTAATCAATTTTGGTGGTGGGCACCTCAACATTCTCAACGTTCTCATTAATTGAGCTTAAGTTATTATTGATACCGTCTGCAATGTCTTTGAGATAGAGCAATCCTCCCAAAAGAATAATGACAACAAAACCAGCTACTAGAAAATTTCCTGACTTCATAAAATTCGGCTTATGTCATTAAGATAGAACTAAACCCGCCTTAATGCCAAGTTTTGATCCCGATATATTGCCATTCTAATAATTCATTGAGATAAGCTATATCAAAGGCAAACATTTCATCTGATCGCTTTGTATAATTGCACAAATAAGAATTCGATATGCTGTTTGTACTTTCTCCCGCTAAGACCCTCGATTTTGAAACACCGTGTAATAAAGAAGCTTCTTACCCTAAGTTTCAGAGAGAAGCCCTAGAGCTTATTGGCGTATTAAAGGAGAAAAGCCCAGAGGAGATTCAGCAATTGATGGATCTCAGCGAAAACTTGGCTGAGCTGAATGCCAATCGCTACCGCAAATTTGCTAAGGCAAAGAATTCTAAAAGAGCGAAACAAGCGGTTTATGCGTTCAAAGGAGATGTGTATGTAGGTTTAGAAGCTGAAGGATTATCTGATGAGGATCTTTTATATGCTCAGGACCATTTGAGAATTCTTTCGGGCCTTTATGGCATTTTGAAGCCTTTGGATCTGATTCAGCCTTATCGCTTAGAAATGGGTACACGTTTGGCTTTTGATGACTACAGAACACTCTATACTTATTGGGCAGATAAATTGTCTAAGGAGCTCAACAAACAGTCGAAGAAGATCAAAGACAAGACTTTAGTCAATTTGGCTTCTCAAGAGTACTTCAAGGCAGTCGATTTGAAAGCCCTGAAAATGAATGTGATCGATGTAGAATTCTTGGATCATAAGAACGGAGAATATAAGATCATTTCTTTCTTCGCTAAGAAGGCCAGGGGCTTAATGGCTCAGTATATCATTAAAAACAAAGTAGAGACGGTTGAAGGATTACAAGGCTTTGATTACGAAGGATATTGGTTTGACCAAGCAGCTTCTACTGATAATAAACTCATTTTCAAGAGAGGGTAGTTGAAAATTTAAAAGTCTAGTTCTACAACATTTTCGGTAAATGGTTTGTAGGTAACACCTCTGCGATCAAGCTCTTTCTCGAGGGAGTTGATGATCTCAATATAACTTTCTTTTAGGTTCTCTAACCTTACTCTTTTTTCAACCAAGTCGTAATCAATGAGGCGAACAATTCTCTTTAATTCTTGACTCTGAAGTACCTCCTTACCTTTGACTTGTGAATGAATCCAGATTCTGCCTTCTTGATTGACCTCAGAATTCAAAACCGTAATAGAGTTTTCAATTTCAGCCAATTTTTCAAATAGGACATCATCGCCTCCATGAATGAAATGTATAGATCGAGGAATCATCATTTCATAGAAATTGAATAGAGCAAACCGCATTTCAGAATCTTTTATGACCTCAATACCTTTGTCTTTTAAACTTTCATAGGCGCCTTTATTGGCTGTTAAAGAGAATCGTTGATGTATTTGATAGAAATATGCATCGGTTGAATCGTACCTGTTGTTATGGATATTATACAGTAAGCCTTGAATGCCTTTTTCTGCATTGTTCAGTCTAGGTTCGACACCTCCTAAAATTAGATTCATGTCAATCCTAAGATCCATGTAAATATCCTTATAGGCTTCTGTCAAGTATTTGTTCTCAATTCTATCTGTGTTCAAATTATTTATGGCAAGTGCCAATAGAATTCCAATGACTACTAAAGCAATTTCGCCCAATGAATAGGCCAGATAATTTGAGATGCGGTTTTTTTGCATAAGTCTAGCTCGTGTTTTTCTTAATAGGGAAATCATGAATTAGAATATTGAGTAGCCTGCATTGATCAGTGTGCTCGTTGCAGTTATCCTAGAAAAGGCTTGCTGCACGCCCGGATGAACCATTTCGGGTGATATATCTTGTTTTACCATAGATTGGCCACATACAATGACCTCAACTCCAGCTTCAACCATTCTGTCTAATAGTTCAATATTAGGGTTGTCTACTCCAAAACGTTCTTTATACGCTTCGTTATTGAGGATAGTGGGAGTTGCACCACTGAAGATGACAACTGCTAATCTCATGTTCTTTTGCGGTACCCCAGCGGCTACATGTGCATTGACAATCCGGGCAGCATAATCCAAACGACCATATAGCTCCTCCTTATTCTCTTGTCTAAAATAGAGTTCGCTAATCAGTTTATATTGCTGGTTTGGGTTAGGTAATTCTACTTTGAAGTTCACTACTTCTACAGCTCCATACCCCTCAATAACAGGGTAGAGCTTGTCCTGAGCCTTTAACTGAATGGAAACTAGAATTACGAATGCAATGGTGAGGATAGTTTTCATTCAAATAAGATAATCAGAATTTAAAGGAAACACACCGTCACATCTTAATTGGTTTTATGAGACAGAATAGGTAACATCGATAAGCAAATTTTTTACCATGAAATCTCAATCAATCTTCAAGCCATTTCTCATTCTACTTCTTGCTCTCGGAATAACTGATATCCATGCGCAAAAAGTACCAGCTTCTGCTTATCAAAACCTTGAATACCGAATGATCGGACCTTTTAGGGCTAGTAGAACTGTAGGAGGTGTTGGAATACCTGATCGACCTAATGTCTTTTTCATGGGCGTCAACAATGGCGGTGTCTGGAAAACAGACGACTATGGCAGAACCTGGAATCCTATTTTCGATGATGCCCCAACTGGCTCCGTAGGTGATATTGCTGTTTCTTACAGCAACCCCGATATCATTTATGTGGGTAGCGGAGAAGGGCTGCACCGACCAGACCTGGGTGTGGGTGATGGCATCTTTAAGTCAGTGAATGGTGGCGATAGTTGGCAGCATGTGGGGCTCAAGGACGTTCAGCAAGTAGGAAGGATAATTGTGCATCCTACAAATCCAGACATCGTTTTTGTGGCTGGACTTGGTCATCCGTATGGAGCTAACGAACAAAGAGGTGTCTTCAAAAGCACGGATGGGGGTAAGTCATGGGATAAGGTGCTTTATATCAATGACAATACAGGTGCCATACAGGTGGAATTCGACCCAAATAATCCTGATATTCTTTTTGCTGATATGTGGGAGCACCAAGAAGGACCATGGGAAAACGCGAAATTCTCTGGTCCTAATAGTGGCTTGTATAAGAGTACCGATGGCGGAGAGACTTGGAGACAGTTAACAAAAGGCTTACCCACAGCTAAGCAAGGATTAGGTAGAATTGGGGTGGGAATTGCTCCGAGTGATTCCAAGGTCATGTTTGCTACTGTTGATGCTAAGGAAAACGGAGGTATCTATAAAAGCACGGATGCTGGTGAAAGCTGGGCTTTGATCAATACAGATTACCGTTTATGGGGAAGAGGAAGTGACTTTGCAGAGATAAAAGTGCATCCCAAAAATTCTGATCGACTGTATGTCGGCAATATCGCTTCTTACACTTCGGCAGATGGAGGTAAAACTTGGATGTCGTTAAAGGGTGCTCCAGGAGGAGATGATTATCATAGGATATGGATCAATCCGATCAATCCAGATATCATGTTGTTTGTGGCAGATCAAGGAGCAGTGATCACGGTTAATGCAGGCCGTACTTGGAGTTCTTGGTACAATCAGCCAACCACTCAGTTGTATCATGTCAGTACAGACAATGCATTTCCTTATTGGGTATATGGAGGCCAACAGGAGAGTGGGGCAATAGGAATTGCCAGTAGAGGAAATGGAGGACAGATCAGTTTTAGAGAGTTTATGGGAGTTGGAGCAGATGAATATGCTTATATCGCTCCAGATCCAAAGGACCCAGATATCATATATGGCGGTAGGTTGATGAGATTCGATAAAAAGACGGGTCAGTCGATCAATGTAGGACCGGAGGCCTTGCGTAGTGGTGATTATCGATATGTTAGAACTATGCCGTTGATGTTCCATCCTGCAGATGATAATATGCTGCTCTTTGCCACCAACGTCTTATGGAAAACCATGAATGGTGGAGATAACTGGGAGGTCATTAGCCCAGATTTAACTTATGAGCAACCTGAGGTTCCAGCCAGTGTCGGTAGGTTCAAGACTAAGGAAATGGAGAAAATGGCCAGAAGAGGAGTGATCTATGCTGTTGGTCCTTCGCCATTGAATGTAAATGTTATCTGGGCGGGTACTGACGATGGCAGGGTTCATATTACTAGAAATGGAGGAGCTAATTGGGAAGAAGTAACTCCTCCAGCAATGAGTTCATGGGATAAGGTGTCTCAAATTGATGCAAGTCACTTTGATGAAGGGACAGCCTTTATTGCGATTAATGCCATTCGAAAAGATGATATGGTGCCTTATGTTTATCGCACTTCGGATTACGGTAAAACATGGACTTTGATCAACAATGGTATGAACCCAATGGGGCCAGTTAATGTGGTGCGCGAAGACCCAAAGCAGGAAGGTTTACTTTATACTGGAACTGAGCGCGAAGTTTATTTCTCAGTCGATAATGGAGAGCATTGGCAATCCCTTAGAAATAATATGCCTGCCAGCTCTATTCGCGATTTAGTCATTCATGAAGATGACCTTGTGGTGGGTACTCATGGCAGGTCAGCTTGGATCTTAGATAATATTGCGCCTTTGAGAGAAATGGCTCAAATGAAAAACGATCAGGCATTCTTGCATACACCATCTAATACCTATCGTGTGAGGTGGAATATGTTCTCAGATACACCGCTACCTCCTGAAGAGCCTACAGGTCAAAATCCTCCTGATGGTGCCATTTTAGACTATCAATTAGCTGTTGATGCACAAAATGTAATGCTGGAGATTTTAGATGCTGAAGGGCAGTTGGTCAGGACTTATTCGAGTGATGATCTTCCAGAAAAGATAGATACTACTGCTTTGCCACATCCAACTTATTGGATCAAGCCAGAGCAAAAGTTGGGTACTAGCCCAGGTCATCATCGCTTTGTTTGGGACCTGAGATATGCACCTCCAAGAGGCTCGAAAAGGCAATTTTCTATTGCTGCAGTTTATGAAAGTACACCAACAGGACCTCAAGGGCCATTTGTACACCCCGGGACTTACCAAGTTAAGCTTACGGTTGATGGCAAGTCTATGGAGAGGCCGTTGACAGTCGTGATGGATCCGAGGGTCATGATAACTGATGAAGCATTACAAACACAGACTGATTTGAGTATGCAGTGTTATGGTGCTTATCATGAGCTTCAGGCTATTGTTGAAGAAATCGACCGAATGGAAAAACCGAATAATAAGCATTTAGCACTTCGCGGAAATGGTCAGGTAGGTAATCCTGATACCATGTATGGTAGTATTAGACATGTAGAGGCAGATCAAGAGACACTAGTGGACTTACAGCATAAGTATCTCTTTATGCTCAATTTGGTGCAAGCAGCTGATGCACAACCAACCACTCAGGCGGTCAAGGCCGTCAAGCAATTAGAAGTAACTAAGGAAGCTTTAATCCAGCGTTGGGATAGTATGAAGTAGAAGTAAAGTATTCCCTCTTAACCGTCATTCCCGCGAAGGCGGGAATCTTAAAATCCAATCTCCAGTTTTATTAAGGAGATCCCCGCCTGCGCGGGGATGACGTAAAAGGTTTGTGTATCTTCAGGTATGAAAATCAAATACTTAATTCCCTTTGTATTAGGGATGGCCTTTATTACCATTTTTAGCATGCAGGATTCATCTCAACTCAGACATGTGGTTTGTTTCAAGTTCAAAGCTGATGCCACAGAAGCGCAGATAGAAGCTCTCATAGATGCATTCGTTGAGCTTGAAGACCAGATTTCTGAAGTTAAAGCGCTTGAATGGGGGACAAATAATAGTCCTGAAGGCTTGGACAAAGGCATGACGCATATCTTTCAACTGACCTTTGATAACGAAGATGGAAGAGATGTCTATTTACCACATCCAGCTCATCAAGCATTTATCAAGGAGCACACAGGTATCGTTGAAGATGTTGTGGTGGTAGATTATCTAGTTAAGTGATGAGCCTCAAGCTACAGGTTTCAAGCCACGAGGTTTCCGACTTCGGTCATCGGTCTTCTAACTATTCAGGAGATTCTTCGGTCATTTGCTTCACGCATTCCCTCTGAATGACGTTATAAGATAGAGATGCAGTTTAACCCCAAAGAGATATCATCCAGAGATTTTAGCAAGGAATTCGAGTTTCAGACTTCACGCAGTTCAGGTCCTGGAGGACAGAATGTGAATAAGGTGGAGACTCGCGTAACGCTTAAGTTTCGCGTATCGAGCTCTGAGTTATTGGAGCAAAGAGAAAAAGATCGTTTGCTGCTCAAATGGAAGAATAAACTCAACACTGAAAATGCCATTCTCATCAGTACTGAAAAGCATAGAAGCCAATTGAGAAATAGGGAAGAGGCGATCAAGATCTTTAGGCAATTGGTAGAAAAGGCCTTTACTGATCCAAAGCCAAGAAAGAAAACGAAGCCTTCAAAAGGCGCAATTCAAGAAAGGCTCACCTCTAAAAAGAAGCATTCAGATAAGAAGGCCAATAGGAGAAAGCCGGATTACTGATAAGATTTGAGCATTCTGATGATCAGACCAATTTGCCCAAGATGGTATAGGTCATGATGAAGAAGTCCTTCAAGCATAAAGGCCATATTGTATTCCTTTTTATAGTCCTGATCATGATATTTCATATGAAGTAATTGATCATTATGGCCATTGAGTGCTTCCATTAAATCCTGATGCACCTGGTCAAAATCACCTTTTACCTTATCCCAGCCTAGTTTTTTAAGTTCATCGTTTTCTGGCCAATTCTCATCATGGTCGTCCATTAACTTGCCTTTGCCTTCTTTGATTTTTAGTAATGCGTCCTTCTTCCATGCAGTTAAATGAGCTACAATTTGTGCGACACTATGGATACCCGCAACAGGACTGCTGAAGGCTTCTAAGTCTGAAATTTGAGCAAACTTCTCTTCGAAGTTTTGACCCATCCAGAGTTCCTCTTTTTGAAGATCTTGAAGTTGTTTGCTGATCTGATTTAAAATGGCATTTGACATAAAAAAATGATTTACTGAACTACTAATTCAAGAACCGAGCTAGCTGTTGGATTAGCATTTGGATGAATAGTACTTCCGAATTCCTCATAAGCATTCGTGAACTGTGATTCTCCATAGACTCGCATATACACTGTTTCGTCTGAAGAAAAGCCATATTCAGTTAATTGATCCCTTGTAATTCTGATGTCGACTGGGTTGATCTGGATCTGTCTAGGACCGTGTACAGCTGAATTATCTAGATTACTGACATCAGGGCTGCCTTTTAGAAAGACGGTTATAAATAAAGGATTGGCATTATTACTGACTGGTTCCGTTTCTATAGTAAGCAAAAAGTCGTTGCCATCTAATGCTGCTGTAGCAGAAGTAATAGTGGTAGTAGAAATCTGACCTAATGAAGGACTATCAGGAATGAATGTGATGCCATCATCATTTTCTTCATGTACAAACTCTGGTCCTTTAAAGGTGCCATAGCCTGCTTTTTCATATACTAATCGATAAGTACCGAAAGGAACGCCAGTTATTCTGAATCTTCCTTGATCATCGGTAATGCCACTTTCGCTTCTGCCTTCTACAGTCACCGTCATTCCATCATTCAATTCAGGAATGTTTTTGTCATCAAAAAGATTGACACCACCGGAGATATCTGCTTCAGTAACTGGCGGGTTAGATGGGCCATCATCGCTACCACCTCCACAAGAGGAGAGACATAAGACGAATAAAAGGGCGGCTAGGGGTTTAATTGAAATATTCTTCATGTTCTTGAGAATTGACTGTAGGAATTTAAAGAGAAAACCTTCCAACTACAATTTACTATTGCCTCGAATTAAGGATAAGTCTACAAAATCTCCCAGGATGCATTGATTACTGCATGGTGAGCATCATCACAGGACCTGGATTTGGACCAACGTTAGGATGGACAAGCGCTCCGAAGTCTCTATAACTATTCGGGAAAAATGAGTCTCCATAGACACGCATATGCACTTTTTCGTCAGCGCTAAACCCAAACTCTGTTAACTCTTCCTGACTCACTAAAATGACTGTTGGGTTTTCAACGATAATGATGGGACCTATCACGGCCGAAT
This sequence comes from Roseivirga sp., assembly GCA_965267365.1. Classification (GTDB taxonomy): domain Bacteria; phylum Bacteroidota; class Bacteroidia; order Cytophagales; family Cyclobacteriaceae; genus Roseivirga. Next base: position 2,225,658 of record OZ253951.1, on the reverse strand, counting down.
TGAACATGTTGCTGACATTTCCATTTCGAAGGAAAAAGATGGAAGCAAAAACTGGGTTGGACATTTTTCCTTCAGGAAAGGTCTCAAATTCAATGATGAAATCATTTCCTACGAGAGTAGCCCTAGAGTTGACAATTTCTGTGGTAGAGATCTGACCTAGAAATGGGGAGTCAGGAGATGGTGTAAAACCATCTTCATTCGCCTGGTGAGTGAACTCTTCACCCAGAAAAGTGCCATATCCTTCTTTTTCATATTGAAGTCGGTAAGTGCCAAATGGAACTTCTGATAGAGTGAAGAAGCCTTCACTTGATGTGATTGTGCTTAGATTGGTTCCTTCAATGGACACGGTCATACCTCCATTAGGTCGAGGAACACGTTTTTCATTGAATAAATTGACACTGCCTACAATGTCAGCGTTTCCCTCATTTGGGGTATCTGCATCCTCTGAGCTACCACAACTGAAGGCTGTCAGTAGCAAAATAAGTATAGTTAGATATCTGAGGTTGGAGTACACATCATAAGAAACACTAATTAGGCTTTTTGTTCATACCTTTTTAGTAGGGAAGTGGTCTGTGATCTCAGTTTTTTACGGAAGAAAGGAGTCCAGCCGACAATTTTCCCTGAAAGGCCAAGAGCCTGAGAGGCCCATCTGTGTAAGTTAAAATGATCAGTATGCTTAATGATCAGTCCATCCTTGAATTCAAATTCGGCATCAATGACATTATGCACTTTTCGACCCGTTTTCGAAAAGGTATAGATGGGTTCCCAATGAGCAGAGTTGTCTGATCTTATTTCAAAATTGATGACCATCCCTTTACCTTTTTGATTCTCGCAGAGCATGCGCCACATGTTGCTGGCATGAATACCTCTTAACTCTCCAAAAGCAGGATCATGGAATATGATATCCTCGTGGTAGCAGGAAGCCATTTTCTCAGCATCTAATTCTTGAAATGCGGAATAAAAAGTATGGATCAGTTCTTTACTCATGGGGTATAGGTAATTGATGAATTCTTAAAAATGAAAGTTTATCCCAGTATCCTCTCTGAAATTTAATGAGTCCTTTTTCGAATTGAAAGAAACCACAACCTCTTAAGCCCATCGGATCTTTCCATTCAAGTATACCCCAATCACCATCTTGAAAGATGTTTTCAATGATACACTCCATCTCGGCAGTGGCAAATTCTCTTTCAAACATTTCCTTGATGGCCTTCTTTCCAACTACAGGTTCGTTACTGACTTGGTGGTTAATGGCATTGTCAGAATAGCAGTCTGCTATAGCTGTGGCATCTCCTTGGTTAAAGAGCTGAACCCAGTTTTCTATCAATTCTTTTGGGTTACTCATTTGTCTTGAACTATGAAAATGGCGTTTCGATTGAGGTCATAAAAACCAAATTCGTGAGTACCCCAAGGGGTGTCTCGTCTAACTTGATCAGCGGTGATTGTTCCTCTTTCGACAAACTCTTCAATAAAGGGCTCTAGATCATGAACAAAGATCTTTATAGTAGAAGGTGTGACAGGATCTGATTCATCACCTTTGTGCCATTGTACATGAATGTATTGCTCTTCTCTTTTTGCTCCAGCATACATTTCATCCCCAAAGGCATATTCAAAACCCATATGTTCTTCCAGCCATTTGATGTCTCTTTTTACATCAGAACTGGATAATACAGGCTCTATTCCACGGATGGTGCTTTTGTTCATAGCAAAAAAAAGCAGCCCGAAGGCTGCTCGATTTGATTATTTCTCTGGATGGACAAAGCCATCTTTCTGCATTTGCTTATAAGTCATTCTGGCTACCTCTTCAATCGTTCTATCGATCTTAGAAGGGTTCACTGTAGAAGTAATACCTGACCATACGAGCTTGTTCTCAGCTAAAGAGAACACCTGTGTTTCAATAGCATAGTAAGTGTCTTCTCTGTAATAGCCTGGGTCATAGTAACCACCCCAGTATCCTCTGTGGTATCCCCAGTAACCACCAGTATAAGAACCAGGAACATATGAAGTCTGCTTGTTTCTATCAGTAAGTCTCAAAGTCATGATAGCATCAAATTCTCCTTCATTAATCTTTCTCTTCAACTCAGCTTCATTCTGCACAGCAGACTTATCTGGAAAGAGCGTATAAGAAGCGAAAAGCTTATCGCTCATGCTCGCCAATTTATCTTCAGCCACTCTTCTTTTTACATCACTCGTACTCTGCACTGCCACTAGCACTTTATCCCATTTATCTGGATTATCAGTAGAATTAGGATCTTTCCAAGAGTTAACAATACTCGTAGATGAGCAAGAAACCATGAAAGCAGCTAATAAGGCAACGGCTAAAAATCTTTTCATAAAATTCATCACTTTGTTTTTATAGGGTAATTCGTTTCAGATATTCAAAGTATCAAAAAAATTCTTCAAAAAAGAATGTTCTAAGTCATGAAAGATGTGAAAGAGTGTCCATCATGTGCCATGGAGGTAGATAAGGATTCAAAGATCTGCCCAATTTGTCAGTATGAATTCCCCTCACAACCCAAATCTATTCAATGGGTGGCTATCATTCTGATCATTGCCTTCTTGCTGTGGTTCTTTCTTTGATCTATCTGAAACGCGTGTATTTGAAGGTAGCTTCCTTAGCCTCTTCACCTTTTTCGCTGAGCAATACATGGATGTTCAGCTCATTTTCAGACACCTTCTCGAAAGTAAGGCCATCAAAATAAACGTGGTCCTTTTCAATTTTGACCAATGCGAAGTATTCAGACTCGTTTTGGGTTTCCCAACCAGTGAAGTCCTGATTGAAATGTCTGATCTGTAATAGGAGGGTGCCTTCCATTTCTTGAATGTGCATCAGTTCGTAAAAGCTGACTTCTCCTTTCATTACCATTTTGAAAGAACCCATCATTGATTTACCCAAGGGTGGTGACCAGATCTCTTCTATTTCACCTCCAAAAGCGTTTCCACGCCAATGGCCTTGGATCCATTCTACTTCTTGTAAAGAGGCTTGCGGAGAGGTGTTTTCACCTAAAGAGACCGTCTCTTGGCCAATAAGTACCGTGCTAAAAGATAAGAGCGAGAGTATTAAAAAATGCTTCATGATATTCAATTGACGACCTCTGCTTGGCAAAAGGGACAATTCAATTTACATAAAACTGAAGCAACTAGCTTTCTACCAATTCTTTTTTCTTCGGTAGAAACTGTTCTAAAAGGATTAGGCCGGTGCCCACCATGACTGAGACGTCTGCCACATTAAAAATACCCGTATGAGCAAATTTCAGGTCGATAAAGAGCATGTCAGTAACAGAGCCATAAACCATTCGATCGAAGATATTGCCAATTCCACCGCCTACGATGAAAGAAAGCCCCCAAAGGCTGATCTTGGTCAAATCTTTAGATCTGAGCATGTAAACAAACAAACCGATCATTACGGCTGCAGGTAGGACTAATAGAAGAATAGTCCGCATAATTGGCGATAGGGAAGAACCCATTCCTAGGAAGGCACCACGGTTTTCAACTTTTGTAAATACAAAGTAGTCTCCAATTACTTCGATTACCTCATTGTATTCAATGTGTTTCCTTGCTAAAACCTTAGTGACTTGATCGGCAGCAATGTTCACCACAACGATCACACTAATTAAAAACAACCTTGCCTTGCCCTGCATATTCTGAAATTTCCCCAAAACTAGTCAATTGAATGTAAGTACAAACCTTTTATAGCTCGATCTTAAAAGTGGTGCCTTCTGGGCTTGTCTCAAAACTTAGTGCTCCATTATGATTCTTAATGATCTGACGAGAAAGGCTAAGTCCAATACCAGAACCTTCCACCTTAGTAGTATAAAAAGGCACAAAGATTTTGTCTTTCACTTCATCGCTAATACCCGAGCCATTATCGGAAATGTATATAAAAGTATGATTACTGTCTTGCTTTGATGTTAGGGCAATAACTCCTTGTTTATCAATGGCTTCAGAGGCGTTTTTGAGCAGGTTGATAATCACCTGTTCTAACAAATGTTGGTCTGCCGTAAAAGTGAAATCAGGGCTGACTTTCATTTGGAATTGGATCCCTTCTTTCAGGTTGGCTGTAAATATGGAAGCAATCCTTTCAAAGAATTCTCGACTCTCAATGGGAGCCAATTTGATCAAAGGGATCTTCGTGAGCTTTCTATAGGCTTCAGTAAATGAAAGGAGCCCTTTAGATCTATTTTCAATAGCGTCTAATCCATCTTTTAATGTGGAAAGATCGTCTTTTTGGAGCTGTTCAGGTTGCCCTTTGACGATTTGGCCCAAAGTGCCAGATAGAGATGTAATAGGCGATACTGAGTTCATGATCTCATGGGTGAGCACACGAATCAATTTTTGCCAGGCCTCCATTTCGTTGGCATCGAGTTCATTTTTGATGTCTTGAACAGAAACAATGGTGAAGCGATTATTTCGGAGCTTCATCTCTGAAGCTGCAAGCGAGAACTGATGAATCACGTTTTCGATCTCAGTTTTAATCATCGTTTTTTCGCCTGAGGCTAAACCTAAAATCCCTTCGAATAAATTAGAATTAAGCCGTTTTAAAGTGTCTAGGTGAACTATTTCAGCCTTACCTAGAATGTCTTTAAAAGCTTGATTAACGAGATGAATGCGCTGTTCAGAATCGTAGATGACCACACCGATCTGCATTTGCTCAATGAGCGTAATAATGTATCTGTATTCTGAAGCCTCGCTTTGCGTACTATCGATGAATTTCTGATTGACTTGATTAAATGCACGGTATAAATCGGCAAAGGTCTTTCCCTTTTTGCTCTCAGAATACTTTACTGTAAAGTCATTATGGAGAATAGCATTCAAGAAAAAGGTAGTGTCTCTATTAGCGCGGTTGATATAGTGGATCATGGCCCACAAGATCAAAACCTCATAAAGCATCAAAAAGAAGAGCCTAATGAAGTTAAGCTCGATATAGCTAAAGTACACGATGCCAAAGGTACCGGCTAATAGCAGCAGCAGGTAACCGATAATGACGATCTGAAAATTCTTAAAGACCATATTTCTCCATTCTTCTATACATAGCTCCTCTACTTAAACCAAGTTCAGATGCTGCATGACTGATATTACCTTGATGCTTTTTAATGGCTGCTTCCACCGCCCATTCTTCAAGTTTTTCGAGGTTCAAGTCATCCAATCGATCAGCTTCAGCCGTATTGGTTGAGCTTAAATTCATATCGGAAACCTTCAGCTGTTTGCCATCACTCATGATCACAGCTCGTTCAATTGTATGCTGCAACTCGCGAATATTCCCGGGCCAATCGTATTTGGTCAATTTGTTCATTACATGGTCAGGCACATACAGTCCATCTTTTTTGTATTTGGTTTTATACTTGTTCAAAAAGTGTTCCGCAAGTAATGGAATGTCTTCAGATCGTTCGCGTAAAGGAGGGAGCGCAATCTCAATTGTGTTTATTCTATATAGAAGGTCTTGTCTAAAACTACCTTCTTTTACCATGGTGCTTAGGTTGGCATTAGTAGCGCAGATCATTCTGATATTAAGATCTACTGCATGATTATCGCCTACTTTGATCACTTGTTGATCTTGGATAACTCGAAGGAGTTTGGCTTGAAGAGGAGAGGCGAGATTGCCAATTTCATCTAAGAATAGGGTTCCGTCATTAGCTGACTCGAATTTACCTATGCGATCGGATTTCGCATCTGTAAAAGCTCCTTTCTTATGCCCAAATAGCTCTGACTCGAATAAGGTTTCGGTAATGGCACCCATGTCCACATTGACGAATACCTGATTACTTCGATTGGACTGACGATGGATAGCTCTGGCCACTAGTTCTTTACCAGTTCCATTTTCTCCTGTTATCAGCACATTGGCATCGGTTTGAGCCACCTTAGCTATTTGCTCAAACACACGTTTGATCGCCTCAGACTCACCAATGATGTCTGTGAAAGGAGCGTCTAACATGTCTTTCAGCAGGTCCTGCTGAGTTTCTAGTTTTTGGATTTTCTCAGCTGATCTTTTCAGTTGAAAAGCCGCACTAACTGTACTTAATAGCTTCTCGTTTTGCCAAGGTTTTACTAAGAAATCAAAGGCCCCTAATTTGATCGCTTCAACAGCCAGCTCAATTTCTCCATAAGCAGTGACTAGCACAACACTGGTTTGAGGTGAACGCTCTTTGATCTTCTTCAAGATGGACAAACCATCGGCACCTGAGGTGATCCCCGGTTTGAAGTTCATATCTAAGATGACCACATCAAATTCGTTCTCATCTAAGGCAGTATCGATCTGAGTAGGACTGTTGATTCCTCGGACATCTGTGTAATGCTGCTCTAAAAGAATACGCAATGAGAGCATCACATAATTGTCGTCATCGAGGATTAAAATTTTACCAGGTTCTTTCATTCAATTGAATTGATCAGGAAGTTATTGAAAAGTGCCCATTTTTGGGCACTTTAGTTTACGGATGGACATTAATTTGTTTGCCTAATTCGATTTTCCCTCGAATTCAGGCCAAAATCAATGATTTTAGTATTGGTCCATTTATGGCATAAGTAGAGTCAAACAAAACGATCATGTTAAGAAATTACCTTACTACCACGATTAGAAACTTGATTCGCAATAGGTCGTACGCGGTCATGAATATTCTAGGTTTGACGGTGGGGATTGCTTGTTTCTCGCTTATCTCTTTATATGTAGAGGATCAATTCAGCCACGATCAATTTCACCCTGATAATATCTATCGTTTCTTAATCACTGAGCAGACAGGCGATGGTGAAACAAGAACAACCGGTATTACTAGCGATGACATTCATTATGCCATAGCAGACAATACAGCAGGTATTGAGGAATTGCTTATTGCCCGTGACTACATCGCAGGACCATTATTGGTTGAGTATAAAGATGTGAAGATCAAAACGCGCAGAATGATGTTCTCGCAGCCTGCCTTCTTTGATTTCTTCGGATATGAGTTGCTTAAAGGTGATCCTAAAACGGTTATCAAAGATCCTAATAGTGTGGTCATCACAGAGTCTACGGCTAAAAGGTATTTCGGAGATGTCAATCCTATTGGTGAGACATTGAAGTTCTCAGGTAATTTCAGTTTTAGCATGACAGTAACAGGGGTAATGAAAGATCCGGTCAATTCTTTCTTAGACTTTGATTTTTTAATGCCTTATGAACTTCGAGTAAATGAGAATGACGCTGATGGCGGATTCAGATTAATGCCCGAAGGATTCAAAAACTCACTTTATGGCTTTTACAGATTAGCTCCCGGAACGACACCGGAAGAAGCGGCAGAACGCACAAGAGCCTATTTCTTAGAGGCTTACAAAGATCGTCCTGATGTCATTGAGGTGATCGAGAAAGAAGGTTATTCATTTCAAGTGCTATCTGATATCTATTTTGGTTCGGAGCATGTATCGTTTTATGGCGAAATGAAGAAAGGTGACAAGCAAAGCACTTTGATCCTTGGCCTTATTGGCTTATTCATCTTACTGGTTGCTTGCATGAACTACATCAATGCAGCTACAGCTAAGTCTATTAACAGAGCTAAAGAAATAGGGGTAAGAAAGGTTTTTGGAGCTTATAAAAGCCAGTTGATCTATCAATTCTTGGCAGAGGCTTTTTTGATCACGTTTATAGCCGTTGTGCTTTCTGTTCTTTTAACAGATCTGTCTCTTCCGGCATTCGAAAACTTAATGGAAACCCAATTGAGATATGATCTGATCGCCAATCCCACTTATCAAATTGGTTTGGTGGTCATTTTAGTAGCGGTGACTTTATTGTCAGGAACTTATCCAGCCTTTATTCTAAGTCAGTTTAAGCCTTCTGACTCATTAAAAGCGAATGCAGGTAATGGAGCATTGAAGGGGAATGGTCTAAGATCGATGTTAGTGGGTATTCAATTATTCCTAACTATGGCATTGATCAGTGGAGTACTATTGATCCTTAAGCAGTCCAATTTTATTCAAAATAGAGAATTGGGCTACGATGTGGATGATATTGTGATCATTCCAAATAACTCGGATAACATTGAGAAGGAGCTATCTACTTTTGAGAATGAGTTATTGAAAAGCCCTTACATCAAGAAGGTTACTTCAGGTGTAGATGTGATGGGTTTCGAAAACACCAATAACTCGGGGCGTGCTATGCTCGAAGGACAAGATGTAGCCAGTGCACCTATCACCACCTTTTTTACTGTGCAGAAGGATTTCTTGGATGTGCAGGGCTTAGAGTTGATAGATGGAAGAGATTTCGATCCTAATATGCTGTCAGATACCATGGCATTGATTGTGAATGAGGCTTATGCCAGAGCAGTAGGGATTGAAGATATAGTGGGTAAAAAGGTGAGATTATGGTCTCCTGAGTCTACTCCTCAACCGATCATAGGTGTAGTAAAAGACTTCAATTTTAAATCTTTAAGATCAGAAGTTAGTCCGGTCATCTTTATGGTGAATGAGAGAAGAAATTGGTTCTTCACGGTAAAGATCGATGCCAATAACAAGCAAAAGGCCATAGAGCATGCGCGTGCATCATGGGTGAATATTGAGCCGAATTATCCAATGGGCTATATGTTCTTGGAAGATAATCTGAACGACTATTATGGAGCCGAGCAGAGATTGTATAGTGCCATTCAGACCTTCAGTATCATTTGTGTTTTCATTGCCTGTTTAGGGCTCTATGGCATGACGGCATTCACCATAGAAAGAAGAAACAAAGAGATTGGTATTAGAAAGGTACTCGGAGCAAATGTGTCGCAGTTGATTTGGTTGATCAATAGCAGATTTGTTCGAATAGTCCTGATTGCCTCAATAATGGCCATTCCGGTTGTCTATTTCATGATCAGTCAATGGTTGGAGTCTTTTGCCTATCACATCAACATAGGTTGGTCGAGCTTCGCCATCGCCTTGTTGATCGTCACCATCATAGTAGGAGCCACAGTAAGTTCTTTAGCACTCTTAGCAGGAGTAGCTAATCCGTCAAAAACCTTAAGAAGCGAATAATTCAAAACAACATGTTAAAAAACTACTTCAAAACTGCATTTAGATCACTCTGGAGAAACAGGGGCTATGCATTCATCAATATATTAGGCCTTGCTATCGGTATAACAGGAGCGGCCTTACTGCTTAATTATGTGCAGGACGAAAACTCCTTTGAGAGTTCTCATTTAAACAAAGAACGCATTGTTAGGCCAATTACCATTCAGGTAAACACTGAGCCTAATCGCTACTTTGCTGGTAATCCTATGGTGATGGCCACCACCTTGGTTGAGGAATTACCCGAGGTAGAAGCTCAGACTTATCTCATTCAGTTTATGGGTGGCCAATTCAACCTGAGAGTGAACGATCAGAGGTTTACCGAACGAGATTATGCGGTTGCTACAAGTGATCACTTCGAAATTTTCACCTATGATTTTATAGCTGGTAACGCCAAGGAAGCACTCATGAATCCATTTGAGATGGTCATGTCTGAATCAAGAGCAATTGCATTTTTCGGTAAGACTGACATCATAGGAGAAACCTTGGAGGCCCCAAATATGGGCCAGTATAAGATCGTGGGAGTTTATAAAGATCAGCCGGCTAACAGCCATTTGAGAATGAAGATCATGATTTCTCCTTCATTTCCAGGAGACAACTGGAACAATGTGGAGAATTCTTGGACTTCATTCGGAGGTAGTTCTTATCTCTTGTTAAGGGAAGGGGTAGATGCTGAGGAATTTAAAGCAAAGGCGAATGCACTGATCAAAGAAAGACTACCTGAGCAAATTGCCAACATGGTAAAATTCGATTACCAAGCTTTGGACGACATCCATTTTAACTCTGCGCACATTGAGAGAGATGTAGCAGAGAACAAAGGTGACAGAAGTTATACAGTGATTTTTATCATCCTGAGTGTCTTTTTACTACTAATTGCTTCAGTCAACTATATGAACCTAGCCACTTCAAAAGCGGTTTTCAGGGCGAAGGAAATTGGTATTAGAAAGGTGGTTGGAGCTGCTAAAGGACAATTAGTAATTCAATTTCTGACCGAATCATTGCTCATCACTGCGATGGCTACTCTCATTTCAATCGGCTTATTAGACTTGTTAATGCCTTCCTTTAATGCTATCACAGGCAAGGCTTATGAATTCAATTGGCAAACGCTCTCTGACTATTTGCCTTTGCTTTTGGTATTGACTGTACTTGTAGCTCTATTATCTGGCTTATATCCAGCTTTCTTTATGACCAGATTAGGTGCTAGTCATATTTTAAAAGGAGAGAATAAGGCGAAAGGATCGTTCAAGATCAGACAAGCTTTGGTGGTTTTCCAATTCGTGCTGGGCATTTTCATGATCATCGCTACGCTCATCGTCAATGATCAAATGGACTTTATTAAGCAGAAAAACCTCGGCTTTGATCAATCGAATCTATTGGTTGTAGATATTAATAATGGGGCTGTAAGACCTGTATTCAAAACGATGAGGAACGAGCTCAACCAAATTCCTGGTGTCGAAATGGTAAGTGTTACCTCCCGTGTTCCGGGTGAGTGGAAGAATATCCATGAAGTAGATGTAGAATGGGAAAATGGTCCTAATGCTGATTCTGCTACCGTCTATGTGATGAACTTCGATGAATTCGGTTTAGATGTATTTGGCTTTGAACTACTTGAAGGTTCTTTTTTTACGGGTAGCGATGCAGGAGACAGTACAAAGATCTTGATCAATGAGGCGGCTGCCAAACGACTAGGGTTCGATCAGCCTGTAGGAGAGTTCATCGATTTATCGGTTTCAGGTGGTCGAAGCGCGAACCAAATCATTGGGGTTGTAAAAGACTTCCATTTCCAGTCATTACACAGCCAAATTGAGCCTATGATCTTAGGTGCATGGAACAACCCAGCATCTTATATCGATTATTTCACCATTAAGTACGCTGGTGATCCAATGACGATCATTCCGCAATTGGAGAAAGTACATGAGAAGTTCGACAATAGAACGGTGATGGAATATCACTTTTTAGATCAGCAATTAGGTCTATTCTATCAGAGCGAAACTCAAGCTAACACTATATTCCAGATAGGGGCTGGCCTGAGCATTTTCATTGCCTGTTTAGGGCTCTTAGGTTTAGTCTCATTCACTGTTCAGAAAAGAGTAAAAGAATTGGGGATCAGAAAAGTGCTTGGTGCAAGTGAATGGAGGCTCTTTTACCTTCTTTCAGGCTCTTTTGTGAAGCAAGTGCTTGTGGCATTCCTTCTAGCAAGTCCAATAGCCTATTATTTAATGACCAATTGGCTACAAAACTTTGAATATAAGGTGAGCATAGGAGTGGGTGTGTTTGTTCTAGCAGCATTGGCCACCTTGTTTATAGCGGTATTAACGGTTAGCTATAGGTCTTTTAAAGCAGCGCATTCTAATCCAGTGGATTCATTAAGGACAGAATAAAAAGGAAAACATATCAAATTTCTTAAAGGGGTGAACCAATGGTTCACCTTTTTTCATTCACTTAATTCTACAGTTCAATACATCGGTAGTGTTAATCACTGTTAATTACTTGTACAAATATGAAAGATATATTTGTTTTATATTTGTGTAAGTAATCTACACAACATGAAAGGAACATATTTAGGAGAGTTTGAAGAACTAGTACTGTTAACCGTTGGTGCCATGCATTCGGAGTCTTACGGTGTAGCCATAATGGATGAGATCGCTAATGAGACGGGTCGGAAAGTGAATATTAGCGCTGTACATACGGCTTTAAGAAGAATGGAGGAGAAGGGCTATGTGAATAGCTTTATGGGAGGCGCAACCAATGAAAGAGGAGGTAGAAGAAAACGCTACTTCGAATTGACGGCTTATGGTAAGAAGGCTTTAGACGAAGCTCAGAGCCTTAGACTTAAATTCTACAATCGCATTCCAAAAATCGATTTTGGCAACAGTTGAAGAAGCCTAATACCATATCACCCCCTAAATGGGCCGACCGCTTCTTAGAATTCTACTGTAAGGACGAATTCTTGGAAGAGATTCAGGGAGATGCTCATGAGATCTTCGAAAGGATGGTTCATGAGAGTGCTTTAAAAGCCAGGTTGGCATTTGTTTGGAACGTCCTAAGGTTCTTTAAACCCTCCAACATCAAGTCATCGAATAAGGTCAACTCAAATTATATCACAATGACAAAAAACAACTTTAAGATCGCAGCAAGAGTGTTGTGGAAGCAGAAGGTCAATACAGCCTTAAACATAGGTAGCATTACCATAGGCATGGCATGCTTCATTCTATTGTCTCTCTACATTAAACAAGAGCTCACTTTTGACAAATTTCATGAGAATGGTGAGCGCATTTACAGAACTTGGACAAAGGAAGATTATGGGGAAGGACAGCAGTTCTTTTATACAAATTCGCCACTACCGCTGGCACCAGCCTTAGAAGCTAACATTCCAGAAGTGGAGGCTACCGTTCAGGTAGACTATGCAAGAAACTTAGTAGGTCAGGCTACAGATAATCGCATCAATGAAAGAATGGCCATGGTCTCGCCAAATTTCTTTGATGTTTTTTCATTCGATCTCATTAGAGGTAATACCACATCACCATTAGATAACCCAAATCAAGTTGTGCTCTCCGAGAGGTATGCTCAAAAATACTTTGGTGATTCTGAGGCCATAGGCAAGGAGGTATACATTGAAATGGGAGGTGAAATAGAGCCGTTTACGGTCAGTGCTATCGTTGAGAATACACCTGAGAATACAGGCTTTCAGCTCGATATGGTCATCTCTAATTTTGAGCGTTACGATTCTAGACGCTATCAGGCCTGGTTCAGCATAGCTCCTGAAACCTTTGTTTTGTTAAACGAAAACGCAGATTTAACATCTGTTGAGGCTAAGTTTCCCGATATGATCAACACCATTTTGGGTGAAGAACTACAAGGCGGGCAATACATTTTAGGACTACAGCCATTAGGAGATATTCATCTTAATCCCGACTTCCCAGCTGGTAATCTACCAGTAGGGAATGTCAACTATGTCTATGTCTTAGGAACTGTTGGGTTTTTAGTATTGATCATTGCCTGTATCAATTACACAACACTCTCAACTGGCCAATCCATTAAAAGAGCAAAAGAAGTAGGAGTCAGGAAAGTTGTGGGTGCTCAGCGAAATGGTCTTATTTGGCAATACCTGACAGAAAGCATTCTGATTTCCATTATCGCCACTGGTCTAGGCTTATTATTCGCGTATTTGATTGTGCCAACATTCAATATTCTTGTCGGTACTTCTTTGAGCATTCCAATGGATGCAATGAGTCTTTTGGGCTTCTTTGGTTTGGCCTTATTGGTTGGCTTGATCACTGGTGTGTACCCAGCCTTTGTACTTTCCAATATCAAATTGATCAATGTTTTACGAGGGTTTGCCACTAGCTCTAAGTCAGCTGGGTGGATGAGAAAGGCCTTAATGGGCTTTCAATTATTCCTGACTTTCTTTTTGATCAGTTCATCTCTATTGATGAAGAAACAATTGAATTACCTGCAGAATGCTGATAAAGGCTATAATTATGAAGCCATGGTAGCAGTACCATTGTATGCCAAGCCAAATAGCGGAGGATTGGCTGGTCAAGTCAACTCAGCTATGGAAAATGGACAATTGCTTCAAACAGCATTAGAGCAAAATACACTACTGACCAATTTTGGATTGGGTTCTCATGTCTTTGGATCCAATGGATGGGTTCAACTAGGTTTTGAGTCTACATATGACACTTATCTGGAGTTTAATTTATTGATAGTCGATCCACATTATCTAAAGGCATTTGATATTGAAGTGATTGATGGCACTGATTTCAATGAGGACATTTCTTTACACAAAAGTCAAGGAGTCATTTTAAATGAAACTGCAGTGGAATACTTTGGATTGGAGAATCCTATTGGTGCAAAATTACCGGGCGATGATTTTGGTGATCATGTGATCATAGGTGTAACCAAGGATTTCAATTTTGAGAATATGCGTAATGAGATACGTCCATTGGTCATTGTTCAAAACCCTCAACCTTTATTCGAAGGGTCAAGCGATTTCAATGTTTCAGATAATCCAACACCCAAGTTGGTTTTTAAATACAATGGAAATTCTTTAACAGAAGTGGGAACCTTTTTATCTGACGAATGGGCCGAGCTTTTTCCTAATCAAGAATTGAATTTCAATTTTGTCGAACAGCGTCTTCAACAGCAGTATGAAGAGGAAGCCAGGGTAAACAAAATGGCAGGTTTAGCCACCTTAATCAGTATTCTGATCGCTGCCTTTGGTTTACTAGGGCTGACCATATTGTTAGTGAATGCGAAAGTGAAAGAGATTGGTATTAGAAAGGTTTTGGGCGCGTCTCCTCAAACCATCTGGGGGATTCTAATGAGTCACTTTGTTGTCCAGTTGATCATTGCCTTCCTCGTTTCGATCCCTGTTACGTGGTACCTCATGAATCAATGGTTAAGCGATTTTGCTTATAGAACAGCCATTGGACTTGATCCATTCTTAAGTAGTGCTGGTATAACACTTGTAGTTATTTTAATTGTAGTAGGCTACCATGCTTTAAGAGCCTCAAGGATCAATCCCGTATTATCGCTTAGGAATGAGTAATAGCTCATATTTCTAATGCTAAGAGTTCTTCTTCAGTTAGATCTTTTTGGATCTGTTGAAAAAGAACTCTTTCTTCTTTTCTTACATGTTGTTCAAGTAGAGCACCTAGTTGAAACAGGGTTTTAGATTCGGCTTTTGATTCTAACTCTTTGAAGAGATCGATTAACAAATCCCTCTCTGCCGTTAATTCGTTAATGATGTCCCTTAATTCATCACTCTTAGAAGATACCTGCTGCCAGAGTTTAGATTCAAGTTCAAAATGGTGCTTCAGTTCTCTGTGATAAAAGGAAGCGCAATAAGCCATCTTTCCTTCGATATCAGTAGGATAGCCTTTGATGTGAGGGGCGTTCTCCTTGGCCATTAGCGCTAGAAAAAGGCATGACCTATGAAAACGTGAAAGAGGTATTAGTTTTTCATGGCGCCTCATCTTAGTTCAAGAATTGAGGATCAATTTGATAAGTGTCGTATTGCTCAAAATCATTAAGTCTGATCATTAAAGCCAATTGATCAACATAATCTTGCCCACGTTCAGAATAAGAAACTAAATAGGGTAATAAGTCATGGATGTTCTCAGACTTTAGCCTTTCTGCTCTGAAGCCCTTGTAGGCATTTACTTTGCCGATGGTATAGAAGTAATCTTTGATGGAAGCGGAGATATCAGCGTACTTCTTTAAGTAGATCTTTTTTCCATTTCGTGTGAATTTCGCAGGAATACGATCTTCATAACTATTCATGGACCAGACGCCAAATACATTATTAGCTTCTTTAAAGAATCTAGACTTTCCCCAGCCTGATTCAACAGCCGCCTGAGCAAGGATGATGCTGTTCGGATGTAGTGCCATCCTTTTGTCTAATTCAGACAAACTACTTGTCCTAAAGCTTTTAAATAGAGGTTCCAAAAAGCTCGAATCTAATTTTTCGAGTTTGTCCTTACTCATTAACCTTTTTACCTGCTCGTGTTGAAAAGAAAGCTCTTCCTTCGCTACCAAGATGGCTGGAAGCATAATATTGATAAAGGTGCTTTTAGCTTCGGGAATTGGAAGGTTTTCAATGAAATTAATATCTGAATAAAGGATCGGTTTCACTTGAGAAGTGATCTGAACAATGTCATTGACGCTTTGAGGTTGAATTCTCTCTTTCCGTAAAATTCCCTCAACGGTTACGGTTTCAGCACTTACACTTCTATTGAGACTAAAATTCAAAAGACCCAATGTGGCGACTGTGAGTAGAAAACCAATAGCAAAGATCCTTTCACTAGACATTGCGCAAAGATATTTTAAATTTATTAATCAAATTTTGCGTCTTTTTAGGACAAGTTCGTCTACGGGTAAAACAATAAGGATATGAAAAGACTACATGTAAATCTTGCAGTGAAAAATATAGAAGAATCAGTTCAATTCTATAATGCTATGTTCGGTCAAGCACCTCAGGTGATTAAACCCGATTATGCAAAATGGCAAGTAGACGACCCGAGAGTGAATTTTTCGATTTCATTGAGAAACGAAGACCATGGTTTAAATCACCTTGGTATTGAAACTGAAAGCCAAGAAGAGCTACAAACGGTTTATTCGAATATCGAGAAAGCCAAAGGCGAAGTAAGAGAAGAGGGACACACTGTCTGCTGCTATGCTCAGTCTGAAAAATCATGGATCAAAGACCCTCAAGGCGTTGAATGGGAAGCATTTAGAACTTATGGCAGTGCAGAAGTGAACAAAGCAGAGACTTCTGAATGTTGTGGTACTACAAGCTGTTGTTAATGAATCCAAGCTGTGAAATAGTAGCTCCTGTATTTAGTGAGTACAGGAGCATTTTAATCAAATACATTACTTCAAAAGTCAAGGACCCTGTAGAGTCCGAAGAGATACTGTCGGAGGTAATGATGAAGATCTATGACCATTGTGAAAAGGTCTCAGATATTAAGAATGTAGAAGCGTGGTTAATCACCATTGCACGAAATACCATTACAGACTTCTTTAGAGGAAGGCGAAAAGAGGTAGAATTCAATTTAGATATCACAGAAGAGAATTCTTCAGATGTGCTTCATGAACTGGAGGCTTGCGTTCCTTCACTGATTGATAAATTGCCTGAAAAATATGCCCTTCCTTTGAAAGCCTATGAGTTAGAAGGGGTCTCTCAAAAAGATTTAGCCGTTCAATTCAATATGAGCGAATCTGGAATGAAGTCTCGTGTGCAGCGCGGACGAACTATGCTAAAAACACTCTTTCAAGACTATTGTGGTCAGCTTGTGGCTGAAACCGGTTGTGGTGATTGTAAAAGCTGTTAGATAAAAGGAGCCAAGTCTGGTTCTACAAAATGCTCCCTTGCTTTTTGATCTTTAAAGACGTTGTAAGAATAGTGCTTTTCAAGTAGGCCTTTGAAATCTTTTAAAGCATCTCCACCAGAATTTAAAAAGGTATCGAAACTGGTATTGTCAGCCTCTTTCATAAAATCATTGACCATGTAAACTGCCGCAATGGTTACGGTATCATGGTATTTGTCATATATGCCTAAATTTTCAGCAAAGCTCTTAATCTGACTCCTCATGTTTTCAATGGCTTGTGCAAGTCCATATTTGGTGATATGGATAAAGGCTAACCTTAAATGAGCCTCATGAGTAAACCAACCAGGCCTTAAAGTTTTGTCTCTAAAAGCAGCTTCAAATTCATCATCTGAGAGCTTTCTGTGTAATTCTTTAATTTTAATGGAACCTGCAGCCATGGCTTTCGTCTTTGGGTTAGGTAAATTTACAACTGACTTGAGAAGAATCTACAATAAATATCGATTAGAGTTCATCATTCTAAGGGATTATATCATTGGATGGGAGATCGCATTGACTTTGTGGGTACTTGTTAGAAATGTTGGTGTTACGGTGGATGCTCCAGCTAGACCTTCTACCTTCGAGAACATTGAAATGATTCTCCTTTTTGGTCCAGTGGCGGGTATCTTATTCGGGTTTGCCCAGATCAAGCTTGAGACTTATTGGTACGGTAAGGTTCCGTTATGGGTGTTAGCACTCAGAGGTTTTGTTTCTTCCACCATCATTATGAGTGTCATTTTCCTTTTTGCCTATGGCTTTTTTAAGGAAGTAGTGGTGTTCGATACAGAAGTGACCTTTTGGGAATTCATCAAGAACCCCAATGCCATCATGACCTATGCCTACAGCATATTTGTTGCCTCAGTAATGTCGACCATTCGTCAACTGAACATATTACTCGGAAAGGGCAAATTACTTCGTTTGATCAGAGGTGATTTTTATAGCCCTAGAGTTGAGAATCGTGTTTTCATGTTTATTGACTTAAAGGGTTCCACCAAAATTGCAGAGCAGTTAGGGCATTTGAAGTATAGTAGATTCCTTCAGGATTGTTTCAAAGACCTCGGTGTTGTGGCACCTTTTGGTGCTGAGATCTATCAGTATGTGGGAGATGAAGTAGTATTATCATGGAGAATAACGGCTAATACAGATTACAGCAAGTGTCTAGACGCCTTTTGGGCCTATGAGGATCGATTGGCGAGCCGTCATGATTATTACAGCAAGAATTATTCAGTACAGCCCAAATTCAAAGCTGGTCTGCATTTAGGTGAAGTCACAACTGCAGAAGTAGGTGATATCAAGAGAGAAATTGCCCATCATGGCGATACCATCAATGTAACAGCTAGAATTCAAGAAAAATGTAATGACCTAGAAAGCTCCTTGCTGATCTCCGAACAATTCCTTGATCGAATTCACATCAATGGAAAGTTCAGTGCTGACTTTAAAGCCGAGGAGCAACTGCGAGGTAAGAAGGAGTTTATCAAGCTTTACAGCCTCGAAAGAACTAATGGTTAGCCGCCTTTTCTTGAACCACTTCTTTGAAGGTCTTATTCTCGATTTTAGCGTTTAGCCAAGACATCAAATCAAAATAGAGTTGGAGTTTTTTCGTAAAAGTCTCGCCTTCTAATTGTTCCAATTTAAGCTTTAAAGCCATAAAACGCTTCTTCAGTTCTTGAGGGAAGATATTACCTGTATCACCTATGAAGTTCAAAAAGATCTCTTGAAATGCATTCAAAGACTGATGTTGCTGGAAGTGTAAATAGGCAGCTTTAACTTTCCTGTCGATATACTCTTCTTCTCCTGAATCATAATCGATGAGCACGAGCATCAGTCGCGCAAACCCTTTCAGATCAGTTCTCAGCTTATCCTTGTCATGAATGAGCTTGTTAAAGTACTCCTTAGACTTCTCATAGTTCTGCTGTGCGAAGAAGAAGACACCGGCCTTGTAGTAAATAACTAGAAGGTTATGCTTGTCGATGTAAGACTTCTCTTTTTCTGTTTGTTCTAACAATGATTCAATATCAGCCTGCTGCTTATCGAAATCAGTAAAAAGGAACACTCGGTTTAAGGCTTGCAACACCTTGTACTTGAGTAGTAGAGATTGAGTATTCGAAGCCAAAGGTTTCTCATCCTCCTCAAAGTCTTGAAGAATTTCGAAGTACTGTGCGAATTTCTCTTGGTCATTCACTCTAAAGGCCGATTGTAATAATCGATTAAGTCCCTTTAAATACCCTGCCTTACGTTTTTTATCTAAGCCTGTTTCTTGAAATAGGAGTACCCACTTCTCTGCATATAGCACACAGTTTTCAAAATCATAAGTCAAGTAGGCGAACCAATAAAAAGCTCTATAGAGGTAGAATCGCTCATTGAAAGCCATTTCTTCTTCATCGTAATCTGGTAGGTTTCGATAAAAGAGCGCCTTTAGGTTGTTCATTTCCTGCTCACTCTTCACCATACCTTTTTCCACAAAACGAGCTTTCATTCTACTGGCCAGAGAGAAGAACTTCTGTACGCGATTGAATCGCTCCATTGCCAGATCAGTCTCTTCATCAATCTGTTGAGCGTAGTCTTCTTGCAGATCGAATACCTGCTGCGATCTGATCTGCTTCTCGTAGTCTAATAAAGCAAGTTGAAATAGATCTTTTCTGTAGTTACCTGTTACTTTTTTAGCTCTGCTCAAGAGTCTTAAGCTTTGAAAGTAGAGTCCCTTTTTATAAAGCACTCTTATATAGTCTAGCTGTTCTCTCAATTCAATATCAATGTCCACTTTGAGGTGGGAGAGCCTAAGGCTAGCTAAGACTTGTCCGTATAGATGAGATTTTTGATTAGCAAATTGCGTTTTGCTAACTCCAGGAAGCTTCTTCATAATGATGGCTTCATCATAGGAGTCAATTTTGTCCATTACATCAAAGATTTTCAGATACTTAGTTTCGCTTTCTCCACCTGCTCTTTTAGCAAATAGTTTGAAGCTCCTTTTTTCTGACTTGGTCAAGGATTTTATCAACTCAAAAAGTAACTGATCATTAGGAGTTTTGGACATGCAATAAAATTAATAGTTAAGTCTCTGATAAATAAAAAGTTACTGTCTTATTCTCTCGCTTTGATAGTCATATAAGGCATCAAAATGCTCCTCAAGACAGCCTTCGAATTAGCTAAATTCCAATTGGAATTCATTATGAGGTAATCAAGAATCACCGTAATCGATTGCCTAAGACAAAATATTCAATGCAGAGAGGATTATACAGAGAAGAGTTTGAGAAAGATGCCTGCGGAATTGGCTTCATCGCACAAATAGACAACGAACCATCACATCAGATTGTAAGTGATGCCCTAAAAATGTTGTATCGCATGGAGCATAGAGGAGGGGTTGCAGCAGATGATAAGACAGGAGATGGTGCAGGAGTTATGTTGGCCATCCCTCATCAGTTTTTTAAGGCAAAGGCATTGTCTGAAGGAATTTCTTTACCTGAGAAAGGAGCTTATGGCGTGGCTATGACTTTTATTCCGAAAGAAAATCAAGAGGCATATATCCAAAACTTAGAGACTGCAGCTAAAGAGTTGAGTCTTGAGATATTTTGGAATAGGAAAGTACCTGTAAACACTACTGAGCTAGGTGATTTCGCTCAGGCCAATGAACCGAACATCTGGCAATTCTTCATTTCTTCTACCGAAGGATTGTTCGGAATAGATCTGAATAGAAAACTCTATTTATTCAGAAAGCTTAGTGAGAATAAGTCACAAGACTTAGAGCGATCAAAAGAGTTTTATATGGCTTCAAGCAGTAGCCATACTATTATCTATAAGGGAGAATTAAGAACATGGCAGATCGATGAGTATTATCCTGATCTAAAAGACGAGACTCTGGTGTCTTCTTTTGCTATTATCCACTCAAGATTTTCTACCAATACATTACCTGAATGGAGACTAGCACAACCTTTCAGATTTATAGCACACAATGGTGAGATCAATACCATCAAAGGGAACATCAACAAGATGCTGAGCCGCGAGGCTCTGATGCATAGTACACATTTCACCAAAGAAGAAATTGACCTCTTACTGCCTATCTGTAAATCAGAGTTCTCAGATTCTGCCAATTTAGATATGGCTGTGGAGCTCTTGCTGATGGGAGGACGAGATATTGAAAGAGTGATGGCTATGCTGGTTCCTCCAGCATGGAGAGAGAACAAAGAGCTTTCTGAAGAATTAAAGGCATTCTATGCCTATCATGCCACTTTCCTTGAACCATGGGATGGCCCTGCAGCTTTGTGTTTTACAGATGGAAATAAAATTGGCGCCTGCATCGACAGAAATGGACTAAGGCCAACTCGTTATTCTGTTACCAAAGATAACCGAGTAATTTTCGCCTCCGAAGCAGGAATAGTTGATGTTGATCCTAGAGAGGTTCTAAGAAGGGGCAAACTGAAGCCAGGTGAAATGCTTTTGGTTGACCTTTTAGAGAATCGACTAGAAGAAGATGCTGAGATCAAAAAACGTGTCGCTCATGAATACCCATATGATCAATGGAATGAAGGATTGATCATTGAAGGGAAACAGCTTTTTAAAGTAAGAGAGCCAGAACAAGAAATGATAAAAGAGCTGCTCTCAGAGCAACTCAAGCATGGATACTCAAGGGAAGACCTAAAGTTCATTCTAAAGCCTTTGGCTGAAAAAGGAACTGAGCCAGTAGGTTCTATGGGCAATGATGCAGCCTTGGCAGTATTTGCTAGAAGAAATGCTCATGTCTCTAATTACCTAAGGCAGCTATTTGCTCAAGTGAGTAATCCAGCCATAGATCCAATTAGAGAAAAGGCAGTGATGTCTTTGGCAACTTACTTAGGGCAGTCGAACAATCTTCTAGAAGACAATGACCCTACTTCAAAGAAGATCGCTCTTGATCAGCCAGTCTTACAAAAACATGAACTAAAGGCGGTTTTAGCTTGCAAGAATGGTTTCAATAGTCAAACCATCAAGGCAACACTTTCTCAAGGAGGTCTAAAAGAAGAGCTTCAAAGATTATGCGATGAAGCTGAAAGCGCTGTGCTAAGCGGAACGAACTTGTTACTGATTAGCAATAGAACCACCTATTTAGAGACTCCAATTCCGTCTTTGTTAGCAGTTGGGGCTATACATCATCATTTATTAAGTAAAGGATTCAGGTCTAGAGCAAGTCTGTTGGTTGAAGGCGGAGATATTATTGAGACGCATCATTTTGCGACCTTATTAGGGTACGGAGCATCGGCTATCTACCCTTATTTAGCCGTAGCCTCTATAGAAGAGCTATTTGGAGAAAGAAGTGCTGATGCGATTCAAAATTATGTGAAGGGCATCAATTACGGGTTAAGGAAGATCTTAAGTAAAATGGGTATCTCCACTTTGCAATCTTATGAAAGCGCCCAGATCTTCGAGGCCTTAGGTTTAGATGACGAAGTGGTTGATACCTGCTTCAGAGGAACGCCAAACCGCATTGGAGGTAAAACCTTCGAGCAGTTGGAAATGGAGATTCTGACCAATACCAGATTGGCAGATGCCAACTCGAGCAATAAAAAACTAAATGATGGAGGGATCTATCAATGGAGAAAAGAGGGTGAACAGCACCTTTTCAATCCAAAAACGATTCATCTGCTTCAAAAGTCTACGAGATTAAACGACTTAGACTTATTTAGACAATACAGTGAGCTGATTGACAATCAAGAGCAAAAGAATGTGACGCTCAGAAGTCTTTTCGATTTTAAAGATGCTCAGTCAATTGATATTAGTGAAGTTGAACCAGCTTCTGAGATCATGAAGCGTTTTGCTACTGGAGCCATGTCTTTTGGTTCTATTTCAGAAGAAGCGCATACTACCATAGCTAAAGCAATGAATCTGATTGGAGGTAAATCCAATTCTGGTGAAGGTGGCGAGGATGCAGAAAGATATAGTGTCGGAAAAGATGGATTATTAGCTCGTTCAGCTATTAAACAGGTGGCTTCAGGTCGTTTTGGAGTGACAGCTCACTATTTGGTCAATGCGGATGAAATCCAGATCAAGGTGGCGCAAGGAGCTAAACCAGGCGAAGGAGGACAATTACCAGGCCTCAAGGTAGATAAGAATATTGCTAGAATCAGACATTCTACACCAGGGGTTACATTGATATCTCCGCCACCACATCACGATATTTATTCAATTGAAGATTTGGCACAGTTGATCTTTGATCTAAAGAATGTTAACCCTAATGCTGATGTAAATGTCAAGTTGGTAGCAGAAGCAGGAGTAGGAACAATTGCTGCCGGAGTAGCTAAAGCCAATGCAGATAATATTTTGATCTCAGGACATGATGGTGGAACAGGGGCTTCGCCACTAAGTTCTATCCAACATGCTGGCATTCCTTGGGAAATTGGATTGGCTGAAACTCATCAGACTTTGATGAGGAATGGTTTGAGATCAAGAATCAAGCTACAAACAGATGGCCAAATTAAAACAGCTAGAGATATTGCTATAGCCACCATTCTTGGGGCTGAAGAATGGGGTGTGGCCACTGCCGTATTGGTAGTTGAAGGTTGTGTGATGATGAGAAAGTGTCATTTGAACACTTGTCCTGTGGGGATTGCTACCCAGAATCCGGATCTCAGAAGGCTATTTACAGGCGAGGTAGGGCATATTGTCAACTTCTTTACTCTTATGGCTGAGGAGTTGCGTGTCATCATGGCACAATTAGGAGTAAAGTCTGTTAACGAGCTAGTGGGAAGAACAGACCTGCTTTCTTTTAATAAGGATAAAGCCAGAGAAACGGTTGGAACACTTGATCTCAGTAGGTTGCTTGACAACCCGTTTGTTGAAAATGGAAAGACACAATTCAATTCAACTTCTCAACCTGACCGATTGACTGAAGTATTGGATCATCAATTGATTTCATTGGCGCAACCTACTTTTGAGCAAACAGAAAGAGTAAGGTTTCAGCAGGGCATAGGAAGTGAAGACAGAACGGTTGGGGCAATGTTATCGGGCAAATTTGCACAGAGCTTTGGTGCTGATGGCTTAGCTGATGGCACCATAACCGTTGATTTCAAAGGAACAGCAGGTCAGAGTTTTGGCGCATTCTTAAGCCACGGAATCACGTTCAATTTAGAAGGAGAAGCGAATGATTATGTTGGCAAAGGTCTTTCAGGAGGTAAGCTAGTGGTGTATCCATCATTAGAGAGTGAATGTAAAGCACATGAAAACATTCTTATTGGCAATGTTGCACTTTATGGCGCCACAAGAGGTAGGCTGTATTGTAACGGGCAAGCAGGTGAGCGTTTTGCTGTACGTAATTCTGGTGCGAAAGCGGTAGTCGAAGGCGTTGGAGATCATGGATGTGAATACATGACAGGAGGTCGTGTCATTGTGCTTGGAGAGACGGGTAAGAATTTCGCTGCAGGAATGAGCGGTGGAATCGCTTATGTCTTTGAAGATGGTTTTGACTTTGCCAAAAGATGTAATACAGAACTGGTTGACCTAGAATTTCCAGAAGAGGATGATTTCAATTTCATCTACATGATGCTAGAGAAACATCACAGATACACCAATTCGGTTAGAGCTATTGAGCTGATCAGTCAGTGGGATATGAGTCGCTCTAAGTTCGTAAAGGTGATTCCAAGAGAATATAAAAAAGTAATGCAGGCGCAAAGAACCTTTGAAAAAGTAATTAGATAATGGGAGACGTAAAGGGATTTTTAAAGCACGAAAGAATAGACAAGAAGTATCAAGGTGTTCAAGAGAGAGTACATCACTTCAATGATTTTAGCGAATCATGGTCTGAGAAAGAGTACACAGAACAAGCATCTCGCTGTATGGATTGCGGTATTCCATTTTGCCATGAAGGTTGCCCTTTAGGTAATAAGATTCCTGATTTCAACGATGCTGTGTATCGAGGAGATTGGAAAGAAGCATGGTCGGTATTAAAGGAGACCAATAATTTTCCGGAGTTCACAGGTAGGATTTGTCCTGCGCCATGTGAGGCCAGCTGTGTTTTAGGCTTGAATAACCAAGCGGTGAACATTGAGCACATAGAGAAAGAAATAAGCGAAAGAGCATTTATAGAAGGCTGGGAGAAGCCCATTGAGGTAGAAGTTGAAAGAGAAGAACGCATTGCGATAATTGGCTCGGGACCAGCCGGGTTGGCAGCAGCCGAGGAACTGCGAAAGCAGGGCTTTCAGGTCACGGTCTTTGAACGTGACCACCAACCCGGTGGCTTACTTAGATACGGAATTCCTGACTTCAAACTTGACAAGCAGGTTGTTGCCAGAAGAGTTAAGTTGTTAGAAAAAGCAGGTATTACATTCCAAACAGGAGTTAATGTTGGTGTTGATATTACTTCTGAGCAATTGGATAATGAATTTGATTCAGTTGTTCTATGTACAGGTTCTACCGTCCCAAGAGACCTGCCTATAGAAGGAAGAGAATTAAAAGGTATTGAATTTGCCATGGACTTTTTGAAGTTGCAAAATGAATTAATTGGCAACGAAATCGATCAAATTGAAAAGAGGTTTTCTGCTGAAGGAAAACATGTTTTAGTCATCGGTGGTGGAGATACTGGTGCTGATTGTGTCGGTACCAGTAACAGACAAGTAGCGGCCTCTGTTAGTCAAATAGAATTGTTACCAGAACCTCCAAAAGGAAGACTGTCAAATAACCCTTGGCCAGAATGGCCTATGATCCTAAGAACATCAACTTCTCATGAAGAAGGAGTCGAAAGAGATTGGGCCGTATTAACGAAAAGATTCATCGGTAACGATCAAGGTCAAATGACTCATGTCGAAACAGTCAAGATCAAATGGGTTGACCAGGCGCAATTCAAATTTGAAGAGATCAAAGGCTCTGAAGAGATCATTCCTTGTGATTTGGCACTTTTAGCGATTGGATTTACTCATCCAGAACAAAGTCTGCCAGCTCAATATGACCTAGAATTAGATCCTAAGGGCAATATTAAGACTACAGGATTTCAAACGTCTAATGAGAAGGTTTTTGCTGCTGGAGACTGTAGAAGGGGCCAAAGCTTGGTGGTTTGGGCAATTGCAGAGGGCAGAAGAGTTGCTAAAGCGGTAGTTAATCGTTATGTATGTGTCTAAAGGCACATCCATGGAAAAGACTCATTCGATAAAAATTTTGTTGTTATTGTTGCTCTTTACGGGCTGCAAGAGTTCAAAAAATCCTTCAGATCTACCAGAATTAAACGCGGCTGATCTCGTACCCACTCTGATATCAAGTGCCGTTTCTAATCCATGGGGGATGGCTTTTCTGAATGAGGAAGAGTTTTTGGTAACAGAAAAATCGGGAAGAGTTTTTCATTTTCGTAATGGTGAATTAGTCAATGATGACGTACAAGGTGCTCCCTCTTCTGTAGAGCATGGACAAGGAGGACTTCTAGATATTGAGGTACATCCTAATTTTGAAAGTAATGGCTGGATTTACTTTACTTACACCACTGGAAATGAATCTGGCTACAACACCCGATTATCTCGATTGAAATGGGATGGCGAAAAACTGGGTGACGAGGATATACTCTTTACTGACTTATCCAATTCATTCAGTACAAATCATTTTGGAAGTAGAATTGCTTTTGATGCTGAAAACTACGTTTACTTTTCAATAGGAGATAGAGGGAATCGCGAACTCTTGCCTCAAAATCTATGGACGGGCGCTGGCAAAATTCATAGACTTTATGATGACGGTAAAATCCCAACTGACAATCCCTATTATGATCCCAATTATTTGAATACCATATATAGTTCAGGACATAGAAACCCTCAAGGCTTAGTTTTTCATTCTGGTTTGAATCAATTATGGTCTCACGAACATGGCCCTTTAGGTGGTGATGAGTTGAATCAAATTAAGCGAGGTCGTAATTATGGATGGCCAGCTGTTACTTATGGACGAAACTATGATGGGTCTATAATTACTGATTTTACTGAACGAGAGGGCTTTGAACAGCCTGAAACGTATTGGGACCCTTCCATAGCGCCTTGCGGTTTGACGGAAGTTAAGAACTCTATTTATTCTGGCTGGGATGGTGATCTCTTAATGGGATCCTTAAAATTTGACTATGTACTTAGGGTTAAGGTTGACGAATTCGGATTTGTCTCTGAAGAAATAATCCTGGAAAATATTGGTCGAGTTAGAAACGTAGAAATGGGCCTAGATGGACATTTTTATGTGGCAACTCAGGGTAATGGCATTTACAGGATTGATACTATTGAGTAGAAATTTCTTTCCAATTCAGTTCTAAAAATACCTTACCAGTTTTGGCCCCCTCAGATCTCATCGATTTACGATCTATATCTGTATCGCTCCCCATAAAGTTCAAAGGAATTTTTACTTTCTCCATTTCAAAACTGGCTTCCACATAGGAGGGAAGAGCGCTTTGGTCTTGATACTCGAACCTCAGATTAAAAGTACCTTCTTTCTTAGTTGAGATTTCTGCTGAAATGATTTGATGCTGCTCTATATCAATACCTAGCGTCATAATGGCAAAATCTGCTCTTTTATCATCGGGAATGATGTTAAGTGTCTGGATTGGTTTTCCATTCACGATTTCTGTTCCTCTGTCAACTGATATGAACTGATATTGAAAAAGACTATTCCAACTAAAATCTAAGCCCTTGCGAGGAATGAAAATGAAGTTTTCCGATTCGTATTCAACAGGTTTTCCTTTGACATATTTGATGTCAGCCTGTTTTTCGGGCATGTTAATGAAATCAATATCCAAGTTGAGGGTGACTTGGCCAGAGGCTTTTTCTACAGACTCTATCTTCTCTTTAACCTTTTGTAAGCTCTCGGGTAAATCAGTCTGTGCCTTGACAGAAAAGGGTAGCACAAAAAGAAATATGTAAGTCAAAAGTCTTCTCATCCGATTTCTTTCCTGTTAAAACTAATAATACCCAGTATAGCTATAATTACTGTGTAGAATATCAAGAGCAAATGATTATGCCAAACTAAAGGAGTATTGACCTCATAATAAAAGAATAACTGCCAGCTATTTGTGATCTTAGGTAGAAACCAAAAATTCATCCAGCCCAAATCTATTTTGAGTAATAAGCCATTTAGGATCAATACAAAGGCGCATAAAATCCATGTTATGGTTTGGTCTTTAAACCACACCGCCAAGCTGATACTTGTCACACCATAAAAGATCATAAGGAGAGATCCTGAAGCAAAACCGGCTACTATTCTTTTATAAGCCTGAGGACTTTCTAAAAAGTTTAAACCATTCAAATAAGTGATTAAATCTCCTTCTCCGAAAATTAGGTAAGCGAGCATCATTGAAGTAGAAATGAGCATAGCACAGATAATGAGTGTGAAAATGATACTAGCGAGATACTTCGTTATGATCCATTTCTTCTTCGGAATAGCCTGTAAGAAAGTGGTTTGGATGGTGCCATCTCGATATTCGTTAGTCATGATACCTGAGGATAGGATCATAAGAATAAGAGGGAAGTTGAACCAAAGAGAGTTGAGCACTAGATACATTACTAAATGACCATTCATGAGATTACCCTCAAGGATAAATGACTGAGACAGATTCTCTAGAAGGATATTTAGAACTTCTTTTCCTTGAACATATGCTCCCACTATGATGAATAGTTCAATAGCTAGAATAACAGCCATACCATAGTATGTCCTTTTTTGCTTAAAAAGCTTGAATAACTCTATTTGAAGCATCCCTATCATGTATTGTGATATAGGTTTTCTAGGTTCAACTCTGGAGCGAATTCGTCTATTTGGAAGCCCTCACTAATCAGTTTGCTCACTAATTCAGACGCCTCAGATTGATTGCATTCAATCCATAGGGTGTCATTTGCGAGCTCATATTTGAATTCTTGTAAAAGTTTAGAACTAGCTAGTTGAGGACCCTTGATCTTGAATTTTTGAGTAGCTCTGTGCAGGATCTCAGCTGTACTTCCATAAGAGGTGATGTGTCCTTGATTGAGGAGATAAAGGAATTCACAGACCTTCCCAAGCTCTTCGAGTTGATGAGAGGAAACTAATATGGCAAGACCTCTTTTTTCGGCTAGGTCTTTCATCATAGCTCGTAGGTCTTGCATTCCAAGAGGATCTAATCCTAAGAAAGGTTCATCCAGAATTAAGGCATCTGGTTCATTTAATAAGGCTGTTGCGATCCCCAGCCTTTGTTTCATTCCCAACGAGAATTGCTTCACCTGATCACGTCTATTGGGGTCGAGACCGACCTCCTTAAGTTTTAGATTGATTTGTTCTTCATCAGATTTAATGCCCTGGTACCTCATGAAAACCTTTAGGTTTTCTGCCGCATTGAGGTATTCATACAAATGTGGATTCTCGATGATAGCTCCAACTTTCTTTACCTTATCTGATTTGATATGGTACTCTCCTGATGAGGCCTTGATTAATCCGGTTAAAATTTTGAATAGAGTAGTTTTGCCCGCTCCATTGGGTCCTAGAATGCCTGTAATGGAGCCTGAGGGAATGTTCAGAGAAACATTATCCAAGGCAATTAACTCGCCATAGGACTTATACAAATTCTTTACTTCAATCATTCAGCGTACAGCTGTGCTGATAGTTCTTGATAATTGAATTTAGGAGTGTAGTGCTTTTCAAGAAAGGTCCTTTTCCAGAAGTATTTCTTAACCAAGAAATAAGGATCACGAATCATGAAATCTGGGATATAATGGTACCAACGGTATCCCATCAATCTGAACTGTTTCTTGACTTCTTTTTCGTAGCCTAATTCCCTGGCGGCTGTTTCTACAGCCAGCCTCTGGCATTTGGAACCTATGTAGTGATTCACAATGCGTGGCTGAAATCCATATTCGAAAAGCTGATCTTTTGCTCGCTTATAATTTTGGAAACGAGACCAAGCATCTGCCATAACTAAGAAAATATGGAAGAAAGCGAACAAGAAGAATCCTGACCAAAAGATGATCCAGAAGGTGCTCTCATTGGCAATAGCTCTTTCCAAAGGCAACCAATACAAATAAGATTCAAATACGAATATGAGAGTAGAGGCGTGCAATAGTCTCCCGCACATCATATAAGAATACCACAAAGGTGGTTGCTTTGGTAGAATTGTATTCATCTAATTGGTGTTCTAGATGAATCTATGAATAAATCTTGAAAAATTCCTGCTTAGTCTATTAAATGCACTATCGGACTTGTAAGTAAGCTGTTTTTCTGAATGCATCATCAGGAGTAGAGGTCACTTGGAAGATGACATCATTAAAATCCTTATCTCCTCCAGGGATCAATATATCTTCAAAACATAGGACAAAAGCATCGCAGTCGGCATCATAAAAGATCAGGTTCTGTTGTAGACCATTTTTATTGAATTGCCAATCTGAATATTGCGTATAAAAACCATCTGTTAACTCGTTTCTCCAGCCATATGAGACTAAATAAAAGCCAAATACAGTACCAGCAGGGTAGGTTCCTAAGACTTCAACTGTGTTTCCAGGGATTAATTCTCCACCAGAGCGACTCGCACTTGAATTTGGAAATATAATGGTCTTCTCTAGGTCTTCAACTGATCTCGGAGGGTTGTCAATATGATAGGTATAGTAGCCTAGCGTATTTTTAAATCCTGCGCCTTCATGCAAGAATGTTACTTCTACCTGTGCATCAGTTTCAAGAAAGAAGCTCGAGTTAGGGTTTTCGAAATATTCAGGTGAGTTGATCAGTGCATTTTGTCCTTCCGGCAGCATGACAGTCACAATATTGCTGATGGCTTCAGGGCAATAGTCGACTGTTTTCATACCGATGGGTGTACCAAATCGATTGAATGGTAAGACTGTCTTATACTGTTCAACATATTCGTATTTCAGAATATGAAAACCACCTAAGCCTTTAGCTACAAACACATAACCATCTTTGGCTGTCACAAAATTTACTGAAGCCGGCTTTTCGGGTAAATCCCAATGAAAAATAGGTTGAATCATTCCTGTAGATTCAGCCGTTTCGAGCTCTGCGATGATTACCCCATCTTCACCATTGGCCATATAGATAAAGTTGTCATCTACAAATACAGCATTTGAATTGCCTTTGGGTAACATATCCTGATGTGGGCTCTTGATGATTTGACCATTCAAGATGTTGATGCTATTGACACCATTTGAGCCATTCGTAACATAGAGTTCAGCAGGATTAATTGGTGAGAATTGTAACTCATACTTACCATCATGAGGAAGATCTACCGTTTGATGACTAGAACTACCTAATGATAAGGTAAGCACCAATTCATCTGTGTCAACTCTTTTGACAATGACTTCATTATTGGCATTGACTTTTAAGCTGGCATAGTAGGAAATGCCATTAACCTCATTGCCTGTTATTCCTTTAGCACCTGTAAATTCCTCAGCATAAATCGGTTCTAGGCTTGTTTTGTCTACCTTAACAATTCCTCCAAAGCTCTTACCAGAGGAAACAAAAACGTAATCCTCTGTGACAAAAATGCCATTAGCTGATGCACTAATTCCAGAACTTAATTTTTTACTCAGGTTGATTCTTTGAAAGTCTAACACTTGATAGTTATTGTCAACTTCGACTCGATAGAGAGCAGAACCTATCTTTTGACTCGAACCAGCAACCCAAATGATATTTGATTCATATTCGTCTATTTCAACTGCATTGATATCGGCATAAGGAAAAGAAATAAACCCAAGCGAGAAGGGTTGTTCAGGGTTAGAAATATTGATGATCTCTAGAGCACCTTTATGGATATTTCCTCTTTTATGATAAGTGACTAAGGCATAGTCGTTGGTTAATTCAATGGAAGTCGCACTCAGATCTATATTATCTACAACTAGGGGCGAGACATTGGCAATGTGTTCCCAATGATATTCTTCACTAAGTTCAACACCGAAGTCTGAAATGGTTTCTACTTCGGCCATTTCATTAACGGCTGATACATGGCTCCTGGAAGAACTATTTTGGCTCAGCTTCACCATGGATTCCTCTTCTGATTGAAAAGGGACTTCAATTTCTTGATCACTACATGCCACTATTAGCATCAATAACCACAATATGTTTCTCGCTTTCATAATTTCTATGTTTGCGGTTGAGGGGTGTTGACATCGAAATTAGAAGCGTTTATTCTTTATATATATAGACTTAGATGTGCTGTTGGTTTTAGGCGATGAATGACAAAAAATCAGGGATTAGAGACTGAGCCAATAAGTGAGTTTGAATACGACTTGCCTATTCTTAATTTCCATACCATCGGCAGTGTAGTTATCCGTATAGACAACAAAGAAGTCTGACATAGGTCTGTATCGCCACTGAAAACGCGAGAAGAAGTTATAGTTATCTGTTTGAGAATTATATTGAACAGCTGTAGTCCAGAACATCTTATTTGAGAAGCTGATCTCCGCATTTACTCTTAAAAGATGTAAGGTCGTTTCTCCATAGTTTTCCGGTAGATCAACATCATTGAGGTCGTAATTCACTGAGAAAGTTCCCCAAGGCTGTGCTCTAACATTGACCCCAGCTGAAAGCCCATAGCGAGTCCCATTGTAAAAGTCACCGTAGCGCACCACCCAATCAGTGCTTAGCACTTTTCTTCTGTCTGTGTTATAGACTAACCAATTCTCAGCAAACTTATAGTTGCCGACAGGAAGAGGTTCATCACCACCAATTAAGTTAGTAGGATAGGGTAGGTTGATCTCTCTATACATTCTGTTGATGCGTAGCTCAGATGTATTCTTAAAGATGAAATCATAGCCTAAGCCGTGGCCTCTCTCATTGAGCGATCCATCAGGGTTGATCCAACCCATATGCCATGTTCTGATGCCATGCTGATTGATTTTTGAATCTTCATTTTTAGGAATAAATCGATAGACTACCCAAGGATTGATTCGGGTAAAGCCCATTCTTACCGTTGTATCATTGCTTGCATCGTAATTATAAAGTCGTGGGTTAAAACCCATTTCTGTAATGTAATTCTCACCAACCTGATCGAATGACCACCCAGCACGGAGATGTCTGCCTCTATAGCCTCCATCAAAACCATAGTAGAAGTTATCATCTAATTGCTCTTCAGTGGTTGAACCATGAAATCTGAATGTATTATCCCATTTACCAGAAGGGTGCACATATTGAAATTCCAAACCACCATTTCTAGCATAATCATCTGAACCTGATTGTCTGTTCATACCAACCACTTTGATAACAGATCTCTCCAGCACTTTTTGATGCACAGCAGCTACGGAATAATTGTTAGGTGAGAGGTCTTCGAATGCTCCAGTTTGCACATTCATTACTCCAATACGAGTATTCTTTGTGACATTACCTGTTAACCTAGCTCCATACCGTATCGGAATCTGCTGGCCATTATTGAGACCTATTGTTCTGCTGAAGAAGGGTTGTATCAGCCAGCTACCAAAATTGGAAAAGATGTCTCCATTTTCTAGAAAGAAGTTTCTTCTTTCCGGGAAAAAGAGACTAAAGCGAGTGAGGTTGGTCACTTGTTGGTCTACATCCACATTTGAAAAATCTGGATTAACTGTCAAATCTAGGTTTAAAGAGCCAGTAAGGGCGATCTTGGCATCTAATCCTGCATCAAAGCTTTGCTCATATTCAGTGTTACCCTCCGCATCTTGATAATCTCTTGTTGTTCCACCAGCGATATAGGGGATGAGAGCCACTTTGCCCGTGGCTTTTTGAGGGTTTTCATCCCAGTGCAAGGTGCCCATATAGTTAAAGTCGATCCCCCCGAAGTTTAAGGGGAATTGGGTCCAAGTTGAGTAGACATTACGCTCCATATCTCCCCTTATGAAATTGATACCCCAGTCTCGGATATTTGTGCTGTAACGGAGCGTTTTGAACGGGATAGCCATTTCAACAATCCAATGATCCTGGTATTGCTTCACTTCAGAATACCACTTATTGTCCCAATTTTCGTCAAAATCAGTTTGACCGCCATTCATGCTCATCAATGCTTCCATCTGAGCACCACCTGCATTTACACCGAATAGAAAGCCATTCTGTTTGTTGTTAAAAGGATCGATCACAACAGTGAAATTGTCGCTATTCCAATGGTTATCAGTGTTATCTCTTCGGAGTGATTGGATGATTCTGTCTCCATTATCCTGCAACTTGGCCATCACATAGATGAAATTTTGATCGTATAGCACAGATACCTCAGTTTCTGCATCGGCAATTCCCTGATCCATGGGCCAGTGATTCATGAAATGAGGAATCTTTTCAGCATCGTTCCAGGCCGCCTCATTTACTTCGCCATCGATCAAAATAGAGGCTGTAGTCTTTTGAATATTGTAGCGGTATGTTTCTCGGGTATCGGCTATTTGATCTTGGGCCTGTGAAAAAAAGCAAAGGCACAGTAGTGTGGTGATAAAAAGTGATCGCATGTTGTTTTGACCTTTTGGTTAACCGCACATACTCTTCGGCTAACTATAGGTTTCGTTTTTAACCTTTTTTTCGACATATGTACCTGATATATAGATGAATATGTAAATAACTGTTAAGTAGTAGTTAGTCGATTGAACTAAGTGTTTTGTCTGAGTGAGACAGGTGCTGGTCTAAGAACTGACCTAATTGAAACTAAATGAATAGATTTGGTGTGAATCTCATGAGTATATGCCCAAGATAGATTTCGAAAATATCATTTTTAATTGGCCGAGGTGGATCTGGCATCTGTTGTTTTGGATGGTGTTCATCACCTTCTTTTCTATTGTTTATGGAAGCTTCAATGAAGAATACGCCCTGCAGTTTGAGATTCAACTGACTGATGCCATAGTCCAAGTACCTGCGGTTTACCTTACACTGTATTGGCTGATGCCTAGGTTTCTGTACAAAGAGCAGTACGGAAAATTCTTCGTGTACCTAGTCTTATTGATTTTGGTGTTCTCGACTTTAGCCTGGTTCGATTCACTGTACATACAAAAATCTTTATTCTGGCCAGATGAGGTATGGGATGTGAAAATGCTTGAGATTGGCAAGATCTTAAAGTATACCACCAAAGTCTATCCAGTTGTGGTGCTTGCCGTTGTTATCAAGTGGTTCAAATATGGCTATGTACAACAGAAGAACACTAATCTTTTGGCAGAGGAGAAGTTACAGGCAGAATTGAATTTTTTGAAAGCCCAAGTACATCCGCATTTCCTTTTCAATACACTCAACAACCTCTACGCACTTACTTTAAAGCAGAGTAAAGATGCGCCTGAAATGGTATTGAAGCTTTCAGAATTGTTGAACTATATGCTTTATGAGTGCAATGCAGAAAGGGTTGATCTTCAGAAAGAAGTTAAACTGGTCAAAGATTATATCGATCTGGAGAGGATAAGATATGGTGATAGATTGAATGTTTCTTTCGATGTAAAAGGCGAGAGCTCAGGAAGTAAAATTGCACCTTTAATTATTCTTCCTTTTGTTGAAAATGCCTTTAAACATGGTGTCAGTGATGTTTTAGAAGATTCATGGGTCTCAATAGATCTTGAATTGAAAGCTACGGGTATAACCTTAAAGGTTGAAAACAGTAAAAGTAATCTAGAAGAAAGCGAAGATAGATTTGAGTATAAGGAGGGAATAGGACTCACCAATGTCAAACGAAGACTGGAATTGTTATATCCAAGTCAATATGAGTTTGAGATTCATGAATCCGAAACTTCTTATCTGGTCGTTCTAAAGCTAATTTTTTAAGGTCTATGCAACTCAACTGTTTAATTGTCGATGACGAGCCATTAGCGCGTGAAGTCATTGCTTCCTATATCGATAAAGTCGATAACCTCCATCTCGTAGCTGAATGTGACAATGCCCTACAAGCTTTTGAAAAGGTAAGAAGTCAAAAGGTCGATTTGATCTTCTTAGATATTCAAATGCCCAAGCTTAACGGTATTGAATTTATTAAAGCGCTTAATCCTTTACCCAAAGTCATATTAACCACTGCCTACAGAGAATACGCCATAGAGAGTTATGAACTAGATGTGGTAGATTATTTGCTCAAGCCCATCTCTTTTCAAAGGTTTTTAAAAGCCATTGATAAAGCCTTTACTGGTGATCAAGAAGCTGAAGAAACAAATCTTGAAAATCCAGATGTGGATGATCTGAGACAAGATCACCCTTATATGTTCTTAAAAGCAGATAGAAAGATGGTTAAGGTCTACTTAAAGGATATTCTCTATATCGAAAGCTTGAAAGATTATGTAAGAATCAAACTGCCCAATAAAGAGATCATCTCTCTACAAAAGATCAGCTATTTAGAGCAAAAGCTTCCTGAGGACTGTTTTATGCGCATCCACCGTTCTTTTATCGTGCCACTTAAAAAGGTAGAAGCATTTTCTAACCACGCCATTGAGGTTGGAGGAAAGGAGCTGCCGATTGGTAGAAATTACAAAGAGGCTGTTTTATCTACTTTGAATTCAGATCAGTCAATTCTCAACTAATTCAAAAGAGGTAGCAAATCCTTAACTGAGCTTATTTCGGTATAGCAATTACTTACTTCTTTTGCTTCAACGTTCAATTCATGCACCCATGTGTCATGGAACGGAATATGGATCGCTTTTCCGCCTAATTGGCAAACCGGAAGGATATCAGATTTAAGTGAGTTGCCGACCATAAGAAAATTATCTATGTGGACATCATGTTTATGAAGCAGATTGCCATACGATTCCATGGACTTTTCACTTAATATTTCGACCCAATTGAAATAGTCAGCGAGCCCTGATCGCGCGATCTTGTTCTCTTGATCGAATAGGTCTCCTTTAGTTATGATCATGAGTTGATAATCATGCTGCAGGTCTTCCAGGACATCTTTAATGCCTGGTAATAATTCTACAGGATGTTGAAGCATTTCTTTCCCTAGACCAATAATTGACTCAATGTCCTCACCTCTAATTTTATAATCAGTTAATTGAAGTGCCGACTCGATCATGGATAGCATAAAGCCTTTGATGCCATAGCCAAAAAGCTCTAAATTCTTACGTTCAACATCGTAAAGCTCCTTTTCCAAGCTTTCATTGATTTCGAAATAGTGACCTAGAATCTCTTCGAATTTGATTCTTGTTCTGGTAAAGATGGGCTCATTCACCCAAAGGGTGTCGTCCGCATCAAAGGCAATGGTTGTGATCTGATTCTTCATAATTCATTATCAAAGTTGAAATATGTATCAGGGAAAGGTTCATCGATTAGAGTGTAGTGCCACCATTCGTTAGCATAGGGTTTAAAGCCATGATTGATCATGACTTGACGTAATACATTGCGGTTATTAGTTTGTTCTTCATTGACCAAAGGACTATCGTGATGTGAGATATCACCAAAGAAGTCAAACGGAGAACCCATGTCTAGTTCTTGTTTTGATTCCAAATTGATGATTGTAAGATCAATTGTACTTCCTCTGCTGTGGCCTGATCGTGTAGCAACGAAACCTAATGCAAAGACTTCAGACTTATTGATCTGAGGGTAGTATTTAGCTTTGGTTAGAGTATCCATCTCTATTTTTCCCCATCGCACAAAATGGTCAACTGCTTTTTGAGGTCTATAGGCGTCAAAGACTTTGATTCCTAGGCCAGCACTATTCAATTCAGATTGGACATTAACTAGTGCTTTCAATGCTTCTTTAGTGATGTAGGCACTCTGATCACTATAGCCATCTACTACAGTACCAACAAAATTATCTTGGGTGGCATATTTAATGTCATAAGTAATATCCGGTATAACAGCTTTGATTTGCTCAAAACCAGATTTGTCAAGAGTAGAGTCTTGTTGACTTTGACACGAGAGTAATAAGACGAGAAATATGAAAGACCAATGCTTCATATTTCAAGTTACGCATTTTGAAGGATTGCCCTTAAAGTGCTTGCTCTGAAAAGTTCATCTTGGTGATGAATGAGTCAAAAGTAGATTCATCTAGTTTATACTCGTTCTCGTATTTGTGCAGGATGTTTTTAGTAACGAAACTATCAACTACGCTCATTTTTTCTAGCTGTAATTCTCCACCAAAGAAGCCTAAGGCAAGGGCATGGTTTCTGATTTCTTCAGGGAAGGCATCTTCAAACTCCTTTTGAGCCTTGTCTTCCAACATATAGCAGAGGTACAGTCCAACTCGTTTTTGAAGTAAATCGCTTAAATGATCTTGACAGAACTGACGTACTTCTTTTTGAATCTTTCCAAAGTGAATACTTCCCCCTAGAACGATTTGATCATATTCTTCAATGGAACTTGGTACGCCTTCTATTTTTAAGTCTAAGAGTCGTACAGAGGTATGATGGAGTTCTTGAGACATCAGATGAGCAATCTTCTGTGCACTTCCATGTCTGCTACAATATGCTACTAATGTTTTCATCTCGTCATGTTTGACTCAAGCTAGCCATTAGTACTTTTAGAACACCTGACGAATTCTAGTTAGGACGATGATTATTATCAGTTTTTGGCTTCAGAGAGGCGCTTAATTGAAATAAGATGGGAGAGAAGAACCATTGGAGCAACAAGGGCAGGTAACCAAACAAAAGGAAAATAAAGTACAGCTACGGTCGGTTGATCGAAGGAGTATACTTGAAATGGAAATGGTGCTGATAAAATGGCTTGGCTTATCGTGAACAGAAGTATAGCGAAGCAAACCCAATTCCATAAGATCAAAAATGACTTGTTGATGATCTTCCATCTCCAAAATAGAAGTG
This sequence comes from Roseivirga sp., assembly GCA_965267365.1. Taxonomy (GTDB): domain Bacteria; phylum Bacteroidota; class Bacteroidia; order Cytophagales; family Cyclobacteriaceae; genus Roseivirga. The sequence goes on along the minus strand of OZ253951.1, from coordinate 2,187,179 downwards.
CGGCAATCGGCATGGTCAGGCCAGGAATGATATCCCAATTATTTCCTTCAAAGGTCACTTCTTGTGCAACGAAGCCAAATTGGTATAATCCGAAAAGGAAGAAAACTTCAACTGGAATTCTAACCAAATGGATGAAATGAAGCTTTTCAACATCAAATTTCGACCTGAAGTGACCGGCCTTTTTTGAAAGTCCTAAATAGAAAACAGAGAAGATCACAGGCACGAAAACGAATAGCAATCTCGGAGGCATCACATCCGTAACTTGGTAGAATCCTGTCCAAGCAATGGCTGCTTGCAGAATAAGCCATAAGCTAGCTATAAAGATTACCCATCTGTTTTTACCTGATACCCACCAGAAATAAGCCAATTCTAAAATTGTCAGGATGATGAAGCCAATATTAAGCCAGCCTACTTCTAACATCATTTTTTAGAATAGGTCAGCATAACAGCTCCATTGCCGAAATCATCTACCTTCTTGAGGTCAAATTGAGTCTCTTTGGGTTTATCTGGGAAAAGCGAAATTCCTTCACCTAACACGATTGGAATAATGGACAGGAGTAAGTCATCGAGAGCATCTAATTTCATGAATGCTGAAACCAATGATCCACCGCCAATAAGCCAGATGTTTTGATTGCTTTGCTCTCTAAGCTGGTCGATAAACTCTTGATCAATTTTGTGCACAAGATGGGTGTTAGGTGTGTTGGCCTGATATGTGGTATCTGAGGTAACAATGTAGCATTTGGCATCAGCATAGGGCCATGGTACACCAAAACCCATTACCTCATCATAGGTTTTTCTACCCATAATGACGGTGTCAATATTGGAGTAGAACTCACCATAGCCCAAGTCAGAGTTTTCCGGTATCGGAATGATATCTAACCAGTCTATTTCTCCTTTTGGCCTAGCAATGTAGCCATCAATGGATTGGGCGATATAGCATTGAATTCTACTCATTACCATCCTGTTCTATATTCTCTTTTTACAAACTCATTGGCCTCATCAAAATTCGTCACTTTCATATTCGGACCATCCCATAATAGTTTGATGTATCTGCCAGGATATTCCCATCTATTACCATTCTTCTTTCTAATATCAAAGCTTCTGAGAGCTAGGTTACCCATCAGTATGCTTTCGGTCAACGGACCAGCAAAGTCAAAATCAGAACTCAATTCATTTTTGCCATAACCTGCCATACAGGCATTCACCCATTGAACGTAATGTCCTTCAGGTACTCGAGCTAGAGATTCCGGGACATTGATCTCATCTGTTAATTCAGTTGGGATAAGACGAGGATTGATTCCATAAGTACCACACATGAGCATGCCTTCTGTTCCTTTCATGAGTACACCATTACCACCGTCACCCATCCGTTCATTAGCTCCAAGTCCTTCAGGACGGGCTGGTTGAATGCCTCCATCCATCCAATGCAATTTAACTGATGACTTACCGGGTCTTTCAGGGAATTCTAGAATGATATGTGAAGAAGGAGGGCAGCTTTCTGGGAAATAACCACGTTGAAACTCACCAACGTAAACAGAACCTACAGAAGCTTCTACAGAAGTAGGATAACCCAATTCTAAGGTCTTGAAAGCAGGTTCAATGATATGGCAGGCCATATCTCCAAGGGCGCCTGTTCCATAATCCCACCAACCTCTCCAATTGAAAGGCACTAAGTTATCTATGTAATCTTTTTTAGGAGCCGTACCCAGCCAAAGATCCCAATCCAGTTCTTTTGGAACTGCGGTCTTCTTTTCCTTTGGCCATGGTATGCCCTGAGGCCATACTGGTCTGTCCGTCCAACACCATACTTCGGTTACGTCTCCGATAAGGCCTGCATTGTACCATTCTTGTAGTTGTCGTACGCCTTCACCTGAAGCACCCTGGTTACCCATTTGGGTAACCACCTTGTATTGATGAGCTGCCTCTGTTAATTGACGTGCCTCTGAAATATCATGGGTTAAGGGCTTCTGAACATAAACATGTTTACCCCGCTCCATAGCTGCCATAGACTGTATGGCATGCATATGATCAGGAGTGGAGATGGTAACCGCATCAATGCTGGACTCATCTTCGAGCATTTTACGGTAGTCCTTGTAATAGGGGACACCCACCCATTCTTTCATCGCTCTTAAAGCGCGTTTGTCATCAACATCACAGAGAGCCACAATTTTAACGGCATCGCTTTTAGCACATTCAGCTAAATCTGAGAAGCCCTTTCCACCAACGCCAATACCAGCTAAATACAGTGTGTCTGATGGTGCTCTATAACCTTTACCGAGCACATGGCGAGGAACAATGGTAAATGCAGTTGCCGCTAATGCTGATTTTTTAAGGAATGAACGTCTTGATTGATTCTTTGCTTCCATAGAGTGGGTTTTGATAAAAGTTAATCAAATTCAGGAAGCTTAAAAAGGAATAGCAGAATACTCAAGTCAGAGAATCAGACTTGCACTAAAGTTGTTTTGACTATTGCGAAAAGGTTAGCTTAAAAGTTGTTCCCTGACTGTTACTTTTAGCAGTAATTGAGCCTCTATGAACCCTCATGATTTGTCTACTAAGTGCTAAGCCAATACCTGAACCACTTGCCTTTGTGGTATAAAATGGAACGAAGATATTCTCCATGATCTCTGCCGGTATACCCGATCCATTGTCTTTGATCTCAATTTCTATTTGATCAAAACCAGATCGTGTGGTCACTTCCAATCTTGGCTGTTTAATCTCAGCAATGGCTTCTAGTGCGTTCTTGATCAAATTGACGATCACTTGGTCTATCAAATTAGGGTCAACTACAGTGCGAAGGTCTTTTTCGTAGTTCTTTTTAAGAGTAATGCCCGCTTGTTCGAATTCTGGCTTGAAGAGTACTAATGCTCTTTCAATGAGTTCTTCTGCTGCCAGTTCATTCAATTCTGGTTTTGGGATTTTGGTCAACTGATCATAGGTCTTTACGAAATTTGCTAATCCTAGGCTTCTGGATTGAATCGTTTCTAGGCCTCCGAGAATATCAGCGAAAGATTCACTTTCTCCGATCTGCTCAAATCCAGCTTCCTTTTCTTTGATCATCTGAACAACCACATCAGACAATGTGCTAATGGGGATGACAGAATTTTTGATCTCATGTGTTAAAACACGGATCAGCTTCTGCCATGATTCTAGTTCCTTCAGCTCCAATTCTGACCTGATATCTTGAAAAGAGACCAGCTTGAAGTACTGATCTTTCAACCAGAATTCTGTCGCTCTAATAGAGAGGTTGAATTCATTTCCACCAATACTCACTTTGATCAATTCTTTTTGACCTGACTTTAATTCTTTGACGATCTGATCTAGTGATTCAGAGAAACCGGAAATGCTTTGAATAGTAGTTAAATGGTCCTTTTGGAAAAGCTCATTGGCCGACTTGTTGTGGAGAGCTACTTTGAAATTTTCATCGAAGCAAATGATAGCTGTACCGATATGCTCAACGACTGTTTGAAGATAAATGAGGTTAGAGGCTTTTTCGTTTCGTAGGTTCTTAAGGACCTCATTCAAGGTGCTAAAGGCATAGTTAAGCTCCTCTTTCTTTTGGTAAGGGTAACTATTACTGAAGTCACCTTGGGCCACGCTTAATAGGAAATATTGTAGCTCTCGATTCGATTTTTCAACAAACCTTATAAGAGAATAGACTGTCATGAAAAAGCCTAGGAATAGCCACATGGCCACTAGCCAGATGTGTGTATTAAGTAATATGTACACTCCGCCTAAAGCAAAGGCTATCATTAATACAACTCGAAATAATACTTGGAATCTAAATCCTTTGACCGTCATTCATCAGAGTTCTTGTTAGCGTAAAATACTAACAATTTCATTTCTGTGTCGATCATATTCTCACAACCCCAGCGAACACCAAAATTGATATTCATTAAAAACTTATCATCAAATGTGAAGATTGAAGTAGCTCCTTTGAAGCCATTGCCTAAATCACTTTCTAGGGCTACTGCATCTCTGGTGCCGAATACATAGGCATTCTGCTTATCGGTAACATCGAAATAAACGATGCACTCTGTTTTGGCTACCAAGTACATTCTTACAGTAGTATTGGGTTCTGTGATATCGAGATAAGTGGTGATTTCGTTGTCTACTCCTCTAAGTTTATAATCGAAGTTTCCGTAGAATACCCAATCGTTTGATTCATCCATCATTTGACCATCTCTGATCAATTCTGCCATGTCATCAATTGACTGAGCTTTGCCAGCAAGGCATACCGCTAGCATTAAAAAAGTAAACAGTACTCTCTTCACAGTTTCGGATTGTGGCTATGAAGATAAGGATTTAATTGAGTTGAAGGGTGAACTACAGTTTATATTTGGTCATCTTCCTGTATAGCGTGCTTCTACCAAGCCCTAAAGCTTTGGCTGCTTTGGTCAGATTACCTTCTGCATCTCTGATGGCATTTTGGATAGCCTGCTTCTCCATATCTTCTATATTGAAGCTATCTGAGGCTATCACATTCTGATCAGGTCTTTCTAGCAATAAAAAGTCTTCTGGGGCTAGCAGATGGCTATTGGCCATGATCACTGCTCTTTCTATGGCATGCTGTAATTCACGCACATTACCCGGCCAAGAATAGGAGATAAGCTTACTCACGGTGGTTTGATTCAGCCTCATTTTGGGCTTGCCGTACTTTTTACCGTAGATTTTTAGAAAGTGCCTAGCGATAGGTTCAATGTCTTCTTTTCTTTCCCTAAGAGGAGGGATTCTTATCTCGACAGTATTGATTCTGTAAAGAAGGTCTTGCCTGAACTCATGATTCTCAATCATTTCGAGCAAAGGCATATTGGTGGCACAGATGAGGCGAGTGTCTAAATGGATCACCTTATTTGAGCCAACTCTAGTTACTTGCATAAACTGCAAGGTGGTTAATAGCTTGGCTTGCATGCTCAACGAGAGGTTACCGATCTCATCTAAGAAGAGTGTGCCTTTATTAGCCAGTTCTAATCTGCCCGGCTTATCTTCTTTGGCATCTGTAAATGCTCCTTTTACATGACCGAATAACTCAGATTCAAAAAGAGATTCAGAGATCGCACCAAGGTCCACTTTTACGAAGTTATTATCTGATCGCTTAGATCTTTTGTGAATCTCATTAGCGATGAGGTCTTTGCCTGTACCATTCTCTCCAAGGATCAGTACATTGGCATCCGTTCCCGCTACCTTATCAATGGCATCGAATACATGCTTCATTTTAGGGCTTTTGCTCACAATGCCCTGATACTTTCTTTGTTGGTCTTGCAAGACCATTTTTTGCCCAGCCTTTAAGATCTGTACTTCCTTTTTAGATTGAGCTAGATCATATATTGACTTAACTGTGGCAAGCAGTTTCTCCTTAGGCCAAGGCTTAACAAGAAAATCTATGGCACCTTCTTTCATGGCTTCGACAGCAATCTCGATATCGCCATAAGCCGTATTCATGAGCACATGAGCATCAGGATCTACAGCCAATACTTTTTTAAGGAGTTTAATGCCTTCTTTGCCGCTGGTCAAACCATATGAGAAGTTCATGTCCAGAACGATGACATCATACGTGGCTTCATTTAAGAGGAAATCGAGCTTCTTAGGATCACGTTCTGTAGTAACACTTGTAAAGTGCTGTTTGAGGATCATTTTAGCAGTGTAGAGAACACCCTGATCATCATCTAGTACAAGAATTTTAGCATCGATCTTAGACATTTGTCTGCTTCCATAAATTGAGCGTAACGAAGATATGACTTGTGTCATATTGAGACAAGAAAATGTTTCATTATGACACGTTTTTGAATTCCATTGAGTTTTTAAAAATCATAAGTTACTGTAAGTCAAATAGATGTATTTGTGGCACAATAGTCGTCTATCTATAGTAAATTACTTTTTCGATGTTCAAGAATTATTTCAAAACAACACTTAGGTCATTTGGTAAGAATAGGGTCTTTGCCTTGATCAATATTTTTGGTCTATCTATAGGTCTAACAGCAGCCATATTCATCTTCCAATACACATATTTCCAATTCAGCTTTGATGATTTCCACGACCAATCAGATCGCATTTATCGAGTGATCAATGATAGGTATGAAGGAGACAAAATGATTCAGAGTGGTCAAATCACTTACTCAGCTGTTGGTCCACAGCTTGCGGAGGATTATCCGGAGGTACTTGATCACACCACCATTAATGTATTTGGAAATGTTACGGTGAGTTATGACAACAAACCATTCACTCTTGGAACGGCCCCATTGGTCGAAAACTCATTCTTTCAGCTTTTTTCTTACCCTTTGATTCATGGAAATTCCGAGAACATATTTAATGAGCCATTCCAGGTTGCCCTATCGGAATCTTTGGCTCAGACAATGTTTGGTACAGATTCTGGTCTTGACGAGTTTATTGGTGAGACGATTTTCTATGGTTCCAACAAGACCCCGATGCAATTGGTGGGCATATTTGAAGATGTACCTCATAACTCAAGTCTTCAATTCGATATTCTGTTCTCCAGAGAAACTGTCATGTCATGGTGGGGAGAAGAATCTCGATTCAGCTGGGTAGGTTCTGATTATTTCCATTATATCGTTTTGGCTCCCAATACAGATGTGGGGCATGTAGCTTCTAAATTGGATGACTTTTCAGATAAGTATTTCAAAGGCAATGAGGTAACTGGAACCTTCGAGAAGTTCAAGTTGCAGCCGTTGGATGAAGTGCATTTGAACCCCATTTATGAATATGAAAACCATGATACGGCAGATGGCCGAATGGTTTGGATATTAGTGATGACAGCTGGTTTTATCCTAATCATGGCATGGGTCAATTATGTCAATCTAACAACATCTAGGGCTCTGCAAAGAGCTAAAGAGGTAGGCTTGAGAAAAGTGATTGGAGCTTCTAGAGCTCAATTGATCAGTCAATTCATGCTAGAGTCATTCGTTCTCAATATGCTGGCTTTGGCTTTTTCGCTTACTCTCATTCAAACTCTACAAGCTGGATTTGTGTCTTTAATAGATGAGGAATTAGTATTTGGTGAGTTTTTATCTGCCTTCCAATGGGGAGTGCCCGTTTGGGCATGGTTGATCATCATGGTGATCGTGGGTGCCTTCACATCCGGAATTTATCCATCATTTGTTCTCTCTAAGTATAAGCCTTCTGAAACCTTAAAAGGGGACTTCTCCAAAGGCAAACAAGGATTCTGGATGAGAAAAGGATTAGTCGTTTTCCAGTTTATTCTATCAACTGTGCTAATTGGTGGAAGCTATCTCGTTGTTAAGCAGACTAACTTTATGCGCCATCAAAACATTGGAGCAGATATAGAACATGTACTGACAGTGAAAGGTCCTGCAATCACCAGTTTCGATACCACCTTTGTTTCTCAAATCAGAGCTTTTCTTACCACAGTAGAGCAGAACAGTAAGGTCATCAAGGCTGGTTCTTCAACTTTTGATTTTGGAGAAAGGCTTCCAAGAACGTTCAACGTGCAAGTTGAAGGCAAAGCTGATCCTCATATGTTAAATCGTATGGGTATCAACTATGGTTTTCTAGATGTATATAAAATTGATTTATTGGCTGGGAGAGGGTTTAGACCAGATGATCATACCAGAGATTGGCAGAATCTAGAAGCCTCTATACTAAATGCGGAAGCCGCCAGATTATTCGGATTCGATGATCCGCAGGATGCCATCAACAAGAAACTTTCGTTTTTCGGAAAGGACTGGCGAATAGTTGGTATTACTGCCGATTTCCATCAAAGATCTTTAAAAGAATCTATTGAACCGTTGATCATGCTTCCTTTGTATGAGGGTGGTGATGATACATACCATTTCCGAATCAGCGGAGAGAATATTGACGAAACAGTTGATTATGTAGCCTCTGTTTATGATGAGTTTTATCCAGGTGATCTGTTCGACTATAGCTTTACCGATCAGCAATTCGAAAGCTTTTATAAGTCTGATAGACAGTTTGGCAAGGTATTCAACATATTCTCAGTAATAGCCATTCTTATCGCTTGCTTGGGTCTGTTCGGATTGGTTGGATTTGCGGCAGTACAAAAGACCAAAGAGATTGGAATAAGAAAGGTATTAGGGGCATCTGTTGCCGATATCCTTGGTCTGATTTCAAAGGAATTCTTGTTGCTGATATTCATTGCCAGTTGCATTGCCCTTCCGTTTACTTATTGGGCAGGTAAGCAATGGCTAGAGGGATATGCTTATCAAACGAACATTCCTTTTACTTTCTTCATCATTCCCCTGATTACGGTATTGATCATTGCCACTGTGATCATTATTGGGCAAACAATGAAGACAGCACAAGAAAATCCAGTGAAAGCTTTACATCAAGACTAAAAGATTATGTTGCTCAATCATATCAAATTTTCTTTTAGACAGCTCAACAGAAATAAGGTATATGCCCTAGTCAATGTGCTTGGGCTCAGTTTTGCGCTTTTCGCCTCACTTCTTATCTACAAATATGTGCGCTTTGAAAGGAGTTATGATCAAGCACATGTAGACAGTTCTAACACTTATCGTTTATACAGAACTACCAGAGACAATGATAGGTATGATGCTGAAAGCATTGTTACCATATTTCCAGGTATTGCTAAGGATGTGGAGCGCAAGATTCCAGAATCTATTGCGGTGACTAGGTTGATCGAATCAGACAAGATTTTCCAATCCTTTGCCATGACTTACTTTCCAAGTAAGGGAGATTCGAGAACATTCAACGTGTCTAAAGGGTACTTTGCTGATCAAGGAGCACTTGAAATATTTGGATTTGAATGGACGGAGAATTCATTCAATCCAAGCATAGATCAGCCCAATGAAGTAGTACTATCTGCTTCATTGGCCAATAAACTCTTTCAAAATGAAGAGCCAGTAGGCAAGATTATTCGCTTTAAGAACATGAAGAAAGACCTTTTGGTGACAGGAGTTTTTGAAGACTTTGAAGCCAATAATCATTTTGAATTTGAGATGCTTTTTTCCATGAGCTCTTTGCCTACAGAATGGGAATTAGATACGAATTATGGCTGGGGTAATTTCTATACTTATGTGAGATTCAATGAGGGGGCAGACCTTGATAGGATAGAAACCAAGACTAATCTAATTCTAGAGAACAAGGAACCTTGGTATAGTGAAGAAAATATCGTTTTCAAGTACCAACCCATTCAAGATATTCATTTGAAGTCTGCCATGACCTATGAGTTGGAGGCAAATGGGAATGAAAATACATTAAAACTACTAGAGGTTATAGGCGTGCTTATTTTGGTGATAGCTTGGTTTAATTACCTCAATTTATCATCAGCAAAGCTTATTGATCGAACCAAAGAGGCAGGTATTAGAAAAGCACTAGGAGGCGATACAAAAGAATTAATGAATCAACTTACTGTTGAGTCTCTGTTGGTAAGCCTATTGTCCATTGCCATAGCCTTGACCTTTCTGCAGGCCTTTATTCGGCCAATTCAAAGCCTTTTGGGTGTTTCCATTTCATTCCTAAGCGCCAATCAATGGGTAGACACAACGGTATTCTTGGCTTGCTTCTTAGCCATATCATGGTTGATCGCTCTTTATCCTGCCAGGTTATTTGCCAAAGTAAAAGCGACAGATGGTATTAATGGCAAATTCAAGAGTGGTAAAAATGGACTTTACCTGAGACGTGCTTTGACTAGTCTTCAGTTTGTGATTGCCATTGTACTAATGATCTCCACATTTACGGTATACAGGCAACTCGATTTTATTCAGAATCAATCTTTGGGTATGTCCATTGATCAGGTCCTTGTTGTTAAAAAGCCATTTTTAGATTCAATTGATCGAGCAACTGGACAAACCGCTTTTGTTAATTCAGTTAACCAGTTGCCATCAGTAAGAGCAATATCAGGCGCTTCTGAAATACCAGGATACGAGATCTCCTATATGCGCTGGATAGCAAAAGGACCGTATGAAAACAGCGAAGCCTTGTACGCCAAAGATGTGGCCACTGATGATCAATATGACGATGTATTTAGGCTTGAGTTGGCCTATGGATCTTGGTACGAAGAGGGAATGCCTTCCAATACTGTAGTATTGAATGAGTCTGCTTATAAAGGTCTTTATGGAAATGATGATCCTTTGGATTGGGTAAATCAAACCATTTACTATGAAACGGTTCCTTATAAGCTGATTGGTATTGTTAAGGATTATCAACAGCAGTCATTTAAATACCAACCAGAGCCGCATATTTACACTTTCAGAGATAGAATAAAGTATTACAGTGTTAGTGTTCAAGGTTCTGATATTCAGAGAACTATAGAGGGTGTTGAGAGTAGTTTTAATAGCAATTTTCCGAATAGTGATTTCGAGTATTTCTTCATGGATGATTACTTCAATCGCCAGTATACATCTGATAGACTATTCGGTTCCATTTTCGCATTCTTCAGTTCCTTCGCCATTGTAGTAGTAGGACTAGGTTTATTCGGACTTACGCTTTACACGTTGAACAGAAGAACAAGAGAAGTCAGTATTCGCAAAGTATTAGGAGCAAACATCAATGGAATATGCATGCTATTGTCTAGAGAGTATGTGGCATTGCTCGTTTTGGCTTCTGTTGTGGCTATCCCTTTGGCATATCTTTTTGCAGATAATTGGCTCAATGGCTTTACAGAACAAGCCTCATTTGGAATAGTACATTATTCGTTACCTGTCATTTTCTTGGCGGTTATTACATTACTAACGGTTGGGTATCAATTGATCAAATTGGCCAAATCCAATCCAGTTAAATATTTAAGACAAGACTCATAATCAAAATATCAACAACATGTTTAAGAATCACTTTTTCGTAGCACTCAGAAACTTCAAGAAGAAAAAAGCCTTCACATTGATCAATGTTTTGGGCCTTACTGTAGGTATGACCATTTGCTTGCTCATTTTGAGTTATGCACGATACGAATTGAGCTTTGATCGTTTTCATCCCAATTCTGACAGGATCTACAGAGTTTCAGTAGATATCTATAATGGCGAGAATTATCAGATGACTGATGCTCAGTGCTATCCAGGTGCTGGACTTTTAGCCAAGGAGGAGTTCTCAGAAGTTGAGGATTATGCTATGGCTCGAAATTATGGTCGCTTTCTATTTAAGAATGGCGATGTTGTTTTCAATGAAGACAACTACTATTTCGCAAATGGGGCTTGGTTAACCGTATTTGATTGGGAAATGGTCAAAGGTGATCGTGAAACGGCCCTAGATCAGCCAGATATGTTGGTGATCACTGAGAGCACTGCCAAGAAGTATTTTGGTGATGAAGATCCGATGGGTAAGATTTTAACTGTTGTGCCCGGTGGTGCTGAGGTGCCTATGATGGTGAATGGAGTCATTAAAGATGTACCTGAGAATACCCATATGCCATTCGATATTTTGATCTCCTATGAGTCTGCAATCAAATACATCGGTTCTAAATATGATGAGTTCAATGGAAACAACGAATACGTCTTTTTATTAGGTAATAAAGAACTCGACAATGATTTTAAAAAGAGATACAACGCTACCTATTTCGAAAGAACTGAGCCTTTCCTTGATAGAGGTGATAGCTTAACGATTCAAGCCTTAACTGATATCCATTTGAGATCAGATAAAACCTATGAAGTTCAAGCAAATGGAAGCTATCGTATTGTAAATATTCTCTTGATCGTTGCTTTGTTTGTATTGATCATTGCTTGGGTCAATTATATCAATCTGGCAACAGCAAGGGCCCTTGATAGAGCAAAAGAGGTAGGAGTAAGAAAAGTGCTGGGTTCATCTAAAGCGGCTCTTATTCGCCAATTTATGATGGAGTCTTTCCTTTTGAATTTTCTAGCACTAGTATTGACGATAACCTGTATTCAAGGTGTACTGCCAGCTTTCAATAATTTAGCAGGAGTCAATCTGAGCTTTAACATATTGAGCGATGGTAGTCTCCTTGTTCAACTATTGATCATCTTTTTGATCGGTTCAATAGCTTCAGGTTTATACCCTTCTTTGATCTTATCAAATTACAAACCATTAGTGGTGATCACAGGTAAATTGAAAGACTCTAAAAAAGGAGTGATCCTTCGTAAAGGACTAGTTGTGTTCCAATTCCTTATCACCATGATCTTATTGGTAGGTACTATGACTATTTATCGCCAAGTAAGCCACATGCGTAACCAAGACCTTGGGGTTGATATGGAGAGAACGGTAGTGATCAATAGACCTTTAGTGTCGGAATCGGATAGTATTCAGGTGATCAAATCCGCTGCCTTTAAGTCAGAGTTGATGAGGTTGAGCCAAGTAGCAGGAGTGACCTTTGCTGAAACAGTGCCAGGGCAAGGGACAAATGATATGAATACGACCACTGGTTTCTACAATGCCGAAACTCAAGTAGGTAAGAATATCAATTTCTATTTCTTCAGAGTGGATGATCGCTTTACACAGACCTTCGATATTGAAATTGTAGCGGGTAGAGCTTTTGACGAAAAGCTAGAAACTCCTTTTGAAGAAAATCCAGGTATGTATAATGCCATGATCATTAATGAGACCGCCAGAAAAGCACTAGGATTTGAAACGAATGAAGAGGCTGTTAATGCAAGAGTATCCAGATGGGAGAGGATCTTTAATGTAACCGGTGTGATGAAGGACTATCATCACCATTCTTTAAAAAGTGGTTTAGATCCAATTGTGATCTTTTATGATAAGAAAGGCTATTCAGCCACTTATTACAATGTTAAGATCAATGGTAGTACCAATGGTAAGAATGAGTATTCTTCAGCTGTTAACTCAATTAAGGACGCTTTCACGAAGATCTATCCGGAGAGTGAATTTGATTATTTCTTCATGGATGAGAACTTTAATAATCAATACAGAGCAGATCAGCAGTTTGGTACCGTTTTCACTCTATTTGCTGGTATAACCATCTTCGTTGCTTTGTTAGGTTTGTTTGGTTTGGTACTGTTCGAAGTTCAGCAGAGAATTAAGGAGATTGGAATTAGAAAAGTGTTAGGCGCTTCTTCAGTGGGTATTATTAAAATGCTCTCATACTCCTTTATGAAACTGGTATTGATCTCTATAGTGATTGCCCTGCCTTTGGCTTATTTAGGAATGGATCAATGGTTGAGTGGCTATGCGTATCGAATTGACTTAGGAGTCATACTATTTATTGTTCCTGCGCTAGCGCTGATTCTTGTGGCATTATTGACCATCACTTTGCAGAGCGCAAAGGCGGCAAGTGAAAACCCTGTGAGAGCTTTGAGGTATGAATAAAAAATAAGCCCTGGCGGGTACTCCAGGGCTCTTCAACCAAAACTCAAATTATATACAATTAGAGCCTATTTACCACCACCGCGTCTTCTACGACCCTGTGGTGGATTCTCTTCTTTCCACTTTTCGTAAGCGGTCCACTGATCAGCAGTGAATATATTTTTAAGAGTCTTTTCTACCTCTTCTCGATTCTTTTTCATCAGCTCCATCATTTCATTTCTTCCGGCACCTGATTCGCGCATCTCCTTCATTTTCTCTTGAGTAGTTTGCGCACTTTCTAAAAGAGCAGCCTCTGTCTGATCTCTTTGCTCTGCAGATAGGCCAAATTCTTCTTGAAACATATCCGCTCTGGATTTAGCCATTTCTTCAGGCGATTGTCTTTGTCCTCCTCTTCCTTGAGGCGGTCCGCCTTGTGCCATCGCAAATGATACTGACAAAAGTAGGGTTAAGGTGATAAGTACTGATTTTCGCATTGTCGATCTCTTTTGATTTTAGATAAATCAAATGATCAAAGGTTTAAAATGCAAGTAAGAAAAATGCTTCTTAAGCTATTTCGCCAGAACCGATCAACTCATTGTCTTCATACCAGGCTACAAATTGACCAGGAGCAATGCCTTTTTGATGCTGATCAAAAATAAAGAAAAGTCCATCAGGCTCTGCAAAGACCTCAACGCCTTCAAGTGGCTGTCTATATCTAATGCGAGCTTGATAATTCTTAGATTCACCGATGTTGAGCTTCAGGTCTTCTCTTACCCAATGGACCTCCTCATTAGGAACAAAAAGTCCTTTTCTTAAAAGTCCAGGGTGGTTTTCGCCTTGTCCAGTGTAGATCACATTTTCATCTGTGTCTTTTTCAATGACGAAAAGTGGTTCGACTGTACCACCAACACCTAATCCTTTTCTCTGGCCAATAGTGTAGTAATGCGCCCCCTGATGTTCACCTACCTTTTTACCGTCATTTGATTGATAATGATAAGGTGCTGTGAGGAATTCAAGTTCTTCTCTCTTGGTTTCGAATTGAGTATCTCCATTAACTCTGAAATTATCGAAGTTACCTGCGCTTGCTTCTAATTCTCTAATTTCACCCACCTTCGGCTGTAACTGCTGTTGTAAGAAATCAGGCAATCTTACTTTCCCTATAAAGCAAAGTCCTTGCGAGTCTTTCTTTTCAGCTGTGACAAGATCTAGTTCTTTAGCTATTGCTCTTACTTCAGACTTTTGTAAGTGTCCAATAGGGAAGAGGGCTCTAGACAATTGCTCTTGATTCAATTGACAGAGAAAGTAGCTTTGATCCTTATTCGGATCAGCACCTGCTAATAGACGGTGTACTTCTTGTCCATCCTTAATAATAGTGTCTTTTTGGACGTAATGACCTGTAGCTACGTAATCAGCCTTTAGTTTTAAAGCCGCTTTTAAGAAAATATCAAACTTGACTTCTCGGTTACAAAGAATATCTGGGTTAGGCGTTCTGCCTTTTTCGTATTCTCTGAACATATAATCAACAATGCGCTCCTTGTATTGCGCACTGAGATCGATCACATGAAAGGGGATACCAAGCTTTTCTGCTACGGCTAAAGCATCATTACTATCTTCAACCCACGGACATTCGTCAGAAATGATGACTGAATCATCTACCCAATTGCGCATGAACATACCGATTACCTCATAACCCTGCTCAATTAATAAGTGGGCTGTGACGCTCGAATCTACTCCTCCAGATAAACCAACTACTACTCTTTTACTCATGCTTTTAGCCTTTCAGTTGGGCTAACAAAGTTTTTGCAAAAATAGTTGATTTGCGCATAAAAAAAGCACCGCCAAATGACGATGCTTTATAAGTTGAGGTTGAAGTGGTGGTTTCTTATTTTTTCTTAATATCGATAACTTCTTTCGATTTATCAACTCCAGGCGTACGATTCATGAATTCATCATACAGTCTGATGTGACGTGAAGTCATCGGAACTTTGTATCCATCTATGAAAAGATCAGTGATTTTAGTCGATGTTTCAAATGGATCTCCAGTGGCAATAAACACGTTGGCTTTCTTGCCAACCTCAATTGAACCGATCTGATCAGAAACACCTAAAATCTCGGCTGCATTAATAGTAATAGCCTTCAATGCTTCTTCTCTTCCCATTCCATATGTAGCAGCAAATCCTGCGTGGTATGGTAAATTTCTCACATTCTCAGCATCCATGGTTCTTAGAGCAACCTTTACACCAGCCTTCTGCAAAACACTAGGATTGGCATAAGCGGCATCGAATCGATCTGATTGACGTGTAGGGATTGCTTGCACAGGGCCAGTGATTACGGGGAATCCAGATTCAGCTATTTGATCAGCAACTCTCCAGCCTTCAGCTACACCAGTCAATGTTACTTTCGCGTAACCTCTTTCCTTAGCCCACTCAATTGCTGCTAAGATGTCGTTAGCTACATTTACTTCAATAAATAAAGGAAACTCGCCTTTGACTACTGGTACTAAAGCTTGAATTTCAGGATAAGATCTCACTTCGTCTGAATTTTCGATCTTAGCATAAAGCTCTGCCTTGTCCCAAGCTTCATTCACCGTTTTAAGAGCCTTTTCTTTTCTCTTCTTCTTTTCATCCTCAGATAATCTTCTTGCTCTTCTACCGGTTGGAGTAGAAGGGAAGTTCATCACAATGGCCTTAGAACCTGCATACATTTGATCAGGTGTGTAACCGAAAAGATTGATAGAAGCGGCAGTACCTGGTAGCACACCACCTCTAGGCATGGTCCATACAGTAGTCACACCACTCACTCTTGTAACAGGAATAGCCACTGAATTAGGATTAACAGCTGTTAGAGCCTCCATTTGAGGAGTTAAGTCACCAAATTCTCTAAAGTCATTGGCTTCAGAAATACTTCCGATCTCAGCAAGACCTAAGGTAGTTCCACTGTCGATCATTCCAGGGTAAATTTCCTTGCCTTGCACATCGATCACTTCAGCATCTGCTGGTATGCTTACGTCTGTACCCACAGCCTCAATAATACCATTCGAAATCAGCAGTGTGCCATTCTCAATAATACCATTGGTCACGGTATAGATTTTGGCATTGGTTAAGGCGAATTTACCGCCTCTAGCTTTCATTACCTGATCATCTTCTTGTGCAATAGACAGAAGTGGTACAAGTGCCAGAAGACATACGATTATTTTAATTCTTAATGTTTTCATAACTTCTATCTATTAATGACTGTGTTTTTTCAATTGTAAAAACATGGCGCCAAAGTTCGCTACGTTCAGTTCAGCATCCTCCATACACCTGTGCATTTCGTTTACATCAAATAAGTTGACTTCTTCAATGCTCGATTCTGGGTTGATATAGATTCTTTGATCATTTTGATCGTTTTTAATATCAAAGTACTTCACGCCATCTATAAAGGTCATTTGTGGTACCGCATAGATTGACAATGGGTGATTGTCAAAAATGGCAATGTCTGCATCTTTCCCTACTTCTAAAGAACCCACTCTCTTATCAATACCAAGTTGCTTAGCTGGGTTTAAAGTGATCATAGCTAAAGCTTCATCATCAGTAAGGTTACCATACTTTTGCGTTTTAGCTGCTTCGTGGAATAAGTGTCTGATCAATTCACCTGAATCAGAATTGATAGAAGTCAAAACACCATTTTCATGAAGGATAGCAGCATTGTAAGCAGTAGAGTAGTAAACTTCTAATTTATAAGCCCACCAGTCAGAGAAAACTGAAGCAGTAGCACCAAATGCAGCTAATTCAGGAGCTACCTTGTAAGCCTCATTGGCATGCTGAAAAGTAATGTTAGGGATATTGAAATCACTAAATACTTTCATTAGCATGTAAATTTCATCTGCTCTATAAGAGTGACAATGCACTATCACATCACCATTTAAGATGTCAACTAGAGTTTGTAATCTAAGATCATAAGTAGGAGGAACCTTTCTTGCGCTTTTGTCAGCATTGTAAGCTTCCCACTTTTTCTTGTAAGCGACTGCTTCAGTGAATGAGTTGCGAATCATGTTCTCAACACCCATTCTTGATTGCGGCTGAATACCTCTTGCACGACCACCTCTGGTTGGATTTTCACCCAAGGCAAATTTGATGGTTCTGGGAGCTCCTTTGAATCTTAAGTCATCAGGGTTGGTTGTGCCATAGCGCAATTTCATTGTTTCGTTTTGGCCACCAATTACGTTAGCAGATCCATGCATTAGGTGTATTGATGTAACACCACCTGCTAAAGCTCTATAGATCGACACATCTAGAGGATTAACTACATCCTCCATACTCACTTCAGATGTTACCTGGCTGGTTCCTTCGTTAATCGCAGAACCTGCAATGTGTGAGTGGGCATCAATGATACCTGGCATCACAAACTGCCCAGTAGCATCTACTTCTGTTACACCATTAGGTGTTCTTAGATTCTTACCAATTCTTCTGATCTTACCATCTCTAACAAGCACATCGGTATTCTCCATGGTGCCATTAGTAATGGTAATAACCGTTCCATTCTTAATGATCACATCTCCAACAGGAGTCTGGGCAACAGCTACTGCAGTTGCTAAAAACATCAATAATAAGCTATATACTTTCTTCATCTTCTTATTCGTCTTTTGTAGCTGTTAATTCAAATGATACGTTAAAAGCAGCAACAGAAGCTTCTGCCACATATTCTTTACCCGTGACGGTACCCACTACAACAATTTCAATAGACTGTCCACCACCATCAACTGAAAAGTCGAATGATAACTCACCATCTCTGAAACTAATATTATTCATGTCATTATCAGGAGATCCATCATCACTGGTAAGTACTCCCTCATAACCTTCTTCGGTTTTCTTAATGATCATTTTACCATTTTGCTCTCCTTGAGGAGTAACAAAAGAGAATGACCAAGAACCTGCAATTGGATCATTAGAAGCATCCACTTCAGTGGTTTCTTCTTCACTGTCTTTCTTCGCTTTCTTCTCTTTGGTCTCGTACTCGAACTTATCTCCGTCTACGAACATCATTTTAAGTTGAGACTCTTTAGTGAAGTAAGGTGCGGTTGTCACCATTAGGTTTGCCACTTTACCTGATTCTATTGAACCAGCCACTTGATCAATACCCAAGATAGCTGCAGCATTGGTTGTTAGTGCGGCTAATGCCGCATCTTCTGATAGACCATTTTCGATCATTACCATCAGGTTGTCTTTAATCTTATTCGTTTTAGCTCCTTTAGAAGAGAACCCGAATTTGATTCCAGCTTGCTCTAGACCTGCAGCCTGCGAAACATGCTTCTTGTAGAACTCCATTCTTCTCACTTCTTGCGCTGCAACTTCTTCAGACTTATCATCAGACTTACTGTCTTTAGGTTTGTCTGGCACATCTAGTGATAAGAAAATAGGTGTTCCGGTACTTTTTAATTCATCGATTAATTCAAATGACTGCTCAACTCCGGCTACCATTAAGCTGAAGCCAAGATCATTTTGCAATCTCATTGCTCTTCTGACATCAAGCATACCTGATACATCAAATAAGACAGGCTTCTCTTTTGTCACTACAGGGTAGAAGGCTTGGCTAACTCTGTCACCAGTTGGTCTTGGTAGTCCGGATGGATCCTCAGCATACATATCAGCATGCCTTTTGTCTTGCTCAGCATTTCTGTAGAGATTTCTCCATTTAGCCATCATCCCTAAGATATTATTCGGATAAGCTCCTGGCGCTCCAACCCATTGTGCATATAGTGCAACGTCCTTGTCCATCATTAGGTCATCAGGATGTGTTCCTTCTTTCAGTAAAACAAGTGAACTACTTCCCGGTAACATTCTACCGTAAGGTACTGTATGAGAAATAGCGAAGCCTGCTTTTCTCATAGAGGTGATAGCACTGCTTTTTACATCAATTTGGGCTAATACACTATTCTCTGGTGTGATGCCGGCAAAATCGTTTGGCGGATCAGGAGTGAATAGGTTTCGTGGCCTTTCCATGGATTCAGGTCTTTTAGCACCTGTATTGGCCATTCCATCAATGAAAGCAGGGTAGATGTATAATCCTGATGCATCAATTACTTCTGCATTGTCAGGGATACTTACATTTTGGCCTACATTAAAGATGAGTCCATTTTTGACGACAACAGTTGCTTCTGTTAAAGTATTACCTGGAGTGGTAATTACCGTGGCGTTTGTCAAAGCAAAAGTTCCCGTTACAGCAGATTGACCCGTTGGATCACTCTGGGCTAGAGATAGTTGCCCTAAACATAACACTAACAAAACCGTAAGTTGCCAACGCAATTTGTTTAGTCTTATCATGTATTCTTAGTTATTTAGTCTTTAATAAGAAGGGAATATAAACGACTAGATAAATCTAATCAAAGCTAAATATGGGAATGGTTAGGTTTTGATATGGTTGGCAAACCAAAGGCTCCTTAGTCCTTGATTATAAGTTAATTGCAACAATGTTGCAAATACTAGAATTCAATCGGTTGTATGTAACAAAAGCTACCAACAATTCATTTCTCTATCGTAATTTGGCACTATGCAAGAGTACTGGGAGATCATAAAAGAAGCTTATTCGGGTTATGGGTCTTATCTGTGGCAAGAGATCACCTTCGCTTATGACTATAAGCCATGGTGGCAGAACTATTTCTGGTATTTGGTACTCGTAAGTCTCGTGTTTTTTGGCTTGGAATGGATGAGGCCTTGGAGAAAGGATCAGCCTAAATTCAGAAAGGATTTTTGGCTAGATGCTTTCTACATGTTTTTCAACATCTTCTTGTTCTGGTTACTCATGTATAATGCCCTGAATAAGGTGTTTGTCAATGCATTTAATGAGTTCTTAGGCATTTTTGGCTTAACTAATATTGTGGCCATACACATCGAAACATGGCCCAAAATTGCTCAGTTATTATTGCTTTTCATTGTTAGAGATTTCATACAGTGGTGGACCCATAGATTGCTCCATAGGTCGAGTGTTTTATGGGAATTCCACAAAGTACATCACTCGGTAGAACAGATGGGCTTTGCCGCACATTTGCGCTATCATTGGATGGAAACAGCCGTTTACCGGACCATTGAATACATTCCATTAGCTATGATCGGTTTTGGCATTGACGACTTCTTCTTTGTTTATATGTTCACCTTGGTAATAGGTCATTGGAACCATTCCAACTTAAAGATCAATTTAGGCCCATTAAAGTATGTCCTAAACAACCCGAATATGCACATGTGGCATCATGCTTACGATTTGCCAGAAGACAAAAAATATGGTGTCAATTTTGGACTTACATTGAGTGTATGGGATTACCTTTTTGGCACCGCCTATATTCCTCATTCAGGCCAATCGATCAAGTTGGGTTTTCCAGGGCTTTCTAAATTCCCTAAAACCTTCCTAGGTCAAATTACTCATGGATTTAGAAAGAGGACTTGATAAGTGGTAATGCCGTTTTGCCTATCATTTTTTACTTTTCTTAAAATGATAGCTATGAAACGTCTCATCCCTCTTTTTCTCTTATTCTCCTTTTCAATTAATCTACAGGCTCAAACTGCTGATCCGAAAGATGTAGAATCTATGGATGCCATTCTTTTTGCTCTATATGATGTTATTTCTGGCCCTGCCGGTGAAAAAAGAGACTGGGATCGTATGAGGAGCCTTTTTATTCCTGAAGGCAGATTAATGCCTAGTGGACAGAATGCGCAAACAGGGGAGGTAGGCTACAGAATTTGGGGTCCAGATGAATACATTGAACAAGCCGGTTCTAATTTGGAAAAGAATGGTTTCTTCGAAGTAGAAATAGCCAGAAGAGTAGAGCAGTATGGTACGATAGCTCATGTGTTTTCTACCTATGAGTCTAGAAGGAACGAAACTGATGAAAAGCCTTTTGCCCGCGGCATAAATAGTATTCAATTATTAAAAGGAAAGGACAGATGGTTCATTGTTAGCGTCTTCTGGATGAGTGAAAGTGACAAATACCCTTTGCCGGATTCCTACCTAAAAAACTAAGCTTTTTGGCATAATTTCTGAATTGTCATTTATATTCAAATATCTAACCATACAACTCGAATAGTTAAACTCAACAACATGCGAAAATTATTCTTAGCGATTGCTCTAATTATGGGTGTTACTGTGCTGTCTGCCAATGATTTAAGAAAGGAAACTCAGCAAAAAGATGTGATTGTACTCAAGAACAATATGTCCTTTCAAGGTCGAATTGTTAAAGTCAAATCATGTGAGATAGTATTTAAAACTGAAAAGGGTAGGTTCAACGTGCCTTTGACAGACGTGCAGATAGTCGATTTTGCTGAACAAAATGAAAAAATGAACAAGCAGTTCAATGCCTATCAAATGGACCCTGAAAGCTGTGCCAAAGGTGTAACTGACGCTCAAGATTTCCATGGTAAAGGAGGTCTTCACTTTGCATTAGGTGTTCTATTCGGTCCTTTTACTGTGATTGGTGCAGCCATAGCAGGGCCAACGCCAGCTAGCGGTTCAAACACTGCTTTACTTTCTCCTAACAAGGAGCTCTTTTCTGATCCAGAATATCTTCACTGTTATAAGAAAAAGGCCAGAGGAAAGAATGTATTAAATGCTGCCTTAGGTTGGGGTGCAATTACTGTAGTACTCCTAATTGCTGGTGGCAATTAAGCCAAAGCAAGTTCAGGAAATATCTTCTTGAATTTTTTAGGTATAGGGGCACAAATATCCAATTCTTTTTGAATGATAGGATGTGTCAAACGAATTGAAAAGGCGTGTAAATACATGCCTTTTCCATTTAGGATCAATCCTTCTTTTCCATAATCCTGATCTCCCAATATCGGATGACCAATGTGAGCCATGTGTTTTCTCAATTGATGTCGTCTGCCTGTAATCGGTCGTAGCCTAACGAGATTCAGCATTTCAAATCTTTCGGATTCAACACTTTCAATTACCTCAAAGCTGGAGGTGAGTACTTTCAATTCTTCCTGAGTTTCAATAGTTCCAGAGAGTTGTTGCATTGCGCCTATGGTTATGGCATAGTATTCCTTCTGGATGAGCTTATCTGCAAATAGTTGACTTAGGCTTCGAATACTCTTTGTTGTTTTACCTACTAAAAGCGATCCTGTTGTTCCATAATCCAGTCTATGAATAGGATAGGGCTGACAGGCATCTGCTTGGTTGCTATATGTTAGGTTTTGGCTTAATCCGTTAGCCACCGTAACAAATTTGTTGCCGGATACTAAGATCCCCGCAGGCTTATTGACCACTGCTAAATAATCATCTTCGAATAATACTTCTAAAGCTAATTTGGGAGTTTTTGAATGCTTTTGATGAAGAGCAGAAATATCTAGGGAGACTTCATCACCGGTGCTCACAAATGTGGCTGTTCTACCAGTAAGGCCGTTGACTTGAAAGAGGTTTTTTTTGATCAGCTTCTTGACTGCATTTTTCGTTGGACAAGCTTCAAATATGCCGATAGCATAATCTGATAGCCTAATCTCACTGACCCCTTCAGGAACCTGATGTGTAATTCTTTCGATGTTCGAAGTTAAAAATTAGTTCGAACTAGACACTTTGAGATTCTTAAATCGGCCTGAGGAGCCAAATCCTGTCCAGAGACCGACCTGACTCGTTTCAGATTGGGTCAGTCGAGCAACTGAGAGCTCTGGCGTTTTTCGATCTCCAATAAAGACCTGAACGTTCTTTTCACCAATGACTATCTTGGCTTGGAACCATCCATCCGGGTTAGGAGGTGATTGGATTTCATTTTCGAATTCATCAGTACGTTCTTCTCTCAGCTTAAACCAAGTATACTCAGGGTGGTAGATATACTGAACCATATGACTTCTGCGAGCAGGAGCTTCTGCTACAAAATTGAAAGGCCTAAAATAAATGGCTTCATAAGTAGAGTCATTTTGGATATTGAATGCGAAACCAACAAAGGATTTCCCAGGATTATTTTCCCCTTTGATCTCAAGCTCAATCGTGCCTTCGCTAAACTTGATATTTTGGAGAATGGCCAGCCCGTCACTTTGTTGAGCATCTAATTCTATCCCTTGGCCTTCATAAACAGAGGCACTCCGGTTATGAACTTTAACTGTATGCTTAGAGAGCTCTTGGCCCAGATCATAGGACTGAGCAATGCTGAAAAATGGAAGAATTAGTAAAGCTTGAAAAAGTAGAAGATTCCTCATGAAGTGGTTGTTGATGTTCTTATGGATTTACGTGAACAACAACCTCATAGTTCGGAAACTAAGGATTACTTATAGATCTCATTGATGACACCAGCCAATCTTACCCCAGCTTGATGTATTCTCAGTTTTACGAGATCAAAGTTGTCATAGGAATATCTATAGCTGAGCCTTCCGTTTTCTGGTACAGCATATACCTGATCTCTGTAGCTCATAGATTCATGTGCCCAGTCTCTTACTGAAGCTGCTTGCCATTCTTTCACTTCGGTTTTACTAGCATGATTTACCCAGTCTGCCAATTCAGTGTAGCTGAACTGTTTGCCATCGATCATGCGGGTATCCCAAACTGAGTGTAGATTTGTATTGCTTCCAAACCAAGTCACCTTCACGTCATTGCCGCCTCTATCTGTACCGTTGCCAACATGTAAAGGCTGATGAACATCACCTACCAGATGAACTAAGAACCTTAAATTAGTCTCTTCTTCCTCTGCTGTAAGATTCCCTTCTTTCAATTCTTTAACGATCTTTTCAATGGCCCAAACTACATCACCGCCTTCTTGAGTGGGTGCTTCTTCATAGGTCATACCATCGGGAATAGTACAGTAATGCCAAGTAGTGGCGTAGTCATAGGCATCATCAGATCTCACTTCGTCCATCCAAGTACTCACCTCAGCAAGGGTTTCATGTCCTAATACCCTTTTAACCTGCTTTTTAGCTTTTTTGCTAAGCATGCCATCAGCGATATGGCCTACTGTTCTGTGCCCAATTTGACCCCAGAAAAGGGCGCTGGGTGCATGTGCAGAAAGAACAAGTGTACAAATGATGAGTAATAAGGTAAGTTTTGAAAAGAGATTATTCATGCCACTAATTTTGATACAAGATTAAGCAATTTCTATCTGAAGAGAATGAACTGAAGTTTAATTGTCTTTAACGAAATACCTTAGTCCAATTCGCCCCACCAATTGTCTTGCTTCGGATCTGCAGTCATTTCAACAATTTCTCCAATCTGTGGTGTTGAAATTTTTTGATTTTGCTTCTGTGCTTCAGAAACGAAACGTTCAATGGGGTCTTTCCAATGGTGTAAAGCAAGAGGGAAACCCGCCCAATGCACAGGAGCAAGGACCTTGGCTTTTGCCTCCATTCCAGCTATTACTGCCTCTTCTGGGTACATATGAATGGCGTGCCAGAGCTCGTTGTATTGCCCATCTTCCATAAAGGCCCAATCAAATGGTCCAAGTTTTTCACCTACTTCCTTGAAATGTGGGCCCTCGCCACCATCACCGCTCCAATAGACCCTGTAATCTTCTGAAATAAATGAAAAACCGCCCCAAAGGGATTTGGTTCTATCACCTAAACCACGTCCAGAGAAGTGTCTGGAAGGAGTGAAAGTGATCTCTATGCCTTCAAAAGAGGTCTTGTCCCACCAATCGAATTCCTGGATGTTTTCTGTGTTGATTCCCCATTTGGTCAAATGTCTTTTTACTCCTAAAGCAACAAACCAATGCTTTGATTTTCCTTTAAGTTTTTTAATGCTGGCAAGATCTAGATGGTCATAATGATCATGTGTGATCAGAATGGCATCTAAAGGAGGTAAGTCATTAATGATATCCAAAGTATTAGTGCTGAAACGCTTGATGGCAAAAGGAGCAACGGGAGCAGCATCAGATCCTAGCATCGGATCGATCAAAAAGTTCTTGCCATTGAGTTTTAACAAGAGGACTGAATGACCATACCAAACGAACTTGGGATGATCGTCCTTATTCCACTCATTTGAGTCAAAAGGAACAATAGGTAATGGTTTCTCAGGAGTTCTGCCTTTTCTATCAAAGAGCTGTTTCCACAAAACACCAGGGATCTTACTAGGCCCCATATCCATGACGGTTTCGATCTGATTTTCAAAGATCTTACCTGTCCATTGAGGCGAATGTGAATACTTTTCTATCTCAGTCTCGTCAGGTTTTGCTCCAAATTGAGGGTTCAGAGAAATGAAAAGACGAATCGCTACAATTAGGATAAGTACAGATGCAAGAATGATCCATAGGGTATTCAACATATACCTAAAGACTCAAGGTCACAATGATTTGTTCCACAGTACCTGTTCTTGAGAAAACTTCTTGACTAAGATCGCTACTTAAGGAATTGCCTTCAATTGAAATGCTTTCCCCATTCGATTGAACCACTTCTATGCTATTTGAATCTCCTTTACCATAAACTACAGGCACTTGGCAGTAAGTAAAAGCCAAAGAGTCTTCTGGTAATTCCATTGTTTTAAATTCTCCATTCAGGTCAACGTACTCATAAGAGTATTCTTCATTAATGAACTCCCTCTGATCTAGAAGTAGTGGGTTGAAGTGAATTTTTCCTTCTTTGACTTCTACACCCAATTCCATGATACGACTGATCACATCTTCTTTCACCTGGCCAGTCATACCTGGTTGTTGAGCGCCTTTGGTAAATGGAGTGTGAGAGTATGGGTCAATACTAAAAGCACCGTACACTTCAGGTGATTTATGTACACCAATTCCTTCGAACACTTCCTTGCAGTGCGACTTGAGTGCTTCAACAGTATCTGAATGTTCTTCGATGGCTTTTAGTGTACATTCTTCAGTAGCTAATAACAGCTTAGAAACCATATGCCAATAAATGGAACCAAGGCCTTCATACCCATAGAAAGTACCAGATCTACCCGTAAAGGTCTTATGGTTAAAGACACCTTCATAGATCTCTTGAACCAAGGATCTATCGCTATCGACTAATGCTCCATATTTCTCTTTTTCCAAACCATCTAAAGCAGCATCTAATTCAAAAGCATTTCTAATGGCACCATGGAAATGATAGATGTTGTTGACATCTTTTTCGATCACAGTTACTTCATTTCCCTCTACTAACTTCTTTAGAAGACTAGACTTGAGTACTTGACTTTCAGGTACTTGATTTCTATTTAAGAAGCCTTTTAGCTCTTTGTTAGGGTAGAGGATATAGCTATTCTGGTCTGCTCTATAGATTTTACTCGCTCGTAAGGCATCCATTAAGCCCAGAGCCTTATCTGAAGTGAGATAGCCCGAGCTGAGCACAGCCACTTGTCCTTCAAGCATTTCTGCCAAGTAAGAAACACCTACTTGATCATCTTTAATGTCAATGATATTGTAAGCATGGTATAATTGATCAGCTCGCTCGTTTGATTCAATAGATTTTTCTAAGTAAGTATTGCTGAGCTGATAGAATTCATTGAGTCTTTTCAGACTTAGTTTTTCACTTTGCCCTGAAAAGCCAGCATCATAAACTCCATTTCTGAATTGTGTGCCAGCAACACCCAAGTCATCCATAAAAGCTTTTCTCTCTTGATCAGAGAAGCCATTTTGTAATTGAGCTTGGTGCTTTTTTAATGAATCAAAGATTGACTCAAAACAAGACATGAGCTCTTTAGAGATCGCTATTTCTTGGTCTTCTATCTGTCCCAAAAGTTGATTGAAGAAGGCCAAAAACCTTCTTAGGTAGTATAGCGTGACCATACTTACACCATTACCTACAAGGGCATTATTTGCATCATTCCATTCTGGTCTTTGCGTATTCATCCAGATACCTGCATCAGGAATCAGGTTAGAGATCTTTGATAGGGTAGTGGCTAGAATTTTCTCTATGAAGGTGACGTGATAAACCTCATTGTTGACCTGTAGCATGGCCCCATCTGAGCCTAAGGTCTCCCTTTTAGATCGAATATCAGCGTCCCAGTCATGATCGAACTCAATGGTGTCTTTTGGGTTTTTGAGGATATCCGAATAGGCCTTGATCTTGTAAGGAACGGCTGCATAGGTAAATGTCTTTTGAGCAAAGAGCTCATTAAGTCGGCCCGGACGGTGCTTTTCAATAAACTCTAAGAATTTAAGCAAGTAAATGATTTGGTGGTCGCCCCAATAGCCGATATAACTCCAAGGATCGTCAGGCTCAATAGTCTCCCAGTCAAAGCCATGTTTCATGACTCTATATGGGTTATAACCATCAAAAGTAGATGCATTTAAAAAGCGGAAGATCATGCCCTCCATAAAGTCAGGATAGGCGAAAGCCAGTGCCTCCCAATTTTGGAAGATGTCGCGCCAGTTGCCTTGGTAATCCAAGATCTTAGAGCCATCATCTTCATTCCTAGTATTGATAGAAAACTTGTTCCATGGTCTACTCGGGTCACCATGCCTACGGCTAAACTTCAAAGGTAGGTACTCGCTTAAAAGTCGAGTAAGTGAAGGATCATTAGTTTTTGTGACTAGAACTCCGAGATCTTCTAGCTTAAATAGATCTGGAAGTTCTTCAATTTGAGTCTGAAAGCTCTTGAATACATGCTTATTGGCCGATTTAAGGTATTTGACCAAATCCCATTTTTCGATCTGATAATTGTGATCGAAAATACCACCTCGCATAATATTGAACATCACATTAGCGAAATGACGAGTGTCCTTTAGTTGATCAGCTGTCTTTTGAATTCCATCAGCAGCAGCCGTTAATTTGACCAATTCAGTAGTACCAGCTTCAATGTCAGTATTTACTCTTTCTTCAATTCCACTTTGAGAAATGTCATTGATAAGATTTGCTACAAAAGGATGGTTCTTATTGACATCAGCTGCCAACATCCAGCTTTTGCTCTCGCCTTGTTCTAATGAGATTGTCGATGCCACCAAAAAGGCTCCTTTCTCAGCTTTGACATCCGTTTCTTGCTGAATCTCTACTCCTGATTTGAAGGCGTCAAGTTGTTTGGAGGACACCAAATAGGTTGGATTTTGTAGTCCTTTTTGCCAAACCACATTCGCTTTAAGGGCTTCACTCGGTTCAGCTCTGTCAACAATAATGGCACTCAAAGCAAATATGCCCATGCCTGATTGTGCATCTAATTCATTTCGCTTATAGGCATCAACTAAGTTGCTTTGCTTCATTTGAAGGTCGCTACCTACACCGTAAGGCAATATGTTTTGTAGCCCATCTAAGAGTCGGATCTCTTTCGCTGCGCCAGAGTTCAATAATGATGAATGACGAATGAAACCGTATTTATCTGATGAAGACCATTTGTATTGATACGATAATTCAAGGTCATGATTGACCTCTTCGAAAATCACCTTGTTGCCATATTGATTCTTATACAGATTCCGAGAAATGTTGAATTTCTCTTTTCCGAATTTGCTGAAGGGTTCCCAATTGATGAGGTTACCTTGATGGGTGAATTGTACAACAGTTTTAGGACCTGTTACTTCTGTAGATTCAATAATCTTGTCGTCAGAGTAATAGGGGAAAAGTGAGAATTCTGCATTCTTTCTACCAGCTGTTAGACCACCATTGCTGCCAATGAACATCCAGTGGTTAGAAGCACTAACTATACTCATGAAGAAATGGCGTAACCTTTCTACATTTTCAATTTTAAAGTAAGTCTCGCCATTGATCTGAATGGATGTCAAAGACTCTTGGTTCGGCTTGGTTGAGCTCATCAAATCTAAGGTTTATGGTTTCCTAAGGATTCTTAAAATACAAAAGGTATTTCAAGAATAATGTGAAATTATAAGCCCAAGCGCTATCCTCAGATTTCTACCTCAATTTTTGGGTTAATCGTTTGCAAAGCCTTTACTAACTCCGCTTTTTCTTTGGGAGAGATAATCACCGAGTTCCATTTACCATAAAAGACCTCGATTCTATCGAATGAGGCTGCTGGACTGGCTATCCAAGAAGAAGTCTTTTTGACCTTTGTGATACCGTCAATTGGGATGCTTAGGTCATTAATGAAACCCGCTTTTACTCTGAATTCATTTTTCTCATTGATCCAATAGCGAGTACTGTAGAACGCGTGAAGAATAAAGGCGATAGTAGCGATGATCACTAGTGAAAGGATGATCATGGTTTGTGTAGGAGCACCATCCAATCCTGGAATGGCCCAAGTAGTCACACAAAGTAAAAGGGTGAAACTTAACAGCCCGTAGCTAATTTTTGATCGATAAACTTTCATACTTCTATTGATCAGACCAAACTGCTAATTCATTTCCAGATGAGTCTAAAAAATGAAATCTTTTTCCTCCAGGAAATTCGAATATGTCTTTTGAAATGCTGCCTTGATTTGCTTTAATCTTTTCAATGAGTTCAGTCAAGTCAGCGTAATAAAGAACAGTTAGTGCACCATTCTGTATAGGCTCTTGAGTCAATTCAAAACCACCATCTAAGCCAGCCCCATCAAATGAGCAATAGGTTGGTCCGTAGTCGGTAAAACTCCAGCCAAATACAGAATTGTAAAAGGTCTTGGTAGCTTCGAGGTCTGTGGATTTAAACTCTAAGTAGTTGATTTTAATGCTTTCCATATTATAGGTCAAAGGCTTCTTTTAGTTCAAAATGCTCTGCTTTTGTATCGTAACGACTCAATAAGGTCTTTGCTTTATCCGGAATATAGGCTTGCTCATATTCTTCTCCGGCAAACTGCTTCACGCTGGCAATCGAATCAAATCTCAGGGTGAGGAAAAACTCTACTTCGTCAGCAAGAGATCTTGTAGATATACTAACGTGTTCCAATCCTTTAACACCTTTCTGCTTCACAGCAGGAAACACTTCTTCAGTTAAAAAAAGTTGGTATGCTGAAGCATTTTCAGGCAATGTCCAGCCTTTCCAAGTTCTAATGATCTTCATATTAATTTCCGGCCCAAGGTGTTCCAAAAATGCCTACACCCAATTCTGCCCAAACTAGAAAAAGAACAAATAGTACTGCTAGGATAATTAAAAGTCGCTTGCGGTTCTTGAACATGATTCAATTTAACTAATTCAGCTAAATACATAAAAAAAGCCCCTGCAAAGGAGGGGCTCTAATCAAGTACTCTAATCTTCTATATAGCATCTTCCAAAAATTCTACTTCTCCTGATGACATGTCATAAATCGCTCCAACGATCTTGATCTCTCCATTTCTTTCCATTTCGGCAATAATTGGGCTTTTAGATCTTATTTGATCAATAGTATGCCTCACATTGCTTTCACAGACCTCGTGCACATATGATGGATTGCTTGAACTTTTCTCGCCATCAAAGGCATCAACTAATTCTATGGCAGGTTGGATCTTTGACAACATCGCAGTGATATTTCCTACCTCTACCTGGTCAATTGCTGACTTAATAGCTCCGCAGTGTTCATGACCTAGTACGAGTATTACCTTAGCCCCAGATACCATAGTACCAAACTCCATGCTGCCTAATAGATCTTCGTTGACAATGTTACCTGCCACGCGACCCACG
Organism: Roseivirga sp.; assembly: GCA_965267365.1. Lineage (GTDB taxonomy): Bacteria > Bacteroidota > Bacteroidia > Cytophagales > Cyclobacteriaceae > Roseivirga. The sequence goes on along the minus strand of OZ253951.1, from coordinate 2,156,571 downwards.
AATATATCTCCGATGCCTCTGTCAAAAACATCTTCTACCGGAACTCTACTGTCTAAGCAAGACAACACAACTGCTTTCGGGTGTTGAGCGAAAGTACTGTTCCTTACTTGAGCTGAGTGATCTCGAGCAGTGAGGTCATTACTTACAAATCGTTCATTTCCTTCTTTGAGCATTTCAATGATCTCATCAGGACTCAGTGCAGCTTGTTCTTCTTCACTCAAAACATTTTCAATCAATGGAATAGGTAGTAAAGAAGCACTCATTTCACTCTTCACTTTGTACAGTCTATTTTGGTAGGCGATAAGTGAAGCAAAAATTACAACAGTCAATAAAAAATACATTCTAGTTCTCATGGCTTTATCGTTTAATGATTAATTACTGATACAAAGCTAGTTTCAGCTCCAATCATTGATAAGCCCATTTAGACCAATGTCTACCCCAAAAAGGCCAAGAATTCGAATGTGTTTGAAATAGTAGATTGAAGGATTAAAGCCACTTCTTTTCTGTAGTGAAATTGATGTTAAGCCATACCTGCTGTTCTAAAGAGTTCTCAATCTTATTTCTTATGGCATCCATCTCATGCACAGAGAATTCGCGGTTCTCTAATAAGAAGTTGACTTCAAGAAATAGCTCTCGACCTATTTGGACAAAGTGGATCTTATGCTTGGCATCGAGCGATGTGGCCATTTGTGTAATCAATGATTCAATTTTGCTTCTTTGGTCATTATCACCTTTATAGAAGATCAGCTGTTTTATGCTTTGAAATAGAGATTGAAAGGGGAATATTAAAAATATTAGTGAGGCAATGATCACCATAGCTGGGTCTGTATAAGGCACAAAATGTTCGTAATTAGACCCGATAAGAAGCAAAGCCGCTCCAAAACCAATCATTACTCCAAGGCTTAACAGTGTATCTCCTAACCATTGTGTGGCTTCCGCTTTAAGTAATTCTGAGTTGAGTTTGTTGTTTCTGCGTTTAATGAATAGATACACTATTGCGCAAATTGAAAATGAGATAACAGCATAGATAAGTGCATCACTTATGTCAACCTCATTGCCGCCTGAGAGTAGATCAGCCACAGCATTTGATAGTGAGTAAATACATAAGCTGACAATCACCAGAGATTTAAAAACTACCAATGCAGGTTCAAAATGCCATTTACCAAAAGGGAAATTCTCAGTTTCTGTAGCACTTTCTACTTGCTTTAAGACTAATAGAGATAGTAATGAGAGTAATACGCTTATGGTAGAATAGATGCCATCAAACATCACCATGGAAGACTCTATGATGATACCATAGATAATTCCGAAAAGGGCAAAAAACAGCGCAATGATGACGGAAACCTGTAATACTCTTCTTTCAGACATTAATAAGTAATTGTAGAGGACAATGCTTACTTTGTATTGAATTTAGAGGAATTTAAGGAAAATCTTAATTGAATTCAGCTTTCAAGAATGGAGGAGAAGGTTTCTGTTAAAATGCAAGAAGGTTGGGCTATCAACTACAGCCAGGCTTATCAAGAGGCACTTGGTAGTGGTGATCTCTGTGATAGTGAGTTTTTCTTTGAGCAAGGACCATATAAGCTCAAGCTTCAGGTATATAAACCAATGGAAGATTTTGAGATCATTGTGGGCGAGTCTTTTTATTATAAAACTCTAGTCGCAGATCGTTTGCCTGATAATGATCCAGACCTATTTCATATCAATTTGATGAAGGAAGGAGCTGCTTTTTTTGACTTTGATGGCGAGACTAGGATGATCAACGCAGATAGTCCAACTAGAGTGTTTTTTCATAATGGCCTGATACCTATGCAAGCGGGTATTCCTGCGAATACTCAAATGAGATCTATGGCTTTTAAGTTTCGAAGAACTGCATTTGAATCTCTTTTTCCAGAAGGAAAGAACATATTAAACGAACTGTTTCCTGATCAAGCTCCTATGAGCTATTACACTTTTCTTCCAGAACATTTATCCAAATTGCTTAATGAGGTTTTTGAATGTCAAGAAATGGAGTTTGGAAGAAAGGCAATGAGTTTATCTCGAGGATTAGAGGTCTTTACAGAGCTTATGAGTTCCATTAAAAAAATGGTTCATAAGGATGAACTAAGAGGACTTCATAAGGATGACTATCAAAGAATGATGGAGATAAAAGAATGGCTTCATCAGAACCTAGATAAGAAGATTGTGGTAGAGGATATAGCTGATGAATTCGGAATGAGCTTATCCAAATTGAAAAGAGACTTTAAGACGCTTTTCAATAGGTCCGTCTACCAGTATTTCACGGACATTAAGATGAATGAGGCCATGAAAAGACTTCAGACTGGTGACTATACTGTTTCACAAGTGGCTTATGATGTTGGCTACGAAAATCCTTCAAAGTTTACTCAGATGTTTAAGAAAATGAAGGGTTTTAACCCAAGTGAGATTCTCTAGTGTAGAATGGTAAATTACACTTTTTCATGAACGGTGAATCGACTCTTTCTTTAACCTCTTTACAAGTTGGACTTATTGGATCAAGCGTTGGACCAAATGGGAGATGAAACGGGTTGTCAGGCATCTACATTTGTCGTGTAGAGTTTTAAAAAGATAGAAAAATGAAAAGGAAAAGATCGATTTCGGATTGTGTTTATAAGTCAAATAAACACTCCATTGGGCTTATGTTGATGCTATCATTATTGTTCGGTTGTCAAAATCCTAGTCAAAAGAATTTAATTACACCTGATAAAGCGAAACAAATAGTTCAAGAAGCCTATATCTACGCCCTCCCAGTTTTATTATGGGAAAAGCAATATCACAGAATAACATATACAACTGAACCCAAAGGTCTAATGGCTCCTATGGGACAGTTTGGTCATGCCAGAGAATTTGTAGATGCCTCAAATAGGATGGTAGTAGGTTTTAATGTTGAAACTTTATATTCATTTGCAGGCCTCGATCTTGGAGATGAACCCTTTGTACTTTCAGTTCCAGATATGGGTGATCGTTATTGGATCATGCAGTTGATCAATGCTTGGAATGATGTTTCGGCAGCACCAGGGTCAAGAACTCATCAAGGACCAGCGGACTTTTTGATAGCAGGCCCGAAGTGGGTTGGAGAAGTTCCTGATGGATTGGAATTATTAAGGTCTGAAACAGATATTACTTGTATTGGTGGTAGAATCTACAGTGACGGGGAAGATTATGAACTGGTTAACAAATTACAAGATCAATTTATCTTAACACCTCTATCTGCATGGGGAAGTAATTATAGCCCTCCAGCAAAAGTTGCTTTGCAGGATGTTGAATTTCCGGTAGACGTGAACGAGACTGTAATGGCAATGGGTATAGAAGAGTACTTCAACAATTTTAATCGATTATTAGTCGACAATCCTCCGTATGATGAAGATCATAAAATTGTCGAATCTATGAAACGTATCGGAATTGATGCTGGTAAGGAATTTCTTTTAAAAAATTACCCAAAGGAAATTGCAAGAGCAATTGAAGAAGGTTTCAAAGCTGGGCGTGAAGATTTAAGCTCAATTCTAAATGATTTAGGAGTCATTAAGAATGGATGGACGCTCACTTATGAGATGGGGCGTTATGGTATTGATTATGATTTAAGAGCAGGCTGGTCTTACATAGGCTTAGGAGGAAACCTCATTGAAGATGCCTTCTATCCGAAAACTCAAGTTGATGGGAATGGTGAAAATTTAAATGGTGAGAATAAATATGTATTAAGATTTTCAAAAGATGAAATACCACCATCCAACGCATTTTGGTCATTGACAATGTATGATGATGAGGCCTACTTGGTTCCAAATGAATTGAATAGATATAACTTGAAAAACATAGACGATCTGAAATATGGAGACGATGAATCTCTAACTATCTATATTCAGTATGAGCGTCCATCTATAGACAATGTAAGTAATTGGCTGCCGGCACCGAAAGGAGAATTTATATTAACCTTGCGTGTGTACGCACCAAGTACCAAGGCTCAGTCAGGAGAATGGATACCTCCTGCCGTACAACTCGCTAATTAATTAACCAATAAAGCACTCCCGATCAATGATCAAAGTTGATGAGGAGTGCTTTCATATTCTGAATTTTAAAACTTAAAACGGATTGATTATCTAAATCTTCACCGGTTTTAAAGGCCGTCTCCAAGATGTTTTTTGGCCTGATTGGGTAGAGTAATGACCTTTTTGGGAGCTTTTAAGGTATTTCAGTCGAATACCTTTGAATCATATAGTAATTCATTTAAAAGTTAAATTCATGGAAGCACAATTAGTAAAAATGGATGAGGCTTATAATAGACTCAAATCTGGGGACTTTTCAGTATCGGAAGTAGCTTATGACCTGGGCTATGAAAACCCCTCTAAATTCACCCAGATGTTTAAAAAGTTGAAAGGCTTTAATCCGAGTGAAGTTATTTAGCATGGAGTTCAGTTGGTCCAAAGCAATAAAGCATTGGTTCTACTAAAGTCATTGTAAAGAAGTATTTTTATTATTATTCGAATCAAAATAAATATCTGATTATGAAGAAATCAGCTTTTTTATTCTTGTTAGTGACTTTATTTTATTCTTGTTCATCATCAGATGAAAACGAACAAGAGTCGCAACAAAAAGAATACTCGCCCTATGTGGGTGATTATACTCCTCAGCCATTGCCAAAAGGTCTGGAACAACCCTTTTTTGGTGATAGCCATTTACACACATCTTGGTCAGTTGATGCAGGTATGTTAGGTACTACGCTCGGGCCAGAGGAGGCATATAGAGCTGCACGAGGTGAGGAGGTCACTACAGCAACGGGACAAAAATTCAGATTAATCAGGCCTTTAGATTGGGTAGTGATCGCAGATCATGCCGAGAACCTTGGGCTTTATGATTTCATAGAGCGGTCGGATCCTGAGTTATTAAAGACAGAAAAAGGTAAGCGTTGGCATGATATGGTTAAGAATGGTCAAACCTATGAAGCTTACTTCGAGTGGGCATCGTCCATTAACACAGATCAAATCAATAATACGGACATGGTACGCTCTGCTTGGGGCCAAGTAGCCGACAATGCAGACAAGTACAATGATCCCGGCAAATTTACTGCATTCGCAGGATACGAATATAGCACGGCACCAGAAGATAACAATTTACACAGAGTGGTCATATTCAAAGATGGCGCAGATAAAACAAAGCAAGTGATCCCTTTCTCAGCATTTGATTCTGCCAATCCTGAAGATCTATGGAAATATATGGCCAATTATGAAAAAAATACTGGAGGTAGAGTTCTAGGTATACCTCACAATGGTAATCTCTCTAATGGTTTGATGTTCGATACGGAAACATTTGATGGAAGTCCTATAACAAAAGAATGGGCAGAGGAGAGAATGAGGTTTGAGCCACTATATGAAGTTGTGCAGATTAAAGGTGATGGAGAGGCACATCCATTATTGTCTCCAGATGACGAGTTCGCTGATTATGAGACTTTAGATAAGGGAAATATTCTGGCTTCTAAGGGAAAAACTCCTGATATGTTACCGAAGGAATATGCAAGGGCGGCTTATAAAGAGGGAATTAAACAAGCCGCACGTATTGGAGCAAACCCTTATAAGTTTGGAATGATCGGTAGCTCAGATGCCCACGGATCAGTGCCTACAACAAGAGAGGAGAATTTCTTTCACAAAGGAGTTTTTCTTGAACCTAATATTCAAAGGCATGAATTGGAGATGGTTACCGGAAGTGACCCAGACTTAACATTAATGGCAAGAGATATGGCAGCGGCTGGTCTAGCGGCAATTTGGGCCCCTGAAAATACTAGAGAGGCCCTTTTTGATGCCATGATCAGAAAAGAGGTATATGCAACCACAGGAACGAGAATCGTTGTGAGAGTTTTTGGAGGCTATGGTTTTTCCGAAAATGACCTGGGAGAAAACTTTGCCCTAAAAGGTTACGAAAAAGGAGTTCCAATGGGGGGAGACATCGTGAGTGATAATGGACGCCAACCAGGTTTTATTATAAAAGCCCATAAGGACCCAGATGGGGCTAATTTAGATCGAATTCAAATGGTCAAGGGCTGGTTGGATGAAGATGGAGAAACACATGAAAAAGTCTTTGATCTAGCAGTTTCTGATAATCGGGTAATTAATTCAGAAGGTATTTGTACTACACCTGTTGGATCTACCGTAGATGTAGGAAATGCTTCTTATACAAATGATATAGGGGCAGTTGAGCTAAATACGTTTTGGAAGGATCCCGATTTTGACGCTTCTCAAAATGCATTCTACTACGTTCGTGTGATCGAGATACCCACGCCAAGATGGCCTGCATATGATGCTAAGTTCTTCAATATAAAAATGGGTGATGAAGTGCAAATGACCACACAAGATAGAGCGTATACTAGCCCAATTTGGTATTTACCAGACTAATAATTTCAAAGCTCATGTTCTCATAGCACTCAATTCAATCGCTGTGGAAATACTTCAAAAAGTGAACTGTGAGCTTCAATGAAGGCATTAAATGACCTATTGAAAACAAGGCTATTAATTTTCATCTTTTGAGGATCAAGACCGTTCGTTTGTACTTGTAGTTTGCTGGATTTGTCTTCAAGAAAGCTGAGAATGGACCTCGTATGAGCTGATTCTGGTTGAAAAACTTTACTCTTTGAATAGGTCTTCTTTTGTATGATCTGGCCTAATTTTTTTAGACCATCGAGGGCAAGGCGGTTCTTAGTTTTAAACTCTTGGAAAAGAGTATTATCATCTGCTAAAATGAAAGAGATAGCTGAGATCTCATTGGCCTCAACCATCTCTGAAATTTCTATAATCAGTTCTTCATCTATTTCGACAGAGTTACCCAGAGAGGTGATAAACATTTTATCACCCCTAAAGTACTTTCGGATTTCACCCTCAATGTAGTCTGTAGGGCAAATGAAAAATAGATGACTTGCCATCCAATTATTTTAGGTCAATTACTTCGAAGTTTCTAGCATCAAAGTAATCATCAAGGCCATAATCAGTATTAATAATAACACCGCCTAAAAGAACTATTTTATCAACGCTGAATTCGCCTTTACAAGCTTCTACATATTCATGCACTTTCCTATCGATGATCTCATATGTAGCATCAGTAATGGCTTTTTGCTGGTTGTCACTATTGACGATCTCATCTCGATAAGGCAGAAGACTTTCTTCTAGCTTCATTTGCTGATAATCATCATCGCTCATTACAGGAGTATAGGAACTATCGTTTAATCTACTAAGTGCAAGCATTAAGGCCCCGCATGAATTACCTGTTTCTTCCTGACGGGGTCTGTACATCTTACCCAATTCACCATCTAAGGTTAAACCAATGTGAGGGCCATAGAAGATAAACGCACTTCCTTCATCTGGAACATGGTGCGCAAAGGCTGTCATCCCAGTTTGTCCAACAAATGGAAGTCCGCCAAGTCCACCCATGATAAAAGGGCCAAATAGCACATTAAAAAAGGTAGTAGACGGAACGTTAATGTCATCAGAGCAAACTGAAGTGGCCATTAATACCTTTGAAACGTTAATGTTGTGCTCATTCTGCATTTTCCCTAAATAATGAATGGAGGTGTCCTTAGCATCCATTGCATTAGGATAGAACTGCTCGACTACTCTATCAAATTTTCTTTGAAGCATGTCTGTATTGTTAAATTGATGATGTTAAAAAATCTATGATCTAGTAAATATAGCAGATAGCTTTATTCATGCAACAGTGTTGCATAAGAGGCTTTGATGTACCTTTGTTATTAAGCTTTTATGAACTTACTCGAAGGGTTGGTTAACCTAGCGAGATTTAATTTACATTCGAGCAGATTTAATTATTTATGAAAAATCGAACTTCTCTGTGGTGCTGGTTTATTTCCTTAAGCCTTTTTGCGACTATCAGTTGTCAGCAAAAGCAAGAAGCAAGCGCCTCCATCACATGGTCTAAAATGCCTGTGGATTCCACATATGTCGCAGATCAGAACATTGAAAATATTATTTCTCCTTATAGGTCTGCGCTTGATTCAATCATGAATGAAGTAATAGGTTATGCCGCTCATGATCTGACCTCTCGTGGAGAGTATGAGTCCAATCTAGGTACATTCGTTACAAGGCTATCGTTAGAACAGTGTGAGGCCATTTTTGAAAGAGATATTGATGTGGCTGTCATGAATCATCATGGGGGGCTAAGAGCACCCATTAATGAGGGTGAAATTACACTAGGAGAGGTTTTCCAAGTGATGCCATTTGAAAATGAAATGGTGTTGTTAGAAGTACCGGGCACGGTACTGCTAGAGGTAGTTGATAAGATCAATGGTTCGGGTAGTAGTATGTTGTGGCCAGTGAAATTTAGTGCTTCAGCTGACGGTCCTAAGAATGTCAAATTGAATGGCAAACGAATAGTACCATCCAAAACTTATGTCATGGCCATAAGTGATTATCTAGCCAATGGTGGTGGTGGTTTTAGAATGCTTATACCACTAAAAAGAATTGATGTTCCGCAAGTGAAGCTAAGAGATATCATTGTCAAAGAGATAAGAGAGTCCACGGCCAAAGGCCAATCAATTGACGAACAAGTTGCCAACCATATAACTGTAATAGAATGAAAAGAAGAAGCTTTATCATTAAGTCATTAGCTGCATCAGCATTCGTTGCAGGAGGTTCTACCTTTTTAAGTAGTTGCCAATCAGGATTGAATGGCAAAAGACTTGTCATTCTGCACACAAACGATATGCACTCTCAAATTGATCCGTTTACTGAAGGCAGAAATGCCGGCTATGGAGGTATGGCGGCTCGAGCTTCTGCCATATCAAAGGTGCGAGGAGTTGAAGATAATGTACTGTTGCTTGATGTAGGAGATGTGTTTCAAGGAACGCCTTACTTCAACATGTTTGGTGGCGAACTTGAATTGAAGTTGATGAGCCAGATGGGTTATGATGCTACAACAGTTGGGAATCATGAGTTTGATAATGGCTTGGATGGCCTTAAAAAAGCCATGCAACATGCTGATTTTCCTTATTTAACTGCCAATTATGATTTCTCAAAGAATCAGATCGCTGAGGAAGTAAAACCTTACAAGATCTTCAATAAAGATGGTATTAAGGTCGGTGTATTTGGCTTAGGAATTAGACTAGAGGGCTTGGTTAATTCGTCCATGTATGGTAATACGGTTTGGAATGATCCAATTGCTGTTGCTAGAGAGATGGTGCAAGAATTAAAGGCCAATCAATGTGATTTGATCGTTTGTTTATCTCACCTAGGCTATGATTATGGCGAGGCACCTTATCCTTCTGATGTCAGGCTAGCCAATGAAGTAAGTGAAATTGATGTAATTCTTGGTGGGCATACGCATACCTTTATGGATCAGCCGCTATTATTGACCAATGGTCAAGGCTTTACCACCACCATAAATCAAGTGGGTTGGGCAGGTATCAACCTGGGTAGAATTGATGTTGAATTCGGAACAGGAGGAAAGTCAATCGCTTCGTCAGAAGTGATCATGCTCGACAATAGGGCTTAGTAATCTTTCAAAGTCAGATTTTTTCAAGTTTCATGCTGCTAAAGAATTCATTTCTTTTATCAGCATCTTCGAATTGACCACCATATTCAATAGTGGTAGTGAAGCTTGATTTATCTTTGATTCCTCTGGAAGAAACACACAAATGCTTAGAAGAGATCATTACTAAAACGCTTTCAGTATTCAGTGTTTTCTGCAAGTCTTTCAGAATCTGAAGACATAACCTTTCTTGCACTTGAGGTCGATGAGCGTAATAATCAACCAGTCTGTTGATCTTGGATAGTCCGATTACACGCTCATTGGGTATATAAGCCACATGAGCAAATCCTTGGATAGGTAAAAAATGATGCTCACAAGCAGAATCTATGGTAATGTTGCTTTCAATCAACATTTTGTTGTAACCATACTTGTTTTCGAAAGAAGAGAGCTTTGGCTTTTTCTTAGGGTCTAATCCATAAAAAAGCTCCTTTACATACATTTTAGCAAAACGATATGGGGTCCCAGAAAGGCTATCATCAGTCAAGTCTAACCCTAGCTCTTCCATGATCTTTTGAAAATGAAACTGAATGTTCTCTATTTTCTCATCATCACTTTTGGCAAATGCATCTTCACGCATAGGTGTGTCAACACTAGTACCTAAATGGGCATCTCCCATCTCTTCAATCTTATCTATTAAGTTCTTATCCATATTAGGCTACTTGCGTACAACATTCTTCTTGGCACTGACAGTACTTTCTATTGTATAGATGTAAGCCAACAAGGGTAAAAGCGGGTACATACACGGCCGCTTCACCTAAGTGTAGGCCTTCAAATGTTTCGTTTACAATAGCTAAAAATAATAACCCCCAAGTGATCCAAAGTGCTGATTTCATCCAAGCCTTTGAGGTGTTCTTAACCGCATGGAATATGGCAGCAAAGGAAATGACCAAGAACAAGTAATCGATCATTTGATACCAAGTCGGTACTTCAACATGTCCTGTCGATAGACTCGCCTGAGCAAGAAATAATACTGGGGCAGCCAAACAATGTGCAGCACACAGCGTGCTGGCTGTAGCTCCATAGATATCTGGCTTGGCTGATAATTGAGATTTTAACATAAAGAGTTTAATCCAACGCAATAATGTTGCAAAAATAGAAAATGATGTTGTAGTTGCAACATTGTTGCAATATGTTTGTACCATGCGCAAAGTCAGTAAGACCAAGTCACTCACGCTCGTTTTAAAAGAATTTGAAGAAAGGCAAGAAGCTATCTCTTTTGTGAGACTAGCCGAAGATTTAAGTGAGGAAATGAATCGAACTACCGTCTATCGAATCCTCAAGCGATTAGAAGACAATGGAACGCTTCATTCATTTGTTGGTAAAGATGGAGCGCGCTGGTATGCTCTAAATGACAATCCCACAACTTCAGAATATAATGCGCACCCTCATTTCCAATGTGAAAAATGTGGGCGTACAGAGTGCTTGCATGTAGATGTTAGCATTCCTCAGTTGCCCAATCATCAAGTACAGTCCGTGTCTTTGCTGTATGTAGGAAGTTGTGATAAGTGCCTTAACTAAAAACAACCTACAATTTATTTCTGTAGCAGGAGACTCTTCTCTAGGGCAGCCGAAAGTGTTTCAGGAGTACTGCCAGGTCCAACGGCTAAAAGTTTTGTTCCAGTAGTCGGCACCCCATAAAATGGTCTAATTCCAACAATTCCATCTGGAGTTCTTTCGAAGTATGTAAAACCATTTTGGCTTCCGACACGCGTACAGCCTTTCACTCTTTGTATGGACTTAGGTAATTCAGCGCATATATCGTGAATGACCTGTTCATTTGGGAGGTCGGGCAAATCTATCGAGCAAGAAGACCAATGGGCTTTTAAATGATCTAATTTCTCAGCAGAATTATCTGAAGGAGTAAGCTGAGGTAGTAATTCAATATCAACCTGATCAGAAAATACGATTTGAGCTGAATGATTGAATTCTGAGATCTTAGAGGTTACTTCTGATAATCTTTCTTCGCTCAAACCTTGGTGATGTGTTAGAACGATCAAAGAAGATACTTGTATTTGATTGGCTTCTAATTCATTGTGTTCTCCTCTTCGTTGCCAGTTTTTAGCATCTACCACCGAAACCTGAATAGGAGGAGAAAAGCGCTCATTTATCCCTACACCTAGAAATCCCATTAGAGATACTGCATCTGAAGTACCATTCGCTTCAATCAATGTTATGCCGTTTTCTCTTTCAGGTATCATGTTGACATAAGACCTTAATTCTCCAATGCCACTACAGCAAATACAACTGCCATTTAAAGGCATAAGACAACGTGGTTCGATCTGATCTAGAAACTGCTGCGCATCAAGATTGGCGTTCTCATAGTCATTTAAAATGACATAAGGATTCCAACCTTTATTGATGAAATTGCTAGTAAGAGATTTGAGTAGTGTTGTTTTTCCGGCTCCCAGAAAACCTACTACTACAATGATGGATTCTTTATTTTGATTCAATGCTTTCTTATTGAGCGAATTCTGAAGCCCTTGGGATTGGCCACTGGTCATCATATCCTAAGCGCCATTTGCTAGTACTTAGTTCCTCATCAGTGCTCAAACAGTCGTTTAATTTGGCGATCATCCCTTCCTTGTCCATTTCTTGTCCGATGAAAACTATTTCATTCTTACGGTCACCAAAAACCTTGTCCCATTCAGATTCGATATCTTTCTGATTTTCTACAAAGGCCAAATATCGGCTTCTTTCTTCAAAAGGCATGCTGCTCCACCAAACACCCGCACTGTCTGCTTTTAATGAGCCACCAGCTTGTCCCCAAACCAGGGCTTGATCTGGTCTAGAGGCTAACCAAAATAGCCCCTTACTTCTAATGACTGTTGTAGGGAATTCTTGCCCCACAAATTTCCAGAAACGCTCCGGGTCAAATGGCTTGTTGCTTCTAAAAACGAAAGAGCCAATTCCATATTCTTCTGTTTCAGGCGTGTGCTCTTCTTTGTTCAATTCTTCTAACCAACCAGCGCTTTGTTCTGCCTCTTCAAAATTGAAGAGACCTGTATTCAAAATAGCACTTGGGCTTACGGCGCTATAGGTAGATTCAATAACCTTAGCAGTGGGATTGAGTTTATTGATAACAGCTTTCAGGATCGAAACGGTCGCTTTATCTACTAGATCAACTTTATTTAAGATGATGACATTGGCAAATTCTATTTGATCAGTCAATAGATTAACGATGGTTCTAAAATCATCTTCGATATTGGTCAGATCTCTGTCCATCAAAGTTTCAGGACTCCCAAAATCTTTGAAGAAATTGAATGCATCGACTACCGTGACCATTGTATCCACATAGCTAAATCTTGATAAGTCAATATCATTCTCTTCATCAACAAAGCTGAAGGTCTGTGCTACAGGAATAGGCTCACTAATACCAGTACTCTCAATTAATAGATAATCGAAACGATCTTCTTTGGCTAATCTTTCTACCTCTACCATAAGGTCTTCGCGAAGCGTGCAGCAGATACAGCCATTACTCATTTCAACAAGCTTTTCTTCTGTTCGAGATAGCGTGTTTTCGCTTTTAACAAGCTGAGCATCAACGTTTACTTCGCTCATGTCATTCACGATCACTGCTACTTTTAACCCTTCTTTATTGTGAAGAACATGGTTCAGTAAAGTGGTTTTGCCTGCACCAAGAAATCCACTTAGGACAGTAACTGGAAGTTTTCGATTATTAGCCATTTCTCTTTTATATTATGCAACTGTGTTGCAAAAGTAAAAAGGAAAGGATTAGAATCATAAAAGAAGTGGTGATATGAATTTAAAGAGCGAGCCCAACTGTTTTTCATGCATGAATAGGTCGATCTATCTTACTTGGTCCAGATTAGTTCTCAGTGAGTCTTAGGTGTATGAATAGATGACCACTACGATGACGATATCTATATTAACCTGAACTTAAAAATTTGATCTACAAAAATCAGTATAGTGATGGCCACAAGCATGATAACCACTGTCCATACTTGAAACGTAGTTTTGAGTTGATATGTCCTAGAAATCTTATAAACTAAGGCAAATAAAAAGGCACAGAATATGAGCGAAATGGTGTGTTTACCGATACCTAAATACATGCCAACTCGGGCTTCGTCATTGGGCCCGATAAAGTTCATGATTCCGGCTAGAAGCCTCATAACAAAAGCGGTAATGAGGGCAGGGTAAAGGAGTTTGTTCCATCCCTTATTCTTTAGAATAAAATAAAAGGCAACTCCTTGTAATAAGGTGAATATAGGACCAGAAATGGATACTATGGCCCTAATACCTGCTGGTGGATCGTCCTCTAAATAGGCTGTGCTATTCAGTCGCATACTTGATTTGTAGCCAAAGAGTTCTCCTGTGAGCCAGTGCGTGAATTCGTGGAATAACCAGGTAAGTAAAACGGTGAGGAATATGACTCCTACATATTGGAGATTTACTTTTTGATCAGTGAGGCTCATAAATGGTTTTTGGTTGAGTACCTAAAATTAAACGCTTCACTAGTCATTAGTTACGCTTAAATTTATTTCAACACTCCATTAGTTACGGATTTGACTCAAGTAGGCCTCTAATGCGCTTTTTGCATCAGTATCTTCCGAACTAAGAGTACCTGTCAAAAGATCATTAGACTCATATGGATCATTTGACAAATCATATAACTCTTGGCTTCCATCTTCCCATTCTAAGAGTTTGTGAGTTGAATTCCTGATACACCAAGCTTGTAGGTCTGTTCTACTTTCTAATACTTCAGAATAGACATATTCCCTGAATTGATCATTTTCTTGGCTTAGCAATTCAACAAAGCTTTTGCTTTGATGAATGTTCTCAACCTCAGCCCCAGTTAAACTGGCAATAGTGGCATATAGGTCCACTCCGTTGATCAGCGCATTATCAGTTCCTAGACGAGTAACTCCAGGGCCAGCCATGAAGAAGGGTACATTAATACCACCTTGGTACAAGGTTCCTTTTGAAGTGCCCCTAGCATAAGGTGCTTGGATAACGCTCCCTGGAGTGCCGTTGTCGCCTAAGAAAATGATGACTGTATTAGAGAGTGTTTCATCACTCATCTCACTAAATAATCTTCCTATTTGATAATCCATGGCTTCAATGGATGCGAGATAATAAGGAAGTGGATTATTGCTAATGCTAGTCTCATCGCTCGGTAAAGCTCCTTGTGAGTGCATTTCAGCAGGGGGTAGGTGGAAAGGGGTATGTGGGGCATTATATGCTAACCACAAGAACCAAGGGTTCTCTTGATGATTGATCCAATCGATAGACAGATCGGTGAATTTTTCAGTGATATAATCAGTTTCTTGAGAGGATTGGCCATTTTGAGTAAAGGTCCAATCTGTATAGCTATTGGCTGCTCCCGAAAGTAAGCCTGCATAGTAATCCATACCTAGGCTTTCTGGATTGAATGTTCTGTCTTGACTTAAATGCCATTTCCCAATAAGTGCAGTTGCGTAATCTTCTGATGATTGATTGGCTATATAATCATGTAGGATTTGATGCTGATTTGAGATCACATCACCTGGTGAGATGATTCCTGTTTCAAAGCCATATTTACCTGTAAGAATAGAAGATCTTGTGGGTGAGCAGGTAGGATTGACCCACATATTATTGAATGTTAGCCCACGATTTCTCAAGGCATCTAAATTGGGTGTATTGGCCTTAATGCTTCCTTCCATATAACCAGAAGTGGCATCTTTACCCATATCATCAGCTATAATGAATAATACATTTGGTCGCGATTGGACTTCAGGATCAGTCGGGTTTGATTGATCATCATCTGAGCTGCTGCATGAGAAAACGATAGCAGCGAGAAATACAATGATGGGAAGTGAGTGAAAGAATTTTTTAAGTCTCATACCTCCTTTGATGTTTATTCTAATCAATACTTGCGCTTGGCTACAAAAATAATTCAAGATGATTGAATTAGTAATAAAGAATGACCACTCAAAGAAATTGAGTCAGCTTCATAGTTGCCTGCTATTATCTTGCCTGTAGAAAAGGAAAATTCCCATGACTAGATTTTTATTTGTAGCACTCCTTTGTGCTTTTACTTTATTGGGCCAAGCCCAAACGGATCTCTCACTTTTTGAGCCTATGGAGCCTAGATCGCTAGGCCCGGCAGGTATGTCAGGTAGAGTGACCTCAATTGATGTTGTTAGACATAATAGGAATGTAATTTATGCTGGTACAGCTTCTGGAGGATTATGGAAATCTGTAAGCGCAGGAACTAGATGGGAGCCTATTTTTGAAAATGAAGATGTAGCCTCAATAGGTGTTGTCACCATCGATCCTTCGAATTCAAGTGTGATCTGGGTAGGTACTGGTGAAGGGAATCCTAGAAATTCATTGAATTCTGGTTATGGAGTCTATCGCAGTTTAGATGCTGGTAGAACTTGGCGGCACATGGGACTGGAAAAGACCAAGAATATTCACAGACTGATCGTTCATCCTGATAACCCTGACGTGATTTGGGTTGGTGCCATCGGTTCGCCTTGGGCCTCACATGAAGAAAGAGGTGTATACAAATCTACTGATGGGGGTAAATCTTGGAGAAAGGTGCTCTATGATGTGTCAGGTGCTGGAATAGCTGATCTTGTTATTGATCCTACTAATCCGAATAAGCTAGTTGCCGCCATGTGGGAGCACAGAAGAGATCCATGGTTCTTCAACTCAGGTGGACCTGCATCAGGTATCTATATTTCGCATGATGGTGGAGAGACATGGGACAGAAAGACCTCTGAGCATGGTTTGCCAAAAGGTGACATGGGTAGAATCGGTTTGGCCATCGCTCCATCAATGCCAGACCGAATGTATGCTTATGTAGAATCCAAAGAGAATGCCATTTATCGATCTGACGATGGAGGTAATGAATGGTACAGAATTTCAAAAAAAGGAGATTCGCAGATTGGCAATAGACCTTTTTATTATGCGAACTTATTTGTCGATCCTGAAAATGAAAATAGAGTTTACTCACTCCATACTTTCGTGACTTCAAGTGAAGACGGTGGAAAGAACTGGGGGATGTTTGTTGACCCTAGTTACATTCACGTAGATAATCATGCCTTTTACATTCATCCAGATGATCCCAATTTTATAGTGTTAGGAAACGATGGGGGAATGGAAGTCAGTACGGATAGAGGGGGTAGCTGGCAATATTCTGAGAATCTGCCTATAGGTCAATTCTATCATGTCAATTACGATATGGAAACACCTTATAATGTAATGGGCGGTATGCAAGACAATGGTGCTTGGTTAGGTCCAAGTCAACTACTAAAGCAAGGAGGAATCAGGAACAGTTATTGGGAGCGAATTGTGGGCGGAGATGGCTTTGATGTGGTTCCAGATCCGCTTGATACAAGATATGGTTACTCTTTGAGCCAAGGAGCGAACATTAGAAGATACGATAGAGAAACAGGTCAAATGCTGGGTATTAGACCTGAGCATCCTGATGGCGATAGACTCAGATGGAACTGGAATGCAGGAGTAAATATTGATCCGTTCGATCAGAAAACGGTCTACCTTGGATCTCAGTACTTATTCAAGTCTAGCGACCATGGTCAGAATTGGGAAATCATTTCACCTGACCTGACCACCAATGATCCTGAGAAGCAAAAGCAACTAGAAACAGGAGGACTGAATTATGATAATTCAGGTGCAGAAATGCACACGACTATCACCGTAGTTGAGCCTAGCACCTTAGAACAAGGAGTGATCTGGGTAGGAACTGATGATGGTAATGTTCAGTTGACAAGAAATGCTGGTGAAGAATGGACTAATTCAGCGGGTAAATTCAAAGATCTGCCTGACAATGCATGGGTACAGCAGATCAAAGCGAGTACCTATGAAGCGGGAACAGCTTTTGTTGTTTTTGATGATCACAGAAGAGATAATTGGACGCCATATGTTTATAGAACAACCAACTATGGTAGAAGCTGGCAAAGGATAGTGAGTGAAGAAGATGTTTTTGGTTTTGCTCTGTCATTTGTTCAGGATCCAGTAGAACCTAACCTGATGTTCTTAGGAACGGAAACAGGTCTTTATGTGAGTATGGATGGCTCAAAGTCATGGGCTAAATGGACACATGGATTTCCAACTGTACCTACAATGGACCTAGCCATTCACCCTAGAGAGCATGACTTGATCATTGGTACATTTGGACGATCGATCTGGATATTAGATGATATCCGTCCGATTAGAGAAGCTGCAGCAATGGGGACGGCTCAATTGGCCAAGAAACCACTTCATGTGTTTGAGATCCCTGATGCGACAAATGCCATTATTGGTCCTTACATGGGTTATAGAAGTACGGGACACAGCATGTTCTTCGGTGAGAATAAGCCTTTCAGTGCTGCCATTACTTTTTACACTTCGAAGAAGGGTAAAATAAAAATGGAAGTGTTGGATTCAGAGGAGCATGTGGTGAGAACAAAATTTATCAAAGCTGATTCAGCCTTGAATCGAATTTATTGGGGCTTTGAAAGTGATGGCATTCGTATGCCAGGTAGCAGAAAAGTGAAAGAAGGAAGCAATCCACCTAGAGGTTATGATGTTTTACCAGGCACCTACAAAGTGCGCATGAGCCAAGGCGAAGAAGTCAGCGAACAAACCATCAATGTTTTGGCAGACCAAAGAGTGGAGTGGGACATGGAAGTCTTAGCAGAAAAACAAGCCTTTATAGAAGATGCCAATTCCACCATTTCCGAGATGACCAATTGGGTAGATCAGATCAGAGAAGCACAGTCAATTGTCAAGAGAGTCAAAGCCCTTGATGAAGAAAACGAGGCACTAATGAAGAGATCCAAAGAAGTAGCTGACAGATTAGATGAACTGAATGGGCTTTTCTTCGAAGAACCCGTTCAGGGTTTCAGAAGAGATCCGAATGTGATGTCAGCGCATTTAGGTAACCTAAGAGGAAAAATGGGAGGGAGCATGGACGCTGTCAGTCAGGCTCAAACCTATGCCTTAAAGAATTTGAGAGATGTTTGGGCACCAGTTCAATCAGAAGTAGAAGAGTTCTTTGCAAATGATTGGAAAGCCTACCAAGAATTTGTGAATGGCCTGAACCTAGAATTGGTTAAAGGTTTCTAAAATCAATATTGAATGAGATAAGAGTCCGGGTCATCAGATTCGGACATTTTTTATGCCAAAAATATCCGCTTGTCTTATAGTAATACAGTTCAACTATTGATAGGCTAACTCTAGCTCTGCCACTAAAGGTCGATGATCTGAGACAAGTGGTTCATCTAATAAATCTATACTGACCACCCTGAAATGCCTTTTTTCGGTGTTTCTAAAGATCACGTGATCGATCTCTACTTTGTTGGCACCCTGGAAACTCAGGTTGTCTTCTCCCTTGATAACGAACTCAAATCCGCTCTGGTAAAACAGCTTCATAGTAGTTGAGTCCGGCTCACAATTAAAGTCTCCTGTCACAACTACTGGTAGGTCGAATTGATTGATGTACTCAATTAATTCGGTGGCCTGAGCAGTGCGACTTTGCTCACCCTCGTCACCAGAGACCCAATCGAAATGCACATTAGCGAAAAGGATAGTAAGGTCTTCTGCAATCTCGATCTCTTGTACTATGGCTACACGTGGTTCATAAATACCATCTGGTAATCGAAGATGCTTTGTGCTTTTGATAGGCTTGGCTGATAGCGTTGCCATTCCATAAGCACCTCCCTGATAAGGCATGAACTGACCGAAGCTGCCTGTCATTTTAAGGCTTTCCGCCAAATAGGAGGTTTGATTGACGCTGTCCGAACGCTCTGTGAAGTAATCTATTTCTTGTAAGGCTACCAAGTCTGGTGATTGAGCTCTGATTACTTCTAACGATCTGTCCAGTCTTAAACTGTCGTCATTTCCAACACCATGCTTAATGTTATAAGACATGATTTTAACTCTTGCCGCTTGATCTTTCGAACATGCACCAAGTGCGAAAATCAAAAGGACTAAAAAGCTTAATGACTTTGTCGTCTTCATCAATTCTTATTACTATACCGCGCTTGATACATAAACAATTCTTTCTTCAAAAAAGCCACTCATGTTATTGACTTGAAGATTGAATTACTATTAATCCTCTTGTCCCGTCTTCTCAATATCGATCTTTCTATTCTGACGCTCTAATGCCTTGTTGAACTGCTGAATGTCCTTATTGATCAACTCATCGAATTGCTCAATGGCGGCTTGTAACCTTTCATCTAGCACTTCATAAACCTGACCTTGTTGGTTGGTTGGTCTAAAGTCAATGCCACTAGAGTTAATATCAGAAGCCAAAGCACTTAATCTGCCGTATAACTTGATAGGAGAGCGGAAGGCATCTTCTCGTGCTCCGGTCAAATGGATGTCATACAGTTTGGCTGCCACCTCTTCGGCAGCGGCTTTTAGCCTGATGGCTTCTTTGGTAGTTCGCTTGTTCTTGCCTTCAGCAATGATGTCTTCAAGTTCAGAGCGTAACACCTCGACAGCATTTATATTGCTTACAGCCACATTCATGGCATCTCTCAATTGTAATGAGAAAGCGACTTGTGCTTCAATGTCTTCTAAGCTTCCTTCTGCATGTGGGTCTTTTAAAACGCCAAACATGGCTGAGCCTTTGAATATCTCGTTCCCGTCTTTGTCGGTAAGAATAAGTGTAGCTTCATAATCACCAGGCACTACTCTAGGACCAAATTGTCCGGCCATAAGATCTAGGTCCCACTGAACTAATGGCCGCCATCCTTCGCCATTCAATTGTACCCAAGGTCTACCAGGAGGCTGAACGCGAAGTTTTGGCGTGTAAGTTGGTTCATAGCGAAGGTCCCATTGCACGCGATTCACTCCTGATTTCTTACCTGCATTTAAAGTTCTGATAAGGTTACCTTCTCGATCTCTGATTTCCATTTTGGCATCTCCCTGATGTCCTTTAGGTACCCAATAGTTGATACTTGCTCCATATCGTGGGTTTCTGCCTGAATTGAAGCTTCCGCCATCTGTTTTGATGTTCTCTTTGTTGTTGAATCTCCAAGCATCTCTTATTGGGTAAATAACAGCTTCTTCGCCTTTATCCATTCCCCTAATAGCAGAAAGGTCATCTAGAATATAGTAGCCACGTCCGTAGGTACCTACTACTAAGTCGTCAAATCGTTCTTGGATCTCCAACCAGTAAACAGGTGCAGGAGGTAAGTTAAGTTTCAATCTGCTCCAGTTTGCCCCATCATCATGGCTTACATAAATACCGTTATCAACACCGACGTAGAGCATGCCTGTACGCTTAGGGTCTTCCTTTACTACATGCACAAAACTCGATTCATTCTTTGGAATCCCGTCTGAGATCTTGGTCCAGCTTTGACCATAATCAGTGGTTTTGAAGATGTACGGATCAAAATCACCCATTTGGTGAAGATCTATTGTAATATAGGCGGTTGCCTTATCGTATCTAGAAGGCTCAATATTGGCAATAGTGCCCCATTCCGGTAAGTCAGGGATGTTATTGGTTAGGTTGATCCAGGTTGTTCCATCATCTTTGGTCAATTGTACTTGGCCATCATTAGTGCCTACCCAAATGACACCCGCTTCAAACTTAGATTCTTCAATAGCAAAAAGAGTAGAACCATCGAAGGTCATTAGATTATCGATAGCTACACCGCCAGAACTCTGCTGATGATCTTTCAAGTTCAAAGTGAGGTCAGGCGAGATCACTTGCCAGCTTTGGCCGCCATCATCAGTCTTATGTACAAATTGAGAACCTACATATACTCTGCCCGTGGTATGAGGAGAGTGACTTAGTGGGAAATTCCAATGCCATCTGTACTTCATGTCGGCTGGTGCCCAACCATAACCTGCCTCAGGCCAAACGCGCACATCGCGAGAATGTCCAGTTCTCAGGTCATGTCTATCTAAGCCACCATCATAGCAACCAGACCAAATGATGTTGTTATCTACAGGATCAGGCTTAGCAAAACCAGATTCACAACCTCCAACACCTTTCCAGTGCCCCAATGGGATATAACCAGCTAGCGAATTACTTGGGCCCATATAAGACCAACCATCCTGTCTATTGCCAAATACGTTGTACGGAATCTGATCATCTACCGCTACATGATACATCTGAGCAATAGGTAAAACCACTCGCTGAAATGACTTACCATGGTTATATGTGATACTTACTCCGCCATCATGAGCCACCATATAGTGGTCAGGATTGGTAGGGTTGATCCAAATGTCATGATTGTCTCCACCGCCTCTAGGAGGACGCTTATTTCTTGTTTTACCACCATCTAATGAATGAGTGAATCGCACGGTCATGGAATAGATCTCATCCGGATCACCAGTATTAACTCTCAAACGAGTGTAGTAAGGAGCTCTCTCGTTCCAGTCATGCTCTTGGCTCATGAGGGTCCAACTCATGCCTTTGTCTTCTGAACGCCACACTTCTGGGCTTTCTGCTTCAAAAAGAGCATAAATGATGTTCGGATTGCTAAAAGACACATCCACTGAAGTTTTACCAACAGGACGATCAGCTCCAAAAGGAAGTCCGTATTTGTTTAATGGTTCCCATGTGTCTCCTCCGTCAGTCGATTTGTAAATACCGCTTCCATTGCCACCTGATCTCAATCCCCAAGTATTGATATGAATAGACCACATGGCTGCATAAATGATGTCAGGGTTCTGTGGATCAATCGCCATGTCAGAAACACCTGTACCTTCATCGATGAAAAGTACTTGCTCCCAAGTGTCACCACCATCTTTTGTTCTGTAGACACCACGCTCTTTTTGAGGACCATAAGTATGGCCTAAAGCACCAGCAAACACAGTTTTTGGATCATTTGGATGTACAATGACTCTTCCAATACGGCCAGTTTTTTCTAGCCCTTTGTGTTCCCAAGTCTTGCCACCATCGGGAGAGAAGTAAATACCATTACCCATGGCATGTGCCGGTCTGATCACAAATGTCTCACCTGTGCCTACCCAAACCTGCTTAGGATCTGATGGTGCTAAATCAATGGCTGCAACGGAAGAAACATCTTGTTTATCAAAGATAGGTCTCCAATTGATGCCCATGTCTTCGGTCTTCCACAAGCCACCGGAGGCTGCGCCAATGTAGGCTACTTGAGGATTATTAGCTTCTGCAATAACTGCGATGGCACGGTTACCTTCAGGACCAATGAATCTAAATGAATGACCATTAAGTTGCTCACCAAGAGTACTTTGACTAAATGAAATTGAAGTAAAAGTTATAAATAAAAGGAGTGAGAGGAGTGTGGTTCTCATGACGGTTAAAAATGATTGAAACCATAAATTAAGGATAAATTGAATTCCTAGATCATCATTTCCATCAAAGCACTTTTTGAGGTTTGATTGGTATGGTGGAAAGTAATTGTGTGAGAGAGTTATGAAGGGAGGACGTAATTAAGTGATGACATAAGTCACAAAGTAGAATTACTTTTCACCCAATCACCCAATCACCCAATCATCTCATTATGACATTTAGCGTCTAAAACTTAAATTCAAGCATGCGCTATTTTTTCATACTCTTTCTCTGCTTTTCTATTTCAGTTCATGCTCAAGAGGGTTCTGGACGTTACACCTTTGTGTTTTTGAATACCAATCCTGATCGAGCTGAGTTACCCAAAGAACAGGTAGATAGCTTGCAGGCCGGTCATATGGCTAATATTGGCCGATTGGTCGAAGAGCGCAAAATGATCGCTGCCGGTCCGTTCTATACTGGCGGAGGCATCTTCATCTTTGATACAGACAAAGAAGCCACTGATGCTGTTTTGAGTAGCGATCCGGCCATTGCTGCTGATCGCTTTATCATTGAGACCATCCCTTTCAACATGGATATAGGTGAGATTTGCCATATGTGGGATAAGGATGAAAGTGAGATTGAAATGACCACCTATTTTATTATGCGATTCACCAATAAGTTCGATTCTGATGGTGCTTATGCCATGAAAACCAACCGATTGACTTTAGATAAGATCAAAGAAGCCAAACGAAAGATGCCAGAAATTGAAGTATTAGGAGATTTGAACTTTGATGGCAACCAAGGCCAAGTGGTAATCTTCAAAGGGGAGGAGGAAAAGATGAAGGAATACGAGAAGTTCTTTGAGGGGCATAAAGGCGTACAGAGCGGAATCATGTCCTATTATCTCAGGCAGCTTTATTTCCCACAAGGGATTTTCTGTGAGGATTAATCCTCCTCAATGTTGAGGATCAACTTTTTGATGTGTTTCTGATAGTTTCTACCAATTGGTAAAAGCTTCCCATCAATTTCTACGCAATTTCCTTCTATGGCTTTCACTTTGCTCAAGGCGATGATATAAGACCTATGAATTCTTACAAACTCATCTTCTGGTAAAAGCTCGGCAATACTCACTAGGTTATTATGGTTGATCAGCTTTTCCGATTTGGTCTTTACACATACGTAATCCTTTAGGCTCTCTATGTAAATGATATCTTCAAACTTGACCTTCACCATTCGCTTGTCAACTTTCAGGAAGACATGATCTTTGGATGATTTGGCGCTAGAAGAGGATTCTTGAATAACTACTTGAGGTGTAGTTCCATTTAATCGCTTTTCGATTCTAGAAATTGAATTCATAAATCGCTCTAGTGAGATAGGTTTCACCAAATAGTCAATGGCTTCAAGGTCAAAGCTTTCAACAGCATACTCTCTAAAAGCGGTTGTAATGACAACTAGAGGAGGGTTTTTGAGGTTTCTGATCAAATCTAGCCCGCTCATCGTAGGCATATTGATGTCAAGGAAAATGACATCGATATGTTCTTTTGAAATGATAGAGAAAGCATCTATCGCATTTTGCGCAGTTGCTGCAATTTCAAAA
Source organism: Roseivirga sp. (assembly GCA_965267365.1). Lineage (GTDB taxonomy): Bacteria > Bacteroidota > Bacteroidia > Cytophagales > Cyclobacteriaceae > Roseivirga. Next base: position 2,132,224 of record OZ253951.1, on the reverse strand, counting down.
TTCTCGAAACTCTCTAAATACCTTTTGATCACATTGATCGCTAAGGGTTCATCATCCACAATTAAAACTCGATAACTCATTTGATCGGAATTTTAAGTTCTACCTCAAAGACACTCTCGTGCTCTTTTACCTCTAGTTGATATTTATTTCCATAACGAAGATTTAGCCTTCGTTCAGTATTCTTTAGGCCAATGCCATAATGACTCTTTTCTAAGAGCTTCTTATGGACCTCTTCATCTTTCGAAATATTGTTCTTACAAGTGAATTTCAGCTCATTCCCAACAGCTTTAAAGCAAATCTCAATTGGAATACTCTGATCTCTTGTAGAACCGCCATGCTTAAAAGCATTTTCTATGTAAGGGATAAAAAGGAGTGGAGGCACTTGAATATGATCGATATCACCTTCAACCCCTAATTTTAGGTCTAGACGGTCTCCATACCTTAATCCTTCAAGATCAATATACGTTTTGATATGATTGATCTCATTCTCCAAGGGAACTAGGGACTTGGCACTATCATAGATCACATAGCTCATCAAGTCTGAAAGCTTAATGACTGTTTCTGGTGCTTTGTCGCTTTTGTCTAGGGTTAATGAATAAAGGTTATTTAATGTATTAAAGAAGAAGTGCGGTTGAATCTGAGATTTCAGATAAGCCAATTCTGTCTCCAATTGAGTCTTTTGTAAAGCTGAAGCCTTATTTCTGAATTTAACGTAATCAATCCCGATCTTAATAGCAGACACGACACCTAGCACATAAAGCTCACCTATAAAGGCAGCAGCTATATAGTTAAAGCCAAAGAGATCTTCTTCTCTTCCTGATTCTTTAAATACCTCAGTTGTTACCAATTCATAAGTAATGACTATTCTTAATAAGGTGATTGCCAAAGTAGTGAGAAAGACACCCAAGATGAATAAGGGCACCTTTTTCGGTAATAGCTTAGGCATTAAGAAATACAGCGTGAAATACGCCAATGCCATGTGCAAGGGAAACTCTACCAGATTGGATTTGATAGAGTATGCGTAGTCATCGAAATAATTACCCCAACGAATAGTATTGAAAGCGAAATACGACAGCCAGAATAGGGCGTGATACTGTATTATATTGTCATCGTATTTGAATCTCCTCAAGAGCCAAGAGTTATTGGAAATACTAAATGTAGGAGAATTCATTGCTGTTTTCAAGGTAGGTGTCGCACCGAATGCACATTAATATTATTTTGCGCACTTTTTGAGTCAAAGAAAATTCGCTGTGTGGGGAAGATCGGGCGCTGAGTGACAGAGTTTTCTATTTTTCAATCGTTTGCAGGCCGAATGGTATACAGTCAGATAAACTTTACTGCCATTCAGCTAAATAATTTCATCCTCTCAGTTGTAGTTCTCAACATTAGACTCAACAAAAACCATTTTTCATAAGCAAATAATGAATCGAATATGAAGAGGAATCTATTCTTTAAGGGCTTAATCACCACGCTACTTTTAGTACTCAGTGTGGCTGCTTTTGCTCAGCAGCGAACCGTTTCCGGAACGGTGACCTCCTCAGATGACCAACTTCCTATTCCGAGTGTCAATATTTCTGTAAAAGGTACTGTAAGAGGTACTGCTTCAGATTTTGACGGTAACTACTCTATAGCAGTTAATTCGGATGACGTGTTGGTTTTCTCTTTTGTGGGTTTTATCACCCAGGAGATCACTGTAGGGAACAGAACAAATTTTGATGTAGTACTACAACCTGATGCCGCTTTACTAGGCGAAGTTGTGGTAACTGCCTTAGGTATTTCAAGAGAAAAAAGCTCTTTGACCTATGCAGTTGACGAAGTGGGTAGCACGGACCTAACTACTGTAAAGCAAACAAACGTGGTAAACTCACTTTCAGGTAGAGTAGCTGGTTTGATTGTGAATAGAAGTGGTTCTGGTGTAGGTGGCTCAGCAAGAGTTGTTATCAGAGGTAACAAATCAACAACAAATAACCAACCATTATATGTAGTGGATGGTGTGCCAATTGTAAACACCAATGGTGGTACTCAAGGCGGTGTTTTTGGTGGTGGTGTAGATAGCGGTGACGGTATCTCAAACATCAACCCTGAAGACATTGAATCTATGAGTGTATTAAAAGGTGCTTCAGCTGCTGCACTTTATGGTAGCCAAGCAGCTAACGGTGTGATCTTGATCACAACAAAAAGAGGTGCTGCAGGTGCTCCTAAAATCACTGTTTCTTCAAGTTATATGAATGAAAAGGTGAAGGACATTCCTGATATGCAATTCAAGTATGGTCAGACTAGCCCAGGCGCGGAATTTAGCTGGGGTGGTGTAGTGAATGCTGAAGATCACGTGGAAGATTTCTTTCAGAGTGGTAACACATTCATTAACTCTATTTCAGTAGGTGGTGGTAATGAGACGCAGCAGAGCTTCTTCTCTTATGCTAACACAACTGCTGATGGTGTTATGCCAACAAATGACTTAAAAAGACACAACTTCTCTTTCAATACGAAAGCGAACTTCTTTAATGGAAGATTGAAGCTGAATGGTAATGTGTCATTCATTAACCAAGAGGTAAATAACAGGCCTGCTGGTGGTTTATACTTTAACCCGCTTACAGGACTATACTTCTTCCCAAGAGGGCAGAATTTCAATGATTTTGCCGACAACTACGAAGTGTACGATCAAGGTAGAAACCTGATGGTTCAGAACTGGGTAGCAGATAGAGATATTCAGCAAAACCCTTACTGGATCTTGAATAGAAATACCAATCAGAATACGCGTAACAGAGTAATGTCTACTATTTCTGTGGGATACGAATTAGCCGATTGGTTGTCAGTTCAGGCTAGGGGATCTGTAGATAAGTCGTTAGACCACTACACACAGCATGTGTATGCTTCTACTCAGGCGACATTGTCTGATTCTAATGGCCGTTATGTTTTAAGAGATTCTGATGATCAGCAGACTTATGGTGATTTGATCTTTACGATCAACAAGGATTTTTCTAGATCTATCAATTTCAGCGCTAACGTAGGTATGAGCCACACTAAGCGTTTGATCAGCACGACTTTTGTTGATTCTAAAGATGGTAACCTGTCATTTGCTAACCAATTCGGTATTCAGTACTTGGCTAACCCTCTAGGTGGAATTATAAGAGAAGATTTAACTAGAGTTAAGCGCAACGCAGTATTTGCGAGTGCAAACTTAGGTATCAACAGTACTTATTACTTTGATGTGACTGCTCGTAACGACTGGTCTTCAACTCTTCCAAATGAATCTTATTTCTATCCTTCATTTGGTTTCAGTACAGTATTGAGTGAATTGATCAGTGCTAACTGGTTAGATTTTGCTAAAGCAAGAATTTCTTATGCGATTGTGGGTAATGACGTACCTGCTTACTTGGCTAATGACAAGAGCGAAAGAGGAGATATCCAGAACGGACAATTGGTATTGTCTCAAGTTGGACCAATCCCTGGTACTAGCTTAGTTCCTGAAGAGTCTAGATCATTTGAGATCGGTCTTGAAATGAACGCTTTTGATAACAGAGCCCATCTTGATGTTACGTATTACAAGACGAACACCATCGACCAATTCATTAATATCTCAGCACCTGCAGGTTCTGGTTTCCAGAGATACCTTGTGAATGCTGGTGATGTACAGAACTCAGGTATTGAGGCTTTAGTGTCTTACGATATCGTGAAGAAGTCTAGCGTTACTTGGAATGCCAGCTTAAACTTTACTAAGAACACTAACGAAGTGAAAGAAGTACACCCAGAATTCGATGAGAATGATGGCGTCTTCTTTATCACTGACGAGAGTGTGAACAGTTATAGAATGGGTCTTTCTAAAGGAGGATCATTCGGAGATATCTATGGTGTTCAGTTTGTAAGAGATGGACAAGGTAGAATCCAACTAGATGCTGACGGTAGACCACAAAAAGGAGATTTCGGTCTTCTTGGTAATCCTCAGCCAGATTACATGTATGGATTCGACAATGTAGTAACCTTCAAAGGTTTCACAGTAAGAGCATTGATCGAAGGTAGAGTAGGTGGACAAGTAATGTCTATGACTGAAGCTTTACTTGATGAGTATGGTGTTTCTCAAAGAACTGCAGACGACAGAGACGCAGGTGGTGTAACTGTAGACGCTGTTGCAGCTGACGGTACTCCAGTAAATTCTGTAGATGCAGAGTTATGGTATGGCGCTGTGGGCGGTAGAAACGGTATCACTGAGAATTATGTATACGATGCGACTAACGTGCGTCTGAGAGAATTCTCTATTGGATATGACTTCCCTGCGAGCACAATGAGCAGAATCAGCTTCTTGAGCTCTATCAGATTCTCATTGATCGGTAGAAACTTATTCTTCTTGAAGAATGATGCACCATTCGATCCAGATGTAACCTTCTCAACAGGTGTAGGACTACAAGGTATTGATGTATTCAGTTTGCCTCCTACAAGAAGCTTTGGTTTCAACTTAACACTAGGATTCTAAATCAAACAGACATGAAGATCTTTAAAAATAAATTATCATATCTGGGAGCCGGTGTTTTAGCAATCGGGCTTTCATTGACGACAGTAAGTTGTAACAACGACTTTGAGGAATTCAACAAAGATCCTTTTGCACTTACCGAAGAAGACCTTGCCGCAGATTACAGATTGGTTGGAGAACCATTCGTAAACATGGTAAGAAACATATATGTGCATACACCTGCTTGGGTAACTCAGTTACAGCAGAACCTTATTGGTGATGTGTATTCAGGTTATATGATGCCTCCAACGCCATTTGCAGGTAACTCTAACAATATGACTTACAATTTGGTCGATGGTTGGAATACTTGGGCTTGGAACCCTTCATATAATGACGTGATGTCATCTGTACTCTTCGTTGAGGACGTAGCAGGAGAAGATTTCCCTGAGTTCTTAGCTTGGGCAGATATTATCAAAGTAGAGGCAATGCACAGAGTGACTGACATGTTCGGTCCGATCATTTACTCTAGATATGGACAAGTGGAAGAGGATGGTTCTATCCTTTATGATTCTCAAGAAGAAGTATACAATGCATTCTTCCAGGAGCTAGATGCAGCGATCGGTACATTGACTGCATTTGCGGATGCATCAGATGCTCAGCCATTCGCTTCATTTGATGAAGTATATGGTGGTGATATGGCTAGCTGGATTCAGTTCGCTAACTCACTAAGATTGAGATTGGCTATTCGTATCTCTAACGTGAATCCAACTTTAGCGAAGTCTGAGGCTGAGAAGTCGTTGAATCACCCTTATGGTGTGATCACTTCTAACGAGGCTAATTTCACTGTGAAGAATAACGTTGATCACCCTTTGAATACGATCAATAACGCTTGGAACGATATCCGTATGGGTGCTCCAATGGAATCGATCATGGGCGGTTATAATGACCCAAGGTTGGCTTCATACTTTGAGCCTTCAGCAATTGCTCCAGGTGAGTACAAAGGAATCAGACAAGGTATTCCTATCGCTGATAAAGGTAATTATGTGCCATTCTCTGCATTGACTACTTTCGGAAACATTCAATTAATGACTGCTTCAGAAGTCTTCTTCTTGAGAGCTGAAGGTGCTCTTAGAGGCTGGAACATGGGTGGTACTGCTCAAGGCCTGTACGAGGAAGGCATTAGAACTTCTTTTGCACAGTATGGTCATAGCGGTGCTGATGCTTACATAGCTGATGCTACCTCATTGCCTAAGGATTATGTAGATTCTTTCAATGGTGACAATAACTCTGCTGCTACTAGTACTGCGACTATCGCTTGGGATGCAGGAGCAGATTTTGAAGCTTCTCTTGAGAAGATCATTACTCAAAAGTGGATCGCAATGTATCCTGACGGTCAGGAAGCATGGTCTGAGTTCAGAAGAACGGGTTACCCTAAATTGTTCCCTGTAATTGTGAACAATAGTGGTGGCGAGATCGACACTGATGAAATGATCAAGAGAATCAAATATATCAGCGGTGAGTACGCTCAGAACCCTGCTGGTGTTGCGTCTGGTGTTCAGAAGCTAGGCGGACCTGATACCGGAGGTACTAACCTTTGGTGGGATGTGAATTAAATTCCTTCTAATAGTTTACTTGATGGGGCCGTTCTAGCATGGCGGCTCCATCTTTTTTTAATGGGACATCAAAACTTTTCAGCGATGAAGCACTCAAAGCTGTACGCCATCATCTTGGCACTTTTTTACCTGTCGTCTTGTGATTCAAATCAAGACACACTATTTCAGAAATTAAGCTCTTCAGCTACTGGAATCGACTTTAGAAATGCGCTTAGGCATTCGGAAGATTTCAATATCATGAAATACTCTTACTACTATAATGGAGCAGGAGTAGGTGTAGGAGATTTTAATAATGACGGTCTTCAAGACCTTGTTTTTGCCGGTAATATGGTGAAGAACAGAGTCTACATCAATGAAGGAGATCTCCAATTCAAAGACATTACCAAAGCTTCAGGTCTATATGCACATGAGGGCTGGAGCACAGGAATTAGTATTGTAGATATCAATGCTGATGGATATGATGATATCTACGTTTGCCGATCTGGCTATCCTTTTGAATCACTCAGAAGGAATTTATTATTCATCAATAACCAAGACCTCACTTTTACTGAATCTGCCGAGTTATATGGCTTGGATGATCCCGGTTATAGTACACAAGCTGCATTTTTTGATTTTGACAAGGATGGAGATTTGGACATGTTTTTGGCCAATCAATCGTCTCCTGAGTTTTCTCTGCACAATCAAGAATTGCTCAGCTTAAAGAAACGAGTCAATCCTATGTTGGCCAATAAACTCTTCGTCAATATGGAGGGTAAATACTTTGATGTAACCAGTCAATCAGGGATAAAATCAAATGCTTTGACCTTCTCATTAGGCCTCAGTGTTGGAGATGTTAATGGCGATATGTGGCCTGATATCTTTATAGGAAATGACTTTAACGAGCCTGATTATCTATATATCAATAACCAAGATGGCACATTCACCGATCAGAGAGACCAGGCATTCGATCATGTCTCACTGTACAGTATGGGCTCTGAAATGGCTGATCTGAATAATGACGGTTGGAACGACATTGTCTCTCTTGACATGCTTTCTGAAGATAACTATCAGCAGAAAATGCATATGGCATTTGAGAATCATGATAAGCTCAATATGCTGCAAGAAAATGGCTTTCATAATCAGGTATCGGCCAATATACTGCACTTGAATAATGGCAATGGACAGTTTAGTGAAATTGGACAGTTTGCTGGTATTTCTGCAACTGATTGGAGCTGGTCAGTTTTAGCACCAGACCTTGACTTAGACGGTTACAAAGACTTGATCATCACAAATGGATATGCCAAGGACAACACCAACTTGGATTTCATCAATTTCGGTGATGAGTTATCTGCTCAGGTAAATCAAGGCAAAAAGATTGAGCTTGAAACTTACGCTGATTTCGTCAATGCAATGCCTGAGCATGCCACTCGAAATTATGTATATCGAAACACAAATGGTCTTCAATTTCAGGACGTCTCTAATGACTGGGGCTTTTCTGATATCAATGTAAGCCAAGGAGCAGCATATGCTGACCTCGATAATGATGGTGATCTTGACCTGATCCTAAATAATACCAATGCCACAGCGGAGATTTACCAAAATCATTCGGCCTCTGTAAATTCTGTTCAAGTCAGTTTAAAACAAGATGGGAAGAATCATCATGCTTTAGGGTCTAAGGTAACTGCATGGAAGGACGGCCAACAGCAAATGCAAGAATTGATGCCAGTAAGAGGCTTTCAGTCTAGTGTGGAGCCCAAACTCACATTTGGATTGGGGGCTTCAGGAGAGTTGGATTCTTTGGTTATAGTTTGGCCTGATCTGACACAACAAACAGTCAAAAATGTAGCAAAAGGACATCATGTACTCGTGAAAGAAGCTACTTCAGAGTATGAGATTGAAGAGAATGAAAAGCACTTTGATTTGATTTCAAGCTATGACTTCCCATCAGCAAAAGACCGTAGCGATTTTAAAATTCAACCCTTACTATTTGAACAGGTCTCAAAGAGAGCCATAAGACTAGAGAGGGCTGATATGGACAATGACCAAATAAATGAATTGATCAGTATTTCAGCAGATGGTATATCTCTCAAAGTTCAAAAGCTGAATAATTCAGGGGATTTGATAGATCTATATTCAATTCAAGGCAACGGTTTTCAGAATGTCATCGCTGCTGACCTTAATAATGATGGTCTGAAAGATCTATATGTGACCGTTGGTGATTATCAAGGTCAGTTGGCAGATCAATCAGATATGATCTTATGGAATCAAGGAGCTAGAAATTTCAGGCAAATGACAGTTCCGTCTACGAATCAAAATAATAGAACTGTCGAGGCATTTGATTACGACAAAGATGGCGATCTAGACTTATTCATTGGAGCTTATTCAAAGGCTGGGAATTATCCTTTAGCGGAGGAGAGTCTGATCCTGAAGAATGAAGGATATGAGAAATTCGAAAGACTTGCTCTTCCTGTTAACCCAAGTTTAGTCACAGATATAGAGTTAGGAGATCTCGATCAAGATGGGAATACTGAGTTGGTCATTGTTTCAGAATGGGCTAAGCCAATCGTCTTATCCTTTGATCAAAAATGGACGGATGTAACTAGTCAATGGCTACCCGATGTCCAATCAGGATTATACAAACATGTGCAATTAGCAGACCTCAATGGAGATGGTCAATTAGATATCATGCTTGGTAATCAAGGGCATAATCAGCGTTTCAATGCAAGTAGAGAACAACCTGCCAAGATTCACTATTCCGATATGGATCAGAATGGCACAATCGACCCATTGGTGAGTTATTACAATAGGGATGTAGAGGCTGCCATTAGTGGTCGAGATGAACTAATGGGTCAATTGCCTTCCTTGAAGAAAGAATACCTGAAGTATGATCGCTATGCTCAAGCCCAGTTGAGTGATCTAGTACCACAAGCAAACGCTTCAGATTACCTCAATCTGACAACTCTTAACACACAAGTATGGCTTAACCAAGGCTCAACCTTTAATCAGGTTGATTTGCCGGTTGAAACCCAGATGAGTTCTGTTAGATCCACAGTAGTTGAAGACTTCAATCAAGATGGATTTGCGGACCTCTTATTGCTCGGGAATTCATATTTTGTTCGTCCGCAATTTGGGCCGATCGATGCTAATCATGGATTACTTCTTCTTGGTCGATCGAATGGAGCTTGGAAGGTAAGTCCTTTTCTAGAGTCGAATCTCAGGATAAACGGACAAGTAGATCAAGCAGAAATTCTTAAAACTCCTTTAGCGAACTATCTGATAATTGGAGAAATGAACAAAATTAAAATAGCCTCTTGGGGTGCTAAAAACGAGCTTTCTGTAGCTAAAGCGAACTAAAATGAAGCTTGGTAGAGCAAAGATATCGACCAGCGACCACAGCGCAATTAAGGCTTTAAATGGAGCCAAACGGCTAAATTTTTTCAAATCGATAACACTGATCAATACTTTTATTCAAGTCAAATAGCGAACTTAAAATTGACCCAATGATCTCACTAATGGCAAAAGAAAAACAGAAAGATAGCAGACTATCCAAAAAGCAATGGATGGCGCTTGAAGAAACCAAATATGAGAATATCCACACGGATGTATTTTGTGAATCAGCAGACGCAGCTGTAGCAGTAGCAAGAGAGATAGCTTCTTTGATTAGATATAAGACCAACCGAAATGAAATGTGCATTTTGGGCTTGGCCACTGGATCATCACCTATCAAAGTGTATCAAGAATTAGTCAGACTCCATAAAGAAGAGGGGCTTACTTTTAAGAATGTGGTCAGCTTCAATCTAGATGAGTACTATGGTTTGGGTAAGGATGATATACAGAGCTATGTCTACTTTATGCATTATCATCTTTTTGACCATGTAGACATTTTGCCAGAAAACATCAATATCCCTGATGGTAAGGTGCCATATGATCAGATCAGCAATTTCTGTGCATACTACGAGGAGAAGATCGATTCTTATGGTGGACTTGATTTTCAGTTGCTTGGAATTGGTCGAACTGGTCATATTGGGTTTAATGAACCAGGTTCGAAAGAGGTGTCAGCTACTAGGCTGATCACACTTGATTATTTGACCAGACAAGACAATGCCTTTGCATTTGATAATATGCAAGAGGTGCCTAAAAAGGCCATTACAATGGGGGTAGGTACCATTCTGAAGGCAAAACGCATTGTGATCATGGCTTGGGGTTTAAAAAAGGCCGAGATCGTTCAGAAAACAGTAGAAGAGGAAATGTCTACTGATATTCCTGCTACCTTCTTGCAGTTACATGGAGATGTAACTTTTGTGATGGACACCTTAGCCGCATCTGATTTGACACGCTATAAAACACCATGGTTAGTAGGTGATACCGAATGGAATGCTGAAATGACCAGAAGAGCCGTGGTTTGGTTAAGTCAGAAGCAAAATAAGCCTATTCTAAAACTAACCGATAGAGAATATAATGACCATAATATGTCTGATCTGCTAGTAGATAAGACAGCTTATGATGTCAACATCAGCATGTTCAATCACTTTCAGCATACCATAACTGGATGGCCAGGTGGTAAGCCGAATGCTGATGATTCGCAAAGACCAGAAAGAGCTAAACCTGCTAAAAAGAAGGTTTTGATCTTCAGTCCACATCCTGATGATGATGTGATCTCAATGGGAGGAACTTTCCTAAGGTTGATCCAACAAGGGCATGAAGTGCATGTAGCCTATCAAACCTCTGGAAATATTGCTGTGAGTGATCATGAAGCATTAATGTACGCTGAATTTGCCAAGGCCCTCAAGTCTGACTACAGTAAGGACGGGTCAGAGAATGATGTGTTTGATAAGGCAATCAAGACGCTTAAAGGCAAAAAGAAATATAAAGTAGTACCTCAAGAGATCAGAACTATCAAAGGTTTGATCAGAAGAGGTGAGGCGATGAGTGCTTGTCGATTCTATGGAATGCCTGAAGACAGAGTGCACCACCTAGACCTTCCTTTCTACGAAACAGGTACAGTTGAAAAGAATCCATTGGGCAAAGCAGATGTAGAGATCCTTAAAGACTTGATTGAAGAGATCGAGCCACATCAGATCTATGCAGCAGGAGATCTAGCTGACCCTCATGGAACTCATAAAGTGTGTTTTGATGGTATTTTGGCTGCTTTAGATGAATTAAAAGAAAAGACATTCCTGAAAGATTGCTGGCTGTGGCTATACAGAGGTGCTTGGCACGAATATCCAATTGATGAGATTGAAATGGCAGTGCCACTCAGTCCAGATGAAGTGCTTAAGAAGAGAGAAGCGATCTTCAGACACCAATCTCAAAAAGATGGCGTGATGTTCCAGGGTAATGATGCTCGAGAGTTCTGGGAAAGGGCAGAAGACCGAAACAGGGACACAGCGGACAAATACAATGACCTGGGTTTGGCCGAATACGAAGCCATGGAGGCCTTTAAACGCTACCATTTTTAAGAAATAGCATGAAGAGAAATATGAGATTTTTTGGGGTAGCCCTGGTGCTACTCACAGCCCTCTTTTTGCCTAATGCAAATGCTTTTCAGGCTGATAAATACAGTGATGTTACTCCTGTTCCTCAGTCTTTTCAAGTAGCGAATGGTGTATTTGAAGTAGATGAAGACTTTAAGGTAGCTATTCAAGGCAATCCAGATAATCGTCTTTTTGATGCTTCTACAAGGTTTTTAAGAAGACTTAGTGGACGAACTGGGGTGTTCTTGAAAAGTGGCTATGTCACTGAAAAGAACCTAGGCGCTCAGGGTAATCTGATCATTAATGTCAGCAGACCTGGTCAGTTAGTTTTAGGCGAGGACGAAAGTTATTCAATAGTAGTAAGTAGTGAACAAATCATGCTCAATGCAGTGACAGATCTCGGGGCTATGCATGGCCTTGAGACTTTGCTGCAGTTGCTGTCCTTTCAAGAGGGTCAAGCTGTAGTGGCTAATGGTCAAATTGTTGACGCTCCTCGTTTTCCTTGGAGAGGGTTGATGATGGATGTTTCTAGACACTTCCAGCCAGTTGATGTCATCAAGAGAAATATAGATGGCTTAGCTGCCGTCAAAATGAATGTGCTTCACCTTCATTTAAGTGATGATCAAGGCTTTAGAGTTGAGGTTGATAGTTATCCAGAGCTTTATCAAAAAGGTTCTGATGGTCAGTACTTTACTAAGTATGATTTAAAGCAAATTGTGAAATATGCAGCCGACCGTGGTATTCGTGTTGTGCCCGAATTTGATGTCCCTGGACATGCCACGGCCTGGTTGGCTGCAATGCCTGAATTAGGTAGTAATCCTGATGTAAAAGAATACAGCATTGAAAGGAATGCTGGGATCTTTAATCCAACATTGAATCCTATCAAGGAAAAGACTTATGAGGTCCTTGAGGCTGTATTTACAGAAATGGCAGAGATCTTTCCAGATGAGTATTTCCACATTGGTGGAGATGAGAATGAAGGCAAAGACTGGGATGCTAACCCTCAAATTCAAGCATTTAAAAAAGAACATGGTTATACAGATAACCATCAATTACAGAATCATTTCAATAAGAGATTGCTCATAGTGTTAGAAGGCTTGGGCAAGAAAATGGTAGGCTGGGATGAAATTCTACAAGAAGGATTGCCCAAAACTGCCGTCATACAATCATGGAGGGGTATTGAGGCCTTGATGAACTCAGCTCGTCAAGGCTATCAAACCTTCCTATCAAATGGCTATTACATAGACCTATTGCATTCAGTGGAAGACCATTATTTCGTTGATCCACTTCCTGCCAATCACACTCTATCTGAAGTAGAAGCAACAAACATTGTTGGTGGTGAGGCAACGATGTGGGCAGAATTAGTGGTATCTCAAACAGTAGATTCACGCATTTGGCCTAGAACGGCTGCCATTGCTGAAAGATTATGGTCTCCGCAAGAAGTGGCTGATTTGAAAGACCTATACAGAAGGTTAGAAATACTCAGTGTTCAGCTCGAAGAATTAGGTCTCCTACATTTAGCGAGCAGAGAAATGATACTACGAAAACTAGCGAATGGACATGATCCTGAGCCATTAAGAGTTATTAGTAACCTAAGCGGACCACTTCAGGGATACACAAGAAACCCAGGCGGAACCATGTATAAATCACATAGTCCTTTTACGCTTTGGGCAGATGCTTGCGTGGCTGATGATAAGGATAGCTATGATTTTCGATTTGCTATGGATGATCTATTGAGAGATGGTTCACAAGAAGCGCATGAGGAATTGGCTTTGGCTCTTGCTGCATGGAAGACTAATCATGCAGCCTTGGAAGAATTAGCACAAGCTGCGCCTTTGTCAGCACCGGCATTGGAGTTGTCTATTAAGCTGAATCAAGCGGCACAAGTAGCTGAAGAAGCTTTAGTGTATTTCTCTGAAGGCAAGCAACCAAGTACTCAATGGTTAGAAAGCGCTAAGGCCACCTTAGAAAAGGCCAAAGAACAGAGTGGTAGGACAGAATTAAGACCTGTTGCAGAAATTGAGCGATTGGTCAATAGACTAACAACGATCAACTGATATGGTATTAGGGACAATAGATTGGGCAGTTATCATCCTATTCTTCGTGGTATCACTGATGATTGGAGTTGTGATCGCCAAAAGAGCAGGTGCTAGTTCTGCGGATTTCTTTTTATCAGGTAGAAATATGCCTTGGTGGTTACTAGGGGTGTCCATGGTAGCAACAACCTTTTCAGCGGACACTCCCAATCTGGTAACGGATATTGTCAGAAAACAGGGCGTTTCCGGTAACTGGACTTGGTGGGTTTTCTTGTTAACAGGGATGTTGACTGTATTCGTTTACAGTAGACTTTGGAGAAGGTCTGAAGTCTTGACCGACCTTGAATTTTACGAGTTAAGATATAGCGGCAAAGCAGCTGCATTTTTGAGAGGATTTAGAGCCATTTACTTAGGTGTCTTCTTTAATGTGATGATCATGGCCTCAGTATCTTTGGCGGCCATTAAACTAGGCTCTGTTTTGCTCGGCCTTTCTGCAGTGGAGACATTGCTTATTGCTTCTATTGTAACTGTTATATACAGTTCCTTGGGTGGATTAAAAGGAGTTTTGATCACTGATTTTTTTCAATTTTTTATCGCGATGGTAGGCTCAATTTGGGCCTGCTCAGTGATCATTAATCTTCCTGAGGTCGGTGGTTTGAACAATTTGGTAAACCACGAAGCCATAGTACCTAAACTGGATTTCCTGCCAGAATTCACCAACCTAGAGGCAATTGTGATTGTGTTTATTATTCCTATTGCTGTTCAGTGGTGGTCAGTATGGTATCCAGGAGCAGAGCCAGGAGGTGGCGGTTACATCGCCCAGCGCATGCTTTCTGCTAAGAACGAGAAGAACGCACTAGCAGCAACGCTATTATTCAATGTAGCTCATTATGCTTTAAGACCTTGGCCATGGATTTTGATCGCACTAGCATCTATTCTCGTATTTCCAGATTTAGCTAGTATACAAGCTGCTTTCCCAAATATAGATCCTTCTTTGATCAATGACGATCTAGCCTATCCAGCTATGCTGAGATACTTGCCAACAGGTCTGTTAGGCATTGTGATAGCTTCTTTGATCGCAGCTTTTATGTCGACATTATCTACGCATCTCAATTGGGGCTCTAGCTATATAGTAAATGACTTTTATAAGCGATTTGTGAAGCCAGAGGCCTCTGAAAAGGAGCAAGTCATGGTGGGTAGATTGAGTACAGTTGTACTGATGCTCTTATCTGCTGTTTTGGCTCTGTTCCTCGATAGTGCTATTCAAGCTTTTAGAATTCTTTTGTCAATTGGTGCAGGAACAGGACTAATCTTCATTTTAAGATGGTTCTGGTGGAGAATTAATGCTTACACGGAAATTGCAGGAATGATCATTTCTTTGATCGTTGCCATTTATTTCGAAGTGCTGCATGAAAGACTGGGCTTCGAGGCCATCAATGAATCATATCGTTTGGTACTGAGTGTAGGGGTTACAACAGTTTTTTGGTTGCTGGTGACCTTCCTCACTCGACCTACAGATTCGGCTACCTTGCTCAAGTTCTTTAATAAAATCAGGCCTTCTGAAATAGGCTGGAAGAGGTTTCTGAAACAGCAAGAAACTAATCAGATCGTTTATGCTAGCGGAGACTCAAATCTGCCTACTGAGATCTTAGGTATGGTGGTCGGTTGTATCACGGTATATGCTGCCTTATTAGGCCTAGGCAGTCTGTTGTATGGCAGAACACTTAATGGTGCTATTCTTATGGCAGTAGCCTGTATTGGGGCATGGGGTATAACCAGAGTTTGGAAAAAATTAAAAATGAACTGATGAAGCGCAAAGTTGCTATAGGTATTGATATAGGAGGTACTTCGACCAAATATGGAGCTGTAGATGAGTTTGGTCAGATCCATTTTCAAGGAAGAATTTCAACGGCCAGATACGGTGATATTGAGACCTTTGTCAAGGTATTATCACGTGCTATTCTTCATGAGTTAGAAGAGGGTAGTTCCTATATGGAAATGGTTGGAGTAGGAGTAGGCGCACCTCATGGCGTTCGCACAAGAGGAACTATTGAACATGCCTCTAACTTGCCATGGAAAGGTATTCTGCCTCTTGCTGAACTACTTCAAGAGTCTTTAAAGGTTGATGTTACGGTAACAAACGATGCCAATGCTGCAGCCATAGGAGAGATGATCTTTGGTGGTGCTAAGGGCATGAATGATTTTGTTATGATCACTTTAGGTACGGGCTTAGGTTCAGCCATTGTCACTAATGGCAAATTGGTCGAAGGACATGATGGCTTTGCTGGTGAACTCGGGCATGTTACATATAAGCACGATCATGGCCGTTATTGCAACTGCGGAAGAAGAGGGTGTTTAGAAACCTACGTATCTGCTACAGGTATCAAAAGAACAGTTTACAAGCTATTGGCAGATCATTTTGATGATAGTGAACTCAGAAGTATCAGCTTTGATAATTTATCTACCCATAAGATCACAGAATGTGCTAAGGAGGGTGATGCCATTGCCCTAGAGGCCTTCAGGTATACAGGTAAAATATTAGGAAGTCAATTGGCAGAAACCATTCATCATACGAATCCAGAAGCCATTTTCTTGCTAGGAGGATTATCTCAAGCAGGTGTATTCATTTTTGAGCCTACCAAGGAACATATCGAAAGAAATGTACATCCGGTATTCAATGGCAAAGTAGATTTGTTACCATCACAATTGGAAGGATCTGCTTCAGCAATTTTGGGTGCAGCTGCCTTAGTATGGCACGAGGATAAAGCAGTGGCTTTTGCCTAAAAAGGATTAAGCCGTTGCCAGTTTGCCTGGCTGATCTACTAGTCTTTGTTTGTGCGTAGATTTCCTTTTCTTGGCTCTTTTTTTCTTCAACTTATTCACCCAAATAATGGTACCTGTTACAGGTAAGCTGGTGGCTATTAAGCAGGTAATGAAGTAAATGATCTTAGAGAATGTGCCAAACACATAGCCCATGTGTAGAGCCTTAATAGAGCTTCCAATCTGCTCATTTAGGGGTTTGTCTGCAAAGATGTCTTGCTTTTCAATTTCTCCCGTGTATCTGTTCAACGTTATCCTATCCCTTCCTGAGGAAGCAAAGAAACCAACATTGGCTTTTGTAATTGAAATGGATGTCGCATCCGCCTTAGGCATGGAAATGCTGTAATTCCCTTCGTTTAAGATGGATTCAGCTTTGGTCAACGATTCATCAATGGTAAGAGCCGTCATGCCCTCATAAGAAATTGGCGCTTTCTCTTCTTGTGCTTGTCTAGATCTATCGACTCCTAGCACATCATAAAGACCAGTTCTATACCAATCAAATGACCATTGAAGCCCTGTTAAACCCATGATCAGCAGGAAGAAAACAGAATAAAAGCCTAGTGCATTATGAAGGTCATGATTGATACGCTTCCAATTTCCACTCCACTTGATTTTCAATCCTTGCTTCCAAGCTTTTACTTTTTGCGGTACCCAAATCACAATTCCTGTAATACAAAGGAAAACGAAGATCACAGTTGCCCAACCTACAATAGGTCGACCAATTTTAGTGTCTAACGCTAACCATCTATGCAATCTGAAAACTGTACTAAAGAAAGCGGATGAAGAAGTTGATGTATCACCTAAAACTTCACCATTATATGGATTGACTAGGTAATTCTTGCCTCTGCGTTCGCCTTCTTTGCGAACGTAGAATCTATAAGATCTGCTTTTGTTATCAGGGACTGTAATGGAACTAACTTCCTGACCTGGAAATTCATTTATGACGATTTCAATCAATTGGTCAGTTGAAAGTCGTTCACCAGTGTCAGGAACATCCACAAAGAATTTATCGCTTGCAATAGTTTCTTCGATCTCTGTTCTGAAAGTGTAAATAGTACCAGTCAAACAAACTACAAATAGAATGATACCTGCAGCGATTCCTAACCAAAGGTGAATGTCATTAAAGAGTTTTCTTACCCTTTGCCAAGTACTTTTTGATTCCTTCATTTGAACTTAGAGATAGTCTTTATTTAGACTTAGTTTAATTAAAGGCAAAAATAAGCTGTCATACAAGAGCTCGCAATCACTAGTTCTAGTGATTCTGATGAGTGGTTCGTAAGGATTTAGCCTTTGAAATGGCTATACAGCCCTGTATCATCATGCATCAAAGCACTTGCTGTTGAGAATTGGAAGAGAGTTGTAAAAGTCTCTTTTTACCAACTCAAAACCTCAGTTGAAAGATCGAGCCATTGAGGATTCATTTTGTTAATAAGTATTTCTTTATTCTTTCTGGTTTTGCCTTTAATTTTCTTCTCGCGTTCTATTGCTTCTTGAATAGTTGAGAAGTTTTCGAAGTAGATAAGCACTGTCAGGTTATACCTAGCAGTAAAGCTCCCAGGGTAAACTTTATTCCTGTGTTCTTGAATCCGTGAGATGATGTCAGAGGTGACTCCAGTATAAAGAGTTGTTCGTGTTTTGTTGGTGAGGATATAAACTGTACCTCCTTTTGCGTGTGTCATATCCTTAAAATAAGGAGATTCTTTCGGTCAGCCTTCGGCCTTCCTCAGAATGACGTGAATTGTAAATTCAGGAGGGTTCTTTATTTAGAGAGGAAAGCAATTTAGATTTTAACGTCACTCTGAGCGTTCTTAAGGATGATAATCCGCAAGAACTGAAAAGAGTCTCTCACCTACTTTATGAAGATAAAAACCACTTCATCTTTTGTGTGTGTCGTAACCTTAAAGCAAAGAAATTCTTTCGGTCAGTCTTCGGCCTACTTCATAATGACGTGAATTGTAAGTTCAGGAGGGTTCTCTATATGGAGAGGAGAAAAAATTAGATTTTAACGTCACTCTGAGCGTTCTTAAGGATGATAATCCGGCAAGAACCGAAAGAGTCTCTCATCTAATTCACCCAACCTGGACTACATTCTTACCGATCACCTTTCGGTCCATTAAATCTTGGATGGCTTGGGCTGAATTCTCCAATTCATAAACTTGGTGCACATGTTGTTTTAATTGGCCACTTTGAATCCAGCCAAGGATCTGCTGGAAGTTTTTCATGCTTTCTTGCGGCTCCTTCAGTGCAAAAGCTCCCCAGAAAACTCCTACAATTGAAGCTCCTTTTAACAGAGGTAAATTCATTGGAATGGACGAAGGCTTACCCGCTGCAAATCCGACAACTAAGTAGCGTCCTTCCCAGGCAAGTGAGCGCACTGCCGGCTCAGCAAAACGATCGCCTACTGGATCATAAACAACATCAATGCCTTTTGGATGATTTTCTTTGATATAAGCCCGTAGGTCTGTCGTCTCATAATTGATTAGTTCATCTGCTCCAGATTGTTGGCAAACAGCTAGCTTTTCGTCTGTACTCGCTGCAGCTATCACATGAGCGCCCATCAATTTACCAATTTGGACCGCAGCCAATCCGACTCCACCAGATGCGCCTAAAACCATCAGTTTTTCACCTTCTTTGAGTTGCCCTCTTTGCTTCAGAGCATGAAGTGAGGTACCACATGTATACATGGTAATGGCTCCAGTAGTGAAATCCATGCCACTGGGCATGGGTAAACACTTATGGGCATCCGCAGCGACAAACTCAGCTAAGCCACCCCAACCGGTTAAGGCGAATACATGATCACCTGTTTTAATGTGCTTTACCTCAGCACCTACTTCAAGAGCAATTCCTGATACTTCGCCACCAGGCGCAAAAGGTAAGTCCGGCTTAAACTGATAAAGATTTCGAATGATTAAAGTATCAGGAAAATTGACACCACAGGCTATGACTTGAATAAGCACTTGGTTAGGGGTGATCTCCGGTTTGGGTAACTCACCAAAGGATAATTGATCTGGTGTTCCAAATTGATGGCAGACTAGGGCTTTCATACCATCAATTAAGAACTATTAATCCAGAAATACGAGTAATCTACTGCTTGATATAATAAGTGACCCAGACAGATTTGGCTAGCTTCTGAGGAGCCAAGTTATAGTTGCCAAAGCTCTTCTGTTCTGCATAGGCAAAAACGGCATCTCCTTCTTCAAAATTCCTCATCACCACGGGGCGGTTAGCGCTTTGAAAATCAATGTTTTTGATCTTGCCTAATTCAAATGCACCAGCAGAACCTAAGATCTCAGCCTGATCTTTGGCATCTTGAAATGCCAGTGCCGCTAATTGCTTCTCTTTTCGCTCTCTAAGCCCTTGGCTCAATAAAGGAGAAGGAGAGAAGTTGAAGCTACCTTTCACATTGCTCAACACATTGAGGATAGTTACAATTTGCTTCGAATCGGCCCCAATGATAAAATGCATTTGCTGGCTACTTGTATAATAATTCTTCCCGTTGCGGTAAGTGTTGTCTACTACATTAGTTCTGAAATTATCGGTCTTGATACTGTCTTCATGTATGCCTGCCTTCTTTAATTCAATGATTACTTGATCCATCAACTCGTTGAGCTCTTCGATGGATTCATCTTGCGAATCTGCATTGATATTGAAATTCAAATTGAATTTCATCAGATCTGGTATCACCTCCAATTCGCCTTTGCCTTCTACTCTTAATGTATTATCGGTTTGCGCAGTTAAGCCTACTGAGACTAACAATGCTGCGATGAAAAAAATCTGTTTCATAATGTATTCAGTTTATTGGGGTTCTACAATTTAGGTGCCATTCAGCAAATTTTAACACTCATTAACTAAATAGCTAGTTCGTTTCTGTAGTGATTATTAGAGTGAAACACGCGCGTAGTCCATTTCAGGCCAGATAAACTCTTCTCTAATCTCCGGCACATTTCCGACATAAGGGTAGTCCTTTCTATCTCTTAAGTTCCTTACTGAATGAAAGTCGAGTAGCTCGCTTGGATAGGCGGTGCAGATATGCTTGATCTCATCTTGAAATAACTTTTCAGCTGCTGGGTCGCCTTGTTGTCCGGGTGGAGTTGGGTAAGGTTGAAGGTATTGATTGGCTTGTTCTTCATCTAAGATGACCAGCATGCGATGGCCATTGCCTCTTTTCAGCATAGTTGGATTGTTGTGGATCTTCGCGAGTTTGTCATTCGCTTCGCAGGTAAGCGTGGCCAGTACATTCTTTACGATCTCTTCGCCCGTTTCTTCATCTACAAACCGGGCCTTTCTACAAATGGCTGCAATCAACATGGGTGAACCATCCTTCTTATAAATCCTAAAAGGGTAGGTCTTGCCTTTATAATGATGCGACTCATAATAGGCATCGATCTGGACTACACAGCGTCCATGCCTAGCGGCTTTACCGAATGCGCGTTTCTCAAACATGCTCTGCGATTGTGCATTGAGGTTGTTGTTATAAGAGCTTGCGGGATCATAGGCTTCTTTCTTCTTCTTGACCCAATTCGGTACAAAGCCCCATTCAGCTACAGCCGCTTTTTGTGGATGGAGGCTAGGGTAGACGATCATTGGTGGATGTGCAAAACCACTGACATGGAAATAACCTGGTAATTCCATTTCATTAATATCATTACCAATAACTGGCCTCCCAGTAATGGTCTCTATCTCTTTGATGAGCTTCTGAATTGCAGATTCATCCATGCCGCTGTGGTAAGCTCTTTTGAGCTGACTCTGTAATTGATATTCTTTGTCGTAACACATATCGCTGCGCGAATTATCAATGATCAATTAATAATGTTCAATAAAAACTCATTCAACATTAAATATTCAAAATTAAACCTCTTTATCACCAAGCCTCAAGCTCCATGCTTCAAGCTTCAGGCACCAAGCCTAAACATCCGTCATCGAATTCAGAAAGCCTATTGATCATTGTTTATTTACCTCACTCAGTCTCTCCTAAAAGAGAGAGGCCAAAGGATTCAATAGACTTTCTTCGATTACACTTACATCCTAAGTTCTACATCGTGCCTCAAGCACCAAGCCTAAACATCCGTCATCGGTCTTCCGTCTTTCAACTTCATCGCCCTCTGTCCCTAAAGGGATGCCTATGGATTACATCACGCTTCTCGCCTCAGGCATTATGCTATTTATTTATACTTATCATTCATTCCAACACCATCTCTGATCATCGGGATGATCCTTTCTAATCTACTTTGTTTAGTAGCCTCTCTTTTGGCTATTTCTATGTATTCAGCATACTCACGCTTCTTGGTAAGGTTCATAGCTTCAAAAGCATCTCTTAAGCTAGCATCTTCATTAAATGCCTTTTGTAACTCAGGTGGGATGATCAATGGTTTTTTACCTGCTTTTGCTGGTTTGATCTCTTTACCAGCCTCTTGGTTAGCAATAGCCTCTCTTAAGTAAGTCACGATCAGCTCTGCTTCTTGCTCTATCTCTTCAATAGACTGAAAGCGCCATTGCCGCATGGCTTGTGTTTTTCCTTCTTGTGCATTGACCAATTTTTTCTGCTGATCTTTTAATAGCGCACCCTGAAAGAACCAGATGCCTACATAGGATTTAAAGGAACCTAAACCCACTACATTTTTACCCTTGACTGTGTAAACCGGGAAGCCCCATTTGACAGTTTCTTCGAAGGCTTCAGCATTGAGTAATTCTCTTAGTAAAAGGAGAGGAGCTTTCCATTCGCTCTGTTTGTCTAAGTAGGACTCTACGGTCTTATGTCGTTCCATAGCTCAAAAAATTAGTATTGGAAGTTGCTAAAAAATGTACTCTGAGACAATTCCAATGGGTTTAATTATAAATACTAATATTAATAGTTTTGTATACTAAAATAATTAGTATATTTGAAATATGAAATCGAGCAATACCCATCAGATGTTTTCTTACAGTGCCTTAAGTGAGTACTTGATCATCGCCTTGCCTTATGCTGAGATAGGTGATGAAGTAAGAGAGATCAAAAGAGAGTTCTTCCAATCTTATGGAGCCTATTCAGGTCAGAATTCTTGTGCTCATATTAGGTTGATGTCTTTCTTTCAGTTTGAAGAAAGAGAAGATAAGATCTTATCATCTGTACAGAGCATTTTAGATCAAATAGGGTCTTTTGAAGTGTTTTTAAATGGGTTTGGTTTTGATGGGGCTAGAAGAGATGTCTATCTCGATATACTGAATAAGGACTCTCTCAAGGACCTATATCATCTGTTGCGTTTAGCTCTATTTAATCAGCTGGTTTCATTGGCTTTTCTCAATCCTTCCTATGATCCTAAGATGATCATTGGGCAAGACCTTTCACCGCTTCAGTTCTTAGAGGCGATCAAAGATCATGAGCAAAGAGGTTATGCTAATAATTTTAGGATATCGCGTTTGCAAATACTAAAAAGAAAGGCACCCTTTAAGGTATGGGAAAGTCTAACAGCATTGCCATTAGCAAAGACTCAGTCCGAGATGCTGGGGCTTTATGAAGAATAGTAATAGGCCCAGATGGGGTCTTATATGTTTAGGTGAACACCCTGTAGGTTGTCTGTCTCCATTGCTGCCGTGGTGGAGACAGGTTGGGGTGTAGTGGGCACTCCCTGAGAGTGATGTGTGTAGTAAATCAACAAAATCGAAATGAACGACCATGAGGCGTTTTAGTAACTTAAAGATCTTAGAACAAGGTATGCAGCTGGTCACTGCGGCTCATCAGCTAAACGACCAATATGCCCACACAGATCTGGCTGGCTTGATCAAAGAGATCAATTTATTGGCCATTGGCATACCCTCGCATATTGCAGCGGTAAAAGAAGACGAACAAGAAGATTATCAATCAGGTATCAGGCAGGCTATAGGTTCTGTAGACGATATCCATGAAAAGCTAGCAGATATCCCTGTGAAAGATCATCAGCTACAAGGCTTTGCAGCTTTGGTACAGCGTGAGTCTGAATTGCTGCATCATGCACTTGAGCAAAAAGAAAGAACAAACTTTAAACGACCTGTAAAGCAATCGCGCTTAACGATCGCTAGCAAAGGCAGAGCACCGATGCCTTTGAAAGTGCGTCAGGGTTGGCAGACCGAACTGTTTTGAGTTTCGAGTACCGAGTTATGAGTTGCGAGAATGAAAGATTTCAAGAAATTAAAAGTATGGGAGAAGGGAATGGAGATTACTTCTTCCTGTTATGAGCTTACAGCTAAACTTCCAGACCTAGAACGATATGGTTTAGTTTCTCAAATCAATCGATCGGCTGTCTCTATACCCTCAAATATTGCAGAAGGAGCTAGTAGAGATTCTTCTAAGGACTTTCACCACTTTTTAAGAACCGCATTAGGCTCATCTTTTGAGTTAGAAACACAGTTACTGATTTTATCTCGACAATATTTAAAAACAGATAAAGAGCTAGCATCCACTTTAGCACTAGTCGATGAAGAGCAGAAGATGCTTATGGCTCTAATGAAGAAACTCTAAACTCGTAACTCGCAGCCCGAAACTCGTAACTCATAGCTCTGCTATGATGAACACCATCATGCACCTCGACCTCGACACTTTCTTTGTGTCGGTAGAGCGCCTGTTAGACAGTCGCTTGGTCGGAAAGCCCGTGCTGATCGGAGGCGTAAGTGACCGCGGTGTGGTCGCCTCTTGCAGCTACGAAGCCCGCGCCTATGGCGTGCACTCAGCTATGCCCATGAAAAGGGCTAGAGAACTTTGCCCTGATGCCATGATCATCAGAGGTAATTCAGGTACTTATTCAGAGAAATCTAACCAGGTAACGGAGATCATCAAAGAGACCGTACCTGCTTTTGAAAAGACCTCTATCGATGAGTTCTATGCAGACCTCACCGGTATGGATAAGTTTTTCAGTAGCTATAAAATGGGTACTGAGCTCCGCGAACGCATTATCAAAGAGACAGGCTTACCGATCTCATTTGGGATGTCGCGCAATAAGACCGTATCTAAAGTAGCTACTGGTGAGGCCAAGCCTAATAACCAGATGCGAATAGATGAGGGTACAGAGAAACCCTTCTTGGCGCCTCTGTCTGTGGCTAAGATTCCTATGGTAGGGCAGAAGACCCAACAGACCCTCTATAGCCTAGGGGTAAAGAAGATCCATACCATACAGGAAATGCCTGTAGAACTGATGGAGAAGGTATTGGGTAAGAATGGAGTAAGTATTTGGCATAAGGCCAATGGCATTGACAACTCACCGATCATTCCCTATCACGAACGAAAGTCTATCTCTACAGAAAGAACTTTTGAACGTGATACCATTGATGTGCATAAGCTCAAGGGTATTCTAATGGCCATGACGGAAAACCTGGCTTTTCAGCTCAGAAGAGGGAATAAGCTCACGGCTTGTGTAACAGTGAAGGTGAGGTATTCAGATTTCAATACCTATACACTGCAATCGAGAATACCTTATACCTCAGCTGACCATATGCTGATCCCAAAGGTGATGGAGCTCTTTAATAAGCTATACAACAAAAGGCTGTTAGTGAGGCTAATAGGAGTTAGGTATAGTCACTTGGTAGGTGGTGGTTATCAGATCAATCTATTCGATGATGCAGAGGAGATGATCAATCTCTATCATGCCATGGATAAGATCAGGGATAAGTTTGGAGACAGAAGAATTATGAGGGCTTCAGGAATGGAAGCGAAGACTATCGGCAGATATAATCCATTTACTGGAGAGCCTCCGGCTTTACTAGCCAACCGTCATCAGTAAACATATGAAGAAAACAACATATCTAAATATGTATTAATGTATAAATATATGTAAGTATATAATTAGTTATGTATATAATTAAATAATAAACTATGTATATAGATAATTACATATGTATTTAAATGTTCACACCTATTATAGCTTTAAATATGGTGTCACCAATACTAAGGATTTACTGAGAGAAGCTCAAGAAATAGGGGTAGAAGCAGTGGTTTTAACTGATATTAATACAACCGCTGCTTGTCTCAATTTTGTACGGCTCTCCAAAGAATTCTCAGTGCGTCCTATCCTTGGAATTGATGTTAGAAGGGGAGCAGAGCAGCTTTTTGTAGCCATAGCCAAGAACAATGAAGGCTTCTACGAACTCAATGAATTCATATCTCCTTACCTTCACAAGAAGGAAGAGCTACCAGAACGTGCTCCCCAATTCAAAGAGGCTTTTGTCATCTATCCCTTTCAGAAGTATACAGGCTTTGAACTCAAGGCTGATGAATTCATAGGAGTAAAGCCTGAAGACCTACCTCGGTTGATCTATCCACCTCACCAGATGGATCATGATAAGCTGGTGATCCTCGCTACTTGGACCTTTAGAAGTAAAATTGAAGAAGGGCAACCTAAACTATTAAAACGCGATTTCAACGCACATCGCTTACTCAGGGCTATTGATAACAACACCTTACTCAGTAAGCTGCCTAAATCAGAAGAGGCCAGTGAAGGGGACTTCCTTTATCCACCAGAATTCTTACAAGAGCGATATGTGGCTTATCCTTATATGTGGGAGAACACGCAAAAGCTGATGGATCAATGTCAGATCGATTTTGAGTTTGGTACAGATAAGCCTCATAAGAACCTCAGTACTTATACCGGCACCAAGAAAGGCGATTATGCACTCTTAGAAAAGCTGGCTTATTCTGGTTTAAGTTACCGATATCAAAACCCTGATCAACAGATATTTAAACGTATAAAACTAGAATTGGACCTGATCAAACAGAAGGGATTTATGTCTTACTTTTTGATCAATTGGGACATCTGTTCTTATGCCCGTAGTCAGGGCTATTTCTATGTAGGTCGTGGGAGTGGGGCGAATTCGATCATTGCCTACCTTTTGCGCATCACAGATGTAGATCCAATAGAGCTCGATCTATACTTCGAACGCTTTATCAATCTCTATCGGCAAAATCCACCTGACTTTGATATTGATTTCTCTTGGACTGATAGACAAGATGTAACCGACTATATCTTTAAACGCTTCCCTCATGTCTGCCTCTTGGCTACTTACAGCACCTTTCAGTTTAAGGCAGTAGCTCGAGAGATCGGTAAGGTATTGGGGTTGCCGCCACATGAGATCGATCATATCTCAGATGCTAGGTATGAAGAGCTAGATGAAATGGCGCGTTTAGTAGTCAAGTATGGTCAGCTGATCCATGGTTTTCCTAGTCATTTGAGTATTCATGCAGGGGGAATCCTGATCTCTGAAAAGCCTATTCATTATTTCACAGCAACAAATCTACCGCCTAAAGGCTTTCCTACTACTCATTTTGATATGCTTATTGCTGAGGATGTAGGGCTCTACAAATTCGATATCCTGGCGCAGCGTGGTCTAGCAAAGATCAAAGACAGTCTAGCTATTATCGAACGTAATAACCCCAGAGATGTACGCTTCGATATCCATGATATTCCTGCCTTTAAGCAAGATGAAAAGGTCAAATCTCTGTTGAGAGAGGGTAAGGCCATAGGCTGCTTCTATGTGGAGTCACCTGCTATGCGCATGCTACTAAAAAAGCTCAGAGTCGATGAATACCTGGGTTTGGTGGCAGCCAGTTCTGTGATCCGTCCCGGAGTGGCACAGTCAGGGATGATGCGCCAATACATATTGCGGTTTAGAGAACCTGAGAGGCGAAACGATGCACATCCAGTGATGAGAGAGATCATGCCAGAAACTTTTGGAGTGATGGTTTATCAGGAAGATGTGATCAAAGTAGCGCATTACTTTGCCGGACTGACGCTTGGTGAAGCAGATGTGCTCAGGCGAGGGATGTCTGGTAAATATCGATCTCGCGAAGAGTTTCAGAAGGTGAAAGAGAAGTTCTTCTCGAACTGTAGAGAGAAAGGCTATGCAGATGAGATGGCCAAAGAGATCTGGCGACAGATCGAAAGCTTCGCAGGCTATGCTTTTGCCAAGGGGCATTCTGCCTCGTATGCCGTTGAGAGCTATCAGAGTTTGTTTTTAAAAGCACACTACCCGCTAGAGTACATGGTAGCCTGTCTCAACAATGGTGGTGGATTCTATCGTCCTGAGATCTATGCACACGAAGCCATGATGCATGGCGGGGTGATCGAACCACCTTGTGTCAACCGCAGTGATTATCTCTGCACCATTTTAGGTAAGCACATCTTTATGGGTTTGGGCTTTGTTTCCGAGATAGAGAAAGGTACAGCACAAGAGATCATACAAAAGAGGGTAGAAGGCGGTGAATTCAAAGGTTTAGATGAGTTTTTGAAAAGAGTCAGTATCAGTTTGGAACAGTTAAGCTTGCTGATCAGGATAGGTGCCTTTAGATTTACTGGCCAGACCAAGAAGGAATTACTTTGGGAAGCTCATTTTCAGTTGGGGAATACCAAAAAGAGCAATCCCGTCAAGATGCTTTTCAACCCTGAAACCAAGCGATTTGAATTGCCTCCTTTGAGTTATCATAAGCTAGAAGATGCCTTTGATGAGATCGAATTGTTGGGCTTTCCGCTTTGTAATCCCTTTGACCTGCTCAAGGAGCAGCCCGATCAAGAAGTATTTGTCCAAGACATGAAGCAGCACCAAAATAAGATCATTCAGATGGTAGGCTATTTGGTGCATATCAAAAGAACCACAACCAAGCATGGCAAGCGCATGTACTTCGGTACTTTTTTGGATAGGAAAGGCTTCTTCTTAGACACCACTCATTTCCCTGGAATCAATGAAAAGCATCCTTTTAGAGGTAAAGGCATTTATCAGATCACGGGTAAGGTGGTAGAGGAGTTTGGTTACTTCAGTTTAGAGGTGACAGGACTTCGAAAACTGGCTTATGTACATGATCCTCGCATTGCAGAAGAGGCTAGGCATGCCACAATGGGTTTGCCTCAATAATACATTTGAAAAGTACTATTAAATATCTCAATATCAACAATTTAACTCTACGCGAAAGCGAAAATAATAAACTAGGTGAATCACGTAGAAATTGCTGAAAACGTCAGCGTAACTTGTAGGTACTTAACACCAGAGACCTATAAGAATGAATGTTTTAATTTTTGACGACAGCCCCTCAGCCGTAATAGATATTCAGCTCAAGGTACAGAGCATATTACCCCATGTTCAAATCAATAGAGCTCTGAATTACGATGGAGCTGTCAATGTATTAGAAAACCATCAGGTAGACTTGGCATTTGTAGATCTTTCTATGCCCGACAAGAATGGGATGGATTTTATCTCAGAGATTATTCAACCTAATCCAGCATACAATCAAATACCCATTATTGTAATCACAGCGGTGAAACCAGATAGTCTTTTAAGTAGCGCTTTAGAAGGAAAGGTATCTTGTTACTTAGTAAAACCAGTTAGCGCACTTGAACTTCAAGTGGCGATCGATCAGGCATTAAAACCTAAGGCACCATCAGTTGAGCAGTGAAAATACCATAGTAGACGATTTAGATCAAACCTTAGCACTCTACGGTGATAAGGCTTGCTATGTGCTCAAGAGTACCGTTAAGGAATTGGAAGCATGTGTTAAGCGTCTATCTAGGCCATTTGAAAATCATCAAGAAGAAGAATCAAGACTGATTCTACATCAGATGCTAGGCACATCTAGGCTTCTACAAGACGCCAACATCATTGTTGCCATTAAGTCACTGCAAAAAGAGATTCATCAAAACCATTATGATCAGGCCTCATTCAAAAACTTAGAGCATGCCATTCATTCCTATAAATGGAATTTTCATCTCTTATTTCAAAGAGTTGATCGAGCACTCAAAGTGGTGGTCTTTGGCGCTGAATCTCAGGCTATGGTCAATGTTGCCAAGGTGGTTGAATCTTGGGATCAAGTAGAATTAGTTATCTGGTCGTATGACATCGATGAACTGGAGACTTTGGTAGCCAATCAATTACCCGAATTTCTCATTATGGTAGAAAGACCAAATGAGCACGATGGGTTTGAAGAAATAGCAAGAATTAAAGAGGCCTTCTTAGGGACGACCATCGTGTCGATCAACAGCGTGCTTCCTTGGAATTCTGAGGTACAAATAAAGAGATTAAAAGCTGTAGTGCTGAATAGTCTTATTGTTTGATCTCATTGAAATGAGCAGACTAAGTCGGCTCAGCATGGTCTATTAGACCACCAACCAAAATATATTGTATATGTCCGAAATGCCACTATCGAAAACAAAGCGTGTAAGAAGTGATGGTGAATTAAATGGATCATCTCGCACTCCACAGTCGGCCGGCTGGTCAAAAGCACTTTTTGACAATATGAACATGGCCTTCTCTATCACTGAACTGGTTTACGATGAGCAGGGCCATGCAGTCAATCAACTCCACAAAATGGTCAATAAGGAATTCGAGAGAATTCTT
Source organism: Roseivirga sp. (assembly GCA_965267365.1). Taxonomy (GTDB): domain Bacteria; phylum Bacteroidota; class Bacteroidia; order Cytophagales; family Cyclobacteriaceae; genus Roseivirga. Next base: position 2,102,529 of record OZ253951.1, on the reverse strand, counting down.
GGTTTCAAGGCAAAAGACATTGTTGATCAACCCTTAGAAGCTTTTGGTTTTACGAAAGAGGTCATTCAACAATTTACGCAACTAGCCCATGATGTGTATAGGAGTGAAAAGCCTATTTCTTTCGAAAACTATATGGAGGCCTTTGATAAACATTTGCAGATTCAGGCTTTTCCAGCTGGTGAAGAAAACAGAGTGGGATGGACCTTTATGGATGTTAGCAACAGGGTAGTCTCAGAAAATGAAATTAAAAAAGGAAAGGAGGATTACCAAAACTTATTCAATAGCCTTAATTCATTTTTTTCTCAGTTGAGGTTGATCAGAGATGAAAAGGGAAAACCTATTGACTTGGAGTTTTTGATGGCTAATCAAGAATTCCTGAAATTTCTAGGTGTTACCTCTGATCAATTCATTGGAGCGAGAATATCGCACGTTTTTCCAGATTTTATGGCTGATGACAATTGGTTTGAGCTCTTTACAATATCTGCCGAGAATAATGTTTCACAACAATTTACAAAGTATGCTAAAGGTCTAAAAGCACATATCAAGTGTAGCCTATTTAATACGGGAGAAGATGAAGTCGGTATTAACTTTATCAATGTAACCGCAGAGGTTGATGCCCAATTAGAATTGAAGAAACTTCATACGCAGTTAGATCTCAATATGCATCTAGAAAAAATTGCCTATTGGGAATGGGATGCAACTACTGATGAAACTGTCAATTATAATGAGCATTGGGAGGAAGTTTTTGAAATTGCCCCTGTCAATGTAATGGAACAACTCCAATTACAGATACATGAAGAGGATAGTGAGCGGATTCAGAAAGACTTTGAGGACCATTTCAGCCAAAAGACTGCATATTTTTCTCATGAATATAGGTACTATAGTAAAGATCGAAACCAAATAAAATGGATCAAAAGCAGTGGTCAGGTAACGGAACGAAACTCTAAAGGTGAACCCTTGAGAGTTGTGGGGTCGAGTCGCGATATAACGGTTGAAAAGGAGAGGGAATTAGAGATAGAAGATACGAATGATAGACTCAAATTAGCAATAGAGTTAAATCAGGTGGCGATATGGGAATGGGATGTTGTACAAGACAGTATTCTCAACGAGAATGATCACTGGCAGCAAGTATTTGAATTACCATCAAAGAAAAATATCTCGGAAAATTTCAACCAGATATTATTTGAGGATGATGCTGAATCGACTTGGCAGCCCATTCAGGATCATATGGCTGGTTTAACAGAATCCTATAACCACGAATTTCGAATTTGGGATGCCCGAAGAAAGAAGGTGAAATGGCTTCATAATTCTGGAAAGGTAATGGAAAGAGATAGAGAAGGGAATCCCTTGAAATTACTAGGAGTTACTCAAGACATTACCACTATTAAAGAAGCCGAGCAGACTTTATTAAAGGCCAATGCTGATTTGATTAAGGAAAAGGTCTTTCGCGAACGCTTGTCTGAGTCTTCTACAGCTGGGATATACATATTCAATGTTAGAAAAGGGCAAAATACTTACCTCAATAAGAAAGGCGCTGAATTGAAAGGATATTCCCCCGAAGAGGTAATGCAATTAGATGCTGAAGAATTCGTGTCAGGATTTCATCCAGATGATCTGGAGATGATCATTCAGCATATGGAGTCTTTAAAGGATTCCAAATGTGAACAAACCATTACTTATCGATATAAAGTGAGAAGTGGGGATTATCGCTATTTCAAATCAATAGATACTCCATTTGAGCTTGATGAGAAAGGCGATTTGGTATCCTATTTAGGTTCTTTCATTGATGTGACGGAGCAAAAGCAATACGAGCAAACACTACAAGAAGCCAATACGCAATTGGAGAATAGCAATACCAGATTGTCATTAAGTCTCCAATTAGAAGATCTGGCTATTTGGGAATGGGATATCAAAAATGACCGAATTATTGATGCGAATGACTATTGGAAACGAATCTATCAATTTGATGAAGAAGGGCCGGCTGCTCAATTTACTGAAAGAGTACATGCGGACGATAGAGATAAAACTTGGAGTTTGATTGAGTCTTTTATCTCTAAAGATGAGCCATACTCTTTGCACTATCGACTTTGGGATAGAGATAAGAAACATATCAAGTATGTGCACAATACCGCTAAAGTGATTGAGAGAGATACTGATGGGAATGCAGTTCGTTTGTTAGGCATTAGTAAAGATGTAACAGAAGAAACGCTTCATAATGATAATCTTTCTCGTATGCAGGATGAGCTCAATAACGCTCAATCACTTTCTAAGATCGGGAGTTGGTATTTGGATGTGGAGACCAACGAAGTTACCTGGACCAAGGAGATCTATCGCATGTATGGCTTTGATCCTAGTCTGCCACCGCCTCCCTATACAGAGCATATGAAGCTCTTCACTAAAGAATCGTGGGATACTTTAACTAATCATCTTGAAAAAACAGCTACCCAAGGCATACCCTATGATCTCGAGTTAGAGATGGAAAGAGAGCATGCCTCATTTGGCTGGATGAGAGCTATTGGTGAAGCCGTTTATGATGAACATGATAGGATCATAGGTTTAAGAGGAACTGCTCAAGACATTACAGAATCTAAAGAGAAGGATGATGAATTAATCAGGACGAAGAATCTCTATGAATCACTCTTCCAGAACCTTCCTCTAGCCTTTACCCATGGTGAGTTGATATATGATGACAACGGAGAACCGTATGATTTACGGATGATCACGCTTAATCAAAAGCATGAGGAATTGACCGGAATTGTCACAAAAGAGGCAGAAGGTGAGTTGCTGATGAAAGTGAGACCAGAAGTCATTACAGATGAACAGCGTCAATGGCTCAAAGTGATTGAGCACACTGAGAAAACAGGAGAATCTCAATTCTTTGAATTCTGGTCAGAGCCTTACCAGAAGTTCTTGGAGGTGTATATGTTTTCGCCTCAGCCTGGATCAGCGGCTACCATTTTTGCAGATGTCTCGGATAAGAAGGCCATAGAAAAAGAATTGATCGATGCGAAGGATGCAGCTGAACTCGCCAATAAGCAAAAGGATATGTTTTTGTCGAATTTGAGTCATGAGATCAGAACACCAATGAATGCCATTGTGGGTTTCGCGAATTTGTTGAAGAAACCTAAGCTAGACCAGAAGAAGAAGGACCTTTATGTTCAGCAAGTCAATGAGAATTCGAAACAGTTATTAGTGCTTTTAGATGATATCGCTGACCTCACCAAGATAGAATCAGGAGAGCTTCAATTTAAAGAAGAGCAGATAGAACTAAGCCAAATAGCGAATCAGGTCTATGAGACTTTTGATGAGAGGCTGAAAGACCATAAAACACTTCAAATTAAATTAGTTGATAAGGTGGGAAGTAAAGAGGTCGTTGAATTCTTTGCAGACCCAACAAGGGTAAAACAAGTGCTGAATAACTTGGTTGATAATGCTATCAAGTACAGTGATCAAGGAACTATTGTTTTGTCGTATTCTGCTGATACAGAAACCATTCAATTTGAGGTAAAAGATGAGGGGCATGGGATCGCTCAAAATGATTTAGAAAGAATCTTTAATCGCTTTGAACAAGTGGCTGAAGATGAATTTTCTACTCAAGGCTCGGGCTTAGGTTTAGCCATATCAAAGGGGATCATTGATAAAATGGGCGGTACCATTGGTGTTGTATCTAAGAAAGGAGAGGGAAGCACTTTCACTATTAGTTTTCCGAGAGGTGCCAATAAGCATCAAGAAGAGGCCACAGAGAAACCAAAAATAAGCTCACAATTAGCCACTAAAAAGATCTTGATCGCTGATGATAGTCCTTCAGTCTTGCTGTATTATCAAGTTATACTAGAGGATAGAGGTTTAGAGATTGTTTTCGCTAAGAATGGTCAAGAGGCTCTTGAATTGTTTAATCAAAACTTGGATTTTGATATGGTTTTCCTCGATATCAAAATGCCTAAACTGAATGGGATAGAAGTCATGAAGGCGATCCGCATCAGGGATAAGAAACTCCCAGTCATTGCACAAACTGCATTTGCTTTGAACGATGAAGTTCAAAAGCTGAAAGATCAAGGTTTTACTGAGTGTATTAATAAGCCAATTGATGAAGAGAACTTCTTGAGATTATTGGGATTGGATTAAGTCAAATTTTTCAAAAAAGTTCTTGACAGGTAAAACATTCTGCCTGTTATTTGTATTTAGATTTAGTCTAAATAATAAAAGTGAGAACTAGTCAAGAGCATCTGCTGATAGAAGAAGGAATAGGTTGTGATACCACCATCAATTTCGAACGTTCAATGATCAGTTCTTGTGATTGCGTCTTGAAGAAGTGCTGTAAAAAGTTCAAAAAAAAGGGCAAGAAGATGTGTAAATCCTGCCCTAAGCGTTAGTTATCAGTTATCAGAGAATCGGTTGATTCGGACCCTTAATAACTAATAACCGACAACAAATAACTAGTCCAACGAAGCGATCAACTGCTCATTCAACCTCACATAATCTGGGTTACCACCAGCTTCAGCTAGCTTCATAGATTCTTCCGCTGCTGCTTTAGCATCAGAGTTCTTACCCATTCTTGCTAACAACTTAGCTTTTAGGTGCACCACCCAATACTGCTTGTTCTCAGAAGCATCAATGGCTTTGTTTACCCACTCTAATGCCATTTCAGAATCTCTTTCAGTATCATAATAGTACCCTGCTGCTTGGAAGTATACGCCAGGGTTTTGAGGAGTAGCATCAATGACTTGCGCTTTGATATCTGCCATTACATGACTGTCCACTTCAGATTCGATCTTGAACATCGCCTTAGTATGTTCCCACTTCATGTTCAGGTTAGCTGAGTTGGCAGTAAAGTCAGAGAAGCTAATAGTGAATGTCTCGTACATGCTGCTCGGGTGCTTAACAGGTACATCAAATCTTACAAGATCATCTTTGGCATCGTAACCTAATGATCCCCACCAAGAAAGATTTTTGCTGATAATGATAGTAGCAGTTTCCTCAGTGAATTGAGTATATAGGGCATAATCACCAGCTGGCACATCGTTTCCATTCAACTTCACATCTTGTGAAAATGAGATCTTGGTAGAGGCGTTCGCACCAGTTCTCCATACTTCATTGTACGGAATTAGGTTGCCTGCAACATCGCGTCCTCTTGCACTAGGCCTAGAGTAAACTACTTTCACTTCCGCCATTCCTACAGTTCCTTTCAATTCGAAAGTAGGAGAGGCAGGAGGCATTTTGATCTGCGCCTGAGCAGATAGCACCAATAAAAGGGCTAATACAGTTAGGTTTAATTTTTTCATGTTCATAGTGTTTGACACCTCAAAATTAAAAAAAGCGACCACTTTGAGGTAGTCGCTTGTCAATTCTGTTTTAATCAGCAATTACTTTACTTCTATAGGGAATTTTACTGATGTGTTACCCCAAGCCAATTCAATATTCGCTTTCTTCTTACCATTCTTATCAAAGTCAGTCATAAAAATGGTAAATGTCTCAACTGAATCGCTCGTTTTAGAAGCTTTGGCCATAAACCTGGCTACGTCTTGAGACTCATCATATTGAGTACCCCAGCTTTTCGCTTTGTTAATGATAATGGTCCATTCTGAGTCACCTGGGATGGTGTACATAGAATATTCACCAGCTGCGATTTCTTCTCCGCCAATGATCAATGGTTTGTTGAAGTTGATTTTGGTATTCGCATTAGCTCCAGTTCTCCAAACTTTGCCATTAGGGGCAAGAGTAGACATGCTTCTACCATCTAAACTCGGTCTAGAGTAGATCAATGTCAACTCAGTTCCTCCGACATCTTGAGTGACTGTTACAGCTGGACTAGCTGCAGGACCTCTCTGTGCCAAGGCTGAATTCACAGTAAAAAATAAGGCTAATGATAAAATTGTGGTTAATGCTCTTTTCATGAGTCTGTTGATTTTTGTTTTTTGTGATTAAACTCTATCCAAACTAGAAGGTTGCCAAAATTTATGAACTACCTGTTGATTGCATGACAAATGGAGCTAGGATTAATATATCCTAGTCGTTCCTGCCGAGATATTGAGTCGGTATCTTCAATTGGTCTGTTTCTACATCAAAAATGACTGAGCTCACACGCCATTTGCCGTCCATTTTCACTAATTGAAAACTGTTGACACCTATTTCAGCTCTATTCTCTGTATCGTTATAATACAATTCATACGTACTGATGCGGTGAGCGATCTTACCGAAATACTCCGTTTTACCCCAAATCTCTTTTTCTATAATAGCTTCAAAACTGCCGCTCTTTAGCATCTCATCGTATCCATCAATATAACTGCCGATTTCAAAGCGTTGAAGCTCACCACCACGGTAACTTTTAAGAAAGGCATCTTCTGTAAAGACGGCTCTTAGAATGTTAGTATCGGCCTTATTATTACTATCAAAACTGATGGCAGAGTAAACAGACTCAACAGCTGCATTAATGGCTTTGAGTTCTAAGTCTTCAGTTTGAGATATAAGTGGGTGAAAGAAGAAAGTCAGGAGAATGATGACAACTGTTTTTTTCATGATACCATAGTTCTGGATGAGTAGATAAGTTATCAATATTTATCATACTTTGGATTAATAAGAATGAAGTCACAAAAACTGCCAAGAACATTCTACGAAAGGCCTAATGTTGTACAAATAGCCAAAGAGCTATTGGGAAAGACGTTATTTACTTCAATAGAAGGTGTTCTTTCAGGAGGGATCATTACTGAAGTAGAAGCTTATTCTGGCACGAAAGACAAGGCCTGCCATGCCCATAATGGCAAAAGAACAGCTCGCACTGAGGTGATGTTCGGAGTAGGTGGCCATAGCTATGTTTACCTCTGTTATGGCATCCACCACATGTTCAACGTGGTGACCAATGCACAAGGCCATGCAGACGCTGTTTTGATCAGAGCCATTGAACCCACAGTTGGAATGGATGAAATGCTTAGGCGAAGAAATAAAGCCAAACTTCAGAAAACCCTCACCGCTGGCCCAGGTGCATTGGGGCAGGCCTTAGGGCTTCATTTCAAGGAACATAATGGTCTCGACCTTTTAGGAGATACAATTTGGATAGAAGATGCGCCAAATCTCAATGAGGATGATATCTTCGTAACCACAAGAATTGGGGTAGACTATGCAGAAGAAGATGCCCTCAAACCTTGGCGCTTTTACATCAAAGACAACTCATGGATCAGCAAAAAATAGATATCCTCATCGCTACTAAGGTATGGGACCCTCAAGAGTGGGTAGAGAGACTGAATCAGTTTGACACGGTAGGCAAAGTGCATGTTTGGCCTACAGAAGCTGATCTAAGTAATGTAAAGGCGCTTTTTGTTTGGAAGCCGCTAGATCCTGGTGTCCTTGATCGAATCCCTAATGTACAATGGGTGAGTTCTTTAGGAGCAGGCGTAGATCATTTAGTAGGAGACGAACAAATACCGAGTCATCTTCCTATCACACGAATTGTTGATCCTTATTTGACGCGCGATATGACCAATTATGTCATTATGGGAGTAATGATGCATCAAAGAAGCCTATTGCAACACTTGGCTAATCAGAAGCAAAGTCATTGGGACCGCATTCCTTATCGTAATTTAAGAATAGGAGTATTGGGTCTAGGTGAACTTGGCGCTCATTGTGCTGCCCATTTGGCTGATCTTGGTTTTGAAACATCAGGCTATAGCAGAAGACAGAAAGACATAGAAGGAGTAAAGTGTTATGCTGAAGGGCAACTGGATGAGTTTCTAGGAGAAATAGATGTTTTAGTGAATCTTCTTCCTGTAACCCCTCAAACAGAGTCCATTCTTGAGAGTAGTCTTTTCTCGAAAATGAAGAATGGCGCTTATTTGATCAATGTAGCTCGTGGAAATCATTTGGTGGAACAAGATCTCATTGATGCCCTTGACCGAGGTCAACTTTCTGGCGCTTTATTAGATGTGTTTCGAGAGGAACCTTTACCAGTTGAAAATCCTTTATGGCAACATCCAAAAGTGGTAACTACTCCACATGTGGCCAGTGTATCTTTACCCGAGTCTGTCATGAAGCTTTTGAAGGAGAACATCGATCGCCTGATCAAAGGAGAAGACTTTTTGCATCCGATTGACAGGAGAGCTGGGTATTAGAAATAGTAGTGAGGAAGTTAGGAAGTAATTATGTAATTAAGTAAGGGTGTGAGAGGTAGATTTTATTTTTCACCTAATCACCTAATCACCTAATCACCTAATCACCTAATCACCTAATCACCTAATCACCTAATCACCTAATCACCTAATCACTTAGATCAGCTGCTCATTGATAGCATAGGCGATCAAATCTGGCGTACTGTTTTTACCAGTTTTGCGAAGAATGTTCTTACGGTGTGTTTTTACGGTGTGTACAGAGATAAATAGCTTCTCAGCGATCTGGTCACTTGTTAAACCTTCACTGATCAAACGGATGATCTCGATCTCTCTTTTTCCTAGTAATTCAGTTTTGGTACTCTCTTCTAAGAATTCATCGAAATACTGTTCATCGCCCATCACTTTGTGGACTGCTCTGATAAGCTGATCTCCTGTGTTACTTTTCATCAAACAGCCATCTACAATTTGAGCAACCTCAGCGATAAAGGTCTTTTGAGTGTACTGAGTTAGAATGATCACCTTAATGTCGGGATGATCTGTTTTGATCTTTTTAGCACAAGCTATGCCATCCATTTCAGGCATATTGATATCTAGGATGACAAGATCTACAGGATTATTCTCAATAAAGTTGATGACCTCGACTCCATTTTCAACAGCGCCCACCACTTCGAAGGCAGCATCCGCAGAAAGCAGAAATTGCAATCCATCAATGACAATCCTGTGATCATCAGCTAGTAAGAGCTTGTGAGTCTTGCTCATTTGGTATTCGAATGGTAAAAATTGAAAACCTCTGTGCTCGAATTTATATCTAAAATTTGATTTTACATTCGAAATTTTGATTGAATTCTGCGAATCCTATGCTTTTATCGATTTACCAGAATGGATTGCTAGCCTATGATCTAAGATTCCACAGGGGAGGGGATGCGAATGATAAAATGTGATCCCTTTTCACTTGAATTGATCTCGAGATCCCCTTCATAGGGTTGGATTCTTGTTTGGATACCCTGGATACCCAAACCCTTTTTGACCTTTTCTATATCAAAACCAACACCATTATCTCGGTATTGAATCATAAGGCCTTGATTGGTTTGGGAAACCTCGAAATTCAGCTTCGAAGCTCGTGCATGTTTTAAAGAATTATTGACCAACTCTTGGCAAACTCTGTAGAGATTAATCGCTTTCTCGGAAGGCATTTCTATCTCCTCAGCAAATTCCACTTCCATGGTAATGTCTTTTGTACCAGAAACGGTCTCCTTAAGATCCATTAAGGCACTTTTTAAACCAAAGTATTGAAGAACCCCTGAATGTAATTGGTGAGAGATCTTACGTGTTTCTGTTGCCGCTAACTTACTGACCTCAGAGATCTTTTCAGCAATAGCCTCCTTGTCTGGTCGGTCTTGAAGAAGACCATCAGCATACATGCTCAAGGTAACCATAATAGAACCTAGGTTATCATGGATGTCTGCGGCAATGCGTTTGCGCTCTTCGTCTTGCGCTTGCATGACCTCATAGGCAGAATTCAGTTCTTTTTCTTTGAGCTCATCTTCAATAGCCTGCATTTCTAGCTTCTTCTTGATGAGTTTTTTCTGATACAGATAAATGAAAACGGCAATACTTGCTGCCATTAAAAGCATGGCAAATGTGCCACCGAAAAGAATAAGCTGATTGCTAAAATCCTGTGTCTGTTCCATTGAAAGTCTCTGACTACAAGAATAAGGAAATTTGAGTGGATTCAATACCCCGAATTCAGGTATATCTAAATGTTCTTTTTGACGATTATGAGAATGCCCATCAATAGCAAGTAGCAAAAGACATCGAGTAACAATTGCAGGTCATAAAGCACGTAAGTCGTCAAATTTTCGGTAATCTGTAAGATCATGATAGAGGTAAAAAGTGATCCACTATTTAATAATAGAAGAATCACTACAGTGAAAAATTCACTTTTGCTTTTGGCCGAAATTCTACCTTCGTTTTTGTAAATGGATGAAAAGTAGAGCATACATAAGGCAATTATTCCCAACTCTTGAATGGCATAAGACAGAGGAGCATAATTGTTGAAGCCTTCAATAAAAAATATTATGATAGCAACAACAATGGTAAAAGAACCACCTATAAAGATAGCTATCTTATCATTTTGGCTAAATCGATAGATCATGGCGGTGATCAAGGGTAATGAAATTAGATCGTTAATGCTATTCAAAAAGACATTTCTGCCCCATTGCATTTTGATGTGAATAAAAGAATAGCTCTCGATTGTAAAATGTAAGGCAAGCAAAAGCATGATGTATTTACCCACATCACTTTTGTAAAGCTTGAATTTCCACCCATGGAGGACACCTATGAATGGGAAAACTGAGAAGAAGACATCAAAATAAATCGAATCCAACATGCTTTGTCAATCGTACAGAATTATCTCTTTAGAAAACGGATTAGGTTAAGTTCTCACTCTACGTCCATATTTAAAAAATGCATATCCAATGGCAAAGTTGGTCATGATATTCAATACTAATACAATAGACCAAAGATTATAGGTGTCGAAAGTATTGGCGATTTGATTCGATAGGAGAGTGCTGAAAAATTGGCCAGAATGTGAAAAGAAAAACACAAGTGCTATCCAAAGTGGGAAATTATCTTTTAAGTGAATATTGGATTCTTTCTTATACAGAGCATAGAAATAACATATTGCTAACATGCTAATGATCAAGCTGATAGAAGGAAGAGCTATGGCCACTGAAATCACACTTAAATCCAGAAATGACAGAACACACCCTATTGTCAAAAGAGCCCAAAACCATGTTTTTTCAGTTTTCTTTTGGCTTAGCACGATAAAGAACATTCCGGCTGTTATCAAATGGACGATTTGCCAAATACTACCAATGTATTGGGCATAAGGAGTTACATCCCAAAGTAAAGAGTAGCTCACATCTGAGACTAGGGAGCCAAATGCATAGTAGAAAGCGTACTTGTACTCTTTAAATTTTGAAATTCGAAACAATAGGCCAAGAATGACAGCAGGCAGGGCACTATAAGTACTTAACTCAAGTAGGAAATCAGTAGCAGTCATTAGAGCTGAAGTCTAAAGTGTTGATGCCTCTAATTTGCGCTTTTGCCTAAATATCCTCCAGAGCACAAAAATTAATGCAACCGTCCCTATGGTATCTAAAAGCAGTTGTAGATCATACAAAGCATAGCTGGATTCATCTTCAGTTATTTGCAGAATCATAATGGAGGTAAACAGAGAACCACAATGGAGGACTAGTAGAATACAAATAGTAATGAACTCGATATTCTCTTGAATAAAAAGATCTGTTTCATTGTTGAAAATGAAATAAAAGTAACTCAAGCATAATAGAATAATGCCTAATTCTTGAAGCGAATAAGCAACTGGAGCATAACTGTTAAATCCTTCAATAAAGAAGATAAATATTGCGACTACAATTAACGCAATTAGTCCTATTCCAAGGCTCAACTTTGATTTCTTAGTGAATTGATAAACCATTGCTGATATAATTGAAAGTGAGGTTAAATCACTTATACTATTAAGAAAAACGTTGTAGAATTCTTTCCCTAGCCTTAATTCATACCAGATAACAGCTGTCAATTCGATGAGAAAGTATAGTCCTAGAAGCATGATGACATACTTTCCAATTGGACTCTTGTGGAGACCGAATATTAAACCAAAAATAGCACCAATTCCTGGTGCTATTGTATATAGAATATCAGTTAATTCTGAAATCATAAAAGGTCTAATTAGCCTTCACTGCAATGAGGAGGACAACGTTTACCGTTACCCAATATCATTCCACTATCATCTTCATCAGTATCTTCAATCTCATTTCCTCCGTTTTCGAAATACTTATCGACTGGGACAAAGTCTTTTTTCGATACTTCAAAATAAGGGATTAGGAAAACATCTGCTCCACCACCTTCGCCAGTAGCTGTGTTGATAGCCGAAAACACTCGAATTCCACCTAATTTTTGGTTTGGGTCTTGGGTTGCATCATTCCACTTATTGATGTTTAGCAATAGCTGGTTCATGTTTTCTAAGCCAAACTGAAAAGCATAGAAGCTTGAAGTAGGGTTCCAAGGAGTACCCTGATTAACGTGTTGCTCTCTGTACTGAAAGAACGCGTCTAGTTCTTGAACTGCCGTTGCTTGATCTAGAAATTCGCCCGGGTTTTCACCGGTTGGTTCATTACTCATAATTATTTGGTTTTGAGGTTAAAATATGTGTTAATCAATTCTCTGATGGAGGCATGATCATGATATGGGCTCTGTATAGCCCTGGGAACATGATCCAAGGTTGGCCAGGGACATCTGGTCTTAAAGGTAAACCTGTCGATTCAGGAGTGGCCAATGGTGTGTATATCACTGATCGGTATTGTGTGTTTTCTAGCTTGTTTTCTTCTTTATTGTATGCTCCGTTTTCTCCATAATAGATATGTAGGGTAGAGCCATAGCCTGGTTTTTGTAGAGTGCCGGCATGCATCTCTTTTTCTCTAATATCGAAAATCTCACCTCTGTTTTTGCCTTCGGCTCTAAGATCTCTTCCTCTTTTCATAAAAGGCTCCACATCTTTAGGATAAGCCACCACTTCGAAACCTTCTTTGGTAGGGTCATCAGCTCTAACGATCATGTGATTGGTACCTTCTCTTAGAGTGATCATCTCGCCTTTTTCGTTAAATCCGAAGACATGAGCTCCTTCTCTGGTAGATTCAGGAGCAGCCAAAACGGCCATAGCTATCTGATCTTCAACAGAGTACTGATTTTGTGAACAAAGGGTTAAGGGAAATAGACTAAAAAGTAGGACGAGCGCTCGCATGGTGTTTTTTGAGGAAATTATAAAACACTCTCGAGAGAATAAACACTTAGCCTTTCTTTTTCTTAAATATATCCTTGGTGAAATTTAAAAAATCATTGAATCCTTCCTTGGTGAGCAGACTCTTAAAAACATCTGATTTTGTTTCTAATCGTTTGGTTTCTTTGATCTTAACTTCAGGTAGAGGGACCTCTTTACTCAGGTCTTTTTTCTCTGGTTCGTAGCCAACAATTTTATTGCTCTTGTTGAAAGATTCAATGGACTGCTTTTTACGACCAATCTTTTCCTCAATCAGTCCTTTGTTATTCAGAGCAATCGCATCTTCCGGATCAAGCTCTATTGCCTTTTCATAAGCAGCTACAGCTTCTTCATGATCACCAATACGATCCTTGAAGAAAGCTAGGGAAGAGTAGCGATAGGGGTTATTGGGCTCTAATTTTAAGGCCAATTGAAATTCCTTTTCAGCCTCATCATTACGATTATTTAAGTGAAGAGAAACAGCATAATCACCTATAAATGAAGCGTTTGTAGGGTTAAGTGCTTTGAGTTGAGCAAAATCCTTTAGTGAATCTTCTTGCTTATCAAGTTTAGCGAAGGCACGTGCTCTATTGTATAGTGCTTCAGTCTGATGTTCATTTGATTTTAAAGCATCAGTGAAAAATTTCACTCCTTTTTCAAAATCATTCTCCTTACAAGCCGCTATGCCTCTGTTAATTAGATCAGCTGTCATTTTCCTCCGATTTGACCGCAAATATAAGTTCTGAAAAACTCTTCTTTCAAGCCTCCATTAATTTGTTTGTACTCACTATATTTGATTCCATACTTATGAGTCTAAATCCCAATCAGGTCTTAACTGAATTACGTTCAGGAAAGTATGCGCCCATCTACTTTCTACAAGGAGAAGAACCCTTCTACATTGACCAGATCAGCGATTATATTGAGAACAATTGTATTCCAGAAGCAGAACGTGGTTTTAACCAAACTGTTTTGTACGGCAAGGATGTCAATATGGGGCAAGTGATCACTAATGCTAGGCGTTTCCCAATGATGGCCGAAAAGCAATTAGTGATTGTTAAAGAAGCCAAAGACATTCAAGACATAGACAAGGAAGAAGGGCAGAAGCTATTGATAGATTATCTCAATAATCCTGTGCCTTCTACAGTATTAGTATTCGCGCACAAGCACAAGAAACTAGATGGCAGAAAGCCCTTGGCGAAGGAAATAGGTAAAAAGGCTCTTTTACTCACCACCACTAAACTCTGGGACAATCAAGTACCTCAATGGATCGAGGAGTATGTGAGAGATAAGGGTTTAAAGATCGAACCGAATGCCACCAGACTTTTAGCAGAGTATTTGGGGACGAACCTTGAGCGCCAAAGTAATGAGATCAATAAGATCAGTCTCAATATGAAAGAAGGCGATGCCATTACAGCTGAATTAATTCAGAAGTATGTGGGCATCAACAAAGACTTCAATGCTTTTGAACTTCAAAAAGCGATGGCAATGGGAGACGTAGTGAAGGCTAATCGCATTGTCAATTACTTTACTGCCAATATCAAAGCCAATTCACCTATTATGGTCATTGCCATGATTTATCCTTTCTATGCCAAAATATTAATGGCGCATGGTAGCAAAGACAAGAGCCCTGGAGCTTTGGCTAAGATCTTAAGGGTAAGTCCAAACATGGTTACCAGGGAATATATTCCTGCTTTGAATAGAATTAGTTTGGCCAAAGCCATTCAATGCATCAGTATCCTAAAAGAAGCCGACCTGAGGGCTAAAGGGGTAGATGCAGGCGGAATGAGCCAAGGAGATATATTAAAAGAGATGGTATTTAAGCTGATGCATTAAAGAAGCTATGAGAAGAGAAACAATAATTCACTGCGAAAGCAGTTTACCAAATAAGTGAACCAATTAGCTATGATGAAATACCTTATTTCCATTGCTCTTGTGTTCACTGTACTAGGGTCATTACATGCTCAAAATACTTTTCATCAGGACAATGAGAACCTGCTCTTCAGGTTTGGCTTGGAATTGATGGACAAGGAAAAGTACAGTGCTGCGCGAGATCAGTTCGAAAGATACCTATTAAAAGGCACTGATGAGGTGAAACGCATAGATGCTGAGTACTACTTGGCCTACTGCGCACTTAATTTGGAAAATGAAGACGGTCCTGAGCTGATCACAGCCTTCGTAACAAAATATCCAAGTCATCCTAAAGCCGCCAAAGCCTATTATAACCTAGGCTTAAATGCATTTGATAGAGGCGATTACCAAGCCTCTTCCAATTACCTCAGAAAAGCAGATCTCTCTTCTCTTAATCAATCTGAGATCTCTGAAGCCTATTTTAAGATCGCCTATAGCGATTTAGAATTGGGAAGTACCACTGAGGCCATTGAGTATTTCGATTTGGCTAAAAGGGAGGGAAGTCCTTATTACTATGATGCTTATTACTATTCTGGTTACATCGCATTCGAAAATGGAAATAATGACAAAGCACTTGTAGACCTACGGAAAGCTGCAGAATCCGATGAATATGAGTTTAAAGTGCCAGTAATGATCACTGGAGCCTACTTTAAGCAAGAGCGATACGATGAGGTGCTGGCTTATGCGAACAACTTTAAAGACTACGAAACTGAACTAAAGCGAACGGAGAATGTCTATCAGATCTACCAGATGGCTGCAGAGTCAGGGTATCAGACGGAGAGATGGCAAGATGCAGTCGACTTTTATGCCCTATACCGCAACACTTCCGGTCAGTTGATCACTGAGACTACTTTGTTCAGATTCGGTTATTCCCACTTTAAGTTAGGCAATACCGATCCGGCTATCGAAAGCTTTAAAAGAGTAGCCCTTAAGCAAGATTCCTTATCTCAGTATGCTTCTTACTACTTAGGTCAATTGTACGTGGAGCAAGACAATTTGCTTTTCGCTTCATCTGCCTTTGATCAGGCTGCTAAGTTGAGTTTCAACGAAAATATCAAAGAAGAAGCCTCATTCAATTATGCTAAGGTGAGCTATCAATCGCAGAAATTTACCTTAGCGATTTTAGCCCTAGATCGATTCATCAAGAATTATCCAACGAGTTCATACATTCCAGAGGCGACTAATCTCTTAAGTGAGGCTTTCTTGAATACGAACGACTTTGCTCGAGCCATCACTTTTATTGAAAGACTAGAAACAAAATCGCCCCGAATACAAGAGGCCTATCAGAAAGTAACTTTCTATAAGGGGACGGAATTCTTCAACGCGGCACAGTACGATAAAGCGGTACAGTTGCTAGATAAATCGCTTACCTACACACCAGATAAGGATCTACAAACTGCTGCGCTTTTCTGGAAAGGAGAGGCTCGTGCCACTATGATACGCTACCCTGAAGCCATCAGTGCATATCAGAAGGTATTCGAGACAAGAAATACTGGGTCTGAATACTATTTGAAAGCCAATTATGGCCTTGGTTATGCTTACTACAATATGCGAGACTACACGAATGCGCGCATTTATCTGAAGAGATATGTGGATGCTTTAGAGAACCAGGAAAATAGACTGAACTATGACGATGCGATTTTAAGACTTGCTGATTGCTACTATGTCGATAAAGAATATGCGACTGCTATTTCATACTACAATAGGGCGATTGAGAATAATAATCCAAACATAGACTATGCTTACTTCCAGAAAGGAGTCGTTAGAGATTTCCAAGAAAGATCTGATGATGCCATTGAAGCATTGGAAGTAGTGATCAATCAATACTCTAACTCCATTTATTTTGATGATGCCATTTATAAAAAGGCACAGATCCAATTGGAGTCTAGAGAATATCGTGCTTCGATCATTGGCTTTACAAGGATCATAGAAAGACTGCCACAGTCATTGTTTATTCCTTATGCCTATGAGAGCCGTGCTTTGGCACATTTCAACCTGAATGAATTAGATCAGGCGGAAAGAGATTATAAGAAGATCCTCGATAGCTACATCACGAGCAATGTGGCTAATAGTGCCTTGCTAGGCCTGCAGAATACCTTTAAGCTCAATAACAAGGATCTAGAGTTTGAGCCTTATTTGACTCGCTACAAAGAAGCTCATCCTGAGAATCAGGCTTTAGAGAACATTGAATTAGAGTCTGCTCGCAACTTGTATTTCAGTCAGAACTATGAAGCTGCTATTGGTGCATTTGAGGCATATGAGAAAAACTATCCTGAGAGTCCACTAAGACACCAGGCCAAGTTCTACAGAGCTGAGTCTTACTACAGATTGAGCAACCCGGAACTCGCCTTAACGCTCTACTTTGAATTGGACCGCGAGAGTGAAGTCAATACCATGGATGTGGTATACCAAAGAATTGGAGAGCTACAACTGAAGTCTGGTAATTTCCAAGAAGCGGCTAATTACTACACTAAGCTCGAAGATATCGCAAGAAGCAAAAGACAAGAGAATGACGCTTGGTTAGGGCTCTTAGAATCTTATTACAAGCTGAGCGACTATGATAACATGCGCATCTATGCTAGAAACATCATTGATAAATCGAATTTATCGGCAGATGCCAACAATCGAGCGCAATTGTATTTGGCTAAAGCAGCTTATGCAGAAGGAGACTTTGATAATGCCATTGATGAGCTGCTTACTACAGTTAACATCAGCTCAGATGTATATGGGGCAGAAGCGCAGTATTTACTCGGATTGGTCTTTTATCAACAAGAACAATATCAACAGTCATTGACTACGCTGTTTGATTTTAGTGAGAAATACGGCAGTTATGACCTCTGGCTAGGCAAGGCCTTTTTGCTGATAGCAGATAACTACGTAGCACTGGAAGAGTATTTCCAAGCAGAAGCCACAGTCAACTCGGTGATAGAATATTCCGAATTACCCGAGATCGTTGATGAAGCCAAGATCAAATTAGACAGTATCAAATCCATGTCGCAACAAGCGCTCATAGAAGAGAATATTCAAGTGGACACTACTCAAAACAAAGGAGGTAACAAATGAAAAAGCTATTAACGCTAATATTGATTTGCTCTTCTTTTACTACGGTAGCACAGACACAAGAGCTAGAAGAAGCGGAGATCGTGATCAGAAAGGACCGTAAGATCATTCTTCCGATCGCTACGCGTAATTTTGAGAAGGTACCTCAACTACCTAAGCTGCAAATACCTGATGCACAGAGTTATAACTTCAGGTCATTTGATATCAACTTAAAGCCTTTTGATCCGAATATCAGGATGAGCACCTACAATAATCAAACATTGAAAGGTGACTTTACTGGTAACTATCTTAAACTAGGTTTTGGTAATTACATCACACCTTATTTAGAGGCTTATTTGGGTTCGAAAAGGGCGAAGAACTATCTGTACAATGTATATGTAAGGCATAGATCTTCTCAAAGAGGTCCAGTAGCTGATGAAAACTCCGCAAATGGTAGAACTGAAGCGGTTGTAGGGGGTAAGTACTTCGATGGGACCAATACTATTTCAGGATCTTTGATCTACAACAGAATTAGCACGCATTACTATGGCTATAATCCAGTCTTAGACTTTGATGCCAATGATATTGAGCAAGTGTATAATAAGTTCTCGGCTAAATTCTCAGTAGAGAGAACAGATAAGTCTTTGCCTTACGATTATCATTTCACCACTATCTGGGGATTCTTTAAAGACATTGTAGATGCTCGTGAGAATAAATTCTATTTCGATCTAGGAGGCTCTTATCAAATCAATGAGAATCTTCAATTGAGATTAGATGTACTTTCGACTCTTTCCAAAAGAACAGACGTCACGGAAGCCAATCGTAACTACGTGAATGTGATGCCTCGACTGAATTATACTACTGATCAGTTTGATGTATCCGCAGGAGCAAATGTCGCTGGCGATAATGATTCAGGTAGAGGAGTGAAGCTGTATCCAGCTATTGAAGCGGGTTACCGCATTAATCCAACATTCAGGGTATTTGCAGGCTATGAAGGAAGTGTTGAAATGAACACCTTTGAATCGACCGTTCAGCAGAACCAGTGGATGGTAGCAGGTTTTGACCTAAGAAATACTGAGAAGAAATCTGATATCTACGGTGGAGCTAGTATGGAATTAATTGAGAACTTGGATTTGACTTTAAAAGTATCTCAGGCTACGCTCAATGATTTGACCTTTATTACCAATGATATTTCAGATTCCACTCGTTTCAACATCTTGTATGACGGAGGTGAGACAGGGCGTTTAACCGTTTCTTCTGCTTTGAATTATGAGAGCAAAGGAATTTTTAGGTCGGCTCTACATTTCGATTATTACAATTATTCATTAGAAACGTTGGCTGATGCCTGGCATAGACCAGACTTCAAAGTAGATTTCAATAACACTTTCTATCCAATCAACAAGCTTCAGGTAACCGTAGACTTCTATTATATGGGTGGATTAGTAGGTTTGAATGGCGAAACTGGCCTTTCTCAAGAGTTGGATGATATTTTTGACATGAATTTGGGCGCCAGATACGATATAAATGATCGTTTTGATGTATTTTTGAATCTGAACAACCTGTTCGGACAGGAATACCAGCGTTGGCTCAACTATCCAAGTCGAGGAATTCAAGCGCTGGCCGGTGTATCTGTCACCTTCTGATTCCTTTCTTCCATTTTAGTATAGTGTCGAGATTTTGTTAATTTGACAATACATTTTTCAACCTTGACAATAAATGGCTGCTAAAAAGAAAAGCGACTCTTCAGACGAGGAGGATAAAAAGAAAAAAACGACTACCACTGGAGCTAAAAAAAGAGGGCGACCTCGTAAAAAACCAGCTCCGAAAAAAGAAGAACCTAAAGTAGAAGAACCACTTGCTAGTGATGATGACTTTGGTTTGGATGATATTCAATTAGATGAAGAGGTAACTCTTGACGATCCAATTGAAGTGGTAGAAGAACCTGTAAAGGAAGAGCCTAAAGTAGAGGAGAAAGAAGAAGAGGCAGCGCCAGTAGTGGTTCCTGTAGTTGAAGAACCAGCAACCGAGGAGCCTGTGAAGGAAGAACCGAAGGCTGAGGCTCCAAAAGAAGAAAAGAAGAAAGAAGAGGATAATAATAAAGCCATGCTATGGATAGTGATCATTGCTATCGTAATAGTGGCAGCCTTGATCTATTTCTTTGTTTTAGACAGTGGAGACCCTGAGCCAGAGCCAGTCAAAGTTGAGCAACCTAAGCCACAACCTGAGCCTGAACCAGAACCTGAGCCAGAGCCAGAACCAGAACCGGAACCTCAAGCACAATTGTATACAATTTCAGAGCCTGATGGTCGTTTCTATGTTGTTGTTGGAAGTTTCTACGATGAAGACTTAGCTGAAGATAAGGCTAGGGCCATTGTAGCAGGAGGAGAAAATGCTTATGTATTGCGTCCTTCAGGAGACTTTAAATACCATAGAGTCGGTATGGCTGCCAGCAGTGACAAATCAACAGCCGATCAATCTAAAGATGGATTGAAAGCTACATTTGGAGAAGATATCTGGGTCGTTAAATATTAATATGTTACTTATTCAAGAAGCATTGGCTGATACCACAGGGGTAGCAGCAGGTGAAGGAGCATTATCCTTTATCGATTTATTGTTAAAAGGAGGTTTCTGGCTCGTACCATTAGTCATTCTATGGGTGATGGCGATTTACATCTATTTCGAGCGCTTAAGAAACCTAAATCGCGCGTCAAAAACTCCATTCGAATTCATGGACAAGATCAAAGATCTGGTGGCCAATGGAGATATCAACGGAGCCAAGCTATTGTGCTCTCAAACTGAATCGCCTATTGCTAAAATGATCGAAAAAGGAATCACCAGAATTGGTAGTCCTTTAAAGAACATTGAAGCCTCAATAGAAAATGTTGGTAAGATCGAAGTTTATAAGCTTGAGAAGAACCTTTCGTTATTGGCAACTATCGCTGGTGCCGCACCAATGATCGGATTCTTAGGAACAGTTTCAGGGATGATCCAAGCCTTTATTGCCATTGCGCAAGAAGAAGGTTCAGTGAGTCCGAAATTGCTTTCTACAGGTATATATGAAGCCATGATCACCACAGCAGCGGGTCTGGTTGTTGGGATTATCGCTTACCTGGGCTATAACTACTTGGTGTCTAAAGTGCAGAAGGCGATCCATTACATGGAATACACGTCTATCGATTTTATTGATCTATTGCAAGAGCCGCAGTAATGGATATCAAATCAAAACATAAGGTAGAATCGAATTTCAGCATGTCGTCCATGACTGATATCGTATTCTTGTTATTGATCTTCTTTATGTTGACGGCTTCTTTTATTACGCCTTCAGGATTGCCTGTGAATTTACCAGCAGCTGCTTCTTCATCTATTGTGATGCAGAAGAATAGCCTTTCGGTGACGGCTGATCTGAGATATGTTCTGAACGATCAAGAGATCTCAAAGAACACTTTAGAGGCTGAATTACGTAATCTAGTAGGAGACCAAGAGGGGACTCTTAGTTTGTATATAGACGAATCTGTTCCAACTGGTGAGTTCGCTTATGTAGGTGGAATCGCCAATAAATTGAAACAGAAGACCGTTTTAGTGACAAGACCATCTAAGTAATGTCAGAGCAGGAAAAGAAAGATAAACGTTTTAGCATGATCATTTCAGGCATTATCCATGCCTCACTGATCGCGTTATTCTTTCTATTGGTGGCATGGAGAGAACCTGATCCACCCATTCCTGAATATGGCATTGAATTGAATTTTGGTCTCCAAGAAGAAGGCGGTGGCGATACAGAGCGTGAAGCCGATGCTCAAATAGAGGACACGGAAAACGAGGAAGCACCAGATGCTGAAGAAGAAGTGGAACCTGTTGAGGAAGAGGTGATAGAAGAAGTAGAGCCAGAACCAGTTGAGGAGCCAGTAGAAGAAGTAGTTGAGCCTGAACCAGAGCCTGTTAAGGTTGAAGAAGTAACGGAAGAGGTAGTGGAAGCTGTCGAAGATCCTGTAACCGCAGAAGAATCTGAAGTGGCGGTTGAAGAGAAAAAGGTCGAAGTAGAAACTGAAGAAAAGAAAGAAGAAGTTACGCCTCCGGTAGAAGAGAAAAAAGAAGAGGTTATGCCCAAAGAAAAGCCAAAGCCTGTTATTAATAACAAAGCATTAATGGGCGGTAAAAAGACTGATTCTGATAAAACTGATCCATCTTCGAACAATCAAGGAGATAGCCGAGCTTTAATGGGCAATCAAGGCGATCCGGAAGGAAAGAAGAATACTGACGGCAAAAGCCCAGGTGGAGCAGATATTGGCGGTGTTAGCTATAGTTTAGATGGTTGGAAGTGGCAAAGACCTCCAGCTGAGAAAGATGATTCTCAGATTGATGGAGTGATTAAATTCTCAATTGATGTGGATGACAGAGGAGACGTACTTAGAGTTTCCGTTATCCCTGGGACCACCATTAGTGATAACACGATTGTTGAATTCTATAAAAAACAAGTGCAGAAACTTCGCTTCGTTCAATTAGATCCAAGCAAAGCTCCTGCAGCTATTTCTAAAGGTGAAGTCACCTTCGTTATCAAAACGAATTAATCGATCTTTCTGATAGTTCCAGATCCCTGAATATTAGATACTACTTCAGGGTCTCCTTTATAGGCTACATCACCTGAACCACTGATTCGAACATCTAAAAGTTCACTGACTGTAGTATCTACATTGCCAGAACCTGAAATATTGACATTGACAGTTTCACTAGGTAAGTCTAATGCTCTAAAATCGCCTGAACCAGCCACCACATAGGAGCTAACGCCAGAAATGCCACTAGCTCTAAATTCACCTGAACCCGAGATGTAGCCGACAAAGCTACCTAGAGTAAGGTCTTCACCATCGAAGGTACCAGAACCGGTAATATCAACATCTAATTCACCAATGACCCCGCAGAGCTCGATATGGCCAGAACCAGATAGTTTGACTTCTAATAGGTCGGTTTCTATACAATTAGGTATGGTGATTTCACCTGCTCCAGATAGGCTGAGCTTTTTGAAATCATCCGCTTGAACGTAGATTTTCATGGTTCTCACGTTGTTGATGTTATAATCAGTACTGATTCTCAATTCACCATCAACTACCACGGTTTCTATTACATCAAAAAGATTTTCATGCGTTTCAATCGTCAATCTGGTATCTGCTTCCTGGCTAACAATGACATTAGCAGCCAAGGCCACACTCACAGACGAGAAATCATCTATATCGATATCCATTGAAACTACTGGGCCTTCACCATTGATTCTCTCATCACTACAAGAGAAGATAACTAAAAATAGGGAGGCTAATACGAAGGGTAAAAAGTGCTTTTTCATTTGAGTTTGATTTTCCTATACACCTAAGACGTTTTATCTGACCAATACACGTACAAAGACCATACAATTTACAAAAAAGCTGCTTGAAGAGGATAGAGACAATATTTCTGTGTTGATTACAAAAATACTGTCCCATTAAGAGACTGAAATACTATCTTCGCGCCAGTGAATTATCAGGAGACCCTAGATTTTATGTTCAATGCTTTGCCCATGTATCAAAGGCAGGGTAAGAGTGCATTTAAAAAAGACCTATCCAATACAGTTGCTTTTTGTAAGCATTTAGGTCATCCTGAAAGGCAATTCAAAAGTATACATGTTGCTGGAACCAACGGAAAAGGTAGCACCTCTCACATGATGGCTGCTATGCTTCAGAATGCAGGCTTCAAAGTGGGCTTGTATACATCTCCGCATCTAAAGGATTTTAGAGAGAGAGTTAGAATTTCCGGATCGCCTATCTCTGAGCAAGCGGTGATCGATTTCATTGAAAGCAATCAGTCCTTTATTCAAGAAGTACAACCTAGCTTTTTTGAGATGACAGTAGCACTCGCATTCGATTCATTTGCGAAGGAGCAGGTTGATATTGCAATTGTCGAAGTGGGCTTGGGTGGAAGACTTGATAGTACCAATGTGATCACTCCTGAGCTCTCGGTTATTACCAATATTGGTTATGACCATATGGATATGCTAGGGGATACATTGGCACTAATTGCAGGAGAGAAGGCTGGAATCATAAAACCAGGTATTCCGGTGGTGATAGGTGAGTATCATAATGAAACGGCTTCAGTATTCGATCAGAAAGCGAACGATGCCAATACTGACATAGTTTATGCAAAAGAGGCATTGAAAAGCGATGTGAATCAATGGCCCACCGATTTAAAAGGTGGATATCAAATTCATAATAAAGCGACAGCAATTGCTGCCATTGAAACATTACTTAGACAAGATGATTGGTCATTTGATTTGACTAAGGCCTTGGAAGGACTCAACCGAGTAGCTGAACTCACGGGATTAAAAGGAAGGTGGCAAACTTTGAGTAAAGAACCACTGATGCTTTGTGACACAGGGCATAATCAAGAAGCTTTTGACTATATCCTCCCTTCGTTGGAAGTATTGGAAAAAAAGAAGCTCTGGATGGTCCTAGGCTTTGTCAATGATAAGAATGTTGCTGATTTGCTGAGCCGATTGCCAAAGGACGCCAATTACATTTTTACACAAGCGAATATTCCTAGGGCAATGCAATTGACTGATTTAACGGATATGTCCTCAATTGCTGGAATTCAAGGAGAATTCATTTCTGATGTGAATGAAGCTATTCACTATGCCAAAGAACATGCTTCAGAAAAGGATGTCATTTTCGTAGGAGGTAGTACTTTTGTGGTGGCTGAAATAGAAGGACTATAATGGGTAGAGCTAAGCTGCGTAGGTTCGAGGAGAACCTCGATAGACATAACATATTACAAGACAATAAGGAGATCTATTCAAGGCTTAAGGGTACTTGGAACAAAGAGGTCTTTCCAACTGATCAGCCAATAACCGTTGAATTTGGCTGTGGTAAGGGAGAGTATACCATAGGTTTGGCCAGACTGAATAAAGAGCGTAATTACATCGGTGTAGATGTAAAAGGCGACCGACTATGGGTGGGCAGCACCCTAGCCATTGAAGAGAAGCTTGATAATGTTTGTTTTCTCCGTACCCAGATTCAGCAGATTGATACTTTTTTCGAAGCAGGAGAGGTAGATGAGATCTGGATCACCTTTCCAGATCCAAGACCAAAAGACAGAGACATCAAAAGAAGGTTAACCTCTCCAAGGTACCTTGAGATGTATAAGCATATTATCAAAGAAGAGGGTGTTGTGAATTTCAAAACTGACAACCACGCACTCTTTGAATATACGCTAGAGGTGCTTCAAGAACGTAAGGATATTAAGGACCTTCAATTCACCTTTGATCTCTACGAATCAGACCTGCAGGACTATACCAAAGGCATAAAAACCAATTTTGAGGAGAAATACTTAGCAATTGGTACACCTATCAAGTATTTACAGTTTAAATTCATTGCATGAGCAGCAATACCTTTTCTAAACCTGTTCAATGGCTCACAGCCTTATACTTGATCATATTAGGTGTGTACTTGATTCTTTCTAATCATGGTGACTTTGTGCTATGGTTAAATGGACATCATACGCCTTTCTTAGATCTGTTCTTTAAGTATTGGACTTATTTAGGAGATGGGGTATTACTGGGTATTATTGGACTCTATTTCTTGCTGACCAATTATTTCCGTTTCAATACATTTTTGGTCGCTGTTGCTCTTCAGACGGTATTTGTTCATCTTTTCAAGCAATGGCTTTTTGCTGGTGAACCAAGGCCTAAAACCTTCTTTGCTGATCAGATAGACCTGCTTCATTTTGTGGATGGCGTAACAGTGAGGGGCTTTAATGCATTTCCCTCTGGTCATACAGCATCAGCCTTTACAGCAGCTTTTTTCTTAATCTTGATCACCAAGAACAAGACTCTTCAGATCACTTATTTAGTAGCTGCCGTTTTAGTAGGACTTTCTCGCGTTTACATTCTACAGCACTTCGGAAGGGATATTTTCTATGGCTCTATATTCGGAATAGCCTCAGTCGTGATCGCATGGGAGTTAATGAAGAAATACCAGAACAAAGAGAATTGGCAGAAAGGCCTTTTGAAGCGTTAATCACCCCATTTCATTAGGAGAGAGGTAGGATTCTCAAAAGTATCTCTACACTCATCCACATAGCTAAGTCCTTCAATTTGCTCTAGTTCTTCTCGAAAGGACTTTCTTGATATTACATAGCCTTTTGGAGCTGAGGCCATAGCCTTTCTCACATCCTCTAACTCATTGTATTTGGGGATTTCTCTTTGCAGTTCAAATACAAAGGCCGCATTTAACCGCTTATAGGAGATGATTTCTGCTTTTGTATCCATATAAGGAATCAACTTCCTCGTTGGGTTTTCAGCATCAACTTGCGGAAAGATGAGATAAAAGAACAATAGAATGGTTGCTGTCCAAGCGATCATGCTAGCCTGAATGGCCGACAATGCAGATTTGCCGTTCATCCCTTGATAGAAGAGGTAAGCGCCTAAAATGCTCAAAGGGATGAAATAGAAACCTAAGTAATTCAAATGAGCAATATTAGGATCACCCTGTAATCCGAAATATAAGCCTGCTGGAAAAACCAACATCAAGAAAGCATAGAAATAATAACCTATTCTGTTGCCTACACTCTTATACCAATCAACTTTAATGTTAGCTATGTAAAACCCTAATAATAAAGAGATTAATGGGTAAGAAGGAACGGTGTAGTTAGGTAGTTTAGTGCTAGAAGAAGCAAAGAAAATGATAATGACTGAAGCTCCAGTCAGAACATATAAAAGGGCATCATTAGATCTATTGATGACAGCATGTTTGAAACTCTGAAACACAAATGGCAACATGGTCAACATACCTAAAACAAACACATAGGCGAAGGTTAGCAAGAAAATGCCATTATGACCTTCCATGGCATCTGAATAACGAGAGAAGTTATGCTTGAAAAAGAACTCTTCAGTCCAGAAGCCATTGGTAGCTTCATGCACAGCCCAATACCAAGGTAAAGCAACTAGTAAAGACAGTATTAGTCCACCGAATGGCTGCAGACGCCAAATGGTATTCCATTTAAAGTCTTTTTTAAGAATGATAAAGATCAACGCAGTTAAACCAGTAAGTCCAACAGCAATTGGTCCTTTTAGTAATAAGCCGCAGCCAATAGCGAAATAAAAGGAAAGCTTAGCAATCCAACTATTTGAAACATAGGCATTATAAAATGAGAAGAATGCCCAAGTCAGAAAGAAAATAAGGTATGGATCTGGAACTGACATGTGCATTTGCAGATTGAAATGCTGCGAGGAAATCAGTACTAAAGAAGCATAGATTGCAGTTTTTCTACTGAAATGCTTTAATCCAAATAGATAAACAAGTAAAACTGTCAGAACCCCAAAAAGGGAAGACATAAAACGAGCTCCGAAAGGGTTTACACCAAAAAGGCTGTAACCTATTGACATAAAGTAATAATGCAAAGGCGGCTTATCTGTCCTTACCTCTCCATTGTAGTAGGGTACTACATAATCGCCAGAAACAAACATATGGCGAGCAGCTTCGGCATTCTTTGCTTCATCCAAGGCATAGATGTCAAGTCCTCCAATATTCGCAAAGCTTACAGCAATAGCTAATGTCAAAATGATCGCAAGAGTCCGATCTAGTTTCATGCTTGCAAAGCTAAAGGAAAAATGATTCTGACAGGACAAAGATGTATATTATGCTCAGGCAGATTTGTAAGGGTTAGGTAATTGCAATAGAACTCGCTTATTTTGCAGCACAAATTTAGAAGATGAAGCTTTCTGTAGTCGTATCGGTTTATAACGAAGAAGATAATGTGATTCCATTGTGCCAAAAGGAATATGAGGCACTAGAAGGCATTGATTATGAGTTGATCCTTGTAGATGACGGGTCAACAGATGATACCATCAAGAACATCAAGTCTGTAGCGAATGATCGTACTAAATTATTGATCTTCAATAAGAACTATGGGCAAAGTACAGCCATGCAAGCAGGTATCGATGCCGCCCAAGGTGAGTACATCGTGACCATGGATGGCGATCTTCAGAATGATCCTGCAGATATTCCAAAAATGTTGGAAAAGCTCGAAGAGACGGGTTTAGACGTTGTAGCTGGAGTAAGAGCCAATAGAAAAGACGGCTTTATTCTAAGGAAATTTCCTTCCAAAATCGCCAACTGGATCATTAGAAATACAACTGATGTTAGGTTGAGTGATTATGGTTGTTCACTAAGAATTTATAGAGCCGATATTGCCAAAAACTTAGGTTTATATGGTGAATTACACCGTTTCATTCCTGTTTTAGCAAAGCTGCAAGGGGCTCGCATGACTGAGGTGGATGTTAACCACCATGCAAGAATTCACGGTGAATCTAAGTACGGAATCAACAGAACCTTTAAGGTGATGGCTGATTTGATCTTGATGATATTCTTCCAAAAGTATTTCAGAAGACCGATGCACCTTTTTGGTGGTGTTGGGATCATCACTTTTGGTTTAGGCTTTTTGATCGATCTCTATTTAGTGATCTACAAGTTTGTTACAGGCGCAGACATCTGGGGTAGGCCATTATTACTTCTAGGGTCATTCTTAATTCTTGCTGGGCTCCAGTTCATTACTGTCGGAATTATTGCTGAATTGATGATGAGAACCTACTATGAGTCTCAGAACAAAACAGTGTATCGCTTAAAAGAAACCTTTGTTGGAAAAGCAAACGGTTAAAAGGTGGGCTAAGGTCGGTTTACAAATAGTGATCGCCATTGTTGCGATCTACTTTGTTATTCAAAAAATCGACCTTGAGGCATTCAAAAGCCTTGTTCTAAGCTCAAATCCTTTGTGGTTATTGGCGGCCTTTGTCGCATTTAATGCTTCAAAGATCTTAAGTGCTTTTAGATTGAATTACTTCTTTCGAGCAATTCAGCTTAAGCTCTCAGAGAAGTACAACCTGAAACTTTACTACCTAGGAATGCTCTATAACCAGTTTTTGCCAGGAGGTATTGGTGGTGACGGGTACAAAGTATATCTCTTGAACAAGCTCTATAAAACTCCGGTCAAGGGGTTGATTGCTGCTACTCTTTTGGATAGGATATCGGGTGTGGTTGCTTTAGGTTTTTTAGCGCTAGGATTAGGCTTTTTAGGCTCTGGGCAGGAGGTGATGGGTGACTTAGCGTTTTTACTTTGGTTAGGGCTTATCTTGGCTTATCCACTTTTCTATCTGCTGGTGAAATACGTTTTCCCAACCTATTTGTCAGTCATTAATACAACCAACATTCAGGCATTAGGCGTGCAAGGCTTACAATTGATCTGTGCCTATTTCATTTTGAAGGCAATAGGCGTTGAAGATGGTTTTGTAGACTATTTGACTCTCTTTTTAGTGACTTCTGTGGCAGCTTCATTGCCTATTTCTTTACCGGGTGGCATCGGAATACGAGAAGCTATTTTCGCCTTTGGATACAGCTATTTCTATATTGACCAAACTGCAGCTGTGGCTTTGGCATCCTTGTTTTTTCTCACCTCGCTTATTAGCGCTCTTGGTGGCTTAGCATTTCTAGGATTAAAAGAAGAGAAAGAACCTTAAACGCGGTTCTTATAAGCCCAGTATATCAATAAAGGGTGTACAGCAAGTAGTCTTGCCCATCCGATCCATTCTGGCACACACAGCCCGTTCTCAATACAACTTCCGATTTGGATAAAATAGACATGAGAGGGAATAAACGCGATAAGCATGGCCATTACACCATAGGAGGAGTACTTTCTTGTTTTGGGTGAAAAGAAGCCAATACCAAAAGCTATTTCAACAACCCCAGCAATTACATTGATCAATTTAGGCTCAGGTATCCATTCAGGAATTAGCGGATAATAGAATCCTGGGTCAACGAAATGATTAATTCCGGCAAAAATGTAGAACCCGGAGATGAGATAGAGAGATACCCTCTGCAGTTTTGATTTCACTCCATCTTAACACCCAGAATATGAGAATGTTCAATAGGAGAGGATATGTACCTTTCCTTTGCCAACTTCTGTAGTGGTTACGATAAACACTTTGTCGTATTCATTCTCCTCTAGCCATTCAAATCTTTCTTCACCAATTAATTGATTGGCTAAAACGGGAGTTGTATTTGAGTGACCTGAAATAACAATCGTTCCCCCAGCATGACTTTGAATAAAGTTCTGTAATAGAAGAGAATCTCTGTAATCGTAATTCTGCACTTCTAAGCTCTTGAGATCGGCCAAAGGCTCAACTGTAGTTTCAGTTCTTTTAAATGGTGTGCTGTAAATCGCATCAATCTCCATTGGAGAAAGTAAAACAGCTAGCTTTTGAGCTCTTAGCTCACCTTCTTCAGAAAGTGATGGATTGCGAGGATCATCAGTGCCTTTTTCGGCATGTCTTAATAGAACAAAAGTGGTGGTCTCTAATTCTATAACTTCTTCTTGCGGAGCGTTCTGTTGGCAAGAGGAGATGAGAAGTAGAATGACAAGGCTAAGGCTTAAAAAGTGTTTCATGAATTGAATCTAAACAAATTCATCCACATCTAAGGCTTCTAATATGTCTGCTAATTCATCAAAGTCTTTAAAACCAGGTCTTATTTCGTTACCACCTTGCATGGCGATGCCTTTTAGGCCATGGTCTTCTACAAAAGATTTGATATTGTCTGCAGTAAAGCCTTCTGTCACCAGGATGCCTTTATTATCGATGCCCGAAGCTGAACCCTCCAAAATGCAATAGTCCAATTGAGGATGATTAGCAGCTGTAGCAATTTCCGATGGATCAGAAGATTTGAAGATAACTTTAAGGCCAGTGGCGACAGCTGCATCCATCTGATCAAGAGAGTGAATCTCAATGGCATCCAGTCCATATTCCTCGATCAATTGGTCAATATTAGTCGACTTTTCAATTTCACCTACGAATTCAACTCCAGAAACCCAATCAGCAAGCTCTTTGAAATCTTGTGGAGAAATATAATTCTCATGGTCAGGTTCGATATTAAATCCTAACTGATTTACTTCCATACCAGCGCAGTACCTTGCATCGCTTAGGTTATTTACTCCACTGATCTTAACAAATGTCGCTAAAGCCATAATTTTAAATTGGTGCTCAAAGGTACAGAATGGATGAAAAAAACGTTTCTATTATGAAATTTTATGTTCAATTAATCAGAGCTTAGGGTATTCTTCATTTTACATGTATTGAAAGTATCCTTAAGCGATAAAATAACTACTTTGCACATTGTTATATGGGTAAGAAACACCTGAACATATTTATACTGCTTGCCTTGCTTTTTGCTTGGTCTTGCTCCGATGTTTCGGACGAGCCAGCTGAGCCACCATTGGACCCAGATCAGGGCAAAACCTACTTTTTTCTAGAAGAAGGAAAATACAGAGAGTATGATGTGTATGAAATCAGATATCTAGCGGTTGATATAAGCGACACCATGTCTTATCAAGTAAGGGAAGAGGTGAAAGAAGCTGTCGTCAATGATCAGGCGGAGAAAGCACATTTAGTCTACAGATATTCTCGAATCGATGATGAGGCGGAGTGGGAGCTCGATTCAGTGTGGTCTGCAAGAGTTGAGCGTCAAAGAGCTGTTTCAACTGAAAATAATGAGCAATATGTCAAAATGGTATTTCCTTCTGATACCATTCAAAGCTGGGATCGCAATCTTTTTAATGGGAGAGAACAAAAGATCACTAGAGCTAGAACTTTCAACGAACCATTTACCATTGGCTTTAATACATTCTTGAATGCCATGGAGGTTGAAATTAGTATGGAAGATGATAGCATTACGGTCCGTGACAATCGCTTAGAGGTGTTTGCGGATAGTATTGGACTTGTTTATAAATACTTTGAAGTACTAGAATATTGTTCGAGGGAGCCTGACTGCGAGTTGGGAGCAAAGATCATTGAATCGGGTAGGTTTTACACAGAAACTCTCATAGCGCACGGATTCATTGATGAAGAGGATTAATTCATTCTACATCCTACTATTTCTCTTAATCACCTCTTCGGTTTATTCTCAAGACCGATACATGGTCTTCTTCTCCGATAAGGACAACTCCAATTTTAGTCTGAATAGCCCAATCGATTATCTAAGTCAAAAGTCTTTAGATAGACGAGCTAAGAGTGGTGTAGAGATCAGCGAACTGGATTTGCCTGTTAATCAAAGTTACGTGGCAGGAGTAAAAGCCCTTGGAGTTGAGACCTACTTCACTACTCGATGGATGAATGGTGTCTTGGTTCAGATGACAGACTTACAAGCTGCGGAAGTATTGTCACTAGAGTTCGTGACATCCGTAGAATTCGTAGCACCTGGCATTTTGCTTTCGGAAACTCCCTCTGAGGTTCCATTGACCAATACGATTTCAGACGCTCAAGGAACAGATGATTTGACCGCTACGCAGAATCAAATGATTGGCGTAGATGTGATGCATGAGGAAGGAAATAATGGCGAGAGCGTGCTGGTTGGAGTGTTTGACAACGGCTTTAGAAATTACAGACAGATACCTGCATTCGATCATCTGATCACAAATGATCAAATCAGTATGACGAAAGACTTCTCTACTGGAGCCAATCAAGTGGAAAATTTTGGCACTCATGGTACGCGTGTCTTAAGCGTTTTAGCGGCTCAATTGGATAGTTACAAGGGTCTGGCTTCGGGAGCTGATTATGCTTTATTCATTACAGAAGCCGACCAAGAATATAGGGTAGAAGAGTACAATTGGCTTTTTGGCGCAGAAGTAGCTGATAGTTTAGGAGTGGACATTATCAATTCCTCTTTGGGTTATACAGTTTTTGACGATCCAAATATGTCATATGCACCGAGTGATATGGACGGTTCCACCACTGTGGTTTCTAGAGCAGCACAGATGGCATCTGATAGAGGTATACTAGTAGTTTCTTCGGCTGGTAATCTTGGTAACTCGAGTTGGCAGATAGTATCCGCACCGGCAGATGTGCCAGATGTTTTAAGTATTGGTTCTGTTACTTCTGATTTGATGCGATCATCATTTAGTAGTATTGGCCCAAATGCTAATGGGCAAACAAAGCCGGATGTGGTAGCCATGGGGTCGGCAACTGCTGTGATCAGCACTTCAGGGACTGTCTCATTTCAGAACGGCACCAGTTTTTCTTCTCCTTTAATAGCAGGCTTAGCCGCTGGTTTACTCAATAAAAACCCTCAATTAAGCAGGCAGGAGCTGGCTAATGCCATCAGAGAATCAAGTAATTTGAGTGATCAGCCGAATAATGAACTTGGCTATGGCATTCCGAATTATAGTTTAGCCTTGCCATTGATTACCTCCATAGAGGAAATTGAAGAAAACGATGTGCTCATTTATCCTAACCCAATCCATTCTGGAAATCTGACAGTAGTATTGGGAGATGTTTTCAATACTGAATTGCAAGAAATCAGGTTTTCGAATGTGCAAGGAAGTCAATTGATCTTATCGGATGTTAAGCCTATTGAAGGTAGAGTAGTGGTCAATATTGATGCTTTAAGTGAAGGACTATATTTCCTTCAATTGAAAAGTGATCGAGGTCAAGTGATTAAAAAGATATTGATTGAATAGAATTACTATTTTTGAGCATGCAGACACCCATTTTAGCTCCTTCCGTATTAGCCGCTGATTTTGCTAATCTTCAGAGAGACATAGAAATGCTCAATGCCAGTGAGGCTGATTGGATTCATATTGATATAATGGACGGTGTATTTGTACCAAATATCTCATTTGGAATTCCAGTCTGTGAAGCGATTAACCAGCATGCTACTAAACCACTTGATGTGCATTTGATGATAGAGCGACCTGAGAGGTATTTGAAAGCTTTTAGAGATGCAGGAGCAGCGTCAATATCTGTGCATTATGAAGCTTGTGATCATCTGCACAGAACACTGCAAGAGATCAAGGCTATGGATTGTAAGGCTGGAGTGGCCATCAATCCACATACCAATGTTACTTTGCTAGAAGATGTTATTCAACAAACTGACTTAGTTTGTATGATGAGCGTTAATCCTGGTTTTGGAGGACAAACCTTTATTGAGAATACTTACAAAAAGGTAAGACAACTCAAGGAGATCATTGCAGAGAATAATGCCCAAACCCTGATTGAGATCGATGGGGGAGTAAATGCGCAAAATGCACCAAAACTGATGGAAGCAGGAGCGGACGTATTAGTGGCAGGTAGCTTCGTTTTCAAATCAGTCGATCCTGAAGCAACTATCCTAGAATTGAAAAAAGGAATTTAAGCTGTTCCGATAACTTCTTCCAAAGCAGCTACATTCTTCTTTGAATTACCGATGAAGATCTGACCATCCACAATGAAAACAGGTCTTTTCAAAAAGGTGTATTCTTCGAGAATGTACTTTTTGAAATCTGATTCTGATAGGTTCATTTCATTCAAACCCAAACCGCGGTATTTACGAGCTACTTTGCTAAACAGACTTTCATAAGAGCCTGAAAGCTCGGCCATTTCTTCTATCTGTGCTTCGGTTATAGCTTCAAATTTGATGTCTTGTTGGGCAAAACCCTCGAGATTGAGGCCTTTCATAATTCTTTTACAAGTATCACAAGTAGAGAGGAAGTAGACTTTTTTCATATCGCTTGAATTCATCACAAGGTTAAATCAGAATTAGAACATTTCTGTTAGAATATTTTTCTTTTTTTTCTCAATGCCTGTTTTCTGTCTGCCATTTATCAACTTTGGCATATTTTGGTTTGTATGTTTTATACAAATCCTTTTTTTTGTATCGCTGTAAAAAGCAACTAAACTACTAACTGTACTAAACAGAGGGCTTAGGCTCAAAAACTAAAATTCAAATTATGATGAAAAAACTATCGAAAGTGTTGGTGGCATTCTTGATGTTAGGATTTGTATCTGTGAATGCATTCGCACAGGACATCACTGATCAGGATTACAAAGATTATGCTATCATTTTAATGGCTCAGAAGTCTATTACTGATAAAATTAGCCCTATGGTTAATGAGCTAATCGAAAAGCAGGATGGAATTGATGGTAATCGTTATGTAGAGCTTGACAAAGCTGCTAAAGGTAAAGTAGAGAACTTACCTGCTGACGCAACTGACTTCGAAAAGCAATTCTACGGAATCGTTCAAAAGCAAGTAGCTAAGAAGAAGAAAGCTGCTCAAACTGTAGTAAGCCAGTTGGCTACGCATTCACTAGGTGCTAAAAAGTACAACGCTGTTAAGAAAGCTTACAAAGCTGGCGGTGATGCTAAGTCAAAAATTGATGGTTTCTTAGCTACATTGGCTGAATAAGAACCTTAATCAACCTTAACATACTAAATACTAAAGACTGCTTTCGAGCGGTCTTTTTTTGTGCCTTAGGTAATAATCTGCTTAGTTTAGCTTTATAATTAAAAAGAAGCTTTTGAAGTGCTTTAAACCTCTTCTTCTACTCACTATCTTCATGCTCTGGTGCCAACCCCAGGCACAGGCCCAATTCAAGCTATTCGGTAAGAAGAAGAAAAAGACCAATGTCTCCGGTTTTACTGTTGAACAGGGTGTAAGTCCAGAAGACCGTAAAAAGGCGCTTGAACGTCAATTAGTGAGCCCTACAAGGAAGTTTCTTAACGGTTTTAACTTTCACATAGAAAAGAGCCTAGGTTATTTCACTTATAAATCTGAGTTATCAGATGTCTCGGTGATCAGAGACCCTACGGGACAACAATTATATATCGTGCCTTTAGGTGAAGAAGGCTCATCAACTCCACCTATTAATGCCTTCTCCAATTGGACAACAGATCTGACACCTATTACCATCAATCGGATTGATGATGATAGCCAGATCGTAAGAACTGACACGGCCAATTTTGTCTATAAGAATAGCGGAAGAATCAATCCTTGGGTATTTCGATTGGATTATAGCTTCAAGAAGGTCGACAAAGAGCATCAAAAGAGAACAGGAGAGAAGCGCTACTTAGATGAGGACCAATTCAGAATTGGTGCTGGGATTGGTTTTGGATCTTTCAAATTCAAGAATTCTGCGAATTCTCAAGATGTGGATCCACTCCTTAGAAATTATGCTTTGCCGAATACGAAGATCAGCACTACAAAGATGTTCGGCAGCGTTAGTTACAACGCCTATTCCATGGGCGATCTGGCCATTATTGCGGATGTCTATGGCGGTGTTTGGAAGACCAAGACGAGCGACTTAAATCAGGAGTTAGTGACCTACGATCCTTTCTTCAATGTTGGGGTGATGTTTCAAAATACCTGGTCTAAATATTTCAAAGGCTATATTCGTCCGGCTGTTGAGTTGAGAAGCTATACCATTGCCAATGATCTGGTAACCGTACCACATAACTTCACCATCTTCAGTATCGACTTTGGTGTCATTCTTAAATACCCGACATATCCTCGCAATAAGTACAAGGCTCACATGGTTCAGATGGAGCATGTTTTTAATGGCAAAATGTACCGTGGAAGGCCATTTTACAAGAAACAGAACCCTAGAACTGGTCAAAGAAGGAACAGCAGAAAAGAAGGCGGATCGAGCTTTCCAGTCATTAAAAATGACAAGGGAAAAAAAGGCAATGATTAGTCCCAAATTTGGCCTTCAAACTCAGTATTTTTAGTATCTTGCACGCTTATTAAAATTTCACTTTTTAGCAGACTAAATGGCAGAAGGAGATAAGGAAATTATCATCCCCATCAACATAGAAGATGAGATGAGGGGTGCCTACATCGACTATTCAATGTCGGTGATCATTTCAAGAGCATTACCAGATGTTAGAGACGGTTTAAAGCCCGTACATAGAAGGGTTTTATACGGGATGCTTGACCTCGGTGTCAACTGGAACAAACCTTACAAAAAATCAGCAAGAATCGTAGGAGAGGTGTTGGGTAAATATCACCCACACGGTGACTCTTCAGTATATGATACTATGGTGCGTATGGCCCAAGAATGGTCATTGCGTTATCCACTAGTTGATGGTCAAGGTAACTTCGGTTCAATTGACGGTGATTCACCAGCAGCAATGCGTTACACAGAGGCGCGTTTGAGAAGAATTGCTGATGAGATGTTGAATGACATCAACAAAGACACAGTAGATTTTCAACTGAACTTTGATGACTCCCTAAAGGAACCAACCGTTCTTCCTGCTAAACTTCCTAATCTGTTACTTAACGGTAGTTCAGGTATTGCTGTAGGTATGGCCACTAATATGGCGCCTCACAATTTGTCTGAGGTAGTTGATGGAATCACAGCCTACATCGATGATAATGAAATCACTGTAGAAGGAATTATGGAGCACATAAAAGCTCCGGACTTTCCAACTGGTGGTATCATCTATGGTTTCACAGGCGTTAAATCTGCATTTGAGACGGGTAGAGGTAGAGTAGTGCTGCGTGCTAGAGCGGAAATTGAACCAACTAGTACTGGCCGTGAGCGAATCATTGTAACTGAGATTCCTTACCAGGTCAACAAGGCGAGCATGATCGAAAAGACAGCGGCCTTAGTCAATGAGAAAAGAATTGAAGGCATTTCAGACATCAGAGATGAATCTGATAGAAATGGAATGCGTATCGTATATGAGTTAAAGAAAGATGCTATCGGTAATGTGGTATTGAACAACTTGTTCAAATACACGCAGTTACAGTCATCTTTTGGTGTGAATAATGTAGCTCTTGTAAAGGGTAGACCTTACACACTTAACTTAAAAGACCTGATCAAGCACTTCGTAGATCACAGACATGAGGTGGTCATTCGTAGAACACAATACGAATTGAACGAAGCTGAAAAGCGTGCTCATATCTTAGAAGGTTACCTGATCGCTTTAGATAACCTAGATGCGGTAATTGAATTGATTAGAAGCTCTAGAGATCCTGAAATAGCCAAAACTGGCTTAATGGAGAAGTTCTCCCTTTCTGAGATTCAGGCCAAAGCTATTCTCGAAATGAGACTTCAGCGTCTAACTGGTCTTGAAAGAGAGAAGATCCAGAAAGAATATGATGAGATCATGGAGTTGATCTCTAAGTTGAAAGAAATCCTTGAGAAGGAAGAGCTCAGAATGAATATCATCAAAGAAGAATTGGCTGATATCAAAGAGCGCTATGGTGACGAAAGAAGGTCTGAGATCGTTTATGCGGCTGATGACCTAACTAGTGAGGACATGATCCCGAATGAAGAGATGTTATTGACGATCTCTCATGAAGGATATATCAAAAGAACTAATCTCTCTGAATACAGAACTCAGGGCCGTGGTGGTGTTGGTTCTAAAGGAGCAGGTTCTAAAGACGATGACTTCACAGAACACCTGTTTGTGAGCATGAATCATGACTATCTTTTGATCTTTACAGAGTCTGGAAAAGTGTTCTGGAAGAAAGTATGGCAGATTCCTGAAGGAGGGAAGACCTCAAAAGGAAGACCTGTACAAAACCTGATCAATATTGAGCCAGGTGATAAGATCAGAGCGGTTATTAATGTAGCTAACCTCAAAGACGAGGATTACATCAATAATAACTTCTTGGTGATGTGTACTGAAAAAGGTACCATCAAGAAGACTTCTCTTGAAGCTTATTCAAGACCAAGAACTAATGGTATAAATGCGATCACAATCAATGAAGGCGATAAGCTTCTTGAGATTAAATTGACCAATGGCGATAACCACATCATTATCGGTAAGCAAAGTGGCAAGGTGATTCACTTCCACGAGAGTGATGTTAGATCCATGGGTAGAACAGCTGCCGGTGTGCGTGGAGTTACTTTAGAAGGTGACGATGACAAGGTGGTTGGCATGGTATGTGTAGCTAGGGAAGATGCTAACCTGTTAGTTGTTTCTGAAAATGGCTACGGAAAGCGCTCTCCAATAGATGATTACCGAATTACCAAGCGTGGTGGTAAAGGCGTAAAGACTATCAACATTACTGAAAAAACAGGTAACTTAGTGGCGATCAAAGAAGTGATCGATACTGATGACCTGATGATCATCAATAAATCTGGTATCACCATTAGGCTAAGTGTAGACACGCTTAGAGTGATGGGTAGAGCTACACAAGGAGTGAAGCTGATCAGATTGAATGATGGTGACACTATCTCTTCGGTTGAGAAAATTGAAAGACTTGAAGGGGAAGAGGAAGTAATTGAAAATCAAGAGAATGAGTCAGAAAATGAAAGTAATACTTCAACTGATTCAGAAGAATAATTAGAACCTAAATTAGAGACTATATACAATGAAAAAGCTATTTTTTACAGCGGTGCTTTCGTTATTCGTAATGGGATCATTTGCGCAGAAAAAAGTTCTTAAATCGGCTCAGAAAGCCTTCAAAAAAGGGGATTATGCTACTGCATCTCAGTTAGCTACAGATGCTTCTAACAATGCAGAAACAGCAGACAATCCAGATGTTTACCTTTTATTAGGTGAAGTTGAGTTGAATAAGTTCGTAGATGGTGGAAAAGAAGATCCTGCTTTAGCTCAGGCTGCTTATGATTACTTCAAAGTAGCTATGGAAAAAGGTGATGCGAAGTTGATCGCTAAAATGATGGAGCCACCAATTTTTAACCCAGCTGATGAAACACAGCAGATCAGTGGATCGACTAACATGGCTCTTTTAGAGCGTTATATGTTGATCGGTGGTAATGATGCTCTAGGAACAGATCAAAACGAAAAAGCTTTCAGATTCTTCTCGATCGCTTCACAGATCAATCCTTCAGATGAATTGAATTTCTTCGCTGGTTATGCTGCAGAGTCTGCAGAATTAGGCGAGGAGATGGTTGAGTACTACGGTAAAGTGATCAATTCTCAAGCTGATTCAGTATACGAGAATGCGAATTTCGCATACAATGGTGTGATTCAGTACTACTTAACTAATGAGAAGCCTGATGAAGCTTTGACTTATATTAAGAAAGCTCAGCAAGCATTCCCAGAGGATGATCTATATGCTAAGTGGGAAGTAGACGTATTAATCGCTACAGATAAGTTAGATGAGGCTGTTGCTGGTCTTGAGGCTGTAATTGCTTCTGGAGGTGCTGATGCTCAAACTTATACGCAATTAGCATTCTTGCACTGGAAAGCTGAGGATTTAGCTAAGGCACAAGAAGTAGGTAAGCAAGCTGTTGAGATGGGCCCAGAATTATATGATGCCAACTATGTATTAGGTGGTGCTATCTATGATGATGCGGCTAACGTATTAAGAGAAGCTAACAATGAAATGGATCAGGCTAAGTATGAGGCTTTAAAAGAAAAAGCTGTAGAGAAGTTTGGAATGGCTAGACCTTATTTCGAAAAATGTATTGAGCTACGTCCTGAGGACACAGCACTTTATGCTCCAATGTCTACCATCTATGAGCAATTGAAGATGATGGATAAGAGAGATGAGATGCTTGCTAAGATGGAAGCAGCTGATCAAGGAAACTAATATTATACAAGGGAGGTGAGAGCTTCCCTTTCTTTATGATTATTATATTTAACATAATATAAATTATATAACATTCATAGTGTTTTGCGGCCACAACGTGGTTTACATAAGATCAGTTATCTCAACTCCAGTTAGATAACGGTAACGATCTTATGTTAAAGCAAAACACGGCCAGCACCGCCAACCGCTTGTTATATAATTTTATATTATATTAACCAGCAAAGCTGGACCGTAATTATTCGTTTCTAAGAATTCAGATCTCCTGATCTCTGCTCAACGATTAAAATCCGAGCCAATGTTATATAATTAGTTTTATATTAAATAGTCCCGAGCCCTCGGGACCAGCGCTCTAGCCAACGCTACCCAGCTCTGTTCCGAACTCGGCTATTTTATTCTACCCTCGCTCCGATGAAGCTTCGCGAAGGCGAGCCACCGCGCTGTGTCTGTTCCAGCCATTGGCCAGCCCTTCACATAAGATTTGCCAGGCTAAGGTTTTCTGTAGATTTCAGTATTCGGGCTGATGTACAGTTTGAATTTGTACAGACGATTCTCAGTACTTAGGATTCGCTTGTCAAAACACTTGTGTTATCAACCCTCGATAATGATGGATTTCAATCAGTAGCTCACCAAGGTTTGTAGTTTTTTATTGTGTTCGCATTACGCTCATGCCGCTGGGTAAATACTTTTGGCATTGCCCCAAAAGTATTCAAAAGGTCTAGCCAAAATAATCACTTCCATCCACAGGCTTACGCACACCCGGTATTTTAGCTGGCCAACGCACAATTACTTCTATTTAACATAATACAGAGCAGCATGATATTTTACATCTGTATACCTTTTTGCTCTGCAATTGGCTCTGGTATAGTATCTGGATCATCTCCAATCATTTGGCGTATGTCTATTTCTATACCTCTTGCCATGGTGGTGATGGGTACATCGTTAGCTATTCCTTCAAAAGGGTTCTCGGATACTTCACCTATTCGTTCCATGGTATGGAAAATCCAGGATACGATCACACTAAAGGGAATCGATAACCATACAAACCCATTTCCAATCATCTGAATAACCGCTGAAGGCTGATCATATGAGTCGATAATATTCAGTCCTATATCATCAAATACATTGATGATTCCGAATGGGAGCAGGAGAATAAAAATCCAAACGAAGAACAAGTTGAGCGTTGCAAATTGCCGTGGATAAGGAAAATTTTTGATTCGCTCAAGTTTTCCCTGCAGGCTAAATAGCTCAACGATCTGGCTTTCCATTTCAAGAAATGAGAATTCCCAAATATGGCCGCTTTCTTGAAGTGACCTGAGCTGCTTTGACTGAAGGTTCAGGCATGCTGCTTGCTTGTTGGCTTTACTCAATACGTATTGCTTATCCTCTTGTGATAAATACCCTTCCAGCTCTTCCTCCAACGTGTGATCACGTTCGCTAATTTTCACATCACGCATATACTCTTTATCTGAGCTATTGACACTAGACATTTCCCAGGGTTTTGGTGCCCTCAGTGCGTGTCTTAGAGCCGTCATCCACGCCACATGCCTCATGATTAGCTCCTTTCGAATGCCAAAAAGCTTTTCATCATTGTATTTTTCTTTTGCATGTTGATTTGTAATGAAATCATTCATCATCATAGCCAGTGAGCGAGAGGTGTTGACAATGCCACCCCACACCTGTCTAGCTTCCCACAACCTGCCATACGAGGCATTATTTTTAAAACTGACAATGAATGCCAGCGCACTACCGACCAATGCAATGGGCAACCACGGGAGGTAGAGGAATTTCCAATCGAACACCTCATATAAAAAGGTCGGGATAGCGGCTATCAAAATGAACTTGTAGATGTATCTACGCGTCCAGGAGAGCATAACTTTTACAGAATAGTTTCTTTTTACGTACATCGTTTGTATGAATTTGAATAATTAAGAAATCACCTTCACTTGTGTGAATTGTCTGTGCCCATCGATCGAGCCATGATAGCCAAAACCACTCTGCTTGGCACCCACCCAGGGACTGGAACCAGCCATTTTGTTGATTCCCACCATGCCAGCTTCTAGTTGTT
Organism: Roseivirga sp.; assembly: GCA_965267365.1. Taxonomy (GTDB): domain Bacteria; phylum Bacteroidota; class Bacteroidia; order Cytophagales; family Cyclobacteriaceae; genus Roseivirga. The sequence continues at coordinate 2,060,261 of OZ253951.1, read as the reverse complement.
TAGCAACCTCCTCCACTCCTTCCTTACCAAAAACCGAAGCACCTAAACCATAGATACTGTTGTTGGCTCTTGCTATGGCTTCCTCGTTTGTTTCGTACCCAGAAATGCTAACCACAGGCCCAAAAGTTTCTTCTTTCGACATCAATGCGGCTTCTGACACATCCGTCAAAACAGTTGGTTCGATGTACCGGTCTGGATGCTTAGCCCCACCCAGTAGCACTTTTGCGCCTTGATCTATCGCATCCTGAATATGATCGATGATTTTGCTTCGCTGCTTTTCATTGATAATTGGAAATACCTGAGTTCGCTCATCATCCCATGGGCCCGTATGATACTGAGAAGCAACCCTGATTACTTCTTCCTCAAATGCCTCTTTGATGCTACTATGCACATAGATTCTTTCGGTAGAAGTACACATTTGCCCAGAGTTTTCAAGTGAGGCAGCTACTGCATAGCGCGCTGCGTGCCGCATGTCCGCATCTGGCAGCACGATCATTGGATCATTTCCTCCCAACTCCATCACCAGCCGTTTTATACCCTTGGCCGCTCTTTGCATTATATCTCTTCCTGCTGCCTGAGAACCTGTGAATGCAATCATTTGTACATCCGCATCTACCAATGCTTTTCCCACTTCTCTTCTTCCATGCACAATTTGCAGAACGTTTTGCGGTAATACTTCATTGAGCAATTCGATGTAGCGCTGCGCCACCATTGGTGTCTCCTCTGAGGGTTTTAGCACCACTGTGTTCCCAGCTACCAGTGCCGGAATCATCAGATTATTGAACATGGCCAGCGGATAATTCCAAGGCGAAATAACAGCCACGACACCCAATGGATCATAGTGAATGGTACCTCCCACAGACTGCTGTGGTACTAGTGCTTTTTTCACTTCGGCAGCCATATAGGAAGTACCCCCTATCACGCCATGCACCTCACCAGTAGATCTCCCAAGATCCTTCCCCATTTCACGACTCAACAATTCAATGAGCTCCTGTGAGAATGGAGCTGCATTCTGAGTTGCGCGATCCAAATAATCAATTCGCTCATCCACCGTCAGCTTTTTCCATTTTGACTGAGCATTATGCGATTTATGCATGATTTCAGGAATCCGCTCTATGGGAGTGATCTGTACCTCTCCTACTATTTCTCCTGTTGCTGGGTTATAAGATTTGATCGTCTTTTCCATTATCCAAATAGGATGTCTGTTCTGATAATATATTTTGTTCCCCTTGTGATCTCTTCACTCGAATGCAGGCAATGCAGTGGGTGCGTGCCATGTGGAAAACAAAGCACACCTCCACGTGGCGTTCTCACCTTAACTACCTGCATATCGCCCTCCTCTCTGGCTGGCTTGGATGGGTCAGATTGACTCACCATAAATTCAGTAGCTCCACCATCGAAATCATCATTCAGGAGAATCAAAAAGGTGTATTGACTATACAGACCCTCGTAAGCATTCGGCACCAGCTTTCCATCAATTACCCTACTGCCTGGCCATGCTCCATCGGTATGAACTTTGAAAAAATCTCCCTCCTTGTATTTGTAAAATCTAAATCTGGCGTTGATTCCCTGAGCTGCCTCTCCTTGCCAAACTTCATTCACTAAATGCCCCGATCGATCCCAAATGGTTTTGTCTATCGCCTCACTCACAACCCAATTAAAGTTTTCATTATGACGCACATCATGTGGTAATGAAACTGGTGAGTCCTCATCATATCCAAGCATTTCGGAAATATCAATGATCCGCTGGGTTTCCTCTTCATTCAGTACGTTCAGCAATTGGAATGCTCCGGGCACTTCAGGAAGCTCCACTCGTTCTACCTTCGACTTGTCAAATTCCGCATCAAAAACCTGCTCCTTTTGAAGATTGTCCGTCCAAGTGGGCAATGACGGGTTGTGAAACCCACTCTCGCGAGTAACAATGTAAAAGCTGTCCTTTCCGACAGCTTTTTGTTCTAAGGTAGTCATTGTATTGCGGTTAATTTTTCCAATTCATCAACCAATACATCCGGATTTGGACGCTTTGTATAATCAACTGAATACTCAGCATACTTAATTAAGCCATCTGTGCCAATGATAAACCTGGCAGGTACTGGTAGTGTCCAAGAATCCTCCCCATTGTAAGTTTGTAGATTTATACCAAACACATCGTTGTATAATGATTTAAGCGGATCAACCATTTCCCAACGAAGACCAAACTCAGCTGCAACATTATTTCCATTATCGCTTAGTAAATCAAAGCCTAATCGCTGCTGCTGTATGATCTGTTGGTTATGAAAACTGAGCTGTGGTGAAATACTGAGCATGGTCGCTCCCAATTCCTTCATTTGCTCCTCAAACCTCTTCAAATACCCTAAATCAGTATTGCAGTAGGGACACCAGACGCCCCTGTAAAAAGTGATCACCAATGGTCCATTTTCCAGCAGTGTTTGGCTAGATACCAATTCACCATTTTGATTCTTCAACTCGAATGAAGGGGCCTGGTCTCCAACTTTTAATATGCGATCACCAATACCAGATGCTTCCAGTTTCCTAGTCGAATCATGCATGATATCTACATAATTAGCTGGCATACTTCCTTCAATTCTCTCTTTTAATTTGTCAAGACTTTGTTGTAATTCCATTTCTATATTTTTTGGATTAGTTCTTCTTTTATATGTTTTTCAAATCGGACGAAATCATTATCCACTTCGGGGTTTTTCATCACATCGTAAGCGAAAAAGGTCTTTAGCGGCTCCAGGCCAAACCATTTAAAATTCAAATGCATTGGTCTTAGCAATTCATCTTCACTAAGTCCATTGAAAAATTTCTCGTTTGGATCATTGAATGCTTCTTTTGGGGCATTGGCCGTCACTGACATCATATACTTCCCTTTGAGTAGACCTCCCAGTCCGTAATTCTTTTTCGGTGCTTCTTCTGTTCTGCCATCACCATTTGACATTTTGCCCATCATGCCGGTCGTCAACACTTCGTCCAGGTACTTTTTAAAACTCCATGTGACACCCATCCAATTGAGAGGTGTCTGAAGCAATACAATGTCAGCCCATCTAAATTTTTCAACTTCCTCATCTACGTCATATGCATTTTCAGTTACTGTAGTCTTAATATCAAAGTCTTCCTCGCCAAGCATTGATGTGGCCCTATCGATCAGTGCCTGATTCAGCTTTCCTTCTGCAAATGGGTAATACTGGTGCCCATTAATAATGAGTATTTTCTTCATTTACTTGTTAATTATTCTCAATAGTTTCGCAAATAAACTATCAATAGTTTATATTTGTTACCAATTGAAAGAAATACACTGAAAATAGTGGTAACCAAAAGGTGACTTATGGGAAGAAAAGTGATTGATAATCCGAATTTGTGTTCACTGGTACACTCAATGAACATCATCGGTGGGAAGTGGAAACCCATCCTGCTTTACTTACTAGCTAATGGGAGTATGCGATTTGGCAAGCTGCTGATTCATACCCCAACCATCTCCAAGAAGGTATTGACGGATCAGTTGAAAGAATTAGAAGAAGATGGTTTGATAATTCGAACAAGATATGCCGAAGTACCTCCCCGAGTCGAGTATTCTTTATCAGAAAAAGGAGAAGCGCTGTTACCTATACTAAAAGCGTTGAGTGATTGGACTTTTGAAACCTATCCGGAAATGGCATTTGAGCAGTGTAGGATCGTATCACTCTGAAGCAAATAAATATTACCCCTCTTCCATACACATTTGCCACTCTCCTGCCCTCCTGTCCAATATCTCTCACTGCGGCATGGTAATTCGTCATTTAAAAAGGAGTGCCACAAGAGTGCTCGTTACTGCTAAGAAATGGAGTAATGTTGTCTAATTGATGTTGGAATGCCAACCCTAAACTATTAACCCCGCCCCTGAACCGAAGCTATATTAACATAACGCAGGACATTATATAACACCCGTGTGGAATGCGGTGAATCAGCCGTTATTCTCATACCATGACTTTAATCGCTTCTTGAGATACATGCGGCCATAATGTGTTTTGAAATACTTTTCTCGTCTGCGGGCATCCCATTCTTCTATACATGCTTCATAATAGATTAACCTTAAAGGCCGCCTGTATTTAGTGGATTTTACTTCACCTTTGGTATGCTGATTCATCCGTAATTTCAAATCTCTGGTATATCCTATGTATCGTTTATTGTCTTTCTCACTGTAGAGAACATATGTGTAGTGCATTATTGAATATACAGATTTGAAATTATTCCATCGGGTGACATCCATAGTGAATTCCGCGCTCCCTAGCATTCGGGATAACATAAAACCGTTATCTACACTTTAGTGAGAAAACTGTAGTTTTTATGTTAAGGGAATTCACGCATCCTTTTAATTCCAAACACTATTTCCCTACAGATTTCTATTCTTTGAGAAATTAATAGAAACAATAAACATGAATAGACAAATCAAATGACTAGCTTGCGAGCTATGAGTTTTGACCCACAATCTACGACTGAGTTCTTTCCAATCTGGAAGAAATACAAACCCGTTATCGTTAAACTGATGAAAGATTCTCTTGATGGAGATCAATCTTATAAATTATTCGGACATGAGTTCTCAGATGTAAATACAAAAAGTACATCAACTTACTCCTTCAAAATCGTGGTGGACAATGGCAAAGTGACCAACGTAAAAAAGCCTAGTAAAATGGCGAATGATCTTTTGTCAATGATCAAGCTTTCACCATCTGCTAAAGAATTGATGGAGAGCCATATCTTCAGGTTTGACCTTGATGCAGGCTTTAATCTAACTGTACACAGTGAAGCAAAGGCAGTATCGCCAGAAGCAGAAGCTGATGAAGCAGCCGAAGAAGCTGAATAAGTCGGCTATCTGAGGCCTTTTAAGCTCATTTAATCTTTCAAAGCCTTTTTTACCTGATTCTTGCCAGTCATAGCTGAGGCGGTGATATATCCTGCAAAAAGGGCTCCGGCTACTCCTGCGGATACAACATCTTGTCCGGTCAGATAGAAGTTTTTGATGGCTGTTCGTGGCTGCAAGAATTTCTGATCGTAGCGATTAGGATCATGGTTGATACCATAAAGCTCGCCTCGGTCGTAATTCATGAAGTGTCGAGTGGTTACGGGGCTTGAAAGCTCGTAGCAGTCCACTTTTCCTTTTAATTGTGGTTCAAGACGATACAGCTGCTCCAATAATCTTTGAGCAAATTTCTCTTTCAGTGCTTCATACTCCTCGCCTCTTTTTTTCCATCGGGTTTCCTCCCATTCTTGAAAGATATCAAATGGCATTACTGTGATGATATCAATGGTGCTTTTGCCCGGATAACGCTCAGGCCAGCTTGGGTCTTTGGCGGCAGGAAAAGAGATATAAACAACCGGAAAAGGCGCATCAAGGTCTTTTTCATACCTAGCGACTAGTCCATCATGGTCTAGATCGTCAGGATATACCCAATAGTTGGCTTTTGGTAATTCAAGTTCATTTGGCCCGCCATTCAAACCAATATAAAGGCAAACATGAGCTGCGGATGGGCTCACTTGATCTAAGTGCAATTCAAGACCGTGTTTTTTTACTAAATCTTGAGGAATCAGCTTATTATAAGTATTGATAATTCCTGTTCCACTCACCACCTGCTTCGCCTTAAATACTTGACCATCGGTCATTTCAACCCCGATAGCTTTGTTGTTTTCAACGAGAACTTGTTTCACCTCAGCATTGGTCAAAATAGCACCTCCAGAAGCTTCAATAATTGGGTTGATAGATTCTAGAATTCTTGAAGATCCGCCCACGGGAAAGCAACCTCCATTGAAATAATGCTTAGAAATGGCAGCATGCATAACGAAGCTACTTTGGGCTGGCGGTAAACCATAATCGCCATATTGACCTGTTAGCACCTTGATCAGTTCTTCATTATCAGTCAATCCTTGCATAACTGAGAGTGTGGAGCGTCTAGCATATTGGAGATAGGGCTTCCGCATCTTCCCTCCCATTAAACTCTGCATCACTTTAGGAATAGCCTTGGAAGCAAAATAACTTCTGCTGGCTTTAGTTACTTTGAAAACCAGATCCACATAATCATCAATGGCTTTGGTGTCATCAGGAAAGTGGCGTTTGAGTTCGTCCTTGTAATTCTTTACTCCCTTTTTAAAATCATAGGTTTTGTCTCCGATCACAATTCGGTCGTATACATCTCCCATGTCCGCCCATTTAAGACTGCTGTCAGAAATGAAATCGAATAACTTTTTGAGTACGCCATCCTCACGATTTACTTCTCCTATATAATGGATGCCAACATCCCACTCATAGCCCTTCCTCTTAAATACATGTGTATAACCACCTGCTGTGTAATGTCTTTCGAGCATCAGCACCTTTTGCCCTTCTTTAGCAAGACAAGCTGCAGTGGCTAAACAACCCATGCCTGATCCAATAAGAATGGTGTCATAATGGTTTGCTACACTGTGTTTCTGTTTATAGGATTGTACCATAGGGAAAAGCTTAAAGTATCAATATACCAAAAAGGTGATTGCCTCCTAAGTTGAATGGTTCTTGGTTCGGCCAACCATCCACATAATTCAATTGACACAATTCCAATCACTTGCCGTAATTATGTATGATCAATCAAATTCTTATGAAGAAGCCTGTAATAGTTATAGTTCTTATTGCTTTTCAAGGAAGTCTTTTAAATGCTCAACAATCGACTGATTATTACGAGGATGCTACTCAATCACATCTGCCCTTTCAGGATTTGCAGCAGCTCTCAATGGATGCGTCCCTAGCAGATTTAGATAATGATGGAGACCTAGATATCATCATAGCCAATGAACATAGGCCGAATATTTTACTGATCAATGATGGTACGGGTAAGTTCACTAATGAGAGTGCTCAGCGTATTCCGCAAATCGCACATGATAGCGAAGATATTGGCATTGCTGATTTTGACGGAGATGGCGATCTGGATATCATCATTGTGAGTGAAGATGATCAGACGAATGAACTTTATCTCAACAATGGAGATGGTACCTTTAAAGATGCTGGAGATAGAATTCCTGTCACTGGCACTTCCAATTCTGTTGTGGTCCACGACATCAATAATGACGGATATCCAGATGTGCTAATTGGCAATAACGGCCAGAACAATGCCCTTATCAATGATGGAAAAGGCAATTTCAAGGATGAGACTAGTAAGAGGCTAGGTGCATTTACTGATGTAACACAAGACCTTACCTTAGCCGATATTGACAATGATGGTGACGAGGATCTTTTAATTGCTAATGAAGATGCGAATAGAGTGCTCATCAATGATGGTAAAGGCTTTTTTACAGATGAATCATCTCGAAGATTGGTCTTCCGAGATACTCTAGAAGAAAGTAGAGAAGTTGATGCCGCTGATATTGATGGTGACGGAGACCTGGACTTGCTTTATGGTAATGTGCAGGCCTTTGTACCTAATGCCGAAAGACAAAACAGACTATTATTGAATGATGGAAAGGGCTATTTCACTGATGTTACTTCCACCCAATTACCCAAAGACAATAACCGTTGTTTCGGAGTGGCTTTTCTTGACATTGATAGTGATGGAGATGTTGATATTATCACTGGAAACACCAATGGCGATCGTTTTGATGGCATGACTCCATTTAGCGTATATCTCAATAACGGAAAAGGAAAATTCACTGATCAAACCACCAAAATCTTACCTGAAAACATCAAAGGCAGAGGATTTGATATGGATTTTGAAGACCTCAATGGCGATCAGATCAAGGATCTTTTCCTATGTAATAGAGGCTCACAAGACTTCTTGTTACTGGGTAAAAAGAAATAAAAAAGGCCCAAATGTTCATTGAGCCTCTCTCCTTTCAATTCTTGTTTATTCGTCTCTCAAGGATAAGACAGGACTGCTTACTGATGCCTTGAATGTTCGGTAGCCTACAGTGGCTCCTGCAAACAATAGTAAGGCCAGCAAAGTGATCATAAATGGTACAGCATTGATCTGAATATGATAGGCATATTCAGATAGCCAACCATTTAATAAGAAATAAGCCAATGGTCCTGCCACCAGAAAGGCAATTCCGATCAACAGGATGAATTCTTTGAATAAGAGCTGTGCAATATTGAGGGCACTTGCTCCCATCACTTTTCTGACACCTAGCTCTTTTGTCCTCAATACCATTTTATGCGAGGCCAGTCCGTAGAGTCCGAGGCAAGCAATGATGATGGCCAAAATAGAGAATACCAAAGTCAGCTGGCTTGTTTTAGTATCTTCTTCGTAGGCACGATCATAAATGTCTTCGAAGTAGCGATACTCGAATGGATAATTAGGTCCAAAGCTTTCATACACCTCTTCAATGGCTGTCATGGTACTGGCTAAATCGCCATCAATTCTTACAGCTAAGGTGGCATAATTCGGGTTGAGAACGATCTGAAGTGGCTCTATTGATTCTCTCAGCGATTTGATATGAAAGTCTTTTACCACCCCTATTACAGTACCTGTTCTACCATTTTGTCGGATCATCTCACGTCCTATTGGATCTTGCCAACCAAAAGCTTTGACTGCTGCTTCGTTAAGGATGATCTGATTTCTATCTGATTTGATCTCTGGGTCAAATGCTCGGCCTTCAGCAAATTCAATTCCATATAGATCGAAGAAGTCGTGAGTGATGCCTAGCATGTACATTTGAATTCGCTCGTCATCTTGAATGCCCGACCAATTCGCTTGCGTGTTAGAGGTGACATTGGTTGGTAATGACCAGCTAGTGGCTACTGCTGCTACCCCAGGTACTTTTTCAATTTCCTCCATATAGGTGGATAGTCGATCATCAACTGCATCATCTCTGGTGCTCAAGATCATGATCTGATCTCTGGTGTAGCCTGTATCTAAATTATCGATATAAGACAATTGTCTTTGTAATACAATAGCAGACATGATCAGTAAGGCTGAAAGTCCAAATTGTAAAATGACCAATCCGTTTCTGAGTTGTCCATTCTGCTTAAAGCTTCCTCTTTTAGTAATGGCATGAAGAGGATTGAAAGAAGACATGACTAGTGCCGGATAAATACCTGAGAGCAGCGTAATGACTATTCCGAGGATGATGATTCTTAGCCAGAATGCTGCACTTAAAAGATCAAAACTGAGGGGTCTATCTACAAAGGCAGCAAATGAAGGGATAAGTAAATTGGCCAGCAATACGGCAAGTATTAATGAGAAGAAGATCAAAATTCCGGACTCAATTAAGAACTGGGCCAAAAGACTTAAGCGCCTTGCTCCTACGATCTTTCTGATACCCGTTTCTTTGATGCGTACCATTGCTCGAGCCGTAGCTAAATTGACATAATTGATTCCCGCCATAAGCAACACAACAAAGGCAATGGCTGTAAAAATATAGAGTCGACTAGCATCTACTGTAGTTCCTAAACTCCCAATAATATCATCTGCAAAATGTACCTCAGATAAAGGCTGTAAATAATAGGTAACAGCTTGTCCATCTTCATCGATAGGGTCATTAGCATACTTTGCCCTCATATCTGGTAGTTTGGCTTCTAAAGCCTTGTAATCTGCTTGTTCTGCTAATAATAGATAAGTGTAAAATGGGTTATTACCCCAATTCGCCAGATTGCTTCCATTTGAGTTCTCTGCCCACTCAAAATTGACGATCATATTCATTCTAAAGTGGGAGTTTTCCGGCATGTCCTTATATACAGCAGATACCTGCAATGGCTCATCGATGCCCATCATCATGGTTTCTCCGAGCACATCGGTTCTTCCGAAATACTTCTGAGCAATGCTCTCTGAGATGGCAACATTCGGCCCTTCTAATAAGGCCTCGTCTTTATTACCCACTAGAAAATCGAAGCTGAAAATGTCAAAGACTGATGGGTCGGCTACATGAATCATGGGTTCTACCAAGCTTTGATCATTGGTCTGGATCAGCTGTCTTCTCCAACTGATAAACCTAGCAGCTTCTTCTACTTCTGGATATTCACTAATCATTGTGGCAGCAAGTGGTCCTGGGGTACCTGAATCGACATAAGGTTCGTCAAAGATGTTGATGCTTTTATACACCCGATAGATACGATCCGCATTTTGATGATGGCTATCGAAGCTGAATTCATAATTGGTGTAAAGCATGATCATTAAAAAGATCATTAGACCTGAGCTCAAACCAATGATGTTCAGCAAAGCATAATTTTTATGCTTTCTGAAATTCCGCAAAGCGATAATAATGTTGTTTCTGAGCATAGCGATGTTGTTTGTTGAGTATTGACTTTGGCCCTTGAAATAGAGATAATAGATCGTGCTGATCACATCTCTGTAATAGAGCCATTGGGCTTTTCTTTTACCTTTTTTCTGAATGTTGTATTCGTAGATCTCCTCTATGTCCCACATGACAGTGGTTAAGTAATCGTAAGAGCAAAAACTCTTTAGCAGCCAATGGGCTAACCAAGGTGGCCTAGTATGAGATCCGTTTTGACTCATGATTTGATCCAATCGAGTTTAGAGGCTGGAATTCTATTAAATAGATCGTTGCGTAACTCTTTGGCTTCCTTGATCACTTGAATGCCATCTTTGGTAATATCAAAGTATTGTTTTCTTCGGCCTCCTTGTTTCTCTGTAATGCCTCCTACTCTTGATGTGACCCAGCCTTTCTCTTCTAGTCTTTGTAAAGAGCCATATAAGGCCCCAAGACTAATGCTTTTCTTAAGCTGATCTTCTAATTCGAATTTGATGGTGGCTCCATATGCGTTGTCTTCCAGCACTCCTATGGCCAATAAGACCAATTCTTCAAACGCTCCTAAACTTAGCTTTTTCATTTGTTACCTTTTCCGTAATAAACCCAATGTAGGGATATTTGTTACGGAAAACAGAATAAATATGTAATTATCTTTTCTACGAAAGGAAGTCTGGACATCATAAAATCCCATAAAAAAGCCCAATCTGTTGTAGAATGGGCTCTTTTCTCGTTTAGAATTATATTCTATTCACTCCTTAATTTTTGAGCAGGATTGGCTGTTGCCGCTCTCCTAGCGTGGAAACCAGTTGTCAAAACTGTTATTAAAATTGTCCCAAAAAGCACTAGAGAGAAGGTCAAAAATCCTGGTGTGATATGGAACTGGAAGTTTTTGAGCCACTCCAGCATAGTATAATAGCCTAAAATACAGGCTGGAACTGCTGCAATTAAGATCAGAATCACGAAATCTTTAATCAGTAAATTCATCAAGCCTTCTGTATTAGCCCCAAGTACTTTTCTTATACTGATCTCCTTAGATCTCTGCTCTGCTGTGTACGAGGCTAGTCCTAGAAGACCTAGACAAGCGATCAATATGGTCATACCTGAGAAACCTAAAAAGAGCTGCCCTCTTATTTGATCAGCTTCATAGTTCTCCATAAACTGTTCATCCAAGAAGACATATTCAAAAGCGGTATTTGGATAAGTTCTCTCCCATGCAGCTTCAATAAAATCAATAGTGGAATTGACGTCACCAGAGATTTTAACGATCGCAGAACCATTGATTCTACTTGGAATAAACATAAGAGCGGTGATAGGATCATATAAGGATTGTTGGTGGAAATCTTTTACCACCCCTACTACTCGCGCAGCTGGTAATGAGTCATTTCCAGTCAGATTGATCTTCTTTCCAATTGGATTAGACCAATTCATTCTTCTAACCATGGCTTCATTGACCATTACAGCAAGAGAAGTGTCAGAAGGATATTCTAAAGAGAAGTTTCTTCCGTCTACAACGTCTACCCCTAACGTAGGAAAGAAGTCATAATCTACTCGATAGTTGTCGAGACCGATTTGGTCCATTGGGCCTTCCTCAGTTTCTATTGAGAAGATGTTCTTAGAATAGTTATTACCTGGTGTTGTGCTTGATGATCCGGTTCCTGAAATGTTCGGGTTTTGAAGGAGTTCATTTTTCAACACATTCCATTTCTCCACATCTGCACGACTTCTAAAGTCGATTTGCATCATTTGCTCTTTATCAAAGCCTAGGTCCTTGTTACGAACGTATTGCATTTGCATATAGATCACCAATGTCCCTATAAGCATAAACATAGAAATAGCGAACTGTAGGGTCACTAGTGCCTTTCTTAAGAATTTACTTCCTGTTTTACCACCACCACCTTTCAGTACTGCAGCAGGTTGGAAAGAAGATAGGAAGAAGGCGGGATAACTTCCTCCCATAAAACCAGTGATACAGACTATACCAATAACTGATAGAATCACATTGGTATTAAGAAGAGCCTCGATGTCTAAACTCATTCCTACTAAATTATTGATAGCTGGCACGGCCGCAATTACAACGATGATACTCAGAACTAAGGAGATCAAAGTTATAAGAATGGATTCTGTCAGAAATTGCCTGATCAAGCCGCTCCTTTGAGCACCCATGACCTTTCTCAGCCCTACTTCCATGGCTCTCTTAGCAGACCTAGCTGTTGCCAAGTTCATGTAATTGATGCTGGCAATAATGATCAAGAAGATCGCAATAGCAGTAAAAATGCGCACATATTGTATGTTACCTACAGCAACAGGTTCACCTTCAAAATCTGAGGTTAAGTGGATATCCTTTAAGGGAATTGGAATCATTTTCACTTTGATACCAATAGGCTCAAAAATGGGGTCGATGTATTTGGCAACGGTCGTATCAAGTTTTGCTTGAATAGACTCTGGGGTAACCCCTTCGTTTACAAGCAAGTAAGAGTAGGTTCCCCAGCTGCCCCAGCCACCATCTTCGCCTTGGAAAATGGTCTTCCAAGAGATCAATGCATCCGCAATAAGGTGTGAGCTTTTCGGAACATCTTTATAAACCCCTGTGATCTGTAAATTCAATTCTCTGTTACCACCGCTTTGAATAGTCTGTCCAATGGGATTTTCATCTTTAAAAATCTTCTTGGCCATTGATTCATTGATCACCATTGAATTAGGCGCTTCTAAAGCAGTTTTAGGGTCTCCTGCTATAAAGTCATAGTCGAACATCTCAAACACTGTAGAATCAGCCGCATATACGTTCTCTTGGAAGTAATCCACTTGATCGAGGGTAAACCTCCTACCTCCTTGACCACTGATGCTCTGAAGTCGGGTGGCTTGAATGACTTCAGGGTTCTCATTTTTAATGGTGAATGCAGCTCGCCAGGTCATTACTGCCCATTTGAATGAATTATCTGGCTCGGTGATTTCCGTAGACAGTCTAAAGATCTGATCAGCCTTGGAATGGTGCTTATCAAAGCTTGTTTCATGAAAAATGTACAGGAGAATAACCAAACTACAGGCAATACCTACAGTTAAACCAATAATGTTGAGTGCCGTGTAGGCAGGTTGTCTAAGTAAGCTTCTAAAGGCTACTTTGATATAGTTCTTAAGCATTTTGAGTTGTTTTTGACCTTGCTAAGTGCTTAAACACTTTGCTAAAAATTCGATTAAAGATATGTAACCGATTACGAATTGTAACCACTCTGGTTGTTAATTCTTGTTAGAAAAGAGACCGAATGAAGCTTGAAGCCTACATAAATGAATTAGAATCACACATTGAGAAGAGGGATTTATTGAATCCTAAAGTCTCAAAAGTTGATATAGCCTGGCATATTGACCATAGTTTGAAAGTGGTCAACGGGATTTGCCAAGTGCTCAAAGATTCTGATCCGAAAGACTATCAATACAAATTCAGTCTCAACCGAGCAGTCATTTTTACTTGGGGAGATTTCCCTAGAGGCGTGGCAAAGTCTCCTAAGATAGTCTTACCTCCTGAAAAGATCATAAAAGAGGATTTGATCGATCAAGTAGCCAAAGCCAAGGAATTATTAACAGAATTCGATCAATTACCAGATAACGCCCATTTTAAGCATTTCGCCTTTAAGACATTAAACAGAAAGCGGACCATGCGATTTCTAGAAGTTCACACGATCCACCATCTTAAGATCATTAGAGATATCTACAGATCATCAAAGTGAAAACACAGTACAGTTACTCCAGATGACTTACCGGTATGGTTCTCAATTTATAATTAGTGAACCAAGCAATTGATCCGATCATCAAGAGCATGATAAAGAACCAAGTCTCTGAGCTGATTCCTGGCCAACTACTTGAAGCTTTTTGAGAGAATACCGTACCAATACAGCGATTATTCTTCTTATTTAATTGATACATCTCGTGAATTTGAGGTAGATCATAAAGAATAGTGAATTTCGGGTTTTGGTAGAATTGAAAGGCATTCACTTCTAGCGAATAAGCTTCAATTTGCTGTGGATCAACATTCTCAACCAGGTATTTAATGTGAGCATCATGTCCTAATAGATGAGAAGACACATAACTCAATTTATTATGCTTCTCGTTGAAATGAACATCTAATTGGTCATTGAAATAATTCAAATAGGTTTCCTGATAAAGGCTCAAATTGATAGACTCCGCTCCTTTTAATTCAGGGATTTGTTCCCCGAGAATATCGAATAAGGTGCTAGAAGTTAAGTGTACTTCTAAGAATACATGGTCTTCTTGGTGTATCAATTTGACACCAATTTCAGTAGGTGAATGGGCAGTCGCACTCAAAGAAATGATTGTACTGATTGCTAATGCGATATATGTTCTAATATTCATTGATAAGGTCTTTAAATAGTTATTGATCAAGCTTCAAATGAATCATGGTCCGAATCTGAAGCTACTATTTGGTGTGCCTGAGAAGCACAATGGAAATGATGGAAAGCTTGTAGTTACTACATAGTAGTACTCTCCGTTAGGAGCTTCAGGTGTTGGTCCAAATCGACCATTACATTCGTCTAAGTCACCAGAACCATCAACGAACTCATAGTCTTGGAAATACTCACCGTCATAGGCTCCTGAAGGTGAATTCACACCATCTCCCCCTCTATCTCCAGCCTTAAGCTGATAGGATGCATTGGCTTCTGAAATACTTCCATTATCATCTTGATAGTATTTGTAGTAAAAAGGAAAGCCATCAGCTGCATATCCAATTTTAACCATGGAAGACCCGTCTACTCCTAGTTCACTACCATAAGCAGTAGGAAGTCCATGGTAATGATACTGGCCACCTGGTTGCACGTGAGCATTGTTACAATCCAATCCTAAATCATCTACAGATTGAAGTGCATTTCTATTCCATTGTCTATTCGTAATCCCGGTAAAGCCCGTAAAACTCTCCGCAGTATATACTTCAATCCCAACACCTGAGAAAAGCACACCATTAACCCAGCCTGAGGCGCTTGTTACACTATTGGCTACTGCAGGTTCAGTTGTCATTGTGTATGAGTTTGATTGCTCTGCAATAGCATTAGGATTTCCGATTCTTCGATCCGATCCAGTTGGGAAGGTTCCCACCATGTGATTCGGGATATCATTTACTGTGATAGTTCTTGTTGTACCATCAACACTTTCAACATAAGAAGAAGTGACGCCTAATTGACCTTGAATATCTACGGTACAATTAGCTGGCTCTAGCTGAATCCAAAATACATTTTCGCTAGATGTTAAGGTGGTAAAACTAGCCACCGCTGCTTCTGAAGAACCAGGAACGGTGATGTAGATATCATAGCTTGTACCTGGGCTTAGTCCTGAGATTTTAGATACCCCATATGGGCCTAAGTTAGAGGCATCAGTTCCGGAAGTTCCAGAGCCAATGGTAAAGCCAGCTTCTCCGTATTCTACTGTCCATGTAGATTCGTTGTTAGCCACTAACCAGCTTACTGAAGCTGCACTTTGCGATACATTGATAACGACTTCGCTTACTACATCGCTATTAGTGAAATCATCATCGCCTCCTGCGCTAGTATCATCATCGCTATTACTACAGCTTGATATAAGAGCTACACCCAAAAAGAGGATTAAAAAATTGGTGAATATTGACTGTTTCATTTCAAAGATGTTTGTTGATTCAGTCTTAAATCCGCCAACTAGTCAATTACCCTACCTCATGATTATATTTTTTAGAAAAAAAATAAGACACTTTAGCTATTGAATGAAAGGATTAGTTCATCATGCTGATTCCTAATTGAGAAAGCTCTTTATTGATTGCCTCTACTTTTTCATTCAAGAGGGTATTTAAATCCAGTAGCTCTTTATCCAACTCCTCAAAAACTTCATCTCTAAAGGCCACTGCCTGATCAGTAGGTGGATAATCTCCTCTTTGTTGATCAGCCATCAAGAAAGCAATTCTGTTGTTTATCCTGATACCAAAATTCAATGGATCCTGGTAGCTCTGATTCTTAGTCATGTGAATGTTGTTTTCAATGACCGTCATTTCATCATCAAGCTCTTGCACCAATTGCATCACCTTTTTTGTGGATTCCTTGGCCTTTACTTCCTCTCTTATGTTGTTGAGGATATCTCTTGTCTTTCTAATTCTAATAACCGCTTCATTGGCAACAGATACTTTATCTCTTACACTGATTAGATAATCGAATTGCTTTTGATAATCAGTAGCCGTATTCGGTAACCTAGGATCCTTGATGATCTCAAACTCCTGCTCAACTGGTTCGCCATTGAGGGTTAAAACTGATCTATAAGTGCCTGGCACAGCCTTCGGGCCATTATTAGGTGAACTATAGAAGATCATACCTTCAAACTCTTTAAAACCAGGATAACGCATGTTCCATACAAATGTATTTCCTCCTGAATTTGGTTTGAGCATGGCCTTTTTATTCTCAGTCGTATTACTAAATGTCTGAATAGTGTCTCCGTCCATTTCCATAATATGAAGAGCCACTTCATCTGTTTCCTTTAAATCTTTGATGAAATAATTGAATATGACACCATTTGGATGGTTCTGTCCAACCGACTTTCCACTTCTTCTATTACTTGACTGCATGCGATAGCTGTCTTTTGGCTTGTAGAGATGATGGTCGGCATTGGCAATTTCATCTGATAACTGATGTAATGGTGTTAAGTCATCAATGATCCAGAAGCTTCTGCCATGAGTAGCAGCAATCAGATCATTATTCTTCAATGCAAGATCTCTAATACTTACTATCGGAAGATTTAGGTTGAAATTCTTCCATGATGCACCATCATCAAATGAGACATACATACCCCACTCAGTACCAGCATATAAAAGCCCAGGACGACTTAGGTCTGCTCTAATCGCTCTGGTATAGTCAGTTGATTTAATTCCGTTAGTAATCAATTCCCATGTTTCACCATAATCATCCGTTTTATAGAGATATGGCGTATAGTCTCCGAATTTGTAAGATGTAGCCGCTACATAAGCACTTCCGTTTTTATGCGGATTTACATCGATACAATTGATCATGTTTTGCTTTGGCGACATCGGAGGAGTGACATTCTTCCAGGTCTTTCCTCCATCTTTTGTTACATGAACCAAACCATCATCACTGCCAATCCATATGACCCCTTCTTCTTGCTCAGATTCTTCACCAGCGAATATGGTCCCATAGAATTCAACACCTGTATTGTCTTGCGTGATTGGCCCTCCTGAAGATTTTAAAGTTTCGGGTTCTCCTCTGGTTAGATCTGGTGAAATCACCTCCCATGACTGTCCGCCATTGGTAGACACATGCAGCATATTTGATCCGGCATATAGCTTTTTAGGATCATGAGGACTAAAGAATACAGGGTAATTCCAGTTAAAGCGATATTTCATTACTTCTACTCCAGAGCCAGCTGGGTTGTCAGGCCACACATTGGTTGATCTTATCTGACCTGTTGAATGATCTAAACGCATCATATAGCCTTTATAAGTACCACCGTAGACTATATCAGGATTAGTAGGGTCTGGAGCTAAATGGGCACTTTCACCACCAGCTGATGGCTCCCAATGTCTTTCATTGATATCTCCTGCTGATGTTCTATGCTGAATTCTAATTGAACTATTGTCTTGTTGTGCACCATAGATCCTGTAAGGAAAAACATCGTCAGTTGTTACTCTGTAGAATTGGGCAGTTGGTTGATTGTGATAGGTAGTCCAATTAGTACCACCATCATTCGACACTTGCGCTCCTCCATCATCTGCTATAGCCATGCGCTGGTTATTGCTAGGGTCTATCCATAGGTCATGGTGATCCCCGTGAGGTGCATTTTTGAGTGTGAAGGTCTCTCCACCATCAGTAGAAACACCGTAGCTCACATTCATTACATAGACCTTGTTTTCATCTTGTGTGTCTGCTGTAATTCGACTGTAATACCAAGCGCGCTGTCTTAAGGCTCTGTTTTCGTTTACTTTCTTCCAAGTTTTAGCGCCATCATCTGAGCGATAAACGCCACCTTCTTCCGCCTCAATTATGGTCCAAATTCTTTGTGAATTAACTGGAGAAACTGCAATCCCTACAATTCCCCAAGGACCTCCAGGTAAACCACTATTCTTAGTAATATCAGTCCAGTTGGCTCCACCATCTTTACTCACAAAAAGCTTGCTATCGGGCCCACCACTATCCATACGATAGCCACTTCTTTTCATTTGCCACGAAGCAGTATAAAGTGTATTAGGATCATTCGGATCGATGATCAAATCTCCGGCCCCTGCTTGGTCACTCACATATAAGACCTTTTCCCAAGTCTTCCCTCCGTCAATTGATTTAAAGACTCCTCTTTGCTCGTTGTCTTTCCACAAGTTACCAATCGCGGCAACGTAAACGATATCTGGGTTAGTCGGATGAATTCTAATTCTAGAGATATGCTCAGACTCTTTTAAGCCTAGGAATGACCAAGATTCACCACCATCTGTAGATTTCCATACACCTTTACCTGAGGAAACATTCCCTCTTAAAGTCTGCTCACCTTCGCCAACGTAAAGTACGTTAGGGTCTGATTCGGAGACGGCAACCGCACCAATTGAACCTCCAAAATATCCATCAGAGATACATTGCCAGGTGTTGCCTGCATCCTCAGTTTTCCAGACTCCACCGCCTGCAGTACCCATGTAGTACAGATTATTGTTTCCGATTACGCCACTAACAGTGCCTGCACGACCACCTCTGTAGGGTCCTATTGACCTCCATTGAACTCCTTCGTAAAGGCTTTCTTCATAAGAAAGGGTGTTGTTGTCTATTTGGGCTAGCGCACCATTAATGATAAAACAGAGAAAAGCTAAAGCACTAAAAAATCTGAGCATAACAGTTGATATTGATTAATGGAAAGTATAAAAATCTAGTCCATCATTTACTCATTGTTATACAACTGGTCAAAGTAAAAACTGAGTGGCTAAGAAGATATGGGTACTTACATTTGAGATGAACTCTTGTATAACTGGCGACTACTATGACGCCTGTTTTGATAGGAGTTTGATTATGTCATGCCCAATGGGCTTAACCAAAAATTTATCAACTAACTCATGCTCTTCAGATTTTCTTCTTTCTTCTGGATTTGTAGAAGTAGTGAGTATATAAATGGAGATCTTTTCTCTTATCATTGGATCAATTGCTCCATAGTGCTCTAAAAACCTCCAGCCATCCATTACTGGCATATTAATATCTAAGAAGATCACATCAGGCAATTCATGCTTCTCAGAGATGAGTTCTTCTAGCATTTCAAGTGCTTCTTTACCATGCCTGGTCTCCATAACCTTATCGCAAATACCTGATTCATCCAGCACATTCTTATTGTAGAAATTGACAGCATAGCTGTCGTCCACGAGCATTATGTTCAATAAACTCTTACTCATGACGCAGCAGTGATTGTGAAGTGAAATTGACTACCACGACCTAATTCAGATTCTACCCAAATATCTCCTTCATGAAGGTTTACGATTTTCCTGCATTGTGCCAAACCAATACCTGTGCCGGAAAAATCTTCCTCTAAATGCAGTCTTTTGAACATATCGAAAATTTGATCTATATGACTAGCATCTATTCCAATACCATTGTCTTCTATTGTGAAATGAACTAGATCTTCCGCTTTCTTACCCGAGATTTTAATAATTGGTTTAACTCCTTCTTTTCTGAATTTAATGGCATTACTCATGATATTCTGAAATAGTAGAGATAGTTCAGTTTGATTACCCGTAACACAAGGTAAATGCTCACTTTCAATAGAAGCATTCGTGTCTTGGATAGTCTTACTTAAATTGTTAACAACTTCTTTCAGAAGCAGATCAGTATCTATTTTCTCTTGCTTACGATCTCTTCCGAGTCTACTGTAATGGAGTAAATCATTGATCTTATCACTCATTCCACGAGAAGTGTTTGAGATGATATCAATGAATTGCGTTAGTTTTTCATTGTTTAATACACTTGGCTCCTTCTCGGCAAGAGAAGTAAACATTTGAATGGTTTTTAGTGGTTCTTGTAGATCATGAGAAGTTATATACGCGAATTGCTCTAGGTCTTGATTTGATACCTTCAGCTCTTCTTCTTGTAAACGTAACTGGAGATTAGCGTCATTGATCTTTTTGTTTTTTACAACTAGTTCTTCTTCGTATTTCTTTCTTATGTCGATTTCTTGGGTCAAGTTTTCATTTGATGTAGTGGTCTCCTGTAGCTTGTCGAGCATCTTATTGAAGCTGTCAGAAAGTTGGCCGAGTTCATCCTCTGTATCGAGTTCAATTCTATGCTCAAGATTTCCGGCCCCTATTTTGCCCATGCCCATGCGGAGCTTCTTCAATGGCTTATTAATAGAACTGATAAAGCCAATCGACATGAATACGATGGCTATAATGTCAAATGCGAGCACATAGATCAGTATAGTGGTAGTATTGCTGCGAGCTTCTTCTGGCACTAAACTGCGCAATGCTAAAAGCCTCAACTCTTCATCTCTAAGGTGATTAGTATGAAGCATAATTTCATCCATCAGGTTTTTCCCTAAATCCGAATCCACAATCTCTTTAGCTTCCTCAAAACCTACATTGCGTCTTAGTTCAATGGTCTGCTCGAGTTCTGCAATTTTCTGATCCAAAACCAATCTTAAAGCTTGGACTTCACGTGTTTGAACTGGGTTATCTGAAGTGAGTAATTCAAAGGCCATTAAGTCATCGTAGATAACCTCTTTACTAGCTAAAAAAGGCTCCAAATAACTTTCCTTACCTGTGATTAAAAAGCCGCGTTGACCCGTTTCAAGGTCAACTATTTTCTTCTCTATACTTGAAATGCTTTTTAAAGCTTTCTCTGTATGGATGATCCAATCTGTACTATCAAGTAACTGTCTTGAATTGTTATCAAGTACAAAAACAATACTAATGACTATCACTTGGATAGTGCATACAAGAATAATGAGACGATGTGTGATTCGAATCTTGGAAAACATGACGGTTGACTATTTAATGTACTAATAATCAATCATATATTTAAATTCTGTCAATTATGGATTCATAAATCAACAGCAGCTAAACAAGGTTATATCGGTTCGGTAACCTTGGTCATTTTCACTCTGACATTCTTATGATAAGGGGTCTTGGCTAACGGATCACAGTCTTCAGTTGACGTTAGTACATTGACCATCGCACCAGTCGTTTTGACATCATGGTCAGGATATGTAAAGCCATAACCATGAGGCATGGACAAAAGACCCTCCGGCACTTCGTCTGTTGTGTAGGTTTGAATTAAGATCTCACCCGCCTTTGACGTAAGCTTGACCCAATCACCATTCTGTAATTCATGAGCCTCAGCATTGATTGGATTAACCTTTAAAACGCCTTCCATATCTTTTTTGCGCCACTCTGGGTTTCTGATCACTGCATTGGCATTGTAAGACCTCCTTTCTCCAGCGATCAAATTATAAGGATAAGCATCTTGAACATCTTTTTCTTCCGGTTTAAGATCATCTAACCATTGTAACATTTCAGGGATCTCTAGATGTACCTTTTTGTCCTTGTGCTTGATCAGTTCCCAACTTTCGTCAAAGGAATGTTCGCTTATCAATGTGCCCGATTTAGAATGGAGAATTCTGTTAAATAGGGCTTCACCTAAGGCATATCCATTTTTCTTAAGGCCAATTCTTTGGACCTGCTTAGGGTATTTCTTGACATACATATGGCTCGCAATCCAGATGAAAGCCGCTGATTTAGCATAGTCAAAAGGCAGGGCTTTCCCCAAGGTTTCTTTAATAACAAGTAGTTGATATTTCTTCCATTTAGGATTGAGCGATAATGCAGCTTTCAACGCTAATGGAAATAGTTTTAATGACGGTATGGTACGGTCTACCTTGGCAATGGTGGATAAAAGAGGAAAAGACTTCGGCAATTCTCCCATTGCAGTCACTAACCTGTGATAGATCTCAGGTTCTGGCAGTGTGTTTTCAAGTGGTTGGCTGATTGGGTGTCTTAGATGAAAGAAGTTTTTCGGAAACTCAAGATTAAAAAAAGTAGCTTCCATTTTCTCGAATTGAGTTTGTGCGGGCAAGACATACTTCGCGACTTGAGCCGTTTCAGTCATGGCCACGTCAATCACTACAGATAATTCAAGTTTCTCTATCGCCTTTCTTTGCGCATTCGTATTAGCATAGGTGGCAACAGGGTTAGCGCTATCCACAATGAGAGCTCTTAGTCGATCAGGATGATCCGTGTCGATCTCTAATGGCAATATATTAGGCGGGAAAAGCTTAGCGATCCCTTTCATTTTAGTGACTTGGGTGACAACTCCTCCATCTTCTGGTTCTTTGCTGTGCCCAATTAGAGGAAATAGAGAAGTATGGATGCAATTAGTACCCTCTCGACCAAAGTGACCTGTAATTAAGAACAGCAGCCTAGTTAAATAGGCATTAAGAGTGCTATTATGGCTCTGCTCAATCCCTAAGTCCGATCTTAAAGCAAATGATTTAGCTTTCGCAATGCCTTCTGCCACTTCTTTTATCTGTTCAAGACCAACTCCGGACTCTAGCGCAAATTCATCAATTGAAATTGACTGAAGATGTTTCTGTACTTCTTCCCATCCTTCGGTATGCTCCTTGATGAAAGTCTGGTTTTGCAGATCATTTTGTGCAATGTATCCCAAGATGGCGCCAAGTAGGAAGGCGTCTTTTCCTGGCCTTACTTGTAAAAATTTATCCGCAATTTTAGCTGTATCTGTTTTTCTAACATCTACTACAATAAGAGTCTTTTCAGGGTTTCTAGAGACTTCTTTAATAGTTGGCCGTGCTTTAGGAATACCATGAGATTGCACAGGATTCGCTCCTAGAATCATAACATACTCTGCTTCACCAACCGGTTCTGAGTAATGCGTATTTTGCCTACCGAAAAGCTTACCATTCACCCAGAAATTACCTGTCTTCTCTTGGGCTAATGAAGAGTATAGATAAGGAGTATCACAAGCCGCTCTCAATACAGAGCCAAACACGCCTCCCATGTGGTTGCCTTGTCCGCCACCACCTGCATAGGCAATGGTTTTGCCACCGTGCTCATCTCGTATATGAACTAATTGAGCTGCAATTTCTTGGATGGCTACATCCCAACTGATCTCTTCGAAACTTCCATCCTCTTTTTTACGCAAAGGGCTCGTTAAACGTACCTGATCTTGATAGTAATTAAGTCTTGTTGCTTTTTGGCACAAGTATCCTTCAGAGATGGGGTGTTCTGGATCTCCGATGATCTTGCCAAATTCACCCAATTCATTTTGTTCTACAAGAATACCGCAGTTCTGACTGCAAAGGATACAAGCTGTCTCTTTAGATTGCATAGGTCCAATTCGGTTTGGTAATTCTCACGAATTGGAATATATCGATTTAAGAAATTAATAACTAGCAGCTATGCTACACAACTCCTTCTATATGAGTCTGTTGAATCAGAATTTTCTATATACACCAGATAAGTACTGATTGGCTTCATCTTCTTTGAATTGGGCCTTTTCACTATCCCAATGGAGTTTTTTATTAGGGAATCTTCCTGCAATTACGCCAAGTAAAATGGTCTCAGTTAGCCTAGATGCATAAGAAAATGGTGCACTACACTCTCCTTTACCCATACAGGCATCTACAAATTCGTGATAGTGCTTTTTACTTTCCTCATTATAGTCTTCAGTTGGTGAACCTACATTCTGGAATTGATCCAAAGGAAGGTCAATATATTCCCCTTTCACTATATGTTTCGGCAACTGCATAAAGTGCGGAAGTAATAGTCTGCCCTTCTCTCCTACGAACATCGCTCCTTGGTCAGGTAATGCCTCATCATTAGGAAGTCTTAGGTCTTTATGATCTTTCGGAGCACCAGGTCCATCATACCATATCCATTTGAATTTTTTAGTGGTGTAAGTGGTCCCTGGGAATTGATAAGTAACTATGTTGTTTTCGGGAAATCCAAAGCCATTTGGTTCTCTGCAGACATTCTTGATAGTCTTTGGTACGTCAAGAGCTAAAGCATTATAAGGCGTGTCAAATATGTGAACACCCATGTCTCCTAATGTTCCGCAACCATAGTCTATCAGCTTTCTCCAATTTCCAGGATGATAAACTCCTTCAGAATATGGTCTTTCAGCGGCAGTGCCTAACCATAAATTCCAATCTAAGAAATCTGGAGCCTCGCTTGTTTCTGTTGGTATTGGGCCATCATATCCCCAATTTTTTGGAGACCATGCGTGTACTCTTTTGACTTTGCCAATTATGCCTGATTGAATAAGTGCCGTACCTAATTTGTAGTCATAGAAAGAATGAACTTGTATCCCCATTTGGGTAACTAGATCCTTGTCTTTAGCTACTTGATCCATCTCTCGCGCCTCTGATACATGATGCGTCAACGGCTTTTGGCAATAGACAGGCTTATTCTTGTTCATGGCCATCAAAGAAGCTGGTGCATGCGTATGATCAGGCGTTGAGACGACTACAGCATCAATCTCGTTTTCCATTTCATTTAGGAGTTCTCTATAATCCGCATAGAGTTTTGCCTCAGGAAACATTTCTCCGGCTGCAGCCAATCTGTTGGCGTCTACATCGCAGAGTGCAGTTACCTTTACAGATTGATGAGAAGCCATGGCTTTCAGGTCTTCCATTCCCATACCACCAACCCCGATATGCGCTGTTCTTAATTCATCATTAGAGGCTAAGCTGAATATTGATTTGGGAAGTAAAGAAGCCGATGTAAGAATAGCCGTGCTCTTCAAGAACTCTCTTTTATTCATGGTATTGATGCTTTAATTAGAAGATTATAACTTTCTGATTTTGATTTTCTTAAACCACAATGGACTGTCATGATCTTGTAGACCTATATATCCGGATTTGAATGAGCCATACTTATCTGCATCCTTCCATTTTCCAGCAGCTTTTCTTTCATACCAATCGTCAGACCAAGGCACGAAAGAGACGATCTTTTTGCCATTCAGCCAGTGCTCCACTTTCTCTGGAGTGAATATAATTCTTGTCGTATTCCATTCACCTGCTGGCTTAACCTCTTTCTGTGAATTGTCAGGTGAGTACATGGCATAGTCCGCACCGGTCTTTTGCCATTCTTCTAGTGTGGCATTATTGATCTCCTCCCACTGCAAGTCGTCCAGTAACTGATATTCAGGCGAAATAGCCGGTGGACCTCCGGGTTCATTTTCCTTCAAATGATAAAATACCCCGCTATTTCCACCTGGAGGTAATTTCCATTCTAGATAGAGTTCAAAATTGTCGAATTCTTCAGCCGCGTAAATGATGTCTTTACCTCCTGAGAAATTCTCTTCAAGCCTTTTCTCTGTGTCAAATGTTAATGCACCATCTACTACCTCCCACTGTGGCGGTAAAGATTCTCCATTATAGGCACGCCATCCTTCCGTACTCGTACCATCAAAGAGATATATCCAGTCGCTGCTGTTATCTGTCGATGTGGTGCTAGAATTACATCCCAATAGGAATAATGAGACTATAAGTATGAGTGTTAGATAATTCTTCATTTTGCTTGTGTTTAGTTTAGTGGTGTAAGTTTGATGTTCTTCCAACGTACTTTTATCCCGCCTCCATCATGTATTTGGAGAGCTATAGCACCCACGCCTTCTCCTATTTTATCATCTTCAAGGTGAATCATCTCAGTGCCATTAAGCCAAGAAGTAACGCTATTACCTTCAACTTTGATCTTCATCGTATTCCACTCTCCCATTTTAAGAGCTTTATCCTTTTCTGGATCAGGCTGAATTAGCCAACCTCTGCCGTATGACTCATAGATTCCACCAGTGTGTTGACCAGGAGGTGCTACTTCAACTTGCCAGCCACTTACTTTGGTCCCTTCAACTGTCGATCTGATAAACACCCCACTATTGCCATTAGCTTCTTGCTTAAAGTCTATGCTTAGTATGAAATCTCTGTAGTATTTTTCGGTACTGAGGTAACCATATTGAGCAGCAGGGCCGCTCTCACAGATCAGCTCACCATCTTCTACATACCATTTTTCTTCGCCATGATTGATCCAACCTTCAAGGTTTCGACCATTGAACAATGAGATGGTTTCATTTTGAGCCACAAATCCTGATGAGAGGGATAAGAACAAGGCTACATACATGCTAAAAAATGCCTTTTTGATATTCATGAAAGAATTAATTCGGTTTGAGCAGAAGATAGAAAGTCATCCTTTAAAATGCTAATAGCATTGTTCGCAATAGTCAAATGGTTATTCTAAAGGTGATCTTAAAAAGATCTAACTGAAATACTACCGCTGATATAATCCTTAACTCGGCATGCTCTCTCTTTTTATAAATTCAATCCAAACCGAAAAGTCGTATGAAATTTCTAAAGCTTCTAATCGCAATTCTTCTTATCACAATTGATGTTCAAGTATCAGGACAAAACGAGAATCCCGTAGATCCTACTTTTTACCAAGGTTATGAATGGAGAAACATTGGTCCTCAACGCGGTGGACGATCTCTTGGTGCCATGGGTAGTCCTGGAAGACCGAACGAGTATTACTTTGGCGCTACTGGTGGCGGCTTGTGGAAAACCACAGATGGCGGAAACAATTGGTTTCCAGTAACTGATGGTCAAATCACCTCTTCAAGTATTGGAGCTGTTGCTGTCTCAGAGACTAATCCAGATGTAGTATACATCGGTGGTGGTGAAACCCAATTGAGGGGTAGTATCACGCAAGGCGATGGAGTTTATAAGACTTCAGATGGTGGTAAAACTTGGAGACATTTAGGTCTAAAAGAGACGCAAGCCATCTCAAGGATCAGAGTTCATCCAACGAATCCGAATATAGTCTATGTTTCTGCTCTAGGGCATGTCTATGGTGACAATGAGCAAAGAGGTGTGTTTAGGTCTAAGGACGGTGGTAATACATGGGAGAAAGTCCTTTACGTGGATGACAAAACAGGTGCTGCCGATCTGATCATTGATAGAAAAAACCCTAATGTAATCTATGCCACCACCTGGCAGGTGTATCGCAAAGCATGGAAAATGTGGGGTGGCGGACCGGGCTGTGGTCTCTGGAAATCAATGGATGGAGGTGATACATGGGTAGAACTGACTGAGAACCCTGGTATGCCAGAAGGACCAATTGGTAAGATTGGTATAACAGTCTCTCCTGTTGATTCTAATCGTCTTTGGGCTGTTGTTGAGGCTAATGAAGGCGGTGTGTTTAGATCAGATGATGCAGGCTGGACATGGAAGCGAGTTAATGCTGAAAGAAAACTCAGACAAAGAGCATTTTACTATTCTAGACTTGTAGCAGATCCTTTCGATAAAGATGTCGTTTATGGCTTGAATGTTGGTTTATGGAAGTCAACTGATGGTGGTGAGACATTTGATATTCGAATCAGGCCGCCACACGGTGACCACCATGATCTGTGGATCGATCCGAATGACCCAATGAGAATGATCTCAGCGAATGACGGTGGTGGTACGGTCAGTATCAATGGTGGAGAGACCTGGACTGAGCAAGATTATACAACCACGCAATTCTACCATGTAATGACCACTTCTGATGTGCCTTATCATGTGGCAGGTGCTCAGCAAGATAATAGCACATTAGCTATGCCAAGTGAAGGCTGGAATTGGAAGTTAGGTAGAGGCCCGGGACATGGTTATCACTACCCAGTTGGAGGTGGTGAAAGTGGTTGGATCACCCAGAGCCCGACTGACCCGGACGTTTTCTACGCAGGTAGTCAAGGTGCTCTTTTAACGAGATTCAACAGAGCGACAGGACAGATCAGAGACATTCAGGTTTACCCAAGATTCTTTTCAGGTGAACCATCAAGTGCCTTGCCTGAAAGGTGGCAGTGGACCTTCCCTATCATGTTCTCTCCTCTTGATCCGAGTATCATGTTTACGGTTTCACAGCATGTATGGAAAACAACCAATGATGGTCAGACTTGGGAGAAGATCAGTCCAGACCTAACCTATGCTGATCCTGAAACACTTGGAAAAACAGGTGGGATCATTACAATGGACATGAATGGTCCTGAAATATATGCGACTGTTTTTGCCTTAGCTCCTTCTAGCCATGATGTCAATACCATTTGGGCAGGCTCAGATGATGGCAAGGTGCACATCACAAGAAACGGAGGTAAGAAATGGGTGGACATTACGCCAAAGGACCTTCCAAAATTCTCGAGAATAAGCATTATAGACGAAAGTAAGTTTAACCCAGGAACACTCTACCTAGCAGCCAATAGATATCAGGTAGATGATAGAGAGCCTTATGTTTTTAAAACCACGGATTATGGCAAGTCTTGGACAAAGATTGTGAATGGTATAGCTCCAGGACATTTTGCACGAGCTATCAGAGAAGACCTTCAAAAACCCGGGTTGCTTTACTTGGCTACTGAGCATGGCGTATATGTATCCTTTAATGATGGTGCTAAATGGCAGAGCTTACAATTGAACTTGCCTGATACGCCAATTAGAGACTTAGTACTGAAAAATGATGATGTGGTATTAGGTTCACATGGTCGTGGATTCTGGATTTTGGATGACATTCGTCCTTTTAGAGAGGCAGCAGAGATCAATAAAAACAATCAGGTGACGCTATTTAAACCAGCTAATCCTATTAGAGGGGTTTACAATGCTGCCATACAATATTATCTGCCTGAAGAAATAGATTCAGTTTCTATTGAGATCATGGATGCTGAAGGAAATTTGATCCAAACTTACAAAGGGTCTAAGGCCGAAAGCAGAAATGAGCCAACTACAGCTAAAGGCTTAAACTCATTTATCTGGAATCTAAGGTACCCTGGTGCTACCACTTTTGAGGGAATGATCATTTGGAGTGCTCGTCCGCAAAGAGGCCCTATTGCCCCTATTGGAGACTACCAAGTACGTTTAACTGTCAATGGTCAATCATATGATACAGAGTTCTCTATTGAAATGAATCCTAATTTAGAAGGAGTTACAGCAGAGGACATTCAAGAGCAGTTTGACTTGAGCAAAGCCATAATGGCTAAAACTTCAGAAGCTAATGAGGCAGTCATTCAGATCAGAAAGATCAAATCACAAATAGATCAATTAGGCACTATTGATAACAACCAATTAAGTGGTCAAATTAAATCAATGGTGAATAAGCTAAATGAGATAGAATTGAATCTTTACCAAGTTCAAAACCAAAGCCCTCAAGACCCTCTCAATTTCCCGATCAAGCTTAATAATAGATTAGCCTCATTGAGAAGAAGTGTGGAGAACGGACAAGCAAAACCTACTGATGCTGCCTATGTGGTGTTTGATGAGTTGAAGAAAGAGCTTTCGTCTCACTTAGGAAGCCTAGAAGAGGTCTTGTCTAATGATCTGGCAGCAATTAATGGCCAATTAGAGCAGCCTTTAAAACTGGATTAGAAACGAACATTTTAATGTTTAGAAAGCCCACGATTTACGGTGGGCTTTTTTTATGAATGATATTCTGAATATAGAAAGAATATAGGCCTTAACTCACCTTTATGTTCTGATGGTGGCTTCGGCCTCTATTTCCACTTTATATCCTTCACCGACAAGCTTAGCTTCGACCAATGTGTTAGCGGGTTGTATATCTTTGAATCGCTCTCCATGGGCTCTAGCCACGGGTTCCCAATCATTCAAGTCATTAACAAATATCCTGGTTCTATCAATATCTTCAATTGATCCACCCAAAGCCATGACTGCTCCCTCTATCTTATCAATAACAAAATGTGTTTGAGCTTTCAGATCAGTTCCACCAATCATCCTGTCGCCATGTGTAGCTGTTGTTCCTGAAACCTTGATGGTATTCCCTACTCTACTGGCTCTCGAATAGCCTGCCATATCTTCCCAGTAAGTTCCAGAAACCACTAATTGCTTTCCATTGGATAAGGTCTTGGTTTCATAAGGGGCAGGAAAACCAGTCACATGATGGCTAAGATCACCTGAAGCAGTCAAGAAAGGAGGTTTTCGATATTCATCTCCACAATCACCATGAATAGGGTTTAAACCTGACAAAGCACCTTCAATTGAGGCAAGGTCATCAGAATCTAAGGAGAAATCGAACAGTTTAAGATTGTCTTTGATATGCTGACTCTTACCTAATCTCGCTCCAACAATTACTCCAGCAACATGGGATTGACTGAGGATGTACTTTGTTGCAACATTGGCAATTGTTACTTGATGTTTTTGGGCTATTTCATTGATCGTCTTGAGTAAGGATTGGAAGTCATTCCATGTCCCCGCCTCGTCAATGAATCTCTTATATTTCATTTGAGACCAAGTAAAGCTCTCATTCACATCAGGTTCTGATTGACCCATCCATCTGTCACTCAAGAAACCGCCTGCAAGGGTGCCAAATGCAAGCAATTTGACTCCGTATTGATCACAGACATTTCTCATTTCTCTACTAGCCCTTTGATCCAGCAATGAATAGCAGACCTGGTTAGAGACTAATTCTATGCCACTAGCTAGCGCTATTCTAAGATGCGCAGCATCAAAGTTAGTTACGCCTAAGTGTTGGATGAGTCCCTCTCTTTTCAATTCCTGCAGCTCAAATAATGTATCAATCCAGCAGGGATCGGGATAAGACCAAGCGTGATATTGCAAAAGATCAATTTGCTGTGATTGTAAGCGCTTGAGAGCCTTTTCTACTGCTTGACGAACGGTCTTCTTGTCTACTTTCCCAGGTTCCGGCACCCATTTAGTTAATAATTGATGGCTTTTGTCTCCTGCTAGCTGATTTCTATAGACCCCTGAAATCACTTCAGCAGAACCATAATGATCGGCCATATCGAAAGTAGTTAAGCCGGCATCCACATACTCATTCATAAAGGGTGCAGTCGCCAGAGGATCTAATTCTTGCCCGTTTCTCTCCAAGTCTGCAATTTGCCATAGACCAGTCAATACACGAGATATCTTCAAATCCTTGGCTAGTTCAATATGAGTTTCTTGATTCATTCTTCTGGTAGTTTAGAGAAATGTGATTTGAGATCCATTCCGGAATCTTTGAGACTTTTGGTTTTAGTAAAGTAAATGATAGAACCTATCGCCATAACGATCAGCCATACCGGGGTTGATCTAAAATACCATGCGTTTACATCAGCATTTAAATCTTTCATGGTATGAACCACCAAAAACAGCGTTAACAGCAGAACACCGCCAATTCCAAGTACCCTTCTCAATTGAATGGATCTGATCATTTTGATCTGATTAGCCAGTGCAGGGTTGATTCTTGGAATGAGTGCCAAAGTCAAACACATTAATAAGAAATTGACCATCATAGAGGTCACCATGATATCAATACCAAGAAAAAAGTCACCTGCAAAATGGCTTCCCAAAACACCGATTGAAGCCATTATACCACTTAGGAATAAGGCTTTGTGAGGGGTTTGATACTTAGAATGTGTGGCAGCGATACTCTTGGGAAATATACCATCGTCTGACCAAGCAAAGACCAAGCGTGATACGGACAAGAGCATGGCCGGAAGATCATTGATCAAAGCAATGGCAGCACCTACTAATATTGCGACCGACAATGCTGATGGTAATAATGGGCTGATTAAACCCGGTGCCGTGATGTCTTGAACTTGTGCTCGTTCGGCAACGTACCACCATGGTACGGCATGGTAAACTGAAATAGTAAAGATAAAATAGAATGCTCCTACCACAGTTATGGCTAAAAGAATGGCTTTTGGTAATGACTTAGTCGGGCTTTTAGCCTCTCCTCCTGCTTGGGCAATTGCATCAAAGCCTATAAAGCTTGAAAACAGTATGGCTGCTGCAGATAAGAAGACAAAAGGGTCGAATTCGTTAGCAGGTGGTTCCAATTTTAGATCCGGAGTCACTGAAGCGAAATCTTGCTGATCAAACATAAAGCCGGCAAAGATCACAATCGCACCCAGAGCAAACATGATAAACATCAATGGAACAACGGTTCTTTCATAGAACTTGCCTCCTTTTACATTGATATAGACAAAGAACCATATCATGGAAAGGGATATACTGAGCCTGACCAGATCATTTTCGAGCCATAAAGCAGTTTCCTGCCAATCCATTGCCACAAATACATCTCTCAAAAATGGAACAATGATATATGCGATAACTCCAATCACAATTGATAAGCCGAACCATTGCGAAAAACTTGCAATAAAGCCTAGATAAGGATTGAGCCCGCGACTAGCATATATGTAACTTCCGCCCGCCCTAGGCATGGCCGAAGACAAACTGCCATAGGCAAAGGCAGCTAATAATGCGGGTAGCATGGCAAAAAGAAAAGCAGGCAATACATAAGGTCCAATGCCAGGTACATTTCTGTGTATCATAAAAGGCACCACATTGATAGAGGCGCCTAGCATGGAACAAATTCCAGTTGCTGTCAGGGATAATAGGCCGATCTTTCTAGATAGCTTAGTAGTCAAGGTGGTTGATTTCTAGAATTAGAACCGAATATAATCTTTATCATTGATAAGGGAGTAAATTAGTTAAGTACGAATACACCTTAGTTGCTGTGGTAATTTCCTCACAACAGGACTCGCCCGCTATGTATGTATACTTCAGGGTTTTTTAGGCTGGATTTTACTCAGCATATTTACCGCAAGTCTCATCAATCAAGTGATGTTTTAGAAGATCAGACGATCGCTTGAAGGTTAAAATAGAAAGTAGTACCTCTATTAGGCTGGCTAGCCACCTTGATCGTGGAATTATGTAATTCAATGATCTTTTTGGCAATCGCCAATCCTAGACCTGCTCCTTCTTTTTGGATCTTAGTAGCCCCTTGCTTATACCTTTCGAAGATTTCAATTAATTCTTCGCTCTTCATTCCTATCCCATTGTCCTTTATTGACACAAATACTTCGGCTTCATCATAGGTCATTGAAATGGACACCTCACCGCCATCCGGGGTAAACTTAAGAGCGTTATCCATCAGGTTTTGAATAACACGCTCAACCATACTGATGTCTGCAAATACAAGCGGAATACCTTCTTGTATATCTAGGTTAATGCTGATGTTCTTTTGCGATGCCAGCTGTTGGTATTTCTCGAAAACATCATAGGCTAGATCTGAAATAGCAAACTGTTCTTTCTGAGGTTCGATCTGCTTGGTCTCTAGTTTCGAATATTCAAATAGCTGCTCTATGAGACCTCCGAGCTTCTCAATATTTCTCTGAACGATATCCAAGTACTTCTGGTAATCCTTCTCTCCTAGCTGATCTTGTTTGATCTGCAGTGTCTCAATGTATCCTTGCGTAATAGCCAGTGGAGTTCTCAAATCATGAGAAATATTGGCGATAAGTTCTCTACGCAAATTCTCGACTGATTTAAGCTCATCTATATTTGCCACTATGGTGTCAGCCATTAAATTGAATGTATCAGCCAAAACAGATAGGTCTTTATTGCTAGAATCTTCAACTCTTGCTTGAAGGTCTCCATCTCTAAAACGATTTACAGTTTCAATGATATCTCTTAGGTTCTGCGTCAAATACCAGATGGCTAATAAGCCAATGATCACAGCAAAGATCAAAGTAGCAATGGAGGCTCCTAGTCCAAGACGTAGGAAGTAGCTAGTGAATAGACTCTGTACTACTTGTTCAAATTGCTGACCAGCTAAGATGATGTATATGAAACCCTCTTGTCCATTAACGTTAAAACTAGCGGCAGAAAAGATCTTCTGATTGTCCGTGTTCCTTGGATCATCACCAAGTATATAACGATCTCCACCGCATTCAATAAAAGCGTTTATGGGCTCTAAATTGATCTTGGTGAGTGGTTTATCAGAATCAGAATGATCAAGAACTACACTGTAAAGAATCTCACCTTTTGTGCTCAATAAGTATACCTCTATGCTTCTATTCACTGCCATCATATCATGCATGACATCCCCAAAGAGCGCTTTATTCACAGACCCATCTTCTAGGAAAGGTGTGGCATTTTGAAATTTCTCTTCAATTAAATGATTAGCCAAGTTGGTATTCAGTTTCTGGGAGGATTCCTCAAAGAACTTATTAGTAAAGTATAAGGTAATGATCACGTATCCAGCTCCTACCAAAAGAACTACCATACTAAAGACCACCATGATCTTTTTGATCAGTTTAGTTGAAAGCGCTGTATTACCCATGTGATTCTAATTCTTCGTTGAATTTGTAGCCTACACCCCAAGTGGTTAAAATGAATTTAGGCTGGTCCATATTAGGTTCAATTTTAGCTCTGAGCCTATTGATGTGCGAATTGACAGTATGTTCGTATCCTTCAAAATCATAACCCCAAATGAGATTGAGCAAACGAGATCGATTATAGCTTTTGCCAGGATTGGAGGCCATTAGCACCAAAAGATCAAATTCCTTGGGAGACAATTCAATACGACTTTCATCTAGTAGAACCTTCCTCCTTTCAATGTCTATTGATAGTTCTCCATATTGAATCTGCTGTCCATTTTGTTGATTGACTTGCTCCTTAATCATCTTCGATCTTCTGAAAATAGCTTTTACTCTTGCTATAAACTCTCTTACTGAAAAGGGCTTGGTCATGTAGTCATCTGCTCCTACTTCTAAACCTAGCACTCTATCGATTTCCTCAGATCTAGCAGTTAGCATGATGATGGGTGTATTGATCTCTAGAGCTCTCAGTTTCTGACAAATAGCAATGCCATCCATATTAGGAAGTCGGATATCTAAAATGATAAGATCGTGTTGTTGGGATTTAGCCTTTTCAAAGCCTGCCAAACCATCTTGCGATGTTTCAGCCAGGCAGCCAAGATCCGTTAAATGGATCTTCAATAATTCACAGATCTCTGGATCATCTTCTATTATGAGAACTTGTTTGTTTTCCATGGACATACGAATTAAAAAATTAAGTATCACAAAAAGTTCACAACTCTATTGCCGAGATAATGTGTTTTGTCGTCTTAGCTGCATTAACAGCTCCAATTTGTCTCAATTCTGTGATTGGTTGTGATACAAATGTTAAATCCTTGTGACTCGCTGGTAATAAGCTAGCCGTTGTTTTGGTCATATAATTTAATCACAATGGAAAAATTACTCTTAAGAACTTTACTAAGCCTTTGTATCGTAGCAGTTGTATTTAGCTGCGAAGATGATGATACTGATCCTGTAATGCCTGATGGTGGTGCAATTACCGGAGGACCATTCTCTTTTGTTGTAGATGGACAGCCTGATATGGTAAGTGGTATCGCTACAGACGGCAATGGCGTAGGAACCCTCGCTAGTTGGGTGATCACAGACGACCAAGACAATATTTTAGGTTTACCTCCAACTCTAGCTGACCTTGAGATGGTAGACTTTGATGGTGCCGGTACAGGCGTATGCTTTATTTGGTATATCAGATATGAAGATGGACTTACTGGTTTAGCGGCTGGTGAGAATATCTCAGGACTAGATGGTCTATATGGCCTTTCAAACTCTATTCGTGTAGATAGAAATGCATTAGCAGGAGGAACAATTGCTGGTGGCCCTTTCACTTTTGTAGTAGACGGTAATGCCGATATGGTTAGTGGAATCACACTTGACGCATCAAATGTGAATGGTATGAATACTACTTGGGTGATCACAGATGATGCTAACAACATCTTAGGTTTACCTCCAACGCTAGAGGCTGTTGAAGGCGTGAATTTCGATGGTGCAGGATCTGGTGTTTGCTTTATCTGGCACTTAACCTACGCAGATGGTCTTGGTGGACTAGAAGCAGGTAACAGCACAGGTGACTTAACTGGAAACTATGTTTTATCTAATTCTATCATGGTGACTAGAGCAAGTGCAGGCGAGATCGCAGGTGGTCCTTTTACCTTTGACGTTGATGGCACTCCTGATATGGTGAATGGTATTACCACAACTGGCAATACAGACCTAGCTAACACAGGTTGGGTGATCACAGATGATCAGAACAATATTTTAGGATTACCACCAACTTTAGAAGCTGTTGAAGGCGTTGACTTTGATGCCGCAGGAACTGGTGTGTGTTTAATATGGAGAATTACATATGAAGATGGCCTAATGGGCTTAGCTGCTGGCGAAAATGTTAGCGGACTAGATGGAGCTCTTTATAGTCTATCCAATTCTATCACCGTAACACGAAACTAATTACTCTCTTACGTATTTTGGTTGAGACCCCATAGTAGATGACTATGGGGTTTTTTATTGTTCTCTACTAGCTATGAATTGCTTTAAGTTCAGCTTGTAAGCTTCTTGCCTGATGTAATAATGAGGTGATTGATTTACGCCACCATAGACATATAGATCATCGCCAGATACAGAAGCCCCCAAATGTCTGGCTTCAAAATTCATTTTATAATACTCCGGTCTTTCGTTCTCCGTATCATAAAGAATCAATTGGTTCGTGTTGTTAAAATCTCCTACCAAAATGATGTATTTACCGTATTGCGCTACTTCGTAAGAAGACAAAGGTTTAGGCAGAGGATTGAGTTCAGTCCACTCCTTTTTACTTAGATTGTATTTGAAGACTTTCGATAATGACACCCTATCATAACCGCCAAAAACATACAAATTGCCGTCCACTATAGCCCCATCTGTTTCCATAGCTACAGGCATATCAGGAAGCATTTCTAGATGTCCTAGATCAAGATCATAAGAGAAGAACTTATTGCTACAGGTAAAAATGGGTGTAGCTTGAGTTGAGCCGCCAAAGAAGTAAATGGTATTCCCTTTTTTGGCAAGCCCCATGTTCCTAGCGGGAAAAGGCAGTTTACCCAATTTCGTGATCGAATAGTCTTCTAGATCGATCATGCGAATATCTTCAACCAAAGCCACATTGGAACCATAAGGTTGCGTTCCTCCAAGTGTCAAAAGACCATGATAGTCTTCCATATAAACCGCAGACGAATAGTTAGTAATGGGTAATTCCTTGAGAGGGATATCTACCCAAAAGTTAACCCGGGTATCGTAAATCTGCAGTTTACTGGTATAGCGCTGAAAATCATCTCCACCAGTTAGAGCAAATATGTCCTGATTAGATGCACTTGAGGCAAAGGCATATGCCTCATTGGGCATAGATGGGATTCTTTCGAAATTGAGTTTAGTTTGTGCAAAGCTTACTTGACAAACCAAAATTAGAGTGAGTAAAATTGAGTGTTTCATATGTGTTGACCTTATGAAAATAACTCAATTCCACGTTTTCATGTTTCGATTTCAGAGAAAAATCTATTCTACCCAAGCGATTTTGACAATGTCATCTATCTCGATTCTGTACTTTCCGAAGCGAGAATTACCTGTTACAAGAAGTGCAGGTGGTAAGGCTGGAATTTGGATATCACCGTAATCCTTAGCCTCAATTGATTCAATTTCATGGCTAGCCAATTTGACATCAGAAATGACTCCATTGCTTCGAATCAACTGTAATTTAGATCCTACAGGAATGTTTTTAATCTCTTCTTGTGCTTCTTCAATTGTCATAACAAAAGAACTGATGATCAACAGACTTGTTTGATCCTTATGCTTCCTTAAGCTTCATGTCATCTGAAGATCTCATGAATGCGAAAATTCCAACAGCAATGATCAAACCTATCACCCAATAAACAAAGGTTGGAATGGGAAGTGGATCACCTGCTGCATATGAGTGTAGTCCTGATAGGTAGTAGTTCACACCAAAAGAAGTCATGATGATACTGAAGAAAGCAATAACACTAGCCAAATTGAAAGTGTAGGCTCCTTTGAGTTTAGGAATAAACCTTAAATGTAATACCGTAGCATATATAATGATCGATATTAACGCCCAGGTTTCTTTGGGATCCCATCCCCAATATCTGCCCCATGATTCATTGGCCCAAATCCCTCCTAAAAAGGTGCCTATAGATAACAAAAACAAACCGATGGTCATTGAGAGTTCATTGATGTAGGTTAGTTCCTTTATGTTAGGCTTAAACTTAGACTCATTCCATCCCATGAATACTAGGCTCAGCAGTCCGAGCAAAGCGGAGAGTGCAAGTGGTGCATAACTGCTTACTATGATGGCAACATGAATCTTTAACCAATAAGACTTTAGAACAGGTACTAGGTTGGTAATTTCTGGATTTAGCCAATCCAAGAAAGAAACAAATAACAATGTCCCTCCAAAAAGAGCAACAAGAGGTAAAACGAAATCACTCTTTTTATAGAAGATGAACCCAAAAAGGAATAATGCCCAAGCTACTAAAATGATCATCTCATAACCATTGCTCCAAGGTGGATAACCGCCTGCATACCATCTTAGAATCATATTGGCCGTTAATGCAACTGAAGCAGCTGCCGTTAGCCCGACTCCAACGCCATAGGCTTTATTCAAAAGACTTGACTGAAAGAACACTTTAAGAACTGCCAAGGTGATCAAATACACGCCAAGCATCCAATAAATAGGAAAAAGACGATTGAATATATTAAGTCGATTATAAATCAACTCAGCTTCTACCCTATTTGAAGGCGGAATAATTTCCTTGCCCATTTCAGCTTGAAAGGTCTTGATGTAATTGAGCTTGTCATTGGCTGCGGTCATATCACCTTTTAACTGACCAGCTTGCAAATCAGCATAATACACTGGTAAGATGTTTCTAACAAAAACTGAATCCTCAGAGCTGAAACCAGCATTTAAAAATTGATTATTGAACCATTTATTGTCTTCTGCAGTCGGCTGCGGAAATATCTTTAGATAATTGCCTGATAAGGCTTGAAACAAAATGTTAAAACGTTCGTCAACTTTTATCAACTCTTTCTCGCTCTCACTTCTAGCTGCTGGTTTTTTCCTTTGAATAAATTGAACATCCTCATTTAATAGGTATGCTCCATTATCTGCTATTAAATCATTAAATGAAATGAGTTCTTTGCCAGAAAGACCTAGCTGCTCTAGCATAAACTTCCCTTTATCCTCATCGACTTTTATCAAAGGCAGGTTTTGCCAGATCTGAGGGTTTTGATGTATTGACAAGAAGACCTGGTCTGGATTTAACTTTACAGTCGAGCCTTGCCCATCATCCATAGCATAAGATGTCTTTCGAGTAAGTTTTCTAAGGAATTCGGAAGACAAAGTGTTGA
This sequence comes from Roseivirga sp., assembly GCA_965267365.1. Taxonomy (GTDB): domain Bacteria; phylum Bacteroidota; class Bacteroidia; order Cytophagales; family Cyclobacteriaceae; genus Roseivirga. The sequence goes on along the minus strand of OZ253951.1, from coordinate 2,021,034 downwards.
CAGGTTTGATTCTTCCGTCCATGTCTTGTACCATCAACTTACCAAACTCTTCAGCATGCTGTTCATCGATGTAAGTACTGCTTATAATGTCTGGGCTATTAATGGCTTGGATTTGCGCATTTAAAGTGCCAGAGAAAAGAAGTAAAAGTACTACGGTGGCTAAACTTGCTTGCTTTTTATTCTGCAGCTTAGCTAGTTTTTTACTGATTACGGAAAAACGTGAGTGCTTCGAGAATAAGGTCAAGAACATCCCAATCCCCATTAATGTGTAACCTAAATAGGTTACCAAAGTCCCCCAATAATCTCTATTGACAGAAAGAACCGTTCCCAATTCATCCAGGTCGTAAGAGGCCTGAAAAAACCTATAACCACGATGATCTAGTACATTATTCATAGAAATTCTGACTGGAAAACTACTGGCTTCATCTTGCACCACAATCTCACTTGCATAAGACGAGGGGCTTACACTTCCTGGATATCTCTCTAACTGAAAATCCTCTAATTTGAGAGAGAAAGGCATTTCAATGATCTTAGGGCCGTACGAAACTCCCAATTGATATTCTCCGAATTGAAAGTTTTGGGTTGGGCTGTAAACACCATCTAATGCCGCAAGGATGATCTGCTGTACTTCATTCTGATAATCAACATCTACGAATAATAGGTCTGCTGCATTCTGTGCTTTGTCTTTGTCATCAGTTGTAGTGAAATCGAGAGATGTATTCTGATGAATTTGACTAATGACAAAGTTCAAGCTTTCAGATTGATACAATGCCCTTTGCTTCAATGTGTCTCTTCGGTTTTCGAAAAGCCTACCAGACTCTTGAGTAGCCATTACCACATAATTGAAGTCTTGAGGGGCATCTATCAAATACTGACTTCCTTCCTTGACTATATTGATAGCATCTTTCTTAGGGTTATTATAAGTAAGTTCATAGCCATTGATAAATACGCTACGATTCATGCCTAGATAATAGCCAATTCTGGAGCCAGAAGTGGAAGAAACTAATTCTATTACTTCTTGCCCTTCCGTGCCTTCTACGAGCCCCTGTACAGCATTGGGCACAAATCGATTCACTCGTATGGCAATAGGATCTTCTTCGGTGTATTCAAATGAAATGTTTGGTTGGTGGAATTGTGTAAGCGACACTTCCTTTTGCATACTCCAAGACTTTGCGTCCTTGGCTAATTGCAAATTGAAAAAACGCTCTTGGCTGATAATTCGATTGGTGCTTTCACCTTCTCTGATTCGAACGAGTCCTTCTTGTCCAGAGTATCTCGTAATAAAAGCGCCTATTAATGTGACTATGAAGGCCAGATGAAAAACTAATATGCCCAGCTTTTCCTTTCTCAATAGCTGGTATCTGTAGATGTTACCAGCAAAATTCAATACGAGAATGAGCATGATGACCTCAAACCACCATGAGTCATAAACTCCTCTTCTTGCCACAGGAGTACCAAAATCATTTTCAATAAAGGTGGCATAAGCCATAGAAAAGGCAAATGCAATTAGCGCAACAAGTGTAAGCTTGTTAGAAAAAATAAAACCCAGAAACTTCTTCATCCTCTTCCCTCCTAAATTATGATCAGTTATCTGATGCGCCAGCAGCCGTTCTGTTAACAGTCATTTTTGATTCACGCTCTTTCGCTTCTTCTAGCCATTGTGGAATAATGTTCTTTTTGAAAGCTTCTTTTTCTGCTTCCATCTGATCTGCATCTAAACCAACAAATAACTGAGCTTTGGCTTTGGTAGAAATGTCCGGATAAGGAACCTCTTTATTGTAGCCTAACTCTGCTAAAAGACGAGCCAATTTGATTCTAGCATCTTGTGCTGCTTCAGTGGCAGTAGATACAATTCTACTCGTTTCAACAGGTGAATGAAAAGATCCTCCATGAGAGGCTACAGAATAGTCCCATCTCCATTGTGCATGTCTGATATCGGTAAGAATAGGCTTCATTTGGGTTTCAGTAGCTCCTAAGTCCCAAGCTTTTCTTGCTTCTACATGAGCTCTCACCAATAACTTTTCTAAATCATTCTGTGTTGCCTTGATCTTACGTTGTCTCTCATATACATCAGTCATCAGATCTTCTTTTTCTTGTCTATGACATACCTGACAAGAATTGGCTACATTATCTAAAGGTGATCTGATATGGTGATCAGTAAATTTCTGACCTCCCTCTGCTTTATAAGGCATGTGGCAATCTGCGCAAGAAACACCTCTTTTGGCATGAACGCTAGTAGTATATAATTCATAGCCAGGATGTTGTGCTTTTAACATTGGAGCTTTACTTATACCGTGCTCCCAATCAGAGAATTCGATATTATCGTAATAAGCCTCCATGTCTTCAACAGAGAGTCCATCCTTCCAAGGGAATGTTAAATATTGAGTGCCTTCTGCTCCGGGCTTATCCTTATCGAAATAATACTCTACGTGACACTGAGCGCATACTAATGATCTCATTTCTTGATGAGTAGCTTGATTAATGTCTTTGCCCATTGACTGGAATGCTTCAATTAAAGCTGGCCTTGTGATTTGCAAGGACATGGTTTCTGAATTATGGCAGTCAGCACAACCGATTGGATTGATCACTTCACTTCCCTTATCTGCCCATTTACCATCATAAAACTCCTGAATACCGATCTCATTCATTAATCGAGGTACATCTGGGCTTTTACAAGACCAACAAGTGCTTGGCATCGGTCCGGTTCCTGGTCCTGTTGGGCCACCAGTTCTAAGTGTATTATGGATATCTTCTACAGCATAGTAATGTCCCCTGGGTTGATTATAGTCTTTAGCGAAACCATAACCCGCCCATAAAACCACTAATTCAGGGTTCTCCTCCAGTGCATCGCGCAACTTATTGCCATTCATATAACTAACAAAAGAAGTGTCTTTTGTACGCATGAATGACTCGTACTGTCTTGGGTAATTCTCGCCCCAAACAGAATTTCTTGGTTCAAACTCATTGACCTTTACTTGCGGCTGGTAGGCAAATTGGCTTTCTGCTTTACGACTAACCACACTATTGAGTAGTACACTCAATAACAATACAATGATCAAGGATGCGGTGAAGAGCAAAATGTTTTTGGTTCTGTTACTCATAGCTATTTATCGGTTTGAGTAGTGGCCTCTTCGAGCCAATCTGGTATAAAAAGTTCTTGTTGTTTTTTGACAGGCATCGGTTCCAAATGATATCCGACTGCTGATAAACTCTTAACTCGGCCATGGGGAGTTTCTCTGTGGCACTCCCAGCATGTTCTGTCTAATCTATCATTTAGGTGTGAGTCTATCCAACTGGTGCTTTTGGCATCAGTCACTTGATTAAAATGACATCGGACACAGTTGTTTTGGACTACTTTTTGACCTGCTTCATGCATGATGATCGCCTGAGGTTCAGCTCTGGCGGTATATATGCTAGCATGATACAGTCCGTCTTTTGCCTTAAATGCGTATTTCTTAATGAGATTATCATGCGGTACATGACAATCATTGCAAGAAGCTACTTCTCTGTGAGAACTGTGATTCCATGTGATAAACTCTGTCGTCATCACGTGGCAGTTAATACAAGCCTTTGGATCATCTGTCATGTAAGAAGCCACGTTGGCTGTCTTGCCTAAATAAATGCCTAGAGCGACAATTGCACCTAAAACAGCCGCCACATATGGCTGCCATGATTTTGGTGGAACAAGTTTATCGAACAAAGACATATTAAAATTTAAGAATTTTTGACGGTTTATGAATCTATTTATCTGATGAAAAAATGATTGGATTAAAGTTGATCATAAACCAAGCCCAGTTATTGAGTGCGCTGTGGTCTCCAGGAGTTGTCTTTACTTGCACCATAGATTCGGACGCAAACATTTGCGAATAGCCCAGATTCAGGGTGACGTTTTTATCTAGTTTACAGGTGTATACCAGGTCTAGTTCTGAACCCAGATACTTATCAATAGATTGGGTGACGTTATTCAAATCATACAGATCTGCCGCACTATTAAATAAATGGAAATGTGTTTGAAGACTAGACTTCTCTCCTAGTTTGAAATTAGCTTTGGCATATACATCTAATAGTCCCGCAACATTCCCTTGTTGACCATGAAAATTCCCAACATAGAAGTAATCCATAAAGCCGTAGAACTTATGGTTCGTTCCATACAGAGGATTGAAACTCTTGTCTTTCGAATCATTTATTGAGGTTCCTGAAAGATAATCGAAGCCAATAGTGATAGGCGTTATACTTGTTTGGAAAGTCGCATTTAACGCAAGTAGAAAGGCACTGATGTCATTCTTAGCAGTATTCTTTCCTGTTTGATAATAGAATTCCCCATTCAGGTTCACACCTCCTACTTTGGCAGATCCTAAGGCTGCTAAGGTTTGTCTGTAAGCACTGGTTGAATCACTTGCTATTTGTCTGCCATCGTTTTGAACTAAGAAGGACACCTTACCTGAGCCAACTGTTTTATGCAACCAAATGAATTGCATGGCTTTGTAATTACTGCCATCATAGAAGGTCTCAAACAATTTGGAAGGTTCATTGCCATTTTGATTAAAGGCTAACCCTGCATCCAGTTTTAAACCTGTGCTGTCATTTTTATAGGTAAACAGTAGTGCGTCATGACTTCTTCCTTGCTGAGCCCAATCTAGATTACCAAAGAACCTGGCATTGTCATAGTCAAGGGCTTGACGACCAATTTTTAAAGACCAATGCTCATTGAAATGATATTTTGCCCATCCCTCATAGATATTAGTTAATGACTCGTCAGTTTTATAGATCTGATCAGTATTACCCCAGATCCTTACATCTTGAAAATTAATATGAAGTTCGAACTTGGAGGCTTTGTAATTGGCAAATAATCGAGCTCGTTGCTCAATAAAGAAAGCGGGATCTCTCGTGTCGTCTGTTAAGGTCTTGAATCCATTCCTAAACTCTCCCCTTGGCCTTACTTGTGCACCAATAGTGGTTTGTGCATGGAGATCATTAAAAAAGAAAATTGAACATGCCAAAAGGCATATAATCTTGAGGTAGTTTTTCATTTGGTTAGGTACTGTTGTACCAAATAATGAAAAACATTAATTAGAATTCCTGACTTTTATCAGGTCTTCTATTAATCATCAAACTTTCTCTAAACTCTTTCTATGATGGTCGCATAACCTTGACCAACACCCACACACATTGTGCAAAGTGCATATCTCTTATTTTGCTCTTGAAGCTCGATTGCAGCAGTCTGAAGAATTCTAGCCCCAGTAACACCTAAAGGATGCCCAATGGCGATAGCACCTCCATTAGGATTAATTCTCGGGTCATTATCATCAAGACCTAAAGATCTTGTACAAGCAAGAGCTTGAGCAGCAAATGCCTCGTTGATCTCAATTACGTCAATGTCATCAAGGCTTAGGCCTGCTTTGTCTAATACTCTTCTGGTAGCTTCTACCGGTCCAATACCCATAATTCTTGGCTCTACGCCAACTACTTGAGAAGCCACGATTTTAGCCATTGGTTTGAGATTGTATTTTTCAACTGCTTCTCCTGAAGCTACCAATACAGCTGCCGCACCATCGTTTAGTCCTGAAGCATTACCTGCAGTCACGGATCCATTCTTTCTGAAAGCAGGTCTTAAACCTGATAGTATCTCTACTGTTGTGCCCGCTTTGATAAATTCATCTTTAGAGAATTTAATTGGGTCTTTTTTGCGTTGAGGAATCTCAACTGGGACGATTTCTTTATCTAACCTTCCACTCGCTTGTGCATGAGTGGCCTTTTCTTGACTCCATGCCGCGAAACGATCTTGGTCCTCTCTGCTGATGGTGTGCGCATCAATTAAGTTTTCGGCAGTTTCACCCATTGCATCCGTGCCATACATCTCCTTCATTTTTGGATTAACAAAGCGCCAACCGAAACTACTATCGTGTAACTGGGCATCATTGCCATAAGGTGTGGATGTCTTAGACATTACAAAAGGACCTCTTGTCATATGTTCAACTCCACCTGCGATGAATAGATCACCATCTCCAGCTTTTATGGCCCTAGTAGCATGAATAACAGCGGACATCCCTGAAGAACATAGTCTGTTAACCGTTTCACCTGGGACACTTATTGGTAAACCAGCTAATAAAGCAGACATACGAGCCACATTTCTATTGTCTTCTCCCGCCTGATTAGCGCAACCTAGTATCACATCATCGATCGCTGCTGGGTCTATTTCAGGATTTCTTTCAATGAGCGCTTTGATAGGAATAGCTCCCAAGTCATCAGTTCTAACTGGAGACAATGTGCCTTTGAATTTCCCGATTGGGGTTCTAATGGCATCGACAATATATGCTTCTTTCATAGGTGGTTCAAAAATAGTGTTGCCTTAGCAATAATCACATTTCTGCAGAAATAGTTTCTAATTGGTTTTACTGAAAATTACGTGAATCACCTATAAAACATACTGCGAGTATCACTAGCTTTTTCATGTAATACTTTTAGGATTTAATTACCCGTTATATTGCAGTCAAAGCTTAGAATAGTTCTTTTTAGTTTGGTTATAAGTTTGTTTTGTCAAGCTCAAGAAGTGTTGAACTTTCAACATTTATCCGTTAAAGATGGTCTAGCTCATAACAACATTTACGATCTATTCCAGGATAATGATGGTTATTTATGGATTGGAGCTGGAACCAAGTTACAGAGATACGATGGACATAACTTTGTGACTTTTGAATATGAGTTCAACAATCCTAATTCATTAGTATTTGGTGACATCATGTGTATCGTACAGGATCATGATGGTGCTTTATGGGTTGGTACAGATGGTGGAGGGCTTTCTAAATTCCACAAAGGCCAGTTCACCACCTTTAAGAGAAAAAAAGGAGCGAATTCTATTAATAATAACTCGATTGAAACAATGATAATTATGCCCGATAGCTCCTTGTTAATTGGGACATGGGGTGGCGGTATTAATATTTTAAAAGAAGGTGAATTCTCAAGCCTTAGACATAACCCGAATGATTCAAATAGTCTTAGTGGCAACAAAATCACAACGCTTTTCTATGATTCAGAAACAGAAATTTTATGGATTGGGACATGGGAAAATGGACTTTGCTATTTAAAAGATGGACACTTTAGACGCTTTCCAGTTGAAGATGGCAGCTTCAACAGTAGAGCTGCAACCAGTATAACAAAAACCTCAGATGGATCAATTTGGATTGGAAGCTGGGGCAATGGCATTTTTAAATATAATGGTGGAAAGTTTGAACAGTTCACCTATGAATCTGGACATATTGGAGGGAATGATGTTTACTCATTAGAGGGCGTTAAAGACGATTTGTGGATTGGTTCATATGGTGGTGGTGTGACATTATACAACAATAACAGATTCACAAAACTCCATAATAATGAAGAATTGGGACGTGGGCTTTATGCGGAATTCATCGAATCTTCTTTTGTTGATCAAGAAGGAAATTATTGGGTTGGCACCTACGGAGATGGCATTACTAAGTTAGCATCAAGAAAGAGTAATATCAGAAAAACGCCAACAGTTGAAATTACACATCTTTCGATAGCTGATTCAATAATATTTTGGAATCCAAGAGAGCCAAACCTTGCTCCATGGGGCGAAAATCTATTTCAAGTTGAGCCTCAAGAAGCCAGTCTTTCAATTCATTTTTCTGATTTAGAACTGGGAAGCGATTCGCCAACTTACTTCAAACACAAACTATCAGGCTTAAATTCTTCATGGACTGAGGCTAGCCAAATATCATCAGCAACCTTCCAAAAGTTAAAACCTGGAAAATATAGTTTTGATGTGATGGCTTCTAAAGATCAAGTCGAGTGGAGCGCACCTGCTCAAATTAAATTTGAAGTTCATTCGACTTGGTATCAGACTGTCCTTTTCAAAATAGCTGCAGTGGTTTTTATGGTGCTAATCATAGTTTTCATGGTTAGACTGAGATTAAGAGTTCTAATGAGGCGCAGTGCGAAACTCAAGAAACTTGTGAATGAAAAAACCCGGGAAATACATTTTAAAAACCATCAGATATCAGAGAATGCAAAATTATTGAAAAGGACCAATGATGAATTAAGACATGCTTATGAGGAACTCAAGTACTTTCAAAAACAGAATGATGTCTTTATTGAAAATGAGAAATCAGTTACTAGTCGCGAGGTACATGACAACATAAGCATTGCCTTATTTAGCGCAAGACAACGAGTTGATAAGGCTCTTAAAACAATTGAGGCTCAAAATGCCCAAGAGGTACGCAAGGAAGTTGGTAATATGATGAAAGAGCTAATTGAAGACAGTCAATTAATTCTTAAAAATTTATCTTCTAGGCCTTTGCAGCACGCCTCATTTTATGATTCATTAAAAGATCTATTGGATAATATCTCCCCAATAACAAAAAGTAGAATCCACTTAGATTGGCAAGGAGATCATCGCATTGAAGATTTAAAAATAGGCTCAAACCTATTTAGAATTATAAAAGAAGCCCTTTCCAATAGTGTTAAATATTCAGAAGCAAAAAACATTAGACTATCCATTAGCAATTTTGATACGATCAACTGTATTATAGAGGATGATGGAAAAGGATTTGATTCTGCTTTAAGAAAAAGCACTAATGGAGGTATTCAAAGCATAGAAGAAAGAGCGAACGATATAAATGCTGATATTGAATGGAAAACCCAAATTGGTCAAGGCACTCGATTGACGGTAGCTCTTCTCAAAGCAACTTTAATTTCCTGATTTTGATTCATAATTTGAGTTTAGGAATAAATGCAGGAACTCTTTTCTTGTATTCTTCAAATTCTGGATTCCCTTTGTATTTGGCCTCTAACATAGGAATACCGGATACCCTAAGTATTAACCAAGAAATGAGAATTGGGCTCAAAACAGCTAACCAACCTAGGCTATATGGCATCAAAATGACCCAGATGCCCCACCACATACATACTTCTCCAAAATAGTTAGGGTGTCTACTTTGATTCCAAAGGCCCTTTTGAATGATCTTTCCTTTGTTGGTAGGGTTCTTTTTGAATTGATGCAATTGATAATCACCAACAACTTGCCAATAATAGCCATATAACCAGAGTGCTAATCCGGGCACCAAAGTGATAAAATTCAATTGGACTTGGGCATTGATGGAAGCAATGAGAATCGGTAATCCAATGATCAATAAAAGAAAGGTTTGAAGTAGATAAACCTGGAAGAATGATCTTATGTAGAAACTACTTCCCCATTCTTTCCTCCAATTTAAATACCTAAAATCTTCCGACTTACCACGTAAACGAAGTAATAGATAGAACGCCAGTCTTGCTCCCCAGAGAAAGACCAAGCCAAAAACCACATATTGAAGAAGCCCATGTTGAGTATAGATAGCGACCCAAATACTCAGGTATATAAAGCCTAGTCCCCAAGCTATATCGACTATGTCATTTCTTTTTAAGATGATCGATAAAGCAAACCAGAACAGCACCCAACCCATCATTGGGATTAAGACAGCAGAATAAAGACCTAGGACTTGCTCAACCATCTTGTAATATAATGACCTGCAGTGGCTACAGAACCTGTTAGTATCATCCCCCAGAAAACATCAATAACCACAATCTTAAAAGGCCAGCCTTTTAATGTTGCCAAATTGGTCAAATCGTAAGTGGCATAAGTGAAGAAACCAAAGAGCACACCGTACAGCAGAGCATGTAAAACAGAGTCCTTTTCAACAGAAGGAAGAATGGCGAAAATGAATATGCCTACGATGAAGATGAAGTAGAATACCACAGCGGCTGTCCAATTCACTTGTTCGGCTAAAAGGGAACCCAAATGGCGGTTATAGAGTCCTTTGGCCAGCACTCCCAACCATAAAATATCTATTGCAAAGAAGACTAAAGCGGTTAAAAAGTAACTGATTATCAGTTTAGTAAAAGGTAAAGAAGTCATGTTAAACCAACCGCTAACAGGAGTTAATGTTTGCGCCATGCGAGACGACAAGAGATGTTAAGTCGATTGTAGATTTGAATTTTAGCTTCGTTTTCTATTTCTTTCAGAATGACCAAGACTTCACTAGCTCTAGTTTTTTGTTTACTGCTGAGTCCAATCCTTTCCTTTGCCCAAACAGAATGGGAAGAAAGATTAAACGAAGATGGAATTGAGATATACACCAGGTCATTACCTGAAAAGAAGTATTTAGAATTTAAGGCTTCAACTACTGTAGAGGCCTCAATGCACAGCCTTTTAGCATTGATCAAATCAGTTGATGATATGTCGACATGGATGAAGAATTTTGAGATCAATGAATTTCTTCAATCTGACAATTTCTGGCACCAAGTGAGCTATCATGAAGTCTATATTCCACTTCTTCAGAACCGAGATATCATTCTAGAATTGAAATTGACTAAGGATGCTAACACTAATGCCTTGAGGGTTGATATGAAAGGTTTGCCTGAATATTTACCGGAAAAAAAGAAGAAAACCAGAATTCAAGAAATGCATGGTTATTGGCTCTGTACTCCTTTAGCAGAAGGCAAGATCAAGGTGGAGTATAGTATGTATGTTGATCCAGGAAAGAGTATTCCAAGCTGGTTGTATAATATGCGGATTAAAAAGGATCCTTATAATACCTTGAAGAGTATCCAATCAATGGTGAAAAAAGAGAGCTTTCGTGAAGCACACTACACCCAACTCTCTGAAGAATCTCCTAACAAGACTAAATAGCGTCAATCGAATTTGATTCAATAACCTCTTTAAACCACTTTGCCGATTCTTTTGGGATTCGTTCAAGCGTTTCATAGTCAACATAGTTTATTCCAAACCTTGAACCATAACCATGAGCCCATTCGAAATTATCGAACATACTCCAGGCATAATAACCTTTTAGATTTACTCCTTTTTCAATGGCTTTATGACAGGCACATAGATACTGATTGAAGTACTTTAATCGAGTATTTGAATCATCTATTTGGCCATCGATCAAGGCATCATCACAAGCAAATCCATTTTCAGTAATGTATATATCAGGTGAATCATACCGGTCAGAAATCCACTCTAAGAGTTTTCTACAACCCCAAGGAACAACAGCCCATTCCATGGCTGTCAGCTCCCAAGATTCATCTTGCGAAAGAATTACATCTTGGTCCTCGCTAATCCCCCCATTGCCTTTAATGTTATCTTGGCTCTTGCCTTCGCCATCTGCGGCATACATCGTAGTGTAATGATTGAGACCGAAAAAATCTGAAGATCCTTTGAGTAATGCTTTTTCGGTATCAGTAAAAGTTGGCAATCTCTCTCCTAATCGATCTCTCATTACTTGAGGATAATCTCCTTTGTAAACAGGGTCTGCAAACCAACCTAAAAAGAATTCAAGCGCTCTTTGAGCGGCTGCAATATCTTGAGGTTGATCTGTCCGAGGTTCACGCCAATCACAATTATTCGTGATGCCGATAGTCCCTTTTTGGTGAGCAAACTGATTTCTGTAAAGATCTACTGCATGTGCGTGAGAAAGTAAAATATGATGACCAGAAAGATAAGGTTCACTATTCGACTTTCTACCTGGAGCAAAAGCACCTTGCCCATAACCAAGAATAGTGATGACCCAGGGCTCATTAAATGTGATCCAATGTTTAACTCGATCGCCAAAGCGTTCGAAACAGAGTTTTGCATATTCCTTGAAGTGTTCAACTACCTGAGGATCGAGCCATCCTCCATATTCTTCTTGTAAAGCCTGAGGTAGATCCCAATGGTATAGTGTAACCCATGGTTCTATGTCATTAGCGAGTAATTCATCGATTAAATCGTTATAGAATTGAATTCCAGCCTCATTCACCTCTCCTTTTCCTGAAGGGATAACTCTGGGCCATGCAATAGAAAAGCGATAGACTTTAAAGCCTTGAGCCTTGATAAGAGCTACGTCTTCTTTGAACCTGTGATAATGATCAATGGCTATATTTCCATGGTCATTATTCTTGATTCTTCCTGGAGCCTGGACAAACTCATCCCATATCGATGGCCCTTTACCGTCTTTACCATGTGCTCCCTCAATCTGATATGCTGAAGTAGCACAACCCCATTTAAACTCTTTCGGAAATGTCTTTTTAACGGCTTGACTCATGCCGCGAAAATAATGTCGAAAACTCTATACTAGAAATAGAAAGAGATATACTTATCTGATCACTGTAACTTCTACAGCATTCATCCCTCTTTCTCCTCTTTCTAATTTGAAGCTTACCTTATCTCCTTCTTGAATAGGCTCTTTGGTGCCATGGACGTGAACGAAGAAGCTATCTTGTGTCCCGTCTTGTTTGATGAAACCGTATCCTTTGGAGTCATTGAAGAATGAAACTCTGCCTCTTCTTTCAGCATCTTCATCCTCTTTCTCCTGCTTCGGAACACCTATTTCAATATCCTTAGCTTTGACTTCTTTCTTCTTTTGATTCGGATCTGGTGGAGTATCTGTAATGTTGCCAAATTCGTCAACATAGGCCATCATTGAATCTAAATCGCTACTACCCTTATTTGCTTTTCGCTCTTCTTTTCGAGCTTGCTTTTCTTTCTTCTTCTGCTGTCTTTTTTTCTCTAGTTCTTTCTTATTAAAGGTCTGTTGCGACTTGGCCATATAGTTCTTTAGTAAATGTTTTAATTAACAAGTTCTCAATAAAGAGAATTGTTTATGCTTTTGACAAATGTCGTTAAATAATTGAGACCTTCTCCGATTTAGCTGTTAATTATCTTCTAAAGCCTTAATAACTAGCTTGAAATCGTAGCGTTCTGCGATATGTTTTCTAAAAGGACCATACTTTAATTCAGATAAATTAGCATCACCAAAAAGGGTTTCATAAATAACTGAAGCAGCCAAAAACGACCCTTCAGGACTCGGATGGAAATTATCTGGGCCATACAACATGTCTAATTCTGTTGAAAACCATTTGACCCCAACTTTTGCGATGAGAGCATCGTGCTCTTTTGCTGCTGCTCGATGATTGGCTTCTATCAGATCTATAGTGAAGTCGTGTTTTTTTGCTGGCCAAACCATAAAATAGACGGGCTTAGCTCCTTGTTCTTGAGCTGCTTTAGCAATTTGACCTCCATATTGAGCTAAGCTCATTCGTCCATACTCTTGAGAAGATGGTCCTTGTTGAAAAACAACAAAGTCAAATGAATTATCCTTAATAATCTCTTGAACTACACCTTCATTCCAGTGATCTTCCAATCCATAATTGGGCTTAGCATGCGTGTATGTAGAAATATTGACACCTAGCCCTTTACCTATGAGTGACACCAATTCAGGCAAATCATTGGAATATGTTAAGCTGTTGCCGATAAATAGAATACTTACTTGCTCTGACTGATCTGGCTCTTCTAACGATGTGAATTGATTGGGGCCTTGAATAAGAATCAAGGATAATACAGAGATAAAGAAGTACGACATCAAACTTAAAAAATGGTTCACTTTAAAAACGTCATATAATAGCTTTAGATACGATCAATGATCTTGAGAGTTCTACATAAATATAATTATTCTAAGATAGGTTTAGCATATCAAAAATGACTTTCATAGAAAGAATTCTGCTTTTCAAAACATCCTCTAGTAGCAGTAAATGATTAACAAGAAGCCAACGCTAATCTATAATTGAATCCAAATGGTCTTCATTAGACCTTAATGACTGATTAGTTGAGAAAAAAATAAAAATAATTTCACTATCATTTCTTCAATGGCAGCATACAAATTTCCGTCTTTTACACACGGACTATACTATTGAGACTATACTTTCGTTTCTTCCTGATTTGCATATTTCTAATTTCTCTACAACCTTAAGTCAAGACAGTTGCTGAAAGGCGGCCTTCTTTTTCACCTAAACGTAGAACTATGAAAATTACAAAAAACAGACCTGTTGAAAACCCAGCGATGAGTGCAATAGCGCAGGGCACCAAATTCACAGGAAATATCGAAGCCACTAATCCTATTCGTATTGATGGTGAATTGGATGGTAATATCTCATCCGAAAGCAAGATTGTACTTGGACCCAAGTCATCAATCACTGGAACAATCGAAGCTCAAGAGGTTGTAGTAAGTGGATATGTCCAAGGAACAATATCAGCCAAATCGGTAATCACACTTCAACCTGATGCTCATGTTGATGGAGATTTAGAAGCAAAGGAATTCGTTATCGAAGCAGGTGCCAAGTTCAATGGTTCATGCGCTATGCTCAACGAAACCCCTACTCTCAAGCTAGAGGCAAAGCAGGCTTAAAACATTGATCATGAAGAAATCAGTAATCACACTATTGATGCTCTTGGCGCTTAATGTTCAAGCGCAAGTGGGTATAGGTCAGAATAGGTTCACCCCTGACGCTTCATCTATTTTAGAATTAAGATCTGATTCAAAAGGGCTTTTAATACCAAGATTAACAAGCTCACAAAAGGACTTAATGACATCTCCATCAGATGGATTATTGATTTATCAAATTGACAATGAGCCTGGTTTTTATTTCTACAATGGATCCTCTTGGGAAGCCTTAATCTCTCTCTCGAAAGTACCCGTAGCAGATTTTCAGAACTTAAGCTTTGATAACTCCAACTATGTCCTCAGTCTTCAAAACGGAGGAACAGTTGATCTATCTATCCTGAAAAACGGTCGTACGATAGAGTCTACAATCGACAATGGTGACGGCACGCTTACTTTCAATTTTAGCGATGGCTCATTCTTCACTACGGGAAGTTTGTATGGACCACAAGGTCTTAAGGGTGATTCTGGAACCAATGGCTTGGATGGCTTATCGCTCAGAAGTGGTACAGGTAGCCCAGACGCTTCCTTAGGAAATGAAGGAGATCATTACATTGATTATAGCAATGGAATGTTGTACGGGCCTAAAACCAACGGTGCATGGCCTGCATCCATTTCGCTCGTTGGTCCTTCTGGTACTGATGGCACAGATGGAATTGACGGTATCAATGGAACTAACGGACTTAACGGCAAAGATGGTGCGGATGGATCAACGCTTCTAAGTGGCAATGGTACTCCTGTTAGCACATTAGGCCAAGATGGCGATCATTATATCGATACGTCAAACGGAATGCTATATGGACCTAAAGTGAGTGGTGTATGGAGTGCAGCCCTTTCATTAATTGGACCTTCTGGAACCAACGGTACAAATGGTATAAATGGAGTCGATGGAAAAGACGGAAGTGATGGTCTAGATGGCACCAATGGTTTAGATGGAACTAATGGCAAAGACGGAGCAGACGGTTTGGATGGTGCTGATGGCTTATCATTAAGAAGTGGTATAGGATTACCAGCTAATTCATTGGGCAATGATGGTGACCACTACATTGATAGTGCAAATGGTCTACTTTATGGACCAAAAACTGCAGGTTCATGGCCTGCACCAACCTCTTTGATCGGACCAGCCGGATCTGATGGAATGGATGGCACAAATGGTGTTGATGGAAAAGATGGTGCTAATGGCATTGATGGAATTAACGGAATAGATGGAGCAAACGGATTGGACGGTATTGATGGCTTGTCTTTGAGAAGCGGCAATGGCGTTCCATCAAACGCTTTAGGAAATGATGGAGATCACTATATAGATAGCGCAAATGGCTTGCTGTATGGACCAAAAACAGCAGGTTTATGGCCTGCACCAACCTCTTTGATCGGCCCTGCAGGATCTGATGGCTCTAACGGAAGTAACGGTACAAATGGTACTGATGGCAAAGATGGAGCAAATGGTCTAGATGGTGTAGATGGGCTATCGTTAAGAAGTGGTTCGGGTGCACCTTCAAATGCTTCCGGGAATGATGGCGATCATTATATCGACAGTACAAACGGAATGCTTTATGGTCCGAAATCAGGAGGTGTTTGGCCAGCACCCATTTCTCTAATTGGCCCTGCTGGCACAAATGGTATTAACGGAACTGATGGTGCTGATGGATTGAACGGAACGAATGGCATAGATGGAACTAACGGTAACACTATTTTAAGTGGAAACACTAATCCTACTGCTGCAACTGGTGTTGATGGAGACTTCTATCTGAACTTAAATTCGCTTGAATTATTCGGACCTAAGAGCTCTGGCGCTTGGTCAAGCCCTGTGAGTTTGGTGGGAACAGGAATAGCCTCTACCCTAGACAATCCAGATGGCTCAATCACATTTAACTATAGTGATGGCAGCAGTTTTACATCTCAGCCAGATGGAGATTTTGACGATTCAAACGAGCTGATCAGCTCAATCAGTCTTTCCAATAAAACCCTTCAAATTACTGAGAATGGTAACTCAAAAAGTGTTGACCTCTCTCCTGCTTTAAAGTCTACTTTGATCGAAGACCAAGATGCTAATACATCCGTAGAGACAGATCTTTCTAATGGAAATGATAACATCATTCGATTCAAACTAAATGGGACAGAAAGATGGTCAATGAACAACAAGACCATCGAGGTGACAAACGCTGGAGGTTCAGTACTCATTGGCGAAAGCACAGGTTTAGATGTAACGGGTTCAGGAAACACCTTTATTGGTTCTGAATCGGGAAATAAAACTACAAGCGGCAGATTCAATGTAGCTCTTGGATATAGAGCTTTAAGACAAAATACAACTGGTCAAGGAAATGTAGCCATAGGCTATAATGCTGGCTTTAATGAAACGGGCAGCAACAAACTGTACATCGATAATTCCAATACAAACAAGCCACTACTTTATGGTGACTTTAGCTCCGACCTAGTCAATGTAAATGGCAAACTCGGTGTTGGTATTTCTAATCCCTCTGCTATAGCTGATGAATTAGAAGTAAACGGAAGCGCGGTAGTGATTAGCCTAACCCAAACATCGGATAAAAGGCTCAAGAAGAACGTCCAACTGATTCAATCACCTGTAAATCTCTTGAAACAAATAGAAGGTGTTAGTTATGAATGGAGACAGGAAGAGTTCCCTAATAGAAAATTCAAAGCAGGACGAAAACTTGGCTTTTTGGCCCAAGATGTTCAGAAGGTTTTCCCTGAATTAGTTTCACAGGGCTCAGGTGGATATTACTCCGTTTCATATGCGGGCTTCACCCCTGTTCTTGTAGAGGCGATAAAAGAACAGCAATCCACTATTGAAGCGCTCAATCAAAAAGTAGCCGATCTAGAGGAAAAGCTCAATAAGATTTTAGAGCAATTAGAGACTGAAGATCAAAACGATTAGTCATGCGAAGCTTAGTAATCATTGGATTGATTTTGAGCCTCAATCTTCAAGCTCAAAGTAACTTATCAGTATCAAACGGGTCTGTACTGGCTATTGATAATGGTGTTGTGTTAACTATCTCAGATGCGAATCTCTACAATGAAGGACAACTTATCGCTTCTGGAGGTAGCCTGGCTGTACAAAACAATGATGGCGCCACCATAGAAGGTAATGGCATTTTCTCTCTACATCATTTATTCATCAGCGCAATCAATCAAGTAGACATACTTGCTGACTTCTATATCTCCAATGATTGGAATATTGAGCAAGGGCTTGTCAATATTTATGATTCGGAGATTGAACTAGGGTTGGAAAACGGACAATTGCTTGGCGAG
This sequence comes from Roseivirga sp., assembly GCA_965267365.1. Lineage (GTDB taxonomy): Bacteria > Bacteroidota > Bacteroidia > Cytophagales > Cyclobacteriaceae > Roseivirga. The sequence continues at coordinate 2,003,518 of OZ253951.1, read as the reverse complement.
GATGATGACAGCTATGTCTATACAAAAGGTGCTGGTAGAATCATTAAAAGCTTTGAATTTGATCGACCGACAAATGTTAGTCCTGGGAATTTAGGCTTCGAGATCAGCTCTTCTGAGTCATTGGGGTATGGTGAGTTAATAAGAAGTCACACCCCAATTGATCTAGAAGATGGTAGAAGTATCGAAAGAGTGTTTCGACTTTCAACTGACTCTAAAAGACAGTCTCCAATTGCTGTAAAGCTTTTCTACAGAGATGATGAAAAGCCCTCTAGCATTACGCAACCTACTCTTTGGGTTAAAAATGAATTGACGAGCCTAGCCCTATTCACTTCCAATAATGGTCAAATTGGGCAGAGCACAAGGTATTTGGGAGGAACAGCAAATGCTGATTTCAATTTATTCACCATTGGAGAAGAGCAAATCGATCTTTTAGTAGAAGATACACCAACCGCTTTTACTCCAAATGGCGATGGTAAAAACGACACTTTTTACATCCCTTTTCTTGAGTCAGTTGATAAAGCACATGTCATGATCTTTAATAGATGGGGAGAGCGTCTTTACGAATCGTCCAATTACTTAGAGCAACCTTGGGATGGTAGATGGAAAGGTAAAGTCATGGACCCGAATACCTTCTATTACAAGATTAGATTGGAGGGTAATGAAATAATTGAGGGCCAAATATCCATAATCAGATGAAAAAGCAATTATTCATAGGATTGGTCTTTCTAGTCTGTTTAACGAGCAGTAATAGAGCATTTGCTCAGCAACTTTCGCAATACAGCCAATATCTCAACAATTACTATTTAGTCAATTCAGCGGCTGCGGATATTCGAAATAATGTCACTTCTATATTTTCCTATAGACTGGGCACTGGGAGTTTCTCTGGTAATCCGAAGACACTTTACCTTACCGCTTATGCTCCTTTAAATAAGCCCTCGCCTACCCAGTACATGAGATCAGCCATGCGTGTTACGGAAAGGCTAGATTCTACAGCATTAATGGGTTCAAGAGCACCACAGGGTAACCATTTAGCAGGCATAAGTATAACAACTGATGAGCTAGGTATATTTCAAAAAACAACCATCCATGCTAGTTACACCTATCACCTATCCCTTACAAAAGACATTAAGCTAGCCGCTTCTCCCAAACTTGGATGGGTGAACTTAGATCTATCAAACGACCTAAGGGTTTACGAAAACGGTGACCAACCATTTGAAGAGTTCATGCGGAATTATGATCGAATGAATATGCTAGACATCGGTTTTGGTCTTTGGCTGTACTCTGACAAGTTCTTTTTTGGCTACTCTCTGGAGCAATTGGTTAAAGGCAAAACCTACACCTCGATTGAAGGCATAAACGGATATGAATTCAGACCGCATCATTATGTATTGGCAGGTACAAGAATTCCAATCAGCGCCAGATGGACCTTAGTTCCTAATGTCTTTCTAAGGGCTGTTGAGGGTGCTCCCGTCAACTATGATATTTCTGTAAAGGCTGAATATGGCACTAGGCTCTGGGCTGCTTTGTCATACAGAAAGAACGCTGCCTTAGTCTTTATTTTCGGAGGATCCGTGAATGACAATCTTTCCTTCAGCTATTCTTTTGATCAAACCATAAACGCCACAAGAGCTAATGAAATTGCAGCTCATGAAATAGGCATACAATACCAGTTTTTACACAACTTATTTAAGTAACATGAAGACTTCTATCACCTTTATTTTATCACTCGCATTTACCACTTTGAGCATTGCTCAGAGTGATTCAAGCTATTATTTGACACCAACAGAATTAGACGTTTTTAAAAATGATAGACTTGAAATAGCGGCTCCCTTTCTTAGTACAGATAGTAGAACATTATACTTCACAGTAGCAGATAAAGACCAGCTTTCACAAACTGGTGAGCTTTTTCATGAAATCTGGTATTCAGAGTTTAATAATGGCATGCTTGGTAAACCCATCAAAGCAAGTGCACCATTTAACAATGGTGACAATACGGCCATTGTCGGCACAAGTGCTGACGGCAAGAGGGTGTATCTTTTTGGAGCATTCAACAAGTTCTTTGAGAATCAGAAAGGACTATATGTAACCAATTTTGACAAAGAGTCTTGGTCTAAACCCAAAGCCATCAACATCCCTGATTTAGCTGTTAATGGTGGTTTCTATGGCTTCTATGTTCATCCTAATGAAGATGTGATTATTATTTCAATTCCTGTAGAGGATCAGGAAGACCTCTATATCTCCAAACTCAATGAAGACAATCAGTGGTCCTCACCTATTAAGCTACCTGAAAGTATTAATTCGGAAGCAATTGAGATCTCTCCCTTCTTGAGTCATGATAAATCTACGCTATACTTTAGCCGTGAAGATGAAAATGGCCAAACAGACATTTATTTCTCCCAAAGAACCAACGAGAACTTCGAAGAATGGACGATTGCTCAACCATTACCACAACCCATCAATGAGGACTCTTTTGATGCTTACTTTTCGATTTTAGAAGACAGTACCATACTATTTTCAAGTAATAGAGCTGGTATAGGCAAGATCTATTTCTCCAAACTGATCAATCGCAAGAGTTTACCTTCAATTAGGCCAGTATCTTTAGATGTAGAGCCAGTTAATAATCAGCAGAGCAAAGGACAATCCTATTTCGATTTCGAAGTGAAGAATACTTCTTTTGTTCATTTCGATTTTAATGATGCTAGCTTAAAGAAAAGCTATACCAAAAGAATAGACAGGGTCATTGAAAGACTCAAATCGGAACCTCTTCTTCGTGTAGAACTCAATGGACACACAGATTATATAGACTCGGAAGCATTCAACTTTGAACTTAGTCAAAAGAGAGCTTGTCATGTGGCTCAATACATGATGGATCATGGGATTAGCAAAGAGAGAATCTGTATGATGGCCTATGGTGAAACACTGCCTATTTCTAACAATAACTCTCCTAAAGGAAGACTATTGAATAGAAGGGTTGAAATTAATTTGATCGATTATGAAAAGGAAACCACTCTTTTAGTAGGACTTTCTAATTAATTATTTGATCACTTTTTCCTTTTGTTCATCAGCCCATTTGAGGGGCTTTCTTAGGAATTTGGGAGTTCTGATCCGGTAACCGATGAAGATCTCCCATACTTGTCTTTTGGTATCAAGGGTATAAGAATCTCCATCCTTTTGTGATGAATTTGAAAACCTATTGAAGTTGGTGCCTGCAAAGAACCTCTCCCCGTTATATCCAAGAGAGCCACCCACTTGAGTCGCTAGCATTGAGCTATTAAAAGATTGGTTCACAGTTCGTGATAGAGTTAAATCATCTATGTCAGAATTTAAATAGCCGTAGCCAATTGAGCCAACTACCGCTGCGTAGAAGTATTCTTTGAATATAAATTTATGAGTATAGCTCGTACCAATGATAGCTTCATAGTTATGAGCCTTCTCCTCTCCGATCAACTCATTATTGATATCTAAATTGAAATAAGTGAACCTGAGAAATGGAATAAATGAGCCAGAATTCTGCAGCTGCCTTTCCGTAAAGGTGACTAAAGATTTTAAAGAGAATTTAGAGTTGATAATGTGGCCTACATACAGTCGATGGAAATGCGTTTTCAGATTAGGGAAAAGTATGTAGGGTTGATCTGGAGGAGGCATGAAATCATCTGAATTCTCTAAGTAATAGCCCTTATTCATCTTATAATGATAACTGACGGACCATTTATCCGGGTTAAAGGCTAATCTGAAATCGGTGGTTTCAGTCTTGCCTTTGTCATTGTTGTCATTATCATATAAGGTGGGTAAGACAAATGTGAATCCTGCCGTAATCCATTTATAGTTAAAGCTGATATTGTTCCTAACCTCTGCATTTGGTCTAATAGCAAATGCTCGGTCCCCGTCAATAACAATTCTATCTATGTCATTATTAGCATTGAGTTTAATAGAAAGGAATTCATCAGTGTCCTCTATGAATTCTGACCTATTCCACAAAGTATCCTTGGTCACTTGAGCGTATGTGCTAGTGCAAAAAAGAGTGAATAATAATAAGATGGTGACCTTCTTCCCCACGACTCAATAATTATCCAAAATAAGGAAAACAGAATTATTTTCTTCTTCTACCCTTGTCCTTATTTCTGCGTTTCCTGCTATTGCTTCTTTCAGGACGTTTCTTATCGAATTTTTTCTTTCTAGATGGACCACTGTCATCGGCATTCACCCTTACCATATGACCATCAATACTAATGTCTCTGAACTTTTGAGAAATCCCTGTAGCCATTCGATCCGAAAGCATAAAGAAACTACAGTTCTTTTTAATCTCTACTTCGCCAAAATGCTTTCTATCGATCTTTGCAATATCAGAGACAAAGTGAATTAAATCCGCTGAAGTAAGGCCGTCAATCTGCCCTAGATTAATGAAAAGGCGTTTCATATCACCTCTTTCACTTCGGTCAACTCTTCCTGATTCTGAAGAAGGTTTTCTCTTTCCTTTTCTCTCGTTAAGATCTTCTGCATCGCCTAAGTCTTGATTGAAGCGAAGCTGCTCGAGTTGTTGACTTACAAGCCTTTTGAGCAACTCTTCTTTCGACATGCTTAAAAGTTGGGAATCCATATTATTAATCAGATCCACAACCTCATGATCTATCTTTGTTTCAATCAAAATATTGGCCCAATGATTTAGTCGACTAGCTTTGAGAGATTCCTTGCTCGGTATATCGATTAACTCGAAACTCACATTTAGCGACTTCTCTAACATCTTAATTCTTCTCTCTTCCCTTGAATGAACAAAGGCCAAAGAGATGCCCTTTTTACCCGCACGACCTGTTCTACCACTTCTGTGGGTATACGCTTCAAGCTGGTCTGGTAATCGATGATGGAAAACGTGAGTCAGATCATTTACATCTATCCCCCTTGCCGCAACATCAGTAGCAATCAATAATTGCATAGAGCGTGCTTTGAACTTCTTCATGACAGCATTACGCTGGTTCTGGTTGAGATCTCCATGAAGGGCTTCTACTTCATATCCATTGTTAGTGAGCTGTTCAGTGATCTCTTGTGTCTCGCGTTTAGTTCTACAAAACATAATAGCACGCATTTCTGGCATCGATTCAATGAATCGTTGAATGGCAGCTACCTTATTGGAAGACTTTGTGATCACATACTGATGTGTGATATCCTCATTACTTTTTTGTTGAGCGTTCACTTGAATTTCAAGTGGCTCAACCATGTAATCTTTTATGATCCTTCTGATCTCTTTTGGCATAGTAGCCGAGAACAACCAGATCGATGTGCTATCAGGCGCATATGAAAGGATATTATCGATCTCTTCTTTGAAACCCATATTTAACATCTCATCTGCCTCATCGAGCACAACGTGTCTTACTTGATTTAGGTTAATTGCTTTTCTTCTGATTAGATCCTGCAATCTACCCGGAGTCGAAACAACTATTTGAGTAGGTCTCTTGAGCGATTTGATCTGACGCTGTATATCAACTCCACCATAAATTATTTCAGACTTAATACCAGGCATATTGGCTGTAAACGACCTTACCTGATCGCCAGTTTGCTGGCCTAATTCTCTTGTTGGAGCCAATACAATAGCTTGTAAAGGACCGTTTGCCTCCAACTGATTGATCAGAGGTAAACCAAAAGCAGCTGTTTTACCAGTGCCTGTCTGAGCCAGACCTATAAAGTCTTGATCAGGGTTTTTTACTAATTGGGGAATTGCTTTTTCTTGAATTTCAGTAGGTTGTTGAAACCCAAGTTCTTCTAAGACTTCACAGACTTCTCTTGAAAGTCCTAGTTTTTTAAATGCCGACACGTCTCTTCTTCGTTAGTGCGCAAAGGTAGTCAATTACTTAGCGTTATAACTATTGTGCTTCGTTTAGTTCTTGCCAACCGCCACCAAGTGCTTTATAGAGGTCTATCATGGAGTTAAGCTTCAATTGGAGTGTCTCAGAAGCTTTGAGATAGGCACTAAACTCAGAACGTTGTAAATCAATGATCTCCAAATAACTGGTGATTCCACTGTCATACCGAACCCAAGATAAAGTGAGCGCTTCAGAAGCAGAACGCACTTGATCCTGTCTTACTTCAAATTCTTTGGTGTAAGTCTCAACAGCGATCATGGCATCTTCTACTTCTCTTAATGCTGTTAAATAAGTAGACTGATAAGAGCCTAAAAGTTGCTTAGCTCGAGCTTCTTCTACCTCTTGTCTGCGAAGGTTAGCTTTTGCATTGGTTATTGGCCCTAATATTTGAGCCGTAAGACCTGAAAACAATGAAGTTGGATCAGCAATCAAGGTTCCTATATCTGCAGATAGCGTAAGAGAAGGATACCTTAAAGCTTCAGCAGCACCAATTCTAAAGTTTTGAGCTTCTAATTGTCTTTCTGCTGCTAGCACATCTGGTCTTCTATCTAACAGCTCAGAAGGAACCCCAACCGGCATTTCAGGAGGAAAGATTTGATCTTGCAATAAATCGCCTCGAGGAATATTCTGTGGTGGTAAACCTAATAGCGTACTGATACCATTCTCTGTTTGCCCTCTTAGACGCAAGAAAACTTGGATAGAAGCTAGAGCTTCCTGCCATTGAATTTCAGCTTGTTTTACATTAACCTCAGACACTAAACCTGCTGTATATCTGGCATTTATGATATCTAAATTTTCCTTCCAGGCATGTGCCGTTCTCTCTGAGACCGCTAATCTGTTATCAATATCTCTTAGCAACATGTAAGCTTCTGCTACACTTGTTACGAGAGTTAAAACCACATTCCGATAGCCTTCCTCAGTCACTAAGTATTCCTGAAATGCGGCATCATTCAAATTTCTAAACCTACCCCAAAGATCTACTTGATAGCTTACTGAGGCGGCAACATTTCCATTTCCAGTGGGGCTATCTCCTTGGCTATTGAGATTTAAATTTGCACCGCCTGCGTAATCTACTCTTGGATATAGGTCAGAACGCACAATGCCCAGCTGAGCTTGGCTTTCATCTATTCTCGCTGCGGCCACAGCTAAATTCGGATTGTTGGAAAGCGATGTTTCTATTAGCCCTGTTAATACAGTATCTTGAAAAAGCTCCCACCAAGGCATATCAGCAATATTGGCTGAATCAGCTTTATCAAATCGATAAGTGGGTAATGACACCTCATCTTGCCTTTCATAAGGCTCTCCTAAACGGCAACCTTGAATGCACATGGCTATGAACAGGATTAAGACTATGCACTTGGTGCTATGCGATATTTTCTGCCTTCTATTCATTCCTTACTAAATGCATTTATAATGGCAAAAACAGCTGCTACATAAATGACAGCAAAAAATATCAGAATCACTCTCTCCCAAACTTTCTCCCCAGCATCGGTTGAATCGCTCAAAACAGATGAGCATATAATGAGAAGAAAGGTTGAAAAGGCCATTCCATATAAAGCACTTGATGGCTTACCACTGAAGACTTTCCTACCGAATATAAGCCCTACCAAAAGTATGATCATTAAGAAAAATGGTAACTCAGGTACGACAGTCATTAATTCATAGCAAATAATGGCCACTAGTCCTCCTAATGTATTTCCGAGAATCATTGCTCCTCCTGCTTTTAATCCTTTTTGAAAAGCCGGCTGCATACCTAAGAGTGCTACAAAAATGAGAGTAAGTACTGATGAAGTCCAATCAAAGACCATATAAGCCAATGCTAATGGCATGATCACCAAAACAGACCTCATAGCAGCTTGGTGACGAATAAGTCGGGTAAGAGAACCCTTTTCAACTTGTTTAGCCGCTACACCTTTTTCTAAGTTTGGTTTAAAAGGGAAAAAGAAAAACACCATCCACACCAAGATGATGGCCATAGCAGCATTAAAAACTAAGCTGTAAGTAACAATCACTGCTACTTCTTTCATGAGAAGCCCTAAAATTGGAACAAGCAAGCATGCGATGAGCATAAATGTCTTGACAAAAGGACTGAATATGGATTTCTGCGTAAAAGTGATGCTGAATATAACCAATGACATGGCTAGGATCAGAACTATGGGATACGGCAATAATTGCTTTGTTAACCAGAGTCCAAAAAACATAGCTAAGGCAATGGCAAGGAAATAAAGCACTCCCGATTTCATCGTTGGTGATGGGCCACCACTCGCTAAAAAACTTAGGGCCAATACAGGTAAAATATAACCTAATGGCCATTGAGTCAGCATAACGATAGCCACAAGGATGGTAGATCCTAGCGCATAACGGAGAACATCAAATGATTTCTTATCTAAAGCAAGACTAATCATTCCGTTACCTTAAATATGAGAGTGTTGTATTGATCCGAATTCTCCAGCGAGCAATTGTATTTAGAAAATCATAATCACTAGAATAGGCAGCAACATCCACTTGCCCACCGAGCCTTAGGTTTTTACCTACCTCTTCACTATCGAATGATACGATCACCGGAAACCTTTGTGGGTCTCTCAGCCAGCCGCTAGAAGAACCGGTCTCGGGTAACTGAGTTCTATCAGAGTATCCAGAATTAACACCATAACCAATACTGTTGATTCGCCCCTTGAAAACCTTTCCAGGTTCAACATCAAGGATAAACTCAATGGTATCTCCTTCAGACATGTTACTCAGGTTATTCTCCTTCATGTCTGCTTGAATCCATAGATCAGAGCTTGATACGAGCATTCCCAATGATTGACCTGCTTGACTGTAATAGCCAAGATCAACATTAAAACTTTCTATATATCCGCTGGCAGGTGCAACAACATAGGTAAATGCTAGATCTAACTGAGCTTGCTCCAATGCCACTACTGCAGCTCTGTATTGGGCATTTTCAGGCCCAGAAATACCAAGTTGCTGTTCTGCCTTATCCAAGTCTGCTTCTGCAGAAGAAACCTGCTCAGTAGCCTGCATAAGTGCTGTTTCTGCGGCATCTTTATCGGCCTGTGCAATTGCACCTGGATTTTCTCTCAGCACAACCTGGACTCTATCAAAGTTTCTTTGCGCCCTATCTTTTTGCGCTCTTGCCACACCTAGTCTTCCAACTGCAGATTTAACTGTAGCGGTTCTTGCACCAACCATTTGTTCTGTGTTATCAAGATTAGCTTCAGCCCTCGAAACAGCTAGTTTAAATGGCCTCTGATCGATGATGAAAAGCGTATCACCAGCTTCAACCTTGCTATGGAGTTTAATATTGATCTCGGTAAGATAGCCAGTCACTCTCGGTGCAATAGGGATGGCTAAGCCTACAATTTTTGCTTGATCAGTGTATGGGGTATGTCTATCTGCTGCGACATACCAAGTGAAAAACAGAACGATTAGAATGAGAAGAGTGAAAATGAAAGTTTTAACAGGGTCTCTTTTCTTTTTTGGATTAGAGTCTGCTTCCTTCTGGTCCAATTCTTCTTTTTCTTCTGTCGATGAATCTTTATCTGACATGGATTTATTCTTCTCTTGAATTAATAAAAAGAAATTGGTTAATCAAACCTCCTATTGTTCTCCTGCAATAGCATAGTGAGGTAAACTGCCTTTTTTCCGCCAATCAGGACTGAAGTAAAAAAATAGTCTGAATGTATTATTGAGGTCATATTGATAACCAGAGTAACGCTGCTGATAAACCATCATGTAACCCATATCAAATGTGACACTTTTGCTCAAGCGTTGATTGATCCCAACGAATAATCGGTTTTGATCGAAGGTGTTGAAAATGATCTCTTTTCCTGTATGGAAATGTATTTCGTCCGCAATTACCAATTTGGGTAGTTGAGGATTTTCAAATACCTGAACCGAAGCAGACATCAAAAACCTGAATCTATTGGAGTAACGTACTCGATCAACTTCTCCAGTAGCTCTGTCAAGTACTTCGTGCCAACGCTGCTCAACTCTTATTCTTTGTAAAAAAGTGATTTTCTTAATCTGAGAACGCCAAAGCACTTGTTGGAATATCCTCTTTTCAAAAGCATATTTTAATCCAGCTTCTGTATCTGTGGCAAGCCATAAACCTGCTACACCACCTGCTGCAGAAAACTTATCATCTAACCAATAAACTCCACCAAAGCGAAGAAAATAGAAATTAGGGTCTTTGATAAAATTCTCTCTTCTGATATGAAAGTCAGCCATAGCGCCCCACCTATCAGACATTCTGAAGGTGCTATTAATACTTGTCCAGAACTGCGAGTTTTTATCAACTTCCTTCTCCAAAGTATTTTGTCCTAAGAGAATATTCGGAATGACCACGAGGAGCCAAATGGCAATGAAAATATTGAATTTCTTAAGAGACAACTGACCTATATTTTTGCTTCCAAAGCGAATATATATCAATTGAAGCTAATTGTATTTACCCTGTGGTTAAACGAAGGAAATCGTTTTCTTGACGCTAACGTTTACGCTTCTTTTTACGACCAGAAAGTGAATTAAATGCATCAAGCATAATGGCTGTCCCAGTAACTCCTGTAACGCCACCTGTTACTAATAGCACTTTACCTAGATCATCATTCTCCCTACCCAACATTAAGCCGCCTGTTATAGTAACTGCATAACCCAGTGTGGCGATCAAAAGTCCATTTTTGAATTTCTTCCTTGATTGATCCAGATTAAAACTGACCTCCTGAATATCCACCTTCATTTGAAGGATCTCTCTTTTTAGAGAATCAATCTGAGCTTGTTGAGATTGAGCTTGGGTAAAAAATGTGAAGCCCACGAGCATGACAAAAAAGAATAAAAAACGCATTGTTTATCTGTTTAACCAGGCTTTGAACTCCTTTACTCTTCCTCTGCTAATGTATAAAGGATGAAGAGTTCCTTTGGGTGCTTTGACCTCAAGCCTTACGTTTGACAAACCTCTCACCTCTTGAACTGTTTCAATATTGAGGATGATTTTTCTGCTTATTCTGAAAAACTGTTCAGGGTTTAGGTTCCTATCCAATTCCTCTAATGTATGATCGATCAGGAATTTGCGATTGTCAGATTCGACCATATAAACCTCCTTACCATCAGCATAGAAATAAGCGGCTTCGCTCACGTCTTTATAGATCAACTTATTGCCTGCTTTGATCAAAAACTTCGATTTGAATCTTTGAGAATCCTTTTCGGCAACAAGCTTTTCAGGCATAATCAGCTTGCGTGCTTTTGAAATAGCCGATTTTAGTTCAGGTAGTTGAATGGGCTTTAATACGTAACCAATACTTAGGAATTGAAATGCTTCTAAAGCGTATTGATCATATGCAGTTGTAAAGATAACCGGGACATCTATTTCTATTTCATTGTATAGATCTATGCTTCTACCATCAGAAAGTTCTATATCCAAGATAAGAAGATCGATATCCGATCTTTTCAAAAGCACATCTCTGAGTTCTTCTTTACTGTCTACAATGGGCAAAAGTTCAGATTCTGGCAGAAGTGAATGCACCATATTGGCGATCCTTTCTTGTGCTAAGTGTTCGTCTTCTGCAATTTGAATTCTCATGTGTTCAGGCTTAAAAGCGGAATGGAAACAGTAAACTCCTTGGTTGTTTTCACTATCCCAATACTTTCTTCTGATAAGAACTTGTAGCGTTCGATAATGTTATTCAAACCAATCCTTGTTGAGGTTTTTTCGCTGTCTTTGAACTGTAGATTATTAGAAATAACAATGGTGTTATTGAGCATAGAAATACTCAGATGAAGAGGATTTTTGGTATTTGCAATATTATGTTTTACAGCATTTTCAAGTAAGATTTGAATAACACCAGGTGCTATCATTTTTTCCTCTTGGCTCGAATCTATATCGATACTGATTTTGAGCGCATTCCCAAAGCGAGTTTCCAACAGATATAGATAAGATTGAATGAATTTCATCTCCTCCCTAACGGTGACGATGTCAGTTTCTTGGTGTTGAAGCAAATAGCGATAAACCTGGGAAAGCTGCTCAATAAACTTCTCTGATTGATCCTTGTCCGTTTTGACTAGAGTAGCTAAGGCATTCAAGCTATTAAAGAGAAAGTGTGGATTAATTTGATTTCTAAGACTCTGGTGTTGTGATTCAAGCAGCAGCTTTTGCTGCACTTCATTTTCTAATTCAACAGCCTTTGATCTGTTCACATAATAAACGATCGCATTAACGGTATTCAAGAAAAGGTTGACCCTAAAACCAAATGCTGAGCTCAATTTGAGGTTGGCCCAATTAAATTCTACCGGATAACCAATTGTGTAGTATAGGCCAGCTAAGACAGTGGTAGAAATGACTACTACTCCAAAAACACTGATAATGAAATGTGTGACTAAGGGATGTATTCTAGGAATAAGATGCTCCCATTTAGATTCAATAAGCCGATTGCTCTCCCATAGGGCTAAAACAATAATACTAATCGAAACAAAGAGAATGGTATTACCCGGATCGAATTCAAAAAGGCGGTCGCCAATGGTGAATCTAGCGTTCAAAAAGGAATAGATCGCTAATCCTAGAATGAAGTAATACCTGTTTCTTGACTTGAACATAAAAATGAAAAAGAAGCCCCGTCTAGCAGGGCTTCATAATTAAAAATGATTATTCCTTAAAGAATCCCTGTAGGGATTAATACCCTATCCACCACGTGGATAACCCCGTTAGTTGCTAGGATGTTTAATGAGCTTACAACCAAATTAGCTGGATCACTTCCATTTGCATCTGTAATATTCAACTCAGCAACATCAATTGTCAATTCCTGATTTAGTGTAGGAACAGCGCCTGATGAAAGGTCTGTGCTGAATACTCTTCCAGATACAATGTGGTGTTGCAATACTTCAGCAAGTTTATCAGTTCCGATGGCAGTTTCTAAAGCATCTAAATCTTCCACTTGTACTGCATCATATAAAGCTTGGAACGCTGCATCGGTCGGTGCAAACACGGTTAGGTTGCCATCATTTTGTGCTGCAGAAAGCAAATCTGGCACTTTTGATAATGCTGCAACTAATTGAGTGAATTCCGGTGTATCACCTTGAGACAGACCAATTGCAATATCAGCAATCGACTGTGCAGGTGGCAATAATGTTCTGTTGATCACGTGAACGACACCATTTGACCCTTGAATATCAGCTCCAGTTACTTCTGTAGTTCCGTTAATGAAAATACCATTTGCTCCATTATTAGATATGAAGATCTCACCACCCAAAGTTGTTGCAGAAGAGCTACCATCAACAATGTCGCCAGCTTCTACTCTACCTTCAATTACATGGTAGGTTAGAACAGCATCCAATGTTTCTCTTGAAGGCAATTCAGTGATTCCTGCTGCCGCAAAAGCATCATTAGTTGGTGCAAACAATGTCTTTTCATCGCTATTCAGAAGCGTTGTTAAAATCTCTGGTGATGCGGCCTGAACAGCTGCAATAAGAGTCGTGAAGTTTTTGTTGAAATATGCTGGCGCTACAATTGTACCTACAATTGGTGTTACACTTGGCATAACTAAAACTTGATCAATCACATGTACAATACCGTTTTCTGCCTCAACATCAGCAGTAACAACCATTGCAGAACCATTAAATGTGATACCACCATCAACATTAATTGTGATAGGCTCTCCCTGAACAGTTGTAGCCGTTCCGTTGCTTAGATCAGTACTTCTTATGGTTGCATTAGGTACCACATGATATTCCAAGATTGATCTTAATACACTTTCTGGAAGATCATCGATGTCATCTTGACCTACAGCAGCTAATACTGCGTCAAATGCTGCGTTAGTTGGAGCAAAAACAGTGAATTCTCCTCCTTGTAAGTCAGATACTAAATTTGGGTATTTCGTTAATGCACTTACCAAGTTCGATAAGTCAGCATTGCCTTGAGCAATTGTCACAATGTTTTCCAATGGCATTGGCACAGGATCGTTATCGTCATCATCACATGAAGAAACGACTAATGTCGCCATCGCCATTAGCAACAATGTGAATAATCGACTGAATTTTTGTGTTAGTTTCATAATGGTATAGTTTGATAATTTACTGGTCTCAAAACCCTCCTTGAGAGTTTAATGGATGATCCTATGCCCCTGAACAGTCACAGAAGCAGATTGAAATGCATTTAAATCTCCCTGAGTGGTATGTGGGAATTACTTGCATTCTGGACTCTCTTGTTTATTTTTAGATGATATGCTTACCACCAGAACAAAAAGATATTTCCTGATCTTTCTATTGACCTTGGTATTCTTTCAAGTGTCTGCACAAAACGAACAACCCAAAGTCGGTCTTGTGCTCAGTGGTGGTGGTGCGAGAGGTATGGCCCACATTGGCGTTTTGCAAGTTTTGGAAGAAATTGGAATCTATCCTGACTACATAACAGGTACCAGTATGGGATCGGTAGTGGGTGGACTATACTCTTTAGGATATACTGCTGAAGAACTTGATTCTATTACCAAGACTGCCGATTGGGGAGTTATTTTATCTAATGATTTGGATTATCGAAGAGTAGCTTACGAAGAGAAGCAATACTTCGGGAGGTATTTACTTGAGCTTCCTATGAATGGATTCACGCCAAGTTTGCCAAAAGGGGTTATTGATGGTCAAAATCTTCAGAAGCTCTTCTCAGATTTGACTAGATCTGCCCACGATGTTAAAGACTTTGATGATCTACCTATACCCTTTAGGGCTGTCGCTACAGATATTGCAACAGGAGAAAGTGTTACGCTCAAAAGCGGATCATTGACCAACTCGATACGCGCAAGTATGGCCATCCCTTCTATCTTTACTCCTGTTGAGATTGATGAGAAACTGTTAGTTGACGGAGGACTTGTTAGAAACTTTCCTGTTACTGAGGTACGAGAAATGGGAGCTGATATTATTATTGGTGTTTTTGTCAGTACTGACTTAGATGACAAAGAAGATTTAAACTCCCTTGTAGACATTCTTTTTCAGTCCAGCTTTGTATTAAGTGCATATGATTCAAGAGAACAGTCAAAACTAGTTGATTTCTACGTTGAACCTGATTTAGAGGGATATAGCTCTTCTTCTTTCGATGCTTCAGACTCAATCATTTCACGAGGTTACCAAACTGCCTCTTTGTTTAAAGACACACTGAAAGACCTTTATGACTCTTTGATTTCTGTCGGTAAAGAATTTCATAAACCAGTTAAAATACCCACTCCCAATACATATCAATTGCGCAACATTCATGTCAATGGAATCGAAGATGTATCTGAAGAATTCATTTTAGGTAGACTACCTATTAAAGAAGGAGTTGGAACAACCTTGGAAGAAATAGATTTGGCAGTAGACAAGATCTTTGGAACAAGGTACTTCTCTAAGGTCGGTTACGATTTGAATCAAGCTGAGGATGGTTCAGGTAGATATGATCTTACCTTTAGCGTAGAAGAAAAAGCCAATCGCCAACTCAAGTTTGCAGTGCACTATAATAACGAAGCTCGTGCAGGTATAAACCTTAATTATACCTCAAGGAACAATGTATTCCCAAATTCGAGATTTATTGCAGAAGTTGATCTGGCAGAGAATTTCAGGACCGATATTAGTTATCTAAAATACTTAGGGAAAAGGCAATTAACAGCCATTACAGCAGGTTATAGCCATTTAAACTCTGAGCTGCCACTTTTTAATGACGAAGGTCAGGAGACCTCAAGGTTTGGTAACGATAGAAATGACTTTTTCGGAAAATTCCAGACTACCTACAGGCCAGATCAAAGTATAGGCGTTCAGTGGCACTATAATATATCTGTTTTGAAGCCAAAGGTTACGGATTTAGACTTTCTGAAAAGAGCAAAAATCACGACTAGCACTGTGGCAGCATTTTGGGAATTAATCACTTTCGATCGTCCTTTTATTCCTACCGAAGGGGTAGATATTAAAATTGAGGGCGGTTACACACTCCAAAACGATAGTGAACAAGAATATCAAAATATCACAGAAGATGAAGAGGATTTCTGGAGGCAAGAATTTAGACTAGAGGAGTTTTATTTCGCCCGTTTTAGCAGTTCTGCTTTGTTACCAATTAATAATAAATTGAGTGCCATGCTAGGGCTCAATATGATCTACAGTAGTGATGATAGAACAGGCATTAACCATCAAGTGGGTATTGGAGGTTTTTATCAGAATTACACATTTACCACACCATTTTGGGGCGCTAAATTCTATCAATACTCTTCGGATAATTTCCTGAAAGCCAGTTTAGGCCTACAATGGGAAGCTGTAAACAATATTTACATCACCCTTAAAGGCAATTATCTAGATTCTAGATATCCATTAAAATGGATAGATCCCGATCGAACTGCGGATGTATTTGCTTTTAAAGAAACTACTGATGCAAGTGGTCAGCCTCAAATCGATCTGATCAGAAACATTTACGGAGTAGGACTTGGTGTGGCATTTAATTCAATTCTAGGTCCTCTACAGTTCAATATCGGCACTACGAATTTAACTGATCAATATCAACTTGGCCTAAATATAGGTTACTGGTATTAGGCCTTTTTAGCCTGAGATTTCTTCTTGATTTTATGCGGCCTTCTTACCCCAAAGGTGCCTTTTGAAATTTTACCTTTTTTAGTTTTTGGATCTCCTTTTCCCATAGCTATACTGTTGATTGGTAAGAATTTACACAATAACGAGCACATAGGCAAAAAGACTAACCTCCAGAAAGTGCCTGCATGATATATACCGTATCACTATCTGAGATCTCGTCAGACAACGAAAGTCTATCCTTGATAAAATCATTACCGATGAAAATATTGACATGCTTTCTTAATGCGCCAGACTCATCAATGATATAATCTGAAATACCTGGATAGAAACTATCCAATTCACTTACTAAGTCGTTTATAGTTGAAACAGACAGTTCAGTTTCCTTTAAATCTGGATAGAAACGCTTTAGGTTTGAAGTAAACTTTACTGAAGGCATATGTCTAAATCCACTCTTGGTTATTATTGGCTCTTTCAAAGGCTACTTCACCTGTATGCAATGTCTCCTTAGGCTCAAATAGAATTACCCAGCATTCTTCATTGTTTAGGGTATGTGGGTTGTGCTCCACTCCTTTCGGCACTACAATCATTTCTCCCTCCTTTACTGACTGGATACCATCTCTAAACTCCATTTGGAGCTCTCCTTTGAACACTTGAAAATATTCATCTTCATGTTCATGGCTGTGCCAAACAAAATCACCCTTTAATTTGGCCAGCTTGACATATTGTCCATTGAGCTCACCGATGATATGAGGATTCCAGAAGCCATCAATTAGTGCGAATTTTGATTCTAAATTAACTTTGGAGAACATTTTTTACTTTATTGAATTCAGAATGAATTTATTGAATAAGAATGTATTTCTATTCCTTTTAGTTCTACTTATGGCATTGCCTTCACAAATCAATGCGCAAGAAAAGACAGATACTATTCAGGTAGATACGAGACAGAGAAGATTGCGGTTAGGCCCTTTCTTCTGGTTCGTAGGCTTCAAAGGTTCCATTTATAGACCACCGGTACCAGGGAATTTTCCAGAACCACCACCACCCAAGTATGATATTGATGTATCCTTTAGAGACATTTCAAGCAATTTGAAATTTGCTCTGATGTTCTCGTCTGAGTATAGATTGAGAAAAACTACTATTCGTACGAGCTTTAGTTCTATAGTGCTCAAAGGAAAAGCCATAGCTCCTGTAGATGCCATATTTCAAGACATTAATTACCGTTTCGGCTATTTTGCGGGTGATTTATCAGCTGGTAGAACAGCACTAAAAACCAAGAACTTAAGAGTCGATGCCTTACTGGGTTTTAAATGGACTCATATTTCAATCAGTGGTTCTACGGATATTTTAGGAAGCCTACCCTTTGAAGGTAATCGAACGAAATTATGGATAGACCCCATGATTGGTACAGATGTATTGTATGAACCACTCAAAAGACTAGAGCTTCATTTTTATGGTGATCTCGGAGCATTTATAGGTTCTGATTTCACCTATCAAGTCATTTCTGAAGCCAATTACTACTGTAACCCTTGGCTTTACTTAACGCTCGGCTATCGCATCTGGGGTATTGAGGTTGATCAAAATGAAGCCATCTACAACGGCCAAGTAAAAGGACTCGTTTTCCGAGTGGGCTTTTTATTGTAAAATCAAAAAATGAAGCTATAATTGCCACTTCTGCTAGTGATGCTGATTTGATGGAGAAGTTTGTTGATGTAAAAAAACTTATTGCTGATAAAAAACCCGAAGCCTTAAAATGGATACCAGGGTTTGTCATTCGATACCTAGAAAAGATCTTACATCAAGATGATTTGAACGAATTCATGTGGGATAATCGAGACTCAAATGCTTATGAGTTTTGTGATAACTGTATGAAGAAATTCAATATCACCATCCACCTCCGTGGTGAAGAAAACATTCCCCCATTGACTGAATCGTGCATTTTCGCGGCTAACCACCCACTGGGTGGCTTTGATGCTGTCGCTCTCATTTCAAGACTTCAACATGTGAGGCCTGATATCACTTTTATCGTTAACGATTTCTTATTGACCTTGCACCAATTACGTGGCATGTTTGTAGGCGTTAATAAAGTAGGAAAAAACGCAGCTGAATCTTTACAGAGAGTAGATGATCAGTTTGCATCAGACAAAGCTACTTTTATCTTTCCGGCAGGTTTAGTGAGCAGAAGAAACAAAGGGAAAATCGAGGATGTATTTTGGCGCAAGACATTTATAACTAAAGCGAGAAAATATCAAAAACCGATAATTCCAGTGTATATTGAAGGGAGGCTAACGAATCGGTTCTATAACATTGCTAGCATTCGTAAATTTTTTGGGATCAAGTTCAATATTGAAATGCTTTATTTGGTCGATGAGCTTTTTAAACAGCAAGACAACGTAATGCATATCACTTTCGGAAAGCGAATCGAAGCAAGCACCTTCGATGACTCTAAAAATGAAAAAGAATGGTCACAATGGGTAAAAGAGAAAGCTTATGCCCTAGCAGATGAACCACATTGATTAATTATGGCTGAAAACATAGATAAAAATATTATCCCACCGGTTGAACGCGAACTGATCCAGCAAGAGCTGAATGAAGATCGATTCATCAAAATGACCAATAAAGGAAATAATGAGATCTATGTTGTGAATCACCATAACTCTCCTCACACCATGAGAGAAATCGGAAGACTCAGAGAAGTTTCTTTCCGTGATGCTGGAGGTGGAACTGGTCATGAAATAGATATTGACCACTACGATACTTGCGACAAGTGCTATGAACAGCTAATCGTTTGGAACCCGGAAGACGAAGAGATCATTGGAGGTTACAGATATATTACCGGTAACAGAGCCTACAATAAAAGCACTGATGAATATGAATTATCAACTGCTCATTATTTCGATTTTTCCAATGAGATGAAAAGAAACTATCTACCCTATTCTATTGAGTTAGGTAGATCTTGGGTACAGCCTTCATATCAACCTTCAGTTAATCCAAGAAAAGGATTATTTGCCCTAGCCAATATTTGGGACGGTTTGGGCTCTCTACTATCAAAATACCCAGATAACCGATACTTCTTCGGAAAAGTGACCATGTACACTAGCTACAATCAAGAAGCTAGAGACATCTTATTGGCTTTCATGAATCATTATTTCCCAGACAAATCTGGCTTATGCACACCAAAGCAAGAATTGAATGCTCCTTACGATCCAAAACATTTTCAAGAGCATTTCGACAGCACACTAGATTTTACTGAGGGCTTTAGAGCTTTACAAAAGCTTCTCAAAGAAAGAGGTGAATGGATTCCACCTCTCATAAATATCTACATGAATCTTTCTACTTCAATGAAAACCTTTGGTACTGCCAGAAATCCGGATTTCGGTGATGTAGAAGAAACAGGTATCCTCGTAAATATTGTAGATATCTACCCTGAAGTTGTTGAAAGACATACTTAATCTGCGTCTAGTTATCACCATTCTTCAAAGAGAGTTGACAAGTTCATTCTGAGCATCTTATATTCGCATGCAAATTTTTCAACATGCGTTTAGGCCAAGCCGCAAGATCATTCAATACCACAACCGATAAAATTGCCGGTTTACTGAAAGAAAATTTCAGAGAAGTAAGTAGTCATCCTAATGCAAAAGTAACGGATGAAGAGATGGAATTTTTGAATTCATTCTTTGCGCCACAAGAAGACGAGCAAGAAGAGGTTACTCAATCTGAAACCATCATTTCAGAAGAAGAAGCCCAAGTTGAAGATCAATCAGAAGCTCCTGCTTTTATTGAAGAGTTAAGGCCAAAAGTCATCACGTTAGAAAAAGAATTTACAGAGCAAACAGAAGGTCTGGATAGTTACAAGGCTGAAAAAGTGTCTCTTGATGGTTTAAAGGTTGTTGGAAAGATTGACCTTCCGGAACCAAAACCGAAAGAAGAAAAAGTAGAGACTGAAGAAAACAAGGAGAAACGACCAGAGAGAAAAAGATCTGATAGAAACAGAAAGAATAGATCAAGAGGTAGAAAAGAGCTCTCGCCTGCCGAAGTTAGAGCAAAGGAAGAAAGACTTGCTTACAAAAAGAAGGTTGAACAAGAGAACCGACAAAAGACTCTTAAAAAGCAGCATTACGAGAACAATGTTAAGTCTAAGCTGCAGTCTCCTAAACCAAAGAAAAAGAAACGCAAAGTTGTTGTTGAATCAGGCAACAGAATCAACCGAGTCAAACACGTAGAAAAGGCAAAAAAAGCCACAGGTCTTAAGAGATTCTGGCTCTGGCTTAACGGTGCTTACGATAAGCACGAATAACTACATCAGAATATCATCAATAGGCTGAGCTTTATCTGGAATCGGCTCTTCATTTAACATTTGGAGCAAATCTCGCTCTATTGTATTACAAATAGCTGACATCGGAACATCATTGATATAGTTTTCAAATGGGTCTTCACTATTATCTCCTATTGACTCCATACTATAGAAAACCCATGAAACCAGTGCACTGAAAGGAATAGTAAGGTAGACGATATCTCCATCTTGAATATTATTGAATTCCTCTACCATACCGAAAGGCAATAACAAGATGAATATCCAAACAAATAGACTACTGAAATAAGCAAACTGCCTTGGAAATGGAGTTGCTTTAATCCTCTCTGCCATACCTTGAAGATTATAGAACTCCTTCAAGGTATCCATCAGGTTGATATGCTGGAAGTCAGTGATTGAATCATTCTTTCTCAACATAGCCAAGTCCTCGCCCTGAAGCATATTGATATGAGTAGCTGGATTAACACGTGACATGATCCGATCGAATTCTTCTTTGGAAATATTGTCTTCAATTGAGTCTTTGCAATCCCTGTCATTAGTCAGTTTAAAACTCGGTACGAAAGTCAAATTCTTACGATCAAAAATAGTAGTTGCTCTTAATTGAATTCTAAGAGCATTGATATAGGCCAAATGCCTATGAATAAGTCGCTTTTGAATGACTTCAATTTCTTCAATGGGTAATGTTCTTGAGCAATCTAGATAAGACAAAACCTGATTCGCCCAGGTCCTGCTATAGTTTACTATACCGCCCCAGATCTTTCTTCCCTCCCAAAACCTATCATAGGCCTGGTTATTCTTAAAGCCTACATAAAAGGCAACAGCAATACCTATGGTACTCAAAGGAAGAAATGGAATTCCGATGTGGTACTTGAAATCCTCTAAAAAGTCGTAGGTCACCACAACGAGAGTGGCCCATAAAGTAGAAAGGATAACGTTTTTCCAGCCGAACCTAAAAACGACATTCGGCCTGATCTTTCGTCTAACGTACATGACGAAAAGATAACAAAACTAGCTCAACTGATTTAGGAGTTTTTTGCATTAATCACCTCAGCCATCACACTTAATGCGATCTCTTTAGGTAGTAAGGCATTGATCGGCACACCAATTGGCGCGTGAATCTTAGCGATCTCCTCTTCACTAAATCCATATCCTTGAAGTCTAGCAACTCTTTTGGCATGTGTTCTTTTGCTACCTAGCGCGCCTATGTAGCGCACTTTCGATTTTAATAGAATCTTCAAAGCCTCATCGTCAATTTTAGGATCATGAGAAAGAATGACTGCATAAGTACTATGATCGAGAGTAAAGTCATTGAGCACTTCTTGTGGCCACTTTACCATAAGTTGATCTGGCTTTACTTCATAGCTTGTCTTTTTAGCAAAAGTGTCTCTAGGGTCAATGACAATAGTCTCAAAACCGAATTTCTTCGCCAGTTCGATCATTTCTACCGTGATGTGCGCTGATCCTATAAGAATCATTTTGTTTAGCGGTGGAAAGACATGACAGAAATAGGTAACTCCCTGATCCTCGATAATGCCATTTTCATTCTTAACATAAAGCTGTTTCATGGCATCGTTCAGCTCTAAAGAATGGTTATTCTCAACTTCTGGGTCTATGAAGATATTTTGACCTACCTCATCAAGCTTGGTCAAAATGACTAAGCCTTTGTTCCCTTTTTGACAAGTTTCAATGATATCCCAGTCTTCGTCTTGGAAAAACGGGGCTATGTAAACCGACAAAGCACCACCACAACTAAGGCCTACTTCCCAGGCATCTTCATCGGCCACTCCGTATTTGACCAATTCTGGCTGGCCAGTTTCAAGTACTTTCAAGGCTTTTGATACAACGGCTTTCTCAACACAGCCACCACTCACAGAACCCATCATCTCTCCTGCTTCATTCACCAAAAGGGCCGAACCTGCTGGCCTAGGCGAACTTCTCCATGTCCTGACCACTCTTGCCAAAGCAATCTTCTGATTTGCCTTTTGCCACTTATCAAAAATATCCTTCTGTTCAATCATATGCCTTAAACACTTTACGCTTGCCAATGTTAGTAATAACAGTAATTAATTACGTGTAGCTACTGATATATTTTATAGATGGCAATCGATTGCAAATCTTGTAGTACTGAGAAACCCACAATCACCAATATCAAAACCTCACTATTGAGTGCATTGTTGGTGGTAATTATCCCTAAATGCTCCATTTGCGTAATGGCTTATTCAAGTGCTATTGCCTTATGTGGCGGTGAATCATTTTACCATCAAAGCAACAATTGGGTTTCTTACATCCCTCTTTTTCTATCCGCCCTGATTGTGACTCTCATTGTTAAGAACTGGAGAGGAACAAGAAGTATTCTTGCACTCACCTTAGCTCTATCTGGCTTATTGATGATTGTAGGAAGTCACCAACTGATCATTGCCTCACACTACTATGAGATTGGTTCTGTCTTACTCTTTATATCAGTTTGGTTTAACTCCAACTTGTTACACACCATTCAATTAATTCAAAGAAGATTTCGAAAGGAGGAACAAGCGCATGCCTAAAGCCAAGTTTACCTCAGCCTTGAAGAGATTCTATCCGGATTTAAGGGATGTCAACATCTATTCTGGTACAGTAAAAGAAACACTTAGTCAAGTTGAAGTTCAATACCCTGGAATCAAGGATTATTTGATCGATCAAAATGGAGAATTAAGAGAGCATGTCAATGTATATATAGGAAAAGAGCTGATCAAAGACCGCAAACAACTCAGTGATACAGTTTCGGAAAATGATGAGGTATACTTCTTTCAAGCGATCTCTGGTGGATAGAATGATTCCGAATAAAAGAGTGAATTAACAATTGCAAACGATTGATGTTCCTAACAATACCCACACAATATTTTGAAAAAGACTAAAAACAGAAACTAAATATAAACCTTAACAATCAGTAAATATGATACCAGCATCATTTGATTACTCCGCTCCAGCTACTCTGGATGAAGCCCTAAAGCTTCTTCAAGAGATTGGTGATGAAGCGAAGATCTTGGCGGGTGGGCATAGCTTAATCCCCATGATGAAGCTGAGGTTCGCAGAACCTGAGCATCTTGTTGACCTGAATAATATCCCTGGTTTATCTGATGTATCTATGGACGCTAGCACCCTAACTATTGGGGCTATGGCAAGAGAAGTAGACGTAGAAGATAGCGATGAGGTAGCCTCGGTCTTCCCTATTTTTAAAGACGCAGCGAAATTGATCGCTGATCCACAAGTAAGAAATTTTGGCACCATTGGTGGAAATCTTGCACACGGTGATGCTGCAAATGACCAACCTGCTGTAATGATTGCTCTTAACGCTGAGCTTGAAATTACCGGTTTGGATGGCAAACGAACTGTAGGAATTGATGAATTCTTCTATGGCTTCTATATGACAGCTATTCAAGAAGGAGAAATTCTTACAGAGATCAGAATACCTGTTCCTGCTGGAAAATCTGGTAATGCCTATACAAAACTAGAAAGAAAAGTAGGCGATTATGCCACTGCAGGTGTTGCTGTTCAATTAGTATTAGATAATGACGGCACTTGTACTTATGCAGGAATCGGATTAACCAATGTTAACCCACTTCCTTTGAGAGCTGAGCGCTCACAAGAAGCACTAGTAGGTACTAAAGTAGATGATGCAGCTATCGAAGCGGCAGCTCAATATGCTTCAGAAGATTGTAATCCTTCTGACGACCTCAGAGGTTCTGAAGACTATAAAAGAAGAGTGGTGAAAGCCATCACTAAGAGAATGATCAAACTTGCACTCGAAAGAGCTCAAGCCTAAACCAATACTTTTTAAAAGATGAAAAAAGAGATCACTTTAAAAATAAATGGAGAAGAGGTTACTGCCGAGGTAGAACCAAGAACATTATTAGTTCACTTCATTAGAGAGCAAGTAGCTATTACAGGAACGCACATTGGTTGTGATACGTCAAGCTGCGGTGCTTGTACCATTTTAATCAATGGAAAATCAGCTAAGTCTTGTACTATTCTAGCTGTTCAAGCAAATGGAAAAGAAATAACTACTGTTGAAGGACTTGCGACAGCAGATGGTCCTCACCCACTACAGGAAGGTTTCAAACTAGCTCACGGTCTACACTGCGGCTTTTGTACACCAGGTATGATGCTTCGCGCAGTAGAGTTGCTAGAGAAAAATCCAGATCCTTCTGAAGAAGAGATCAGATGGGGTATTTCAGGAAACCTATGTCGTTGCACAGGCTATAACAATATAGTAAAAGCCATTCAGTACGCAGGTGCTAAAATGAGAGGTGCGGAATTACCGAACACTGACCCTGTATTTGTAGATTAATCCACCTTAAAAACTAATTGAAATGATTCAATGTAAAACCTCGAAAGAAATTGGAGGAATGGGTCACTCCGTAAGGAGAAAAGAAGATGACCGATTCGTTCATGGAAAAGGTAAATATGTAGATGATATTAAACTTCCGGGCATGTTGTACATGGACATCAAAAGAAGTCCATATGCCTATGCGAAGATTACCAATATTGATAAAGATTCAGCCATGGCGGTTGATGGCGTGCTGGCTGTAATCACGGGTGCAGACCTTGAGCAGTATAACCTTCACTGGATGCCTACTTTGATGTCTGATACGCAAATGGTATTACCAGTTGATACTGCCATGCACCAAGGTCAAGAAGTAGCAGCCATTATTGCAACGAGCCGCGAAGCTGCCAGAGATGGTCGCGAAGCGCTTATGATCGATTATGATGTCATGAAGCCTGTAATCGACCCATTCAAAGCGCTAGATGCTGATGCTCCTTTGTTAAGACCTGATAAAGAAGGTCAAAAAGATAACCAAGCATGGCACTGGGAAGTGGGTGACAAACAAGCTACTGAAGAAGCTTTTGCGAATGCAGAAGTAGTGGTTAAAGAGCAAATGCACATACCACGTATCCACGTTGCTTCAATTGAAACTTGTGGTTGTGTGGCTGATTATAGCAAGCTCGACAATCACTTGACCATGCACATGACTACACAAGCACCTCACGCAATCCGTACGGTAATTGCATTGGTAGCTGGTCATGTAGGTATTACTGAAGAGAAAGTAAGAGTTATCGCTCACGATATTGGAGGTGGATTCGGAGGTAAAGTACCTGTATTCCCAGGTTACGTGATCGCTATCGCTGCTTCATTCCTTATTGGTAAGCCAGTAAAATGGATCGAAGACAGATCTGATAACTTGACGAATTCTTTCGCTAGAGATTATCACATCACTGCTGAAATGGCAGGTACAAAAGATGGTAAGATCCAAGCGACTAGAATGAAGGTTGTAGCTGATCACGGTTATACTGACGGTGCTGCTAACCCTTCTAAATTCCCTACTGGAATGTTCTCTATTGGTACAGGATCATATGATTATCCGAATGCCTTTATGGAAGCTGATGCGATCTATACCAACAAACCTCCAGGTGGTGTTGCATATAGATGTTCTTTCCGTGTAACGGAGGCTGTACACGCTATTGAGCGTATCACTGATCGATTTGCTCTAGAAGTAGACAAAGATCCTGCTCAATTGAGGTTTGATAACTTCATTAAAAAGGATCAATTCCCTTACCACTCTCCAACTGGTTGGGAATATGATTCGGGTGACTACCATGCTGGTCTTGAGTTAGCGCTTAAAACTGTTGAGTACGACAAACTAAGAGAAGAACAAGCTGAAAAGCGTAAAAAAGGACAATTGATGGGTATTGGTCTTTCTACTTTCACAGAGATCGTAGGTGCTGGACCATCTAAGGACTTCGATATTCTTGGAATCAAAATGTTTGATTCTGCTGAGATCAGAGTTCACCCTACTGGAAAAGCTATTGCTCGTTTCGGTACTAAGTCTCAAGGACAAGGTCACGAAACTACCTATGCGCAGATCATCGCTGAGGAATTAGGTATTCCTTCAAAAGATATCATCATTGAGGAAGGTGATACAGATACTGCTCCTTATGGATTGGGCACATATGCTTCACGTTCTACTCCTACTGCCGGTGCTGCAGCTGCGGTTGCTGCTCGTAAGTTGAGAGATAAAGCGAAAAAGATCGCAGCTTACTTACTAGAAGTAAGTGAGGATGATCTTGAGTGGGAACCAGGTAAATGGTTTGTAAAAGGTGCTCCTGAAAAGGCTAAGACTATTCAAGAGTTGGTTTTTGCAGCTTATACTAACCACCCACAAGGAATGGAAGCTGGATTTGAGGCAACTCACTATTATGATCCACCAAACTTGACATTCCCATCAGGTGCATACATCTGTGTGGTAGATATCGATCCAGATACTTTCGAGATCAAAGTAAGAAGATTCGTTGCCATCGATGATGCTGGGCATATCATTAACCCAATGGTTGCTCAAGGTCAGGTTCACGGAGGATTGACTCAAGGATTAGCTCCAGCTATGTATGAGGAGATCATCTATGACGAGGATGGAAATGCATTGAATGGTACCCTAATGGACTACCTAGTTCCAACCGCAGTAGAATCACCAAACTGGGAGACTGGTCACACAGTAACTCCTTCACCTCACCACCCTATCGGTGCAAAAGGTATCGGTGAATCACCAACTGTAGGTGCACCACCAGCAATTGCCAATGCGATTGTTGATGCATTGAAGCCTTACGGCATCACGCACATGGATATTCCAATTACACCTGCGAAGATCTTCAACAAATTGAAGGAAATGGGTGTGTTGGATAAGGATATCACAGCAGACGCGTAATTATATTAAATCATGTGCCGGCTTCGGCCGGCACTTTATAAAGACATAAAATGGAAGCTAAAATAACCAAGCAATTTAGTGTAGAAGAACCGATCGAAAAGGTATGGTCGATCATGTCAAATCCTACCGAGATCTCTGAGTGTGTACCAGGTGCAACAATTACTGAAGAGATCGATGAGAAAAACTATAAAGGTGAAGTTACCTTGAAGTTTGGACCTGTAAAATCAAAGTATGATGGTCAAATCACTATCATGGAAAATGACACTGAGAACTATAAATTAGTTCTTAATGGTAAAGGTCTTGATTCAAAAGGAAAGGGTTCTGCCGAAATGACTATGACTGGAGTAGCTACTTCAACTGATGCAGGTACTGATATTGACTTCAATATGGTGGTTAATATTCAAGGTACTTTGGCACAGTTTGGCTCTAGGTTGATCAATGATGTTTCAGCTCAATTAATGAATCAATTTGTCGATAACTTCAAAAAGCTGTTAGCAGGAATGGAGTTTGATGGCGAGTTAAAAGCTGGCTCTATGATGGGCTCAATGGTAAAAGGACTCTTCAATAAGAAGAAGAAAGAAGAAGCATGATCCCACAAGTGAATCAACTGATCGAAGATTTCGATCGCTTAGGATATGTAGTAGAGGAAGAACTGGCAACGGTTCTTCTTCTTACATTAAACCTAAACAAGCCTTTATTATTAGAAGGCCCTCCAGGCGTAGGTAAAACCGAAGCTGCTCACATCATCTCATCTTTAAAAGATACTGAGCTGATCAGGCTCCAGTGCTACGAAGGACTAGATGCCAACAGCGCGATCTACGAATGGAACTATCAAAAACAACTATTGGCTATCAAGCTAACGGAGAATGAAAAACTTTCAACAAGTGAAAAAGAAGAGCATATCTTCTCAGAAGAATTTCTGATGAAAAGACCTCTCTTGAAAGCCATTACTTCCGATAAGCAACCTGTGCTTTTGATCGATGAGATCGATAGAGCTGATGAAGAATTTGAAGCATTCTTGCTAGAACTCCTCTCCGACTTCCAGATCTCAATTCCAGAGATGGGAACCATCAAGGCCAAACACAAGCCTATCGTTATATTAACATCTAACAGAACGAGAGAATTGAGTGATGCGCTCAAACGAAGATGTCTCTATCACTGGATCGACTATCCTAACTTCCAGAAGGAACTAAGTATTTTGAGAAAAAGAGTGCCTGAATTTGAAGATGAATTGGCGGTGCAATTAGTAAGATTCGTTCATTACCTAAGAGACATGAAACTCCAAAAGTCTCCGGGCATTGCCGAAACACTCGATTGGGCCAATGGACTTTTAGCCCTTCAATTCAAATCTTTCTCAGAAGATGACATTGAAAAAACATTAGGATGTATTCTTAAGTCTGATCCAGATATCAATTTGGTCAAACGAGAAGGCATTGCCACAATTTTAGAAGAGATTGGAGCTTAATGCGAGCTGATCATTATAGTCATTACGATAGTTTTCAAGAAGCCCTAACTGGCTTCACAGGCCTTTGCCGTGACTATGAATTAAAAGTAGGGCTCAGCCACACTCAAGAAGCCATTGCGCTTTGTAAGCACGGCTTTGCAAAAGATCAACTCACCTTTCACTACGCATTAAAATCCCTTTACTGTACATGTGAAGAGGAGTTTGAAGCATTTGATTACTGCTTTAGAACCTTCTGGAACAAAAAGAAACATCAATACAACCACACCACCTCAAAAAGCAAGACGAAAACCAATGCGGCCAAAACCAATAAGGCTTCATTGGTGATGGCTGGCTTTAACCCAAACGGAAAACAAGAAGAGCCTAAAGAGGAAGCGAAAAACGTATCAGGAGCTAGTAGAATTGAGGCATTAAAGAAGACTGATTTCACTCATGTGACCAAAATGGACTCTGAGCTACTTGATCAAATCGCTGAGCAGCTATTGAGACAATTGAATCATAAGTTGAAACGAAAGATGCGTGTTTCGAAAACTGGCCCAATTGATCTAAGAAAGACTATTCGCAAAAATATGTCGAATGGTGAGGAATTGATCAATCTAATCAAGAAGAACAGAAAGCAGGATAAGTATCGAATCATCTTACTGCTAGACGTGAGTGGTTCAATGGATAAATACTCCTTCTTCTTACTAAAATTCATATGGTCTTTAAAGTCACATTTAAAGAACATTGAAGCCTTTGTCTTTAGTACGAACTTAATCCGCATTACAGAGTTCATACATCAAGACCAAATAGAAAAAGCCATGTCGGATCTTAGTCTGCATGCTAAGAACTGGTCTGGAGGAACAAAGATCGGTGAATGCTTAAAGAGCTTCAATGATCTACATGCTAAGCGTATTTTGAATGGAAAAAGCATCACAATTGTGCTAAGCGATGGATTAGATGATGGAAATCCAGGATTAATGCGTGGAGAAATTGAAAAGATTAAAATGAGAACAAGTAAGTTGGTATGGTTAAATCCTTTAAAAGGAACTAAAGGATATGAACCTACTGCTCAAGGTATGCAGGCTGTTCTACCTTACATAGATCAATTTCAGTCGGCACATAACCTAGAAAGCTTATTAGAATTAGAAAATATTTTAGCTCATGCCTAAGGAAGATTTTTTTGATAGTGTGCATTCTCAAAGAAAGCTAGATGAACCAGCCGCAATGGCCATGATCGTGAGACGAGAAGCTCCTTCATCTGGTAAACCAGGAGATAAGGCCGTTATTACCAAGAAAGGTGAAGTCAAAGGATGGATAGGTGGCGGATGCACCAAAGGAATTGTGATTAAAGAAGCTTTAGAAGCTATAGAACAGCAAACCCCTCGCCTAGTTCGAATCCAACCCAATGATCAAAAAGTAGAACAATCAGGTGTCAAAAATTACCGCATGACTTGTATGAGTGGCGGAACTGTTGAAGTATATATTGAACCCATTATGCAAGTATCTAAGATCCATATTTTTGGCCGTTCACATATCTCCAAAGCACTTTGCGAGATTGGAAGAGCTGCTGGATTTTACGTCAATATCATATCAGAATTGGCTGATGATGTGATGTTTCCTTCTGCCAACAAGATCACCAAGCTATCGGATTTCAGCCCTGAGGCTTCTATGGCCAAAGACTATATCGTTGTTTGTACCCAAGGTGAAGATGACGAGAAGAGCGTTGAACAGGCAATTCACTCGAATCCTAGATACCTCTCTTTCGTTTCAAGCATGAAGAAAGCCAATTCAGTGTTTCTTTACTTAAAACGACTAGGTATCGAGCATAAAGAGCTAGTGAGAATCAAAACACCCGCAGGAATCGACATCAATGCAAAAACTCCTGAAGAAGTTGCCATTTCAATCCTAGCTGAGATCATCAAGGAGAAAAGGCAAGAATCAACCGAAACAGCAGCTGATGCGCATAGTGTAGATTCGGAAAATCTTGAAGACGAACTTTACATTAATCCTGTTTGTAAGATTCCTGTGCAAAAGAGCACAGCCAAACACGTTTTAGAGCATAATGGAGAGAAAGTATATTTCTGTTGCGATGGATGTAAGGTTTCTTTTGAAAAAGAACCAGAGGCCTATTTAAACTAATTTTTTGACCGGTATTGATTAGGTGATCATCTACCCTATTTTTGAATCAACTTGGAAAAAGTACTTTACGATAACCACGGAAGACAACTCAATTATTTGAGATTAGCGATTACAGAAAGATGTAATCTAAGATGTTTCTATTGTATGCCTGAAGAAGGATTACCATGGAGTACTAAAGATCAAATTCTGAGCTATGAGGAAATGCTCAGATTAGTTCGAATCTTAGCTGAAATGGGCATTTCAAAAGTGAGAATTACTGGTGGTGAACCCTTTGTTAGAAAGGATCTCATCCCCTTCATGTCTGAATTGACCCAAGTACCTGGTATCGAAAAAGTGAATATCACAACTAATGGTACTGCCCCCTTAAGGCATATTGAAGCCATGAAGCTGATCGGAATCAATTCCGTCAACCTAAGTTTAGATTCGCTAGATGCTGAAAGATTTAAAAAGATCACCCGCAGAGATGAATTCAATCAGGTTTGGACTTTTTATAGAGAGCTATTAAACCAGGGTATGAACACCAAGATCAATGCGGTTGTAATGGCTGAGCATAACTTGGAAGATATAGTACCAATGGCGCGACTTACCTTGAAAGACAAAGCCAACATCCGGTTTATTGAAGAAATGCCATTTAATGGGGGTAATAAAGATTACCAACCTATCAAATGGAATTTCAGGAAGATCGTTGAACACATACAGGAGGAGTTTCCTGAACTATACAGGCTGGAGGACGAAAAAAGCTCTACCAGCTACAATTATAAAATACCCGGATCGAAAGGTAGCTTTGGAGTAATTCCTGCTTACACTAGAACTATCTGTGGGACCTGCGATAGAATCAGGTTAACACCGAAGGGAGAAATGAAAACCTGCCTTTACCAAAATGGTGGTTTCAGCTTTAGAGACTTCATGAGAAATGGCGCTACAGATGAAGATATTCAAGAGCAATTCTTAAAACTATTCAAAAATCGCGCTCGTGATGGATTCGAAGCTGAAAGTCAAAAGAAGAAAAGCGGTTCCTTTGAATCAATGGCAACCATAGGTGGCTGAAGCCGCAATTAAAAATTAGAAATACTGTGCACGGTGCACCAATTACCAATACCCAAATGATCAGTTATCAAGAAGCATTAGATTTACTTCAAGCTCATCCGTTTCAATTAGAAACAGAGAGCATCGAAATTCTCTCAGCAAATGGCCGTGTACTGGCCCAAAACGTTATTGCAGACCGCAACCTTCCTCCCTATGACCGAGTCACCATGGACGGAATTGCTATTAATTACGATGTTTTTGAGAAAGGGCAAAGGTCTTATGAGGTGCTAGAAACTATTGGAGCAGGAGTTCCTCAAAAGACTATTACTGAAGTTGATAAATGCGTGCAGATCATGACTGGTGCGATAATGCCCAATGGCCTGGATACGATCATTCGCTATGAAGATATCAGCATCGAAAATGGTGTGGCAACCATCAATGAAGAGGCGATTGAACGTCAGCAAAACATTCACTTTAAAGGTGAAGACCGAAAAGAGGGCGAAATCGTTCTTGAAAAAGGTAAAGAATTAGGCCCGACTGAGTTGATTGTTGCTGCAGCTGTGGGCAAATCAGCTTTGGAAGTTTATCGCCTTCCAAAAGCTGCAATCATAACAACTGGAGATGAATTAGTCGATATAAATAATCAGCCAGAAGCGCATCAAATCAGAAGGTCGAGCAATTATGGTATTCATGCCTTATTGAATGATTGGGGAATTGAAGTAAAACAGTTTCATCTAAAAGATAACAAGGAACAACTATCCAAGGAGCTATCTCATATCATTGAAAATTATGATCTCCTGGTTCTCACAGGAGGCGTTTCAAGAGGTAAATTTGACTTCTTGCCAGACGTGCTTGATGAATTAGGTGTTCAAAAGCACTTTCATAAGATCAAGCAACGACCAGGTAAACCGTTTTGGTTTGGAACAGCCCCAAATGGAGCTACTATATTTGCTCTTCCTGGCAATCCCGTTTCTTCATTTGTCTGTGCCAATGCTTATCTTAAGTTTTGGCTCAAAAAGTCTCTAGGCCAAGATGCAGAGCTTGGTTATGTCAAATTGGATAACGATGTCAACTTTATGCCGCCTCTCACCTATTTCTTAGAGTGCGAAGTGCATACCACGCCAACAGGTGCGAGATTAGCCAATACCATTAAAGGCAATGGTTCAGGCGACTTTGATAATATGACCTTAGCAGATGGTTTTATTGTTTTGCCCGAAGACAAAAACGAATTCTTCGCTGGCGAAGTTTATCCGTATATTCCCTACAGAGAATCGATCTAATGAGCAAAGAATTTACCCATATAGACAAAGACAAGCCATCTATGGTGGATGTTGGTGATAAAAACGAAACCAAGAGATCTGCCATTGCTATAAGTATTGTTCAATTGCCTGATGACATGGCTGAACATATTCAAGATGGCGAAATTAAGACGCTCAAGGGGCCAGTTTTTCAGACTGCCATCATAGCAGGTATTCAGGGTGCAAAGAAAACCTGGGAGCTGATTCCGATGTGTCATCAGATCAACTTGAATAAAGTGGGCATAGACATCGAATTGAAGGATGGACTGAAAGTTGAGATCACTTGTGAAGCTAAATGTAGAGGTAAAACAGGTGTAGAAATGGAAGCATTGACAGGTGCTTCGATCGCAGCACTAACGGTCTATGACATGTGCAAAGCATTCTCTCATCATATTGAAATCCAAGAAACTCGATTGATTAGAAAGACTGGCGGTAAGTCCGATTTTATCAATCAATAAGTAACCGTCACTCTGAGTCCTAGAATTCGGGCGAAAGAGTCTACTCATAAGTATTGGAGATTCTTTCGGTTCGGTATTCTCACCTCAGAATGACGTGATTAAATAACAAATGAAACTAATAGCAGGAACAGACAAAGGACTACTGATCTATGAATTGAATAATGGCTCATGGTCGTTGCTGGACATTCATTTTGTTGGCCTACCAATAGGAGCTTTCCATCAAACTGAATCTGGAGATTGGTGGGTAGCTATTAACCACAAACATTGGGGCTCTAAACTCTACTGTTCTTCCAATCAAGGTGAGAACTATCAAGAAGTGCAAGTTCCTAAATTTGAAAGCGATTATTCCCTTCGATCAATTTGGACAATTGAAAGCCAGCAGATTGGACCATTAGAAAGAATATACATTGGCACTGAACCAGCCGCTTTATTTGTGAGTGAGGACAAAGGAAAAAGCTTCAAGGAGCTAACAGGTCTCAGTAAGCATCCTAGCCGATCGACTTGGCAAGGCGGTGGTAAAGGTAGCAAGAACCCATTCCTTCATACCATTCTGACTGATTCGCGCAATAGCAATGAATTGCTAGCAGGAATCAGTTGCGCTGGTGTATTTAAAAGTAATGATGCAGGTAATACCTGGTCGCCTCAAAATAAAGGACTAGAAGCCTTTTATCTTCCTTCTTCTGATATCGAAGTAGGCCATGACCCTCACTCAATCAAAAGACACCCAATAGAATTAGATGTGCTTTGGCAACAAAATCATTGTGGTATTTACAGGTCTACAGATAATGGATTGAACTGGTCAAATGTTTCTGACCCTGATGCCAAGGCTGTTTACGGTTTTGATATTACCATTTCAGAAAGGGATAGCAATATAGCCTGGGTTATTCCGGCACAGTCCGATGATCATAGAATACCCTATCAAAATAAGTTAGCTGTTTATAAAACAGATAATGGAGGTCAAAGCTGGAGAGCATTAAGAAATGGCTTACCTCAAGAAGCCGCCTTTGACATGGTCTTAAGGGATGGGTTTGGTAAAAAAGAATTACATATGGCCTTTGGGACAAATAATGGCAATCTATATGTAAGCAGCGATGAGGGTGAAAATTGGCAAATTTTGAGTTCTTCTTTGAGCACCATACGCTCCGTACAACTGCTATAAATAAAGAAAACCCACTATTGTGGGCCTTCTTTTACCAAAACGTAGTATAGTAATGTGATTTAGCTATGCGTCTCATAACTAAAGGCCGAGAAGATCGAGGTTTATAGGTCGTAGTGCATTCCGTCTATCTGCCTCAGCCACACCTCTGATTCACGGGGACGTATCCTCAAGAGATGATGACACAATTGTAAACTAACTCTCCATATCCTTCAAATTTTCAGCGTTGCAAATGGTATGCATTTGAACTAAGCCTAGATTTATGTACAAACATACACATGTTACAATTCTATTATAAATTCTCATTTAAAGCCTTTTCAAGGGTGCAATTGGTATGCAAAACCAATTTTAAATAATTTTGAAGGTATTCATTTATTAAATTGTAGGTATGCATAACAAATTATGATGAAATATTCCTTCCTTCTAATAGTACTATTCTGTTTTACTCATCTAAATGCCCAAGAAAGAACGATTAAAGATCAATTGGCCATCGCTGATTCTTTAGTCGGTGATGACAAATTCGAAGAAGCTAGAATTCTATTGGAAGAATTGGGTTCATCTGACGAGATCTACCCTAATTCTATCAATGCAGATAAATTAAGTGCGATTTGGGGCTACTATTATTTTAATCAAGACAAATACGACTCTTCTTTAGTCTACTTCCGCCCTATCCTTTTCAAAACTTGGATTTCCGAGGACCAGGAATTCATGAGGTACATAGGAAAAGCCATCAACGATGCAGGCATTGTATATTATAGGGTGGGAAAAGTAGATTCCGCAGAAATGGCTCATGATCGCAGTTTGATCATTGCATTAGAAGAAGACAATCTGGTTTTGCAAGCCTATAATTATAACAACTTGGCTATTCTCTATAAAAACCAGAAAGAGTATGTAAAAGCCATGCAATACTTTGAAAAGAGCTTGGATATCAATAAAGCCATTCCAGATTTAGAAGGTCAAGGATATCAATACCTGAACATGGCCATGCTGCTACATGATCAATCCATGTATACGGAGAGTTTGAAAAACTATCTTGAAGCCTTAGAGATATTCGAATCGCTAGATAATGACAGATTAAAGCTTATTGTATTTGATGCAATTGGCAGGTATTACATTCGCATTAAAGACTTAGACAAGGCCATTGAATATTATGACAAGGCTTATGATCTAGCTAAGTCCACTAACAATAAGAGATACATCGGCCGATCCTTACAGAACTTAGGTAGAGTACAAAGTCGATTAAAGAACCCAGACAATGCCATATCCTATTTTAACGCTGCCCTTGAAGTGTTTGAACCTATGAACCTTCAGAGGTCAATGTATGACACCTACAATGAAACAGGCCACGCTTATAAAGACAAAAAAGAATACAAAACGGCCATTGAGAATTACGACAAAGCCTTAGCCATAGTGGGTGATAGATCTCCAAGTTCTCGCATTTCAATTGAATTAAGTAAAGCACATGTATTCAACCTCATGGGGCGCCCAAATGAAGGCAAAACATTAGCACTAGAGGCATTAAATAGATATCCAATCGAAAAGCAGACCAATCAAAGTTTAATGAGTCTTTATGGTGTATTAAGCAATTCAGAAGAAGCTCTAGGTAATTATAAGAACTCATTGGAGTACAACAGAAAGAGAACTGTTCTAAAGGATTCTTTATTTAATAAAGAAAAGCAACTCGAAATCGCACGCTTAGAGTTTGAATATCAACTGGATAAAGAGAAAGAAATATTCGCTTTAGAATCAGACAAGCAGGCCCTCACCTATCAGTCGGAAATTCAAAAAGCAGAGTCTACAAGAAATCTACTTATAGCAATTGCAGCCATTTTCATTATTGCCGGTTCCCTTATTTATAGGTCTTACATCGTTAAGCGAAAAGCGAATAAGCTTCTGAGGAAAAACGCTAAAGAACTTGAAGAAAAAAACGATCTGCTCGAAGAATCTTATGTCAAAGAACAGTCTTTGATGAAAGTAAATATGGAAGAAAAAGAGAGAAGAATGGCGGCTATTGCCATGAATCAACTCGAGAAAGAATCTCTTTTACAGAAGATTGACGACCGCATTGAACAGATGTACAAAGCGAATGGTCAGACCATTCAAGAACTAAAGCAATTGCAAAAATTGGTTCGCTCTAATATTAATATGAACAGTAGCTGGGATAGCTTTTTACACCAATTCGAGCAAA
Organism: Roseivirga sp.; assembly: GCA_965267365.1. Taxonomy (GTDB): domain Bacteria; phylum Bacteroidota; class Bacteroidia; order Cytophagales; family Cyclobacteriaceae; genus Roseivirga. Next base: position 1,966,384 of record OZ253951.1, on the reverse strand, counting down.
TCCACCCTGATTTCTTCGAAGTACTTAGAATGCGTTTTCCAAGTCTCACAGTAAATGACCTTAAGGTTTGTGCCTATGTAAAAATCGGCATGGACAACAAGTCTATTGCACAAGTGACCAACACTACATTGAATACTATAAAAAGTAGAATTCACAGGATCAAAAAGAAGCTTGAGTTAGGACCTGAGGAAAGCATTAGAGACTTTCTAATGGGTATTGATCAGGCTAATGAGTCCATTTCATCCCAACTGAGCGAAGCACAAGTTCGTCTTTCAGGAAATTCTCTAGCAGCAGCAAATGCTAAGAGCTGATCGTCTGAAGTGATCTCCTCCGGCTCCTTATCGGATTCTGCATCAATCAATTCTAAGAATTTTTGAGTTGCCTCGGCAATTTCATTGAGAGACCTTCCGATAATCAAATCGGTAAGAACAGCTGTTGAGGCTTTAGAGATAGCACAACCGTAGCCCTCAAACATGGCCTCTTTGACTACATCATCTTGGATGCACAAATACAGCGTGTATTTATCTCCGCACATTGGGTTATAAGCCTCCAATACATGAGTTGGATCCTCGAGTTGCCCCACTCTTGACTCATCCTTTGATTTAGCAAGTATATGCTCTTGGTAAAACCCTTTTATTCTGTCATTCATCCGAAAAATTCTTTGGCTTGCTGTATAGTTTCTACCAAGACGTCAACATCTTCTTTAGAATTATATACTCCAAAAGAAGCCCTTGTTGTGGCATGAACATTCAATTTAGACATTAGGGGTTGGGCGCAATGATGTCCTGCTCTCACACAAATTCCTTTTTCATTTAGGAATGTAGAGAGATCATGCGGATGTACATTCTCTAGTGTAAATGAAACAACTGGTGCTCTCTTCTTACCTCCTTTTACATCGAGGCCTTCTATTTGTCCGAGTTCTTTTAAAGCATATTGCGTTAAAGCCTCGAGGTTCTTTTCTATCTCTTCTAAGCCAATAGATTGGACAAAATTTACTGCTGCTCCTAAACCAATGACTCCCGCTATGTTCATAGTCCCGGCCTCATGTTTATGTGGACTTTTTCTCAAGTACTTGGCTTGGTCAATGTCTACTCTTGTAATCATTCCGCCACCATATGAAAGTGGTTCCATGGCATCTAGTAGTTCTTTCTTACCATACAAAACTCCTACTCCTGTTGGACCATAAAGCTTATGCCCTGAGAAAGCCATTAAATCACATCCCCATTCTTGAATATCAACAGGGCTATGAGATACTGCCTGAGCTCCGTCTACAAAGACCATGGCATTTGATTGGTGAGCTAGATCAGTGAGTTCCTTAACAGGTGTAATTGTGCCTAAAACATTCGAAGTCGCTGTAATGGCCACTAAAGCTGTCTTGTTCTTAAGTAGTGTTTTATACTCATCGATCAACATATGGCCCTCTGAATCTATTGGAATGGCTACAATCTTTGCACCTGTTTCGCGCGCTAATTCTTGCCATGGAATCAGATTCGCATGATGCTCCATTTCACTTACTATGATCTGATCCCCACTTTGTACTCTTTTTCTAAAGTAGACTCGAGCTAGTTTGTTAATGGCATCCGTGGTACCAGAGGTAAATACGATCTCATCTTTAGATTGAGCATTAATTAGATCAGCCACTTTCTTTCTGGTTTCTTGTACAGACGATGTAGCTTGACTAGCTGGCCAATAACTACCCCTACCAGTATTAGAATAATAGGTAGAGTAAAAGTTAGAGATAGCATCAATCACCACCTTCGGTTTCTGTGCTGAAGAAGCACTATCTAAAAAAACCAACTCCTGTCCAAGAGGGGTTTTCTGATCGAAAATCGGAAATTGAGATTTGATATCAGCGATACTCACGAATTACATGTTTAAGGATGTGCAGACACCCAGACCTCACCATCTTCAAATAATTCCTTCTTCCAAATTGGAACTGTCTCTTTCAAGGTATCGATGGCATACTCACAAGCTGCAAATGCCTCTTTCCTATGTGCTGAAGAGCATGCAATAACCACTGCCTCTTCTTCTATAGGCACCAAGCCAACTCGGTGATGAATGACCATGTCATGTAAGCCCCATTTTTCTACAGCCTGATCCGCAATTTTTTGCATCTCTTTAAGGGCCATCGGCTCATAAGACTCAAATTCTAAGTGTTTGACAGACTTACCCTTAGTTTGATCTCTCACTGTACCTACAAACACTACAATTCCTCCTGCTCCTGGATAAACTACTTCATCCGTGCAAGCTTTTGCGTCAAGTCTCTTATCCGTTATGTAAATCTTATCCATTAACCACCACTTACAGGTGGTATCAAGACCACCTCATCATTATCCTTTAATTGAAACTCGTCACTCACATAGTCAGTATTTACGGCAAATTTTAAAGACCTTAACTTTTCAAAATCCGGGAAATCTTTGATCAGTTGTCTTCTAAGCCCTCCGATTGTCTGCTCAGTTATTGACACAGTTAGTTTCTTTGACTTAAGAATGTCTTTAGCTATACCAAAAGCAGTTATTTCTATCGTCATATTCTATTTAATATGTTGGCAAGCTGGAGTCTATCTCCTTTTGCCAAGCATTTATTCCTCCTTTTAAATTAACCAGATTATCAAAGCCTTGTTCCTCCAAAAGTTCTATCGCCTTTTTACTCCTTCCTCCCATTTTACACATTACTACGACTTCTCTATCTCTTGGGATATCGTTTTGACGACTGACTACTTTATTCAAAGGAATTAAATGACCTTCAATATTGGCGATTTGGTATTCGTAATCTTCTCTTACATCTAAGATCCAAGTATCTCCTTGGCTACGTTTAGCATTCAAATCATGAACGCTTATCTCTTTTATTTCCTTTTGAGGACTGTTACCCATACAGAACGCTTCATAATCTATAAGTTCTGTAATGCTTGGTTGATCACCACTAATGGGGTTTTCAGCATTCTTAGTAACATTTAAGGTGTGACTAGAGAAGTCAAGCGCATCAAATACGAATAGTCTTCCACTCAAAGTTTCACCCATTTCGGTCAACACCTTTATAGCCTCACTTGCCATCATAGCACCAATTATACCCGGTAACACACCTAGGACTCCTCCTTCGCTACAGCTGGGCACCATTTCAGGTGGTGGCGGTGTAGGAAAAAGGTCTCTGTAATTTGGGCCTCTTTCTGTTTCAAGCTCTTGATTGAAAACTGATACTTGTCCTTCAAACCTGAAAATGGCACCATATACCAAAGGCTTTTCTAAGAAGTAGCATGCATCATTTACTAAATAGCGTGTAGCCAAATTGTCTGATCCATCGATAACCAAATCATAAGATTCAATTATCTCCATGGCATTTTCAGAATTGATGGCTACTTCGTGAAGATCAAAAATCACATGTGGATTAAGTTTCTCAAGTCTCTCTTTGGTCCTTTGTGCCTTAGACTCCCCTACTTGATCTGTATTGTAAAGCACCTGTCTTTGCAGGTTTGAAATACTCACTTCATCAAACTCAACAATACCGATCCGACCTAAACCAGAAGCAGTTAAGTATTGTAATATGGGTGCGCCAAGTCCACCAGCACCAATAACAAGAATGGAAGAGTTTTTGAGCTTCTCTTGGCCTTCTTGTCCGAATTCTGGTATGATTATCTGACGATTATATCGTTGTAAGTCTTCTTTACTTAGCACGTGAAATGTAGGCTCTTAGGGTTTCAGGTGTATCAATATCAAAAAAGTAAGCCTCGTCTGTGGTATCAAACTTTAATAAGTTGCCCTTATTGGCTTTTACAATAGCTGAACAACCATTCGGTTCTTTATGTTCTGCCATCTGTGGAAAATAATCTGACCCAAAAAATACTGGATTACCCTTTAACCCTTGACGAAATGGTGCCAGAATTTTATTCGAGCCTCCATGATTTCTGAAGAATTCAATCAAATCATTATAAGATGATCTTGATAGTCCTGGCATATCACTCAAGCAAATAGCTACCACGTCAGCATCATTGACCTTTTTTAATCCAGCCTGAATAGAAGTAGTCATTCCTTGCTCGAAATTAGGATTGTGAGTGAAACTGGTATGATTCTTTAAATCAGGTTTGATCGTTTCTTTGACCATGGCATCATCTCTTCCAGTAACGATTACTATTTCATCGAATGAAGAATGAGATAAAGAAGAGTAAGTTCTTTCAATCAACTTTTCACCACCTAAATCAGCTAAGAGTTTGTTTGGGCCATTCATTCTTGATGAAAGACCGGCAGCGATCATTATGGCATTTATCCGCACGTTTAAATATAAGCGCAATTCAGGATTTCAGAGATATCAATCTTAAATCTTTCAATCTGACTAAATTGTAAAATGTTCAAGCCTCTTGTCATAAAGGGAATCCTCTTATTTCTCATTTTTTCTCTTCATTCCTGCAGTTCAAATGAAAAAGAAATCATCCAACCAGGAAATGATCCAAATTTCAAAATCTCTTCTCATTCAGATATTGGATTAGAATCATTCAATAGAAAAGTTGTGGTCTTTGGTATAGACATATATGCTGTTGCTGAAGTAGAAGATAGAAACCTGCTTCATGCAGCCAATGTACTGGCCCAATACCTCGACAATGATGAAGATGGGATAGCGGATGATCAGCTCTTGATGCAAACCCTCATCGATAATAAAGCTTTTTTAGTGATGTGGAAGGATGAGGACGATTTGGATGTAGACCCACCTCGAAACCGATTAGGTCAGGATCTTGGCAATGATGAAACCAATCCTGACTTTGTTACAAATGGCAAAAGAGGTCGTTTTGATGCATCTCTTGAAGAAGTTTTGCATTTGGTAAATGGAGGACATGCTATAGCCTACCCTCAAGTCTTTGGACAGAAATCAGGTTCTGCCCTAGCTAATGCCATGGACATTGCCCGAGGCGGCCAATTCTTTGAAATACCAGAAAAGTATCCTGCAAATGCCTGGTATACTTATGATGACGAAACCTGCGAATATGGAGATTGTATGACCATGGAGTATCTCTACTGGTCTCTTACCTCTATTCTAGGTGCTCAAGAGAACAGGCTCGATGAGATTGATCTTGAATGGAAATTAAATACTCGAGAAAAAGTGAAGGCCAAAGATGAAGCCATCTATACATTATTGACTGACTCACTTTACAAATTACCGACTGTGCTTCCTGACGGAAAGTATCGACAATAAAAAAGGAGCATTAAGCTCCTTCCTCATTTCAATATCATAATCTGCTTATGACTGTGCATTGTCGTAGTAGAAACGCTCACTCACAATTTGATCGCCCTCCCATTTCTGGACACCGGTTTGTTCCATGGTTACTCTGTTACCATCTTTGAAAGTAACGTCCATGGAAGTTTCATGAATTACCGTACCAGTTGCCTCATCTGAAGTGATTGCTTTTACTTCTAGGTTGTGGAATTCCTGAATGAAATCTAAGAATTGCACTTCGTATTCTCTACAAGCGTCTTTTCCATTTCTTGTGCCTCTTGGCTCAGTCATGATTACATTTGGTGCGTAATACTTTTCAAATGCATCTAGTAACTCTCCTCTACCGATCATTGCGTAAAGGTCTTGGGCTTTTTCTTTATAAGTCATGTTGTTAATATTTAATTACATGTATGTACATATGTGTAACAACATACTTTAGAATAAGTTCAATAATCAAAGAAAAATTGCAGGATTAGGACAGTTCTGTAAAAAATGATCAGATTCTGATTTTTTACAGACGCCAGGATAATCCCCTTCATTACCTTCTAAGTCCCACATTAACTGAAAATGCAAATGAGGTGGCCAGTGATAGTTTTCTCGATATTCTCCGAGCCATGCAAACTCCTCTCCTTTCTCTATCAATTGTCCTACAGATTTGTTTTCTAGTGACCTTAGGGCCAAATGACCAAAAAGGCTATAAAGCGTATGTCCTCCTATCTGATGCTCAAGAATAATTACTGGGCCATAATCACCATGTACCTCTCGATTGTCATATGAGTGAATTACCCCTTTAAGAGGAGAATAAATTGAACTTCCAGCTTTGTCCCAAATGTCTATTCCTAGATGTATGGTCCTAGGTTCTTCTCCCTCAAATAAATCACTTCGATTATACAAGGCGCGTTCCTCACCATAGCCACCGATAGCTACAGACATGCCAGAACTTTGAATTTGATCAAAGATGAATGATGTGAATTCATGCTCATCATTCAAATCAATTTGAGCTAATTCTGGATTGTCCTTACTTAGATCAATATCCATAGAGCTCTTAAAGGACATCACTCGATGAGGCTCGATATTATTCTGTTTGATTAAGTTTTCTAGGTCCATTAAGATAGCTCCGCAATCAAACGATGCATAAACTGTACGCCTTGATCTAACTGATCTTTAGCAATAAACTCATCTGCTCTATGAGCCTGGGCTATATCTCCAGGGCCACAAATCATTGCCTGAAAACCTGCTTCTTGAAATTGTCCCGCCTCAGCCGCATAACTCACTGCATCGGTCGTGTCGTTGTTGGCCAATTTCTTTACCAATGGTACTATTTCTTCTTCCTCACTCGTATCTAATCCTGGTACAGCCGGGTGAATATGATTGGTTTTGATATCAAAACCTGGGAATACTTTTCTAAGCTCAGCTTTTCTTTCCTCGCAATAAGCATCAAACTCTTCTCTAATTTCTTGAGGAGTCTCTGAAGGTATAGTTCTAACGTCCCAAGTGAAATAACACTCTTGGGCGATAACATTAGAAGCTATACCACCTCGCATAATACCTATATGAATACTTGTATGATTTGGCTCAAATCTATCATCAGTTTTGCCCTCTGATATCAAGCTATTCATTTTGTTCTCTAGCCATAAAACAAGTCTCATTGCCTCATGAATAGCACTTACTTCCGTCTTTATTCGACTACTGTGTCCTTGAGAGCCTGATACAGTGGTTTCGAAAATACATATCCCTTTTTGACCAAGTGTCGGTATCATCATGGAAGGCTCTCCGATGATAGCGAATTTGGGTTTCTCAGAGTAATGAGAATTAATATGTGCCGCTAGTTCAGGCGCAGCCAAACATCCTATTTCTTCATCGTATGAAAAAGCGAAATAGATAGGCCTTTTTAAATCTACCTTTACCATATCTGGTAAGGCAGCTAAGCAGCAGGCTACAAAGCCTTTCATATCGCAACTCCCTCTAGCATAAAGCTTACCATCGTTCTTATCAATCAGTTCAAACGGCTCCGAGGTCCAGTCTTGACCTTCTACAGGAACCACATCTGTATGACCAGACAGAATTACTCCACCATCTGTTGCGGGCCCAATTCTACAATGCAAAGAAGCTTTAGTACCTTCTTCATTAGGAACTAGAGTGGTTTCTACTCCATGCTGTTCAATATACTCCTTGATCCAAGTGATGATAGAGGTATTGGACTCGCCTCCTAAAACAGGAAATGAAACTAGTTTTGATAGTATTTCACTTGCGTTCATACGCTTTAACTTTTTTTGATTTTATGATCGAAAACCAATTGATCATTTAAAATTTCTTACACTCCTATGCTGGCCCGTAATTTATTGCCACCGCTACTAGAATAGCGATCCAAGATATCAAGATCACGATTCCAACCACAGGTAATACAAACTTCAGCCATCGATCATAAGAGATTCTACACATGGCCAACATAGCTATTAATCCTCCTAATGTGGGGTTGAACAGATTTGTTACACCATCGCCAATTTGAAAGGCAAGAATGGTAGTTTGTCTTGTTAAGCCAAGCAAATCACCCAATGGAATCATAATGGGTAGTGTGGCCAGTGCTTGACCACTTCCAGAAGGTATAAAGAAGTTGATGACACATTGCGCAGCCGACATGGCAACGGCAGACCCATAAAGTGGCAATGTTTGCAGACCATTTGCAAGATAGAATGCGATCGAATCTGAGATGTTGCCCATCTCCATAGCTACCTTAATTGAGGTAGCGAAACCTACCATAAAAGCACCTGGAGCCACTATGCTCACAGATTTGAGGGCTGTCTCACTGATCTCACGCCCAGATTGTTTTGAAACTAAACCTGCTACAATCGAGATAACAATGAACATAGCTGAGATCTCATTGATGTACCAATGATAAACGAATACACCGTAAAGTGTTATTCCTAAACCGAGCACAAAGACGATTAAAATCAACCAATTATTGATCGACATTTTATACTCATTCAAAGGTTTTGAGAGACTAAATCCGTCCGTATCAATACCAATGGATAAACTTTTAGAAGGATCATTCAGGATCTTCTTAAAATACCTCACATTAATGAAAGCCAATAAAGACAGGCTAGTGAAGCAAAGAATGGCTCTAAGCCCCCAGCCCGAAAACATAGGCATTTGAGCAATTGTATGACCTGTACCGACCGTATAAGGATTAAATGGTGACAATCCGAAACCTATGGTGACTGCTCCAACCGAAATTCCGGCTGCTAACATTAAATCACCACCAATGGCCAAACTGGTGATGGCAGCAATAGGTATCAATGCGATGTTATTCTCATAGCCAACAAATACTCCAAGCAGGCCGAATATAAAGGTCATGAGAACCACTAAGAAATACTTGTTTTCTATGCCTAATCGATGAATAAAAGTCCCAACGGCATTCTCTATCATACCGGATTTTTCCAGTACACCGAACATAATGCCAGAAGAAAGTACTATAAAAATAACCGCGATGGCCGCCTGAAAACCACCTGGTATCGCTAGAAAGGTATCTAAAAATGAAAGCGGTGTCTGCTCAATTTCATGATAAGTACCTGGGATTACTCTTTCTCTCCCATCAACTAATTCTCTATCAAATGAACCAGCAGGAATGATATAACTGAGTACCGCAGTCAATATAATAATGCCAAAAAGCATTACTAAAGGATGCGGTACTTGTTGATACCATTTTTTACTTGAGCTACTCAAGCTTATTGAAGGTTTTCAAATTCTGATTTCACCTCTTCAAATCTGCCCTTCAGTTCTTCTAATCTATCATAAGCATCTTGACCAGGCTTCTGATCTGCCCTGCCGATCATGGAATTCAAATAACTCGTTTGCGCCTGAAGCATAGGTTGCATGTAAGTACCTGGTGATGTCACCAATTGATAGTAAACTCTATCTAATGCCTCTTTCTTACGCTGAGTCTTCTTACTTACACGTTCCTTATCAAGCGCATTCTTCATCGATTTTCTCTCCTCATCAATTTGAGCGATCAACTGATTTACTTGATCCTGGAAATCTCTTATTTGTAATGCCAAATCCTCTTGTGCAGCCACATCCTCATCAGAGACCAAAGTAACTCGAGGGTCTAAAAGCACTTCAAATTCTTTCTCTTGAATCGAATCGCCTGATTTCAGCACTGCCTTATATGTACCAGTGCGAACCATTGGGCCATTTCCACGGTATGAACGTCTCTCATTAGCATTCCAGCCACTTCTATGGCGCATATTCCAAGTAAATCGATTCATTCCTTCGTTATTTGGCAATCCACCAGAAGCTGGAGCTTTTGAGAACTCAGTTGACATATCTCTCTCCGTATTTACTTTAGGATCAGCTTTGCCACTTACATAGTTCCTAACCAATTCACCTTTCTCATTGTAGATTTCTAAAGTAACCTCTTGTTCATCATTGGCTAAGAAGTAGTCCATTCTTACTCCAGCCTGAGAATATTCAGGTCCATTCTTGGCACTAGACGCTCTCATTCTCATTCTTAAACCATCCTTAGGCTGGAATAAGACCATTTCTTGAGAACCGATTTCATTAATTCCCCTTAAGCTGGTTAAGTCATCCAGAATCCAGAATCCTCTTCCCATGGTAGACATCACAAGATCACCTTGATGAACTTTCATATCTGTAACAGGAGTTGTAGGAAACTGCTCAAAACGCGTCCAAGATTCGCCATCATTTAGTGAGACAAAAGCACCAAATTCAGTACCTGCATAAAGCACTCCTTCTTTTTCTGGATCTTCTCTTACTACTCTTGTTGGATAATCAGCAGGAATACCATTTGAACCATCTGTTAGTAGCGTCCATGATTTACCATAATCCTCTGTCTTATAGATATATGGCTTATAATCATTCAATTGATATCTTAATATTGAAACGTATGCTTTTGCAGGATTATGAGGAGATGGTTCAACCGCATCTACTCTACCCCCAACAGGCATATCTGGAGTAACATTAGTCCAGTTAGCTCCTCCATCTTGGGTTACATAAACAGGCCCGTCATTAGCTCCTACCCAAATAAGTCCTTCCTTCAATGATGATTCTCTAATCGCATAGATGGTTGAATAATATTCTTCTCCCGTTACATCTCTAGTGATAGGCGCTCCAGGAACAACTTGCTTGTCATCTTCAAAGGCCGTCAAATCAGGAGAAATGATTTCCCACGTTTTGCCATCATCTATGGTTTTGTGGACATACTGGGAAGTATGATATACCACATCTGGATTATGAGGAGAAACGTGAATCGGAGCAACTCTTTGGAACCTGAATTTCAGGTCTTTCGGATTATGACCATAGATATTAGTCGCTCCTACATAATACTGTAACTCTTGACCAGTTCTTTTGTCAAAAACGCCAAATCGTCCTTTACAGTTAGAATAGACAATATTTGGGTTCCCTGGTTTAGGCACAGCAGGACCTGTCTCACAGCCACCAGTATTCAAAATGTATGAATTACTGCCAGCCTGAACACTTACCGGTGGCTCGCTTGGAACGGCAACTGTACTATAATTGTCTTGTTGGCCAGCATATAACCAATAAGGGAATTGATCATCCACTTCAACTTGATACAACTCTGCAGTTGGTTGATTAAACTGGGTAGACCAGCTTTTACCGTTGTTTAGCGTAATATTAGCTCCACCATCATTCGCTTGAATCCAAATAGAAGTATCATTAGGATTGATCCAAAGATCATGATTATCACCATGTGGGGTACTTAACCGCGCCCATGACCTCCCACCATCAGTAGATTTCAAGAATCTCAAGGCCATATTATACACTACATCTTCATTCAAAGGATTGGCGTAGATATTCGTATAGTAAAATGGTCTGTTCGTCAAGTTCGAATTATCGGAAACGAATTCCCAAGTAGCTCCTCTATCATTCGATCTGTATAAACCGCCTTGATCATCTGACGCTTCAATATTCGCGTAAACTACATCAGCATTTGCTGGAGAAACGGCAAAATCAACTTTACCGACCAAATTGGTTGGTAATCCATTAGTCAATTTATTCCAAGTCTTACCCGCATCAGTAGACTTATATACACCTCCTTCTGTTGAACCAGAAATGATAGTCCATGGCTTTCTTTCTCCCCTCCATAATCCTGCATAAATCGTATTAGGATCGTCCGGAGCGAACTCAATATCAGAAACGCCTACACTATCAGAATGATAAAATACTTTGTCCCATGACTTACCGCCATCTACCGTTTTAAACACTCCTCTTTCTTCATTTCTACCGAAAGCTTGTCCAATAGCAGCTACATATACCGTATTTGGGTCATCCGGATGAATCTCCACCGACCCAATTTGACCCGTTTTCTCTAAACCAACAAGATCCCACGTTTTACCTGCATCTTCAGATTTATAAACCCCTTTACCAGTAATCACATTTGATCTTAAACCGTCAGACCCAGTGCCCACATAAATGATGTTTGGGTCACTTTGATGAACACTGATAGCTCCAATGGACGGTGTAGCAAAAAAGCCATCTGAGATATTATCCCAGCTGATTCCATTGTCTTTAGTTTTCCAGACGCCACCTCCAGTTGCACCCATATAGAAAACAGAAGGTTGAGAAGCTACTCCTTCGATGGTAGTTACTCTTCCGCCTCTAAGCGGGCCAACATTTCTAATTTTATAACTATTAATGATTTGCTGAATATCCTGAGCCTGCAATGCGACTGCACACAGAAGTCCAAGGACAAGGGAGATTGATTTTTTCAATGCGGTTTAGTTTAAATTAAGATGCTGAATTTAGCACAAAAGCAGTGAAATGCCTTAGCGCCTTTTTACGAATGGAAATTGGTTAATGTGAGAGTCTTCCAGCAACAAAGGCAGTAGACCACGCAGCCTGGAAATTAAAACCTCCAGTAACCCCATCAATATCAAGAACTTCACCAGCAAAATACAGTCCAGGCACTGATTTGCTCTGCATGGTCTTCATGTCAATGTCTTGTAATGAAACACCACCGCAAGTGACAAACTCTTCTTTAAAGGTGGTTTTACCTTTAACAGGATACTGATCGTTCAATAGAAGATTAATGAGCCTATTCTTATCTTTTTTAGATAATTCAGCCCAAGGTTTTTCAATTAGGATTTCCAGCTTATCAAGAAAATGCAGCCAAAGCCTTTCTGGGAATCCAAAAGGGTTTTTATTCTTCACTTTTCTCTTTCCGTTTTTCTCAATTTCTTGAAGAATAAGATTTCTTAATTCAGACTCCGACACATCGCCTAACCAATTCACTTGAATTGTGAAATCATAATTCTTCTCAGCCAAAAGCCTAGCGCCCCAAGCGGAAGTCTTCAATATAGCGGGTCCACTCATTCCCCAATGTGTAATGAGTAAAGGTCCGCTTTGCGAAAGTTTAGTTCCTAATACTCTTACTGTGGCATTTGGTACACTTAGCCCCATAAGCTTTGTTATAGGCTCTTTTGGCATATTAAAAGTAAATAAAGATGGAACGGGATCTTCAATATGATGACCCAGATTCTTCAGCCAATCAAAACCAGAAGCTTTTGGGCTTCCTCCTGTTGCAACTATCACATGACTAAAAGATTGCCAATTTCCATTGACTTTTAGTGCCATGCGATCATTAATCCTGATGTCATCTACAGCATGTTTGATCAACACTTTGACTCCTTTTCGATCAAGGTCCTCCTGCAGAGCGTCTATGATCGTTTGCGAATTATCCGTGACAGGAAACATGCGATTGTCAGCCTCAGTCTTCAACTCAACTCCTCTTGATTGGAACCAGTTGACCGTATCTTCTACTTGGAATTGATCAAATACCTTCCTCAGTTGTTTAGCTCCTCTTGGATAGAATTTAACTAATTCATGAGCTTTGAAACAGGAATGAGTGACATTGCATCTCCCACCTCCAGACACTTTTACTTTAGATAGCAGCTTCGAGGATTTTTCAAGAAGACTCACTTGAGCATCAGGGTGATGTTCTTTAACTGACCCAGCCGCAAAATAACCTGCTGCTCCACCCCCAATGACTGCTACATTCAAATGCATTGACGCAATCTAAAAAGAAGATTATTCTAAGCTGAATATTCTAGTTAAAATGTGAAGTATTAGCAGATGAGAATATCTTTCACGTCAAAAAAACGTACACACTAAGAACTTTTTAATTCTTATCTATGAAATCAACCATCAAACTTACACTGGCTTTGGTACTTATAGTATTTACCTCAGCCAATCTCATTATTACGAGTGATTCTGTTTTAGAATCTGAATTGAAAGAAGGATTTGTTACTGACTGGGAAAGGAATAAAGCCTATACACTCGAGTATTTAAACGCTATGCCTGCAGAAGCATTCTCTTACAAACCGAGTGAGGACGTGCGCTCATTTCAGGAGCAATACTTACACATAGCACAGGGGAATATTGGGCTCCTAGGCTGGGCCACGGGTGCTGAAAAAATATATCCTGACATAGCCAATTTCGAAACTGAAGCTAGTTTTCAAGGCAAAGAAGCTGTGATCAAATTAACTACAGAGGTATATGACTGGTGTATTGAGGCAACCAAAAACATGGATATGTCAAAGTCAAACGAAATGGTAGGTCCAAATGATAATTTCAAGTTTTCAAGAATGGAATGGCTGAAGAAATCATTGGAGCATCAAACTCATCACAGAGGACAGACAACTACCTATATCAGAATGCAAGGAATTGAGCCACCGGCATCAAGATTATTCAAATAGAACTTTCAACCTACTCTGGTTCTGCCGGAGTAGGTTGGTTTTATATGGCTAACCAAAAGATAATATCCACTCGTCTATTCATACGCCTCCCTTCCCAAGTACTATTGTCATAAACCGGGTTAAAGAGGCCAAAATCCTTTATTTCAATAGACTCTTTTTTAATCTGTTCATTGATAAGTAGCTCCTCAATGACAGACTCACTTCTCATTTCACTTAACCAAGTATTGTATTCTTCTCCACCGATATTGTCTGTATGACTATGGACTGTAATGATGTAGTTGTGAATATTAGGGATAGAATCGAGAAACTCTTTCAACTCTTCTGACTGATCCCATTCTACAAAGAAACTTCCTCCCCCAAAGAAAATGCTCTTCATAAATGAGGGTTCTCCGAAATCTTGTGCTTTGGAAATATTTCCAAACAGCATTAGGAATATTATGGTCAGAGCAATCCTCACAACAGTAATTTACAAAATCAACGAGTTGTTTTAGATACTGTTTCGGTTCAATAGTGCAATTTCTGTACTTTGTGACCAATGGTAAAAATTGAACTTATCGTGATCATGGGCATTAGTGGCTCTGGTAAATCCACTATTGGACAATTGGTTTCCAAAGAAACTGGTTATCCATTTCTTGACGCGGACGATTTTCATCCTAAAGAAAATGTCCTTAAAATGAGTCGAGGACTAGCGCTGGATGATGATGATAGATGGCCTTGGTTAGCCTCAATTGTTGAGTATGTCAGACAATCGCATCGAGATCAGTTCATACTTGCCTGCTCTGCCTTAAAAAGATCTTACAGAGCGTTTTTAGAGCAAAATATTGATTGTAAGTTCTTGTTACTCGAACTAAGTGGTGAAGAAGCCGAAGCAAGAATGAACGCTCGAAAGGGACATTTCATGAAAAGCAACATGGTTGAGTCTCAACTAAAGACGCTTGAAATCACAAACGAATTGATCATTGTCAATGGTGAGCAAACCATTGATCAAATTATGAATGACATCAGAATCCATTTGAAATAATTCCATAGTTTAAAGGATTCATTTTTCACATATGTACGAGCTACAACTCATCCTCGCCATAGTCACTGGCGTTATTCTACTTTTAACCCTCATCATTAGACTAAAACTCAATGCCTTTCTAAGCTTGTTAATTGCTGCTATTTGGGTAGGTTTTTTAGGCGGACTCAACACTACTGAAGTAATCGATTCGATTTCCAGTGGCATGGGTAACACCTTGGCCTTTGTAGCCACAATTATTGGATTAGGAGCAATTTTTGGAGCTTTTTTAGAACATTCTGGTGGAGCTCAGTCCTTGGCTATGTTTTTACTCAAGAAAGGTGGAGAAACAAGATCGAGACTTGCCTTATTAATTACGGGCTTCATAGTGGCTATCCCTGTCTTCTTCGATGTAGGGTTAATCATCTTACTACCTATTGTTAAAGCATTATCTGAGAAAAGCGGTAAACATATACTCCATTTTGCTTTGCCATTAATTACTGGATTAGCAGTCACACATAGTTTCATCCCACCTACACCAGGACCTGTTGCGGTAGCGGATATTTTAGGAGTTGATCTAGGCTACGCCATACTCATTGGTGCCGCTATCGGTTTACCAATTGCCATCATATGTGGCTTATATTTGAGTAAATTAATCACTCCAATAACTAACGACTTAAGCACTGATAGTGAGTCACTTAAATTTGATTACGATAAAGGACTAGTAAATGCGATCTTTCTTGTATTAGGCTTTCCCCTATTCTTAATTCTATTTGGTTCTTTACTTTCTACGCTTGCTGGTGAAGGAATAATTCAAGATTCGAAATTCATTGAAGTATTAGCCTTTATTGGACACCCTTTTATTGCCCTAACCATAGCCACACTATTGGCTATGTATTATTTAGGAACAAAAAGGGGCTTGGGTAAAACAGAGCTATTCAATGTTGCCAATAAAAGCCTTGCTCCTGCTGGTTCCATTATTCTGATTACAGGTGCTGGTGGTGTTCTCAAAACCATGATGATCAATACAGGAATTGGAGACATGATTGGCGATGCGATGGCTCAATCGAGCTTTTCAGTTGTACTTCTCGCCTACCTTGTGGCCAGCTTAGTGAGAATTATGCAAGGATCTGCAACAGTGGCTATGCTAACTGCCGCTGGAATTGTAGCTGCAGTTATACCCGATCTTCAATTAACTATGATCGATAAGACTTTAGTTATGATGGCCATTGCAGCAGGTTCAGTCATAGCCTCTCACGTGAATGATAGCGGGTTTTGGTTGGTAAATCGCTATTTAGATCAGAGTGTGCAGGAAACAATGAAAGCATGGACCATACAGTCCACATTCATATCCGTGTGTAGCTTTATTCTGATATTCCTTCTTTATCAGGTGCTTTAATTATTCCCACTCTGTGTGGAAGATTCCTGGTCTGTCGACCCTCTCATAGGTATGAGATCCGAAATGGTCTCTTTGAGCCTGAATTAAATTTAAAGGCAGCCTGCCTGTCTTGTAGCTTAACAAATAATTAAGAGACGCGCTTAGAGCAGGCACAGCATAACCAGCACCTAATGACCTAGAAACGACTTTTTCTAAGCTACTGATCAAAGGTTTAACTTTTTGACTTATGGTATCCGAAAGCAGAATATTCTCAATATCAGCATCAGCATCAAAGGCTCTTCTGAAGTCTTCCAGTAGTACAGACCTAATAATACAACCGCCTCTCCAAATCTTAGAAATCACTTCCATGTCCAAACCATAACCATATTCATGAGAGGCCTGCCTTAATTGAGCAAATCCCTGAGCATATGATAATATGAATGCCAGATATAGTGCATTTTTAAAGTCTTGATCATCTAAGTCCACTCTGTTTTCATTTGATCCAAAAATGCTCTCAGCTTTCACTCTTTGATCTTTGAAAGCAGATATTTGACGCATACTTACAGAAACATCAACAGCCGGAATTGGCATTCCTAGATCCATGGCATTTTGTGAAGTCCATTTACCTGTGCCTTTTTGCTTAGCCTTATCTAGAATTTGATCGACTAGGTCTCCATCAGTCAATTCATCTTTTTGAGAGAAAATTTCAGCTGTAATTTCTACAAGGAATGATTCTAATTCCGATTTATTCCAAGCATCAAAAAGTTGATGAAATTGCTCATTAGAGTAAGCTCTGCCATTTTTCATCACATGATAAACCTCTGAGATCATTTGCATCATGGCATATTCTATACCATTGTGTACCATTTTGACATAGTTACCAGCAGAACCATGACCTAAATGTGCAACGCATGGCTCTCCATTCACTTTGGCTGCTGCAGCTTCAAATATGGGTTTGATATGCTCGTAGGCTTCTTTATCTCCACCAGGCATTATGCTAGGGCCTCTTCTCGCTCCCTTTGCTCCTCCTGAAACGCCCGAACCAAAAAAATGAATTCCATCAGATTTCAATTCTTCGAATCTTCTATCCGTATCTGTGAAGAATGAATTACCTCCATCAATAATAATATCTCCTTTAGACAAAAGTGGTTTCAGATCATTGATCACAGCATCTACTGGTCCACCTGCAGGAACAAGCAACATGATCTTACGTGGGGTTGAAAGAGCATTCACAAATTCTTCTTTAGACGGAGTAGCTGTTACTTTCCTTTCGCCTGCCTCAGACTTCAAGGAATCTACTTTCTCTTGATCTAAATCAAGACCAATTGCTCCGAAACCATTATCTGCAACGTTCAAAATAAAATTGCGCCCCATGACGCCTAAACCTACAAGTCCGAAATCGTATTTAGCTGATGACATATACTGCGAATTATTCTCTTTCAAATTTTCAACAAATCTAATCAGAAAAGATTCTCTATTTTATGAATATGACCATTAGAATCTAGGTCTTTTGATTAGTTTTGGGAACGAATTGATCTGGTTCTTTTTTAGGCTACAAAGAAAAGAAGCTCATTCGAGTCAAAAAAATAAATGAAGAAAACTGAAGATCAGGTACTTGTCATCTTTGGAGCGTCTGGCGACCTAACCGAAAGGAAACTGATACCTGCCATTTTTGATCTTTTTTGTGGAGGTTTTCTCCCAGAAAAATTTGCAGTTACAGGAGTAAGTAGATCAGAGTATTCAGATGAAGCTTACAGAGAAAAGGTAGTTTTTAAAAACGAACACATTCTCAAGAAAAAGAATGACCAAGATAAAGTAGAAGCCTTTGCTTCTACGCTATACTATCAAGCCTTAGATACTAAACAAGTTGATGAATACAGCAAGTTATCTAAAAAGCTGACAGTAATTGATGCTGAAAAAGGCACCACAGGTAATTATATATTTTACCTCGCGACCCCTCCTAGCCTATATTCTACCATCTCAAACGGACTAGCCAAAGCTCAGCTTAACAAGAGTGACAACCATTGGAGAAGGCTCATCATAGAAAAACCGTTCGGATATGATCTTTCATCTGCTAAGCAGTTGAATGAAGAGATTCTTTGTGATTTCGATGAAGAACAAGTTTATAGAATTGATCATTATCTAGGTAAAGAAACAGTTCAGAACATGTTCGTAACTAGGTTTGCGAACACCATATTCGAACCTCTTTGGAATAGAAATCACATCCATAGAGTTGAAATTACAGCTGCCGAATCTGTTGGAGTTGAAAAAAGAGGCGGCTATTACGATAATGCTGGAGCTTTAAGAGACATGGTTCAAAACCATTTGTTCCAATTGGTAGCACTTGTTGCTATGGAACCTCCAGTGAGAGCCGATGCTGAATCAATCAGAAATGAGAAGCTAAAGGTTTTCCAAAGCCTCAGACCTTATAACAAAGAGGATATCGCTTCAAATGTGATCAGGGGTCAATACATCGACTCCAAAGTAAGAGGTGAAGAAGTTCCTGGTTATAGAAACGAAGAAGGTGTTGATCCTAATTCAAAAACTGAGACCTACGTAGCAATGAAATTTGCTATCGACAATTGGAGATGGGCTGGAGTGCCATTTTACATCAGAACAGGCAAAAGACTTCCTACGAGAGTAACTGAGGTGGTGATACACTTCAAACCAAACCATCATCACCTTTTTGCTCATAAAGGAGATTTATCCAATCAGCAAAATACCTTGGTACTAAGAATACAGCCGAATGAAGGTATACTTATGAAATTCGACATGAAAATCCCTGGCGCTGGGTTCAATACCGAAACAGTGAATATGGATTTCCATTATGATGAATTAACTGATGTTTATGTCCCTGGTGCTTATGAACGTCTTATCCTAGACTGTATGCAAGGAGATGCTACTCTCTATGCAAGAGGAGATTCAACCGAGGCGGCATGGGAATTCATTGATCCCATTTTACAAGCTTGGGAGAAAGACGATAACATTCCAGTATATGGCTACCCTGCCGGGACTTGGGGCCCAGAACATGCTGATGAACTTATCGAGGGTGAACATATGCAATGGCGATATCCTTGCAGCAACCTGACCGATGACGGAAACTATTGCGAACTATAATTACTAATCATTGAAAAAGATCGTTTCACATGATGCCCTAAGCACAGCTCAGGCATTTGCTGATCACTTTGCTGAAAAAGTAGAGCAATCGAGCATATTTCACATTGCTTTGTCCGGAGGTTCAACTCCTAAAATTCTGTTTGAACTATTAGCAGATGAATACGAAGAAGAGATTGATTGGGATAAAGTTCATTTTTGGTGGGGAGATGAAAGGTGTGTTCCTCCAACAGATGATGACAGCAATTATAAGATGACTAAAGAGAGACTCTTTGATGCTGTTTCCATTCCAGATGAAAATATTCATAGGGTTCTTGGCGAAAACGATCCTTCAGAGGAAGCGATGAGGTATGGACAATTGATAGATGATACTATACCAAATAAAGACCGCCAACCCGTTTTTGACCTAATCATGTTAGGCATGGGCGGTGATGGCCATACAGCTTCTATCTTTCCACACGAAATGGAGCTGCTTGAAGACACCCATACCTGCGCACTTGCAACTCATCCTGAATCAGGCCAAAAAAGAGTCACGCTCAATGGTCCTGCCATTCAAAATGCCAAAGAGATTTGCTTCTTGGTAACTGGTGAAGGAAAAGCAGATAAGCTTGACGAAATTTTTCATCAAAAAGAAGGCTATTTAGATTATCCAGCATCTCACTTCAATGGCGAGAATGTCATCTGGTTTCTTGACCAAGCAGCCGCTAGTAAGATATAAACCTTTGATTTATTGATTGAGCCAATTAATGCTTAGATTGGGTGTAAACAACCTAATCTATTTATGTATTTCAAGAACTCATCTATACTAGCCTTTATAGGGTTGGTATTATTTTTCAATGTCACGGCACAAGAAACACGCCTACTCAGGCAACCTTCAATTAGTGATACTCATATCACTTTCAGTTATGGCTCAGATATCTGGATAGCCAATTTAGACGGCAGTAATGTTAAAAGGATCACCAGTTCACCAGCCATAGATGGCCACCCACATCTATCTCCTGATGGCAATTGGATTGCTTTCAGCTCTAACAGGGCAGGTAACAACAACGTTTATGTGGTTTCAAAGGATGGTGGTGCCCCAACGCGTATCACCTGGGAACCTACAGGTGGAACTGTTAGAGGTTGGTCAAATGATGGCAAAAGCATTCTTTATGGTTCTAGTCGAGGAACGGGACCAAGAGGTTACTCAAGACTATGGACAGTTCCTGCTACAGGAGGTCCTTCGAATCTAGTCTCTCATCAGTGGGGCTTTGATGGTAGCTTCTCTCCTAACGACAAACAGATCATCGTGGATAAAATGGATCGTTGGGATGGAGAATGGAGAGCTTACAGAGGCGGACAGAACACTCCTCTTATCCTACTAGATATCAAATCTCAAAAGGAAACCTTACTCCCTTTTGACGAACCTACAATGGATATTCAGCCGACTTGGCTTGGCGACAAGATCTACTTCCTTTCAGACCGTGATTGGAATATGAACGTTTGGTCTTATGACCCAAAATCGAAAGCACTGGAACAAATTACCACACTTAAAGAAACCGATGTCAAATGGCTCGGTGCTGGCGGAGGTCAGCTGGTGATTGAACATGATGGCTATCTGCATCTTTTAAATCCACAAACCAAGGCATTAACCAAGCTAACCATAAGCATCAGTGCAGACTTCCCTTGGGCTGAAGAGCAGTGGGAAACTGTCTCAAATAGAGCATCTAGCGTTTCTCTTTCCGCAACGGGCAAAAGAGCTGTAATGGAAGCCAGAGGCGAAATATTCACTGTTCCAGTGGAGTTCGGTGATTCTCGAAACATCACTAAATCATCTGGCACAGCTGACAGAAGACCTATCTGGTCGCCTAAAGGAGATGAAATTGCTTGGTTTAGTGACGAAGGCGGAGATAAATATCGACTATACATTACAAAGCAAGATGGTATCTCCGATAAAAGAAGTTATGATATCGGTGAGTCAAAATTAGGATGGGAACCAACATGGTCACCTGATGGAAAGCACATTGCTTTTGTAGATGATGACGTTAGAATTCGAGTCCTCAACTTGGAGAGTGGAAACATTATTACGGCTGATGTGGGTGGAAACAACCTAGAAAGAGGCAATAACGGAATTGTTTGGTCTCCTGATTCGAAGATGCTGGCTTACTCAAAGTCTGCGACTAATAATTTCAGAAGAATCATGATTTGGAATAGCGAGACCAATGAAGTCAAGCAATTAACCAATGATCTAGCTGATGCCGTTGCCCCAGCTTGGGACAATGATCAAAAGCACTTCTACTTCTTAGCGAGCACTGATGTTGCTCTCGGCTCAAGCTGGGCAAACACTAGCGCCATGATGTCTGATCCTTCTTATGCTGCTTATGTAGTTGTTCTACAGGAAGGTGTTGACTCACCTTTTATTCCTAAGAGTGATGAAGAAAAAGCTGAGGAGCCAAAAGAAGGGAAAAAAGAAGAGGACAAAGAAGAAGAAGAAAAAGAAGACGAGGGATTGAAAATTGATTTCGAAGGTATAGACCGAAGAACAATTGCTCTACCCCTACCAAGTGCTTCTTATGGTACAATAGCGGCTGGTCCTGCTGGTAGCTTTTTCATTGCAGAAAGAAAGCCAGGTCAATTTGCCTGGACATTGCAAAAATTCAAATTAGAAGATCGCGAAGCCAAAGAGTTCATGACTGGCGTTCGTCAGTTCAGTATATCACCTGACGGGAAGAAAATCTTGCTTAGAACAGGCAATAGATGGTCAGTAGCTGGTACTGGTGGACCAAGTGGCAAAGGAGGTAAAAACCTCAAGGTTGATTTGAAAATGAAATTGAATCGATATGAAGAATGGCAGCAAATTTTCAAAGAGGCCTGGAGATACGAACAAGATTACTTCTATGATCCGGGAATGCATGGTCGTGATTGGAATAAGGTTTATGAAAGATATGCTCCATTGATCCCTCACGTTCGTCATAGAGCAGACCTGAATTACATCCTTGACATGATGAATGGCGAACTCTCAGTAGGTCACAGTTTTGTTGGAGGCGGAGATTACCCGTCAGTTGAAAGATCTCAAATGGGATTACTTGGCGCTGATCTAGAATTGAATAAAGGCCGTTGGCAAATCGATAGAATCTATACCACTGAGAGTTGGAACCCAGGTCTTACAAGCCCGCTTGACAGACCTAACATGAACGTTAAAGAAGGATATTACTTAGTTGGAGTTAATGGAGTAGAATTGACTGGCAACATGGATCCCTATCAATTATTAGATGGTACTGCGGGCGTTCAAACCTTGATCCATTTAAATTCTAAACCAGAGTTTGATGGTTCTTGGACTGAAGTTGTTGAGCCAATTAGAAGCGAAGGAGCTCTAAGACAGCGTGCATGGGTAGAAGACAATAGAAGAAAGGTTGAAGAGCTTTCGAACGGAAGACTAGGTTATGTCTGGGTGCCGAATACGGGAGGACCTGGTTACGTTTCGTTTAACAGATACTTCTTCGCCCAACAGAATAAAGAAGGCGCTGTGATTGACGAACGATTCAATGGCGGTGGTTTATTAGATGATTATATGGTAGACCTTATGACCCGTTCATTAAGAGCTGGATTGACGAATGAAGTACCTAATGGTCAGGCATTCAGTCTTCCGGGTGGAATCTTAGGACCAAAAGTCTTATTGATCAATGAATTGGCTGGCTCTGGAGGAGATTTCTTCCCTTGGGCATTTAGGCAGCAAAATGCAGGTCAATTAATAGGTATGACCACATGGGGAGGCCTAGTGAAATCATCATCACATTACGCAATGATTGACGGAGGATACCTGACAGCACCTGACAATGCCGTGTTCGACCCTATTAACAATGTATATGTGGCTGAAAATGAAGGTGTAGCACCAGATATTGAAGTTAGACAAGAAGCCAAAGCTATGTCTGAAGGAAGAGATCTTCAGTTGGAGAGAGCTGTACAAGAGCTGATGAAATTGATAGATGCAAATCCAAAGAAAACAGTAACACCACCACCATTTAATACGCCAGCGAAGAAGAAGAATTAGTGAATAAAATCAATATCAGATCTGAGCATTTAAATGGCTCAGAAGTTTCATGGTTTGCTCCAATATGTAACGGTGACACCGACATATTGGGGCAAATGCCTGAAAAGTATAAGAGCAATTGGAAGAATGCTTCCGAAATAGTTCTTAAAGCCGATGAACTAGGTTATAGAAATATTCTTTGTCCTTCTTCTTATCAGGTTGGGCAAGACACTTTACCTTTTGTTGCGGCACTTTCTCCCCTTGTTCAGAATATGAATTTATTAGCTGCAGTAAGATGTGGCGAGGTCCACCCTCCTATGCTTGCTAGAACTTTAGCTACCATAGATCATATTTTAGAAGGAAGACTCACTGTTAACATCATTTCATCTGACCTACCTGGAGATAAGCTTGAATCTGAGAAGAGATATCAAAGGTCTCGAGAAGTCATTGAGATTTTAAAGCAAGCGTGGACTCAAGACAGAATTCAATTCAAGGGTGATTTCTATGATTTTGACCTACCGTCTGAGCCCGTCAAATCTTATCAGCAAAATGGAGGCCCTCTGCTTTACTTTGGCGGCTACTCTCCTGCGGGCCTAGATTTATGCGCTGAACATTGTGATGTATACTTACTTTGGCCAGAGACTAGAGAAGTGTTAAGCAACCAAATGGAAGTGATGTCCAATAAGGCAGCTGAATATGGCAGAAAGGTCGATTTCGGTTTGAGAGTCCATGTGATTGTCAGAGATACTGAGAAGGAGGCTCAAGAATGGGCAGACCATCTCGTATCACAATTGGATGATGATACAGGAAATGAGATCCGCAATAGAGCACAAGACGCTAAAAGTCTGGGAGTATCATTGCAATCTAGTTTAAGAGATAGGTCAAATCCACAAGGCTTTGCCGAACCATTACTTTGGACAGGTATTGGACGAGCACGGTCTGGCTGTGGAGCGGCCCTTGTAGGAACTCCTGAGCAGATCATTGAAAGAATTCATGAGTATGAGGCTATGGGTTTCCGATCATTCATTTTTTCTGGTTATCCTCATATTGAAGAATGTAAGATCTTTGGTGAGAAGGTCCTTCCTCATCTAAACACGATTTCATTAGCTCATGAACAAGGTCGTATTCCTAATAATGAGCCTTCAACCCCTTTAGCAAAAGGCCCAAGAAGATAGTATGATCATTGACTTACTTATAGTGCTCTTTTATTTCGTAGTAGTCTTTCTGATTGCTCTGAGAGGAAGGCAAGGAAGCAATGCAACTATTGAGGACTATTTCCTGAGTTCTAGAAATCTTAAATGGCCATCAATTGCCATATCTACAATTGCCACAAACGTACAAGGCTATCAATTTTTAGGCATGATGGGCTCCGCCTATTTATACGGACTCGCTCAGGCTAATCTGGAAATCAATGCCATGCAAGGGCTCCTTATGGCTGCATTCATATTTGTTCCACTCTATTTGAAAAACAAGGTCATTACGATCACGCAGTTTATCAAAACCAAACTAGGTGCCACTGTCAGCCTTATTTATTCGACTTCAAATATAGTCTTACTATCCAGCCTTGGATTAGGAGCAGCCTTGTTCTGGGGAGCCTATGCTGCTGATCTTGTATTTGCAGAAGAACTTGCATTTATCAGTTCTGACCGGCTCACAAGAATTTCAATAATAGTGGTGGCATTAGGGCTGTTCTCAGCTATTTACACTTACCTAGGAGGCCTTGCAGCAGTGGTTAAAACCGACATTCTTCAATTCGGGATTCTCACCTTAGGAGGTATCATCATTACCGTCATTTCAATGAACAAAGCTGGAGGTTTAAGCGGGATTTATGAGGAAGTACCAGATATGATGCACCTTCATTTACCCGCTGATCATCCGCAATTACCTTGGATAGCCATATTGGGTATGTTCTTGCTTAATATCAACTACTGGTGCGCTAATCAAAGTGTTATTCAAAGATCACTTGCTGCTAAGAACTTGAGAGAAGCGCAAATAGGATTGATTGTAGGCGGTTTCATGAAATACTTCATGGCCATTCTCATCATTATGCCTGGCATTGCTTTGGCGGTCATTTTAAAAGACAAAGGATTAGGTGACCCAGATGAAACATTCCCATACCTAGTAAAGAACTTTTTGCCTCTTGGATTAAGAGGACTAATACTCTGTGCCCTATTCGCCTCATTGATGAGCACGGTTGACTCTTTGTTCAACTCATTGTCTACTTTATGGTCAATTGATATCTACAAAGGATACCTGAATAAAACAGCTACGGATTCGCAGGTAGTGAGGTCGGGAAGAAACTTTATTGTTTTTACCCTTATCACCGGAATAGTCATGGGATTAATTTTACTCTATGTGAAATTTGAAAACCCTGAAGCAGCCTTTACTCATACGCTTAATAATTTGAGATATTACATCAATTGCGGTATTGTAGTTATCATTTGTACTACTGCATTTGTGGCTTTTCCTAATCATCAACGAGCGATTATTGGGTTCAGCTCCACCATTATTCTACACCTCTTAATTGTAAATCTATTCCCTGAAATGAACTATTTCGTCAGGGCCATGTGGGTAATCATAATCGCCTTTATTATTTCAGCACTTGGTTTCCAAAAAGGTCATTGGATCTCTATAAACGAGCTTTTTAAAGACAGCACATCAGACATCAAAAGACTGGGTTGGGCCTCTCTCGGTTCCTTGATTCTCTTACATATCATCTTTCATTAAAATTTGTATATTGTAAGAACGACTCAACTATGAAGAAACAGTTTTTACTGCTGTTGTCTACCGGATTACTATTGACTACAGCTATTATCATCTTTAGGCCTGTGCCTATCCTACCAGAAGAAAGATTATCAGTAATAAGTGGAACAGTCGAAGACATCTTTGAAGCAGGTGAATTCGATATTGTTTTAACCATGAAAGAGAATGGCAACAGCTATTATATCAATCGTGGGCTTGAACAAGGACTTTCTATTCAAGACTTAGAAAAGAAGCTGATCAATCAAAAAGTTACTATTAAGTATCCTGATTTTTGGTCTCCATTACAAACGGAAGACCTCAAGCACCTTTCTAAGCTTATCTATCAGAATCAGGTAATATATACGGAGTTAAAGGCAGACCTTGTGGCTAGAAATTAAGCCAGTAAGTCATCTTAAATACCAAAGCCCTCGATTTTGAAGCACCGAAATCAATGAAACCATCTTCATTGGTGGCTAGGTAATTGTCTGTATAAACAAGGAATATATCCGAAACTGGAGCAAATCTCCATTGCAAACGAGAATTGATATTCACGTTTTCAATTTGACTATTGTACTGTACAAAGGTGGTCCAGAAAAGATTCTTTGTAAAGGTGAAATCAAATCGAGGTCCTATTAAAAAGAGGTTAGAATCGCTGTATGGCTCAGGAAGTCTAATTCTATTGTATGCAAAATCTATACTTGTAAAGCCTAAAGGCTGATATCTGAACTGAAGGCTTCCTTGCAGATTTATGCGTGTACCATTGTAATACTCTCCTGATCTAGTAGAAATGTTATAAGAGAACTTCTTTCTCTGATCAGATTCATATCTAGCGATGATCAAGTCGAATGTGTAGTCAGAGCCAGCTGGTAATTTAATGCCACCTGAACCGCTAGGATCGAAATCATTGGTCAAGTAAACATATTCCCTTCTTAGCCTACTGCTGAACTTAGCTGAAGACTTCCATGTGATATCATATAATATGTTGACATCCCAATCTAGAAAACCGACTTCATCGTTACCTTTCAAATCAAAGTCAAAACCGGGTCCATGAGTTTGGATACTCCCTTTTTGTGGGAAAATCCTATAACGAGTGGTTTGCGCTAGTTGACGTAGATCTGTTCTTCTTACAAAGCCCACTTCTGGATTATAACCTGCTCCCACAACTTGAGAAAATGCACTAACCGACCAATGCGTCACATTGTAATCAACTGAAACACCCGTAGCGAATGCGTCATCGGGTTGTTCTTCGTCAAAAGAGTGATGAAAAAAGGCTTTACCATTCCACTTATTATCAGCTGACTGTAAATTGAAATCCGCACCAAAAGTTCTATTCCATTGAGAATAATTCAAGGTGTCATATTCACTTTCACTGTTAAATGTCTGTTTGTTCACTCCGAAAAAAGAAATATTAGATCTGGCCAAGATCTTTTGTTGGAGCGATACCATGGTGTAATTATATGAAGGCGCACCAATATCTTCATCTCTTGCATCTTGCATATTCAATACTCCAATTCTGAGGTTATCATTTACTTTACCACTCAATCGAGCACCATAAGGAATAGTAGTCTGAATATTCTGCCCTGTGCTCTCATCTCTAGTAATTCCAATTCTTCGGCTGAAGAACGGCCTCGTTCCTCTGTTACCATAATTAGCAAATAGATCGGCATTCTCTAGGAAGAACTGTCTGCGCTCAGGGAAGAAGATTTCGAAACGATCGAGGTTAGTTACTTGCTGATCTACTTCAACTTGAGAGAAATCAGGATTAACTGTCAAATCTAAGTTTAAACCAGGTGTAACGGCATATTTAAGATCAAACCCAACATCAAAATTGGACATAGCATCTTCACCATCTTCGAAGTTTCTTTGTAAGCCAGCAGCTACATAAGGAATAAAAGAGATGTTTGAACCAGGCTTTTTGGTCGGTTCATCCCACTCACCCTTTCTCAGATTGGCCAAATTAATAATGGAAAAATTGACAGAGATAGGCGTCCAAGTAGATTTTTCAGCCTTCTCACTGTCTACTCTGTAGAAATTAATATTCCATTGAGTCTGTCCTTCATTAAACCTCAAAGTCTTTAATGGAATGGCCATTTCAGCTGTCCAATAGCCATCTGGATGCATAATGGCCTCCCCGAACCACTTATTATCCCAGTCCAAGCTAAAACCGTCCCTACCAGAACCTCCATTGGTCAATAGTCCTTCTCTCCTTACTCCATATGGATTGATACCAAAAATGAACCCATTGGTTTCATCTTGAAATGTGTCAAATATGACTGAAAAGGAATCTACCGCATCACCAAAAAAGTCTCGTCTTAGTGACGGAGTAAAATAGGTTCTGTCCTTGTCTAGGTTGAACATTAAGCCAGAAATATATACGAATTGGTCATCGTACAGAATTTTAGCAATGGTTTGAGAATTGGCTAAAGAAGTATCTGATGGGAACTGCTGCATAAAATTATAGGCAGAATCAGCCGTTTGCCATGCCGCATCGTCAAGAATTCCATCAATGACAATCTTTTGATCAGTCTTTCTTATTTCGATCTGCTGGCCAAAAAGTGAAAGTGATGCAGCGCACAGTAAAAGTGTAATGATTTGGCGAATCATAGTACAAAACTAAAAGAGGCAATCGAGCCTATTTATAATTTTACACTAGCGGAATGATTAATTGGTAGAGACAAACTTGACATAGTCTACCTCGAACTCAAAATTGCCTTCCTTTTTAGAATCAGTAATAAACCCAATTCGGATGATATCGTTTAGCTGATCTCTAGAAATGGTATTACCGGTTTTTGATCCCATTCTGTATTCCGCCAAATCCAAGAGAGAAACTCTAACAGTGGTCCAGTCATCGGATAGTTCAAGGGGCAGTTTATTGTTAGGTCTCCAGAATTGAGAGTAACGGTAAAAACTCATTGCACAAGGCAATCCAGTGCTTTTATATCTTATCTCTAACGAATCATAAGAACTCAGGTCAATTCTTGAGTAAGGCGAACGAAATGAAGCAAAACCACCATTATTCTCTAAAGACACACGCCCTGAGAATAAGGCTCCAGTTTCAGTTAATTCAACTTTCCCTCTAGATAAGCCCCCCATTACACCATCATTCACGACCACCCAGTCTCTCATTTGTTGAGGATCAGAGAAATCAATTATGGCCTCCATATTATCGTAAGGAAGTAGTAAGAATAAAACAGTGACTATCCACATTACAGCACTAACAGACTGTCAATGCAAAAGTTTATTCTCCTGAATTTGCAGCTTTATTTTTCTGCCGAAGCCAATCTGCATGACTCATGGCTGCCCTAAAACCCACGTGATCTTGCCCAGTATCTGGACTAGATTTCATTCTAGCGCTAGCTCTATAACTGCTACAATAAGAATCATTGCAAAGGAAGGAACCACCTCTTTGTACTCTTTGAGGCATGTAGGGTTGTGTTGGATCATAAGGCGCTGACGCTCCCTTAGGATCTTTTAATAATCCTTGCTGTTTAGCTTGTGCATAGTAATTGACGTTGTACCAATCTGAAGTCCATTCCCATACATTTCCGGCCATATCATACAACCCATAACCATTTGACTCATAGTGTTTAACGGGAGATGTTGTAAAGTAACCATCCTCTTCATGATTATGCTCAGGAAACTTTCCTTGCCAAGTATTTCCACAGATAGTGATCTTATCTCTTTCATCACCCCAAGGGTATTTCTTTTGTGCTAGTCCACCTCTGGCAGCAAACTCCCACTCAGCCTCGGTCGGAAGCCTTTTTCCTGCCCATTTCAGATAGGCTTGGGCATCTTCCCAAGAAACTTGAACAACGGGGTGATCCATCTTATCATCTATAGATGAGCCTTCTCCTTGCGGATGACGCCAATTAGCTCCTTTAACCCAGCTCCACCATTGCGTCCAATCTGCTAGGTTTTCTGTCTCTACCGGGGTAAAGACCATTGATGCAGCCACTAAAACTGAATCGTGTGGCTTTTCAGAGCCAGGAGGTAATTGCTTTTTCAACTCTTCCCAATCTGGCGCTTTTTCAGCTACCGTTACGTAGCCTGTGGCTTCTACAAAGTCATTGAATTGTGCATTGGTTATTTCATGCTCTCCTATCCAAAATCCAGACACTTGCACTTCATGTGCAGGATATTCATCCCTGCGAGCTTCTCGATCTGAATCCAAGGCTCCCATCATGAACTTTCCACTAGGAATCCAAACCATGCCTTCAGGTCCGTCAGTTGGAATAGCCTCTACTTGTTCTTGATTGGAGCAAGAATAAATCAGTAAAGCAAAACAGAATAGGCAATAACGGACTAATGAATTGAACATGGCCTTAAGCTAGAACAGAAGAATGAACATTAAAACTGAAAGAAGCAGATTTTAAAGACAAATCTTATTATTTATTACTCAGACCAAGGAATTGTATGCCTTACCCTAAATTCAAAAGCTGCATTATCAACATTTGCATTTAATCCCAAGCGCCTTCCATCCAGCTCTAGGTTTAAATAAAAGGTGAAACGCCAGTTCTCATTGGCATTATATCCTAATCCTGTCCTCAATCTCGATTTTTCGCTTATAAAGTCTGTAATCTCGTTATTGACAGGAATAAATAATTCGAATCCATAAGGTATAAACCAAAAGCTGTCTGAAATTGGGTTGATAAACTCATACCTACCTCCCAGTCTTAATCGAAAACGAAGATCAAATCTTACCTCATTATCCTCAACTAGATCATCGATACTGATTCTCTGTTCTACTCTCAAGTATAAATTCATCAAAAGTCTATCACTCGGATCGATATAGTATCTTACACCTTGATAAGGTCTTATCTCAAATCGGTTGGTGATTTCAGGTCTAAACTCACAAATCAGACCTATTCCTGCTCTAAAATCCCATCTATCCGAAGGCCTATATCGAATACTTGGCCTTACATGAACTCTTGTGGAAGTTCCTTCTTGGAAAAAAGTTCTGTAGGCAACATCACCAAAGATTTGAGTACGATCATTAATGTTCTGATAATGAAAATATGCCAACCAAAGTGACTCTTGATTTTGAGCCTTCGCTTTGAAGCTCAAATTCATTAAGAAAAGGACTGGAATAAGTCTTAAAAAAATCCTCTTGATCAATGGTCTAGTTTATAGCTCTTTGCAAGGTAGAGAAATTCTGTTTTTCATCTGAAACAAACCGAATACAAGCTGACCTTAATTGTTTCCAGTCCTGGTTTTTTAAAGGTTCGAAGGAATTGTTTTCAGATGTCACAAATAACCACTTAGAGTTAAGAGTGGGCATTTCAAGCATTTCAATCTGTCTTGCAATGGAAGCCTCCAATTGATGTTGTTTTCTTAATGAGTCCCACCACCTATAAACTACTCTTTGGTAATGCGCTTTATCAGAACCTTTAAAGTGCAATAGTTCTTGAAAGTAATGCTCTTCAGATCTGAGGTACTTTTTTCTTCTCTCTTGAATATCTCTTAATTGACGCTTTACAAACCTGACCAACCAGAATAGAAGAAGTGTTAACCCAAATATGATCAGCCCTAATTGCCATGGTTTCATTCCCCAAATGGTATTATCCTTCACTTCAGCGTTGAGAGATGCATTTTGAGTTAAATTCAAGCTATCTCTAACTGAAGCGATCATACCTAAATCAGGGTTGGGTTTAACTTCCACTTTTATTGAAGGAATTCTCTTAAAAAAGGCCTTTTGTTGATAAGGATTCCACCAGTCAATTCTAACCTCAGGAATCTCATAAGTACCCTCCTTCTCGAATAGGTAAATCGCCTTTTCTATTCTTTCACCATTGGCCGTTTGTGTATTTCTCTTATCCTCCAGAGAGGGTGCTTTTTCATAAATACTCACAAAATCGATTGCCTCTAGTTCTACAGGGGGAATGAACTTAGGCAAGGTACCTGCAGCGTAAATCTTGATATTTCTCTCCAAAACATCCCCTACTTTGACTTGTTGAATCGGCTTATTCCATTGGTCTACTAAACTCACCGAATTAGCAATAAACCAGGTTCCTTTGAATTCTGAAGGTGGTTTTTTCACTTGAAAAGCAACTGCTCGAGTCTGTAGTGTTGTCTTTTCGCCCTTATAATCCCCGACAGGAGGAGTTTCGGCTTGAATGATCAGTTCAGGTACTTCAAAATCACCACTTTTATAAGGATAGATCAGGTAGAAAAACTGAATGGATGGATAGTTCTTGCCATTCCTTGTAATACTTGTACTAAGAGTTCTTTTAAATGGAATAACAAAAGCATTGGGCACTTGAAGATTATCAAAACTGAGAGGTGCAGTAAACCAAGTAGCAGTCGAAACTGTAATGGTGGCCTTAATAGGTTGTTCCGGATAGACTTCAGTTCTGTTAAGCTTAATTGTCGCAAAAGCATCTACTTGAGCCTTAATGGACGACAAGGAGCATAAAATGTATGCTATCATAATGAATAGCCTTCTTACCATTTCTTCTCTCCTTCCTTGATATCGGGATAATACTTTTCTACTTGGAATTTGAATCTCCTTCTAAGAAACTCTGTAGGTTCAGCCGAAATGGTCCTTAACATGATGTTCTGAGCATCTACATCTGCCCCTGCTTCCATGTCTTCAGGCGGTCGTTCTAGTTCTTCCGCTTGCCTCATGTTTGAAGCTACTTCATCCGTTACACGATTACCGTCCTGAGGTAATTCATCTACCTCTGTATCACTAGTCAATTCTTCATCTTTACCACTAGCTTGTCTTTCGATAAGCTCTCCTTTCTCCTTGTCTGCGAATAATTCTGTGGGATCAAAACGATTCACTGAATCAGATGCCATTCTAGCATCTTCCATCTTGGATATAGAGCGATCAAGATCTGGCAAGTCAGGATCGAGTGTCTTAGCCTCTTCCAGCACTTCCTGGGCTTGTTCATAATAGCCCATATTAGCTAATGAGAGGCCATAGTTGAATTTACCAGCTGCAGAGCTGTCTAGAGAAAATAGTGCTGCTGAGGCCTCATAATCACCTGCTTTATAATAAGCCACAGCCTTACGCAGAATATCAGCATACGCATCGCCTGCCTGTTGATACTGTTCAATCCCCTCGAGTTTCTGACCTAAATAATCAGCGCTGTACCACCAATGAGCATATTTGCTTTCAGGCGAACATGCACTAAACAGGAACAGGCCAAAAAACAATGACCATTGGATCATATAGCCTTTTCGGAAGAATGCCAATATTAATAGCAGCATTGGAAATACGAGTAATAACCCTTCATTCTGCCATTCTTCATCGCTGCTTTCATCATCAGCTTGAAAGTTCAAGTCTTTCCTTACTCGAGTAGCAATAGCCGTAACATCAGAGTCATCGAGTGTTAAGGGATTGATGGTTACTCTTTCTAAGGCTTTTAAGCCAGCAAAAATGTTCTGATCAGGAATAGAACTGATCACATTGCCCGCTTTGTCCTTGAGTAGTGTATTGGGTCTAAAACCTGGAATTTGCCCACCATTAACTGTTGAACTCACTAGGATCTCTACTTTATGAATGGAATTCTCGACAAAGTTTGTAATGGCTGATTGATCCTCTGGTTCAAGCTCATCCGTAATGAGTAACAAAGTGCTTGGCGCTTGAAATCTATCAAAGACAGTGTCCATAACACTGATAGCTAATGGCAGATCATCACCAAGGATCGGCATCATTCCCGCAGTCAAATAATCTACATGATGCGTAATTAATTTGTAATCACTTGTGAGCGTCATTACGGGATGCATGGTGCCAGCGAAGACAAACAAACTGGTATTAGCACGAGGGTCGGCATCCATCAGATCTCTTACTTTCAGTTTAGCTCTTTCGAGTCTATTGGGCTGGATATCTTCAGTCATCATGGACCATGAAAGGTCCATCAGAATCACCAGGTTTGCTGTGCTTTTAATCCCAGGAACATCTATCTTTTTCCAGCTTGGACCAGCTAATGCCATTATGCCCAAAAGTCCAGCTAAACTAAAACTGATGAGAGGACGGTAAATAGCTTTCTTGTTTGATTTACTAAACATGAAAGGTCTCAAATGCTCTGAAATGAGTGATTTCCAGCTACTTTTTTCCCTATTCGATAGAAGAACGAGCGATGTTACTAAAGCCAACGGAATCAAGAGCCAGAACCATTTCGGATCTAAAAAGTGGAAAGCTGCCCAATCAATATGTCTCAAATCACTCAGCACGGTTTCGGAAATTGATTAAGCTATTGATTAATTGAAATACTAGGACCAAGACAATTCCACCACTTAATGGATAGGCATATAGCAGAATAGTTGGTTTGTATTCTTCTTCCTCATATTCGATAGGTTCTAAACCGTCTAGCGTCTCATATACACTTTCGAGAGCCTCAGGATCAATGGCTCTAAAGTATTGTGCATCGGTAGATTCAGAGATTCGTTTAAGCGTGTTTTCATCAAGATCAGATCCTGGTTTTTCAGGGTCACCAATACCTAAAGTGTAAATCTTAATACTATCAGACTTGGCTAATTGAGCAACATCTACAGGGCTAATATCCGACCCGCTATCTACTCCATCAGTCAATAAAAGCAGTACTTTACTTTCTAAAGTGTCCCTTTTTAGAACATCGATACCCATTCCAATGGCCGCTCCAATTCCTGTTGTCTGACCGGCCATTCCAATGTCCGTTTCATCAACCATCCATTGAATCACCCCTAGATCAGTAGTGAGTGGTGCCTGCAAGTAAGGATTCGTCCCGAAAAAAATGAGACCAATTTTATCACCTTCTCTCCTTTTCAAGAAATCCTTCATACCAAGTTTTACGGCCTCCCATCTACTCAACAACTTTCCGTCAACAGACCAATCTTTAGTATCCATACTAAAGGAAATATCTGTTGCAATCAAAAAGCTTCTTGCTGTCTTCTTTTTTAGTTCAGGCTGACCTACCAACTGTGGCGAAGCAGCTGCCGCTACTACTCCCACCCAAACCAAGACAAGAATGATCCATTGAATTCCATTGCGCCTACTTACCCAAGCATTTTTAGACGCCTCGTGGCCCGAAGCCTTTAACCAACTGAAATAACTAGAGATCAAAAGAGCCGAGCGCTGCTTCTTTAAAGGTTTTAAAATCCAAAAGACCAAAAACGGCAAAGGCAATAGGGCAAATACCCATGGCCAACCAAATTCAAATGTCATTTCAGCAGGATTCATTTGGCGCGATGTTTAGATATCCATAATAAAGCGCTCTCAAAGAATTGATCCACCTCTGTCTTCTCAATCTCAGCTTCTTGATAAACAGCTTTCTCAATAATATCAGCTGAATCCTCATTAAATAGAATTGAACTGCATTGTGAATTTAAGTACCTTATCCACTCAGAGCCTTGTAAGGAAGCCACTTTGCTGCGAGACTCCCATCTCTGTACAATGCGCCTTAATGCTTGATTGACTGCAATAATCAATTGATAATCAAAGCTGGTTACTGAAAGCTCCCTTAATTCGCTGATCGCTCTCCTTCTGTAAGCATTTCTTTTGTGCTTGAGCTGAAAGAAGATCCAGCTAGCAATCAAGGCAAGACCAATTAATCCAATGAGTAAGTACCAACCGGGTGCATCAAAAGAAAAGGATACTGGGTCTTGCTCAATGATGTCACCGAAGGAGTCACTATTTTGAAGAAAAACCATCATCTCACCGCTTTAGCAAACACTTCTTTTAATTGTTCAACCGCTGATCTTTCAGTCGTCATTTGAAGACTAACAATGTTATACTTTCGTAAGTCGTGTGTTAATCTATTCTGAAGTGACTCTTCTTTCTCATCAATGATTGATTGAAAGTCCTTTTCATTTGAGTTGATCAAGACTTGATTAATTCCATCAGAAGCCAAAGTCTTACCCTTTGGAATCTTGGCTTGCAAAGGATCTAAGATGTGAACTAGAATCACATCATTGTGCATAGATAAGCCAATAAGATGTTCAAAGGTCTCCCGATCAGCATCTGTCATATCAGTAGAAATGACTACCACATGATCATGGCTAATGGTCATTCTTGTTCTTTTGAGCATTTGATTAAGGCGATCTACATTTGAGTTGACACTACTTCGCTCCATCAAATTGTCATTCCTATGTACTGCGTCTTCCAAATACCTTAACAAAGCGACTCTGCTCCTCTGAGGTCGGATGAATGATTCATCTTGGTCTCCAAATAAAATCCCTCCGAATCTATCTGACGCCTTTAGTGTACGGAAGCCGGTCAAAGCTGCTAATTCCAAAGCAATAACGCTTTTCGTATAGGCGACTGACCCGAAGAACATATAGCTTGTTAAATCAGAAAGTAGAAATACCGGCCGCTCCTTTTCTTCCTCAAACACCTTGGTATGAGTCGTTTTGGTACGTGCAGTAACTTTCCAGTCTATATTTCTAATATCATCTCCAGACACATATTTTCTTACTTCTGCGAAGTCTAAACCTCTTCCTCTCAGCTTAGAAGCATGTTTACCTGCTAGCACATTATGGACCAGCCTATTAGGCAATAAGGCACCTGTAAAGGCCAAATGTTCAAGACTCAATAAGTCTTTTAGGGTAGGTTGTATGTAAGGAGTCGGCTTGATCATATTAGGCAACCACTACTTGCTCTATTAGCTGGTCAATTACCTGATCTGCACTTATGCCTTCCGCATTTGCTTCATAGCTAAGCATAATTCTGTGTCTTAAGACATCCTTCGTCACATAGCGGATGTCGTCCGGTGTAACAAAATCCCGCTCATCCATCCATGCTTTAACTCTTGCACATTTATCCAAAGCAATTGAACCTCTCGGGCTTGCACCAACGCTAATGTACTTGGCTAGGTCTTGATCTAACTGTTCAGGAAAACGAGTTGCCATGATTAAGTCTACGATATAGTTCTCCGCAGCATCAGAGACCTTAATGTTCTTAATTTCTTCTCTAGCTTGAAAGACCACCTTTTGATCGATCGGTGTATTCTTTTCAGAGCTTCCTTTACTCTCTTCACGCACCAACTTGATCACTTCTTTCTCAGCTGCACTATCCGGATACTCCATGATCACCTTCATGATGAAACGATCCATTTGTGCTTCTGGTAACGGATAAGTTCCTTCTTGCTCCACTGGATTCTGTGTTGCCATCACCATAAATAGGTCTGCCATTTTATGCGTAGTACCAGCTACTGATACCTGCCTCTCTTCCATAGCTTCGAGCAAAGCTGCCTGAACCTTTGCAGGCGCACGATTGATCTCATCTGCTAAAATAAGGTTGGCAAAAATTGGCCCTTCTTCAAAAATAAAGGCATTCTCTTTGTTGTCTGGTTGATAGACAGTTGTTCCTGTAATATCAGAAGGCAATAAATCTGGAGTAAATTGGATCCTACTTAAATCGCATTCCAATTCTTGGGCCATTGATTTAATCGCTCTTGTTTTGGCTAGACCAGGCAATCCTTCAAGGAGTAAATTACCGTCAGCCAACATTACCATGATGATCTTTTCAACCACGTTGACTTGCCCGAGAATAGATTTATTCATTCTACTCTCTAGCTCTTTAATACTATTTCTTGAATCACTCATTTGATTCTAATTCAAATGGATAAATAACATTCCAATCATTCGCCATATCGACTACTGTCCAACCTTTCTGATTGGCCTCATTCAACCCTTTATCTAGTCGCCCAACAGAAGAATTTTTATCGTAAGCCCACTCTCTTACTGAATCAGTATGATGCACATAGAGCATAAATGATCCTGCATGATTTGAAGAAGTAAACTGGAGCATGGCTAAGTCTCCATCAGAATTACCAGCAGCAAAAACAGGCCTTTTGCCAATATTTCTCATGATACCAATAGGCTTACCTTCCTTGTCATCAATAAAGTCTAACTGAGGAGTTCTAATTACATCAAAACGACCTTGGCGGTACTCAAAAATGGTTTTATTACTAGAACCTACCACTTGATCTGTACTGATGCCATAAGCCTTCTTTACCCATGGTCTCATAAAGTCTATTCCACCACCCGATACGATGAACACCTTGAATTCATTATCACGTAGATAGTCTAAAAGCTCTACCATGGGCTGATAGATCAACTCATTAAAGGGTCTATTGAATCTAGGGTGCTTCGCCTGACTCATCCAGTCATTTACCAGGGCATAAAACCTTTCTACGGGCACGTCAGCATCAGCTCCCATCACCAGTTTAAGCAAAGCTTCTTCACCTTGGCTAAATGCCCCTTCAATGTCTCCAGCAAGAATGGATCTGTAAGGCTCTTCCGTTCGCCATTCTGGGTGCTGAGCAGCGTTTGCGTTGATTCTATCAATCACAAAAAACAACTGAAAGTAAAACGGCTTCTCAGACCACAATGTACCGTCATTGTCAAATACTGCTATTCGATCATCAATACTGATAAACTGTGGACTTGCAGGATCAATCGCCATATCAACAAATTGAATGATACTAGCTTTAGTTTTGGACTCATTCCATGAAGGCAATGGATCACCTTGATCAGCTTCAAACGAAACACAAGCCGAAAGAATAAGCATTGAGGAAAATAGATATACTGATAGCTTCTTCATAAAAAGAGCCCTCTTTCGAGGGCTTTTAAATTTCACTTATTGGCCTCTTGGATGGGCGGATAAACTTTGAACTACTTTATCAATTCCAAGCGAGGAACCTTGAACAGGCGGAAACTCTATAAAGGTTTTAAGAAAATCCCCTACGATATCCTGAGCTGGAACAAAAGTCCACATTTGATCTGCGAACCATCTGATATACAGAGCCGACTTATATGATACCTCAAAAGGATCTGCTCTCAAATTGATCAGAATTGGCCATGATGGCTGCTTACGATAAGCCTCATTAATGGCACCCTCCATTAAGGTAAAATGTAACTTCCAATCATTAAATCGAAGTGCATTGAGGTTACCTGCTGCGTCAAAATAGAAAATCTCCTTTCTTGGTCCTTTGTCGACCTCACCTTTGAAGTAAGGTAGCATGTTATAACCATCCAGATGAATCTTGAAGTTCTTGTCTCCTACTTGCTTACCCTTTAAAAGGTCTTCTTTGATGTTTGGATCACCAGCTGCTGCTAACATAGTTGGCATCATATCCTCATGTGAGAAAATATCATTGTAGATCGTTCCTGGTTTAATAACTCCAGGCCAACGGATAGCTGTAGGCACTCTGAAGCCTCCTTCCCAAGTAGTACCCTTCTCACCAGCAAATGGTGTAGTACCGCCATCAGGCCATGTAAACTTCTCAGCTCCATTGTCTGTGGAGTACATGATCATGGTATTATCGATGATTCCTAGCTCTTCTAGTTTATCTAGCACTTGACCAATGGCCTTATCATGCTCAACCATCCCATCAGGGTACAAACCAATTCCTGTTACCCCTTGACTTTCCTCTTTCAAGTGAGTCCAAACGTGCATTCTCGTTGCGGAGAGCCAGACGAAGAAGGGTTTTCCCTCATTGTGAGCTTTTTCTATGAAAGCAATGGCTGCAGAAGTAAACTCTTCATCTGCAGTTTCCATTCTTTTACGAGTTAATGGTCCCGTATCTTGAATTGGACCATCTGCCGTTGATTTGAGTACGCCTCTTGGGCCATACTTCTCATGAAACTCAGGATCCTTAGGGTAGTAATAAGTCTCAGGCTCCTCTTCAGCATTCAAATGGTATAGGTTACCAAAGAATTCGTCAAAACCGTGATTCGTTGGTAAATGCTCATCTCTATCTCCTAAGTGATTCTTACCAAATTGACCAGAAACATAACCATGTGGTTTAAGCAACTCAGCAATAGTGGCTTGATTCTCTTGAATCCCTTGTTTTGAGCCAGGCATTCCAATGGTTAATAATCCAGTTCTAAATGGATGTTGACCTAAGATAAAAGAAGCTCTGCCAGCTGTACATGACTGTTGTGCATACCAATCTGTAAACATCGCCCCTTCTTTCGCAATACGATCAATATTGGGCGTTTTATAGCCCATCATTCCGTGATTGTAAGCACTTATATTACTCCAACCTATATCGTCTCCCCAAATCACTAAGAAATTGGGTTTATCAGTTTGGGCAGCAACCGTCAGAGTCAGAAACAGCCCAAGAATTATTAGTTGTTTTCGCATATGTATTAAAAAATTATTCTTGCTCGATTTGGATGGACTCTCCTATTTTCTTGATTCTGAAGCCCACATAAATCAGTGAAATACCTATTGAGATTAATCCTAGCGCTGCAAATGTTCCTATCAAGGCAGCACCGAATAATGGATTGAGAATCATCATTACTCCGAAAAGTGCATTAAGTCCGGCAAGAACAATGACCAACCACCAATTATCTCTACCCTGTGCTTTAAGCTCAAAGGCAATACCTGCTAATAGCAATCCTTTCAAAAGAATCCAAAAACCGATATAAAGAGGTAGCACTCTCACACTGATCTCTGGATGAAGAATCAAGCTAAGCCCTATCAGCATAGATAGTAAGCCAATAGCTAATTGCCAGCCCCATCCTTGCATGGCACCTCTGTTTCTAATAGAGAAAACTAGATCACCAAAACCATCAAAAAGCATTCCGATAGCGAAAATGAATGTCAAGGCAACAAAGCCTTCTAAAGGGACAGAAAAAACATAAAACCCAAAGAGCATGAATATGCCTCCGAGAATAAGGAAGATCCACCAATTGGAATAAGCAGACCTTAAATCTTGAAGTAAGTTCATAGTAAAAGATTGTTTCCTATAAGATATAAAAAAAGCCGCACGAAGCGGCTTTATTAAAGCAAATGAATTCTATTTTGATCCTGATCCCGTCTGCAGTTTTTCCATCACTTGATCTAGTGAGAAACTAGCTGCTTTCTGACGAGGTGGGTAATCGATGAATGTCTGTAAAAATTTACCTACATATTGCTGTGCAGGCACAAGCAAATATGCTCTATCAATTAACCAATCATAGTAAGTATTAGATGTGATCTGAGCTCTTTCATACGGATCGCGTCTCATATGAAAGATCAAGGGCACTCTTAATGGCACGAATGGATCTGCCCAAACTTTTAAAGTGCCTTGCGTACGTTGCTCTAAGAAGATCAACTTCCAATCGTCATATCTTAAAGCGGAAAGATCACCATCATCTGTGAAGTAAAAGATCTCATGCCTAGGGCTTGCCACATTCTGTGGATCTTTGAGATGCGCAGTTAAGTCATATCCATCTAGATGTATTCTGTAGTCTCTATTTAGAGCAGAAGACTTGTAACCATCTAAAAGATCTTCTTTGATATCATCTTTGCCAGCTGCAGTAAGGAATGTTGGTAACCAGTCCATATGGTGAACAATGCCATTACTAACAGATCCCGGCTGAACAACGCCTGGCCATCTCACCATAGCTGGTACTCTCCAACCACCTTCCCAATTCGTATTCTTTTCACCTCTAAATGGCGTAGCCGCAGCATCAGGCCATGTGTTGTAATGAGGACCATTATCAGTAGAATAATGCACAATGGTATTGTCTGCAATGCCCAATTCATCTAAAAGATCTAAGAACTGACCAATGTGCATATCATGTTCCACCATTCCATCAGAATACTCATTCTGACCTGAAATACCTCTAAGTTCCTCCTTTACGTGGGTTCTAAAGTGCATTCGCGTACCGCTCCACCAAACGAACCAAGGAGTTCCAGCATCGTCCATTCTTTTGATGAAATCCAATGCAGCGGCTACCGTTTCGTCATCAATGGTTTCCATTCTCTTCTTAGTCAATGGTCCCGTATCTTGAATTGGTCCGTCAGCTGAAGATTTGATAACTCCTCTTGGACCAAAAGTCTCTCTAAAGGTTCTTCCATCTGCCATTACCATATCTCCTGGGTAATCAGCATTTTCTGGCTCTTCTTCAGCATTCAAATGGTATAGGTTACCTAAGAACTCGTCAAAACCATGATTGGTTGGTAGCATCTCATCTTTATCCCCCAAGTGGTTCTTACCAAATTGACCAGTAGCATATCCTTGATCTTTTAATAAGCCTGCAATTGTTGGATCTTCAACCTGCATACCTAAGTCTGCACCAGGAAGTCCCACTTTAGACAAACCAGTTCTAAATACAGACTGTCCCATAATGAAACTTGATCTACCTGCAGTACAAGACTGCTCACCATAATAATCGGTGAAAATGATACCTTCATTAGCGATCCTATCAATATTAGGCGTTCTATAGCCCATCATACCACGGGTATAGGCACTAATGTTAGATTGGCCGATGTCATCGCCCCATATGACTAGAATATTGGGCTTTTGATTTTTTTTCTGAGCAAGAGCCATCGTACACACTAAGCTCATCATCAGGAATAATTTCAATTTCATGCTCTACGAATTAATTTCTGATAGAAGTTATAAAAAATCACGGGAAGTTGACAATCTGTTTTAAATCGCTCAATGAAATTTCGAGGAGTTCTAAAAAATTAAAGAGCATAAAAAAAGGAGCCGAAGCTCCTTTATATGATTTCTTTGGTTATTACCACCAGCTAGACCAACCAACACCTACAGTAAAGTAAGTGTAGTCAATGCTATTACTTGAAGCAAAGGCAATATTGTACTTAGCTGAAATATTCACATTTGAAGTGAATGAGAATGGGATATTAAATCCAATCTCCGGCATAACACCAAATTGGAAATTGTCATTATCAGTAAAGAATGACCCAATATCGGTTCTTTGTAGTGTCCAGACACCACCAACGCCAGTTCCAAAATATACCTGACTACTTCCGATGTCTTTGTAATAATGTGCATTCACCATGATTGGTAATGTATTCACATAGAATTGTCTAAGACCTGCAACAGTTGTTGTTCCATCTACTAGATCTTCTCTAGTCGAACCGTTGAAGAAAGCCCAAGAGATATTCCCTCCAACTGTCAAGTTCTCTTTAACCATTTTACGGTAATCAAACGAGATACCTCCTAGAGAAACATCTTCGTTTACTAGAAATTCCTTCAAATCACCTGTAGGAAAACCAATCTCCCAAGTCACTTTAGAAAACCGTGACTGCGCATAAGACGAAGCTCCGAAAACCATCAAAGCAACGATAAGTAATGATATCTTCTTCATGGCTCTCATTATCTATCTAAGTAAGGTGACAGGTCAAATGCTTTATCGATTAAAGAGTTGATTCTTCTTAGAATACTCTCATCACTACCTTGAATTAGACCATTAACAGCTCCTAACCAAACTTGATCAAGTTCTTGACCTTGGCTTGGCGCGTTAGGATCGATCATATTCATGAATAAGGTTCCTTTTGTGTATGATCCAACGATCACTGGAGGATAAGGCCATCCCCATCCTGGACCCCAACCCCATCCTGGAGGCCATGGGTACCAACCCCAGCATCCCCAAAAACATGGGTCACTTACTATGTAAGTATTAGTTCTAACTGCAGAAATCAACATCACTACGTCTGCATCCTCTACATTGGCATCGTCTACCTCGACAAATCCTTTAGCCACCATATTGGCTCTGATCTCATCTAAAATTTGATCATCAAATCTTCGGATATCGTCATCGTCATCATCTCCTCCCTCTTGAGGCCTACTGATAGAATCAGGCATGAAAAAAGTCTGCGGTGCGTCAAAATCGAATTCCTCGTCATAGTCCACCACTACTAGATCTAGGTCCTCAACAAATACATCCTCTTTCGGTGTGTAACAACCTGAAAGGATACAAATGGAAAGAACCAATAATGAAAGTTTAATTCTCATAATTAGTTATTATAGGTACACAAAGTTAACGACTATTCTTCTTCAAAGGTCCATCCTCCGCCAAGAACTTTGTATAAACGTGCATAAGCCTTCAATAATTGCGATTTGGTGCCCGCATAATTTTGCTGAGCTTCAAAGGCTTGTCGTTGAGATTCTAGATACTCCAGGTAACTAGTTACCCCTTGATCGTATCTATCTTTTGATAATTCCTGTGCTCTTACGGCAGCTGTAACATGGTCTTGTCTATATACTAATTCACGTTTCAGTGTCTGTATCTCCACCAAATTATCTTCAACTTCTCTAAACGCATTTAGTACAGTCGCTTCATAATTTAGAATTGACTGTTTATTGACACTCTTAGCGATATCAACATTTCGTTTCAGAGTATTCCAAAAGAATAAAGGCCCTGTAATCCCTCCTCCAATGCCGTATGCAGCCTGTAACTCTGTACTTCCTGTTAAGGCTGTAGTTGCTGCACCAAGTGAACCTGTGATACTTATACTTGGAAATCGGTTAGCAATAGCGACTCCAATCTCCGCATTGGTAGCAACCACTTCTTGCTCTGCTGCAACAATATCGGGCCTCCTCTTCAGTAATTCACTTGGTAGGCCAGCAGGAACCTCAAACACTGTGTCTTGCTCATATAGGTTTTTGCCCATAGGTATATCTTGAGGATAAACACCTGTGAGCACACTAATCAAATGTTCAGTTTGAGCAATGGTACGTTCTACAACTGGAACACTTGAAGCAGCAATTGCTCTTTGTATCTGTGCTTGATTCAAATCAATTTCGGGCACTATCCCTCCTTCAAACCTATCTTGAATAAGTTTTACCGAACTATCTCTCAAGGCTAAGGTCTGATTAGAAATATTGAGCCTTGCTGTGAATTCAATGTAATCGAAATAGGCTGAGGCAATAGTTTCAATTAAACTAATCTTGGCTGCTCTATAACCTTCTTCAGTTTGTAAGTATCTAGCTCGTGAAGCTTCTGTTAGTCTACTGAACTTACCCCAAAAGTCAATTTCCCAGCTTAAGCCTGCTATTCCATTGTAAGAAGTCACGGAATTAGGCAAAGCGAATCCGCTGTAATTACCGGTGTTAATTCCACCTGAATA
Source organism: Roseivirga sp. (assembly GCA_965267365.1). GTDB lineage: Bacteria > Bacteroidota > Bacteroidia > Cytophagales > Cyclobacteriaceae > Roseivirga. The sequence goes on along the minus strand of OZ253951.1, from coordinate 1,921,417 downwards.
GTTTACGGTAGGTCGTGCTTGTACTCTCTGGTTTTTTAGTGCTAACTGGGCTTGATAAACATTTTCAGCGCTAATAGCCAGGTCCTGGTTGTACTCAAGGCCCTTTTTAATCAAGGAATCAAGTACATCATCCTCGAATAGCTCAAACCAATTCAATCCACTCAAGGAATCTAATGCCAGAGTATCAGACTTAAATTGAATAGTATCTCTTAAGGCTTCTGGATCATCTGCTCTGTAAGCATCAGGTGCAGTGTAAGTAACTCCCTGATAGTTCTCTCCCATTTTACAAGAGGAAATAATAGCGATGATAAGAATAACTGGAATTAACTTTTTCATGCTTCACCTCCTTCCGCTTGAGCCAACTTCAATTCTTTGTCTCGTTTCTTTTCATAACCCGCTATTGTACCAATTAAGACAAACAATAATGGATATAAGAAGACGCCTAAGAATGTGGCAATAGACATTCCACCTAATAGAGTTACCCCCATTACCTTTCTAGCCTCTGCACCTGAACCAGAAGCAAAGATCAGTGGTAAGATCCCTAAAATGAATGAGAACGCGGTCATTAGGATTGGCCTGAATCTCAATTTAGCCGCTGCAATGGCTGCATCAAATAATCCTAGCCCTTCGTCAAATTTGAGCTTCGCGAATTCTATTATCAAAATGGCATTCTTAGCTGCCATAGCGATCAACATAACCAAGGATATTTGAGTAAAGACATTATTCAAATAACTCTCACTGATTAATCTTGCCAAAAACAAGAACAAAAACGCTCCAAAAAGTGCAAATGGTGTTCCGAGCAGAATAGAAAATGGCATCGACCAACTTTCATATTGTGCTGCGAGAATCAAGAACACAAAGAGAAGTGAAAAGCTAAATATCACAGCTAATTGGCCTGAAGCTTTCTTTTCTTGAAAACTCATCGCATTCCAAGAATAGCCCATTCCCTGCGGAAGCACTTCATTAGCCACTTCCTCAAGCGCATTTAATGCATCACCAGATGAATATCCTTCACCGGGAATACCTGTGACTTCAGCTGATCTATATAAATTGAATCTGTTCGTATAATCTGGACCATAAGTATCTCGTACTGTTACAAATGTTGAAACTGGGACAGAACTACCATCTCTGTTTTTGACATAGAACATATCCAAGCCACTTGCAGACTGTCTGTACTCTGGTTCTGCCTGCACATAAGCTTTATAAAGCCTGCCGAAACGGTTAAAATCATTAACATAAGCACCACCCAAAAAGGCCGCAAAAGCGTTGTATACATCGTTAATATTGACACCCGATTTGAGAATTTTATCCGTGTCTATTTCCATGTATCGCTGTGGCACCTGAGCTTGGAATGTTGTGTTAGCAGTTCCAATTTCTGGGCGTTGACGCGCTGCCTGAATAAACTTCTGCACTTCTTCTTCGAGGTATTGAGGCGTATTTCCTCCTCTATCCTGAAGCATGATACTGTATCCAGAACCATTACCTAAACCAGGAATAGCGGGAGGCCCGAAGGCAAATGAAATACCTGCTTTGATCTTACCTCTTAGAGCTCCATTGATTTCAGCAGTAATTTCAGCCGCTGTCTTTTCTCTTTCAGACCAATCTTTTAAGGATATGAACATAAAACCTGTATTCGGTACGAATGCACCAGATAGCAATGAGAAGCCCGTTACGTTCGTAACATATTGGATCTCTTCTCTGCCTTTTAAGATCTCTTCGATGTCTTTCATCACCTCATCGGATCTTTGAAGCGAAGAAGCGTTCGGCAATTGCACATTCACAAAGAAATAGCCTTGGTCCTCTTCAGGCATGAAACCTCCTGGCACTTTAGTAGCAAAAATGCCTGCACCAATTCCAAATACTATGATGTAGATGAATCCTCGTTTGAATTTACCTGCAACCACACTGGCAACACCTGAATAAGAATTGGCTGATTTATCGAACCATGTATTAAATGCATTGAAAAACTTACCAAGCGGCCCTTTCATCTCTGTTTTCGGTTTCAATAGAACCGAACACAAGGCTGGAGAAAGAGATAAAGCGTTGATTGAACTGAAGATTACTGAGACTACAATAGTTATTGCGAATTGCTGATATAGTAAGCCAGTAATACCAGCCATCGCAGCTACTGGTATAAATACAGCCACCAAAACGAGTGTTGTTGCAATAACAGGCCCTGTTACTTCCCTCATGGCTGCAGACGTAGCATCCTTTGCATTCATGCCCTTCTCCATGTTCACCTGAACAGCCTCAACTACCACAATCGCATCATCCACCACAATACCAATGGCCAATACAAGCCCAAGAAGAGATAAAGTATTAATCGTAAATCCAAGTACTGGGAAAAGAGCAAACGCGGCTACCAGAGAAACTGGAATAGCAAGCGTAGGAATTAGAGTAGCTCTCCAATCTTGGATAAATATGAAAACCACAAAGATCACCAGCGCTAAGGCGATGATCAGGGTCTCAACAATTTCATTGATACCAGCAACGATAGGCTGACTCGTATCTAGGGAAACCTCAAACTCAATATCATCAGGGAAAGCCACGGAAAGTTCTTCAAGTCGTTCTGTGATCTGCTCTGCCAATTCAACAGCATTAGATCCTGGCGTTTGATAAAGTGCAATTAGCGCACAAGGCTGGTCATTAAGTCTTGTAAAGGCATTGTAAGTTTCAACGCCAAGTTCGACACGTGCTACATCTCTTATTCGGACCTGAGAACCATCAGATTGGGTTCTAACCACAATATTCCCAAATTCTTCAGGACTGGTTAATCGGTCCGGCAGCCTTACTGAGTAAGTAAACTCCGTTCCTTTAGGCGCAGGTTCTGCACCAAACTTACCACCCGGTGCAATTACGTTTTGCTGCTGAATGGCGTCTATGATCTCTGGAACAGTTAATCCTAGGCCAGCCAAGAGATCTGGTTTAACCCAAATTCTCATAGAATACTCACTGGCTCCCATTACCTGAACCCGACCTATCCCTTTAATCCTAGCTAGCTCATCTTGAATATTGATGATTCCGTAGTTTCCCAAGAAATTCTGGTCATAGGTCCCATTGGGCGATGTTAGCGTAACCAACATCAAAATATTAGGCATGGACTTCTCAGTTTTAACACCGAGTCTCTTCACCTCTTCAGGAAGTTTCGGAGTAGCCGCTGATACCCTTGTTTGTGTAAATACTGTGTTTAAGTCAGGATCAGTTCCAATATCGAATGTTACATCAATGGCCAAAGTACCATCATTGGCATTGGTAGATTTCATGTAAATCATGTTCTCTACACCATTGATCTGCTGTTCTAATGGAGAGGCAACTGATTGTTCAATATTAGTAGCGTTAGCACCTGTATATGTGGTACTTACACGTACCACAGGCGGTGTGATATTGGGGTACATTTCAGTAGGAAGTCCACCGATAAATACACTACCAATAATCACCATGAATATCGCGATCACCATAGCCACAATAGGCCTACGGACGAAAAAGATGTGATTGTTCTCTTTCATTTACTCGCCTCCCTCTTGAAATTGAGATTCAAACTCTACATCCTCTGCTTCTACAGGCACACCATTTCTAATGAACTGAGTCCCTTCAAGAACCACCCTCTCATTCGCAGAAAGACCTGAATCAATTACGATGTAGTCTTTGAAAGCCTCTCCTTTTTCTACTTTCTTTTGCTCAACAACTCCCTGTTCATTTACAGTATATACAAAGAACAAACCTTGAAGCTCGAGCAAACACCTTTGAGGAATTAACACAGCATCTTCATGAATGGAAGTAGCGACTCTAACTCTAGAGAATTGACCTGGTCTAAGCAAGCCTTGAGGATTAGGGAATTCTGTTTGAATAAGAATTGACCCCGTAGCAGCATCAATTTGTCGGTTTATAAAGCTAAAGGTTCCTGTTTCTTCATAAATAGTTCCATCTGCTAAGATCAGCTTAGGGGGAATTCTCACTTCCTCTTGATCAATTGTACCATCAGGATCAATCTCTCCTCTGCGTAATGCCTCTCTAGCAGCAGTTAAGTAGCTCTGCTCTGTAATAAAGAACTCAACCACTACAGACTCTACGTTTGAAACAGTGTTCAATTCGACTGCATTAGGAAATGACCCAACGTATTCTCCAATTTTCGCTTCAGTCTTACCGATGATGCCATCTACAGGAGAGCGGATTTCGGTATAACTTAAATTGATTTTTTCTAGCTCCACTTGAGACTCTGCGGCCTTTACTGATGCCTCTCGAGCATTTCTCTCAGCTAAGGCAGCGTCATAATCACTTTGACTGACTGCATTTTTCTTAGCAAGTGGCTCAATCCTATTTAGCTCGTTTTGAGCAAGCACCAACAAGGTTTTAGCCTCAGCTAGTTTACTCTCTGCATTTGCTACAGATGCTTTAAACGGCTGCTGATCAATTGTATAGAGCAATTGACCTTTGTCTACTCTACCTCCTTCTAGAAAGTGAATACCTTGAACAAAGCCCGCCACACGAGCAGAAATTGGAATATCTTCTTGTCCATAGACCTGTCCGACAAAGTCTTTTTCTATGGTTACATCTTGAGTAAAAGATTTAACCACAGTGACTTGTGGTTTTTGTTGTTGCTGAGTCTGCTCTTTGTCCCCACAAGCAGAAATCAGTAAGACTATTAGGCTGGCAAAAAAGAATTGTCTCATGATCAGAGTTTAAGAAAAACCTAATATAGAACGTCCAATCGAATAAATCAGCTATCGCTAGTTCTTTCTTTCTAAAGAATGATGAGACCTTTAAAAAGGATCAGCCATAAAAAAAACCGCCCTTGGGAAAGAGCGGTTTTAATATCTTTTATTTGAGATTGCTTAATCAAGGAAGCCTTCAGCTCTCATCTCTTTGATGGCTGCTTCCAATACACTTTCAACAGCAAAGTCTACTCTTGAAGGATCAACAATACTTGAAAGACCAGACCAAATCATTTTCTCATCAGTCATTCTGAATAATCTAACCTCTATGTAATAAGAAGTCTCTGTGTTGTAATAACCCGGCTCATAATAACTAGACCAGAACCCAGCGTGAGTATCCCAATAGTTTACGTCAAGCTTTTCTGAAGCATATATCACTTTATTATCTTCATCAACTAGCCTAAGAACTAAGGCACCATCAAAACCTTCTTCCTTAATTACTCTCTTAGCTTTAGTAATTTCCATTTTACCCGCTCCTAAAGGGAAGTAGTTGTATGATTGAATCAATTTTGGATGCTTCTTAGCTACTTTATCTTCAGCTAGCTCTCTTTGAGCCTCATTTCTAGCCAGAACGGCCAAAAGAATATATTCAAGATCATCAGGGTGAATGACCACTCCTGGCTCTCTATATGTATTAACAATCTTTGTTGGAACTGTACAAGCGCTGGTTGCAACAATAAGCAGTACAGCAATTATGACTTTTAGTTTATTCATATTAGGTAGATATGGCATCAAAGAAATATAATTTCTGCACAAATTTCTAAAATTGAACAGTATCTGTTCAGCCTTTTTTTATTTTCATCAAACGAATTAGACTTCTTTTTTATGTACACCAAAAAGAAATACTCCGTCAAAGAAATGGCGGTATGGACAAGAAGAGAAACCCGCTTCTTTATCGTTTGGGCCTCAATTGTCACCATCTTATTTGAAATCTTAGGATTAACCTGGCTACAACTACCCTGGACCCCCATCGCTTTAATCGGTACAGCAGTGGCCTTCTTGATCGGTTTTCAAAACAATGCGGCCTATGGAAGACTCTGGGAGGCAAGGATTATTTGGGGTGGAATAGTGAATAATTGCCGAACATGGACCATGATGGTCTGCGATATGGTAACCAATGAACATGCCAAGGTAAATTACCCTGAAGAGCAATTAAAGGCAGAAAGAAAAACATTGGTTTACAGACAGATCGCATGGATGACTGCATTGAGATATGCCTTGAGACAAGAAAGACCATGGGAAACCTTTAGGCATGGGAAAGTGAATAAAGAGTGGTATGAAATGTTCAATATCCCTGAAGTCAATATTCCAATTGAGGATAGTTTAAAAGAATACTTAAGCGAGGAAGAGCTTGCCTATGTGATGACCAAAAAGAACAAGGCTAATGCTGTTCTTAATTTACAGTCTAAGCATATCAGACAACTTAAGGAGTCGGGACATATTTGGGAATTCTCTTTCCTAGAACTTGAGAGTATTCTAAAAGAGTTCTTTACGCTCCAGGGAAAATCAGAGAGAATCAAAAACTTCCCTTACCCTAGGCAGTATGCCACATTAGGCTATGATTTCGTGAATTTTTTCATCTTAGTTCTACCCTTTGGTGTAGTACCAGAGTTCGCCAAGATCGGTGCAAGGCTGGTTGATAATCACCCTTTGATTGGTGATTATTTCATATGGCTTGCCATTCCTTTCTCTGCTATGGTCTCATGGGTTTTTAATACCATGCAGCGCATTGGAACTGCAGGTGAAAATCCATTTGAAGGAACTGCAAATGATGTACCTATCACAACCATGTCTCGAGGTATTGAAATTGACATGAAAGAAATGATAGATGATGATAAAGAGAACATACCTGAACCTTATCAGACTGTTTTAAATGTGCAGATATAACTAAAGAATATGATACTTATACCATTTGGTAAATACGAAGTCTCAATTGATGCATTAAAGTATGCTCTTGCAGCAACTAATGAATTCAGAAAACTTCCCATAGTCTGTTTTAGAGCAACTGAAACCAATTTAGACAGTGATAAAATCCATCTGCAATCTGATGATATTGAGAAAAGTATTGAGCCTATTGTCTCAGACTACCCAGACATTAATGTCTCTGTAGAGGTGCGCAACGGATCTTACGATGAAGCCATTGATCAATTCATATCTACTCATGATGTGAGAATGGTCATTGCGGGAGTTCGAAAAACAAATGGCTTGCAAAAGGTCGTATTTGAAGGCAAAGCGAGTCGTTTCCTTAGAACTATTAAAAGTCCGATACTTCTCATACCAGAGGGCTTTCAATACAAGCCAGTGGAAATCATTCTATTCGCTTCTGACTTTAAACCAATAGCCAATGATGATGCCTTAGACCCTCTTGTTGATATTGCTCAAGTAAGACATGCTGAAGTAAGAATTGCACACGTTAGAACAGATAAAAGGCATTTGAATGAGGATGAGGTAATGGAAATGCATAGAGAAAGCTCTCTATTTGGAGATGACATTAAACACTCATTTAAACACATTTTTAGATCAACAATCTCTAAAGGAATTGAATACTACCTCAAGCTTAAAGGTGATAATGATCTATTGGTCCTCATAAAAAGAGAAAAGGGATTTCTGGATAGGCAATTTGGAAAAGATCATGCCTTAGAGTTTGCCTTACATCCTACTCTACCTGTATTGATCTTACATGAATCGGGGAGTTGAGACTTACACGGTAATGTTCCAGATAATCAATCCATAGACCACAAACCTTAAGATTCTAAATGAAGAGTAGATCAGGTATTTTCTTGTCGGATAGGAAAGTGAACCAGCAATTAAACTGATTAAAGAAAAAGGTAGTGGTGTCAATGCAGCTACCACTATAATTCCGCCACCATATTGCTCATAGCGCATTTTGTACTTCTCTATCTTCTTACCGAAGAAGCGTTTGAAGTAGGCTAGTTCACTGATTATGTGTCCAAAGTAGAAGTTGATCCAGCCGGCAGACAAAGACAGTAGCGTCATGGCGATTATCACCCATTCATATAATACAGCAGGGTCATCTTTTGTCCAAATCATGAATAACTCAGGTGGTAAAATTCCAACAAAGACTTCGCTAATGAGGAAAATCAGAAACATCAACCAATAGTCATCTGACACCCAATGTTCTATGTAATCGTACTGTGTAGCGAAATACTTCTTAACAAAAATGATAGCTAAAATGAGACCTGCCAGATACAAGAAACCTCGAATGAGGTTTTGAGAAAAGTAGTTATAAAAATCTCTAGTTTGGTTTGGCATTTTGGTAGTAAGGCCGAAAGTAAGCAATTAGCTTTGCTTAGACTTATATTCTTCGATGATATCTTTAAAAAACATCGGAGAGGTAAACTTATCGATGATCTTTACTTCTCCGTACTCAGCCAACTCCACTGTTAACTCCTCCATTAACTGACCACTGTAAATGTAGATCTCCGTCTTATCTTCTCTTAATTTAGAAATGGCTTCAGCAATAAATTCAGAACCCTTCATATCGGGCATCATTTGATCACTAATAAGAATATTATAAGCATTTGACTCAATGATTGACAATGCTTCACGGCCATTCCTAGCTTGATCGATCTGGATTTCATCAACAAAAAACTCCAAGAAATCCTTCATGGTATCCCTTACTGAAAAATCATCATCTACGAGCAGTATCTTAATCATTCACTAGTATTTGTATGTATACACTGGTTCCACCGAAATCATTCTTTTCAATCGATAAATTATGGTCTAGGCGTTGACTTAAATCATTGGCCAGATAAAAGCCCATACCTTCTACCTCTTGTAACTCAGTAACCTTACGCCTTGTTCTACCAATTGAAGATAAGGCTTCTTCGCTTATTCCTCCCCCATAATCTCGAACTTCAATGACCACACTATTTCTGAATTGAGAAAAATGAATCTCTGGAGCTTTAGCATCATCCAGCGTATGCTTGTAGGCATTGCCGATCAACGTTTTTAGAATATACGATAAAGTCACCTTATGAGATCGAAAACTCGCCTCAATATCTTCTTCATTAATGAATTTCTCATTGAACTTATGCTCTACCAATTCTTTTAGTTCGCCTACATTGATCCACTCTTTCTCGATCTTGCTTTCAAAGGACATGAAAAACAAGAAATCATTCAGCATGGATTTGATTGAATCTATTGCATCTGTGGATTTGTCGATGGCCTTGTCCTTGATCTTCTTTAAAAGTTCATCATTTTGTTTAGCCTCTTTCAGCATCAATAAGTTCATTTGCAGAGAAGCAACCGGCATTTTTATCTCATGAGATATCAATGAAAGCATGGAGTTCTTACTTTGTGCCAGTTCAAAGGCAGATTGCTGTTCCCCTGCCCTAGCCACCCTTTTGAGGAACGTTTGGAATAAAGCGATATTACAGAGTACTACAATAGTTGATACCATTAACACATTCAGCACAAATGGTATGGTACCGATATTTAGGAATGTAATGATCTGAAAAAGCGTCCAGATGAAAATAGCTCCCAAAGCTCCTACCAAATAGTCGGAACTTGGCTCCTTCTTTATTCTAGCCTTAACGATGGTGTATATAAAAACACCGACATAAAAGAGAATAAAGAATAAGTAGTATTTCAAAGTAGATGTAAATACCTCTGGCTTAAGCACTACAACGGTAAAAATGCTAATCGCTGAACCCACATAGAAGATTCTGGCTAAAAAATGGGGTGTCTGATTTTTGAATGTTTGAAAGATAAATAGGCCTCCAAACAATGCTGCCGTATGGATACTTAAGTACTCTGCGCGAATGGCAATGTAAAAATTGAAATCGGGTACTAGAGAATGAAGTGGATAAGGACTAGAGCCCATCATTCTGTACATGAGACTCAAAGCAAAAAGGGCGAAAAACAGCACTTGAAGCTCTAATTGCCTGCTGGCCAAAGAGAATCCGAAAAGAATAAAACCTGTTAAGAATAGTCCTCCTGCTAAGAAAAGACTCACTCCTTGCCTTCTTTGCAAGTCAATCAATAAATCACTGTAATCAGCAATCAAGATTTCATAGTAAATCCCTGAATTGAGATGATCAAAATTGGCCACCTGAATAGTGATGGCCAGAGAATCGCCAAAAGCCTCAGGAATAGCCAAAACCTTGGGTTCACGGTAAGGCACATAGTCTTCTCTAGTGGTTGCTACCTTACCTGATTGATAAATAGAGAGACCATTAATGAATAAATGATATGAGCTGAAGGCATGATCGATCTTTAGTCCAAGACTGCCATCATTATCAATATTTATAGTTCTGAAGTAAGTGGCATATCCGTGTCTTTCAATTCCAGTAATTGGAGAATCTACATACCAGTCTCCAGGCGCCTCAATTTTATTAGGTGGATATGAAGCCTCATTTGGATGGACAATCAATTCTTTCCAATAAAAATCCCACTCTCCAGCCAAGGTGTATTGAGTCTCTTGGGCTAGCGTAGAAAAACTACTAGATAAAAAGCAAATGACTAATAAGACGAGGGCTGATAAACGCATTAAAATTGAATCAGCAAGAACTATTTAACTATGTGAATCTTCTCTTGCCTCCCATCAATATACCAAACTCCTGTCTGATCAAAAAATGCTTCTTCCTCTAGCATAATTCTAATTTCGCGATCCCATTCCTTAACAAACACTGTCGCATTTAGCTCAATAGAATAAGCGGTATTTAAGTGCAGAGGGTAATCACCAGTCACAGGAACACCTCCTTGAGAATCCCACATACCTAAGGTAGTGCCAGAACCATGCCCATGATATCCTATAGGATGTGTATATATGGAAGGCTTAATACCTTCTGCTATGGCTTCTTCTCTGCTCATTTTAAGTACTTCGTTCCCTGTTCTGCCTTCTTTAAAGTTATCGGTGAAAATATCTTGGAGTCTATTTCCCACTTTGTAGGCTTCTTGTAAGTAGTTCGGTACTTCTTTCTCGCGTGGCTTTAATACATAAAAAAGCTGTTGTTGATCAGTATTCAATCTTAAGTAGGTTATTCCTACATCGCAGTGGAGCAAGTCACCTGGTAGAATAACATCTTCACCCGGTCGGCCGGAAAATGCATAGAGCTCATCATTTCCATTCACGTTTGGTCTTTGTACATCTACAGAGGGATGAAACCAAGCTACCAATTTCAATTCGCGAATCTTTTCTCTTATCCACCATTCTACATCGCTGGTTGTGGTAACTCCAGGTGTGATCACTTTTGATGAAAATGCCTCAGCAATGATCTGATGGCCAATCTTCACGATCTGTGGGTAAATGGCCATCTCAGCGGCTGTTCTCGTTTCTAACCAACCAATAGCCACTTTCTCAGCCGAAACGATCTTAGCCTTGTCTTTTTTATCAAGAGCAGCTTCAAATCCTTCAAGATCGGTAGCTACAATTCCATCTGCCAGACCAAAATATTCAGACTTATTTACTCCAATTTTCTTAGGATTTCTTTCTCTGATGATCTCAGCTAGTCTTGCCCATTGATCTGGTTGCTTTTCTTTGTCCCAGGCACTTTTAAATATTGATCCGACATCGTATCGTGCTACGGCCAGAGTCTCAATTCCCTCTTCTCCTCTATCAAAAAAGACTAGAATAGTTCTTCTTCTGGCAGCCAACCATTCAGCAGGAAGTAGAGTCTTGATAACCGGGTCTTCATTGTATTCTCTAGAAATAACTACCCACATATCAATTCCTTCTCTTCTCATTATCTCAGGAAGATAGTTTTGAACCTTATCTTCAAGAAGACGATTGATCGTAGCTGCACGATCTTTCATACTGAGAATATCAGCACCATAAGATTGAGCTGACAAAGTTTGGGTAATAAGTAAAAGACTGAGTAGAGTTAATAGCTTCTTCATTAGTGTAGTGATTTCCCTTAAACTAGATAATCAGCACCTTGAATACAAACAGTATATGACAACCAGCCGCCATTCATACGATAATGCAAACGTTGGAATAGACATAATACTCCTACTGAGTCTAATAATTAAATGTCTATTCTAAAGATTTGATTAGATTGGTTTTTCTAATTGAACCAACATGCAAAGATTCGTTTTAACCGCACTTTTTGTTCTTTTCGCTACTTCCCTAAGCGCTCAAAACCGAGAGGATTTGAAGATTGAACCACCTCATTGGTATGCTCACATGCCTACCACCTCACTTCAATTGATGATGCACGGTGAAGATCTAGGCAATTATAGAGCCTCTATTGAGCAAGAAGGTATAACCATTGTCAAGCAAGTTGTTGGAGATTCAAATAACTACCTATTCGTTTATCTGGAGATCAGTCCTGATGTAGACCCAGGCCAACTGAATTTTAGTTTGAGCGGTGGCAAAGACTACAAAAGCTTTTCATATGAATTAAAAGAGCGAGCTTCTAATAGCTCTAGAAATCAAGGCTTCAATAGTACAGACGTAATCTACCTATTAATGCCTGATAGATTCGCTAATGGAGATCCTAGCAATGACACGATTGAAGGTATGTTAGAGCCAGCGAGAAGAGATGATCCAAGCGGCCGACATGGTGGTGATATCAAAGGTGTACAGGATCATTTGGATTATATCAAAGAACTAGGAATGACTGCAGTGTGGTTAACTCCAGTCTTTGAAAACGACCAAACGCCAGAATATAAAGCATACCATGGCTATGCAGCCACTGATATGTATAAGATCGATCGCAGGTTTGGCTCTAATGAAGAGTTTGTTGCTTTTGTAGAAGCATGCCATGAAAAAGGTTTAAAAGTGATCATGGATATGATCCACAATCATATTGGCGACCAGCATTGGTGGATGAAGGATCTACCATTCAATAATTGGGTGCATGATCAGACAGTTTATGGAAATACCAGTTACAGAGGCACCGTGGCTTCTGATCCTTATGCATCCCAACACGACTTCGACAGATTAGTAAAAGGCTGGTTTGTGGATGAAATGCCTGATCTAGATCAAAGAAATGAGCAACTAGCTGATTATTTAATTCAGAATACGCTTTGGTGGATCGAATACTCAGGAATTGATGGAATACGAATGGACACCTATGTTTATCCTTATAAAGAATACATGGCGCGTTGGGCGAAAGAAACGATTGAAGCATACCCTGATTTTAACATTGTAGGTGAATCATGGGTAGAAACTGTGGCACACGAATCTTTCTGGCAAGAAGACAAAGAAGGTGAAAATGATGGTTATGACTCCTACCTACCTTCAGTTACTGACTTTCAAATTCATTTTGCCGTTAGAGATGCCTTCAATAGCAATTTTGGTTGGGAAACTGGGCTTATGAAACTCTATTACGCTCTTTCGCAAGACAGGCTTTACTCTGACCCTATGAAGAATGTCATCTTTCTAGATAACCACGACATCTGGAGGATCTTCTCCATTCTAGGTGAAAATCCAGATCATCTTAAAATGGCCTACGCGTATTTGATGACTACTCGTGGAATACCTCAGGTATACTATGGAACTGAGCTTGCCTTCCCTGCGGGTCCTTCTGAATGGGGAGATGGAGCAAAAAGAGCTGAAATGCCAGGTGGCTGGGAAGGTGATGAAAGATCAGTCTTTACCTCAGCTGGAAGAACTGATGCAGAAAATGATATGCATGGATTCGTATCAACAATTACCAACTGGAGAAAGACGAGTGAGGCAATTCATGAAGGAAAACTCATACACTACGTACCTGAGAACAATGTCTATGTCTATTTCAGATACACTGATAATGATAGAGTCATGGTGATAATGAATATGAACGATGAACCTGTGACAATTTCAAGAGACAAACACATTCAATTATTGAGAGGATTCACAAAGGGTCAGTCAATAACTGAGAATAGATCTTATGATGTGAGCAAAGACTTTGAGGTACCAGGCAAAACTACCACTGTTTTAGAGCTAAAATAGTTGAAGCAAATTGTTTGATAATGAGTGAGTTATAAGGTAATTTTTTTTCATTCAAAATAATTTCATCTTTTATCTTAGAATAATTCAACGGTATATTCTTGAATTTAAATAATCAATAGAATTATCTTTTGTTTTCATTTTTTATATAAAATATTATTTGTTGAATTTTTTTCTGTTTTTCTTAAACAGAAATTAAAATCATGAGGTTAGTGGCGTGATAATCAAATAATTAACCTTATGACAATATTTGCAGTAGATGCGGCCAACCTTGATAAAATTATCAATGCTGACCCTATCGCGATTACGTTCTTTATTGGCTACATGGCCATGTTTGCTTCAGCTGTTTTCTTCTTTATGGAGAGAAGCCAAGTTGAAGGTAAATGGAAAGCATCACTATTAGTATCAGGTTTGATTACTGGTATTGCAGCGGTGCACTATTTCTACATGAGAGATTTCTACCTAATCACAGGTGCATCTCCTACCGCTTTCCGTTATGTTGATTGGACACTCACTGTTCCATTGATGTGTGTTGAGTTCTACTTACTTACGAAGCCATTCGGAGCAAAAGGAAGTACTCTTACCAAATTGATATTAGCTTCTTTGCTGATGTTAGTTACTGGATTCATTGGAGAAACTTCAGGAATCGACAACAACATCTTCTGGGGATGTCTATCGACAGTAGGATACCTATACATCGTATATGAGGTATTCTTTGGTGATGTTGCAAAGCTTGCAAAAGGATCTAATAGTGAGGCACTTAACAGAGCCATGTTCCTATTGAAGATCTTCATTACTCTAGGTTGGTCAATTTATCCAATTGGCTACATGGTGCTACCAGGCAACCTATTATCAGGTGCATTTGAGGTAAGCAGCATTGACCTATTCTACAACTTAGCTGATGCGATTAACAAGATTGGATTTGGTCTTGTGATCTATTCAGTAGCTGTTAAAGAAACTGCTAAAGCTAAACTAGCTGCATAAGCTAGATGAATGAACAAAGAGAGTCCGAAAATGGGCTCTCTTTTATTTATCCAATTTGGTTTACGATTATATCTTTTGTGGAGCTGGTTGCGCAGGTTTGTCTTTATTGACACAAATGGCTCGTGATGAGCATTTCAATACAAAAAGAATACTAGTTCTCGATCATTCGGATAAGATGGAAAATGATCGGACGTGGTGTTTCTGGTCTAACCATGATTATGGTTTTCGATCAAGCCAAATCCAATGGCAGCAAATAGCTTTTCAAAAAGACAAAGAAAAACTCCAAGAGGATATTCATCCTTTCAAATACTATCATATTGAGGGTAAGAATTTCTATCGAGAAGCCTTTCAATTTATAGATCGATCCGATCATATAGACTTCGAAAGAGCCGCCATAACCAATATCTCTGATTCAGAAAATGGTGTTGTAGTGAAAACGGAACGAAATGAATATGAAGGTAGATTGGCGTTTAACAGTATCATTCAATTCGCCTTTGAAACACTTCCTGATATAAACCTTTGGCAGCACTTCTATGGATACAGGCTTCAAACAAAAAATCCAGTATTTGACGCTGAAACGGTCACCTTAATGGACTTCTCCATTGGAGAAAATAAGGATAGAGTTCAATTCGGATACGTTCTCCCTTTTAATAAAAATGAGGCGCTAGTTGAATACACAGAATTCTCTCCTACTATACTAACTCAAGATGACTACCAAGAAGAGATTTCGGATCAGATCACTGCTATGGGCATAGAAGAATATGAAATCAAAGAAATTGAATTAGGCAAGATCCCTATGAGTTACTTACCGCAAAGTATTGATTATAAACAAGTAACACATATCGGTACTGCTGCTGGTCTAACAAAACCTACCACCGGATACACCTTCCGCAATATTCAAGAAGATTCGAAACAGATCATTGCTTCTTTAAAAAATGGTCAAAACTATGTGAGGACAAATAAGAAGCAGCGTTTCTCATTTTATGACAAGCTCCTCCTTGGCATCATTAGAGATGAACCTCATCAGGTCAAAAAGATCATGACCAAGCTTTTTTCTCGAAACAAATTCAAGGATATACTTAGTTTTTTAGATGAGAAGTCATCCTTATGGGATGAAATCAGAATTTTTACTTCAATTCCATGGGGACCATTTTTAAGACAATTAGTGAAGAAGTAAACTTCTTCTATCCGCTTACAAGAATTGGAATAATAATACTGGCATTATTGGTATGTTTCTTACCTCTACCGTCCCTCATTTTACACGTATTAGCTATTACCTTGATTCTTACGGTAGGTCTTATGCACGGAGCTACGGATCATATTCTTTATCTAAATGCACAAGGACTCACTTCTAACAGTCCAATACCAAAGAGGTTTTTCATGAAATATTTGGTCACCATCCTAGGTATGGTGTTGATATGGTGGCTATTACCTTCCTTGGCACTTGGGCTCTTCGTTGTCACATCAGCCTATCACTTTGGGCAAACCCAATGGCAGTATATCGATCTACCGGAAAGCTCACCTATAAAAAAGGCTATTTATACCACTTGGGGTCTATTGATCCTTTCTCTTATAGTTGTGCTTAACGCGGAAGAATCTAATGTTCTCCTTAATTCATTTCTAAGCCAAGTTGATGTTAGTTCTTTTACTCCTGTCATTTATCTATCAATGACCCTCTGGATAGTTCTTCTTATCAGTATTAGGTCAATAGTGAGATGGGACACTCTATTGCTAGAAATATTAGAGCTAATCATCATTTCTTTATTTAGCTGGAAAACTGATTTACTAGTAAGTTTCGGGCTATTCTTTGGAATGTGGCATGCCCTTAGAGCTTCACAGGTTCAGATAGATAAAATCAAAGAGAATCAATCATTTGAAAAGGCAGACTTCATCAAAAAAAGCATCCCCTTCACACTAATTAGTCTCATAGGTATCTTTCTCCTTATTTATTTTTCCCAATCACTAAATGAAAGCATAAAACCAGAGATGCTTTTTCTCATTGCCATTTCAGCTCTCACCATGCCTCATATGGTGATTTATGAAGAATTCTATGATGCGCACAGCTCAAAGAATTGAAAATCTTGATTTAGAAATTTGCTAAATCTGAAATTCTTAACATCTTCGATTCAATGACTCAATCGGGTACGTGTGAGGAAATGGTCTATAATGACCTTTTCAGAAAAATTGCTCCTCTTCTTAGAAACTTCCTATATGCCAAATTCAAACATGAAGAAAGAGCCAACGATATGGTCCAGGAAGCTTTTCTTACCCTTTGGAAGAACTGCTCTAAAGTGCTGCCTGACATGGCCAAAGCCTATGTTTTCAGGGTAGCTCAAAATCAGATGCTCAAGCAAATCGATAAGGACAAAACAAAAGAGAAGCATATTGGATTCATCCATAGATCTACACACAATGAGAACCCTGAGTTTGAATTAGAGTTTAGTGAGTTCGATCAAATCGTGCAAAACGCAATAAATGGATTAACTGAAGCCCAGCGCGAGGTGTTTCTTATGAGCCGAATCGAGAAGATGACTTATGCTCAAATCGCTGAAGTTTTAGACATTAGTCAAAAGGCGGTAGAAAAGCGCATGCATAAGGCACTTTTGACCTTGAGAGAAAAAATTGGAAAAATTTAAAAACGGAGGTAGGGTGAAAAGGAACACAACGTATTTAAGGGCAGATATTGTATAAATGGCTGACGAAAAGGCAAATAACGAAGACTTTTTAGCCAAATGGGCGGAAGGTAAATTGAGCGATCAAGAATTAAATGACTTGATCAGCCCAGAAGAAAGTGCCCTGTATCAAAATATTTTAGGCTCTACAGATAAAATAGCTTTCCCTAGCTATGATATTGAAAGCGAATTAGCCAAACTCAATGCTCGCAAGAATGAGCAACCGAAAGCCAAAACCATTCAATTCCCACTGATAAGATTTGCTGCAGCAGCCGTGATCATGATTGGAATTGCAGTAGTTTATTACCTCACATTGCCCAATTACACCGTTTTTTCTACTGAAAGAGGTGAAACACTGCTTGTAGAATTACCAGATGGTTCTACGGTTAGTTTGAGCGGAAATACAGAATTAAAATACGTTGCAGATAGCTACTCAGAAAATCGATTAATCGAATTAGATGGGGAAGCTTTCTTTGATGTGGTGAAAGGAGCCAATTTTGAAGTAGAAACTAGTGAGGGTAATGTCAAAGTTCTGGGTACTACATTCAATGTAGACCAAAGACGAAGAATTTTGAACGTCATTTGCTACACGGGTAAGGTCAATGTTTTTAATGATAATTCAAGTTCAGACCTATTACCAGGTGATGCAATAAGAATAGAGAATGGGCGTAAAACGAAGACATGGAAAGTAATTGGAGGAGAAGCGCCAAGCTGGATGAATGGAGTGACCGAAATTCACGAAGCCAACCTTGAAGTGGCTTTAGAAGCCTTACAGAACGTCTTCGACATTAAGGTTGATTCGGAGGTCGATTTGGAAAAAATACCGTTTGATGGTGCTTTTCCTCATAATGACATAGATATTGCGCTTAGAAGCGTATTGGGAACTGGAGACATTGATTATACATATCAGAAAGATCAAAAGCAGGTTACTATTCAACCTAAAGAATAGACTTTACCTTATTGGCATTCTTTCAATATTAGGTTTAAGCGGCTTCGCACAAGAGAGATCGCTTAAATCTGTTTTAAACGATATTGAAAAGAATGAACAGATCTATTTTTCCTACAATCCAGATGAGATCAAACAAGTCAAGATACCTTCTAATGAGGCTCTGAATAAAAGTAATCTTGAAAATCAGCTTGGGCC
Organism: Roseivirga sp.; assembly: GCA_965267365.1. GTDB lineage: Bacteria > Bacteroidota > Bacteroidia > Cytophagales > Cyclobacteriaceae > Roseivirga. The sequence continues at coordinate 1,903,009 of OZ253951.1, read as the reverse complement.
GGTTCTGCTTAATAATGGCCTTCTCATTACAAAAGTGAATGAGAAATTCTATGTCATTAAGAAAGAAGCTTCCAAATTTCTAGATTTAACCATCACTGATGGAGAAACAGGCGATCCTCTACCCTTTTCCATTGTTAGGCTCATCGGCACTGAGTTAGGTCAGGTATCAGATGATTATGGAAGACTAAAATTGGTGATCACCAAGCCTTCTACCTCTATACTCAGTGTGTCATTCTTAGGATTTCAAGATTATAGAATTGCTGCAGACACCTTAGCTGAATTGACTAAACTCACGGTTCCTCTTTCTCCCGTACCTACTTCTCTCAACGATTTTGAAATCAAGGAATATTTGAATGTAGGAATCGCTTCTGATCCAATGGCCAATAGCTTTAGAATCTATCCTCAAGAAATGGAGATCTTACCAGGTCTTTCTGAACGAGATGTTTTGCTTTCAGCACAAATGATAGCAGGTGTAAACTCTAATGATGAGTCTGCTGCTGGTATAAATCTAAGGGGTAGTTCACGCGATAATACGCTCCTCTATTGGAATAACATACCGATCTACCATACGGCACATTATTTCGGAAATATTTCAAGTTTTATCCCATCCTCCATTGGTGTGCTCGACATTTACAAGAACTACATACCTGTTAAATATGGAGGTGCTGCAGCCGGAATCATTGATTTGCAGTCTAGAAATGCCATTGATGCGGAGTCACGAGTAGAAGGAAGTATCAATATGACGCATATTGACCTTTACGCGAAACTTCCTTTTAAAAAAGAATTAGGCTCGTTTATGATTGCAGGAAGAAGGTCTTATAATGACTTCATCCCAACCTGGACCTATAATTCTTATGAGGAGAAGTTATTCAGCAGCACGATAACCGTTGATGATTTTACTTTTGAAGAAGGTGAATCTAGTAATGATCTCAATTTTACTGACTTTAACTTTCAATGGAACTTCGAACCTACCTCAAGGACTAACCTTTCCGCCAGTTTTGTTAGAAGTCAAAGTGATTTCACTTACAGTGAACGAGACCGAGAAGAACGGATCAATTTCGATCAGAATCATAACATCTCAAGCCTTGGAGCCAATATCAATTATCAACATCGTTTAAACGATAATAATGCCCTAAATGCAACGGCTAGTTATTCTCAGTATCAAATGGGCTACTCATTCTTGAATCTAAGAAACCCCAGCAATCCAGATGATGATGATGAAGAAAGCAGAACCAACGACCTCTACAATTTCGAATTTAGACTATCAAACACTAGGCAATTAAATAGAAGCAACTGGTTAGAGTATGGGTACCAGTTGAACCTAATGGATGTTACCACCAGCTTAGAAGAAGAAAACTTTATTGAAGAAGATGATTCTACATCGCTTACCACAAATGGTTTGAGTAATGCATTCTTCCTTGATTATTCATTTAAACCAACTGAGAAAATTGAATTAGTCCTTAGTTCTCGTTTTACTCAACTCAGCACTATAGACGACCTTCTCTTTAGCCCGCAGATCAAATTCAACTACAAAGCCAATAAAAACTTACTTTTTAAAGCCTCTTTTGGCACCTATCAACAATTCTTAAGCACTGTTAAGGAACAAGATTTCACTCTTTCAAATGCGGTGGAGCAAATCTGGCTACTCTCAGATGAAGAAAACTTGATTCCTGTGATCAGGAATAATCAATTGTCTGCAGGTTTTGTGTATGATGCTAATAATTGGCTTTTCGATCTTGATGTTTATCAAAAAGACATTGATGGCTTATTGGCGAGAAATTTAGGTTTTGCTACGCTAAATGAAGACGGTTTTGAGCAAGGTTCTGAAAGGATCTTAGGCATTGACCTAACTGCTCGTAAGAGATGGAGGTACTTTAGAACTTGGTTTAATTATAGCTTCCAAGATTCTGAAGTGGAGTTTCCAGAACTATTCCCTAACAGCTTTGCTTCTTCCTTAAATATTAGACACCAATTGCGCTTATCGAGCACCTACAGTTTACCTAAATGGGAATTCTCACTAGGGTATACATTTAAAACAGGTTTACCTTTTACTGATGTTAGCGACATCATCATTCGCGATGATGATGAGAGACCTCCTAGAAGAGGCGATGACAATCCTCCACCACCACCGCCTCCAGGAAGTGATAATGAAGAAGACTTCTTCTTTCTAGATTTTGACTCTCCTAATAGCTCTCGATTGCCAAATTATCACCGTGTTGACGTGAGTATTTGGCATAAGTGGAAGTCAAAGGGCAACAAGGTAAAAGGAGAAATTGGCTTAAGCTTAATGAATATTTTCAATCGTCAAAATGTGTTTGATACCAGCTATTTCATTGATTTTGATGAGAACGATGAGGTTCAATTATTCCAACAAACGAAGTATTTCTTAGACTTCACTCCTAACCTCACCTTCAGGGTAATCTTTTAGTCATAAAAAAAGCGAGCCCGAATTTCTCCGGAGCCCGCCCTCAATGAATAGAGCCTATTTCTTATTAATCGTCACACTCTTCAGTCTCAATATGATTGCCATCGATATCGAAGATGACATACACATCACTTGATAACTCAACTATATATTCTTGTTCTTCTTCATCGAACCAGACGCCTTCTACCTCATCATCCGGATGATTTTCTGCTAAATAATCCTTAGCAGCTTGTGGAAGCTCATCAAAAGAGATCTCTTCACAATCTTCATAATCATCATGGTCATCGTCCCAGTCTTCATCGGAAACTGCTTCTAAGAAGTTGCCCTCTGAATCAAATAATAGTATGATATCGCTGCTAAGAACTACTCCGTACTCACCATCTTCATTAATTCCAGCAATTTCAATTTCATCGTCAGGATAGTTATTCGCGATATAGTCTAGAATGGCCTGAGGTAATTCAGATGCATCTACTTCCTCCCACTCGTCATAGTCATCATCATGGTCTCTTCCGAAATCATCTTCATCCAGTTCTTCTAAGAAATTGCCTTCTGAGTCAAAGATCAAGATCACTTCTGAATCTAACACAACGCCATATTCTCCATCTGCATTAATTCCTGCGATCACAATTTCAGAATCAGGGTAATTAGCGCTGATGTAGTCCAGAATGGCCTGAGGTAAGCTAGCTGCATCTACTTCGGTCCAATCATCATAGTCTCTTCCATTCCTTCTTTCTTTCTCAAATTCTTCTATGAAGTTGCCGTCTGCGTCAAATATGACTACCCATCTATTATTGAGCTTGACGATATATTCGCCATCCTCATTACTGAAGGCTTTTTTGATCTCGGCATCGGGATGATTAGCAGTGACATAATCTAACACAGATTGCGGTAACTCTGAGATATCAATAGGATCTCTATCACCTCTATGCTCCTTTTCATCATACTCTTCAACAAAGCTGCCATCATTGTCAAAAATGAGGTATAAGTCATCGTCTAGAACGACCACATATTCTCCTTCATCAGTAAGCCAAGCCTCTATGATCTCCTCATCAGGATAATTCTCAGTTATAAAATCCGTGATAGACTGAGGAAGGTCACTTACAGCTACTTGTTGCCAATCAGCTGTCATCGTACTATCTCCAAGCATACTAGTACCTGAAGCCTCGTTTGCAGGTTCCGCTACATTTTCTTCGCACGAAAGAGCTAAGCCCAACGTGGCAATGACAAAAAGAGCGATCAAGTTTTTGGTAATTTTCATTTTACGTTTGGTTTTAATTAAGAATACATTCAATGGTATCCTTAGGCTGAGTTTTTACTTTATGGCCTTAAATACTGCTAGCCAGATTTCACCCTACCCCCCAAAACTGTTTATCTGATATTTTTTTCAGTTATCGAAAATTTCCTGCCATTCGTCTAAACTGAAAAAATAGAGATGGTGCTCTTGATACATTTGAACATACAAAAACAGAAAAGACATGAAAAATTTACTGATCGTTGAAGACAATTACATCATGAGACTCTTTTTGATCAACTATTTCAATACAGAGTTCAATGTAGAAGCAGTGGAAAAACCACATCAAGCTAAGGAGCTTGTGAAGAACGGTTACTATGACCTAGTAATTATGGATAACCACAAAGCACAAACTAAAGATCACGAAGAATTAAAAGAGTTGATCGCTCAATTGAAATGGCAAAACATTCCGAATGTGTTATTGACAGACTCAGAGAAAAGCAACGAGAGAATCGAAGCACTAATGATCGGAGCTGAAGACACAGTGAGCAAGCCATTTAACCCGGTAGAACTAAGCTTAAGAGTAAAAAGCAGAACAGGGATGATCAAGCACGATATGAAAAGAGTCGCTTAATTAAACGAAGAAATTTAAGGATTCAACGACCATATATATCGATTCATCGAAACAATCTTAGTGGCCTCGCTCAGAGGCTACTTTTGTATACAACACCCCAACCGTCCAAATTTTAATCTTATTAGAAAATGAAAAAACTAGCAGTATTTCTATTGCTGACGGTGATTGTCAGTGCCTGTATTGAAAAGCCAATGCAGAATTTTGAGGAGCAAGAAGAGCTTGCTCAAGCCTTCGATTTCAATACAGTTTCCGAGACTCAGATTAATGTGTTGTTGGAAGACAATTCGGGAAGCGCACTTAAAGGAGTTAAAGTATCTCTCTGGAGTGTAGAATCAAATGAGAAAAAATCAGAGATCTTCAAAGGATTCACTAATTCAAGTGGTCAATTAAGGTCTGCCATTAATCTTCCAAACGATTTAAACGAAGTAATTGTAGAGACCAATTACATCGGAGTACCTAACAATGTTATGGTGCCCGTTATGGCCGGAAATGTAGATTTCACTTATGATAATGGCGTTCTTACTTCACACGTCATCCAAGAACAATCATCTGCTATAAGGGTAATGGAAAGTAGATCGAGCGCAGCTATAGATGGCCTTACTTTTAACTATTTGGGTTCTTACAATGGACAAGGTGTTCCGGATTACTTAGAACCAGAAAGAGATCAAATATCATCTACTCTATTAGAATATATTAATGCCTCTTTACCCGAATCACAACCTGTACCTCAATACCATCCTTCTTATTTAGCCAATGGTAAAAACACCACATTAGACATTATTGCAGAAGCCGATGTTTGGATCACTTTTGTACACGAAGGTGCAGGCTTTAGAAATGCAATCGGATTCTATACCTATCCAACTGGTACACCCCCACAATCAATGGCAGATATTTCATCAGTCAACATCATCTTCCCTAACCTTTCTTTCAGTGGTTCCGGAGGAGGATTGACAACAGGAGACAAAGTAAATATTGGCAGATTTAATCCAGGGACATCAGTTGGGCTCGTATTATTCGCTGACAGCTGGAATGGAACGAATTCCGAAACTCCTAAATGGTCTGTATTTGCAGACAGAAACCTAAACCCAGAGGCAGACAATGATTTGAAACAACATAATGTGCTGTTATGGGACGAAGAAAATGAGCTTTTCTTACTTGGTTTCGAGGATGTCAAAAGAGATTTGAATTGGTGCGATCAGGATTTCAATGATGCCATATTCTTTGTTACATCTAACCCAGTAGAGGCGATTAGTACCGAAAATGTAAGCCCAGTGGATAAGCCAGGTACCTTAGATAGCGACAATGATGGCATCAATGATATTCTTGATGAATACCCAGATGATCCAACCAGAGCTTATGATTCGTACTACCCTTCTTCGTCAAGCTTCGGAACGTTCGCTTTCGAGGATAATTGGCCAGATTATGGTGACTATGATTTCAATGATCTTGTAGTGGACTATAGATTCAAGCATGTCCTAAATAGCGACAACCAAATCGTCCAGATGGACCCTACATTTAAGGTAAGAGCAATAGGCGCTGGATATAGAAACGGATTTGGCTTTGCCACGAACTTATTACCAAGTGATGTCAGCTCTGCAACTGGAGCTTCTTTAAACACAGGATATGTAACCAACAATGGGAATGGCACCGAAGCGGGTCAAAGCAATGCAGTGTTTGTGGTCATAGACAATGTGCACGACCTATTCCCTACTGGCGGATTTGTCAATACAGAAGATGGAGCTGAATATTTTGTACCTCAAGAAATCACCATGAGTATCAACTTCAGTTCACCAAAATCTTATAGTGACATAGGTACTGCTCCTTACAATCCTTTCTTGATTGTATCGGGTAACAGACAAAGAGAAGTACACTTACCTGGCTATATGCCAACTGATAAAGTAGATGCTTCACTTTTTGGAACCTTGGACGATGACACTGACGTAGAGAGCGGTATTTATTACAGATCGAAAACTGATTTACCATGGGCTATTCATTTACCAGAGAGCTTTGCTTACCCTAAAGAGAAGGTAGACATCAGACAAGGACATTTAAGATTCACTGACTGGTCTAGAAGCTTAGGATTCTCTTATATGGATTGGTACAGAGATCAGCAAGGTTACAGGTCAAACAGCCATCTGTACAACGGAAATTAGAAAATACATTGTTATAGTTTAGATAGGAAAGGACCACCAGACGGGTGGTCTTTTTTAGTTTATGGAAGCTTCATTTCCATTCATCGAAGAAATCCTACCAATTATCGAAAGATCAGGTTTGCATGGGTGACCCTATATACATTTGGTTATTGATGGTTGAAGAATACATCATGCAATACAGTTTTGGTTGATAGGCCTGATTAGACGAATCAGGCCTTTTTTTATACATAGACATTACTTTTTCATTCGTCTAAACAATCCGTTCATCCAACTAAAACTTCCCACCTACTTCTTATTGACCTAGTACATTGCATTCATAAAACATTAGAACTGTGAAAGCAAAAACATCAATCTTAAAAAGGACATTCGACATTTTATCAGCGGGTACAGTACTCTTGCTGATCAGTCCACTGTTGTTATTGGTTATCCTTGCGATTCGATTGGAATCAAGAGGCCCAATCTTCTACTACTCATACAGAGTTGGTAAGAATTACAAGATCTTCAAATTCTATAAGTTCAGATCTATGAGAGTAGATGCCGACCAGATGGTAGACAAGATGAAGCACTTGAACCAATACGGCATCGATGATAGAGTTGAGCTTGAAGAACACAAATTAGATCGCCATGCTATTGCGTACAAGGCGCAAGAAGAGATCGTTATTAAAGACGATGCTTATGCTGATCTAATGGAATTCGAGAGATTCAAGGCATTCGAATCAGAGAACTCATTCGTGAAATTCAAAAATGATCCAAGAATCACGAAGGTTGGTAAGTTCATTAGAAACACCAGCATCGATGAGTTACCTCAGCTATTCAACATTTTAAAAGGCGACATGTCTGTTGTTGGCAATAGACCTCTCCCATTATATGAGGCTGAAAAACTAACAAGAGATGATTCTGTAGGACGATTCTTAGCTCCAGCCGGGTTAACTGGCTTATGGCAGGTAACTGAAAGAGGTAAAGAAGCTATGAGCCCTGAAAGTAGAGTTCAATTAGACATTGAGTATGCTAAGAAGCACAACTTCTGGATGGACATGTGGATCTTGATCAAGACCCCTATGGCTGCATTCCAACACGAAAACGTATAAGTCATGAAGTCGTTAATTACTCTTTTCAACTCATTAAAACGAGAAACTTCAGGAGGCAAATTCATTCCTTTTGTTGATGGAATCAGATTCGTTGCCATTCTCCCTGTTGTTGCTTTACACGCTAATGAAAGACTGATCAGATATGTAATGCAAGAAGAGCCTATGGGCTGGGAAGGCGAACTATCTTATCTGATTAGCCGCGGTGCGATTGGAGTAATGATCTTCTTTGCATTAAGCGGATTTGTACTCAGTTTACCTTTTGCCAAAGGTGTCAAGCAGTTTAGCTTTAAAAAGTATGTTTCGCGCAGATTAACCCGATTAGAACCACCTTACATCTTCTGGATGACCCTATTTGCTTTAGTTCTATTATTCAAATCAGGTGGTGCAATTGCAGAGGTTTTCCCTCATTATTTGGCAAGCATATTCTATTTACACAACGTTATATATCAAGATTTCCCCATTATCAACCCTGTGGCCTGGTCTTTGGAGGTTGAGATTCAATATTATCTTTTAGCTCCATTCTTAGCGATGTTCTACTTCAAGTTTCAGAACATACTAAAAAGAAGAATTGGACTATTTATGTCTATTGTAGGTTTCATTGCCCTACAACATCAAATGAGTTGGCAATTTGCTCCATTCAGAGCTTCTCTACTGGGGCAAGCACAACATTTCTTAGTTGGAATGTTTATGGCCGACATCTACATACATGGCATAAAGAGAATTCAATTCAATGCCTATTTATTGGATGTTTTAGGCACACTATCTATTGTAGTCATGATGTTCACCTGGACAGACGAAATGAATAAGATGATCTTATTCTCTGTAGCAACTGGTGTGTTCTTCTTGAGTGCATTCTATGGTAAGTATATACCTAAGTTATTGAGTATTAAAGGCATTACTATCATTGGTGGCATGTGTTATACCATTTATCTAACACACCTGCCATTGCTAGAATTGATCTATTCATTAATCGCCAAAATAGGTCATTCAACTTCATATGTTATCAGCTTAACGATAAGTCTAATTATTGCCCTTACAGCTGTGTTACTTAGTAGTGTAATCTTTTACAAGTTCATTGAAAGACCATTTATGAAGAAAGACGGATTCAAGGAATTCATCGAAAAATTCAAAGGTCTCTTCAAGGCAAAAAGTACAAAGACTGCGATCTAAACTAAGAAACAATGAAAAAGCTAGTAATCACATGTATGGCGCTTATCCTCAGCTCCGGCTTAATTGCCCAGACGCAAAGAGAGCTGAGTAGATTAGGAAGCACAGACTTTGGAGAATTAACAATTGAAAGAATAAAGACATTGGATGAGCTAATTGAATTAGCTTCAGGCAATGCCCCTTTAATTGATGCTTTCAATTCTACCCAAGATAGAACCAAAGAAGAAATCGAGGTTACTAGAAAGAAATGGTTACAGCACCTATCATTAACTGCAGGTGTTGGGTATGGTACGGGAATCACTTCAGATCAATTAACTGAGGGCGGTTTGAACGATGCCAGGTTAACCTACTACACAAGACAAAATGCCTTCTATAATGTAGGCCTCAATATTAGACTTCCTTTTACTGAAGTCTCTTCCAGACAAAACGAGATTAGAATCAAAGAGCTAGAAATAGAACGAGTAGAATACTTGAAAGCTAGCGAAGTAGAGCAGATCACTGAGGATGTGATCATGCATTACTCAAATCTTAAGTACGCACTCAAAACGATTGAATTAAAATCGGAAGTTGTAGAAACGAATGATGTAGCATTGGAGATTGCCGAAAACTACTTCAAAGCAGGTAAGCTACCTGTAGAGCAGTATAGAATGGCAGTTGACCAAAGCTACACAGCCAAGCTTGAGCTAGAAAAAGCAAAGAACGATGCATGGTTCTCTGTACGCTCATTAACTGAATTAGTAGGACAATCTATCTTAAAGTAAGGGACATGAATATCTTAGAAATCATCAGATTACTCGCCAGGTTCTTCTACATGATCGCTTTCACTGCGATCGGATTGGCAGTCCTAGTCTTTGTTAGTACAAAAGACGGAAAGAAAGAATACGCAACTCATACCCTATTGAACACAGGGCTTATCTCAGGATACAGTATCGAATCAAGTAGCTCTGCTAGAGTAGATTACGCTAAAACCAATAACGAATTGGAGAACTTAATCAACTTAGCGACAGCTTACGAAACCAATAAAGAATTATCAGCCAGATTGATGGCACACTTCTTATTCCTTCACAAGCAAGGTGAATTAGGTATCTTACCTGATAACTACCCTGACTTTGAAGAAACATTATTGGAGATTCCAATTAATTATGAAAATGAGCAGGATGAAGAAGGTATCTTCTATCAAATACTTAAAGTAAGAGATGCCAACAAGCACAACTCTCTTTACAAGTTGACCAACTCGCCAAACCCATTCTTCGGAATAGAGCAATTGGAAACTATCCTTGTCTTAAGAGAAGGTAAAAGTGATATGATCAGAATGGAGTACACCTCTATAGATCCTTACTTAAGTCAGATCACTTTAGAGTTTTTAACTGAGATTTTCATGTCCAAGCAAAAGATGATCAAGGAAGGTCAGTCTGATTCTGTTATCAAATTCTTTGAAGAGCAAATGCAAGAGTCCGCTGGGCAATTGAAGGCTCAAGAGGATGAGTTATTAAGATTCAGAGTAAATAATAAGATCATCAATTACTATGAGCAGACAAGATTCATCTCTGGAAATAAAGAGGAATTAGAAAGAGTTTACCAGGAAGAGTTAAAGATCTTAGCAGGTGCTGAATCAGCTATCGCTAGAATTGAGAGAGAAATTGACGACAAGCAAGTATTACCTGAGATTCACGCCAAATTGACTGAGAAGAGATCTGAAATAGCTCAATATCAGAAAGAATTAACTGCACTTGAGCTCATTGAAGATTCTGTAGAAACTCAGGCTCAGATCATCAAAAAGTCTGAATTACAATATCAGATCAATGCCTTAGAAGAAGGAATGTCAATGGACGCCAATCAATTATTGATGGTAAATCAGACACCAGAGGGAATTGAAACTAAGGACATCCTTACACAATGGTTAAACAACATCATTACCAAAGAAGAAGCAGCAGCTAAAATTGAAGTAATGGAAGTGCGCAGAAAAGAGTATGAATCTATTTACAATGAATTCGCCCCATTAGGTTCAACCTTGAAGAGATTAGAAAGAGAAATCGATGTAGCTGAACGAGCATACTTAGAGAACTTACATAGCTACAACCAAGCAAGATTGCACAAGTATAGCATGATGATGTCGAGCGACTTGAAAGTGATCGATGCGCCTTACTACCCTATCAAGCCTTTGAAATCAAAGAGAATGATGATGGTGATCTTGGCTTTCTTAGTAGGTGCCATTCTACCAACAGCAGTAGTTATCGCATTAGAGCTATTAGATTCTAACTTAAAGAATCCTCATAATGCACAAGAGCAGACTGGTTTAACAGTAGGTGGAATTTTACCAAGAGTGCCTAGCAAGAAGACTATCATCGATTACAGATTATTGACAAGACAAGCCATGAACCTTTTCGTTCAGAAAATGAGATCAGAAACGACAGGCCTTAAAACTCCTAAGAAAGTGGTGATCTTCAGTATGAACCCTAATGAAGGTAAAAGCTTCGTAATTGATCAATTGAATGACTTCTATGGAGAAAATGAGAAGGCTAGCGCTGAATTTCAATTCACTGAATTGCCTGACATCTTGCATAATACTTACACGGAAGAAGAAGCTCAGGCTGATATCCATATCTTAGTAGCAAGATCTAACAGAAAATGGACTGAGAGCGATAAACATGCTTTAGAAGTATTCAGAAAGATCTCTAATAACGAACCAATCATGTTCTTGAATGGAGTTACAACTGAAGTAATGGAAGATGTGATCGGTGAAGTTCCTAAGCACAGATCTTGGTTAAGAAAAAGAGTTAAGCAATTAATCGCTGGCGGTATCAACGCTAAGACAACTATCAATGGATAAGCAGAAGACCATCATTTGCCATAGTTTCCCTGCCTGGGATACTCCCTATGTAAAGTCGACTGTGGAATTGATGACAAGACTAACCAAAGAGTGTAGAGTAATCTTCATAGACTATCACTATACCTGGAAAGATGTCTTGCGAAATAAGTTTACTCCAGTTAACCAAGTACTTGGATTAACCTCAAGATGGAGAAATATTGAAGGCAAAAATGGAATACTTCAGGTGTACAATTTCGCTCCTATCCTTCCCATCAATTGGATCAAGAATCCGAAGCTTTTCAAAGCTGCTGCTAAAATGAATAGTAGATGGCTGAATTGGCAGATCAAAAGATTTGTAAAAAAGCATTCTCTTGAAGATTCGGTTTTAGTTAATGCGTTTAATCCCATTTATGGCAGCATGACGATAGATGCTTGGAAAGCACAAAAATCAGTCTACTACTGTTATGATGAAATTGCCGGTACAGAATGGTCAGGAAAGCATGGAGAGACTTACGAAAAGGAATTCTTGCAAATGGTTGACCAAGTGATAGTTACCAGCCCTGAATTAAAGAAAAATAAAGGCACTTTAAACAACAACATAGACCTTGTGCCCAACGGTGTCAATCTAGATATATTCAATCAATCTAAAGAGAAGACTGCCGCTGGCATTTCTATTGGCTATGTTGGTGCCATCGATAATAGAATAGATTTCAAATTGATCAATTCACTTGCGCAGACTTTCCCTGATTATAGCTTTGATTTCTATGGTCCGTTAAAGGTAGATGAGTCAAATTTCGAACATAAGAATATCCACTTGCATGGTGCTATACCACAGACCGAACTGCCTTCAAAAATTGCAGAAATGGATGTATGTATTATTCCCTTTGTGAAAAATGAATTAACTGCTTCCATCTACCCTCTCAAGGCGAATGAATACTTGGCAATGGGCAAGTCTGTCATCAGCACCGACTTTGCCGACCTATCGGATTTCGAAAGCATCATTTCAGTAACATCTTCTGATTTAGAATTCTTTGAAAAAATATCCAATGAACTGGTGAACAACTCCTCGCAAATTGTTCAAGCCCGCATTGAATTTGCCAAGAATAATTCATGGGATAATCGCTCGAAACAGTTCTGCAAGGCTATAGCAGCCTAATCGAAGCCTATATTTCATTCGTCTTCTTAATGCTACCAGTCGTCTAAAGCTTCTTAATAAGCTTATCATACAGGATACATTTGTATTAGTAAAAATGTATCAAGAGAATCAAATAGTTAATCAGCCCCAGGGCTCAGAAAAGATCCGCTCCGTAGCAGGCCTCATTTTGGTGCTTACTATCCTAGGTGTAGGACTTGTTCTATTTAAATTTCTGGGACTAATAGCGGGTTTCGCCCTCCTCGGTCTTCCTATTGGTCTTTTGGTATTAAGCATTATATGGAAAAACCCCAAACTTGGTGTATGGGCAACAATCACCATTAGTTTCCTTTCTGCGGGTATTGCCAGATATGTCCCTGGACCTTGGGGACTATCTATCGATATTTTATTAGCCCTAAGTTGGTTAGTGATTATTCTTAACAAAGAGATCAAAGTAGACTGGAAGAATGCGAAAAACGATATTGTAGCAGTCACTACCATTTGGTTTGGATATTTGGCCTTAGAGATCATTAATCCAGCAGGTAATGGTCCAATTGCATGGTTCTATGCTATGAGAGGAATTGGCTTTTATCAAGCACTGACCGTGCCTTTGGTATTCTTATTCTTTAGAGAGGAAAAGGACCTGCAGAAGTTTATCAATGTCATCATTTACTTCTCCTTATTCGGAACCATTTGGGGATTTAAGCAGCAAATCATAGGTGTTGATTTTGCTGAACATCATTGGTTATATGCCGAAGATCATCATGAAGAACACGTCTTGCACGGGGTTCTAAGGGTATTTTCATTCTATTCTGATGCTGGTGCTTTTGGCTCATCCCAAGCGATGATGTCTCTCATGTGTGGCATTCTGTTCATGGGACCATTTAAAATGAAGAAGAAGTTTCAGTACCTGATCTTTGCGGTTGTTTTTTTATTGGGATTTGCTATCTCAGGCACGCGTGGCGCTTTGGCTGTACCATTTGGCGGAGGAATCGCTTACTTAATTTTAAGTAAGAATTTCAAAGTACTTGCAGGCGGTGCAAGTGCCATGATCATTGTCTTTGTGATTCTCAAATATACGTTCTTATTCCAAGGAGTGGAACAGGTAAGGCGCATGAGAACAGCTCTTGATCCAAACAATAAGTCTCTCAGCGTTCGACACGACAATCAGAAGATCTTTGCTAGATACATTGCAGATAAACCTTTTGGATCTGGTATTGGCACAGCAGGCTTTTGGGGAGCAAGATTCAATCCTGAATCATTAATGGCCAATACAGCAACTGATAGCTGGTTTACTAAAATATGGGCTGAAACTGGAATAGTAGGCTTTACGCTACATATGATCATCTTAGGGTATATACTAGGTAAAGCAGGTCATAAGATCATGACAATGCGCAATCCCAAAAACAGATACTACTCCATGGCTTTCTTCGCCATGTTTGCTGGAGCACTGTTAGCGAGTTATGGTAATCAAGTACTTATTCAAATGCCAACGGGCATCCTTTTGAACTTCTTGATCCCATTTATCTTCATTATTGATGCCCGGGACAAGGCAGAGTACAAGAAGCAGCTGCTCGAAACCAATTAACGACAGATCCTGCAGTTCATCGTTAAGCTGCACCAAGTCATCTCTTTTCTCAAATATTCAGACAGGCAATTCTGACCTTTAATATGAAATCAAAAAGCTATGACAATTTTAGAAATCATCTTCGTAACGCTAATGGCTTATTTAGGTCTTTCAGGCCTATACCAGACCGTTCTAGCCATTGCCTCATATACTCATAAGAAAAAGGAGCAGCAAAAGACAGCTAAGACAAATAAGCTATTGGTTCTTGTGCCAGCTTACAAATGCGATGAGGTCATTCTACACACAGTAAAAAAGAACTTACGTCTTAAGTACTTATACCCTCAAACTGCTTTTGATCTTCAAGTGATTGCAGATCAGCTACAACCTGAGACTCTTCTAAGATTAAAAGAAATGGGTGCAAGTGTACACAAGGTGAGTTTTGAGAAAAGTACAAAAGTAAAATCACTCCAGAGCGCTATCCAAGCAAATGAAAAGCAATATGATGGTGTGATAGTGTTAGACGCAGACAATGTGGCTGAATTCAATATGTTATTTCAAGCAAATAAGTATTTGAATTATGGCTACGAAGTGATTCAAGGAAATAGAAAGGCAGCCAATAGCAATAGCACCTTTGCATTGTTAGACGGGCTTTCTGAAAAAGCAAACACCAAAATGCTTTGTGAAGGAGCGAATCAATTAGGCTTATCATCTAAGCTTTCTGGTTCGGCCATGGTGTTCAATTACAACACTTTTGCTGAAGCAATTATGCAAATGACTGCCATCGGTGGTTTTGATAAAGAGCTTGAACTCTACTTCACTTCTCAAAAGACATTCATCAAGTATGCTGATGAGATCGTAGTATTTGATGAGAAAATCACGAGCTCAGAGGCTTTTGCAACGCAAAGAGGAAGATGGTTACAAGCCCAATACAATTTCTTGAAAGCCTCTATCCTTCCTGCTTCTAAAAGCCTATTCAACGGCAATGTAGATTACTTCCATAAAGCTCTTCAGTTGGCACTGCCTCCAAGAGCGCTAAGTCCATTTGTCTTGACTTTAGGATTTGCAGTTTCAGCTATTCTAGGTTATCAAACAGGAATATTCTTAAGCCTAGTCGGTTTGGCTTTGACGATGGGATCTTACCTGTTGGTATTGAAACCTTCTGATTTCATCCATGATCTAGTAAAACTAGCGGGAGCTATGCCAGCACTTGCCAAATCAGTGATCAAGTCGTTGTCTATCATGAATAAGGCAAAGAAAGAGTTTTTACATACAGAACATAAAGTGGTTACGTCATGATGCTATTTGAAGGAATGCCATGGCCATTAGTGATCCCTATTGCCATAGTGGCGATGATCTACGCCATCATGAACTCTAAAAAAGAAGAGAAAGAATTTCAACGAGAAATCAATCGCATAAAAAATGAAAAAGAAGCTTAAAATATTAATGATCTGTAAGACGCTTCCTTGGCAATTCAAGGGAGGTATTCAGACCCACACCTGGCTTCTTGCTAAAGAGTTAGAGGAACTAGGTCACCAAGTGACACTATTGACTAGTGGATCATTCAGAAAGCCTGAGTCGAGCTATCAAAAAGAAGGGATCACTATTATTCAAATCCCTTACTTCCCAGGTAGAAGATTAAAGTTTTTTGACATCGCAGCTGAAGAAATATCATTCAATTGGAGTGTAAAAGGCTGGGTTGCCAATCACCACACCTCATTTGACGTCATCCATGCTCAAGGTAGAAGTGGTTACTTACTTTACACTTTAAAAGATGTTCACCACAAACTAGTCAATACGGTTCACGGACTTATTGACATTGAGACTAAAAGGTTCTCTCCTTTGAACTTAAACAAGTTGGTCCATTCATTCTTAGCTAAGCGATTCGAGAACAAATTATTAGAAAAGACAAAAAGCATTATTGCCGTAAGCAAGTCTCTACAAAAGGATTTGATGAAAGTCCGCTCTGCTGACTTTAAGGCCACTGTTGTGCCAAATGGTGTAAACAAAAGCGAAGAACCTATGATGCTTGGCATCAAGCCTTCTCGCTACTTATACATTGGCAGATTGCATCCGATCAAAGGCATTAAAGAACTTGTTGATGCCATGGCTGAAGCAAGAGAAGGAATCAAGCTTGATATTGTAGGCAATGGGAAGCTTAGAGCTAGGATTCAACAGTCTATCATTCAGCATGGATTAGAGAATAAAGTGAGACTCTTAGGTGAAAAAAGTGCCTCAGAGATACAGAAACTCATTCCTCAGTACAATGCTTTGGTGCTGCCGAGTCATTATGAAACACAAGGTATAGTCATCTTAGAGGCCAATGCTTTAGCCATACCAGTTATTGCATCTGACATCCCTGCCGTTAGAGAATCTGTTACTGAAGGAGTAAATGGAATGCTATGCGACTTTAATCAGCCAGAGTCTTTTGTCAAGGCAATGGAATACTTAGCAGACAATCCGCTAGAGGCTCAATGTATGGGTATTAGAGGTAAGAAAATGGTTGAATCAACCTACGACTGGAAAATCATCTCAAAATCTGTAGAAGACATCTACTACAAATTAGCCAGCTAATGAAGTTTTTGAAGAACCATACTATTCGCCAATTGGCATTCTCTTTTGGA
This sequence comes from Roseivirga sp., assembly GCA_965267365.1. Lineage (GTDB taxonomy): Bacteria > Bacteroidota > Bacteroidia > Cytophagales > Cyclobacteriaceae > Roseivirga. The sequence goes on along the minus strand of OZ253951.1, from coordinate 1,886,182 downwards.
GGTCAAATTGCTTTTTTGCTAACCAACTTCATCCTATTCATTTATTTGATCAAAGGATTTAGTCAAGCTGAGTATGGTGGATGGGCACTTTATATAACTCTAATTTCAATCGTTGATGGTATAAGACAAGGCTTCGTACAGAATGGCTTTATTACTGAGTACATCAAGTCAACAAATAAGAATAGACTAATAGCTTCTGCCTTCTTATTGAACTTGAGTATAATTGGTTTAGCCACGCTAGGTGTTATCGGCCTTTCAATTTTATGGAATTCGTTGCCTAATGAAACAGCTTTCTTGCTCAGAAATGGATGGAAGACCTTAATCTCTATTGGTTTACTACAATTCTTCAACTCTTACTATCACGCTCAAAAAGATCAGTTCAAATATCTATTGAACAACATTATCTACCTAATCACTTTCTTAATCACCTTAATTACTTGGAGCGCACTAGGTTCTATTGGATTTGACCAAGTATTAGACATTCAGTTATTGATCATAGTACCATCAGCATTTTATTTCATCTACAACAGTAGGTTACCATTGCTGCCAGGTAGAAAAGAAATCATAGAATTATATAAGTTCGGCAGGTATGCTGCAGGCACCAACCTCAGCTCTCTCCTATTCCATAAGGTTGACATATTGATGATTGGATATTTTATGGATCCAGCAGCTGTCGCTATTTACCATTTGACAATGAAAGTGATGGGATATGCTGAGATTCCTATGCAGGCCATCTCACAATTCATTTATCCCAAATTAGCTGACGGTCTTCACCGATTAGGTGTCACTCATCTAAATATCATGTACAGCAGATCTGTAATGATGTTATTAGTATTCGTGATACCGGTAAGCTTCATATTAATTATTTTCAGAGACCAGATGGTGCTGTTATTATCAACAGCTGAATATCTATCGGCCTCTGATCTGATCATTTGCTTTTCACTTGCCATGTTATTTAAGCCTTGGGGAAGAGTATTTGGACTATCCCTAGATGCACTAGGCAAGCCTAAAGTAAATTTTATGATGCTACTATTCAGCTTAGTAGTCAATGTAGCTCTCAACCTCTTATTGATTCCTCAATACGGCTTGATGGGCGGTGCTCTAGCAACCACAATTAGTATTGTATCGACAGTGGTGGTTGGACAAGTTTTACTACAGAAAATACAAGGTTTTAATCCGGTTGTAGAAACCTACAACTATACTAAAAACATCAAAAAATACGGTTTATCATGGAATTAACATTCGGAGAAGCTCAGGTATATACGAGCGAGAAAATGAAGAATAATGTGCATCTAGCAAAGCTATTTCAAAAGGTGTTTGGCTACACCAATGTTGGTAACTATGCCAGGTTCACCATTTTCAAAAAAGTGGTTCAAGCTCTCCCATTGAGAAGAAATAGCAAAGTGCTAGACTTAGGTACTGGTTATGGTGAATATGCCATTAGTTTGGCAAATGCCTTACCTCTTGGACATATCCATGCACTCGACATAGATCAAGAAAGGATCAACTCGGTTGAAGAAGCCATTACATCTTATGGCCTCGAAAATGTAACCACGCATTGTGGCACCATCGAGGAAATGAAGGATGATGAGTTTGATTTTATCTTTTCAATAGATGTCTTTGAGCACATTGCTCCTGAAGAAATGCCTTTCAAAACTGCATTCGATAAACTGAGAACAGGCGGCTATTTCATGGTTAAAATCCCCACTAATGTTCAAAAAACAATCTTTCCAGAGAAGTACTTTGAAGATCATAATGATTGGTTAGAAGACGAACACATTGGCCAAGTTTATGACCTAGAGGGGCTAACCAAAAGGTTTGAAGATGAAGGCTTTAAAATTGTCTATGCATCAAACACAGACGGCTGGCTTTCTAGGTTAGCATGGGAGATCAATTATTTAGCGAAAAAGCTGAGCATGGTCACGCATGTTTTGTCTCTTCCCATTGCTAAACTGCTAATCAAAGCGGATAGACTAATACACAGAAGAAAGTGGGGCAATGCCATTCAAGTAGTAGGTAAAAAGAAATAAGAATGAATCATCCTAAAATTTCAATAATAACGGTCAACTACAAGCAGCCAAGCGTTACTTGCGAGCTTCTTGACTCCATTGCTGAGTTGACTTACCCCAATTTAGAAACAATTGTCGTTGATAACGCACAAGAATATGACGACAGCTTTCTTTACAGATATCACCTGAATGACGTGAAAGTCATCAATGTAAAGGAGAATGTGGGTTTTGCTGGAGGTAATAATATTGGAATAGAGAATGCCACTGGAGATTATGTATTCCTTTTAAATAATGATACCGTAATAAACAATGGAGTAATTGAAGGCCTTCTAGAGGTGTTTAATTCTGATGAGAAGATAGGTGCAGTAAGTCCTATTTTAAGATATCACGAAGCCCCTGATAAGATTCAGTTCGCTGGATTTACAGAGATCAATCCTGTTACGGGAAGAAACGAATTGATTCAGAAGAAACCCGACCAAGAAGTTATTGACACCCCTTATTTCCACGGTGCTGCAGTGATGATACCAATGGAGGTAATTGACAAATGCGGTTTGATGCCAGAAGAATACTTCCTCTACTACGAAGAGTTAGAGTGGTCAAGATGTTTAGCTCGAAAAGGATATCAGATCAAGGTAGCAGCTAACCTAGAAGTGTTTCATAAAGAGTCAGTAACCACAGGCAAAAACAGTCCTTTGAAGGTTTATTACCAAAACAGGAACAGGGTTCATTTTATGAGAAATAGTCAATCATCTTTCAGACCATTTCTTATGTTCTTCCTTCTCTTTAGTGTACCAAAAAATTTAATCACGCATTTCATTAAGCGAGAGAAAGACCATCTAAAAGCATTGATCAAAGCCACAAAGGACGGATTATTCAATCCTAAATTTGGCCAACAGCCTATCATCTAACGATAATTTCTACAATTGAACTGCTAGATCTGGTCAATCGTCTATAATGACCATTTTAGCTCTATAGAGGAGTTACTTTTAATAAAAAAGAATATGGAAATTCTATTCTGGATATCGGTCTTTGTTGTTATGTACACCTTTGCAGGCTATGGAGTTATCATTACACTCTTAGCCAAGTTCAAATCAAAGGGCAAAAATCAAGTTCTGAAGGATCTGCCTGAAATAACATTTCTGGTAGCAGCTTACAATGAAGAAGACATAATTGAGGAAAAAATTCAAAATTGCCTCCAATTAGAATATCCATCAGATAAAGTAACATTCGCTTTTGTAACAGATGGCTCCAATGATGGTACAATGGCAATCATCGAGAAATTCCCGCAATGTAAACTCTTTCATAGTGAGGAGCGTAAAGGGAAAATCGCAGCTGTGAATAGAGTAATGAAGTTGATCGATACTCCTTATACTATTTTCTCAGATGCCAATGTGATGATCAACAAAGAAGGATTAAAGAACCTGGTTCAAAGATTTAATGGACAAAACATTGCTGCCGTTTCAGGTGAAAAAGTAGTTCAGGCAAAAAAGAGTGATGGGGCCAGTGCATCAGGAGAAGGTTTCTACTGGAAATATGAGAGTTTTCTCAAAAAGAAAGATGCTGAATGGAATACGCTGGTTGGAAGTGCAGGTGAATTCTTTGGTATTAGAACTGATCTTTATGAAGATGTAGAGCAAAACACACTTATTGAGGATTTTGTAATGACAATGAATTTAGCCTCTAAAGGCTATAAAGTAGACTATGCACCAGATGCGCTAGCAGTAGAAACGGGCTCCTTGAACATTAAAGAAGAAACTAAGAGAAAAGTAAGAATAAGTGCTGGTGGTATTCAAGCAGTAATTAGGTTAAAACACCTACTGAATCCCTTTAAATATGGAAAGCTGACTTTTCAGTATATCTCGCATAGAGCTATTAGATGGACATTAATGCCTATTGCACTTGTAATGGCTTTAATATCAAATGCATTATTAGTCAATAGTGGGTTATTCTATCAATTGGCGTTTGTAGTACAAGCTGGTTTTTACTCTTTAGCCCTAATTGGCTACCTCATAAAAGACCGTAAGACGAAAGTGAAGATGGCTTATATCCCCTACTACTTTTCTTATATGCACTATTGCGTAGTACTTGGTTGGATCAAATACTTCAGAGGTAAGCAGGCAGTAACTTGGGAAAAATCTAAAAGAGCTGATAGCCTAGTGACTACAACAAATTCAATCGCTTGATCAAAGTCTCTTTATTGGCTCTTGAGATAGGAATAACTTTATTCTCAATTAATAAATTCGATTCCTCTATGTCAACGATCTTAGCTAGGTTTACCACATAACTTCTGTGCACTTTAGCAAAGTTGTATTCCTCTAACCTTTCAGACACTCGTTTCATGGTGGTATGAACGATGTAGCCTTTCTCTTCTGTTTTGAAAAGTGCGTAATCGCCTTTAGCCTCTACATAAAGGATATCATCAACCATCACCCTAATCAACTTGTAGTCCACTTTTAAGAACATACTTTTATCGATGATCTTAGACATTCCGCCAGCTTTAGACTCGGCATCTTTGAGTCTTTCATAAGCTGACATAGCTACTTCAATAGCGGCATTGATGTCTTTTACACCATAGGGCTTAACCACATAACCAAAAGGGCCTTTTTCACGAGCCCTTCTAACTGTAGCGTCATCCGCATAAGCAGTTGTGAAAATAAAAGGAAGATCAAATTGTTGGTTTATCAGCTCAGACAGATCCACTCCGTCAATATCACCACCAATCTGGATATCTAATAAGGCTATATCTGGAGTTTTCTCATTGCAAATCTCAATGGCCTCATCGGCATTTTCGGCCACACCAATCACCTCATGCTCAAGCATTTCCAGGATGTCACAAAGGCTTTCAGAGATCATCGGATCATCTTCAACAACAAGAACTTTTAAACTGCTCATGCCTGAAAATAAGAAAAGATGCTATAAGATGTACTAATCAGCAGAATTATATGGGATATCGAGGATAAATTCGGTTCCCTCCCCATCATCGCTTATAAATTGAATGTCACCTCCATGCATTAGGGTGAATTCTCGAACAATCGAAAGTCCTAAACCAGAGCCCTGGATATTCTTCACATTAGTAGCTCTGTAGAATGACTGAAAGAGACTCTTGTGGTCTTTTTTAGGAATTCCTATTCCATGATCTTTAATTCTCAATTGCATGGCTTCCAGATCATTGAAAGTAAGGTTCATCTCAGGGTTTGGAGCACCTTCAGAATATTTTAAGGCATTAGAGATTAGATTATTCAGCACATGGTCGAATAATGAAGGATCAATATTTACCTTTCTTGGTACCCCCTCAATAGTTAGCTCCACTTTTCGTCCATCTGCCCTGTTTTCAGTCATTTTTTCAATGATCTTCTCGACATAATCAACGAAATCCATTTCTACCAACTTCATAGTCACCTTGCCGGCATCTATTCTACCCAACATGAGAATATCATTCATTAAGTCAGTTACTCGCTTAATTTCTGATTCTACTCTCTGAATGTATTTTTGGAATGCCTCAGCTTGTTCAGGCATCTTACTTTCAAGTCTAAAGCTGATGAGGTCTATATTCTGTTTAATGGTTGTAAGTGGTGTTCTGAATTCGTGCGATGTCATTGCCACAAACCTAGATTTGAGTTCATTCAACTCTTTCTCTTTTTGGAGTGCTTTTTCCATCTCCTCTTGAACTCGTTTTTGAACCGTGATGTCACTGACAAAAGCTGTAAAAGAGTGCTCCCCTTTCATAACAACAGGAATAATGGCCAATTCAATTGGAAACTCTTCTCCGTTCTTTCTTAAAGCAGAGATCTCAATCTTCTGATTCAATACAGGTCCTTCACCAGTATCCATGTAATGCCCCATGCCTTTTACATGTTGTTCTCTGAAGTTGTGAGGGATAATAGTGTCTTGCAGTGTTCTACCTATAACTTCTTCAGCGGAGAATCCAAAGATTACTTCCGCTTGTTTATTCCATTCGGTAATAATTCCTTGGTCATTGATTGAGATAACACCATCAATTGCTGAATGAAGGATATTTCTCATTTTCCTTTCGGAATCCTTCAATTCACTCTCAGCCTTCATTTGCTCTTTCTTGGCAATGGCATGCTTGATACGGTTGGCTGCGAGATTCGCAATTGTTGTTAAGGTGGTAAGATGCGAATCAGTAAAGAAGTTCTTTCTAGGGTGTTCACTATCTATAACACCAATAACCTCTCCGTCTGCTATAATTGGTACTGATATTTCACTGTAGCGAACTTCATCGTCCGGAATATAACGACTATCCTTGGTAGTATCTCCCACTATCTCAGGGTGACCTGACAAAGCGACACTACCAACGATACCTTTACCCATCTCAATGGATATCGGATCAACAATTTTTCTATCCTTGGCCTTTTTTGGTCCGTAGGCGGCTACTTGATCCAGCGAATTTTCCTCTTTATTGATGATGTAGATAACACAATCTTCATAGCCAAAACGATCAATCACATTTTCAGCAATCTCCCATGATATACTCTCTATACTTTCGTTGTCGAGAAGCTTTGTAACGAACTCATTGATGGCTGTTAAATAAGCTTCTTTAAATTGAAGCTCCATATTTTGAGACTGAAGCTTAACCTTCTCATTATCAAGCGCTTCAAGAGTCTCTTTTTGAGTAATTGTGTAACCTACCCATTTAGAGAGCAACTCTATAAATTCAAGATCATACAGATCAAATTCTTCCTCTCTTGGTATACTTGAGAAGAAACTGACCGTCCCTCTTTTTTCACCGTTGACATAGTAAGTAGAACCAATGCAGGTCTCCATTTTATCAATCAAGGGCGTACTATCTTTAGCATATTTTGATTTGCTAAACTCTGTGATTGCGATCTTCTCCTCACCGTGAAAAATAACATCACAATAGGTATCTGCTAGTTTAATGACATCTCCTTCAGATACAGGGAGACCTTCCATTTCAGAATATGCCTTTTCAATGGTGTAATCATCTCCGGATACCGTGCTCAGAATACCTAACGGCAATTCTAAGTATTGAGCTGCGATTTTTAAACCCTCACCTAATTGATCCTCTAAGGACATCTCATTATTAGAAGAGATTTCATTAATTGATTGGGTCCCTAACTTATATCGATTGAGCTTTGCTTTAGTAGCGATTAATTCATCTTCATTCTGCTTTCTTTCGGTAATATCTACGTGAATTCCGATCGAACCTGTGATATTTCCATCTAGATCGAGTTTGGGAGCTCCACTGATCAAGGCCCAGCGATCTGAACCATCCTTACCTTTGATAGCTAGTTCATATGCTGAGGCAATTCCGCTTTTCCTTTTGGTGTGCTCACCTTTTATCGCTTCTGTTGCTTCCTCTCCTAACAAGAGCTTTTCGGCATTCTGACCTATTAATTCATCTTTTGTGTAGCCCGCAATATCAAACATGGCATCATTTGCAAATATGATATTGCCTCCTAAATCGACCTCCATTAGACCGAATTGAAGATTCTGAATAATGCTTCGGTACTTTTCTTCGGAGATTTTTAAGGCACTTTGAGCCTCATAACGAGCAGTGATATTTCTGGCTACAGCCATAATTCCCACTACACCATGAGAGTTCTCTAACAATTGTACATTCTGACCTACCCAAATTTCTTGCCCGCTTTTACGAATTACTGGAAACTCTAAATAGGTAGACCTCAAAGACTCTCTGAATTGATTAGAATAATACTCTTTTACCCTAGGCCTCCAATCCTCTCGGATTAGCATTAGATAACTTTGTCCAATCAACTCTTCCTTAGAATAACCCGTTAATTCTATTGATTTTGGGTTGACATAAGTGAAATTACCTGAAACGTCAGTTTCGTAAATAATGTCATTCGCGGTTTCTACTAGGAGTTTGTATTTATCTTGTTCTTGGCTCAATGGTTTGCTGTCATCAGGAATTAACTCAATATGGTAATATTCACCTGAAGGTTCAAGTTTGATATTCAAATTCCAATTACCTATTGATGCCGGATGAGCATGGCCATTCATCTGAATCTTCTCATGAACGAGATCAACAATGGATTCAGATGGCTTTTTACCCTTTACCACTTTATACTCATTGATAAAATTTCTAGGCAATAGATACTTATCGATTACCTTAAAATCTTTATTGAGTTTGACAAATGGGGTCATGGGTGTTCTTTTGCCTGCAAGGAGCACAGGAAAAGACGACTGGTCAGAATTTTTCGATAAACGAACAGAAAGCTTCGTTAAATGGAATTTAAATCGAAGACAAGCCCAGAGCTATTTCAAAAACTTATCGATTAAAGGCTGTATATCCTCAGGAGTGTCAATTCCGAAAGATTCATATTTAGTGATACCTAATTGGATTGAATAGCCATTCTCAATCCATCTAAGCTGCTCTAGAGACTCATTCTGTTCTAATCGTGACTTTGGCAATTGAACAATTTTATTCAGAACATCTGCCCTATAACCATAGATACCTATGTGCAAAAAGTGTTGTCCTTTAATATTCCAGCTGTCTCTCTCCTCTTTTTGAATATGTGGAATGGGTTCTCTACTGAAATACAAAGCCTTCATTTGACGATCAAAGACCACTTTTACAGAATGTTTGCTAAGAATATGAAATGCAGAATCACTTTTATGTACTAAAGTGGCTAATTCGGTTTCGCCATTAAGTAAGGCTGCTAATTCATCAATTTGTTCAGGATGAATAAATGGCTCATCTCCTTGAATATTGATAGCATAATCAAATTCATCATCTATCGATGACAATACCTCAGCGCACCTTTCGGTCCCAGTACTATGATTTTCAGATGTCATTACCACTTTACCACCAAATGACAAGACATGATCAAATATGCGTTGATCGTCTGTTGCAACGATCACCTCTGAAAGCGATTCAGCCTTTTTACACTGCTCGTAAACTCTCTGAATCATAGTTTTTCCTTCCAAGTCAATGAGTGGCTTGCCAGGAAATCGTGTGGAGGCGTATCTAGAGGGTATGACACCTAAAATTCTCATATAGAAATAATTTTTCCTTCGGAAACTGAATACTGATTTGTACTGTTAGCAGCTCGCAAAACTAAATATTCCTTATAATTATCATCGAACTTCACTCTATGTTTTATGACTTCACTAAAATTATGATTACAGTCAATAAGAAAGTCACAAGCTTCTCTTAGTCCACCGCTTCCACCTGAGTTTGTCGTGCGATAGTCAAAAAGCCTATTCTCTTTGAGATATTCCGTAAGTCTTGCTTTACTAGGATGATCAATATACATACGCAATCCTACTTGACTTGATACACTTAAGTCTAAAACATCATCATAGAAGAAAGCCACCTCTTCTTCCTTTACGTCATAGGTTAATTTGATATGTTCCAAGGCCACCGTTTTGTCCTTAAAACCAAAGTAAATGGCATCAAAAGACTCACGCTGGGCAAATTGACGAGCTAAATGATTATTTAGCCCTGTAAGTATGATCGATTTGGGCAGACCATTAGTTCTTAGATACTGCGAGAACCTCAACAAGTTCGTACCCATCGCATCAATTTCGCTAAAACCACTTCCCTTTTCATCTGTCTTGAAGCCATCATTGAAAACTCCGTCCCAATCAAAGACTAGGAGTTTGATAGATTTTAACTTTTCGCTGATGAATTTAGTAGAAGGGCTATTCTCAGACATCATGGATATCAATCATTCCGACCGCAACACCACTGTCATTCACAACCACTAAAACATCAACTTGATTGGCTTTAATGAATGACTTTGCCTCGTCTAACAAGGCTGAAGAATTGACTACAATAGGTTTGGAGAGAGTAAACTGATCAATAGATTGATTAACATCTAAGGTGTTTTGAGTTAAATGTCTTCTCAGATCGCCATCAGTAATGATTCCTTGAGGAACTCCATTTTGATCGATAACAGTCACCGCACCAAAACCACTTGAAGACATGACTAAAAGCGTCTCAGAGAGAATAGAGTTTTCCTTTACAGTTGGATTAGCTTCACGCATTACCTCGCCTACAGTATGGGTCAACAAGCGGGTATGTTCAACAAATTGATTCGTTCCAATATCAGTAAAGTGATTATTGGCAAGGCTCTTCAAAATCTTAAGTGGAACTGTAATGGTATCTACACCAATATTCAGCGCATTCCTAACATGCTCGACATTTCGCACAGAAGAGAACATGATCTTAGAGTCGTACTGATAAAAGTTGACTGTATCAACACATTGCTCAACCAAACCAAGGGCATCATGACCTTGATCTTGTAATCTACCCACTAATGGACAGATGTAGGTAGCACCTGCCTCCATAGCTAGATATGCCTGCTGAAGTGTATAAACTAAATGAAGATTGGTCTTCATCCCTTCGCTTACCATTCTCTTACAAGCCTTGACCGCTTCAAGAGACATCGGAATCTTGAATACTGTTTTCTCAGGGTCCAATCCCAAACCCAATAATCTATGAGCCTCTTTTACTATGTCATCAGCAGTATCACCTAGCGCTTCAATTTGAAGAACAGGGACCATATCTGCCAGTTGTAGAATGGTAGCATCAATATCTTTTACACCTTCTCGGTGCATAAAGGTTGGTGTCGTAGTAAGCCCGGTTAGAATGCCTAATTCCGATCCTTCTTGAATCTCATCTAAATTGGCTGAATCGAGGTATAGCTCCATGGTTATTTTGAGGTATTATATTTCTGGACAACGGCATGTATGTCCAAAATTGGTTTTAAAAATTCTTCTAAATCATTAACACAAAGTTGACTTGCTGCATCGCAAAGTGCCTTACTTGGATCCGGATGAGTCTCAATAAAGACACCATCTATTCCGGCTGCAGCTCCAATGCGTGAAAGTATAGGCAAATACTCTCTAGCTCCTCCTTTGGCATCTGCACTAGGTATGCCGTATTTCCTGATAGAGTGAGTAATATCAAACACTACGGGATAGCCTGTCTTATTCAAATGATAAAAGCTTCGAGGATCCACCACTAAATCGTTATATCCAAAGGTATAGCCACGCTCAGTCAAAATGATCTGATCATTTCCTGTGCTTTCTACTTTTGCTGCGGGTTTGGCCATATTCTCTGGAGCCAAAAATTGGCCATGTTTTATGTTGACCACTTTTCCAGTTTTACCTGCGGCTACATTAAGTTCAGTCTGCATACATAGGTAAGCCGGAATTTGAATGATATCAACTACTTCTGCCGCCATTGCGGCCTGATCAGGATAATGAATGTCTGTTACTAAAGAAAAACCAAATTCATCTTTAATGCGCTGCAAGATCCTAAGTCCTTCATCAATACCTGGACCTTGATAATAATCAACTGTACTTCTATTATCCTTTTGAAATGAAGACTTATAGATAATAGGCACATTCAAGTTTTGCTCTACTGCCTTTAACTTCTCAGCTGTTTGAAGCATGATAGACTCATCCTCTATAACGCAAGGACCAGAAATAACAAAGAGATCAGGGCTACCACAGGTGATGTTGCCGACATTTACTTTTTTGACACTCATACTTGGTTTTTGGTTTCACTAAAATAAGCGCATCCAATCAATTAGATTAGCCCAATAGTGATTTAGTTTTTAAAAATCTTGAAGCTTCTGATCTTCTCGTCTGACAGGAGCTTAACGACATACACTCCCCTCTTTAAAAATGACAAGTCGAGAGTTTCCAATGAGTTAAACTGATTACTATATATTAATATACCTTCATATGTATATATATTAAATAATTTGTATTTACATATATTAATATTTATGTACTTATCTATATATGTATGTTGTTTATATGATTCATAAGCCGAAATGCCCGTGATAATATCTTCTGGCCAATTAAAACTAACCTTTTCTACTTCTTCTAGTGCATTGTCTTTGAGGTGATAATATTTGTTTGAACTTACTGAGGTGGAACTAAATTCCTCTCCATTCAAAAAACTAATATCTACTCCAACAGTCACAGCATTGTTCAAGCCAATTTGTATCCAATCAGAATCTTCCCCACTCCAACTGGTGCCGGAACGTGATCCTCTTGAATAATCCCTGCCATTAGATTCAACTTTTATCATTGATCCATTACCGAAGCTCGACATATTAATTGAGATAAAATTTTTAGACTCCAAGTCTTCAAATGTGAAGACCTCTAACCTATCTACGGAACCTCTATTGGCTACTATGATTTCTTGAATGCCATCATTGTTCAAATCACTTACCGCTGTAGCATAAGATGCCTTTTCACTCAATAAGGCTTCACCAAGAAAACCAAATTCAAACGAACCATCTTGTTTATTGAGATACATGCGATTCGGATAATCAGAGAAGTAACTGTCATTTGCTGCATACAGATCAAGCCAACCATCATTATTGTAGTCAATCCAACTGGTTCCCCAGCCCATTCCATAATCATCTACTCCCGCGCTTGCACCTACCTCTTCAAAACCTAATCCTTCTTGGTTTCTAAAAAGTTGATTCTCGTATAAATTGGTTAGATATACATCTTCCCAACCGTCATTATCATAGTCACCAATCGTTATTCCCATGGCGTCAGTCTCGGTGTAAATCCCTAATTCGACTGATTTGTCCTCAAACACACCGCTACCATCATTTACAAAGAAGTGGTTTCCGCCAAAGCCATCATGAGTCATATATAAATCTAGATCTCTGTCTTGATCAAAATCAAATAATACTGCACCCATAGTGAGTCTTTTGTCAATCAGACCTAGATCATCAGTTACATTTTCAAAACCTCCATTCTGATCATTAAAGAAATATTGATTTGTACCGTCTAGAAAGAATATGAACAAATCCTCCCATCCATCGCCATTTACATCACCCCACTGAGCTGAAGCCACAAAGCCATCCAGGTCACCAATCGTAGATTCATTGACATTGGTGAATGTTAAATCTCCATTATTGATAAAAAGCTTTGAAACACCTTGCTCCATTCCAAGAAAAAAATCTTGGTCTCCATCTCGGTCATAATCAGACCAAACTGTTAGGGCGGACAAACCTATTTCATCTACTCCTGCTTCAGCAGCAATATTTGTAAATGAAGCATCTCCATTATTAATGAAGAATTGATTGTCGCGATTTCTTCTTGTTATGTAGAGGTCATCAAAGCCGTCTTCATTAATATCTACAGCAGAGACCCCTTGACTAAAAGCCGAACCTAAGCCTATTAATTCACCGATTTCCCTCGATGTTTGCGACAGCACTAAAAGGGATGGGAATAATAAGAAAATGACAAGAGTCCTGCGCACCATATTTGGCGAATTTAAGACTCAGAATTCATTCTAAAAAGTACGGGAGAGGTTGAATCCAAAATGAATATCTCCATCAAAAAAGTCACCCGTAGTTTCAGTAATAAACCCTTTCTCGATCATTGAACGTGAATTACTAAAAGTCAATTGGAAAACGTGACCTCCGGTTTCAATTTCTAAGCCAACACCAAAGGAATCATAGTAAGCCTGAGATTCCTCTTCAGTAATCCTCCAGTAGTATTCCGAAATAAGAGCCATTCTCTGATTCAATTTGAAACGCCCTCCGAAACCCAAGGCAAACATATCGTTCTCCTGATCTGCCATCACACGATTTCTATGAACAAAGGCTGGAATAAGAAGTAAAGACAACCTATCGGACATCTTTCGGGCTATGAGAAGCTCATGAGTATAAGCTGTTTTAGCTGTAAAGTCATTTTCACTAAAAGAAGGATTATCTAAACTTCTGGTTGCAAATGAGCTAAACCAAGTGAGCGCTACAGGAGACTTTGATCCCTGATTAAGAAAATTATATTTGAAGAAGCCATCATAGGTCTTTTCGAAAGAGCTACGCCCTACTCCAAGTGTAATCCTGTCAGTAATTCCATACTCAAATGAGAATCGAATATTCGCCATATCTAAGCCAAATAAGTCTTCAATGCCATTACTTAATTCACCGAATCGGTGCATAATGATAAATTCGAATTCTCTCGCTTTACGGGTTTTAGTGGTATGACCATTGACTAATCTTTGGCCTTTCCAGATAAAATCGACAGTCTCATCGATTGGCTCTTGCTCTTCTTCCAGTATGTCTAGCAAATCATCTTGCGCATTAACTTGTAGAGCGCACATTGCACAGAGTGCAAAAATGAAGAATTTAACGGTTCTTCTCATTTCTTATAAGGTTCAAGGTTGAACATTGCTGTTACTAGAATTTCTTTTGAGATTTTATCTGCCACCAAAGTCGGTATTTCGATATCATGATCAGCCAATTTCACCACAAACTCAAATTCTGATATCAGCTGACCATTTTCAACTTTGATATTCACCGGTGCATCAAGCTTTTGTTTGATTCCGTGAATACTTATTTCTCCAACAACTGGCAGAAGATAATCTCCTTCACTCATGGCTGACAGCTCTTCTGGAACTTCAAAGCGTCCTGTATAAGTAGCTTTGGGATATTTGTCTGACTCCAAATAATTCTCATTAAAGTGCTCCTGCATCAGTTTCTTTTCAAACTCAAATGACTTGATCAATAGATTTACCGCCACCTGACCTTTGTCCAAATCAATCACACACAGGACTTTATTATTAACCGCTTCAATGTTCTCCATTGGAGCTTCACTGAAGAATTTGATATTTCCCTCACGAGTAAAATAACGTTGACCACTGAGACTTGTCGAGATCAATAAGAGTAGTAAAACAAGGGTTATAGATTTGCTCATATCAATATTTTAGAATGATAGAATTAGTTATAAGTACATCTAATAATAAACCAATACACTCTCCTTTAATGGTTACAGACTGGCCTTCATTTAGTTCAATACCTTCCATTTCTTCAAGGCTCGCAAGTGTAGCATTGACCACGCCAAATCCTTCTGTTTGTAAGGTGATTACAGGATTAGAGTCTTCAGATGCTTGAACTGACTCAATCACTCCTGTGACCTCTAGGACCTGATTTAGGTATAAATTGTTTGCTTTTTCTTCATCAGAATCAAACTCGTTATACAGGTTCACAGCAGTAACCTGATGTTGAGTTTCCTGCTTATGCATGGAGGGAGCTGTTTTTAAGAAATTAACATACAGCCAATAACCAGTTGCAATCCCAATGATCAGAAAGGCGGCTAATAGTATTTTTTTAGATGACATATTTAGTTCGTTTGTGCTCCATCGTTGACCCAACATGCAATGGCATCAATTTCAGCCTGGGTCAAGGTTCTACCGCTTCCAGGAGGAGGCATTGTTCCTTGCTGAGTTCTAGCTCTAATTCTAGTTGCAGAAGCAGAAATCTGCTCAGGGGTTGATAGATTAGGCGATTGTGATCCATTATGACAGCCTGAAATGGCACAATTGGTTTGAATGATCGGGTTGATCTCTGTAAAAAGAACATCAGATAATACTTGGACTTCGGATTCAAACTCACATCCTGTATTGTCAGTAACAGTAACTGTATACATACCTGGAGCCAAATTATTGAATGAATTACCGGCCTGAGCTGCTCCTCCATCCAAGCTAAAAGCATATGGCTCTTGCCCGTTTGAAGCGTTTACAGTAATTGATCCGTCATTACCTCCACAAGAAGACATGGCTAGCTCAATTGTAGCGGTAACACCATCTAGATTAGGTACTGTTAAATTAATCCTCGCTGTACATCCAAGGCCATCTTCAGCATCAATCACGTAATTACCGGCTCTAAGCCCTTCAAAGAATCCATCAGTCTGAGTAACTCCATTGAGCCTGTAGGTTACTGGCTGAACCCCATTTTCGGACAATACCGAAACACTTCCATCAGATTGACCACACGTTGCGCCTTGTACACCACGATCTAATAATCTAAAAGTGCTATCACAGGCATCTGGAGAAGGTTCTTTATCTGAACTACAAGAAATAGTGAGGAGTAAAAAGAGGGAGCAGACAAAAAATGGCAAGGCCGCCCTATATAAAAGTCTAGTTATCATAGTTTTAGTCTTTGGTCTTGTTAATAACAAGTTACAAAACCTAAACCCCTATGAAGCTAAAATGATACATTTAAACTTGGAATAATTCAAAAACAAGTAGTCTAAAAGACATTAACGAAGAATAACCAAGCCATCCAGGCAGAGGCAATCAATTTCAGAAGTGTCCCGACTAAAAAGCCTACAAATGATCCAAAGGCAGATTTTAAGGCAGTTTTATTGTCTACATCACCATTACTCATTTCGCCTAGAAAAGCGCCAACAAAAGGTCCGACAATAATACCTAAAGGAGGAAAGAAGAAAAGACCCACCACTAATCCAATTGTACTGCCCCAAACACCTCGTTTAGTGCCACCGAATTTCTTTGTACCATAAATGGGGACCACATAATCCAATGCGGTAACAGCGACTGTGACTAGGCCCCATGTCCAAAGTGTATCTGAATCAAAAGGTGCTTTTTCAGTCCATTGTAAAAACAGAAGGGCTAAAAAACTGATTGGTGGTCCGGGAAGAATGGGCAAAAAACATCCAAGAACTCCAACAATTACGAATATGAATCCGAGTATTATGAGCAGTAAATCCATAGTTTTAAAGAAATTCGGTCATGAACATTCTTAACCTTCTCAATAAAGAACATTCCAAAGAGAATACGATGGAAATCGTCAATTATGTCAAAGACGATGACGAGAGGTTAAATGAGTTGATGAATATATTCCTGACAGGCGAATGGGTTTTGGTGCAACGTGCAGCATGGGTTGTAGGAAACCTTGCTGAAAAGACTAGACTTATTGACCCTTACATGCCCAAGCTGATTGACAATTTAAAAAGGCAGGGCATTCACGATGCTGTCAAAAGAAACACTGTCCGTGCTTGGCAGTTCATGGAGATACCTGAAGATTACCTAGGAGAGGTAGCTGAGGTATGTTTTAACTATTTAGGCTCCCAAAAGGAGCCTATTGCAGTTAAAGTTTTCTCAATGGTTGTCCTCAATAACATTGTTAAAAAGGTGCCAGAATTAAAAGATGAATTGAAATTCTTAATTGAAGAACAACTGCCTTACGGCTCTTCAGGATTCAAAAACAGAGGTAAAAAGGTATTGTTAGAGTTAGAAAAACTATAAGCTCTCTCCTTTGTACTTACTCTTGATCAACTGAGGGAAATACTTGTTGAGCTTTCTCACTTTATCCTTAGCCACGTTAATGATGTACGGATTTCCAGGGTTCAACTCATAATAATCTTGATGGTAATCTTCTGCCATCCAAAACTTCTCAAATGGCTCTACTTCAGTCACAATTTTACCATCATAATCCTTGTCATTATATTTCTTTATCGCCTTTTCTATAGCAGCCTTCTGCTCTGGGCTATGATAGTAGGCGGCAGAACGATACTGTCTTCCCACATCATATCCTTGTCTATCTTTATGTGTAGGATTATGAGCTACCTTGAAGAAGATATCTAAAATAGTATCGTAGGATAATACTTCGGGATCATAAACGACTTGTATGGCCTCAGCATGAGTTGTTCTTCCATAGCTAACTTGCTTATAGGTAGGATTTGACTCACTACCTCCAGTATAACCAGAGTACACATCAACAACTCCCTCTACCCTTTCAAATACAGCTTCTGTACACCAAAAACAGCCGCCTGCTAAAGTTGCTATCTCTGTATCTGTTTGGTAATCATCTATGTAAACCTTTTCAGCAGGTTGTCCATCAATTTGAGAGTTGATAGAAATACTAAAAATCAAAGAGGTTAGAACGCTTAAAATAACTTGCATTATGTATCTAATTTGAATGACCAAACGATACTGCCAAGCAAAAGGTTTGGTCTACTGGTCTGCCAGAATACTTTTGAGGTCAGCAGGCGAATAATTGACTGATTTTAAAGTCTTATTATCTCCTTTTCTATAAACTAAGAAATGCCCATCAGACTCTTCAATATAGCTTTCAGTGCCGTCTTTGTCCATATAGAACTTTTGTGTCGCTTCTGCTTCTTTACGAGTAGCACAGGTCTTACTCATATTTGACCTTTGAACCTCGTCAAATAGTGTTTTAAACTTTTCGCCCATACCAAACTCAAGAATAGCACCTGATAAAACGTATTGAATATCGCATAGAGCATCTGCAATCTCCACAAGGTCATTATCAGCAATAGCTTCTTCCAGTTCTTTTAATTCTTCGGCAATTAGCGACACCCTTAATTTGCATCTATCTTCAGAAGGGATCTGAGGTTCGTCTAGGATTGGGTGCTTAAAAGTCTTGTGAAATTCTGCTACGCTGTTAAGTGGTTTTGGTTCTTGCATATCTGTAAATAAAAAGGCCTGAATTAATCAGGCCAATGTTAAGTACATATATGTTCTTGTAAAAATTAGTTGTCGTCTTTTTTGAACTTAGGTGGCTCCTCGCCCTCCGGCACAAAAATTAACGCAGCTGAATTAATACAATATCTTTTTCCTGTTGGATCTGGTCCATCATCAAACACATGACCTAAGTGAGAACCACTTTTGCTGTCAACCACTTCCCATCTATTCCAACCGTAGCTAGTGTCCATAACCAATTTTACTGATCCATCTACCGGTTCCCAGAAACTAGGCCAACCTGAGTAAGAATTATATTTGGTGTCACTAGTGAATACGGGTTGTAAAGAGGCTGCAGAATAGTAAGTACCCTTTTTGTAAAACTTATTGTACTTCCCTGTACCTGCTCTTTCAGTCCCTTGCTCTCTTAGGATATAAAATTGCTCAGGAGTTAATCTCTCTTTCCATTCTTCTTCAGTTAACTGGATTTCATACTTCTCCTTTTTCTGTACATCCTGAACAAAAGAAGGTTGTGCATTACTTCTCAATGCGAGAATACTAGTTACCAGAATAACTATTAAACCTGAACTTAAAAGAATCTTACCTTTCATCTTTCTACTTCGTTTTTTTGCTAACTCTAAGTACGTCCAAAAGTTTGATTGGATACGATAAACTATCCTAATTGTCGGCTCAATGATGTTTGCGAATTATTGACCTCATTCTTTGAAGTCTCGCAAGACTGACCCGTTTCTATAAAGTACATTTTAGGAAGTGCAGGTTTCTTCCAAGGAGCTACAAGTCCTATGGCTTTTCTTTTTCTGATATCGTTGAATAGCTGTTTCTCCAAATAGAGATCATCTCGAACATCATAAGCAGAAACCAAAACTCCATTCGGTTTTAACACCGATTTCAAATGCTTATAAAATTCGATCTGCTTTTCTTTCTCCATTTGATCAATTGGCTCAAAATTGATGATTCCGTCTAGGAGGTTAGCCGCAACAGGAATCTTGTCTTGATCAATGAGAACTAAAAGCGGCCCATATGGAATTTCAGGCTGAATAGATTTTAAACGAGCTAAGTCATAATCAGCATGTATATGCTGATCAACTGTCATTCCATAAGTAGTATTTAAAACATCATCCGCAGAGCAGGCATTTGAAGTAAAAAGCAACAGTGCTTCTTTTTTCAACCTGGATTTAAAAGACTTTAGCTCTTGTTCTGTTAAGCGATTACTTGTTGAAGAGGAATAGACTGGATGATCATCAGAAAGAGAATAGGTTTTGTAGAAATTATCGTTTTCTGCTTCCTCTCTTCGGTGTAACGGATATTCAACTCTGTTTTTAGCCACAATTGTGGTGGCCCTTTTCAGGTAAAGGACACCATCAATTTCTGGATATATATATAAGTATTGATTGGTAGAATAAGCCTTAGTCACGGGCTTTTTACAAGGTGCACCTTCAAAAAAGCTAAGTTCCTTATTAGCTATTTTTTGATTGACAACCTCAAGCTCTGTCTCATTCAAAAGTCTCAATGGTTTTTGAGTGAAGAGACAGATCAAATACGATTCAGTATTCTCAGTCTTTTCCATTAATATACACGCGGTGATGATTATACTCATAGATGAGCAATAACCCTACCATTGGTGAAAGTCTTTATTTAATGTACGTGAAGACCTTCACAGACTGAAAGTTTGTCCTATTATGGGAAAATTCTCTTAGATTGATTAGTCGATCACAATGCGTTTGTGCCCAGCCATTAGGTTGCTGGAATACATGAGCTCAGAGCTCACTTCATTTAAAGTAGTAGCGTATTTCTTGAATCTTTCAGTTGTCTTTGCAGAACGCTGCTGAAGTTTCTCCGCACTGTACTTTAAAATTTTGCCCCCGATTTCCTTAGTTCGTTTCATGGTTACTCGTTTATACTATTTATTAATCGTTGATTGGTCTCGATTGTTACAAATAGTACGACCTTTTTAGTTGAGTTTTAATTTAACTATTATTTAAACAATTCTGAAATACCTTTCCCTAGGTAAACTTCAAGAAAAATCGATCATCTTCCTTTTCTCTAGAAATTGATTGACAATTCTTTGTACATCAGGGTTGTCAGGATATGGATTGATTCGCATACGCAAGTCTTGCAAATCACTAATGGCCTCATCTTGATCTAGGTAACCAAAACCTTTATAGATACCATCTTCTACTAAAACTGCACTCTTTTCAGAAATACTTCTTCCCTTCCCTATCAATGCGAAAGATCTGGTTTGAGTTTTAAAAGAGGCAATGGCTCTCGCGAACCTTTCATTCAGATCTTCGGCTTCTTCTGGTTTAAAAGAATAACCAAAATACTTCATTGCATCTGCTGGTAGGCTACACAGTTCTGGATCAAGCTCATATTCTTTAACGACCTGTATCAGGGCATTTCTTGCTCTGTCAAATGAAGTATAATTACCTAAAGCAATGAGCCCTTTTTGGGCTTTACCAACCGATAACCTGTGATTCCCTAAACCATCCTGATAGTGGAAAATCCCATATTTTCTAGTAGGATACTTTTGTGCCTTATTAAAGGGAGGAAAAAGCCTTTTTATCTCGAATGCTTCAAAAAGAAAAGCAATCATCTCATCTCCGCACAATTCATAATTGATGTCGAAGATCTGATCCTTCAGACCTTGTTTGTAAATCACATCAGTACTAGAGAAGTGGCCTCTTATCCTCTTTTTGATATCATTTGCTTTACCGACATACAACACCTTACCTTTTTCATCTAAGAAATAGTAAACCCCTGTTTCAGGAGGTAATTGTTCAAAAGTTGTTTTGGGTAAATTGGGTGGTAAGTCTGCTTCTTTAGAATTTTTCTTTAAAAATGCTTCTATCTGACCAGTATCATTTCCAATCAGCTTATCCATTAGAATAGCTGTCGCTCGAGCATCCCCCATAGCTCTGTGCCTTGCTTGATTCTCAATATCAAAATGCTCGCAAAGGCGCCCTAAACTATAAGACTTCAAACCAGGGAAAATCTTTCTACTGAGTCTGACAGTACATAACTTTTTGAAATTGAATTCACCCCCCAGTTCTTGAAATTCTTTCTTGATAAAGGAGTAATCGAAATTCACATTGTGGGCCACAAAAATATTCCCCTCTAATAATTGGTAAATGTCTTTGGCTACTTCAAAGAACTTTGGTGCATCCATTACCATCTCATTAGATATTCCAGTGAGGGTAGTAATGCCGGGAGGAATCCCCTGCTCAGGGTTTATAAGCGTTTGATATTCATCAACCACCCTTTTTCCATCATGAATAAGTATGGCAATCTCAGTAATCTTTCCATAATTGGCTGAGCTTCCTGTGGTTTCAATATCTACGATGGCATACACGATTTGAAATTAATTAAGACTTTGTATTTTGGACAAGGGATGGAAGAAAAATGGGTAAAAAAATCGCATGGAGAGCAAGTACTCTTCGATGACAAAAAACTAAGACTCTCTCTGCTCAGGGCAGGCGCAAGCGAAGAATTAATTGCCACCATCATAGATCAGGTAATGGCTGAAACTGAGAGCCTTACTACTACTAAGATCATCTACAATAAAGCCTACAAACACCTAAAAAAAGCCTCAAACAAGCTTGCAGGTAAATATCGATTGAAAGAGGCTATCCTACAGTTAGGCCCTTCTGGCTATCCATTAGAACATTATATTGGTCATCTGTTAGCTTATCAAGGATTTGATATTGAGGTTGGCATTATGATGAAGGGCATGTGTCTTACTCATGAGGTAGATGTTTATGCCACAAAAGATCATATAAAGGCGATCATTGAAAGTAAGCATCACAGTAAGCAAGGTTATAAATCAGATGTGAAAGTAGCGATGTACGTTCATTCACGCTACAGAGATATCATCAATTCTGACGAGCGAAAGAACAATCAAGAGAACTACCGTTGCGTAATTGCCACCAATACTCGATTCACATTAGATGCCATTACCTATGCAGACTGCTACGGCATACAGCTTATTTCTTGGGATCATCCACACCGAGGCTCACTGAAAGAAAGGATAGAAATCTCAGGACTCTACCCTATTACCTGTCTTCATTCCTTGACAAAAGCAGAAAAACAGCGACTTCTTAATGAAGAAACAGTTCTATGCAAACAGATAATTGATGAACCTGAATTATTGCATCCTATTGACCAGAGAAAGCATCCAAAGATCTTATTAGAGTGTCAAGAACTAGTAGAACTGAACTAGTCTTTATTCAAGAATAAGTTCAGCACAAAACCAAATAAGACAACCAACACACACCCAAAAGCATTGTACCACAAGAAGCCCATGGTCAGTGGACCTGCTGCATCAATGGTATTAAGGTAATGAACGTAGATAACCACTGCTTGACTGATGATAGCCGAAATGAATACTGCGTTACTCTTAATAGATTTAAAGAAGAATGCTACGATGAAAATCCCAAGGATTATCGGATAGAATAGCGAACCAATCAAATTAACTGCTTGAATCAAGTTTTCAAACAAACTCAATGTGGAAGCAAATATGATGGCTATAATCCCCCACATTAGTGTAAAGAGTTTTGAATACTTCAAATAGTGATCATCTGATGCAGAAGGATTTACTTTCCTCTTATAAAAATCGATTAAAGTCGTAGACCCTAAAGCATTAAGCTCTGAAGAAGTAGACGACATGGCCGCACTAAAAATAACCGCAAAGAGTAAACCTACTATACCTATAGGCATGGTACTCATAACAAAGTTCATAAAGATGTAGTCCTTGTCATTTGTCTCTCTATCAGGCATGGCCTCTTCTATCAATTCCTTCGCCTTATTTCTAAGTTCATCAGAGTCGCCTTGAAGACGGTTCAATTCATGCTTAGCGATTTCAATTTGTGTAGGATCACCTGAATTCACTGCGCTATTCAAGTCAGTGACCATCTGCCTTTTCTCTTGAAAAATATCCTGATATTCTGCTTCAAAACTCTTAAAATCTTCACCGTATTCTGGGTCTGCTGCAATCTCCGTTCTAATGGTCTCATTAAAGAATATAGGCGGTTGATTGTACTGATAGTACACAAACACCAATGCACCAATTAAAAGAATAATGAACTGCATGGGCACCTTCAATAAGCCATTCATCATTAGACCTAATCTACTCTCAGCTAAAGATTTTCCAGATAAATAGCGTTGAACTTGCGATTGATCTGTACCGAAATAAGACAAAAACAAAAAGACCGCACCGGTCATTCCCGACCAAAAATTATATCTATCGCTTAAATCAAACTCAAAATTGATCACATTCAATTTGCCCATCTTTCCTGCTACATGCAGGGCATCAGTTAAACCGACAGATTCAGGTAAAGCTCTGATCACTAGTATACCAGCAACTATCATCCCTCCCATCATCACAGCCATTTGCTGCTTCTGCGTTTGAGTAACAGCCTCGGTACCGCCCGATACCGTGTAGATAATAACTAATACACCAATAATGATACAGGTGATCTGAAGAGACCAACCCAACAAGCTCGATAAGATTATGGCTGGAGCATAGATGGTAATTCCTGCTGCTAATCCTCTTTGAATCAAAAAGATAAAGGCAGCAAGCATTCTAGTCTTTACATCAAATCTACTTTCTAGAAACTCATAAGCGGTATAGACTTTGGCCTTGTAATAGAGAGGAAGAAAAAAGATGGAAATAATGATCATCGCCACCGGCAAACCCAAATAAAATTGAATGAACCTCATCCCATCAGTATATGCTTGGCCTGGAGTTGATAGAAATGTAATAGCGCTAGCCTGAGTTGCCATAATGGAAAGGCCAATAGCCCACCATTTTGTTTGGTCATTGCCCTTTAGGTAACTATCCATGTTTTTGGCTCCTCGAGATTTATAAACCCCGTAGGCTACTATCAAGATCAATGTTCCGAAGAGAACGATCCAATCAATACTGCTCATGAAAAAGTGGTTGTGAACAAATAAAACAATGTGATCAGGACTGCCAAAACAGTCATAACGATCAAATAAGTACCATTCCAGGTTTTACTGAATAGCGGCTTGCCTTCGTCTTGAGAGTCCGTCATTAATTATTGCTTTCAATTTTAATCGGTGTTTCATTGGGCTGCTCATTTCCTAATGAAATCATATTGGCAAAGATTCTAAAAGCTCCGGCAACTCCAGCAGGAAGTTCTCTGAACCATGAATAACCGGTATAAACAAAATATCCTTTTCCATACTCAGCTACCAATAGACCTCCTTTTCGGCTAGGCTCTCCCGGATCGTTAGCTGCTAGAATTGGAGTATATCTTTCGTCCCATTGATTAGGAAAATAGAGCCCTCTTTCTTGGACCCAACCTTCAAAGTCTTTAGATGTGATCTTATTAGGTCCATCAATGATCGGATGATCAGGAGCTAAAATAGTCACCTCAGCCTCCTCTTTAGTTACTCTCTCTCTCGAAATGGTGAATGGATATGGTCCTATATCAGGTTGATTGCGCATCGAAGTATTGTATTGAGCAATCACAGTTCCACCCTCATTAACATACTTCATCAACTCAGGTTGAATGACTCTCATACGATCGATCGTATTGAAAGCCCTAATCCCTATAATAACTGCATCGTAGGCCTCAAGTGATTCTGCCGTAACATTATTCGGGTCTAACATATCAACGGAATATCCGATCTGCTCAAGACTTTCTGGAATAGCATCGCCTGATCCCATGATATACCCTACGTATTGTCCTTTCTTCTTGAGTTCAACTCTTACCACTTTCGCTTGGCTCGTAGGGAAAATAGTCTGAACTGGAATATGGGAATATTCGATCAGTTTTAATCCCTGGTCGTAAGTTTGGCCGTTGTAATTGACTTTAGCGGTTGCGTAACCTTCAGAACCTTGAGAAGTGGGTAGCACCTGAAATTGAGTTCTAAACTCGCCACCTTTTTCAGCAATGCTAAATGCCTGTGCTTCTGGGTAAATCTTCCATCCTTGAGGTACATCAAGTGTCACTTCACCATTCACCTCATTTTTGCCAGCAATTACTGTAACATTGATATTCTTTGGTTCTTGATCAGGGAAAATGAGCACCGCCTCTTTTGTGTTCACAAAAACTGGTGGAGTCACTACAAATGGTCTGTAGAACTCTCCAATTACCCGATCATTTCTTTTATAAACTACAGGAGTTTCATAGATAAAGCTTCTTCCTTCTATGTTTAAATTGAATTGAGCCAGGTAAGCAGAAGGGTTTTGTGGTAAACCACGTAGGTTCTGATCTTCTACTTTATACATTCCTAAAGAAGCTTCATCCACTAACCAATAAGGCTGAGAACTTTCACGTTCAATGGTCAATGTCAAAGACCTGTTGACTTTCTCATTATTGGTTAATTTTTCCGACTTGCTGTCCTTCAAGTTAGTACCCAAAATTTCGACTGAATTGAGCTCTACTTGAGCATTTGAGCGATTAATCGCTTCTATAGACAATTGAATCTGCTCTCCTTGAGTGGCATTTGGTGTATTGGTAACAACTTCCAAGTAAAGTCCCAATGATGACTTAATGATCAAATCGATCTCTTTGAGCTTCACATCTTTCCAATAGTCATCACTGAGCTCACTGATCATCTCTCTTGCCAGCATTAGGTCCTTAACACTAGCAGCTGGATTCATGACGTCAAATGAAGAATTTACATTAGCGATTAATTCACCAATGGCTGCACCTCCTGCTACCCTCGACCATGTTGTATTGATTGATTCGAAAATATCCTCTTTTGGCATTTCACCTTTCCAAAACATAAGATACTCGTCAAGGCTGCCTCTTCTTCCCGTACTTCCAAAACCTTGAGATTTATGTTGTGACCTTGACAAGGCCGAAATCTCATCATATGACTTTCCTAAAACCGGATTATAAGTCCCTAATGGAACGGTATAGTAACCGGGCTGATCTGCATGCTCAGAAGTGAAATTGCCACCAAAGTTGTATGTATTCCAGTAAAGTCCTTTAGGCTGCCAAGTGTCTACAAACTCAAGCTGTTCGGGAAAAACAGACTTATCATTTGTCATATCAAAAGCTTGTTGAGCTAGCAAAGCAGAAGCTGTATGATGTCCATGCATTCTACCTGTAGAACTTCTTGTAGTGTCAAATCGAGTAATGATCACATCTGGCTTGAATCTTCTGATGTTCCAAATCACATCGGCTAACACATCTCCTTTTTCCCAAATCTCAAATGTCTCATCTGGATTTTTAGAAAACCCAAAATCATTTGCTCTGGTAAAGAATTGCTCTCCACCATCAGTTCTTCTTGCTGCTAAAAGCTCTTGAGTTCTTATGATTCCTAGGTATTCCCGAATTTCAGTTCCCACTAGATTTTGACCACCATCTCCTCTAGTCATAGACAAATAAGAGGTACGCATATACCTTTCATTGGCCATATATGCGATCATGCGGGTGTTTTCATCATCGGGGTGAGCAGCCAAATACATGACTGAACCGAGTACTTCGAGCTTATTAAGAGCTTGCTTTATTTCAGCAGCATTTAATTTCTTAGGGGCTTGGCCTTGTGCATTAAAAAATACAGCACATGCAATAAATGCAAAGAACAGTTTTTTCATAGGTAGTTAACTAGTGCGCTTTTAAACGCAGAGCAAGTTATGAAGTTGCTCTCAACCAAAGAGTAGGAATTCTATGAGTGGTAATGAAAAACCCCGATTACTCGGGGTCTATTTTTTTAGAGGGCAGCAATGGCTGCATCATAATTGGGTTCTTGACCCACTTCAGGTACTAATTCTGTGTATGAAACTTTTCCTTCTTCATTGAGAACTATAATTGCTCTAGCATCTAGTCCGGCAAATGCACCATCGGAAATTAGTAATCCATTATTCTGAGCAAATTCAGGTACTCTGAAATCTGTTGTTACTTCTACATTATCTATACCTTCAGCACCGCAAAATCTCGCCAAGGCAAAAGGTAAATCCTTTGAAACACAAACAACAGTTGTGTTGTCGAGGCTACTCGCCCTTTGATTAAATGTTCTTACCGAAGTAGCACATACAGAGGTATCTACACTTGGAAACACATTAAGCACAACGCGTCTTCCTTTAAGGTCATCAAGACTAAGTGGCGTCATGTCATGCTTAGTAAATTGGTAGTTTGACAAAGTAGTACCTACTGCTGGTAGGTCTCCGGATGTTTGTGTAGGAGTTCCTCCTAAAGTGATTTGAGCCATGTTATTTGTTTGTTTGAGAAGATATAACTCGCGAACTGCGAATCCGGTTCTAATTATTTGTCTTAATAAGCTGTGAGCACTGCAGTACAAACATCAACCACTACATTTTCGCTGCTCATATTTTCAACTGTATAGGACATGATGATTTCATTTACTCCTAAACGGCCACTTCCTTCAATAATGAAATCAGCAATTCTTTGTCGTTTGATAACAAAGCTGAAACGTTCTACATCTGCTTCAACTACGATGCCGGCACCATAGAAATTTTTGATATAAACACCATCGAAGTGCTCATCTCTGGTAGGAACAATTTCAACTGCGAATTGATCTACTTCGTTAAAGGTTTCACTGAATTGCTCAACCTGATAATTACCTGAAAAATCGTCTCGATTATCCTCGAACTTCTTACTACAACTAGCAATACAAAAAAATGAAATCAATATGATTAGACCTTGTTTCATTTTGGGGTAAATTAGTTTACATGTTAGATTATAACCATAAACATGGCTAACATCTCATTTTCGTTGTCTTTATCTATACTAAATGTACCAAAAAAGGTTCTTGCTGGCATGGTATGTTTGGTGTTTTTAAGTCTTTCATCTTGCCAAAGCGATGATGAACTAAGCGCAGCTACCCAAGATGAGCTCGTCACTTACCTTTTAAACAACACGCACCAACTCACTATTAGCAACACCTCCAATTTCTCTGAATTCGATCCCATTGCAGATCATTTTCAAGATAAAAGCCTCATACTTCTGGGTGAAAATCATGCTTCGCAATTCAATGATTTGCTAGATACTAAGCTCCTCATCTATTTACACCAAAACCATGCGGTTAATTATTACTTAGGAGAAACGGGTTATGCCATGGGCAAATTCATTAATACTTATATCAATACGGGAGATGAAGCCTTACTCTCATCTTTGATGAACAGCTGGAATAACACTTTTAGCTACACATTGGAAAATAAAGCTCGTCTACAGAGACTGAAGGACTATAACCTGAGTTTGCCAGAAAACGAGCGCATCACTTATGTTGGTATTGATGTAGAAAACCAAGTAGGCTGGGCAATTAGAGAGGTTGGCAGATTGGTAGAACTAAAGGGGCAAATTCCTACAGACATCATTATTAATCTATCTAGAGTTCTGACTCCCTCCTCTCGAACCTATCTAAATGCTGTCGGACTCGCTCAAGACCTCCTAGCAGATTTTGAATCTGAAGACTTTGGTTTGATCTATAGAACCTTTCTTGGAAATGATTTTACAGAGATCGAATTCATCCTAAATAACTTATTAGCAAAAGCTGAATTGGACAGGAATCCTGGAGAGTTCAATTCCTTAAGAGAACCAAAGATCACAGAGAATTACATTTACATCAATGAGAAGTATCCGAATGCCAAATATTATGGGAAATGGGGATTATCGCATATTTGGAAGGCACCTGTAGAAGGTAATTACACCACATTTGTGGAAAGATTAATATTCGAGGATGTAATAACTCGAGCAGAAGTCGAAAGCTTGCCTGTTTTCTACGAGGATGGATATTTTGCAAGTCCTAGCAGTAACTATGAACAAAAACCCATCACCTTTTCCGTGGCTCCTCCACTCTTGGCGACAGAAGGATTTCAAGCGCTAACCATTTTTGACTTAAATGAGGCGGACTCACCTTTTTATCGCACCAATGAATTAGTAGAAGGACGTAGTGATTTTACGGGTAGTATCATCTCAACAGCTATTAAGCTGAAAGACTCACCAGCATCTAATAAGGCTTTCGATTAGGAAATATTCGTGTAAACCGCTTGAACGTCATCATCCTCCTCAAGCTTGTCAAGCATCTTTTCGATCTCTTCTAATTGCTCCTCAGAATACTCAACTGGTGTTGTAGGATAACGTTTTAAAGCAGCGTTCTTGATCTCGATATTCAACCCTTCAATTGCAGCTTGCAAAGAGCCAAACTGTGTGTAATCGCCATAAACAAATACTCTCAGCTCTTCCTCCTCTTCACCAATATTCACTTCTTCAATCTCCTCTAAACCAGCATCAATCAATTCTAGCTCTAACTCTTCAAGATCCATGTCATCTGTTTTATCAAATTCAAAAACAGCCTTTCTATTGAACATGTATTCTAAAGAACCATTCGGTACAAGCGCACCATCTGCTTTGTTGAAATAAGACTTCACATTAGCTACTGTACGATTTTGATTGTCAGTTGCACATTCTACAAAAACAAGCACCCCATGCGGTCCTTTGCCTTCATAATTGATTTCAATGTATGCCTCAACATCTTTACTTGTAGCTCTTTTAATGGCTTTATCGATGTTGTCTTTAGGCATATTTTGTGCCTTAGCATTCTGAATAGCAGTTCGCAAGGAAGAATTCATGTCCGGATCTGGTCCGCCATCTTTAGCCGCCATAGTAATGGCCTTAGCTAATTTTGGAAATACTCGGGACATCATGCCCCAACGCTTCATCTTTGCTGCTTTACGATATTCAAATGCTCTTCCCATTTCTTAAAGGTTTGATGGCAAAAATAGAAAAGCTCTGCAAAATGAATAAACCCAAACTATATTTTCCGTAAATGAATTAAGCAGTTCGTAAACCTTAGCCAATCCTTTCATAAATTAAAAGTCTAATGCACGAACACCACGAAAAGGCAAAAAAGAAATATTTCTAATGAGAATTTTAATTCTAGGCGCAACAGGTAGAACAGGTAAACTAATTCTGGAAGCGGCACTTTCGAAAGATCATCTGGTCAACGTGCTTGTCAGAAAGGGCAAGCGAATTTCGCTACATCCCAACCTTCAGGTGTTTGAAGGCGATGTCACCAATTCAAAAGATCTAAAATTAGCCATTGAAGGATGTTCCTATGTGATCAGTTGTTTGAATATTTCTAGAAAGTCTGATTTTCCATGGTCGGCCCTAAGAACACCTGCTACCCTGCTATCTGATACCATGAGTGCTTTAATTCCAATAGCTCAGAGCCAGCAGATTCAAAAAGTTGTCCTTTGTTCGGCATGGGGAGTATTAGAAACAAGAAAAGAAATCCCTTCTTGGTTCAGATGGTTCATTGATAACTCCAATATAGGACCTGCCTATAAAGATCATGAAAGACAAGAAAGACTGTTATCGAACTCAGACTTAGCTCATTTGATCGTGCGGCCTGTTGGATTATCAAATGGGAAATTGTCTGCGGTAAGAGAGTCTTTTAGTAACGTTCCTAAGCCTGGCCTATTGATTAGTAGAAAGTCCTTAGCGCATTATATGTTGGAAAAGCTTCTAATTGACACGGATCATTCGACAGTTGTCGTTTCAAAGGAATGAATTTACTCAAAGCGCTAATTTGAGTATATTATGTCATGCATTTTTTAAGAGCGCTTTTCCTCTCCTTTTTATTCGTTAACTCTATCTCTTTACAGTCTCAAGACTCTATTTCGCTGAAATATCTAGGCACAGCAGGCTGGATTATCCAAGATGGTGAAATTACGGTTTTAGTAGACCCTTACATCTCAAGGGTAAAATTAAAACCAGGACCAGTAGCACATCCTGATGATAACAGGCAAGTCGTTTTGAGAGATGAATCGTTTGCCTCTGACACAGTTGGAATAGATAGCCTGATTCATCATGTTGACTTTATTCTAGTACATCACTCACATTTTGATCATTTAGCGGATGTACCCTACATAGCTTCCAAAACAGGCGCTAAAGTCATTGGCACTGAGACAACCATCAATATCCTTCGAGCATATGATATACCTGATGATCAATTATATCCTGTAAAAGGTGGAGAAGACTATCAGTTTGAAAATTTTTCAGTCAGAGTTCTACCGTCTATTCATTCAGCTCTTAATAATAAACACTATATAGATTCGAGAACTTATAACGAACCTCCTCAAGCACCATTAAAAGTTTCAGAATTCATTGAAGGTGGTTCTCTTATGTTTTTGGTGAGGTTTAAGAATCACAAAGTACTTACTATGGGTTCTATGAACTTTGTTGAGAGAGAATTAATGGGTATTGAAACAGACATTCTACTTGCAGGAGTGAATCGATCTCAACTTGGATTGTACAAATACAATGAACGATTGTTAAAGGTGACCAATTATCCCAAATATGTGATTCCAACACATTGGGACAACTTTACTCTCCCCTATGGATTCTCTCAAGAGTCGGCTGTTGAACAGAAATTAATGCCTTTTAAAGAAGACCTTAAAACAGTATCTCCTAATTCAGAAGTACTAATACCTACTCATTTGGGTACTATCGTTATTCATTAATTTAATTCAGTTTTATACGGTTAGCAGGCAGCACATTTTTTCTAAGGCAGCATCTAAGTAAAACACCTAATTTTTTAATAGAGGGTTTTACATAAATACTACTTAAGGATTGGGGCGAGATTTGTATATCATCAAAACAGAACCATCATGATTGCAGCACCCATTCCAAAGAACGACCAGAGTCGGCTCATGGCTCTAGCAGGCTACCAGATTTTAAGAACCAAAATCGAAAGACAATTCGAAGAAATTACCGAAATGGCTGCCAGGGTCTGCCAAACCAAGATTTCTGCCGTATCGCTTGTTGGGCGCAATTTTCAGTGGTTTAAATCCATTCAAGGCTTAGATGTAAAAGAAACTGGCCGAGATATTTCATTTTGCGGACATGCTATCAACAATCCAAATGAGACCATGATCGTAGAAGATGCTACCAAAGACCTTCGTTTCTACGACAATCCTCTAGTAACACAAGACCCTAATATTCGATTTTATGCGGGTGTGCCATTAGTGGATGATGAAGGCCACGCATTGGGAACACTTTGTGTCATAGACCCTAAATCAAAAAATATTACAGACAATCAGATCAATGCTCTAAAATCTCTGGCTGAACAAACCATGAGATTGATTTCGAGTAGAGCTTGGCAAATGTCTTACGATTATGACAATACGGGATTCTCGTATTATGATTAAGAATGGTAAAATAGGTTAGTTAGAATCTACGGTGTTTATGTAGATAAATTAGGTTGGGATAAAGCGCTTCGAGAGAAGCGCTT
Organism: Roseivirga sp.; assembly: GCA_965267365.1. Classification (GTDB taxonomy): domain Bacteria; phylum Bacteroidota; class Bacteroidia; order Cytophagales; family Cyclobacteriaceae; genus Roseivirga. The sequence continues at coordinate 1,853,719 of OZ253951.1, read as the reverse complement.
TTTTTGTACTAGCATTCCGGAATTCTGAAATACAGCCGTCTAAACAAAATCACTAAATTGAAGCGCAAGAATTCCCATATGAAACAGCCAAATAAATCTCGAAGATCATTTTTAAGGACCACTGTTAAAGCAGGCATAGCATTACCATTTGCCGCTACTGCCCTTTCTTCATGCATGAGTTCTACTTCCAATGAAGATCAAAAATCACTGAATATCTTGATTTTGGGTGGAACCAGTTTTTTAGGTCCTCATCAGATAAAATATGCCTTAGAGCGAGGACATAAGGTGTCAACGTTTACAAGAGGTAAAACTATTCCAAAAGTCAATGCCGAAGTTTTCAGTCAGGTCGAATCATTAATAGGAGATCGCGCAGATAATTTGAAGGCTCTTGAAAACAGAAAATGGGATGTCGTAATCGACAACTCCGGCCGCAGAGTAGAATGGACTGAAGCTACAGCCCAACTCTTGAAAGAAAGCTGTAATCTATATCTATATGTTTCCTCTACAGGGGTATTCTTCCCTTATGTCCAAGGCGATTTCAAAGAAACCTCCCCTGTTCTTCTTGAGCATCCGTCTGATATGGATCAATTGGATAAACCTTCTTATGATTTTGGTATTATGAAGGCAAATTCTGAAAACGCTGCAAAAACCAATTTCGGGGAAGATAGAACTATTGTCGTCCGCCCAACCTATATGTACGGCCCTGGTGACCGTACCGATAGATTTGTGCACTACCCTATGAGATTGGCAAAAGGTGGTGAAACACTAGTTCCTGGTAAAAAAGATGATCAAGTGCAGTACATCGACATTAGAGATAGTGCTGAATGGATGATCAGATTGATCGAGAATAAAGTGGTAGGCACTCACCACGCTGTGGGACCGAAATTTACCCAAACCTTAGAGCAATTTATGTTCGAAGCACAAGGAGCATTCGATGTTGAAAGCAATTTCGCATTTGCAGAAGATTATGATTGGCTGAAGGAGAATCGTTTGTACTATGCCCTTCCATGGATCATGGCAGAAGGAAATGAATTATACGGTCTTAAGATTAATAATGCCAAGTCTATCCAAAATGGTATCAGCTTTAGACCTTTATCTCAAACCATCCGAGATACGCATGACTGGTGGCTATCAGAGGCGGTTGATGACGAACGAAGAAACAAATACAATGAGAATAAAAACTCATTAATGAATAGAGAAGATGAGCTGCTAGAAAAATGGAAAGCTTTTAAAGGTTAGTAACCAAAAGGGCATTGATGAGTTAATTGATTGGTTATTACTCAATATTTAAGGTCATCATGAAAAAACTCACCCTTCTAATTCTCGCACTTTTCTTCAAAATCAACTTTGTTCTAGGTCAGAACTCAGTTAAGAAAATTATTGGTCCTGAATTGAATGGGATCAAACAAAGACTAAGTATTCGAGGAGATGACGATTCGAAACCCCTCCTTCTCTTTTTACATGGCGGGCCTGGTTTTGGGTCTATGGGTTACAGTAAAAAATTCGTAAAAGAACTGAAGTCTGACTTCGTCATTGTACAATGGGATCAAAGAAATACAGGTGCTACTAAAGCTTGGAATAATCCGGCTCCTCCCCTCAACCTAGAGCTCATGCATGAGGATACAGAGGCTGTTGTCAATTATCTCCTTGAGCAGTACGGACAGAAAAAACTGTATTTGGTAGGATTCTCTTGGGGTGCTTTTTTAGGTTTCGAATACGCAAGGCAACATCCAGAAAAGCTTTACGCTTATGTCTCAGTAAGTGGCTTAGTTAATGGTAATGTATCAGAGTTCCAGATCTTGAATGATCTCAAGGACAAAGCCGATGAGAATAACGATACTGAAGCCATTAATGAACTTGCCTCAGTTTCGATTCCTTTTGAAAATGGTGAAGATCTATTCCTACAGCGAAAATGGACCGGATCTTACTTTCCTTCATCCATGCAGAATACAAGACTAAAACAGTCCATGGTAGAAGATTGGAGTGTCACCTGGTTGCCGATATTCTTAGAAGCTGCCGATGTAGATTATGGAAAACTCGCGCCTAAAATAGAATGCCCAGTATACTTCTTTCATAGCCCTGAGGACAGAGTGTCTCATTATTCAGTGGCTAGAGCCTACTTCGAGGTTTTAGATTCTCCCCAGAAGAAATGGGTAGACTTTCTAGATGCTCCTCATGAAATTGTTTCAGCTCAACCGAAAGTGTTCAGCCAAGCTATGATGAAATTATTAGAGCAGACTATGGATTGATTATATTTTGAAACCTAAGGGTGTAGATGAAATTGAGAATTATAGTTTCATGAAAATCTTGATCAAAGAAAAACTCTATCAATATCAGATTGACCTCCGGATACAAGTTATCCAGCATATCTACACCTAGTGACTCCTCGATCAATTGTTCATCCGAAGATTCTCTTTCAAAAAGCTTGATTCTGGCACCATTTTGTAGAGAACCATTATTATCTGTAATCGCATCTAAAAATGGTGTGGTACCCTGACCGAGATTTTCCTCTAAATAGACAAATCTTGGTCCTAGAACTTCCTTATAAATCATAGCAGATTGAAGAACTCTTTCAGAATTGAAACCTTGAACCACTTCTAAATCTAGACCTAGGAATTGAGGTTCGCCTAAGATATTATATTGTGCAGGAATAGGATCAAGCTGAATAGTTACCCTTGCTCTTCGCTCCCCTTCTCGGTAAACTTCTTCGTATGGAATTTGCTGAGTAATCTCAATAGTTTCAATTATGGTTTCCGTTTCAGCCAGATCATCATTATTACAAGACCATATTAATAGAGGAAATAGAATGATTAGAATGGACCTTTGCATTTTTTAACCTTTCAATTAAGATACAAAACAGCTGATTGATTAGAAAACTTAGAGTTATTCAATTAGCTTAATTCAAAACTCAATAAAGATTCAATTTGAAAAATCCTGCCATCAAAATAGCCAAAACTGAAGTTCTTTCGGACAATTGGTATACCCTCAGAAAATATAGCTACGACTACCAAAAAAAGGATGAATCATGGGTAACTCATGATCGAGAAGTTTATGACCGAGGTAACGGATCTACCATTCTCTTGTACAACAAAGAAAATAGGACGGTTGTCCTCACAAGGCAATTTCGACTTCCAACATATGTCAATGGAAATGATACAGGAATGCTGATTGAGGCCTGCGCTGGCTTATTAGATGAAAACAATGCCGAGGACTGTATAAGAATTGAGACTGAGGAAGAAACCGGCTATAGGATCAGCAATGTTCAAAAGATCTTTGAATCATATATGTCTCCAGGCTCAGTGACTGAGATACTCTACTTTTTCATTGCTGAATACGATGCAAGCATGAAAGTGAGTGATGGTGGTGGACTAGCAGATGAGCAAGAGTTTCTTGATGTGCTAGAATTAGACTTTGACCAAGCTTGTCAGATGATCAATACTGGAGAAATCAAAGACGGAAAGACGATTATGCTCATTCAATACGCCCAACTCAATCAGATCTTTGAAAAAAACTAAGAGCGCTAATTTGATCTTAGCGCTCTGACATAACTTATATAATAGTACTCAATCCCATTTTGATGTTGAAGAAGCTTCCTTTGGCTTCAACTTCACCTTCAGCAATGTAATTGGCTACAAAATCTCCTACTCTATCGGTACCCACTCCAGACCCCTCAGCCAAGTCCTCAGTAACCATACCGTGACGAAGTGAAGCATTCACTGCATTCCTTACCTCAATAGCCTCATCAATCAAACCTAAGTGATCTAACATCATAGCAGCAGAAAGAATGGTTGCTAATGGATTGGCAATGTTCTGCCCAGCAGCCTGCGGATAAGAACCATGAATAGGTTCAAACATACCTGTTTTATCTCCTATAGATGCTGAAGGTAGAAGCCCTAATGAACCACCAATTACAGATGCTTCATCGGAAATAATATCACCAAACATATTCTCAGTCAGAATTACATCGAACTGCTTAGGGTTCTGGATCATTTGCATAGCTGCATTGTCCACAAACATCATATCCAATTCTATTTCAGGATAATCCTTTGCCATGTCGGTCACTCTTTCTCTCCAAAGTCGTGAGGTCTCCAGAACATTCGCTTTATCGATTAGCGTCAATTTCTTCCTGCGATTCATGGCCGCTTCGAATGCTAGTTTGGCAATTCGGTCTACTTCATAGTTGGAATAAGTACAATTATCATAGGCTCCATCCTCGGTTCTCCCTTTTTCCCCAAAGTAGATACCTCCTGTCAACTCTCTGTAAACCACAAAGTCTGCTCCTTTGACTCTTTCAGTCTTCAATGGAGACATATGCAATAAACTGTCATAAGCCGTCACGGGACGAATATTAGCATATAAGCCTAAAGCCTTCCTCAATTTTAAGAGTCCTTGTTCTGGTCTTACTTTGGCACTTGGATCATTGTCGTATTTAGGATGACCGATGGCACCGAAGAGAAAAGCATCTGATCGCTCACAAATCTCAAGAGTAGCATTTGGTAGAGGATTGCCCGTATTATCAATGGCTATCGCTCCAACATCACCGAAACTATACTCAAAGCTATGACAATGTTTCTCAGCTACTGCATTCAATACTTTAATTGCCTCAGCCGTTACCTCAGGACCTATCCCATCACCTGGCAAAACGCCAATTTTCTTACTTACTCCCATTGCTAATATGTTCTAGCAGCTTCAAAAGCCGCAATGTCTTCTTTCAGATTTACTAAATAATCGATGTCGTCATACCCGTTTAATAGGCATTCTTTCTTGTATGGATTTACTTCAAATTGTTCCTCCTTACCTCCGAAACTGATAGTCTGAGATTCAAGATCAACATTCACTTCTGTATTTGGATTTTCCTTGATAGCAGCCACTAGGTCACTCAAAAATGCATCAGATACTTGGACAGGTAATAGTCCATTGTTCAAAGCATTCCCTTTAAAAATGTCGGCAAAGAAACTGCTTACCACTACCCTAAACCCATAATCATACAGCGCCCATGCCGCATGTTCTCGAGATGACCCACAACCAAAGTTTTTACCCGCAACCAACACAGAGCCGCTGAAAGTGCTATCGTTTAAGACAAAATCTGTATTAGGTTCCTCTCCTTGACTGAATCGCCAATCTCTAAAGAGGTTATCCCCAAATCCTTCTCTACTTGTTGCTTTCAAAAAACGAGCAGGTATGATCTGATCGGTATCTATGTCTTCTATGGGCAGAGGAACTGCCGTTGAACTTACTTTTTTAAATGCTTCCATTAATTCAGGTGTTGTGCTATGTCTACAATCTTTCCTTCTATTGCTGTTACAGCTGCCACGAGTGGACTAGCTAACAAGGTTCTTGCACCTGGTCCTTGTCTACCTTCAAAGTTCCTATTCGAGGTAGACACACAATAGGCTCCTTTTGGCACCTTATCTTCATTCATGCCTAAACAAGCAGAACAACCTGGCTCTCTCAATTCGAACCCGGCTTCGGCCAGAATTACATCAAGTCCTTCAGCTTTGGCTTGCTTCTCTACCTGTTTGGATCCAGGAACAATCATCGCATTCACATTATGCGCCTTCTGCTTACCCTTAACATAATCTGCTACCACTCTTAGATCCTCAATCCTTGAATTGGTACAGCTGCCAATAAACACATAGTCAATGGGCTTACCCAGCAGGCTTTCGCCTGGCTGGAAACCCATATAGTCTAGTGACTTTTTAAAACTCTCTTCGCCTTGTTCGGCCAGCACTTGAGGTATGTTGGCATTTACTTTAATACCCATACCCGGGTTAGTACCGTAAGTGATCATAGGTTCGATGTCGGTCGCATCGAACGTATATTCAGTATCAAAAACAGCGTCACTATCTGTTTTCAATGTCTTCCAATAGGCTACCGCCTTTTCAAACTCTTCTCCTTGAGGAGCAAATTCCCTTCCTTCCACATAGTCAAATGTGGTTTGGTCTGGAGCGATCATTCCACCTCTTGCTCCCATTTCAATGCTCATATTGCATATAGTCATTCGAGCCTCCATACTTAAACTTTCGATAGCCGAACCAGCATATTCAATAAAATGACCAGTGCCACCAGCTGCCGTGAGCTTAGACAGAATGTACAGGATAATATCTTTGGCAGAAACGCCTTTCTTCAACTCTCCATCCACAGTAATGCGCATAGATTTTGGTTTAGCCAATAACAGACACTGACTTGCCATTACTTGAGCTACCTGACTGGTGCCTATACCAAAAGCGATTGCACCAAAAGCGCCATGAGTAGATGTATGAGAATCACCACAAACCATGGTCTTACCTGGTTGGGTAATGCCTAACTCTGGCCCTATTACATGAACAATCCCTTGAAAAGGGTGTCCTAGACCATATAATTCTACATTGTGCTTTTTACAATTCGCGATCAATGTGTCGACCTGATGCTTACTCAACGCCTCTTGAATAGGCAAATGCTGGTCTTTAGTAGGTACATTATGATCTGGTGTTGCCACCATCTGATTTTTCCTAAAAATCTCAAGCCCTCGCTTTTCTAATTCAGCAAAGGCTTGAGGGCTTGTTACCTCGTGTATGAGATGGTTATCGATATACAAAACCTGCATACCACCCGGGACCTCTTTCACAACATGAGCGTCCCAAACCTTATCAAAAAGTGTCTTTCCCATTTATACTGCTACTTTCTGACCTGCTGTGGCTAATGCCTCAAGGTCTTCATCTTGCACTTCTTTTTTCTGATCTGCTACTTCTAAAAATTTCGGATAAACGATGTCCAATTCATCTCTAGTCAATTCAAAACCCAGATTCTTCAGTCTATAAGCTAAAGCTGCTCTACCCGAACGAGCTGTAAGAATGATCGAAGAATGATCTACTCCCACATCAAGCGGGTTAATGATCTCATAAGTCTCTCTTTTCTTGATCACACCATCTTGATGAATTCCGGATGAATGGGCAAATGCATTCGCTCCTACAATGGCCTTATTTGGCTGTACGGGCACTCTCATAGTATCAGAAACCAAGCGAGACATTGCATTCAATTGAGTGGTATCAATATTGGTGAACTTATTCAAGTCTGGATGTTGTCTAAGCACCATCACCACCTCTTCGAGTGCTGTATTACCTGCTCTTTCACCTATACCGTTGATCGTACATTCAATTTGGGTAGCACCATTGATCACTCCTGCAATCGAATTGGCGGTAGCCATTCCTAAATCATTATGACAATGTGTTGAAAGCGCCACTTTGTGTACTCCTTTTACATTCTCCTTCAAATACTTGATTTTGGCACCATACTCTTCAGGTAAGCAGTAACCTGTAGTATCTGGAATATTCAATACAGTAGCACCTGCTTCAACTGCCGCTTCACATACACGGGCTAAGAACTCATTATCTGTTCTACCTGCGTCTTCAGCATAGAATTCAACATCTTCAACATATTTCTTAGCCAGTGAAACTGCAGCTACTGCCCTTTCGATTACTTTCTCTGGAGTAGTTCGCAGCTTAAACTGAATGTGCGACTCCGATGTACCAATTCCGGTATGAATTCTAGGACGCGCTGCTTTTTGTAGGGCTTCAGCAGCAGTGATAATATCTTTTTCAACTGCTCGGCTCAGCCCGCACACAGTTGCGTTCTTTACTACTGCGGCAATGGCTTCAACTGATTCAAAATCACCTGGGCTAGAAATTGGAAAACCAGCTTCAATGATATCGACACCAAGCGCTTCCAAACGCTTCGCTACAGCCACTTTCTCGCTAGTATTTAGTTTACAACCCGGTACTTGTTCACCGTCTCTAAGGGTTGTATCGAAGATTTGTATTTTTTGTTGATCCATCGTTTATTTGATCATTGTTCAGTCAAAAACTTGACTTTTTTTCGTCTGATAAACTGAAGATATAGTGGGTGAATTGGCTGTCCATAACAGATGCCCTTCCTTCTACTATTTCAATTTTTTATTAGAACCAACTAAATAACTGAATATCAATACATTAATAGTATTGAGATTACAATGGCAACCGCAAAAAATGACCCTTTATTTGATTTGATAAAATCGCTTTCAAAGACTGAAAAGCGACACTTCAGATTGTTTGTCGGAAAGAGTGGAAATACGGATGACCTCAAGTTCCTGAAACTCTTTGATGCCATGGAATCAATGAAGGTCTATGACGACCAAATCATTCTGAAAAAGGTACCTGCCATCAAGAAAATTCAGTTCTCTAACCAGAAGGCAAATTTATATAGGCAGATCTTGGCCAGCCTTCGTCAATATCATATCGGGCAAAACCCTGATATGCAGATCAGAGAGCTATTAGACCACGCCAAGGTTCTATACAATAAAGGGTTCTATAAACCCGCCCTAAAGATTCTAGAGAAAGCTAAAAACCTTGCCACGCAAAATCAGCAATATGCCATCAAATTAGAGGTTTTAGAATTCGAGAAGCTTATCGAATCGCAATACATCACTAGAAGTATTGAGAACAGAGCCGAGCAATTAGGCGATGAAGTGAAAAGCACTACCTCTGCCCTAGAGTCATCACATACGCTATCTAATCTTACATTGAATCTTTATAGCCTGTACCTGAAAAATGGTTATGCTAAAACAGAAAAGGAGTTTGAAGATGTAAAGCATTATTTCCAGACAGAACTACCCCAAGTAGATCTTGAAGAATTAAGCTTTCATGAACAACTCCATTATCATCAGGCCCATGTCTGGTTCAATAAGATCATCCAGAACTTTCCTAATGTGTACAAGCATGCGCTAGCCTGGGTGAACTTATTCAAGGAAAATACTGAGATGGCGAAGAGGCAAAATGTGCACTTTATTAAAGGCTATGCCAATTTGTTGGATGCCTTATTTCAATTACAATTTTATACAAGGTTTTGCGAAGTTCTTAGTGAAGTAGAAGCACTAAAGGAAGATAAACAAATAGTTAATGATTTAAATACTAACATATTGGTATTTAAGTTTTTATATATTTCTAAAATCAATAAACATTTCATGGAAGGTAGCTTTAAGGAAGCTACCGAACTGATCCCATTAATTGAAGAAGAATTAAGTCACTATAAAGGGCAAATTGATCCTGAAAGGATCCTAATGTTCTACTACAAATTTGCTTCTATCTACTTTGGAGCAGCGGATTATCGAAAGTGCATTTTCTACCTCAATAAGATCATCTATTTCAAGGATGTTAAGCTGCGAGAAGATATCCATTGTTTTGCCAGAATTCTCAATCTGATGGCCCACTTCGAGGATGGTCAGGATTATCAATTAGAGTATCAGATCAAATCTACTTTTCATTTCATTGGTAAAATGAATGATCAGCAACAGGTACAGAAAGAGATATTCAATTTCTTAAGGAAATCAGGCAAAATCACTCCTGATGAGCTTAAAGGTGAGTTTGTCGCCTTGCACGCTCGCCTAGAAAAGCTTTATGAAAACCAGTATGAAAGAAGGCCTTTCTTGTATTTGGATATACTCTCCTATCTGAAGTCTCGCATTGACAACCGACCTGTTGATGAGGTGGTAAAGGATAAGTTTAAGACGCTGAAGTAGTGCTGAGTACTATGTACTAGATACCAAAATTAATTACTAGTTACAGTAGTAACCACAACTGCTGCAGTGATGGCGATCATTATGGCTGCCTGAATCTCTCTAATTGAGCTATTAATGACTTGAGAGAGCTTCATGTCTGAGGTCATTAGTTCAATTTTCTTTTTAATCGCTTTTCTATCTTCCGCGTCTCTAAAGGCTTCTTTGGTTAAACCAGCGACATTGATCAAACTCAAAAGCATGATATCCTCTGCTTCTGGATTCTTACCATGCAGCACTACATCATTTAATCGATTTCGAAGCTTATTCTCAGGTAAATTATTCTGTGTAGGATACTTATCATTAGGAAATATCCAGAAAATCTTGTCCTCTTTCTTCTCCAATACACCTTTGTTGATGAGCTTTTGAAGAGTGTCATTCTTAAATTCTGAAGCCTTTTTCGCCAGCTTCTTGATACACTCCTTAGAACTCATTCCCCCCTCATTATCAAGTAGTTCAATGGCTTTATTGAGCGCAACCTCTTTTTCAGTAGTGCTCTCTTTCAGTTTGATAACCTCTCCATTGACTTCAATCTTATCACGAATAGCTAATTCTAGTAAAATGGCACCGGCAAAACCATAATGCAAGTGAACTGAATCATTAACGAACTTTCCTTTTTCGTCATCTAATGCAATAAGTAAGTATTTCTCAAGTAAGTTGAGTTCTATCTCCATGACCTATATTGTAAATCTAAGTTGGCATTTTTTTCTATTTCAACCTACTCTCCTTGATATAATCATACCCAGTAGTTCCTATAAAAAACCAGTGTGGTCCTATTCAAGAAGGTATTTAAGATTCAGCTCGAAGTAAGTACTGAACGAAGTCTTCGTAGCTAGAACCCAGCTTATAGGATGATTTTTCCCTCCTCATCAAATCTTTGGCAAAATCAGGGAGAACTAACTCACCAATAGCCTTTTCCATCACAGGGGCAAATTTGATTGGATGAGCTGTTTCAAGAAAAACGCCTTTTTCGCCAGGTTTCAATAACTTTTCCAATGCATCGAAACCAATGGCTCCATGCGGATCGAGCAAATAATCGAATTCACTTTTACACTTGCGGATCGTATTGATAATCTCGTCATCAGTTAATGAATAGCCTTTGAATTCCTTTATCACCTCATCATATGAACCGCTACAAAGCTCAAGTAATCTAGGGAAATTACTAGGCTTGCTAACATCCATCGCATTGGCGTAAGTAGGTATGGTCAAATGAGGTTCATATACCCCATTCTTCAAATACCTCGGAACCACATCATTTGCATTAGAACAAGCCACAAAATTTCCCAAAGGAAATCCCATTCTCTTGGCCAATAAACCTGCTGTCACATTGCCGTAGTTACCACTAGGAACGGCAATTAGCGTGTTTTGAGGATTCTCTAGTTGAAGAGACATCCAGGCATAATAGATGGCTTGAGGCATCCATCGGGCAATATTGATCGAATTGGCTGAGGTCAGACTTAGTTGCTTATTCAATTCTTTATCAAGGAAAGCAGCTTTCACCAAAGCTTGACAATCATCAAAATCGCCATCAATCTCAAGTGCAGTTATGTTCTGACCTAAAGTAGTCAATTGCTTTTCTTGTAAATCTGACACCTTACCAGATGGGTAAAGTATTACGACCTTTACACCTTCTACTCCAAGGAAGCCATTAGCCACTGCACCTCCTGTATCACCTGATGTGGCCACAAGAATTGTTACTTCTTTACCCTCTTGCTCCGAAAAGGCTCCGAGGCAACGAGCTAAAAACCTCGCTCCAACATCCTTAAAAGCATATGTCGGTCCATGATATAGTTCTAGGGAATGAATGTGATCATTGACCTCATTTAATGGTGTCTCAAAAGAGAACACATCATCTACAATTGATCGGAGTTCATTATCACTAAAAGTCTCTGAGACATAAGGTTGCATTAAAGCAAATCCTACATCAGCTAAGGATTTTCCTCTTAAGCCATTGATGACATCACTGGATAAAATAGGTACTTCTTCAGGAAAATACAGCCCATTATCAGAAGGAAGACTGTTGATCACAGCAGATTTAAAATCAGCAAGCGGTGCTTTTCTTTCAGTACTAAAAAATTTCATCAGACTAATTCTACCCCTCTCGGGTTCACTTTTGATTCGTAAATGATGACGTCTATATTTTTCTGCCCAAACAGTTCCTTGATATCGGATTGAAGCTGTTGCGTTTCTTGTTTGTCTCTAAAAAAGGCGAAAATGGCCGGACCACTTCCTGAGATGTTGCAGCCTAGAGCACCTGCTTGAAGTGCATTCTGCTGTACTTCATCAAAACCAGGAATCAACTGTTTGCGATAAGGTGTAGCAATTTCATCTGTTAGAGATTTTTTTATTCTCTCATAGTCAGAAGTAGCTAAACCTGTTACAAGTCCCCCCATGGTTGCCCATTGTTGAATTCCAGTGGAAAGTGGGAATGCTTGAGGCAATATCGCCCTAGCTTCAGCAGTCTTTACAACGACATCAGGTAAAATGATCAAGGTTTTGAGATCCTCAGGAAAAGGAACTTGGTATGCATCAAATGGATCGCAACTCGTGACACCAACAAATCCGCCCAGCATACATGGAGCGATATTATCGGCATGTCTTCCACCAGAAGCCACAAATTCACCATCTAATGCATAAGGGATCAGCTCCTCTTTACTCATGCCCCAATTCATTAATTCATTGAGGGCATAAACAGCCCCTACCGCACTTGATGCCGAAGAACCTAAACCAGAACCTGGGGTAAAATGCTTAACGATATGAATATCAAATCCTAAATTATATCCTTTCGACTTACAAAGTGATCTTACAGCAACTGCAGCCACATTTTCTTCTGGATTAGAAGGTAAATCAGCTCCCTCAGAGCTTAGCACAAGCTGCTGATCCTCTCTTGTACTTATAGTAACTTCTTCACCTATTCCTTCCAATGGAAAACCTAGTACATCGAAACCAGGCCCAACATTGGATACAGAAGCTGGAGAGAATACGGTTATGGTGTTTTTTTTATTCATTGTTCAAAGTCCCTTTTTAGGGATTTAGGGGCCATAAATACAATTTGTACCCCGGCCCTAAAGGGTGTAGCGAATCTACTGATTCGCTAATCTCAATACATCCGCAAATATACCTGAAGCCGTAACTTCTGCACCAGCTCCCGCCCCTTTGATGACTAAAGGTTGGTTCTTATACCTTTCCGTGTAGAACAGGACGATATTATCCATTCCTTCTAAGAAATAGAACGGATGACTCTTTTGAACCTTCTCTAAGCCTACTGAAGCTTTACCATCTCTAAATGTAGCCACCACTCTTAGTTGAGCATCTTCCGATTGAGCATCTTCATAGATGGCTTTGAAATGAGCTTCATGCTCTAGAACTAGCGAGTAGAATTCCTCAATATCCGCGGCTTTTTCGCATGCTGGTGGAAGGAAAGTATTTTGATCTATTTGATCCATCTCGAACTTACGACCGCTTTCTCTTATCAAGATCAGAAGTTTACGCATAACGTCCTCTCCACTAAGATCCAACCTTGGATCTGGCTCTGTCAGGCCAAGAGCTTTAGCATCTTTTATAACCTCTACAAAGGGCTTAGAACCATCATAATTGTTAAAAAGGTAATTCAATGTGCCACTAAGCACAGCTTGAATAGAATGTACCTTATCACCTGATTTAAATAGATCATTTAATGTTGATATCACAGGTAGACCAGCCGCCACATTAGTTTCAAACAAAAACATACCGCCATAGCGCTTCATAGCTCTCTTCAAGCCTAAATACTTGTCCATTTCACGAGTGGCTGCAATTTTATTTGGAGTAATAACCGACACACTCGATTCGAGTAGAGGTAAATACACTTCAGAAATGGTCTTAGAGGCCGTGATATCGATAAAGACAGAATTTCTAAGGTTCATCTCCTTGATCAATTCAACGAAATCTTGGATTTGATAAGATGTACCCCCATTTAGAGCATCTTTCCAATTGGCCAGATCCAATCCCTCTTCGTCAACTACATACTTTTTAGAGTTAGCTACAGCCACTACTCGAATGTCAGCCCTAAATTCTCTAGCCAACATCTTTTGCTGTTTTTGAATTTGAGCTAAAAAGGCTCCACCCACATTACCGACACCCACAACAAACAGGTTGATTCTCTTTTTCTCTGAAAGAAAAAAGCTCTCATGAAGAGTATTTAGTGCTTTTTTAAGGTCTCCTTTTTTAATTACGGCCGAGATGTTTCGCTCTGATGAACCCTGAGCAATCGCCTTTATGCTCACACCATTAGTCCCCAAAGTATGGAACATCCTTCCAGACACTCCCACCTGATCTCGCATGTTTGAACCAACCAATGCAACAATACTTAGATCTTGCTCGATAGTGATCTCATCAATTTTACCTAGCTCGATCTCAACTTCAAACTCTTCGCTCACCACCTCTTTAGCAGTTTGAATGTCTTCATCCGCCACTCCCACACATATGGAATGTTCAGAAGACGCCTGAGTGATCAATATGACATTAACCTTGGCATCACTAAGTGCTTTGAACAGTCTAGCCGAGAAGCTTGGTATGCCTACCATGCTTGCACCTGAGAGCGTAATAAGCGCAATAGATCGAATGGATGATATTCCTTTTATCGTACCATTTTTTGTATCAGCCTCTTTCGTTACTAAAGTCTGAGGTCCTTCAGGATCAAAGGTGTTCTTGATCAAAAGTGGGATCTGAGCATCGAGAGCAGGTTGGATACTAGGTGGGTACAACACTTTTGCACCAAAATGAGACAACTCCAAAGCCTCCTCATATGATACATGCTCCAAAAGATGCGAACGCTTTACTAAACGAGGGTCTGCGGTCATTAATCCATTGACATCCGTCCAGATCTCTAGACTTTCCGCATCGAAGATTTTGGCTAATAAAGCTGCAGTAAAATCACTTCCTCCTCTACCCAAGGTTGAAGTTTCCTTCTCCATTGTACTGGAGACAAAGCCAGGAAAAAGCGAAACCTGAGGTAGTTCATTGATAGCCTTTAGACGTTTCCTAGTCTCCTTCCATATAACACTAGCACTACCGAATTTCTTATCTGTCATGATGTATTCTCTAGAATCGAATAATTGTACATCGATTTGAAGGCTTTCCATGTAATGTGAAATGATGTGAGAAGAAAGCCTCTCTCCACAGCTGAGGATATAGTCTTTAGTTCTATCTGTTAACTCCTTCAAAAGATAGACCCCATTACAAACCTCGCTGAGGTTATGAAAAATATGATTGATAAAGAGACCATCAGGTTTTCCTACGAGGTCAGAAAAAGCCTTCTGATGGGCTAATCGTAAGATTTCAAGGTCAGATTCAAAGCCTTTATCTCTTTTACAGGCTTTATTAGAAATATCAGTCAGTTGGTTGGTCACACCGCTCATCGCAGATACAACCAACATCAACCGAGTTTCTTTAGCTTCTTTTTGCACAATGGAGGCCATTTGCTTGATGGCATCAACACTTCCGACAGAAGTGCCTCCAAATTTCATCACCTTCATGGGTAGTTCAGGGTTTAGAGAATGAACTGAAATAGGTCCGTTCGCTCATTCAAATACTCAACATTGATGCGTTTTTCCTTCATCCTTTGCATCAATGGCTCAAAATCTTCTGTATTCTGATGCTCAATTCCTATTAAGGCAGGTCCGTTCTCACGAGCATTCTTCTTGGTATATTCAAAAAGCACAATATCATCTGTGGGGCCCAATACATCAACCAAGAACTCTTTCAAGGCGCCTGCTCTTTGAGGAAACCTTACAATGAAATAATGCTTCAGTCCTTCATGAAGCAGTGCTCTCTCCTTGATCTCCTCCATCCGAGAGATGTCATTATTGCTTCCTGAGAGCACACAGACTACATTTTTATTCTTAAGATCAACTTTAAATTGATCTAAAGCGGCCACAGACAGGGCTCCTGCTGGTTCTACGACTATCGCTTCACGGTTATAAAGCTCGAGCATAGTTGCGCAAATTTCACCTTCTGGTACCGTAACCACCTGATCGAGTAAATGCTTGCACACTTGGAATGTCTTTTTACCTACGGCCTGAACAGCAGCACCATCAACAAACTTGTCAATGTCTTGAAGAACAAGATGCTTGTCTTCATCAATGGAGCGTTTCATGGCTGGCGCTCCTTCAGGTTCAACCCCGATGAGCTTAGTTTCAGGACTCAACTGCTTAAAAACAGAAGCGACACCAGATGCCAAACCACCACCGCCAATTGGTAAAAAAAGATAATCGACAGGCTGTGCAGAGGCTTTAAGTATTTCTAAACCGACAGTCCCTTGACCACACATAACCTCCTCATCATCAAATGGGTGAACAAACTCACCTTGAGTATCAGTGCAGTATTGATTTGCCTGATGATAAGCATCATCAAAGGTATCACCAATCAATACCACATCGATTAAATCCTTACCGAAAAAGCGAACTTGCTCTACCTTTTGCTTCGGAGTTGGCGCAGGCATAAATATGGTGCCTTTGATCTTGAGTTGCTCGCAAGCCAGCGCTACTCCTTGGGCATGATTTCCGGCACTCGCACAAACTACACCATTGGCTCTTCTCTCCTGCGGAATTTGGCTGATCTTATTGAAAGCACCACGGATCTTATATGATCTTACCTCCTGTAGGTCTTCCCTTTTGAAGGATACTTGGGCTTCCAAAGCTTCGGAAAAAGTTCGATTTGCATGCAAGGGAGTCTGATGCACCACCTGCTCAATCCGCTTTGCCGCTGCCTCGATCTTTTCAAGATTCAATATGGTCAGTTGTTCTGTAGACATAGAAAGATCAGAATAGCGACCACTAATCAGTGGCCACTATCCAATACACACACTTAAACCAATTCCTCTTTTTGAATTGAAGGGCTGTTTTCCGGACGTAAAGCTCTTACGGCCTTACCAGCTCTCCACATTTCTGAGTTATGCAACTCATCTAATTCTTCTTGTAATCTCTCTCTATAGTCAGCTTGAGAATTCGAATCGATAGATCTCTGCGCTTCAACACCGTCTTTTACTGATTGATATAGCTGCTCAAAAACAGGCTTTGTCGCCTCGTAGAACTTATCTTTCCAATCCAATGCACCTCTTTGAGCTGTTGTAGAACAATTGGCATACATCCAATCCATTCCATTTTCTGCGACCAATGGATATAATGATTGAGTAGCTTCTTCAACGGTTTCATTGAAGGCCTCAGAAGGAGAATGTCCGTTTGCTCTTAAAACCTCATACTGAGCTCTGAACAACCCTTGGATCGCACCCATTAATGTACCTCTCTCACCTGTCAAATCAGAAGTTACTTCTTTGATGAAAGTAGTTTCGAACAAGTAACCTGAACCTACTGCAATACCTAATGCTAAGATTCTGTCTCTAGCCTTTCCAGTTGCATCTTGGTGTACAGCAAAAGAAGAATTCAAGCCCTTACCAGCTACGAACAACCTTCTTAAACTTGTACCTGATCCTTTAGGAGCAACTAATGCCACATCTACATCAGCAGGTGGTACAATACCCGTTTTTTCAGAGTATGCTACACCAAAGCCATGTGAGAAATACAACATTTTACCAGCTGTAAGGTGTTTCTCTACAGTCGGCCACAATTGAATCTGAGCAGCGTCAGAAAGTAAATAACAAATGATTGTTGCTCTCTCTAATGCTTCCTCAATTGGAAATAAGGTAATTCCTGGATCCCAGCCATCATTAACAGCTTTGTCCCAAGTTTTAGATTCTTGTCTTTGTCCAACGATCACATTGATGCCATTGTCTTTCAGGTTCAATGACTGACCAGGACCTTGTACACCATAACCAATGATGGCTACTGTTTCGCCAGCTAATACCTGCTGTGCTTTCTCAAGAGGAAACTCCTCTCTTGTTACTACATTTTCTTGTACACCACCAAAATCAATAAGTGCCATGTTATAAAAATTTAAAAGTTAGTATTCGTTTCTATTAAGCCTCAGCTTGCGCTTTAGCACGTTCTATTTTCGATTTTAATTCGTTCAATTCTTTGTCCGGCTTCAAGACCGACACTCTCCCAGATCTCACAAAATCCACCAAACCAAATGGTCTTAAAAAGTCTAAGAGCTCCTGCGTTTCAGCCTTATGACCAGTCTTTTCTATGATCATAAAATCCTGTTCCATTGAAAGTATTCGAGCATTATTATCTCTGATCAATCGCTCTACTATATTATTCTCTGAAGCTTTTTCAGTAGACACCTTATAAAGAGCGATCTCTTGATAAACCGTTTCTTCGTTGGTGTGAAATACGGCCTGCAACACCTCTACCTGCTTTTCAATCTGCAGTACAAGCTTTTTTACTTGATCTAGATCTGTGTTAACCACAATAGTGAATCGGTAGATTCCCTTCAATTGTGATTCCGAAGTATTCAAACTCAGAATATTCAAATGCCTTCTGGTGAAGATCGAAGTGATCCTATTCAGCAAGCCAATGCTATTCTCAGTGAAGATGGTTATGGTAAAATTCTCATTCATATCTATGAAAGTCTTACATCTGAAACAGAGGCTCCTGTTGGAACCATTGGAAATACATTATCTTCTTTACCCACATGAACTTCGAGCAAGTAGCTTTCTTCATGGGCTAACATTTCTTGAACTGCACCTTGTAGATCAGCTCTTTCTTCAATGGATTTGGCCTTAATGCCATAGCCCTCAGCGATTTTGATAAAATCAGGGTTAACGAGCTCTGTGCTGCTATATCTCTTATCGAAGAACAATTGCTGCCACTGTCGAACCATACCTAAAAAGCTATTATTCAAAACAATGATCTTTACAGCTGCTTGGGTTTGAAAAATGGTCCCTAGCTCCTGAATGGTCATTTGAAAACCTCCATCACCAATGACAGCGATCACTTCTCTATCAGGTTCGCCTAATTTGGCTCCCAAAGCTGCAGGTAGACAAAAACCCATTGTCCCTAGTCCACCTGAAGTGATGTTACTTTTAGATTGCTGGAACTTGGTGTATCGGCATGCGACCATCTGATGCTGTCCAACATCTGTTACAAGAATAGCATCTCCTCTGGTGACTTGATTCACCTGATCGATCACCTCTCCCATGGTCATTTGACCTTCCTGAGGTTGAAGCTCTTTATCAATTACCACATCTCTTTCGATCTGGTCATGATCTCTGAACTGCTCTAGCCAACTAGGATGACTGTTCATGTTGACAGCCTGAGTAAGCGCAATTAGGCTTTCCTTACAGTCTCCAAGCACTGGTACATCGGCCTTCACATTCTTATTGATCTCAGCAGGATCAATATCCAAATGAATCACCTTGGCTTGCTTGGCGTATTTTGATAAGTTTCCTGTTACACGATCATCAAATCGCATTCCGATGGCAATTAGGACATCGCATTCATTGGTTAACTTATTTGGCCCATAGTTGCCATGCATACCCAACATACCCACATTTAATTCGTGATCTGTTGGTAGAGCTGACAAGCCTAAAAGTGTCCATGCACTAGGAATTCCGGTCTTTTCAATGAATTGCTTAAACTCTTCTTCTGCATTGCCCAAAATGACTCCTTGTCCAAAAAGGATCATTGGTCTTTGCGCCTCATTGATCAATTCAGCAGCTTTTGAAACTTGTGTTTGATCAAGCTTTGGAACAGGTTTATAACTTCTTATTCCCTCACACTTCTTATACTCAAAGTCTAAACTATCGAACTGAGCATCTTTAGTAATATCTATTAATACAGGACCTGGACGGCCAGATTTCGCTATATAGAAAGCTTTAGCAAGTGCCTCAGGTATCTCTTCAGCTCGTGTTACCTGATAATTCCATTTCGTAGCCGGCATGGAGATGGAAATGATGTCCGTTTCTTGAAAGGCATCAGAACCCAGTAAATGAGAACCCACCTGACCGGTAATACACACTAATGGTGTTGAATCGATCATCGCATCAGCAATCCCAGTGATCAAGTTAGTCGCTCCAGGACCAGAAGTAGCCATACAAACCCCAACCTTACCGGTTGCCCGCGCATAACCTTGAGCGGCATGAATAGCCCCTTGCTCATGTCTTGTTAACACATGCTTGATCTGTTCTTGATAATGATAAAGCGCATCATAGACTGGCATGATAGCGCCTCCTGGGTAACCAAACATTAGGTCTACTTCTTCAGCAATCAGTGCTCTTAATACAGCGTCTGCACCCGTTGTGGTAATCTTTTCTTGAACCGTTTTAGTCAATAATGCTTCCATAGGCTTAAAAATCTGTCACACAGCCTTCAGAGGCTGAGCTTACGGTTTTGGCATACTTGTACAAGGCACCTCTCTTTACTTTCATCTCAGGAGCCACCCAGTTCTTTCTGCGTTCTAAAAGTTCTTCTTCAGAGATCATAACATCGATGGTGTTTTGCTCCGCATCGATCACTATTGGATCTCCATTTTCTATTAATGCTATGTTACCGCCTGCTTGAGCTTCAGGAGTAACATGTCCTACAACAAATCCATGGCTACCACCAGAGAATCTGCCGTCTGTGATCATCGCCACCGACTTACCTAAACCTGCGCCCATAATGGCCGAAGTAGGTTTTAACATTTCTGGCATTCCCGGACCGCCTTTAGGACCTTCGTATCTGATCACTACAACATGACCAGCTTGAACAGCGCCATCTTTGATTCCTTCTATTGCCGAAAATTCATCATTAAAGACAATGGCAGTACCTTCAAACCTTTCGCCTTCTTTTCCAGTGATCTTTGCTACAGCTCCTTCAGTGGCAAGGTTACCGAAGAGCATTTGCAAATGGCCTGATGGCTTTATGGGTGCATCTAATGGTTTTAGGATTCCTTTTGAATTGTCTAGAGAAGGAACAGAAGCTAAATTCTCAGCTACAGTTTTACCCGTTACCGTCATACAATCTCCGTGAAGCATACCTTGCTCCAGCATAAATTTCATCACGGCTGGTACACCTCCTGCTTCATGAAGGTCTTCCATCAAATACTTTCCGCTTGGCTTTAAATCAGCTAAAAATGGAGTACTATCTGATAGCCTCTGAAAATCAGCTAGGCTGACAGCGATATCAACTGATTTAGCAATTGCGATCAAATGCATTACAGCATTGGTTGATCCACCTAATAGCGTGATCAATCTTATCGCATTCTCAAATGATTCTTTAGTCAAGATGTCCCTAGGCTTTAGATCTAGCTCCAGGATGTTTCTAATTGCCGCACCGATATCTGCGCATTCTTGGGTTTTGTCATTACTCACAGCAGGATTTGAAGAACTGTAAGGAAGTGCCATACCCAAAGCTTCAATTGCAGAAGACATGGTGTTCGCAGTATACATGCCCCCACAAGCGCCTGCACCTGGACAAGAGTTTTTAATTACTCCTTTATAATCTTCATCTGAAATGTTCCCCGCGAACTTCTCGCCTAGGGCTTCAAAAGAAGAGACGATGTTTAATTTCTTGTTTTTATAGCAACCTGAAGCTATTGTTCCTCCATACAACATGATACCTGGCCTATTCAAACGAGCCATGGCCATTACAGCAGCAGGCATGTTTTTATCACAACCCACAACAGTAATCAAGGCATCGTAATAATGTGCTCCTGCAACTGCTTCAATGGAATCAGCAATGATCTCACGGCTAACAAGAGAATATCTCATACCCTCTGTTCCGTTGGCAATGCCATCACTCACACCAATGGTATGATAGATTAGCCCTACTAAGTCTTGATTCCAGACTGAGGTTTTGACTTGCACAGCCAAATCGTTCAAGTGCATATTACAAGTATTGCCGTCATAGCCAGTACTGACTATACCAACTTGGGCTTTAGCCATATCAGCCTCAGTCAATCCCACACCGTATAGCATGGCTTGAGATGCAGGCTGAGTTGGGTCCTGCGTTAATCTCTTGCTATATTTATTTAATTCCATCTTCTTACACGAACCGGTTGTAGCTTCTTTCTTTTAGATGGACAAAAGTTGATAATCACGTAATCTTTTACGCTTTTCAGGAACACATCAACAGAATTTAACCAGTTCATAGTCAGTTATTTAAGTCTATTTGAATTACATCTTTCAAATGTTTTTTCGCTTTATAAGCAAAGAAGCCTCCCCGTTCTTTACGGGAAGGCTTCTCAGTGCTTAAACCATATCTCTCCCCGCTTATCGCAATTGAATCATGACAGTAATGACAGAGATAATGATGGTCTTAACTGTAAACATTTATATCAAATCAATTGAATCGCCATTGCAATAGCTTCATTAAGATTGATTAATTTATGATAGCCAAACGCTATAAAGTAGAGCTAGATTATCATTAATCGGCCTTCTAAGATCAGAATGAGGCTTTTTATAATGAACATGCTATACGATTTCTAACATGAAAAACTTTTTTTTAATAAGCCTATTACTTCTTCCTTTCTTCTGTGGCAGCATAAGTGGTTGGACTGAAAAATACTTCGATGCTACTAAGGACGAGTCTAGATTGGATGCACTTAAGTTCATTCATTGCCAACCTGTTTTGGATCAATTCACGGGAGATGCACAGCAAGTTCAACTACTTGATAGCCTGCTAACGGATGCATTAAATAATAGAGACGAAATTGAATCACCAGATAAATACGTGATCAATTTGGTGTTTAAGAATTACGTACGATTCGATCTTGAGAATTACGATCAATTAGAAGTTACAGCAAGGCTAGCCAAGGAAGCAGGTATGAGTAATAAAGAATTAAGAAGAGTTATAAAGAACATCCCCAAAGACGCACTTATCAGAAAAGATAACAACGTGGGAGCTTCACACGAAATTTACTCGGTGCAAGTAGCCAAGGAAATTGATGCTATTTATCAGTAAGAAAGTGGCTTACCCTCTATTTCCCAAGCCTGGATGCCACCTTCTAAATGATAAACCTCTTTAAATCCCTTTTCCTGAAGCATCTCATAGACTCGATAACTTCTCTGGCCTACTGCGCAATAAACAGCAATCGGTTGATTCTTGTTGAGCGTTTCAATACGTTCATCGAATTCTGATGAAAACATATCAATCAAAAGGGCTTCTCTTAAATGGCCAGACTTAAACTCTTGAGGGGTTCGGACATCTACTAATTGCAAATTGTATTCCGTAGACATCAGTTCATACAATCCATCTGGGTCTACAGCTTCTGCCTTTGTACCAGAACAAGCCATAACAGAAACAAGTAAAATGGAGATGCAGAGATACCTCATTAGGTATAAATCAGATTACCGTCTTCGTCCCACTGAGCTAATTGCCCTCTCTTAGATTGATCGATGCATTTCGCTAACCACTCTTTTTCATAATCTACATCATGCTTAGCCAGCACTTCGGCAGGAACACCATCCCAAACGTTTGGCATGTTTCCTTTGTAACCCAAGTCTTTGATACCGATCTCAGAAGTATAATAACCTGTCAATGTCAGATTACGCATCCTTGTAAAAAGCTTCTCTCCTGCCATATGCTCTGGTTTGGTCTTTCCAGGAAAAGCAATTTCATCACAGATCTCTTTCTGCTGGTCTATGCTGAGCTTCTTGAACTCCAAATTGAACTTGGCATTGCTATGATTATCTAACCAAGCTAAACCACCTCTTATCGGAAGTTGATGATATGGCATATCCTTAACAATGAACTCAATAAACTCAGGCACTTTGGCGTCAGTAGCTGATCCAAAGTCAGCAGTTGCAGGTAAAATGATATCACACAAAACTGCAATAGTCTCTAATTCATGCTCATTGAGGAAAATCTCAGCTAGCACTTCATTGTCATGCTGCTTCTCTTGTTCCGTCCTGCCGTAACCTGGTAAGCCTGTTTCTTCTTTTGGAAGCTCAGCACTCTCTTCAGGAGCACATCCCGTAACTAATAATCCTCCGGCCACAGAGCCGACTAACATCGATTTTAATGATTCTCTTCTCTTCATGGCTTAGATATTTCTCTTTTTGACTTGATCTACTAAATAATCAGATGCTCTCCAGGCAAGAGCTAAAATGGTCCATGTTGGGTTTTTATCTGCTTGGGATACAAAAGGACCAGCATCCATCACAAATACGTTATCGCAGTCATGCAACTGATTGTACTTATTCGTCACTGAAGTCTTTTTATCATTACCCATTCGAGTCGTTCCTACTTCATGAATGATCTGTCCAGGTGCAGTAAGTCCGTAATTACTGTCTTTACCAGGCTTATCGCCTAAAAGAACTCCTCCAGCTGCAGTCAACACCTCCTCGAATGTATCTTGCATGTGACGCGCTTGTTGCACCTCATAATCAGTCCATTTGTAGTTGAACTTAAGCACAGGAATTCCCCACTGGTCAACTACCTCATTGTCAATTTCACAATAATTGTCCTTCTGTGGAACAGATTCGCCACGTCCAGAAACTCCAAGCATGGCTCCATAATAGCGTTTGACATCATCCCTTAACGAATCGCCATAGCCACCAACAGTTCCACCAATGGTCTTATGAATGTCATTTGGATTAAAGCCGAATCCATAGCTTGGCATTCCCATACCACCCCATACTTCAATATGATAACCTCTTGGGAAGTTTAATTTCTTATCGTTGAGCCACCACGGTGTATAAACATGTAATCCTCCTGTTCCATCTTCATTGTAGATATCTCTATCCACCAATTCAGGAATAAAAGCCATTCGGCTAGCTCCAGTGGAATCGTGTAAATACCTACCCACTAATCCACTGCTATTACCTAATCCATTCTCATGCTGAGAGCTTTTAGAATTCAATAGTATTCTCGCTGTTGAACAAGCAGAAGCAGCCATAACAACCACTTTAGCTTTTAGGTGATATTCTTTCCTGTCTAGTTTATTGATATAATTAACGCCAGTTGCCTTGCCTTCAGAGTTGGTAGTGACATTTTTTACCATGGCATCTGTAAACAGTTGCACCCTTCCACCATTCTTTTGTGCAGGAAAGATAAGACATGTACCTGCTGAGAAATCTGCATAGGCCTGACAAGCTCTATTACACTGCCCACAATAGAAGCACACGCCTCGCTGATCGTTTATTCTTTGTGTTAAGATGGAAAGTCTGGATGGAATAACAGGAATACCTGCTTTTCTCGCTCCTTTGATGTAGTACAATTCGTGAAGTCTCGGCTTTGGAGGAGGTAAAAAGAAGCCATCGGGTTCATTAGGAATATTTTCTCTCGACCCATAAACACCAATTAACTTATCTACTTTATCGTAGTATGGCTTCACATCGTCATAGCCTATAGGCCAATTATCGCCTAAACCATCAATACTCTTTCTTTTAAAATCAAGAGGTCCGAATCTAAGAGAGATCCTTCCCCAGTGGTTGGTTCTACCCCCTAGCATTCTAGACCTGAACCACCAGAAGTCTGTTCCTTCATGGTTAGTAAATGGCTCTCCTTCAATGTTCCATCCACCGTATGCCGCATCAAAATCTCCAAAAGAACGTCTATCGCTACTCGCTCCTCTCCTTGGTGACTCCCACGGCCACCTCAATTGGTTTCTGTATTCGTCTTTGGCCGGATCAAAAAATGGCCCTGCTTCTAATACAGCTACATCAAAACCAGCTTCAGAGAGGATCTTGGTGGCCATTCCACCTCCAGCTCCTGAGCCTACAATGGCTATATCATATTCTTTTTGCGATTCAATTATCTGCATAGGTGATTATTTATCTAAAAGTTGAAATGCTTTGGTCATGGCCTGGCTGGTCATGCTCAAAGCAGTTGTATTATCTAATTCGTTAAGTTTTTGATTGAATGGTTCTGCGCGCATAGGGCCCGAGTAACCTATTTCATTGAGTGCTCCTAAAAAGCCTTTTAAATCGATGACTCCCGTGGCTCCTGGTAAATCTCTTTCCCAATCTAATTGCTCATCTCTACTTCTACCGGCTATGGCATCATTGAGATCTACCGTAATGATTTGATCAGGTTTTAATCGTAATAAGTCATCCTTGGTCTCACCTGCGCAATACCAATGAAAAGCATCTAATTGCAAGCCAACATTAGACCGACCAATATTTGAGATCAGTTGTTGTGCCTCTTTCATATTGGAAACAAATGGATATTTCTGACTCTCACGTAAGGTTTTTGGACCAACGTATTCAAGACCTAAGCTTACTCCATGATCATTCAGTACATCTGCAACCTGCTTTAATCTTTTGACATGTCGATCCATATTAGCTGCATAATCCAATTCCTCATGACATGGCATGATCCAAGTAGACATCCGGCTGATATTAGCGGCTTCAAGTCTGAGCACATTCTCAACCAAATCCTTGAGCCCTTTTTCAAAAGTCACTCTATCCTTTCGGAATTCAACAGGCAAACCAGCAGCACCCCACGAAAGCTTTTTCTCTCGTAGACGCTCTAGTTCTAAAACCGTTTTGCGATTATCCCAACTATAAACCTTATCAAGTGGTGGTACTATGGCATCGAAGCCATACTCCTCTCCCGCAATTAAAAGTGAATCATAATCTAATTGAACACCAATCGCTCCCGGATTCAGAGACATTTTGAAGGAATGATCCTTCAATAGTTCTTTAATATTCAATGATGGATAAACAAGAGACAGTAATCCAGCTTTGGCACTGTTAGAAAGAAACTGTCTTCGGTTGTAAACTGAACTCAAGTATTCGCAGATTTAAGAATACTGAATGTAAGGATTTGCGATCGTTTTCGATATATTTAATTAGAACAAATTGATATTCGGTTCTTTCATGAAGGCAAGAGGTCTACTCTTCATTTTTTATCTACTACTTCAATTGGGTACTAGCTCTTTCGGCCAGTCATCTATCATGTACCAATATGCTAAGACGCCAGACTGGATGAAAGTAGGCTTTGGTTCATATGGACGTATTGGCGTGAGTTGGACAAGTGGGCAAAGTGGTATAGATGGACGAAGACTCAACCTGAACAATATGGGCTCTATTGGTGGGCGTTTTGAAGAACAGGATTATCTAGAGTTGGGAATGGCTTTTCAAATGATGCCAGTTTCTTTACAGCATGACTCAACGGAGATCAATATCATGTTCAGAGCTAATGTATTCTCAGGCGATGGCTCATTATTCGGAACGAGCAATACAAACAGCGTAGACGGCTTAACCATTGGACTTCCTGAGGTATTTGCTGAGGCTAAGAACATTTTAACTAAAGACCTTAATATATGGGCTGGTGCCCGTTTTTATCGAGGTTTTGATGTCCATATGGCCGATTACTTTTACTTCAACGACCATTCAGGCCAGGGATTTGGAGTGGAATATAAAGACACTCGCTTCAGCGCTAACTTTATTGGAGACAAAGATACTACTAGAACCGTGCCTCCTTATTTCTTCTTGAATATTCAATCAGGAACTCCAAGTTTGGAGATCAGAAGACGAGTCGTTTATTCATTAGAACATGACATTAGACCAGCACCCGATGAATTGATTACCCTACTGGGTGAATATCATAGAATGGGAGATCCTACAGATGTTCCTCAAGATACGACTGGAAATATACTCCTCTCCTTCCCAAGTGATGATGGCTTTGTATTCGGAGCTAAATATGTCAAAGAGAACCTACCCGGTTTTAAGCCTGGTTCATTTAATCAACTAGCTGTTAGGTATGGCACGGGCATTGCAAATGGTGGAGATGGGGGTTCCACAAGAACTTGGGAAACCTTCGGAGCTGTTGACACAACTAGCTTCAAGTTTAATAATGCTTATTCCTGGCATATAGTCAACCATACGCTTCTCAACTTCTCAGAGAAGTTTAGCATTAACGCCTATGGAATATATAACCAAAGCAGAGGAGCTGCAGATACAGATGGATTAGCAACAACTTACTTAGGTCGCGAAGTCTTCAATTTCAAGCAAGACCTCTCGTTCGGCTCTAAATTCTTCTTTTACATTTCAGACTTCTTTCATTTCCAAACAGAGATCTCCTATTCCCAAAGACAAGATGGCGACCAAGATTGGTATAGAATGGGTAAACTAAGTCTAGTGCCCACCTTGGCTTTACGAGGCGAACGCTCGGTTTGGTCAAGGCCTCACATCAGGTTTATATTCTCTGTAGCCCGATTTAATCAATTAGCTGCTGATAATCAGTACAGTCCTTATTTAGAGTTAATCGGCCCTCAACAATGGGGTCATTATTTTGGCGTAAGAGCAGAATGGTGGACCTGGTAATTCCTCGAAGTGACAATTAGCTACCTATTAATTTGTTGATCAGAAATCAGGCAAACTCTGTTTAGAAGGTATATCAACCCTCTAATTTATTGATTACTAATTCCTGGAAACAAAAAAAGGAAAGACTAAGTCTTTCCTTTTAATGAGCCTCTTGCCGGGGTCGAACCAGCGACCTACTGATTACAAGTCAGTTGCTCTACCAGCTGAGCTAAAGAGGCCTTTTTGTTTGCTTTTCGTTCAAAGCGAGTGCAAATATAGAGGCGTCTATTTAATTTGCAAAGGCTTCAAACAGGAAATTTTTATTTTTTTCATAGAAGCCCGTTGACATAAAAAAAAATGACTCCTATATATGAATAGAGTCACCAATTACTTCAGTTTTCAATTAGTCAATTTATCTTAGCTGCCTAATTAATTTTCTGAATGGGTAGAAATATTTTCCGGCATGATCCTGATATAGGGTTTAGCTTTATTCCAAACTTAAAAGCTCGCCTAATGATGGATGGAGGAGGATATTTAATGCAAACGGATTCTTTAGGATTCAGAAACGACCACTTCAATCAAAATAGCGACCATATCTTATTTACAGGTGATTCTTATTTAGCCGGAGACGGGGTATCCAACAAGTTTCGTTTCACAAATATCTTTTCAAAACAAACAGGGATACCTGTATACAATCTCGGTTTGAGTGGAACAGGCACAGGTCAGCAATTTTTACTCTACAAAAAATATGCATCTCAAATTTCTCACAAGGCCCTAGTGATATGCATTCAGCTAGAGAATATTAGAAGGATCTGCTCTAAGTACAGAATATATTACAATTCGAAAGGCGAAATGATGTGTTTTCAAAAACCATTTTTTGCCCTAAATGGAGATTCTATTGATACCCAAAATATCCCTGTACCAAAAGAAATACTGCCTTACAAAGCCCTTAGCGAAAATGAACAAACTCTTGTTGACACGGGTGGATCTAATTCTAAAATTAAGGATTTAATTACCCAATTAGGCCTTAAGCCAATAGCACAACAGGTTTTTAAACCACAGCCTTTTAAGGAATACGATAGTGTCAATTCAAATGAATGGTTGGTCATGAAAGGTATTATTAAGACTTGGGTAAAGTCAATTGATGTTCCGGTAAAAATACTCTTGATCCCTCCTTATCAATACATTGAAAATCTTGCCAACCCGAAGTCATTTCTAGAAAGATTCGATGAGCTACAAAATGAATTAAAAATAGAAATCTTGAACCCTCTAAACCATCTCAGAGAATATCCCATCGAGGAAAGAAAAGAGTTCAGATTCCCGAACGATCCACATTTGAGTAGAGAAGGCCATTTAGCAATTGGCAACTACCTAAAAGATAATCTCAGTATAAATTAGAATGAGTACTTATATTCTTGGAATTTCTTCTTACTACCACGATTCTGCGGCAGCTTTACTAAAAGATGGTAAAATAGTCGCAGCTGCACAGGAAGAGAGATTTACGCGAAAAAAACATGACCCTAGTTTCCCTGTCAATTCAATTAATTATTGTTTAGAAGAGGCCGAAATTGAAATTGAATCTGTTGATCATGTGGCATACTATGACAATCCCTTTCTAACTCTAAATAGAGTATTTGATGAATTTCAATCAAACATTGAAATGGACGAAGACAAGTTCAAAAAGTCTATTGAATCAATAGTCGCTCAAAAGTTTTGGATAAAAAGAGACATTAAGGAACACTTCAAATATGAGCCAAAAGATGCACGCGTTATTTTTTGTGGCCATCACATGTCACATGCTGCTAGCGCCTTCTACCCTAGTCCATTTAATGAAGCAGCCATCCTAACCGTAGATGGTGTTGGGGAATCAACTACTACCTCAATTTGTCATGGAAAAGGAAACACTATAGAAATTTTAAGGGAAATACACTATCCACATTCCTTAGGTCTTCTCTATAGTGCATTCACATACTTTTGTGGGTTTAAAGTAAACTCTGGTGAATATAAGCTCATGGGATTGGCGCCCTACGGAGAACCCATATATGCTGATTTAATTGAGTCTTTTTTAATTGATTGCAAAGATGACGGTTCCTTTGAATTAAACATGTCCTACTTCGAATATCAAAATAAAGGAGTAATGACAGGAGCTGAGTTTGAAGAGTTATTTCAAATAAAACGAAGGCAGCCAGAATCAAAAATCACAAAAGAGTATTTAGATATTGCAGCCTCTGTACAGGTCGTAACTGAGAAAATCATGCTTGGGCTGGTAAAACACGCCATCCAATTAACAAAATGTAAGAATGTAGTTTTGGCTGGAGGAGTAGCTCTAAATTGCGTTGCCAATGGTAAGATTTCGCAAATTCAACAACTTGAAGGATTATGGATTCAGCCTGCCAGTGGTGATGCAGGAGGAGCTCTAGGTGCATGTTTAATTACTCATTATCAGCTATTGAAAAACCCACGTTCGAATATAGTCAAGTCTTCAGTAGATGGGCAATTAGGCTCCTTGCTTGGCCCCTCATTTTCAGAAGAAGAAATTGTCGCGGCTCTGGATAGGTATAATCTTGAATTTTACAGATATGATAATAGTCGACTAAGAAACGAGCGATTGACAGAATTACTGCAATCAGAATTAGTCATAGGACACTTTAATGGAAGAATGGAATTCGGCCCGAGAGCTTTAGGGAACAGATCAATTATTGCTGATGCGAGGTCAGAAAAAATGCAAAAGAAACTCAACCTTAAAATTAAATATCGTGAGTCATTTCGCCCTTTTGCCCCAATAGTTTTAGAAGAAGACGCTCAAAAGTATTTTGATTTACGCTTTGAAAGTCCCTATATGTTAATTGTTGCGCCTGTAAAAAAGGACCTTCGCAAGTCTAAATTAATCATAGAAGACAATGACAACTTGATAGAGGTAATTAACGAAGTTAGATCAACAATACCCGCTGTAACCCATGTTGATTATAGTGCAAGGGTACAGACCGTTGACAAAACCCGAAACAGCGTACTCTACGAATTACTTAAAGTTTTCAAGGAAAAAACTGGCAGTAGTGTCTTAGTTAATACATCGTTCAATGTAAGAGGTGAACCCATAGTTTGCAGTCCTCAAGATGCAATTCAGTGCTTTCTAAGAACAGAAATGGATGTATTGGCCTTAAATAACTTCATCATAGTCAAATCTGAAAACAGCATTACAGAAGTAACAAAGGATTGGATGAACGAATATGAACTGGACTAAATGAAAAATTTACATAGACTAAAAAAACATTTGATAAATTCTCAAGAGAGTCAAATCCCGACAGATGATAAGGCTAAAAAGGTAAGCTATTTTATAGAGGGCCCTTTTTGTGAAGAATCTTACTTTATCATTGAAGACTTTGAAGCAGAATCGGATCTTCAAATAATTCTTGAAAAATACCTCAAGAAATATCGCTATTTGTCTATTGAAGATTTACGAGATTTAAGCGAATACTCATTCAAATCTCGCAAATCCAATAAAGACAATAATGAAATGTCAGATTTTATCTATGCTATGAGTTGATCAGAGATTTCTCAAAATCTTTAATTGCTTTTTCAGTTGGGTGATCTCCTCATTTGCCTTAGCAATCTTCTCATCGAACTCTACTTTAAGCTTATCAGCTGTCTTAGAGTTTGCAAAGAAGGCCAAGTTGTTATTCCATAAAGAGATGTTATCCTCAATCTCATTGATCTTTCTTCTTAGGATTGACTCTTTCTTCCCTATCCTCTTATCAGCAGCAGCGTTTTTCTGCCCACCGAATTCTGCCTGAAGCATAACTGCATCTGCTTCCTCCTCTGACAAGCCTAGGGATTTAACAAATCCTTCAACAGCTTCTTTCAGTTTAGCCTCAGTGCTTTTGATAGCGTTTCTAGGAACAAAGCCAATCTCATTAAACCTTCCAAGGATCTCGAGCAATGCTTCTTTAGTGGCTTCTTTGGCTTTACCAGACTTAATGATCTCTTCAATAATATCTAGCTTCTGCTTCAAGTTCTCTTGGTAACTTGCTTCAGCCTCGTTTTGAGAAGCCCTTTTCTTATCAAAGAATGCATCGCAAGCTTCTTTGAATTGAGCGTAAACAGAATTTCTAAATTTCTCAGGTACCGGACCAATATCTCTCCATTGTCTTTGGAGTTGCTTCAGTTTTTCAGCGGTACCATCTAAGTCATCACTTTGAGCTAATTCAGCAGCCTTTTGAACAAGGGCTTCCTTCTTAGCTAAATTCTCTTTTCTAAGTCCCTCTAACTTCTTGAAGAACTCATTTTTATTCGCAAAGAACTTCTTGAAAGTTGACCAGAATAATTTGTTGATCTCTTTTGCTTGTTCTCTTGGAACACCACCAATCGCATCCCATTTCTTTTGAATAGCTAAGATCTCTTTGGTTTTAGCATTCCAATCATTGATCCTATCAGAGTTGAAATTGGTGAAAGGCGCTAGCTCCTTAGCTAACTCACGCTTTTTAGCAGCATTCTCTTCGAATTCACCTTTTAACCCTTCTAGGTAGTTCTTTCTCTTTTTATAGATCTTATCTGATGCAGATTTGAATCTTTGCCATAACTCCTCTTGAACTTCTCTAGGAACAGCACCAATTCTCTTGTACTCTTCATGAAGCTCATTCAGCTCTATCACCGCATCTTTGATATTCTCATAAGCATCTAAAGCCTCTGCTTTCTCACATAGATCAATTTTCGCTTTATGGTTCTTTTTACGATCTAGTTCTTTGAGTTCGAAAAGGATGTGCCTGTTGTTGTAAAAACGATCTAGTAAGGCATTATAATTGGCCCACAAGGTTCTATTATGTTGTGCTGGAACTGGTCCAACAGCCTTCCACTCCTCTTGTAATTTCTTGATAGGGTTTAAATGCGTTGTGGCATTTTCACCATCAATAAGCTCTCTCAGCTTTTCAAGAATCTCTTCTTTCTTTTCCAGGTTGCGAGTCTTATTCGCCTCACGTTCTTTGTAGAATGAAGACTTTCTATCGCGAATAAGAGTCAAAGAAGCATCGTAACGATTGTAGAATTCATCGTGTCTGAATTCAAAATCATCTTCTTCTCCTCCTTCTTCCTTGTACTTATTTAAAGCCATCGCCCTTCTCTCGTCTTCCATTCCGAAGAAGATCGGGTTGATAATGGCTAATATTCTATCAGATCTTTTAAATGTAGTCAGGTGAGATAGCTCTTCGATGGTTTCAACTAGCTGGTCTCTTGTATAGGTGGTGTAATCAGGAAGCTCTTCATTCTCATCATGATCATCTTCGACTTCTTCTCCACTCTCTTCAGATGCTGCTGCAACTTCCGCTACTTTTTCTTCAGCTAGTTCAGCGCTAGTCTCCTCTACCTGCTCGGCAGTTGATTCCTCCGTCTTTGCTTCCTCTGCTTCTGTAGATTCGGCAACCTCTACTTCTGCAGCAGGTTCTTCTACCTCTTCAGCAACAGGCTCTTCTGGCTTTTCATCAGCAGCTGGCTCTTCTTGAGCAGCTTCTTCTTTTACTTCCTGGGTTTCTTCAGGTTCCGAGGTTTCGGCCTGAGGCTGAGCAGTCTCAGCTTTTTGTGTGGTTTCTTCTTGAGTGCTTTCAGTTGCGCTCTTTTCTGTGTTTTCGATATCAGAAGGATTGTTCTCTACATTCTGATCACCTGCGTTCAAATTCTTATCTTCCATTGTGTCTCACTTTCGGCTTTCACCGCACCGTTACAAATTCTAAGTTAGCAAAAGTATTAATTCAGGCGAGGATCGACAGGGTAATTTGAAAATACCTTATACTTTCCTCCCATAGTTTTCAAAATTGACTTCCAGAACTCATCGGCATCCATATCAAATATCTCCTCTGATGTGGTTCCTTTTTTCACAAACCAAGATTGAGCATCTAATTCCTCTCTCAACTGCCCTTCTGCCCATCCGCTATAACCCAGGTAGAATTGAATATCTTTTTCATCCAATAATCCTTCGTTCAGCATAAACTTGATCTGCTCAAAATCACCGCTCCAAAACAATCCGTTTCCGAGCTCAATGGAATCTGTGATCTTCTCGCCTAGCCTATGTACAAAATGTAAGGTGTTTTGTTCAACTGGTCCTCCTAGATTTAATAACCCAGAAAAAGAGACTTCTTCAGTTAGAACATCTTCCATGGTCAGATCAGTGATCTTATTAAGTACTAAGCCAAATGTACCTTGATCATTATGCTCACATATTAATATAACGGTCCTTTCAAAGTTTGGATCACTTAAAAAAGGTTCTGATATGAGTAAATCACCTCTATCAGGGTCCGGTATATTTTTATCGTATTCGAACATAGATCAAGATTTAAAGGAAATTAGAAAGTGCTTGATAGATTGCCTAACGAAATGACAAAACTTTCGATGCCTTCTTAGTTATATTTGACAAAAGAATTAGAAAATGGCTGACATTCCTGATCTAAGAAGAGAATACACCCTTGCCTCATTAGATATTGATTCGGTAGATCCAAATCCTTTTGTTCAATTCAGAAAATGGTTCGAAGAGGCAAAGGCTGGCGAATTGCTTGAGCCAAATGCTATGGTTGTAAGTACTGTTGATGAAAATGGGCAGCCTTTTCAAAGGACAGTACTCATGAAGGCACTGGACGATAGAGGGATCGTCTTTTATACCAACTTCTCAAGTCGAAAAGCTCAACAACTAGCTAAAAACAGTCACATCTCTATCCTATTCCCATGGTATGGATTAGAAAGACAAGTAGCTATTACTGGATTAGCTGAAAAAGTAAGCACTAAAGAGTCTTTAGAGTATTTTACTAGCAGACCCTATGGTTCACAACTTGGAGCCTGGGTTTCCGAACAAAGTAAAGTCATTTCATCCCGTAGCATATTGGAGACAAAACTTGCTGAAATGAAGCGCAAGTTCAAAGAAGGTAAAGTTCCTCTACCTGATTTCTGGGGAGGCTTCAGAATAGTACCTGAAACATTTGAATTTTGGCAAGGGCGACAAAGCCGCCTTCACGATCGTTTGATTTATGAAAAAGAAGGAACGGACTGGAAAATTTCTAGAATGGCACCTTAAATCAGAGTAGTAATATCATCTACTCCAATTCTACGTTCAACAGTGAAACCCTCACCGTAACGCACACCTATCTCATGGCCGTAATGAATTCCTCGAGAGTTGACCATCTCCATGAATTTAGGTGATGAAATATACGTCTCAGGCTCATTGCTATCAGGATCAAAGAATTGTGTTTTAAACGCTTTGACAGATTCCATTTTGACATCCCATTCATCCGTTACATCCACAATAAAATCAGGTTCATGTGGAATGCTTTGGATATAATGATAAACCGCCTTCGGCCTCCAATGAGACTGCTTTACTCCCTCATCAAAAGTTTCAATCTTTTCTAAACCAGCCAAGAAACAAGCTTCTTTAGATAAGAAGGAAGCCCTACCATGATCTGAATGTCTATCATCAATAGCGTTGGCCAGAACTATATCAGGTCTATACTTCCTGATCACTCTGATCACCTCCTTTTGATGTTCTTCATCTACCTTAAAAAAGGCATCTCTAAAACCAAGGTTCTCTCTGGCTGATAATCCAAGGATATCTGCTGATGCTTGCGCTTCTTGAAGTCGTATCTCAGGTGTACCTCTAGTACCTAACTCTCCTCTTGTAAAGTCTACAACACCTACCTTTTTACCAGCTTTAACAGCTTTGTGTAATGTACCTGCACAAGACAGTTCTACATCGTCAGGATGGGCCGCTAGAGCCAGAATATCTAACTTCATATTATTGAAATACTTTTGAAAGGAATATTGTTTAGGCTACTCCTTCACCCGCCATTTCAAACTCCTTTTCTTGAAGGAATCTTTCAGCGTCAAGAGCTCCCATACAACCAGTTCCAGCAGCAGTTACGGCTTGTCTATAAACCTTGTCAGCAGCATCACCAGTTGCAAAAACACCTTCTACGTTGGTTTTTGTAGATCCCGCTTGAACTTTCAAGTAGCCCATGTCATCCATATCTAAGAAGCCTTTGAAAATATCGGTGTTTGGTTTGTGTCCGATGGCTACGAAGAAACCTTTGATATCCACTTCTCTTTTGTCACCCGTTTGGTTATTGACCATTCTTAAGCCAGTAACTCCAGTGTCATCACCTAATACCTCTTCCGCTTCAGTATTCCATAGCACTTCGATATTTGGATGATCAAGAACTCTTTGCTGCATGATCTTAGATGCTCTCATTTCATCTCTTCTCACAAGCATGTATACTTTTGGGCAAAGATTAGCTAAGTAAGTAGCTTCTTCAGCAGCTGTATCACCAGCTCCTACAACAGCAACATGCTGTCCTTTGTAAAAGAAACCATCGCACACCGCACATGCAGATACACCTCTATTGGCAAATGTCTTTTCAGACTCTAAACCTAGGTATTTAGCACTCGCACCAGTTGAAATGATTACAGATTCAGCAGTTATCTCATGCTTTTCGTCTACAACAACCTTGTGTGGGTAACTAGAAAAATCCACAGAAGTGGCCAGACCGAATCTCACATCAGTACCGAATCTTTCAGCTTGTTTCTGAAGATCCATCATCATACTCGGACCGTTGATTCCTTCAGGGTAACCTGGGAAATTTTCTACATCATTAGTAGTGGTTAATTGCCCACCAGGCTCTCCACCAGTATAGAGAATTGGTTTCAATCCAGCTCTTGATGCATAAATAGCTGCAGTGTATCCTGCAGGTCCTGATCCAATGATTAATACTTTAGCGTTTTCTGTCGTCATCTTCCTTTTCCTTAATTTTCAAAGCTAATTCTTTAACACAAATCAGGCAAAAGATTGTTCCATGAATTGAGCATAAAAAAAGCGCTTTCAATGAAAGCGCTTTTCTCTAATTATCTTAGACTTTTAACCTAAATAAGGTTTTAAAGCTTTACTTCTAGAAGTGTGTCTCAACCTTCTGATTGCCTTCTCTTTGATTTGTCTTACTCTTTCTCGAGTTAGGTTAAATTTCTCACCTATTTCTTCAAGAGTCATTGAATGCTCACCATTCAATCCAAAGTATAAAGTGATTACATCAGCTTCTCTTTGGGTCAAAGTAGAAAGTGCTCTTTGAACTTCTCTTCTTAAAGAGTCATTCATCAGACCATCATCTGGCTTTTCTTCAGCGTCATTCTCCAAAACATCCAAAAGACTGTTCTCTTCACCTTGAACGAATGGCGCATCCATAGATACGTGACGACCAGAGATCTTCATCGTGTCTACTACTTCGTTCGTAGTCACTTCAAGTACCTCAGCCAATTCATCAGGTGATGGCTCTCTTTCGAACTTCTGCTCAAGTTCAGAGAAAGTTTTAGAGATCTTATTTAAAGAACCTACCCTGTTCAACGGAAGCCTAACAATTCTAGATTGTTCAGCTAATGCTTGAAGGATAGACTGTCTGATCCACCATACAGCATACGAAATGAATTTGAAACCACGAGTTTCGTCAAATCTTTGAGCTGCTTTGATCAAACCAAGGTTACCCTCATTGATCAAATCACCTAAAGACAATCCTTGGTTTTGGTATTGCTTTGCTACCGAAACCACGAACCTCAAGTTAGCTTTAGTCAACTTCTCTAATGCCAGCTGATCTCCTTCTCGAATTCTTTTGGCAAGATCTACTTCCTCATCTGGAGTTAATAGATCTACCTTACCGATCTCTTGAAGGTATTTATCAAGGGATTGTGACTCCCTATTGGTTATCTGCTTACTAATCTTAAGCTGTCTCATTCAATCTTTCGTTTTTTCTTCGCCCCTACAACAGAACTATCTGGAAGCTAATAAAAGTTCCTCTTTAGTTCAAACGCGAAGATCAATTAAACTGTTATTCTTCTTTCTTCTCTGGCTTTGGTAAAAGTGCTTTTCTTGACAATCTGAATTTCCCTGATTTCTTATCAATTCCGATCAGTTTGACAGAAACTTCTTCGCCAACTTCTAGTACACCATCCATGTTCTCAAGTCTTTCCCACTTGATCTCAGAAATGTGTAATAGTCCATCCTTACCAGGCATGAACTCAATAAATGCGCCAAATGGCATGATTGACTTCACTTTACCATCGTAAGTTTCACCAACTTCTGGTACAGCAACAATGTTTTTCACACGGCCTACAGCAGCGTCCATTGCTTCTTTATCTACTGCGAAGAAAGAAACTTCTCCTCTATCATCAACCTCTTCAATATTGATGGTTGCTCCAGTTTCTTTCTGGATCTCTTGGATCACTTTTCCACCAGGACCGATAACTGCACCGATCATATCTGAAGGAATAGACATTTTGAAACTTCTTGGAACATGAGGTTTGTAATCTTCTCTTGGAGCAGTGATGGCTTTAGCCATTTCACCAAGAATATGCATTCTACCCTCTTTCGCTTGGTTCAAGGCAGTTTCAAGGACTTCATAAGACAACCCGTCTACCTTGATGTCCATCTGACAAGCAGTGATACCTTTTTCAGTACCAGTTACTTTGAAGTCCATATCACCTAGGTGATCTTCGTCTCCCAAGATATCTGAAAGAATAGCGTACTTACCGGTTTCAGCGTCAGAGATCATACCCATTGCAATACCAGAAACAGGAGCTTTGATAGCGATACCTGTATCCATCATTGCCAATGAACCAGCACAAACAGTTGCCATTGAAGACGAACCGTTAGATTCAAGGATATCAGAAACAAGTCTAATAGTGTAAGGATTCTCCTCTGCAGGAGGTAAAACTTGCTTTAATGCTCTTAGAGCTAAGTTACCATGACCTACTTCTCTTCTACCCGGACCTCTATTTGGTCTTACTTCACCAGTTGAAAAACCAGGAAAGTTGTAGTGAAGAATAAATTTGTTGTATCCTTCCATAGTAGCTCCATCAATCATTTGCTCGTCTAGCTTAGTGCCAAGCGTACATGATGTTAATGACTGCGTTTCTCCTCTAGTGAATACAGCAGATCCGTGAGCTGAAGGCAAATAATCAACTTCAGCAGCAATTGATCTTACTTGATTAAAATCTCTACCATCTAGTCTTTTCTGCTCATTAAGAACAAAGTTTCTAGCAGCTGATTTATGTAATTTCTTGAAGTACTGTGAAAGCAAGAATCCATCATACTCATGGTCTTCACCTAAAGACTCAACAAATTCTTCTTTGATAGCTCTTACATCTGAGCTTCTAACAGACTTATCTGCAGTTTGCTTAGAAACAGCAGCATATAGTTTGTCATAAACGGCAGACTTCATTTTCTCTAATAAAGCCTCATCAGACTTTTCATGAGAATATTCTCTTTTCTCAGTCGATCCTACCTCTTCAGATAGCTCAATCTGAGCTTGACACTGAATCTTGACAGCGTCATGAGCTACTTTCATAGCTTCTAGCAAGTCAGTTTCGCTTACTTCTTGCATTTCTCCTTCTACCATTAGGATGTTATCCTTATCAGCAGCAACAATGATATCCAATTCAGCTTCTGCTTGAGCATCTCTCTTTGGATTTACGAAATACTCCCCGTCTTTTTTGATCACTCTCACTTCTGAGATTGGACCATTGAAAGGAATATCTGAAACAGCTAATGCTGATGAAGCAGCCAATGCGGCTAGTGCATCTGGGTTTGTCCCTTCTTCGTAAGAGATCATTGAGATCATCACCTGAGTATCAGCGTGATAATCATCTGGAAACATTGGTCTTAAGGCTCTATCCACCAATCTTGAGATCAATACCTCATGATCAGATAGTCTACCTTCTCTTTTTAGAAATCCGCCAGGAATCTTACCTGACGATGCGAATTTTTCTTGATAATCAACAGAGAGTGGAAGGAAATCCACGTCTTCTTTTGCGTCTTTAGAGGATACTACTGTAGCGAGTAACATCGTGTTACCCATTCTTACTACTACTGATCCGTCTGCTTGTTTTGCTAATTTACCCGTCTCAATTGTGATTTCAGCGCCATCGGGCATTTTGATGGACTTATTAATAACTTTTGTCATATATAGTTTTTAAAGATGGCAGGAATATACAATAACCTGCCCTTGGTTAGAAGCAAAAAGGGAATTCTGTGAACTCCCTTTTTGTATTTACTTTCTTAATTTCAATTCTGCGATAATCGCACGATATCTCTCGATATCTCTGTTGTATAGGTAATCCAGAAGTCTTCTTCTTTTACCTACCAATTTTAAAAGACCTAATCTTGAAGAGTGATCCTTCTTGTTCGTCTTTAAATGCTCTGTTAAGTGATTAATACGGTAAGTAAAAAGCGCAATTTGAGATTCTGCAGAACCAGTATCATTTTTTGCTTTTAACCGACCATGATTCTCAAAGAGCTCTTGTTTTTTCTCAGTTGATAAATACATGCTTAGCTAAAATTTAAATTATTATTCTTTAACAAGGCGCAAAGGTATTGAAATCCCCTGAAACGAACAAACTAAGCAGGGTTATTTGCCTTCTTTCTTGTGAATAAATTCTTGATTTTCAATAAGAAGGACATATAGAAATCAGACTCGAATAAACGCGCATCGTTACGAGCCTGTCTAAGGAAGAATAATCCCGCAGGTAAAAGCGCTGCATTGGATATCCAAACAGCTAAAACTGGATCCATTACATCCTCTTTCCCCCACTTATCTCCCGTAGTGTTCAAGATATAATAGATCAGGAAGAAAATAACCGAAACGATCACAGGCATACCTAAGCCTCCCTTTTTAATAATCGCACCTAATGGAGCACCAATTAAAAACATCACCAAACAAGCAAATGACCTAGACAACTGCTGATTACGAGTTACCATGAACTTACGCTGATCCCTCCTTACTGTTTGAAGTGTCTTTTCTCTAGTAGAGATCAAATTCCTTAATGTCCTAGACTGATTAACCCCATAACTAATGGCAGCATTGAGCCTGATATTATTACTTCCTGGCCCATCAAGTGCATAATAGGTGTCAAATCTCTCTAAGTTCAATTCCGGATCAATAGACCTAAATTTCTTCTTCAAAAGCTCGCTGGCTTCTTTTCTGTCATCGCCAACAGGCAATGGAACCGGCTTAGCTCTTTGTGTATAGACAGGCTTCACCTCCTCTTTATCATTTAGCACTGAGTCAGGCTCATTTAACTCTCCTTCGGCTAACTGGCTCTTTTCAGCAAGCAATTCTGCCTCTTTCCTAGCTTGTGCTTCTGAGACTCTTAAATCTCTAATAGAATCATAATATTGTTTCCCTTGTTCGATCTGCTGAGGCGTTTCCGCATCCCCCAGCATGTGATAAGTAAATGTATTCGACACCTGCCTGAACATCTGACTTTGCTTATTATAGATATCTCTCGACATTGAATCGATACCAACCTTCAAGTCTGCCCTAGTCTGAACCAGCCTCGACCTCCTAAACAGTTTTTCATCTGTGCTTCCCATATCGAATGAAGAGAGATCAAAAACCATTTTACTGGTTTTAAATCGATCCCTTACAAACTGTCCACCATCTCTTTTATCGAAGTAGTTCTGTTTGATGGTTTCTTCATATCTGATTCCATCGAAAAGCTCTAAAGCCAAATACCTCTGATTCATGAAAGAATACATTCTACCAGAATCGGCCAGAATAGCTTTTTTATTGGATTGGGTATTATCTCCTGTGTGGTCGTAAATGATAATGTCTTTCAAATGCTCATCAGTCACTTTTTCATTTACCTTGATACTATAGCCTGGAATACCATCATAAAAAACCCCTTCCTTGATATCTAATGCAGGCTTTTTGGTCCTCATATCCCACAATAGACTGTAGGTTTTCAAGTTGGTCTTTGGTACTAATTGCGTATTGGTGTAATAGGTAACTCCAGTAAGGATTAGAACGAATCCAAAAATGGGCAACAGCGCCCTCACCAATGAAATACCGGAACTTTTGATGGCCGTTAATTCAGAATGCTCGCCCAAATTCCCAAAGGTCATAATAGAGCTTAACAATACAGCTAATGGAAAAGCATCAGGAGAACTAGAAATGGAAAAATAACCTAGAAGCTTAGCGAAGATATCTAAGCTAAGTCCCTTGCCAAATAACTCGTCAAAGTATCGAATGAGAGTTACCAGAAGGAGAATAAAATCAACAACAATTAGGGTAAGAATAAACGGCCCAATAAATGACCCAAATACCAGTTTATCGATTTTTTTCATGAGAACTTCGCAATTGCGAAGGTGCAAAGATTATGCCTAGAAGGACTTTTTGCAAGTTAAGGAAGGTTAAATTAACCTCCGATCATTTCTTTCAAGAGATAGACCTGATTTTCCCACAGCTCCTGTTGCTCTTCCGGATCATCAAAGTCTGAATAATCAGTGATCTGCAAGTACACAGACTGCGTCAACTCATTCACATTTAATTTGAGTTCAATGTAATTAGGATCATCTTCATCCTCGTCCGCCTCAGGAAGAAACTCGAACTTGACACTCACATTTAACTTCTGTGAAGCTTTCTTAGCCTTATGCTGTTCTCCATCCCACAAAAAGAGGAAAACTTTATCTTCATTGATATTCACATCATCCGCAAACCACTGTGCTAAACCACTAGCTGAACTGATGTATGGGAATAACATTTTTTGTGAAGCTTTCACTTCAAATTCGGTAACAAACTTGACCTTTCCCATAGGCTAAAAAATGTTGATTGAGATAATATATGACTTATTTAGCATTAAACAAATAGCACAACAATAAGAGTTTAAGCCAATTAAAAAACCCCAACATTTCTGCCGGGGTTTGTGTAGCGAAGACGGGAGTTGAACCCGTGACCTCAGGGTTATGAATCCTGCGCTCTAACCAACTGAGCTACCTCGCCATTGGTTATTCTCTATTAAGAGGCTGCAAAGGTAAGAATTGATTGAAATATATCAACGCCCACCCTATTCTTTTTACCAAAAAAA
Organism: Roseivirga sp.; assembly: GCA_965267365.1. Lineage (GTDB taxonomy): Bacteria > Bacteroidota > Bacteroidia > Cytophagales > Cyclobacteriaceae > Roseivirga. The sequence continues at coordinate 1,811,171 of OZ253951.1, read as the reverse complement.
TACCCCGGCCTTTGAGGGCCAGGGCATTGTGTCTTAAAGACTGTTGTTATTTTACTTTATCAACAACTGCTTTGAAAGCTTCAGGGTGATTCATTGCTAAGTCAGCAAGAACTTTTCTGTTCAATTCGATTCCTGACTTGTTCAATTGACCCATAAATTGTGAATAAGACATACCGTGCTCTCTTGCACCAGCATTGATTCTTTGGATCCACAACTTTCTGAATTCTCTTTTCTTCGCTTTTCTATCTCTGTAAGCGTAAGTAAGACCTTTTTCAACGGCATTTTTCGCTACCGTCCAAACGTTTTTTCTTCTCCCCCAGTACCCCTTGGATAACTTTAGGATTCTTTTTCTCTTTGCTCTTGAAGCAACTGAATTTACTGATCTAGGCATAATTTAATTTTTTGATTCTTGGCGAACCGCGAAGCGATTACTTAATACCAAACCTCTGGTTAAACATTAGAACCTTCTAATTGAAAATTAGATGTTGAGCATATGCTTTACGTTCTTCTCATCAGACTTGTCTACCAAGCCCATGTGAGTAAGGTTACGCTTCTGCTTCGTTTCTTTCTTTGTCAAGATGTGGCTTTTGAAAGCATGCTTTCTTTTGATCTTGCCTGATCCTGTCAACTTGAAACGCTTCTTCGCTCCTGATTTAGTTTTTACTTTAGGCATTATTAATAATTGTTATAAAAATTATTTCTTCGCTACTTTTGGCGCCAAGAAGAGGAACATTCTTTTACCCTCTAACTTTGGCAACTGCTCTACTTTCGCATGTTCTTCTAAAGCTTGAGCAAATTTAAGAAGAAGGATCTCTCCTCTTTCTTTATAAACGATCGTTCTTCCTTTGAAATGTACATAAGCTTTCACTTTGGCACCATCCTTTAAGAAGTTGATCGCATGCTTAAGTTTAAACTCAAAATCATGATCGTCCGTATTTGGACCGAATCTGATTTCTTTGATGACCGTCTTAGAAGCTTTGGCTTTTATTTCCTTCTGCTTCTTCTTTTGATCATACTTAAACTTAGAGTAATCAATAATTTTACAAACAGGTGGGTTCGCCTTTGCTGAGATTTCTACTAGATCCAGACTCTCTTCACGGGCCATTTCTAGGGCCTTAGATAATGGATAAACGCCAGGTTCAATGTTCTCTCCAACTACCCTAACTTCTTGGGCAGTGATCTTTCCATTGACTTTGTACGGCTCTTCTACCCGACCTCTAGGTGGGTAGCGTCTTCTCATTTTAGCGATTGTAACCTCCTTGTTTTGTTAAAAATGACTGCAAATATCGGTATAAATTTCTAATAATCAATATGCTGATTTAAAATCAATATTATTCAGAATGACCTAATGATTTATAAGTCTCCTCCCTGAAGTAATCTAAGAAATCATGGAGCGAAAAAGTTCCCACATCTCCGTGTCCGTGTTTTCTAACCGCAACAGACTTAGATTCTGCCTCTTTTTCTCCAACAATCAACATCATAGGGATCTTCTTTACCTCAGCATCCCTGATCTTTCTACCAATTTTTTCGTCTCTATGATCGATAAAACCAGTAATGTCCTGATTCTCTAGAATCGTATACACCTCTTCAGCATAATCAGCATATTTTTCAGAAATAGGCAAAATCGCCACCTGATCAGGAGTTAGCCATAAAGGAAAATCTCCACCACAATGTTCAATGAGCACAGCAACAAATCGCTCCATCGAACCAAAAGGTGCTCTATGAATCATTACCGGACGGTGTTTCTGATTGTCTGCTCCAGTAAACTCTAGCTCAAAACGCTCAGGAAGATTGTAATCTACTTGAATAGTTCCTAATTGCCACTTTCTACCTAAAGCATCCTTTACCATGAAATCAAGTTTAGGACCGTAGAAAGCCGCCTCGCCTAATTCGGTAACAGTATTCAACTCTTTTTCCTCTGCAGCCTCAATAATAGCTGCTTCAGCTAATGCCCAACCTTCATCTGAACCAATATACTTTTGCTTGTTCTCAGGATCTCTTAGACTGATTTGAGCCGTATAATCCTCAAACCCCAGAGATTCGAATATATAGAGTACTAGGTCAATAACTTTTTTGAATTCCGTTTTTACCTGATCTGCAGTACAGAATATATGGGCATCATCTTGCGTAAATCCTCTTACTCTTGTCAGACCATGAAGCTCTCCACTTTGTTCATACCTATATACTGTTCCAAATTCGGCCATTCTAACAGGTAAGTCTTTATATGATCTAGGTTTAGATTTATAAATCTCACAATGATGAGGGCAATTCATTGGTTTTAGAAGAAACTCCTCGCCTTCATGTGGTGTACTGATTGGTTGGAATGAATCTTCTCCGTATTTCTCATAATGGCCTGAAGTCACATAAAGGTTTTTATGACCGATATGTGGTGTGACTACTGGTTCATAACCCGCTCTAACTTGAGCTTTCTTCAAGAATGATTCTAATCTTTCTCTAAGTTTAGCACCTTTCGGTAACCATAGAGGCAAACCCATACCTACATTCTCAGAAAAAGTGAAGAGCTCTAACTCCTTACCTATCTTCCTGTGATCCCTCTTTTTAGCTTCTTCTAATAAGTGTAGGTATTCTGTGAGTTCTTTCTGTTTCGGGAAAGTTACTCCATAGATTCTAGTAAGCTGCTTTCTTTTCTCATCTCCTCTCCAATAGGCACCAGCAATATTCAAAAGCTTAACTGCCTTGATTGGCCCAGTATGAGGAATATGTGGTCCTCTACAGAGATCAGTGAAATTGCCTTGCTTGTAAAAAGTAATGGTACCATCTGCAAGGTCCTGTATTAATTCAAGCTTGTACTCGTCTCCTTTTTCTTCGAAATATTTGACCGCATCTGCTTTAGACACATCAGATCTTTCGTAAGAATTTTTCTGGCGAGCCAGCTCTATCATTTTCTTTTCGATTTTTTCTAGATCAGCAGCATCAAACTCATAATCACCAAAATCAATATCGTAGTAGAATCCTTTTTCAATAGCAGGACCGATACCTAATTTAATTCCAGGATATAAAGCTTCTAAGGCTTCTGCCATAAGGTGGGCTGATGAGTGCCAAAAGGTGGCTTTTCCATCATCATCATTCCAGGTGAGTAACTTTAGACTCGTTTCTGTTGGCAATGCTCGATTAGCATCCCAAACCTCACCATTTACTTCTGCTGCAAGAACATTCCTAGCTAATCCTTCTGAAATGCTTAAGGCCACATCCATGGCGCTTGATCCTTGCTGATACTCTCTGATACTACCGTCAGGTAGTGTTACTTTTACTTGATCGCTCATTCTTTTCTGCTGCCGCTACAAACCGGCAGGATTTTAAGATTATGAAGCTGCAAATATGCAATAATTATTAGGAGAAAATGTGTTTTCCGGAAGTATTTAGAGCGAAATCTGGAAACTAACTTTGATATCCGATCTTCTAATATCAGGCCTATCCAAATAGGTCAATCGGTGTACCCAATCTACCCTAAAGAACTTAAAGATATTCTCTACCCCTACACCTACTTCTGCGAATGGTTTACCTCTATCGAGCACATCAAATTGTGGAAGAGGATTACCTTCTTCATCTTCAAGCACTTGTACATCCAAAGTACTTTGACTTACGCCCCCAAATAAGACACTACCTGTTCCTACTAACCTCCACTTGAGTTTCTTCATCAGAGGAATCCTGTTCATGATGAACCCTTCAAAACTATGTTGGAGTTTAAGTGAACCGTAAGATTGACTTACAAATTCAAAGAAGTTCATGGTATTGAAGGCGATATCTGTATAAACGAACTGCTCATTACCAATGTGTGAAGTCAACAGTGTATAAGGCAAGTCGTTGAATATGTGGCCTGCGCTAATTTGATAATCTAGATTACCCCAGAATCCCATTTTCAATCCTTGACTGATGGCAAAATCCACTTTATGATAATCGAAGTCTCCTCCTCCCGGGCCTTTGAGTCCCCTAGTGTAAGACAACAAGAAAGTTGGCCACCTCAATGTGCCTAGGCTGATTCTACTATTGTCATTGATTAGAAAGGTCTCATCCCTTGCATATTTTAATCTGACAATGACCTCTGAGGTAGTGAAATTGGTACCTAAAGATGAATTGACATCATTGATATCTGTTCTATACCTAAATGGAAAAAGTGGCTGATACGATTGATTCTTTAAGATAGTAGCTCCTGAGAACGACCTTGAGAATTGTCTAGCGAATTCAAACTGAGTTCTGTCATACCTGAAAGGCCTGACTAGATTACCTATCTGAGTCAAAGCAAGGAAAGCACTCTCTTCAGAAACGTCTGTTAGAGGATTGACTTGGACGCCAAACTGATCTACATCATTTCTATAATTAACTGAGAAGGTGGTCCATTTTTTCCGATCGGCAATGTACTTAGCGCCCATCCCATACTTGAACTGCTCGTCTAAGAAACCATAAGCTCCATAGCCATTGAATTGCCACTTTCTACTAAAATTCTCATTGGTCCTACCTCCTAATCGTATCCTAAAACCTTCTACATCATTACCTGAGATGGTTACAGGATACGGACCTATATCTACTTTACCTACCTCTATATAACCTCTGGCCAGTGTCTTAATGATCTCAGTCCAAGTCTTGACGAACTTGACATTATTCAGTGTGTCGATCATAGCGATCACATTGATCTCTGTTTCACTTAAAGGCTCATGCCTGGCTGTATTCCAAAATGCCTCATCCAGTTCGCGAGCATCTTCTGCTAACTCAATGGTCCTGTCATAAAATCGAGTAGGCTTAGGTTCTGTAACTCGGATATTCTCATTGGATGAATAAAACTTAGCTAAGAAACCAGCAGAGCCATCTGTAAGCTCGGCCACATCGATAAGAATTCTTGAGTTTTGTGGCAACCACGCTCCTTCTGTAGTCGGCACTAACTGCTGTTGAATCTTGATCTTCTCAATAAAATTCACATTGGCTGTTTTCGGCATGGTGGCATCAATCTGCTTCAGAGCAAAGTTTTCTTTCGTTATCCACATGGTGCCAACAAATGCTAACTCCTGATCATTCTTCGGGCTGAATTCAATTTGGTAGCAAAAATCGTCACCGATATACAGACTGTCAGCCAACTCATAATCATAAACCACACGCCAGCCATCGCCAATGGGAGAAGCAAACTCTTTCTCCACTATACTCATTCTGTTCTGGTAGAAATTATATTCTTGAAATGAGGAACCGATTACCTGACCAATAAGAGAGCCATCTTCAATACCTACACCAGTAATTTTGGTTTTCTTGATAAATTCTTTTTGCAACCTTGGATTCGACCTGAAATAGTAATCCGAAAGGGACTCCGAAATAAAGAGTGGTAGAATGGGCTTTCCGTCTTCACCAGCTATGGCATCAATTGAATCTAGGACAGCTGCTATTTCTTGCATAAAAGCCTTTTCTCGCAGCTTATCTGTAATGTTATCTACATCGATCTCTATCTTATTATAACTCTCGTATTCATAAGCACTCAACCTTCTTTTATCATTGATCTTTTTATTATCCATGATACCTCGCATGATCCGCCATGCAGGATTCTCTTGCTTGCCCGCATAAACAACCACATCTGCCAACTGAGTAGCTTCAGGATTTAATTGAAAATCAATGCGTTGAGAGATTCCTTTCTGATAGAACTTTAACTTGGTTTCGTACCCAATAAATGAAACTAGAAGAGTATCTGATTCGGCCTCTCCTTCTATTAAATAAACACCGTCAAAATCGGTTGATGCTCCAATTGCTGAACCTTTGATTACTACATTAGCAAAAGGTATTGGATCTCCAGTACTGGCATCGGTAACCTTACCACGTATGACGGTTTGAGCCACTACCGAACTGGATAGGCAGATCAAAAGAAATGCTATAATGTGGGTACGCAAGTTTAATTCAGTTTTTCGGTAGATGTTGTATTAACGCAGTCGACCTTTTAAAAAGCCAAAATTACCTCCAAATTTTGGTCTTTAACCGACATAAGTCTAAGAATGTTCCTTTATGTAATTATTAATAAGTACATCAGAACCTTTAACGATTCTTTTGTACCATTCATATTTCAATTCGTCCTTTTCTGATTCTTTTAGAGTCCAATCAATATCACTTTTACGTAGTCTGTGCGACAGTTCATTCATGATCAAAGCTGCACTGACGGATATATTAAACGATTCTGTGAATCCTAACATTGGAATATGAACCAGCTCATCCGCATTGTCTTTTGCAAAATCGCTCATCCCTCTTTTTTCAGTACCAAAAACAATTGCCGTTTTATCATCAATGTTCAAGTCATGGATAGACGCGGAATTTGGGTCAGGAGTTGTACCCACAATGCGATAATTTTTCGATCTCAAGTCTTTATAACACTTTTTAACGCTATCTGGCTCGCGTTCATATTTATGTAGCGTGACCCATTTTGAAGCACCTCTCACAACATTCGGATTAACATTATAATCATGGAGATCTTGCGTCACATACAGGTCTTGAATGCCGAAACAATCGCAAGTCCTAATCACAGCACTAGCATTTTGGTCTTGATAAATATCTTCCAAGACCACCGTGAGATGACGCGTACGCTTGCTGAGAACTTTATCGATACCCTCTATTTTGTTTGGAGTAACGAACTCCTCTAGCATTTCAATTAATTCAACCATAAAAAATGAAGCTGCCGTAAATACGACAGCTTCGAAATAATTTACAACCTAAACACGTAGTGTTTAATATGAAAACGTTTCAAATTCAATAAGATACATACTTAGAAAAGCTCAATGGTATCTCCCACGTTATAAGCCCCTCCAGCACCGTCTTTAGGCGGATCTTTTTTCTCAGCTTGAGCTGGCTTAGGATTCTCCTTTACCTCTTCTTTCTTATCCGCTACCACCTCTTTAGGTTCTTCAGGTTGACTTTCTGCCTTTACAGGTTTTACATTTTCTTTTTCCTCAACCTGATTAGCAACTTCCTTAGGCTCTTCTTTTACCTCAGGTGCTTTTATTTCTTTAGAACTCTCCCCTTCCGGATTTATAAAAATGACTTTTTGTACACGGTGTGGAGAAAGTTTGTTGCCTGTAGCCTTCCAACCTTTTACATCAATGATCATATCGAGATCAAAAAGAGACTTGTGCCTCTCTCTATTCCCTTTGACAGTATAGGTCAATTCAATTTGAGCATCCTTACTCTGTGTAACTGCTACCAGCTTAGAGCCTTTTGATTCATTGATGAATAAGAATTTCTTACCCATGGTACTCGTCTCCACCTGGAACCTTTTGACATAATAGATTCCAGATTCACCATCCATATGAACTGCTCCTACTACACCATCTGACTCGAACTTCTCCAGCATAGCTATTTTATTGGGCTCATATCGATTGGTCAGGTCAAAACTTGTCAACTCATACTCACCAGTATTATGAATGACAAGGACTTTATCTTCTGCTTGGAAGTTTCCTAATAGTCTACCTCTCTCGTCTCTATTCAATCTACCGACCGAATCGTCATACCAAATATCTAAACCTCCGAGAGTAGACTTACCCTCCATTTTCAGCTGGATCTTTCTAACAGGATACTTAGTCACAATATTTCCACCTGCCGAACGACCTTTTATATCTATATCTGCAAAGTTGAAATCAAACACTTTGACACGAGCTTTAGCACCTGAAGTCAGATAAAGAGTCACTAATTCAGCCTCACCATTAGGATTAGCCGTGAAATAGAGCACTTTAGAGCCTCTTTCACCTTTAGTGAGGTCGTACTCCTTATCTCTTGTAATGGCCAAAACATGGAATCGCTTTACCATCGTTCTTCCGGACTTCCCATCTAGGTACATCATATTGTACACCATGCGCTCATCGTTCTTCTTAAACACACCGGCCCACAAAATATCTTTACCTACAAAGACCTTATCACTGATTCGGACTACCTGCATTTTGCCGTCTTTGCGGAATACAATGATATCGTCTATATCAGAACAGTCACTGATGAATTCATCTTTCTTTAAACCATAGCCGATAAACCCGTCTTTTCGGTTGACATACAGCTTAGCATTATTGGCTGCAACAACAGTAGCCTTGATATCTTCGAAATTTCTGATCTCTGTCTTGCGCTCTCTACCCTTGCCATACTTCTCAAGAAGTCTTTCAAAGTAAGAGATCGAATATTCGATCAAATTGGCTAGATGATGCTCTACCTGAGCAAGCTCATCTTGCAGACGCTTCATCAACTCATCTGCCTTGAAGGTGTCAAACTTGGAGATCCTTTTGATCTTGATCTCGGTAAGCCTCACAATATCATCAGTAGTGATCTCGCGATAAAAATCCTTCTTGAATGGATCTAATCCTTTGTCAATAGTTTCAAGAACAGCCTCCCAAGTTTCACATTCCTCAATATCTCTATAGATTCTATTCTCAATGAAAATCTTCTCTAGAGATGAGAAAAGAAGCTTTTCTAACAACTCGCCTTTCTTGATCTCGAGTTCTCTTCTGAGCAGCTCAACCGTCTGATCTGTACAAACCTTCAATATCTCGTTAACCGTAACGAAATGAGGTTTCTCTTCAATAATCACACAGGCATTTGGAGAAATACTGACCTCACAATCTGTAAAGGCATAAAGCGCATCGATGGTAATATTAGGAGATTGGCCTGAAGCCAGTTCTACTAAGATCTCAACATGCTCAGCTGTATTATCTATTACCTTTTTTACTTTGATCTTCCCTTTGTCATTGGCTTTGATAATGGAATCGATCAAGCCTGTTGTGGTAGTATTAAAAGGAATATCCTTGATAACCAAGGTCTTCTTATCAAACTCCTCGATCTTGGCTCTTACCTTGATTTTGCCACCTCTTTTACCTTCATTGTATTCAGAGAAATCTGCCATCCCTCCTGTTGGAAAGTCTGGATAGATCTTAGGCTTCTTACCTTTCAGCACTTTAATGGAGGCATCGATCAATTCACAAAAATTGTGAGGCATGATCTTGGTTGAAAGTCCTACGGCAATTCCTTCTACCCCTTGAGCAAGAAGCAAAGGGAATTTCACTGGAAGTGTAACTGGCTCTTTCTTTCTCCCATCATATGAAAGTTGCCAATCTGTAGTTTGAGGATTGAAAACTACATCTAAAGCGAACTTCGAGAGTCTAGCTTCAATATATCTAGGTGCGGCTGCGCTGTCACCAGTCCTGATGTCTCCCCAGTTACCCTGAGTTTCAATCAGCAGGTCTTTCTGACCCATATTGACCATCGCATCACCAATTGCAGCATCTCCATGAGGGTGATACTGCATGGTTTGGCCAATTACGTTAGCTACTTTGTTAAAACGGCCATCATCCATTTCCTTCATGGAATGGAGAATCCTTCTTTGCACAGGCTTTAAGCCATCTTCGATAGCAGGAACAGCCCTTTCTAAAATTACATAAGATGCATAGTCAAGAAACCAGTTTTCGTACATTCCGGATACCGGAATTACTTCTTGCATTTCTCTGTCTTCCTGATCTTCGTTGTTATTCAACACTTCGTCACTCATCGGCTAGGCTGCGATTATGATGCTTTTTCTAATTCAATTTCTTCCGACAGATCCTTCTCAACTTTCAGATTGTCTATAATAAATGTCTGACGGTCTGGTGTGTTCTTACCCATGTAAAAGGTGAGCAGTTCTTTGATGCTCGTATCCTTTTTTAGAATGATAGGCTCAAGTCTCATATCAGGACCAATAAATCCTTTGAACTCATCTGGAGATATTTCACCCAACCCTTTAAATCGAGTGATCTCAGGTTTATTACCCAATTTGGCAATAGCATTTTGCCTTTCTATATCACTATAGCAGTAGATTGTCTCTTTCTTATTTCTTACCCTGAATAGCGGTGTTTCTAGAATGTATACATGCCCTCTTCTCACCAAATCAGGAAAGAATTGCAAGAAATAGGTTAACAACAATAATCGGATGTGCATGCCATCAACATCAGCATCAGTGGCAATAACAATCTTATCGTATCTCAACCCTTCAAGTCCATCTTCTATATTCAAGGCATGTTGAAGTAGATTGAATTCTTCATTCTCATAAACCACTTTTTTGGTATGTCCGAAGCAATTCAAGGGCTTACCTCTCAAGGAGAATACTGCCTGGGTCTGTACGTTTCTAGATTTAGTAATTGAGCCTGATGCACTATCCCCTTCTGTAATAAAGAGTGTAGTCGCATTTTTCATATCCTCATCCCCTTTTTTGTCGTCTAAGTGGATTCGGCAGTCTCTTAACTTTTTATTGTGAAGGTTGGCCTTCTTGGCTCTGTCATTTGCCAGTTTCTTGATTCCGGCTATTTCTTTTCTTTCCCTTTCTGATTGAAGAATTCTTTTCAGGAGTAAGTCTGCCACATCAGAGTGCTTGTGAAGAAAATCATCCAGAGCTTTTTTGACAAAGTCATTGACAAAAGTTCTCATGGTAGGACCATCAGGTGCCACACTTTGAGATCCAAGTTTAGTCTTAGTTTGGGATTCGAAGACTGGCTCTTGCACTCTTACAGCAATTGCTCCCACAATTGAGGCCCTTACGTCAGATGCATCGAAATTCTTGTTGTAGAATTCACGAATGGTTTTCACAACTGCTTCTCTCAAGGCAGCCTGATGTGTTCCACCCTGAGTGGTATATTGACCATTAACAAAAGAGTAATAATCTTCACCATATTGGTTGGTATGAGATATGGCGATCTCAATATCTTCTCCTTTCAAATGGATGATTGGATATCTTAAATTATCAGCATCTGTTTTTCTAGAAAGAAGATCATAAAGTCCCTTTTCAGAATGATACTTTTCACCATTAAAATTGATGGTCAATCCTGCATTTAAGAAGCAGTAGTTCCAGATCAGGTCGTCTAAATATTGAGGAATGAAATGATAATGCTTGAATACAGTTTCATCAGGTCTAAACTCGATCATCGTTCCATTGCGGCCACTAGAAGTCGTTTCTTTGGCATCATTGGTGATTTCTCCTCTAGAGAATTCAGCGAGCTTCGTTTTACCATCTCGATATGACTGTACTTTGAAATAAGTAGACAAAGCATTTACTGCTTTGGTACCCACTCCATTTAGGCCAACCGACTTTTGAAAGGCGCCAGAGTCGTACTTACCCCCGGTATTGATCTTAGATACGCAATCCACCACTTTTCCGAGCGGTATTCCCCTTCCATAATCTCTTACAACTACCTTATGCTCGGATACCTTCACATCGATGGTTTTGCCATGCCCCATCATGTGCTCATCGATACTATTATCAATTACCTCCTTAACCAAAACATAAATACCGTCATCTTGAGCTGACCCGTCTCCGAGTTTACCGATATACATACCGGGTCTTAATCTGATGTGCTCTTTCCAATCGAGGGACCGAATACTATCTTCGGTGTAGTTCACTGCTTCGTTTGCCATTCAGTATTTCAACAAATCTAGTTCGAAAAATGAACCATGCACTTTCGCATAATTCAATGCGGAATTTAGAATTATTAATCCAAAAAAACACCCCAATAAAGGGCCTTTTCTTAAACTTTATAAAAGGGTTCTGAAACTGAGTAAATTAACTAGGCTCTCTTCTTTGTTAAGAGCACGAAAAGATAGATAAACCAGCCTACCAAAAAGATAGGTCCTAGGTAAACGTAAAAGCCAAGTGTCATGGCATCTCTACTCTCTGAAATGTTCATTAATCCAATAAAGAACATGATCAATGCCATCATTAAATTGAGTACGGCAGCTAGACCTTTGAACCAAACAATGATGTCGAGTCTGAAGGCTCTATTTCGAAGCCCTGTACCTCCTTCTACGGATTTAATCTTTTTCAAGGACTTGACAAACCATCCTATAATCAAGTTGACTACTAGGAAAGCCAATATTGACGCAAAAAAGTAATAATCCTTGTCTATGAAATCAGTTGGATTCGTATCAGTCCCTAAACCGTAATCTACCTGCCCCACCATGTAGGCGTACGACCACAATAAAGCTCCTGTGAAAAACAAATAAGTTAATGACCTACAAAACCCTACAAACTTCTCCATAATCATTTAATGTGGCGCGAAGATACAATTGAAATTAAAAGCACACCAAAATAGTATGCCTTGATGAACAAGTTTGTTCAAAACTTATTACTAATCTAAATTGTCACTTGAATTGACTCAATATGAATCTGGACCCTACTGTCATCGCCATTCCTGTTTATTTCCTACTCATCGGAATAGAGTTGATCGTGCATGCCGTCCAATCCACAAAATCTTACAGACTAAATGACTCAGTAACGAACATTAACTGTGGCGTTACTTCTCAGGTATCAGGAGCATTTCTGAAGGTATTATCAATTGGATTTTACACCTTGATCTATGAGCAATTGAGGGTTTATTCGGTTCCTAATAATGCTGCAACGTGGATCATCGCTTTTTTCGCCTATGACTTCTTCTATTATTGGGCACACAGAATGAGTCATCAGGTGAATCTATTCTGGGGTGGCCACAGCGTCCACCATCAAAGCGAAGAATACAATCTGTCCGTTGCGCTAAGGCAAAGTTCTACTCAGACGATCTGGACCTTCTTATTCTATACACCTATGGCTTTGATTGGAATAGACCCATTGGTTCTAGTGTCAGTATCAGGTTTTAATTTGCTCTACCAGTTCTGGATTCATACAGAATCGATCAATAAACTTCCAAAGTGGTTCGAGTGGTTCTTCAACACTCCCTCTCACCATAGAGTCCACCATGCTAGAAATCCTAAATACATCGATAAAAACCATGCAGGTACTTTTATCATTTGGGATAGAATGTTTGGAACTTTTAAAGAGGAAGAAGAAAAACCGACTTACGGCATTACAAAAAACCTCAACAGTTGGAATCCTGTCTGGGCCAATTTCGCGCATTACAATGACATGCTCATTGACCTGAAAAGCATCAATGGATTCAAAGACAAGTTGACCTATCTCTTTCAAAAACCAGGTTGGCTACCTGAAAGCCTAGGAGGATATAGAGCTCCGTTTGACATAGACCCTAAAACATATCACAAGTATGATGCTCATGGAAGTCGCCTCCTCAACTTCTACGTCATCTTTCAATATGTGGTATTGTTGGTCGGTACGGCATTGTTTCTTTTTAATATGGCTTTCTTTGATGACCATATGATAGAAAAACTGCTCATTGCATCCATTATAATTTACTCTACTGTATGTTTCGGTGCCTTATTCGAACAAAAGAGTTGGTCCAAATTTGGAGAGATAGCCAGGCTACTAATGGTAATAGGCGCCACTTACTTCTTTGTAATTGGGTTTGACGTTATCAATCCAATGGTCATTTCTGCCTGCTTATCCTACTTAGGATTGTCAATCGTTTGGTTGAAAAGGGCTACGAATCTATCTTCGCCCGCAATTAGCTAATCATGAAAAAGACACTCTCCTTTTTATTTATCTGTGCAGTTTTATCTGGATGTTTGAAGAAGGTCGAAATTGAAAATTTTGATAAAGATCTGTGGGCTTCAGACCCTAATGGTTGCAAACAAGAACGTATCTCATTAATTGATAATATTAACGACAATAAGAAGAAAATTCTTGGTCTTTATCAGAAAGACGTTTTGAAGATTTTCGGTCAGCCCGAGGAGCAAGAATTATATAAAAGAAGTCAATCTTACTACATCTATTACCTCGACCCTGCCTCTAGCTGCGATACAACAGTTGATAACCCAAGAAAACTATTTATCAGGTTTACTTCGTTGGGTATAGCTAACGAATTAACAATCAGGTAATTACACCAATCTAGTCGAAGTAGAAATTTAGGCGAAAAGGATATTTTGTCGAAGAATATTTTTCGTATTCAGAAATTTCAAGAATTAAATTTCCTCTTTTAGAATTTTTGCATAACTTATGTCATCGATTCAGATCTAGCTAAACGTTGAGTTTGATGACTTGTGCAATCGTTTTAACTACCGATTGAGTCAGCAACAAAAATGTTAGCTTAGGTTAGTTTTAGTTTTATAGGTAGTTTAGGTGAAGGTTGGCTCTTCCTCAGGCCGACCTTCCGCCTTTTAAAACGATCCGGTAATCGGTTATCTCGATCTCCCCTGCCTTGTACAAACCACCCAGAATTTTCTTGAAGTTTTTCTTAGACATGTTAAATCTTTCACGGATTTCTTCGGGCGAGCTTTTGTCTCCCATATCCAATACTCCACCATTGTCTTCTAAGGCTTGTAGAATCTGATCGCTCGAGTCTACTACTGCTTGATACCCTTGCTTCTGAAGTGTGACATCTATCTTGTCGTCTTCTCGGATGTTTTTGATAAAGCCTTTGCGATAATCACCTGGATATAAAGTTTCAAAAACTTCGTTCTCATAGATCAATCCAAGGTGCTCTTGATTAATGATGACTTTATAACCCAAATCTGTCCTATGCCAAATAATGACATCTACTTCTTGGCCAACTGACAGTTCTAAATCATCATTTGAAAGGAAGGCGCCCAATTTGGTGGTCCCTATCATTCTTTCCGTCATATGATCGAGTAAGAGCTTTACGGCATAGGTTCTACCCGTCACCATATCTTTACTTTGCTCCTTCATTGGCACCAGTACATCTTTCTCTAAGCCAATGTCAACAAAAGCTCCAAAATCAGTTGTGTGAGTTACTTTGGCTCCAACTATATCGCCAACCTCACCTGAAGGCATAATGGTAACAGCAACAGGTCTGTTCATATGATCTTTGTAGACGAATACTTCTATTTCATCTCCAAATTCAAATGACTCTGGCATGTATTTTTGAGGTAAGAGGACCTCTTCTTCACCAAGGTTCAAGTACAATCCAAAATCAACTTGTCTCTTAATATTTAGAATCTGCTTCTTACCTATCTCTATCATTTCTATCGGATATGATTAAATTCATGCAAAGAACACACATTTTTATGGTACGCACACTATCAAGAAGAGTATATCTATCTATACTCCTCTGCCCTGTAGTTTTCTCTTTAATCAGTCAGAGCAGAGAGGTACACCTTTCATCAGAATATCACGATGCTAGTTTTAGGGGCAATGAGATTTCGAGAATCGTCTTCTACAATGTCGAAAACCTATTTGACACTTATGATGACAGCCTTAAACTTGATGATGAGTTTTTACCCTATCGCGGTAGATTTTGGTCGAAGACTAAGTTTGACAAGAAGGTACAGAACATTGCACAAGTGATAATTGCTTTGGGTGGTTGGGAGCCTCCAGCCTTTGTCGGGCTATGCGAAGTAGAGAATAGATATGTACTGACTAGCCTTACCCAATTCAGTATTCTTCAATCCGCAGATTATCAGATCATTCACAAAGATTCTCCTGACATAAGAGGTATAGATGTGGCAGCGATTTACAGGAAGGACAAATTTGAACTGATCAATTATGACTTTTATGAGGTTGATTTTCCCTTCGACAGTCTCTCAAAAACCCGTTACATGCTTTATGCACGTGGTGTATTGAGCAATTCTGATACCCTAAGTTTATTTGTCAATCATTGGCCTTCTAAGTTTGGAGGGGAAATAGAAACCGCTCCAAAACGCAAATTTGTAGCCCAAGTACTTGGTCAGTTGATTGATTCAGTAAGCTTTGTAAACCAAAATGATCACATAGTCATTATGGGAGATTTTAATGATACTCCTTCTAGTGAACCGATGGAATTATTAGTAAAAGATCGGCCTCTTATTAATCTTATGACACAGTCAGAATACAAGACCGGTACGCATAGTTTCGAGAACAAATGGAGTATGATCGATCAATTCTTGGTCTCAGAGCAATTAATTTCATTCAATCAGAAAACCCATTTAAAGAATAAGTGCGCTTATATCTTTGATGATGATTTCCTACTAATCGAAGGAGCTGCTGGTAACCAAAGACCATTCAGAACATATCAAGGACCAGCCTATTTGGGTGGATTTAGCGACCACCTCCCTATCTACCTTGACCTAGTATTGAAATAGGTCAGAATTCTTAACTTCACACTATGTCAAGAACCAATCGAAAGCCGGTCACTCGTTGGATAGGTGAAGCACTATTGATCTTTTTAAGTGTACTAGGTGCATTCTATTTTGATAATCTGAGAGAAGAAAAGAACGAGAAGCAAGAGTATATCAGAACCCTCAATGCTTTCAAAACAGACCTTGAAACCAATATTGGTAAATTCAATTTTGAACTAGCCACAACATATGATACAACTGATAGTCGCGGTTTTATCAATGGTAATATTCAAAAACTAAGTCATCTAGATTCATTGCTTTCTAACCCTAGTTTTCAAAACACACAAACCATTCACAACCTACTTCAAGAAGGCTATATCACTGGTTTAACCAAATGGATCTTTGTATCTCCTCAATACGATCTATTGATAGGTGAATTCAACCCCATGATAAAAAATGACAAGTTGAGATTTCGAGTCCAAATGCACTTCAGAGATAATGAAGGCCGAATATCTATCAAGGATGAGATCAACGACTACGTCAAAGAATTTCGCGATATAGAAGACCTTTTAAGTCCTGATGGTTATGCAATACGCGAGAACCAAAACATCATTTATAGCAACCCTTTTAGGAATAAGGTCAAAAGGCTATTGAATCAGTATGAGAATTTACAAGCTATGACCGAAAACACGTCTAATACTGAATCCATGCTAATTGAGCAAATAGATGCCGAATTAGCACTTTGGGGGATTTCAGATAATTAGTGACTTCATCTGTTTCACCATTTCTATATCAGCATGCTGACTGGCTTGTGGCATGCACGAACTATGCACCTCATGACAGCCTGAGTCAAGAATGTTTTTAATGTTTTCTGGCCTTATACCTCCTCCTGGCATAATGATCAGGTCTTCAGCTGCATCGTCAATAAGGGCTTCTAGTTGATCCAAATTGTCTATCGCATTCCCTTTGCCCCCTGATGTTAGAATTCTTTGGATGCCCAATTCTTTGAGTGTATCTAAAGCTTCAAATTGATTGGCCGTTTGATCAAATGCGCGATGAAAAGTAACATCCATATAATCAGCTGCATTCAGCAGCTCATTGGTCATTTGTTCGTTTACCTCATTCTTATCTGTCAATGCTCCTATCACCACTCCATCTACTCTTTGATCAGCACAAAAGAGAATATCCTCTTTCATTACCTCTAGTTCGACTAGGCTATAATTAAAATCACCTGCTCTTGGTCTGATTAAAACATATACCGGAATATCAAGCAGCTCTTTAGCCATTTTGATCATGCCATAGCTGGGTGTTAGGCCACCTACCGAAAGTTCAACACATAACTCAATTCGATCTGCTCCTCCATTTTGAGCATTGAGTGCACTTTCAATTGAATTCGCACAGACTTCAAGTTTCATCTAAAGACTTTTAAACAATTCGAAGCTAATTATCTTTGCTGATAAAGTAGAACTATAATTAATCAAAACTATGGAGCAAGTTGCTGTGATCGGATCGGGTACTATGGGAAATGGTATCGCTCACGTTTTCGCACAAAGTGGGTTTAAAGTGAATCTTGTTGACATTTCTCAAGACGCACTAGACAGAGCCCTTAAGACCATCGAGAAGAATCTCGATAGAATGGTTGCTAAGGAAAAGATAGATGAAGCCACAAAATCATCTACCTTGAATAATATCCAAACCTTTACTGACATGAATGCAGGTGTCGGTGCAGTCGACCTTGTGGTTGAAGCTGCCACGGAAAATGTAGACATCAAGCTCAAGATCTTTGAGCAGTTGGAAGCAGCGACAAAACCCGAATGCATTTTAGCTTCTAATACCTCTTCTATTCCAATAACAAAGATTGGCGCAGTAACTAAAAGGGCAGATAAAGTGATTGGAATGCACTTTATGAATCCAGTTCCTGTGATGAAACTTGTTGAAGTAATCAGAGGGTATGCTACTTCTAATGAAGTGACTCAACTCATTATGGAGACTTCTAAGAAGCTAGGTAAAGTACCTGTTGAGGTAAACGATTACCCAGGATTCATCTCGAACAGAATTCTGATGCCAATGATCAACGAAGCCATCATTTCTCTTTTTGAAGGAGTGGCAGGTGTTGAAGAAATTGACACAGTGATGAAATTAGGAATGGCTCATCCTATGGGACCTCTACAACTAGCAGATTTCATCGGCTTAGATGTTTGCTTGTCAATCATGAATGTACTGTATGAGGGATTTGGTAATCCAAAATATGCTCCATGCCCTCTATTGGTCAATATGGTAACGGCTGGTTATCTAGGAGTGAAATCTGGAGAAGGATTCTACAGCTGGACACATGGCACCAAAGACCTTATTGTCTCTGAGCAATTCAAATAATCAATAATCATTCAGGATATTATATCCTACTGAGAATAACCATTGGCGCTGTTTTGGAATAAATTCAGTGCCAATGATGTTACTCAGACTTTCGCCTGTTTTACTTAGGCCAAACTCATACCTCACATCAAACATGAATCTTTTGGCATCACCTCCTACTCCGAAATGCCAAAGCATGTTCACCCTATTATAATCATCGGTAATCTTCTCAACCTCATTGAGAAAAGATCTTTCTCCCGAGATCAGGAAACTAAAGCTTGGGCCAGTATTCAGTCTTATATTTCCAATTCGATAACCAATATCAATTGGTACTTCTAGGGTATTGAATTCAAAGTTGGCTTGAGGATTAAAGCCGGGTATGTCGTCATAATCTTGAAAAACCAGTTGAGTCTGAATGGTAGAATAGAGCAATTCCGGTTGCACATAGATCTTATCGATATTGACTCGAAAAAAGGCTCCAAACTGATAACCGATCTCAGATTCAATATCAGATGTATTAACCAGCTCACTTTCAATGGTCATTCGTGCACTGACCACCTTAAGCTGTGGCCCTGCCTGAAACCAGGTATCATATTCTTGAGCTCTAGAATTAAACACAGTTAAAACAAGACTGATAATAAAAAATGTTCGGGTGAATGACTTCATACTTGAAGATTTGCTCGAATTTGATAGCTTCGCAGCAAAAATAGAGGAAATTATATTATGACTTTAGAAGAACAGTTCCAGCAGGCCTACAAAGACGTAGATACATTAACTGAAAGACCAAGCAACGAAGACCTATTAAGTCTTTATGCGGCCTATAAACAAGCTACGATTGGCGATAACAATACTGAAAGACCGGGTGGCTTCGATTTTAAAGCAGCTGCTAAGTACAATGCTTGGGAAAAATTGAAAGGTACAACTAAGGATGAAGCTATGGAGCAATACATCAGCATCATCAACCGCTTAAAAGGATAATTATATCCAACTTATGCAACTTTCGTTTCCATACGAAGTCTATATTTAAGATTACTAATTGAAGAGAAATTCGCATATTGCGAATAGGTTAAACTCAAAATACAACGTCATGGGATTATTTAGCTTCGGTAAAAAGAAGAAAAAGCCTGCTAAGTCATGTGATTTAGAAGGTTCATTACTAGAATACGGTGAAGGTTATTTACTTACTTCTTCACAAATCATTAAATCAAAGCGTTTCTGGGATAATAAAATGGTAGAGCCTGAGACAGTGGCTTACTCAAAAGCACATTTCGAGAAAAATGACGAAATGGGCACTAAAATGCGCACCATGATTTTCCAGAAGTATGCAACAAAAGATAAGCCTTGGTTGGTTGGCGATGGTCAAGTGAATCAATTTGAGGTAGACAAAGATCAAGCAAGAGAGCATGCTAGGCTTTGGTGGGAATCTGAATTTACATTCTCACCGCCTGAAGTAGGTCCTGCTGAGCAAATACTTGAAAACTCTGAGTTTGAAGAGTGGAAAGATTACGCCATCATGAAAGCTGGCGAAGAGCAATTAAGAAAGATCGGTTAATTAAAACCGCATAATCATATTTAGAACCACGGCTGAGAGTCGTGGTTTTTTTATTTCAGCACGCACCACTTGATCTCCCCTATCTTATCGCAGTCCAAATCTCCCAATGAAGTTGCGCGCTTAATCAAAGCATCTAGGTTACCATTATCAGAATAGCGGTCATTCAAATAGGCTGGATTAATAAGAATAGCATCTCCTTTCTCAATTTCCATATAGGTTTCAGAAAACCATTCGAAGCTCTGATCTGTATCTTCGAAATTGTAGAAATAGGGATAACCATAGCTAATGAGTCCATCAGTGAATACAGTTCCTATTTCCTTTGATGGAAGTACTTTCTGCTGAAAAGCCTTTTCTAAATCATTGAAGTGTCGATCATCTGCCTTTAAAATTCTATATGCTGGAATGGCTAAAAATGGTATTAGTAACAAAAATGACCATTTGACCGAAGCATACTTTTTGAACAGATCATGGTTAGTCCACCAATTGACCCCGGAAATAATGAACAAAGGAATGATAAAAGTAATATGTCTTGTATCAAGCGGCATAGGACTATAAAACTTCCAATTGGTACTCATAAACCACCAAGCAGCCAAAATAAACACGATAGAAACAGGCCATAAACTCTTAGCATCGTCCAAACGCCAAGAAGCTTTCTTTATAGAAAAAAGAGCAGGCAGAGCGATAATTAATGGTATAAAGAATCCACCTCTGGTAAATCCGAGTAAAGGTAGATAAGTCAGCCGCTTAATTATCTCCAATGAGGACTTGTCGAAAAAAGTCTTCACTGTGGCTTCATGATTATTGGAGATATTTGAAAACCTGTAAAAGAAGTCGCCTTTGGTTTCATAGTAGAAAACTCCATTTAAGACTACAAAGAAGACCAGAGTTACTGCTGTTATTAGCCAATAGGAACGGTGTTTCCTTCTTCTAAACCAATCATTCCAAAAGAGAAAAACAAACAAGGGTATCAGAAGAAATATAGTTGTCTTAGTCAGAAATGCTCCGAAAATTGAAAGAGCAGTCAAAAGTGCTAAAAATCTATGATCTCCTTCCCTTCTATTGATCGTATCATAAGACACTAAGGCCAACAATACGTATAAGGTCATAGGTAACTCTGGGAAGAGATGAGTAGAAAAAATGATCATGTGATAATCACAGACTATCAAAAGTCCTCCGATTAAACCGAGCCAAATATTAATTCTGCGTCCTAAATAAAAAAGCAAATTAAGAACGACCAATGCACAGAATAAAGGAAATACGGTTATAGTCAATGAATTGATACCTAGAATAGAAATCACCTTTGCAACGGGATAAATCATCGCTACCCGACTTGTAAAATGATTACGAGTGATTTCGAAAGTGCCTTTATTGACTTGGTCGGCAAAATTCAGATAGGTAAAGTCATCCCAAAAGGCTAACCCATCATTGGCCAGGTACCACACGCCAATAAAAAACAAATTATAGGCGAGCTGTATCCATCTAGAATTTTCATACAGCTTCATTTGATCTGTGATCATCGTAGCTAATATACTTGTTTGGAAGAATCAATTGCTATTTTAGCATTGATATGCAATTGTTTTATCAACCCGACTTTGACAAGAACTCACCGATCCTAGATCCTGACGAATCACGCCATGCAGTCAAAGTCTTAAGGCTCAGCGAAGGAAGAGAAATAACTGTCACAAACGGCAAAGGCTTTTTCTTTCATTGCACCATCAAAAATGCTCACCAGAAAAAAACTGAGCTTACAATCATTAACGAGGAATTTATTGAGCCATTAGCAACTTACCGGCATATAGCCATTGCCCCAACAAAGAATCTGGATAGAATGGAATGGTTCGTTGAAAAAGCCGTGGAATTCGGAATTGATGAGATCTCATTTGTTTTATGCCATCATTCTGAGAGAAGGGTACTTAAAACTGAGCGACTGATGAAGAAAGCCATCAGCGCCATGAAGCAATCCATGAAGGCTTACTTACCAAAAATCAATGAGCTAGAAAAGCTGGATCAGTTTTTGAAACAGCAAGATGCAGAGGCACGATTTATAGCCTATGTTGATTTTGAAAACCCAATTGACTTGTCAGACAACATTCAAAGTGGTAAAAACAATGTCGTGTTGATCGGTCCAGAAGGTGATTTTGATGCAAATGAAGTAACAAAGGCTGAAAAATTAGGGTTTAAGAAGGTATCATTAGGTCAATCAAGGCTACGAACAGAAACTGCTGGTTTAGCCGCTGTACACCTACTAAATGTTTTTGCTAAGTAGAGAATACTTAGTTAATTGAAGGTTGAATATGAAAAAGACAATACTACTCACTCTATTTTTCATCGCTGGATTCAGCGGATATGGACAAGCTCAGATCTCATTTGTTAATGCGCTTACCATAGATCCCAATGTTTACGATGACATAGCAGGCACTCCTTACCTATTCGATACATGGAGAACAGGTAAGATCATCTCCTATCTAGATACAGTGGTAGTAGACTTAGACATTAACTACAACGGATATACAAAGTCGTTCGAAATCAGAAAGGGCAACCAATTCATTCTATTAGACGAGGAGTACTACCAAGAAGTGCTTATTGATAATCCGGACAACCCAGAATTCCCTTATCATTTCACTAAATATGCCCCAGGCGACTTGAGCGGCCAATGGACTTTGGTTTATGAAGAAGGTGAAAATTATAGCATGTACAGAACCTTTATTGCTGGGTTGACTGAAGATGAGATTCAAGATGTGGGTAAGACCATCAAAGTAAGGACCTTCCAAAACAAAAGAACTTATTACGTTCAAAACAATGGTGAGGTAGAATCAATAAGACTAAAGAAGAAAAACCTACGAGCAGTATTCGGTAAGAATTACGATGCTGTGATGAAGAAGAATAAATTCAAACTAGACAAACATGCCGACATGGTGCAGTTCATGCGCCAGGTGAATGAACTCGAGAACTAAATGGCTTTAAATTACATCTGGATAGGCTTTTTTCTCATTGCCTTCCTTGTCGCATTAGTGAAACTGATATTTTTTGGCGACACACAGGTCTTTCCTGCTATAATGGAGAGCACCTTCTCAATGGCTAAAACTGGTTTTGAAATCTCACTAGGTTTGACAGGAGCCCTAACCTTGTGGATGGGTATTATGCGCATCGGTGAAAAAGGTGGTGTTGTTGCCATTATTTCCAGAGCCATCAGCCCATTATTCACTAAGATCTACCCGGACATCCCAAAGAATCACCCTGTGTTTGGTCCAATGCTGATGAATTTTTCAATGAACTTTCTGGGCCTAGACAATGCAGCAACCCCCCTTGGTCTGAAGACCATGGAAGGCTTACAAGAGTTGAATCCGAAGAAGGATACCGCCTCGAACGCTCAGATCATGTTCCTGGTGCTCAATACCTCAGGACTGACTTTGATCCCAGTCTCTATTATGGCTTATCGAGCAACTAATGGTGCGGCAAATCCAGCAGATATATTTATTCCAATATTACTAGCTACCTATTTCTCTACTTTGGCTGGGCTCATTACAGTGGCCATCTTTCAGAAAATTAACTTATTGAATAAGGTTGTTCTGGCCTATTTGGGCAGTTTAACCCTTCTCATTCTTGCGGCTCTTTGGTACTTCCAAAGTATTCCACAGGAGCAAGTAACGGTAATTTCAAATGTGGCTAGTGCCATGATCTTGCTCTCTATCATTGCTTCGTTTGTTATTCTTGCTGCCAAGAATAAGGTAAATGTTTATGATGCTTTGATAGAAGGTGGCAAGGACGGCTTTAATGTTGCCATTAAGATCATTCCTTACCTAGTAGCCATCCTAGTGGCCATTGGTATGTTTAGAGCAAGTGGAGCATTAGACTATATAAATGATCTATTTAGGTTACTTTTTAATGCCTTAGGCATGAATACGGACTTTGTTGACGCTCTTCCTGTTGCTTGGATGAAACCGCTTAGTGGATCTGGAGCTCGTGCAGCCATGCTTGAAACTTATACCAACTTTGGTGTTGACTCCTTTCCTGCTAGAGTAGCCTCAGTATTACAAGGATCAACAGAAACCACATTCTATGTGCTAGCAGTATATTTTGGAGCTGTTAAAATCAAGAACACACGTTATGCTGCTACTGCTGGTCTGCTAGCTGACTTTGCTGGAATCATAGCAGCCATAATTATTTCATACATCTTTTTCTACTAATAAAATGCGAACAATTTCGAACTGCGATGGTTCGATTGACATAATAACTTAAACTGTAACATGAAAAAATCATTACTTTTTGCTTTGGCACTTATGCTATGTGTCAGCGTTGCAAATGCTCAGAAATTCCCTGGATTAGATGCTAGTCCTCTAGATGTAGCTTATTTCCCTGATGGTTTACCTCTTTATGAGATCAGAAATAAGCCAGCAGAAGATCCAAAAATCAAATTATACTACAGCAGACCTCAATTAAAAGGTCGTAAAATGATTGGCGAAAAAGCAGCTCCTTATGGTAAAGTATGGAGACTTGGTGCTAACGAA
Source organism: Roseivirga sp. (assembly GCA_965267365.1). Classification (GTDB taxonomy): domain Bacteria; phylum Bacteroidota; class Bacteroidia; order Cytophagales; family Cyclobacteriaceae; genus Roseivirga. Next base: position 1,786,838 of record OZ253951.1, on the reverse strand, counting down.
GCAGCAGAGATCACTTTCTACGAAGACGTAACTTTTGGTGATGCTTCTGTTAAAGCAGGAACTTATGCGCTTTTCGCTGTACCTGGTGAGACTGAGTGGGAATTCATTTTGAGTACTAAATTGGATACTTGGGGTAACTACACAACAGATGAATCTGCTTTTGTGGCAAGAGCTAAAGGTAAAGTAGCTACTTCAGAAGAAAGCATTGAAGCCCTTTCTATGATGTTTAAAGCTGTTGACGGTGGTGCACACCTCGTTATGGGCTGGGAAAACACTGTAGTTGAGGTTCCTATCAAAATGTAAATACCTGAACCTATAATAATGAAAAGGCTGCCCTTCGGGTAGCCTTTTTTATTTCCGTCTATCCCCTCCAAATACAGGTCATCAAATCGAATTGCTTTCAGAGCACTTCTGCCCTATTTTCATAGCCCAAACCTATAATATATGAAGAGGATATATTTCTTTTTACTCGGACTCATCATGTTGGCACCGCTACATGCACAGCATAAAGCCAACTTTAAAGCAGCGGAAAAATTTAAGTCTTCCAACATCAGGAAAATGCTGAAAAGCACCAGAGTGAACCCACAATGGTTTAAAGACTCTGACAAATTCTGGTATAGCTACACTACCACTAGTGGTAAGATGTTTTATGTAGTTGATCCAGCCAAGAAGACCAAGCAACTCATGTTCGATAACAAGGACTTTACAGCTCAGCTTACTGAACTGACTGCCCAACCTTGGAATCATAATGATTTAGACCTAAAAGGGCTAGAACTAGAAGATGATAATCGTACCCTCACCTTTATGGTAGATAGCATCGATTATCATTTTGACCTTCAGACCAAAAGAATTTCAAAAGGAGATTCTACTGAAAAGAAGGATGAAAGACTGGATTGGGCTTCTTACTCGCCTGACAGCACTTACATCGCTTTCGCCAAGAATCACAACTTGTATGTGATGAAAACGAATGATCCGGATTCTACTGAAATCCAGCTATCGTCAGATGGAGAACGTTATTTCAGCTATGCTGCCGGTAGAGACAATGTAGGCGATACTTCGACTACTGAAAGGAAAAGAGCTAATGCCGTATGGTTCAAAGACAGTAAAAAGATCTATTCAAATAGAAGTGACTCTAGAAAAGTAGGTGAACTATGGATCATTGACGAACTGGCGAAGCCAAGACCAGAATTAGAGACTTACAAATATGCTATGCCTGGTGAGCTTGAAGTTCCTCAAGAGCATTTGCACATCTTTGACGTTGAAGCTCAATCGAAGATCGATATCGACATTGATAAATATAAGGACCAAACGATCAGAACATTCCTACCAGGAGAAACATCAGATCAGATGTATTTCTGGAGGATGAATAGAACAAGTGATACACTAGATGTTTGTGTTGTAAATACTGCTTCTGGAGAAGTTAAAGAGCTCTTTACTGAAGCCAGTCACCCTTATTTCACATGGAATTGGCAGCAAATGGCCATTCTGGAAGAAGGCAAAGAATTGATCTATTGGTCTGAGAGAAATGGATGGGGTCAATTATACCTGTATGATGGCCAAACTGGAGCTTTAAAGAACAAGATCACAAATGGTGGTTTCTACATTACCGGAAGAATCCAGCAAATTGATACTGCAGGAAGAAAAGTATTCTTCGAAGGCTATGGTCGTGAAGCGGGACAAGATCCTTATCATGCCAAAATTTACCGATCAAATTTTGATGGTTCTGGATTTAGAATGGTGTCTGGCGAAGAAGGAAATCACAGAACTAACTTCTCTGAATCTTCTAAATTTTATGTAGACAATTACTCTGCTTCTAATGTCATTCCAAGGTCAGTTCTTAGAGATGCTAATGGAAACGTGTTGATCGACTTAGAATCAGCAGATATCTCTCTATTGAAGCATGCAGGTTGGAAAATGCCTGAGAAGTTTGTTGTCAAGGCGGATGATGGAATTACTGACTTACATGGAATCATGTTTAAACCTTTCGATTTTGATTCTACACGCAAATACCCTGTCATCTCTTATGTATACCCAGGGCCACAAGTTGAATCATTTGGCAGCAGCAAAGAATTCACAATCACCGGTGGCTACAACACCGCTCTTGCCCAATTAGGCTTTATCGTGGTCAGCATGGGCCATAGAGGTGGCTCTCCAAAAAGGGATAAGTATTATCATACTTATGGCTATCAGAATCTAAGAGATTATGCCCTAGCAGATGACAAGCGCGCCTTGGAGCAGCTAGCCGAAAGACATGATTTTATTGATCTAGACAATATTGGAATCTTTGGTCATTCTGGTGGTGGATTTATGTCTTCAGCAGCACTACTCACCTACCCTGATTTCTATGACGCAGCAGCTTCATCAGCAGGAAACCACGATAATAACATTTATAATAAGTGGTGGAGTGAAACACATAATGGTGTGATCAGAAAAGACAAGACCAAAAAAGATGATGATGGCAATGAATACACTGAGACTAGCTGGAATGGTAAAATCAAGACCAATCCTTCATTAGCCAAAAACCTAAAAGGACATCTTTTATTAACTCACGGAACGCGTGATAATAACGTTCACCCAACCAACAGTATTAGACTAGCCAATGAATTGATCAAAGAAGGTAAAAGGTTTGATTATATGCCTATACCTGGTTCAAGGCATGGATATGGAAGCAAGAGAAACTACTACGAACAAATGATGTGGTATTTCTTTGCCGAACATCTCTTAGGCGATTATCGCAATAATGTCGACATGGACCTTCCAGACAATGATTAACAAAAAGCCACCTTCGGGTGGCTTTTCTTTTACTGCTCCATTTAGTAGCTTACTACTCTTAATCACCCACCTATGAAGATCTTAAAACGAATTCTCTTAGTAGTATTCTTACTTATCATATTCCTGTTTTCAGCAGCTTATTTATATACCAGAATCATAGCTCCTGATTATGATGGGACACTTGATTTAGAGGGATTAAATGAACCTGTAGAGGTTTATTTTGATGGTTTTGGTATACCACATATCTATGCTCAAAATCAAGACGACCTCTATTTGGCATTTGGTTATCTCCATGCCCAAGAACGACTATGGCAAATGGATCTTCTTAGAAGAATCGCTCCAGGCCGTTTGTCTGAATTCTTTGGCCAAGACATGGTAGAGATTGATCAATTTTTCAGAACACTCTCAATTGACCAATATTCTGATAAAATGGCTACTCAACTTCAAGAAGAGGGTAATGAAGCTGTTTTAAAGGCGGCAGAACAATATTTAAAAGGCATCAACTACTTTGTTGAAAATGGCTACACTCCTATTGAATATACCTTAGCGGGCCTTGAGAAATCCTCATTTGAGCTGAAAGACATTTACAATGTAATCGGTTATATGTCCTTCAGTTTTGCACATGCTCATAAGCTTGATCCATGGGCTACTGCTATGTTAGATAAGCTGGGTCTGGATTATATGAATGACTTGAGTATATCTGTAGACCCTGCCACTACGCTCATCCAGAATTATCCGAATGCTGATGCCTATATGGCCTTGAATACACAAACACAGAAAGTACTTGACGGACTACCAGTACCGAAATGGTTAGGCAGTAATAGCTGGGTGATCTCTCCTGACAAATCAGCTACTGGCTCAGTACTTTTCGCTAACGACCCTCATATTGATTATGCCGCTCCCTCTGTTTGGTACGAAGCTCATCTAAATAGCCCAGTAATGGAAACTTATGGCTATTTCGTGGCAGGCTTACCATTTGGCTTATTAATGCATAACCAAAACATAGCCATGGGCCTTACCATGTTTGAAAATGACGACATCGATTTCTTTAGAGAGAAGGTGAATCCTGATAATTCTAATCAATACTATTTCAATGATGAATTAAAAGACTTTACTAGCAGACAGGAGCTTATTAAAGTCAAAGATGGAGAAGATGTAAGCATGACCGTTCGGTCTTCAGTTCATGGCCCAATAATCAACGATGTGATTGATGGAATGGAAGAATTAGCACCAACAAGCATGTGGTGGGCTCTAACCGCTATAGATAACTCCATGCTCGATGTGGCTTATGAGTTTAATATGGCTAAAAACATTGATGACGTAAGGCAAGCTGCTTCAAAGATCCATGCAGCCGGATTAAATGTAATGTATGGCGACAAGGAAGGTAATGTTGCCTGGTGGGCATCCGCTAAACTCCCAAAAAGACCAGAACACGTCAATTCAAAGCTTATTTTGGATGGTTCTGGCCCTGATGAGTATGAAGGTTTCCTCGATTTTAGCCAGAATCCACAAGCTGAGAATCCACCTTGGGGATATGTCTACAGTGCCAATAATCAACCAGACACCATAGACAATGGTCTCTACCCTGGCTATTATTTACCCGAAGACAGAGGACGAAGAATTGTTGAATTGGTAGAGCCGAATAATAGCGTTGATGTATCCTTTATAGAGGCTATGCTAACTGATGACATCAACCCTGCTTCCAGAGATATCAGACAAATCATTCTATCTGAAGTTGAGGCTTCCAATAAGGATGAAGAGCAAATGATAGATGTGCTAAGTGCCTGGTCAGGAACTCATGGCTTAGAAGATCAAGGACCAATCATCTATGATGCACTAGTATATCGCATCATGAAACTTGCTTTAGAAGATGAAATGGGAACTAGCGAAATGGAGGCATTTATGGGTACTAATGCTTATAAAAGGACTATTGCTCAATTGATTCAAAATGAAACATCCATCTGGTGGAATAATACCAACACTAGCGATACTGAAACTAGAAAGGACATTTTCATTGAAGCACTGCATCAAACCGCTGATCATCTGATAACAAAATTCGGTAAGAATTGGAGCAAGAAAATAGCTTGGGGCAATGTTCATACCCTTGAGCATGATCACCCATTCGGTCAAATTGAAAGCCTTAGACCTTATTTCAATGTCGGGCCACTCAAAGCCCCAAGCGGATCGGAAGTATTGAATAATATCGGCTATAGTTTGGATGGTGACTCAGAGTACAATGCCACCTTTGGTCCATCTACAAGAAGGATCGTTGATTTTTCCAACATTGACAATAGTCGTAGTATTCTACCTACTGGCAATTCTGGTAACATTTTCAGTCGTCATTACAAGGATCAGGCGAAGATGTATGTCAATGGCGAATTTAGACCGATGCACTTGAATAAAGAGGTCATTAGTCAATTCAAAAGAAAATTGACACTCGAATAATAATCCTAATTAAACATTAGATAATGCAACCAATTGTATGATTTGAGTATCTTCATAAAAACTCAAATCATGCAAAAGGTCACTTATTCAATTCTCCTAGCTCTACTATGTGCTAGTCTCAGTGCACAGTCTATTCAAAAAGGCATAGAACAATATGAGTCCAAGCAGTTCAAAAAGGCACAAGCTAGTTTCAAATCAATCGACTCCAATAACCCTGAATATGCAAAGGCACAGTACTATTTAGGTCGAATTGCATTCGATCAGGATGAATACAGTGATGCCATAGATTTCTTTGAAGAAGCCACAGAATATGAAGAAACCAATGCCAACTACTTTGCCTGGCTGGGCAATGCTTATGGCATGAGAGTCGATGAAGTCAGTAAATTAAGACAAGGAATGATTGCTCCTAAAATCAAGAGCAATTATGAAAAAGCGGCATCTCTTGACCCATCCAACTTAGAAGCGCAATGGGGACTTGTTGAATACTACACTCAAGCACCTTCCTTTATGGGTGGAAGCTTTGAAAAGGCCATAGAAACAGCAAAAACGATCAAAGAATATGATCTAAAAGAGGGATTTAGAGCCTCATACACAATTTATCAAAGGCAAGGTAATAGTGAATTAGCCCTAGAGAGCTTGGAGCAATTGGCCGAAATGGATGACAACTTCAGATTCAGCCTAGGTCTATTTTACCATACCATGGAAAAATATGACGAAGCTTATGCCCTATTCAATACACTTAGATCAGAGGAACCAAATAACACAAGCGTACTCTATCAGGTGGGCAGAACAAGCGCATTATCGGGAAAGCACCTTGAAGAAGGAATCGATGCTTTAAATGAATATTTAGACCTGCCCTTGGCAGATGGAACACCTAGTTATGCTGCTGCTAAAATGAGACTAGGAATGATCTATGAAAAATCCGGAGATACCGAAAAAGCTATCAAATACTATTCAAATTCAGTCAAAGAGGACCCTGAAATGGAATTAGCTCAAGAAGGGCTTAAAAGACTTAAGAATTAAACTCAGCTATACACTCTATTTCAACTAGAGCATCCAATGGAAGACCGGCCACGGCAACAGTGGTTCGGGCTGGTTGATGACCTTCCAGCATTTCACCATATACCTTGTTCATTGCCTGAAAATCATCCATTGATCTGAGATAGACATTACATTTCACAATGCTATGCATGTTTAATCCTTGAGAAGCTAAAACAGCTTTGAGGTTGAGCATGACCTGTTTGGTCTGACCTTCGACATCGACCGCTTCAACCTTGTTTGATTGAGGATTGATTCCAGTCTGACCGGAACAGAACAGGAGATCTCCTGTCCTTATTGCTGAAGAATAAGGCCCAAGTGCTTCTGGAGCCCCTTCTGCATTTATCTTTTTCAAATTATTGAACGTTGACTCTAATGGTCTTACTCCATGCCTCTCCATAAGACTGGTGTAATCCATTAGCAAATTGAAGAGTAATTGTATTTTCTCCTGGATCGAGATTATCTGAAGTTAAAGTGGCCTCAGTTTGACCTTTACCATAATGAATCACTTTATTACTTGCCCCTACTACTTCACCTGTCTTTAACCACTGGCCATTGATGATGACATGATGATGGCCCGTTCCTTTTTTGATCTCTCCAGCAGGTTGAACTTCCATACCAGAAACTCCCATTTTAACAGTTAACGGTAATGTCACTGTCTGACCGTCTTCTAGGTTTTCGAAATAAACACCCTCTTTTGAGCCACAAGATGCAACTGCAACGATCAAGGCGATTAAGAGTAGAGATTTTTGAATATTCTTCATTAGAGTACTTTAAAAGTTTGTGCTAAGATATTCGCCTAACAACAAAAAGCCAGCAGTAGTTTTTATAATGGTCAAATTTCTATTTGAAATGAATCTGTAACCAAAGTGACAGTTGATTGAATTGAGTTGAACTTAATTCGCTTAGATTTGGTGATTAAACTATGAAAAAGAAGAAAGGCATAAGTAAAAGAGACCTCATTGAATTTGGGGTGATTGTGACACTCTTTGCTATCATCTTTCTGACTGGCTCACAAGCTGAAGTATTTGGGCGAGTTCAACAGGTAATACTGAAAACGGGTATTATGAACGCCAGTACCTTAGATGAGGAAGACTATTTAAATGCTGACTACCGGTTTACCGTTCAGGATGAATTTGGTCAAAGCATGAATATTGAGGACTTGCGGGGCAAGACCATATTTATCAATATCTGGGCCACTTGGTGTCCTCCATGCGTTGCGGAAATGCCTAGCATTAACTCCTTATACCAAGATTTTATCGATGATGAAGAAGTGGCATTTATCATGATCTCTCAAGACAGAGACTTTCAAAAAGCGAAAGACTGGAAACAGAAAAGAGAGCTTGACTTACCTATCTATCAACTGAAAACAAGGTTGCCAGATGTTTACGAAACTGGAGTTGTTCCCTCCACTTTCGTGATATCACCTGAAGGTAAAATTGTGGCAAAAAAGACTGGTCTAGCTAATTACGACACCAAACGTTATCGTAAACTTCTAGGCGGTTCTTAATTAAAACTCGCCTTTCTTGTATCGAGCGAAATAATCCTTCGATGCTGCCAATGCCTTAGGAGCCAAAACAATAGCGGACACCATAGTTGGAATAGCCATTAGAGCGAAACTACTATCGATCAAAGTAAACACGAAGTCCAGAGAAGCTACAGCACCTACCACGATAGTTCCGATGTAGATATAGTTATAGAGTTTGCCCTTTTCAGCTCCGAACATAAAGCCCATACACTTTACACCATAATAGCTGTAAGAAAGCAGTGTTGATAAAGCAAAGATCAGAATAGCCAAACCAAGTAAATAACCTCCTACTCCTGGAATAGCTTGATTAAAAGCAGCTAGTGTCAGAGGGATTCCTTCAACGCTTTCGCCAAGATATGGCTCGTAAACTCCTGTACTTAATATAACTAGAGCAGTCAATGTACAAACGATCAATGTATCAATTGCCGGCCCTAACATGGCCACCAAACCTTCTCTTACTGGTTCGTCCGTTTTCGAATCACCATGAACCATTGGTGCTGTACCAATACCGGCTTCATTCGAAAATGCCGCTCTTCGAACTCCCTGAATAATAATAGCCCCAAGGCCACCACCAAGAATCGCATTCCCTGTAAATGCTTCTGAAATAATACTTCCAAAAATGCCTGGAATCGCAGATGCATTCATAGCAAGGATGATGATCACTAAAACGAAGTAAAGCACAACCATACTTGGTACCAGTTTAGATGCTACTCGACCGATCTTCTTAATTCCTCCAAAGATTACAGTTGAAACGACAACGGTTAGAATCAAACCGGTAATAAGTGAAGAATAGATCACTTTAGATCCCATAAAGTCGAAACCTGCCTCGGTACTGTAACCGATCGTAGGTCCTAGGATGGTATTCATGGCTGCAGTTAACTGATTGGCTTGGAAAATAGGCAGCGCACCAACTAGGCCAACAACACAGAAAAATGTTGCCAATGGCCTCCACTTTTGGCCCATACCTTCTACGATCACGTACATTGGACCGCCAAGTAACTTACCAGAGGAATCTCTTCCACGATACATTTGTGCCAATGTACAAGTGTAGAATTTAGTAGCAATTCCGAAGAAGGCAGAAACCCACATCCAGAATATAGCTCCTGGCCCACCAGCAGTAATGGCCACAGCCACACCTGAAATATTACCCATACCAACAGTGGCTGCAATAGCAGTTGAAAGCGCCTCATAGTGACTGATCTCTCCTTCTTTATCCTCTTCATGGTATTTACCCCTTAACACATCAATCGCATGTCTGAAGTATAGTAAAGGAGTAAATCGAGAGTGGATGATGAAGAAAAGACCTCCACCCATTACCAAAATTAAAAGAGGGAAACCCCAGATCCAGTTACTAAAATCTGCTACAGCTTGTTCTATGGTATTCAAATCAGATTGTTTTAGCCAAAAAACCAATATTACGCTTTAGTCCTTTAGGCATCAAGGAGTTCCAGTATTTTATGATGATTGGCGCCTTCCAAAGTCGGCCAAATAGCTTTTTTCAAGATCTCCACATTATATTTCACTGAACAACGTTCGTAAATGGAACTCATTTTTCTTGATTCAGTTAGAAGAGTATGCGTTTTGCATTAGTCATATTATTTCTTTGGCCAGTGATCTTATTCGCTCAAGTGGATTTCGGCTCTGTTAAGTCGGCAGGAATGGTATGGGATAATGATGTGTTTTTTCAAACCGACAGATACTATACAAATGGCCTTCAGGTCTTTTACAAAACGCCTAAAGCATTCAATTTATTCAATAAAGGCAAGATCACGCAAGATGCCTTCTTCATTGATCATAAGATCTTTACTCCGGCAAAATTCAATCAAGACAACCCCGATTTTGACAGACCTTTTGCGAGCAGCTTAAGTATCTCCTACGCCTCAACATCTCTTGACCCATCGAAAAAATTGAGGGTTACCCATCAATTACAAGTAGGACTACAAGGCAGAAACTCGGGCGGTAGAACTGTTCAGAATTTTGTCCATGGCTTGCTTCCATCTTCTGAAGAAATTGAAGACTGGCAATACCAAATGAGTACAGACATCATTGCGAATTACAGTCTGGAGTTAGAAAAGGGATTTATTCATGACCAGATGTTTATGCTAAATGGACTTGCTGGTATTGAAGCAGGTGCACCAAGGTTAAATGCTAATATTGGACTCCATCTGCGATTCGGTAAGCTTTTTGATAGATTCAAATTCGAGGACTTTGCAGCCAATGACTGGACTATTTTCATTTATTCTAAGCCAACCGTGAGTTTGAATGCCTATAACACCTTGCTCCAAGGCGGCCTTTTTACACATGAAGAGCCCTTTACTTTGAGTAAGATCAATGCAATGACCTACCAAATTGAATCTGGACTTTATGTGGCTTTTCTTGATTGGGCAATTGAAGGAAGCTTCACCTACCAATCTCCCTTAGCTCAGGAGTTAATGCTTCATAAATGGGGAAGCATCAAGCTTAGCTATAGACTGAATTGATCTTTAATTAAGCAAATGAACTAATTCCCAGAGTACTCTTGAGCCCACATTGGCATCCCATTCTTCCGCTCCTACTTCTACCAAATCAGCCCCTACAATTGTCTTGCCTGAAAGCTTCAATTGAGTGATTAAAAATTTCAGTTGATCAAATGATAATCCTCCAGGAACTGGTGTACCCGTGTTTGGGCAATGAGACGGGTCTAAGCCATCGATATCAACCGACAGATATACTTGATCCGGTAACGAACTAATGATCTCATGACAGATGATAGACCAAGATTCTCCATGAAATAAGCGTTCCTTTACTCTTTGATCAAAGAAGCATGTCACCCTCGCATCTTTACGAATCAATAGAGCCTCTTCTTCGCAAAGATCTCTTACTCCTACCGAGACAATTGAATCTACACCTTCAGCTTGTAAAGTATTCTGCATAATACTGGCATGTGAGTATTCGAATCCTTCATAAGCCTTTCTCAGATCTGCATGTGCATCAATTTGTAAAACACCAATCTGATGCTCATTGGCTATAGCAGATATATGACCTAAAGGTGTGCTGTGATCACCGCCAAGCAGAATGGTTTTCTTGCCTTTTGCGCGCCAGTAAATCGTTTCTTGTCTTACATATTCATTTAGTTGAGCGCACTCTTCATTGATCTCTATTCGAATGTTTTCCATTTGAAGAGACAAGTCGGGTTCACTCCCATTTTCAAGCCAATCAATATATAGCTCAGCTTTTTGTCTGAGACCTCTTCCTTTAGCCAACCAAACTTCCGGCACCTCTGCCATGGCTACCTTGGTTTTCCAAGCTTGCTTCTTATCTAACTTGAAATAGTCAATTTGAGAAGAGGCGTCTAGAATGGCATCCGGAGCTTCTGAAGTACCAGCACCGAAAGACACTGTTACATCCCAAGGAATAGGCAAAACGACAATATCAGCCTCCTCCAAAGAATAAGGGAGACCGAAAAGTGTTCCTTTTATACCAACTCCATTCGGGTCAAATTGACTCATTTAATCATCTCTTTTACAAACGAAGGCAAGGCAAATGCTGCCGGATGTATACCTTCATTATAATACTTTAATTGCTCCCTTTCCGCAAATTGAGCAGACTTCGTTGCATCAAAATTCTTTATTGGATGAGCGCTTCCCTTACTGCTATATGAGAAGGACCACATTCCTGTAGGGTAAGTTGGAATATAAGCGAGATAACAATGGACGTTCTCTTTCCCAAAAATCCCTCCGTAGGTCTGATAGATCTCCTTAAACACTTTATTATTAAATCTAGGCGATTCGCTTTGAGTGATCATGATACCATCTTCAGATAGAATTCTATACACCTCCTGGTAAAATTCGACAGTAAACAATCCTTCAGCAGGACCCACTGGATCTGTAGAATCTACAATGACAATATCAAAAGCTCCGTCAGGAGCTTCCTTCACATATTTTATTCCATCGTCTACGATCAAGTTCAACTTTGGATCATCTAAGGCACTGGCAATTGTAGGTAAATGAAGCTTGCTCGCTTCAATCACTTTATCATCTATTTCTACCATTACCACCTCATTAAGATTCTCATGCCTAAGCATTTCTCTCGCAGTACCACCATCGCCACCTCCAATGATAAGTGCTCGTTTTGGGTTGGGGTGAGTTAATGCGGGAATATGAGTGATCATTTCGTGATATACATATTCATCCTTCTCTGTGGTCATGACCATGCCATCTAGCGTCAGCATGTTGCCGTAGGCTTGCGTATTATAAATAGCCACCTTTTGAAAGTCAGACTGTACATCATAAAGTTTACCATCATGTTTTAATGACAATGCGATCTTGTCATCTCGTTCGGTAAACCAGACATCTCGTGTTCTTATCGGATCTCCTTCTTCTGTGCTCTTCTCATCTCGCATGGCCTTCACATCGAAGTTCTTTCTTTTTAGCAAAGCCATCTCTCCTCTAGACAATTCAACGGCAGAACCATGTCCGGCATTGAATGCCTCTTTGAGCATTTGATAAGAAACCCACGGATTGACAGTATCTCCACAAGTAAAAAGATCAACTGAAGCATAGCCATACTCTGGCCAAGTGTGAATGGCCAAATGACTTTCTTGGATCACTACAACGCCTGAAACCCCATAAGGAGAAAAATGATGGAATGTAGAATTGATAATGGTGGCTCCTGCCTCTTCAGCAGCCTGCTCCATACTCTTTTCAATTTTGACTACATCGTTCAATATATCGGGTGTACAATCGTAGTACTCCACAATAATATGTCTTCCTAAAGATGCCATGGCGCAAATTTAGAAGGTGGGTTGAAATAAAAATTAGATCAGATCAGAAATTATTTGCCCATACCCGGGTAATAGAAATCTTTTAGCTCTGCAGAGTTCTGACTTAAAGCTGCCCAATCACCTACATTGCACTGAAGCCAGGCACAAGTTCCTGGAACGTAATCTCTGATGTCGAAAGTTAAATAAGCGAATAATTGAGCCACTGAAGGGTTATGTCCGACCAGAGCAACCGAAGAGAATAAATTGTCAAATCGATTAACAGCTGCCTTCAACACATTCTCTGTTGCCTCATAAATCTCCTCGCCATCCATAATTCTTGGCTTTACAGAAAGCTCTTCCCTTACTCCTATTAATGTTTGCATGGTTCTTAGAGCTGGACTCACATAAAATGCGTCCAACTCAAATGGCAAAGATTCAATCCATTGTCCTAAAACAGTGGCTTGATTGATTCCTTTATTAGTTAATGGTCTATCAAAATCTCTATTTGTTTCAGAATTAAAAGAGGCTTCGCAATGCCTGATAATGAGTAAGTTTTTAACCATTCTGTTGTATTTAGTGTTGTACAGCCTAAACAGATTATCGACCGTGTTGCATACGGTTGATTAAAGGCCAAGGCCGAAGATATTTGTTTTTTTGAAAGTTTTATACCCATCTTTGGGACACCTATAAGAATCTGAATCCTGATTTATGTCAAAAAATCTTGTCATAGTTGAGTCTCCCGCAAAAGCCAAAACCATTGAAGGTTATTTAGGTAAAGACTATAAAGTTGTTTCGAGTTACGGACACGTTAGAGATCTACCTAAAGGTGATAAAGCCATAGATTTCGATAATAATTTTGAACCTACTTATGAGATCACATCCGATAAAAGAGATGTAATCCGAGAGTTAAAAAAATTATCGAAAGCTGCAGAGACTATCTATCTCGCAAGTGATGATGACCGTGAAGGAGAAGCCATTAGCTGGCACTTAAAAGAGGCTCTTAAACTAGACCCTACGCACACGAAAAGGATTGTTTTTAGAGAAATTACTAAAAGTGCTATTCAAAAAGCCATTGAGAATCCTAGAGAAATTGATGTTGATCTAGTAAATGCTCAGCAGGCGCGTAGAATTCTGGATAGAATAGTTGGGTATGAGCTGTCTCCTGTCCTATGGAGAAAAGTAAGAAGAGGATTATCTGCAGGTAGAGTTCAATCTGTTGCAGTTAGGCTTGTAGTTGAAAGAGAAAGAGAGATTGATCACTTTGACGCAGTTAGTAGTTTTAAAGTGACTGCCTTTTTCGACTTAGATGGTAAAACACTAAAGGCCGAATTACCAAAGAAATTTAAATCAGAGGAAGAGGCCTATACCTTCCTTAATAATTGTAAAGGTGCTGAATTCAGCATTGAAAATTTAGAGACCAAACCGGGTAAAAGAACACCTGCTCCACCATTTACTACTTCTACGCTTCAGCAAGAGGCCAGTAGAAAACTAGGATTTGCAGTTGCACGAACCATGAGTTTGGCGCAAAGGCTTTACGAAGCGGGTAAGATCTCTTACATGAGAACTGATTCAGTGAATTTATCTGATGAGGCCATTCAAGGTGCCAATAGCGAAATCAAAAACGCTTATGGCCAGGAATATATTCAGAACAGAAAGTTCAAGACTAAATCGCAAAGTGCACAAGAAGCTCACGAAGCTATTCGACCAACCAATTTCGCAGTTCATTCCACTGGTAATAACTACGATGAGCAAAGGCTATACGAACTGATCTGGAAAAGAGCCGCTGCCTCTCAAATGGCGGATGCCAAACTTGAGAAGACCACAGCAACAATTGGTATATCAACTGCATCAGAAAAATTCGTTGCACATGGTGAAGTGATCGTGTTTGATGGATTCTTGAAAGTCTACATGGAATCCACTGATGATGATCAGGAGGAAGAAGCAAAAGACGTGCTCCCTCCTCTCAAGATCGGTCAAGTGCTGAATTTGAATCGCATTTACTCGAGAGAATCATTTACGCGTCCTCCAGCCAGATTCACTGAGGCATCATTAGTTAAGAAATTGGAAGAAATGGGTATTGGTAGACCATCTACTTATGCGCCAACTATTTCTACTATCCAGAAAAGAGAGTATGTGGTTAAGGAGAATCGAGAAGGAATTGAAAGACCATTCAGGGAATTGATCCTCAAAAACGATGAACTAAAAACACAGACTAGTAAAGAAAATACAGGAGCCGAAAAAGCGAAGTTATTCCCTACGAACATGGCCATGGTAGTCAACGACTACTTAACAGACCATTTTGAAGACGTCTTAGAGTACTCATTTACGGCTAATGTGGAAGAACGATTTGATAGAATTGCTCATCACAAAGAGGATTGGCAAGCCATGATCAAATCATTCTATGATCCATTCCATAACCTTGTAGAAAAAGCTTTAGAAGAAGATAGACCTGATACTAAGCGTGAATTAGGACAAGATCCAAATACAGGTTTACCAGTTTTTGTGTCTTTAGGTAAATTTGGGCCTTATGCTCAATTAGGAGCCAATAGTGATGAAGAAGGCGCTGAAAAACCAAAATATGCTAGCCTTAAAAAAGGTCAGCTTTTGGAGAGTATCAGCCTTGATGAAGCACTTGAGCTATTTAAGCTGCCAAGAGAAGTTGGCGAGTACAACGGAAATGAAGTGATTGTGGCTGACGGTCGTTATGGTCCTTACATCAAATACGATGGTAAGTTTGTTTCACTCCCTAAAGATTCGGATCCTTTAAGTATCGATATAGAAGAGTGTATTGGACTCATCAAACAGAAAGAAGAAGCTGATGCTCCTATTTATGTTTATCAGGATAAGCCGGTACAAAAAGGTAAAGGCCGTTTCGGGCCATTTATCAAATGGGATAATATGTTCATCAATGTCAATAAGAAGTACGACTGGGACAACCTGTCTGCAAATGACATTGAAGAGCTGATTGAAGACAAACTTCAGAAAGAACGCGAAAAGCTTATACACAACTGGGAAGAAGCAGGCATTCGAGTAGAAAAGGCGCGTTGGGGAAGGCACAACGTCATCAAAGGAAAGATCAAGGTAGAACTTCCTAAAACTGTGGATGTTTCCGATATGACCTTGGAGCAAGCCCAAACTCACATCGATAACAATACGCCTAAAAAGAAGACAAGAGCGAAGAAAAAGTAATTTTCAAATTCTCTCTTAACATGATTTAAGAGATTGGCTTTGAAATTGCTTCTATGTCTCAAACGATTTGTTTAGCTTTTCAATCGTATGAGACGACTACTACTTAGTTTAATAAGCACTTTCCTTCTATTTCAATACACTAGTGGTCAATCTATTCAATCAGAAGACATCTTTCTTGAAACTGAGAGTGGTCGACTAGGCGGAGTTCTGAGCGTACCCACAAGTTGCAAAAAGTGCCCGGCAGTTTTGATCATACAGGGTTCTGGCCCTACTGATAAAGACGGCAATTCGGCCATACTTCCCGGAAAAAACAACTCCCTTAAGCAATTATCAGAGAGCTTAAATTCAATTGGAATTGCGACCCTGCGCTATGACAAGAGAGGCATGGGAATGAGCAAAAACATCAAAACAGATGAATCAGACCTGGTTTTTGATGATTTCGTCAATGATGCGAATAGTTTTTTGAATTATCTGATCAAGGACAAAAGATTCAAAAAGGTCGGTGTTGCGGGTCATTCTCAAGGATCATTGGTTGGCATGCTGATCAGCCAAAGGAAAGAAGTGAAAGCATTTGCATCTATTGCAGGTCCATCTTTTTCAATTGACGAGACCCTTCTAGCGCAGATCAAAGCTAATCCATACAACCCACCAAAACTATTGCAAGAGGCAAAAGATATCACCGCCTCCTTAAAAGAGGGTGTTCCGGTTGAAGAGGTATCACCTTTCCTACAAAGCATCTACAGACCTAGTATTCAGCCGTTTATGATGTCTTGGATGATGTACGATCCTTCAGAAGAAATTGGTAAGCTGAAGTCAGAAATATTGATTATTAATGGGTCAACTGACCTACAAGTAAAGATCGAAGATGCACAGAGATTGAAGGCATCAAATGAGAAAGCCAAATTGGTGATCGTCAATGGCATGAATCACGTGCTAAAAGATGCTCCTGCCAATCCTATTGAGAATAACGCTACTTATAGCAATCCTGATCTACCTCTAAATGCTGAATTCAAGTCTGAGGTATTGTCCTTTTTTGAGAAAAACCTGAAATAATGAATCGAGTTGAAGCCAGAGAAATACTTGAGTCCATGACTCATGGAGATAGTTTATTAAGGCATGCCCGAAGTGTTGAATTGGTGATGGAGGCTTATGGCAGTCATTTTGGAGAAGATTCTGAAGAATGGGCTGTTACTGGCATGTTGCACGATGCAGACTATGAGGCTTACCCAGAAGAGCATCCCAATAGAATTGTGGCCATGCTAAGAGAAAAGGGTGAAGAAAAAATAGCACACGCTATTTCAGCGCATTATACAAAATGGAATGTGCCCTACGAAACAAGATTAGATAAAGGCCTTTTAGCATGTGATGAGTTAACAGGTTTCATCATTGCTTGCTGTCAGGTCAGACCAGATGGAATCAATGGCCTTACTCCTAAATCAGTTAAAAAGAAACTGAAACAAAAGAGTTTTGCGGCTAAGGTCGAAAGGGATGAAATAGCGGCTGGCATTGAGCTTCTTGAGGTGGACTTGACTGATCACATTCAGTTCATCATCAACGTTTTAGAAGCAAACAAGGAAGAGTTAAACATCTAACGAATCAATTGTACTCTACCCTCTTGGATCTCCGTTAATTCTGTTCCATTAAATACCGTTTGGTACTTAAGTTGATAGGTGTATGTGCCAGTATCAACAGGACTTCCGTTGTAAGTTCCATCCCAGCCTTCATTAATATCATTAGATTGAAATACGATTTGTCCCCACTTGTTGTAAACGTAAAGCTGAAAACTGAGTCCGCAGTTATATACAGCTTCAAAAACATCGTTCAATCCATCTCCATTTGGCGAAAAGGCACTTGGCATCTCTATTAAAGGAGTAAGATTCGTTACCGTTGAATTCAAAGACAACTCGCACCCTGCTCCGTCAATTACAGTAAGCGAATAATTGCCGGCTGAAACATTGCTCAGAACAGAATTATCATTTTGGACATCAGCCTCCCAGACATAGGTATAGGGCAAAGTACCTCCATCAACAATGACCTCAAGAATGCCATCTGCAGCTTCTGGACAAGCTGGCCTTTCTTCGAAACTAGCCACCAATGCTGCTGGCTCCTCAACTAAAAAATCAAGACTTGCTTTACAACCATTTGCATCAACCACTTCCACTCCATAACTACCTTTTCCTAAACCATCTCTTCTAGCATTACTAGAGCTAAAACCATCGCGCCAATTCAAAGAAAAAGGACCAGTTCCACCATTGATCTGAATAGTTGCAAATCCTCTTGCCCCATTGCAAACCGCATTTTGCACAATAGCCGCTATTTGTAACAAACCAGGCTCTTCAACTTGAAACGTTCTTTGTATCTCACACCCCAACTGATCTCTTATAGTGGCCACATAGTCGCCTGCAGCAAGGTTTTGAATTGAGGTTCCCGACATACCATTACTCCATGAAACACTGTACGGACCGAGCCCGCCATTGATGTCTAAACTCAAGGTACCATCACTATCACCATTACAAGATGTTCTAGTCATGTCTTCAGAAGCTTGCAGTGCATTATAAACGATCACTTCAAGGTCTTCCGAAACACCACCACAAAGCGTATTGACGGAAGTTGATTCGTAAAATCTTAACGTATGAGTACCAGGTCCGTCCCATTGGACTTCTACTTGATTAGTCCCTTGTCCACCTACCACAGTACCGCCAATTGCCTCCCATTGATAAGATGAACCAGAGGCTAAGGGAGTTCGATAGAACACAGATGTAATATTATCAATACAGAGCTGAGCCGGCCCTTGTGGTGCTGAAGGCTGTAATACCTCATTCAATACAATATCAAATTTGACCGTATCGCTTAGACATCCCTGGGGTGATCGTGAAAAGACAGATATACTTGCATTGGGATCGGATATCGACCAATCTACCTGAACCCTTCTTCCTTGGGATGCTCCATCAAAGGTACCACCATTGATTAACCATTGATAGGTGTAGCCATTTTCAGCACCGGCAACCTCATAAACTATGTCTTGAGCTGTAGGGCAAACAGATGCTGGCCCATCAATATCGTCTAAAGCATCTTCAATAACATTGACTGTTCTTGTTACTATAATTTGACTACAACTACTGGCTTCTTTAGAAGCAATCATGTCCAATGTGTAAACTCCGGCAGTATCAAAATCAAATGTTACTCGATCACCATCAAGTACCTCTCCGGTACTTAAAACCCATTGAAAATCACGATAGGTATCTTTTAGAATGTCGATCTCAGAAGTCACATTGAAGGTTATTGTTGAAGCCTCACATACATTCACTTGCTCGCCAAATAATTGACCAAACTGTTCGTCAAATATTTCTACCTCGAATTCACCAAGATTAGCTCCCAAACCCATGCCATAAGACTCAGATTCACCAAAAGCATACAGATGTGCTACCACTCCATTTTTGCTGTATAACCTCCTAGTTCCAGGAGTTACTTGATAATTGAGGTAGGCATAATTCGGGTTTTGGTTAGACACTTGAAACTGATCACTGATGTCCGTTCCATTGTAGGTTACTTCTATGTCGTTTGCAGGCACAACCATGTTCAGAAAGTATCGCTCTGTTTCTTCATTTCTGATCACATCAAAAGTCAGTTCTTTGATAATCTGATTAGCCGGGCTCAACATGATCATAAACGGGTCGGCTATGTTATCGCCTCTTTCAGTGTCATCGCATCGCTTTCCTCTACTTAAATGCATGACCGAAATCCTTCTGCTCGCTTGAATGGGTGTCACTATTGGTGCGATGAAAGTATGCCTCTCTCCTCGATTCAAAGTCACACTTTGATTCGAACCAATATTCACAATCGTATTATTCTCTTCAGCCATGATTTGAACTACATCACCACCAAACCTTGTGGCAAATGGAATAACCATGTACTCATAACCCCAATCTGCAGGGGCATATAATTGATGAAATAAATGGTCCGGTGATTGACAAACATCCACATTTGTGGCCATATGACCGATGAAAACAGCTATTGGTAAGCAATCCTCATCTGGATCATTATTAATCGTTTGAACAGTAGAGCCTGATAAATTGTCTAGCGCATGATAGGCAATTTGCTCGCCCAAAAGCAATGTATCTCGAATGACCGTTCCTCTACTAAAAAGTAAATTCTCTTGTAAGTCAAATATGTCTGCAGTTGTAGTGAAGTCGTAAATGGTTGTGTCCTGTGTGCCTACTAGAAGAACTTGATTTTGAGTGAAGCTTTCTTGGAAGAAATCATTGTTATAGGCATGAATCAAATAATTATCACTCAAAGATTGAATGGGTAAGACAATCGAAGCATCACCTGTATCATCAGTTTCATTGAAAGCGTAAACACTCACTTCCTGATTAGCTATTACTCGAATGGCTATTGCCTCTTTCTCTCCGGCCAATTGAGGCTTGAATGATGTAGGAATGGCAATTGTTCTTGTAGAATTTGGGGTAATGGTAAAAGGAACTGTGTAGTCTTGACCAATGACAGTAAGCGTCCCTGTAGTCGCTTTTTTGCCACTTATGTAGACGGTTAAATTGAAGGGGTTATTAGAAGATCCATTGATCAGAAAGCCCATATAAAACTCTCTACCTTCTGTTGTTCCCGTTTGCGCATAGGTGGTTTGAGGCCATCCAATGGCGATGAATAGTAGAAATGAAAATATTGACCTAATAAGGAATTTCATGTTTTGACCTTATCCTTAAGAATATAGTTTAGGAAACGTTATGGTACAATACTTTATTTAATTTAACGACAGCAATACCAATCGAAACTCAGAGATTATGAGAAAGCGCTTAGTTGTACTATCAGGAGCTGGAATCAGTGCCGAAAGTGGTTTAAGGACCTTTAGGGATTCCAATGGATTATGGGAAGGTCATGATGTGATGGAAGTGGCTTCACCACAAGGATGGGAAAGCAACCCTGACCTTGTGTTAGAATTCTATAATCAAAGAAGGAAACAAGCATTAACAGCTAAACCCAACAGAGCACATGAGCTGTTGGCTCATTTGGAAGACAGTTTTGATGTGAATATCATCACCCAAAATGTTGACCACCTGCACGAAGAAGCAGGATCTACTGAAGTCCTTCATTTGCATGGTAAACTCTTCGAGAGCAGAAGTACTAAAGATGAAAATCTAATTTACTCTATGGACGGTTGGCAATTGAACAAAGGAGATCTCTGTGAATTAGGAAGCCAGCTTAGACCCAATATTGTATGGTTTGGTGAAGCTGTACCTGCCATGGAAGAAGCCATCAGTATTACTCAAAATGCAGATATGTTCTTGGTTGTTGGCACCTCTCTGCAAGTTTACCCAGCTGCAGGTCTATTTGAATATAGCCCGGGTGACTGCCCAATTTTTCTTATCGATCCAAATGAACCTGACTATCGATCAAATCGAGAGATCCATGTCATTCGAGAAAAGGCAACTTCCGGCATGACCAAATTCGTTGAAATGATCGACTCATAGTTGACTCTATTTTCATTTCTCGAATATTTATTCAACCTTCGTATTATCATGAAGTAAGAGAATTATGTTCAGTCCACTGTTTATTCCTGCACTGGTATTGAACGTTAAGGGTTAATCTCCCTTAGCGCAGACTCCCCCTATCCATTTTTTTATTACATAATTCTCAACAATGACAGAACATTCAAATACATATTCTATACGGAAATTTTGGGGCTATTTAATCGCAGCGATTAAAGGAAAGCAAGAAGATTTCACTACTGGAAGCATTCGAAAAGCGATTTTCATGCTTTCAATTCCGATGATCTTAGAGATGCTAATGGAATCGACCTTTGCCTTGGTTGACATCATCTACGTGTCTCAAGTTTCAGTAAATGCCGTGGCAACAGTCGGACTAACAGAGTCTGTAATCACTCTATTATATGCTTTGGCAATCGGTTTAAGTATGGCCGCTACAGCCGTTGTGGCAAGAAGAATCGGAGAAAAAGACAATCAAGGTGCGTCTCAAGCGGCTGTGCAAGCCATTATGCTTGGTAGTATTTTGGCTATCATTATAGGCGTAATCGGCATCATTTTCCCCAAAGAGATTCTTGGTCTCATGGGAGGCGAAGCTGACCTCATTGAAGAAGGCTATGGTTACACCAGAATCTTAATTGGTGGCAATATCACCATTATGCTTCTATTCTTGATCAATGCGGTGTTTCGTGGGGCTGGTGATGCTTCTATTGCCATGTGGACGTTAGTCCTTAGTAATGGACTTAACATCATTTTAGACCCCATTTTCATCTTTGGATTTGGTCCAATTCCCGCTTATGGGGTTGAAGGAGCAGCTATTGCGACTACCATCGGAAGAGGTGTAGCTGTAACAGCTCAGTTCATGATCCTCTTTTTCGGCTGGGGCAGAATCAAATTAGGATTAAAGGACCTGGTATTTAGAGCTAGCGTCATGATGAATTTGATCAAGGTGTCCTTAGGCGGAATCGGTCAATTCTTGATAGGTACTTCAAGTTGGGTCTTTTTGATGAGGATCATGTCGGAATTCGGTAGCGATGTATTAGCGGGCTATACGATTTCGATTCGAGTAATGATGTTTACGCTTATGCCTTCATGGGGTATGAGCAATGCGGCAGCCACATTAGTTGGACAAAACTTGGGTGCTCAACAACCTGAGAGAGCAGAAAAATCAGTTTGGGTCACAAGTAAAGTGAATGCCTGGTTTATGGCTGGGATATCGCTATTCTATTTACTATTTGCTAAAAACATCATCGGATTATTCAGTGATGTGAGTGATGTGGTAGAATATGGTGCTTTAAGCCTTCAGGTTATAGCAGCGGGCTACGTTTTTTATGCTTATGGTATGGTAGTAACTCAAGCCTTTAATGGTTCAGGAGATACTAAGACACCGACCTATATCAATTTCTTCTGCTTTTGGCTGTTTCAGTTGCCTCTAGCCTATTTTTGTGCCATTTATTTAGATTGGGGTCCAATAGGTGTTTACGGTGCAATTACCCTAGCCGAAGTAGCTATCGCTATCGCTGCAATTGTCATGTTTAGAAAAGGCAAATGGAAAGAAGTGCAGGTCTAGGTGAAAATTCGTTCGAACGGGCTGCATCAAACCGTCATATTTTGTATTATTGAAAAGTAATAACTAGAACTATGAAAAAAATCTTTAGCACTCTTTTCGTTTTAGCACTCTTCGCTACTAGTGCATTTGCACAGCATGAGTCTGAAATTGCTGCAGTACATGCACACTTTAAAGACAATAGTAAAAAGAATATCATCAAGAAGTTTATGAAGCTTGAGGGCGAAACTGCTACCAAGTTCTGGGCTATTTATGATGAATATGAAGCTGCAAGACACAAGTATGTGGATCAACAAGAAGCAACTATTGTGAAGTACATTGAGAACTTTGACTCATTGACTGATGAAATGGCTGAAGAGCTTCTTGATGATGTGAGAGCAAGAAGAGCAGCTGAAGTACAGTTAAAGACGAAGTACTTGAGAAGAATGGAAAGAGAAGTTGGCGGCTTGATCGCATTAAAATTTGCCGAAATTGATCACTACATTGATTTGGTTGCAGAGAAACCATTCAGTGAGTCTTTACCATTTATTGGTGAAGAGTGGTGATAAAAAATCATACTCAACAAAAGCAGTCGAATGACTGCTTTTTTTATGCCCTAAAATGAATGAAATAAGTAATATAAGATCTCGATTTGAGGCCATGGCTAATCCTTTAGAGGCAGAAGCTATGCAGGCCTATATGAAGGATCATTTCATCTACTTTGGCATCAAATCAACACCTCGTAAAGAGGCTACAAAAGATATTCTGACTGAACTAAGGAAAAAACCTGATATTGATTGGAGCTTCGTTTTTGAGTGTTTTGAACAAGAGGAACGCGAATTTCAATACGTAGCAACTGACTATCTTCGCAAAGTACAACGTAGGTTTACCATTGAGGATATTGGCAAACTCAAATCATTAATTCTATCTAAAAGCTGGTGGGATACTGTGGACACCTTAGCGATTGAGGTTGGTTCAATCATCATGAAAAGTCCTAGCGAGCAAGCACAATTAAATGATTGGATCAATGATCCTAATATGTGGATCAGGCGAGTTTCAATCATCCATCAATTGAGATTCAAAACAGAAACTAATCTTGAGTTCTTGGATAAGGCAATCAGTCAGAATTTAGGTAGCAAAGAATTTTTCATCAATAAAGCAATTGGTTGGGCATTAAGATCATATGGAGACACCAACCCAAGGTGGGTGGTTGAGTATGCCAATAATCAGAACCTCGCTTCTTTGTCTAAAAAAGAAGCCTTAAGAAAAATCAACATCGGGTAGATGGTAAATCCACATTTCTGCCGGATCATAGAGCAACTCTCCCTTTCTAATTTTTAATGGCGATGGTATGTTGTTGGTGTACAATTGGCCTGTACCTAAGCCCTGAGGTAATTCCGGGCGATATTGTGCAGTAAACTGCGCTATGGCATTCAAACCTACATTTGACTCTAACATGGAAGTGATCCACCAACCAATATTCCTGTCTTGAGCAATTTCAATCCATTCTGCAGTCGCTTGTAAACCTCCAATAAGCGAAGGTTTCAAAATGATAAACTGAGGGCTAATGCGATCTAATAAAGATTCTTTATCGCGCTGAGTGTGAATACCGATTAATTCCTCGTCAAGTGCTATTGGAAGGATTTCTTCTTCGCAAAGCTCCTTTATTAAGTCCAATTGACCAGGTTTTATAGGTTGCTCAATTGAGTGAATATCCAAAGAAGCCAATCGTATCAGCTTGTCGCGGACGTCCTCCTCTGTAAACGCACCATTGGCATCTACTCTTAGCGTAATATCCTCTGGCCCGTATTCATTGCGGATACTTTCAAGAAGCTTGAATTCTGTATCAAAGTCTATGGCGCCAATCTTCATCTTAATGGTCGAGAAACCTCCATGCAGTTTGGCATCAATTTGATCCTTCATAAACTCCTCATCCCCCATCCAAACTAAACCATTGATAGGCATTCGATACTTCCCTTCGCAAAACGGGCCTGGAAAAATCTGTTCACCTCTTATTTCAGTCATTGAAAAAAGAGCAGTTTCAATACCAAAGCGCATTGAAGGTTTATCATCTGGGACATGGTGACGAATAAATTCGGTGATCTCTTTTCTGGTTTCCGGGATCTCTACTTCCTCTAATTCCTTCAAGAGTGCCTTTAACTCTTCTTCGTATTGCTCAGAATAGTCTTCGCTTAATCCTTTTAAGGGGCTTGCTTCCCCTATTCCCCTCCAACCTTCATAACCTAATTCTCTAGCTAATATGAACCAGGTTGGTTTCTCTCGCAGAACTCCTCTCGAAGTACCTGCCTCAAAAGAGAAATTGAGCGTGTGTTTTTGAATAAAGAATTCGCACCACATTACTTACCCAATAATCTCTTTACGTATTTACCAATAATGTCGAATTCAAGGTTAACCTTGTCTCCAATCTTCAATTGATGAAAGGCTGTATGCTCGTAGGTGTATGGAATAATGGCCACTCTAAAGCTTCCCTCTTCAGAATTGAAACAGGTCAAACTTGTACCATTTATGCAGATGGACCCTTTTTCAACCGTAACATTGCCTTCAGACGGGTCATAGGAGAAATCGAATAACCAACTGCCATCTTGTTCTTGAATATTAGTGACTGTACCAATTTGATCAACATGACCTTGCACCACATGCCCATCAAAACGACCATTGGCAACCATGCATCTCTCAATATTAACTTTGGTACCTACACTCCAAGAGGCTAAATCCGTTTTCTTGAGTGTTTCATCGATTGCGGTGACTACATGCTTTTGATCGTCTAAACTCACCACAGTGAGGCATACACCATTGTGCGCCACACTTTGATCTATTTTAAGCTCATGAGCAATGTTGGTTTCAACTTCAAAATGAATATTTGTTCCCTCTTCAGAGATATTGGTAATCGTACCGAGTGTTTCAATGATTCCAGTAAACATGGAGCAATTTTAATTATTCTTTACAACATAAGGTGCATTGTTAGTGAATTGTTCCAGCTTCTATAAGCAATCTTTTCTGGGAGCAGGCTGAATAAAATTCTATCTTCGAAAATTCGATGGAAGACAGTTATAAACACAAAGGAATGAGGCGCCAATTGGTTAAAACTATAGCGTCTAAAGGAATTAAGGATGAAAAGATTTTAGCTGCAATTGGCAAAATCCCCAGACATTTCTTCTTTGAAAATGCCTTAGTTGAACATGCATACCAAGACAAGGCTTTTCCCATTGGAGCAGGACAAACCATATCCCAACCTTATACGGTAGCTTTTCAATCTCAACTCTTACAGATCAAACCAGGAGATAAAGTGCTTGAAATTGGTACAGGCTCTGGTTATCAGTCCATAGTCTTGTTAGAATTAGGTGCCCAAGTGTATACCATAGAATATCAGAAAGAACTCTTTGAAAAAACTAAGCGCTTCTTGCCGAGAATGGGCTATCAGCCAAATTTCTTTTTTGGAGATGGTTCTAAAGGACTTCCTCAGCATGCACCATATGATAAAATAATTGTTACCGCAGGTGCTCCTAGTGTACCAGATAGTTTGATTGATCAATTGAATATTGGTGGACAATTAATCATTCCAGTCGGCAATAGTAAAGTGCAGCAAATGCTAAGAGTAACCAAGGTCTCTCCTACCAAAGTGGAATCTGAAACCTTCCATGACTTTAAGTTCGTACCCCTTCTGGGCGATAAGGGATGGAAATAATTAACAATTTAACATACTTGTATTTATATATATTTTAATATGTTAATTTATTAATACATATTTTATTCCGTATATTTACTCAATACCATCATATATTCGGTTATATATTCTTATCTTTACCACTGAAAGAATGAAGTATGGCTAAACAAAGAAAAACATCCAAAGACTCTTGTGTAACAATGACTGAATTGGTATTACCTAATGATACCAATACACTCAACAATCTCATGGGTGGCAGATTGATGCACTGGATGGATGTAGTCACTGCAATTGCTGCACAAAAACATTCTAATAGAATTGTTGTCACTGCATCTGCAGATAATATTTCCTTTAAAAAGCCTATCCAACTAGGAGATGTGGTTACTCTTGAAGCGAAAGTGACGAGAGCATTTAGTTCTTCAATGGAGGTTTATGTTGAGGTTTTTGCTGAAAACATCCCTTCAGGCACCAAGTTCAAAAGCCACAGTGCCTTCTTTACATTCGTAGCTGTA
Source organism: Roseivirga sp. (assembly GCA_965267365.1). Taxonomy (GTDB): domain Bacteria; phylum Bacteroidota; class Bacteroidia; order Cytophagales; family Cyclobacteriaceae; genus Roseivirga. Next base: position 1,759,884 of record OZ253951.1, on the reverse strand, counting down.
GATCAAGGTGGCAGACCTATCGATGTACCTGAGCTTGTACCTGAATCTGATGAAGAAAAAGAACTTTATGCAGGGGCATTAAGAAGAAGACAACTTCGCTTAGTTCTGGCTCAACGCATGAAAGCAGAAGAAGCCACAGAACTTAAGAATCTATTCTTCGATCCTACTAAGAAATAGAAGACTAATCTTCTTTTCAATTACATAGTATTCTGATACCTTCATTTTATGAGTAATGAAAGGGACTTCCTCCCCCATTTTATTTCGGATGACATCTATGTGATCAAGGAAGGACAAAAGACAATAGTTGAAGAATCAACAGAATCTGTTGAAACTGAGAATTCGCAGACCTCAATTGTTGAAGAACCAGCCGTTGAACCGGTTGCCTTAAAGCCTATTCATACACATGGCGAAAACTTGAAGCATTGTATTGTCATGTTCAGTGCAGAAGGAAAATTAGATGCTGATTCAAAAGGATTACTCTTTAAGATCTTAGCAGCTATAGATCGAACACCTAAAGACGTTTTAATGGCCAATGTTCATGGTTGTTCAGATGAAAGCATTGAGGCTTTGATCCACGAAAACAATCATAGACAATTAATAAGCTTTGGAGTCAAGAAACCAGATCTATTATCCAATGCTACGGTTTATGAACCAATTAGTGAAAAAGGGAAACACTACCTACTCTCAGACCACTTGGAAGATGTGGCCGTAGATAACACAAAAAAAAGAGCGCTATGGCAAGCGCTCCAATCTATCTTTAAATAGCTCCGAAAATACTTTCGAGTTTCTGTTGAAGCATTATCCCTCTCAGGTTTTTTCCTATTACTCTTCCCTCTGGGTCAAGTAGTAGAGCAAATGGAATGGCATTCACTTTATATGTGATGGCTGCGGAAGATTGGAAGTATTTCAAATCTGAAACATGGTTTTCCCAAACGAGACCGTCTTTCTCAATGGCATTCACCCATCTATCTCGTGTTCTATCCAAACTCACTGAGAATACATCAAAACCACTGTCTTTATATCTATTGTATAATCTCACCACATTTGGATTTTCGCGTCTACACGGTCCACACCATCCTGCCCAGAAATCGAGAAGCACATATTTACCACGTAAGTCAGATAAGCTTGCAGTCTCTCCATCAGGCTTAGGTAACGTAATATCCGGAGCGATATCTCCTATATCCACAGCAGGTCTAAAATTCTGCAATTGAGAAGCAAAGAATTGAACGTCATTAGAGTTCGGTAATTCTTCTTGTAGTTTGTTCGAAAGAGAATCTAAGAATGAGTATTCATCTTCTTTATTTGGGATATAATCTGTGATCAATAAAGAGACTAGAGAGCCTTCAAACTTCCAAGCCATTTTTTTAAGCTTATCGATCTTTCCTGCCTCAAGAGCCATTCCTTCGTCCGTTAACTCTTGCAAGAGTTCAGCATTACCTGATTGTCTAGCCTGAATATATTTTTGATTGAACTCAGCTACGATCACCTGATAGCTTTCGAGGTAGTCATACAGCTCAGTCATGTATTCCATATCGTCAGAACCGGTGATCTCAAAAGGACTTCCTTCAACACCACTTGCTACTACGGTAAGGTCTTCACCATCTAATATTAAAGTCTCAAATTGCTTATTGTAGATATTTAACCTGTAAAAACCTGGCCCCTCTAATTCTGTTTGGATTTCGAAGTTCCCATTGTGATCAGAAAAAACGGTTAATACTGGCGTGATCTGACCAATCTCATACTTCTCTAAGATCACCTCACCTTGAGGGATTGCCTGATCTACTTTTCCAGTAATGGTAACAAGGTTATCACTTTTAACACTCCCACAAGCCCATATTAGGCTTAGTAATGGAATAATATATAGTAGCTTTCTCATTTATTCTGACAATTCTTTACGCAACACTGACTGTAATTGTTTAGGGTCGAACTGGCGACCGCCTTGCTTCATTAAAGCTCCCATAAACAACCCGAAAAGTTGCTTCTCTCCTTTTTGATATCTGTTTACTTCTTCTGGTAAAGATAGTAAGACCTTTTTAACCAACTGTTCTACTCCAGACTCATCCGTTTGAATGATCAAATTCTCTTCTTTCGCTAGATCTTTAGCGCTCATCTGAGAAGAGATAAATCGAGGGAATAGGATTTGCATGGCAGCAGATGCATTGACCTCACCACTTTTCACTAAAAGTAGCAATTCACCCAAATCTTGGATTGACCTTGGTAGCTCATTAATAAGGACACCTTTGTCATTCAAAAACCCTTTAATAGGACCTTTTATACAGTTGGCTACTAACTTAGCATCACCCACTAAATCGATCAACTGAAGAGCATAAGATGCCGTGGCAAGGTCACTCGCCAGGTTGGCAACATCAGACACTGTTAAACCTTGGCCTGAAATCTCTTGACGAACCACTGCAGGAGTCTTGTTCATTTCTGACCTAACACCTTCTTTCATTTCATCAGAAATCAAAACAGGCGGCAAGTCAGGACAAGGGAAATAGCGATAATCATTCAACGTCTCTTTGAATCGCATCCCATAGGTCTCACCTGCTGAAGGATCAAATGTCCTAGTTTCAACAAGTACTTCTTCGTGCTTCTCAACAAGTTCGAACTGCCTTTGAAGTTCAAAATCGATCGCTCTTCTCACATGATTAAAAGAGTTCATGTTCTTGATCTCTACCTTGCTCCCTAGCTCAGAAGCATCTTTTTTCTTGATAGAGATGTTCGCATCACATCTTAATTCACCTTTTTCCATATTGGCATTCCCAATATTTAAAAAGCGTACAATTCTTCTGATCTCTTGTAAAAAGGCGGCAGCTACCTCTCCTGACCTGATGCAAGGTTCGGTAACTATCTCAATTAATGGTGAGCCTGCACGGTTAAGATCAATCAGTGTATCATCTCCTTCATCGTGCACAGATTTGCCCGCATCTTCTTCTAAATGAGTATGGTGTAGGTCTACATATTGGCCTACCGTTTTTTCGCTGAATGCCTCAACCCTTCCTCTCAAACAGATGGGTGCTTTGTCTTGAGTGGTCTGATACCCCTTTGGTAAATCTGGATAGAAATAACTCTTTCTATCAAAAAAGATTTTTTTGTTTATCTCAGCATCAACAGCCAAACCAAATTGGATAGCCTTATTTACAGCCTCTTTGTTCAATACGGGCAAGCTACCTGGTAGCCCCAATGAAACCATATGAATATGATCATTAGGTATTTCACTTGATCCATTCCGATCAGATGAAAATATCTTAGTGGCAGTATTCAGCTGCACATGAACTTCTAAGCCAATGGTCGGCTCATACCCAGCTTGCTCTAATATGGTATAAATTGAACTCAAAGGCCCGCAGTCAGCTCTTTAGCTTTGACTAACACCTGATCTAAACCGCTGATGTCTTTACCTCCAGCAGTTGCAAAGAATGGTTGTCCACCACCTCCTCCTTTGATCTCTTTAGCTAATTCACGCACTAATTGACCAGCATTCAAGCCTTTTGATGAAACTAGCCCATCGTCAATTACCACAGCGATTTGAGGTTTGCCAGCAATGTCAGCCGCCAAAACCGCAAAAAGGCTTCCTACCTCATTCTTCAATTCAAACGATAGTTTCTTCAGCGCATCTGCGTTAGGCAAGGTTACTTTTTCAATGATCACATTGGCAGTTCCAACTGTCGATTTTTTATTGATCAAATCGCCTTTCACCTGTCCAGATTGTTTGGCATGAAGAGAATCAATCTCCTTTGTTAGCTTCTTTTGCTCGTCCAAAAGAGACTGAATAGCCTTTGTTAAGTCTTTTGGATTCTTAAGTAGATCTTTAACTTCTTTCAACGACTTTTCCTGCTCTTGCACGTACTCAAAAGCCTTCGGTCCAGTATATGCTTCAATTCTTCTTACTCCCGCAGCCACGGCAGATTCAGATACAATTTTAAAAGTACCTATCTCTCCTGTTGCTGTTACGTGAGTACCTCCGCAAAGCTCAACTGAATACTTAGGATCGAAAGTGATTACTCTAACAAAGTCACCATACTTCTCACCGAAAAGCGCCATAGCACCTAGCTTTTTAGCCTCTTCGATCGGCACATTTCTCTTTTCATCTAGAGGAATGTTTTGGCGCACATGATCATTGACAATTTGTTCGATCTTCTCAATCTCTTCTTCAGTCACTTTTTGGAAGTGTGAGAAGTCAAATCTCAAAACCTCATTGCTTACTAAAGATCCTTTCTGCTGCACATGATCGCCTAGTACATCTCTTAGTGCTGCATGTAATAAGTGCGTAGCAGAGTGGTTGTATTTGATCAAACTTCTTCTCGAATCATTGATCTTAGCTGTAAACTCAGCCTTTACATCTTCAGGAAGCTTCTTAGTAAAATGTACGATCAGGTCATTCTCTTTCTGAGTATCTATGATATACACTATATCTTCTCCATTGATCAATTCACCTTGGTCGCCAACCTGGCCTCCACTTTCGCCATAGAATGGCGTCTTATCGAGCACTATTTGGAAAAGCTTACCTTTCTTATCCTCAACTTCGCGGTATTTTAAGATTTTCGAAGTAGTCTCTGCCTCATCATATCCTACAAATTCAGAGGTATCATCGTCAAGAACGATCCAATCTCCCTTGCTTGAAGCAGCATCAGCCTTAGATCTGCTTTTCTGCTCTGCCATGGCCTGCTGAAAACCAGCTTCATCAATCTCCAATCCTCTTTCTCTAGCTATCAAAGCAGTAAGATCAAGCGGAAAACCGTAGGTATCGTATAGTTCGAAGATCTCCTTACCATCAATTGTAGAAGCTTTTGACGCTTTTAGCTTTTCTTCTATTTGATCTAGACGTTTAAGGCCATTCTCAAGGGTTCTTAAAAATGAATTTTCTTCTTCACGAACCACTTTAGCGATAAAATCCTTTTGGCTCGCTAGTTCATCGAAGAAGCCTTTATACTGCTCAGCCAAAACATCGACCAACTCATAAAGGAAAGGAGAATCAAAGCCTAAGAATGTATAGCCATACCTAACAGCCCTTCTAAGAATTCTTCTAATTACATAACCCGCCTTGTTATTAGACGGAAGTTGTCCATCAGCAATGGCAAAAGAAATGGCTCTTATATGATCTACAATTACCCTAATGGCGATGTCTGTAGTCTCATCTTGTCCGTATGTCTTATTTGCTTTATCCGCTATTTTACCGATAAGAGGAGCAAATATATCTGTATCATAATTCGATAGTTTTTTCTGAAGCGCCATGGCCAACCTTTCGAAGCCCATACCTGTGTCTATGTGCTGTGCAGGTAGGTTTTCTAAATGACCATCTGCTTTTCTATCAAATTGCATGAAAACCAAATTCCACACCTCAACGACTTGAGGATGGTCTTGATTCACTAATTCTTTACCATCAACTTTTTTGATCTCTGCCTCAGATCGTAGGTCGATATGAATCTCTGAACATGGGCCACATGGTCCTGTATCACCCATTTCCCAGAAATTATCTTTCTTATTACCATTGATAATCCTTTCTGGATCGATAAACTCTTTCCAAAAGTCAAAAGCCTCCTGATCAAAGTCTAAGCCTTCTTTTTTGTCTCCTTCAAAAACAGTTACGTACAAACGATCTTTTGGTAGACCATATACATCCGTTAGTAACTCCCATGCCCAAGCAATTGCATCCTTCTTGAAATAATCGCCAAACGACCAGTTTCCGAGCATTTCAAACATGGTATGATGGTAGGTATCAATACCTACTTCCTCTAAGTCGTTATGTTTACCTGAAACCCTCAAACATTTTTGGGAATTGACAGCACGAGAGTAATCTGCAGTGGCATTCCCTAAGAACAAATCTTTGAATTGATTCATCCCAGCATTGGTAAACATCAATGTAGGATCATTCTTTAACACCATGGGAGCTGAAGGCACATATTTATGGCCTTTAGACTCAAAAAACTCGATAAACTTTTTTCGTATCTCTCTCGACTGCATCTCTGAACCGTTTTCGTCAAATTCGCGTTTGACTATTTTTATTACTTTTGTTGACGTCCTTTCAACAAGTGGACAAAATTAGGAGAAATTCAAACAAGGCCTCTTAATGAGTAAGATAAAATATTACTACGATACCGAGACGTGCAAATATGAGCGCGTAAAAGTCAAAAAACGTGACGTTGTGATCAATGCACTAGGTTTTTTGTCTCTATCAATGGTATTAGCCGTAGGAATTATTGTAGTGCTCAGTCAATACTTTGACTCCCCTAAAGAAACCGCTCTTAAAAGAGAAAATTCTGATCTCAAACAGTACTACGAATTGATGCAAGGCCAATTGGCCAGTATGGAAGAAATGCTTGATGTGCTACAAGAGAAAGACGATCAAGTATATAGAACCATATTCGAAGCTGAGCCTATCCCAGAAACCGTTAGAGAAGCTGGCTCTGGTGGAGTTTTGAGATATAGAAATCTGATTGAAAGTGACCTTTCTAACAAAGATCTAGTCGTTGGAAATCTCAATACCATCGATAAGATCAAAAAAGAGATGTATATCCAAACTAAGTCTTATGACGAAATTTTGGATTTAGCAACAAACAAAGAAGCCTATTATGCCGCTATGCCGGCTATACAGCCAATTAAAAACGATGATCTCAGAAGGTTTGCCTCAGGCTTCGGAATGAGAATCGACCCAATATTAAAGGTGCGTAAAATGCACTATGGCTCTGATTTCTCCGCTCAGCAAGGCACACCAATTTTTGCAACGGCAGACGGTACCATTTCTCGTACAAGAAAATCAAATACGGGCTTGGGATGGAACGTCAAGATTGATCATGGTTATGGTTTTGAAACTGTTTATGGTCACATGAGTAGATTCGCTGTAAAACCAGGTGACAAGGTTAAACGAGGGCAAGTTATTGGTTATGTGGGTAATACAGGAAAATCTACTGCTCCTCACCTTCATTACGAAGTACATGTTAATGGCAAAGCCAAGAACCCAGTATTCTACTTCTATCAAGACCTTGATGCCGAGAAGTTTGATGAGATTTTAAGATTGTCATCGATCGAAAATCAATCGCTAGGTTCTTATTCTAACAGATAATTCTCTGACAAATACTTTTATCAAAAGATTAAAGTAATTCTTTCAGTATTTTTCATAACTTGTTGATATGCCGTACAAAGAGAAGCCTATAGTTAAAAAGTATTTCACCATTGGTGAGGTAGCTAAAGAACTAGGCGTAGCCACTTCTCTTATTCGATTTTGGGAATCTCAATTCGATTTCATTCGACCCAAAAAGAATGCTAAAGGCAACCGTAAATTCACACAAGACGACCTCAAGAAACTTAAACTTGTTTACCATCTAGTTAAAGAAAAAGGCTATACCCTTAGCGGTGCCCAAGAGCACATAAAGAATAGCAAGGGCAGTATCGATGACAAAGCTGAAATGGTAAACTCTTTAAAGAAGATACGTTCATTTCTAGAGGAGATGAAACGTAATCTTCCATGACAGAAGAAGAAAGAGCCCTCTTATCCTTAAGTCTTATCCCTAATATTGGTCCAGTTGTTACTAAACAACTCATACTCCACTTTGGATCTGCACATCAAATCTTTAAAACACCAAAGAGCAAACTAGCTAAAGTTCAAGGGATTGGTCCAAAATTGAGTTCTGCTCTACACACCACACTGGTTCAAAATGAAACAGATAGAATCATCTCAGAATCTGAAAAACAAGGAATAAAGCTTCATTTCTATGATTCTGAGTCTTATCCTGATCGCTTAAAAAGAGTTCAAGACAGTCCCGTAGTATTATACTCAAGAGGGAATATCAACCTGAATCCTAAAAAATCGATAGGCATAGTCGGCACAAGAAGAGCCACGAGATACGGAATAAGGACAACAAATGAGATTGTAAATGATGCATCAGTTAGTCAACCGACCATAGTCTCTGGATTAGCTTTTGGTATTGATGTCAAATCGCATGAGGCAGCTATTGAGCGTAAACTTCCAACAATTGCCGTTTTAGCATGCGGAGTGGACCATATCTATCCTGCCACACATAGATCAACGGGTTTTCAAATTTTAGAAAATGGAGGCCTACTGAGTGAATACCCAGTTGGCACAAAAGCTGATCCTAGATATTTCCCAGCGAGAAATAGAATTCTTGCCGCCTTGTGCGATGCTCTTATAGTTGTTGAAGCTGCTAACAAAGGAGGAGCTCTTATAACAGCCAACATAGCTCACAGTTATGACCGTCCCGTATTTGCGGTTCCTGGCGAACTAAATAGTAAATATTCTGAGGGCTGTAATCAATTGATCCAAAGGATGAGAGCCTCCATCTACACCAAATTCGATGATGTCATCCAAGAATTGAATTGGGACTTGGCCAAAGAGAATAGACAGCAAGAGCTATTTACAGAAATGGCCTCATTAAAGGGCATGGAAAAAAGAATAATGGAGGTTCTTATGAAGAACGACCAGCAAATGCATATTGATGAGATTGCCTGGCAAACACAATTCAATGCTGCGGAATTAGCCAGTCTATTACTTCAACTTGAATTTAAAGGCCTTATTAAAACACTTCCAGGTAAAGAGTATAAGGTTTGCTAATGTCCTCTATATCCGATGCTATAGGCTCCTTGGTAAGCGTTTAAGAGTTCATAGACAGCATTATGGATAGCTGGCCTAATACCCAAAGTGTAGATCTTCCTATTGTCTCTTGTAGGATGCACCCTATTCGATAAGAAGACAAAGAGAATATCATTTTCAGGATCCGCCCAAACTAAGGTTCCTGTATAACCGGAGTGCCCGAAAGTGGATGGAGATGCCCTATAAGCAGAACTACTACCCTCTTTATCGTATTCTAATAAGGGCTTATCAAAGCCTAGTCCTCTTCGATTCTCATTATCAGGAAATTGCACCTTGGTAAACTCTTGGACTGTTTCGGCCTTTAAATACCTTCTACCATCGTAGTAGCCATCATTTAGTAGCATTTGATATACTTTACCCAGATCCATGGCATTTCCGAATAACCCAGCATTACCAGATACACCCAACATCATGGCAGCACCCTCATCATGAACAACGCCATGCAAAGTTTGCATTCTAAAGAAGGTATCCATCTCAGTTGGTACTATGCGGTCTAATGGGAATGATTGACCTGCATTAAATCTTAAAGTCTCAGCTCCAAGGGGAATGTAGAATTCATCGTATAGAAACTGATCAAATGATTTTCCTGATAGTCTTTCAACTAATTCAGGAATCAAGTAAAAGGTAAGACCAGAGTATAAGTATTTCTTTTCGTCACTCACTTTAGACTTTTTGATCATCTTCTTGATCTTTTTCTCAATAAAGTCTTTGTGCATATAAAGACCAGATTCCGAAATCTTATAGGGGTATTTGGCAGAAGAATCTGCACTGACGGTCTTATTTCGATACTTCCCGTTCTTTTTCTGAGATTCTGACCAATAAGGAATCCATGCTCTTAAACCTGCTTGATGTGCTAGTACATCGCGCATAACAAGATCACGCTTTTTACCCTTGGCGATTTTAGGCCAATAATAGCCCATCGTTTGATCTAAGTCAAATTTGCCTTGGTCATGGAGTTTCATTAGGGCAAGTGTAGCAGCAGTCGTTTTTGTTACGGAGGCTAAATCATAAATATCAGACGTTTTAACCCTACGCACATTGTCATAAGTATGATATCCATAGGCCTTTTCAAAGAACACCTTACCATCTTTAGCTAAGAGTACTACTCCTCCAGGAAAGGCACCTGAATCAAGTGCTAATTCCATTACTTGGTCAATAGAAGTATGTAGTAAGGTAGAGTCTATTGCCACTTCAGAAATACCTACTTTGATCAACTCATCATTTTCGAATTGCAATTTAGGTTGCTCAACACTTTTAAAAGTAACTTCTTCTTGCGCATCAATTTCGAAGAGTACAATAGGCAGCAGTATTAAAAAATATAGTCTTCTCATTAGTATCAATTAGGAAACACTTCAAGGCTCATTTCTATGGCTTTTGCAAATTCATCCATATTGAGATTTAAGCTTGCCGTATTCTGATCCAAATAGGTTAGCAGAGTTTCTGTTGCCACGTTGCCAGTCAGATCATCCTTAGCCATCGGACAGCCTCCAAAACCTTTGACAGCTGAATCAAAACGTTGACAACCTGCTTCAAAAGCAGCCTCGATTTTTTCAACTGTTTTATTGGGTGTAGAATGAAAATGAGCACCAATTTCTATAGTTGGATAAGCGGTTATGCTAGTTTTGAATATATCTTTAATCACCTGTGGTTCAGCCACTCCTATTGTATCAGCTAAACTTATTGTTTCGATATCTAAATCAGCAAGCCTTTTTACAAAGTCTGCGACAATCTCTTCATTAAATAGTTCTCCATATGGGTTTCCGAAGCCCATTGAAATGTACACCACTTGTTTTTTATTTCTTTGGGTGACTAAGTTCTGAATGTCCTCAACCACACTTAATGCTTCTTCGATAGACTTATTGGTATTCCTCAACTGAAACTGCTCTGAAATGGATAAAGGGAAGCCTAGAAAATCGATCTCCTCAAATTGACATGCATCTTCTGCCCCTCTTCTATTGGCTACAATGGCCAGCAGTTTTGAAGAGGTTTTATCTAAATCAAGTTGATTGAGAACTTCAGCTGTATCGCGCAATTGTGGTATCGCTTTTGGAGAAACAAAACTTCCGAAGTCAATCGTATCAAATCCAACTTTAAGAAGTTGATTGATGTACTCCGCTTTCGTTTCTGTTGGAATAAAGTCATGCAAACCCTGCATGGCATCTCTAGGGCACTCTACTATCTTCACATCACAATCTTACTATCTAGAAGTCAGATTAAAAATCCATATATAAAAAAACCCCTGACAATGTCAGGGGTCCTCAACAACAATCAAACCACTGTTATAGCATACTAGGTGGAAGGATTACTTTATCGATCACGTGAACCACACCATTTTTCGCCTTCACGTCAGCAGCAACTACTTTAGCACCGCTGATTTTCACGTTTCCTCCATAAATAGACACATCAACGTTTTCACCTTGAACTGTCTTAGCCTTCTGGCCATTTGATAAATCTGTAGACATTACTTTACCTGAAACTACATGGTAAGTAAGAATAGCAACCAGTTTGTCTTTATTCTCTGGCTTTAATAGCATTTCTAAAGTACCAGCTGGAAGAGCTGCAAATGCTTCATCAGTTGGAGCGAACACTGTGAATGGACCGTCTCCTTGTAGTGTTTCTACTAAACCACCTGCTTTTACTGCAGCTACTAGAGTAGATAAGTTATCATTACCTACTGCCAAGCCAACAATGTCTTTAGACTGTGCTTGAGCAGAAGAAGTTAAAATGAATAGGGCAACTACTGCACCTAAGGCTAATTTGAATAATTTCTGAGTTTTCATTCTAGGATAGTTTTAATGAATTTTCTAATTAAGTATCCTAGATACGAGGCCTATGAGCGGCTTGGATTTCTCTTGTCTAACTTTTTTTCAAAAAACCTTTAACAAAAGTTTTATCCACCGTGGCAATTGGGCTGCCACCCTCCTTTTCTAAAGTTACAGCGAAGGCTTGAACATTACCTTTTATCACTTTCAACTCTTGGATCAATTGATTGTGGTCAAAAATACCAGCATCTATAGGAGATTGACCTGCTTTGATTGCCCAGAGTTGATACTGATGCCCATGGGGAGGCTCAGGCAAGTTATCTACACTAATAAACACAGAGTTGGTTTTGACATTCCAGAAGACATTTGCAAAGGACTCTGGTGATATATCTAAACCATCCATTCTGACATGGATATTATCCTTATTCAGGAAATGAGCAATCCTCAGATCAGCATATTGAAGTTTTAGATCTTGCTCAGTATTCAGATTGGCTAAAACCGTATTCTCTTGTCTTTCACCTTCCAAATCAGCTTGAACTGCGGCCAATTCATCTTGAGCCGATCTAAACTCTCTAAAGAAAATAAAATTGAAGCCAGCACTTACAATGAGTAGAATCGTAGCGGCAATAGACCAAACCGGTACTATGTTCACTCTTTTGATGATCACTTCTGGTTCTTCATTGCTTTCCTCGATTACAGCTTTTAAAAACGCTGATTTATCGTCTTCTTCAATACCAGCAAAAGCACCTTCTAGAATAGAAGCATTAGGCTTCAGATCTAAATTATCTGCATAGGCAGTTAATGCAGACCTTAGTTCTTCTAATTCATTTTTAATTTCGGGGTATATAGAGGCTAGTCGGTCGACTTCCTTCATCTCCTCCTGATTGAGCTCACCCGCCCAATATGCTTCAAGCACGCCTGACTTTATGTACTCTTTTGTATTCACTAAATGATCGCTCTTAAGTGTTTTATCGCCAACCTAATTCTCGTCTTCACTGTACCCAAGGGCATATCTAATTTTTCGGCTATTTCCTTGTGAGAATAGCCCTCAAAATAAGACATGTTGATCAATTTTCTTTGTACTTCTGGCAACTGATTTAGGAGTTGCAAAACATACATTTTTTCAAATTGGTCATCAGGTGATTCCTTCTCACTTACATTTACGAGTTCAACACTCCTTTCAGATTCCTGAGTAAGACGAAAATCTTTAGTTCTCGTCTTATCAATTGCTGCATTTCGGCTAATACTCATTAACCAAGTGAAAAGAGACCCTTTTTCTGCATTAAATGAGGAAGTATTATTCCATACTTTGATAAGCACTTGCTGTAAAACCTCCTCGGCCATCATCTTGTCTTTCACAACTCTCATGATAGTATTCAATAAAAGTGTTCCATAATTTTCAAAAATTAGGTTGAGCACTTTTTTATCCTTATCAGCCAATAAATACACAATTCGTTCTTCAACAGAACTTTTGGCACTTAAATACGGAAGTTGATTAGACACAAAAAGACAAACCACGTCACTCGTTAATTGTTTGCCATCTGAAAAAGATCAGTTTGAAAGCCATTGATAAGTTCATAATTTGAAAGAAAGCTTTTTATCATGGACAAGCGTACTTTTTTAAAGCAAGCCACTTTAGGATCACTTGGCACAATTCCTTTCCTCAACCAGATCAAATCCTCCATTAGTCATTTTGAAAAAGATGCAGACCTCAGCGCAAACGAAGATTTTTGGGCCAAAATCAGAAATGATTATTTGCTAAAACCCGATTACATCAATCTGGAAAATGGCTATTACTGCATGGTACCTCAACCAACTCTCAACAGGTTGATGGATCATATGAAAGATGTGAATTATCAGGCATCCTACTACATGAGGACTGTTCAATGGGATAATAAAAACAAAGTGGCGGCCCGATTAGCAGAAATGGCCGGGTGTAGCGCAGAAGAACTATGCATTACGCGTAATACGACCGAATCGCTGGATTTAATTATTGGTGGATTTCCCTGGAAAGAGGGTGATGAAGCGGTAATGGCGAATCAAGATTATGGTGCCATGCTTAATCATTTCAAATTAGTTGAAAAGAGATTTGGTGTAAAAAGGAATGTTATTGATGTGCCTATGCACCCAAAAAGTGATGAGGAAATTGTAGCCGCTTACGAAAATGCCATCACGCCAAACACCAGACTGCTAATGGTGTGCCATATTGTGAATATCACTGGCCATATTCTTCCTATTCGAAAAATTTGCGATATGGCTCATTCAAAAGGGGTCGATGTAATGGTGGATGGAGCACATGCCTTTGGCCAATTTCAATTCTCCATAGATGAGCTCGATTGCGACTATTATGGCACAAGTCTTCATAAATGGTTAAGTGCACCATTGGGTGCAGGGTTTTTATACGTGAAGCAAAAGAACATAGATAAGATCTGGCCTTTATTGGCAGAGGGTAAAACTGAACCTGGTGACATTAGAAGACTGAATCATATTGGTACTCATCCTTGTCATACTGATTTAGCTATTTCAGATGCCATAGACTATCATTTAGCCATTGGCAGTGAAAAAAAGGAAAATAGGTTGAGATATTTACAAAACTATTGGGTAGATAAAGCGAGAGACCTCGACCATGTAGTGATTAATACACCGGAAGACAAATCACGCTCTTGTGGCATTGCTAATGTGGGAATCAATGGAATGAAACCTTCAACTATGGCAAAAAGGCTCCTTGAAGAGCACAATATTTGGACTGTAGCTATAGACGGAGCTGGTGTGCATGGCTGCAGAATTTGCCCAAATGTTTATACAACTACTGACGAATTAGACTCGTTTGTCAGCGCACTCAAGGAACTAAAGGCATAAAAAAAGGCAACTTTCGTTGCCTAAATTTTATTTGAATGCTTTTTCGAATAATTGCTGAAGTTCCTGCCAAGAAGCCTCATCTGCTTCTTTTTGATATTTCAATGGCAGACTAAACTTCTCTCCCAGTGCGTCTGCTCCTTTAGAAGTAAAACCATGAACAGCTCCAGGGTATTCGATATAAGTGTATGAAGCACCCACTTGATCCATGGCCTCTTTATAAGTCACAACAGATTCTGCAGAAACGAAAGGGTCGTCTGCACCTTGAGCTACCAATATCTCTGCTTTGATATTCTCTGACGGAGGAATTGGTAATTGTACTCCACTATGGAATGCAGCAACTGCATCCAAATCATAGCCAGCGTTGGCCATGCTCAGTACAACTGAACCTCCAAAACAATAGCCGATAGCTGCTATTTTATTTTGATCTACATTGGGATTTGCTTTGAGTGTTTCTAGAGCGGCATCAAATCTTGCTTTAGCTTCGTCTAAGTTGGACATGACCATACCTGCAAACTTCCCAGCATCATCTGGGTGTTCTGCCTGTTTACCGTCACCATACATATCCACAGCAAGCGCCACATAACCTAACTCGGCTAGCATATCAGCTCTTTCTCTTGTATAGTCATTGTGCCCCCACCATTCATGGACAACAATTACTCCTGGCCTTTTACCTTCTTGTGATTCGTTATAGGCTATATAACCCTTCAATTCTGTAGAAGGAGACTGATAATCAACCGTCTCACCTACAATATTGACTTCCTCTTCTACAATTTCCTTATTCTGCTGATTATTTTGAGATCCACAGGCAGTAATCACGACAGCTATAAAAGCCAAGGCTAATAAATGTATCTTCTTCATCTTGTTGTTAGTTTAATATATCAACAAGAACAAATGAGTATAGTTCGATGCAGATTAAAATAACTGTTCAGCTATTCTTCTGACTACTTTTGATTTGCTCATAGTGTAATAATGAAGAACTGGTACACCATAGTCCATTAGCTCTTTAGATTGCTGAATAGCCCATTCTATTCCGACCTCTCTAACATCTGCATTATTCTTACAACCATCTAGTGAGTCAACCAAATCATCGGGCAGATCTACATGGAATATACTAGGGAGTAGCTTCATGTGATTCAAAGTGGTTATAGGCTTTAAACCCGGAATAATCGGCACATTGATGTCATTCGCTCTACATTTCTCAACAAACTCGAAGTACTTCTGATTGTCAAAAAACATCTGTGTCACGATATAATCAGCTCCCAGATCAACCTTCTTCTTCAACCATTTCAAATCTGACTTTAGTGATGGCGCCTCAAAATGTTTTTCAGGGTAACCAGCTACTCCAATTGAGAAGTTTGTTGGGTTTCGAGTGACCTCTTCGTGCAAATACTGACCTTTGTTAAGCTCAAGCACTTGCTCCATCAATTCACTTGCATAAGCATGCCCTTCAGGATCAGGCTCAAATCTTCCTTCAGATTTGATGGCATCCCCTCTTAGGACCAATACATTATCAACACCAAGGAAATCAAGATCAATTAGTGCATTCTCTGTTTCTTCCTTGTTGAATCCTCCACAAATTATATGTGGTACTGTATCTACATGATACTTGTTCATGATAGCCGCACAAATACCAACTGTACCAGGTCTCTTACGTGTGGTCACCTTCTCTAAAAGTCCATTCTCACGCTTTTTATACATGTACTCCTCACGGTGGTAAGTAACATCTATAAAAGGAGGTTTAAACTCCATTAAAGGGTCTATTGCATCAAAAATATTCTGGACACTTTCTCCTTTTACGGGAGGAAGAATCTCGAAACTAAACAAGGTTTTACCTTTTGCTTTCTTGATGTGATCTACAACTTTCATCAGTTAGTTATTGAAGGTGATTATATATCGTATGATAAATTTGGTGCTAACCATTTTTCGGCCTCTTCTACCGTTTGGCCTTTTCTCGAAGCATAATGCTCCACTTGATCTTTCTCTATTTTTCCTAAGCCAAAATACTTGGCTTCTTCATGCATAAAGTAGAAGCCTGACACTGAGGCAGCTGGATACATGGCAAATGACTCGGTAAGACTAATTCCCGTGTTTTTCTCTACTTCTAAGAGTTCAAAAAGCGTTTTCTTTTCAGTATGATCAGGACAAGCAGGGTATCCTGGAGCTGGACGAATTCCCTGATACTTTTCCTTAATTAAATCTTCATTGTTTAAGCCTTCTTGAGAAGCATAGCCCCAAAGTTCTTTTCTTACTTTTTCATGCATTAACTCAGCAAAAGCTTCTGCCAGTCTATCTGCTACAGCCTTGATCATTATAGAATTGTAGTCATCATGATCAGCTTCATATTTCTCTATCAAAGGTTCAATTCCGATACCAGCAGTCACAGCAAATCCCCCGATATAGTCTTTTTGGTTCGACTCAACAGGCGCTACAAAATCAGCTAATGACAGGTTAGGTAAACCACTTCCCTTTCTTCCCTGCTGTCTCAGCATATGAAGTTTGGTCTTGACAACAGTTCTAGCCTCATCCTCATAGACAATCACATCATCCCCATTTGAATTGGCTGGATAGAAGCCTACAACCGCGTTCGCATAGAGTAAATCCTGATCAATTACGTCTTGAATAACTTTCTGAGCATCTTGGTAAAGCTTCTTCGCCTCCTCTCCAATGGTTTCATTCTCAAATATTTGAGGAAATCTCCCCTTTAGCATCCAAGTATTGAAAAAAGGTGTCCAATCAATGTATCGTGAGATCTCTTCAATTGAATAGTCCTTGAAAACTTGATTACCAATCACTGAAGGGGTTTGATACTCTTTAGATGCCCAATCCACTTGAAGTCGGTTGTTCAATGCCCCTTGATATGAAACATAAGATTTAGCCTGCTTGCGATTGGCATGACTTTCTCTTAGATCAGCATACTCTTCTTTAGTTCTGGAGAAAATGCCTTTATAGGTTTCTTGATTGATTAACTCACCAGCAACAGGAACTGACTTTGAAGCATCCAAAACGTGAATAACAGAACCAGAATAAACAGGGTCAATTTTTACAGCCGTATGAATTCGCGAAGTTGTTGCACCACCAATCATCAAAGGAATATTGATATTCCTCCTCTCCATTTCCTTAGCCACATGAACCATTTCATCTAGCGAAGGGGTAATCAAACCACTTAAACCAATAGCATCCACTTGATGCTCCACAGCAGCGTCCAATATCTTTTCTGCTGGTACCATCACACCTAAATCAATGATATCGAAATTGTTACAAGCAAGAACGACTCCTACAATATTCTTACCGATATCATGGACGTCTCCCTTTACCGTAGCTAGTAAAATCTTAGACGCTGAGCTAGTATCCTTATTAGCGGCCTTCTCCTCTTCCAAATATGGTAGCAGGTAAGCAACGGCTTTTTTCATTACACGGGCAGACTTCACAACTTGAGGAAGGAACATCTTACCACTCCCAAATAGGTCTCCTACCACATTCATTCCGTCCATCAATGGACCTTCTATGACCTTTAGTGGTCTTGCATATTTAACCCTTGCCTCTTCTGTATCTTCCTCAATAAACTCTACAATACCTTTCACTAAGGCATGCTCAAGCCTCTTTTCGACAGAATCATTTCGCCAAGCATCATCTTTAACCTGCTTTTTGCCTTCTGATTTATAGGTCTCAGCAAAATCTAATAGCCTTTCTGTCGCATCATCTCTTCTATTCAGAAGAACATCTTCTACTCTTTCTAAAAGGTCTTTTGGAATGTCATCATAAACCTCGAGCATGGTCGGATTAACAATACCCATATCCATACCATTTTTAATAGCATGATATAGAAAAGCAGAATGCATGGCCTCTCGAACTGGATTGTTACCTCTGAATGAGAAGGAAACATTACTTACGCCTCCACTAACATGTGCTCCTGGAAGATTCTCTCTGATCCACTTTGTTCCCCTAAAGAAATCAACAGCATTATTATTATGCTCCTCGATTCCAGTTGCCACAGGAAATATGTTGGGATCGAAAATGATGTCTTCCTTTGGGAATTTTACAGTCTCTACCAGTATTCGATAAGATCTTTCACAGATCTCGACTCTTCTTTCATATGAATCCGCCTGTCCTACTTCATCAAAAGCCATTACGATCACTGCGGCTCCATATCTCTTAATCTTCGTTGCCTGCTCAATGAATTTGTCCTCTCCTTCTTTCAGAGAAATAGAATTGACAACCCCTTTACCTTGAATACACTTCAGGCCTGCCTCGATGATCTCCCACTTTGAGGAATCGATCATGATAGGGATTCTAGCAATATCAGGTTCTGCAGCAATTAAATTGAGAAATCGAACCATAGCTTCTTTGCCATCAAGCATCCCTTCATCCATATTGACATCTAGGATCTGAGCTCCACCGTCTACTTGATTTCTTGCTACTTCGAGGGCTTCCTCGTATTTCTCTTCCTTGATAAGGCGCGCAAACTTTCTTGAGCCCGTTACATTAGTTCTCTCACCAACATTAACAAAGTTAGTTTCTGGCGTTACAATAAGTGGTTCCAGCCCAGATAGTCTAAGCGTTACATTTTGATTAGCCATTTACTACCTCCTCTTCGTTAAATTTTCTGGGCTGTACCAATGCAGCTGCTTCAGCAATCTTCTTGATGTGATCTGGAGTTGTCCCGCAGCAGCCACCAACAATATTTAAAAATCCTTCATTCAGAAACTCTGTGATCTGTCGAGCCATATCTTCTGGAGTCTCATCATATTCGCCAAACTCATTTGGCAAACCTGCATTAGGATGCGCACTAGTATGAAAAGGAGCCTTGTGAGCCAAGGTCTCTAAGTATGGTCTTAACTGTTTTGCACCTAAAGCACAATTTAAGCCAATAGACATGATAGGCATATGTGAAACGGAGATCAAAAAAGCCTCTGTAGTCTGTCCTGACAAAGTACGACCACTGGCATCTGTGATTGTACCTGAGACCATAATCGGTAATCTAATACCCTTATCATCATAAGCTTCCTCTATTGCAAACAAGGCTGCTTTTGCATTGAGAGTATCGAATATGGTCTCTACTAATAAAATATCACTACCACCTTCTATTAAAGCTATGGCCTGCTCCTTATAAGCCTCAACTAGTTGATCAAAAGTTACTGCTCTAAAACCTGGGTCATTTACATCTGGCGATATGGAAGCTGTTCTGTTGGTAGGCCCCATTGACCCGGCTACAAACCTTGGCTTGTGCGGTTCTTTAGCCGTGATTTCATCTGCAGCTTCCCGAGCAATTTTGGCTGAATAGTAGTTGATATCATATACAGCGCTTTCCAACCCATAATCGGCCTGAGCAATCGTAGTTCCACTAAAAGTATTAGTTTCTACTATGTCTGCTCCTGCCTCAAAGTATTGCTTGTGTATATCCTTAATAATATCAGGTCGAGTAATTGATAATAGATCATTATTACCCTTCAAAGGGGAAGGGTGATCCTTGAATCTATCTCCTCGAAAATCTTCTTCTTCGAGCTGATGCCTTTGGATCATGGTACCCATAGCGCCATCAAGCACGAGAATTCTTTCCTTTAATAAATCTTCAATCGTTATTGCCATCTTCACAATTCAATGGCTCACCGAGAAAGTCTAATTGATTTTCACCTCATCTTTTCTTCGAAGGCTCGAAGCTAGGAATTAGCACCAGGTACCACCCTGGTTGCTAAGACGTCTTAGGGCCTAGTCCCTCAGTCTTTCTCGATAAGCAAGACAAATATGATAAGAAAATGCTTACCAAAGCATATCGGTTCCAATTATTTGAAGATAATCACCCCTATTTTTAGAGCGATATCGATTGCAAAAGCAAATCCACTATCGATATCCGGGTAATCTGCTCCAGTAAATGTGTTAACAACATTCAAAGGCAACTCCCTATCTGGTTTTATATCGAAGTATTCAACACCCAAAGCACCAGATATTTCTACAAGAATCCATGATTCCAAAAAGAACTGAGCACCCGCATTTAGCCTAAGACCATATTCCTTTTGAGTCATGCCATAATTCAATTCTTGAAAAAAAGAACAGCCTACCCCACAGCCTAATTCAACTGTTTTGGTTCTATCAAAAGTATAGTCATTATAAAAGGCTTCTACTCCAAAAAAAGGCTTCTCAAAGTCAATTTTTGAAGTCTTGAATTTGAACATGACCGATGACTTAAATCCACTTTTATTAGCGAAATACTGATCATCATCTGAATTTGTAAAGGCATTATCTCGAGAATTAACAGCACCTAATCGGTATTCCAATGCATATCTGGGAGCAATTGAATGTTCTAAAGAGAAAACTGTTGCTCCGAAACGCCCTAACATATGACTCGGGAAAAACTTTATGGCTAGCTTCGGGAAATAATTTGTGGAGTCCGTATCTACCTCCAAAGACTTTGAAGCTGTATTTTCTTCTACATAATAAGTCGAAGATTCTTGAGCAAATGAAGAAAGCCCATAAATCAACAGCAACACTACAAAACAGACTTTTTTCATTCTACGAGCGATCCCAAATATGTCAACTCCCCACTTTCATTCACGCTTGCATTGTATATGCCTTCTTGAGATCGAATAATGATTTGACTCCCATTCACGATTAAATCAATTGGAATGTCGTTTGGAATGTTTATGAAATCTAGTCTATTCAAGTCACGAGGGTTGGACCTGTCGTAAACAGTCATTCCGCCATTCTCACAAACAAAAAGAAAGTCTTTATTGACGGCTAAGCCTAGGGGTGAGACTGTTGGATAACTATGAATGAGTTTAGGGTCAAAAACATCGGAATAGTCAATTACATCAAGCACTTCTTGATTATTAAATCTACAGCCACTGCTCCTTAACGTAGAATAGGCTATACCGTCCACTCCCACAACTGGATCACAAGCAGTGATATGTTGGTAAGAACTGAGAAGATTAACCTGTTCTCCAAATCCTATTTCTAGAAAATAAACCGCTGATGAAGAACCAATAAATATATATTCTGCATTGTATGAAATGGTCTCTAAGTTAGTTCCAATGAACAATTCCTGATGAAGAATGAAAGTACCATCTTCTTGAATGTTATATAATCTTAAACTTGATTCATCAAGCACAAAAAGCTGTTCATTGATAATGGTGAACCTTGTTAAAGAACCTCCTTGTCCTGTTCCCTCAAAGATCAAAGAACCTGAATCGGAATCTGAACAAGCCATGAATGCGAATAATAACCCTATGTAAATCACCTTTCTCATTATCTATAGCATTTAGGTGAATTAATAGTTCTTAACTCCCAACCGATTACTCGACCCAATTCAGCATCGACACAATCAAAATAAGTATCTCTTACTGGTGGAACAGATTGACCTATAATCGCCCCAGATAATACATCAGAATCTCGACTGATAATTCGAGGATTCTGAAAATCATTTAAATCAACAGCTATCACATCTGAATATTGATTGGTGTAGAGTACACCATCCTTTACGGCTAATTGAGTTGCTCCTTGGATATTGAAAAAACCAATTTTCTGTGGATTTGTAGGATCACCATTGTCTATAACGTGAATTCCTAAATTCTCTTCAACCAAAAGGATCAGTGAATCAATCAGGTAAATCTGCCCGGGATTGTTCACTTCTCGAGGGCCACTCCAACTGACACTAAGATTTACTTCTGAAGCATAAATTGGACTATATCCCTCAACCTCTCCTTCTGGAAAAGTAGGATTAAAACTATCAGGCCAACAACCAGAAATTGCCACGACCAAGAGCAATAATGTAAGCTTGTTGATTAACTTCATAGGATAATTATACAAGTAGGTAAACTGAAATTGACATTAACGACTTTATCAAATTATTAACTATTGCAACTAAGTTGCATAACAATGAAGCTAGCTGCCATAGACATAGGATCCAATGCCATTAGATTTCTAATCACTAATGTGCTTCATCATAACGGACAAGAGAAGTTCAAGAAACTAGAATATGTGAGATTTCCTCTTCGTCTTGGCCAAGATGTTTTTACAACGGGCCAAATAGGAATCGTCAACAAAGACAAATTCTATCGTCTTATGAATGCCTTTAAACTATTGATCGACCTGTATGAGGTGGATGATTACTTCGCATGTGCTACCTCTGCCCTACGAGAGAGTAGCAATGGTACCCATATTATAAAGGAAGTAGATCAACTTTTTGGCCTGAAGATTCATTTGATCTCAGGAGATGAAGAAGCCAAAATGATCAATTCAGTTATCATGAATCAGCTTCCTAAGGGTAAGTACTTGCATATTGATGTCGGTGGTGGCAGCACGGAGTTGAATGTTATTATGGATGGTCTCAAAATTGATTCTAAATCCTTTAAGCTTGGTTCTGTCCGCGGCTTAGAGAAGAAAAATTCAGCAGATAAACTTGAAAACATGTTCAATTGGATCCAAAGTCAAGTTGACTCTCAAGCGTTTTCAGCGGCAGTAGGCACTGGGGGTAATATTAATAAGTTATATGAACTTTCAGACGATTATAGCAAAGGTTTCCTTAGACTTAAGGAGCTTTACAAAGTCCAAAAACGTGTGAATGGCCTGAGCATGGAAGAAAGACTATTTGACCTTCAATTAAACCAGGATAGAGCTGACGTAATTATCCCTGCATCCAAATTATATGCACATGCCATGGAATCGGCCAATGTTGAGCAAATAATGGTGCCTGATGTTGGATTGAAAGACGGAATTATCAAAATGCTATATGACCGTCAGAGCAGAGAAAGAAAGCTTGATCTATAAAAAAAGAGGCCGAAGCCTCTTTTATATTCCATCTCTAAAATTGATTAGATATCAACTTTAGCATATTTCGCATTTCGCTCAATGAATTCTCTTCTTGGAGCAACTTCATCTCCCATAAGCATAGAGAATAAATGATCAGCTTCAGCAGCTGAAGCAACAGTTACTTGTTTCATTGATCTAGTTGCCGGATCCATGGTAGTCTCCCAAAGTTGCTCAGGGTTCATTTCACCAAGACCTTTGTAACGTTGAACATTCACAGAATCCTCCTTGCCATTTCCAGCCATCTCTCTTGTGATGATCGCCCTTTGGTCTTCATCCCAGCAGTAACGCTTCTCTTTTCCTTTTTTCAATAGATATAAAGGTGGTTGCGCAATGTATAAATAACCTGCATCGATCAATGGTCTCATAAACCTGAAGAAGAAGGTCAAGATCAGAGTACGAATGTGGCTACCATCAATATCGGCATCGGTCATGATCACGATCTTATGATACCTCAACTTCTCCATATTAAGAGCCTTACTGTCCTCTTCTGTTCCGAAAGTGACACCCAATGCAGTGATCATATTTTTGATCTCTTCATTGTCGTAGATTTTATGCTCTTGGGCTTTTTCCACGTTAAGAATTTTACCTCTCAATGGTAGAATCGCTTGGAAATGTCTATCTCTTCCTTGCTTAGCCGAACCACCTGCAGAGTCACCCTCTACTAAGTAGATCTCACATTCATAAGGATCTCTAGAAGAACAATCCGCTAGTTTACCTGGAAGACCAGTGCCTGAAAGAACATTCTTTCTTTGCACCATCTCTCTCGCCTTACGTGCTGCATGACGCGCTTGGGCGGCTAGAATCACCTTCTGAACAATGGCTTTTGCGTCATTAGGATTCTCTTCCAAATACTCAGTTAACATATCGGTTACTGCTTGACTTACAGCTGCAGTTACCTCTCTGTTACCTAATTTTGTTTTTGTCTGACCTTCGAATTGAGGTTCAGCTACTTTAACAGATACAATAGCAGTCAGCCCTTCACGGAAATCATCACCACTGATCTCAAATTTTAAATTCTTAAGCAATCCAGAAGTCTCAGCATACTTCTTCAAAGTAGCTGTCAATCCTCTTCTGAAACCCGAAAGGTGCGTTCCGCCTTCGTGAGTATTGATATTGTTTACATAAGAGTATAAATGCTCAGAGAATGATGTGTTATACACCATGGCTACCTCAACAGGCACGCCATTCTTCTCTCCTTCCATAGATACAACACCAGCAGTCAATTGCTCGCGAGAGTCATCCAAATATTTGATGAACTCAGGTAAACCTTCTTCACTAAAGTAGTGCTCTACAACTTCTTCGCCTTCCTCAGTTTTATTTCTCTTATCAGTTAAAGAAATTTTGATTCCTTTATTCAGATAAGCCAATTCTCTTAATCTAGCTGAAAGTGTATCAAAACTATATTCAGTAGTAGTGGTGAAAATGGTATCATCTGGCCAGAACGAAACCATGGTTCCATTCTCTTTTGTCTCACCAATAGATTTCACTGGGTATAAAGCCTTACCTCTTTCATATTCCTGTTCCCAAATCTTTCCTTCTTTGAAAACAGTAGCTTTCAGTTTATTTGAAAGTGCGTTCACACAAGAAACACCCACACCGTGCAAACCACCAGAAACCTTATATGAATCCTTATCAAATTTACCACCGGCTCCGATCTTGGTCATTACCACTTGTAGTGCAGAGACGCCTTCCTTTTCGTGAATATCTACAGGGATACCTCGACCGTTGTCTTTTACAGAAATAGAATTGTCTTCATTGATCCATACATCGATGGTATCGCAATAGCCAGCCATTGCCTCATCAATTGAGTTATCAACTACTTCGTAAACAAGGTGGTGTAGTCCTCTTTCTCCAACATCTCCGATATACATTGACGGACGCATTCTTACGTGCTCCATCCCCTCTAAAGCCTGTATATTACTTGCTTTATAATCGTTTTTCTTAGCCTCTTCGCTCATAAATAAAAATGATATTCAATAGGATATGATTCTTTCCGATTGGAATAATTTGGAAGCCCAAAATTGCTCCACTTTTAGCTGCACGAATATAAGCAAAAATGATCAGTAATTCCCTATAGAAAGCATAACTAAAGTACATGCTTCTATGGTCTCTATATTCTGCTTTTCAGCTAGGTCTCTAAGCTCCTGATTTTCAGTACCTGGATTGAATATGATCCGTCTTGGTTTTAGGTTTAGAATGTAAGAATAAATCGATTTTTGACGGTTGGGATTGACATACAAAGTGACAGTATCAACTTCGTCTATGATGGGGTCATCGTAGACGTTTAAAATCTCTTTCCCTAATACTTCACCTTCTTGGATTCCAACGGGTACAAAATCATAACCTTTGTCATTTAACATTTCTGCCGCTTGAGAGGCGTACCTGTATGGTTTTGGCACACTACCAATAATCACTGTTTTACCCATTCACCAATTTTAACCTTTGTTGAACTTTTATTGTACTATTTTTGTCAACAAAATACTGAATCAAAAAAGTTCGCGTTGCTAAGGCAAACACAACAAGCATGACAGTTATCCGATTCATTTTCATCCTTTTAATCATCAGCACCTTTTCATTTGCTCAAGGAACTGAGCCTTTAAATTTCATTGAAGTTAGCAATGAAAGCGAATGGCAAAAAGTTTTTGAACAAGCACAAGCTGAAGACAAAGTGGTGTTTGTCGATGTGTACACCGATTGGTGCGGCTATTGCCATAAACTAGACAAAGAGGTTTATACCGATTCGAATGTAGTTGACTACTTCGAAGAGAACTTTGTGAACGTTAAGTTCGATGCCGAAACTGAGTTTGGATATGGAAAAGCTTTCAAATACAGCGTAGATGGCTACCCTACTCTCCTTTTCTTGACAACCAATGAAGAGGTTTATCAAGAAATAGGTGGATTCGTTCCTGCACCTACATTAATGGCTTACGCCCGCGATGTCCAAGGATCATGGCAGGCTCTTCCTGAACTGGAGGTCAAATATGAATCTGGAGTTATCACTTCTGACGAAACTATCGAGTATATAGGAGTTTTAGAAAAAAGAGATGAAGAAAAAGCTGCTACTGTTGCCGCTAAATACATCAATAATTTGACTGATAAAGATTACCAAGAGATTGAAAACCTCTGGTTAGTCTCTCGATTCGAAAATCACTTAACATCAAAGCCCTACTATTATATCAGCACACACAAAGAGGAGATCATTGAAGAGCACGGTCAGTCTGAATACGAGGACTACATGAAGGCTGTTTATAATGATAATCTCGAAAAGGCCATCAGATACGGTGAGCTGAGGATTGTAGATCAGCTGATAACAGAGGTTTTACCTGAATTCATTGAGGTCGGAAATCAGCCAGAGATGGCTTATGTGACTAAGTCCATTTATTATGGACAAAGAGAAGATTACAGCGCCTATATTTTAGAAAACAACGCCTATATCAATAACCACTTACTACAAGAGCAAAAGCAAGAGTGGCTAGTGCAAGAAGCTTTAGAGATCATTAATAATTTCGAGGCTGAGGAAATGTATCAGCATGCCTTAGATCTATTAACGCAGTCAATTCAAATGGATAGAGAAAGCTTTGAAGCTCATGCTTTAGCTGGATACACCTATGGTCTTTTGAAGGATTACAACAACGCAAATGCCTTTCTAAATAAAGCTAAGAAATTCGCAGGCACCAATGAGGAGCAAATCGAGATTGTTTCTGGCTTAAAAGAGGCCGTTCAGGCCATGCAAGGGTAATAAATGAGTTTTATTCAGCTGTTTTGTCCTTGAAAGTTAGTTTGAAGTAGATCAATGCCAAGCTCAACACGAAGATTATTGAGTTAGCCAAAATCACTGGAATCAAGATCTGAGGAATCGCATAGATCAACCAAACGATTGTACTTATGAATACGATCAAGAGCATATTCATGCTTAAATCCCCCACCGATTTAGTTTTCTAAGCCCTGATTACTTGAGGTATAAAAGTGACGCTACTTAAAAAGGCTCCTAATTAGCCCATGTACTCAATCCATTCCATAATAAACTTCGTTTAAATCAGTACTATTTCTTCCTTTTTGCATACATGGAGATAAGTGCATCAGCACACTTCTCCCCATCCATACCAGCGGATAAAATTCCGCCAGCATATCCAGCCCCTTCGCCACAAGGGAAGAGTCTTTTGATCTCCACGTGTTCGCAGGTCTCTTTATCTCTTGGAATACGAACGGGTGATGAAGTGCGACTTTCAATTCCAATAATCTGAGCTTCGTTGGTCAGGTAGCCTTTCATTTTTTTACCGAAAGCCCTAAATGCTTTATCCAACCTGTATGCCACAGATTCAGGTAAAACCTCACGCATGTCTATTGATTGAAGGCCGGGCTGATACGAAGTATCATTCAGCGTGCTAGAGACTCTCTTATTGATAAAATCACCCATTCTTTGAGCAGGTGCCCTTTGAGTACCGCCAGCTAGTTCACAAGCACGCTGCTCGACTTCCTGCTGGAAGGCGAGCCCGGCCATCGCTCCATATTGCTGATAATCCCCTAGGTCTTCTAATTCAATAGCTGTCACTATTCCTGAATTAGCATATTTAGAATCTCTTCTTGATGGACTCATCCCATTCACCACTATCTCTCCCGGAGCTGTTGCGGCAGGAACAATAAAACCTCCTGGACACATGCAAAAACTAAACACCCCGCGCTGTTTTCCTTCAAAATAGGTTTGATGAACCAATGAATAGCTTGATGCAGGTAAATAAGGCCCTCGATCAGTCTCGCAATGATATTGGATCTGATCGATCAATTGCTGAGGATGCTCTATCCTTACACCTAGTGCAAATGGTTTAGCTTCTATTAACACTTTCTGCCTGTCTAAAAGCTGAAAAATATCTCTTGCTGAATGTCCAGTAGCCAGTATCACTCCGATTCCTCCTACCCTTGCCCCTTCTTCAAGAACAACGCCTTTCATTTCACCATTCTCGAGAATAAAATCAGTGACCTTTGTGTCAAAATGAATTTCACCTCCAGCACCTAATACAGATTCTCTGATCTCTTGGACCACTTTAGGCAATTTATTGGTACCAATATGAGGATGAGAATCAACTAGAATTTGATCGCTCGCCCCATGTGCCACTAGAATCTCTAGGGATTTCAGGATATCTCCTCTTTTCTTAGAGCGAGTGTAGAGCTTTCCATCTGAATAGGTGCCAGCTCCACCTTCACCAAAGCAATAGTTAGATTCTGGATTGACTTGATGATCTTTATTGATAGCCGCTAAGTCTCTTCGCCTTTTCCGAACATCGCTGCCTCTTTCAATGACCACTGGTTTGTAACCCAACTCTAAACATCTGAGAGCTGCAAACATACCTGCAGGACCAAAACCAACAATGACTACTTGATCAGCATGCTGAACATTTGGGTAGTCCCTTTTGTAAGAAATTTGTGGTGGTAATTCAGTATCAGAAACTAAGGCTTGAATATTAACCTTGACATTCTTCGAACGTGCATCGATCGATCTTTTCAAAGCTCGCACCTGAACCTCAGGGCGATTCATCCCTGATTTGCGCTTTACAGTCTCTTCAAAAAGAGACTCTTCAAAAGCCTCCTGCGGCTTTAAAACAAGATTTATTGTCTTTTCCATGTAGAGTATCTATCTCTAAGTTGGTCATTCGACACGAGTAAAACTCGCAATTCTTAATTCTTAATTCCTAATTGATCAAGCACCCAATGCTTACCCCAATTAGCTTTCTCTTCTTCCGTCCAAATCTGAGGAAAGAAGATCACCTTCTGAAAACGAGGTGGTAAATACTTTTGCCAGTTGGTACCTCCAGTGGCAGCGA
The DNA here is from genome assembly GCA_965267365.1 of Roseivirga sp. Classification (GTDB taxonomy): domain Bacteria; phylum Bacteroidota; class Bacteroidia; order Cytophagales; family Cyclobacteriaceae; genus Roseivirga. The sequence continues at coordinate 1,731,037 of OZ253951.1, read as the reverse complement.
TATCAATCGGATCTTTTTGTAAATACCTGACAGCAGACCTGTAATGCGCCAATGGCCAATCTACATTCGCCAAAAGATCAAATCTCTTTAGTTCCGCTTTCACCTCCTCGTTGTCCTTGTAGAACTTGTGATACAACTGATTGAAATTGGTAGACTTTGTATCTTCCGCTAGGTGTAAAAACTCCTTTGAATACTTTTCCTCAAAATGCTCAAGAGTCAATGTCTTTTTACCAGATTTTAACTCTGTAGCTCCAGTTTTCCAATAAATGGCATCATACATCTGGTCCATAGTTGAGTAATCATCGAACTGATCTCTTACCTCTAAATTGACCAAATTGATCATATCAGTAGAAGCAATTTCAATCATTCGATACTGAGCTGACTGAAAACCAGACGAAGGCAATAAAGACATTCTAAACTTTAAGAATTGTTCTTTTTCCATACCGTCAGTCATAATACCGAATGTATGACACAGGTGCTCAAAGTAGTTGTTAATACGCTTCAATCGCGCCACAAAAAACTCCTCATTGGGATGTTCAGATTCATGGATCTGCTTCATCTCCCATCTGGCCAGCTTGAAGTATAACTCAGTGATCTGGTGATAGATAATAAAAATCATCTCATCAGGAAAACCAGTCTTAGGCTGTTGTAGCCCGAGTAACGAATCTAAGTTGATATAATCCCAGTACTTGAGGTAGTCTGCATGTAGCAATCCATCCAAGTAAGAGGAAAGATCCTGCCCCATCGCATCATACTTCTCAGCTAAAAGTTGAATTCTATCCAGTATATTTTGGTCGATTTCCGACTTGTTCATACGTTTGCATTCATTAAAAAGTGGTTGCAAATTTGACCACAATTAAAGCAGAAAACAAATCACCTATGAGCATAGATAAAGCTTCTCTGATTCAAAAATCTTCAAAACAAGATACTTTCGAACATCCTGACTTCTATGGAATGGATAGCCTACTTACTGAAGAGCACAAAATGGTAAGAGGTGCGGTAAGAGATTTTGTTAAAAGAGAGATCTCGCCTTACATCGAAAGCTGGGCAGAGAACGCTTATTTCCCTTATGACATAGTAAAGAAATTCGGTGAGATCGGTGCATTTGGTCCTCAACTACCTGCTGAGTATGGCTGCGGTGGTATGGATTACATCGCTTACGGTTTGATCATGCAAGAGATAGAGCGTGGCGATTCAGGTATGCGATCTACTGCCTCTGTACAAGGCTCTTTGGTGATGTATCCCATTTACAAGTTTGGTAATGAGGAACAACGTAAGAAATATCTTCCAAAGTTAGCTTCAGGAGAATGGTTAGGTTGTTTTGGTTTAACTGAGCCTGATCATGGTTCAAATCCTTCAGGAATGACCACCAATTTCAAAGACATGGGTGATCATTACCTGCTCAATGGCGCTAAAATGTGGATCTCCAATTCTCCACATGCAGATGTCGCTGTTGTTTGGGCTAAAAATGAAGAAGGCAGAATTCACGGATTGATCGTTGAGCGCGGAATGGAAGGTTTCTCTACTCCAGAAACTCATGGCAAATGGTCATTAAGAGCAAGTGCTACTGGAGAATTGGTATTTGATAATGTCAAAGTGCCAAAAGAGAACTTATTACCAGGTAAAAGTGGATTAGGTGCACCGATGATGTGTCTTGATTCTGCTCGTTATGGCATTGCCTGGGGAGCTATCGGTGCAGCTATGGATTGCTACGAATCAGCAAGAAGATATACACTCGAAAGAGAGCAGTTTGGTAAGCCAATTGCCTCATTCCAGCTTCAGCAAAAGAAACTCTCCGAGATGCTAACTGAGATCACCAAATCTCAATTATTGAATTTCAGACTTGGTCAACTTTTCAACGAAGGAAAAGCAACTACACCTCAGATCTCAATGGCGAAAAGAAATGCTGTTGAAGTAGCATTGAACATTGCTCGAGAGGCACGTCAAATGCATGGCGGAATGGGAATTACAGGTGAATACCCGATGATGCGTCATATGGCGAATCTAGAATCAGTTGTGACTTATGAAGGAACCCATGACATCCACCTATTGATCTTAGGTGCAGATATTACTGGTATTCCTGCTTTTAAGTAATTCCATCTTAAAGAAAGCTTACTTTAGCGCTTAAATGGCGCGTAAAAAGTTAGACCTTACTCAAGGTTCCATTATGAAGGGCTTAATTGCTTTGGCCCTTCCTATCATTGGAGCCAACCTGTTACAAACAGGTTATCAATTGGTCGATGCTTTTTGGGTAGGACGCTTAGGCTCCAATGCTGTCGCAGCCGTTTCCATCTCATACCCTGTCAATTTCCTATTGATCTCATTGAGCTCTGGCTTTGCCTTTGCCGGAAGCATTCTAGTTGCACAATATGCCGGAGCTAAGCAGCCTAAAATGGTCAACCATGTGGCAGCACAAACTTTGACCATGGTGGTACTTTTATCCATCATCCTGTCAGCCATTGCTTATTGGTTGAGTCCGAACATTCTTTATGCCCTTGGTGTTGAAGAGGTCATTTTTGAGGACGCCAATTTCTTTCAGAAAACCATATTTATTGGCTTGGTCTTCAACTTCAGCTTCATCATGCTCCAGTCTCTATTGCGTGGTGTTGGCGAAGTAAAGATCCCTCTATACATCAATGCCGCTACATTAGGCCTCAATTTCATTTTAGACCCTTTATTCATTTATGGTTGGGGACCTGTACCTGCCTATGGAGTTACTGGAGCAGCAGTATCAACACTCTGCACTTTGATGCTATCGGCAGTCATTGGTTACTATGTACTACTAAAAGGAGTAACAGATGTAAAGCTCAGCTTCAAAGGATTTAAGTTTGACGGGCCTCTTCTGAAGAAAGCATTCAAAATTGGAGCACCCTCATCGATTGAAATATCTGCCAGAGCCTTAGGGCTGACCTTGATGACAGGCATAGCCGCCAAATTCGGAACGGATGTATTGGCCGCTTATGGAGTGGGTTCCAGATTGATCAGCCTGGTCGTCATATTTGGCCTAGGAATGCTAAGGGCTTCGGCCGCTTTAGTGGGTCAGAATATGGGCGCTCAAAGAATAGATAGAGCTGAAAAAGGCGCCACCTATGCTGCCTGGATAGGATTTGTTGGTCTTTCAATCATTGGTATTCTCTTCTACATTTTCGCTACTCCTTTGGTAAAAACCTTTATGGATGCCGAACCAGATGTGATTCAAATGGCAGTCGATTTCATGAAGATCGTATCGCTCAGTTTCGGTTTTATGGGGGCTCAGCTAGCTTTAGTGGGTACATTGAGAGGTTCCGGTAATACAGTAGAGTCCATGATATTGACCATCATCGGTATCTGGGTTATTCAATTTCCTTTTGCCTGGATCACTTCAGAAATGGAAACCTTTCAAGAATTTGGGGTCTGGTGGTCTTTCCCAGTGAGTTATGTCATTCCTTGCATCTTAACCGTCATCTGGTTCAAAAGAGGAAAATGGAAAGAGAAGAAATTGGTTGATTAGTCCATGGTCATTCCTAAATTAGGATGACTATAATAGAACCAATGGAAAAACACCTCACTGACATTGAGATCGCACAAGCTGCCGATATCAATCACATCAATAGTATTGCAGATAAACTCAACCTGAGCAGCGATCAATTAGAACAATACGGGAAATTCAAAGCTAAACTTCCACTCGATCTTTTAGACAAGAAGAAAGTAAATGAGAACAACCTCATTTTAGTGACAGCCATGACCCCTACTCCTGCCGGAGAAGGTAAAACCACTACTTCTATTGGTTTGGTTGAAGGACTCAATAAAATTGGCAATCAAGCGGTTGCTGTGCTACGAGAACCTTCTCTAGGCCCTGTGTTCGGAATGAAAGGTGGTGCTGCTGGAGGTGGTTACGCCCAAGTCATTCCAATGGAAGATATTAACCTGCACTTTACAGGTGACTTTTCAGCTATTGAAAAAGCCAACAACTTGCTTTCTGCTTTGATCGACAACAACATCCAAAGCAAAACACATAACCTCAATATCGATCCAAGAACTGTAGTATGGAAGCGCGTGATGGACATGAATGACAGAGCGCTAAGACAGATTACTATTGGTTTAGGGGGAACAGCTAATGGCATTCCACGTGAAGATGGTTTTAACATCACTCCTGCTTCGGAGGTAATGGCTGTACTTTGTATGGCCGAAAACTTCAGCGATTTAAAGAAACGCTTAGGTAACATATTCATTGGATATACATTCGACAAACAACCTGTTTTCGCGAAGGATTTGAAGGCTGAAAATGCCATGGCTATCTTATTGAAAGATGCCATCAAACCTAACTTAGTACAGACTCTAGAAGGTAACCCTGCCATTATTCATGGTGGTCCTTTTGCTAATATCGCCCAAGGAACAAATACAGTTATCGCGACTAAAATGGGCCTCTCATTATCTGACTATGTAGTGACGGAAGCTGGTTTTGGTGCTGATTTAGGTGCTGAGAAGTTCCTCAATATCAAATGTGTTTCAGCAGGTTTAAAACCCAAAGCTGTTGTCTTAGTGGCCACAATCAGAGCATTAAGGCATCATGGCGGTGCTAAGAAAGACGAATACAACACTCCTAGCGTAGAAAGAGTCGAAAGTGGTTTTGCCAATTTGGCCAAGCACATTGAGAATATTCAGAAGTTTGATCTACAGCCAGTTGTGGCTATTAACTCTTTCCCTTCAGACACTCAAGCTGAAGTAGAACTCATTAAAGCAAAATGTGCCGAGATGGGAGTTGAAGCTGTAGTCGCTGATGGCTGGGCCAAGGGTGGCGATGGCATGACTGATTTAGCGGAGTCTGTAGTAAAAGCAGCAAGCTCAAATGGCCACTTCACCCCTCTTTACGATTGGAATTTGAGCATTAAGGAGAAGATTGAAAAGATCGCCCATGAGATTTATGGAGCACATGTCGTTGACTATTCAAAGAAAGCCAAGCTTCAAATGATGAGGATGGAAAAACTGGGTTTTGATAAGCTACCTATTTGCATGGCGAAAACACAGAAGTCATTGAGCGACAATGAATTGAGATATGGTAGACCTGAAGGTTTTGATGTAACAGTCCGTGAATTCGAATATGCGACAGGAGCTGGCTTTATCATCCCAATTCTAGGTCAAATGATGCGTATGCCAGGTCTACCTGCTGTACCAGCTTCAGAAGGAATGACCATTGACGACCAAGGAGTAATTTCAGGATTATCTTAACCTGATCTAAGAGAAAGACTAAATGAAATTAAGAATAAACGGAAATAGCTTAAGATTAAGATTGACACCTGATGAAGTATCTGACCTTTGCCAAAATGGAAGAGCTGAAGACAGATGCAAGATCGGTGATCATCAATGCATCTATTCTATAGTGGCTTACAATGAGGATGAGCTTTCAGTCAACATGGTCAATGGACAAGTTCAAGTGAACATTCCTAAAAGCCTAATTGCAAATTGGGAGCAGAACGACAAAGTGGGTTTTGAGCATACTGATTATAACAACCTGTTCATTTTAGTAGAAAAAGACTTCAAATGCTTACAACCAAGAAGGCACGAGAAAGAACAACACCTCTACCCCAACCCAACTAAAAAATGAACACCATAGCTGACCATATTCAAGAAATCAATGTTCAGCGTGTATCTGTGTCCGAAACTAAATATGAATCAGATTCAGTAGCAATAGAAGCTCCTTTAGAGATCAGGCTCAAAAGAAAATCAGATCCGATGAGCAAAGCTGTTGCCGTTACCATGCGCACTCCAGGTAATGACTCGGAATTGGCGCTGGGCTTCCTTTTTACTGAAGGTATCATCAAAAAATTTGATGAGGTTTCCAGTGTGGTCAACAAAGAAGAGAATGTTATTGAAGTAATTGTTTCTGACCAATTGAACGTAGATCTCAAAAACGCTGATCGTAATTTTTATACGACTTCAAGCTGTGGTGTTTGCGGCAAAGCATCAATTGAAGCCATAAAAGTAGATCCTAGATTTAAATCAGATTATCAGAACAAGCTTCGTAAAGAAGACATTTTAGCTCTTCCGAAATTGGCTGAAGAAGCCCAAGATACTTTCGAATTGACTGGTGGGATCCACGCCTCGACTTTATTCAATACTCAAATGGAATTGGTAGCTATTCGAGAAGATGTTGGACGACATAATGCATTGGACAAACTGATAGGACTCCAACTTCAAGCATCTAGTCTCCCCCTAGCGAATAGCGTATTATTGCTTAGCGGTAGAGCCAGCTTTGAACTAGTTCAGAAAGCAGCAATGGCGGGTATATCTATAATTATTTCTATTGGAGCTCCATCGAGCTTAGCTATTGACTTAGCAATTGAACATTCCATAACTTTAATAGGATTCTTAAAAAAGGATCGTTTCAATATCTACACAGGAAATGAGCGAATCGAAATCTGACAAAATACAAGCCGAACCTCCTCAGGAGTTCACAGGAATTAAGCTGAAGGCACCAAAAGTAACCTCTGTTGGAAAAGCAGCAGTGCTTTCTGCGATGGGTCAGATGAGTAAATACATGAAAACAGGTGAAGCCATTAAGCTAAGCCTGAAAATGAACCAAAAAGGGGGCTTTGACTGCCCCGGTTGCGCATGGCCCGACCCAGATGATGAGCGCTCAAAATTGGGTGAATACTGCGAAAACGGAATAAAAGCCATTGCTGAAGAGCGATCAAAGAAAACCATCAATGCGGAATTTTTCGCACAGCATTCGGTAGCTGAACTTTCAAATCTGTCAGATTTTGATCTAGGCAAATCGGGTCGTTTGCTTGAGCCAATGGTCTTAAATGAGGGAGCAAGTCACTATGAACCCATTACTTGGAGAGATGCCTTCGAAATGATTGGCCAAGAACTGAAGAACCTCCCCACGCCAGACCAGGCTATTTTCTATACTTCAGGGAGAACTTCTAACGAAGCGGCATATCTCTATCAACTATTTGTCAGAGCATATGGCACTAACAACTTACCTGACTGCTCAAACATGTGCCATGAATCTAGTGGTGTAGGGTTATCCGAAACTGTAGGCATAGGTAAAGGCTCTGTAACACTTGAAGATATTCATCAGGCCGAAGTGTTGATGATCATGGGTCAAAACCCTGGCACAAATCACCCGAGAATGCTTTCTGCAGTAGAAAAATGCAAGGAGAACGGTGGTGAAGTGATTACCGTCAACCCCCTTCCTGAAGCTGGATTGATCAAGTACACAGATCCTCAAAGCCCTAAACGCATGCTTACCAATGGAATTGAGATCACTGATCTTTTCTTACCTGTTCGCATTAATGGCGATGTAGCATTCTTAAAAGCGTTGATGTTCGAATTGGTCAAAATGGACTTCGAGAATAGTGGCCAATTCATCGACTATGAATTCATAGAAGAATATACTGAAGGTTATGAAGCCTTTGTTACTGCCATTCGGAATATCGATTACATGGCTTGTTTAAAGCAATGTGGTCTAGAAGCCAAACAAGTAAGGAAGGCTGCACAAATGATCGCTCGGAAAGAGAAGATCATCATCTGTTGGGCCATGGGTCTCACACAACATGAAAATGGTGTGGATAACATCAAAGAAATTGTCAACCTACTCCTAATGAAAGGTGCTATTGGCAAACCTGGAGCTGGCACTTGCCCTGTTCGCGGACATAGCAATGTACAGGGAGATAGAACCATGGGCATTTGGGAAGCACCAAAACCTGCTTTTCTGGATAAACTTGATGAGGTGCACGATATAAAATCACCGCGAAAGCACGGGTATGCCGTTGTTCCAGCCATCAATGCCATGCATGAAGGAAAGGCCAAGGTTTTCTTCGCAATGGGAGGAAATTTCCTATCAGCTACTCCAGACACGCATTACACTGCAGAAGCACTTCAGAAATGTGATCTTACAGTCCATGTCTCAACCAAATTGAATCGATCGCATTTGGTGCATGGTAAACGAGCATTGATTCTACCCTGCCTTGGCAGAACAGACAAAGACATTCAAAACGGAATTGAGCAGTTTGTAAGCTGTGAAAACTCTATGGGAGTCGTACAGAGCTCTAAAGGTGTTCTTAACCCACCATCAGACCAGCTATTAAGTGAAGTACAGATAATCGCCCAGTTGGCAGAAGTAACCATAGAGAACTCTCATATCGATTGGACAGGAATGGCCAACAATTATGATAACATCAGAGCAGCTATTGAGCGTGTAATTCCTGGTTTCAAAGACTATAATGACCGAGTAAGAGAACCAGGTGGATTCTATCTGCCTAATGGAGCAAGAGACCGAAACTTCAAAACAGATACTGGCAAAGCCAAATTCTCAGTGGTCGATACTCCTTCTCATAAAGAAAAGGATGATGAATTTATCATGATGACCATTAGAAGTCATGACCAATACAATACCACTATTTATGGTTTAAATGACCGCTATAGGGGCATTCACAATGAAAGAAGAGTTGTTTTAATGAATGAATCAGACATGAAGTCCATGGGATTGAATAAACGCGATGTGGTTAATCTCACCTCTGAATATAACGGGGTGACTAGACGAGCAGACCAATTCTTAGTAGTGCCTTATCCTATCCCTGAACGTAATGTAGCTACCTATTTCCCTGAAGCTAATCCATTGGTGCCAATAGATTCCTTTGCCAAGAAAAGTCTGACCCCTGCTTCTAAACGAGTGGTGATCAAAATTGAAAAAGCCAATGGCTGATCAAACCATAGTGATTCTATTGGGTGGTGAAAGTAAACGCATGGGGCGAGACAAAGCATTTGTTGACTGGAAAGGAAAAACATTTCTTGACCATCTTTATCAAGAACTTTCTGCCTACAATCGAAACATTTTACTTTCTGTAAACCAAAAACAGTATGATCAACTGCATGAGAAATATCCGTGCATATTAGACGAAGAACCCAAAAAAGGTCCCCTAGTTGCACTCTTTTCAGTTGTCAAAAAACTGAAGGGAGAAATACTTTTTTTTGCGGTAGATATGCCTGAAAGTCACCACCTCTACAACGAACTATCTGAAGCACAAAGCAATGCCTGTTTTCAATTAAAAGGACGAATTCATCCACTACCATTAAAATTGAATTCAGAAACTTTGGGGTCACTAAAAGTGCATCTATCAGAAGGAAACCTCAGTATTTTGTCATATATTAAATCTGTAAGATTCAATTTTATCAGTTCTGAGAACAAAAATTATTTTCTCAACGTAAATAATTTAAGTTCCATGCAAGCATAGAACTTACAGACTCAACTCCAGATCTTAACAGATCTCTTCAGACTATTGACCTTTACGAAGCTACTAATCCTAAATCACTACTAGCTATGGTTGATGTTACAGATAGGGAGATAATCAATTTTGATTTAGTCAACTCCGTTCAAAGCGAAAAAGCACTAGATCATTTCACAGAACAGCTTTGCTCTGATTATACTATGGTCAGCAGAGAATCTTTCTCATTAAAATTCACTGATCAAGAGGGAAAGACTATTTGTGGCATGAGACTAACTGAAATTCTGAACTCCCTTAAAAATCAAATAATCAATTATCCTGGAATAAGATTGATATGGAATGATTGTAAAAGTGAAGAGCCTTGCCACCAACTAGGTCTATATGAACCTGTCCATAATTTCTTTTTGGATGTCTTTCAATTAGACAATGTTCAACTATCAGAAGATTGTGTTCATGCTTTAGGCAATCTTAAAATTGCCAAACACATTTCAATAGGTGAAGAGACCCTTTTAACGCCAGAAGGCTTTTATGCACTTAACGAATTGAATAATTGTGCTTTCCATTTCAAATATCACACAAGTTGGGATTGGTTGATGCCCACTTGGCATAAGATCAGGGATATAGCCCAAGAGCATGATATCCTTCTCAATAAGCAAATAGATGATACTTTTGGAGTCACGATTCAAGTTTATCAACCAAATGGCTATTATTTGAGATTCGAGGACAATAGACATTCGGGTATCCAATCATTTTGGAAAATGATTTTGAAGTATATCGATTGGTTTGAAAAAGAAATGAAATTGAGCGCTTAGCTCGTTTCATTTTAAAGCCCACTCCTACTTTTTCTCTTGCTTCCGAAGCTCACAATAGCTTATCTTGAGGCAAACTTTTTAACTATGAACAAGCGATTATCTACTCTTCTCATTGCTATAGCCTTTATTGCAAGTGCATGCGGAAGTCAGAAAACTGAAAATACCCAGACCCAAGAAGAACCTGCAAACGAATGGATCACCCTATTTGATGGGGAAACTTTTGAAGGATGGAAAGCCTATGGAACTGATGAAATTCCTGATGTATGGATCATTAAAGATGGTGCTTTAGTTTGTCACGATGGTGCGGGTGAAGAAAATAGAGGTTTTGCAGCGAACTCACTCAGAACGCTTGGGCAATATGGAAACTTCGAATTTGAGCTTGAATACAAAATTGGAAAAGGCGGTAACAGCGGTATTTTCTATCATGTCGTTGAATCAGAAGAATATGGGTACGATTTCCAAACAGGACCTGAATTTCAAGTTTTAGATGATGAATTCTCTCGTTCTGAATCTGAAGCTTATAAAATGGTGGGAGCAAATTATGCCATGCATGCACCAACTGTTGAGAAAAAGATCAATCCACATATGGAGTGGAACAAAGTACGCATCATTTACAAAGATGGCCATGTAGAGCATTGGTTGAATGACGTCAAGCTTTTAGAGTTTGAGGAAGGATCGGAAGAGTGGCAAGCACTCAAAGCCAAAAGCAAATGGGCCGAAACAGAAAGCTACGCCAAATACAAGAAAGGCAGCTTCAGCCTTCAGAATCATGGAGATGAAGTCCATTATAGAAATATTCGAGTTAGAGAACTTTAAAAAAGATACGTCATTCTGAGGAGTGTAACGATCGAAAGAATCTCATTGATGAATGTAGACTCTAACGGTCTCGTTCCTCGACTCTCAGAGTGACGTTCCTATTAATTTTTTAAGTCAAGGCTTGAAACCCACCCATTTCTACATATTAACTATACAATACCTTGGTTTTCGGTTTCACGGATGGGCCAAACAACCTCAAGTGAAAACGGTCCATCATATGGTGGACAGAACATTGAAGTACATCTTTGAAGACCAACCTTTTAAAACGTTAGGCGGAAGTAGAACCGATGCCATGGTCTCAGCAACGGAATTTATCCTTGAGCTATTCTTAGACTCAGCTATAGAAGATGAACAAGCCTTTTTAGACCTCTTTAACCTCAACCTACCAGCTGACATTCGTGCAATGGGAATTGAGGAAACCGATCAGGAATTCAACATTATCCAGAATCCTAAACAGAAAGAGTACATCTATCTTTTTGCTGAAGGACAAAAGGCTCACCCCTTTTCTGCTCCTTTTGTAACAACAATCAATCAATCATTAAATGTTGAATTGATGCAAGAAGGTACTAAGCTTTTCGAAGGCACACACGACTTTAGGTCCTACTGCAAAAAACCGAAAAAAGAAACGCAAAGCATCAGAACAATTGATAAGTGTGAATTAGTACCAAACACCTTTCATACTGCTTCTTTTTTTCCTGACCCTTCTTATGCGGTTATCTTTCAGAGCAAAGGATTTATGAGGAATCAGATCCGTATCATAATGGGGCAATTATTCAGGCTTGGCAAAGGAGAAATCGACCTTCAATTCATTGAATCATCATTAAAGACAGGCTTTTCTGAACATTTAGACTATGTAGCTCCAGCTTCTGGTCTCCTTTTAAATAAAGTTGCTTTAGCCTAGACTAAGTAATTTCTATATTCATAGGAATACTTCAACCAAAACTATGAGATACAAAGAATTCAGTCCCAATCGGGTGCTTGAACAGTCTATCCCCCTATTCTGGAAACATGGCTTTACTGCTTGTCCAATTAGTGAAATTGTAGAAGTAACTGGCGTAAATCGTTACTCTCTATATGAAGAGTTCGAAAACAAAGAAGGCATACTCTATGCCGCCATGGCGCTTTATCAAGAGAGATACAGTAGCAAAATGGTTGAACTACTCGATCAGCCGGGTGAAGTAATTGAGGTGATCCTGAATTGCTACAATGAATTCTTTAAAGACAAAGAGAAGCATTTCCCTGGTGACTTTATTATCCATATGGCTACAGAATTGGCCGACCATGATCCCCATGTCAAAGAACTCCTCGAAAACTATCTTGATGTAATAGAAAAGAAATTAATCAACCTTTTGGCTTCAGATCCAAGATGGAAAGAGAATGCCTCCACCCTTTCAAAACACATACTTGGCTTGTTCTGCACCTCTATGAGCTTTTGTCTCATCCACTCCGAAGAGTTCAGAATCAGCTTTATCAAAAATGGAATTAATGTTATTCTAAAACCACAGAACTATGCCCAAACAGCTTGATGCAACTTATGAAGAGCTAGTAAAGAAGGCTCAATACCTATTTTGGACCAAAGGATTTAAACCTGTTCGCAATGATGACTTGGCGGAGCATTTGGGTGTGAGTGTCTCGACTATTTATAATAAGTACTCGAAAGACATGCTGTATTTAGATGCCTTAGCTGATTATGTATACAATTGGTCGGATCCAGTATTGACTCAGCTACGTGAATCAAAAAACGGGCTTCAGTCTCTTAAAGACTTTTTCTACGGATTAATTGACGCTTTGCTAAACGGCACCTTCCCTAAAAGTTGTCTGATCGTAAATACTGTTGTAGAAATGCAAAAGGAAAATGAAAGACTGATCGACCTTTATGAGATCTATTTTACCAACATGGTCGGCAGTTATCGCATGGTACTTGACGATGCTATTGAGAAAGGTGAGATCAAATACCCTGAGAAGAAAGAAGAATATGCTGAGTTTCTGATTGGAGTAATTTTCAGTTTGAGCATCTTTTACAAGATTATGTCAATCAATGAGTTAAGAGAATATATAGACTTCCAACTGAGCTGCATCCAGTAGTTTCTGAACGCTATTTTTTAATGCGCTGCTAAGTCCACCTACCTTCGAATTGAACATATTTTTTCATCAAAACAATTCGACAATGACTGAAGTAAACGTAACCAAAGAAGTAAATGTATCAGCAGACGCAGTATGGGCTGCGGTAGAACCTTTTTCAGGAATAGAGCACTATTCTCCTATTGCGAGTTCGATTGTAACTGGAAGTGGTGAAGGTGCTAAAAGAACTTGCACAATGCCTGATGGTGCTCAGATCCATGAAGAACTCACTGTTCTTAATTCGGCTGACAAATACATGGAATATGTGATTCTGGAAAGCCCACTGCCCGTTTCTAATTACACTGGTAAGGTAAAAGTAACTCGTACTGGAGATGACTCTTGTATGATCTCTTGGGGTTCTACATATGAAGTTGATCCGGAAGCTAAAGCACAAATGGATGAAATGCTAACCGGTATTTACAATGCAATTATTTCAGGTTTAGAGGAATTGGTTTCGGCTAAAGCCTAAGATCTTCTTCAACCAAAATATGTAGGATTGGAGCACTCTGAAAAGAGTGCTTTTTTGTTGTTGTTGATTCAGGAAAAGTTGAGGTTTGTAAAAACCCATGACAAATGATATACCCAACAATTGCTGACCTCATAAAAACACTCCCCGAGCCATCTGAAGACCGAAAAGAGTTACTACAGCCTTTGGTCGATTACTTAAAAGACAAAGTGTCTAAAAGGGAATTGATCAGATTGAATTTTATTTGTACGCATAATTCTAGAAGAAGTCATTTAGGTCAGGTATGGGCACAAACCATGGCCAAGCACTACCATGTTTCGAAAGTCATTACCTATTCTGGAGGAACAGAAGCCACGGCCCTTTACCCTAAAGTGGCTGAGACATTGAGCAATCAAGGCTTCTTGGTAAAGCAATTGGGAGTAGGTGAAAACCCAGTCTATTCTATCAAATACGCTGACAATCAGCATCCAGTGATCGGGTTTTCGAAAACCTATGATGATGATTTCAATCCAAAAGGCCTTTTCGCGGCTATCATGACCTGTTCGCAAGCAGACGAAGGCTGCCCATTTGTAGTAGGTACTGAAAGGCGTATTGCTATTACTTATGAAGACCCTAAAGTGTCAGATGACACAGATCAGCAAGAGGCAGTCTATGCAGAAAGAAGTTTACAAATTGCTTCTGAAATGAACTGGGTGATGAATCGAGTACGTTCTTAAGAGAAGAATCTAGAAACCATTTTTTTCACCCAAGTTTCAAACGTGAGCATTCTTTGGCTTCGACTTTTGAGCCTAGATCGAAAAGCCATATAAACGTGAAAGAGAGTTGGCAAGATGGCTGAAACACCCATGATTACACCAAAATAGATATTTCGAATATTACCAACAGGGTCTTTAACCGCATCTTCAACTCTCCCCTGATACACCGCTTGGCGCTCAATGAGTTCGGCTGACATTGATGGATCATTCTCTGTGAGCCTGATCAACCAGCTAGAGAATGAAAAGACAAAAAGCACCCAAAAGGTGGCCAAAATTGCAATGACCACATCAATCAATAAATGACTCACCAAGACCATTTTTGATTTTGCCCTTGCTGCTTGATTGATTATCCAAATCGTGATAAAGAATGAAAGGCTATCGAATAATGCACCTAAAAAACCGACAGGGAATTGCACTTTGAAGTAATACCACGTTGCGTGGTAGATACTATCAGGAAAAGCTGTTAAACAAGCCCACCAATAACAAAACACATTGACAAAAAAGAAAAAAAGAAATAGCCTCGGATAGAACTTTCTTAACCCAGGTCTCTTTTCATTATAGAGTTTTAAAACTTCTCTTAAAGAGCTTTGCCATTTCGTTATGAATGTGCTCATTATTTAAATCAAATAGCCCAGAATTAATATCCCAATACCTATGGCACTAAGCATTAGCAATAGCTTCGCCATAAATTTGAGCCAGATATTGTAGGATACTTTCACCATAGCAAGAGAAGGCAACACAACACCAGATGGTGTAATGAACATCATTAAACCAGAGCCAAATAGAAAGGCATTCACAATCTCTTCAGAGGGAACTCCTACAATATTGCCTAAAGCACCCATGATTGGCATACTCACCAAAGCCAAACCAGAAGTTGAAGCAATAAAGAGTGTCATGATAAAGAAGATGATCATTAATATTGGCAGGAATACAAACCCACTGGTACTGCCAACCACCTGAGCGGCATCATTCAATAGCGTTCCTGAGATATTACCATCATTCATGACAATGGTTATTCCCCTAGCGATACCAATGATCAATGACACACCTAGTAAGTCCCTAGCCCCTGTAACGAAAGCATCAACAAAGGCTTTTTCTTTAACTCGCTGAACAAGCCCTAATAACAATGCAGCTCCTAAGAATAGCGCGGTCATTTCCTCAAACCACCAGCCTAGTTTGGATACACCATAAATCATTACCAAGAAGGTCATGCCGAATAGGATCAGCACAAATTGATTCATCGTAGATAGCTTTTCTACATCTGAAGCTACCTCCTGGTCCTTATCCCCTTCTTCAAAACCGACCATGGATTTGCTTGGGTCCTTCTTTACTCGCTCTGCATATCGCACGATATAAATACAAACCACAATGGCCCCTATGATGAGCATGGCCAATCGGCTATAAAAACCGGTAGTCCAATTGACACCAGCTGCATCAGAAGCAATAATGGTACTGAAAGGATTGATAGTGGCACCCATATAACCAATACAAGAGCCACAATAAATAGCTGCTACTGAAACCAGTCGATCATAACCAGCAGCTAAAAAGATGGGCAAGAGAATGGGATAAAAGGCAAGCGTTTCTTCTTGCAGTCCAAAAGTCGTTCCACCAAAAGCGATCAAGAAAACAGTGATCACAATCAACCACTTCTCTCTGCCTTGCATGCTATGAGAAAGCGAGGCAATACCTTTGTCCATAGCACCTGAATGTTGAAAAACCCCAATAAAGCCTCCAATGATCAAGACAAACAGAATGATATCAATGCTTTCATAGATTCCTCGAATTGGAGCATAAAGTATGGCTTTGAATCCTTGAGGTGAAGCTTCTTTCTCGTGGTAAGTATTTGGTACGGAGACAGGTCTACTGATCTTGCCCTCAGTGAACTTGTCAAGCTCCATTTGTAGACCAAGCTCATCTAATGAAGCCTGATTGGCAGGCATTGTTCTTTGGTTCGCCCCTTCAATGACAAACTCATTGGTCACCTCGTCATAGACTAACTGGTCAAAGCTGCCTGCAGGTAAAAGCCAGGTGGCGGCAGCCGCCATAGCAATGATGATGATTAATACAGTATAGGGTGTTGGGAAGGAGAATTTCTTCATGCAGAAAAATAATCATTTCTGCCGAGCATGTGCTGTATCATTTTCTATTGTCGCCAAAAGCCTTATTTTCATATCAAACCTTAACCACATGAAAATTGGTCTTTTAAAGGAACCTGATCACGAGCATCGGGTCGCTCTTTTACCAGAAAGTGTCAAAACCCTAACCGACTTAAAAACAGAAGTAATTGTTGAGAAAAATGCAGGTGCGAGAGCATTTGCGGCTGATAGTGAATATGAATCAGCAGGTGGGCTTTGTACCTCTAGGGTAGAGGCACTCGCCTGCGATATTGTACTTTCTATTCATCCTATTTCAGATCAGGAAATCAACGGATTAAAACCTGAACAGGTCATGATATCGGCTTTTCAACCCTTAGGTAATAAAGCATTGGTAGAGAAACTGATCTCAATTAAAACTACATCATTTAGTCTCGATAATATTCCAAGAACAACCCGTGCGCAGGCCATGGATGTATTGTCCTCTCAAGCAACAGTGGCTGGCTATAAGGCTGTTTTGATGGCCGCATCTGCTGCACCTCGCTTCTTCCCTATGTTTATGACAGCTGCAGGAAGCATTATTCCATCTAAAGTCTTAGTACTGGGAGCAGGCGTAGCAGGCTTGCAAGCTATCGCCACGGCAAGAAGACTAGGTGCAGTTGTAGAAGCCTTTGATGTGAGAACCGCAGCAGAGGAAGAAGTAAAATCACTTGGCGCCAAATTCGTCAAGGTAGAAGGTGCAAAAGATGAAGCCTCTGCGGGAGGTTATGCCGTAGAGCAGTCTGAGGAATACAAGCAAAAACAACAAGCCCTTATTCAAGAGCATGCTGCTAAGTCGAATATCATTATTTGTACTGCACAAATCCCAGGCAGAAAAGCGCCAGTACTCATTACGGCTGATACGGTTCAAAAGATGAGTGCAGGATCAGTGATTGTTGATTTGGCAGCTTCAACAGGTGGCAATTGTGAACTTACTGAGAATGATCAAACGATCTCTACACATGAAGTAATCATTATAGGTGACTCCAATCTCCCCTCCTCTATGCCTAGCGATGCCAGCAAAATGTTCGGTAAGAATGTAGTCAACTTCCTGAAACTCATCATTGGAGAAGAAGGAGAACTCAACCTCAATTGGGATGATGACATAGTCACCAATACTTGCGTAACGCATGATGGCGAAGTCAAAAGCGAAAGGGTCAATAACATACTATTTCAACCAGCAAAAACATCATAATGGAAACTGTATTAACCATTTTTTACGAGAATCGAGAATTCATTTTCTTGATCATAGTCTCAATATTTTTAGGAATCGAGGTGATATCTAATGTTCCAGCAGTTTTGCACACACCATTAATGTCTGGTGCTAATGCCATACATGGGGTAGTCATCATTGGTTCGATCATCATTATGCTCGAAGCTTCTCCAGATAATTATTTAGCGCTTGGTCTTGGTTTTGTAGCCGTAGTTCTCGGAACGCTGAACGTGGTTGGCGGTTTCGTGGTGACCAACCGGATGTTAGAAATGTTCAAAAAGAAAGACAAGTAAGCCATGACAGACTTATTAGGACTTAGCATACTTGAACTTTGCTACATAGGAGCCTCTATCACTTTCATCTTAGGCTTAAAAATGCTTTCGAGCCCGGATAAAGCTCGAAAAGGAAACCTGATCGCGGGCTACGGTATGGGATTGGCTATAATCGCCACCATTCTTTTTAAAGAAGAATTGACCCCAGATAAATGGCTAAACTACAGCCTGATTTTAGCAGGGCTGGTGATCGGAACCGTAATCGGCATGCGCATGGCACTAAAAGTTCAGATGACCGCCATGCCTCAAATGGTATCCTTCTTCAATGGAATGGGTGGCGCCTGTGCGGCAGTTATTTCCTTAGTTGAATTTGATCACCTTTCTCATGGTTCAGGGATAGAGCTTGGAATGATCGTAGTCATTGTTCTTGGACTTATCATCGGGTCTGTTTCATTCTCAGGAAGTATGATCGCCTATGGCAAGCTAGAGGGTAAAATTGGTGACAAAGCCCTTCCGGCAGGACAGATCATCAATATTGTTCTTCTGATCGCCATTTTTGGCCTGGGAGCATTCATAGTATTAGGCAATACCGAGGCTCTTTACATTTATTTACTTCTTGTTCTATCACTTCTATATGGTGTGTTATTTGTTATGCCGATTGGTGGAGCAGATATGCCAGTAGTGATCTCCTTACTTAATAGTTTTACTGGCATGGCTGCTGCATTTGGTGGATTCCTCTACGACAATCAAGCCATGCTAACGGGTGGTATTTTAGTTGGTTCAGCAGGCACCATTCTTACTGTTTTAATGTGTACTGCTATGAATCGTTCGCTAACCAATGTAATCATTGGATCTTTTGGAGGTGGTGGTGCAGCTGCTTCAGGAGGTGGAGAGCAAGGCACAATCAAGGAGATCAGTGTTACAGACGCAGCAATCCTCTTGGCTTATGCTAACAAAGTGTCAGTTGTGCCAGGCTATGGCTTAGCAGTAGCACAGGCCCAACATACCATACACAATCTTGAAAAACTGTTAGATGAAAAAGGCGTAGAAATGAATTATGCCATACACCCTGTTGCTGGACGAATGCCGGGGCATATGAATGTACTCTTGGCAGAAGCGGATGTTCCCTATCCGAAATTACTAGAAATGGAAGAAGCCAATGACGACATGTCCAATGTTGATGTAGTGTTAGTCATTGGGGCAAATGATGTAGTGAATCCTGCTGCAGAGAATGACCCTTCTAGCCCGATATACGGAATGCCAATAGTCGATGTACTCAAAGCGAAAAACGTGATTGTGATGAAACGATCTATGGGCAAAGGATATGCAGGTATTGAGAACAGTCTCTTCTTCCATGAGAAGAATCGAATGCTATTCGGAGATGCCAAAGACTCTATTGAAAAGCTGATTTCTGAAGTAAAAAACCTTTAGCAGACAGGTTTTAAAGAAATATAATCACTCAATGATATACTTGGCTTATATTCGAAACATGAAGTCAAAAGTAGCCTCTATCCTATGTTTATTGAGCATTGTCATCTTTAGCAATTGTTCAGGTCCAATCAAAATGACTGATTCTTGGACACCGCCTGAACTTGAAGCTCAGAAATACAACAAAATTGGCATAGTAATGATCTCCGATAATGAGGAGACCAAGGATAAAGTAGAAAGCTTCATTTCTGAAGAAATGAGAGCTCTAGGCTACCCAGGTGTTCCTACATTCACTGTCTTCCCTTTTGCTGGAAATGACGAAGTGCGTACTCGTATGAACTTAAGCCCGGAGGAACGTCAAGAATATGTAAGAGAAAGAGTAAACAAATTCAATTTTGACGCTCTCATTGTCATTACGGTTTTAGGTTCGGAACAAAACCTTAAGTCAAAACCATCTGTAGGTGTGGGAATATCAGCACCTTACAACTATTACGATGCCAATTACACCCAATACGTCTCTTACGCTAACATGTACGTATCAACTCCGAGCTATTACTTAGCCAATGACTATTACTTAGAAGCTTCGCTATTTGACGTGAAAAGTGAGGAAATGCACTGGACTGCTCAATTTGATATCTCGGACCCAAAGAGTATATCTAAAGTTTCTGAGCAATTTGCTGATCGCTTGATTCAAGTACTGATTAAGGATGGTGTCCTGATCAAATAATGAGAGCCAAATTTACTTTACTACTCGTTTTTAGCTTGTGTTCATTTGTCCTTTCAGGTCAGAATGAGACAGTTAAAATGCCCTATCGTATTTTTGAAATCAAACTTCACGGGGGAAACCATCTTTATACAGGTAACACACTAGACGAGCTTCTCGAAAACGGCTATGGAGCACTAGAAGTGAGGTATGGCTGGCAAATGAGTGAAGCAGATGAATGGGCTTCTGTCCACAACTACCCTACTTGGGGAGTTGGTTGGTATACCGGTTTTATTGGTGATGTTGATGTCTTTGGCAATCCAAACGCTCTCTATGGTTGGCTAAATTTACCTCTAACCAAAGCGGATAAAAGAAATCAATTTGAATTCGGATTAGGTTTGGGAGTCACCTATAACCTTATTCCTTATGACCCTGAGGATAATGCCATAAATGATGCAATTGGTGCTAGACTAGCCGCTTATTTCAATGCCAATATTGGTGGTGTTTATGCCATGAATAGAGAAATGGATCTTCTATATGGTTTAGACCTGACCCATTTCTCCAATGGAAGAACCGTACAGCCTAATTATGGCCTAAATATGATTGGCTTGAATGTGGGAATCAGGTATCATTTCAACAGAAACAATAAATTCAATGAAGATCGAGTCAATCCTGATAACATTTTAGATGTTAGACCTGATAGATCTAAAACTCGCAAGCCTAATAGGACTGGCGATCATATCATCACTGTTTATCAAGCTTTGGGTACTGTTCAAAACCGAGAGGATGCCGGAACAAGCACGCGTTATGTCACTTCTACCTCGATGATTGAATATAACTACTCTATTTCTGAGCGAAGTGGACTGACCTTTGGATTTGATTACTTCATAGATCCTAGCGTTTCAGATGTTGATGCTGAGCCTGCTTATGCCGAACATGAAACCACTCAGTTCCCTGGTATACACATAGGATACGATTATAAGTTCTGGAAATTCACTATCAGACTTCAGGCAGGTACAATGATTACAGAAGCTGGTCAAGACATCAAAGATGGTGGTTTTTTAAGGCCTGCATTTAAGTTTGACGTGAGTGAAAAGTTCTACACGCAATTTGGATTAAAAACATATAGAGGAGCTACTGCTGATTGGTTTGAGTTTGGCTTGGGATTTAGACTATTAAAGTTTTAAATTCCATCTAGACAATTCAACATAAACCTATCATGAAAAAATTCTCCCTGATCATCATCTCATTGATCGTTGCCACTATCACTGTTCAAGCTCAAACTGTTGAACAGGAAATTGAGATCTTTCAAGAAGTATTTGGTAAAGGAAAGAAAATCATTGTTGCTGAATTTATTCAGCCATCAAGTGAGGTGAGCGATAAGTTCTGGGAAGTATACGAGAGTTACGAAACCGAAAGGGTGGCTTTGGGTGAAGAAAGAATCTCTATTCTTATGGATTATGCTGACAACTACGAAAACATGTCAGAAGACAAAATGAGCGAATTGCTTAAAAGAGCTCAAACCCATCACAAAAAGTTTGGTGCTCTCCTTACCAAGTATCAAAAGAAGATTCAGAAAGTTTCTAGCGTTAAAGCCTCTGCTCAATTTTATCAATTAGAGAATTACTTCGAATCCGTTATCCGACTTTCAATCATGGAGAGCATTCCGTTTATCGGAGAACTAGATAACTGATAGAGCATTCTTTTGAGAAGGTCTTCCCTACTCTTCCTGATATTCTTTTTGCTTGGGTTTCAGACTTATGCCCAAAAACAAAAGATCTCCTTCAAGGACACACTTGATGGTAAACTCGATGCTAGTCAATTCTTAGATCAAGTGTATGGTTTTGTGCCATTGATCAATCCGGTTACAGAACCTGCAATAGGCTATGGAGCATCAGGTGCTATGATTTTCGTAAAGAGGAAACGAGATGAAAATGGCAATGCGCTCAGAACACCACCAGACATTTATGCTCTTGGCGGTTTATATACGGAATCAAACACTTGGGGCATTGGAGGCGCTTACTTAGGCCATTGGAATGATGATAAGATTCGAACAAATATTTTAGCAGGCTATGGATCTGTTAACATCGACTATTATCGCAATTTACCCATCATTGGTGACGTGAAATTCGGAATGAATATCACTGCTCCTTTCTTTCAAGCAGACATCTCAAGAAGACTAGTTAAGGCTCCTATTTTTGCAGGCTTAAGATACTCCTATTTTGGAACTGATGTGGCTTTTGATATTGGAAACGGCACTGAAATACCCGGTGTGATTGAAGACTATTTAAGTACCAGCATTGCAAGCCTAGCTCCGATATTAACTTTTGACACACGAGATAATATCTTCACCCCAAACAGTGGTCTGAAGCTCGATTTCAGTTGGGTTTTTAATAATGAAGCATTTGGAGGAGATGTGAATTTTCAAAGGGTGAATTTCTATGGTATCGGTTTTACCCGATTATCAGATAAATTGATCGGAGGCTTAAGATTAGACTTCCAAGGCTCCTCAGAGGATACACCTTTCTATGCTTTCCCATTCGTCAATTTAAGAGGAATCCCAGCTATGAGATATCAAGGAAATAGAGTCTATGTAATAGAAACTGAAGAGCGCTACAACTTCACTTCCCGCTGGGCAGCTGTAGCCTTTGGAGGTATAGGCAAAGGGGTTCTCCCAGATTCTTCTTGGGAGGATTCAACAACCGCTTGGAGTGCAGGTGGTGGCTTTAGATATTTGTTAGCTCGAGTTTTTAATATGTATGGCGGAGTTGATGTAGCTAGAGGGAACGAAAACTGGGCTGTTTACTTCGTTATTGGCAGCAACTGGAATCGATTGTAGGAATTAGCTGATCCAAATTTTGTAATCCGCCAATATTGACACATTTTCATAGAACCAATTAACCGTGTAGTGCCTTTTCATCTTTCGATCATATCGATTCTACATATATACCTGAAAACTGCCTTTAGATGTAGCTGCTTACTGCTTCTTACTCTATTTATTTTTGCACAATCTGCTGAAGCACAAGAAGCGCATAAAAATTCAACCTTCATTGAATTCAACATCCATGGAGGCTCAAACTATTACCCCGGTGGAGAATTAGAAGATGAGCTCGATAATGGCTATAAAGGCTTTGATCTCCGTTTTGGTTGGCAATCATATGACCAAGAGAACTGGTCGGGCATAGTTAATTACGCTAATTACGGATTAGGTTATTGGGCGGGCCGTGTAGGACAGACTGATATTTTCGGAACACCTATGGCCTTATACGGCTTTATCAACTTCCCTATTTACAGAACAAAGAAGGTAGAATTCTTAATAGGACCTGCACTTGGTGTAGCCTTTAACTTAGAACCTTTCGATCCAGAAACTAATGCTCAGAATGATCTGACGGGAGGTACAATGGCGGCATTCTTTAATCCTTCTATTTCAGCTGCCATTAAAATGACTGAGAGTTTAGACCTCCGCGTGGGTGCTAATTTCATCCATATGTCAAATGGCGGCATAAGGCAGCCCAATACAGGTTTTGACATGTATGGTGCCAACATTGGCTTACGCTATCAGATCAACCGCAAGAAGTTTTATCAAAACGTTAGCTACAACTCTCTTTTTCCTCCAAAGAGAGCCAAGAATAAAGATCAATCCAGTCAGATCAATGTTTTTCAAGCCTTCGGAGTCGATCAAAACCTAGAAGATATGGGAACGGATGTTCGCTATTTAGTAGCTACAACAACTATTGAGTACCAACATCGATTTAATGAGATTCATGGACTTTCAGCAGGTGTTGATCTTTTTATTGACGAGAGTGTAAAGCCGACACCGGCTTATCAAGAATATGGCACACATGTTTTCCCTGCTGTTCATGTAGGATATGATCTGAACTTCTGGAAATTAGCCATCAGGCCTCAAATAGGTTTTTTGGTCACCAAGGCAGGACAAGAATCCAAAGCTCCTCTCTTTATGCGCCTAGGCTTATCTGTAGACATTACCAACACCGTGTACTTTATGGCAGCTGTTAAGAGTATTCATGGGTTTAAGGCCGACTGGGCAGACTTTGGTCTTGGTGTACACTTATTTAAAAAGCAGCGTTAAATGCTCGAGATCATCTATGAAGATGACGACTTAGTTGTCATTAATAAACCACATGGACTACTCGTTCACAGATCCCCGATCGCTCGAAATACAGATGAGTTTGCTGTCCAAATTTTAAGAGATCAGCTGAATGAATATGTCTTCCCTATTCATCGCCTAGACCGAAAAACATCCGGTCTCCTGCTATTCTCCAAAAAGAAAGAGCTAATTCCTGAATTGCAGATCCTCTTCTCCGAAAGAAAAGTTAAGAAAACTTATAGGGCTATTTTGAGAGGCTACACTGAAGATCAAGGCACTATTGACTATGCCTTGACCAATGATAAAGGCAAAGAGCAAAATGCGATTACTCATTACAAAACGCTTAAGCGTACAGAAATCGATGTCCCTTTTGGCAAGCACAACACTTCGAGATATTCACTAGTAGAAGCTTACCCTGAAACTGGCCGCATGCATCAGCTCCGTAAGCATTTCGCCCATATTTTACACCCAATTATCGGAGATCGCCCTCACGGATGTAACAAGCAGAATAAGCTCTTTTTAGAAAAATGGAATATGGGAACAATGATGCTTCATGCCAAGAAGCTAGAATTTGAAAACCCAATAAATCATACTCCTATCAAACTTGAAGCAGAAGAGTCAAGCGAATTTAAAAGAATGCTTCAAACTCTTCAGCTCGAATAAGTTACTTGTAAGGAATCGTATCTAATACATGTTTGATCACTGCCACACGAGCAGTTGTCTTCCTATTAGCTTTCAGTATAACCCAAGGGTTTCTTTCAGTGTTGGTATGTTCAAACATCCTCTCTTTATACTCTGTATAAGTATCCCACATCTCTTGAGCTTTAGCATCAACAGGAGACATTTTCCACCTCTTTAAAGGATTTGAAGCGATATCATTAAAACGTCTTGCTTGCTCTGCCTTAGTAATAGAAAAGTAGAACTTGATCAATATGATACCATCATGAGTGATCATCTCTTCAAAGTTGTTCACTTCAGACATGAATCTCTCATATTCATCTTCTGTACAAAAGTCATTGACAGGCTCCACTACAGCCCTATTATACCAGCTCCTATCAAAAAGAACGATCTCACCGGGGTTAGGTAGTTTATTGATGTATCTCTGAAAATACCACTGCCCTCTTTCTTGCTCTGTTGGTTTAGGTAGTGCTACTACTCTATAATTCCTAGGGTTAATATGGTGAGTAATCCTTCTGATTGCTCCCCCTTTACCGGCAGCATCTCTACCTTCAAACAAAAGACATACTCTTTTATTATTCTCGATTACCCAGTGTTGCATTTTAATCAGCTCCACCTGGAGTTCTTCTAATGTCTTTTCATATTTGACATACCTCAAGACCTTCTCAGGATTGATTTGATCACCTTGCTGAAGCATGAGTTTGATCGCTTTATTGGTATTCAATAAACGAACATCTCTTTCTGAAAAATTATATTGTTTATCCTCCATTAGATCAAATGATAAATTGAACGATGAAACCTCATGACAACATTAGGATCTGGTAGAACAGTAGTACTAGCATTCTCCTTACCGTGATACTCAAATTTTGAAAGTACGTGTCTTATACTCTCTAATCTTGCTACTTTCTTGGTGTTGGTCTTAATAATGGTCCAAGGACAAAAAGTAGTATGTGTTCTAGCGAACATTTGCTCTTTATAGTAGGTATATCTTTCCCACATTTCTTGTCCTTTTTCATCCACAGGGCTCAATTTCCATTGTTTGAGCGGATTGTTTCTTCTTGCCTCAAATCGTCTGCTTTGCTCATCTTTATTGATCGAGAACCAAAGTTTGATCACATGGACACCATCTTCAAAAAGCATATTTTCAAATTCAGGCACCTGACGCATAAACTGTTGATATTGCTCATCAGTACAAAAGCCCATCACAGGTTCTACCACTGCTCTGTTATACCAGCTCCTATCGAAAAAGACGATTTCGCCAGCATTCGGAAGCTCTTTGATATACCTTCTAAAATACCATTGCCCTCTTTCCTGATCAGTGGGTTTATTTAAGGCTACCACTCTGAGTGAACGTGGATTCATATGTTCAATAAATCTTTTGATGGTACCGCCTTTCCCAGCAGCATCTCGCCCTTCAAAAATAACCGCCACTCTTTGACCGGTGTCAGCTATCCAACGCTGAAGTTTTACTAATTCGATCTGTAATAATTCTAGTTGCCTTTCGTAATCTAAATTGAAGAGCGCTTTAGAATAATCGCGGTTCTTCTCTTTGAGTAAGGCCTCTAATTGTTCTCTGCTCTTGATCTGTGAAAAATCCTCATTGGTAAGTCTAGAGGTAGGATCAAGAGTGTTCTTTAGAGATTTATCGGTAATTAAAAATTCACTCATATGATGTCCTTATCAGGGAAAACTAAGTTAATAAAAAGAGAGAAGATTATGTCTCTTTTTGAGCTATTCAAAACCAATTCTTAAACTTTAAGAATTATAGATTAGATTTGACCGCTAAACGTAATACATGAAGTACTTCAAGACTCTTTTACTACTCTTAATTGCTTGTTCAGCTTATGGGCAATCTTACGTACTTACCATCTCTGGCGACAGCTTAGTTGGTAAATTCAATATTCTGAAAAACTCGGTAGGAAATGAATACATCTCTATGAGAATTGGAGATGAGAAAAAAGAGATTGACGCCCTACAGATAAAGAAAATGTCTGATAAAAAAGGGAATATTTATGCGCCTATTGAAGCAGAAGGGAGATACAAACTTGGTTTACAAAAAGTAGCTGGATACGCAAGTTTATATGCTTACACTGCCAAGAATAGTGCTCAAAGCTTTAACCAAGAGATCATAGTAAAATTGGATGGCACTTCATTAGTAGTACCAGGTTTTATTGAATTCAGAAAAGTAGTCAGTGGATTTCTTTATGAGTGTCAAGAGGTATCGATGAAGATCTTAGAAAAGGGTCATTACAAAAGAAAAGATCTGGTTGTAATGATTTCGGATTTCAATGATTGTATGGAATCTCAAAACCCTGAAAACCTTCTTTACAATACTGATATGTCAGAAGATGGCAAAAAAGAGTTGAGCCTATATGATCGATTCAAAAATCAAATTACCACATCGCTTAAGATCAAAAACAAGAACGATGTGATGGCCATGTTCGATGACATCTCATCGAAACTAGCGAGCGGACAGAATGTACCTAATTACTTGAAGAACGCATTCAGAAGCTCAATTGCAGCAGACAAAGACTTAGTTGCTTTGTATAAAGAGCTATTTGAAGATAACTAGCAAACGCCTATTTCTTAACATGTGCCTTAAAGGTGAAATTGACAACGGGTTGAGAACTGTCTTTAAAGAAAACTGATATAGTTTTTTGCTCAAGACCCAACCTGCCTTCTGAGTCAAATTGAACCTTCAATTGAACGTTTCCTCCTGGGGGAATAACAGGTTCGTTGATCTCATAAGTGAGACAATCGCAGTTACTTTCGACCTTTAAGATCTCAATTGGTTCAGTGCCATTGTTAGAAAGGAAGGTCACCTCGTTTTTCACTTCTCCCTGACGTACTACCTTAAAATCAAACCTAGAACGATTCACTTGGACTTTACTAGTTCCAGATGAACTAGGTACAATACTATATTGAATTGGAAAAAAGGCGACCGTATCTTGCTGATTTAAAATGGGAACCACTCTCCTATCAAATCCTACCTGTGAGGTGTCTGTAGTCGCAAATTCAAATGACACTTTTGTAAAGGTGTGGTGTTCAACAGTTGATGGATCGAAACTGATGGAAATTGAATCCGAAATAAACGCTGAATTCAATTCTAACTTCTTTCCACTAAAGTTATATAGATCAAATTCGGCCCTGAGCGTATCTCCTTGAACAGCCGACCTAAGATTAAACACTTGTTCTTTAGCTCTAAAAGGCCAATACTCATTCTTGTAAGATTCAAAAGTGTTCTGAACGGGCTGCAAGATTTGATAATCGACCAAAATACTCTCAACAAGTATACTATCTGCTGTATAAAACTGTAATGAATCTACGTGAGAGCCAATTCTACCCTTAAGGTCTATATCGGCATTCCAGATCAATACAGAATCAGAATCTAAAGAACGTTGCTTTTCTATGCTTACATGCTTCTCACTTGACATTAAGAACAATAGACCAAATTGATCCTTTGGTCTTTCGATTCGAAAGGATTTCGTTTTGGTTTCTCCATTAATTACGCCTAGGTTTTTAAACTCAACATTTTGAGCTAAACCAACGGTCGATAGAAGTAAGAAGAACAATAGAAAAAATCGCGCCATGAATAAAATAGTATCGCCAGTCAAAATTAAACGATGTTCTAATTGAATGGTGTGTTGGTATCTCTTTTATTTGCTCAAAATTTATTCTAATGGCAAGAATTCTTACTGGAATCCAAAGTTCAGGCAAACCGCATTTAGGTAATATTTTAGGGGCTATTAAGCCAGCGATTGAATTGTCTAAAGATGCAAAGAATGAATCTTTCTTTTTCATTGCAGATCTTCATTCTCTTACTACCATCAAAGATCCTCAAACAAGGATAGATAACACCAATGCTGTTGCTGCGGCCTGGTTAGCTTTTGGATTCGATACAGATAAGAACACATTTTACCGCCAATCTCGAGTGCCAGAGGTTTGTGAATTGAATTGGTACATGAACTGCTTTACTCCTTATCCTATGTTGGCTAATGCTCATAGCTTCAAGGATAAAGCTGACAGACTATCAGATGTCAACGCAGGTCTTTTCACATACCCGGTATTAATGGCCTGTGATATCCTTCTATATGATGCGAACATCGTCCCTGTAGGAAAAGACCAAAAGCAGCATCTAGAAATGACAAGAGATATGGCAAGTGCGATTAATCACCAATATGGTGAGGTATTTGTCCTACCGGAGGCTCAAATTGACGAAAACGTCATGACCGTTCCTGGTTTAGATGGTCAAAAGATGTCGAAGTCCTATGGAAACATCATTGACATCTTTCAGCCAGATAAAGCACTGAGAAAGAATATCATGAAAATTGTCAGCGATAGTACACCACTTGAAGAACCTAAGAATCCTGACAACGATAATACATTCGCTCTGTACTCTTTGCTTGCTGATGAAAGTCAAATAGCTGAAATGAGAGACAACTATCTCAAAGGTGGTTATGGCTATGGCCACGCAAAGCAAGCGCTTTATGAGCTAATAGTTGATAAGTTCAGCGAAGAGCGTAAGATCTACAATCACTACATGGAAAACCCAGATGAGCTAGAAAAGAGATTACAAGCAGGTGAAGAAAAGGCAGCAATTGTAGCCAGAGAAGTATTACAACGTGTAAAACAAGCTTTAGGATTTTAATGTTAAAAATGCACCATTAACAGTTAATTATCGTTAATTACAATATGAAGCCTATAAAGTACTTTCTGCTAGCATTGACATTGGTCTTTTTATGGTCGTGTGAAGAGGACACAGTAAGCGAATTTACCGGAAGTGAAATGAGCATTCCGATGATCTCAGGAGATGTCCAAGGAAATGTTACCAATGGTATACTCACTATTAGAGAAAGAACTGATGGCTTAGCTCAAATTGAGATCATAGTAGAGAACGTTATATCAAATGCACAGCACCCTGTTCATTTACATTATGGTTCCTTAGATGACGATGGCAATATTGCCACCCTTCTCAATGATCTAGTTGAGACTAATAATACCGGAAGAAGCGTTACTATTCTTCAAGATTTGGCTAATGGAGAACAAATTATGTATTCAGATCTATTGGTTTGGAACGGTAGTATTAAAGTTCATTTCGAAGCTTCTGGCCCATTAGAAAATGAGCTTATCGTATCTACGAATATTGGCTTAAATCAAAGCGAGAATGCAGCTTATATACAAGGTGATAAGGATATCACTGTCTGCAACAATCAGTTCTAACGAACAATCAATTTCAAAGTCTTAGGATTGCCTTGATCAGCAACCTTGATCAAATATAGACCTGGTTTAGTGAATCTTAGACCGTTATTTCTTATTGAATGAACGGATGCTGTACCTATAACTTGGCCGCCATAGGTGATAAACGTCAATTCAGTTTCAGCATTTAATCTCTCGATGCCTAAAATTCTAACTTCATCCCCTACTCGTATAGGGTTTTGAGAAAGGCC
This sequence comes from Roseivirga sp., assembly GCA_965267365.1. Taxonomy (GTDB): domain Bacteria; phylum Bacteroidota; class Bacteroidia; order Cytophagales; family Cyclobacteriaceae; genus Roseivirga. The sequence continues at coordinate 1,700,877 of OZ253951.1, read as the reverse complement.
AATATTATAATCAACTTCATCAACAAAAACAGACCGCACTTCAGAATAACTAAATTGTCCATTGAAGTCAGTTTGCTTTAATCTGTAGTAGTTTCTACCCTCAGCAGGGAAAGCATCTATTACGGAGTATTCTAATCGAGAAGCCGAATTCCCAGCACCGTCAACAGTCATTAAGGTCTGAAAATCAATACCGTTCAACGAACGCTCTATGGTAAAGAAGTCATTGTTCTCTTCATCTGCAGTGGCCCAGTCTAACTGAACTTGATCACCTATTCTACGCGCATCAAAACTAATTAAGGTGATAGGTAATCGTTCATCACCATTTCCATTATCCGCATTATCCATCGCATACAACACCCAATTGTTTGTTGTATTTATCACACCATTAATACCCGTAAATGTCACTAAAGAGGAACTCACGGAGCCCGTTCCTCTGTCTGCGATTGTTCCAACCACATGCCAGTCTATAGTCGATGACCCCATTGGAGGCGTTCCTGTTCTCAAAATAACTGGAAACATAGAGCCCGTACTTCCCTGTATGCTTCCATTAGAAAAATCGCAAGTAGCTGAAAAATTGGGAGAAGAAATATTGGTCAGATCAAACTCCCAATAATCATTAAGATAATTAGTTGCTTGAGCCGCTCCACTGTTATTATCATCATCTCCACCCGCTCCAGTATTATCGTTATCACGATTAGGATGACCTGATGCATTATTGAACTCAAAAGAAATTTGTGCACTTGCCGCTACGGAGCTACCTGAATTCAAAGTAAAAGTCATAGGAGCATAAATACTGGCATCTCCGAAAGGAATAGAAAGCGGATCACTGAATGAGGAAGTAGGATAACTCTTGATAACTCTGCCAGCGCCTGATTGCTGGATGTAAGAAGTAGTTGCTCCTCCTGAAACACTTCCTGATTCGCCAATAACGAGGTTCTGACCTCCCATAATTAAGTCACCAGCAGTTAAAGTAAGGGTTCCATTAATGGTGAAAACAGTATTGGTTGTTACATCTATGGCATCTGCTTTATCAATGGTCAAGTTATGATAGAATCCGTCAGTTGTAGGCTCAATTAGTTGATTGGAAGCCGTTCTATTGTATATAACGGTGTTAGGATCAGCAGATGCAGTAAAATTGGTGATCGACATATTTCCGGTAGTCCCTGCATATGATAAAACACCATTAATCCCATTGATGAATGTTCCCGTTCCAGAAGTAGTTTCTAATCCGTCTGTAACGTTAAAACCACCTGAGTTGGTGTTGGTGTAACTAGCTCCATCATTTAGTATAATATCGGACATGGTATTCATAGCGCCACTACCGCTAATAGTTCCAGATGTACTAGTCAAAGTATAGTCACAACCTGCACCATTACACCCGGTAAATGCCCCATCATTGAATAAATTACCATTGATCGTAGGGTCATATGCTGCAGTGGTATTCCAGGTGCCATTTGTGTTGACCGTGATATTATTAAATGCATAAGTACCCGCGGCACCATTGATAGTCATAGTTCCATTATCCACTGTAATGGTTCCCGTAGAAGTTACTGTCGGAGATGCAATCTCTGCTGTACCACCGGTAGTCAAATCCATATTCACAAAATTGACAGTACCGGAATTCATATCAATTACACCCGTACCAGAAGCATCAAGGTCACCAGCAATTGGTATGGTAGTACCATTCATATTCAAATCACCTCCAGTTCCAACCGTAATCCCTCCAGCAGCATTTGAAATGGTTACAGTCCCCTCTGTTAAAGTCACGGTGGCATTGCTTACTGTCATATCAGTTGCGTCAATAGCTGAAGGGTTGACTGGAGCATCACCTTCATTCATGGTCATGGTTCCCCCCGTGATGAGTAAATCTCCAGAAATATTGAGATCACCATCATTATGATCTAAAGTACCACCTGACATCGCCAAATTACCACCGATATTGGCCACACATTCACCATTGTTTGGTTGATACTCTCCAGTTCCTGAAATGGATAATTGATTAGTTACGCTGAGCGTATTTGCTCCGTTATGGTTAATAATCCCCGCGCTAATACTTAAGCCTCCCGAAGCATTGGTAACTGATAATGTTCCTTCTGTTAAGTTCATTGTGCCACCAGATATGATGATATCTGTCGCATCAACAGTGGAAGTTGATCCATTCATTGTAAATAAGCCTGTTCCTGACAGGAAAACGTCTCCAGAAATATTTACATCTCCATTATTATGATCAAACTGACCACTCGTAATAGTCACATCGCTCGTAACGTCTAAGACTGCTGTGGTATTGTTAGGCCTAACCGTACCTCCTTGCACGACAATGTCCGTAGCTGATACATCCGCACCATTATTTAAAATGAAAATACCTGAGTTAGACGTCAAGGTTGTGCCAATGTCCAGCTGATTTAAAACTGAAATATTACTTGCTCCACTATTTGCATTGACCGAACCGGTGATATTAAAGATTCCTTCACTTAGTGTTGCAACTGCATCAGTTACAGACCAGTTGGCAGCATCAATGGTTGAAGTAGCTGTCCCTTCATTCATAGTCATTGTTCCGCCAGTAAATGTTATATCTCCTGTCACATTTACATCACCGTTATTGTGATCGAACAAACCGGCAGACATCAACAGATCGCCAGTAATATTAGCCACTGATGCAATGTTATTAGGACTAAATTCAGCAGTCGCATTGGCAATGTTCAAATTGTTAGTCACGTTCAATGTGGCAGCATTCAATAATAGAAATCCATTTGCATTAAGTGTAATTCCATCACCAGTTCCGTTTGTAGCATTAACGGTTCCTCCGGCTACCGTGAACTGAGCACCACTAAGATCAAGCTGATCAAAGTCCAGTGTAGAATTAGAGTTAGTGATATTCATCGCTCCTCCAGTGATGGTCATATCACCCGTGATATTTACATCCCCTTCATTCTGATCATAATTACCGTTTGACATAACCAGATTACCACCGATATTAACGGTTGAACCTGTTGTATTTACTTCAAATTCTGCATTCGCTCCGCTGATATTCACATTATTCGAAATGGTAAATGTATTGGCCGATTGAGCACGCACCCTACCCAATTGAATAGTCAAATCATTATCAATGGTGATGTCCGTGCCATTCATTTGCACATTATTGGTAGCTGCATCTTTATTGACAGTAACATCATAATGTGCTACAGTAGCCATATTTTGAGATGTTGATCCACTATAGATCACTTCGCTACCCACCGTATTCATAGTAGCTGTGGTAATGATAACAGGATTACTTGATCGAAATTCTACTACTCCTGAGGCACCATTTGTAAATGTCCCTGTCCCTCTGATATCATCTAAAACTCGGACAGTTCCGTTATTGGTGTTGGCATCTGGTGTGTTGACTTGCAACCTTGAAACCTCTACTGTCCCACTGCCGCTAATTGTAGAAGTAGTTGCACGCATGGTATATGTGCAACCAGTGGTACTTAGGCAACCATTCCAAGTACCCCCATTTTGAACGATATTTCCATCTATTAAAAAATCTTCATTGCTAATTGAATTATCCCACGTACCTGAAGATTCCAGAGTAATATCCTGAAAGAGCTTAACACCTACATCTGTAGAAAAAGAAATAGTACCACTAATAGATGTGGCTCCTGAATTGGCATCAAAACGGATTTGACCAATACTTAATGTGGCTCCTGAATTAATGGTTACTGTTCCTAATGCATCAATCCTAGGATCTGTAGCATAATCACTATCGGCAGTTACTGTTGAGGTGGCGGAACCATTAACAAGCAAGCTGCCTTCTACATCTAAATCAGAGGCGTCTATAGTAAAGGTAAGGTCTCCATCTGTAAGGGTTAGGTTTTCGCAGTTTTGACCTGTTGAGGTATTGATAGTGATCGGACTACCACTAACAATTATAACATCATCATTTCCATCAGGAATTCCATCGGCATCATTAGGGTTACCTTGATTGTTCTCAGACCAACTGGCAGGATTAGTCCAATTACCACCTCCTCCTGTACTGGTAAAGATAGATTGAGCTCCAGCAGAATAGGTGAATAGCAAGAAAATCAAAGCATATAAATGCCTCATTTACTGTCGATTGGTTATTAAGTTTCTGTCCTCAAAGAAAAAGCTCAATGCTTCCCCTCAAATTCAGATATATTACACTCTAAATTCAATAAGCCCTAACAAAATGTCAGGGCAATTTTACACGTCCATAGATGGTTCACTCAGCCAGTGAAAAAAGCCTTGTGGTGTTGAACCTGCAAAGTAAATACATTTTTTCTTATTCCTTGTTAAAATTGTATTAACCACAGATTGCTGTATGTGAACTGCAAGTAAATTTTCTGCTTTTTTTAACCGGTATTTTGCACGCAATCATCGGCTTGTAAAAATGTCCACTTTCTGAGAGTCCAATAAAAAATTAATCAATGATTATGGGAACCTATAGATTCAATATTTACTTAGACCTTTCTTAAGTATTATTGCAAGCAAATAATTCACTCAGATGATCAATCCATTAGTAGAATACACTAAAAGCCCTAACAGCACCCCTCCTTTTTCACAGATCAACACCGAGCATTTTAAAGAAGGTATAGAAGATCTGATACAACAAGCCAAGCAAGAAATTAATGAAGTAAAGACTTCAAAGCCAGGTTCATTTGAGGTTATTCGCCAGTTAGAATTTGCAGGTAAAAGACTAGACAGGGCAAGCAGTGTCTTTTTTAATCTGAATTCCGCTGAAACCAATGATGAAATTCAAGCTCTAGCACGAGAAATATCTCCTATGCTCACTGAATTCTCCAATGATATTCTGCTAGATGAGGAGCTATTTCAAATCGTCAAGAACGCAAAGGAATCTATTGATGAAAAGACGCTTAACGCAGAAGAGCAAACCCTACTTCAAAAGACCTATAAAGGATTTGTTCGAAATGGTGCCCTACTTAATGAAAAGCAAAAAGAACAACTAAGAAAAATAGATGTTGAGCTAGCCCAAAAATCACTTCAGTTTGGAGAGAATGTTCTTGCGGAAACCAACAAATACCAATTGATTCTTGAAAACGAATCGGACTTAGATGGCTTACCAGAATTTGCCAAGAATCAAGCATTTGAAACGGCAAAAGAAAAGGGTCATGAAGGTAAATGGATGATCACCTTGGATTACCCGAGCTATGTTCCTTTTATGACATATGCGAAAAACAGAGAACTCCGAAAAAAGCTTTCACTTGCCTTTGGATCCAAGTCCTTTAAAAACGATGAGCTTGATAATCAGCAGATTGTCAAAGACATAGTGAATTTAAGACACCAAAGAGCTCAACTTTTAGGCTATTCTACCCATGCTGATTTCATCTTAGAAGAACGTATGGCTCAGTCTCCCAAGAAGGTGATGGACTTCTTAAAAGAGTTAGAGAAATATGGAAAACCAGGAGCACAAAAAGATGTACAAGAAGTTGCCGATTTTGCTAATAAAATAGATGGATTAGAAAGTTTGGAGAGGTGGGACTTTGCCTATTATTCTGAAAAGCTCAAAATGGAAAAATACGCCATTGACGATGAGCTATTGAAGCCTTACTTCCAGCTGGAAAAAGTAATTGATGGCGTATTTAAAACAGCTGAATTGTTATTCGATATCAGTTTTAAGGAAAACAATGAAATTGATAAATATCATCCTGAAGTGATGACCTATGATGTTGTTGATGGATCAGGTCAGGCAGTAGCTAAATTCTATGCAGATTTCTTTCCAAGAGCCGGGAAAAGAGCAGGCGCATGGATGACCTCATATGCCGGTCAATACAGAGATTCAGAGGGTGATCATCGACCTTTGGTGTCTATCGTTTGTAATTTTACAAAGCCCTCTAAAGACACCCCTTCCCTCCTCACTTTCAATGAAGTAACTACCTTATTTCATGAATTCGGTCATGCCTTACATGGTATGCTAGCCAATGGTACTTTCGAAAGCCTAACAGGTACCAGCGTATTCTGGGACTTTGTAGAATTGCCTTCTCAGATCATGGAGAATTGGTGCTTCGAAAAAGAGTGTTTAGATCTATTTGCTGAACATTACGAAACTGGAGAGAAGATACCACAAGAATATATCGACAAGATCAAAGCAAGCTCAACTTTCATGGAAGGTTATCAGACCATGAGACAATTGAGCTTTGGTATGTTAGATATGGCTTGGCATGGTCAGGACCCAAGTGACATTCAATCAGTCAGCGCCTTTGAGAATGAGATCATGGATCAATTCAACGTTCTGCCTTCAATTGAAGGAACTAATATGAGTTGCTCTTTCTCTCACATTTTCCAAGGCGGGTATTCTGCAGGCTATTACAGCTATAAATGGGCAGAAGTATTGGATGCAGACGCTTTCGAGTATTTTAAACAGAACGGCATCTTTGATAAGAAGACTGCGGAATCATTCAAAAAGAATGTACTCTCAGCTGGTGGAAGCGAGCACCCAAGTATTCTTTATAAGAGATTTAGAGGCCAAGAAGCTGATGTTAAGGCATTGCTTAGGAGAGCGGGTTTAATTAATTCTTAACTTAGACCAAATGAAATACTTTTTGACCTTCTTCGCCATACTGTTATTTAATACAAGTACACTAGCACAATCAGATATATATCTGAAAGAGTTTGATTCAAGAGAGGAGATTTATCTAAGAGATGAAATCAAAGACGATAATGGTAATTATAAGACTAGTGTCTTAATTACATGGTTTGATACTTGTGAAAGTTGTAAAAAATTAGTTGATCGTTGGCACAAAGAACTAGAAAGTGAAGCTTATCATTTAATAACGGTAAACATAAATAAGACCGATAAACTCAGTCAATTAGAGTCAGACGATGAGTACAATGAGAGATGGCCTAATGCTAGAAATCTATATGTCGATAAGACTATCTCTAAGCCATTCACATTGCTTTATTCAGTTGAGAGAGGTGGTATGATTATGCTTTACGACACTTATGGTGATATTGTGTCTTTAGTGGTTAACACCACTCTATCACCAGATGATTTTGCTTCAAATTTTGGTGCGAATGCCGTATGGTTTAATGCTACAGAACTTAATGAACAAGCTTGGGCCTATTTTGTAGGGCATGAAGAGAATGTTCCGCTCGATAATAGCAACAGTGATTATCAGCAAGCATTGAAGTATGTTAGAAGATCCATAGAACTCGAAGAGAGCTATGCCAATTTAGATACTTATGCTGCCTTACTTTATCTCGGTGGCCATTACACAGAGGCACTTAAGAAAGCATCTGATGCAGTAGAAAAGGCAAAAGAATATGATATGGATTACTCAGACACAACTGCACTAATGCAAAAAATCCTTTCAAGAATGTAATTGAAAGTTTGAAACCAATTTCAAGCAGAATATTACCCGCAATAGTCTTTTCACAATTTGCCGGAACCTCCTTGTGGTTTGCTGGCAATGCAGTCATTGAACAAATCCAAACAGATTGGAGTCTACCTTCAAGTTCTTTAGCTCATATCACATCTGCAGTGATGTTAGGCTTCATTTTAGGCACTTTTCTTTTTGCATTTTTTTCGATTGCTGATAGATATAAGGCGACAACTGTATTCTTCACATGCTCATTGCTTGGTGCACTTGCGAATAGCTCTATCCTCATTTTGCCAGCTGAATATCAGAACCTCCTCATAAGTCGATTCCTAACTGGTTTCTTTTTAGCAGGAATTTATCCTGTTGGGATGAAGATTGCATCGGATTGGTTTGCAGAGAATTTGGGTAAAGCCTTGGGCTTCTTGGTCGGAGCTTTGGTTTTAGGTACTGCATTTCCTCATCTATTGCGATATCTAGGAAGTGATTTCAATTGGACTCATGTCTTAAAAGGCACCTCCATTTTAGCCTCAGTTGGAGGGATTATCATGTACCTATTTGTAGGAGAAGGCCCATATCAAGCTAAAGGTGGCGGATTCAATCCCTCACAGCTCTTAAGCATCTTTAAAAACAAAGAATTTAGAAGTGCAGCGATTGGCTATTTTGGCCATATGTGGGAACTCTATGCTTTTTGGGCTTTCACTCCTGTTGCCATAGGTTATTACAATCAGTTAAATGGCACTCATTTGAATACATCTTTGTACTCATTTCTTATTATTGGAATTGGAGCTGTAGGCTGTGTTTTGGCAGGTGTTCTTTCGATTAAAAAAGGAAGCGCGAAAGTGGCATTTAGCTTTTTATTCATTTCTGGCATAGCATGCCTACTCTCTCCCATTTTGTACACTAATTCAAGTGCGGTTTTTATAGCGGCATTTCTTATTTGGGGATTAGCCGTAGTGGCAGATTCAGCACAGTTTTCAACATTAAACGCACAAACTTGTCCGAAAGAGTTGAAAGGAACAGCTCTCACGATTGTGGTTTGTATTGGTTTTTTGATCACCATTCCGAGTATTCAGTTCATTGGTTATCTGAACCAAATTTTGGGCACCAAATGGATACTTACGGCCTTGTGTATTGGGCCGTTAATAGGTCTACTTTCTGTTAGAAAATTAATTCCCAGAAGGCAATAACTCAGAGTCCAAACCTGCCTCTTGTAGCTCATTTCTAGTAAATTGAACAACTTCTACTTGTAAAGGGATATCAGTTAATGGCTGGTCGATTGAGTCTGTAGGTACTTTTACAACTTCATCAATGATGTCCATTCCTTTAAAAACAAGTCCATAAATGGTATAATTATCATCGAGTCTGGCTAGGCCATCTTTGTTCTGAACTATGTAAAACTGACAAGCAGCACTCAGCTTTCCAGGATTATTATCACGCCCCGCTCCAAAGGCACCATAAACGTGTCTGGCTTTAGGATCGAACTCCGGTTCTAGCAAATGAATGGAGTAGGCAAATCCCTCAGGTGTATCTGGGCATCCTCCTTGAGCCACGAAGTTGTCAATGACACGATTGAATGTATAATCGCTCCAGTACCCTTCATTCGCCAACTCAATAAAAGCTTCTTTATGCTCTGGCGTTTCGTCATAAAGCCAAACTAGCAACTCACCCTGCGGAATAGTGATTTTACCAACAGGATAGGTTTTCTCTTGAGTACAAGACGCGAACAGGAATAGAAAAAGTAGGAGGCCAAAATGCTTCATAGCTAAAAGTTATTTTGACTGAAAATACTAGTTCAATGGCTTAATACCAATCTTCAAGGTTCTTCCAATTTCGTAGACCCTTTCTTTTTCACGGTCTGATATAAAAGCAATAGAGCTTCCTTTGTGCCCAGCTCTTCCTGTACGGCCAGCCCTATGTGTATAGTATTCGATTTGTTGTGGCAATTGATAGTGCAACACGAAATTCAATTCTTTGACATCAATTCCTCTTGCTGCAATATCTGTTGCAATTAGTAAATCGATCTTTTCGCTTTTAAACTTCCTCATCACTTTATCACGATCTCTTTGCCCCATATCACCTTCAATCACATCGACATTCACATTTCTCGCTTGAAGCTGCTTGTTTAGGGTTTGTGCCGCTCTTTTAGTTTGGCAGAAGATCATTCCTCTCTCCTCTTGATGATAGGATAGAAAATGCATCAACTCTTGAACCTTGTCCTTGCTTTTACAGATCAGGTACTCGTGAGTTATATTCTGATTTACCCCTGAGGTTCTATCGATCTTGATTCTAATAGCATTCGGCTGCAAGAATTTTTTAATAATTTGTTGAATACCATCAGGCATAGTAGCCGAGAATAACCAGGTATTCCTATTGGCACTTAAGGTGTCAAGAATTGTGAACATATCGTCCTTAAAGCCCATGCTCAACATTTCATCGGCTTCATCCAAAACAGCAATTCTTACATCGCTCAAATCGATGGCTTTTTTGTTAATCAGATCAATCAAGCGGCCAGGTGTTGCCACAACGATATGAGTTGGTCTTTCCAGTCTCTTGATCTGATCACCGATCTTAGCTCCCCCATACACGGTCTCGATAAATATCCTATCCGTGTACTTCGTGTACTTAAACAACTGTTTACCAATCTGTTGACACAATTCTCTAGTTGGTGCTAGTATGATGGCCTGTATAGACTTTTGACTGCTATTGATCTTTTCAATAATGGGCACACCAAATGCTGCCGTTTTACCAGTACCTGTTTGGGCTTGAGCCACCATATCTGTACTGTTACAAATAAGGCTTGGAATGGCCTCTTCCTGAATCTTGGTGGGATTATGAATACCTAATTCATTCAACCCTTTTAAAAGATTCTTTGATACACCTAGTTCTGAAAAATTACTCACTTGCTTCTTTAATAAGCCACAAAGGTAGTTCTATTAATTGGACGTTGATTTGTCTTTGCTAAATTTGGCTCACTAAACTGATAAAATGGAGTTAGACGGTATTAGAGCAGTAAAAATTGGTGTTATCACAGTCTCAGATAGAGCTAGCAAGGGTGTGTATGAAGATATTTCTGGAAAAGCCATCATTGAAACTCTTAATGATTACCTAACCACCAAATGGGAACCAGTTTATCAGGTTATACCAGATGAGCAGTATTTGATTGAGAGCACCATTAAGCAAATGGCCGACAAAGAAAACTGTTCACTTATCGTTACAACTGGAGGTACAGGGCCTGCTCTGCGAGATGTAACGCCTGAAGCGACAGAAGCAGTTTGTGATAAGATGATGCCAGGTTTTGGAGAACTCATGCGTCAAGTCAGCTTGCAATATGTGCCTACAGCTATACTTTCTAGGCAAACTGCAGGTATTAGAGGGAACAGCCTCATTGTCAACTTACCAGGTAAACCGAAATCAATTAGAGAATGCCTAGATGCTGTATTCCCGGCCATTCCTTACTGTATTGATTTAATTGAAGGACCTTATTTAGAAACAAATGAGGAAGTCATTAAAGTATTTAGACCAAAAAAGAAGTAGGTCTTAATATTCAAATGGTAACCATGCTGGTTCACCATGATAGAAATCTCCCGAAGTGATTTTGGTAAACTTTCCATCTGCAATATCAATCGTATAGATCTGATCACCATCTGCCTCTGAGGTACCATGAAAGGCTATTTTCTTCCCTAACGGGGACCAAGCGATTTCCTGTTCCGAATAAGGCGTTTTTGTCAACCTGCTTGTCTTTAAAGTCTTGATATCGACTATATATATATCCCAAACAGGATCGTCAGAAGGCTCGGCAAGGGTTACAGCGATCTGACTACCATCGGGCGAAAAAGAATTGTATTTAGCTATCAATGGCCCCTCTGTTAATTGGGTTATTTCTTTCGAGAGAATATTAAGTAAATACAACTGATTTGACCCATCGCGATCTGAGATGAAAGCAATGAGCTGTCCATCCTCGCTCATATTAAACCTCCCATTGTAGCCTGTGGAATTGGTTATTACCTCATTTTGGCTAGAGTCTGCAAGTGACATTAAAGCTATAGAAGAACTTAAACTGTCTTTTACTGTATACAATATAGATTGGCCATCTGTTGTTAATTGATAATTCAAAAGATCTGAAAAAGGCAGCGTGTCAATCCTCTCCGAGAATCCTTTCATTGCTAGAACCGAGAAATTGCCCAGAGTATCATTGGAATAATAAATCAATTGTTCTCTTCCAGTATTCCATCTACCGCTCCAATCCCAACCGGGGTTAGTGGTCAATCTCCTCTCCCATTGCCCGAGTATATCACTCTGATAAAGATCAAAATTACCATCAGCGCTTTTCAAATAAACGATGGACTCATTCACTCTCTGTTCTTCAGAACACCCGAGAATGAGTATAAAAAACAGAATGACTACTGATCGCATATTCGAAGATACGAGAATATAGTTTTGAACAGATTTCAGATGAACTTATTGAGACAATTCATGTTTGTACATATAAAGAAAAACCATGAGCTCTGTTCTTAGCGTTGAAAAACTGAATTTCCCTTGGCAAACCCAAGACCCATTTTTGTTCTGTGCCTTCCATTTAGACAATTACCCTAAAGGTAATGGTCAATTAGGTCCTGCTGCTTCGCTTTCAGGTCGTCAGATTGGATCTGATTTCAGTGGTAAAGACGGATGGAGCATGTATCATGGCCAATCTGTTCCTGGATTTCCATCGCATCCTCATAAAGGGTTTGAGACGATAACAATAGCTGAACAAGGCTTGGTTGATCATTCTGATTCTTTAGGAGCCGCAGGTAGATTCGGAAATGGAGATGTTCAATGGATGACAGCAGGTGGTGGCGTACAACACTCTGAGATGTTCCCCCTCTTGAAAGAGAATGAAGAAAACCCTCTTCTGTTGTTCCAAATCTGGCTGAATCTTCCAAAAGCAAGTAAAAATGTTCCTGCTCATTTTGCCATGCTATGGAATGAAGATATCCCAAGAGAGATCATTACAGATACGAATGGAGCAAAAAGTACGGTAAAGGTGATTAGTGGCTCTTTTGGAGATAGTTCACTTCAAAGTCCGGCACCTGATTCATTCGCAGCAAATGAAGAAAATCATGTAGCAGTTTGGCTTATTGAAATGGAGCCTAATGCCCTACTCGATCTGCCAACAGCGGATTCATCTGCTAATAGAAGCATCTACTGCTTTGGTGGTGATAACATCTTATTGGATGACAGAGAAATCGGCAACGGCCTAATGGCCAAGCTTAATGCTGCAGAGAAAACCTCCATCAAAAATGGCGATGAAACGGCCAAATTCTTAGTGCTGCAAGGAAAACCAATAGGTGAACCTGTTGCTCAATACGGACCGTTTGTCATGAATACTCAAGATGAAATTCGACAAACGATGATGGAGTATCAGCAAACGCAATTTGGTGGATGGCCTTGGCCTAGTCATGCGCATACCCATGAACCTGAAAAGGGTAGATTTGCCATACATGCTGACGGCCGAGAAGAAATAAAGTAATCATTCTCTGGTAGCATAAATTCTAATAATTCCGCCTTTATGAAATAGACTTGCAACTGCTTCTAACAGAAAAGCAATTGGTAAGAGTATTGCCGTGAGGAAAAGAAGCTTTGGAGTCCTATTGAATTTCAAATCAGCAATGTAATCTCCTTTATATCCGATTTTACTCATTAAACTTTGGATCATACCAAGGAGACCCAATTGAAAGGAAAAACATTGTATTCTCTTACTTTTAAAACCAATATCACTCAATAAATTTATAAGTGTTCTCTTCGTGAAGTGAGATATGTGCAAAGGAGGATCTAACTGAATCCAATTTCTTCCAGCAATTCTTGATTGCCAACTATTGAATAAAGGCACTTCAATTGCAAGGACACCATTTTCCTTTAAATTATTGTCGGTCAATGTTCGAAGTAAAACTTTTGGCTCGTCCAAATGCTCTAAAACATGAAAAAGAGTAATCACATCAAAATCACCCTTTTCAATTTTACCTCCCTCGTAAAATTCAGATAAGATCTTTACTCCATATTGTTTCCTACCAAAATTGGCTCTAGCCGTAGCAGTTTCAACACCAAGTCCATCCCATTTTTGCTTGTTCAAAAATGACAAGAACAATCCCTTACCACATCCAAAATCTAAAATCTTACCTTGAAACTTTCTGAGCCTTTTTAGAGCCTTAAATACTCTTTTGGCATCCTGATGCTTGATGCTATCAAATATGCTCTTCCTGGTATCTAAAAGTTCATATTTACCATCTTCGAAGAAATCATCAACCTGACCTTTTTCGACAAATTTTAAATAGAAATGACCGCATACTTCACATTCGACAAGATCTGACCTGTCGGTATATTTGCCTATTCCTTCATAACTCACAAGTTTATTGAATTTTGAGGATTGGCAAACTGGACAACTCATCTTTCTTAGATCAGAAATAGATTAAAAGTTTAGCGGATCAATTTAAATAGGACGATTCAATTGAACCTGTCTATTTCGCCATCCAAACTGTCTGTTTGGCTGTTTCGCCTACGGTTACTACCAATCTTGTGGCTCCAGGTACAAGAGATAAGTAAACTTCTTGATCTCCGAATTGATCAGATTCAATAGGTATACCCTCTCCAAATTCAACATCGTAGCTGTAACGGCCCATGGCATCTTTCTGCTTACGTGTGTAGTGTTTGGCTATGTAAGCTGTTGGAAGTAACACATCACTGTCCGGGCATAAGTTGTCATAGACACCTTGGATGGCATCCTCAAGATAATCTCCGAACTCGTCCATTAGAGCATCTTCTAAATCATGCAACTCTTCCTCTACATCATCGTACTTCTCGTCACTATAATCCATGCTATCTAGCTGATTAACCATTTCAGCTATCTTGGCGAAATCATCATTTAACTTATCTATATCCATGTTACTTGAATTCTGTCGCAAAGAACAAGACTTATCATTTAAGTTGCAAACTATCCTGCAGTCATTGTATTGTTTTTAGTTCTATGAAAACGTTTTTCTGAAAGTTTCTGTTTACAGCTTTGGACTTGAGATTTTTTTCTGAAATTTCACATTCCAAATAGTTACAAATGATCACTGAAGCAATTCAAGCAAAAATCGATTCTTGGTTAAATGGCCCTTATGATGAGCAATCTAAAAGTGCTATTCAATCAATGTCAGAAGAAGAACTGGCAGATTCATTTTACAAAGACTTAGACTTTGGTACTGGAGGATTAAGAGGCGTCATGGGCGTTGGCTCTAACAGAATGAATAAATACACTGTTGGAATGGCCACTCAAGGACTGGCTAACTACTTAAAAAAGAGCTTCGCAGATGAAGACATCTCTGTGGCAATTGCTCATGATAGTAGAAATAACAGCCGATTCTTTGCTGAAACCACAGCCGCAGTTTTTTCTGCCAATGGCATAAAAGTCTATTTATTCGAAGAGCTTAGGCCTACCCCTGAATTGAGCTATGCTATACGTAAGCTTGGATGTAAATCAGGAGTTGTTTTAACCGCTTCACACAACCCTAAAGAGTATAATGGTTATAAAGCTTATTGGGATGATGGTGCTCAGGTAATTGCTCCTCATGACAAAAACATTATTGGTGAGGTTAAGGCCATTGAAAGCGTTAGTGAAGTTCAATTTGAAGCCAATAATGACCTGATTATTCCAATTGGAAGAGATATCGATGAAGCATATATAGAAGAGATTCTAGCTCTGACCCTAGCACCAGAAGCAATCGAAAGTCAGAAAGACCTCAAGATTGTCTTCTCTCCTATCCATGGTACGAGCATCACTTTGGTGCCAGAAGTACTTAAAAGAAAAGGATTCGAAAATCTGACTATCGTTGAAGAACAAGCTGAGCCTAATGGCAATTTCCCAACGGTTGTTTATCCGAACCCAGAAGAGAAGGAAGCCATGACCATGGCGCTTAATAAAGCGGCAGAAATTGATGCTGACCTAATTATGGCAACTGACCCTGATGCTGACAGAGTGGGTATTGCCGCAAAGAACAAGCATGGTGAATTTGAACTATTGAATGGAAATCAAGCAGCCTCTCTCCTCATCTACTTCTTACTCAGCAAATGGAAAGAGAACGGAAAACTTAATGGTAAGCAAATGATCGTTAAGACCATTGTTACCACTGACCTTCTCGACAAAATAGCTGCTAGTTTTGAGGTAGACTGCCCTAATACACTTACAGGTTTCAAATTCATTGCTGCTTTGATCAAAGAACTTGAAGGTGAGAAAGAATTCATTGGCGGAGGTGAGGAAAGCTATGGCTATATGATCAGCGATTTTGTTAGAGACAAAGATGCTATTGCTTCTTGCGCCATGCTCGCTGAAATGACCGCTTGGGCAAAAGATCAGGGCTTATCTGTCTTTGATCTTCTGGCTGAAATCTACACCAAGCACGGTTTTTACCTTGAGAACCTAGTGTCCTTAACAAAAAAGGGAATGACTGGTGCTGAGGAAATTCAAAAAATGATGGCAGATTTCAGATCTAATCCTCCTCAAAGCATCAACGGTAAAGCCTTAGTAGAATTAATAGACTATCAGGCTTCTGAGTCTAGAAATTTGGCCACAGGTGCTGTAAGCAAGATAAACTTGCCAAAGTCCAATGTTCTTCAGTTTTTAACAGAAGACGGCACAAAAGTTTCAGCTCGACCGTCCGGTACAGAACCAAAGATCAAGTTCTATATTAGTGTAAATACAGAGTTAAAGTCGAAAGACGCCTACGATGAAACAAAGGCTGAACTCGAAGCAAGTATTGATAAAATTGTAAAAGAACTTGGCATATGAGTGTTCAAGAAGACCTACAACAATTATTCGAAAGAGACCTGAAGCAGGCTATCACTGAGCTAAAGGCATACCAGAACGAAGAAAACCTTTGGAAACTTAATGGTGAAATTTCCAATACAGCAGGTAACCTCTTGCTTCACATTTGTGGAAACTTAAGACATTTCATAGGATCCACTCTGGGTGATTCTGGTTATATCCGCAGACGAGATGATGAGTTCAATTTGAAAGATGTAAAACGCTCTGAGCTTATTTCGGAGTTGAAAACCACCAAGAAAGTAGTTTCGGAAGTCATTGGAGAACTCTCAGATGAGCAGTTAAAAGAAACCTTCCCTATCAACGTTTTTGGTAAAGAAATGACAACTCAATTTTTCCTTATTCATTTATACGGCCATCTGAATTATCATTTAGGTCAGGTGAATTACCACAGAAGATTACTCGATTCTAAATGATTGATATTCAAGAGCAGGTTAGCTTAAAAGAGTTCAACACTTTTGGACTAGATGTTACTGCTAAGAGATTTGCTTCATTTTCATCTGTTGAGGAATTAAAATCTGGTATTCATCAACTCAATTCTGACCCCTTACTCATTTTAGGTGGTGGTAGTAATGTACTTCTTACCCAAAACTTTGATGGCCTTGTCCTCAAAAATGAAATATTCGGAATTGAGGTTATCGAAGAAAATGTCGACCATATAAAAGTCGCAGTCGGAGCTGGCGAAAACTGGCATCAATTTGTCATGCACGCCATTGCTCACAATTGGGCAGGTATTGAAAACCTGTCACTTATTCCGGGTACTGTTGGAGCAGCTCCTATGCAGAATATTGGTGCCTATGGAGTAGAGATCAAACAAGTGTTTGATCACTTGGAGGCTCTCGAGATTGCCACTGGTGAGGTGCATACTTTCACAAATGACGAATGTAAGTTTGGTTATAGAGAAAGTATCTTCAAAAAGTCTCATAAAGGGAAGTTCATTATTACTAAGGTGGTTTTTAAGCTCTCTAAGACTCCAGAGTTCAATGTCTCTTATGGAGCCATACAAGACACCTTAAAAGAAATGGGTGTCACAGACTTAAGCATTAAAGCGGTGAGCGATGCCGTAATTAAGATCAGACAAAGCAAACTTCCAGACCCTGCTGAAATTGGAAATTCAGGCAGTTTTTTCAAAAATCCTGAGGTTGATGCTATTGATTATGAGGGGTTTAAAGCAGAATACCCAAACATACCTGGTTATAAACTACCTGACGGTCGGGTGAAGATACCAGCGGCTTGGTTAATCGAACAGGATGGATGGAAAGGCAAAACCTTTGATCAAATTGGAGTTCATAAAAACCAACCTTTAGTCCTGGTGAATTATGGACAAGGTAAAGGAGCAGATATAAGAGACCTAGCTTACCAGATCAGAGCCTCCGTGGCCGAAAAATTTGGAATTGAACTGACGCCTGAAGTAAATATCATTTAATGGATCAATTTACCGAAGGAACAGCTTTTGCTTTGCAAGAGATGAGGAAAGGAACATCATTTGATGAAATTAGAAGACTCTTAGTAGAACAAAACTATTCTCCCGATGAAGTCAATTCAATCATGAAAATGGCAGATCATATGTATATATCACAAGACTTTCACAAGATAGATCGAAGCAGAGCGCAAGAATATTTTTATGTTGGTATAACTCTGTTCATTTTAGGTGTTGCTATAACACTCATAAGCTATTTTGATTTAATCGATATGGGAAATTATTTCATTTTAGCATTTGGGCCAATATTAGGAGGAGGTGCGATAGCATTAAAGAATTATAAAAGCTAATTTCCATTCATGTCTAAAAAGACTCCTGCCTTAGGCTTTATTCTTGTCACTGTTCTTATCGATGTTATTGGTATAGGAATCATCATTCCGATCTTCCCAAAATTATTAGAAGAAATCGGTGGACTCACAACAGCTGAGGCAGCTGGAATAGGCGCGCTCTTAGTGACGGCATATGCTATTATGCAGTTCATTTTCGCTCCTATCCTTGGAGGAATCAGTGATCAGTATGGCAGAAGAATTGTACTACTTATTGCCCTATTAGGCTTTACCGTTGATTATTTATTTCTCGCTTTCGCCCCTACCATTACGCTCTTCTTTGTAGGCCGACTTTTTGCAGGAATATGTGGAGCCAGTTTTACAACAGCTTCAGCCTATGTAGCAGATGTAAGTCCTCCTGAAAAACGAGCTCAAAACTTCGGTCTAATCGGTGCAATTTTTGGCTTAGGATTTATCATAGGCCCAGGTATTGGAGGTTATTTAGGAGGAATTGATGTCAGAATGCCCTTTTACGTCTCGGCAGGGTTAACCTTCTTGAATTTCCTTTATGGCCTTTTTGTACTTCCTGAATCCCTTCCAAAGTCTAAAAGGCGCAAGTTCTCTTGGAAAAGAGCCAATCCAATTGGTTCTCTTAATCAATTAAGAAGAAATGAAGTCATTCTTGGGTTAGCGACAGCTCTGTTTTTCGTTTATATAGCTGCACATTCTGTACAAAGCAACTGGTCTTATTGGAGCAAGGAAGTATTTGATTGGACTCCTGGTCAGATAGGCAACTCATTGATGGTTGTAGGAGTTTTAGTGGCTCTAGTTCAAGCAGTTTTCATTCGTTTTGCAGTTAAGATCTTCGGACAAGTAAAGACCATTTATGTGGGTCTCATGTTCAATTGTATAGGATTAGTGCTATTTGCCTTAGCAACTGAGGTATGGATGGTTTACACATTTTTAGTTGTCTATGTTTTGGGTGGTTTAGCTGGTCCTACACTTCAAGGCATAATGTCATCTCAAGTTGGTAGCCATGAACAAGGAGAATTACAAGGAGGATTGACGAGCCTCGTCAGTTTGACCTCTATTATTGGCCCTTCCATCATGGGCGGGATCTTTTACTATTTCACTAAATCAGAAGAGCTTTACTTTCCAGGAGCTGCATTTGCACTTGGAGCAGTACTTTCTCTTACATGCGTGATACTCACCTATAGAACGCTTAGAAATTATAATGAACCAGAGCTTTCAGAATAAATAATCATAGGTTTTGAGTAGACAATTATCAATCAATAGTGAGACTGGAACACTAAAAACAGTTGTATTAGGAATAGGTGAAAACCAGGGAGAAGAACTGGAAATCAATCCAGTATCAAAAATGCATAAGGAGAATGGCACTTACCCTACTGAAGAAGCCATTATTGCAGAGATCCAGACCGTAGAGGATGCTATAGCCTCAGAAGGAATTGAAGTGCTCCGCCCTACCAATATGCCAAGAAGAGAGCAGATCTTTACAAGAGATATTGGTTTTGTCATTGAAGATAAATTTGTGATCGCCAATATGCTCGAACCAGTTCGTCAGGCTGAGATCATTGGCATAAAATGGCTTCTCGATGAAATTGGAGGGAAAAACATTATCAATATTCCAGATGGCGCTCGAGTTGAAGGGGGCGATGTCATAGTGCACCACGATCATGTTTTTGTTGGCATAAGCAAAAGGACCAATAAAGAAGGCTATGAGTTTCTGAAATCTCAGTTTCCAAATAAGCAGTTTCATGCTATTGAACTGATAGTCACTGATGATCCAAAAACCAATATCCTGCATCTAGATTGTACATTTCAACCTGTTGGAGAAGATATGGCCATCATCTATGAAGATGGTTTTAAAACTGTACCAACCACTATTTTTGAATTATTCGCTGAAGACAAACTGATCAAAGTGTCGCAAGAAGAAATGAATCAGATGTTCCCGAACATTTTTTCAATTTCGCCTAAGAAAGTACTGGTTGAAAAAACCTTTACACGCTTGATTAAGGAACTCAACAAGAGAAATATAGAGACTCTTGAAGTCAGCTATACAGAGACTTCTAAACTGAGTGGACTACTTAGATGTAGTACTCTTCCGCTTTATAGAATCTAAGGGAGAAAGGTCTATTTGGTTGTTTTATAGAAAACCAAGACAACTATCATGAAAAGGCTCACTCAAATCATCCTCTTATTTTTCGTATTCTCTCCCGCATACGCTCAACTCGACCAAAACACTTTCGATTTCTGGGTAGGTAATTGGGATCTTACTTGGCAAGACCCAAATGGTGGACAAGGAAAAGGTCACAATCGAATTGAAAAAATTCTTGATAGTAAGGTGATTCAAGAACACTTCGAAGCCTTAGAGGGTGCTTATAAAGGCATGAAAGGAACTAGCATCTCTGTATTTAATCCTCAACAGAAAACATGGCATCAGACATGGCAAGACAATCAAGGGGGGAACATCGTCTTTACAGGGAGAACTGAAGATTCTAAAAAGTATTTTGAAACACAGATGACAGGCAATGCTCAATCGAGAATGGTTTTCTATGATTTTACTGATGAAGGATTCACATGGGACTGGGAAGCCACTCAAGATGGTGGTAAGACTTGGAAGCTCAACTGGCGAATCAATTATACCAAAGCAAAAAAATAAGGTGACCCTCGCGAGCCACCTATTCACCGAAACTGTTCGATTTTATGTTGGTATTAAGGCTATTCGATGAAGGATAGTTCTACCCTTCTGTTAAATGCTCTACCTTGTCTTGTTCTATTTGTTGCAATCGGAATGTCTTCACTAAATGTGCTACTTTCTAATTGATCAGGATCAACTCCTTTGTCAATCAAGTACTTCATTACCGCTTTTGACCTTCTGTCTCCAAGGGCAATGTTATATGGATTATCGCCATAATTATCCGTGTGACCAGCCACCATTACTCTTAAATCAGTTCTATCTTTAAGCAATTCAGCTGCATCATCTAACTTCTTAAAGAACTCTTCTTTTACAATACTCTTGTCGAAGTCGAAATACACATTTGGTAGCTTAATATCAGGAATAGCTGCGGCCACAACCACTGGATTTGGTGCTTCTTCTGCTACTTCCTCAACTACTACCACCTCCTCAACTGGAGCCTCCTCTTCTACAACTGCAACTATTTCTTCAGTTGCTACTTCAATCAATAAGTCATCAGTAGCCGGAGCAGGAACATCAAGATTCAATGGATCTAGCTCATAAGAGTTGATCAATGACAAATAAATATCTGGTGTTGGATCTGCGCAATCACCAATTCTAAAATCATGTTCTATATCAGTTTGGTCTCTGAATAAGATTCTGAAATTATGAGACTGATCATAAATCACCTCTTCTTCATGGGTGATCTCCACTTTCACTTCAGTTTCGATTGGTGTATTGATATAATAAACACCGAACTCATTGGTTGTAGTCTCTTCAATTTCACCTGTAGATACTTTCGTAAGTTTCACTTGAGCATTCGCAAATGGCCTTCTCTCACAATCCATCAACTTTCCTTGCATCTGAGTTTTATCAAATAGGAATGTCTTATAAATATCATTTTCGCCATACCCTTCAGGTCTACTAGAAGAGAAGTAAGCGTACATACCATACAGTGTAAAGAAGGTGTCATCTCCAGGTAAATTGATAGGAGCCCCCATATTCTCAGGTTTCGAAAACTTACCAGTTGCAGAGTCGAAACGAGTTTTAAAGATGTCATACCCTCCCATTGAGTCGTGCCCTCTAGAAGAGAAGTACAACGTACCATCGCCTGCTACAAATGGAGCATCCTCATTTTCTTCGGTATTGAGCTCATTAATGTATTCTGGTTCAGTCCAAGTACCATCTGCATTTCTATGAGAAATATATAAATCGGCATTTTCCTGATCATTGCCTCTGTCAGAAGAGAAGATGATCGAATTTTCATTGTCATAAAGGTTAGCATGCGATTCCCACCCATTCGTATTGATGTGAAGGTCTTCTTCTCCTACATATCTGCCATTTTCATGCATTCTACCAATGTATATGTCGTCATTTTTAAAATAGACCACAGTAGAATCATTGTCTAAAAGCTGAAGTGGTGCGATAAAGTCTTTACCGGTGTTGTAACCTTTCACTTCCATGTCTTTACGCCATTCATCTTTCTCAGTCATTGTTGACTGCATCAAATGCTCGTAATATTCGCCATCATCAGCTCTTTCTCCCAAGCCTTCTCTTCGAGCTGTAAAATAGATACCTCTCTCATCATTAGTCACTACTTGAGAATACTCATTTCCTTTACTGTTGATATTAGGACCAAGATTTTTGATGATATATGGCTCTGGGTTGTTCAAATAGATCTTAGCATTTCTGATCTGGCTTTGAACTCTTAAATAGTCTGGTCTGAACTCAGGTTCAAGATTTTGAACGTTTAATCTTCTCAACACTCTTTCCGCCTGATCTGGATTTCCACTAAAAAGATACGCCTGCGCGTAAGGCACGTAGAAGAATGGATCGATTTCAGCGAATTCCTGAGCTTCTTCGAAATATTGGAACGACTGATTAAATCGATATCTGTGCATATGACAAATAGCAGCTAGCCAAAGCACTTCAGGTTTTTTCTTCTTCTTAGCCAGATAAGGCTGCAGTTGTTCTAGAGCAATTTCCCAATCTTCCTCTCCCATTGACTCATACACATCATTTAGGTTCTGAGCCTGCACTGAAATAGAACATAGAATTAACAGAATGAAAATAAATTTCAGTCTCTTCATATCAATAAAAATATTGTGAGTAAACGAGTTAACCGTACAGTTGATTGAGGTAGGATGCCCCTAAAGGACATCTAAATATATGAAAGTTTTCTCATATATCATGAAGAAAGCGCAAAAGACAAGACATCTGAAGGCTTAAAAGTTAGTCGATAGACCTCTCCTATTTCTAGCTTTTGTTCTGAATAAAACCACCTTTCAAGTCCTTTATCGAAACCATGATTGATAAATTCAGTCCCATTAAATCTTGAAGAAAGTACTTCTATCACTAAAGAGTTGGCTTCGTCCCCATATAATTCCAAGTGCTCAGCTCGAACGAATTCTTGCGCGTCTGGGCCAATTTGATTCATCGGGCCAAAAAACTGGGCAATCTCTATACCTAGTGGTTCATTGTACAATTCCTCAGGTCGACCAATTTGAATGATACTACCATCTTGAATAAAGCCTATTTTATCTGAGAGCTGTAGAGCGTCTTGTGTATCATGTGTTACTAGGATCAATGATATATCCTCTTGCCTGATGATATCTATGAGATCAAATATCAATGCCCTTTTGGTCATAGGATCTAAACTACTAAATGGCTCATCCATTAAAAGAAGTTTTGGATCTTCAGAGAGCGCCCGGGCTAAAGCCAAACGTTGTTTTTGACCACCAGATAACTCATTGGGCTTTTTATTAGCAAAAGTCTCCAGTTTACAGAGCGATAGTAATTCTTGTGTTCGTTCGGCTTGATAATCATCACTGTAATGCAATAGCTGATATTTAATATTCTCAGCCACTGTCATATTCGGTTTGAGTTGAAAATCTTGAAAAACTAATTTGATGAATTGATTACCTGCAATGAGCTGCTCTTCAGGATCTTTGAGTTTTTCATCCATAAACCAGATTTCTCCTTCATCCGGTTTCATTAAACCAGCAACCATTCGTAAGAGGGTCGTTTTGCCTGATCCACTTTTACCAACGATTGAAAACACCTCACCCTTTTTCAGATCAAATGATGCTTTATTGACAGCCCCAAGCGCTTCACCAGGGAATTTGCGTGATATATTTTTTACTTCAAGCATAAAAAAAGCTATCTGTAGTAGATAGCCCTCTTCTTGTTTTACTATCCTTTATAACTGATCCTATAAATACAATGAGCTACATCGTCAGATACCAAAATTGAACCATCAGGCATCTCTAGAATATCTACTGGCTTGCCTTGGCCCTTATTCGTTTCTTTATCTAACCAACCGTCTGCAAAAATCTCACTCTTCACTACTTTTCCATCTTCAATTTCAACGAATCGCAGTTGGTAGCCTATGTGGCCTGCTTCTGGGCTTCTGTTCCAACTTCCATGTTGTGCCACTAAGATGTTATTTCTGTACTTCTTCGGAAACATGTCGCCTTGGTAAAAGCGAAGACCTAAAGGTGCTGAATGAGGTTCGAATTTGTACATAGGCTCTTTGAACTCACTACGTTCCCTTTTGTCGCCAAATTCCGGGTCTGCAATATCTCCTTGGTGCCAAAACGGAAAACCATAATGATTGCCTTGAGAAGGAGCCACATTGAGTTCACAAGCTGGAATGTCATCGCCTAAAAGATCTCTTCCATTGTCAGTAAACCACATATCACCAGATTCAGGATGCCAAGTAAAGCCCACCGTATTTCTTACTCCTTTAGCATAAACCTCCATATCGCTACCATCAGCATTCATCCTGGTAATAGTAGCATAAACCTCATTTTCATCTTCTTTATCACATACATTACATGGAGCTCCAACAGGTACATACAATTTACCATCAGGTCCAAAAGCGATGAACTTCCAACCGTGGTGTCTATCCGTAGGATAACTGTCAAAAATTACCTCGGACACAGGGTTTTCAAGATTCGCCATGATATTCGAGAACTTATGGATCTTATTAACTTCGGCTACATAGAGATCGCCATTATGAAAAGCAACGCCATTAGGCATATTTAAGTCAGTAGCTATTGTGTCTACTTTATCAGCTTTCATATCACCATTGGTGTCAGTCAAGGCATAAACATTCTTTCTTCTTCTATTTCCTACAAAAACAGTTTTACCGTCTTCAGTTCTCGCTAATGATCTAGCGTCAGTAAGATTTGCCGCATAAATTTCAATCTCAAATCCTTCGGGTAGGTTAATTCTTGAAAGTAACGAATCATATGCCGATGGTGTCTTTTGAGCTTGTGTGTTCTCAGAGCAAGCTAAAGTCAGAACAATGACTGCTGACCATATGGTTGTTAGTACTCTTTTCATAGTAGTTTAGATTTAAGCGAATGTATAAAATTTAATGCATTCAGAACTTTTGATTTTATGTATGGCAATACTGTTTTTTGAATGTCATAAACCTATTTTTGCCACATGATCGCAATCAATAACCTTTCCTATCTCATTGGTGGTCGAGTTCTCTTTGAGAATGCCTCATTGCATATAAAACCAAAAGACAAAATTGGACTGATTGGTTTGAATGGAAAGGGAAAATCTACGCTTTTGCGAATGATCAATGGTGAATTCTCTCCTACTTCTGGTGAGATTACCAAAAGTAAGGGTTGTACCATAGGCTTCCTTAACCAAGATCTACTCTCCTATTTAACAGAAGATTCAATTCTTTCTGTTGCCATGGAGGCATTTGGACGTGCACAAGAGCTACAAAGACAAATGGACGCTCTATTGCATAAAATGGAAACCAATTATTCCGATGACCTAGTGACCAAATTGACCAAAGCACAAGAGGAATTTGAGGCGCTTGGTGGTTATAGTATGCAATCAGAAGCTGAAGCCATTCTAGAGGGCATTGGATTTAAAACTTCAGATCTAAATAGACCTTTAAAAGAATTCTCAGGTGGTTGGAGAATGAGAGTGATGTTAGCTAAGCTTCTTTTAGAGAAGCCGGCACTACTTATGCTCGATGAACCAACTAACCACTTGGACCTCCCTTCTATTCAATGGATCGAGAATTATTTGAAAACCTACGAAGGTGCCATCATTGTCGTTTCTCACGACAGAAGGTTCCTAGATAATGTCATCACCTCCACTGTTGAAGTGGCACGTCAAACCTTGACTCAATACAGCGGTAATTACAGCTTCTACTTAGAAGAAAAGCAACTTCGTGAAGAAATCCAGAAGAACGCTTATGAGAATCAGCAACAACAAATTAAGCAAACCGAGCGCTTTATCGAGCGTTTTAGAGCAAAAGCAACCAAGGCACGACAAGTACAATCAAGAGTAAAGGCTCTTGAGAGAATGGATCTGATCGAAGATGTTGTGGATGATACCATGGTGATGAATTTCAAGTTCGGCTTTCAGCAGAAGTCAGGAAGATTCATTACTGAGCTCAAAGATGTATCAAAGGCTTATGGCGATCTTCAAATCTTAAAATCCACAACCGCTCAAATTGAAAGAGGCGACAAAATCGCTCTTATTGGAGCGAATGGTAAAGGAAAATCGACACTACTTAGAATAATTGCAGGTACTGAACCTGTTGAGGGTGAGCGAAAAGATGGCTTCAATGTAATAACAGCATTCTATGCTCAGCACCAGTTAGAAGCGCTAACGGTCGAAAACGAAATTCTAGACGAGTTAAAACAAGCAGGTAGTACTAAAACAGAAAGTGAGCTGAGAGGTATTCTCGGATGTTTCCTCTTTCAAGGAGATGATGTTTTTAAGAGAATCAAAGTATTAAGTGGTGGTGAAAAATCTAGAGTAGCATTGGCTAAGACCCTTCTCTCTGATGCCAACTTTCTGATGATGGATGAGCCCACTAACCATTTGGATTTTCTTTCTGTCAACATATTAGTTCAGGCCCTGCAGCAATATGAAGGCAGTTTCCTCATTGTATCACACGACAGGCACTTTATTAGTCAGATCGCTAATAAGATTTGGTACATTGAAGATGAGGAGATAAAGGAATACCCAGGAACCTATGAAGAATATGTTTATTGGAGATCTCAGCAAGAAGAAAGGCTAGAAAAAGAACAGCATAAAAGCGAAAAGAAAGTAAAAGAACCTAAGCCTAAAGCTCCAAGGAATAACCAAGACGAGAATAAGCTCAAAAAGCTCAAAAAAGAGATTGAAAAGATAGAATCTAAAATTGCTCACAAAGAAAAAGACCTCTCAGTAATTGAAAATGAAATGTCTGACCCTAAGATTTATCAAAATCATGAGGTTTTATTAGAGAAAACACAATTGGCTGAAAAGGTAAAATCTTCTATTGAAGAATTGAACTCAGAGTGGGAACAGCTAGCTGAATCTATCGACCAAATGGAATCCGCTTAATTTGGCTAAATTTCTGCTTGTTAATCTGCTATGAGACTTTTCAGCATCTTTTTCTTCTTAATTCTAACTATACACGCCTTCGGACAGAAGAAAGAGCTACTCTTTGAAGATGCCTTTTATGAAGACCGTATCAAAACGGTGCAACTCTATCCAAATGGCAATAGCGTCCAAGCCAATTTAGAGCCATCAGTGATCAAAATAGATGATAGACGAAAGCTCCGTTTAGAATTTGATGATTTAAATAATGACGCAGATTACTATTATGTCTATTTCATTCATTGCGATGCTGATTGGACTCAGTCAGATCTTAGGCCCAACATGTACATCAATGGGTATAACGAATTCGAAATAATAGACTTTGAATTTAGTTCTGAGGCACGGATCAATTATGTCCATTACAGCTATGAATTTCCGCGGTTCAAGCAATCTGGCAATTATCTAGCAGTGGTCTACAGGAATCAAGACAAGAAAGACATTGTACTTTCTAAACGCTTCTATGTATATCAAAACAAAGTAGGACTTGGTGCCAGGATCGATCGATCAGCAACAGTAGCCAATCGGAGAACACATCAACGTGTTGAAGTAACCGTAAACTATCAAGAATTAACAGCACCAGATCCAAGAGGTCAATTCACGGTAATGATTCGTCAAAACGAAAGACCAGATCGTCAGCGCTTTGTTACGCCCACTTATATAGACGAAAACTCGAAATTGCTTCGCTATCAGAATTTGGATGAGGGTAATGAATTTCCTGGCGGAAATGAATTCAGGTTTTTCGATCTAAGCACTGTGAATTTTGGCGGAAGAAATGTGGCCAATACGCAATTTATAGACAACAGGCCTTACACTACTCTACAGGTAGATCGACAAGCTGACTTTGGCTATCTCATTAATCTCGATCTAAATGGCAAATACTATATAAGAGATCTGGAAGGCAGAGATAGTAGACTCACTTCTGAGTATGTCGACATTAAATTCTCTCTCGATTATCCGAAGATCAATGATCAGATTTACCTAGTAGGTAATTTCAATAATTGGGAATACAACGAAGATTCTCGCATGAAATACAATCCTGCAACTGATAGATATGAAAACCATTATCTATTAAAACAAGGCTGGTATGATTATGCGTTTATGGTCAATGGCCGCGATCCACAAGAAATAGAACGCAGCTTCTATGAGACAGAGAACCTATATGAGGTCTTTGTTTATTTTAAACCAATGGGTGCAAGGGGTGATCAGCTAGTTGGCTACTACAAAACCAACTTTAACAGAAACCGCTAGGCTGTTTGAAGTTCTTTTGAGAACACATACTTCTCAGTTCTCTCCACAGGATTTGAATGTGCAATATCCAGCATACCAAAGCCCTTGTAAGTGTAGGCTCCCAAGCCACAATTAAACAGGAATGATTGCAATTCTTTTGAAGCATAAAGTGTAAATGGCAATGTATAGCCTCTCACTTCATATTTTACGTCATTATCGTAAAGCGTATATATCCTAGCGAATTTCTTCTCACGTGCTCTTAACTTATTCAAATACTCTACGTCAGGCACAAATTGAAACTTGCTGAACGATTCTAACTGTTCTTTAGAAAATGCTCCAGTTTCCTCTAACCTCTGCATGGTAGAATCATACAACAGATCAGAAAACTCGTCTGTCTCAGGTTGAATAAATCTCTTCGAGTTGGAATTAGCAAATTGTGCTTTAAAGGGCACTAGAGGCGAAATACAAATGAATTTCATCTCATCATTGAATTCTGGCTCCAATTCAAGCTCAGTATATAACGGAGCAACTTGCAAATTGCCCAATTCAATTTCTTCAAATTTGAATATGTTCTCCAACAGATGATCAAGAAACTCTTTGTTGTCAGAAGCGAGCACAAGTGTCACAAGGTTAGAGAAGTAATGCAGGCCATTTCTTGAAACCTTAGTTTGACCTTTGAGGCCTGAGAAATTATAAAGCGAATAATTCGCAAACTCCTGATTGCCAGCTTGAATTAATACTCCCTTAAGAAATTGGGCAAGTATAAATTGATGATGAAAAGGTAAAAATGCACCCTTATTTTTCAGCTTAAAAATTACTCTAACTCTCACAACTCTTAGATTTAAACACCTTCAAAATCAAATAGTTGAAGCGTAGCTCCTCCTATTTGGGTGCTTAACCTTTCGTTGTTAAAGATTGTTCAACAACTGATACAAAAAACCAGCGAATGTCAGGTGAATTTCAATTATACATTGAAACGGAAGTGCATTACATCGCCATCCTCTACGGTGTAGTCTTTACCTTGGACAGCAAGTTTACCAGCTTCTTTAATTGCCACCTCGGTCTTAAGTTCTTGATAATCAGGAATCTTAATTACCTCTGCTTTGATAAAGCCCTTTTCAAAATCTGTATGGATTACTCCAGCTGCTTGTGGAGCTTTCCAACCTTTCTTGATTGTCCAAGCTCTTACTTCTTGCTCTCCTGCGGTGAAGTAGGTGATTAATTCAAGTAGAGCATAAGATGCTTTGATCAGTTTACTCAGGCCCGATTCTTTCAACCCATACTCATCCAAGAACATCTCTTTCTCCTCTTCCTCTTCTAACTCAGCAATTTGAGATTCGATAGAAGCGGAAATCATAATTACTTGAGCGTCCTCGTGCTTAACAGCATCTTTCAAGGCTTCAACATGACTATTCCCTTTGTGGATAGCGCCCTCTTCAACATTGGCTACATAAATAACCGGCTTGATAGTTAGAAGTGATAAGTCTCGAACATACTCTAGTTCCTCTTCTTCTGCCTCAACTGATCTAGCGTTCTGACCAGCTTCTAATGCTTCCTTAAACTTAGTGAGAACCTCTATTGCCTTTTTAGCCTGAGCGTCACCAGATTTAGCGATCTTAACATTACGCTC
The DNA here is from genome assembly GCA_965267365.1 of Roseivirga sp. Lineage (GTDB taxonomy): Bacteria > Bacteroidota > Bacteroidia > Cytophagales > Cyclobacteriaceae > Roseivirga. The sequence goes on along the minus strand of OZ253951.1, from coordinate 1,671,007 downwards.
TATTTTCTTATCAATAGATTCTAAGTCTTTTAACTGCAGCTCAGTATCAATGACATCCTTATCAAAAACAGGATCTACGGTTCCAGCAACGTGCACCACATTGTCATCATTGAAACATCTGATCACGTGGATGATGGCATCTACTTCTCTGATATTGGCTAAGAATTTATTTCCTAAGCCTTCACCTTTACTAGCACCCTTTACTAGGCCAGCGATATCCACAAATTCGATAACGGTTGGAAGTACCTTTTGAGGATGTACCAAATCAGAAAGAATTGTCAATCTCTCGTCTGGCACAGTAACCACACCAACGTTTGGTTCAATAGTACAGAATGGAAAATTAGCCGCTTCGGCTTTTGCGCTAGATAATGCGTTAAAAAGAGTTGATTTACCTACGTTTGGTAGGCCTACAATACCACACTGAAGTCCCATAGTTTAAAGGATAGAATTTACAGGCCGCAAAGATAAGAATAAAAGCGTCTTGGCCTATGCGAAATTAGTCGGTATTGAAAAGCAGAGAATTTAGTCCCAGCGTAGCTCGGTATCCATGTCAGAATTACCATTGACCACTGCTTCCTCCTGCTCATCGAACTGGGAGAAATCAAAGTCTGGCATTAACTCATCTTTGACATGATTAACTGTTTCGTTGAGTGCATCAACGAACTTTCCAAAGTCTTCTTTGTATAAAAAGATCTTGTGCTTTTCGTAGGTGAAGCTGTCTTCTTTGTACTTTCTTTTGCTTTCAGTGATGGTGAGGTAATAATCGTTTGAACGTGTTGCTTTAATGTCAAAAAAATACGTTCTCTTACCTGCTCTTACCCTCTTTGAAAAAATCTCATTCCTATCCTTATCTTCCACTATCCGGTTGTTTTTTTAATTCTCGGGTTGAATTATCAACAAAGTAAGCTCTAATATAAACGATTAATAAGAAGTATTGCAAAATCCCAGAAAATAATGAGTGAAACTTAATGTTAAAGAAACAGTACCTCTTAAAACCGATTTTTAGACCGAAAAAACCTATAATTGAGAATTGCGATCATGAAGAACAGATTTACTCTAGATGACATTAATAAGTTTGGCAACATTGAAGTGTTGGCCAAGCAAATGGTCGAAGGCTTTATAACAGGTTTGCACAAGTCTCCTTACCACGGATTTTCAGTTGAATTTGCAGAACACCGTCTTTACAACAATGGTGAAAGCACGAGGCATATAGATTGGAAACTCTTTGCAAAAACGGATAGACTTTATACCAAGCGCTATGAGGAAGAAACTAACCTTCGCTGTCAAATGGTGATTGATCAATCTTCATCTATGTACTACCCTACTGAGAACTTTGGCAAAATGAAATTCAGTGTGATGGCAGCTGCTGCATTGACCTATCTCCTGAACAAGCAAAGAGACGCTGTAGGTCTACATACATTTACTGATCAATTAGAGATTGAGACTCCAGTTAAATCTTCAGCTAGCCATATTCACAAGCTATTCCTCTACTACAATGAGCTTCTCAATACTCCTAAAAAAGAGAAAAGAACTAATGTCGCTGACATACTTCATCAACTAGCAAAAAAGGTTCACAGACGATCACTGGTAATTTTATTCAGTGATATGTTTGACAACAATTCGAACGAAGCAGAGATCATGTCTGCCCTTCAGCACCTCAAGCACAACAAGCATGAAGTACTTCTATTTCATGTGACAGACAAACAGACCGAGTTCGAATTTGACTTTGAGGATAGGCCTTATGAATTCATTGATGCGGAAACCAATGAAAAAGTGAAGTTAAATCCAGCAACGATCAAAAAGGAATTCAAGAAGCGTATGGACAGTTACTACCATGATTTATATCTGAAATGCGCTCAGTTGAAGATTGACCTGATAGAGGCTGATATTAATCAAGGTTTCGAGCAAATTCTCAATGCCTATTTGATCAAACGTCAGAAAATGAGGTAATAAAAAAGCCTCCGAGTGGAGGCTTCAATATTTTCTATTAAAGTTTGGTTAGACGTGTAACCATTCCTTTTTAGCATAAAGCTCTTCTTCTGTTTCGCGATAATCAGGATCATCCACACAGCAATCTACAGGACACACAGCTGCACATTGTGGCTCTTCATGGAAGCCCATACATTCTGTACACTTTCCTGAAACGATATAATAGAATTCATCTGAAACCGGCTCTTGTTCATCGTTTCCGTCAATCTTTGAGCCATCTTCCATTTCTACCTCAGTCAGGTCAGTTCCACCTGCCCAAGTCCATTCTTCTCCACCTTCGTATATAGCTGTATTTGGGCATTCTGGTTCACAAGCCCCACAGTTAATACATTCGTCAGTGATCATTATAGCCATCGTACTGTTTCTTTTAGATCAGTTCTATAAACACAAATTCCAAGCTAGAGTTTCACAAAGCTTGAATTTTTTCAGTCGCAAAAGTAAGCATGAAAACTTCATAGAAGTAAACAATAGCTGTATTTTTGCCGCAATCGCGTGCAAATGACATTAGAGGAAAGAAAATCGGCATTAATTCAGTTAGGAGAAAGACTAAAGTCTATCGAAGAATCAATTTTAGAAAGCCTTTGTCTTCAGGCAGTTAACGAAAATAATTGGTTCACTGAAGCCAATGTGAGACAATCTATCTCAGCTTGGGCCGATTCTCTCACAGAAGAAAAAGTGAATCAATGGACGACTGGGTTTTCGTTTAACACGATCGAACCTAAAAAAATAGGACTCATTCTTGCGGGAAACATTCCTTTGGTCGGCCTTCACGATTTGCTCTCAGTTCTCGTTTCTGGTCATATTGCAGCCATCAAATTATCTTCACAAGATTCAGCCCTGATCAGATATGTAATTAATGAACTCAAATCGATCGAAAGTAGATTTGAAAGTCAGATCGAAATGGTTGAACAGCTGAAAGATGCAGATGGGGTCATTGCCACAGGATCAGATAATACGGCCAGGTACTTCAAACACTATTTCGGTAAAAAACCTCATGTTATTCGCCAAAACAGAACCTCGATTGCCATCCTTAAAGGCGAAGAACAAGAAGAAGATTTCAAGGCATTGGGCAAAGATATCTTCACTTATTATGGACTAGGCTGTAGAAATGTATCTAAAGTCTTTATTCCTAAAAATTACGATTTAAAGAAGCTTATTGATGGATTGATGTCCTTTGAGGGAGTTATCGATCATCATAAGTTCCGCAATAACTACGACTACAATAAATCGATCTACCTTGTCAATGGAGAGCCGCATTTAGATAGCGGATTTTTCATGATGAGAGAAACTGAAGACTTGGTCTCTCCTATTTCTGTGCTCTATTACGAATTCTACGAATCGGAAGCTCAGTTGTCATTGAAACTCTCTTCTATCAATAACAAAATTCAATGTGTGGTTTCAAAAGATGGATGGTATCCTAATAGTTTAGAGTTAGGCACAGCTCAAAGTCCAGAACTTTGGGACTATGCAGATGGTGTCAATACACTTGAGTTTCTAAAGTCGGTATGAGATTTAGGCAACCACTCCGATAGGAGTTCTTTTGATATTCGTTATAGATTCAACATTTTGGAGGTCTATTAACTCACCCAATGGCTAAACTAAGAATTGGAATACCCAGCCCTTTTTCGATTGCACTACTCCTTACCTTACTCACGTTTATTCTAGCAATCCTTTTTACTCAAAGACCTGAAAACAGCGGTAGTGCTCACTTCTTAAATATTTTCGACTATTGGCAAACTGGGTTTTGGGAACTCCTCAGTTTCACCATGCAAATGGCTCTGATATTGATTTTAGGTCATTCTTTAGCCTTGACACCTCTATTCAATTCACTCATTTCAAAACTGACTAAATACTGCAACAACACAGCCAATGCTGCATTAATGGTTAGTCTTTTTGCCATTCTCATGAGCTTTTTCAATTGGGGTTTGTGCTTAGTATTTGGCGCTATTTTCGCTCGTAAAGTAGCCGAAAAAGCACAATCAGAAGGTATAGCTCTGAACTACCCATTAATTGGTGCTGCTGGTTACGTTGGCATGATGTGTTGGCATGGTGGCTTTTCCGGTTCAGCACCCCTGACTGTCTCTGGCAACAATCACTTCCTCATTGAAGAAATTGGTCAAATCACCATTCAGGAGACGCTTTTCTCGCCCATGAATTTGACAGCTTCACTACTTCTACTTTTCATTATTCCTACCAGCTTCTATGTAATAGGAAAGCGCGCAAAGGGACATTTAATCAACTTACCTTTGAAAAAGGAGAAGCAAACTGAAAATCACCTCTCAGCTATTTCAGGGGCTGAAAAGCTAGACACGTCAAAATACTTCGGAATGGCATTTGGAGTTTTAATATGCCTTCTGGCCATAAGAAAAATCTTTACTGAGCCTGCTACTTCAGGCCTAGGCTTCATCGACCTAGACTATATCAATTTCTTTCTTTTTGGCTTAGCTATGATGCTTCATCGTTCTATCATTGAATTTGTAGCCTCATTAAAAGAAGCCCTCAATGGTGCGCTTGGTATTATCATTCAATTCCCATTATATGCTGGCATTATGGGCATCATGAAATATTCCGGATTAGGCACCGTGTTTTCTGAAGGATTTATTGAATTATCCAATACCACCACCCTACCCATTTTCACTATGATCAGTGCGGGAATAGTGAATATTTTCGTACCAAGTGGTGGGGGTCAATGGGCTGTTCAAGGTCCAATTGTTACTGAAGCAGCTACCTTTTTAGGAGTTGCGCAATCAAAGGTCATCATGGCATTATCCTATGGAGATGAGCTCACCAACATGCTACAACCGTTTTGGGCATTACCCCTTTTGGGCATTACAAAACTTAAGGCTAAAGACATACTACCATATAGTAGCATCATGCTATTAATAGGTTTAGTTATCTTTACTGTAGTACTGCTGATTTTTTAAATGGCCAACAAATACAGTTTTAATGACTCTGGTACGCGCAGGCGAATTCCATTTATCGGGTTCTTTATCGAGATCTTAGTTATTGTTATTGGCATTTACATCGCTTTTGAGGTTGAATCTTGGGGCGAAAAAAATGCTCAAAATGATCTTGAAGAAAAGTATCTCAAGGAACTTTTGGAGGAAGTTAATTTGAACTGGAAAGAACTCGAGCTTGATCAAGACTTTAGAAGAAGGCAAGAAGAGTATTTGATCAAGTTAATGGATACTAGAAATAGGCAAGTTGATATTGATACCATTAGAACTGCCATGGAATTGCTTACTACTTTCAGATTCTATTCTCCTACCACTTCTGTTTATCAAGACCTCACATCTTCGGGCAATTTGAGTATTATTAAATCAGACACCATTCGCTATCTCATTTTGAAAGACAATCAAAATGCAGCTAGGGCTCCTATTTCTGAATTAAGCGAGAGAAATTATGTCGAGAACCAGCTGACGGCCTATTTCATCAAAAGGAAAGTCTACAGTTTATTATCTCTGGAGGAAGACCTAGATGAGATCAAAACAACGGAGCGACAAATGGATCAAATTACTGCTGCTCTTTTCCAAGATCAAGAGTTCTATGACCATGTTTATGCGCGCTTAACTCGTCTTCAAAATGTGCTTTATTTTTCGAACCCCATACAATGGAATATGAGGGCTTTAAGGACAAAACTCGAGGAAGAACTCGAGATGCTCAATTAAACTTTCTCTAAAGCCATATTTAGCCCTTCTGAAATATCGTTTTTTCTTGAAATTTGATATCTTGCGCACCCTTTTTAAGGGAAGAATTGCTTTGCCAAAAGCGCATTTCACAGTTGAACTAAGCTCACAGTAAAGCCGTTCTATAATAGAGCTTAATTGGTATTACTACCATAAACATTCTAATTATTGCCTATATGAATATCTATCAAGAGTACATCCAAGAAATTGAAGAGAGAAAAGAGCAAGGATTGCATCCTAAACCGATAGACGGAAGTGATCTTCTGAGTGAGATCATCGCTCAGATAAAAGACTCAAATAATGTTCACAGAAAAGATTCTCTGAATTTCTTCATTTACAATACGCTGCCAGGTACCACTAGTGCTGCTGGCGTTAAGGCTACCTTCTTAAAAGAAATTATTCTTGGTCAGGAAGTTGTTGAAGAGATCTCTCCTGCATTTGCTTTTGAACTTCTCTCCCACATGAAAGGTGGACCTTCTGTAAAAGTGCTACTTGACCTAGCTTTAGGCAATGATGCAGATATTGCGGAGCAAGCCGCAAAAGTGCTTAAGACTCAAGTATTCCTTTATGAAGCTGATACCGAAAGATTGGAAGAAGCTTACAAAGCTGGAAACGCAGTCGCTAAAGACATTTTAGAAAGCTACGCGCAAGCAGAGTTCTTTACTAAGCTGCCAGATGTACCTGAAAAAATAGAAATAGTAACCTTCATTGCAGGAACTGGTGATATTTCAACCGATCTATTATCACCTGGTGCAGACGCGCACTCTCGTTCTGACCGTGAAATGCATGGGCAAAGCATTTTCGAGCACAACAAGGAGATGCAAGCTGATCTAATTGCACTAAAAGAAAAGCATCCAGATAAGCGCGTAATGCTCATAGCTGAAAAAGGCACCATGGGTGTTGGCTCATCAAGAATGTCAGGTGTAAATAATGTGGCTTTATGGACAGGGATTCAAGCAAGCCCTTATGTTCCATTCATTAATATCGCTCCGATCATTGCTGGAACAAATGGTATTGCTCCAATATTCTTAACTACAGTTGGTGTTACGGGAGGTATTGGAATAGATCTAAAAAACTGGGTAAAGAAAAAAGATGCTGATGGCAACACAGTGCTCGATGCTGACGGAGAGCCGGTACTAGAGCAAGTTTACTCTGTAGAAACCGGTACGGTTCTAACCATCGATACCAAAGCCAAAAAACTTTACAACGGTGACAAGGAATTAATGGACATCTCTGCTGCTTTAACTCCACAGAAAGTAGAGTTCATCAAGGCAGGCGGATCTTATGCTGTTGTGTTTGGTAAGAAACTACAAACATTCGCAGCTGGTGTATTAGATATTGAAGCTCCAGTAGTTTTTGCTCCATCAAAAGAAATCTCTCACGAAGGTCAAGGATTAACGGCTGTAGAGAAGATCTTCAATAGAAATGCAGTTGGAAACACTCCAGGCAAAACCCTATATGCAGGTTCTAACACAAGAGTTGAAGTCAATATTGTGGGTTCTCAAGATACTACAGGTCTCATGACCTCTCAGGAATTAGAATCTATGGCTGCTACAATCATATCACCTATCGTAGACGGAGCTTATCAATCAGGCTGTCATACTGCCTCAGTTTGGGACAAGAAAGCACAAGCGAACATTCCTAAGTTGATGAAATTCATGAACGACTTCGGTTTGATTACTGCTCGTGATCCACTAGGACATTACCATTCAATGACGGACGTAATACACAAAGTATTGAATGACATTACAGTTGATGATTGGGCGATTATTATCGGTGGTGACTCTCACACGAGAATGTCTAAAGGTGTTGCCTTTGGTGCAGACTCAGGTACTGTGGCATTAGCACTTGCGACTGGTGAAGCTTCAATGCCTATTCCTGAATCAGTTAAAGTGACTTTCAAAGGTAGCATGAAGCCATTCACAGATTTTAGAGATGTGGTTCACGCTACTCAACAACAAATGCTGAAGCAATTTGGTGGTGAGAATGTATTCCAAGGTAGAGTGATAGAAGTACACATTGGTACACTGACTGCAGATCAAGCCTTCACTTTCACAGATTGGACTGCTGAGATGAAAGCGAAAGCATCCATCAATATTTCAGAAGATGAAACATTGATCGAATCTCTTGAGATCGCCAAATCTAGGATCAAAACGATGATCAAGAAGGGAATGGACAACGAAAAGCATGTCCTTCAAGGATTGATCAACCAAGCTGATAAGCGTATTGAAGAGATCAGAACAGGTGACAAGCCTGCTCTAAGACCTGATGCCAATGCTAAATATTATGCTGAGGTTGAAGTGGACTTAGATAGAGTACTAGAACCTATGATCGCTGATCCAGATGTAAATAATGACGATGTTTCTAAGCGTTATACGCACGACACCATCAGACCTTTATCTTACTATGGAGGTGAGAAGAAAGTAGACTTAGGCTTTGTAGGATCTTGTATGGTTCACAAAGGTGATATGAAGATTTTGGCTCATATGCTGAAAAACGTTGAGGCGCTTCATGGAGAAGTTGACTTTAAGGCACCATTGGTAGTTGCCCCTCCTACTTACAACATTGTAGATGAATTGAAAGAGGAAGGCGATTGGGAAGTACTTCAAAAATACTCTGGCTTTGAGTTTAATGATGATGCTCCTAAAGACACTGCTCGTACTAAGTATGAGAACATGCTTTACTTGGAGAGACCGGGCTGTAACCTTTGTATGGGTAACCAGGAAAAAGCTGAACCAGGTGATACAGTAATGGCCACATCTACTCGATTATTCCAAGGTAGAGTTGTAAAAGACTCGAATGAGAAGAAAGGTGAGTCACTGCTTTCATCAACTCCGGTGGTTGTGCTTTCAACTATTTTAGGTAGAACTCCAACAATGGAAGAATACGAAGCAGCGGTGCATGGTATTGAGTTGACTAAGTTCAAGCCATCTGAAAAGCAGCTAGTAACAGCTTAAAAAGAATAAATTTTACTGCAAAGCCTCTTCTATTTCAGAAGGGGCTTTTTTGTTCTTGATGATATTTGAAACTATCTTATTGTCAGAACATTAGCTCTTATGTCCATTACTAGTATTTTCAATGATGTTATCGGTCCAGTGATGAGAGGACCATCTAGCTCTCATAGTGCAGCCGCATGCCGAATGGGCCTAATGATCAGAGATCTGATGCAAGCCGATATTCAAAGCCTTTCAGTCGACTATGACCCAAACGGCTCTTTGGTTACTACTCATGAGAGTCAAGGAACGGATATGGGGCTTTATGGAGGATTAATGGGATGGCAAGCGGATGATCCAAGAATGATAGATTATAAAGAGTATTTGGCCCAATCTGGAATTACCGTCCACGTCAATTACTTGAGCTATGGTGCCACCCATCCTAATCAATATAGACTCAACCTTTCTAATGAGAATTATACACACACAATGACAGCCATTAGCACTGGTGGTGGAATGATGGAAATTACTGAAATTGACGGTGCTCATGTCTCCTTCAGTGGAGACTACTATGAACTACTAATCTATACCTCTAATGGAAGATCTGTCTTAAATGAAATAATCTTAGCGCCCGATCATCAGGTATCAGAACATCCCGCTTTTGTTCACATTAGAAGCCATCGAGCCTTTGAGAGTGCATTATTAGCCACTCTAAATAAGAGTGAGAAAACGACTAAAGTCGCCCTTTTAAAGCCTGTTTTACCTGTCTTATCTCAGCCAAAGCAAAAGATGCCTTTCCAAACTTGCAAAGACATGATGGCCAAAGGAGAAAAAGAGGATTTACAGCTTTGGGAACTTGCCACGGCTTATGAATCTCAGCGAGGTGGTATTTCAAGAGATGAGGTTTTCAGAAAGATGAATGCCATCCAAGACATCATGCGGAATGGTGTGAAAGAAGGACTTAAAGGAAAAGAATTTGAGGATCGCATCCTTCCGGTTCAATCAGTCAATTTTCAGGATAAAATGATTGATAAAGCCCTTTTAGATGGAGGCATGTTGAACAGGATCATTCTATACACAACTGCCATGATGGAAGTTAAAAGTGGCATGGAAGTATTCGTTGCTGCTCCTACTGCAGGTTCTTGCGGTACGTTACCAGGTACAATCATAGGTGCAGCAGATCATCTCAATTCCTCCAATGAAGATGTAAATAAAGCACTTTTAGCAGCAGGAATCATAGGGGTGTTTATAGCAGAACATGCAACCTTTGCCGCAGAAGTTGCTGGTTGCCAGGCAGAAACAGGTGCTGGTGGAGCTATGGCAGCAGCAGGTTTAGTCACATTAATGCAAGGCACTCTCCAACAAGCTACAGCTGCGGCATCGTTAGCTTTGCAAAATTCACTAGGTATCATTTGCGACCCGATAGGTAATAGAGTTGAAGCGCCATGTTTAGGTAAAAATGTAATGGCCGCTTCAAATGCCCTTAGTTGTGCTAATATGGCTTTGGCCAATTATGAGCACTTGATTCCTTTTGACGAGGTGGTTCAAAGTATGAAAGAAGTGGGTGACATGATGGCTCATGAACTCACCTGTACTGGTTTGGGTGGCCTCGCTTCAACTCCAACAGGGCAAGCCATTAAAAGTAAACTGGAGCAAAAAGCCACTTATTGCTAGTAGAAAGGTCACCTATCCGAATTATCTGGAAAAAGACTATATTTAGTAACTACCTGTATTACTGAGACTAACATCATTTTCAACTTTAAACCAGAATTAATGAAAAAGTTAGTTGCAGAATTTTTTGGCACCTTTTGGTTGGTGCTTGGCGGGTGTGGCAGTGCCGTACTCGCAGCCGGGTTCCCGGAATTAGGAATTGGATTTGTTGGCGTTTCCTTCGCCTTTGGTCTAACCGTATTGACAATGGCTTATGCTATTGGTCATATTTCAGGTTGCCATTTAAATCCAGCCGTGTCCATCGGTCTATTTATGGGAGGAAGATTCGAAGGCAAAGACCTTCTCCCCTACATTGCTAGCCAAGTATTAGGCGGTATTGCCGGTGCTGGCGTATTAATGATGATCGCTAGTGGACAAGAAGGGTTTGTAGCTGGTGGATTCGCAACTAACGGCTTCGGTGAATTGTCTCCAGGCGGATACAGCATGACTGCCGTTATTGTTTGCGAAATCGTCATGACCTTCTTCTTCTTGATGATCATCCTTGGGGCAACACATTCTAAAGCTCCTAAAGGGTTTGGTGGCTTAGCTATTGGACTCGGCTTAACACTTATTCATTTAATAAGTATTCCTGTTTCTAACACTTCTGTGAATCCTGCTAGAAGTACTTCTCAAGCTCTATTTGCTGAAACTGCAGCACTTGGGCAGCTTTGGGTTTTCTGGGTAGCACCAATTATTGGGGCGATTCTCGCAGGTGTCGTTTACAAGTACCTTTCGCCAGAAGAATAAAGAATTACTGATTTCAGACAAAAAGCTTCGAATGTTCGAGGCTTTTTTTGTTTAATAGCATTTCGTTTAACTCAATTGATGTCAATGCAATTTTTGAAAAGCCATAAAAGCTACTTTTTGATCCTTATTTTTTTCATAAGTATTTCTCAGGCAAATGCTCAAGACAGTAATCTAGGAAACTGGTTTCAATACTTCGGAAGTAAAAAGATCAACGAAAAATGGAATTGGCATAATGAAGTCCAGTATAGAAATTACAATGCCATTGGAGATCTTGAACAACTATTATTAAGAACTGGTATTGGCTATAATCTAACTGAAGGAAATAACAATCTACTTTTTGGCTACGGCTATATTCTAAGCGAAAATTACATTGGCAATACTGATGTAAAAGAATCAGTCAATGAACATCGTTTATTCCTTCAATTCATTACTAAGCAGAAAATCAGAAATACTGTCATTCAACACCGCTATCGTTTTGAACAAAGGTTTATAGAGGATGACTTTAAACTACGCTTTAGGTATTTCTTAGGGTTCAATATTCCGTTTAAGAGCGAGCCTATAAGTGATGGTGACTTTTATCTTTCTATCTATAATGAAATTTTCTTAAATACTGAAGGAAACACATTTGATAGAAACCGTCTCTATGGTGCTTTAGGACGCAAATTCAATAGCAAATTTAAGCTAGAATTGGGCTATATGAATCAGTTCTTAGGCGACAGTAATAGAGATCAAATCAATATAGGAGCATTCTATAATTTCTAATTCACGTAGTCGAATCGCAGTTTACCGAGTCACTACTGCTGTTTACCGATTCTTGCCATTGTAAGAGCTCTTGACCCTATACATTTGTATCAAGGTCAAAAACTCAAAACAATGAAAAAGGTCATAATTCTTCTATTCTTACTTTGCTTAGGCTTTTATGTAGAAGCTAAGCTCTCTAAAAAACATACAGCCAATCTCGACTACAAAGCAGTCGTTGAAATGCCTTGTCAGGCCTAACGGTATTTGGCAAACCATGCCAAAATATTATCCACTTTAGCAATTAACTGACTTGGTCTACTCGCTATTCCATGATACGCTCCTGGCAATTCAACTAATGCCGTTGGAACTTTTCGAATTTTCAAAGCCCCATACAATTGCTTGGCTTCTGACGGAGGGGTTCTCCTATCCTCCATTCCCACCATTACCAAGGTTGGAGTCTGCACATTTCCAACTAATGAAATGGGCGAAAACTTCATATAGGTGTCTATATTCTCCCAAGGCTGTCCAGGAAATCTAGAATTGGCATAACCATAGTAGTTATCCGCCATTAAAGTCTTGCTGATCCAATTCATAACAGGTTTAATTACCGCTGCAGATCTAAAACGATTATTCTTACCGATCATCCAAGCCGTCATAATTCCACCTGCGCTCCCTCCTGTTACAAATAGAGAATCTTCAGAAATAAATCCTTTACCAATCATCGCATCAACTCCTGACATCACATCATCATAGTCGTTGCCTGGGTAATTATGATAAAGTAGGTTACCAAACTCTTCACCATAGCTTGTGCTACCTCTTGGATTTGGATAGAACACTACATAGCCATCGGCTGCGTACAATTGAACTTCTAATGAGAATCTATCTCCATAGTTCGATATTGGGCCTCCATGATTCTCTACTAACAGAGGATAGTCCTTATTTGGGTCATAATTAGGAGGTAAAACATACCAACCTTGTAAATCCCTTCCATCAAAATCAGATTTGTACCAGATCTCTTCTACCTTACCCAGTGTGATGTAATCCAGCACATCTTTATTAAGGTCGGTCAATTGTTTTGAATTAGTACCTTTCTCAACAACAGACACATCTGCAGGTCTGTAAGGAGAACATGACGTGTAGGCAATAATTCCATTAGAAGCTATTGTATAAGCTCCTCCACCATAAGGTCTACCCAAAGAAGTTCCTCCAACAGACTTAATTACTTCTGTTGTCTTTGCTCCTTTTAATTGATGATAACCAATCCTTGTATTACCGTGCTCATCATACATAAAATAGAATCCTTTGCCATCTGCAGCCCATTGCAAATTGGCTGGGTTTCTATCTAACCCTAATTTGATTTCTTTCTTCCCAGAACCATCAAGGTTCATCATATACACCTTCGAAATTTGATAGGTCTGTACTTTATCATCATAGCCAGTATATAGAATGGACTTACCATCAGGTGAAACTACAGCGCCCCTATCCGGTCCATTTCTGTCTGTGAGGGCGTCTATTTCTCCGGTGGCAATATTTAAATGATAGATTTCTGAGTTTCTGAAATCGTACTCCCACTCATCATTAAGGTTAGAACTGAAAACTAATCCATTCCCGTCTTTTGTCCATTGTGGCGTGCCAGAGAAATTAAAATCTCCCTCTGTTAATTTTCTTTCTGTACCTCCAGAAGCGGGCACAACAAAATAGTGCCTAAAGCCATCCGGTAAGTAACCTCTACCATCTGCCTCGTATTTCAATCTAGTCGTTACTCTTACTGGTGCTGCCCATTCCGCACCTTTTGGCTTTTTTGGAGGCGTAGCCAACCTTGGTGCTGCACTTGGAACGAACATGGAAAATGCAATCCATTGGTCATCAGGAGACCATGATATGCCAGAAGGCGATTGCTCTAACTCTGTAATTCTCGTGCTCTTATCAGCAGCCAATTCATAGACATAGATTTCAGTACCTTTTTCGCCTCTTGTGGTGTAAGCCAAACGCTTACCATCATTAGACCATCTTGGGCTAGACTCTCCTTTTTCTCCTTCAAACAACTTTCGGTGATTGGATCCATCAGCATTCATGATCCACAAATGCGAAACTGATCTGTCCTTCATAATATCAAATCCTTGTCTTTGATATACGATTTGAGATCCATCAGGTGAGATCTGGGGATTATTGGCCCATTCAACATCAAATACATCTAGGTTCTTTAGTGTGCGAGAATTTTGTGCATTAAGGTTGAATAGAATAAAGAGAGAAAATAATAGAGTTAGTAGCTTTTTCATGGTCTGAATTTTGATGAAAAAATGAGAGTTCCAAAATGCATTTATGCTTTCGGCAAAATGACCGTTACGAAAGGAATCTGAACAGCAGACAGAAATGGGTTGATTTTTATTCATAGAATCATCATATAGCATCTTTGCATAACGCGCACAGAAAATGTATTTTTATTAAATAGACGTTAAGAAGTCTAAGTTTACTTTCGAGTGTACGAACAATATCCAAAGTCAATCATATTCACCCTATTGATTGGAATGCTGGTTTTTACCAGCTGGAACTTTGCTGACCCCAAAATTTCTTTCAGCACTTGGCAAAACACTCAAGAATCTGATTCTAGCAGGCTCTCTGCACTCTACTCTTTTTTAGAGGAGTCAGCAGAAACACTTCCCTACGATAGTGCTATGTCCTTATTGAGTAATGGAATTGATCTAGCCAATAGATCTGACCTCACCTTACAAGAAGCGCAATTTTGCCGCTTAAAAGGGGTCTACTTAATGGATGAAAGTCAATTCGATTTAGCCATAGGCCAGTTTCAAAAGAGCATTAATGTGGCTAGTTCAATCAATGATTATGATCTAGAAGCAGAAAGTCATTGCCTAATAGCCAGTACCTATTTAAAGAAGACAGACTATTTGAATGCCATTGAACATTATAAATCGGCATTGAATCTTTTTGAAGAGGCAGATAATCAAGTAGGTAAGATTAACGCATTAAACGGAATCGCAATAGTATACATGGACATTGAAGAATTTGCTCTTGCACAAGAATTTCTCGAAGAGCAGATCAATCAATATGCAGATCAAATAGATGATAGAACCAAGGTACGCCTACTAAACAACCTAGGTACGGTACACAGAAAATCAGGAAATCATCAGGAGGCTTTAGACTTGTATAATCAATCGATAGAGTTAGCCAGACTGGAAAAGTACGAAATTGCCGAAGCGGTCATCTCAAGCAATATTGCTTTAGCCAGGATCGGACTTAATGACACCACCGATTTAAGAAACCTATTGAGAAATAGCCTCAGCATAAATTCTGCTCATCAGTATAAAAAAGGAATGGCTCAAAGTATGGTTCTTATCTCTCAATACGTGTTTGATATTGGATCTGATAGTGCCATTGCTCTTAATAAACAAGCACTTGCCATTGCTCAAGAAATAGGCACACTTGAAGAAGGTAAAATGGCCAGCGAACAATTATATCATATTTATAAGAGTTTGGGAGATGCCGAAAATGCCTTGATGGCCAGTGATATGAATGCCCTATACAAGGATAGCATTGATATGGAGACCGCCAAGTTTGAGATCATAAAAGCCAACTTTGCCCAAGAACTAAGTGCAAGAGAACAATCAGTAGATCAACTAAGACAAAATACTGTACTACTTTCAGCTGGTATCGCTCTAGTCTTAGGCATTAGCATATTCATTTATTATAGACAGCAGCTGGTCAACTCAAAAAAGAAATCCGACCTGTTCAGAGAAATTGAGGAGTTGAAAGAGAAAATGCTATCCAATCAAATCACAATTGGCAACGATGAGGTAAAACCTAACCTCCTATCGCGAGATAAAGTAAGTGCAGCAATTGACGGAAAACTGAATGACACTGATTGGAAAATTCTCAACCTTCTGATCACTGATCCTTTCATGAGCAATAGAGATATCGCAGAGAGTGTCTCACTCAGTATGGATGGTGCTGGTTCTTCTTTGAGAAAGATGTATAGCCTCTTCGAATTACAGGATGAGAAGAACAAAAAGGTAGCTCTTGTCAGAAAATCTATCACTATTTGTAGCTAATCTCTCGAGTGATTTTGTTACAAAATCACTTACCTCTAGACTTTTCTTAAAAAAATCATTTCAAGCAGTAATTTTTATGAAATTATACAAATAATTTATTTTCAGTTATTTATGATCATTTATATCAAGTAATTATTTAACACGCGTTCGCGTGAAAAAGTAAAAACACCCCGATTTCACGGCATCACGTGACAAATGATATGATGACATGAACATACTTTGTAACATCCAAATCGCAACTAACGCTGTTCGCAGCAATTTTTCTGTCACTCATATACAAGTGACATTTTTTATCTCCCAATCTTCATAATCAGAATTAGCGCAAAGACATTGCTTAATGACTGCTGGAGTTATTAAGTATAGTAGTGCAAACAAATGCTAGATGCGGCATACTAATGACAGCATCAATTCCAATCACATCAATCGTTAGGGGGCAAACCCGATTCGATGCCTAGGCATCACAACGAATACCTATCATTTAATATGTGTAACAATGAAACCGCTAAAAAGCAGTACGCTTTTCTATGTGTTCAAGTGTGATGGAACCCTTATCTCCTATAAGCTCAAGCCTGCAGGAAAGATATTTAATATCGTAGGAGCTTCTACTTACTTCGAAATACCAGTAAGCTACATACACAACTATTCGCTGATTGACTCGGGACCTTATTATGTAATAGATCTAAAAGTCAATAGCTATAAGTTTTCCAAAGACAATGCTGAATTCCGTCATCTTCGACTTTGCCTATTAAAGTCGACTATCTCCGGTGCTCAGTATAAAGGTCTGACTGACGTCCTAGACAAGCAGACTTCCTTTGACCTTTGGCATTTCGCATTCTACAACAAACTGAGTTTGGCTTAGACCGAGATGAGAAAGGTTATACACCTATTCACCTACATTGTTTGTGCCGTATCTGCCATTGCCCAAACCGGGCCGGCAGGTATCGGTACGAATGATGGAACATCCAACCTCTCCTTATGGTTAGATGCCTCACAGATTAGTGGAGTCACTACTGGTAACTCAATCACTAGTCCTTGGCTAGACCTTTCAGGAAATGGTTACAATGCTCTTATTGGAGGAGCACCCACCTACTCAACTACTGGCGGAAGTAACGGTATGCCTACCCTTATCTTCGATGCCACTATGCAAGACTACCTCTACATAGCTGAAAATTCTGAGATCATGCCTTCTTCAGATTTCTCAGTACTCGTTGTTGCTAACTATGAAAACGCTAGTGATAACTGGGGCGGAATGATCAATACAAGTGATGATGACGCTTGGAATGATGGCTGGGGTATCTCAGAAAACAATGGCAGTGGCGATATGATCTTCTACATTGACGACTACGATGGAGACGATTGTAGACTAGCTGCTGACTCTCCTTACGGACAAGATGAAATTTGGGCCTTAATTTTCAATAGTACTGATGAAAAAGGTTATGGCTATAGAAGTGAGACTGGTTGTGACTTTAATTACAACAACGCTGTTAGCTATGATCAGGCCAATAATAACAACTTATTAATAGGCACTGCCCCCGACAACTCAGGACCAGACTACTTTATGTCTGGAGATATTTCAGAGGTGATCATATTTGATAAAGCACTTAATGAGGCTGAAAGAATCATACTAGTGAACTACCTTTCAGCTAAATATGACATCTCATTAAACAGTAACAACGCATACAATGAAGACAATAATGGTTATGATTATGATGTAGCCGGAATCGGCAGAACCTCCTCTACGGCTTATATCGATAATGCCCAGGGATCTGGCATTGTGACCATCTACAACCCTTCGGATCTTGAAGACAATGAGTTTTTGATCTGGGGACATGATAATGGGAATTTCTTAACAACAAGTAACAACATTACTGCTTCAGGTGTAGAAGCTCGACTTAATCGTATCTGGGCAAGTAGTGTTGCTGAAAGTGATGGAACCAGTACTTCAGATGGAGTGGGTACGGTTAGTATTCAGTTTCATTTAGAATCTGTTGCCCCTTCAAGTGCCTCTGACTTGGTCTTATTAATGGACAAGAATGACGATGGTGAATTTGAACAAGCAGAAGCCACTGGTGCCACTTATATCGGTGATGAGATCTTTGAATTTTCTGGAGTTACGATCACCAATAATGATCTTTTCACGGTTGGTACTACCGATGAAAGAAATACTCCTTTAAACAATGTTGGCCCAGGTGGCTATCAAGACGGTTTAGTAACATGGTTAAAGGCAAGTGAGAGTGCTGAAGTCACAACTTCTACTGATGGATCAAATGTGACTTCATGGGAAGACCATTGGACTGCCGAAAATGACGCAGCTACTTTGAGCACTGCTCCTACCTATAAAGATGGTTCTGCTCTTGCTTCGGATGCCATTAACTTCAACCCTACTATTGACTTTGTTGACGCCACAGACAGAGGATTAGAGATTGATGATGATGAGACAATCAATAATTCTACACCAGGATACTTCAATAAAAAAGTAATATCAATTGCCTTCAGAACAGGTAATGATGTAACATCTGACCAAATGCTTTTTGAGCAAGGTGGTGGATCAAGAGGACTCCACATGTTCATTGATAATGGCTCTATTTATGCCGGGGCTTGGAATACACTTGCCGATGATACGGATGCACCCTGGGGCTATATTTCGCAAAGTGCTTCAATTGAAACTGAAACAGAATACATTTTAACGATGGTGCTTGAAGGTGATAATGGAGGTGCAGGAAGCACGGCATCGGGTACCTTCTATGCTTACCTAAATGGGAGATTACTCGGAACAAGCAGCAACATCGGTCGATTATTTGATCATACTGATAATATTGGGGTAGGAAGAGTCAATGAAGCCAGTAGAACCACCACAGGGTCTACTACTGACGCACTCTCATTCTACGGTAGTATTTCAGAGATAGTGTACCAAAACGAACCACTAAGTGTGGATTCCGAGAGAAGACAAAAGCTAGAATCTTACCTAGCACTGAAATATGGTATTACCCTTGATCAAAGTACATATCAGGTTTACTACAATGCGAATAGTGACATTATTTTCAATACAGGTCTTAATACTGCTGCTGGAGGATTTGAAGACTATGACAGTGATATTGCCGGAATAGGTCGTGATGATGATTCAGAGTTGGAGCAACAAAAGTCAAAGAGTGAAAACTCCAATACCATCATAACCATTGACAAAGGTGGCTCATTCGGTACTGATGAGAGCTTTTTAATCTGGGGTAATGATAATGGCACAAATGAAAACACAGAAACCAGTGATGTACCAGCTTCTGTGACTAGAAGATTGGATAAAAGCTGGAGAGTAGCCGTATCAGGTACTCCGGGCACTATAGATATCGAATTCGATGCTAGCGAATTAACCCTTACAGGATCACCAGGCTTAGACGACTTTAGTTTACTAGTAGCAGCTTCAAATGCAAATGGAAGTTTCGCTAGTGCTAATGTGTATTCAGCTAATTCTTATACTTCTGATATCATCACTTTCGAAGATGTAGAACTAACTGACGGTCAATTCTTCACATTAGGAACAGCTTTTTATTCTTGCTCTCCTGGTGGCGTAAGCACATCAAATCTTCAGATCTGGTTAGATGCTAATAGAAATACCAATACCAATAGTGATGGTGTAGATGTAACTTCTTGGGGAGATCTATCTGGTAATGACAATAATGCAGTGGTGGATTTCTTCAACCAAAGTACAGGTGCTTCAACTGGTGCCGGCTCTGCCCCTTCTTTTATGAATAATGGTATTAACTACAATCCTCAGATTGTATTTACACAAGCCACTAGTGAATTTATGACCATTGATGCTCCAGAATCTGCTTCTTCTGATTCTTACAATGCCGATCGCCAAACTGTATTTATTGTAGGTAAAATGACTGATGCCTCAAATAGCTGGAGTTCATTGATTTCTAAGCTTAGTGATGACAGTAATTGGGACGAAGGTTGGTCCGTAGCTAGAAATGGTACAGGAAATAACCTTGTTTATGCTAAAGATGAAGAATTTGGAACTACTGTTTCATTTACCGAAGACCAACCATTTTTAGTATCAGCCTATGATGATAACTCTGATTACCACATAGCACTCGATTTAGGCAATGAAGACTCGAATGGTGTTAATGGTCATACTACTAATGGAAACGACATCTTCATCGGAGGATCAATCAATGATGCGAATACAGCTGTTGCCAACTTCTTTGATGGAGCCATTTCAGAAATATTAGTATTCGATACTGATTTAGGAACTACGGATATTCAAAAGGTGGCAAGCTATTTAGCGATCAAATATGGGATTTCATTGAATCAGTCATCTGCTACAAACTATTTAGCATCAGATGGTGGAACTATTTGGAATGCTTCAGATAATTCAAGTTTCAATACAGCCATTGCAGGTATTGGAAGGGATGACAACTCATGTCTCAACCAAAAGCAGTCAAAATCAGAGGTTGATGGATCCATCTTAACTATGGGTATTGGTTCAATTGAGACCAACAACAGATTAAATGGTAATTCATTCAGTGCAGATGACTCTTTCCTTTTCTGGGGTCATAATAATGAAACTACTGAAACTACTACATCTGAAGTAACCACTAACGTTTCTTCAAGATTGAAAAGATTGTGGAGAGTAGATGAAGTAGGAACTGTAGCTGATGTCTCTGTTTCATTTAATCTATCTGGCCTAGGACTCTCAACAAACGATACAGATTATGTATTGATGATAGATACTGATGACAACCTAAGTGGGGGCACAGAGATCTACGGAGGTACTTTGGTTGATGAGGTCATCACTTTTACTAATGTCGACTTTACAGATGGAGATTATTTCTCTCTTGGGGTTGAAAGTAACGTAACAAAAGGTCCTGGTGGAGTAACTGATGATCTTTATGTGTGGCTAAAAGCTAACGAAGGTACTTCTACAACAACAAACAACTCCTCTTTAACTACTTGGTCTGATCAATCTGGTAATGATGTCGATGCTACTTCAGATGGCGCTGCTCCCCTATTCAAAGACAATGATTCTGAAAACCTCAACTTCAATCCTGTTATTGACTTCAATGGTACTGACGACAGACTTGTGCTTGGGAATCTAGCTGACATCAAGTCTGGTGGAGCGAACAATGGAGATTATACAATGATCGCAGTTGGTTTGAGAGAAGACGGAACAGAAAGAAATTACATTTTGGGTTCTTCAGGCTCTGCCGATGATCAAAGTTTACACTTTGGCTATAGACAAGACAATGCCAATGCTACTATCGGTCATTATGGAAACGACATTGACGTATCTACCAATGCTTTCAGCAACCCACAAGAGCCGTTTATTCTTCTTGGTGAGTATGATGGAGCCGGCAGATTAATTGAGGAAACAAGAGGTGGAAATTTTGCCAGAAATACTGATAGCAACACAACAGATATTGGTGGTTCTGCAACCGAATATATCGGAGATTGGGATTTCAGATCATCTGCCTTCTATAATGGATCAATTGCTGAGATCATTCTATTCGATAATGACATAGATGATCTAAAAAGACGTCAGATCTACACTTATCTCGGTATTAAGTATGGTATCTCTTTAACCTCAGACAATAACAATAATACTACATTGAATGAACTAGTGAGCGGTTCTGTATATGAAGGAGACTACGTAGCTTC
The DNA here is from genome assembly GCA_965267365.1 of Roseivirga sp. Taxonomy (GTDB): domain Bacteria; phylum Bacteroidota; class Bacteroidia; order Cytophagales; family Cyclobacteriaceae; genus Roseivirga. The sequence continues at coordinate 1,649,482 of OZ253951.1, read as the reverse complement.
TAATGGAACAACCATCATTTGGGATTATTCCTCAAACAGCTCTTATCACTACGACATTGCCGGAATTGGTGTAGATGTTGAATCAGGACTAAATCAGCCAAAATCTCAAAGTGAAGCTGGTGATGCATTAGTAACGATTGATGCAGGAACCATCGCAAATGATAACTCATGGTTGGTTTGGGGTAATGATAATGCCCAGACTGAAGATCCAAATGCCAAAGATGAAAGACCTTCAGGTATCAAGAGTAGATTGAATAGAGAGTGGAAAGTTCAAGAAACGGGTACAATTGGCACTGTTACTTTAACATTTGATTTAGCAGGTATCACTGGTACAGACGCTGGTAACAACACTATGGCTGATACTCGATTGATGAGAAGTACCAATAGTGATTTCACTTCAGGAGTAACGCTTACCTCGCCTGCTACTTTTGACGAAGCTAGCCAGACGGTTTCATTCCAAGTTGATTTTACAAGTACTGAAGGATTCTATTTCGGACTTGGTTCAATTGAGAACTCTGCACTGCCTGTTACGCTTGTTTCTTTTGATGCTGTTGAAAGCGAAAATAGAATTAGGCTTGATTGGATCACTTCATCAGAAGAAGGAAACGATCATTTCGCTATCGAAAGATCTAGAAATGGAATCGACTTCGAAACGATAGGATTGGTACAAGGAAATGGTAATTCATACGCCTCTATCTCTTACAGATTCTATGATGAGTCTCCATTAAATGGCAGAAGCTTCTACAGACTTGCTCAAAACGACCGAAGTGGAGATGTGAATTACTCAGAAATTAGAAGTGTTGAGATTACCACTAATCAAGTATCCGCTACACAAAACATCAAAGTTTATCCAAACCCCACAACGGATAGAATCTTCGTTGAAGGTGCTGTAAAAGAAGAAATTAGAATACTCTCAACATCAGGCATGGACTTAACCCAAAGGGTCCTCAAGTTGAGTGAAATGAATAAAGTAAGGCTAGATCTCAGTGCATTACCAAAAGGTATCTATCTGATCAAAACTTACTCTGGAACTCAGCGAATCATTAAGCAATAAGATCATGATGTGGATTGCACTATATCTCTATTGCAAACGGTCGCAAAGATTTCAATACCTAAGAAAGGCGATTATGGCTAAATTGAAGCCAAATCCTGCCTCATGAGAAAGACTGTCATTTATTTAAGCTTTTTACTGTTAAACCTCAACCTAGTAGGGCAATCCTGGACTGGCGATCAGCTAAACCAAGGATATGCCCTCTTTGGGTCTAAACTGACTTTCATTTTTGAAGAGTCACTTTACAACGTTCAACCAAGTAAAGTGGTAGTAACCGGAGAATTTCGAGGCTGGTCTCAAGACATGAATGATGAGCAGTGGAATCTTCAAAAAACCGGAAATGCTTGGCTACTCACTATCGACAATACAGACTTTGCAATAGTTAAACCCAATACAAAGTTCAAATTTAGAGTCGATGATGGAGATTGGCTCGACCCACATGCTGGCGCTAAAAATGTTAGTGGCTCTGACTTAGTTTTTGAGCCTGATTATGTTTCTGCTGGATTGAAAGCCGAGCTTCTCGCTAATGGCAGTATCTGGGCAGAAATCAGCGGTTTTAAAAGACCTTTGACACCAAATGCCTACCGCATTGTAGATGCACAAGGCAATGAATATCCAGTTAAAACGGTACTTCCCAATGGAGCGACAACTACCCTAATATCTACAGACCCTCCTCTTGACAAAAAGAGGGTTTATTTTCTTGAAATACCAAATCATAATTTAAGCAGCCATGCCTCATTTGACGGATGGTTTAGAAAGACGATCTCAAGCAAAGAGCTTGGAGCTAATATTGACAATGGCAAAACAGTAGTTCGTCTTTTTGCACCTAGAGCAGAGATGGTTAAACTTTATTTGTATGAAGGTCCTGAAAGCGATGCTATAAATACAATCGAAATGGTAGAAGATCAGGATGGCGTTTGGGAGGCTTACTTTAATGAAGACTTACATGGCACCTATTATGACTTTACTATTCATGGTGCTGAGGATCCAGGTAATCACTTCTTTGAATCAAATCCAGTTCATATCAGAGACCCTTACGCACGTGTAGTGGTTGATACTTGGGGTCGAGGAAGAATTTGGAGAAGAACGGAGGCCGCTACCCCCCTAGTCAATGGCATTCCCGCAATGGAAGATGTGATCGCCTATGAGGTACATGTTCAAGATTTCACGGATAACTTACCTGTTTCGGACGAAATCAGATCTAGGTTTCCGGCCATGCATAAGTCTGGCCTTAGGAACAAAAAGGGAGAAAAAATCGGCTTTGACCACATCTTAGATTTAGGTATCAATGTTGTCCATCTCATGCCTGTTCAAGAGTATGTGCATTTTCCGACCGAAGATTGGAAGGCATCATTCCAAAATGATCCTTATATGATCGATCAAGGAGTATCTGAAGAAAATTATCAATGGGGATACCGAACCACTTTTGCAATGGCAGTTGAATCACGCTACCGATCACTTGATAAAGAGCCAGGAGCGGAAAGAGATGAGTTTCGTGATCTGGTGCAGGCTTTTCATGACAACGATATAGCAGTAATCATTGATATTGTCCCTAACCACACTGGCGAGAATATGGACGCCAACGAATGGTACTTCAACTTTAATGCTATTGATAAGCAGTATTACTATAGAACTAAAGATTTTGAACACATTGGCGCATACGGTAACGAGGTTAAGATGGAAAACCGTCCGATGACCCAGAGATGGATCATAGATCAATGCCAATATTATATTGATGAATTCGGTATCGATGGTTTTAGAATCGATTTAGCAGGACAAATTGATGAACAAACACTGAAAGCCCTAAAAGCGACAATTGGTGAAGATAAGATCGTTTATGGCGAAGCCTGGATCGGCTCAAACGATCCAGATTATGAAAACAACCCTGATTGGGATTGGTACAAAGAAGACGCCCCTATCACCTTCTTCCAAGATGATTCTCGAGGGGCCTACAAGGGACCTGTTTTCGAATTAAAAGATTATAAAAATGACCGTGGCTGGGCTGGAGGAAAATTCAGCGAGAGAGAAGCAGTCATGAAAGGTCTCATCAACAAAAATCCCGATGATAAAACCCCTAATAGCGGTATCTCCTATTTAGATATCCATGACAATTTTGCTTTAGCCGATCAGTTCGGAGGACCAGAATTCGATGGTAGAACAAGTGTTGATCAGAGTGAATATAAGATCGCAGTTGCGCTTCTCTACACTACTTTAGGTCCACTTGTCACCCATGGAGGGTCAGAAATAATGAGAAGCAAAGCACATGCACCCTTAAAAGAAGTGGTCAAAACGACCAACGCTGGGTACAATGTGTATATGCATGGATACAGAGACACCTACAACCATAGAACAGCCAACCAATTCGTGTGGTCACAAAAGGGTCAAAAAGCGACTAAGTCCAACACGAACGATTATGCCAATATGTATGCCTTCTGGAAAGGCATGAATGAATTTAGACTTTCTGAGTATGGTCAAGTTTTTAGAGTAGCAGATGCCGTTGAGGACGATTATTATCAATGGATTACACCTGAAGATGAATCCCTCCTTGGCTATGTGGTTAATGAACAAGTGTTTGTCTTGATCAATGCCGGAGAGGATTCGTATGAGTTTGACCAAGTTGTTCTACCAGAAGGAAACTGGAAGCTGATTGCGAATACGAATGAAGTGAATATGCGAAATATCAAAGACAAGAGATCACTCAAGAATCTCAAGGGGTCTGAGGAGTTGAGCATCACTATGGAATCGACTTCTTTGAGGATCTGGGTGAAACAATAGCCTTATGGTCTATTGTGAATTCTTCATTAACTTATACGAAACCAAACACTAAAATGAAGAAGACACTAATCATAGTCATGGCTTTTTTCATTGTGGCACCCCTCCTCGCCCAAAAGAAGAAAAAAGTATCAAAGAATAAGACAGCTGTTATTGAAGACCTTGACGGCAGATTTCAAGAGCTTACCGAACTAAGTGATAAGATCTGGTCGTATGAAGAAGTAGCTTTTAGGGAGTTCAAATCTTCTGAAGCCCTTGCTGAATATGCTGAAGCTCAAGGATTCACAGTCACCAAAGGAGTTGGCGAAATACCTACTGCCTTTGTAGCCGAATATGGCACTGGCGGCCCTATAATTGGTATAATGGGAGAATTTGACGGACTCCCTGGACTCTCTCAAAAAGCTGTACCAACCAAAGATCCGATTCATGAAGGTGGTGCTGGTCACGGTTGTGGACATAATTTATTTGGAACTGCCTCTCTAGGCGCTGCGACAGCCATCAAAGACTTGATCGAAGCCGGCAAGATTGAAGGAACTATTCGTTTTTATGCCACACCTGCTGAAGAGAAATTCTTTGGTAAATTATGGATGATCCGTGCCGGCCTTTTTGATGACGTTGATGTCATGATGGACTGGCACCCGAGCGCTGAAACCAAGGCTGATGTACAAAGTAGTTTGGCATTAGTTGATTTTATGGTAGAGTTTTACGGACAGGCAGCTCACGCCTCGGGTGATCCGTGGAACGGACGCAGCGCCTCCGATGCCCTAGAATTATACACCACAGGGATCAACTATTACAGAGAGCATATCAAACCAACTGTGCGAATCCATTATCACATTCAAGATGGCGGTAAAGTGGTCAACGTGGTACCTGACTATGCAAGAATCTGGACTCGAGTAAGAGACACCAAAAGAGACGGAATGGAAGAAGTTTGGAAGCAAGTAGAAAGAATTGCCGAAGGTGCATCCATCATGGCCAATGTTGACTACAAGATCAACCTCATAAGTGGTATCCATGAAATTTTGGTCAATCGAACAGGTGGCGAAGCCATGCAACAAAACCTAGAATACCTAGGTCCTATCGATTACACCGAAGATGAAGTGAACTTTGCCAAGCTGATCCAAAAAGAAACCGGAAAGCCAGAAGTTGGAATGGATATGGCCATCAACCCACTGGAAGAAACACAAGAACATCCTATGGGTGGATCAACTGATGTGGGCGATGTCAGTTTTGTTGTACCTACTATCAGATTGGGAGTTACTACAGCTCCTAAAGGAACGCCATGGCACAGCTGGGCAGTAGTAGCTTGTAGCGGTATGTCTATCGGTCATAAGGGAATGGGCTATGCTTCTAAAGCCTTAGCCATGACAATGGTAGACCTTTATGAGAACCCTGAACTGATTGAAAAAGTAAAAGCCGAGTTCAAGGAAAGAAAAGGTGATTACGTTTATAAAGGGATTTTACCTGATGGTCCCCCACCATTGGATTACAAGGAATAATTAAAATTTGATGGTATAAGAAATGGTAGAAGGAGCCTTTTTAGAGGGCTCTTTCTTTTTAGCTTGAGAGGAAACTAATTGATAAGAAATCTTCTGCCCTTTAGATGGCTTTATTTGAGGTAGTTTGAAATCCACTTTTAGCTTTCTGTGAATGGCCACATTCCTCCCCTTGTTATAAACCTTCTCATACTTGAGTAAACCAATCAATCTAATCACCTCCTCATCACAGCCGTATCCAAGCGGTTCTTTTATTCTGATATTTTGGATCCTCCCTAGGTCATCCACATCGTAGGTGGCTTCGACAAAGCCTTCTATTTTCTTCTGAAGAGCTTCTTTGGGGTATTTGAGCTCATTAGCTATAAACTTCTTGAGTGCCTCATTACCTCCCTTGTAAAAGGGTTTATTGAGTGGTTGATCTTTACGAGGCTTTCCCATTAGTTTAAAAATGTGCAATCGCAGTGAATTCCCAAAATGAATATCACTCTAGCTTGATTCTTCTGATCTCAATAGGCCCCCAATCATCAACTTTTAACTCACCATTTTCATAAGCCTGCCAGGGAGAATTAGCCAAGTAATAGAAATAACCATCTTTTATCTGTCCAAGAGTCGGTTCACCAAGGCTCTCTCCTCCTCTATTGATGACTCTCTCTAGATCGATAAAAGTCCCTTCTTCATTTAAGAAGTATTGAACTACTTTATACGGCTTTGTCCCATTATGAATCGCTAGCAAGGAATTCTTATAGTAATACAATCCATCAATTCCTTTCAATAAGGATGTCTCTGGAGCGAAAATTGGTTCTATATCTCCTCCTTCAATATCTATTCTGAACAACCCTTTTATATAGTCTGAGAAATAGAGGTACTTCTCGTCTTCCGTCAATGTGACCCCTTGAAGATTGAAATAGTTCTCTGTAAGGTCATAGGCCAATCTGGTAAATGCACCTAAGTACGCACTCGTATCCGTATCATCTCTACTCAGATAAGCCTCCATACTGTTAGAAACCCATAGACGCTGCTCACTATCAGGCTCAATATCGCCCACAAATGCAGCATCATTATATTCCAAACCTTGAACGATCAACCCCGTGCTGAGGTCTACTTGCAACACCACTGAGGTACCTTTCATGCTCGGATCATAGCCCAACATTTCCTGTGCGGCAGCCGTGGCTACCCATAGTGTCGAATGATCCTTCGACAACTTCATTCCTGTTACTCCATTAGGAGTTTCTAACCAATTGACGTAAGTGCCATTACTAGTGACTTTGACAATTCGCTTCTCTCTGATGCTACCAATTAGTATGGTGCTATCTGGTAGAATGACAAATGACTCAGGGTGTAGCTCTGCTGCATCAATTTGAAGAAAAACTTCATCGTGAATCTCAACCGAACCCATTGTCAATTGAAGTTCTACTAGTCTGTCATACCCTTTATACTTTCGGATATTATCAAAATCAGGATCTGACTGAAAATCAACTGTGGCATCCATTAACATCATTTGATTTAATGCCTGAATAGCTCTTGATTTCCTTTTATTCAGCGCCCATGCCCCTGCTAACTTGTAAACAATAGTTGGGTGATTGGGCCTCATCTCGTTGGCCTCACGTAGATGTTCTAAATAATTTTCGTAGTTCTTCTGCTTATAGGCCTCTTGAGCAGCATTGAAATGATCCTGAAGACTAAGCTCCTGAGCTGTGAGCGAGAATGAGCTAATAAGAAGGAAGAAGAAAAAAAGTGACTTGCCCATGAGATTACAATAAAAAGAATTCCAGCCGAAGCTGGAATTATATGGGTAGTTTAGATGAAGGTGTTGCCTTCAATTAATTAACAATTCAAACGCAAGTTTCCCTTAAATGATGCATAGAATTAAAAAAAGATTGCCACTCGTGTAATCTTAGCTGCCCATTTTTGGCGTGCGACTCTAATGACTTAACTTCAAAACCTTATACATTTTAGCTAAAACATGAAGACTATTCAAAGTTTCAGAAGCCTATTGGTGCTTCTACTTACGGTTTTTTGTTTGGGATCAATTGATGCACAGCAAATACCTGAAAACATTGTCAATAAGATCAAATTCAGAGAGATCGGCCCTACTCGTCAAGGAGGAAGATATGTTGATTTTGCTGTTGTCGACCGATCTCCAAAAGTAATCTATGCTGCTACTGCCTCAGGTGGTTTATGGAAAACTGTCAACAATGGTCAATCTTGGGACCCAATTTTTGACAATGAAAACATCATTTCAATTGGTGCTGTAGCCGTAGACCAGCAAGATACAAGTGTAGTATGGGTTGGAACAGGCGAAGCTAACAACTCAAGAAGTTCCTATTGGGGAAATGGTATTTATAAGTCGACTGATGGTGGACAAAATTGGACCAACATGGGGCTTCCAGAATCAGGCCATATTGGACGTGTAATAGTCGACCCTTCCAATTCAGACATTGTTTATGTCGCTGCTCTGGGTCATTTGTACTCTGATAATGAAGAGAGAGGACTTTATAAAACCACAGATGGTGGCCAAACATGGAATAAAGTTTTAGAAGTAAAGAAGGGCAAGAAATTCATTGGCGTTGTCGACATGGCGATGAGCCCAGATGATCCAAATACTATTGTTGCTGCTGCATATGATAAGATCAGAACCCCTTGGACCTTCAATGAAGGTGGTGAAGGTTCTGCTATTTATAAAACAACAGATGGTGGTGCCAACTGGACAAAATTAGGCGGAGGACTACCTGATGGATTTTTGGGAAGAATTGGTGTGGCTTATGCACCTGGTAATGCCAACGTACTATACGCAAACATAGAAAACGTCAATGTTAACGGAGTTTCGAAAAAAGACAGAAGAAACCAACTAGAGGTCGGTATCCCTTTAGAAAGAGGCCAAAATGTGGTGGGTACTGAAATGTATCGATCAGATGACGGTGGAAATACTTGGAAGAGAATCAATCCTGAAGGCGAAGACATCGGTGGATACCCATCATATTATTATCAACAAGTTCGAGTAGATCCTAATGATGAAGATCATGTTTACGTGATTGGAATCAGAATGTGGGAATCTAAGGACGGTGGACAAACATGGGATTTACCATTTAGATTTGGCGGTGACAACCATGCTATGTGGATCGATCCTGCGGACTCTGAGCACATGGTCTTAGGATATGATCATGGTATGGGTATCACCTATGATGGTGGTAAAACTTGGTATCATCCAGATGAAAAACCATTGGCTCAGTTCTATGCAGTAGATGTTGACATGGACTACCCTTACAATGTATATGGTGGTCTTCAAGACAATGGCTCAGTTAAAGGCCCTAGTACAACAAGAGATGGTGGACCAATCACCATGGAAATGTGGTCGAGAGTTGGTGGCGGTGACGGAATGTACAACGTGCCAGACAAGAGCAACAATAGATTCCTATACAACGAAAGTCAGTTCGGTCCTATTAGAAGATTGGACATGGAAACTGGCGAGAGCAAGAATATTCGCTACAGCAAGGCACGCTCAATGCGCTGGAACTGGAACTCTCCAATTGTCGTCTCGCAACACAACTCAGATGTAGTTTATCATGCAGGAAATAAAGTGCTTAAGTCCACTTTTAGAGGGGAAAACTGGAAAGAAATTTCAGATGACTTAAGTAATAACGATGCTGTTAAGGCAGCAGGAACTGGTAATATCCAATATGGTACAATTACCTCTTTAGAAGAATCACCATTAGATGCCAACGAACTTTGGGTAGGTACAGATGACGGCAACGTGCATGTGACTACAAATGGAGGTAGAAAGTGGACTAAGCTAAATGATAATATTACTGGTAACCCAGCTTACTGGGTGAGTCGAATTGAAGCTTCTTCACATTATTTAGGTACGGCCTATTTAAGCTATACAGGTTATAGAAGAGATGATTTCAGACCATTCCTCTATAAGACTACAGATCATGGTCAAACATGGACGGACATCAGCAATGGCCTACCAAATGAGCCAATCAATGTAATCAGAGAGGACCACAAGAATCCTAATCTTTTATTTGTTGGAACTGAATTAAGCGTTTACGCTAGTATCGATGGCGGCAAGAACTGGACAAAGTTCATGAATGGTATGCCGACCAACCCTGCCTATGATATGGTGATACACCCAAGAGAAAATGAATTGGTTGTGGCTACACATGGCAGAGGATTGTTCATCGCAGACATCACTCCTCTTCAAGGACTTACTTCTGAAGTGGCTAGTGCGCCATTAGCTGTATTTGATATCCAACCAGCCGTTGATTACATCTCAGGGCTATCTAATAATAGTGCATATACCAATTTCAATGGTGAGAGTAGAGCAATCGGATCTCATGCTTGGATTCATGCCAATGCCTCTGGAACAGTGAAGGTAACGGTAATGCAAGGCATGAACGAGATCTATTGGGATGAAATGGAGGCCGAAGCTGGGTTACATCATTGGGTTTGGCCTTTCCAGAAAATCACAGACGAAAGAACGCCTGAGGAATTAGAAGGATTTGCAGATAGATTCAGAAGATTTGGAATGTCCGAAGAAGATATTGCCAACCGAATGGAAGGCATGAAATACGTTACTGAGCCCGCTAAACCTGGTAACTACAAACTAGTAGTTGAAATGAATGGTCAAACCATTACCAAAGACCTCGTCATGATGAAAGACTTCTGGTATAAATAAAGAATTGACACTCTGAATAAAAAAGGCTCCTATTGGAGCCTTTTTTCTTAAACACTATGAGTGAACAGTTTTTTAAAGCCTTGAACAACGTTGGGAAGTTCACGACTTCATAGTCTATAAGCCAGGGCTTTATGCCTTGGCTTTACTATTTAAGGATTTGCTCAACAACCTTTGTCCAACCTTTTGGACCGATTCCATTTACCACCTTTACAAAAGCATTTTCTACGTCCGCCCATTCGCCATTGGGCCTTTGAACCAAAAATGCTTTCTCAACAGATGCCAACATTTCTGCATCATTTTTACTATCACCAATACCGTAAGATTCTACTTGACCATACTCGGTCTTAAAGAGTTCAGTTAAGATTTCAACTGCCTTTCCTTTGTCTGCTTCTTTACTGATTACCGTCTCGAACTTACTCCCAGGTATACTCTGAAAACCTTCATTTTCTAAAGATTCGTAAAGTTGCTGCGAAGTTTCTCCTCTAAGTATAGTCTCTGAAAAATCTCTTTGCATTGCCCTGCGAGCAGAGGTCATATCCAATCCTGTGATCATAGAAACTTCCTCTGCCGGTAGATCTTCATAAATATCGAAGGTGAGATTAAACTCCTCTCTTCTCTGTTGAAGCAACTCCCTTATTTGGATAACTGATTTACCTAAACAGATTACTTCATAGTCCTCTGTTTGGTAGGTATTATAAGGAATTGGTTTGGTAAAATAGCCTTTAGGAATATAGATAGCTGAGCCGTTCTCTACTATAAAAGGCGTATCTAACCCTAAGCTCTCACGATAAAACTCTTGTTCTTTTCTAGTTTTAGAACTACAAAAAATGACGGGCACCCCTGCTGATTTAAGCTTTTCGATCGCTCCAATTGATTGCATAAATGAGTAGGATTTCAAATCAAGCAGAGTGCCGTCTAAATCTGTGTATACAACTTTCTTTGTCATTTTATTTCTAATTCTGCGTGTTCTTCTGGTAAATGAGCGACAGTTTTTACCTTATCTCTCATCAAACCATTCTTTCCGTTTAAGTATTTGTAATTGCTGAGATCAGCTTTTAAATATTCAGCATAATCTGATTTTTCTAATGCCGCTTTGAACTTGACCATGTTTACTTTGGTCAGAGCAGGATAATATTTCAAAGTATTAGGCACTTCTTCGCCTTCATTCAATAAGCCTCTGCTGATCAGATCGGAATGAATCTCCTTTTTCAGATACTCAGGGCATATCGGAGAATGATATATAGACTCCATGGCCTCTTTGCTCATCGATTTTACATGTTCCTCGCCTTTTACTTCATGCAGGTGGGGATTACGACTTTCAATCTGATAGAATTCAACTCCTTCTTGCATGACGTCCTTTGGAGGAGACCCGACAATACCACCAAACCTCTCCAAGACATTGATATAATGATAAGGCTCTATACTGTAGCCGGAAGAGTAGTCAATATTCATGGCCAAATCCATGCTCATGGCATGCTCACCGGCATTACCAGTTTTTATAATTTCTGTGCCATAGCCCGTATAACCACTCACTAGACTGTTTAATATCTTATTGGTGTGCTCGGATGCTCTACCTCTTTTAGCAAAGAATAGATTAGACTCCACGATCTTTGGCTTACTATGCCAAGCGATTCTTATCATAGCATATTTCGACTTGGCGGCATACAGGCCTGCACTATACTCCTGTACATATTCATTCACAGCACCGGGGAAGTAATTATCAGAGTCAATAAATCCGATATATTTCTTTCCGCATAGATAGGCGAGAATGGTGCTGAGGATCATTCCTTCAGCTTTACCATTTTTCACTTTTCCCTTTTCATCGAGAATATACTCGTAGCCTGCCTCTTTACAAGCCTTGGCAATTTGAGGATCTTTCTGATGGACAATGAAGATCTCTTTCTTCATGAATTTGCCCATATGCTCTAGTGCGTCCTTCTCTATCTTGAATCTATCAACAGGAGATCTCTTACTATTAGATAGGATAATAACTGTACAATGATGAGGAATTCCAGCAAGCACACCTTCAAGCAACTTGATCTTTTCATCCTTGATAGGAACTACAATAGCCATCTGTTCTTGAATGGCCTGGGTGGATTCGTAGGAAATGCGAGTGATTACCCTTCTCTCCTTCTCTTTTGGTTCATTCTTACTATGCTTCAATCCGGCATCTAACTCCCATACTTTTTGCACGTCATGGAATTTGATAGGTCCGAATCGCTCTACTTCTCTAGGTATCTCGATTCTCATAACATAAAAATAGATATTATAGGTTAATATTTTAACCATATTTAATCTATTTTACGCAATCGGTTTCTTTTCAGGGTGTTTTCTAAACCTTATTTTACAGTAAAAACGTTTTTTAACCTTCGAAATCAAAAATCACACAAATATAGCATCCTCAATTCTCTCGCAGTATTCGTATTCTTTAACATCCAAAACTCCATTTTGGAGGATTATTTTATTTATTTCGTGCCAAATGAAAGCAAGTGGTATGTTGAAGAAGGCATTTTTATTGATCGCAGTAATCCTTTTTGTTTCAGGCTGTAAAAAAGATAGCACCCCAAAAAGTGCTAGAGGATACTTTTTTGATTACAGAGTGAGCATGAGCAACAAATTGGACGAGGCCACTATTATTAATGGCTACTGGGGTTATGTCAAAGAATACAAAGGTGACTTCCAACCTACTCTGGGTGAAAAACCAAAAGAGCCTAAAATCGCAACAAACAGGCTTTTATTCTTTGAAGCTGACTGGAAAGATCAAATTGAAGCTACTGCTATCACCAAAAATGGCGTCAAATTTTATGACCTATCTAAGATCAGTAAGCAAGACATAGAACCAAAAATCACCATTTACCCAAACAAAAAAGGTTTCTATCAATTCGACCCTAATGGAAGAAACTACGTAGGACTGATTCAAGTATCCAAAAGACTCGGATATATGAATGGTGGATTAAAAGAGTTTGGTGGACTCAATAATGAATTGGTCAACTTTGACATGCGCATCGATTATGATGCAACATTCTAAAACAATTTGGCTTTCTTAGTTTGTTAGTTCAAACTGAATGCCGAACCTCCATCCCGCACAAGATTGGTTTAAGAATAAAGGCTGGCAAGCCTACGATTTTCAGGTAGATACCTGGAAGGCAGTAGCACAAGGCAAAAGTGGCCTCTTAAATGCGCCTACTGGCAGTGGTAAAACATATGCCATGTGGTTAGGGTGTGTAATCAATGCGCTCAACAATCCTAAAAAGGCCACTGGACTACAAGTTATTTGGGTAACCCCACTTAGAGCATTAGCAAAAGACATTAGGCATGCTATGCAGGATGCCTGTGACGGTATGGGACTCGAATGGGAAGTGGCTCTAAGAACTGGAGATACATCTCAGAAAGAACGAGCTGCTCAGAAGAAAAAAATGCCTCAAGCATTGGTGACAACACCTGAGAGTATTCATGTGCTTCTTAGTCAAAAAGACGCTCCACAAGTATTCAAAAACCTCAAAACCATTGTAGTTGATGAATGGCATGAATTAATTGGTGGCAAAAGGGGTATTCAACTCGAGCTTGCTCTAGCCTATTTCCGGCATTTAAATAAAAACCCCATTCAGACTTGGGCCATCTCTGCTACCATCGGCAACCTTGAAGAAGCCACCAAGGTGTTACTAGGCGATTTGTACGAGGAAGCCGCAATCATTAGAGCTAATCTTGATAAGAAAATTGAGATTGAGTCCATCCTTCCAAAGGATGTCAAGCAGCTTCCATGGTCTGGACATCTTGGTACTAAAATGCTCAAAAAGGTGCTGCCAATCTTAGATGAAAACACCTCCACTCTCCTTTTTACCAATGTCAGGTCCCAAACTGAGATCTGGTATCAGAAACTAATGGAAGTAGCTCCTGAATTAGCCGGATTGGTTGCCATGCATCATGGTAGCCTCGATCTTGAGGTTCGACTATGGGTAGAAGAAGCACTACATGCTGGCAAGCTAAAATGTGTAGTCTGTACTTCCAGTTTGGACTTAGGGGTTGATTTTAGACCTGTAGACATGGTCATCCAAGTGGGAGGCCCAAAAGGAATTGCACGATTTTTTCAGCGTGCTGGTAGAAGTGGACATCAACCAGGAGCTACAAGCAAGATCTATTTCCTGCCTACACACTCACTCGAATTAATCGAAGCCTCAGTTCTTAAAGAAACTATCGCCAACAAAGAATTTGAATCTAGAGCTCCGCTTACCAAATGTTATGATGTGCTAGTTCAATATCTAGTCACCTTAGCGGTAGGTCCTGGATTCTACCCTGAAGAAACACTAAAACATATTCGAACGAGTCATGCTTTTGCTGAACTCACTGATAAAGAGTGGGATTGGTGCTTAGAATTCATCACCACGGGAGGTAATTCTTTAAGTGCATATGATGAATATGCCAAAGTGGAGATCATGGAAGACGGTCTATTTAAAGTTAACAATAGGCGAACTGCCATGCGTCATAGGCTATCTATGGGAACCATCGTATCAGACCCGATGATCAAAGTCAAATATGAACGTGGTAGTTACATCGGTACCGTTGAAGAAATATTCATTTCTCAGCTAAAGGAAGGAAGCACTTTCTGGTTTGCGGGCAGAAACCTTGAACTGATTCGAGTCAAAGACATGACGGCCTATGTCAAGAATTCAAAAAAGAAGACAGGCCCCATTCCTCGCTGGGGAGGTGGAAAAGCTTCTTTTACCTCACTTCTTTCTGATAAAATGAGAATGAAGATAGAAGAAGCTGCATTAGGTCAATTTCAAGGTCCTGAAATGAAATGCCTCCAACCTCTTTTAGAGAAACATCGAGAACTATCTCATCTACCAAAAGCCAAGGAATTACTCATTGAGCAAATTCGATCTGATGAAGGCACTCATATCTATTTCTATCCAATGGAGGGGAAATATGTGCATGATGTTTTAGCAGCATTGGTTGCCTATAGAATTTCGATCAGTCAGCCTATCTCCTTTTCAATGGCTTCGAATGACTATGGCTTTGAACTATTAACCGACCAAGATATTGAAGCAGAAGACATACTTGAATTGGATGTGTTTTCTCCCGAAAATCTCCTTTCAGACATAAGTGCGAGTATCAACAACACTGAGATAGCTAAAAGAAACTTTAGAGTGATTGCTGCTATTTCTGGCTTGATCTTCCAAGGTTACCCAGGTAAGAACATCACCAATAGACATCTACAAGCCTCTTCTAGCATGATCTTTAAAGTGTTTGAAGACTATGATCCAGAGAACCTTCTTTTGAAGCAGGCCAATGAGGAAGTGCTCTCACTCAACTTCGAAAAATCGAGATTGACAAAAGCTATGGATAGGATCAACAAACAGAGCTTTGTGGTAAAAAAGATATTGAAACCTACCCCATTCTCATTCCCAATAATGGTTGATAGACTTAGAGAAAAATTCACTACTGAAACCTTAGCTACAAGGATCGAAAAAATGCAGATTGATTTTCGAGATTCTTGATTCTCAGATTTACATTTGCCGTATGAAATTACTCCGATGGGTAGCTATTTTAGAAGGCATTAGTTACCTCCTACTATTAGGTGTTTGTATGCCTTTGAAATACGTATTTGACATTCCTGAACCCACATACCCTGTAGGCTTAGCACATGGAGTCTTATTTGTAGCATATTGCGGCTTGATCATCATTTATGCACCTCAAGCTAAATGGGGAATAAAGAATACCTTATTAGCCCTAATCGCTTCATTATTACCTATCGCCCCATTCATAGTAGAAAAGAAGCTTCTCAGAGAATAGAACATTCTTTTTAATCCCTTTTTTAAAACTCTTTGACCATTACAGGGTTCTGTTGATTGTTAATTGTAAAAAATTGAAAAGACTCTCATTCACCCTACTTTTATTATTTGCCTTCATTTTTAATACAAAGGCATTTCAAGCTACCTCCACAGTCTCTGGATATGTGATCGACTCAAAGACACAAGAACCGATACCTGGTGCTACAGTGATCATCGTAGGCACTAGCTTTGGGAACATTACCAATGCTGATGGTTATTACACCATCAGTGGCGTACCTCCTGAGACTTACAGCATACAAGTGTCTTTTGTTGGTTTTGAAACGGCCACTAAATTTGGAGTAGTGCTACGTTCAGGAGGAATTCCTGATGTGAATTTTGAGCTATCGGAATCCGTTTCGGAATTAGAAGAAGTAGTTGTTACAGCGAATCCTTTTCAAAAAGCTGAAGAGACTCCACTTTCCGTACAGAAACTATCTCGAGAAGAAGTAGCCACGTACCCTGGCGGCAATAATGATATTGCCAAGGTAGTTCAATCGCTCCCTGGCGTTCAAGGTTCAGTTGGAGGCTTTAGAAATGACGTAATCATCAGAGGTGGTGCGCCTAATGAAAACGTTTATTACTTAGATGGAATCGAAATCCCTAACATTAACCACTTCTCTACACAAGGAAGTGCTGGTGGACCTGTAGGCATGTTGAATGTAAGCTTCTTTGAAGGTGTTACTCTATCAACTAGTGCATTCGGAGCACAATATGACAACCCCTTGTCAGGTGTTCTGCAGTTTGACCAACGGAATGGAAACAATAGAAGGTTTAAGGCAAACTTCAGGTTAAGCTCAAGTGAAAGTGCTTTTACCTTCGAAGGCCCCTTATTTAAAGGAGCGAGTGAAACAGGCAACACCACATTTATTGCCTCAGTTAGAAGGTCATACCTTCAAGTCTTATTCTCACTGATCGATCTACCCTTCCTGCCTGATTACTGGGACTACCAGTACAAGGTCAATCATAAGATTGATAAGTATAATGAGATCATGGTGACTGGAATTGGCTCAATCGATGACTTCAGCATCAATGTGCCGGATGAATATAATGAAGAGCAGCAAGCGACATTAGACCAAGTGCCAATCATCAAGCAGAAATCGAACACAGTAGGCATTAGCTGGACCAATCGATTTAAAGACGGAACAGGCTTTATCAGAACCACCCTAAGCAATAACTTCTTGGAGAATGATTTCAGACAATACCGCGATAACGTTAATGAAACTGATCTTTACTTTCAGAATGTAAGTACTGAGCAAGAGACGAAACTGCGTTTTAACTATACAAAATTTAGAGGTGATTGGACCTTAACGTCAACAGCAACAGTACAAGCTGCAGATTACACAAGTGAAACACTTGATCGTGTGAACAACTTCTTATTTAGAAGTGACTTAAACTTCGCTAAATACGGTTTTTCCTTTCAAGCTTCTAACACTCAGCTTACCCCTCGTTTCGGTTTAAGTGTGGGTTTGAGAATGGATGGAAATACTTTTACTACAGAAGGCAATGACTTTTGGAAAACCTTTAGCCCAAGAATTTCAGGCTCCTACAAACTAGGAAACCAAAATAAATGGTCATTGAATGCATCAATTGGTAGATACTTCAAAATACCGCCTTATACCATTTTAGGATTCAAAGAACGGAATGAGTTCGTAAACCAAGATGCTAAATACATTCAAAGTGACCACATAGTATTAGGAGCTGAATACCTTCTAAATGAATCTTCAAGAATTACGCTAGAGGGCTTTTATAAAAGGTATGACAATTACCCAGTTTCAGTAACTGATAGTGTTTCATTGGCCAACTTAGGTGGTGATTTTTCTGTACTCGGTAATGAGCCTATTGAAAGCGTAGGTTTAGGAAGGACTTATGGATTAGAAGCCCTCTATCAGAAAAAATTCACTGATAACTTCTATGCTATACTGGCCTATACACTTTATTGGTCTGAGTATACAGCATTTGATGAAGATGTGTATTTACCAAGTGCTTGGGATAGTAGAAACCTGATCACCTTTACAGGAGGCTACAAGTTTGGTAATAACTGGGAGGTCAGTGCTCGAATGAGGTATGTTGGAGAAACTCCTTTCGCACCAGTGGATGAAGAAGAAACACTAGCGAACTATCCAGCAATCATAAAAGATTATTCTCAACTAGGAACCGTAAGACTATCCACCTTTAATCAAACGGACGTTCGAATAGATAAGAAATGGAACTTTGACAATTGGACATTCAACGTATTCCTTGAAATTCAGAATATTTTCGGCCAAGATGTTCCTCAAGAGCCCACCTATGGTTTAGAAAGAGATGAAGATGGAACAGTAATCGTTCCTGAAACTTTGGTGCAAATTGAAGGCACCGATAGCTCAAGTGTGTTACCTTCGATCGGAATTGTAATAGACTTTTAAATGACTCCTACCCTTAGGCTCGTATTCAAAACCTTAGATACCATTGCTCCCACCTTGGCAGCCAATAGAATTTACCATTTCATGGCAAATCCGAGATCTGGAAAACTAAGAGATTTTGAGTTGGAGATCTTAGACAAGGCGCAGAAAGAAGACTTCACTTTTGAAGAATTCTCTATCAGAAAGTATAAATGGGGTAATTCAAATAAGAGAGTACTTTGTGTTCATGGCTGGGAAGGTCAAGGTGCCAACTTTGGCGGAATTGTAGATACTCTGCTAGATAAAGGCTATGAAGTGGTCACTTTTGATGCCCCCTCACATGGTTTCAGTTCAAAGGGTAAAACCAATTGGTTCGACTACATTCGATTGACCACCCAAATGGCTCAAGAGTACCAGCCAGATGTGATCATTAGCCATTCATTCGGTTCTGTGGCTTCTGCTACGATGCTAAGGAACAGTCAAGACCTTCAGATCAAACAATGGTTCTTGATTACCTCACCTCATGATGTAAAAGAGCGTATCAAAGACTTTTCAGTGCCACTTGGTGTTACTGATAGAACCATTTCAAAGCTCATTCCTCTGTTAGAATCAGATACTGGTGAACATATTGATGATTTGAATATGTCTGTTTTCTGTGCTGACCTCAAAAATGTACCGGAGGCATTTATCATCCATGGAAACGGTGATAAGATCTTACCCATTAGACTCAGCAAAAGAATCCATCAAGACTTCCCACAATCAGAATTGATTGAACTAGATGGACTTGGTCATTTCAGAATACTTTGGTCAGATGAATTAAATCAAGTGCTGACGGAGAAATTAGCCTAATGCTTAAATCAATTCTCACCTTTCTGAAGATTACAATCTCTCTAACCTTATTGCTTTTTGCAATAAGCCTCTATTATCTGATCGCTAACAGATCATTGGAATTAGATGCTGATTCCTTTATGCTCACCACCCTCCTTCTGGCATTTACCTTTTTAGGAGGGATTGGTCAGTTTGTATTATTCAGAATATTGAAAAGAAGGTCGACTACAATGTAGTTTTAGACCAGATGACAGTTCTTCCAAACATAGGCATACCTACATATCCTCTTACCTCTAGCTTGCCTTTTTTCAAGCGCATACGACAACTATAGGTTTTACCATCTTTCGGATCATAGATCTCACCGTCTTCCCATTGATCATCGTCAAATTCAAAGCCAGACACTAACCTTAATCCAATAACAGGATCATTTCTTCTAGAGGCATCAGGATTATTGGTGTCAGTTTTCGGTTTACCTTCATCATTCAACGGCTCGCGCAACCAAACGATCTTACCATGGTATTCTCCACCTTCTTTGAAGATCTCAATTTTAGCGTCACCGTCATCAGTGAGCCAGTAACCTAAAACATCATCGGCTTCTTGAGCAAAAATGATTGAAGGAACAAATAGAAGTATTGCGAGAGAAAGTGCTTTCATTATGATATGATTAGAATTTTGTTTCGATATTCAACGCGAAATAATGAAAGAACTTGTAATCGTCCATAAAGTTTGTGATCAAAGCTTCGAATTGCTTCCTGAGAAAGCAATTTATTGGATCGAAAAGGAGACTTTAATTATTGGAGACCTACATTTTGGTAAAGCAGGTCATTTCAGAAAATCAGGAATACCCGTTTCAGAAATGATCCACTCCAAAGACTTTGTGACTTTGGAGAAACTCTTGGTTCGAAAAAAACCTATCAGGGTAATATTCTTAGGAGACCTATTTCATAGCGACTATAACCAAAGCTGGGAGGCTTTCAGAAACTGGATTAAAAATCACCAAGACATACACTTTCAATTGGTGCTTGGCAATCACGATATTCTTTCTCCAGAACTGTATCGAATCAAAAATATGGAGGTGCTTGATATCCTTGAAGAAGCCCCCTTCTGCTTTACTCACATACCTGAACAGACCAGTCTTTACAATATTGCTGGGCACTTGCATCCAGCTATCAGATTACGAGGCAAAGGGAGACAATCGGTTAAAGTACCTTGCTTTTATTTCAGCAAAGAACAAGGAGTACTCCCTGCTTTTGGTTCGTTTACTGGAACTGCAGCTTTAAAAGTGGAAGAAAATGATCACGTATTCGCTATTGCTGAAAAGCAAGTCATCAAGGTGTCTTAATGAGCTCCCAATTAAACAATATTAACATCTAAGCTGAGTTCTACTTTTGAATTAATTCTTATTTTTGACCGAAACTCAGAGCCTTGCCAAAAGACAAAAAGAAATTTAAAAAGAAGAAAAAATTAGGCGCGTATCAGTATGGAAGCGTCATTTTCAGTGTCACACTAGCTCTTTTTGTCATCGGACTTTTTGGGCTACTCATCTTACAGGCCAACCAACTAACGGCCTTCATTAAGCAAAACATTGAACTGCAGGTCTATTTGGACAAAGACATTAGTCAGAATCAGATCAATCGAATCGAATCTGAGCTTAAAAACAGCGATTACATTTTATCAGCAGAAGAAAATGATACTCCATTGGTCTTCATTTCAAATGAAGAGGCAGCCAAACAATTTATTGACGAAACCGGAGAAGACTTCTCCCAATTCTTAGGAAACAATCCATTGAGAGATGCTTTTGTATTAAAAGTGGCTGACGATTATCAGACTAATGAGCAAATGGAACAGCTCAGTAAACGAATTGAATCTATCAATGGAGTTTTCGAAGTCACCTATGTGAAGAACTTAGTCGATTCGATCAATTCGAA
Organism: Roseivirga sp.; assembly: GCA_965267365.1. GTDB lineage: Bacteria > Bacteroidota > Bacteroidia > Cytophagales > Cyclobacteriaceae > Roseivirga. Next base: position 1,628,523 of record OZ253951.1, on the reverse strand, counting down.
TCTCACTAAAATTAGCTTCATCCTGATTGGCATAGCTGCTATTCTAATTGTGGTAGTACTTCTACTGATCAACAACACTATTAAACTTGCTTTATTTTCTCAAAGATTCCTGATCAGAAGTATGCAGTTGGTGGGGGCAAAAAGTAAGTTCATTAGAAGACCATTCCTCAATAGATCATTTATGCACGGCATCATTTCAGGTGTTATTGCCTCCGGTTTATTATTTGGAATCCTTACCTTCGCAAATCAAAAAATTGACAAACTAGAGGAACTTCAGAAAGTAGAATGGATTCTCATTCTGTATGGAGTATTGATCATTTCAGGTGGGATATTCACTTATTTCAGCACTGCAAGAGCAATGAACAAGTACCTCAAAATGTCATTGGACGAACTATATTAACATGGCCGAGAAGAAGAATAAATTCGCTTTCGATAAAGAAAACTACAAATGGATGCTGATCGGCATTGCTGTTTTAGTAGCAGGTTTTATCATCATGTCTTTAGATAACACACAACATGGACAAGGCTTCCTAGGCCTAACCCTTGGTCCGATAGTCATTATGGCTGGCTTCATTCTTGAATTCTATGCCATTTTCAAAAAGCCTAAGGCTGATCAATGAGTTTATTCGAAGCCATAATCCTGGGCATAGTTCAAGGATTAACCGAGTTCCTTCCTGTAAGTAGCAGTGGTCATTTAGAGCTCACGAAGGTGATCTTTGGGGATAATAGTGTTCCTGAAGAAAGTCTTTTAATGACTGTTGTTTTACATGCTGCCACAGCATTAAGTACCATCGTTATTTTCAGGAGTGATATTGCCTTTTTGATCAAAGGCTTATTTCAGTTCAAGAACAATGATCAATTCCAATATTCACTGAAAATTGTGATCAGTATGATTCCTGCAGCTTTGGTAGGAGTTTTATTTGAAGATCAGATAGACCAATTGTTCGGAGGACAAGTTTTGTTGGTAGGTGTAATGCTTTTGGTAACAGGGACTCTCCTTTTTTTAGCAGACAGAGCTCAAAACACTTTGAAATCTGTGAATACCAGCTCTGCTTTTCTAATAGGCATTGCACAAGCTATTGCCATTTTACCGGGAATCTCTCGTTCTGGAGCCACTATTTCAACCTCTGTACTTCTTGGCATCGACAGAGCCAAAGCTGCGAGATTTTCATTTCTAATGGTTGTCCCTCTTATTTTAGGCAAAATGGCCAAAGATATATTGAGTGGAGATTTAGCTGCTTCTCAAACTGAACCCACATTGCTCATTGCTGGCTTTATAGCTGCTTTTATATCTGGGCTAATTGCATGTAAATGGATGATTCAGTTGGTCAGAAAAAGTCAGCTTAAATACTTCTCTTACTACTGTTATGTAGTTGGATTAATCGCCATTATCTACGCTTTGCTTTAATGCTTGAATTAGATCCTTCACTTAGTACTAAGGAAAATTTTGCTTCTGGTAAAGTCTTGCTAGTTGACAAACCTCTCGAATGGACATCTTTTGACGTAGTTAAAAAGATCAGAAACAATGTTCGTATCAAAAAGGTAGGGCACGCAGGAACTCTAGATCCTTTGGCGACAGGACTTCTCATCGTTTGCACGGGTAAAAAGACCAAGTCAATTGAGGGGTTCATGGCTGATGAGAAAGAATACACCGGCACAATAGAAATCGGAGCCACAACCCCTACCTATGACCTTGAAAGTGAAATAGAACAGCGATCTCCTTTTGATCACATCACCAAAGAGGATCTTGAAACCGCTCGAAGAAAATTTGAAGGAGCCATTGATCAAAAGCCTCCAATCTTTTCGGCTATAAAAGTAAAAGGCACAAGACTTTACGAATTAGCAAGACGCGGAGAAGACATTGAATTAAAACCTCGACCAATTATCATTTCAGAATTCGAGTTAACAAAAGTAGATTTGCCGAGTATAGAGTTTAGGGTAGTTTGCTCTAAAGGCACTTATATTAGAAGCTTGGCTCATGATTTCGGTCAAGCTTTGGGATGCGGTGGGCATTTAGCCGCGCTACGTAGAACTAGAATTGGAGAACATAAAGTTAGTGATGCTTATCAATTAGATCAGCTCATCGATATGATTAGAGAATTTCATGAAAATTCACCTAGGGACTGAAAAAATAAAGAACATTAAAAATGCCGTTGTCACCAGCGGTACCTTTGACGGTGTTCATCTCGGTCATCAAAAGATATTAAAGCGCGTGAGCCAAGTGGCTGATGAAGTGAATGGCGAAACAGTCTTGATCACTTATTGGCCACACCCTAGATTGGTTCTCAAGCCTTGGGACAATAGCCTACAATTGCTTTCGACCTTTCCTGAGAAGGCGAATCTCTTAGAGCAGTTTGGAATAAATCATTTAGTAAAGATCCCGTTTACAAAAGAATTCTCTCAAATGACTCCTGAGGAATATATCAGAGTTGTTTTACACGAAAGAATAAACACTTCAAGACTCATCATCGGATATGACCATCGTTTTGGAAAGGATCGCTCTGGCGGTTTAGAAGAATTGATTCAATTTGCTCCTGATTATAACTTTGAAGTTGAAGAAATCTCAAGACAGGATATTGATGAAATAGGAATTAGTTCAACAAAGACGAGACGTGCCCTCGAATCTGGAGAAGTGAAGAGTGCTAATACATTTCTTGGAAGACCTTACAGCATTAGTGGAATAGTATCTCATGGTAATAAGAATGGCCGCAAGCTGGGATTCCCAACAGCTAATGTCAAGATCAAAGAGAACTACAAACTCATTCCGCAAGATGGCGTATACGCTGTCAAAGTATGTAATAAGTACAAAAAGCTTGATGGAATGCTCAATATTGGGCAAAGGCCTACTGTTGGTGGCGAAAACAAAACCATCGAAGTACACATCTTCGATTTTGATCAGGACATCTATGGAAGTGAAATTTCTATAGAGTTCATTGAGAGAATTAGAGAAGAGAAGAAATTTGATTCGCTTGATCACCTCAGGGGTCAGTTGGAGGACGACCAAAAAAGAGTTCAGGCGATTTTAGGTGACTATAAAGAAAAGTAATGATCAACAAAGTAGTAGCAAATGCTGATGAAGCCATTCACGACATTGCTGACGACATGACGCTTATGCTTGGCGGCTTTGGCTTGTGTGGCATTCCAGAGAACTCAATTGCAGCTCTTATAAGAAAAGGTACAAAAGGCCTGACTTGTATTTCTAATAATGCAGGTGTTGATGATTTTGGAATTGGTTTAATGCTCAAAACTCGTCAAGTCAAGAAGATGATCTCTTCTTATGTAGGTGAAAATGCTGAATTCGAAAGACAACTTTTATCTGGAGAGCTAGAAGTAGACCTAATTCCTCAGGGTACATTGGCTGAAAGAATTAGAGCTGGGGGAGCTGGCATTCCTGCATTCTTCACTCCTGCAGGTTACGGAACTGAAGTGGCTGAAGGTAAAGAGGTCAGAGAGTTCAATGGTAAAATGCACTTGCTCGAACATTGGCTGAAGGCTGATTTCGCATTAGTCAAAGCTTGGAAAGGTGATAAATCGGGAAACTTGATCTTTAAGGGCACAGCAAGAAACTTTAATCCAATGATGGCTATGGCTGGCAAAATCACAGTTGCCGAAGTAGAAGAGCTGGTAGAAGTTGGTGAATTAGATCCAAATGAAATTCACACTCCTGGGATTTATGTACAGAGAATATTCCAAGGAAAAGATTACGAAAAACGAATTGAGCAAAGAACCACAAGAATCAAGTAGCATGTTAGACAAGATTGGAATAGCAAAAAGAATCGCCCAAGAAGTCCAAGATGGTACTTATATCAATCTTGGAATAGGTATACCTACCTTGGTGGCCAATTTTATACCTAAGAACATCAATGTAGTTTTACAATCTGAAAATGGTCTTTTAGGTATTGGCCCCTTCCCTGAAGAAGAGGAAGTGGATGCAGATTTAATTAATGCCGGAAAGCAAACGGTAACAACCATGGAAGGCTCTGCCCTATTTAGCTCTGCCGAAAGTTTTGAGATGATCAGAGGTGGACATGTGGACCTTACCATTTTAGGAGCAATGGAAGTTTCGGAAAACGGTGATATAGCCAATTGGAAGATTCCGGGTAAAATGGTGAAAGGAATGGGTGGAGCTATGGATTTAGTAGCTTCAGCAGACAATATTATTGTTGCCATGCAACACAAAAGCAGAAGTGGTGATTCTAAACTTTTAAAGAATTGCACATTACCTATAACGGGCATTAATTGTGTTAAAAAAGTCGTCACTGACATGGCGGTTCTAGATGTATTACCTGAAGGAGGTTTCAGACTTTTAGAAAGAGCTCCAGGTGTAACTGTAGAAGAAATACAACAAGCAACAGAAGGAAAACTAATCATTGAGGGTGAAATCCCTGAGATGAAACTCGACTAGTAAAAGAAAACATTCGACACTCTATGCCTCTTTAATCAAGAGGCATAACTATTTAAATCAAAATGAAACAATCAGACATCAACATCAAAGTACTCCTCGACAACGAAAGCGTACCTGAAAAAATACTTTGGAATGCCACTGACAAAGACGGAGGTGAGGAAGAAACGAAAACTTTTAGTCTATCAATCTGGGATTCTCAGAACCAAAACACCCTTAGAATTGATCTTTGGAACAAAGAAATGCCAGTTGATGAAATGAAAAGATTCTATATCGACTGTCTTGGCGGATTAGCCCAAAGTATTCTAAATGCTACAGGAGATGAATTTATGAGCTCTGCAATGAACCGTCTTTGCGACAAACTCGTGAAACACGTTGAGGATGAGCAAAAAAACAATGGTTAATCTAAACAGTCTGTAAAAAGACAGGTTTACCATTTGTTATGCATGCAGAACATTTTTTGGCTTTAGGGCTTAGAAAAGAGGAAAATACTTGTATTTTTGACGGAACGCGCATGTTTTTTAGGTCCTCTCTAGCGGACAAACCAAACTTTATTTGTTTTTAAACCAAACAGCAACCAATGAATTTGAAGAAAATTTGCAGGAGCCTTTTTATCGTATTGCTAGCCATGCAATCGATTACATTAATGGCTCAGAATCAGACGACTATCTCCGGAAGTGTTGCGGATGAGTCAGGTCTGACACTACCTGGTGTAAACATCCGGGTGAAAGGAAAAGTGGTAGGAACTATTACCCAAGCAGACGGTACATACAGTCTTACGGTAAGCCAAGCTCCTCCCCTTACTTTGATTTTTTCATATGTAGGATACGAAACTCAAGAAATAGAAATTTCATCTGCTACCAATACTAATCTAGATATTACGATGGTAGAGCAGGTAATTTTTGGTCAAGAGGTTGTTGTGTCTGCTTCGAGAATCCAAGAGAATATTTTGACATCTCCAGTTTCTATCGAAAAGATGGACATTCTTGATGTTCAAAATACAGCAGCTCCATCTTTTTACGAAGGCTTAGCCAATATGAAAGGGGTTGACTTCTCTACACAATCATTGACATTTAAGTCGGTGAATACTAGAGGATTCGGAGCGAACGGTAACACGCGTTTTGTGCAGTTGATCGATGGTATTGACAACCAAGCCCCGGGTTTGAACTTCCCAGTTGGTAACATTGTCGGTATCAATGATCTAGATTTAGAAAGTGCTGAATTGATGCCAGGTGCAGCTTCTGCCCTATACGGTCCGAATGCGATCAACGGTATTCTACTTCTTACTTCTAAGAATCCTTTCGATTACCAAGGACTTAGCGCATACGTTAAAACTGGTGTTAACCATGTTGATGAAGAATATCACCCAATGTCGCTATACCAAGATTATGGATTCAGATATGCTAAGTCATTCAATAACAAATTTGCTTTCAAGGTCACTGCATCTTACTTAACTGCTCAAGATTGGGTAGCAAGAGATTACAGAGATCAAGGCCCTGCAACTTTCGGTGTTCTAGAAAGAGGTGCAACTGAAAGAGGAAACAATAGATTCTATGATGGATTAAACACCTACGGTGACTTCCAAATCACTACAGGTACAGTTGCTGACCTAGCTGGCGGTGCATTAGATCCAGTAAGAACACTTATTCCAGACGATATCAATGGTTTATTTACTCCTGATGGATTTAATGAAGTAGATTTTGTTGACAACACTACAGAGAGTATCAAAATTGGTGGAGCCCTTCACTACAGACTTAACGATAACTTAGAAGTATTTGGACAGTTTAACTACGGTTCAGGTAGTACGGTATACACGGCTAATGACAGATTCGTTTTAGATAATTTCTCTATCACAACTACTAAACTAGAATTGAGAGGATCTGAATTCTACGTTAGAGCTTATAACACTGCTGAAAATTCTGGTGATAGTTATGCAGCCAATACTTTAGCTTCTCTAATCAATCAATCTACATTCCTAGCACCTTATGTTGAGACATTTGCATTTGCTAGAGCAGGTGTTATTCCTGGTGTAGGTACTGATATTGAGTCTGCTCACGCGGCTGCAAGAGCTGCTGCAAGAGCTAACCAACCACAACCTGGCTCTGATGCTTTCAATCAATTATCAGATCAATTCAGAAATCTTTCAATTGCTGACGGTGGTGCTAAATTCTTAGACAAGTCGAAATTATGGCATGCTGAAGGTAGCTGGGATCTATCAAACAGAATTGATTGGGCAGAAATTGTTGTTGGTGCTAACTGGAGAAGATACTCTCTAAACTCAGAGGGTACCCTATTCGCACTAGATAATGATGGCGAAGAAGTAAGCTTCAACGAATATGGCGCTTATGGACAGATCACTAAGAGATTATTCAATGACAACTTGAAGCTTCAAGGTTCATTGAGATATGATAAGAACGAGAATTTCGAAGGTCAGCTTTCTCCAAGGTTATCTGCCGTATTCACTAAAGGAAACCACAACATCAGAGGTTCATTCCAAAGAGGTTTTAGAATTCCTACAACTCAAGATCAGTACATTGACCTTGATGTAGTAACCAGAAGATTGATTGGTTCTAACCAATTATTAGTAGATAGATACCAATTCGATCCTAACAACTCTTATACTACGCAATCTGTACAGACTGCTATCGGAACAGGAAATACTGCTGATTTTGATTTAGAAGAAAGAGTAGCTCAGGATTTTAAGACTGAGAAGATCAATACTTACGAAATTGGTTATAAAGGATTATTTGCTGACGGTAGATTATTAGTAGATGCTTATTACTACTACTCTCAGTACACAGATTTTATCGCTGAGATTGATTTCATCCAAGCTGTACCAAACGGAATTACTGGCCCTAAGGTGCCAGACTCAGAGCAAGTAAGACAAGATATCATCAATGGTACAGTTCCTACTCAGAGATTCGGTTTTGACATCAACGCACAAGGTAATGTTGAATCTCAAGGTTGGGCACTTCAATTAGATTACACCCTACCAGGTGGATACACAATTGGTGGTAATGTGGCTTACAACGAATTGATCTCTCAGCAAGATCTTTTAGATCAGGGATTCCAAGCTGCTTATAACACACCAAAGTATCGTTATAACATCAAGTTTGAGAACCGTAAACTGACTGATAGATTTGGCTTTAATGTTACCTGGAGATGGCAGCAAGCCTTCCTATGGGAGTCTTCTTTCGGTGTAGGTGTAATTCCTGAATTTGGAACTTTAGATGCTCAAGTAAGCTACAGAGTACCAGAGTGGAAATCAATATTCAAGATCGGTGCGAGTAACCTATTGAACGAATATTACACTACTTCAATTGGTAACCCAGCTATTGGAGGTATTTACTACATCCAAATCACATTTGACGAATTCTTCAAATAATTATTAAGCAGAAAATGAAAAAGTTAAACAAATATCTTTTAGCGATTATTTCACTTGCCTTCGTTTTCATGGCTTGTGATGAAGAAGAAAAACTAATTGAGCAATTAGAGGATGCAAATCCAATTCCTGGACCTGTCACAGGAGACCCAGGGCCATTAAATTTCTCAACTTTTGTATCTATCGGTAACTCACTTACTGCTGGTTTCCAGGATGGTGCATTATATACTGACGGACAAAATCAGTCCTTCCCTGCCCTTCTCTCTCAGCAATTTATGATCGAAGGTGTAGGCGGTGGAGATTTTGCTCAACCTGATATTAACTCTGCCAATGGATACTCTGGCCCTGGTGCCGATGGTACTCCAGGTACAAGCGATGACCTAGGTAGATTCGAGCTCAGCTTAAGTCTATTAAGACCAGTCCCTACCCAAGGTGAGATTTTCGGTCCTTATACTGGAGATAAATCAGCATTGAGAAACTTCGGTGTTCCTGGAATGAGATCAGTAGATATAGCTGATCCTGCTTATGGTGCAACATCTCCTCTTTATGCCAGATTTGCAACCAACCCTGGTACTTCAACAGTTCTTGGAGATGCACTTGCTGTTAACCCTACCTTCTTTACCTATTGGTTGGGTAACAACGACATCTTAGGATATGCCGTAGGTGGAGGAGCTAACGATGCTGCTATCACTCCTATTGGCGATGTTCAGGCTGCCTTGACACAAGGTTTGGGCGCTATGGTTCAAACGGGTGCACAGGGCGCTGTTTTAACAGTTCCTTTGATTGTTACCATTCCATATTTCAGAGCAGTTCCTTACAATGCCATTCCATTAACTGATCAAGCATTGGTTGATCAGTTAAACGGTGCTTTTGCAGGCTTTAATGCCATCCTTGATGCATTGGTAGGCCAAGGTATTATTACACCTGAAGATGCTGCAGCAAGAAAAGTAACGTATGCAATTGGTGCTAACCCAATATTGATGGCTGATGAGTACTTAACTGATTTGGGTCCATTCTTTGATTTATTGTTAAGCCTTGGCTTTATCAACGATGCGCAAAGAGCAGCCATTGAGCCCTACAGACAGTCAAGACCTGCTACATCAGATGACCTTCCAATTCTTCCTTCTGCTAGTGTTTTAGGAACTCCAGTTGGCGGTAATCCTCAGGCTCTAGTTGGTATCACTGTACCAGCTGAAGATAGATTGATTCTTTCTGCCACAGAGGTTCAGATCACTGTTGCGGGTAGAGCGTCAATCAATGCTACCATTGCTGGAGTTGTTGATGGAATTAATACTCAAGCTGGTGCACCAGTATTGTCATTAGTAGATGTTCAACCTGCTATGGCTGATTTGGCTGGTTTAGATCCTCAAACAGCAGCAGCCTTAGTTGATCCTTCTCTTATTCCTGGTTCACCTTTCCCGATGATTCCGGCTTTAAGAGAGATGGCTAATAATGCTGCAGCAAGAGCTGATGGCGTATTGGGTATAGAAACAAATGGAGTGAACCTTTCGCCTGACTTCAGTCCGAATGGTGTTTATTCTACTGACGGTATACACCCTAACCCAAGAGGAGCAGGCTTATTTGCTAATGAAATATTAACTACACTGAATACAACTAAAGGATCGAACATTCCTTTAATCGATGTGCTTGTATTGAGAGGTGTTATCTCTACAAATTAAGAACTAGATACTATCATAAAAAAAGGCCTCCATTTGGAGGCCTTTTCTTTTCAACCTAACTCTACTTACTCTCTCTTATATTTAAGGCTTTAATCACCTCATTGAGTCTCTTTAATATCCTTTCTCTACTTGGTTCTGAGTGATACTTTTCTCGATATTCATCAATCAATATCTGCCTTACTCCTTCAACAAAATTATCATCCAACGTCATCACTTTCCTCCTAGTTTAAAATAGAACCCCGAGAACATCTTCCCCGGGGTTCACCTCAACCAAATAGATAAATAACCACCAACTTCACAATTCAACCCGGCTAGTTATTCCTAAACCTATGCCATCTATTTTGCAAACTCTTCGCCAAACTGACCTCCTAACCCTAACCATTGATTATCAAGTACTTATATTTTATACGTTTCTCAAATGTGTACCAGAAATAGATTTACAGTTCCATATTGGGAAAAACCAGAGGTAAAATGATTCTCCTATTGCTCCTTTTCTCATGGATTAGGTAAATTGACCTATTAATTGAAGTCATATGCGATATCTCATTACACTTTGTTTTTGTACTATTCTATTTTCGAATGCTAAAGCGCAAGCAGATTTAAAGTATTCCTCAGGCTCTATTTCTTTGGGAGTTGTGGTATCTGATTTTGACCGTTCCTTTAAATTTTACACTGAATTTTTAGGCCTTCAGAAGACGGGTGGTTTCAGCTTAGATGAGGAGTTCACTCAAGTATCAGGACTCTCGAGAGGTGTACCATTTGATGTTACTATTCTTAAAACTGTTGCAGATGAAAATGCAACGGAGCTCAAGCTTGTGTCCTTCAATATGGAGTCTCAGCATCCAGAGCAAATGAATATTCAAGATGATGTAGGCGTACAATACATGACCCTATTCGTTGAAGAGCTCAATCCTTTTCTCAAAAGAATTGAAGAAGCTAAAGTTAAAATACTAGGCAACACCCCTATTGGTGGTGGAAGGAACCTACTATTGATTCAAGATCCGGATGGCACATTTATTGAACTTATTGGCCCATTGAGTAAATAGGAGTCCTCAATTGAAACTTATCTTTTCAATTCTATTGACCATCGTATTAAACCTCACAACTAGTGAGGTAATGAATTCTGGTTTAATACTAAAAGATTATCCTAGTTCAAATCAACTTTTCCCTAGAAACAAAGAAAGTAACCTAGCAACCATAACCTTCTCTGGGGAACTCCAAAACAAAGACCCGAACTCAATTTTAATTCTTGAGCACTCTAGTAGCGCAGGTACAGTAGAATCAATCCATGTAGAATTAGATGAATCAAATGATTTTTATTTTCAAATAGACATACCTGCTGAATTGGTCTCTCATAATTTTGAACTCATTCAGAAAGTTGGTGATCGTCAAAATAGTCTAGCCTTTTCTAAGAACATTGTAGCGGGCGATGCTTTCATAATTTATGGCCAGAGTAATGCCCTGAGCGTGCCAAGTGAATCATTCAAGAACACATTTATAAGAACATTTGGAGATAATATTTCAGGTACCCAGCAATGGTTCGATATTTCTAATTCTGAATATTCTCAAAACTATAATGACAAGCATATAGGATTATGGGGACAAAAAATGGCTTCTACGTTAATTGATAAACTTAAAATCCCTATTGGAATTATTAACGGATCCTCAGTAGGATCCTCAATTATAGAATTAACCTATCACAAAAATGATTCTGTTCTAAGTGGAAATTTCAACGGACTCGTAGATAGAATCAAGGAGAGCCAATTGTCAAATCAAATTAGTGGTTTTATATGGTGGCAAGGAGAAACTGACGGCCAGCCATGGGCATGTAGAACGGTGGAAGATTATAACTATTATTGGAAAAGTATTTATTCACAACTTCAAGACCAGGTTGGTGATTTTTCAAGAACATTTTTGGTTCAGCCTCAGGCATGTTTAGGCTATAATTCCACCCCTGAATGCATGGTTCAAATCCAAGAGGCACTAAGAAGGAATGCTTATAGTGATTCAAAAATTGAGCTATTGACAACAGGCCATTTAGTAATGCTAGATGATTTATGTCATTTTCAACACAGTTCAATAGAACAATTCGGAATGGAAATTGGAGACAACGTTCTTAATTCGTTGTATAAAATAGATTTAGACATTGCTGATCTTTCAGATTTACAAATTGAACTTGTATCCTGTGGCAGTAATCAAATCAAAATTTCATTTCCTAGTAATCTCCAAATTAAAGTTCAGGAAGGAGATTTTAATCTATTTCGAATTGAGAGTCAGTCTATGATTCATTCCGAAAAAATAGAAAAAGTAGACAATGACATTATTATTTCATTTCCATTGCTTGATTCGCTTAATCTAGATGGAAAGAGTTTAACCTTTCTTAGTGCAACTCGTTCGGGTACACCTCACTTTACTATCAATGGTCGTTCCTTACCTCAGTTCTACGATGTCCCAATTGAATTTCCAGACAGTGACAATGATGGTTTTAATTGCCTACTTGATTGCGATGACAATAACTTTAGCGTAAATCCAGTAGCTCCCGATAATCTAGCAAATGGTATAGATGAGAACTGTGATGGTATGGATGGACTTGAAAATCCCAATCAAATAAATTCAATTTTTACTTTGTCCCCCAACTCTACCGAAGACGGATTTTTTGAATTGACATTATTTGGCACTGAAGATCAGCGATTAAACATTATAGAACTTGGCGGTCAACAAGTGTTAAATTCAATTCTTATACCCGGGATCCATTTGATTGACTTAAGCGAAAATAACAAAGGCATCTATTTAATAAGCATAATTTCAAATTCAGGAGAAAGAGTGACTAAAAAGCTTGTTTACCGTTAAATGAAATAGATTTAGAATTTAAAACTGTATTGACTAGTTTACCCTTCATAATTATTGACAATGGATAGAAGAAAATTTTTAACCAACTCGGCACTCGCAACAGCAGGTCTTGCTGCATCGAACAAATTAATGGCGGGCGCCTTTGATGATAGAGTCAAAAACTTTGGTTTTCAAGCCTATACTGTAAGAGATGTCATTTATAAAGACATGCCTGGAACGCTTAAAAGACTCCGTAAAGCGGGTTACGACTATATGGAGGGCTTTGATTTTGGCAATGGTAAATTATTAGGCAAACCTGTAGCTGAGGCTAAAAAGATCATTGAGAAGTCTAAAATAGATCTAAAGAGTATCCATGTCATGACTGGCGCAGCAGCCCCGAACATGAAAGGTACTATGATCAACGAATGGCAAATGGCTGTTGATCAGGCAGCGGAATTAGGTGCCAAATATATTGTTTGTGCTTACCTAATGGACTTCGAAAGAAAAAGTATTGATCAATACAAAGAATTAAGTGAGCTCTTCGTGAAGTGCGGTGAAGTTGCTCAAAAATCAGGACTTCAATTCTGCTATCATAATCATGAATTCGAATTCATGGAGTTGGATGGTCAGATTCCTATGGACGTTATTCTATCCAATACAGACGCTTTCAACGTAAAACTCGAATTAGATATTTATTGGGTACGTTTTGCTGATGTGAACCCAATCAAATTCTTCAATGCCAATAGAGGTAGAATTCCTTTGTGGCATGTGAAAGACCTTTCACTAGATGAAGGTAGACCAATGACAGAAGTTGGCAACGGAGTTATCGACTGGAAACAGATCTTCAGACATCAAAACGATTCAGGCATGCAGAATTTCTTCATTGAGCAAGACAGAAACTTTGCTGTTGATTCTGTATCCAGTTTGGAAACAAGTATTGATTATCTTAAAAAGATGAGCTATTAATATTGAAATCACCATTCTTGAAAAAGCATCTGAACAAGATGCTTTTTTGCTTTCTACCCTAGCCAAGAATGGCAAGGCCCATTGGAACTACCCTGCAGAATGGTTAAAACTATGGGAAGAGGATTTGACTATTGATCTTCATCTATTGAATGATGCTATAACATTCATAATAAAAATCGACAAACAGATTCAGGGTTTCTGTTTGCTATTCCCTTCGGAAGACTTTTTCGAACTTGAGCATCTCTGGATTGACACGAAACTCATTGGCAAAGGCGTAGGTGGCCATTTAATGGATCATGTGCTCAAGATTATCCAGAAGCAGACTAGTGAAATAAGAGTGAGTGCTGATCCAAATGCAGAAGGTTTCTATAGCAGATATGGATTTATCAAATATGCCAATCAAAAGAGTAGTCCTGAAGGCAGAACTATACCAAGGATGAAATTAAAATTCTGAGAAAAGGTTATCTTCAGAACTCAACCTTTTTTGAATGAATTCTAATAAAGTTCTACTCTGGTCAATTACAGGCGCTCTAGCTGGTTTTCTTTTTGGCTTTGATACAATCGTAATTAATGGTGCCGAACAAGATTTGCAGGCGCTTTGGTCCAATTATACTCTCAACGGGAGCAATGATCTCTTCCATGGATGGATAGTAGTAGGTTCAGCATTGTGGGGAACTGTGATTGGGGCCATGTTCGGAGGCATTCCGAATGATAAACTAGGCCGTAAAAAAACTCTGATCTTAATAGGAGTCTTTTATACCATTTCTGCCCTTGGCTCTGCAATGGTGAGTAACCCTTGGCTTTTTGCCTTCTTTAGATTTTTAGGAGGATTAGGTGTCGGTGCTTCAACCATAGCTGCTCCAGCCTTTGTTAGCGAAATAGCCCCACCAGAAAAAAGAGGTCGACTTGTGGCTCTCTATCAGCTAAACATTGTATTTGGCATTTTGGTAGCCTTTGTATCCAATTATCTAATTGCTATTACCGTAGATACAGCTGCTTGGCGTTGGATGATAGGCATAGAAGCCTTACCTGCATTTATCTACACACTGGTTGTTTTGAGAATACCAGAAAGCCCTAGATGGCTCATTCTTCACAATAATGACGAAAGTGCAGCGCGAAAGATCTTTTCTATGATCTTACCTAGTACAGAAGTAGATCAACAGATCGAGCAGATAAAAGACTCTGTTGAACATGGCCATGAAAAAAGTTATGAAAAGCTCTTTTCTAGCAAATACAAATTCCCATTGATGTTAGCTTTCGCTATATCATTCTTCAATCAGTTCAGTGGTATTAACGCCCTTCTCTATTATGCCAGAAGAATCTTCTCTGAGGCAGGGCTAGGTGACGATGCTGTGTTCCTAAGCACTGTGGGTATTGGCATAGCCAACCTTGTGTTCACCTTATTGGGAGTTATGTTAATTGACAGATTAGGACGAAAACAACTCATGTACATTGGTTCAGTGGGTTACATACTGACATTAGCCACCACTTCTCTGGCGTTTTTCTTCAATTGGTCAGCAGTAATCCCTCCTGCCCTGTTTCTATTTATAGGGGCGCATGCCATTGGGCAGGGAGCGATTATTTGGGTATTCATATCTGAAATATTCCCAAATCATCTGAGATCAAAAGGTCAAGCCTTTGGAACTTCAGTTCATTGGTGGTTAGCTGCTATTATCCCAGCCATGGTACCAGCCCTGTTCACATCAATTGGCCCAGGATGGGTATTTGCCATCTTTGCCACATTAATGGTATTTCAATTACTATTTGTCTGGAAAATCATGCCAGAGACAAAGGGTAAATCTTTAGAAGAACTTGAAGCCATCATGATCAAATGAAAAAGTACACATTCTTATTATTGAGCCTCATTGTTTTGTCTTGTACTCAAAGCATAGAGGAGTCGAAGACAGCTATTTCATTAAATGACAAATACTTAGCTCAAGAGTATAAACCACTGATCCATTTTTCGCCAGATTCAGCCTGGATGAATGACCCAAATGGAATGGTTTACTATGAAGATGAATATCATCTATTCTATCAATATTATCCAGACAGTACCGTTTGGGGGCCAATGCACTGGGGCCATGCAGTTTCTAAAGACATGGTGCACTGGGAGCATCTTCCCATTGGTTTATATCCTGACGAATTAGGTTATATTTTTTCTGGTAGTGCTGTAGTAGATTGGAATAACACTTCCGGGTTTCAAACAGGAGAATCACCTCCGATGGTTGCCATTTTCACTCACCATGAACCAAAAGGAGAAAAAGAAGAAGGTAACAACCTGTTCCAATATCAAAGCATAGCTTATAGCAATGATAAAGGTCGAACTTGGGCGAAATATGTAGGGAATCCCGTATTACCTAATCCAGGAATTAGGGATTTCAGAGACCCCAAGGTGTTTTGGCATAATGAAACAAAGCAATGGGTTATGATATTAGCCGTAAAAGATAGGGTGCATTTATATGGCTCATCTGATCTGAAAGATTGGGTGTTTCTTAGTGAGTTTGGAGCTAATGCTGGCTCACATGGCGGTGTCTGGGAATGTCCCGACCTTTTTGAATTGCCAATTGAAGGCAGTACTAAAAAGAAGTGGGTGCTCCTTTTAAGCATTGGGTCTGGCGGTCCGAATGGTGGCTCCGCCACACAATATTTTGTGGGTGATTTTGATGGGAAGCAATTCACTCCGGCCCAAAGTTCGACTGAATGGGTGGATTATGGACGAGATAATTACGCTGGGGTAACATGGTCAGATATTCCTAATGAAGATGGAAGACGTCTCTTCATCGGCTGGATGAGCAATTGGCAATACGCACAGGTAGTTCCAACCTCTGAGTGGAGAAGTGCCATGACGCTCCCAAGATCTCTGCATTTAAAAAAGAAAGACAAGTACAGGTTGATTTCAAAACCGGTAGAAGAACTTGAATCAATTGAGTCAGAACCAGAAATGGTCATTTTAAACTCAGAAATGATCAAGAGTGAAGTTGCGCCACTTTCTACCCCTATTAGAACTGATGTTACTTTCGATTTGACAGCTACAACTGCTTCAAAATTTGGCTTTGAGCTCACCAATTCGGAAGGTGAAACTTATCAATTCGGATACGATCAAAAAAGAGGGCTATTATTCAGTGATAGAACGAAGGCCGGTAAGAGTATATTTAGCCCTGATTTTGCTCAAAATATCCATATAGCTCCATACCAAAGTAAAAAAGGACTACTCACTCTCTCCTATTATCTCGATAGATCCTCAATTGAAATATTTGTGAACGATGGCGAAATGGTCATGTCCGAATTACTTTTTCCTTCCAGTCCATTTAATCAGGCTTCCTTGTTTTTTACGGATGGAGAATTGGAAGTAATTGCATTACAGAATACACCATTAAAATCAATTTGGGTCGGTCAATAAGAAAACTATTGTCTTTGAAGCCGTCATTCGGTAGATTAACCCTTATCAATAAAACAAAAACTCTACTATGAAAAAGCTACTAGTATTAAGCTTATTGTTTTGCATAACAATTCAGCTATCTGCTCAAAAGGCCATTGTAATTGAGCCTGAACAGATCACTCTTGAAGTTGGAGAAAAACTAAAAATAGAAGCCTACATCACTGAAGATGGCAAGCGTTTAGAAGAAGAAGTAAGACTATTCTCTAGAGACAGAAAGAGTCTTTTTATCGACTCAACACTTACAGCAACCGCTTACAAGCCGGGCGAATTTGACATCATAGCAATCGGGCAAGGAGTCAGAAAAGACTTCAAGATCTCCGTCAATTACCCTGCACTAGCAGAAGTGAAGATTGAGGACATTCCCAATAAAGTATATGCAGGTACTCCAATTCGTTTGAATTACCAAGTAATAGATAAGGCCGGCTTAACTAGAGATGAGGTGAATGTAACCTTTAGCTCAAGCAACGAGGACATTGCCATGGTCAACAACTTTGGGGTTGTCAAGACAAGTCAACCTGGCCAAGTAAGTATTACAGCTAAAGCCGATGATATTGACAACACAATCAACATTAATGTAGTAGAGAACCCTATTGTAAAGATTGAATTGACTGCAGATGGGGATAATGCACGCACAGGTGATGTGTTCCATTTTGAAGCGAAAGCATTGGATGCTAAAGGTAATGAAGTAGCAGACGCACCAATCACCTATTCATTTACTGGTACATCAGATAATGTAAGTCAGTCAGCATCAGGTCTGATTAAGCAAGATGGACGATTTGTCGCTGATGAAGCAGGTATGTACACAGTTACTGCTTCTGCAGGTGTTGCATCGGCTTCTAAAATGCTCAAGATCTCTGCAAGAGAGGTAACAAGAAAAATTGAAATGGTTGGTCATGGTTCTGTTGGCGACAAACACACCTCTGATCTTTGGATCTGGGAAGGTGTAGACGGACGCGATTATGCTGTAACAGGTACTTGGGGTGCAGATGGCACAGCTTACTTCTGGGATGTAACTAACCCAGGTGGAATTGTTAAGATCGATTCAGTTCAAGTGGATGCTAGAACAGTCAATGACGTAAAGATCTCTGAAGATGGTACTATTTGCGTTATCTCAAGAGAAGGAGCATCTAATAGAAAAAATGGACTTGTCATCATTGATGTGAAAGACCCAAGCAATGTAGAGATCATCTCAACTTTTGACGAAAACCTTACGGGTGGAGTTCATAACGTATTCATTTCTAACAATCATGTATACGCATTAAGTGCTGGTCAAAAGTATTATATCATCAATATCGAAGATCCTAAAAACCCATATGCGGTTTCTAAATTTGAATTAGATACACCGGGACATTCAATTCACGATGTTTGGGTAGATGATGGTATCGCCTACTCTTCTAACTGGGCCGATGGAATTCAATTAGTTGATGTGGGCAACGGCATTGCAGGAGGTTCTCCAAGTAACCCAGTTCAATTTGCAAGCTACGCTTATCCAAATAAAGCCAATCACGCAGCATTCCCTTACAGAAGCAGCACTGGTAAATTCTATGTGATCGGAGGAGATGAGATATTCCCATATGGTCTGAACATGAAAGGTCCTAATATGGCTGGAGGTTACCTCCATGTGGTTGATTTCACCGATTTAGATAACCCAGAGGAAATTGCAAGATTCGAAGTACCATATGCTGGCTCGCATAACTACTGGATCGAAGATGATATTCTTTATGTCGCCTTCTATAATGGTGGTGTTAGAGTAGTCGACCTAAGTGGAGAGCTAATGGGCGATTTAAGGAAACAAGGAAGAGAGATTGCTTGGATCATTCCAAATGATCCTAACGGATATGTACCTAATGCGCCTTTCACTTGGGGAGCTCAGCTTCACAAAGGACATATATTCTATTCTGACTGGAACAGTGGATTATGGTCTGCCAAACTTGAGCCAGAGAAGCCAAAGGAGACTAAAATTCAATCTAAGTAAGAGTTAAAGAGACAATGTGATGAAGAAGAGTCTTATCATATTTAGCTTATTGATCGTTTCTGCCTACTTACATGCACAGAATTACTATGTCTATGTTACGGCAGAATCGGATGACCAAGTAGCTTTAGTCAAGTTTGATGGCGAAAAAGCTGAAACAGTCAAGAATATAGATGTTGGCGTGTGGCCGGCAGAAATTGAAGGGCCTCATGGAATAACAGTTAGCCCTGATGGTAAACATTGGTATCTGAGCTTGGCGCATGGTAATCCTTATGGAACGCTTTACAAGTTTGAGACTGGCTCAGATGAGGTAGTGGGTACGGTTGAATTAGGCCTCTTCCCTGCCTCCATGCAAATATCTCCTGTTACAGGGCTTTTATATTGTGTCAACTTTAACCTACATGGCGATATGGTGCCAAGCACTGTCTCAGTTGTCGATGTGGAAACGATGACTGAATTAGATCAAATTACCACGGGCGCTATGCCCCATGGCAGTAGACTTTCAGCAGATGGTATGAAACATTACTCTGTGGCGATGATGTCTGGTGAATTATTTGAAATTGATGCCCTTGGATTAAAAGTGAGCAAGGCATTTGATTTAGACCAAGCCTCTGCATCTGTAATGGATGAAGGCATGGATCACTCTAAAATGGATCACAGCAAGATGGATCATTCTAAAATGAATCATGAAGAAATGGATCACAGCAAAATGGACCATTCTAAAATGAACCATGACATGGGTGGAATGAAACATTCTGCTTTCAAGCCAACCTGGGTAAGTCCACATCCTACAAAAGATTTAGTTTATGTAGCAGGTAATGGGGCAGCTGAAGTTTTAGAAATCGACACCAAAGACTGGAAAGCCACTAGAAAGTTTAAGACAGGAAAAGGACCATATAATATTGACCTCTCTCCTGATGGCAAATACATGGTGGTTTCATATAAGTCTGATGCCCAAACAGGCATTTGGGATTTGACCACAGGCAAAGAGTTGGCAAGACTTGATAATAGTCAAAAAGTGACTCATGGTGTGGCTGTTTCATCTGATGGAAAATATGCCTTTGTCTCTGTAGAAGGTATCCAAGATGATCCAGGAAAAGTGGATGTAATTGATTTACAAACGCTTAAAGTGGTAGACACAGCTAATTTGGGTAAACAAGCTGGAGGAATCGCTTTTTGGAAGATCAGTGAAGATTAAAAAAAGGAGAAAATTTTATCAAAAAGGTTTTCAAATAAGAATCAGAGCACTACTTTTGTACTCCGATTTCAGGATGGTCTATGGTGTAACTGGCAACACGTCTGATTTTGGTTCAGAAGAGTCTAGGTTCGAGCCCTAGTAGACCAACAAAAAGCTTCTCAGAAATGAGGAGCTTTTTTGTTTTATAGCATCCAACTTCATTATCTTCCAATTAAGCCTTCTGAGATGCGAAAAATCCTAATTTCATTATTCATCATCCTCTCCACTGGAATTGCTCTCAACGGGCAAGAAAAGAAGGATGAAAAGGAAGAGAAGAACTTTAAGTTTAAACCTGTCCCCTATCTGAATTACAACCGAACCGGAGGTTTTGAATTTGGTGCAGTTCCTATGGCCATGTACAAAGTCAACAAGAATGACACGATTTCTCCAGAGTCTCTTTCAGGTATCGTTGGTATGTATTCTACTGAAGGCAACTGGGTGGGTCTATTTTTTCAGCGCTTTTATCTAAAAGAAGACCGATGGAGGGTTACAGCAGCTGGTGGTTTTGCCTATGTAGGTTTCCAATTCTTTATGGATGAAATTGGCGACTTTATCGACTATTCCACCGATGCACAGTTCTTGCTGGTCAAAGTACAGCGCAACATTTACAAAGATGTCTACTTTGGAATAAGCGCTGCCAGAGCTAATACAACCACCTCCTTCGGTAACCTACCAACGCCTAAAGAAACCACTTTTAATAATCTAGGGGTTTCACTGAGCAATGACCTTCGCGACAATGTCTATTACCCCTACAATGGAAGTATTTCTGAGATCAAATACAATTTCAACCCAGAATGGCTAGAGAACGAATTCGTTTCTCAGAAGATTGAAGGTGAATACAACAAATATCTGGCTATGCAATCTGGTAGAGATGTTTTGGCATTGAGAGGTAAATTGGGTGTTGGTATTGGAGACCTCGCTTTTGAGCAACAGTTCATTGTGGGCGACAAAGACATTAGAGGCTATACACAAGGTGAATTCAGAGGAAACAATATAGCAACTCTACAAGGTGAGTATAGATGGAATCTTGGGAAGAAATTGGGCCTTGTGGGCTTTGCAGGTGTGGCAACGGTATGGGATGGTATCAATGAGGAAGATAATGGGAGACTTTTACCTGGAGTGGGCGCAGGATTTAGAATCAATGTATTCCCAGAAAATCATATGAATATTGGTTTAGATGCAGCTGTTGGAGATGGTGATTGGGGTATCTATTTCAGAATTGGAGAAGCATTTTAAATAATAATAACTAATTCTTTCGTTGATCAATTATGAATGAGTCTATTATAAAAACCCTAATCATTAGTGCATCCATCATTTTAGGCGCTTGGTTTCTTAGCCAAACTCAAAGTAATGCACTCAAGAGCAATAGAACGGTCCAAGTAAAAGGTCTTGCAGAAAGAGAGGAGAAAGCCGATTTAGCAGTCTGGCCTATTCAACTGACGATTACAAGTAATAATCTCAGCGATCTTAAAAAACAGTTAGACAATCAGAAGGAAACGGTTATTCAATTCTTTGAAGCCCAAGGGTTCGGAGAGCAAGAGTTTACAGCTGGCATGATCAATATTCAAGACACGGAAGCCAACCCCTATTCAAGCAATCAATATCAAACTTATCGGTACATCGCCAATATGGATTTCACAGTCCGTACAAAAGAAATAGAGAAACTACAAGATGCCCTCACAGCTTCGCTCGAGCTGGTTTCTAAAGGAATCCTAATTGCTTCAAAAGACAACTGGCAACCTATTGAATACATTTTTACAAGGCTTAATGAGGTGAAGCCTGCCATGATCGAGGAAGCAACCAAAAAGGCCAGAGAAGTAGCCGAGAAATTCGCTCAGGACTCTAATTCTGAAGTGGGTAAAATCAAAAAGGCATATCAAGGAGTATTTAGTATCAGCAATCGCGACCAAAACACTCCTCACATCAAGGTGATTAGAGTTGTCACAACGGTAGATTACTTCTTAAAAGATTAAGATTTAGCTTATCATTTGTGACTTTCTGCAGTATCTTTAATAAGGTCAAAACTGTATGAAAAAACTCAAATTTATTTTAGGCATATGTCTGCTATTGGTCTTAGCGGCATGTGACAATGAAGAACTTCCTCCCCTACCATCTGTCGAAACGCTAGATGTAGAATTACCTAATGACGGTGGTGCTATTTTAAAGGGAAATTTATCTCAATTTGAAGAGTTAAATGAACATGGTTTTATCTACTCTTCAGATTCTTTTTTTCGAGATCAGAGTACAACAGAGATTGATTTAGGAGCACCATCTAGAGACGGTCAGTTTGAATTTGAAATCAATACAGGCTTACTCAATGGCACACCTTATTATGTAAAAGCCTATGGCAGAACTTCCTTAACCCTATACGAAGGAGAAATAGCTCAATTTGTATCTGGCAGAAATAAGAATCCTGTTATTCAAAACATTAGCCCCAACCCGGGGCATTTTCAGGACACATTAGTTGTGACTGGTAGAAATTTCGGAAATGAAATCGGTCAAATTTCTGCATACTTCACCAACACAGTTAATCAAATCATTAGTGTTAATGATAGTACTGTGGAGATCATTGTTTCAGATAAGCTTGATCAAATTCAAACTTCATTGATCATAAATGTGCTAGGCCAAGAGGTTAGGTCAGACTTCAGTCTTGCTACACCGAGGATTGACTCATTTGAGCCTGTTTCCTTCTCTTTTGGAGATACCATAACCATTTATGGTGATCATTTTGATATTGAAAATGGTAGAAACTCGGTCTTTTTTGAAAATGAAGAAGGCGAGATCATCTCTTCATCACGAAAAGAAATAGTGGTCATGGTGCCTGAAAGATTACAACAAGGTACTGGTCTAATAAAGATCAACTCTCACTTACAAGAGGCCGTCTCATCGAGTGAGTATCAATTAGCAAAACCTATTATTTCTGAATTTCCAGAATGCACTCGGAGCTTTAGTATTATTAACATCTTCGGTGAAAACTTCCACCCAGATTATTACGAGAATAAAGTATTCATTGGAGTTACAGAAGCAGAAGTACTCTCTGGTAACAAAGAACAACTAGAAGTCAGGGTTCCTGATGGTCCTTTCCCAGATGGTGAAGCAACAATCACCATTTCTTTTCTTGGAATAGAAAACTCTTCGGATGAGACGATCTGTATCTCAGATGAATGGTTAATGATTAGTAATACACTGCCATTCAATTTCTATGGAGCGCAAGGCACATTTGTCATTAATGAAACGGCCTATGTAATGAGCAGATCCAGTGACTTTAGCGATAATGACTATTATTTATGGAGATTCAATGAACCTGATCTTACATGGACTCAGCTAGATTTACCCTTTGAACCAGATGGTTTTGGGATCATTCAGGGAAATGGCAGTTCAGCTTATCTGTATACACCTAAACAGAATAACAACTTCTGGGAATTCAATGGAGCAACGGAGACTTGGACTCAGAAAACCGACTTCCCAGGTCCTAGGCGTGATCGACCAGCAGCCTTCTCAATTGGTGAGCATATCTATTTCGGAATAGGATCAGATTTTGACGTCTATCTCGGGAAAGGATATAATGACTTTTATCGTTTTACACCAAGTACGAACTCTTGGACACGGATTGCCGATTTTGATACCTCAACGGGAAGCCAAAGAACTGAAGCGACTACCTTCTCAATTGGCAACAGTGCCTATTTGCTGGGCGGTGCAAGAAGCACTGGAATGAAAGATGTATGGAAATACGATTCAGGTAATAACCAATGGACAAGATTAAACGATTTCGGCTCGGCCAGACAGTACATGACCGCCTTTGTGGTTGATGGTGTCGGTTTCATCGCCAACGGTTCAACCGTTGGTGGCGGAGAGAGGAACGACAGTTATCGCTTCGATTCAAATAGCAATACATTTAATAGTTTTTACGATGTTGGCCCTTGGGGTAGATATCGAGGATTCTCATTTGTTGTGAATGGTGTTCCCTACATTGGTGGCGGCAGTGGCAGTTCTTACAATCGTGATATCACTCAAGAGTTTTTTAAGCTGACCAAATTCGAATAGGAATTACATCTTATTAGTGCCTATCTTCATCAAAATTTGAATCATGAGGCTTCTCACCTGTCTACTTTTACTTGCTCTTACTTTTTCATCTAGCGCACAAGTCTTTAGCCGTGCGGATTCACTAAGGGGTACTATTACACCTGAAAGAGAATGGTGGGATTTGACTTACTACCATCTGAATGTTGAAGTCATTCCCGAAGAAAAAAGAATTATAGGCAGCAACACCATTCAGTACAAAGTTCTCGAGGGACACAATGTGCTGCAAGTAGATCTGCAACCGCCTTTAGAAATCACCAAAGTAACCCAAGGAGGAAAAGATCTGGAATGGCGCTCAGAAATAAACGCGCACTTCATTTCTTTACAAGAAGAGCAGATTACTGGTGATGTTAATCAACTCACTGTTTATTATGAAGGAAACCCCAGAGAGGCTGTCCGTGCACCTTGGGATGGTGGCTTTAGCTGGAAGAAGGACTCTGAAGGCACTGATTTTATAGCTACCTCTTGCCAAGGCCTTGGCGCTTCTGTTTGGTGGCCCAACAAAGATCACATGTACGATGAAGTGGACAGTATGGACATCAGTGTTGAGGTTCCTGAAAACCTCTCTGATGTCTCAAATGGTCAATTAATTGGTGTTGATCACAACAAGAAAAAAGGAACACGAATCTTCCATTGGACAGTGAAAAACCCAATTAACAACTATGGAGTCAACTTAAACATTGGCGACTATGTGAATTGGGTTGAGACTTATAAAGGCGAAAAAGGAGATCTAGAATTGAGTTACTGGGCACTTCGAGTGGACGAGGACAAAGCCCGCGAGCAATTCAAAGAAGTGCCTCGAATGATGGAAGCTTTCGAACACTGGTTTGGACCCTACCCTTTCTATGAAGACGGCTTTAAATTGGTTCAGGCTCCATACCTCGGTATGGAACATCAAAGTTCAGTGACTTACGGTAATGGTTTTCAAAATGGCTACTTAGGTCGTGATTTAAGTTCTACCGGATGGGGCTTGAAGTTCGACTTCATTATAGTACATGAATCTGGACACGAATGGTTTGCCAATAACATTACCTTCAAAGACATGGCCGATATGTGGGTACATGAATCATTTACCAATTACTCTGAAAGTATCTTTTTAGATTATTTCTTCGGCAAGGAAGCTGGACAAGAATATGTAAGAGGCACAAGAACTCATATTGGTAATACTAAACCCATGATCGGACCTTATGGGGTCAATTATGAGGGTTACCCAAGCGATGTCTATTACAAAGGTGGCAATATGCTCAATACCTTAAGAACAGTAGTTAATGACGATAACAAGTGGCGTGGCATGCTTCGAGGATTAGGTGAGGAATTTTATCATAAAACGGTTACCACCAATCAAATTGAGACATTTATGGCCGAAAGTTTGGGGCTTGATCTAGAAGGGTTTTTTAATCAATACCTAAGAGACAAAAGACTGCCAACATTTGAATACTACTTTAATGATAACAAATTACACTACCGTTGGATCAATGCAATTAGTAGCTTCGACATGCCTCTTGATGTGAATATTGATGGTAGTTATCAGCGTATTAGTCCTACAAGCAGATGGTCATCTATAGATTCAAAAGGAACGGCTTTAAGTGTAGAGCCTAACTACTACATATCGGTCCTTAAAAGCCGTTAATGGCTGACTAAAATAAATAGCTCTAGCTCAGAGAATTCCAGTAATTAGAAATTATCAAGCCGAGCCTTAATTTTCCGTATTAAATTCCTATTTTTGCAGCTCGAAAAACTGAGCGCTTTGAATAACTCTAGAGATAACAAAATATTTGCAGGAAATGGATCCGCAGACCTAGGTAAGAAAATCGGTGAATTTTACGGCCAAGGTTTAGGTGATATTAAGCTGCAGAAGTTCTCTGATGGTGAAATGGCACCCTATTACAATGAGTCTATTCGTGGTGCAAATGTCTTTTTAGTTCAGTCTACCATGGCACCAAGCGACAACTTAATGGAGCTTTGCTTAATGATTGACGCAGCCAAAAGAGCAAGTGCTTACAAAGTAATTGCGGTGCTTCCTTATTTCGGTTATGCTCGTCAGGACAGAAAAGACAAACCAAGAATTGCTATTGGAGCCAAACTTGTAGCTAATATTTTAACAGCTGCTGGCGCTGATAGAATTATGACTTGCGATTTGCATGCAGGTCAGATTCAAGGGTTTTTCGATATTCCAGTGGATCACTTAGATGGCTCTGCCATTTTTGTTCCTTATTTAAGAAGTCTCAATCTAGACAATCTTTTATTTGCCTCTCCTGATGTGGGAGGTGTAAAAAGAACTAGATCTTACGCTCAGCACTTTAATGCCGAAATGGTTGTGATCGATAAACATCGTAAAAGACCAAATGAGGTTGCTGAAATGAGAATCATTGGTTCTGTTGAAGGACGTAATGTGGTGCTTGTAGATGACTTAGTCGATACTGGAGGAACTTTATGTAAAGCTGCCAAGATCATTATGGATCAAGGAGCTAAATCAGTGAGAGCTGTTTGTACTCACCCTGTTCTATCAGGTGGTGCATATGAAAATATTGAAAATTCAGTTTTGGAAGAGTTAGTAGTAACAGACACTATTCCTTTAGCTCAACCATCTGAAAAAATAAGAGTATTAACTGTAGCCGAATTATTTGCGAAAGCAATATCTAACGTGACTACAGACGGATCAATTAGCCAATTATTTATTTAATATATATATCATGAGAAAAGTAGAGATTATAGGGTTTAAAAGAGCAAATCTCGGAAAATCTGAAGCTAGTAAGCTAAGAAAAGAAGGTATGGTACCTGGCGTATTGTACGGTGGTGAAGAGCAAATTCACTTCTATGCACC
This sequence comes from Roseivirga sp., assembly GCA_965267365.1. Lineage (GTDB taxonomy): Bacteria > Bacteroidota > Bacteroidia > Cytophagales > Cyclobacteriaceae > Roseivirga. The sequence goes on along the minus strand of OZ253951.1, from coordinate 1,601,713 downwards.
TGCAATCCAGTTCAGACCTGTATTGTACACTCCAGAAGCATGTTTCATTGACATTAACATCGAAGGCCAAGTATTCGAAGCAATTATGCAAGAGTCTCAATGGCATCCAGTTAGTGAAATGCTACTTCATGTTGACCTACTGCAACTACACAGAGGTACTCCAATTAAAATGAGCATCCCTGTTAAAACTGTAGGAAATGCTGTTGGTGTTAAAAACGGTGGTACACTAATCGTTAAAAACAGAAAACTAGCAGTCAAAGCATTACCAAAAGATATGCCTGAGGTAATCGAAATCAATGTTGAAGATTTAAGAATCGGTAAAGCGATCAAAGTTGGAGAATTAGAAACAAACAACTTCGAATTCTTGACTAGCCCATTAGTAACTGTAGTGAACGTTGCTATTCCAAGAGCACTTAGAGGTAAGTCTGCTGAGGAACTTGAAGCTGCGGAAGCTGAGGCAGAAGGCGAAGAAGCAGCAGCTGAATAAGCTGTTCTTTTTAACTAAAGACTATTCAAAGATCCTACTCCATTTTGGGGTAGGATTTTTTTATTGCCAAACGTCAATCTTGGCTTTCAAGAATTTCTATTAATTCATAAAGGTCTATAATACCCGATTTAGTAAGTCTAAACACTATTTTATCATTGGTATCTACTATCAATATTTCAGGTATGTTGTTTACCATTAGTTTCCTTCTCAAAATTGATTCAGGATCAAAATAATTTTTAAAGCTCCATTCTTCTGTTTGAATAATTGACTCTGCTTTAGACTTACCATTACGATCATCTATATTGATGGCAAAAATCTCAGAATCAGCTAATTCTTCGAATTCATAGTACTCACTCAGTTCATTGAGTTGTCTTTTACATGGTGTACACCAAGCTGCCCAAAAGACAACTATCCTATTTCCTTCATGGCTCTTTAGCTCGTCATTAAAAGAAACGGCCTCGTTATTCATATTTAAGACCACGAGCCCTTCAGGTAAACCTTCAACATTTTGAGAAAGGGCATAACTACTAGAAAAAAAGAGAATAAGAAGTGAAAGAATGTATTTCATGCTACTTGATATATCTACCATTAAAATTTATTGAGTCTACTCAATTAATGCAAACTCAATGCAGCCTTTTCATTTAAAGAATGATGAAGGATTTCATATTTTCGCACCATGAAGTATTTGATCGTTGGTTTAGGAAATATAGGTCCAGAGTATGAACTCACAAGGCATAATATAGGATTCTTAACGCTAGATAGATTAGCCGATCAAAAAGATGCCAAATTCGAAATAGATCGATTGGCCTATCATACTGAATTCAAATTCAAAGGACGCACCATCCATTTGATTAAACCTACCACTTATATGAACCTCAGCGGAAAGGCTATGAAATTCTGGATGCAAGAATTAAAGGTTCAGAAAGAGAACACCCTGGTGGTGGTAGATGACCTAGCTCTCCCCTTTGGTAAAATGAGAATGAGAGCAAAAGGCTCGAGCGCTGGTCATAATGGGCTCAAGAACATTGAAGATCTAACTGGAGGTCAGAATTATCCAAGATTAAAGATGGGCATTGGTGATGACTTCGCTAAGGGTAGACAAGTGGACTACGTTTTGAGCAAATTTGATCAGAAGGAGTTTGATGAGTTACCATTCGCAATGGATAAAGCAATCGATATGATCCTGGGCTTTTGCTCTATCGGCATTACCCGAACAATGAATCAGCACAATGACTAAAACTTGAATTGATCCTTAAGGTCTTTCCGCTTTGGACATTCACAAGGTATTGGGTCTTCGTCATCCTTCATTGACCAACATTCACCTAAAATTGAGGAATAGATAATTTCATAACTGATTCGATGAATCTGGTTTGTGAATTTTCTCACCTTTCCATCCTCGTCCCAATTCATTGAAAGCATAAACTTATTATAGCCTGGTTCTAGAACCTCTCCTCCAATACCCGCAACGTTAATATTGGAATAGCTCAGATTGTGCCCTTTGCCAATGACCAAATCAAACATAGACTGTAGATTTTTCTGGGGCTCTCCATCCACTTTAAGGATGACAGATTTAATCATGGCCGGCCCTACTCCTTTGTTGACAGCATTTAAAGCAAAGCGCTCGGCATTATAATATTGATCAATTTGAACATAGGGCCAGACAGATGATTTCTGCTGTGTTCTCATAATTCTGACCTCATAAAAAGAAACAATCAGTGCGCACAGGCTAATTACTATGGCGGCAAAAGCTACTATTCGATCTGCCTTAAAAGTGGATTTTGAATCTGACATCATTAAAAAATATTGTATCAGATTAACACAGAGAGATATAGAAGGTTTAACTGTTCTTAGCTCGCGCAAGCACAACATGAGAAAGTACCTGAGTTCCATTGATCACATCTTGATCATATGAATACTCCTCCACATTATGACTAATCCCTTTAACACTTGGAATAAAGATCATGGTTGATGGGCAAAAAGAAGCCATCATTTGAGCATCATGACCTGCACCACTTGGCATTCTCTTGTAGGTTAATTGATTTGCTAAAGCGGCTTTTTTAACCAAGCCAGTCATTTCAGTAGGAAAATGAACAGGGCTAAATCTCACTAACTCCTCTTTGTCAAAAGTCAATTTTGAAGACTTAACTAAGCCCTTAATAAAACTATCAATCTCTTTCTGAGCCATCTTTAAGGCATCGGCATCAGTACTTCTTAGGTCTAAGGTAAATGTGGCAGATTGCGGCACTATGTTAATCGTATTAGGTTCAAATTGAATTGAACCTACCGTGGCTAGTACATGATTATGGGTTTTTCGACAGTACTCTCCTACGTATTGAATCACCTGTGCAGCAGCAAAACCTGCGTCTTTGCGGTATTTTACTGGTGTAGTTCCTGCATGATTGGCTTCTCCTGAAATGGAATAACGGGTCCAATGGATGCCTTGAACCATTTCCACTACACCAATGTCTTTTTTCTCAGTTTCCAGAACAGGACCTTGTTCAATATGCAATTCAAAAAACGAATCAAAAGCAATTGCACCAGGCTCTAAATCCCCATTATAACCTATTCTTTCAAGTTCTGAGGCTATCGTTTCATTAGGGTTATCATAAGCCTGAGAAGAAAGTATTTCTTCAAGATTCGCTAAACCAGCATACACATGACTTCCCATCATGTCTGGTGCAAACCTCACTCCTTCTTCATTGGTAAAGTTGATCAGGGCCAGTGGCTTATCAGTCACAATATTAGCATCATTTAAAGAGCGCATGATCTCTAAACCAGCCAATACGCCTAAAGCTCCATCGAAACGGCCACCTGAATAAACAGTATCTAAATGCGATCCAAATGCAACGGGAGCTACATCATCTTTACCCTTCCTAATGCCGATCATATTGCCTATACGATCAACAGAAAGCTCCAAGCCAGCATCGAGCATCATTTCTCTTAGAAGGTCTCGAGCTTGCTTATCTTCTTTTGAAAGGGCAATTCTCTCTACTCCAATCTCTTCCTTTTTACCTATTTCCGCAAAGCGGTTAATTGATTCAAGAAGACGTTGGTGATTGATTTTCATTTAGCTGACAGTAGAACCTGGATTTACTTTCTCGTTAGGCTCAATCAATCTCAAGTTGCCTTCAGAATCTTCAGCCATCAAGATCATTCCTTGGGACTCAGTACCCATCATCTTTCTAGGAGCTAAATTGGCAACAATCGTCACTTGCTTCCCTACCATTTCTTCAGGTGAATAATGCTTAGCAATACCACTCAAAATGGTTCTTTTGTCATTTCCAGTATCTACTAAAAACTTGAGAAGCTTATTAGATTTCTCCACTTTCTCGGCTTCCAAAATAGTACCGACACGAAGATCTAATTTCATAAAATCATCAAATACGATTTCGTCTTTGAATGGGACTACCTCAATCTCTTTGTTCTCCATTTCATTTTGCTTTTTAGTAGCTTCCAATTTGTCAATTTGTGCTTGTATGGTTTTGTCTTCGATCTTCTCGAATAATAATTGTGCTTTTTCTAACTGATGTCCGGCAGATAGTAACTCATCATTACCAGCTGAAGACCAATCTAATTTCTCTAGATTAATAAAGCCACGAAGCTTTTCTGTGCTAAAAGGAATAAACGGTTCAGCTACAATAGTCAAGTTGGCCACTAGCTGAAGGCCTATATTCAATATAGTTTTTACCCTTTCTTCATCTGTTTTAATGAGCTTCCATGGTTCTGTATCTGCTAAGTATTTATTTCCAATTCGAGCCAGGTCCATCATTTCGGCTAAAGCCTCTCTAAACCTATAGCGGCCAAGCGCATCACCAATCTTATTCGGGATTTGACCCAGTGCGTCTAGCACCTCTTTATCAATATCAAATAGTTCTCCTCGCTCAGGAACCTGCCCGTCAAAATACTTATGTGTCAGTACCACTGCCCTGTTCACAAAATTCCCAAGAATCGCCACTAATTCATTGTTGTTTCTAGCTTGGAAATCCTTCCAAGTAAAGTCATTGTCTTTACTTTCAGGAGCAGTTGCGCAGAGCGTGTATCTCAATACATCTTGCTTTTCTGGCATGTCAACCAAGTACTCATGCAACCAAACTGCCCAATTCCTAGAAGTGGAAATCTTGTCATTCTCTAGGTTCAAAAATTCATTGGCAGGAACATTTTCAGGCAGAATATAATCTCCATGCGCCTTTAATATGGCTGGGAAAATGATACAGTGAAAAACAATATTATCCTTACCTATGAAATGTACAAGCTTAGTATCCTCATCTTTCCAATAAGGCTCCCAATCTTTGCCTTTCTGATCAGCCCATTCTTTGGTTGCAGAGATATAGCCAATGGGTGCATCGAACCAGACGTACATTACTTTACCATCAGCGCCTTCCAATGGAACCTTGATTCCCCAATCCAGGTCGCGGGTCATGGCACGAGGCTGTAAACCACCATCAATCCAAGATTTACATTGCCCCCAGACATTGGGTTTCCAATCAGATTTATGTCCTTCAACTATCCACTGACTTAACCACTTTTCATAGTCTTGTAGTGGCAAATACCAATGTTTGGTCTCTTTTAAAATCGGAGCATTTCCAGTAAGAGTAGATTTTGGATTAATGAGATCTGAAGGACTCAAAGAAGACCCACAATTCTCACATTGATCACCGTAAGCATGAGGATTACCACATTTAGGACATGTACCAGTGATATATCTGTCTGCTAAAAATTGCTGAGCTTCTTCATCATAGTACTGCTCACTAACCCTCTCTTCAAATTTTCCCTTTTCATGAAGGTTCAAAAAGAATTCTTGAGCTGTCTCGTGATGTGTTTGATTCGATGTTCTAGAATAGATGTCAAAAGAAATACCTAACTGATCAAAACTCTCTTTGATCATTCCATGATACTTATCTACAATAGCTTGAGGCTCTACCCCTTCTTTCCTTGCGCGCATGGTGATGGCCATGCCATGTTCATCAGAACCACAAATGAAAGCAACGTCTTCGCCTTTTGATCTTAAGTATCTAACATAGATATCAGCAGGCACATAAACTCCAGCTAAATGACCAATATGAACTGGTCCGTTAGCATAGGGCAAAGCTGCTGTTACAGTATGTCTTTTGAAATCGGTTTTAGTCATAGCCTGCAAAGATAATCTCTTAGAAGATAGATTTAGATTTTGGGAATGAGATTTTAGATATTAGGAAAAAGAAATATCCCTCGTTGCCTTATGAAGCAAATTGAAACCGAAATCATCATTGATCAATCCATAGGAAAAGTATGGAGTGTTTTGATGGACTTCAAAAACTATCCTGAATGGAATCCATTTGTTATTTCAATTAAAGGCCAGAAAGTGGTTGGCAAGTACCTTCAAATTCAGATCAAAACACCAAAAGGGAAGCTGATGCATTTTGAGCCCGTAGTACTAAAGTGCTCAGAAAATGATGAATTCAGATGGAGAGGAAAACTAGGTATTAGAGGTGTCTTTGATGGTGAACATTATTTCGCACTAGAGGAGATCTCGCCAACTCAAACCCGCTTTATTCATGGGGAATTTTTCAGTGGAATTTTGGTAGGATTTCTTTCCGGAATGCTAAAAGACACTAAAATTGGCTTCGAAAAGATGAACGAAGCCTTCAAATCAAGGTGTGAATCTTCAGACTTTTAGTTAAGTTAGAGAACCAAAATTTATAACTCTACACTAATTATGACAGCAGACGAAGCACTTAAGCTATTAAAGGAAGGAAATAAAAGATACGTTAGAGGTGACTTAAAGCACCCTCATACGGATCCAGAAAGAAGGGATGAACTAACTGGTTCTCAGCACCCATTTGCAGTAGTTTTAAGTTGCGCGGACTCTCGCGTAGTACCTGAATTACTGTTCGATCAAGGGCTTGGCGATCTTTTTGTTATTCGCGTTGCAGGTAACGTGGCGAAAGACAAAGTATTCGGAAGCATCGAATACGCAGTTAAATTCTTGAACTCTAAACTGATAGTAGTACTTGGCCACGAAAGCTGTGGTGCTGTAAACGCTAGTTTAGGAAATGCAGACCCAGGAGGCCATATCGGCTCAATTATAGAGAAGATCAAACCTGCCGTTTACATGGCTAGAAGAATGAAAGGTGATCTTTTAACTAATGCTGTTAAAGTAAATGCCGAGATTGTAGCAGAAGAGATTAAAGAAACGAAACCAATTATTTCCGATGCTGTAGAGTCAGCTGGAGTTAAAGTGGTTTCAGCATACTATAAACTAGGCTCCGGAGAAGTGGAGTGGTTATAAGATTAAAAAAAAGGCCTCGCTCGAGGCCTTTTCTTTTATCATCAGGAGAGAAAACTACTTAAAAACCCCTGATTTTCTCCTTTCTGCTTTACTACAAGCATTGAGCCCTGTTGCTCACTTTTCACTAATTCATCTGCCGTATTACCCATTAAAGAAGCTAGGGACTTACCCGTTCCCTTAGAGCCTATCAGCAATAATTCGGTTTGCATATTTCGTGTACAATTCAAAATCATTTGAGATGGTCTTTTGTCTCTACCATGCTGAAGCATATGCGTGTAGTATAGACCTTTCACAATTGATGTCAGATAATCATTCACCTTTGTTCGAGCGTAATCCTCTAATTTCTTATTGACAATACTCGCTTGACTCAAAGCGTTTTGTACCTCATCTACCGTTTCAAAAACCTGATTTAAATACCTTGATGAGTCTTGATAGGCGTGAAGAATGTTGACTTGCACATCCTTTTCATTTGAAGAACTGAGTTCGTTAGCCAAATTGATGCACAGATCAGAATAGACAGACATATCAATGGCGACAGAGATCTTAGACCATTCCATTTTATCTGAGGCATGCAAAAGCAGTACTGAAGCACCTGTCTTTCTAGTGACTCGCTGTTGAAAATTGTCAATACCTTCATTTGAACTAGGTATGATCAGCAAATCTGACTGGTTCTCATTAATTCGTTTTAAGACTTGACCAATCTTTCTATTACCCACATGCTCAATTTTGAGGTGATGTTCTTGATGGAATTTGCTTGCAATCAGTTGATCTAAGCTTTTTACTTTCTCCTTACTCGACATTTCTATGAGATCAGGAAGGTCAGAGAGTAAATCTTTGGGTAATTCTTCTTTCTGCTCGATTCCTATAAAGCTGATCGATTGAGGAACCAATCGATCAGCTAAACGAGCTACTTGGCTCAGGAATCTCTCGTTGTTTTGATCAAGATCAATTAAAACAGACCATTTCTTAAATTTCTCCATGATTATGTGTTTTGAACTATGTACATGTAAATAGGTAGTCCCAGAGTGATATTTACTGGGAATGTAATTGCAAGCGCCATAGGTAAGTAAAGACCTGGACTTGCTTTTGGAACTGCAATTTTCATAGCAGCAGGAACAGCAATGTAGGATGCACTTGCTGCCAATACAGCCAGCATGAATCTATTGCCAACTTCATCTGTAACCAAACCACTAAGTGCAGCTACAACAAGACCATTGAAAAGGGCAATTACGATGGCAAAAAGAGTAGTAAACCAACCGTTATCGAGAAATGACTTAAGGTGTCTACCACTGCTGATACCCATATCTAAGAGGAAAATCGCTAAGAACCCTTTGAATATGTCAGTTGTAAAAGGGGCTATACCTTGAGCTTGCTTGTCGCTCGCCAATAAGCCAATGATCAATGACCCAATAATTAGCAGGACACTTCCATTAGATAGTGCATGCTTACAGATATTCAATGTTCCCCCATTGACGGAACCATTTGAGAATTTCTTTACTAAAACAACTCCAACAATGATAGCAGGTGCCTCCATTAATGCCATAATCGCCACCATATGCCCACCAAATGAGATAGACTGCATTTCTAAGAATGAAACGGCTGTTACAAATGTGACGGCACTAATAGAACCATATGCAGCTGCGATGGCACCTGAATTCTCTACAGATAGCTTCCTTTTTAGTATAAAGAAGGTATAGAATGGAATAACCACAGCCGTCAAAAGACCAAATAGTACTGATAGGATAATCTCTGCTGTTAAAGCATTATGAGCCAACTCCTGCCCTCCTTTGAAGCCAATCGAGAATAGTAAATAAAGTGAAATGAATTTCGATGAGTTAGGTGGAATCTCAAGATCACTTTTCACTTGTACCGAAAAGATACCTAGCACGAAAAACAACAGTGCAGGGTTGGTGAGATTTTCAATTAAAAGATCTACAGACATTCAGCTTGATTTTCAATTGGGCACAAATGTGAAATCTTTATTTCATATATTTTTATTTATATTTATTATCATAATCATAAATATTATTTATGAATTACACTCTTCACCAACTGAAGGTATTTCGCACGGTAGCAGAGCAATTAAGCATTACCAAAGCTGCTGAGATACTCCATCTCACCCAGCCTGCTGTATCTATACAGTTGAAAAACTTCCAAGCTCAATTCCCTTTAGCCTTGACCGAGGTATTAGGTAAACAGCTTTATCTAACAGACTTTGGAAAAGAGATCTTCGAGACGAGTAAACGGATTCTTGATGAAGCTGAAAAAATTAGTGAAAGTGTCAACCGCTATGAAGGGCAAATATCTGGCACATTGAAAGTATCAGTGGTTTCTACAGGGAAATACGTGATGCCCTACTTCCTGAATCAATTTATGGATGAGCACCCTGGAGTAAAACTCAAAATGGACGTGACCAATAAAGCTCAAGTAGTCCAAAGTTTGGAGAACAATGAGGTTGATTTTTCATTGGTATCTATTTTACCAGAAAGGATGACTTTAGAAACCATCGAGCTTATGCAAAACAAGCTCTATCTAGTTGGAAATCCAGACTATGTGGCTCAACATCCTGTAAAGAGTATTGCCGATTTTAATGATATACAATTCATATTTCGTGAGCGAGGTTCAGGAACAAGGCAGACCATCGAGCGCTTTACTTCATTTAATAACATAGTCATCGAGAACTCTATGGAACTCACATCTAATGAGGCAGTAAAGCAGGCAGTAATTGCTGGTTTAGGCTATTCTATTATGCCACTTATTGGTATCAAAAATGAATTAGAGTTAAACGCTCTTCAGATCATTCCTCTGAAGGGATTTCCGCTTTCTTCACAGTGGCAGTTGGTTTGGCAGAAGAACAAACGTTTCTCCATTGCAGCTCAAGCCTACATCAATTATCTCAAGGAGCATAAACAGGAGATTATTCATTCGAAATTTGCTTGGTATGAGGTCTATCATTAAAACTTCACTTATCTTTTGAGCTTATTTAATGTCAATTTGAGAAAGTACTTTTTCGCCTCAAGCCTATTCCTTGTCTTTATAAGCCAAACCTATGCTCAGCAATATGTGGACATCGGAAAGATCTTTTATGCCAATACGCCTGTCAACCAATTCGACACCCTAACCAATGGTACACGAGTTGAAGAGTTTGGTATAGACTTGAATATTCCAGTTCCGCTCAATAATGGTCATGCCCTACTCTTTGGTTTTTATGGAGAGAGAATATCAACAGATGTAAATCCAGTTGAATCAAATTTGACTTCTGTCTACACCGTCAATCCTAGGTTCGGAATCAATTATAAACACAATGAAAACTGGACAGGTACTTATTTACTTCTCCCCAAATTCTCATCAGACTTTAAAGAAATAGGATCAAAAGACTTCCAATTCGGTGCTTTGGCGCTTTTCAAACGTAAAAAGACCGAAAACTTTTCATGGCAGTTTGGGCTCTATTACAACGGAGAATTATTCGGTCCATTCTTCGTGCCACTCTTTGGTTTTTACCATCTAAGCACTGACGGCAGATTCGAAATGAATGTCAGACTTCCCCTGGCTGTAGATGCTAATTATCAATTAAACCCATGGCTGAAGGCAGGAATGGAATTCTCGGCTTTTGTGCGTTCTTATCATTTGAATGAGCCTTACCAAGGTAATCCTGAGAACTATTTAGTCAAAGCCACTAATGAGCTTTTTGCCTACCTGCATTTTGACATTACCGAGAATATCATTCTAAAATCTAAGCTTGGTTATTCTATAGGGCGGAACTATCGCGTCTATGATATCCAAGACAGAGTAACCTGGGGACTTTCTGCCTTTAGATTTAATGATGACAGGGACCAGCTCAATGCAGACTTCCAAGACGGATTGGTTTTTAAAGCTGATTTGATCTATAGATTTCGATTGAATTCGGAAGAGTAGCTAATCTTTGCCATTCATCACACTGAATTCACATTAAAGAACTACCTTTGCGGCTTCAATTGAGAAGCCGACATGAAGAGCATCAGAAATATTGCCATTATCGCACACGTAGACCACGGTAAAACTACTTTGGTGGATAAGATCATTCACGCATCTAAATTATTTAGAGACAATCAGGAGTCAGGTGAATTGATTCTTGACAACAATGATCTTGAGCGTGAAAGAGGAATCACCATTCTTTCTAAGAATGTGTCCGTGACCTATAAGGATGTTAAGATCAACATTATAGATACTCCTGGTCACGCAGATTTTGGTGGTGAAGTAGAGCGTGTTTTGAAAATGGCCGATGGTGTATTGCTTTTGGTAGATGCCTTTGAAGGTCCAATGCCTCAAACGAGATTCGTACTTAGTAAAGCTTTAGGTCTTGGCCTCACTCCTATTGTTGTGGTCAACAAGGTCGACAAAGAAAACTGTAGACCTGATGAGGTACATGAGCAAGTGTTTGACTTAATGTTCAACCTTGATGCTACTGAAGAGCAGCTTGATTTTGAAACCATGTATGGTTCTTCTAAAATGGGCTGGATGAGTGATGACTGGCAGAATCCAACCGACACCATCACTCCACTTTTAGATAAAATATTAGAAACTATTCCTGAGGCACCAAGCCCTGAAGGTACGCCTCAGTTTCAAGTAACTTCTCTCGATTACTCTTCTTATGTAGGTAGAATCGCTATTGGTAGAGTTTACCAAGGCAAGCTCGAAGAAGGTAAATCTATGGGGCTTACGAAGTCCGATGGCTCAATTAAGAGAGTAAGAATTAAAGAGCTTCAAACGTTCGAAGGTCTCGGACGCCAAAAGGTATCTGAAGTAAAAGCGGGTGATCTTTGTGCGATTGTTGGTCTTGATGATTTTGAGATCGGTGATACATTAACTGATTTCGACAATCCAGAGCCACTTCCGCGTATCGCCATTGACGAACCAACCATGAACATGTTGTTTACCATCAACAACTCTCCTGGTTTTGGTAGCGAAGGTAAATTTGTTACCTCACGCCATTTACGTGATCGTTTGATGAAAGAAACAGAAAAGAATTTGGCTCTTCGTGTCCAAGAAACTGATTCTGAAGATAAGTTCTTGGTATATGGTAGAGGTATTCTTCACCTTTCTGTTTTGATCGAAACCATGAGACGAGAAGGTTACGAATTGATGGTTGGTCAGCCACAGGTGATCTTTAAAGAAATCGATGGTCAACGTTGCGAACCAATTGAATCATTGGTAGTAGATGTGCCAGAGGATGTTTCTGGGAAAGTGATCGAACTAGCAACTCAGAGAAAAGGCGAGCTGAAGATCATGGAACCTAAAGGTGATCAGCAACACTTAGAGTTTGATATTCCTTCAAGAGGGTTGATCGGACTTAGAAATAACGTATTGACGGCAACAGCTGGTGAAGCGGTAATGAATCACAGATTCAAAGAGTATCAACCATTCAAAGGTGAGATCAAAGGAAGAATCAATGGTTCACTTATTTCAATGGAAAACGGACCTGGAACAGCCTACTCTATAGACAAACTACAAGACAGAGGTGTATTCTTTGTTCCTCCAGGAGAAGATCTTTACACAGGTCAGGTAATTGGTGAGCACTCGAGAGAAAATGACCTTGTGGTAAATGTGCAGAAGGGTAAAAAATTGACCAACATGCGTGCTGCAGGATCTGACGACAACTCTAAAATTGCTCCTCCTAAGAGATTCTCACTAGAAGAAGCCATGGAGTATATCCAGAAAGATGAATACCTAGAGATCACACCTGAGAATATCAGAATGAGAAAGATCTGGCTAGATGAAAATACACGCCTGAAAATGGCAAAAGCAGAAGCTTAACAATTAAAAAAGACCGATCAAAAATCGGTCTTTTTCATTTTACGTTTAGCTTTCATATAGCCCCAAAGAACTTTGGGGCTCATCGCTTTTTTCCGCGAGAAGCTTCTAACATATCCCACATTTCTTGAGGTATCTTCTCTAAGTGGCTAAACTCACCTGCTCCCATGAGCCACTCGCCACCATCAATCGTAACAACTTCTCCGTTGACATAAGCTGAGAAATCAGACATTAAATAGGCTGCTAGATTCGCCAATTCCTGATGCTCTCCTACTCTACCGAGAGGTACGTGATTTGCCGGATCGAATTTCTTCACTAAATCACCCGGTAATAACCTACTCCATGCTCCCTCAGTAGGGAAAGGTCCTGGAGCAATGGCATTCAAGCGGATTTTGTACTTAGCCCATTCAACGGCCAATGAACGAGTCATAGCCAATACGCCTGCCTTTGCACAAGCTGATGGAACAACATATCCTGAACCAGTCCAAGCATAAGTAGTCACAATATTCAGAACAGTACCTGCCTGCTTTTTCCCAATCCAATGCTTTCCAAGAGCCAGAGTAAAATTGGTAGTCCCTTGCAGTACGATACCTATAACTGTGTCAAACGCTCTATTTGATAATCTTTCAGTAGGACTCACAAAATTCCCTGCTGCATTATTTAAGAGGCCATGGATCTGCCCAAAATGCTCTTCTGTTTTCTTAATTACATTTTCTACTTGCTCGTAGTCTCTTACATCACATTGTACTGGCAATACCTTTCCACCTGTCTCCTCTTCCAACTCCTTGGCAGATTTCTCCAGCACTTCCATTTTTCTACTGGTAATGACCAAATTGGCTCCAAGCTCCAAGTAATATTTACCCATAGCTCTTCCGAGTCCAGTTCCACCACCGGTAACTATGATGGTCTGCCCTTTGAGAGCATCTTCTTTTAACATTCCGTCTGTTCGCATAGTGAGTTCTTTTGTGATTCTGAAGATAGAGAAATTTATTATGCATGCATAACATTTTTCTATGGATTAAGCATTTGAGACTACAATCATCAAAATCAATTGTCAACTAGCCCCTTATTAGTTAATATTGATTTAGAATCGACTCTTATGAAATTAAAAAGCACTTCTACCTCCCTTTTCATTCTTCTCTTCTCCAGCGTACTTCTATTCAATGGCTGCGTAGCCAAAAAAGAATTCGATGCATTAAATGCAGAGAAGACCGGACTCGAGAATGAAAAAATCCAACTTGAACAGGACTTAGAAGTAGCCAAAGAGCAAATCAAACGACTTGAGGTGCAAGTCGAAGACTTGAAAGGACAAAACTCAGCGCAGAAGAGCGATGTGGATTTACTCACTCAGGAACTAGATGGCACTAAGAGTGAATTGACCAGGATCAAACAACTGTATGATAATCTACTGTCAAATAGTGGCCAGCTGAACTCTGACCTCGCCCAGCAGCAGCAAAGACTACTTGCCATTGAAGATGAGCTAGAAATTGAAAGAAAAAAGAATCAAGAACTAGCAGAGGATCTATCAAAAAGAGAACAAAGAGTACTTGAATTAGAAAAGATATTAGAGGAAAAGGATGCAGCTGTTCAAGAATTGAAAAGAAAAGTAACTGACGCGCTTTTAAATTTCTCTGATAGTGATCTATCCGTAGAAATCAAAAATGGAAAGGTTTATGTGTCCCTATCTGAAAAACTGCTTTTCAAATCAGGCAGCTTTTCTGTTGATTCTAAAGGAAGAACTGCCCTATCGCAATTGGCAACAGCCCTGAAAGGCAATTCAGAATTGAACGTATTAGTAGAAGGTCATACCGACAATGTGCCTATCAGCAGAACATCTCAATACATGAATGATAACTGGGATTTATCCGTTTTAAGAGCCACAGCGATTGTAAGAATCTTAACAGACAATGGCATTGACCCAGCGATCATTACAGCAGCTGGTAAAGGGGAATTCTTACCTGTAGCCAATAATGACACAGCTGAAAACAAATCATTGAACAGACGTACAGAAATCATTCTAACGCCAAAACTGGATGAGCTTTTCCAAATTCTAGAAACCTACTAAACAATTTGCCTCATCAGGTATTTAATAAGGCATGTCTCGTCAAAACGAATATTCAGGATTTAGCATTGAAGAGCTTAATTTGAAAGCTGCCAAATACAAGCGTGTTCAAATGGGCATGATGATCATGTCAGTAGCATTCTCTGCTATTATTGCCATAGCCTCTTACATCAAAGGAAGCGAAACAGGATATCAAATTATTCCTATTCTATTATTAGCTGGCACCATATACCCTCTGCTAACATTTGGCAGCATAAGAAAGAAAATTCAGAAAGAGATCTCTACTCGAAACGCTTAAGGACTTACAGAAGCCATCAATTGAGCACAAAGCAGTGCTCCATAGGTTCCAAGAGCATAACCCAAAACAGCTAGCAATACACCAACAGGTGCAAGGGCCGGGCTGAATGCTGAAGCTACAACAGGCGCAGAGGCAGCTCCTCCAACATTCGCCTGACTTCCTACTGCAACAAAAAAGAATGGCGCCTTGATCAATTTGGCTACTACGATCATGATGATCACATGGACAAGCATCCAAGTGATTCCAATCGAGAATAAACCTAAGTTGTCAAAGATCTCTCCCACATTCATATTCAATCCAATCGTTGCTACAAGTATAAAGATGAAGACAGAACCCCATCTAGAAGCTCCAGCTCCTTCATATTTTCTATACTTTGTAAAGGACAGACCAACACCTATGGTAGTAGCAATTACCACCAACCAAAAGAAGCCTGATTTGAGAGAAGTCAAATTGTATTTATCGAGCCACTGGCTCTTGCTTTCCATAAAAGGTGCAATCAATTCTGACCCCCAATGAGCTAAAGCTGTACCTCCAAAGCCTAAGGCGATGATCATAAACACGTCTGAAAGAGTCGGAATCTTAGCAATGCTAGCTGTATAATCTTCTACTCGCTTCTTCAATTCGTCAATAGCCGAAGTATCCGCTTTCAACCAAGAGTCAATCTTTTTGGAGATACTAGCTCCATATAATAAGAAGCCTGTCCAAATATTCGCGCAGATCACATCAACCACGATCATGGTAGCAAAGAGGTCATCACTTACCTCGAAAATCTCTTTCATTGAAGCTTGGTTCGCACCTCCTCCAATCCAACTTCCAGCTACTGTAGACAGACCTCTCCATACCTCCTCGTTCCCACCAATATCTAATACACTTGGTGCTATAGCAGAAATGATCAAAATCGCTAATGGACCTCCTAAGACAATACCGAATGTTGCCGCAAAGAACATGATCAATGCTTTTGGTCCTAGGTTGATGATCCCCTTTAAATCAATACTAAGACAAAGCAGAATTAAACTTGCAGGTAACAAATACCTCGATGCCACAAAGTAAAGTCTTGACTCTTCTCCAGAAGCAAGGCCTAATGGCCAATTGAGTAAACCAGGTAAGAAGTAACAAAGCAGGATACTGGGTACGTAAGTGTAAAACTTCTTCCAAAAAGGTTTATCCGAGCTAGATGTTTTAAAGACCCATGCAATCAGAATCATAAGCATTCCGAATACAATTGCATCATTAGTAAAGAAAGGTTCCATAGGATAAGGTTGAAATTCAATATTAATCGAAAAAATCGGAATTGCTTCAATCAAGCTAAATGCTCCTCTAAAAAGCAGAGATGAAAATGAAGTAAATTTTAAAATCAGCTTTAGTTTTTTATCAAAGGAACCGATGAGCAAGAATATTCTCATATATTCGAAACTTTAATTCATCGACTATGGCGACTAGAGGAGGATTCTCCAGTAGATTAGGTTTTATTGCTGCAGCTGCAGGCTCAGCAGTAGGTTTAGGTAATATTTGGGGATTCCCGTATGAGGTAGGACAAGGAGGCGGAGCCGCCTTCGTTGTGATCTATCTCTTCTTCTGTTTCGTACTTTGTTGGCCTGTAATGGTGACGGAGATTGCCATGGGTCGTAAAACAGAGAAAAATGCAGTAGGCGCTTTCGTAGACCTAGGCTACAAAAACTGGAGCTGGGTCGGTAAAATGGGCCTTTTTGCAGGTGTTTGTATCCTTTCTTTTTACAATGTTATTGCTGGCTGGGCTTTCGGGTACATTTTCGAAATGGCCTCTGGTAATTTCGGTATTGCAGATACCTTTGGAGAATACACCAAAGACGTCTTCAAAGTTGGTTCTTACGGGCTACTGTTTATGGGTGCTACTGCCCTTGTAGTTTCTAGAGGAATATCTGGTGGAATAGAAAAAGCTGCCAAAATTCTAATGCCGACACTGATCGTAATGATCCTTGGTCTTGTGATCTATGGTACTACCCTACCCAATGCACTGGACGGCTTAAAATTTTACCTTTTACCAGATTTCTCTAAGCTCGATGGAGCTGTTGTTTATAATGCCATGGGTCAAGCTTTCTTCTCCCTTTCTTTAGGGATGGGTGCTCTGATCACCTATGGTTCCTATGTCAATAAGAAAGAGAATATTATCAGCTCAGCAGCTATCATTACCCTTGCTGATGTCGGAATGGCCTTTATTGCAGGTATGATGATTTTCCCTTTGATCGGTTTTATGAGTGGTGGAACGATGGAAGGCGCTGGTGGAGGGCCTGCCCTTATATTCGTTACTCTACCTCAGATCTTCGGTACTATCGGTGGTTCTTTAGGAGTGATCATAGGAACTTCCTTTTTCTTACTCCTCTGCTTCGCTGCTCTGACTTCAACAGTGTCATTGCTTGAAGTACCTGTAGCTTACTTGGTAGACGAAAAGAATTTTCGAAGAAATAAGGCTGTGATCGTTATGGCGGCTATCATTTTCGTTGTAGGGATACCATCTCTTCTTGGATTTGGCTATTCAGATTTCTTCACCAATTTCGTCAAGCTTGGAGGTAGTGAAAACTACACTGAATTTCTATCATTTATTGCCGGTTTAGCTAATGACACATTGCTTCCTCTAGGAGGCTGTTTAATTGCCTTCTTTGCCGCTCATGTATGGAAGAAGCAAAACTTAGACGAAGAATTGGCTAGTGGTGCTCCGAACTACAAAGGGTCATTTTTACAGAAATACCTCAATTTTGCAGTTAGTTACTTAGCTCCAACTATCTTAGGATTACTCTTTGTCCTCACTGTATTAAGTACCTTCTTCGGAATTTCTGTCTTTTAATTGAGATAGATTTAAGAACTTGTACCTCAGTCAAAAGCTGAGGTTTTTTTATGCGTCATTTTTTAGGTCTAATACTTACCTGCATAACTTTCATTACCTGTGCTCAAAGCACTTTTACCCCTCCTGAGAAGTACACCTGCAATTTCACTGATCTTGACATCAAAATAGATGGTAGACCAACTGATGAAGCCTGGAGCAAAGCAGAGTGGTCATCTTCATTCGTTAACATCAATGACATAGGTATTGAACCTCCATTTGACACCAGATTTAAAATGCTTTGGGATAGCACCTATCTCTATTTCTATGCACAGATGGAAGAACCTCATATTTGGGCAAATCTGAAGAAAAAGGACACTATCATTTTCTTTGATAATGACATTGAGCTCTTCTTAGACCCTTTAGGAGACACACATAACTATTATGAAATAGAAGTCAATGCATACAATACAATTTGGGACTTGCTATTGACTCGGGCTTATCGCGATGGTGGTAGACCTGTGAATAGCTGGGATATCACCGGAGGAAAATTTGCAGTGCATATTGAAGGGACATTAAATGACCCAAGTGATGAGGATGACTATTGGGCCGTAGAAGCTGCCTTGCCATGGTCAGTACTAAAAGAATTAAACTACAGAGGGCGTCAACCAAAAGCTGGAGAAGTCTGGAGAATGAATTATTCAAGAGTACAGTGGGACACTGATATCATTGATGGGAAGTACGTTAAGGTAAAGGACCCAAAAACCGGTAAAAACAAAAGAGAACACAATTGGGCTTGGTCGAGACAACGGATCATAGCCATGCATGAGCCAGAATTATGGGGACAACTACTATTTGCTGACCACACAACTAGCGTTGATGCCTTTTTCAACAATCAAGAGGAAGAGGCAAGACAACTACTCTATGAAATACACCGCAATCAACAAGTTTTTAGAAAGAATTATAAGAGGTTTACAGATGAAAAACCTCAATTACTCAACCAAAACAAATGGAGTGATGGCTCGCCCATAGAATGGACTATCGACCTTTCGGGGAATAGATATGTGGTAAGTATTAAGATACCGGGACAAGATCACCTACTCCACCTTGATGAGACCGGTAGAAATTGGAGAGACTAAATGAATAAGAGAGATTTTATTAAATCAGCTGGCCTCGGTGCGGCAGCAATTGGCCTTAGTCCATTTATTTTTCAATCATGTGATTCTGAAGAAGGAGACGACTTCAAATTATGGGTATGGACTGGCGGAGACAAAACTGAGGATCAATGGGATACCGAATTTGAGAAACTCAAAGACTTTGGTTTCCACGGTGTCTTATGTGGTGGTGGAAAAGATGTGCTGCAAAAAACTGTTCCTATAGCACAAAAACACGGTTTAGAAATCCACTCTTGGATGTGGGTTATGAATCAACCGGGTAACAAAGAAACTCAAGCACACCCAGAGTGGTATGCTGTGAGTAGAGAAGGCAACTCTAGTTTGGATGTGAGACCTTATGTTGATTACTATCAATGGCTCTGCCCCAATAAGCCAGAGGTTCAAAACTATCTTGTAGAACGCATGATGGAGGTAGCTAAAATCGATGGCTTATCAGGAGTACAATTGGATTATATCAGGTTCTGCGATGTGATTTTACCTAAAGGACTTTGGGCTAAATATGACTTGATCCAAGATCATGAAATGCCACAGTTTGATTATTGCTATTGTGACACCTGCCGATCCAAATTCAAATCTGAATCTGGCTATGACCCTCTAGATCTAAAGGATCCATCTCAAGATGAAAAATGGGTGAAATTTAGATACGACTCCATTACTAACATGGTCAATCTGATTTCTAAAGAAGTTCATGGTATCAATAAGAAAGTCTCTGCCTCTGTATTCGCAACACCTACGAGAGCGCGTAAGCTAGTCAGACAAGCATGGGACGAATGGGATTTGGATTTCGTCTTCCCTATGATCTATTATGACTTTTACGAAGAGACTCTGGAATTCGTGGAATCCGGAACTAAAGAAGGAGTAACCGCTATGAAAGGCAAGCCAGTCTACACAGCTCAATATCTACATGATAAAACCAATATTGAAGTAAAAGGCATGATCGATGCCGCTCGAAATGGCGGAGCAAAAGGACTTGCTTTTTATGACTACGGCCTTCTCAATGATGATTTCTTTGAGATAATTAAAAACATCAACTCATAAAAAAGGCCGCTAATCGCGGCCTTTTTATCTAGTTTACAATCAATTAATTGTTATCGGAAGAGGTTGAGGTTACATCAGCCTTTTCTTTTCTTGGTTTCAGCATAATGGCATCAACAGACTTGTCTTTCACCAATTGGTTGAAAGCTGGAAGATCATTTTCCATCAGTCCTTTTAAGGTAGCCAGCTGAGCATCGATTTGAGTTGTCAATTCGACTCTAACATCTTCAGCTTGTTTAGTTGGAGCCCACTCTCCTCCTCCAGCAACACCTAGTAAGGCGGCCAATTTATTATTCAGACGAATTGGGAAGTTAAGCGGATCTTGACCTGAGCGATTCTTAGTTTGATAAAGAGCTTCTTCAACTTCAGTCATTCTTTTCATCAAGGTATCTCCGGCAGCAACTACATCCTCATAACGGTCATCACCTTTAATTCTGTCCATCAACTGATCCATCTGCTCACGAGTAGTTCTGATATCTTTAATGGCCTGGTGCGTTTCCGTTACCTTGTCACGCACTTTAATAAGGAAATCATACTGTGCTTGGATATCCGCATCTGTTGAAGGATATCTTGGATCTTTGATCAAGTTGAACTTGGTCTCATATGTTTGATCTCCCACTTTCAGTTTTGCAGTGTATTCCCCTGTTGGAGCTAATGGTCCAGGACCTCTCACTGAAGCTGCCCACATGATCAATCCTTCAAAGCCTTCAGCATTCTCAGCTCTCATATTCCAGTTAAACATATTTAAACCTGGCTTCGCTTTTTGCTTATAAGTTTTGAAGAGATCACCATTCTTGTCCACAATGTCAATCTCAATACTCGCCTTCTCTTTTGAATAGTAATAGATCATCGGGCCAGCTGGCTTGTTCTTACCATACAATAGGTTAGCATTGCTATTGCTACCACCTCTGAAACGGCCTCCACCGCCTAATCTATAAGCATCCATTGGCTGGAAAACATGGAATTCAGATGCAGCGATTTCATCTGTGATCTGATGCAGAACAGTCAAATCGTCTATTAACCAGAAACTTCTACCCTGCGTTGCCGCAATTAGGTTATTGTTCTTAATGGCTAAATCTGTGATTGGTACAATCGGAAGATTCATTTGGAATGGCTTCCAAGAAGATCCATCGTCAAAAGAAACAAACATACCTCTTTCTGTACCTGCGTAAAGTAATCCTTGCTTTTCAGGATCAGCTCTTACTACTCTTGTAAAGTAATCATTTGGTATACCAGAAGTAATTTTCGTCCAAGTCTTACCATAGTCTTTCGTTTTGAATAGGTAAGGCTGATAATCTCCTAGTTTGTATTGTGTACCAGCAATGTAAGCTCCTCCCTCTACAAATGGGTCCGGATCAATACTATTGATCATTAAATACTTAGGGAAATCAGGAGGTGTAACATTATCCCAATTTTTACCGCCATCTCTAGTAACATGGATAAGGCCGTCATCAGACCCTGCCCAGATCAGATCTTTTTCATAAGGAGACTCAACAGCAGCAAATACGGTAGCGTAATATTCAACTGAAGTATCGTCATATGTAATCGGACCACCTGACTTGCCTAATTTGTCTGGCTCAGCTCTTGTAAGGTCCGGACTAATTACTTCCCAGCTTCCACCTTCATCATAAGAAACATGAACATGGTTAGAAGTGGTATACAACTTACCAGAATTATGTGGCGAGAAGAAAATCGGGAAATTCCACTGGAATCTATATTTATAATCTTCGGCACCATGTCCCATTGGGTTATCTGGCCACGCATTGATATTTCTATTGATTCCTTTGTCATGATCTACTCTTGTTAGATAACCACCATAACTACCACCATAAACGATGTCTGGATTATCAGGATTAGGTGCAATGTGAGCTGACTCACCACCTGCAGTAGGTTCCCAATCATT
This sequence comes from Roseivirga sp., assembly GCA_965267365.1. Classification (GTDB taxonomy): domain Bacteria; phylum Bacteroidota; class Bacteroidia; order Cytophagales; family Cyclobacteriaceae; genus Roseivirga. The sequence continues at coordinate 1,579,898 of OZ253951.1, read as the reverse complement.
TTCTGTAATGGCAAAACCAAAAGATCTATGGTTGATTCTTACAGTAGAATTATCCTGCTGTGCACCATAAATTCTATAAGGGAAGGCATTGTCTGTAGTAACTCTATAGAATTGAGCCGTTGGCTGGTTCATATAGGTCGACCAATTATCTCCTCCGTCATAAGATACTTGCGCACCTCCATCATCAGCGATAGCTAAACGCATATTATCTTCTGGAGCAATCCATAGATCGTGATGATCACCGTGTGGTGCCCCTCTTCTATTGAATGTCTTTCCACCATCAACTGATGTGTGGTAGCCAACATTCATCACGTATACTTTATCCTCATCTTGCGTATCTGCATAGATTCTAGAGTAATACCAAGCTCTTTGTCTTAATGAACGATCAGAATTGGTGTTTCTCCATGACTCTCCGCCATCTGTAGATTTATAAACACCACCTTTGTTTGCCTCGATTATTGCATAGATGGTATTTGAGTTAGCAGGTGATATAGAAACACCAATGATACCTATGGGGCCTTTTGGCATCCCTCTTTTGCTCATCACGTTTTCCCAAGTTTCACCTCCGTCTTTTGATCTCCACAAGGCAGAACCGTCTCCACCTGAGGTTAAGCTATATGGCGTTCTTCTCACTCTCCAAGTACTTGCAAACATCACATCTGGATTATTTGGATCAATTGAAATATCAACTGAACCTGCATCTGCATTGGCAAATAAGACTCTCTTCCAATTAGCTCCTCCATCTGTAGATTTATAAACACCTCTTGTTTCAGAAGATTTGAATAAGTCTCCCATTACAGATACCCAAAGCACATTTGGATTTTCAGGATGAATTCTGATTCTGCCAACATGCATCGCATCCTTAAGGCCGATATTGGTCCAAGTTTCTCCTGCATCTGTAGACTTCCACATTCCTTCGAATCCAGAACTTACATTTCCTCTAACCGTCTCTTCACCCTGACCAACATAGATCACATTCGGATCTGATTCACTCACTGCCACAGCACCAATAGAACCTCCGAAATAACCGTCCGAAATATTCTTCCAGGTACGGCCACCGTTGTCAGTTTTCCAAACACCGCCACCAGTAGCACCCATGTAGAATAGTTGCGGTTTGCCAGGCACACCAGTAACAGTTGAAGCTCTTCCGCCTCTGTAAGGCCCAATCGACCTCCATTCAATACCATTATAGACTTCCGCTTTTAAATCAGTAGCGGGAGCATCATTCTTTTTCTTCTTCCTTCTCTGAGCATCAGCACTTTCAGTAAAGACCAAAGTCAGTATTAAAAGCATTGACACCAGTCTGAAAGACTTCTTCAATAAGATCATAGTTTATCTGTTTAATTGATTAGACTATTCAATTCAGTTGTTAAAAATTAAGAAGTCCTTAGGTAATAGAGAAAGGCATGTATTGATTTTACATGAGTGGAAATAAAAAAGGGAGCCTTAGCTCCCCTTCACCTTAGTTAATCAATACTTACTCTTTGATTTTGTATATATAGCTGTTGTTGTATTCAGCTATTAGAGATGATTGGTTCATGAGACTTGAAAATTCTTCGTCAGGTAGCTCTTCAGGCTTTAGTACTCTTGAATCAATTAACTCATCATTTCCATCAAAGATCTTAATGATGATATCCATTGTAGATATGTCATCTGAGTTCTCTTCAGCAACTACATCTTGATAGGCCCTATCTAATACGGCTTGCTCGTCAGTTACTGTTTCCTCTGTAGAATAATGGTAGTTAACAGAGACACCGATAAACACAAACAAGCCAATCAAAATGACGGCTGCCCATAAGTTTTTAGAGTTTTTCATATTATCGGATTTTATTTGTTAAATAATTTACTGATAATACGAATTAATACCTAATATTATTTTACCTAATTGTATTTAAAAAGAATTTTATACTTATACAATCGATTACATACCAAATTATATGTAATTCAGAGCATAAAAAAAGGGGCCTAAGCCCCTCCTCGTTATTCTCTCTCGATTAATTCAATACTTTGTAAACTGAAGTGTTACTGAATGAGCTTAAGAAGTCAGCTCTATTGATCAACATTTGAGCTTCTTTGTCTTCCAAGACATCATCTCCTTCCAATACGACTTCTTTGATTAATTCGTAATCAGAATTGTAAATCTTGATCACTTCTACATTCTCCTCACTTGGAGTGTAATATGTGTTATCTTCTACAAAGCTTTCGTAAGCTTCTTCTACTGAAGTTTCTAACTCAGAAGACAAATAGAGATCAGCATTTGAATCTCCGTAAGTATCTAATGCAGCAGTAAAAGTTACTGCAACTGCCAATGCCATTGCGACTATCGCTGACACCTTCCTTCTAATTGTAATTTCCTTTTTCATGACCGCGTTGTTGTTTTGACTTTTATTTTTTGTGTCTAGGTTATCCTACCGTTAAGCTTCCCAAATTATATTTTGTTTCGCTTACTATATTTGACGGCAAAGCTCCGAAAAAGTTTAGTTATAACCCCAAAAAAAGTATAATATTTTCCCAACCGGTATAAATCACGGATGAACCGTCATTTTTGGGTACTGAAAATTCCAATAAAAAAAGCCTCAAATGAGGCTTTAAATGCTGTTAACCAATGGCTTGCTCCAAATCGGCTATCAAATCTTCTGGATCTTCTATTCCGACACTCAATCGAATAAGCGAATCGAGAAGACCAACTTTCATTCTTTCTTCTCTTGGAATGGCTCCATGAGTCATGGTTGCTGGGTGATTAGCCAAAGACTCAACCCCGCCAAGACTCTCAGCTAATGCAAATAATTTTAATCTTTCCATAACACGGAAAGACCTCTGCATATCGTCTTCATGGAAAGTGAATGAAATCATTCCTCCAAAACCACTCATTTGCGATTTGGCAATCTCATGATTCGGATGATCTTCGAAACCTGGCCAATAGACATCTTTAATTTCTTTATGGTTTCTTAAATAATTGGCCACCTTTTCTCCATTTGAACAATGACGTTCCATTCTTATGCCTAAAGTCTTAATTCCTCTTAGCACTAAGAAGCAATCTTGTGGCCCTGCGACAGCTCCGCATGAATTCTGAATAAATGCCAATCTTTCATTTAGCTGATCATCATTCATTGCTAGTGCTCCCATCACAACGTCAGAGTGCCCACCCAGATACTTGGTTACCGAGTGCATTACAATATCAGCACCTAGATCTAGCGGTGTTTGAAGTGCAGGTGAAGCAAATGTATTATCCACTCCTAGTAAAATGTTGCGCTTTTTAGCGATAGCAGAAGCTCCTTTGATATCCACAATCGACATCATAGGGTTAGTTGGCGTTTCTAACCAGATCAGTTTAGTATTGTCATTAACAGAATTCTCAATATTCTTAAGATCTGTCATATCCACAAAGTGGAATTTGATACCGAAGTCTTCAAAGATCTTAGTGAAGATTCTGTAAGTACCACCATACAGATCATTCCCACTAATTACCTCATCGCCTGGTTTCAACAGCTTAATTACAGCATCAATTGCAGCGAGCCCAGAACCGAAGACTAATCCATGTTTTGCATTCTCAAGAGCTGCTATGCTATCTTGAAGTGCAAATCTGGTTGGATTCTGAGTTCTTGAATATTCAAAACCTTGATGATCGCCCGGTGATTTCTGAACATACGTAGATGTCTGATAAATCGGAGTCATAATAGCTCCTGTTGAGGGATCTGGTTTAACCCCTGCATGTACGGCTTTGGTACTAAATTTCATAAAGTTTACTTTTTATCTTTTCCCTGGAAGTAAGCATCTAGTTTCGCCTTATACTCATCCTCCGTTTCAGTATAACTAGGCGTAGATCCTATTTTCTCTGGAAAATGCTCTACATGTAAAGTTTGCGTAGGGAACGCAAATCTAACCCCTAAATGTTCCGCTAACTTATTAGCTTCTAACATTATTTCTTGACGACATCTCAATTCTTCCGGCCAAGTAGGCACTGCAAAGAAGACATAGAACATGATTTTAAGTGAGCTCGACTCGTAATCATTTAAATAGATATTGAAATAGTCTTTTCTCGTATCGGGGTGATTCAATACTATTCTATGTAAACCTTCAACGAACACTTCAATAACTCTCGTTGGCGTATCATAGGTGATATTAATGTTGGTATAAAATCTTCTATACCTTCTAGCTCCGTGATTATCAACTCTTCCATTCGCCAACTCACCGTTAGGAATATAAAGCAAACTATCTCTAAAGGTTCTTATTCGCGTAGATCTTAATCCAACTTCTTCAACTGTACCATCAATTTCACTACCCTCTGTAATCCAATCTCCTATTTGAAAAGGTTTATCCAAAAAGATCATTAGAGAACCGAAGAAGTTCTTGATCGTGTCTTGGGCAGCTAGGGCAAATGCCAAACCACCAATTGAAAGTCCAGTTAGCAATGGAAGGATATCCACTCCTAATGAGTTGAGCATTAGAATAAACCCAATGATCACCACAAAACCCTTGATCACTTTGGTAATCAAAGGCACTAAATGATCATCAAGGCTATTGTTGCTCTTCTGCGCTATGATTATCCCATAGAATTCCACCACATTGGTAATTCTCAAAAACAATCCAGTGAGAAAAAGGACAAACAACGCCTTAATCGTTCCTATGATAAACTGACCGAAAAATGGCGATAGCTGTAGCAATGGAATTGCCTTAAAAAGAACATAAAAGACAAAAATCAAGGCCAACGGAGCTGCCAGCGGATTCAGAACATTCTTTCCAAGATCTAATTTCAGCGCCTTTGCAGCATACCTTAAGATTCCTCTCTTGAGAATGAAGAGAGATAATTTATACAGTAGGAAAAGAGAAACAATGAGAATTAGAGCCACTAAGTATTGCCAATAGTAAATCCCTAAGAATTTGTTTTTCTCATTTGGATGGAAGTCACTTAAAAGCTCACTAGCTCCAAAAGGAAAGAGTTTTTGATGTATACCTTCCGTCTTTCTAACGGTTTCTTGCGAGTAGAGCCAAGCTCTACCGTATTTCTGCAAATAGATTTCTGGATATTCTTCTGTGAGAACATAGCGATGTTCATTAGATAGAGTATCTAAATAATCAGGGTCATCCGGCACCTCATCTAGATTGATATAGTGACCGGTACCATCTAAAATTTGTTTGATCTCTAGCGCAAGCTTTGCTCTGGTAGATCTAGGAAGATTCGTTCTCGCCAATGACTTTGCAGATTGCATGTCATTGAAAGTCTCATTTTGGAGATAAAAAAGGTGATTATAGATAGCATCTCGCGGGTTTAGAAACACATCTGGCAAAGTGTCTGTTTGAGCCCACAGCGCTTGCGATAACAAGATGAATGCTAATACTAAAAGTCTTTTCATTTGGTTGGCGAAGTGAATTCATAAATATTCACCTCATTATCGAAATTAGCAAACAAATGGTAAACTCCTTTATTTCGATAATAAATGAGCGATGGCGCGTAATCAGACTGAACAGTTTCTCCGATTTGAACTCCATCTAAATTAAATAGCCTCACCTTCCCTGTTTCCGAATTTTGAATTAGGACGATTTCCGCTCCTCCTCTGAATCGGTAATAGCTGAGTTTCTCATTAGCCCCAAGTCTTTCTGATAATTGAAAAAGCTCCTCTTGATCTTCATTGAGAAATATGGAAACCCTATCCTCCAAACGACTGATTAAATATCCATTACCCAGAACATCTTTGATCAATTGATATCTGGTGTTGGAATTTGTGAGAAACAATTGCTCCTCTCTTTTAAGCTGACCCAAAAGGTCTACTTGAATTAACTTCCCTTTCTCCGATAGCGCTACAAATTGAGATCCTTGAAAAGTGGGGCTTCGTAAAAGATAAACATCACCAGAAAACCTGAAACTCTTTTGAAAAGGGAAGCCTGAGTAATTCTCACCGCGTCTATTGAGTAGAATCAATTTGTTCGATCTCTCAGCTACCCAGAAGAAGTCTTTACCGGCAATTCTTTCGTGACGAGGTAATGCAGGAAGAACAGCATCTAACTCTTTTGGATTCCAGCCTTCTAGCAATTCAGCTTCTTTGTTAAAAAGATATAAGAACCCTCTGCCTGCCTCTATGAGGTAGCGATACCTTTTGGTGTTATCGTAGTCGACTAACTCAATGCCGTTGATATTTTCAGTAATACCATGAGCTACTGGAAATCCTTCGATTTCTTCACCATTTCTATCAATTATGTGAATTAAAGAATCAGTCAAGAGCAGATATTGAAGCTTGCGATTATTATAATAATCTACTTGGAGTACAGGAGCTTTTAGCTTTGACTCCATCTGAATTTTCCAATTGAGTTCTCCTTCAGAAGAAATTTGATACAGTTGGTTTTTGGCATCCTGTACAACTAATTCTTTTGTTTGATCAACATGATTTGTTAAAACCTTTGCCTTGACAACAGCAGCTGTATCTAAAAATGCATTCGCGATCAATTGCCCAGAATTAGCTCCAGCTTCATTGACCTCCTCACTCCTTTCGGCAGTTAGATCAACCCTGCCATTCACTAGAATACCATTAGAAAATGTATTGGTTTGATAGATCAGCCTAGCCAGTCTTGAGTTGTTATGACTAGAAGAACTTCCTTCAAAAGACTGCACCAGCGTATAATAGGTGTCTTGAATCAAGCCATTGTAAAAAGCTCTATCCTCAACTGATTGACCAACGGTCAATTCATCTGCATGACTCGAAAGGCTTTGTCTAATGGCTTCAGCACTGGTTGAAACCAGTAAATGTGTATTGGCAATACAGAAGAAGGCACCATCTTCCAAATCCAAGTCTTCATTATTAAATAGCCCCTTGAAAAAATCACTTGAAATAAACCTGATTTCTTCATTGGCGTAAGACTCCAAATAGGGCAGTGAATCATTTGAAGACAGCAGCGTACCTGCCAATTGTTTTAATTCCATCAGCATCTTCTCCGAATCAGCTGGCTTAGCTATAAGTAGTTCTTCACTTTCAGCAAAAACAGATAATCCTACTTTTAAAAATGACTGTCCCAATTCTGTTGAGCTTTGGGGTTGAGAAACCCATTCTATTGATTCAAACTCAGCTGGCACATAAGCGGCCCCAAATAATTGGGCATTATCTCCCGATTTCTGTGAGACTTTAATACTTCCATTATACAGAATACTGTTCTCCCCTAATTCATAAGTTAAGATTGAAACCCCTCCAACTTTGCCGAATGATTCCAATCCTACCTCATCCAATCTGTCGTTATTGATAAATAAAATGGTCTCCTGTAAATCGGAATCGAGGCCTTGGAGAGAAGCCGATTCATCTTCTTGAGCACGGACATAATCTTCAACCAATATTTTAGAATGTGATACTGCCAGTTGATTATCACTCACACAAAAATGGATAGCTCTTTCAGCACCTTGAATAGACTTGATTTCATATCCATTATAATTGGATACAGAGGGTTCTCCACTGAACTGTAATAAAGACGAGTTCAATGATATGTCTTTAAAGTCGACAATCAACAAACTCTCTAGATCACTCCTGCTGCTCGAGTGCCAACTCAAAGAGAATTCTTTACCTGATAAAACCGGGCTAATGATGCTATCATAAATTACGGCATCATTATTGGTATTTAATTCCTGAAGAATGGATTGTGCTCCCGGGTGATTAATGAAGGCTTGAATCGCACTAAGGTCATTCGAGGTCAAACCAAAAATAGCAGTTTCGGGCACTGATTTTTTAACAGAAACCTCCTCTTCAATAGTTAGATCGCAAGAAAAAACTAGAAATAAGACCAGAATCAAATGAGATGGTTTCCTGAGGAGAATTGATAACATAGAAGTGAACTAAACTGACTGCTAAGTAAACGGATTTTACATTGATTCCTTATGAAAATAGCTTGGATTAAAAGGACAATATCTGCCAAAAACAAATTGACAAGGATCACTTACATTTTTCTCTATTGGTAAAGTGTACCATTTACCTTTTTTTACGTATTGAATGACATACACATTCACCTAAGGCTCAAATACACATAAACTCATGAAAACAACACTCATAATTTTTTCAATTTTTACGGTTTTCATTGCCAACCCTCCTGCTAAAGACATCGACATTTCAGAGGTAACTTATGAAAAAGGACTTTATCGAATTGCTGGAAGAAATATCACCGGTGACATTGTCGATTATTATGAGAATGAACAACTCAAGTTCAGGTACTCTGTAGTTGATGGAAGATTACATGGTGATGCATGGGAGTTCTATAATAACGGAACAGTAAAGGCAGAGCGCAAATACATTTTTGGTAAGCTCTTTGGCAAGTACACCGTTTACTGGCCAAACGGAGAGGCTAGATTAAAGATGGACATTAAAGAGAATGCTTATGGCTTTGGAGAAAAGGTTCAAAACCTGCACATTTCTTCAAAAGCAGGTAAAAAATTAAAAGACAAAGGAGAAGCTAAACTTGTGTTCTACAATTCGGAAGGACAAGAATTACGATCAAGCGAAAATCTAGCTATCACTGATCAATTCACTTTCAAGATCTTTCAAGCGTCAAAGGAGATTTACTCTAATCAATAAAAAAAGGCCTCAATTGAGGCCTTTTTCATTTATGCTTTATGGCTATTTCTCTTATAACAAACCATTTGTTTTTCTAACTGCATCTGCGCTATTCTGCAGCTCAGATTTTTCCTCATCGCTTAGTTCGATTTCTACGATCTGCTCAACACCATTTTTGCCAATTAAAGCAGGAACACCAATACAGATATCATTTAAACCATACTCTCCTTCTAATAGGCATGAGCAAGGGAACATTTTGCTAGCATCTTGTGCAATTGCCTGAACCATTGCTGATACTGCTGCACCTGGTGCATACCAAGCAGAAGTACCTAACAACTTAGTAAGTGTTGCACCACCAACTTTAGTTTCTTGTTTTACTTCAGCCATTCTCTCCTCAGAGATAAACTTATTAACAGGCACACTATTTCTAGTTGCAAGTCTTGTCAATGGAATCATACCAGTATCACTGTGTCCACCGATTACCATACCATCAATATCAGAAATTGGAGCTTCCATCGCTTCAGCTAATCTGTATTTGAATCTTGCACTATCAAGTGCACCACCCATACCGATGATTCTGTTCTTAGGAAGACCAGTCGCAGTGTGAGTTAAGTAAGTCATAGTATCCATTGGATTAGATACAACAATGATGATCACATCAGGAGAATGCTTGATCAAGTTTTCAGCAACAGACTTTACAATCCCTGCATTTGTACTGATCAATTCCTCACGTGTCATTCCTGGCTTTCTTGGAATACCAGAAGTGATCACAGCCACATCGCTACCTGCTGTTTTAGAATAATCATTTGTTGTTCCAACGATCTTCGTATCGAAACTATTCAAAGAAGCCGTTTGCATTAGGTCCATTGCTTTACCTTCAGCAAAACCTTCTTTAATGTCTATCAATACAACTTCTGCAGCGAAGTCTTTGATGGCGATATACTCTGCACAACTGGCACCTACAGCTCCGGCACCTACAACAGTAACTTTCATGGTGGTTTTAGTTTTAATGAATGAAATAACGGTTGCAAAGGTAACAACCGAGCCTTCTAAAAAAAACCTTGTAGATTATTTAAAATGATGATTTTAGTCAGCCTGAATACGACTAATCGATAACACTTTTTGGTCAGCCTCTTTCACCTTAAAATCTTCCGAAATCTGATAGCCGACCAACCAACAAATTTGGCCACCACTAACCAAGACATATACATTTGATTTTTGCGACAGGTCGACCTTTTTGTCAATCAAAATGTCGCTAACAAGCTTTTGCCCTTTCATCCCTAAAGGCCTCATCTTATCACCTTGCTTCCATTTCCTTAGAAGCAAAGGATATTCAATCTGCTGAGAACTGAAATATTCGCCATTTGAATGATTTAGAGAGCTAGGTCTGTTTAGATACTCTAAGTCCAACCGCATGCTTCCCAATTCTACAGTTCGATCCTCTTCTGAGATCACAAACTCTTCACCGTTGGTGAGTGTATTGGTTTTTATGGACAGTTCATTTCTGTCAACAAAGAGCGTATGATCGACTGAGATAAATTGGGCACCAGTATTTTCTATGGCAGAAACCATTGATTGGCATTGCTCATATTTGAATCCGTATCTCTGAAGGATCTCATGTAACTCGAAAGGACCGGCTTCTCCAGATATAAAAGGTTGCTTTGAAATCGAGACACCTTGATCATTGACTGTGACAAAAGATTCAATAAATGAAGCCATATGCTTCTCCCAAACCCGTTCTACCGCTTTATTCTTTTCAGACAAATGCTCTATCTGGTTTAAAAAAGACGGATTTAATCCTTCTAGCTCTGGAATAACATGATGCCTAATTGCATTGCGAAAGTACTTATCCTCTTGGTTAGAACTGTCTTCTCTCCATTCGATTCCTAATTCTAGAGCATATTCCTTTAACTCCTTTTTGTTAAAAGATGATAAAGGCCTTCTTACTCTTTCATTCTTAAATTCGATCCCCTTTAGCCCATGAATAGAAGTTCCTCTGGTCAAGTTGATCAGCATAGTTTCAGCAGAATCATTTAAGTGATGTGCCGTTAAGAGATAGTCAAAATGGTGTTGATCAACTAATTCGAAGAACCATGAATACCTCAATTCTCTTGCAGCCATTTGAATTGAAATTTGCTGCTCTGCGGCAGTTTTGGACGTATCAAATGACCTATTGAAAAAATCTAGCCCTTGCCTGATGCAGTAATTTTCTACAAACTTTTCATCCTGCTTAGAATCCACACCACGCAGTTGGAAATTACAGTGAGCTACACTTACATCGTACCCTCCTTTTAAAAGAAGGTCCAATAAGACCATAGAATCTACTCCCCCGCTAATAGCCACAAGTAGCTTATCCCTTTGCTCAAACAGGGCATGTTTTTTGATAAAATGCAAAAAGCGGTCGAGCATGACCCAAAAATACTACAATTCGCTAATTTTGGCGCTCGAAATACAATGAGGTACCTATTTCCAATTCTTATTTTTTTATGTGCTTTTCAGCTGAACGGACAAACGACTGTCCAATTGAAAAGAGCTAAGAAACTTGCCCAAAGCAATATTGAGGGAAGGCAGATCCAAAAACTGATTGGAGACGTTTGGATCGTACAGGGTACAACCAATATTTTCTGTGATTCGGCATATCTAGATAAGCTGACCAATTCGGCAGAAGCATTTGGGCATGTCAACATCATTGATTCTGAAGATTTGCTAGACGTCAAAAGTGATTATATGCGCTATGACGGGAATACTAAAATTGCTCAGCTCAGAGACAATGTCATTCTTAAAGACAGTACTGGCGTATTGTATACTGACTATTTAGATTATGATCGACTTACTAGCACTGGCTTTTATCAGGGAGGCGGTAGGCTAGTCGATGCTACAAACGATCTAGTGAGTAAAACAGGTAAGTATTACCCAAACAGTAAAATCGCTCACTTCTTTGATTCGGTCAGAGTAAATAATGAGGAGTTCTATCTTGAAAGCGACACACTCTACTATTCCACACTTAGTCAGACATCAGAAACTGTTGGCTACACCAAGGCCATTACCACGCAAAATGACACCCTCGTTTCTCAAAAAGGACTGATCTACAATGCCAACACAAAATTCATCAAGGTATTTAAAGGTGAAGTCAGGTCGGCTGAATATAGAATTAAAGGTGACACCCTATTGGCAGACGACTTCAATCAAGATTACCGAGCTTACAAGAACGTTGAACTTTATTCAGTTCAAGACTCGCTCACTATTTATGGAGAGAAGGGAATTTTCAATAAAGCAGAGGAATATGGCTTGGTATATGAAAGAGCCTATTTGCGTAAGATGGTCCAAGGCGATTCTTTATTTATAAAAGCCGACACCCTTTACAGCAAACAAAAAGAAGATGAGTCTGGCAAATATTTATTGGCTTATAACAATGCTCGTCTTTACAAAAGCAACTTCCAGGGCAAAGCCGATTCAGTAAGCTATAATTTCTCAGATTCAACGATTTACATGTTCAAAGACCCTATTATCTGGGCTCAAGACAGTCAGATCAGTGCAGATTCTTTAAATATCGAGATCAAGAATAATTCTGTAAATAAGATGATCCTTCGTCAACGCTCATTTGTGATCAGTAAGGATACACTTGGTAACTTCAATCAAATCAAAGGGCGAAAAATGGATGTCTTCTTCAGACAAGGAAACATTCATAGAACCGACATCCTCGGGAATGGTGAAAGCATCTATTATGTGCAAGAAAAGCCAGGGGTAACTTCCATGAACAAAATGAAGTGCTCTAACATGGCCATCTACTTCGAAAACAACTTCGTGTCGGAATTAAGGGCGTATAGAGAAATTGACGGAAGGCTGATCCCCCCTATTGAAATTTTGACTCCTGAAAGAACACTCAGGGGCTTTAAATGGCGGGTAGACGAAAAGCCAAAACTGAGAGAGGTAGCATTACACCTGAGGTACGACCGTTAAATAGCGTTAAACAGTCATTTTTAACAGATTTAGTGACTTTCTTTGTTTAAACAGGTTCTAATCAATTCATTGGAAATCTAATTCTTAAAAGGTAACTTTGCAGGCTTATGAAAAAATCTGCCTTTTTGTGGGTATTTGGGATGTCAATCTTGATTCTTTCAAGTTGTGGAACAACACGTATCACTAAACTTGAGAGAACCAACGATTATGAGGAGCTATTTCAGGCAGCAGTAGCATATTACGAACAAGGTCGTTACGATAAGGCCAAACTGTATCTTGAAAAGATCACTCCTTATTACAGAGGGTCTCTAGAAAGTGAAAAGATCAAGTATTACTGGGCCAAAAGCGAGTACTACTTAGGTTACTATCAGTTGGCTGCTTATCAGTTCAAAGATTTCTACAGAACCTTCGGTCGTAGTCCTTTTGCAGAAGAGGCTATGTTTCTAGAAGCCTATTCTTTATACCTCGATTCCCCAGATGCTGAACTAGATCAATCAAGTTCTGAAGAAGCAGTAATCGCTATGCAGAATTACATCAACCGCTACCCTGCCTCGCCAAGAGCTCAAGAAGCGGATAAGATGATAGATGAGCTTCAGGTAAGATTCGAAACCAAAGCATATGAAACTGCAAAGCTTTATTATAAGTTAACTACAGGACTATCTTATAAGAATTACTTGGAAGCTGCTTTAATCACCTTTGAGACATTCAAGGTTGATTATCCAGATTCAGATTATAATGAAGAACTTTTATTCTTATCTATTGAGACTAGTTTTAAGCTAGCAGACAATAGTATTAGAAGTAAAAAGAAAGAACGCTTTGACAAAATGTACGAGCTATACAGCGAATTTCAGGACAAATTTCCTGAAAGTGAGTACATGTCTCAAGCGAACAACTATTACGAACGTTCGAAAGAACAGTTAAACAGAATTAAAACAATAGGTTAATTATGGCTGCAAATCCATCAATTATTACAAGAGATACAGACAAGTTGGCTGAACCAACTGGTAATGTGTACGAAGCAGTTGCTATCATTTCTAAAAGAGCTAAGCAAATCGCTAGCACTATGAAAGAAGAGCTTAACGGCAAACTAGCTGAATTCGCTACAACTGTTGACAATCTTGAAGAGATCTTTGAGAACAGAGAGCAAATTGAAATTTCTAAATTCTACGAAAGAATGCCTAAACCAACTGCATTAGCGGTTGAAGAGTATCTAAACGGTGAGATCTACCACAGATACAAAGAAGCTGAAGAGGCAACTGAAGAATAAGAATCTTTATGCTCAAGGGTAAAAAGATCATTGTAGGAATTACAGGAAGTATAGCAGCTTACAAGGCTGCTATTTTCGTTAGGCTACTTGTGAAATCAGGTGCCGAGGTCAAAGTGATTATGACTTCTGCAGCCAAAGATTTTATAACGCCTCTGACACTTTCTACCCTAAGCAAAAACCCTGTACTTTCAGAATTTACATCAGGATCTGAAGGAGAATGGAATAACCATGTGGAGCTCGGTCTTTGGGCTGACGCTTTGGTGATTGCTCCGGCAAGTGCCAACACAATAGGTAAAATGGCTAATGGATTATGTGATAATCTATTACTTGCCACCTACCTATCGGCAAGATGCCCTGTTTTTGTAGCTCCGGCTATGGATCTAGACATGTATCAACATCCTTCTGTCGTCCAAAACCTTGATTCGCTAAAGAGCTTCGGAAATCATATCATTGATGCTGAGGATGGTGAATTGGCAAGTGGTTTATCTGGTGTTGGTCGTTTAGCAGAGCCGGAACATTTGGTTGAGCATCTAGAAAGCTTCTTTAGCTCAAAAAAAAAACTGAAAGGTAAAAAGGTCCTCATTACTGCAGGGCCTACTTACGAAGCCATAGACCCCGTCCGATTTATTGGCAATCACTCGAGTGGAAAAATGGGTTTTGCCTTGGCAGAAGCCGCCTATCAACAAGGTGCTGAAGTAACACTCATCTCTGGCCCTACTCATCTCCCTAGCCCTTCAGAAGGTATAAAGCTGACCAAGGTAACTTCAGGTTCTGAAATGTATGAAGCGGCTAAGGCTGAATTTACCTCTTCTGATATAAACATCTTTGCAGCTGCAGTAGCAGATTATGCCCCTACTCAAGTAGCTGACCAAAAGATCAAAAAGGCTGGTGATGCCATGACCATCGAATTAGGCAAGACCATTGATATTGCCAAAACTTTAGGAGCAGAAAAATCAAATGGTCAGTTGAATATTGGCTTTGCCCTTGAAACGGAAAATGAAGTGGCTCACGCCCAGCAGAAAATCGCTTCAAAGAATTTCGACCTGATCGTCTTAAATAGCTTAAACAATCAAGGTGCAGGCTTTGGACATGAAACCAACAAGATCTCAATTATTGACAAAGCCAATAATATTCAAGATTTTGAGTTAAAATCTAAAACCGAAGTCGCGCAAGACATAATCAATGCCATCATTGAGAAGCTTTAAGCTCATTCTTCTTTCATTCTTCTTTTCTTACAGCCTCGCTGCTCAAGAGCTGCAGTTCGATGTAAGCATCAATGCCGAAGTAGTACAAACTACAGAACGCGCCATTTTCACAGAGATGGAAAATGCTTTTGAGCGATTCTTGAACGACACGGAATGGACAGCAGATCGTTTTCAGAATAATGAAAAAATCAAGGCGAACTTATTCCTGACCATCACTGATCAGCCTAGCATTGGGCGTTTTACTGCCAATGCTCAGATTCAAATTGTCAGGCCTGTGTATGGTACTAACTACGAGACCCTGCTCCTCAATTTTGCCGATAGAGATTGGGACTTCAACTACACCACCTCTCAACCTTTGAGGTTTAATGAGACGGTATACACTGATAACATCACTGCCATGCTAGCCTATTATGCCTACATCACCTTAGGCATGGATTACGATTCTTTTAGTCCTCTTGGCGGAAGCCCCCACTTTGAAAAAGCCCAAAACATTGTTAATACAGCTCAGAACACAGGCGTTTCTGGCTGGGGTCAATTTCAAAACCGAAGAAACAGATATTGGTTGATAGAAAACTTATACATCAACAAACAGTATGAGCCTATCAGACAGGCCATTTACGATTACCACCGTTTAGTACTTGATGCTTTTGAGCAAGACCCAGAAGCTGCTCGCGCTAAAACACTTGAGATCTTAAAATCTATTCAGAGCGTCAACCGAGTGTTACCGAATTCCATTTTCGTTATTTCATTTTTAGATGCGAAGAATGACGAATTGGTGAGCATGTTCAAAGAAGGCGATATGGGCGTTAGAAGAAACGTTTATAACGAACTTCTCAAACTCGACCCAAGTAGACGTTCAAAATATCAGCAGATCGTTCGAAACTAGTATTGCTTCACCCCATGTGAATTGATACATTTGCTTCATGCTCTCCAAACTTTCTATTCAGAATTATGCCTTGATCAGATCATTGGAAATTGAACCTTCCAGTGCATTAAATATCATTACAGGAGAGACAGGTGCAGGTAAATCAATTATGCTCGGTGCTGTGGGCCTATTACTTGGCAATAGAGCAGATAGCCACGTCTTATTCGATTCTGAATCTAAGTGTGTTATTGAAGGAACTTTTCAAATAGGTGAATATAACCTAGAAGCACTCTTTGATGAATATGATGTGGATTTTGAAGAAGAAACTATCATCAGAAGAGAAGTAAATGGCAAGGGAAAGTCGCGCGCTTTCGTTAATGACACACCATGCAACCTGGAGTTTTTGAGAAAACTTGGTTTAAAGCTCATGGATGTTCATTCGCAGCATGAGACGCTTCAGCTGAGTGCCCAGCAGTATCAACTAGAATTGATCGACTCGGTAGCAGTTAATGGAGCTCTTTTGAATGACTACCAGGCTCAATTCAAGGCATTTAAAGAAAAAGAGAAGATCTATCTAGAGCTCATCAGCGAAGGAAATGCTTTGAAGAAGGAAGCTGACTATCATCAATTTCTTTTCGATGAATTGGATCAAGCGCAATTACAGAGCGATGAGCAAGAATCATTGGAAGAAGATGTTGCCAGGCTTGAAAATGCTGAAGAGATCAAGACAGAACTCAATAGAGCGCTACAGATCAGTGATCAGTCAGAGTATAATTTACTCTCTATGCTCACGGAGCTCAAGCAGGTACTTTCAGGACTTTCCTCCTACTCCACTTCTTATGAGACTTTAAAAACGCGTATAGACTCACTTCAGATTGAGCTAAAAGATGTGATTGCCGAAATGGAGATGGAAGAAGGCAAGGTAGATCTTGACCCTCAGAAATTGATAGAGCTGCAAGATCGTCTCAATTTGATCTATAAACTGCAACAAAAGCATCAAGTCAATGACATTAATGGTTTGTTGGAAATCTATGAAGAACTAGGAAGTAAGGTTCTTAAAGTCAACAACCTAGATGAAGCCATAGACACGGCTCGTAGTGACAAAGAAAAAGCCTTCGCTGATTGTGAGCAACTAGCTAAAAAGCTATCTGCTTCTAGACAAGATGTATTCGATACATTCAAGGGTGAAGTGATCGAGCTGATCAAAGCATTGGGCATGCCCAATGCCACCCTTCAAATTGATAGAGAGGAAGTTGGGCTTACCGCATCTGGAAATGATAAGATAGAGATCAAATTTTCGGCTAATAAAGGGATAGCTCCTGCCCCACTTAAAACTGCAGCTTCAGGAGGAGAATTCTCGAGGCTCATGTTTGCTGTGAAATACGTTTTAGCAGGCAAAACGGCTTTGCCGACCATGATCTTTGATGAGATCGATGCGGGTATTTCAGGAGAGGTAGCTATTCAAATGGCTCAAATGATGCAAAAGATGTCTTCTGACCATCAGGTGATAACCATTAGCCACTTACCTCAAATTGCAGCCAAAGGCGAACAACATTACTTTGTTTACAAAGATGACTCTGCAGAAACCACTGCCAGCCAGATCAAGCTACTCAATGAAGACGAAAGACTTAAGGAGCTAGCACAGATGATCGGAGGAGCGAATTACACCGACACCGCGCTCAACTCGGCTAAAGAATTGATGAAATAGACTGCTTTCGTTAAATTAATGAGTAATGAAGGTCTCAATTACTCGAATAATGGCTTGTGCTATGCTTGGTCTGCTATGCACTTGCTCCAAAGACATCCCTGTTATTAATCAATCGGAAAAGTTTGCGATTTGCAATGATGTTCTAGAAGCCTGTGCCGGTAGCAAAGTGGGCGAATATTGCCTTTTTGGCTTCAAATGGGGCAATGACCAAGATTTTCTTCAGGTAGGTGTGCAAGCAAATGGTCCAGAATCTGCAGGAGGTAATATCACTTTTTCATTTCAAGAAAGAAACGGATTGATCAACACACATACGCAAGTTGATGTACCGAGTGAATCTTGGGGCGAAATACTCGATTGCGCCCAAGATCAAATCCGCAGGGCCATGGAAGATTGGCAAGCTGTGGCTGATCTGACTTTTGAAGAGTTACCCGAAAATAGTGAGAGTGATATTCGGTTTTACGTAGCAGCTATTATACAGTCGGGTGTCGCTTTTCCTAATTACAAAGAACAACCTTGTATTATTCTCAACGGTACCGTGATCTTTGACGCCAACTCAAGAGAAAAATCATGCAATGGCTATTATATCAATGCTTTACACGAAGTAGGCCATGTTTTAGGTTTAGGCCATGTGGGATCGGATAATATTATGGCCGATGATCGAGACAAATTTGGCTTTGACGGCCTACAATCAGGAGATATTATGGGGATCAGGCAGATCTATGGAGAGAAGTAAAAGGGATTTGATAGGAACCTATTCGGATTCGCTAAAATGAAAATGTAATCAGCAATTAGTAAATTCCAATACAATAAACACACCATGCAGCTCGAACAAGTTAAAATTGAAGGAAAACTTCAATACGGATTAGCTATTCCTTATGATCAAACATTGATCAATAAAGCAAAACAATTAAAAGGCAAGTGGCACCCGGAGTTAAAACTTTGGCTCTTTGAACACAACGAAAAAACTAAACACTATCTAGTTCTAGAATTCTCTTTAGAAGAACGTGTTGAGACTAAATATACCTCTAAGATGGTTCCGCAAGAGTATATCGACCTATTAGTCAGAAGAAGGTATAGTGAAAACACCATAAAAACCTACCTATCGCTCTTTGAACAGTTTCTGTTGCATTTCAAATCTACGGCACCGCAAGAGTTGACTGATGCTCATGTTGCCGAATTTCAAAATTATCTGGTTAAAAAGAAGAAGGTCTCAACCAGCAGCCAAAATCAATACATCAACGCTATCAAGTTTTATTTTGAAAAGGTATTAGGTAGAGATAAAGCTCATTATCATATAGAGCGGCCCATTCAAGAATTTAAACTGCCGAAGGTTTTAACAGAAAAAGAAGTTGCTGCTATACTCACTGTATTGCCCAACCAAAAACATAGGGCTATGTTACTGATGGTTTATAGTTCGGGTCTGAGAGCTGGTGAGTTGATCAACTTAAGGGTAAGTGATATTGACGGACAACAAATGCGCGTATTTGTAAGGGGCGGCAAAGGCAAAAAAGACCGAGTGACTATTCTATCGCAAAAAGCACTAGATGTATTGCGGCAGTATTTTAAAAAATATAAACCAAAGGAATATCTTTTTGAGGGGCAAAATGGTGGACAATATTCAACCTCAAGCTTAAGAAAGGTATTTTTAACTGCTTTATCGGAAGCAGGTATCAAAAAACAAGTCACACTGCATTCACTAAGACATAGCTTTGCTACTCATTTATTGGAGAGTGGTGTTGATCTTCGTTATATTCAAGAATTGCTAGGACATACTTCTAGCAAGACGACCGAAATTTATACACATATAACACACAAAGGATGGGAAAAAATCAAATCTCCCTTAGACAAATTAAATATTTAAGTCTTTGTTCTAAAAGTACGTATAGCCATCCCTATTCGGTTGCTATAAGGAAGTTTTCCCAGTTTATATTTAAAATAAACGCCACTACAGTGGCGCATACATAACGTTGGCCGCTATTGCCTAAACTTAAGAATGACTAAATGCAAAAGCTCAAAAATCCTTTTTTGACTATTCTAATACCAAGCACACTAATCGGTCTATTCTGGAGATTAATGAGTGAGAGTTATAAGTATATAGTAGTTCATTTTAGAGATGTATCTCAAATAGCATTGGTCATTTCAATTATATTGATCATCTCATCTGCGGCTTTTACTATACGGTTCTTCCTTACTAAATCCACCCAACGTTCTCAGGACAAAAAGAATCCAATCTGGTATGGAGTATTTGTCTCTGTAACAGCAGCCATTTTGACTAATATCTTCACAGGTGAAGTAGAACTTTTATGGAAATTACTATCTATCCTATTCTACTCATTATTGGGAATAATAGGGACATTAATTTCCTTGTATTGGCGAAGATTAATAAATAAAACAGCGGCCAACATAACCTAAAGTGCAGGGCTGATAAAAATTCGTTTTCAGTTTGAAGATCCTAACCCGCTATCCACTGCGCTTCGGTGGCACTTACACCTGCACTTTTATTTGGCCGCCTTTGGCGGCTAAGCCCGTAGGCCAATTTCATATCAACTAAGCGCGGTCGTTATTAGCGGCAGTTGCGGTTTCCTCAGACTTGTTTATATTTCGTTTTCTAAATCAAATAAGCACAAAGTCGCCCCGGCACATTAGCCAGACCGTTGGCCGCAATAAAATAATATAGGCATGAAAAAATCACTCATCATTTTATTAGCATCTATACAATTAGTAGGATGTAATAATAGGGAGGGAACAAATTCAGAAAGTAATACTGATTCCAACGAAATCCCATTTGACATTGTCATTTTAAATGGACGAGTGATTGATCCCGAAACACAATTTGACGGCATCAGAAATATCGGTATCAAGGATGGAGTACTTTCTCTTATCACCGAAGAAGAAATAAGAGGTCTACACGAAATTGATGCTACAAATAAGATAATCTCCCCAGGTTTTATTGATCTGCATGCTCATGGTCAAAATATTGGAGACTACAGAATGCAAGCCGTTCAGGGAGTTACTACCATGTTGGAGCTTGAGTCTGGTGTTCTTCCTATAAATGAATGGTATGATGAACAAGCCAAGAAGAAACTTCCCATCAATTATGGAACATCTGTAGCATGGACGTTTGCAAGAATTGCTACTTTTTCAGGTGTAGAACCAGAAGCAACTCCTACTTATTTTCAAAATGCGCAGAAAGATCGAGAGTGGCAAAGAGAAATAGCTTCTGTAGAGCAAATGGAAAAGATCATCCAATACATAAAAGAGGGGTTAGATGATGGTGGTTTAGGTATTGGAATCAATGCTGGATATGCCCCAGGTTTTGGTTCCAAGGAGTATTTTTCATTGGCTGAACTTGCTTTTGAATATGATGTAGCCACTTATACCCATGTACGTTATGCCAGCAACTTGGAGCCCCAAGGGTCCTTCGAAGCCATCAAGGAGTTAATAGCAAATTCTGCTCTCACAGGAGCTCATATGCATATATGTCATATCAATAGCTCTTCACTTAAGGATATTGAGAGTACGATAAACTTGGTTGACAAAGCAAACAAAGAAGGGTACAACATAACAGTTGGGGCATATCCTTGGGGAGCTGCAAGTACTGTAGTTGGGGCAGCAATGTTTGGCGGTGCAAAATGGAGACAGAGAATGGGAAGCACTGCCAATAATTTCCAACTAGGTACTGAGAGGATGACTGAAGATCAATTAGAAGATTATCAAAAGAACAAGCCTGGTACATTCATTACCTGGCATTTTTTGGACGAAGGTGATCCAGATGATCTCGACTTATTGGATAAATCCATATTACATCCTGAAATTCTTATCGAATCGGATGAAATGTTTTGGATGACTATGGACGAAAAAGGTTCCATTTCAAATTACGAAGGAGATTCATGGCCATTACCTGAAGGCACATTTAGTCATCCTCGATCGGCTGGGTCTTTTGCAAAGATTTTACGCTCTTACGTAAGAGAACGAAAGCTTTTGACAATTAATGAAGCCATTCGTAAAATGACTCTTATGCCAGCTCAAACTCTTGAAGACTTCGTTCCACAAATGCGCAAGAAAGGTCGATTACAAGCTGGTATGGATGCAGATATTGTTGTTTTTGATCCAGAAACGATCGCAGATGTTGGAACTTATGAAGATCCAAACCATCCTGCTGAAGGTGTTCAAACTGTGATAGTTAATGGAGAATTAATTGTTTCAGAAGGCGAGCTAATCATAGCTGCTGCACCAGGAAAGCCAATTCGAAGAAATTTACAGTAAACTTATTTGTTCAAACAAAAACTGCAGCCAACAATGGCTTTAAAGCATAGGCCTAACCAACCAGACCGTTCCTACGCTTCATAGCCGGAACGTTGGCCGCTCGGTCCTCAGACAAGTCTTCGGCTAATTCTTATTGGTGCATTAAATAAATCGACCACTTCTGCCATTCTGTCAGATTTTTAGCAAAAAGCCTTATATTTGCGCTCCTAAAATTAGAGTCTAAAGGCAGATGGATCAGATTATTCAAGACATAGATATTGTTGACAGAAATAGTCAAGAGGCGATGGATACCGTGAAAACCTCTAAAGAGGAAAATACGGGTAAGACCAAAAAACTTTATATCGAGAGCTACGGCTGTCAGATGAATTTTGCAGATAGTGAGATCGTAACTTCTATTATGAAGGAAAACGGCTATGACACTACTTCAGAGTTCGAAAATGCAGATGTGGTCTTTTTGAACACCTGCTCTATCAGAGAAAAAGCTGAAACCACAGTTAGAAATAGGCTCAATCACTTTAATGCCGTCAAAAAGCGTAAGCCAGAAATGACCATTGGCGTATTGGGCTGTATGGCTGAGAGACTCAAGGATAAATTACTCGAAGAAGAGAAGATCGTTGATGTAGTGGTTGGTCCTGACGCCTATCGTGACCTACCGAAATTGGTAGAATCTGCCGAAGAAGGACTGAAAGCGGTCAATACCTTCCTATCGAGAGAAGAGACTTATGCTGACATCTCTCCTGTTCGATTAAACTCGAATGGCGTATCAGCCTTTATCTCTATTATGAGAGGTTGCGACAACATGTGCTCTTTCTGTGTAGTGCCTTTTACCAGAGGAAGAGAAAGAAGCCGTGATCCACATTCAATCGTTAAAGAGGCTCAAGATCTATTTGACCAAGGTTACAGAGAGGTGACTTTGCTTGGCCAAAATGTAGATTCTTATAAATGGTCTGAAGGTGAGAACAATAAGGCTTGGTTAGAGAAGATGGAAAAGAAAGGTGAAGAAGTGGCAATTGTCAACTTCGCCAATCTCTTAGAAATGGTGGCTAAAATATCACCAGATCTTAGAGTACGTTTCTCTACTTCTCACCCTAAAGACATTACAGACGAGGTACTTCATACCATGAAGAAGTATGAGAACATCTGTAAATACATCCACCTACCAGCGCAGAGTGGTAATAGCCGCGTGCTAGACTTAATGAACCGTACTTATACAAGAGAATGGTACATCAATCGAGTGGACGCTATCAGAGAGATTCTTGGTGAGGAATGTGGTATATCTTCAGATATGATCGCAGGTTTCTGTACCGAAACTGAAGAGGAGCACCAAGACACCCTCACATTGATGGATTACGTACAGTATGACTTCTCATACATGTTCTTCTACTCTGAAAGACCAGGTACTTTGGCAGCTAAGAAGTTCGAAGATGATATTCCATTGGATATCAAAAAGAGAAGGCTAAAAGAGATCATTGAAAAACAACAAGCGATCTCTCTTGAAAGAAATAAATTGGATGTAGGTCAAACCCAGAAGATCTTGATCGAAGGAACATCCAAAAGATCGGAAGAGCACTTGCAGGGTCGAAACTCGGCTAACAAAGTGGTGATCTTCCCTAAAGGCACCGAAGTAAAAGGTGAGTATGTCAACGTGAAG
The DNA here is from genome assembly GCA_965267365.1 of Roseivirga sp. Classification (GTDB taxonomy): domain Bacteria; phylum Bacteroidota; class Bacteroidia; order Cytophagales; family Cyclobacteriaceae; genus Roseivirga. Next base: position 1,556,451 of record OZ253951.1, on the reverse strand, counting down.
ATTCACGATTGTACAGCAGCCACGCTTTTCGGTGACATTGTAGCATAAATGGAGAAAATTTGAACAACAAGGAAGTTCTAAGTATAAAACAACGATTTGGGATCATCGGTAATAGTCCCAAATTGATACACGCCATTGAGGTGGCAGCACAAGTTGCTCCTACCGATATGACAGTTCTGATTACCGGAGAAAGTGGTTCTGGTAAAGAATCATTTTCGAAGATCATCCATCAGTTGAGTCCTAGAAAGCATGGTAAATTCATTGCCATTAACTGTGGGGCCATTCCTGAGGGAACCATTGATTCAGAGCTTTTCGGTCATGAAAAAGGCTCATTTACAGGTGCTTACGAGGCTAGAAAAGGGTATTTCGAAGTAACTAATGGCGGTACTATCTTCTTAGATGAGATTGGTGAAATGCCGCTTCAAACGCAAGCTAGGCTACTTCGTGTACTCGAAAATGGAGAATTCATTAAAGTGGGTTCATCCAAAGTGCAAAAGACTGATGTTCGTGTAGTAGCAGCTACTAATGTCAATCTGATCCAGGCGGTTGAAAAAGGCAAGTTCAGAGAAGATCTATACTATCGATTGAGTACTGTGCCGATCTTTGTACCGCCTTTGAGAGAAAGAGGAACTGACATCGACTTGCTTTTTAGAAAATTCGCTTCTGATTTTGCCGAAAAATATAGAGTTGAATCCATCAAACTAGATGAAGAAGCCAAAGGCACTTTGTTACGGTTCAGATTTCCAGGTAATATTAGGCAACTCAAGAATTTGGTTGAGCAGATCTCTGCCCTTGAAATGAATAGACAGATCAACAATGCCACATTGTTAAAGTATCTGCCTTCGGCTACAAGAAATTTACCAGCCTTATATGCTCCTAGCTCTGAGAATGGAGATGATCCATTGAATGAGCGAGACATTCTTTACAAAGTCCTTTTTGACATGAAAAAGGATGTAAATGATTTAAAGAAGCTAGTACATGGATTAATGGAGAGCGGATCTTTAGATCAGTCAGTCATCAATGACAATCCGAATTTATTTGATGCAACGGAAGTACCAGCTGTGGTTACGCAAGAACTCTCCACTCCTGCTGAAACTTCTGAACCTATCTATATAGAAGCTGAATCTCCTTCTGAAAACTACAGCTACGAGCAAGTTCAAGACATTGATCATGTAGAAGATGAATCCTTGTCAATCGAGGAAAAAGAAAAGGAGCTGATCAAGAAGGCATTAAGAAAAAATAACAACAAGCGTAAATACGCGGCACAAGATTTGGGGATATCTGAGCGAACTCTCTATAGAAAGATAAAGCAATATGAGATCGAGTAAATTCTTCAGCTTTTTATTGATCGCAAGCCTGCTCATTGGCTGTGGTTACACTGGTGGCTATTCATTCGATGGTGCATCTATTGATTACAATCAGACCCAAACCCTTTCTGTTACTACATTTTTAAACGATTCTGGCGGGGGACCACCCAATATGGGCCTAACCTTTTCAGAAGGGCTAAAAGATTATTTCCAGAGAAGAACCAAGTTGGAATTGGTGGCCAATAAAGGCGATCTCCAATTCGATGGTGTCATTGGTAATTATGTAGTAAGACCTCAGGCTGTCCGTTCTTCTGGTAATAGTAATGTAGCGGATGGCACAGGTTTGATGAGATTGCAAATTGGGGTTCAGGTGCAGTTCACTAATACCAAAAAAGAGGAAGATAATTTTGAACGTCAATTCTCTTTCTTTGCAGATTACGATCCATCGGCAGCTACGCTAAACAGCATTGAAAGCGAATTAGTAGACGAGATCTTTGAGCAGATCTACTTCGATATTTTTCAGGCCTCAGTTGCCCAATGGTAAAAATGATTCTATTTTAAGTTCTCAACCACATTTAAGTGAATCGCCAACGTTTTAACACTCTTCTTAAAGACCCTTCTCAGGTAGACAACAATGACATTCGTCAATTGAATGAATACCGCAAAAAGTACCCTTACTTTCAAAGTTTGTATGTAGTGGTAGCCAAGGCCTTGAAAGAGCGCGAACACCCGAAAACAGATGCCTTTATTAAAAAGGCTGCGATCTATTCAGCCAATAGAGCTCACTTAAAAGAGATCATTGAAGGAGATATTTTATTTCAAACACCTGAAGTAGTAGAAACTCCTGCTCCTGCTCCTGCTCCTGCTCCTGCTGAAAGTACCGCTAAACCGGTCCAAGACGATTTGGTTGAAAGGCCTAAAACGGAAGAGCCAAAAGCCATTAAGGTAGAACCTGCACCTAAAAAGGAACCAGCACCTAAAGCTGAAGTAGAAAAAGAGGTTGCGGTAACCAAGGAGCCCGGCAAAGAAGAGAAAAAAACAGGTGCTAGAAGTAAAAAAGGCCAGCAGAAGAAAGAGGAGCATATTGAGTACCACCCAGACATGCATGAGCTGGAGGCTACCAAATCTAGAATTGAAGCCCTATTAAGAGGCGAAGTTCCAGAAGAAGATCCTCAAGAACACGAAAAGGAGGTTCAAGAAATTCAAAAGAAAGTAGATTCTAAAATTGAAGAAGAATCTGCCAATTCTCAGCCAAAGGCGAGCAAGAAGCCAAGGAGAACCAATCAAATTGAGATCATCGAAAAGTTTATTGCTGATGATCCTCGCATTGATGTTCAAAAGAGGGCCGCTGCTGAATCTGAGCAAAAGCAAGAAGACCTTGCAGAGAAAAGCCTGAAGTCTCAAGACACCTTTATTACAGAGACTATGGCCAAATTAATGCTGAAACAAGGCAAGGCGAAGAAGGCAATTGACATTTATCAAAAACTCGGTTTGAAGTTTCCTGAAAAAAGCGCTTACTTTGCCAGCCAAATTGAAAAAGTAAAGTCTAAACACAATGTTTAAGTTATTTATTATCCTTGCCATCATCGTTGCAGTGCTGTTGATTTTGATCGTGTTGATGCAAAATTCAAAAGGCGGTGGATTGTCTAGCCAATTCGGAGGAAGTGGTGCACAACAGATCATCGGTGTTAAAAAGACTACAGATATATTAGAAAAAGCTACTTGGGTATTTATCGTTGCCTTAATCGTTTTCAGCTTGTCGTCAAGCTTAATGATCAGTAGGAACAACGGAACCAATTTCGTTAACCCTAATGTGGATGCAGCACAACAGTCTGCTCCTGCCCCGGTAGAGGTTCCGGCTGACACTGAGCCATCAGGCTTAGAAGCTGTGCCAGATACAACTGGCCAAGAATAATCAAAAGAAATTCATGAAGATCCTGACTTACGGTCAGGATTTTTTTTGCCCTTTTGGGTGATAAATTGTCAGTTTTGCCGGTGGCAGAAGAAATGGTTTGTCCTAATGTCAGTTTCTGCGACTCCAAACACTGACAAAAATGCATAAAATGGCTTTGGCATACTTAATGCTCAAATGCGCATTGTTAAACTGTAATTATACATTAACCTTTAATAAAAATGTCTAACGTTAATATTACTCCACTTGCTGACAGAGTTCTTGTAGAGCCTGCAGCTGCAGAAGAAAAAACTGCATCAGGAATCATCATCCCTGACACTGCTAAAGAAAAACCACAAAGAGGCACTGTTGTAGCTGCCGGTAACGGTAAATCGGATGAGCCAATGACTGTAAAAGTTGGTGATACGATCCTTTACGGTAAGTATGCTGGTACTGAATTAACAGTGGAAGGAAAAGACTACTTGATCATGAGAGAGTCTGACATTTTCGCAATTATCAACGAATAATAAGATTTAAAACCTTAAACATAATTAAGAGATGGCTAAAGAATTATTCTTTAACAATGATGCCAGAGATCAACTGAAAAAAGGTGTTGATACCTTGGCTGATGCCGTAAAAGTGACCTTAGGTCCTAAAGGTAGAAACGTGATCATCGACAAAAAATTCGGTGCTCCGACTGTAACGAAAGACGGTGTTTCAGTAGCTAAAGAAATTGAGCTTTCTGAACCAATTGAAAATATGGGCGCTCAGCTAGTAAAAGAAGTGGCTTCTAAAACTGCTGACAGCGCGGGTGACGGTACTACAACTGCTACAGTATTAGCTCAGGCTATCTACGGTGCAGGTATCAAAAACGTAGCTGCTGGTGCTAACCCAATGGATTTGAAAAGAGGTATCGACAAAGCAGTTTCTGCCGTTGTTGCTGACCTTCAATCTCAATCTAAAGCAATCAAAGATTCTAGCGAAATCAATCAAGTAGGTACTATCTCTGCTAATAACGATGGCGAGATCGGTTCTATGATTGCTGACGCTATGGACAAAGTAGGTAAAGATGGTGTAATCACTGTTGAAGAAGCTAGAGGTACTGAAACTGAAGTAAAAACAGTTGAAGGTATGCAGTTCGACAGAGGATACCTTTCTCCTTACTTCGTGACTAACACTGAAAAGATGGAGGCTGAATTAGAATCTCCTTACATATTGATCTATGACAAAAAGATCTCTGCAATGAAAGAATTGCTTCCTGTACTTGAGCCTGTTGCTCAGTCTGGTAAGCCTCTTTTGATCATCGCTGAAGATGTAGATGGTGAAGCATTGGCTACACTAGTAGTGAACAAGATCAGAGGTTCTCTGAAAATCGCTGCTGTTAAAGCGCCAGGTTTCGGTGACAGAAGAAAAGCCATGCTAGAAGACATCGCTGTCTTAACTGGTGGTACTGTGATTTCTGAAGAAAGAGGTTATAAGTTGGAGAACGCTACTATCGAGTACTTAGGTACTGCAGAGAAAGTGAACATCGACAAAGACAATACAACTGTTGTTAATGGTGCTGGTGATGCTGCTAACATCGAAGCAAGAGTTAAAGAGATCCAAACTCAAATCGAAAACACTACTTCTGATTACGACAAAGAAAAGCTTCAAGAGCGTTTAGCTAAGCTTTCTGGTGGTGTAGCTATCCTTTACATTGGTGCTGCTACTGAAGTAGAGATGAAAGAGAAGAAAGACAGAGTTGATGATGCATTGCACGCAACTAGAGCTGCTGTACAAGAAGGTGTAGTTGCTGGTGGTGGTGTTGCTTTGATCAGAGCGGCTGCAGCTTTAGATAAAGTTAAAGTTGAGAATGATGACCAAGAAACTGGTGTAAACATCATTAGAGCGGCTGTTGAAGCTCCATTGAGAACTATCGTTGCTAACGCTGGTGGCGAAGGTTCTGTAGTTGTAAACGAAGTGAAAGCTGGTAAAGCTGACTTTGGTTACAATGCAAGAGAAGACAAGTACGAAGAATTGATCGCTGCTGGTGTTATTGACCCAACTAAAGTGACAAGACTTGCACTTGAAAATGCTGCTTCTATTGCTTCTCTCTTATTGACTACTGAATGTGTAGTTGCTGAGGAGCCAGAAGAAGGTGGTGCTCCTGCTATGCCTCCAATGGGTGGTGGCGGAATGCCAGGCATGATGTAATTCGAGCTTAATTACAGAATATAGATTGAAAGCCTATCCATTGTGGATGGGCTTTCTTATTTTAGGTCTATGAGGTGGAAGTTTTCCCTTTTATTGATTCTTATAGCCTTCAGTGCATCGGCCCAAACCAATTTTGGTATAGCACTTGGCTTAGACAACACAAAATTCAGTGGAGACAAGCCAGATGAGTTGTCATATGAATTCAGAAGAGGTGTTTCCATTTATGGCTTTATTGATTTGCAAATCGCTGATAAAGTTCAACTCTCTATTCGTCCTGGATACTCAAGCGGTGGTGTTAACGTAGCGGTCAAAGACACTGTTGGTATAAACAATGAAGATCCCTTCGTTTTTCCTATTAAGGACTCCTATATCAATCTTGCGGCACTATTTAAAATTTATAATAAGGATAAGGTTTACGCTTTCGCAGGCCCTGAATTAGGCTACTTATTTACTTCTGATGCCAGTATCAACGATGTAGAAGTTGATTTAAGCGATCAGCTAAATGAACTTGCTTTAGGCCTTGATATAGGATTTGGATTAAATTTTAGCATGTTCAAACAGGCTTGGGCGGCTGAATGGCAACTTAACCAAATGCTAACTACTCTAACTGAGAAAGAAGATATTGACTTGGGCCTTGCTCCGAAGCTAAGGACAACAAGAACACGACTCGCGCTGATATATAAATTCAAAAAGCCATGAGATTTTCAAAAGTCATAGTGCTCATGGTAGTACTTCTATTCTGCAAGCAGTCTTTCGCCCAAAAGGACACTTTACATGCGCCCTATTTAAATGGACATCGCTATGTTCTGAATGAATTTATTCGAGATCCGTTCTTATACACAAGTTTCAATTTGATGATGGGTTATGGGTCGAGCAGTGGATACAGTTTCCCTACTTTAACTATTGGTGATGTTGAATTGAATATTAATAGTGGAGAACTATTTTTTGGATCACTCCACACCGGCTATACTCAAAAAATTAATGATTGGGCCATGGGCTTTGTCAGTTTTGGTGTAACCGGAAGGTTTGGCTCTGAACCCGCTAGTATGTTGACGCAAGGACTGAATTCAATTACAGGGTTTAGTTATGGAATGAAATTCAAAGTACTTCGGACACAAAAAAGTATGTTAAGTACTGAGTTCAGAATGAAGAACTATGGCATCTCATTCATCAATGTTTTCAGGTATTTAAAAGATCTTATAGAGCAAAACCCTGCTGCTGACCTGACTCAAAACGCACATATTTTGGCTGGTCATATTGGAGCAAGTTATGCCTATGCTCATAATTCTTTATGGGGATTTTATGGTTCAGCAAAGTACTTTTTCGGAGATAGTATTATTCCTGGTGAATCAATCAGTGAGCTTAACTTAGCGTTGGCCTTCGATTTAAATCTATATGCTCGTACAAAGATTCCACTTGGTTTTAACATTGGTGCGAGTTCAACTACTGTACCGGAATTTACTCTTGCACGGACTACTAGATCTACCATATATTCTTTCCAAATAGCTTATATGGGTAGAGATGATCTTCAAATTGGGCTCAATACAAGTTGGTTTGAAACTCCATTGGAAGTTGAAGGGCTTCCTAGAACAGAAGGCCTTAATACAACTGTTGGAAACCTTTCTATGGTCATGCGTTATTTCTTCTAAAGGCATAAAAAAAGCCCGCTATGCGAGCTTTTCATTAGTGTAAACATCATCGATTCTAACCAAGAGCCAACTCAGGCTGCTGACTAAACGGCTGATGATATAGCCTTTTTCCTGTGGCTTTGAATAAAGCATTTGCCAAAGCCCCAACAGCAGGCGGTAAACCTGGTTCACCAAGTCCTGTTGGATTGATATCATTTTGTACAAAGTGTACTTCAATGGCTTTAGGCGCCTGATTATGTCTAATCAGCTTATAGGAATTGAAATTATTCTGGTCAGGAGCTCCATCGGTAAAAGTCAATTGGCTATACATCGCATGACCAATACCATCGATAACTCCTCCTTGAATAATGTTCTCTGCTCCTTCTAAGTTCACTAGGATACCGCAGTCGACAGCGCACCATACTTTCTGTACTCTTGGTGCATTATTCTCGACAACCACATCCATCACCTGAGCCACATATGATTGGTGACAGAAATAAGCAGCTACTCCTCTGTAAACTCCAGGCTTCTCTTCGCCCCAATTGGCTTTCTCCTTCACCATCCTCAATACGCCCGCATAACGTTCTGCGTCATATTCGTACTTCTCACCTACTGGATTGTTAATTGCACGATCGAATAGTTCAAGTCTGAAATCGATTGGGTCCTTACCAGCCGCTTCTGCTACCTCATCCAAGAATTGCTGCTCAGCACCTGCTGTAAAGTGAGAGCGCGGTGCTCTCCATGCACCCGTAGAAATATTGGTGCTTGACATTCTCTTCTCAGCCAAATAATTATCTATTGCTCCTGCTGGGAATCTATTTGGGAATACAGGCCCCTCAGGTAAACCAACTCCTTTCACAGAGAAGGCGATCATATTCCCTTCTTTATCAAGTCCTGCCTTGTACGTGGAGCGATAAGGAGGTCGGTAAGTTCCCTGGCTCATATCATCTTCTCTTGTATAGATCAGTTTAATAGGAGCACCGGCTTTTTTAGAAATAGCAGCAGCTTCTAGACCGGTGTGATTATAGAGTCTTCTTCCGAAGCCACCACCCATTCTGGTCATATCAACAGATATATTTTCGGCATCGATGCCTAACATTTTAGAAACTGAATCTCTCAATGCTTGAGGTGTTTGCGATGGGCCTATTAACTCAACCGAGTTGTCTCTGACATCAGCAAAGAAATTCATGGGCTCCATAGTGTTATGGGCCATAAATGGAGAAGAGTAAGTCTTTTCTACAATTTTCTCTGCTTTGGCAAATGCAGCATCAACGTTACCATCTTTTCTACTCTGCTGAACTTCTCCTCTGGCAAGATCACGGATCATGCGTTGTTCGTGCATTTCTGAGCTCTCCAAAGGAGTGACTCTCTCCCAGTTTGCTTTTAAAGCTTTCTTCGCTTGCATCAATTGCCAAGTAGACTCACCCACTATGGCTACTAATTGATTAAAAGCATTAACATCTGACCATTGAGGCTCTTCAAATGATGTATCTACTATAAAGGCGTCTTTTACGCCTGGCATGGCTTTGATCTCATCTTCATTGAAGTCTTTGATCTTCATACCGAATGCAGGAGGATGTTGAATCATAGCCAACATCATTCCTTTTCTTTTAAAATCTAATCCGAACAGAGGTTTTCCTGTGATGATCTTCGGTCCTTCAACATTTTTTATTCTTGAACCAAGAAGAGTATAGTCTTTTGGCTCTTTCAATGCCAATTCTTCTGGAACCTCAATACCAGAAGCCTTAGCTGCTAACTCTCCATATCCAGCAGAACGGCTTCCATTGATTTCTGACACTTTGCCTTTTTTCGCTTCAAGTGTTGCAGCATCTACTCCCCATTGTTCTGCAGCGGCCTGAATCAACATATACTTACCAGCAGCACCGGCCATTCTTAAAGGATCCCAGCCATATAAAATGGATAAACTTCCTCCAGCAAACTGAGGGTTTTTGAAAGCATCCTGATCTAAAGCTCCTTGTTCAACTACGACATGCTCCCAAGGCACATCTAATTCTTCTGCCACGATCATTGGCATAGAGGTCATTACATTTTGCCCAATTTCTGGGTTAGGGTTATAAATGGTTACCATTCCGGTATCACCAATTTTGATGTACCCATTTATATCAAACCATTCATTTGGGATAGCTACACCTTCAGCTTCTTTAGTTAATGAAGAGCAGCTAGTTAACCAGCTAAATCCAATGAGCATTCCACCACCTGCAGCCGCTGAAGTCTTTAAAAATGATCTTCTGCCTACTTTCGTCTTAATTACTGTCATAATTGATGTATTTAGGCCTTGATGGCGGTTTTAATAGCTTCCTTAATTCTCACATAAGTCCCGCAACGGCAAATATTTCCGCTCATTGCAGATTCAATCTCCTCATCAGAGGGATTCGGATTTCTTTCTAACAAAGCAGCAGCATTCATGATCTGTCCAGCCTGACAATAACCGCATTGTGGTACATCTACCTCTATCCAAGCCTTTTGTAAAGGATGATCAGCATCTTTCGAAAGGCCTTCTATGGTGGTCACTTTTTGGTCATTGATCGCAGCAACAGGAATAGAACATGATCTTACTGCATTTCCATTCAAATGAACCGTACAAGCACCACATTGCGCTATTCCACAACCAAACTTGGTTCCTACCATGTCCAGCTCATCTCTAAGAACCCAAAGTAATGGTGTTGTTGGATCTACATCCACATTCTTCTGCTCCCCATTTATATTTAAACTAAAGCTTGCCATATAAATATCTAGTTGAATTCGAGTTTAATTTGAAGGAATAATTTAGTCATTTATAAGGCACAGACAGCCTCAAATTGCTATTTATAACCATTCCGAATACTAAAAATCTACCAAGAACTTATTGATAGTTATGAACAACAGCTTTTTGCTGACCGAAAAAGTAAATGCTTTTCACAAAATCTGATATGGAAGAAAAAGTGTTAGGCTAAAAAGTCTTGCTAACACTCAAAAAGCCACCAAAACCATCACCATTGTCAAAGTTAGAGGTCTGGTAATTCAACCAAAGTCCTATTGATGTACTTGAGTTAAGCATAAAATTGGTCCTAAGATCGACAGATTCCATCTTGAGCCATGGATCATATTGTTCTTCATAAACTCCTCTATTGGTAAAACGAGTAAGTCTCAATTCATAATTGAAAAAATGGTTTCCTCCTCCAAAGCCTAGATGCAATGCATTGACCATGTTTTTTATACGACTTGTCCCAAGAACTTCTGTATTTGGAATAATAAACATTGGGTTACCTATTAATTGATCGTTAAAAGTCCATCCATTTTTGTAGACCCAATTATTGAAGAAATTATCTGGTTCTATAAAAACCGTTCCGTCATCCGCTACTTTAATAGCATCTTGGTCATTAGTTCTTACCACCTCAAAAACCACTTTATTCACCCATTGAAAATGATCTAACTCTACACTCACACCCATTAGACCATCTCGCCAATTGAATGGAGCTAATCCTGATGAATCGTCCCATAAAAACTGCCAATAATTAGAGACTTTAAACCCATTGAATTGGTAAGAAGCTCTTAAATCTGAGCTACCCAAATGATTCCCAAGTGCATTCAATTGATCAGTTTGTTGAGCATCTTCTCCACCACTTGAACCATAAAAAATTCGCACGTAATTCTCCCAACCACTAGGTTGAGTCGTCTCTGACTCAAGGTTAGCTCCAGACCATTGTGCGTTATGATGTAAGCCTACGTTGAGTGTTAATCTTTTCTTGAAGAGTTTTGATCTTAGATACAAATACTTTTGATGCAGAAATGCACCACTCTGATATCTGTTATCCTCAAACCATCCATGAGCTAGGTATCCCTTAAATTCAAGTGCTCCTTTAGTAAGAGGAACATTCTTCCAGCCATTCGTAGCCAATACTACTTTTGGAATTGGTCTAGCATTCGTACCATAAACCAAGTTTCCGATAGACAAAGTGGAATCGTTTAAACCAAAAATCTCCTCATCCATACCTATCGAAGCATATAAGAATCCAGTCTCTAGTTTCGCATTGCCTTGAATAATACTTCCAAATGTACCTTGGGTACTATGACTAAGTACTACCTCTGATTCCCAAGAAAAATTCAACCATTCATTTAGTTCAGCATCACCTTGATAGAGCAGGTTCCCATAATAACCATTAGTGTATTCGTTCTGATAACGCTGAGATTGGTTGTACCTCATCCAAAAAGGCAACTCTCCATCCATAGCTCCGAGAATCCCAAAATCTACCATAAGCTGGTGTTCTGTTTTTCGAAGAGTGTCTTGAACAGGATTCTGAAAAGCAAAAATGCTGTTAGCCAAGAGGCTAAAGAAGACCAATAGTGTGTTTTTGACCATATTAATTACAAAGCAAATTTAGTGCTTAAAAAGTGCTTTTCTGCATTTTTTCGGACGACCAAATCCGAACTTGTCATATACCCAGAAAATACTGTCTTATATAACTACCAATTTGTAAAAAGTCACGAATCTTTTTTTGAAAAAAATTGATCGAATTGCTTATCTTCCTAGCAATCAACCTTGATTAGTATGCATTTTAACTCACCTTTGGAAGCATTTGACCACTGGGTCAAAACTGATGCCAACTATACTTTCTTAAGACAACCGATTAACAGAGTCTTTAAAGAATACTCCTACGGACAGGCTAATGACGAAATCAGAAGAATGGCTAATGCCCTTCACGGACTAGGTTTAAAACCTGGAGATCATGTGGCCCTTTTATCTAAAAACTGTGCGCATTGGATGATGTCTGACTTAGCCATTATGATGGCAGGATGTATATCGGTACCCATCTATCCAACGCTTGGTGCGGAATCGATCAATGAAATTCTCGTACATAGTGAATCAAAAGCCTGTATCATCGGAAAATTAGATGATTACTCTAAACAGAAAGATGGTATACCAGACATTATCAAAATAGGTGTCGAACTTTACGACATAGATGAAGACAATAGTTGGGAGCAATTGATCAAACAATATGATCCTATCGAAATGGTTCATCAACAAAAAGCTGATGAACTGATGACCATTATGTATACCAGTGGTACAACTGGAACTCCAAAAGGGGTTATGCATACAGTAGGTTCCTTTGCTCAATTGATCAACACTGCCATTGATGTTTTTGAACTGCCTAAAAGACCTAGGTATTTTAGCTACCTGCCAATGACTCACATAGCAGAAAGAGCAGGAATTGAGCTGTCATCGATATTCAGAGGTTCAACGGTTAGTTTCCCAGAATCACTAGACACATTTGCTGAGGATTTGTCTTCTGTGCAACCTGAAACATTCTTCGGAGTACCTAGAATCTGGCAAAAATTCCAAGAAAAGATCTTGGAAAAAATGCCTCAGCAAAAACTCGACAGATTAATTGGGCTTCCTCTTTTAGGAGGAATCATTAAAAAGAAGATTCAGAAAAAGCTTGGTTTGGCTTCATCTAAAATCTGTTACTCAGGTGCAGCTCCTATAGCAGTAAGCTTGCAAGAGTGGTATAGAAAACTTGGTATTGAAATCCACCAAGCTTACGGCATGACTGAGGATTGTATTCTTTCTCATTTTAATCTGCCAGGCAGCAATAAATTCGGTACAGTAGGGCAACCACTCCCTGGTGTAACAGGTAAACTATCGGAAGAGGACGAAATTCTTATTAAGAGTAATTGCTTAATGAAGGGTTACTTCAAAAACCCTGAAAAGACAGCTGAAATGTTTACTGAAGATGGATTCCTAAGAACAGGAGACATCGGTGAATATGACCATGACGGTTATCTGAAAATCACAGGAAGACTGAAAGATCAGTTTAAAACTGACAAGGGCAAGTACATCTCTCCTGCTCCATTAGAACTTGCTATGAGCAAGAATAATGATATCGAGCAAGTTTGTATTGTAGGCACGGGTATCCCTCAACCAATTGCACTAATCATACCTTCGGAAGCTGGAAGAGCCAAGTCAAAAGAAGAGTTCAACTCTTCTATTTGGGGAACGATCGATTCACTTAATCCTTCATTAGAACCATATGAGAAAATAGCTAAAGGAGTAGTTATGCAAGAGGATTGGACTGTTGACAATGGACTAATGACACCAACTCTCAAAGTGAAGAGAAACAGAATTGAGTCGATTCACATGCCTATGTATCCACAATGGTTCGAAAAAGAAGAGAACATCGTTTATGAATGATCAGACCAGTAAATGCTGAGACTGATTCAGCTCAAATTTTAGAAATTTATCAACCCTTTATACTCAATACATCGGTTTCTTTCGAGACCGATATTCCTTCTTTAGAGGAGTTCAAACTAAGGATAAAAGAGTATAGTAAGAGGGCTCCTTGGCTCGTCAAAATCACTGAAGATCAAGTCGTTGGGTACGCCTATGCCACTTCACATCGAGGCAGGCAAGCTTACCAGTGGACACAAGAAGTTACCGCATACGTCCACCCGGATTATCAAAGACAAGGAATTGCTTCTGAACTATACAACAGTTTGATTCAAGCCCTAAAAGATTTAGGCTTTCAAAAGGCTTTAGGCATCATTACACTACCTAACGAGAAGAGCGTCAGCTTCCATGAGCGATTGGGCTTTGAGCAAATTGGTATAATGAAAAGGATTGGTTTCAAACATGGCCAATGGCATGACACCGTTTGGTATGGTCTAGATATCAACTCACACGAAATCCCACCGAACTTATCTGATAGTCCTGAATGACCAATTATTCCTAACGGCTAATATTCTAACCACAATGATCAACAGAACGGTGATCAACAAACTCAGCTCATAATTCACTTCAACAACGCTTAACACGTAGTATAGTACTCCCCCACCAAAGCAAACTGTAGCGTAGATTTCTCTTCTAAAAATTAAAGGAATCTCATTGACAAGTGTATCTCTTAGCACCCCACCAAATACAGCTGATATAGTTCCCATAATTATGGCCACAATTGGATTTAGACCAGCTTCCAATGTTTTCTCCACCCCTATAACAGTAAATAAACCAATCCCTATTGAATCGAACAGGAACATGGTTTTACGTAGCTTTTCGAAAACGGATTTAAAAATGGAACCGAGAAGAATACCGAGAACAATTGCGATCAGCACGTTCATATCTTTTGTCCATCCCACGGGTGTATTTCCAATTAATAAATCCCTTATGGTTCCACCACCAATGGCTGTTATAAAAGCAATAACAGAAGCTCCAAAAAAGTCTAATTGCTTTTTAGATGCCAAAAGCCACCCACTCACAGCAAATACGAAAGTACCTATCAGGTCAAACGAGTATATGATCTCTCCTATGTCCAACATGACTCTTTATTCTTGGATTCTTTTAAAGCAACTTAATCAGCTCAAATATCGTCTTTGTGATGGTATCCAAACAAACGAATGCACACTCATTTTGCTTGGACCTAACATATAATTGGTTAATAAATTCTAGATTTGGTTTTGCTCTATGTAGAATTGAGCCTTAAACAGGTCATATGTTTATCAATCTCGCAACACACTACGTTCCTGATGAAGTCATCTCGAATGACTACTTTTTAGATAAGAATGGAATGGATGACGAAACCATCATCCGCAAATCCGGAATAAAGAATAGAAGACGCGCTTCCAAAGATGAAAACACCAACACTTTAGGTGTTTCAGCTGTAGATGCCGCTGTAGGCCGCCTACCATACGACATAAAAGAGGTCGATCTTATTATTGGCGCCACTTACTCTCCCTATGATACTGTTGGCACCATGGCTCATGTGGTACAGCAGAAATACAACATCGAAAAAGCCATTGTATTTACTATTAGTTCAGCTTGTAGCTCATTTTTAAATGCTGTTGAAATTGTAGAGGGCTACTTTGCCTTGGGTAAAGCCAGCAAAGCATTGATTGTCAATGCAGAGCACAACTGGGCCTACAACAATGAAGACGACCCTATTTCAGGTCATCTTTGGGGCGATGGAGCATCAGCTGTATTCATGTCCAAAGAAAGGGTGTCAGAGAACGACCATGAGGTGCTAGGCATTAACACCGAAGGACATGCCCATGTCGGCCGAGGACCAGGAGGTGTATGTTTAAAGCCTACTGAAGGAGGAATCATTATGCCTGATGGCAGAGATGTGTTTTATAACGCCATTACCTTCATGTCTGAAAAGACCAATGAAATCTTATCAGATAGTGGATTCACAATAGATAACCTTGATTATTTGATTCCTCACCAAGCCAATATTAGAATCATCAACAAGGTAGGTGAAACATTAGGCTTGCCTATCGAAAAAGTGGTGATCAATATGGTCGATTTCGGTAACACCGGTGCGGCCAGTTCAGCCATCGGTTATTCTCAGGTTTTTGAAGAAATGAAAAAAGGAGAATTAGCAGTGGTTACTGTATTTGGAGGTGGATATTCAAGCGGTGCCATGTTGGTTAGGGCATAAAAAAACCCATCAGCTTCCTGACGGGTTTTTTCAAAATCTTTAATTCTTAATGAACATCACCCATTAGCTTGCGGAGAGGTTTATTAATGGCTAATAGTAAAAGAGCCGCACCTAAGGTGGTCAATACAATAGTCATGTACTGACTAGGCATATTGGCCAAGGCCTCAGCATCACCTCCACTTGCTTCTCCTGCAATTAAACCAGCTAATAGATTACCTAGAGAAACTGATAAGAACCAAATACCCATCATTTGTCCTTGATAGGCCTTAGGAGCAAGTTTAGTAGTTAAACTCAATCCTACAGGACTTAAACTCAACTCACCCCATGTGTGGAATAAGTAAGTAAAGATCAACCAAGTTGGTAAGGCTAAGTCTCCTGAAGCTGCAATTTTAGCTGCGAAGTACATCACAAAGAAACCTGCCGCTACGCCAAAGAGCCCAAAGAAGAATTTTAGTGGAGAACTTGGCTCCATGTTCTTTCTTGCCAACCAGATCCACATCGCACCAAATACAGGCGCAAAAATGATAATGAACATTGAGTTGATCGACTGGAACATACCAGCTGGGATTTCCCATCCAAATACTGTTCTGTCAGTAAAACGATCTGCAAATAAATTCAGCGTAGATCCTGCCTGCTCAAAGCCAGACCAGAATACTGCTGAGAAGATAAATACAATTCCAATCGCTCCTACTTTCTTTCTGTCGGCATCATCTAATCCTCCGAAAAGAATAACATAACCTAAATAGGCAAAGGCGATAACAGCGATAATAACTCCTGAACGCTCTGCAAGAGCAGATGCATTCACAGGAATCACTCCCATAAACATCAACACTACAAGCACCGTCAAAACAGCTACTATAATGGTTGTCCACTTCTTTATACCTGCTCTTTCGGCTATTTCTTTTTCATCTGCTGGAGGAGCAATATTCCCTACATCAGATAGAGAGTTAGAAGTCAATTTGTATTGGATCAATCCTAGTACCATTCCAAAACCTGCAATACCAAAGCCTAGATGCCAGTTAAAATCTGCCAATGCGCTAGTTACTAGAGGAGCAACAAGTGCTCCGATATTAATTCCCATGTAGAAAATGGAGAATCCTGCATCTCTTTTAGAGTCTCCAGGTGCGTAAAGTTGACCTACAATTGAGGAGATATTTGGTTTTAGAAGCCCGGTACCAATTACGATAAAAATTAGACCTAGGAAAAAGGCATTGGTATCTAGAGAAGACACTGTGTTTGTAGCATCAGGTCCGTTGATCAATTCAGCAAACCCTGGAATTGCCATGGTAAAGTGACCAAGCGCGATGATGATCCCACCATACCAGACAGATTTTTTAAGACCAAATAGTCGGTCGGCAAGCCAGCCTCCAGGTAGTGCCAAAAGGTACACTCCCATTGTATATAATCCGTAAATAGCTCCAGAGGTCTGATCGTCAAATCCGAGCCCTCCTTCTGAAGCGGCCGTTGCCATAAATAAAATTAGAAGGGCCCTCATTCCATAGTAAGAGAATCGCTCCCACATCTCTGTAAAAAACAGGGTGGCGAGTCCTCTCGGGTGACCCCAAATAAGTTTCTGTTCCGACATAGTCTTCGTTTAGTTTTTTAAAAATCCGTTCAATCTACAAGTCCAACCAAGCATTTACAAATTGTATTCTGTAAAAGACTGCGATTTCAATCGATTTACTTGTATAGAATTCAGGTATTCTGCTGATCATTATCATGAATTACTGACAGTTTATTATCGTTTTTTGACTTGCGATAAGTATTATTGCAAACGTTTTCATAAAAGCTGAAAATAAACCATAAATCATGCTAGAAACTGGTAAAAAATCTAACAAAGCCGGCCTTGAAGCGGCAGGTATTAAAAAAGTAAAAGAAGCCCACTGGAACCTTACCCAATCTGAGCTTATCGAGGAAGCACTAAAAAATGGTGAAGGCCATTTAGCAGACACTGGCGCATTGACTTGCGACACTGGTAAATACACTGGTCGTTCTCCTCAAGACAGATTCATTGTTGAAGATGAACTGACGAAAGATCAAGTATGGTGGGGTAATATCAACAAGCCTATTTCTCCAGATTCGTTTGACAAGATTTACAACAAAATGCTCGGCTACCTTGAAGAGCGCAAGGTGTATGTTCGAGATGCTTATGCAGGTGCAGACAAGACGCACAGACTGAAGCTAAGAGTAGTAAACACCTATGCTTGGCATAACCTGTTTTGCTACAACATGTTCATTGAGCCGGAAGAGTATAAACTTGAGAGCTTCGAGCCAAACTTCACTATTCTTTGCTGCCCTGAATTTGAGGCTGACCCAGAAACTGACGGTACTAGACAGAATAACTTCGCTATTGTCAATTTCACCAAAAGAATGATTCTTATCGGTGGTACACAGTACTCAGGCGAGATGAAAAAAGGAATTTTCTCAGTATTGAACTTCTTATTACCAACTGTTGATGGTGTTCTTCCTATGCACTGTTCAGCAAACATGGGTAAGAAAGATGCTGATACTGCTATCTACTTCGGTTTATCTGGAACAGGTAAGACTACCCTATCGGCAGATCCTGATCGTTATTTAATTGGTGACGATGAGCATGGATGGACAGAAAAGAATGTATTCAACTTCGAAGGTGGTTGTTATGCAAAAGCGATTGACCTTACTGAAGAAAAAGAGCCAGACATCTTCAGAGCCATCAAATACGGTGCAATTGTAGAGAACACAAGGTTCTTCCCAGGCACTAGAACTGTTAACTACGAGGATGTAAGTGTAACTGAAAACACACGTGTTTCTTACCCTCTTGATCACATTGACAATATTGCTAATCCATCTATTGGTGGTATTCCTAAAAATATCTTCTTCCTAACATGTGATGCATTCGGAGTAATGCCTCCAATATTGAGATTGAATAAAGGACAAGCGATGTACCACTTTATCTCTGGCTATACCTCTAAGGTAGCTGGTACTGAAGCAGGTATTACAGATCCAGTACCTGTATTCTCAGCATGTTTTGGCGCTCCATTTATGCCATTACACCCAACTGTATATGCAGAGATGCTAGGTAAAAAAATGACTGAGAACAACGTAAACGTTTGGTTAGTAAACACTGGTTGGACTGGTGGACCTTACGGTGTTGGTTCAAGAATTAAACTGAAATATACTAGAGCCATGATCACAGCTGCTTTAACAGGTGTGCTTGATAATGTTGGTTATAGAAAACACTCGATTTTTGGTGCTGAAATCCCAATGACTTGTCCTGATGTTCCTTCAGAGATCTTAAGTGCAAGAGAAACTTGGAAGAACGATCAAGGCTTCTACGAGCAGTCTAACAAGCTAGCTAGAATGTTCAATGAGAACTTCGAGAAGTTTGAGTCATATGCCAATGAAGAGATCATGGCAGGTGCTCCAAAGCCGAGAGAAGATTACAAATAAGACAACTGTTTTCCTCTTGCTAAACAAAAAGCCCTATCCGTCTGATAGGGCTTTTTTTAATTAGGAATTGCCAACCTAATTCGACACTGATTTATTTTAAATGCTTTTATGCAGTAGCTGAATCTTCTAGACTCTGCATCATCTCTAATCTATTCTGCATAGTCTGAATCTCTCTTTTCAGCTTCATTTGCTTCTCTACTGACTGATGGCGCTGCGTTCTGTACTCATCCATGATCTTGGAATAGGCAGCTTTCACCCTTTTGACTACAGCACAAACGTGCTTTATTCTTAAATAAAGAATGGTGATAAAAGTGAGAAGTAAGGCTACGAATGACCATACCACTAGATTGTATGACTCCTTTTGAACTTGGAACCACAAAAATCCAATGGTGGCATTCTTCGCCTCACTCTCCTCAAGTTGAGACTTTGTTAAGGTGTAATCGTTCTTCAGAATTTCCAGATCAGCTTTGATCTGAGCCATCTCAGTTTCAAGAGAACTGATCTTCTGTTTGTATTCAAATAGACTATCCAGCATAGTCGATTTGAACTGAAGTAGTTTAGTGGTTTTAATGACTTTATAAGATTCATAGCTTTCCGATTCTTCGAGTATGGTAGAAAGCTGTCCGGATAATGAAGCTTCTTGAGCACTCATAATATTGATCCCCAGAGTGAGTGCTAGGATGATGATAAGTTGTAGTCTAAGCGATTTCATTAGTACAGTATTAAGGCTATTCGTTGTACCAATCTAACAAATAAGATAATCACTTGATATACACTGATCTACAAAGCATTTTTCTGTACTTAAGTATCAAATAAGGCGTGAGAAAAAATATCAAAACCTTCGAAAAGAGCCCATATTGAGAGAAAAGACATTTTGACTCCTTGTAAAAACTACCCATAAACAACTGGCAATAATGAGGGCCTTTTTTGATATCCGGTCTCGCATCACCACCAAAAATCATTAGCTTCGACAAACACTTTTTACATGCGAATTGCCTCTTCCACCTTACTAGGGTTTTTACTGCTCATATTTTCCTGCCAACCTAAGAGAACATTAGACTTACCAACAACAGACTTGGCTCAAGCTCCCTTAGTTCCTATGGTTCAATCTGTAAGTGCTTCAGGTAGTGGATTTGCATTAGACATGTTCACTGAACTTCAAGTGATATCTGAAGATGAGGCTTATCAGTCAGTTGGAAATTACCTGAAACAAAAAGTAGAGACTAGAACGGGATTAGCACTCAACGAAAACAGTAAAACCTATACACATCTCATTATAGAAGAGGTTGAAGGCTTTGATAATCCAGAAGCTTATAGTCTTAATATTACACAAGACTCAATCCACTTAAAATCTTCATCGGCAGAAGGAGCCTTTTTAGGCATTCAGACGATCAGACAATTAATTCCTTTCGAGAGCAATGACTCCTTAACAAGCAATCCGGTTTGGGTGTTACCTACTGGTTTAATTGAAGACGAACCTCAATTCGAATATAGAGGTACCATGCTCGATGTGGCCCGCCATTTCTTTAGTGTTGAAGACGTTAAGAAATACCTCGACATACTCGCGTACTACAAGATCAACAAATTCCACATGCACTTAACGGATGACCAAGGATGGAGAATTGAGATCAAATCTTGGCCTTTACTTACAGAAGTAGGCAGCGTAACTGGTGTAGGTGGCGGCCCGGGTGGCTTCTATACCCAAGAAGAGTATAAAGAGATCGTAGACTATGCCGCTGAGAGGTTCATTACCGTCATCCCAGAAGTCGATATGCCCGGTCATACCAATTCTGCATCTCTCGCATATCCTTTCTTAAATGGAAATGGAAAAGAGATCAAGCAAGAGACGAGTATGGTGGTGGGCTACAGTACCTTCGATACGCGAAAAGATACTGTATATCAATTTATAGATGATGTGGTAAGAGAAATTACCGCTTTGACTCCGGGCCCTTATTTCCACATTGGTGGTGACGAAAGTTTAGTGACCGAAAAGGACGATTATATTTATTTCGTCAATAGAGTTGAGAAGATTGTTCAAAAGTATGGCAAGCAGATGATAGGCTGGGATGAAGTGGCTACGGCAGATATTAGCTCAGGTTCAGTTACTCAATGGTGGAACAACAAGAAGAATGCTCAATTCGGTATCGATAAAGGAACAAAGCTGATCGTATCCCTAGCTCAAAAAGCATATTTGGATATGCGCTATGACAAAGATTCTAAGTTTGGTTTAGGTTGGGCGGGTGAAATCCCTGTAGATACAGGTTATAATTGGTCACCAATCTCAGTATTTGGTAAAGAGCATATTCTGGGAGTAGAAGCACCACTTTGGTCAGAGACCATAAGAACTATTGAAGAATTGGAATACCTCGCATTTCCAAGAGTGATTGGCTATGCCGAGATCGGTTGGACTCCAGATGAAAAGAGAAATTGGGATGACTACAAGATTCGACTTGCTTACCAGAATGAGTTCCTAAAGAAGAATAACGTCAATTTCTACCCTAGCCCATTAATTGATTGGGAAAGAAAGAAGGATCAGACTGAGATTAAGCTTAAATAGTAAATCACTAGCCAAAAAGAGCTCCTGCAATTGTGGCCGTCATCATAGTAGCTAGCGTAGCTGCTACTAAGGCCTTGAAGCCCAGTTTAGATAGATCTCCTTGACGTTTTGGTGCCATTCCACCAATTCCACCAATTTGTATAGCAATAGATGAGAAGTTAGCAAATCCACAAAGTGCATATGTAGATATAATGATGGCTTTATCACTTAACACTCCAGCTTCTTTCATTTCTGCTAAGCTCAGATAAGCAACAAATTCATTAATCACTGTTTTCTGACCAATTAAACTACCTACCTGCAAAGTCTCAGACCATTCGACTCCCATGGCAAAAGCGAAAAGCCTGAAAAGCTGACCTAGGATATACTGTAAGCTAAAGCCATCAAAAACGCCATCAGTCGATCTGATCACATAAGCATTAATTCCGAACCACTCTCCTATACCATCTACCAAGATCCAGTTCAGGGCATAGATCACAGCAATAAAAGCCAAAAGCATAGCGGCAATATTGGCTGCTAACTTAACACCATCACTAGCACCTCGAGAAAGTGCATCAATGATGTTCACTCCCATTTGGTCTTTGGTAACCGTCAATTTCTTTTCTACCTCTTCCTCCTCAGGTAAGAAGATCTTTGCCATTAGAATAGCAGCAGGTGCATTCATAATTGAAGCACTTAGTAAATAAGTAGCGAATTTGGCTTGTTGATCTGGATCTCCTCCACCCAAAAAGGCTACATAGGCTCCAAGAACTGAGCCTGCAATAGTTGCCATTCCTCCTGTCATTAAGCACAGAAGCTCGGACTTGGTCATCTTATTAATGAATGGCTTTACTAAAAGAGGCGCTTCAGTCTGTCCTAAAAAGACGTTTCCGGCAGCTGACATAGATTCTGCTCCAGAGAGTCTCATGGTTTTAGCCATGATCCAAGCAAAGACATAAACAATCTTTTGTAGGATGCCTGCATAGTACAATCCAGCCGTAACAGCCGAAAAGAAGATAACAGTAGGTAAAGCTTGAAACACAAAAAGGAAACCTAAACTGTGCTTGGTACCTTCTATAGCATCACTGTTTCTAGCCAAATCGCCATAAAGGAAGGCAGCTCCATCAAGGGCAAAGCCTAAGAACTCTACGAATCCTCTACTCAATGCCTCAAAGGCTACTTGGACAATAGGTACATAACCTATCAGAAGAGCAATGATCAGTTGCAAGCCAAGGCCTACCCCAACGAGCCTCCAAGAGATCTTCTTCTTATTTCCTGAAAACAAATAGGCGATTCCGATTAAGACCGCCAATCCAATTATTGCTCTAACTATGTCCATAAAAAAATAGGCACAAAAAAGCCCTGATCACCTTTTTACAGGGTCAGGGCATTGTACTTAACTTCGTTTATTGATCTCATCTCGAATCTTAGCCGCTTTCTCATAATCTTCAGCAGCTAAAGCTTCGTTGAGCATCTCATTCAATTTATCTAGAGAGAAATCCTGCAACCTCTCACCTTCTTTTTCCACTTTCACTGGCTCGATTGACTCTTCTTCAAGAATCTCTTCATCCTCAGTCAATATGATACCAGCCTCTGATAACACCTTTTCATAAGTATAGAAAGGCACTTCAAAACGAATACCAATAGCAATAGCATCAGAAGGCCTAGCATCCACTTCAATCGTTTTGATACCATCAGTACAAACGATCTTGGCAAAGAAGACACCTTCTTTTAAATCAGAAATAATGATTTCGGTTACTTCATAATTAAACCCATGGGCAAAAGACTTAAATAAGTCATGCGTCATGGGTCTATTTGGAGAAATCTTCTCAATCTCTAGGGCAATGGCTTGTGCTTCGAACATACCAATGATGATCGGCAATCTGCGCTCACCTTCTACTTCACCTAGAACCAGGGCAAAAGAACCTGTCGTCTGCGACTGACTGGAAGAAAGCCCCAGGATTTCAATCTTTATTTTGTCCAACGCTTAAAAAGTTGTCGATCAGGCGTTTTTCAACGCTTCGTTTAATTTAGGAACAACATCGAAAGCATCACCTACAATACCGTAATCCGCGGCTTTAAAGAATGGTGCTTCTTCATCTTTGTTGATCACTACAATATACTTAGAAGAATTGACTCCTGCCAAGTGCTGAATCGCACCTGAGATGCCCACTGCTACGTATAAAGTTGGACTCACTTTAACTCCTGTTTGACCTACGTGCTCATGGTGAGGTCTCCAATCCATATCAGAAACTGGCTTAGAACAACCGGTAGCTGCACCTAAAGTGCCCGCTAAGTCTTCGATCATCCCCCAATTCTCAGGACCTTTCAATCCTCTACCACCAGACACTACGATATCTGCTTCTGGCAATAAGATATCACCCTCAGCTTTTTCAGTAGCCGTAATAGTCGCTCCAAAAAGGGCATCATCAAGATTCACATCAAAGGCCTCAACAGCTGCTGAGCCACCATCTTCCTTGATCTCGATCGCATTCTTTTTGATCGCTAAAATCTTTTTATCTGTTGTTAAAGAAACATTAGCAAAGGCCTTACCTGTGTAGATGCTTCTTTTTACTACATATCCCTTTGAAGTATCTGGCAATTCTACCACGTTAGAAACTAGACCTGCACCCGTTTTGGCAGAAACTCTTCCTACCACTGCATCAGCCAAAGAAGACTTGGCAGTTATCAAAGTATCTGCTCCTGAGCTATCCATTGCTGCTGCTAAAACCTCTGCATATGGCTGGATCAAACCAGCATTTAATCTTGAATCTGATGCGTGTAATACTTTTGAAGCACCATTAGCTCCGGCAGTTGCCAACTCATCAGCCGATACCTCGCCTAATGCAACGGCAGTTACCTCACCCAAAGCAGCACCGAAAGAGATCGCCTCTCTTGACGATTTCTTGATCTTTCCTTCTTCTGTCTCTATAAATACTAATACTGACATTTTTCTACGTTTTTGAGTGATTAAAGAACTTTAGCTTCGTTTTTCAACAAATCAACCAATTCAGCTACGTTGTCTGCATCGATCATTTTAACTGCACCTTTTGCAGGAGGTAACTCATAGTTAGAAATCTGAGTTTGAACTGAATCATCAATAGGATCTTTCACTGTCAAAGGCTTAGTTCTAGCAGACATAATACCTCTCATATTAGGGATCTTCCACTCTGCGATTGGCTCTTGACAACCAGCAACAAAAGGAAGCTTCACTTCTAATTTCTCTTTACCACCTTCAATCTCTCTTGAAAGCTTGGCTGTATCTCCTTCAATATCCAAGGTCATAACAGGTGAAAACGAAGGCATACCTAACATTTCACCAACCATACCGTGTACCATACCACCGTTGAAATCGATAGACTCTCGCCCCATCAAGATCAAATCATATTCTCCTTCTTTAGCCACAGCAGCAATTTGATTTGCCACGAAGAAAGAATCAGAAGGAAATGCATTTACTCTTACTGCTTCATCAGCACCTATTGCTAATGCTTTTCTAATTGTAGGGTCAGCATCTGCTTCTCCAACATTCAATACTGTGATCTTTCCACCGTGCTGCTCCTTCAACTCCACCGCTCTAGCCAATGCATAGTCGTCATACGGGCCAATGATGAATTGTACCCCGTTTTTATCAAACTCTGTATCGTTATTGGTGAAAGCAATGCGAGAAGTAGTATCGGGAACGTGTGTGATACATACTAGAATATTCATAATTGCTTTTCGATTTTTTTGTGATATAACTTCAACCCTCTGTAGAATACCTTGTTTAAGAGAATTATTGGAATCCTACAAAAAAATTAGGGCTAAGCCCTAAATTTGCCCGAATATAGTCACAAACGGGCGAAATAAAAACGAATGCAATCGAATGAATGAGGCAAGAATCAACTTATTAAAGAACTACATTGATGAAGAACCTAGCGATCCATTTAATTACTATGCGCTAGCCTGCGAATACCTCAATGGAAAAGAAGAAGAGGCCTTAGTTCTCTTTGATAAACTACTATCAGATTTTCCTGAATATTTAGCTACCTATTATCAAGCTGCCCAGCTGAAAGCTGAATTTGAGCAAGAGGATGAAGCTCTTGAGATTTATGAAAAGGGCATTGCGTTGGCCAAAGCACAAGACAATCAGAAGACGCTGAGAGAATTGCAGACTGCCAAACAGAATTTAGAATTCGAAATGTAATATTCTCCTCAAGAACTATAAGCTTAACATTCTACCTAACATTTTCACCCATGAACCCAACCCTCATCCGCATTGGCGGAGTTCCTGAACATTTTAACCTGCCTATTCATTTGATCAATGAAAATGGAACATTGGCTCAAAACGATATATCAATAGAGTGGACAGACTTCTATGGCGGTACTGGTCAAATGACCAAAGCACTCAGAAATGACGAAGTCGATATTTGTATCTTACTAACCGAAGGTATCATCACTGATATCATCAAAGGCAATCCGAGTAAGATCATTAGTGAATATGTGATCACTCCTCTCACTTGGGGTATACATACGGGTTTGGAAAACCCTCTTCAGAAGAAAGACTTCATTTTTGATAAGAACCATGCCATTAGCCGATTCGGTTCTGGCTCGCATTTGATCTCTATTGTTAATGCCAATAGTAAGAATCAAAGCATGTCGGCAGATCAATTTACAGTCATCAATGATTTAAATGGAGCATTACGATCACTAAATGCTTTGGAAACGGATGTATTCTACTGGGAAAAATATACGACTAAGCCTTATGTAGACAGTGGCCAGATCAGAAGAATCGATGAATATCTTACCCCATGGCCCTGTTTTGTTATTGCAGCAACAGACAAAATTCTAGATCAACATCCTGAAAAAGTTGACCTGCTTTTAGATCTCATCCAAGAGAGTTGTCAGTCATTTATGAGCGATAATTCAGTTATCCCTACTGTTGCTAAAAGGTATGATCAACAGCTAAAGGACATAGAAAGATGGTATCATTCTACTGAATGGGCCACCAATAGTTGGGTGAGTGACAAAATGATAAAAAGTGTGATCTATCACCTCAATTCGGCAGAAATCATCAATGAAAATATGACTATTCCGGAATTAATTTGGAAGAAATAACAAGGGCTTAATCTTGATGATGCAACCCAAAATGCTAGCTTTACGTCTTTAGTGCGTTAATCAAAAACTCAAATCAAGATGAAAGCAATCAAATTAATGAAAGGATTTTTTGCAACGGCTATGGCTGTTGTTCTTCTAAGTGCCACTTCAGCAGCGCCTCTTTTGGTAGACTCAAAAGCATATGACCCTAGCGGTGATTGGACCTATGAAGTAGCAATGCCTGACGGTACACTTACAGGTGATATGAAAATTGCGAAAGCTGATGGTGAATATGAAGTAACCATTGAAAGCAATGTGTATGGCACATTGGAATTAGAGGATGTAAACATGGAAGACATGACTATGGAAGCAAACATCGAAATCGAAGGAGATATCATCGACTTTGAATTTGAATTCGATGGAGATTCTATGGAAGGAACCATTTACACTCCTGACGGAGAAATTGACATGACTGCTGAAAGAAGTAGCAAGTAATCAATAACCGAAAGACATTAAAAAAGCCAGCTCAATGAGCTGGCTTTTTTATTTACAATTAGTTGGTGGCTATACCACCTTTTGCACTATCTACGGTAATCTTCGGTGTTCCCTTGCCGCTAACGATCCATCTGACTTTGACAACTGAATTGCCTGGGATATTAGCTACCTCTAGCTTTTCAGGTCTCACTTTTTGCTCAGTGGTTACATTCATGTCTTCATCATTCACAACCATCCCAGCTTGTACATTCACCCCTTCGATTGTGATATAGTCTGGGCGCTCGATCTTGAATTTCAAATCTTGCGATGCATGAGTCGGCATTAAACGGTCATTCTTGATTACTGCAGTAATCTCTCTCAAACCACCTCCTAGGCTCTTTTCTTTTACATCAGCAATGCTCAACCTCGGCATGTGATAAGCATGATATAAAGTAAAGGCCATGTTTCTATGAAGCTCCTCCTCCAGCATAAAGCCTGGAGTAGCACGACCAAAATTCTTCTTAAACCCTCCTATTTCAATTTCACCATATGTCGGGTGTTCGAAAGTCTTCCAAGGCTTAAATGCATCTCCGAAAAGCAGATCTCTATCTACTTTGTAAGACAAGTCTTGGCCGCCTTCGTTGTTTTTGAAATAAGCAAAACGAGTAAAGATCTCATTAGTAAAAGTGTAGATTCCTCTACTACCATAGAACCAGTCTAGCTCACCACCAAATACTGAATAAAGGTCTTTATATACGGTGAGGTATCTATAACCAGGCATAATCTGCTCGCCCTTTTCTCCAATGGCATCGTAGATACGAAGGTCAGCTCTATTATAAGTTGAAACGTCTTCTTCAGCACCAGGGCCTCTCAAGATCATTCCTCCAGAGTTATGGTAACTCTGACCACCAGCAATGTTGGGATGCGCTAATACAAAGTCTGCTACATTTCTATTTTCTGGAACACTGAAAGGATATTTATAAGCACCTCTTTGAATATAATCTGGTTGCCATTTCCAAGCCCAGTCTCTATTGGGATCGTAATATCCAATGCGATCCTCATTGACTAAACCATCGCCATCATTATCGATACCTTCTGATCCTAGGTATTCGTATCTGTCAACTCCTTCAGCTAATACATCATCTACTCCGATTTGAATCATTCTTCTAGGATCAAGTGGATCCAGAATGAAATCACCATTTGGTGTTTTTCTTCTCATTTGAGTGATCGAACCATCACCATCTAGATCATCAGGTTGATCCTCATCAATTAATCCATCTCGGTCATCGTCCAAACCGATCATTCCAGACCTAGGAGAGCTACCAGTATTTGGCTCTTTCATATAGTTATTTCTAGCATCAGGATTAATGGTTGGTACGATATAAAAGATTCTCTCGTCCAACATTTGAGTGATATAGTCGATATGACCGTATTGCTCAGTCAGGTACCAGGCCGTGTAAATAGAGATCTCTGCTCCTTGGATTTCATTAGAGTGAATATTTCCATCAATGTAAAAACCTGGTTTTCTGTCTGCATCACCTTTCTTATAGTTAGTGATCTGGAGCATCCACATATCTCTGCCTTCATAAGACTTACCAATCGATACTCTCCTAACCAAATCCGGATAGGCATCTGCAATCTTCTTTGTTAAAGCAGCATGACCTTCAGCTGTATAATATCTATTAAATGATATCTGCACTTTAGGGTTCTCTGGTGAACCTACTGCTCTGAATACTTCATCAGCCGATTGGGCTAAAGCTGGTACGGAAAACCCAATTAAGAGGATACCAGCGAATACATGTTTGATAAACTTTTTCATCGGTCTTCTTATTTAAGGTTTACTGTAATTTGATCATTTCCGGCATGAGCAGCTCCAGCTGATATCTGTACACTCCCTTTGCCTTTTACTAGCCAAGTCAATGACCTAGATTCATCTCCCTGTAGACTGCTAATTAGTTCTATCTTCTTACCAGAAAGAATCTCCTGATCTCCATCCAAGGTCATTTCGACTCTCAGCCTTCTCATCCATTTCGAACGCTCACCCATTTGCGAGTGAGTAGGTAACGTACCAGGATTATACATATCGACAGTGATACGTGTAATTCCTTTTCCAACTTCTTCAGTTCTCAGGTTAACTAATTCAATATCAGACTGAAGAGAGGCCAATTCAACAATAAAAGCATTGTGCTTTTCTACCACATCATCAATCATCGCAACTGGCGGATTCATCATTTTAAAAGGAGCTATTCCTCCTACTTCCACTTTCTTACCAGGGAAATCAGGATGCTCTATCTCTTTCCAGTCAACAAAGTAATCTGATAAGCCTTCTTGCTGCGCCCATCTTAAATAATTGACTTCTCTATTTTTATCCTTATTCGGAGCCATAGTAGAATCTCCTTTGACCATTGGAGCCCACCAACCTGGAGTGCCAAAGCTTAATCGTCCGAAATGGAAATAAGCCCATTGGAAGAAATCGCCTCCTTGAGCACCTGATGCTGGCGCATCCTTTAAACCGACAGATTTGTTGTAAACGTCAGAAGCTAACTTATTGAGACCTGCATCATTCTTTAAAATGCTAGTCACCACTCTTTTAGTCGCTCCAGGTCTGCTATACTTCCAAGGGCTAGAAAGGTTATTTCCAGGGCCAAAAGTGAAAATTCCGTAAATATTGAATTTGGTATAAAGGACATCCAATAAAGCCCTATTCTCTAATTCAGAAACAGAATGCTCTCCTGAACCTGGGGTGAAATAAGGATAGTTATAAGTCAAATTCTTATTGAAATGAATCCCTCCTGCTCCGTCTTCATTGAATAGACCATCTTGGTCATTGTCTTGGCCTTCAGTGAAATAATGATAGGCTCCTTTTTCGCCTTTGGCCTTATTGGCTTTGATCATTACTCTGTCATCAGCCGGATGCATGATCCAATCGCCCGTAACATCAGCTACTCGCATCATGGTGACCATTCCGTTACCGTCAAGGTCCTCATATGGGTCTTCATTCAATCTGCCATCCCTGTCATCATCTGTGTCTTTGGCATTTCCGCTTCTCTCGTATTGCAAAGCGTCAAAATATTGCTCGTAAGCATCTGGACTCATATTTGGAAACACGTAGAATGTGGTTTGCTCCAAAGCACTAGCATGGTCTGCTACTAATGATTCAGCAAAACGGATAGACATTTCTACTCCTAGAAGATGACTACCTTCTACTCCACCTACAATGGCCATAGCTTGCTTATTGTCCACGTCACCTGTACCAATGGTGAGCATCCAAATGTCTTTTCCTCCTTTTGTTTTTGTGAGCGATTCAAGGCTCACAGAGTTGTTACCATTAGCTAAACTTTGTAGCCTTTGGCTTTGCTGCTGCAGTGTCGGATAATCTTGTGCAAAGGCAGTTATGCCCAGAATGCATAGACTTAACATAACAGACAGCTTTCTGGTGATTTTTCTCATAGAAAACTTCTTATTGTCTTGGTTGAATTAAAGCAATGAATGGCAGCATATGAATGCTGCCTTTTCAAGCGGTAGAAGAAGTTTTTAAGTGGCTCAACCTGATGTGATTCAAGCTTAACTCCTTTTACTTCGCTCTTGAAACCGCTTAACCTTTCCTTTACATGTCCCCATACTTATTCACGTATCTTCCAATATGAAATTTAAAGTCAACGGAAAAACCATTATTTACAATGCCTTATTCTGGGCTGCAGCTTTGCTAATTGGTTCATACTTCTTCAAAGACTCTGGCAACTGGACGGTAATGTTCGTTTTCTTAATTGGAGGCTTCACCATTGTAAATACTCATTTGACCAATCTTCTTAAGAAGCAAAAAGGTCAAAAGCCACGTTGTTAAAAGTCTTATTCAGGCCACTAAATCAACAATCTAAAAGAATTGTGCCCTTTCATTTGGGTGCAGCGAGTTTGAAAGAACTCTTAATTCAGTTATCATTGAGGCCGTGAAGTTTCCTAAACACTTCTTCAGGACTCAATACTTAGTGTTGATTCTTCTCATTTTTAGCCTCTTTT
The DNA here is from genome assembly GCA_965267365.1 of Roseivirga sp. Taxonomy (GTDB): domain Bacteria; phylum Bacteroidota; class Bacteroidia; order Cytophagales; family Cyclobacteriaceae; genus Roseivirga. The sequence goes on along the minus strand of OZ253951.1, from coordinate 1,525,480 downwards.
CGACTGAGGCGCAGCAGGTTTCAAGCCCTGCTTATATAATCGATGCATTCAAAAAAGACCTCGGGGCAAGCAAGCTCAATAATGCCGATTCATTACCCATATACACTTCTTATCTCAATCAGCTCATAGCGAGAGGTAACTATATTCAAGCAGACTCCATCTTTAATAGCATCAGAGAATCGCTGGAAACAACTACAGATTCGACAGGCGTTTCCGAGATCTTTCATGCCAGGGCTTACATGTATAAGGTGCAAAATAGGTATGCCAAATCTTTACAAGATTACCTCTGGCTAAAAAGCTATTACGAAAGGAAACAAAACACTAATGATCTGATCAGACTAAATATCGAATTATCTGAGTACTACAGGTCTGTTGGATTATACGATCTGTGTAAAATTCACTTGGACCAAGCGGAGGAGCTATTCGAAATTGGAGACCCTACCCTTTCTCAATTGGCTTACTGGAATAGTCGTAAGGCAGCGTGGAATAATGAATCTGCGGATCTGCCAGATAGCGTGATTTATTATGCGCAAAGAGGACTTGAATTAGCAATTGAAGCTAATGACATACAAACCCAAGGCTTAGTGCTAAATGAATTGGGTTATGCTTACATGAGTCAATTTGAGTCAGAAGAACTAGTAATGGATTACTTCAATAGAGCGAAAGACCTGTTTTACGATAATGGCAGATACAGGTATTATGTGGATGTAATGAATAACATTGCACGCTTCTATTACTCTCAAGATAGGTTCGAAGAAAGTCTTCCTTATGTAGAAGCGGTAATCCCCATCGAAGAAGCCAATCAATGGTATGAATCTCTCCAATGGAGTCTAGAAAGAGCATATGCCATCTATCAAATTCAAGGAAGAAATGACGAATACTTAGCAGCACTCAATAAATTCTACGAAGCCAAACTTAACAAGCAAACGCTCTTTTATGAATTGATGCTCAGTGACAATGCCCTCAATTATGAAAAAGAATTAGCCAATAAGGAAAGTATCGTTCAAGCAGAAAGAGCCCTTGTTGCTGAATCAGAAGCAAAAATCAATCGACAAGCATTTTACATATCCTTAAGTATAGCTCTTCTCCTTTTACTCATTGTTTTCATCAGTTTCTACATTAACCTGCGATTCAGAAGAAAGAATGAACAGTTAAGACAAAAAAGTAATGAGATTCGAGAAACCAATGATGAGCTTGAAAAATCACTGAGTCATCAGCGAGCACTTTATCATGAACTAAATCATAGAGTCAAAAACAATCTTTCTATACTTACTGGCCTGATCTATCTACAAGAAGCCGGAGAAGCCAATGATCAATCGAAGGAAGCTTTTGAAACATTGAGGAATCGAGTCAAATCCATGGCGCTTGCCCATGAGAATTTATATAAGTCGGATCATCAGAATAAAATCGACTTCCAAAAATACCTGAGTCAACTATTTGAAGAGCTCAAACACTCTCTCAGTGACTCTGAAAAAATCAGGACTGAGATCAAATGCGATGGATACGAATTAGAAATGCTGCAAGCCGTTCCGGTGGCTATGGTATTGAATGAATTCTTCACTAATTCCATTAAGCATGCCTTTGATGGAGTTGAAAAAGGAATTGTCTCAGTGAAGGCTTCTAAAACAACCGATGAAACCATTATTGAATATTCAGATAATGGCTGTGGTTATTCTCAGGGAGAAGAATCTAATACTACGCTTGGATTAAGGTTGGTCAAACTCCTGATGCAACAACTCAAAGCGAAATTCGAAGACCTTACTACGGAAAAAGGGGTCTCTTACAGATTTACGATACCTAAGGCTGATTACACAGCAGACACGCTGATGACACCTTAAAAACAATCTGGCTGCTACAATAGGTTATGAAAATGACTTCTTGAATTTGAATAGAGGTATTTTAAGATTAACATTGTTAGAAATGAATGATAGAGGCAGGCGCACAATTCTTTTCTCCTTTCTCTTTTTATGGTCCTTAGGATCATTAGCCCCTTTATATGGTCAAGACGATTATAGTTTTACCTCTATAAAAACTGTTGAAGAAGAGTTTCAACAAAAACTCAATTCAGTTAGACCCTCTACAGACACCATTGAAATCTATGCGAATTACGTCAAGCGTTTAGTAAGGCGAGGTAATTATGAAAAGGCTGACACCATTCTCCAAAAGCACATCAACGGGTTCATAGAAACAAATGACAAAGATCTTCTGGCAGAAGTCTACAAGAGCCGTGCTTTCATGTATAAAGTACAGGGGCGATTCACCAAATCACTTGACGATTATTTATGGCTAAAAGATTACTATGAAACAAAGGAAGACCTTAATGAAATGGTTTCCATATATAGTCAAATGGCAGAATACTATAGGGCTATTCGGGGTTATGAATTAATGGCCACTCACTTGGATATGGCCAAAGCTATAATCGACAATGAAGAAATAGATACTCGCCACATTGCTTACTGGTATAGTAGAAAGGCTTCATGGGGCACAGAATACCAAGGAATTAAGGATAGCACTGAGATCTTCGCTAAAGAAGGCTATAGATTGGCTCTTGAGGCGAATGATGTATACACACAAGCTCTCACCTTAAATGAATTAGGATATTTATACCAACACAGTAATACCCCTCGTGATTTTTATCTCTCCTACTATGATCGTTCTAGAAAGCTCTTTTTCGAACAAGAACGGTATAGAGATTATGTGGATGTGACCATCAATTACATAAGAGAAATAAACGGGCATGACGAAGAGCAGACCTATGAGATCATTCAGCAGATACTTCCCATGCAAAGGGAGAATAATTGGTTCTCAATCATACCTACACTACAAGTTGCCCAAGATCAGTATCGAAGACTTGGTATGACAAAAGAAATTGATGAGGCGCAAATGGAGATTTATGAAGCCAGAATGAGAGAAAACATGATGGTAACAGAAGTGGCATTAAGTGAAATGGCGCTTTCCTATGAAAATGAACTCACCAAAAAAGAACTGGAGGTTCAAGAGCAACAAACACAGCTAGCAAAGGCCGAAGCCTTAAATAACAAAAGGGCATTTACCTCCACAGCCATTTTGGCATTTCTCCTACTGATCATAACCATTGGAGTAATCATTATTAACAGAAGATTCAAAAAGAAAAACATCCTTTTAAGCGAGAGAAAGAAAGAAGTTGAAGAATCTAACACTAAGCTTGAGCAGTCCCTAGATCATCAAAAGGCGCTCTATCAAGAACTCAATCATCGTGTAAAGAATAACCTCACAATTCTTACAGGCCTTATCTATTTACAAGAAGTAGATGAAGAAAGTAGAGAATCTAAAGAGGCATTTGAAACGCTTCGAAATCGAGTCAAATCAATGGCTCTTGCCCATGAAAACCTTTATAAGTCGGATCATCAGACAAAAATTGATTTTCAAAATTACTTGGTACAGCTTTTTAATGAATTAAAACTGTCACTGTCGGATCCAGATAAAATAGAAACTGAAATTGAATGCAATGGATACGAACTGGAAATGCTCCAAGCGGTTCCTCTCGCCATAGTCTTAAATGAATTTTTTACCAATACCATCAAACATGCATTTGAAGGTGATAACAAAGGTTCTGTTAAAGTAAGTGCACTCCAAGAGAATAAAACAACAATCATTGAGTATTCAGATAACGGACGTGGATATTCAGTAGATGAAATGGGCAATTCTACTCTAGGTCTGAGGCTCGTGAAGCTTCTGATGCAGCAGTTAAAGGCCACATTTGAAGACCTTACCACAGCTAATGGCGTTCACTACAAATTCGTAATTCCAGACTCAGACTACCAGCCCAAGGCAGTTAACTCATTCTAAGAACTACCTTGCCAAATACACCCGATTTTATGCAGTCAAAAGCATCAGCTCCATCCTCTAATGAGTGAACTGAATCAATGATGGGATGAATCTCGTATCGATTGATAAAATCCAACATCTCAGCAAATTCCTCGTCATTGCCCATGGTTGAACCTTGAATGGTGATTTGATTCCAGAACATTCTGAAGACATCCAGTTTGGTAGGCATACCATTCGTGGCTCCGTAAAAAACAATGCGACCAGCAGGTCTCATCATTTTAATGAAATCGTTCAGCTGATCACCACCTGCGCTATCGATTACCACATCAAATCCTCCTGATTGCTTTACAGCTTCTTTTTGCCAGCCTTCATTTTTGTAATTGAAGCCAGTTTTTGCTCCGAGCTCTATACATTTTTCGATTTTGGAATCTTGACCTGAAGTAACATATACCTCTGCTCCGACAGCTACAGCAAATTGAAAGGCGAATTGGGCAACGCCACCGCCAACACCAGATATTAAAACCTTCTCTTCAGGATGAATATGTCCATGATGAAAAGCAGCCCTGAAAGCGGTTAAACCACCTAGTGGAAGAGCTGCAGCTCCTTCCCATTGTAAATGATCCGGTTTTAAATGAAGGCGATCTGCATTGACAACCACATATTCTGCCATGGTGCCATCAGAGGGCATACCCAAAATGGTATAATCACTTGATTGGGCATCAGGATTCTTACCCCAATTGATGTTAGGATTGATAATAACCTCCTTATTCAACCAAGAATCATCTACATCCTCTCCCAAGGATTCAACGGTACCGGCACCATCAGAGCCAAGAGTTGTTCCTTGTAAAATGCCAGGATACATCCCTTCTCTGATCCATTGATCGCGTCTATTTAAAGCTGCTGCATGTAGTTTGACTAGTACCTGGTGAGCGCCAGGCTTTGGTACTTCCTTCTCTACAATTTGAATGGGTTCCGATTGATCGCTTATGATGATGGCCTTCATGTTGTTTTTTGTTTTTTATGTGCAATGGAAAGACAACACCATACACCTAACCCTAGAACGGTGCTTCACCACCACTTGGTGGTAAATTAGGTGTGTCTCCATTTGCTTTTGACGGGAAGGTCATTGTACCACCACCTTGTTCAAAGTTTGTGGTACCAGATCCAGGGAATGAACTTCCGTAGGTGTTTCCACCTGAATGAAAATCTAAGTCAGTAAACTTAGTGTACTTACCAATAAACTTCAGCTGAACTGTGTCCAATGATCCGTTTCGGTGCTTAGCAACGATCACCTCTCCTACTCCTTGGGTTGGCATTCCATTTTCATCCTGTGTAATTCCGTAATACTCAGGTCGGTAAAGGAACATCACCATGTCCGCATCCTGCTCGATAGATCCAGATTCACGAAGGTCACTAAGCTGGGGACGCTTATCACCTCCTCTGGTTTCTACAGCCCTACTCAACTGAGAAAGGGCGATCACAGGGACACTTAGTTCTTTGGCTAAGTTCTTCAAAGAACGAGAGATCGATGCGATCTCCTGTTCACGGTTTCCGGACCCTCCTCCGCTCTTTGAAGAATCACCTGACATCAACTGAAGGTAATCTATCACGATCAGTTGGATGTCATGCTGTTGTTTCAACCTCCTACATTTCGCTCTTAATTCAAGAATCGAAAGTGCCGGAGTGTCGTCTATAAATATGGGGGCTTTGGTCAAATTAGCCGTCTTGTGGACCAGCTGAGCCCATTCGTGCTCAGCTAAATTACCTTTCTTGATCTTCTCACTTTCCAACTCCGCTTCCCCACTGATCAATCTGTTTACCAACTGTACCGAAGACATCTCCAAAGAGAAGATGGCACAAGCTTGTCCATGGTCTACTGCTGCATTTCTGATTGTGGACAAAACAAAGGCTGTTTTACCCATTGCCGGACGTGCTGCAATAATGACTAAGTCGGATTTCTGCCAGCCTGAAGTCAGTCTGTCCAAATTGGTCAGCCCTGAAGGAACGCCCGTCAGGCCATCCTGATGATCCTTCCGCGTTTGAATCTCTTCTAACGCTTGGGTCATCACATTCTTCATGCTATCGTATTCTTTTCGAATGTTACTTTCCGAAACATCGAACAGCGCTTGCTCCATACGATCAAGTAACTGGAATACGTCAGTGGTATCTTCAAAAGCATCGCGTTGAATCTCTGATGAAATTCTGATGAGCTCTCTTTTAATTGATTGCTCTACAATGATTCTGGCATGATACTCAATATTAGCCGCAGAACTTACTTTATTGGTAAGTTGAGTGATGTAATATGGTCCACCAACCATTTCGATCTTCCCATCTGTTCTCAACTTGTTGGTTACAGTAAGAATATCGATTGGTTCTGATTCCTGGAAAAGGTCATAAATGGCTTGATAAATCGCCTTGTGACCCTCTTTGTAGAAGGAATCCGGTTTAAGGATATCGATCACATTGGTCAGGGCATCTTTCTCAAGCATCAGAGCACCTAAAACGGCCTCTTCCAGATCAGTGGCTTGTGGAGGAAGTTTCCCCAATTGAGCCAGCCCATCTTGAAGATTCTTGGCCTTATAGCCTAGACGAAGTGCAGCTGATTTTCCTTTTTCCATTCTTCAAACTTAGAGTGATTTCTTGTGCCGAACAACCGGATCGAACTTTTGTTATACATATTTTTTCACCACCTTTTCCACTAGGTTTTACACAGCTTTATCGACAGATTTGTGAACAAGTAGCTATCTCATTCATAATCAAATCATTCTCAAAGACCCATGTCTGAAAACAACGATCTACTTCATAATAAACGTATACATTTTATAGCCATAGGTGGTGCTGTAATGCATAATTTGGCCATTTGCCTCCACCGTCTAGGCAATACAGTCACTGGTTCAGATGACATGTTTTTTGACCCCTCTAAAAGTAATTTGGCAGCCGAAGGAATTTTACCAGAGGCCGAAGGATGGCATCCAGAGCGTGTGGATAGCGATGTGGATTACTTGATATTGGGAATGCATGCCAAAGCTGATAATCCAGAGTTACTCAGAGCACAAGAATTAGGGCTTCCTATTTATAGCTTCCCTGCCTTCATATTCGCTGCTTCTCAAGACAAAAAGAGATTAGTTGTTGCCGGTAGTCATGGCAAAACAAGTATTACTTCCATGATCATGCATGTGTTGAAAACCTTGAATAAGGATTTTGACTATCTCGTGGGGGCTCAGCTAGAAGGGTTTGATCAAATGGTTAAGCTTTCAGATGCTCCAATGATTATTATTGAAGGAGATGAATACACCACTTCCCCACTCGATTTAACACCAAAGTTCTTGCACTACCAACATGATGTTGCTTGCATCAGTGGCATAGCATGGGATCACTTCAATGTTTTCCCCACCTATGACATTTACAAGGATCAGTTCAAGCAACTAATTGAATTAACCCCAGAAGGTGGCAAACTCTTCTATGCCCAAGGTGATGAAGATCTCAAAGGCATTGTAGAAGATAGCAGCAGCCAAGGTGAACTTCTTCCCTATTCAGCCCATCCAGCACGTGTAGAACAAGATCAGACCATATTGATTCATAAGGATGGTGAAACACCTATTCAGGTTTTTGGACATCATAATTTGGAAAATCTTCAAGTGGCGTTGTTTATGCTCAAGGAGGTTGGAATTAGCGATGGCGAATTTTACGAAGCCATTCAGAGTTTCTCTGGTGCCTCTAAAAGACTAGAGATCATCGGTAAGAATGATCAAACCCTGATCTTTAAAGACTTCGCCCATGCGCCATCTAAATTGAAAGCTACCTCCTCTGCGGTTAGCCGTCAATTTGAGAATAGATCGACAGTTGGAGTTCTAGAGTTACACACATTCAGCAGTTTGAATCCTGATTTCATTCATCACTACGCTCATACATTTGATGAACCTGAAGAAGCTATTGTCTTTATCTCTCCTGAAATCATGAAAAAGAAAGGGTTTGAGATGTTTGCTGAAGATCAGATCAAAGAAGCCTTTCAGAGAGAAGACATTTTATATATGACCAGTACCGAAAACTTAGAAAAGCACTTACTTTCGCATGGCTGGTCTAACAAGAACTTACTTTTAATGAGTTCGGGCAATTATGCCGGCTTAGATTTAGACAAACTCGTAAACCACATCATTTCTTAAGATGCAATTAAACCTCAAAAACCCACTCGTATTCTTTGACCTTGAAACCACTGGAATCAATGTAAGCAAAGATAGAATTGTTGAACTGGCCATGCTCAAAGTGATGCCCAATGGCGAGACAGAAAAGAAGGTAGAGTTGGTCAATCCTTCAATACCTATTCCTGAGGAGGCTGCAATGATTCATGGTATAAGAGATGAAGATGTAAAGGACAAACCGACATTCAAGGAGATAGCTAAAAACCTAGCGCGTTTCTTAGAAGGTTGTGATTTAGGCGGCTTCAATATTGTACGCTTTGATGTTCCGCTTTTGGTCGAAGAGTTTTTAAGAGCAGATGTGGATTTTGAAGTGAGCCAACGAAAATTAATTGATGCACAAAAGATCTTCTTTTTAATGGAGCAGCGTACACTGACAGCTGCTTATAAATTCTATTGTGGCAAAGAACTAGTAGGTGCTCATGGTGCTGAAGCCGACAATGACGCTACTTTTGAGGTATTTAAAGCCCAAATAGAAAGATATCAAGGTCAGGATGTGGTAGATGCTTCAGGCAATGAATTAGGTAAGATCGAAAATGACATGGCAGCCATCCACAATCTAGTGGCTAGTAATATGGTGGACCTCGCAGGCCGATTCGTCTTCAATAAAGATGGTGTTGAGGTATTCAATTTTGGTAAGCATAAAGGAGTTCCTGTTTCTGAGGTATTGAAAAGAGAAAGAGGCTATTACGATTGGATGATGAACGGAGACTTCCCGCTTGATACGAAAAGAAAACTGACCGCTATTAAATTGAAGAGTTTTCAGTTTGGGTCTTAAGTGCGAAAACACTCATTTGACTTCTACGTAAACCATAGCTATGAAAAACCTTGTCAAACTTTACACCGATAGCGCTATTAGCATTAATAGACTAGCTGAGCTTTTGCATGAAAATGGTATTGCTAGTATGATCAAAGACAACAATGCTTCTGCTAATCTAGCGGGCTTCGGAACCATTGAAAATTCAGTAGAGCTATTTGTTGAACAAGACGATCTGGAGAAGGCTAAAGAATTAGCCGAAAGCTTCAATAAATAGTGCCTTAGGCTTTTTCATTTGAGATTGAAAATATCGATTTCTCTCTTTTTTGAGCAGAACAAATCGTAACATGTAAATATGTTATCAGCCAAGAATAGAAGGAAGCTCGCGCAAATCGTCCCTTTTGGAATAATTTCTTTGTTCTTTGGTTTGAGCTTTAGCTTGGTGGAGCAAGGCATTATGGGAGATGCTACACACTATCCATCCACTGGAAATCCCTATCACTTTTCTCCTTTCTCAGCTTTAATTTTTGCCGGTATCGCAGGGCTGATTGTAGGCACTTTGGAAGTCAATTATTTGAATAGGTTCTTTTCGCACCGAAGCTATTTGTCCAAGATCCTTCTCAAGACGGTCATTTACCTGCTTCTCATAGCTACATTCGTTTTTCTCATTTCCCTTTTTGAGCATTCACTCGACCAAAAGGCACCACCTTGGAACAAAACTGTTTTAGGCTATTCGACTAACTTCTTTACCAGCTTTGCTTTCTGGTCTATCGAAATATTTATGGCCCTCGGAATTGGTTTTGCCCTCTTCTATAATGAAGTGAGCGCTAATGTGGGGTTATCTGTTTTACTCAATTTCTTTACTGGTAAATACCATGCTCCTATCGAAGAGGACAGAATCTTCATGTTCTTAGACATGAAAGACTCCACTACAATTGCTGAAGAATTGGGGCATATCAGATACTTTGAATTGCTTAAAGCCTATTATTCCGACTTAACTGAGTCGATCATTAAATATGGTGGTCAGATTTACCAATATGTGGGTGACGAAGTAGTAGTCACCTGGCCTAAATCAAAGGGTCTTGCCAAGAACATCTGTATAGAATGCTTCTTTGATATGAAAACGCAATTTGAAAAAGTGGCCAGCAGATATGATGTAGACTTCGGAGTTACACCAAGTTTTAAAGCTGGAATTCATATGGGACGTGTGACCACTGGTGAAATTGGTGTCATCAAAAAAGACATTGTCTTTTCGGGCGATGTACTCAATACCACTGCAAGAATTCAAGGTCTCTGTAATGATTATGAGTCCAATCTTTTGGTCTCTGGAGAGTTATATGAGTCACTTGCGCAAAACAAGCTTCAGACCGAGGACTTGGGCCTTGTCAATCTTAAAGGAAGAGAGGAAAAAATTCATCTTATTTCTATTAAATCCATCCATTAAAAATCAGCTTCTTTGCTGGGCCTTAATCACTAAGCATATCAAATGAAATCCTACTGCACTTTTTTAATTCTTCTGTTTTGTTTCCTTTCATGTCAACAGAGCAATAACGAAACTCTTCAGAATGGAGAAGTACCAGCCTATTCTGCTGAAGATGTAAAAGCCGAAATGCTCAGATCATGGCAGGCCTACAAGGATTACGCCTGGGGCTATGACGTACTTCTTCCACTTTCCAAATCTGGTTTCAATTGGTATGACGAATCCCTCAGTATCTCGCCATTTGATGCTTACAGCACCTTAGCTGTGATGGGTTTAGATAAAGAGGCTAAGGAGATCGAAGAATTCGCATTGGCCAAAAATTGGGATCAAGACATCTATGTGCAGGTATTTGAGGTAAATATTCGAATCCTCGGGGGATTATTAGCAATGTACGATCACAGTAGAAATCCTGAGATATTGGAAAAAGCCATTGATTTTGGGGACCGCATACTTCCTGCCTTTAACTCACCTACAGGTATTCCCTACCATTCCGTAAATCTCAAAACAGGACAAACTGCAGGAAACCAAGGAGAAGGCAGCGGAAATGTGGTCAATACAGCTCAAGCAGCTACCTACCTTTTTGAATTCGGAATTTTGAGCTACTACGCTCAAGATCCTAAATACTATCAAGCTGCAAAGAAAGCCTCTATAGCCATCTTTGATAGAAAGTCAGAGATAGGCTTACCAGGAGACTTTATCAATGTTGAATCTGGCGAGTGGACTAACAATTGGTCATATCTACAGGCTGGAATGGATTCTTATTACGAGTATTTATTCAAGAGTAGTTTCCTATTTCCGGATGAGGAAATAAAGGAAATGTGGGCTTTCAGTCTTGAAAAGATCAATGAATACTATTCTGAAATATTTGAAGACCGACAGTTTTATGCTTGTGTCAATATGCATACTGGAGAAATTGTGAAACGATCAATGTCGCTTTACGATGCATTTTTCCCAGCGATACAAGCACTTAGTGGAGACATTAAAAATGCTGAGAGTAATATGGAAACCTGGCACTGGGTATGGAAAAAGTATGGCCTGCTTCCAACTCGATACCTGTATGAAGCAGATGATATTGAATATGCCAACTCTGAGTTGAATCCTGAAATCATCGAATCTGCTTACTATTTAAATCAGATAACGGGTGATGTGAAGTATTTGAACATGGTGTATACCTATTGGGCCGATATGAATGAATGTTGTAAAAACGAGGTCGCTTTTCATGCGGTGGAAGATGTAAGAACCAAGGAGGCCAAGGACTACCTGGCCACTTACTTTTATGCTGAAACGTTGAAATACTTCTATTTAGCCGTTGTCGATAAGGACGAATTTGATTTCAATAACCACGTGTTTAATACAGAAGCACATCCATTTAAACGAAGTAATTTTGACCCTGAGAAAGCTAGAATATACCTAGGCCTAGACTAGTCCTCTATAATTTAATTTCTGCTTCTTCTCTCCTCAGAGTATTTCGCTATTTTTACGCCATAAAAGTTTAACCGATATGTCGCATAACCTATTAAAAGGAAAAAGAGGAATCATTTTTGGCGCGTTGAACGATCGTTCGATCGCATGGAAAGTAGCTCAAGTAGCCCATGCTGAAGGTGCCACTTTTACTTTGACAAATGCACCTATTGCTCTACGCATGGGTGAGATCAATAAATTAGCTGAAGAGTGTGGTGGAGCGGAAGTAATTCCTGCTGATGCAACTTCAATGGAAGATCTAGAAAACTTACTTACAAAATCTCAAGAGGTTTTAGGTGGTAAGATCGATTTCATCCTTCACTCTATTGGTATGAGTCCAAATGTTAGGAAAGGCCGTGAGTACGGTAACTTGAACTACGATTGGATGGTGAAGAGTTTAGACGTTTCTGCTATGTCTTTCCATAGATTGATGCAGACTGCTGAGAAATTGGACGCCATGAATGAGTGGGGATCAATTATGGGGCTCTCTTACATCGCAGCTCAAAGAACATTCCCTGATTATTCTGATATGGCTCAAGCAAAAGCTCTATTAGAATCAATTGCTAGAAGTTACGGTGAGCGTTTCGGTAGATTGAAAAATGTAAGAGTAAACACCATTTCTCAATCACCAACGATGACTACTGCAGGCGAAGGAGTTGGAGGCTTTGATGTCTTCTTCGACTATGCTGATAAAATGTCTCCATTAGGCAATGCCTCAGCTGAAGATTGTGCTAATTATACGATCATGTTCTTCTCTGACTTCACTAGAATGGTCACAATGCAGAACTTATTCCACGATGGTGGTTTTTCATCATCAGGAATTACCGATGCTTTGATCGATCAATTGAAAAAAGATTAATTTAAGCCCCGCAAGGGGCTTTTTCTATGATTACCTTTCCAAACGCCAAGATCAACCTAGGACTTCAGATCACTGAGAAGCTGCCTAATGGCTATCATGCCATTAACACTTGCTTCTACCCTATCCCTGTTTGCGATGTACTAGAATTTGTAGAATCTAAAAAGACGAATTTCTCCTCATCAGGAATTGATATCCCAGGCGATAGCAAAAGTAATTTGGTACTAAAAGCTTATCAATTGCTTAAGAAGGATTTCAACCTTCCTAACATTGATACTCATCTACTTAAACACATACCAATCGGTGCTGGTTTGGGAGGCGGATCTGCCGATGCAGCTTTCATGCTTAAAGCATTGAATGATCATTTTCAACTGTTCTTAGATGACTCCTTTTTAGAAACCTATGCAGAGCAATTAGGTAGCGATTGTCCGTTTTTCATAAGCAATCAACCAGCATATGCCACCGGTACAGGAACTGAATTAGAGCCGTTTGAACTCGATTTGACTGGGCTATGGATGGTATTGGTTAATCCTGGAATTCATGTTTCAACTGCTGAGGCTTATGCAGGTGTAACACCGAAAGAGGCTTCCACAGATATCCGAGAGATTTTACAGTCCAAAGATTTCGGTCGTTGGAAAAGTGAGCTAATCAATGACTTTGAAGCTTCAATCTTCCCGAATGCTCCAGAGATAGAAAACATAAAAAACAGATGTTATGAACTAGGAGCAGTTTATGCTTCTATGAGTGGCTCAGGATCAAGCGTTTTTGGAATTTTTGAGGAAGAACCGCAACTCTCCTCCAATGAATGGAGTAAGTACTTTCATCGTGTTTTCCAGCTTTAAGAAATCAATCCTACTTCTTTCGATCTTTTTCATATCCTCAGGCCTAGCAGCCCAAGAGCAGAATGATGAATTACAGCTATTCTTTGAAGAAGATGGACAAGTACTCCGGCTATTAGCAGATAACAAGAAACTTTACCCATTATCAGTAAAGATCAATCTCGAACTCAAAGGCTTAAAACCTCTTGAAGACCTTCCAGAAATTGTGGTAGTACCTGGCGATGCTAAAGGTCATGAGCTACTTACTTTTAGTATCCCTGAAGATCGTGCTTGGAGTTATAAATATGCTTTTAGCTTTTACTCCGGTGACGCCAATGCTCGACATAATGATGATTACAGGTATTTGATCCCGTTTGAAGAAGGAGAAAGGTATCTCCTCTCCCAAGGCTACAATGGCAGCTTTTCCCATATGAATGAAAATTCACTTGACTTCACCATGCCGGAGGGAACTCGTATTACTGCGGCACGAGGTGGCAGAGTTGTAGACATTAAGGAAGACTCAAATCGAGGTTGTCCTAATGTGTCTTGTAATGATGATGGCAATTATGTGAGAATACTGCATGATGATGGCACCATGGCCGATTACTATCACTTACAATTTGAAGGTGCTTTGGTTGAATTGAATCAAGAAGTGCGTGCAGGTGAGCTTATTGCATTGGCTGGTGATACCGGCTGGGCTTCAGGAAGTCATTTGCATTTCATTGTATTTCAACCAACACTTAATGGAAGAATGAGCATACCTACTTTATTTAAAACGGAACAGTCTTCAGGTGAATATCTGAAAGAAGACGTTTGGTACACTTCAGTCCGCTGATAGTCTTTTCTTTTCCTCTCTAAGTCGTTTAGTCCTCTTGTAAATTGGATATGAAATAACTGCCGATAGAATAACAAGTGTTCCGTAGTAGAATCCATTACTCATTTGTTCCTTTTCACCATAAAGTAATAGGGCCACAATGATTCCATAAACGGGTTCTAGATTGATAGTCAAATTGACTACAAAAGCAGAGATTCTCTTCATTAATTCAACACTCACCGTGAATGCATAAACCGTACAGACAATACTCAAAATGGCCAAAAGACCCCAATCTCGCAGATTTGGAAGAGCATATATTGGTGTCACTCCAGTTAAGGTCAATTTGTAAATAGGAATAAACAGAGCTATGCCTACCGTTGCACCGATCATTTCATAGAATGTGATCTCCAAGGGCTTATGTCTCATTGTAAATTGAGAATTAAGCACAGCAAAAATGGATGAGAGCAAGGCAGACAAAACAGCCAATGTTAAGCCTAAGGCATGATTAAACTCAAATCTAAAAATGAGGTATAAGCCTGCTATTACCACGAGACCAAGAAACACCTCTATGAGGGCTACTTTCCTTTTCTTAAATATCGGTTCAATGATGCTTGTCCAAAATGTGGTGGTAGCCATACCAGCCAAACAGACTGAAACTGTAGAGACTCGAGCAGCTTCGAAAAAGAGAAACCAATGTGCTCCGATGACAAAGCCTGTTAAGATCAAAGGCCAAACTTCTCTAGACTGTACTTCTAATGGCTTCTTTTTTAAAGCCATATAGATGTAAAGCACAATTGCCGCAATACCCGTTCGATACATCACCACATCCGTAGCAGGTATCGTCATTTCATTTCCTAGAATGGCCGTAAAGCCCCAAAGAAATACGATCCAGTGAAGCTTTATGTAATCTGTAATACTGGCGTTTTGCATCATTTAGGAACGAAACGATACAGAAATGCACCGAGAATGGTAAATAAGATATTAGGTGTCCAGATAGCTAAAATGGGACTAGAACTACTGGTTTCAGCATTACTCTTTGCAGCTATAAATAGGAGGATATAAATGAAAGCGATAAAGAAGCCCAAGGCAATCTGGAAACCCACTCCACCCCTTGTCTTCCTAGATGATAAGATGACTCCAATAAATGTGAGAATGATAGCTGTAAAGGGAGACATATAGCGGACCAGTTTTTCAATACGATAAATAGGAATATTATCAGCTCCTTTCATCTTCAGGTCTGCGATATAGGCATCTAGTTCTGGCAGGGTCAGTGTCTGTTCAAAACTCTTCATGTTACCAAAATCATTTGGGTGCATATTGAGAGTCATCACTGTATCATCAATATTGTGGTATTGATAGTTCTCTTTAGTGCCTACAAATTCACGCAAATTCCAATCTTTTGCAATCCATTCAGTTCGAGCAGTATCCCATCGAATCTCACGAGCAGTCATCTTATACTTGATCTCTCGATCTTGAATCTCCTCAAGACTAAATCCATATCCTATATCCCTACGAGAATCATAACTCCTCAAATAGACATATTTGGTTGGACTGACCTTAAAATGGACGTTTCTACCCGAATAGTTGAATTCTTTATCAAAGTACTTTACTTCAAACGCCACTCTGAATTTATTGGCATCAGGAATGATCCAACCAGTAAAAATGAAACTCGTAATCCCAATGATCACAGCTCCGATCATAAAAGGTCTGAGCATTCTAGGATAACTTACGCCACCACTCAAAATAGCTATGATCTCTGTATGGCTGGCCAATTTTGAAGTAACAAATACGGTGGCGATAAACACCGTCAATGGAGTGATCAGATTGGCGATGTAAGGAGCGAATGAAAGAAAATACTTGAAGATCAGATCTGCAGGTACATCTTTCTGAATAAAGCTTTCATTCCGCTCAGAGAAAGTGATGATCAGAACGATCGATACCAAGATCATTACCACAAA
Organism: Roseivirga sp.; assembly: GCA_965267365.1. Lineage (GTDB taxonomy): Bacteria > Bacteroidota > Bacteroidia > Cytophagales > Cyclobacteriaceae > Roseivirga. Next base: position 1,509,333 of record OZ253951.1, on the reverse strand, counting down.
AAGGAATGTGGTTAAGAACTTCTTTAAAATGTATCTATCTAAGATTCTGGTCATAAACGAGTGGTCACTTTTTTAACCATGACATTTTTCCAATCAACAAACGTGCCTTCTATGATGTGCTTTCTTGCTTCTTGCACCAACCACAGATAAAAACTCAAATTATGGATACTTGCGATTTGAGCTCCAAGAATTTCTTTACTGTGAATCAGGTGTCTTAAATAGGCTTTAGAATAGAACGAACTGACATAGCCACCTAAATTAGGGTCAATCGGTGAAAAGTCATCTTTCCACTTTTCATTACGCATATTCAATATTCCCTCTGAGGTAAAAAGCATACCATTTCTTGCATTACGAGTAGGCATTACGCAATCAAACATGTCTACGCCCAGCGCTATGCATTCCAATATATTTTCAGGAGTACCTACTCCCATTAAGTATCTTGGTTTATCATTTGGAAGAATATCACAAACTTCTTCTGTGTGCTCGTACATCATTTCAGCTGGCTCACCAACAGAAAGGCCACCAATGGCATTTCCTTCTCTTTCAAATGAAGCAATGGTTTCGGCCGACTGCTTTCTTAGATCAGAGTAAGTAGAACCCTGAACTATTGGGAAGAGCGTTTGAGAATAACCGTATTTTGGTTCAGTGCTATCAAATCTGTCGCAGCACCTTTTCAGCCATCTATGCGTCATCTCCATTGACTCTCTCGCATAGCCATAATCACACGGATAGGGCGTGCATTCGTCAAATGCCATGATGATATCTGCACCAATGGTTCTTTGGATATCCATCACATTCTCAGGCGTGAAAACATGTTTTGAACCATCAATGTGAGACTTGAAGGTCACTCCTTCCTCCTTGATCTTTCTACCTGTTCCTGAAAGTGAATACACCTGATATCCTCCTGAATCAGTCAGGATGGGTTTATCCCAACCATTGAACTTATGTAAACCACCTGCTTTTTCTATAATATCAAGACCAGGCCTTAAATAAAGGTGGTAGGTGTTCCCCAAGATGATCTGGGCCTTTACATCAGCCTCCAATTCTCTCTGATGAACTGCCTTCACTGTACCAGCAGTACCAACAGGCATAAAAATAGGTGTCTGGATCTCACCATGATCAGTTTTGACCACACCTGCACGGGCTTTTGAGCCTTTATCTTCTACCTCTAGTTTAAAATCCATAACCAATTTTCTGGCCACAAAAATAGCAGGAAACCCCAAATCTTGTTTCTTTGGTTTCGATAGATTCTTCAATGAGCTCAGTCCTGATCATCTTTTTAACCATTTTTAGCAGCGTTCACCTCATTTACATGCTGATTTTGCTTTTGGGTCTAAAAGAAAGTCAAAATACAGGTGAGCTTCTATCTGTAACGGTGATCATTGCCGCAAGAAATGAGGCTCAGAATCTCCCTGCTCTGATTAATGCGCTAAGCCAACAATCACACCCACAATTTGAAGTGATCATTATCAATGATAGATCGGAAGATGAAACCGCTAGCCTACTACAAGAGTACTCAGATCAAAGCTGGCTAAAAACCATCCATGTTCAATCCTTGCCAGCAGGCTGGAATGGCAAAAAATATGCTTTACATCAAGGCATTCAACAGGCCTCAAATGACATCCTCGTATTCACAGATGCTGATTGTCTTCCCTTTTCCGATCTGTGGTTAGAAACCATTAGCAGTAAGTTTGACTCAAGAACCGAAGTTGTACTTGGTTATTCGCCCTACAAGAAGCAGGTGTCTTTTTTAAATACGCTGATTCAATTTGAAACAACCCTTACAGCTCTTCAATACCTTGGCTTAGCTACAATCGGGCAGCCATATATGTCTGTGGGCAGAAATTGGGCGATTAGAAGAAAGTCTTACCCCTTAGAATACCTTGAAGAAATTAGTCAATTGACAGGTGGCGATGATGATTTGGTAGCTCAGCAAATAGTTTCTAAGGAAAATTGTAAAATATCCTTCTCTAAAGAATCGCACACTTGTAGCCAAGCCGAAAAAACTTGGTCTGGATTGATCAGACAAAAAATCCGCCATATGCATGTAGGGAGGTACTATTCGAAAAAAAGTAAAACGTTAGTAGGACTTTTCTCGTTTAGCTATGCAATTAGTTGGCTTATATTTCTAGTTTTGATTATTAGCCAGCAATGGTCAACAGCCATATTGATATACGGCATCAGGAGCTTATCATTTTATATTATCTTTATCCGACTAGGTCAAAAACTGGATACAAATTTATCAAAGTGGGCACTTCCTATTGTTGATTTTTGTTATCCGATGTGGTACACCTATTTAGGGATAAGGTCATTAGCAGCAAAACAGATTGAATGGAAACCGGAAAGCAGTTTTCTGATAAAGCATTAGAGGATTTTAGATTAATTGATTTAGCCGTCTCAGGTCAGGACGAGCAGGCCTATGCTGATTTAATGCAGCGTTATAAGAAGCCTGTTTATCATATGATTCTGAAAATGGTCAGAAATGTAGATGATGCTGAAGATCTAACTATTGAAGCTTTTGCTAAAGCTTTTAAAAACCTACACAAGTTTAAAAAGGACTTCACTTTCAGTACCTGGCTTTTCAGAATTGCTACTAATAACACCATCGATTTCATTAGAAAGAAGAGACTTGATACCATGAGTCTTCATACTTCATACAAAGATGATAATGGAGATAGCGTCACCATTGATGTTCAAGACAGGAACCTAAATCCTCAGGAGGAAGCTATTAAAGGCCAAAAAATTGAATTGGTGAGGTTATTTGTTACCAAGCTACCAGCTAAGTATCAGCGATTAGTTAAGCTTCGTTATTTCGATGAATTGAGCTATGATGAGATAGCCAAAGAACTTGGAGCACCTCTAGGCACTGTGAAGGCTCAACTGCATAGAGCTAGAGAATTGATGTATGATCTTGTTAAAAACAAGAAAGAGCATATCTAAACTTCTTTCTAAAAACTAATATCCTTTCCTTTGTGGCATGTCAATAGTGGAGAAATACTTTCCAGACTTAACTGCTGCTCAAAAAGAACAATTCAGTCGTCTTCCAGAACTTTACAAAGAGTGGAATGACAAGATCAATGTCATTTCAAGGAAAGACACTGATAACCTGCTCGAAAAGCATGTTCTGCATTCATTAGGAATTGCAAAGGTTAGACAGTTTCTACCAGGATCAGACATTCTCGATGTTGGCACCGGAGGTGGGTTCCCTGGCATTCCTTTGGCCATTATGTTCCCTGATTCTCAATTTCACTTAGTTGATTCTATTGGTAAGAAAATCAAAGTAGTGAATGGCGTTGCTGAATCACTAGGACTTGAAAACGTGAAAGGTCAGCAAATTAGAGCAGAAGAGATAAAAGGCAGATACGATTTTATTGTGAGCAGAGCAGTTACACGTCTAGGCAGATTTTATCCTTGGATCAAAAGAAACTTTAAAGGGCACGACAGACATAGTTCTATGCCCAATGGTCTCCTTTATCTAAAGGGTGGAGATCTTACAGAAGAGTTTGAAGAGTCTAAACTCAAGCACATTTACTCTTATGACCTACCAGAGTATTTCGAAGAGGAGTTCTTTGAAACTAAAAAGGTCATCTACGTGCCCGCTCAATAACTTAATACTCTTCCTTCGGCTTTGCTGTGAAAGCTAGTATGGCATAAATACCTACAAGCGTACCAATTGGGAAGTTGATCAAACTGATCACTCCAAATACCAACCCTGGGATATTCGCCCAACTTTTCCCTTGAGCTAAGCCTATCCCAATAGCCAGTCTTGGAATTAAGAAGAGTAAAGCTATTCCCCAGATAAAGCTTCCGATCAAGTCAAAGACCCAACTTACCTCTGCAAATTCTGGGTCATTGGTTTGGGCATAATCGAATATGGCCGTCATAAAGAAATCATAGAAAAATACTCCTAATAGGCCCATTGCACTGAAAATGATGTAGACAATGCCTATTACTTTTTTGTGTTGCGGTTCGCTAAAATCCATAATCCAATCGTTTCTATGAAGATAAAAAAAGCACCGCAGATACGGTGCTTTTTCGTCATGTCTATATTCCGTTTAGGTCTTACTCGAACCTTAGCGATTCAATAGGATCTAATTTTGAAGCTTTATTGGCTGGAATGAATCCTGATACCAGACCAACCACCACACAGATGATCAATCCTGCCGTGATCCAAACCCATGGGATAACGAATGTTCCGCCTAGAAACTTCGCTAGCATATTACCAATTCCTATACCCAAGAAAGCCCCTGCTATACCTCCTAACTGACAAATTACAATCGCCTCGATCAAGAATTGTTGTCTAATTCTTTGAGGTGTTGCACCTAACGCCTTTCTAATTCCGATCTCTCGAGTTCTCTCCGTTACGGTTACCATCATAATGTTCATGAGGCCAATAGCTGCACCTAAAAGAGTTACTGCACCAATGGCAAAGCCTCCCATTCTCATCCCATTAGTGATGTTGTCAAGCGCTTCTGTCACTGAATCACTTCTCTCAATTTCGAAAGAGTCTTCTTGGCCAATTTTATCATTTCTGATCTTTCTCATCAGACCAGTAGCCTCACCCATGGCATAATCGATATCTTCTGGGTTGTCAATCATTGTGGTTACGTAGTACCTCATGAACCCTCTTCTATCTAGCCTTTTCGCATTTACTAGAGGAATAACAATATTCCTATCTTCTTCAGTGTCTCCACCGAATCCGCCTTTTTCTTCTAGCACACCAATTACTCGATAGTTATTACCGTAGAATTTAACGGTCTGATTAATCGGATCTTCATTCTCTTCGAATAGCGCTTTTACCACCTCTGTACCCAGGATGCAAACATAATTACCATACTGCGTTTCGAGCGATGAGAAATTTCTTCCCTTTTCAATATTGATACCCTTGATAGAAAAATAGTTATCGTCTCCCCCAGTGATAGAAATATTCGGATTGGTCTTCTTTTCCTCAAATTTGATTTCTGCAGACCCCGACACTCGAGTATAAACTGTAGTGGTAGAAGGATAATCATAAAGATCTTTAAATCTACGCGCCTCGTTATAACGAACGGGTTCATAGGACTTTTCTCTTTTACCTCCTCTATTTCTTCTACCAGATCGTTTCGAATTGATGTCAAAACTATTGGCTCCAAGATTGGATAGACTTGAATCTATTTCGCTTCTGATGCCGTCAACCGCAGTTAACATTCCAACAAGTGAAGCAATACCAATTGCGATAATTAATCCTGTGAGAAAGGTCCTTAGGATGTTTCCTTTGATAGATTTTAAGCCTTCTCTAATATTTTCTCTAAAGTTCATTGATCAAACTGAGCTTTTAACCGTTATAAATGTAATTGACCGCATGTCAAAGTTTTTCAACTTATCCGTAAATTGAACGATTCCACACTTAAACGGTTCAAAAAACCTTTCAAAATGAGGAGAGCATTCATACTGATCCTAATCGTCTTTATTTCCCTGCCTTCATGGGCCAATAAAATATTGGTTCCTATGGACGGTACACAAACCAACCATTTAAAGGCCTATGGCATTGCCTACTGGGTTCTTGATAAAGACGAATCAATTCAATGGATGTTAAATTATAAAGGCGGAAGTTTTTTACTTCCGGGCCTAACTGGTGTCGAAAACGAATTGATCATCCGAGGTGTTTCGTACCAGGTAATATCTGATGCGCAAGCAGCACAACTAGAAGCTCAGCTCTCGTCTCCTTCGAGCAATATGGATATGATGCGCCTTGAGAAAGCGCCCAAAATTGCAGTCTACTCTCCTAAGAGTAAAATGCCATGGGACGATGCTGTTACTCTTGCCTTAACCTATGCAGAAATTCCGTATGAAGTAGTTTATGATGATGAATTGATGGCAGACAAGCTATCTACTTATGACTGGCTTCATCTGCACCATGAGGACTTTACTGGGCAATACGGAAAGTTTTATCAAAGCTTTAAGAACTATCCTTGGTACATCAAACAACAAAAAGACTACGAGGCATCTGCACGAAAGCATGGCTTTGCAAAAGTCTCTCAGCTGAGATTAGCCGTTGCGCATAAGATCAGAGACTTTGTAGCCGGAGGTGGCTTTCTGTTTGCCATGTGCTCAGCCACAGATTCCTTTGATATTGCCTTAGCAGCTGATGGTGTAGATTTTATCGAAGCCATGTATGATGGAGACCCGGCTGACCCCAATGCAGAGCAATCCTTCAACTTTGGATTGACTTTCGCTTTCGAAAACTTCAGACTTAGAAAGGATCCATTAGAGTACGAATTCTCGGATATCGACAATACAGAGGCAAGAAGACAACGTTCTTTGAATGAAGGCAATGACTACTTCAAGCTTTTCCAATTCTCAGCCAAATGGGATCCAATCCCAACCATGCTGACCCAGAACCACATCAATTTAGTCAAGGGTTTTTATGGACAAACAACCTCTTATAAAACCAGAGTAATTAAGCCAGATGTAGTGGTTATGGGAGAAACTACTGCCGCGAATGAAGCCAAGTATATCCATGGCATTTTTGGAAAAGGATTTTGGACATTCTATGGTGGTCATGATCCTGAAGACTACCAACATAGAGTAGGTGAAGAACCGACAGATCTTAACTTATATCCTAATTCACCTGGATACAGGTTGATTTTAAATAACATCCTCTTCCCTGCTGCTAAAAAGAAAAAAAGAAAGACTTAGTGCATTCGATCTGCTCTCACTTCTAGATTTTCTACGATTTTGGCTTCTTCTTCAAGAAACTCTTTCCAACGTTTCATCACCTTTTCTTCTCCTAAATAAGATTTAGCCAATTGGAGGAAATTCTTGTAATGGCCAGCTTCAGAAACCATTAACTCGTAGTAGAATTTCTGCAACTCTTCATCATCAATATTTTCATGAAGTGTTTTAAACCTTTCGCAACTTCGTGCTTCAATGAGAGCGTTCATCAACAGTTTTTCAACTAGTTGCTCTTCTCTGCTCCCCCCTTTCTTAAGAATACCTTGAAGTTTAATGACATATTCGTCTTTTCTAGGTTTGCCTAGCTTCATGCCTCTTTTGCGCAACTGCTCAATTACTCTTTCGAAATGGCTCCATTCTTCGGCCACCACAGGTGTCATCACATCTACGAGTTCCTCTTTCTCTGGGTATTGAACAATTAATGAAATACATGAAGTAGCCGCTTTCTGCTCACAATAAGCATGATCAACCAATATATCTTCTATATTCATGGCAGCAATATCTGCCCATCTAGGGTCGGTTGGAAGCTGTAAACCAAGGGTTGTATTGTTCTTCAAATCTGTCATTAAGACAAAAGTAATTCTCAGATTAGATTTTATGAAGCGTTAAGTGTCAGTTAACATTGCCTTTCCAATTTGGCAAAGTGGATTTTACTGAACATTTTTATCGGACTTTTCAGCTATAAACTATGAAAAAACTAATACTAAGCTCAATTTTATTACTGTGTACGGTGGCTGTATCAGCACAAAGCGCAGACTCGGTCAAAATTACTAGAGAAGGTACTCTAGGAGTGAATTTTGCCAATGTAGGTCTTTCTAACTGGGCCGCAGGGGGTGAAAATTCTCTATCCATAGGAACAGTCTATTACACGAAATACACCAAAGAAAAAGGACCTCAAAAATGGGTTCACCAAATCGATTTTGCTCTTGGTGGTGCTAAAGTCGGAGAACAAGACTTTAGAAAAACAGATGACCAAATTGTTTTAGCCTCTTCATTCGCACACAAATTCAAGCCTAAATGGGCTTACAGTGTGGTAGGTGTTTTCAGAACACAGCTTTTCGAAGGTTTGACTTTCGAAGCTGATCCTAACAGTCCTGGAGATGAGATTTCTACCAAAATCTCTAACTTCTTGGCTCCTGGTTACCTCAACATCAACGTTGGTTTCACTTACGATCCTAATGACAAATTCTCCGCACAATTCGCTCCTGCTGCAGGTAAGGTGACTTTTGTAATGGATGATGATCTAGCAGCCAATGGTGACTTCGGTGTGACTCCAGGCGAAAACATTAGATATGAATTTGGAGCCAATATTATTCTGGCAACAAATCTTGAAATCGCTGAGAACATCAATTTTAAAGGAGCAGCCACATTCTTTACTAACTATGAAACTTTCGGTAATGTCGATACCAACATCGATTTACTCCTGACTGCTAAAGTGAATAGCTGGTTCAACGCTTCTGCCGGCCTCAACTTGATCTATGATGATGATATCTTGATCGATCAGGGAGATGGTACTTCTTCTAGAGAGATTCAGTTAAAGCACGTGATCAACATGGGCTTAAACTTTAACTTATTCAGAAGCGGAGAATAAGTTTAATCAAAGAATAACCAATGGATGCCCAGGTCAATGGTACTTCTCATACCTGGGTACCATGGTGTTATATAGTATCCATCACTAAGCAGTCCTTGATTGATGTGATTGAACTTAGCAAAGACCCTAAAGCTTCTCACCTTAAAATTGAAAAATAGGTCTGCTTGCACCATATCATCTAACTTATCTACCGTTTGCAGATGATACTGTTGTGTAACAGGGTCGTAACCCTTGGCAAAATAAGATGATCTATAATGCACATCGATCCCGGTTTGGATCTGCATTTTCCCTTCAAATAAAGAGTTTCTATAGGCCACTTGGAATGTATTGATCCATTCAGGCATGACATACTTTTCTGCAGACCCACCAGAAACTGAAGTGTAGTAGGTCGAATTCTTAAAGGTGAGACGTGGTCCTGCTTGGTACCTCAGATTAACTCCCGGGGTTAAGATGACTATTTCGCTGCCTGCCTGCTCTGGTCTTTTTTGTTCATTAAAGAAGATGTGATTGGTGATAATATTAAATCTAGTAAAAGGCTGAACTTCGAGCCTACCAGATTTAACTCTGATCTCACCGAAAAAATTATCCGACACCTCATTGCTAAAGCTATTTTCCCAAACCTGTTGTTGTCCCGTATAAGCCCTTTCTAAAAATGTTGGTCTTCGACTAACGCGCTTATATTCTGCGACAAAGAAGCTACTAGCGAAATTGCCTACAAGAGAATAATTCCCAAGAAATGAATACTCACCAGATGCTTTTAAGAAGATCTTAGGAGTAATTTGTTGTCTTAAGGTACCTCCCAGAAAATTCTCCGTTTCTTTCATCTTCTGACCTGTTCTAGCGACTGAATTAGTCAAAAGCCTGTTCTTGTAATTCAAAGTATATGAGAACTTCTTGGTCCTTCCTTTGAATCCTACTTCATTCAATATTTCTGTAAAAGTGGTTCGCTCGTTAATGGTGTCGCTCGCCAGTCCGGTTGTACCTGTTGTGTAAAGTAAAGAATCTGACGTGCTCAGATCATACTCATCATAATAACGAACCAATTGTTGATTATACGATCCTGAGTGGTAAAGCTGAAAAATTGAATCTAGGTCAAATTGCTGGTAAATATGAACGCCTCCTCTTTTATCTGAGCTAGTGGCATCATCGAGAATTACATTTTCTAAACGATATTCCCAATCTGTAGTGTCTGGTCTGACGGCTGCAGCATCCACAATACCACCCTGTTCGTCTACCTCATGCACAAACTGCGTCATATTGAATAGCAATAGATACTTTGGAAGTTTCTTAGGTCTCAAAAAACCAAACACATTCCAATCCGTGCTTTTCACATGTCGATCTCCACGTTGTAAATAAGCCAGCTGTTTATCGGCCCTTATACTCTTATAAGATGCACCAATATTGAAATTGATGCTATCATTAAAGGTGAAGAGCACACTCGTCTTAGCTCTACCTCCTCCTCCAAAATCAGCTTTAATTTCTGTGTATGGTGAGCGAGTATCAAAATATCTTATCTCGTCTGAAGTGGTATAGAATTCGTCAAAGGCACTATAGCCAGATGCTACTCCTGTTTGTATACTTGGATCCCAAGGTAAGCTGCGTAAGGCAGTCCCAATGTTACCTAGGTTCTGAATTAAAAAGTCTTGTTGTGCTAAATCATTAAATCGATGAATATTCTCTGGTAGTGTATCAGGCGAGAAGAAGACAATGTCGTTAAACTTAAAATTCTCTTCATAGGTGAACCGAGTACTTTGAGGTCCGTAGCCCTTCTTTTCTTCAGGATTCAAGAGGCTTTTAGCATCGCGCATGGCGGCCAGAGAATCTCTATTTATATCTTGACTTTGCTGCCTACGGTTCTGGCCCACAGCAAGTTGCGAGAAACAGATAAGTCCTATCCACAGCAAAAGTCTTAAACGCACGGCCAAAATTAGTAATTCGATTAACTTTTCACTCCTTTAAGAGACATCATTAATCCATTTAAAAAGTCCTTCTCTCGATCTAACTGGAATGCAATTGGCAAATAATAGAATGGTACCATTTCGAAGATTTGATGATCAGAGAATTCCAAAAGTCGTACCATATCTTTCTCTGTTGTTAGAATGGGCGCCTTTTTTTCAGAAACTTTAACAACAAGCTGATCTAAATCTTTTTCAGTGAAAGCATAATGATCAGGATATTTAAAGTGATCAATAAGTGATCGACTGTTTAATTGTTGAATTAGTGGTTCAGGGTTAGCAATCCCAGTCAATAAGTAAGTGGCTTGATCACCTAATGATAAACCACTCTCCTTAAATGCTACAGCTTCCCCATATTTGATAGAAGAAAAGAATACATTCTCAAGACTGACATACCTACTTATTCTTTTGGCAATAATCTTTTTCTCACTTTCCGATAAGTTCGGTGGACATTTGGTAACCACAACCCTATCGGCTCTCCGTGCTCCTATTTTTGGTTCTCTTAAATTCCCAGTTGGCAACATGAGATCATTCACAAATAGATCGTCATAACTGGTAAGCAGAATATTAACATCCCTTTGAGCGTAACGATGCTGGAAAGCATCATCCAATATTACTGTCTCAAGTTCAGGCTCGATATTCTCCAATTCTTTCAACCCCTCTACCCTCTTTTCAGCAACTGCAAAAACTACATCGGGCTGAAATTTCCTGAACATCTGATAGGGTTCATCTCCTATAGTTTCAGCTGAATCAGATGCTTTGGCAAGTATATACCCTGAAGTACTTCTCCCATAGCCTCTGCTCAAAACAGCTATTTTGTCTGACTTCATTTGATTGAGGAGATACTCTGTAAAAGGAGTTTTACCCGTTCCACCTGTAGAGAGGTTACCAATGGCAATCACTTTTAATTTCGACCGATATTGAGAGAGCAAGCCAATATCAAATGCCCAATTCCTGATTAGCATTATTAATCCATAAAGCAGGGAAATTGGAAAGAATAACCATCTTAGTATTTTCATAAAAGGGTCTGCGGCTCTCAGTAAAGATTAACTTCGTCAAATATGCCAAAAATCAATGATATCATCGGGCACTTAGAAAACATTGCTCCTAGCTCTTACCAAGAATCTTATGACAATTCTGGTCTTTTGACTGGAAATGGAAGTTGGGAAGTGACCGGAATACTTATCTCTTTAGATTGTATAGAAAAGGTGGTTGATGAAGCCATAGAAAAAGGATGCAATCTAATTGTAGCACACCACCCTATCATTTTTGGCGGACTGAAGAGACTTAATGGCACTAACTATGTTGAAAGAACAGTGATCAAAGCCATCAAAAATGATGTGGCCATTTTTGCGATTCACACCAATTTGGATAATGTGCATACTGGCGTGAATACTATGATTTCAGAGAAGATAGGCCTCAATAATACTTCAATCTTAGCACCTAAATCTGGAAAGCTATCGAAGTTAGAGTTCTTTGTGCCAAATGCCCATACAGAAACAGTACTTGAGGCCATTCACCAGAAAGGAGCAGGAATGGTCGGGAATTATGAAAATTGCTCATTCAAAGTAAATGGTACAGGTACATTCAAACCCAACGATCAAGCAAAACCATCAATTGGAGCTAATCAGAAACAAGAGCATGTTGAAGAAGATAGAGTTGAGGTTATTTATCCTACTCACTTAGAGGGCAAAATTATTGCGGCCTTACGCAAAGCTCATCCATATGAAGAAGTTGCTTTCTTCTCGATTAACCTCAACAACCAAAATCAAGAAGTGGGCTCAGGCATGATCGGTGAACTCAATTCTGAATTAAGTCCAGATGAATTTTTAGATCATTTAAAAAAGTCAATGGCTTTAGAATGCATCAGATATACGAATACAGAAAAGAAAGCCATTAAAAAAGTGGCCGTTTGCGGAGGAGCAGGAAGCTTCTTATTAAAACGTGCAAAGTCACTAGGTGCCGATGCTTTTGTCAGCGCTGATTTCAAGTATCATGAGTTCTTTGATGCTGAAGATAAAATCATGATTGCGGATATCGGACATTATGAAAGCGAAGTGTACACAAAAGAGCTTTTAGATAGGTTTCTGAGAGAAAAATTTACTAATATTGCAACCTATTTGTCAGAGGTGAATACGAATCCCGTAAAGTACTTCTAAAAAATTATCAATGGAAAATACAGTTGCACAAAAAGTAGAAGCGCTAAAAAATTTACAATCAATTGATTCTCAGTTAGATGAGATCAAAAAAGTAAGAGGCGCATTACCTGATGAAGTTGCGGATCTTGAAGATGAGATTGCAGGTATTGAAACAAGAATTCAAAAGTTCAAAACTGAACTTGATGAATTGGAAGGCAACATTTCTGATCATAAAACTCAAATCAAAAACTCTGAAGCCCTGATCAAGAAGTATCAAGAGCAGCAGATGAATGTCAGAAACAACAGAGAATACGATGCCATCACTAAAGAGATGGAGCTCCAAACTCTTGAAATTCAGATCTCAGAAAAGAGAATTAAAGAGGCTGGTGTAAAAATCGAAAGCAAAAAAGCTGATATAGAAAATACAGACCTAGATCTAACTGAAAGAAAGAAAGACCTGGAAAACAAGCAGAACGAGCTTGAGGTATTGACTAAGGAAAGCGAAGCTGACGAAAAGAAATTACTTTCTGATAGAGAAAAAGCTTCAAAGAAGATCGAAGAAAGACTTTTGACTTCTTACCAGAAGTTGAGAGATAACGCTAGAAATGGTTTGGCTGTTGTTCCTGTAAGTAGAGGAGCATGTGGCGGTTGTTTTAACGTTGTTCCTCCACAAAGACAAGCGGATATCAGAGAAGGTAAAAAGCTTATTGTTTGTGAACACTGTGGTAGAATTCTTGCTGAAGTAACGGATGAGATCGTTAACGAAGAGAAGAAGCCAAGAAGAAGCAGAAAGAAAGCAACAGCTTAATTGAAAAGAATTAAAATTCATACAGAATGGATAGGTCGCAAGGTCTATCCATTTTTTATGCTCTTTATCTTTTTGTCAGCTAAAGGTCAAAATGAAGTTTACAATTCATTCTTAAATCTTGAATTTGAAAAGACAAGGGCAAGTATCAATACCAAAGCTAACCTCTCTTCTTTCGACATATATGTTGACAATCTGAACGATTGCACTGAACTCATTTTAAACGAGGATAGATCGAAGTATGATTCTTATAAGAAGCGCTATCAAAATAGAATCGACCTTCTTGATGATCTACCTGACGAACCCATAAAAGGATTTGTAGCAAGCGAAATCAGGCTCCAATGGGCTTTTATTTCAGGTAAATTCGGAAATAACTGGAATGCATTCTGGACTTTAAGAAAAGCGCTGATTCATATAGAAGACAACATATCAGCTTATCCTGAATACCTCCCTAATTATCGAACACAAGGATTATTAAATATCGTATTGGATCTGGTGCCAGATAACCGAAAGTGGTTATTAAACTTCTTCAGCATGTCTGGCGATTTTGAGAAAGGATACGATCAATTAAAAAGCTCTACAACCATATCATCCCCCTTTGCCGAAGAGTCAAAAGCTATTTTGGCATTAGTCGATAGCTATATATTAGAGAAATCGACTGAGATCGATTCTATTCAAAACCAAGCTGTATTTCGATACTTAAGAGGGCTCACGTTGGCAAAACAGCATGTTGCCACTGAGGCAGCTACTTCTTTTGAAACATTGAGTGATGATCTATCAATAAAACCTTACCTCCTTGCAGAAGCTTATTTCAACTCTGCCCGTTATGAGGAAGCCGTTGAAATGTATTCCCGATTCCTTGCTAACCCATCAGTTGAAAATTACCGAAAAGACGCGTTCCTCAAAATTGGTCTATCTATTTGGTTCGATCAGGATAACGAGGATAAGGCAAAAGAATTTGTAGAAAGAGCAAGAGCTGAAACCAAAGCAGATTCTGAAGTCGATAAAAATGCTCAGCGTATTCTTGAAAGAATCGAAGAGTTGAATAAAGAATTCATGATGCTACGCTATGCCCTTGATGGAGGAGATTATGCCAGAGCACAATCGATGATTAGTAAAATAGAAAATCAAGATTTAACTGATTATCAGGCACTAGAATTTGATTATAGAAAAGCCAGATACTATCAACTGACCAATCAGCATGAACAAGCCATAGAGTCTTATACTAAGGTTATTGAAACGGGAAACCGTTTTAAAGAAGCCTATTTTGTTCCCTATTCCTATTTGCAGCTTGGCAGAATTTATGAAAGTCAGAATAATCTTGAGGCTGCGAAAATGTATTATGAAAACACCCTAGAATTCGAAGATCATACCTATAAACAAAGTATAGATCTGAAGGCTCGTGTTGCCCTTAATGAGCTAGCTCACCTAAATGACTAGTGTCGTTATACTTGAGTAGTTTGAACATACTTCCAGTATACTCAACTACATAGAGTCCTAAGTTCTTATGCTCAAAAAGGTCCATACACTTTAATGGGTAATTCAGCAAAACAGTCATTAGAACTCGCATGGATCTTCCGTGCATACAGATCAACACCTCTTTCTCATCGCTATTAGCCATGATTTTGGCCATGCCATCTCTCAAGCGTGCGGCAACTTCTTCAGGACTCTCTCCCCCTTCAATGGCCATATCAGTATTCCCTTCTTGCCATCCTTTGATCATATTGAGGTAGTATCGATTGCCTTCTTCGTCAACTGGAATTCCTTCTCTCACTCCCCATGAGATCTCGTTGAGCTCAGGAAGGATTTCCATAGGCATACCCGAATCTATAAATCCCTGCATAGACTGATGAGTTCTCTTTAGAGCAGTCACATAAAGTTTATCAAATTGATATTCTCCGTACTCTTTGTAAAAGGCTGCTGCCTGAGCCCGGCCAGTTTCATTAAGATCAGAATCAACACCACTCCCTTGAACAATCCCTTTTTTATTAAAATCCGTTTGTCCGTGACGGGTAATGTAAATTTTTTTGGTCATCCTTTTGTTATATTTTTGCCAAGCTCGCGGCAAAGCTAAGACTAAATTCAAAATATCTATGTTCCCAAAAGAAGCATCTCTTGAGAGATTAAATGCCCTAAGTCAAAACACATTAGTTGAACATTTAGGTATAGAAATAACTGAAGTTGGCGAGGACTATTTAGTGGGCACAATGCCCGTTGACAAAAGAACTCACCAACCTCTTGGGCTTTTACACGGGGGTGCGTCAGTAGCTTTGGCTGAAACATTAGGAAGTATTGCTGCAACTATTACTCTCGATGTAACTAAGCAATATGCTGTTGGACTTGAAATAAATGCCAACCATATAAAGAGTGCAAGAGAAGGCTTAGTAAGAGGAGTAGCCAAACCCATACACGTAGGTAAGAAAACCCAAGTATGGGAAATTAAAATTAGTAATGATCAAAAGCAATTAGTTTGCATTAGTAGAATTACTATGGCGATCTTAGATAGGAAAGATTGAGGGAAGAAAAAGACATATCAGTCATTGAGTTTAACCTGAGTAATTTCACCAAATCTCAGGTAATTAAGGCGGCCATACAATCTGCGTATGAACTTGATATGCCTATAGCTCTTTGGCGTTTACCTCATACCAATGAAATACACTTTATCACATCCGAAGATGGTGTACTACATTCCGAAAAAGTCGATTTTTCAGAGATAGGAAAGGGATTTATCTTCTCGAAGTTTCAAACTTCGTTAAATAGCAACCTATTCATCAAGGGTGATTTTCACCTTTCTTTTGACTATGAAGAAATAGTTGAAGAACGCATCGACAATAAGGAATTCAAAGACTTTAAAAACAGCTTGCGCGAGCACCTTTCAAAGGACACACAAAAGCCCAATTTCTACAATAGACATTACACCGACACTAACTCTACCAATTATCAGGAGTTGGTCAAAACGGCTATTGAAGCTATCAAAGCTGGCCATTTCGAAAAGGTTGTTCCTGCACGATCAAAAGATGTTCGACTCTCAGAAGAATTTGATGTAGTTGAATTGTTCTTAAGGCTAACAAGAGACTATGAGAATGCCTTTATTTCTTTTGTATCGATTCCGAAAGTAGGATCATGGCTCGGGGCCACTCCAGAAATTCTAATTGAAAAAGAAGGACCCGTATTTAGAACAGTGTCTCTTGCAGGTACAAAACGTTTTGATGAAAGCCTTCCTATTTCTGAAACTGCCTGGAATCAGAAAGAAATTGAAGAGCAAGCAATGGTGAGCAGATACATCATCAATTGCTTCAAAAAGATTCGTCTGAGAGAATTTGATGAAAAAGGACCTAAAACTGCGAAAGCGGGTAATCTTTTGCATCTCAAAACCTCTTTTGAGGTTGACATGGAAGAAACCAATTTTCCTGAGCTTCCAACAGTTATGCTAGACTTACTTCATCCAACCTCTGCAGTAGCAGGAATGCCAAAAGAACCTGCTCTGGCTTTTATAGCAGAACACGAAAAACTGGACAGATCGTTTTATTCTGGCTATTTAGGACCTGTGAATATTGCCGAGAGCACTCATGTTTTCGTCAATTTAAGGTGTATGGAATTGTTCGAAGATCATGTAAGGCTATACGCAGGCGCTGGAGTTACAGAAGATTCTGATCCAGAAAAAGAGTACCTTGAGACAGAAATGAAGTGCAATACACTTCTCAATAAAATTATTCATAGGGCTTGATTCTCTCCCACATACAAGATTTAGTTGCCGTTTGTGCCGGACATGGAGTCCGACATGCCATCCTATCTCCTGGTTCCAGATCTGCCCCTATTTCATTGGCATTCAATGCCCATAGTCAAATCGAGACCAAAGTAGTTCCTGACGAAAGGTCTGCCGCGTTTATAGCGCTTGGTATGGCACAGCAACTGAACCAACCAGTTGTACTTGTTTGCACTTCTGGTTCAGCAAGCTTTAACTATGCTCCCGCTATTGCAGAAGCTTATTATCAAGAAATTCCTCTGATCGTCCTTACTGCCGACAGACCTCCAGAGTGGGTCAATCAATATGATGGTCAAACTATTGATCAAAACAATATTTATGGGAACCATGTGAAGAAGTTTTATCAACTTCCTGTAAACCCTGAGGCACAAGAAGAGCTCTGGTTATCTAATAGAACAATGAACGAGGCCCTCATCTCTTCAACGATGGAACCCAAAGGACCAATTCATGTAAATGTACCTCTAAGAGAACCGTTTTACCCCAGCGGTAAGGACCAATATGATTTCGAGAATAGCAGAATCATAGCAAGTTCTACATTGGACAACCAAGTCAATGCTTCATTAAAAAGTGAACTTTTAAAAGATTGGAATTCATTAAAGAACAAATGGATCATCATAGGTCAGAATGCTCCCGATGCGGAACTGAGCAATGTTCTCAAAGAAATAAAAGATGCAACAATTATTAATGAGGTAACTGGTAACCAGCATCAAGTAGAGAAAGCTATTTCTGACCAAGACCTAATTTTTCAAAAGGACAATTGGTCTCGGATAACAAGACCTGACTTGATCATCACTATTGGGAATTCATTGATCTCAAAGAATCTTAAGCTCTATCTAAGAGCTAATTCACCGAAGGAGCATTGGCATATTAAGCGTACAAATAGGATCAATGATATTGGAATGAGTTTGACTCGTCACATTCAGTCTGATCCTAGGTCTGTACTTAAAATCTTCGCGAAGGATGATGGAGCTAATAGTGTTTTGAATTCATTGAATGATCAAGTCAAAGCTCAAAAAGAAGAATTCATCAAAACTGCTGCATTCGGAGAATTAAAAGCAGTTTCGCAAACTCTCGAAAAAACTCCCAATGAAATTAACTTACAGCTAGCTAATAGTATGGCTGTTCGGTATGCGAATTTCGTGGGTGTTTCAAAGCAAATCCAAAGAGTGGATTGTAATCGAGGCACAAGTGGAATTGACGGATCGAATAGTACAGCCCTTGGAGCTTCTTTAATTCAAAAAGACTTAACACTCCTGATCACAGGAGATCTAGCTTTTTTTTACGATCGAAATGCCTTTTGGAATCACGAGAACAAAGCTAATCTGAGAGTAGTCATTTTGAATAATGACGGTGGAGGCATTTTTAACATGATTCCTGGACCTAGTCAACAGCCTGATCATGAGAAAATATTCCTAACTCCTCATGGGTTAAATGCAAAACTCCTTAGTGATGAATTTGGCTTTGGCTACTCAGCCTGCCATACAGCGTCTGAACTGGAAAACGCTCTTGTAGATTTCTTCTCACCTAAGTCTTCAATGCACATTATAGAGGTGTTTTCAGATATGAAGACCAATACAGAAATTCTTCAACAACTCAAATGTGCATCACTCCTTTGATGAAGGTTGAAAGTTAGTTGGCAGCATGTCAGCTACTTTTTCAAAGCCCCAATACCCATCTGAGAAGAAGGCAATTGGGTTTAACACATAGCCACTACTTTCGAAACTGATATCTCCGCCTTCCTCGATGATTCTGATCCAAGATTTTTGCGGGTTTCTAGGTAGTTTATTACCACTGACAGTTACACTTCCGGCAGATCCTCTAAACTCATCGCTTTCAAGCTCCTTTAAATAGGTTACATACATATACCCATCAAATGAGATAGATTTAGATATTTCTGTTGGCCCAGGTTTTAGATCCTTATAAGCATCATAATCCAAAGCTTTTACTACCCTGCCGAAGCCATCAACATCTTCAGCTAGCATAACATCCCAGCCATTTTCTTTCAATTTGTTTTCGCTCAAAGACCTAAAAAAATGTTCAACTGATCCATAATATGCCTTATCTCTTGCTCGAATGAATTTCTTCTTAGTAGGATTTCCGGGTTTGGTTTCCTTATACTGAGTAAAGCCGTAAAAACTGGTGTAACCGTTTTTATAATCAATAATGAAATTCTCTATGTAGTAGTCTAACGTAAAACCTAAGGCATCATTTCTAACGATTACAGGCTCAGTGCTAAACGCTTCTAGCGTTCTATTTTCTTCATCGTAATAGAAGTTGATCTCTTCCTCATTTAGAATTTTACACTTTCTTGAGTTTGCTGTAGACCCTAAGAACACCCGCTTGAAAGATGCCAAATTCCTCCTCCACTCTTCATCATCCCTATCGGTAACCACCACACTACCAAGGTTTACGGCATCTGGAGTAAGTTTAATATCGAAGCCCTTGTCTTCAGGCACTAGAAATTCTACTCGGGCCGCGTAGGTCTCATAGCCAACGAACTTAACAATGAGTTCATAAGTACCTCTTTCAAATACTTTTAACTGAAAGTTGCCTTCCGTATCGGTAACCGTACCATATGTAGTACCTGTTAAGAATACATTAGCAAAAGGCAAAGTTTCACCGCTATCAGCATCTCGAACGACCCCGGTAATAATGTAACGTGCACTTTGTGCTAACAAAGAATTAATGAGTAAAAGGAAGGAAATGGTAAGTATGAACTTTAATTTCATGACTTAATAAACTTGGTTGATGGCATTTTTGATTTCATTCTCAGACAAAAACTATACCATAGATGAGTTTGTGCAGATCAAAAAATCTGACTTACCTAAATGGGCCGTTCCCACATACAAATTCTTGAAAAATTGGAATAAGGGGAAATCAGAATTCACTCAACAAACTTCGGGCTCTACAGGTAAACCCAAAAAAATCTACCTAGAGAAAGAGCACATGATCAAAAGTGCTCATAATACCATTGAGGCTCTCAACCTCTCTGATAAATCGAAAGCCCTGCTCTGTATCAATGCCAATTATATTGGTGGTAAAATGATGCTTGTAAGGGCGATAATTGGCGAATGGCATTTGCATTTGGTCAAGCCTAGATCAAAGTTCAAAAGAAAAGAACTTTGGGATTTTTACGATTTTGCCGCCATGGTGCCTCTGCAAATATCATCAGCGTTAGAATCAAATAAAGACAAAGAAATCCTCTCTAGGTTTGATCAGATCATAATTGGTGGTGGGCAAGTATCTCAAAATACCGAAGATCAAATTCAATCCATTGACACTAAAATGTACAGCACATTTGGCATGACTGAGACTGTCTCGCACTTTGCTTTAAGGCGGTTGAATGGTTCAGGAAGATCGGATTATTTCAAGGTCATCGGTGACAGTAAGATCAGCGTCAATGGCAATGGTTGTTTAATGGTCAAAGGGAGTATAACTGATGATCAATGGATTGAAACGAATGATGTTGTTGAATTAGTTGGACAAGGGTTTAAATGGATCAGCCGATTTGACCTTGTGGTCAATACAGGTGGTGTTAAGGTTCAAATTGAAACCACAGAACAACTCATCATTCAAAAACTGAATTCAGAAGGTCACCACCTTATCCTATGGAAGTTACCTGATGATAAATTGGGCGAAAAGCTAATAGGGATTTGCGATAGTATGGTACTCATGAATCACATAAGAGAGAACAAGACAGAATTAGAGCAATCCTTACCTCCTTATCACTTCCCAAAGAATTGGTTCTTGGTAGACGAGATCAAAATAACAAAGAGTGGTAAACTAGATAGAGTAAATACAGGAAAAACAGTGCTTAAGGAAGTCGATTTTGAATAATCAATTTCCAATCTTCAATTGAGTTTTCGTTAAGCCTTACAAACTCATCCTTCCCCTCTAAATCAGCTAAAACCTTAGACTCTTCAGCCGCCTGAATGGCCTCTTCGTATCTTTCGAGTTGTGCTAATACCAAGGCTCTAATTCTATAGATATAGTAAGTAGGCCCTCCAATAATCTCGGCTCTGTCCAAATAGTTAAGCGCATCAACCTGATTCTTCCCTTGTTCTTGTAAGTATCTCGCAGATTGATAGTATGTATCTCTAGTAGGATTCTTTTTAATCTGTTTAGCTATATCAGCCATAACATGTTCATCAGTTGCTACTTCAATAAGGCAACTCACTTCAAAATTATCCCATTGCCAAACCATCACCCCAGAGTTATGAGTTAGATCCTGAAAATCAATCCTGAAGTTTTCAACTATTTCATCCCTGAGCTTATATTCTCCTTTAACTCTCAATTCATCTTTATTCGGGTCATATTGATCTCTACCATCACCCCAATGAGTTGTATCCTTATGAAAGACAACCTCCCACTCATCTTTATGAGGAAAAGCATACAAAGCATAGGTTCCTGATTTCAGCTTTTCACCGTTTACTAAAATGTCTTCGGAAACTCGAAACTTGGTCGATTCATTTGCCCCAACACGCCAGATTCTCTCATATGGTACGATCTCACCCATGATCTGACGACCTCTTTTACCGGGTCTTGAGTAAGTAATATCAAAATGAGTTAGGCCAATGACCTGTTTCAATTCTGAGTCTGGGCTAATTCTTGGCATTTGAATTTGTGCCGATAAAAAATGTGGTGCCACAACCACAACTAAAATTAAAAAGAGTCTTTTAGAGTGCATTTGCGTTGAGAATCTACTACTCAAATGTATGATTATTGACTAAATTAACCGAATGCGCAAGCTATCCTTCTTACTACTTTCACTTTCCATATTCGGGACTATTGCATCAGGGCAATCCCTCTTTAAAGAAGGTTATATACTCACTTCGCCTTTCGATACGCTCAAAGGTGAGATCAAATACAAAAGCTATAATAAAGCCTCACTTAGCTGTACTTTTCGTGATACCACAGGCAGAATCTCTACTTACCAGCCAGATGAATTATTCGGTTATGGCATTGAAGACCAGCTCTTTTTTGTCTCTAAATCAATTGGCGCCAACAACACTCAGTTTCTCGAGGTAGTATATCAAGGGACGGTAATTCTTTATGCTTACAGAGATAATTATCAGAAGAACTACTTCTATCTAGAGAATCCTCAAAGTGGTCAAATTGAAATTCTCACTCAAAAAACCATCAGGAATCAAGGCAAATCAGTCACCATCAAGGCCTACGTTGAAGTGCTAAAAGAAATGCTGCCCAAAAGTGAATTAGTAGCTGACGAAATAGAATTAGTCGATTATAATCACTCCTCCTTGGCTAACTTCTTACTCGATTATGACCTTCGGTATGCACAATTCCAAGGGAGGATTTTTCAAGGATTTAAAAAGAGATGGCCACCAAAAATTGCCGCATTTGGTCAAACGGGCTTTGCGCAGTTGTCACTTAATGGATTTGATTCTTTCGAATCGACCAATACATACGGGCTTGGTGTAAAATTCCAAAAGGAGATCTCTCGAGGAACTGGTCGATTATATCTAGACCTTGATTTTGCCTTTAGATATGAAAACTTCGAAGATGTAGAGTTTATCAAAAATGAATTTGCTTCGGCAGAGTCCATAGTTTCAAATGGATTCAATATTGCCCTATTTGCTATTGATGTTCCTATTCAAGGAGCCTACGAGGTGAAAAACACTTTAAATCTGGAGAGGTATATGATGGATGTGCCCATCAACCTGAAATATTTCTTCCCTTCAGAAAAGTGGACATTCTCCATAAATGGAGGCTTGCACCCTTCTTTCACCCTTTCACAGTCTGGAAACATTGATGGTCAGGTCATTCAAAATGATGCTGTGATCCTAGGTGTAGATTCGCGATTGGAGCTCAACAACTTTAGGCCTGGTATGAACTTCGGCTTTGGGCTCTACTTCAAAACTACGGGTACTTTATTCCTCGATTTCCAACACTCCCCTAATTGGCTAGACCAAGGAAATGCCAATTTCTCATACAGTTCATTAAGACTAGGCTATCTTTTTGACTAGCCGATTTACCTAAGATAGAATTTAAGTAAATCACCTAGCATTGGCTTTTTGCTTTCATTTACCTTTAAACCAATTCGGAAACTAATCTTAAGTTTTCGATGAATGGCAGAAAAAAAGAGTTGAATGAACACTTTACCACTTTTAAATAAAAAATTATCTTGCGCGCTAGATCAAGACATGTCAAACGCCCGCGCATTCATTCTTCAAACAGGCTCGCTACTCAGCGATGCATTTAAACTCATGTTTAGCTTGGTCTTATTTTGCGCCTTCTTCGTGGTTCTATTAGAATTAAAAAGGCAAATGGAGATTGATCTTTTCAGTGGATATAATTTTCCGATAGACGAATGGCTACATGCCAATTTCTGGTCTAACCTTTCAATTTGATCACTTCTTGCTGAAGATCCAGTACAATATTCTTTAAGTGATCAAATGACATTTGATCTTCTGAATGTTCTGGAATATCCATACTTAGAAAAGCCTTGGCCTCCCATAATTCAATCACATCAGCGGTGTTGATTTTGTACGGGGAATAACTCTTATTATCTGACACCAAAAACAGGTGCCCATTTTCAGTAGTGTAATTGAATACTCTTTTGTAAACCACCCCTTCCTCTTTCGATAAAACGATATAACATCGGCCGTCTTTAATATCATCAATAGACTCCTTGTATTGACCTATTACAATAGTCCCAGGCCTTAAAGGAAGCATAGAATCTCCTGATATTTCAAATGCCCTGTAAGTGGCATTCTTAGGTAGATTAGGTAATTGAAACTTAGGTAACTCCTCAATGTAAGTCGGATCAGCATAGCCATTGAGGTAACCTGCAGAGGCCTTTTGAGGAATCAGATCAATGAATTCTTCGTCATTATCATTTACCGATATGGCTAAGATCTTTGAATCTCCTCCTGAAGAATTTCCTAATTGACTGATTTGTTCCAAGCCATAGCTTGTCAAATCCTTATTGATCAATTGATCGATAGAAACACCAAAAAGATTAGACATATTAGTCAGGTTATTCAACCTGGGATCGGCCCTCCCCTCCTCATAAGCACCAACAAGAGATCGTTTGATCTCAATCTTTTCAGCAAAATCGCCTTGAGTCCAATTATGCAGTTTACGTAAGTGCTTTATGTTTTGGGAGACAATACTCATGTTTCTGTGTTTTATGCAATTAACTAAAATTTTTAGTCAATTGACAATATTTTTAGCTTCAAATATGGCTTGTTTTTTGATTGTCATGAGATTGTTATCATGAAGAATTGTCTCATAATACTTCTTTTAAGCTTCAGCACGAGTATCTGTGCTCAAAATACACTAGGTCTAAATTTCCAGGCATTCTTACCCACTGGAGAACTAAAAAAGGATGCCCCTGAAATTGGTGGTGGCGGCTTTGCTCTTGAAGGTGCCTTTAGCATCAGACAGTCTCCTATCTATGTTGGAGGACTCATTGAATACAATCATTTTGGTTCTAAAGTGAGAGAAGGCTACCATGGTCCTGATCTTGAAAATGTAAGGGTCAAAAGGAATTTCGAAACAGTCAAGTTCATGGGAGTATTCAGATTCAAGCCAAATTGCGGAGAAACTATCTTCCCCTATTTTGACCTATTACTTGGAGGAGGCAATGTTTATACAAGAACGAATATTCGAGAGTCTTTCTTTGATGAAGCCTTCGAATCCTATTTTGATATGGACCAATGGGTATTCATGTATGGACTTGGGATTGGTAACGAATTCTTTTTATCCGACTTTCTTATCCTAGATGTATTTGTAAGAACAACCAAGAGTGCAAGAATTGATTATCTCAGCCCCAATGGTGTTCAATTTAATAGCGCCACCAGTTGGTATGATCTTGAAACGAAGTCATCTGCATTTGAACACATTAATTTTGGTTTAGGCTTCAAATTATACATTGACCAATTGACGGATCAACTCTAAAGGGCTACTCCTATCATCTGACCATTTATACTTCTTAACTCGCGTTCCTATAGTTCAATTTGGTGAGTTAAAGATGATATTCTAGCTTCATCGAATTATTGAAAACTCAACATTATGACCAAGAATTATTCTGCGTTCTCTAAGACAGTTCGCCATATTTTTAGTCTTGCCCTTTTCACCATGTGCACGCTTGCATATGGCCAGAAGGTAGACATGGATATTTTTGAAAACATGAAGGCTCGTGCGGTAGGTCCTGCTGGCATGAGTGGTAGAATCACAGCAATCGATGTGGTTGAAAGTAATCCTGAAATCATTTATGCAGGTGCTGCATCTGGCGGACTTTGGCGTTCTACAGGTGGTGGCCTCGACTGGGAACCTTTATTCGATGACGAGGCAGTTCAAGGAATAGGTGCCATTGCTATCAACCAGAAAAATCCTGATGTGATCTGGGTGGGAACAGGTGAAGGCAACCCAAGAAACTCAGTCAGCTCTGGATATGGAGTTTACAGAAGTATTGACGGTGGAGACACTTGGGAGCTCATGGGCCTCGAAAAAACTCGTAACATCCACAGAATTTACATTCACCCAGACGATGCTAATACTGTTTATGTCGGAGCGATTGGTTCTCCATGGGGTGAGCATGAGGAAAGAGGTTTATACAGAACCACAGATGGTGGTAAGTCATGGGAAAAGATCCTATATACCAACAACCTTACAGGTGTGGCAGACATGATAGCTGACCCATCTAATCCTAATAAAATATTTGTAGCCATGTGGGAACACAAAAGGTGGCCTTGGACATTTAAGTCTGGTGGCGAAGGCTCTGGCTTATATGTGACATATGATGGTGGTGATACATGGAAAAACCTTCAGGGAGAAGGCGGATTACCAAAAGGTGATTATGGAAGAATTGGATTAGCTATTTCAAGAAGCAATCCGGATTACGTTTATGCTATGGTAGAATCTAAGTCTAATGGACTTTATCGTTCAACCAATGGCGGAAAAGACTGGGAGCTGAGAGCAGCTTCTTCCAAAGTCCCTAATGCCGGTGACAGACCGTTTTATTATTCTTCTATTTACGTAGATCCAGCCAATGAAAATAGAGTTTACAGCTTATACTCGCGTGTTTCAATGTCTGAAGACGGTGGTAAGTCATTCGAGGTGATTCTTCCTTACTATGGCGTACACCCTGATCACCATGCTTTCTGGATCCACCCTAATGATCCTTCTTTCATTGTTGATGGAAATGATGGTGGTTTGAATATTTCAAGAGATAGAGGTAAGACTTGGAGATTCACAGAGAAACTTCCTGTCGGTCAGTTCTATCACATCAATGTAGATAATGAATTCCCATATAACCTATATGGCGGAATGCAAGACAATGGTAGCTGGGTAGGCCCTTCTTATGTATTCAATTATGCGGGTATCAGAAACCACGACTGGCAAGAATTGAGTTTTGGCGATGGTTTTGATGTTGCCCCTATCCCTGGCGATTCTAGATATGGCTACACCATGTCGCAGCAAGGAAATGTATCACGCTACGACAAGGTATCAGGTTATAATAAAACGGTTAGACCAACCGCTCCTGATACTGCAACAGAGCTAAGATTTAACTGGAATGCACCTGTCGCTATTGATCCTCACAATCAGGATGGTGTATTCTACGGTTCGCAGTTCTTGCATTATAGCTCAAACAGAGGAGATGATTGGACTATCATTTCACCGGACTTGACTACCAATGATCCTGAAAAGCAAAAGCAAGATGAGTCAGGAGGATTAACCCTGGACGCGACTGGTGCTGAAAATCATACGACAACTTTGGCCATTGCGCCTAGCCCAGTTGATGCCAATGTAATTTGGGTTGGAACTGATGATGGAAACGTTCAGGTAACTCAAGACAAAGGAGCCAACTGGACCAATGTGGCTGCTGCTTTACCAGGATTACCTGCTGGTAGCTGGATACCACAGATCAGAGCTTCTACTTACAATGCGGGCGAAGCGTGGGTTGTAGCTAACAATTACAGAAGAAACGATTGGACTGCTTATGCTTACCATACTTCTGACTATGGACAAACATGGACGAGAATTGCGGATGACAACAAAGTATTTGGATATACATTATCTATCCTTCAAGACCCAATTGAACCTAATTTAGTGTTCTTAGGAACTGAAAACGGTCTTTATGTAAGTTTTGACAAAGCTCAAAACTGGAACAAATGGACCCATGGTTATCCTTCTGCCTCTACGATGGATTTAGCTCTTCAAGAAAGAGAGCACGATTTAGCTATAGGCACATTTGGTAGAGCATTCTTTGTGCTTGACGACATCCGTCCTTTAAGAGAGTTTGCTGCCAGGGGCTTCGAAGCTGCCAAAAATTCGGATATCATTCTTTTCGACATGAATGACGCTTATCAAATGACTTACAGACAACCAGCAGGTATGAGATTCCCTGCAGATGGTGGCCCTTTTGAAGGCGAAAACAAGTACTTCGGTTCTGCAACAGCTAAGTTCTGGGTAAGAGACGATAAAAAGAAAGAAGAGCCTAAGGAAGAAGAAGGCAAAAAGAAGCGTAAGAAGAAAAAGAAAGATGTTGATACCGAGGAAGAAGCAAAACCTAAAAAGCTTCCTTCAAAAATAAAGATGACTGTATTAAGTACTGATGGCGACACCATTAGAACTAGAACTGCATCGGTAAAGAAAGGCGAAATCAATAGAGTTGAATGGGACTTAAGAAGAAGAAACCCATATCCAGTTGTAGGTAACTCAGGTAGAGGTAGAAACAATGGCAACAGTTCTCGAAATAGAGAGCAGGCAGCTGGCAGAGCTCTTCCTGGTGATTACAAAGTAGTTCTTGAGTTTGGAGACCAAACTGTTGAAACCATGGTCAAAGTACATTCAGACCCAAGAATGGATGTATCAATGGCTGACCTACAAGCTAAAATGTCTTTTGAAGATGAAGTACTTATGCATTCTCAAACTTTCTCTAAACTCACAGATAGAGCTAGAAAAGCGAATGAGATCATGGATAAGGTAAAAGCTCAAATGAAAGGCGTTGACAAGGACAAAACCAAGGAATTGAAAAAAGCCTTAGATGAGACCAAAACTGCATTTGACGAAGTGAGAAGAGTAACAATTGGCTTCCCTCGTCCTGCTGGTGTTCAAGGTATCTACAGAAGCTTTACTCCGAATGCAGGAACCTGGTTTGGCCAAGCAAGAAGATATTCATCTTCAAGATTGACTGCTCCTGGCGACAATGAGAAAGAGCTACTAGAAAATGGCAAAATGATGCTTAACGAAGCGATAGAAGTAGTCAATAACTTCTTTGCTAATGAGTGGCCTAAATTTGTAGAAGTATATAACAACGCTGACTTAGGTTACTTCAAGGATTTCTCTGAGCCTATTGGAAATAATTAAACTAAGCTAACCACTTGAAAAGCCACCTCTCTTATAAAGAAGGTGGCTTTTTTATTTCAGTACATTGATTTGAAATGACCCCACTCCTAGTCTACCATCAGTAGTATGAAAATCAACGTTACCCAGATAGATCGAACGGACATCAGAGGTGTAGAATGAGTGAGTGGCCTCACCATTCTCATCCGTTTTCAATCTTGTCAACCAAACAAGATTAGTTCTAAAATCTGGCAGTAGTAATCTCTCAGTTTCCACTTCGTAATCAGGAGAATAGTAATCTGGAATGGCAGAAACGCCTTTTACGAAAAGTCTTTTATTCTCCGCCATTGTAGGTGACAGATATTGTACTGGACGACCGTCATTATATCGATAAAACTCTCCATGAATTGGCTTTTGACCTGTTTTATGATTCCGACAGTTCAAAATTCCGTATTGACAAACATAGTCATGCGTAGAAAACTTAAAACCCAAGTCTGCGCCAAAATTACGCCCATAATTATCTTGTTGTGCACTTACCTCAATGTCATCTAACCTTGTAATATCGGTAAGTACTTGTGGCAAAATATTCCAATTCCTCTCCTTCAAAGCGATCTTGTTTTGATGAAAGAGTTGGTGATCATTAATTGAAAATTCGCTGAGAACGGTTTTTACTTCTAAAGATGTCTTCGGAAGATTTTCTGGAATTAAAAAGATCAACTGTCCTTCTGATGTAGATAGGAGTTCGCTAGGCAAAAAGAATGTTGCTGTTGCTGTATCTATAGATAGGCTGATCATACCAAATGCACTGGCAACTTTAAGAGATTGGGCTTGTTTAAAACCAGTACTTTTTGTGTAGAACCGTCTAGGTAATTCATCCGTTTTGATGCTTCCAAAAATCCCATCTACCAATATGGGGTCTTGCAGCTCTTCAACTATCTCCCATTCATAAGCTCTCCAGCCTGCTGTTAATAGGATGAGGTCAATCATTTCTAGCTGATCATCTTTTGAAAACAGTTCAGCAGTTTGGGTCGAAGTCCTCAATTCATTATTGAAAAGATAATAGGACATGATATTCGTTTTTTCAAATACAGGCTTATACGCCTCATCTGTCAAACTCACACCAAACACTCCTTCGACAGGTTGACCTTCCTCATCCTTTGCTATGAATTTTAGGTCAATTTTCTCCTTTGGACCAAAGTTTTTCTGCTCATATTCTACAGAGACATGAACCCTCTTATCTAACTCCGCAAAAAAGAGCCTTTCTGCCAGCACATTATTTTGACTGTCGAATAGCTTAATTGAGGCAATTCCCATCCCAAGATCTAAATCGTCAACCTTGATTAAAGCGCCCTGATTCTTCGTTACAAATTTACCTAGCCACTTCTGCACACCTCTTTGACTAACTTCTATCTGCAGACTATCAGATGCAATGCCATTTGATTGCATTACTCCTATTTCAATATCATTCCCTTTTTGTTTCCTGAGATGCAAAACATAACCAAAAGACTTAGCCTCGGGCAAATCGAAGGTCTGCTCACCATTGGCATCAATTCTTAATTGATAAGTTGATTCTTCAGAAGGAATGAGATTAAATGTGCCTAAGCCTTCAGAATTAACATTGGCATATGACACTACTCTACCAGTTTGATCAATGATCTCTGGATTTGAAGAAGAAAACTCAGGGCCCCATCCTTCAATTTTCAATGCTACTAGAGACAAGACGCCATTCACCATATGACCTCCTTCAGGATAAAAACCAACTTGAAGTTCTGCCGGATCTTTCAATGGCAGTTCTAAGTTCAATACCTCTTTGTTTTCTCGATACTCAACTGAAATCTGTATTTCAGGTTGATCGAATTTCTCGCTAAAGGTCGACTCGAAAATCGCTTTACCTTCAGAATTGGTATTCTCTTTTGACCGCCCTCTCCGCCTCTTTCCATCGAAAAGTTCAAACTTTACTTCTAAGTCGTTCAATGGTTCGCCACGCTTAGATGTAGCCTGAATTTCCAACTTGAAATCATCACCTTTCCTATAAAAGTCTTGATCGAACGAAGTCCTAATCAAGGCATCAGGGATCACCTTATTTCTGACCATGATGGTCTTGAGAGATTTGAGCTGATTATCTAGAGATGCTGTTGTAAAAGCTATCAAATCATATGCTCCAGGCTGTAGCGTATCCATTAATACTAGTTGACCATCCGCTATACCCTCTTTAATGGCAAAAGACTTTTCGTGGGTCTTAGCTCCATCCACTTTTCGTCTTAGATTGACATAAAGTACACTTGAATGATCTGAAGGTTGTAAATTCTGACTTTGTAAGACCAAAGCTCTAAAACGGATTTCATTCCCCGTCTCAAATACCTCCTGGTTGAGTTGAAGGTACACAGATTCATAGGGCATGGATTGTATATACTTTATCGAGTCATTTGAAGACTGAGCCGACAGTTCTGAAAGATAAAATCCTAGCAGAACTAATAGGTAAAATGCTCTTTTCATTGGTTGATGTTGTTTTGACCTCAATCATTCAACAAAAAATGTGCTAATTCTGTTAATCAGCTAATCAAACTTTGAAGCAGAGCATATCCGCTTTATTTTCACCCAAAATTTAAGATCATGAGTAAAGTGAACTGGCAAACAGTAAAAGAGTACGAAGACATCACCTATAAGAAATCAGGCGATGGTGTAGCTAGAATTGCATTTAACAGACCTGAGGTCAGAAATGCCTTCAGACCAAAAACTGTTGGCGAGCTCTTTGAAGCTTTACTTGATGCTAGAGAAGACACATCAATTGGAGTTGTATTACTTTCTGGTGAAGGGCCATCTCCTAAAGACGGTGGATGGGCGTTTTGCTCAGGCGGAGATCAAAATGCAAGAGGTCACCAGGGATATGTAGATGATGACGGTATGCCGAGATTAAATATTCTTGAAGTTCAGCGCCTGATCAGATTCATGCCTAAAGTGGTCATTTGCGTTTGCCCAGGTTGGGCCGTTGGCGGTGGACATTCATTACATACTGTTTGTGATCTGACCTTGGCGAGTAAAGAACATGCCATATTTAAGCAAACTGATGCAGATGTAACCAGTTTCGATGGTGGTTATGGTTCAGCATATTTAGCCAAAATGGTCGGTCAGAAAAGAGCTCGAGAGATATTTTTCTTAGGTAGAAATTACTCTGCACAAGAAGCATTTGAAATGGGCATGGTCAATGCTGTAATTCCTCATGAGGAATTAGAAGATACCGCTTATGATTGGGCTCAAGAGATCCTAGAAAAGTCTCCAACTTCAATCAAAATGCTCAAATTTGCCTTCAATGCCACTGACGATGGAATGGTAGGCCAGCAGGTATTTGCAGGAGAAGCTACTCGATTGGCTTACATGACAGATGAAGCTAAAGAAGGAAGAAATGCATTCCTAGAGAAGCGCAAGCCAGACTTCAAAGACATTAAGTGGATTCCATAATTGATATTTGAGCCTAAGGCTTGTACCTTTTGTTGATGACTTCAAAAGAGTGGTATTCCCTAGGAGAAAATTTCAATAACAACAATCTCAATTCTTTTTATCGAAGAGGTGGCAAAGGCCCCATACTGATCTGTATTCATGGTTTCCCCTCCTCTTCCTGGGATTTTGTTGATTTGTGGCCTGAACTTGTCAAGCACTTTGAAGTGATCGCTATAGACCTGATCGGTTTAGGGAAATCATCGAAACCCAAACAGGCCATTACTGTCGGCTTGCAAGCGGATCAAATTGAAGCTTTGCTTGGTTCCCTCTCTATCAATTCGGCTCACATTCTTGCTCATGATTTGGGCGACACGGTTGCTCAAGAACTTCTTGCTAGGCAATACAATGATACTTCTTTAGTTAACTGGCAATCATGTGTGTTTTTGAATGGTGGAATATTCCCTGAAACTCATCAACCTCTTCTTATTCAAAAGCTTCTGATCTCTCCTTTGGGTAAGTTTTTGGCTCCCATCATGTCAGAAAACACTTTGAGAAAAAACATGACCAATGTCTTTAGCAAAGAGCATCCTCCTTCAGAAAGCTTTATCAAAGAAACGTGGAAATTGATCTGTCATGATGATGGAAAGAGTATGATCCCAAGACTCATTCGTTACATGAAGGAACGATCTACCTTTAGAGAAAGATGGGTGGAGCCTTTAGAAAGGAATATAATCCCACTAAGACTAATCAACGGCATTCAAGATCCTATTTCCGGTGGTCATGCAGCAGATCGTTTTGAAGAACTGATTCCAAATGCAGACATTGTTCGACTTAAAAATGCAGGTCATTATCCTCAAGTAGAAACCCCGGATCAAGTCTTAGAAGCATTTATCGAATTCCACAAGCAGCACAATACATTATAGAAACTCATTATGTCCATCAATATTCAACGCGCCAATCAAACCGACTTTGCAGATATTCATGCTATGATCATAGAATTTGCCACCTTTCAGAAGACCCCGGAAAAAGTAAAGATCACTCTTGAGCAGATGATGAAGGACGAAGAATTCATCAATGCCATGATCATCCGAGATGGACAATCTCCTGTTGGATTCGCTACTTTCTATTTTGGATATAGCTCATGGTCAGGTAGGCACCTTTATCTTGATGACATTTACTTGAAACCTGATCTCCGTGGGCAAGGCATTGGCGACCAAATTCTAGATATACTTGAAGAAGTTGCATTATCTAATCAATGCAAGACTATGAGATGGTTGGTCTCAAAATGGAATGAGTCAGCCATAAGTTTCTATAAGAAAAGAGGAGCTTCTGTAGATGGCACGGAATACACTTGCCAGCTCGATCTTTAACTCTTTGTTCCCATCAGAACATTTACGCCTTTAGGTAATGGATTACCAGAAGCTCTTCGAAGCATCACGATTTGACCTGTATGCCAAATTGCATCTGCCACTGGCCCATTGATGAACTGCCAAGCAGTTATGTCTCTCAATTTATAATTCTCAAAATCTTCAGAACTCATTGATTTGAGTTGATCCGAGATAGCTTTAAAGTTCATTAAACTGGCCTTTCTCAAGGCTTCTAAGCTTGTTTCATCAGTTGACTCAGGAGTGAGCTTTAAGAAATTAGACATGAATTGGCTTAGATCATATATATGCTTGATAGTCTCAGCACTACTCCTACCACTTTCACTTGGCTTGTATGATAAATCACTCTCTTTCAATCCTTCAGTTGCCCAGTAGTACCTAAAGCCTAGCCCTTCAACCATTCTTGATGCTACATTTCCCGAGGTAAACTCATCCTCTACATTTGAAATATCTGAGAAAGGTAGGTCTTGTGACATAAGCGAAGCTGAAAAGAAGGAAAATGAAAAAATGAATACTAGAAGTGATCTACGAGTCATGATTAACAGGTTTAAGAAACAATGATACAAAAAGAAAGTGTCACCTCTTGGTAAGAAATGACACTTCTATTCTCAAAAACAAGTGGTCAATTATAAATCTCTCTTTACAACTAATCTTGTTGTTGCCCAATAAAAGAGAGCTCCCCAGCCAGCCACAAGAGCTAATTCTGGGAATGTAACAAAATCTTGAATTTCCATAAATACATATTTCGGAAATGGATTATGAACCAGCGCATTGATCGACTTAACTGGCAGTAAATACTCAACCCATTGCTGATCTTTTACCTGACCCCAGATATAAAAACCATTCTCAACTGCTAAGATCCAGAACACTAGAATTCCCATCGCAATAATGGCTTTCCGAATGAGCGTCCCCACAAAAAGAGTAAATAACAGGAAGGCAAAAAGCTGTAAGAAAAAGGCCAAAAGGAAATAAGAATCCTCAAAGATCAATCCTAAAGAGATCTCAGAAGAATACATTAAGCCGGTTATTAGACCTAGTACAAAAAGTGTAACAGCCGATGCTGCCGCTAAGAAACCTGCAAGAATGATCTTGGACCAAATGAACTCATACTTACTTAATCCATCAATTACATTCTGCCTGATGGTTCTATATGAGAATTCATTTGTGATAGAAAAGATCAGACTGAAGCCCAAGAGCAACTTGAACCAGATGGCTACAGAAGTCAAATTCTGCCAGATATCTGGGAATTCATAAAATGGAATGATCGTTGGATCGACACCATCTACATCGAAGTCTTCAATTCGCGACTTCAAATATCTCAGGAATGGCATTACACCGACAGCAATAATGGTTAAGGCTATTAAATACAAACTACTCAACCATTTGAAGGCTCTATTGGGCCAAAGCTTTTGAAGCTCAATTTTCAATAATCGTATCATGCTTGACCTCCTTCCTGATCTGCTAAGATCTCTAAGAATTGCTTCTCGAGACTCTTAGTTTTTACTACCAAATGTTTAGCTGTAATGCCCTTCTTAAATAAATAAGCATTGATGTCAGTAGAATTATATCCGTTGACCATAGTGGCCGTATACTTATCTAATTCACGTTTTACTTTAGAAGTCATCCCCGATTCAGCAAGAATTTGATCCAAGTTGTCAACATCAGCTTTCACCTCAACTGACATGTCACCCTTGCCTACATCTTCGACCAAACCTGTATGAATCAGTTTTCCTCTTTGCAAAACACAAAAATGAGTACATACTTTTTGTACCTCATCTAATAAATGACTTGCTAAAATGATGGTCTTGCCGCTATTGGCGATCTCAATGATCAAATCTCTGATTTCGGCAATTCCTTGAGGATCTAGGCCATTAGTCGGCTCATCTAAGATCATTACCTCAGGATCGCACAAAAGTGCTGAAGCGATCGATAGACGTTGCTTCATTCCCAAAGAATAGGTCTTGAACTTAGAGGCGGCTCTTTCTTGCAAACCTACTTGCTCAAGTACCTCTGGCACTCTTGACTTTGACACCTCTTTGATGTCACAAACCACTTTCAGGTTTTGTTCTCCTGTTAGGTAAGGATAGAAAATAGGATGCTCTAGAATAGCTCCAATACGTTTTCTAGTGCTTGAATCTCCTTTTTGACCAAACCACTGGAATGTTCCTTCTGTAGGATTGATCACATCTAAAAGCATACCCAGGGTGGTGGTTTTCCCACTTCCATTGGGCCCTAAAATACCGAAGACATTGCCTTTCTTGACTTCAAGACTCAGGTGGTCTACGGCTTTGATCCTACCATAATGCTTGGAAAGATCATTAATTGATAATACAGTATCCAAATCGTGTTGTTTTTGAGTTAAGTTGAAAAAGTGGTTTAGTTAAAGGCGTCCTGTAATCCTATGGCTCCTGAATTCTTATTTATGAATTCAGAAAACTTTAGGATGTTGTTTACATCAGGATATCCTTCGATGTCTAAAATGCTGTATTGATCAGGCATTTTGATCATCACCACAAAGCCTTCAGGCTCTCCTCGCCTTTCTTTCATCATCACTTCCATGTTAGCACCATCTGCCCTTGCTGACATCAGTACCTCATAGCCTTCGCCCATCACATCATCAGTCAACTGACCAAATAGTTGTCTGTCTTCTTCATTGTTATAGGTTTCATACATGAAGAATTTCACCTTCTCGATTCCTTTGATTAGGTCAGCAAGCGGTGGCATTTCGCCAAAATCGCTTTCTGTTGGTCCTCCAAAGCCTTCGAGGTTAATGCGAGAGTACATTTTCAGAGTACTCTTATAGAAGAATAGCTTGAGATCAGGCGTGTGATCATTGCGAAAGCGTTCGACACTTTTACTTTGAGCAAAAGCGCCAAACGCTACGCATAGCAATAGAAAGGTTATTAAAAATCGTTTCATACATCCAGTTGTTATTTGTTGAGTTTGACCTAAAGAGGTGGATTACCCACCTCTTCCATCTAGGAACTCAAGTTCTTCGAAGCCTTCCATTCCAATGGATTTAGAAAGCTTATAAAGTGCATTCAGATCAATACCATCGCCTACAATGCTCAGCATTCCGAATTCGTTGTTGCCACCCATGACCATGAATAGCTCATCGATCTTATTGTCTTTTTCTTTGATCAAAAATCTGATGTCTTTGTCTTCTTCTCTCACTGACATCAATTCTTCAAAGCCTTTGCCTTCTACAAGCGCAATCGCTTCTT
Source organism: Roseivirga sp. (assembly GCA_965267365.1). Classification (GTDB taxonomy): domain Bacteria; phylum Bacteroidota; class Bacteroidia; order Cytophagales; family Cyclobacteriaceae; genus Roseivirga. The sequence continues at coordinate 1,473,007 of OZ253951.1, read as the reverse complement.
TGTACATGGCCTTACCATTGACATCTCTCTCTTTACCGATCACTTGAACTCTTTTGATCTTGCCAAGAGACTCTTGCATCAATTTTTGTTCATCTTCATTTTCTAATTCCAGGTTACTGATCATCTGGAACATTTTACCGCTGAAGTTCACGTACATAAAAGTCGTGTCTTCAGTGTACTTTTCGAAGTACTTGGTAATGGCTGTGCTTTGAGCGTTTGCGCCCACAGCAAAAACTACCAATGCTAATGTTAAAACTAACTTTTTCATATTTCTATCTGTCGTTTTCTAATTATTTCGATTCATTTCTCCGAGCATTTCTAAACCACTTTCCGCATTGCTCATCTTGCCAAAAGCTGCCAACTCATCGTTGGCTGACCCTAATGAGCTTAACTCATTCATGGTCTCATTTCCTTTATTCATATATGTTGATACGATCAACAATTGTCTCTTTAATTCAGCATATGCTTCTTCAGGAGTTTCAAAAGTGTCTTCAGATGTGTATTGTTCTTGGTTTTGCATAAACATGACACTACTCACTACCATTACTAACACAGCTGCTGCTACACTAGCATATCTTCTGAAGTACATATTGAAGCTGACCACCTTTGTCTCAGGCTCTGTTTCGATCATTCCCATGATCTCTTGATCAAAAGCATCATCTAATTTTGCTTCAGCCTTTACTTCAAAATGACTGAACAAGGCTTTTAATTCTTCATGCTCTTCAGCATCAGATGCCAAGACTAACTCTTTTAGCTCCTTCTCCTCCTCAATACTGGTTTCAGCATTCCAGTATTTATCTATCAAACTATTTAATCTAGAGTCCATACGCTTCCACTTTTATTAAGCTCTCTTTAATTTTTCTTCGTGCTCTGAATAAATTCGTTTTGACCAAATTGATATCTATATCTAAGTTTTCTGCGATCTCTTTGTAACTGTAGCCTTCAATGTCTCTCAATTGCATTACCTCTCTCTGTCTTTGAGGTAAATCATCAATTAAGTCTTGAATGCGATTCATTAACTGAGACCTTTCTGTCACTACATAAGGCGTGTCTCTTTCTTTTCTTGTGTCGAATTCAACTTCGAAAAGATCGGTCTTCTTGATATGCTTTGACCTCAGCTTATCAAGCGCCTTGTTTCGTGTGATCTGCATGCACCACGCTTCAATATTTTGGACAAACACAACTTCTTCGCGCTTTTCCCAGACTTTAATTAGGCATTCTTGCACCACATCTTTAGCCAGCTCATCATCCTTGACAATATTCAAGGCAAAACGATAAAGCTTATTCTTCAGTGGTAGAACCTCTTCTTTGAAGTCTGATACATCCATAATCATTAGCAAGACGGCAGGTCTTTTTAATATGTTAACAAGAGAAGTTAAAAAAATAAAAAGAGCCCTCAGCGGGCTCTCAATAAGTGGTGATATGAATGCTTTAAAGGCTATATAGCCCCGCAATTTTCTTCAAATAATCCTCTGCCTTGGTTTTCGAATCGGTCTACAGATTTTCTCAACTTCTCACATGCAGAGTCTTTGTTTCCTTCATTTAATAATGAGGCACCCCAGTAATAATCAAGTAAAGGAAGGTCTTTTTCAATTTTAAAAGCTGTTTCAAAATTCCGGATCGCATCGGCATACTCATTGTTCATGAAATAGTAGATTCCTTTGTTTCTGTAAGCCCATGCATTTTGAGGGTCCGTAACAATCGCTCTATCAATATCTTTCCCTCCTCCTTCAACATCATCCAACATCAATTTTAAAAAGCCTCTGTTATTCAAGTAGATCCCATTCGATGGATCTAACTCAAGAGATTTGGCTATTAGTTGAAGAGCAATGTCATATCTACCATTTGCAATCTCCATCATGCATCTGGTATTGTAAATATTAGGCTCATTTGGATCTAATCTGAGTGCTTGTTCAAGCTTAGCATAGGCCCTATCAAAATCATTGTAATAGAAATATGAATTGGCTGAATTAACTAATGCCTCCACATCGCTAGAGTCTTTTTTATAGGCATAATTGAATGCGACCACAGCAGCTCTATAATTCTTCGCATCAAAATTGATCAGCCCTTTTTTGAAATCTATTGCGGCAGAATCAGGAAAGTATGTTTGTACATAGTTCAGCTCTTTTACTGCATCTTCGTATTTACCAACAGATGCATAAGCGTCAATTCTATTATTTCTTGCATTCCAATGGAGTGCATTCATTTCCATGATCAACTTGGTGTAGTCCTGAATGGCACTATATGAATCGCCTGATTTATAATAAGCCACACCTCTGTTATTGTAGGCGTCTTGTAATTCAGGGTATTTGTCGATGGCTTCGGTATAAAGTCTGATCGCTTCTTTATAATCCCCATCGTTTAAAGCTTCATTGCCCTTTAGGAAAAAGCGAGCACCCTTTGTCTCATTACTTTCACAAGATAGTACGAGTATTAGAAGTATTAGAAGTGAAAAAAATTGCTTCATCGATTCAAATTTGATGCAAAATAATGGCTGACATGATTTAACCCTAAATTTGACGAGTCATTTCACAATAATTAAGAAGCAATGAATAATCAGGCCGTAAAGAAATTTCAATATGCCTTGAAAGGAATTGGAATTGCCATAAGAGAAGAGGCACATATGAAAATTCATTTGATAGCCTCAGTGATAGTCATCTGCGTGTCTATTTATTTTGGCTTATCTAGTTCAGATTGGTCATTGGTCCTTTTAGCCATAGGACTAGTGATCGGAGCAGAATTGATTAATTCTGCTATTGAAAACTTAGTGGACCTCATACAACCTGAGCATCACCCAATTGCGGGAAAAATTAAAGATATTGCAGCTGGTGCCGTACTCTTTTGTTCTGCTATTGCGGCAAGCATCGGAGCCATCATTTTTTGGCCTCATATTTGCTCAATTTTGGGCTAAACACAAACGCTATGAAACAACTACTAACATTATTTGCACTATGCACCGTATTGGTTGTAAATGCACAGGAGATAGACATTAAGAAGGATCTTCCCAAGCATGATATTGTCTATGTCCTTCAACTCGATGACAAAGAACTAGAGTTACCTTATTCTGAGAGTGTATTAGATGGTTTAAACCCTGATATGATCGAGTCTTTAAATGTGATCAAAAAGACAAATTCAGCTGAGTTTATTGCTTACGCTTCTAAAGACACAGAGGGAATTGTCATTATTAAGCTTTTAGACACTGAAGAATCTCAATTATTCTTTGATGCGATCAAAGAAAAGTCAGATCTCGAAATTGTCCCTCTATTAAGAGAGAGTCAAGAGAATGAGGTAAAAGTAAGATTAAGGGGAAAATCTGATGACACTAATATTCTCTTCCAAATCATCATAGATGACAAAACATTTGATTTCGATTCAAATCAAGAATTCTTAGGAGACATCAACCCTGACGATATCAAGTCTATTGATGTGATAAAAGATAAAGACGGTCTAAAAAAGTATGAAGCTTCTGATAAAGATGGCGTTATTATCATAAGACTTAAAGAGAATAAATCTTCAAAAGCTCTATTGAAGAAGCTAGAGAAGGACAAAAAGGAAAATTAAACTAAGCGGCCCAAGGCTAATAAACTCGACCAATACGTATAAATCGTTTTTCCTAAATTGGAGAAACGATTTTTTTATGCGCTTTGGAAAGCTCCTCACCTTACTTTTTTGCACTAGCCTTTTGGCTTGTGAATCTCAAGAAAAACCACCCAATATCCTGTTCATTCTAGCTGATGATTTAGGTTATGGTGAATTGGGTTCCTACGGTCAGACAATGATCGAAACACCTCATTTAGATGCACTAAGAATGAATGGGATGAAATTCGATCAATTTTATTCTCCCGCACCAGTTTGCGCACCAAGCAGATATATGTTCCTTACTGGTCTGCACGCAGGTCATTCTTATATCAGAAGTAATGACGAATGGCCAGAAAGAGGTGATGTTTGGAATTATGAGTTAGCCTCAAAAAATCCATCCTATGAAGGTCAAAGGCCTATTCCATTAGAAACACCTTCAATTGCTAAAGAGCTTCAAAACCTAGGCTATCAGACTGCATTAATAGGAAAATGGGGACTTGGTGCTCCGAATACTGATGGCGTTCCCAACCTCCATGGATTTGACTATTTCTATGGCTACAACTGTCAAAGACAAGCTCATAACCTTTACCCGCCTCACTTATGGGAGAATGAAGATAAAATTGAGTTGAACAACCAATTAGTGGCGCCTAGAACAAAGCTTGAAGAAGGAGCTGACCCTTTGAAAGAGGAAAGCTATCAGCTGTTCAAACAGCCTGAGTATGCTCCTGAGCTTATGCATACTAAGGCCATTGAATTCATTGAAGCAAGAGATAACGACCAGCCTTTCTTTCTTTACTATGCTAGTCCTTTGCCACATGTACCACTACAAGCACCAGAGGAATGGGTTCAGTACTATCAAAAGAAGCTAGGTGAAGAAGAACCGTATTTAGGACAGAATGGATATTTCCCTAACCGGACTCCCAATGCCACATATGCTGCCATGATCAGCTATCTCGATCAGCAAGTAGGAGAATTAATAGACCTGCTGAAAAAAGAAGGCATTTATGAAAACACCTTGATTGTATTTACGAGCGACAATGGCCCTACATACGCTGGAGGAGTTGACCCGGAATATTTTAATAGTGCCGGTATTTTTCAAAACCATTATGGACGCACCAAAGGATTTACTTACGAAGGAGGAATCCGCGTTCCCACCATTATTAGCTGGCCAGGTAAAGTGGAGAAAGGATCTACTAACCAATGGATGGGCTCATTCTATGACTTCTTCCCTACTTTCTTAGAAGTGGCCCAATCAGAAAATGATCACTCGAGTGATGGCATTAGTATGATCCCTACTCTATTCAATGAGGTCAATCCACCCTCACATTCTTATCTCTATTGGGAGTTTCCTAGTTACAACGGTCAGCAAGCCGTTCGATTAGGAAAATGGAAAGGCATTAGAAAGGACATGAAAGATGGCAACATGCAGATTGAGCTTTATGACCTTTCTGTAGACCCAGCGGAAAAGGAAGACATTTCTGATCGTTACCCTGATATAGTCGCGCAGATAGAAGAAATCATGCGCAAAGAGCATGAAAAACCAGAAAACCCTAAATTCAACCTACCTATTGATTAATTAGACATCATGGCAAAGAATCAAAATAAAACTACCCTCAATGAGGCGAGCGTTGAAGATTTTCTCAATACGGTGAAAGACGAGCAGAAGAGAAAAGACAGCTTTGAGATCAAATCAATGATGGAAGAAATTTCTGGTGAACCTGCAAAAATGTGGGGAGGTTCTATTGTTGGATTTGGAACCTATCATTACAAATACGATAGCGGAAGAGAAGGCGATTTTATGAAAACTGGTTTTTCACCTAGAGCGACAAATCTGACCTTATATATCATGACTGGTTTCGAAAGACATGATGAAATAGTAGAGCAACTAGGTAAGTTCAAAACTGGAAAATCTTGTCTCTATGTAAAGAAACTCGATGAAATTGATCGTAACGTGCTCAAAGAATTGATAACAGCCTCTTACGAATACATGACCAACAAATATGGATGATGTCCTTGGCCCATTCGATCATCTGAGCGACACACAACTCAGCGAAATATTAACTCTGTGGAACAGTTCATACCCTGTAGGCATTTGCTACAAGGACCTAGATGCATTTAAGAACTTCCTAAATCCGCTAAGTAGCATCAAACATTTTTTAATCCTTTCGGAGAGCAATAGCATCAAAGCATGGATCATGACCTTTGACCGCGAACAAGAGAGATGGTTTTCAATCATTGTTTCAGAAGCTGCAAAAGGCCAAGGCTTAGGAAAGAAACTCTTGAGTTATGTTTTACAGAACGATTCACCTTTATGCGGCTGGGTTGTTGATCATGAAAATGATTTTAAGAAAGATGGAACGCCATATTTATCCCCTCTTCCATTCTACAAGAAACTAGGATTTGAAGTAATCACCAGTGAAAGATATGAGAAACCAGGTATCTCATGTGTTAAGGTAAAAGGCAGTATAGACTGATTTTTGAGGTTTACATACGTTTTTTCGCTATGTAAAAAAATTGGTAGGGTATTAGTCAACTCATTGGTATTATGCATGATATGAGGAGGATATTCACCTATTTGTTGGCTGCGGGGTTGTTTATAGCATGTGTCTATAGTGAGGAATTGGTACCCGAAAATATCTCTTATGGCCTAATGAGTTCTGTTAAGAGAAATGCCCTTAAAAACAGAAAAGAACTATTAGAAGACATGAAAGCTGTAGTTCAAAATGGCGTTATCAAAATTGAGTTGTATTCTGACGAAGGTGAATTAATTGAGACCCTGGAGAAGCCAGAAGACTTTACAGCGGATGTTGAATTAGCTTTTACCAAAGAAGACCTTACTATCAAAACGGTCTCAAGAGTGCAAATGCTCACTCTTCCTTAATAATTGGTCATTCATCCTTAAGATTTTACTGCCCACCTTTTATTCCGAAATAAGGACTATTGATTCTTCAACTTTGGAATATGAAGTACAAAGAAGTAAGAGTCCAGATCGTATTAATGATCATTGTTTTGTTCCAGCTTATTAGCACCATGGCCAATGGCTATTCCGGTTCAAAACCTAGAAAAAAGTCTAGAATTATTCTTGAAAATAGTATCGAATGTATAGATAACAGATTCACTATGAAGGCTGATGGAGTTATTGTAAATAAATTTCAAACCAACTCTAGATATCAGCAATCAATAAGTCTACAAATCAGTAATCGATAATTACTAGTCGTTTAACCTCTAATCCTTACTACTGAACGAATACTTCCGAATTCTTTAAACAAAAGAAAGATTATTAATTATGGAAAAGGCAGGAAAACTTCTAATTATATTTTTATGTGTTCTATCAATAGGCTGTATTGAAAAACCAGACTTCGATAATATCGAACTTGAAAACATGTCTCAATTGAGTGTTCCTGAAGGTTTCGATTTTCGATCGGAGGAGCATTTCAATGTTAAAATTGAGCTTTCTCTTCCAGATGAGAATGACTATGCACAGCTAAACATTTATTCTGACGAAGACCTAACCAGACAAGTAATTTTAGAAAATGGCTTAAATCAATTTGATTTTGATCTAGGGTTCCACAAGAAGAAAATCAAGTTGAGTTCATTTTGGAATGGCAAGGAATTCCACAGAGAATTTGAAAAACACGATCTATTAAATATCAACTTGAATCAGGAGAGTTTTAGCTATTACGATGGTACAGGTTCTGCCAACAATAATGGAAATGGGAACGGGAACGGAAATATTAACGGCAACGGGAATGGAACCGACACTGACGGGGATGGTGTAAAAGACGATTTAGACTTAGAACCAAACAATCCATCTGTATCCCAAGCGATATATATTCCGGCCTTAGAAACCTATAATACAATCGGTTTTGAAGATTCTTGGCCCGCTGAGGGCGATTATGATTACAATGACTTAGTTGTGTCATTCAATTTGAATAAATATCTATCCAAGACCAATAAGCTCTCAAGAGTTGAAACTCATTTTAAACTCCTAGCAATTGGGGCTGGATACGATAACGACTTTTGTTACATGTTAGACATACCCTACGAGCATGCGCAAATCGAGATATCCGATCCAAATATTAACTATACTGTCCACAACATAGATGGTAAAACTGAAGTTCGTTTTGAAAGTATTAAGTCAATTTTTGAAACCACAGGTTTTGTAAATACAGTACAAAATGAAGCGTATTACGAACCAATCAATTTTTCCCTTATGACAACAGTTCTAAATGATGAAAACATAAATGGAAATAGCCTCGCTTATGATTTTTTTATTCGCATCAATGGCGAGGAAGGAAGAGAAGTCCATATGGCAGGTCAGCATCCAACAGGAAAAATCAATAGAACTTATTTTGGTGATAACCCTAATGGCAATTCCCATCTGTATCTAAATGATAGAAATTTACCTTGGGTTGTAATGATTCCTGAAATCTGGGAGTATCCAGCTGAGAAAATCGAAATTCTCGCAGCTTATCCCGATTTCGCAGATTTTGCTCAAAATAACACCAACTTCCCATGGTATAGCGATTTCCATGGAGGAAGAGTAGTTAGAACTAAATTATTCAAAAAGCGGGATTAAACCGCTACCTTAGCTGCCCACTCTGGCTTGGTCGTTTTGACACGAGCGCCCAATTCGTTCAAAATATTGTAGAGACCAAAGTAGGTTCTGTTGATATATAGACCGTCTCTTGCTCCTCTAGCCTTTTCAGACTCTCTGAACTTCTTACTTTCTGAAATAACTTCTCCTAATTGAAAGATCCTCTGAAAATAGGCATCATCACCAAAATCAAACTCCTCTTGATGAAATGGCTGACCGAGTAAAGCCATCATTTCCTTGATAACCCCAGCAAAATATGCTTTGTCTTCTGGCGTATCATCATCATAGATAAACTGTAGCTGTTTGAATGTATCTAATAGTGTGTCGTCAGCAGAAAGCATATCTTTTCTGATCAGACTAAAATAAGGATCATAGAATTCGTCCGGAATTTCCTTCACACAGCCAAAATCAATGACACCTAGCTCTGCTTTTTCATTAATAATAAAATTACCAGGATGTGGATCAGCGTGCACTTGTCTCAATGAGTGTATCTGATAATCGTAGAAATCCCACATGGCTTGCCCTACTCTATCTCTTTCCTCCTGACTCGGATTAGATTTAACAAATTCCTTCAATACTTGCCCATCCATCCAATCCATTGTGATCACTCTAGCAGCAGAATACTCAGGATAATATTTGGGGAATCTTAAGTTCTCAATATGTGCACAAGCTTCAGAGATCTCTATGGACCTTTTTACCTCCAGATGATAATCCGTTTCTTCTAAGAGTTTGATCTCAACTTCTTCCATGTAGTGATCAAGATCTCTTTCATTTAGATTCATTAGTCGAACAGCAAAAGGACGTACCAATTTCAAATCAGACTTCACACTAGAAGCAACACCTGGATACTGGATCTTTACTGCTAATTCTTTGTCTTTTAATGTGGCTTTGTGCACCTGACCAATAGAAGCCGCATTCACAGCACTTTTAGTGAAAGTCTCAAAAATGGCCGTTGGTGCCTTTTTGAAGTATTGCTGAAAGGTCTTTACAACTAGAGGATATGACAAAGGTGGGGCCGAATATTGCGCCATGGAAAACTTATCTTGATAAGCTGTTGGCAACATATTCTTGTCCATGCTCATCATTTGAGCCACCTTTAGTGCACTACCCTTTAACTCACTTAGCGAGTTATAAATATCGCGTGCATTATCTGCATGCAATTCTTCCTTAGATAAATTCGGATTTACAGCCTTCTTGGCATAGTGCTTCACATAATTTCCACCAACACGAGCACCTGTTTTTACAAACTTAGCCGCTCTCTGCACTTTCGAGGTAGGTATACTCGACTGCTCTTTCATGGCTTATCTGTTTTGAAAAAGGAATTTCCCAAAGTCAACCATTGCATCTAAAGGACCTCTGCCCATTAGATCAAATGCTAAATTCACAGATTTTTCAATGGCAGCATCGGTCTTTTCAAAGCCTCTACTATCATCTTTGATCCAGAAGTTGAGCACAAATAGGAATTGTACCCAAATAGCGTCCTCATATTTATCTGAGATGTATGGTCTAGTTTTTACCTCCTCAGTTTCTTTCGCTTCTAACATCAACTCCGTGATAAACTCTTTAAAGGCATCTCTCACATAGCTGAGGTTCGCAGGTTTTAGATCTGGCTTCTGCACCTTAGGTGTTGTTTCCAGAATAAAGCTTCTTTCAGATTTCAATACCTCTATCCATGTATAGAAGAAGGCAAGTAGTTTTTCTCTTACGCTGTATTCTTCAAATACTTGGTCTGATTGAATTCTACTTACTGTTTCGGCAAATAGATCTAACCAGATCTGCTTGTCAATATTCTCAAACGAATTGAACGAATCATAAAAGTCCTCTTCTTTGATCTTCAGCTCCTTCACAAATTTGAAAATCGAAGCAGGTCTTGTACCATGTTCTAGCACATGCTCTTTATACGCTTGTTTGATTTTCTCCTCTGGACTCATCTCTTTCTTCGCTTTTGCCATAATTAGGGATTTGATGGTGTAACACGAGTTTTATGTAAAAGGTTGTGGGTATTTCCACTAAAGATTTTAAACGGATTTGAAAATCTTTAGACCACGTTAAATGACATTTTTTCTTAGTCGATTACATTTTCTTTTTACGCTCGTCTACCTACAAACAATTAGTAACCATGAATCAACTCACCATTGAAACTCATGATTTGGATTTTTACTTTAAGGACTTCAAAGCATTAGACAAAATCAGTCTCAATGTTCCAACAGGAAGCATATTTGGCTTCCTAGGACCTAACGGAGCGGGCAAAACCACTACCATTAGAATCTTGCTCGATCTTTTTCACCCAGAACCAGGTTCGGTTAAGGTATTCGGTAAAGAACTACTCACCCATCGTGTTGAAATTTTGCGAAAGGTGGGTGCACTCATTGAAAACCCTTCGATTTACAAACATCTCACAGGAAGACAAAACCTTGAAGTCATCAGGAAGATGGTTGACGTACCCAAGTCTAGAATAGATGAGGTGCTGAAAATTGTGCGATTAGTAGATAATGCTGATAAAAAGGCAAAAAATTACTCTTTAGGTATGTGCCAAAGATTAGGATTGGCCGCAGCACTTCTTACAGATCCCGAATTGCTTATTCTAGATGAGCCAACCAATGGATTAGATCCTAGCGGCATTATTGAAATGAGAGAATTGATTATTGAATTGAATAAGGATCATGGTAAAACCATTTTCCTTTCAAGCCATATCCTCTCTGAAATAGAAAAACTGGCTACAGATGTGGCCATCATTGATCAAGGACAAATTCTTTATCAAGGTCAATTAGATGGATTAAAAGGCCATCAGAGCGGAAAATCGCTTACCATTGAATTGAATGATCCGGCAAAAGGATATGAATTGCTTTCTGCCCAAGACCATCAACTTCATGAGCAAACCATCAATTCCATTTCCCTTGCCTATAGCTCAAAAACAGAGATTGCAGCTATTAATAAAACACTGGTTGATTCTGGTCTAGAGATTTATCAACTCAACTCTAGCGATGAAGACCTAGAATCAATTTTCCTTAACCTCACTAAAAAGCTCGACCAATGAACTATGCAATTGAATTAAAACGAGGGATCTCTGCTGAGATCTACAAGTTTAGAGGAACTCTGACCTTGTGGCTGCTTATTTTGGCTCCAGCTTTTGTACCAGTGATCAACTTCTTCATCTTCTTTATGAGAGGAGATCGGTTTATTAAACCTGAAGACAATCCATGGAAGCTTTTAACAGAGTATAGCATTGATCCAGCTAATTTTCTATTTCCATTCTTTGTATTCATCATTGCGCTTTTCGTCAATAACATTGAATACAATTCAAATACCTGGAAGCTAATCTATACTCAACCCTTATCAAGGACCACCATTTACTTGTCTAAACTAAAGGTTTTTGCATCCATGCTCCTTTTCAGTTTGATCTTATTTGCGGTCTTTACTCAGCTGGTGGGGTTGATTTTAAGTGTGCTTAAACCTGAATTCGGTTTTGATAAGGCTTATGATCATAGCTTCCTTTATCAGGTAAGCATTAAAACCTTTTTAGCCTCATTGGGCTACGCATCAATACATTTTTGGATCAGTCAGCATTTTAGAAATATCATCCTTCCTCTAGGCATTGGCATAGGTGGAATCATTTCATTTATGATTTTAGTGCAGGGTTGGGAATATGCTGAATACCACCCATATGGCTATCATATTCTAGCAGTTGGGGGTGTTAGATCAGAGGGATTTGAGCTTTGGAGCAATATGAAACCAGTTTACTTAAGTCTCAGCCTAGCATTTTTAAATTTTTTCTTGGCTTGGTGGGAACAAAGTAAAAAGCGCATCGTCTAATAAGTGTCCCCAAGGTGGGACATCATACATCCAAATCGTGCCCTGGTCTTTTAAGGCTGGGGTTACTTTTTTAAGAAGGACACTTTTGAGATTATTATGCAGTAAGCATCTGACCAACCAAATAAATACCAGGAATTAGCATGGCAAATATGATGCATTCGCAAACTTTGATAATGGCCTGAACAGATTTAGACTTATTCTCGAATGAGGCTTGCTTTGAGAAGAACGACATAGCTTGATGGTTTGGTTAAGTTCTGATGCTAAATAAGCGCCTTGAACTCTCGGCTGAAATAACATATGTTAATTTCGATCAGCCGTTCAATAATCTACTCCTTATCCTTGAAAGCGAAACCGTTGTCACTCCTATGTAGGAGGCCAAAAACTTTTGCGGCACCCTTTGTAATAATTCAGGTGATTCGTCTAAGAACTGTTTGTAGCGCTGCTCTGGAGTTAGAGTTACAAAAAATTGAATCCGCTTAACGGCCTCCACTAATTCTTCCGAAACAGCATCACTCCACAATTGAGAAATTCGAATATTAGTGTTCGACATTTCCTTAAGCTTTTGAATATCGATGGAAACAACCCAACAATCCTCTACAGCCTCCAAAAACTCGAACGAAGGACCTTTACCAAAAAGACAAGCAGCACTCCCTGCAAAGGAATTCTCCCCTACAATTCTTACAGTTCGTTCTTCACCACTATGCTCTAGGACATAAGTTCTGATCATACCTTTAAGAATCGCTAAGGCATAATTGAAGTGCTCACCTTCACGGGCGATCAGATCACCAGCCTTAATCTTTTTGAATGTAGAGATCCTGTAGATATCTCGAAGATCAGAAAGCTTGAGGTGCTTGAATTTATTGAAGAACTCGAGGAATGAATTTTCCATTGACTCTGAATGTATCAACAAATAGTCAAAAACACCATCTCAAATTGATAAGAGGAGAATGGCTAATAAATGAGTTAATTTGCCCTTAGTGAAAAAAGCCAAAACAACCCGCCCTAACGAAAGCAAGCTTCACAAAAGAAACCTCCATCATGGAAGGTATGATTTAAGCCTTTTGTCAAAAGCCAACCCGGAACTCATTCCCTTCCTTACTAAAAATCCAAAAGGTGAAAGCACAATCAACTTCTCTGACCCTGAAGCTGTGTTGGCATTAAACAAAGCACTGCTAATTCACTATTACGACTTGGAAGATTGGTTTATTCCTGATGGCTATTTATGTCCTCCAATACCAGGAAGAACAGATTATATCCACTACTTGGCTGATCTGCTATCGCAAAGTAACTTCGGAAGACTTCCTATTGCGCAAGTCCTGGACATTGGTACTGGTGCTAACCTCATTTATCCAATCACTGGCTCATCGTTGTATCAATGGAAATTTGTAGGAAGTGAAATCGATCAAAAGGCAATTGATAATACCCAAAAGATCATTGATAAGAATCCAAGGCTAACTAATTCTGTTGAACTCAGACTTCAAGGTCAAAGTGATCGGATTTTAGAAGGAATCATCAATCCTGAAGACCGATTTGATCTGGTTATGTGTAACCCACCTTTTTACCAATCAGCAGAAGATGCCGCAGAAGAAAACAGAAGGAAAAACAGAAACCTGAATAGCAAGAGTGAAGAGAAATCTACTCATAATTTTGGAGGGCAGAACCATGAACTTTGGTGCCCAGGTGGTGAGAGGAGATTTTTAAGCAATTTGGTTAATGAGAGTAAGAAGTATGAAAAACAATGCTTCTGGTTTACTTCATTGGTGGCCAAATCATCTCACTTGAAAGCCTTACAAAACTCTTTAGATTATCATAAAGCATATCAAGTGAAAGTTATTGAAATGAAACAAGGACAAAAGGCCAGCAGAATTTTAGCTTGGTCTTACTTAACAAAAGAAGAGCAAGCCAAATGGCGGAAGGATCATTGGCCCCAATAGCTACCACTTAGTCACGCTGAATACCTATTTCATAATTGACAATTCTTAATTCTTAATTCCTTACTTATCTTGCAGACTATGGAAGAGGAAGTTAAGATCATTAAAGGACACGAGCACATTAAATATAGCCATGTGCAGTATGCTCCAGAAGAAATGGTCAACCGCTCAGCGGATTTTTATAACTGGATGGAAACCAGGCGCTCAGTAAGGGATTTTTCAGACAAGCCCGTACCAAAAGAAGTAATCGAGAATATTATCATGACTGCATCTACAGCTCCTTCAGGGGCGCATAAGCAGCCATGGACTTTTTGTGTTGTAAGTGATCCTGAAATCAAAAAACAGATTAGAGCAGCAGCAGAAAAAGAAGAATACGAAAGCTACACAAAAAGAATGAGCGAAGAGTGGTTAGAAGATCTAAAGCCTATGGCTACAGATTGGAACAAGCCTTTTCTTGAAACTGCTCCCTATTTGATCATTGCTTTCAAAAGGCCTTATGAGCTTGATGCTGAAGGCAAGAAACACCAAAATTACTATGTGAATGAATCAGTAGGATTAGCCTGTGGCTTTTTGATCTCTGCAATTCATGATGCTGGATTAGTCACTTTAACCCATACCCCTAGCCCGATGAAATTCTTAGAGCAGATCCTAGGAAGACCATCGAATGAAAGGGCCTTCTTATTACTGCCTGTGGGTTATGAAGCCGAAGAGGTTTACGTTCCGAACAACAAAAGAAAGCCGTTAGAAGAAGTAGCCGTATTCTATGAATAAATTTCTCTGGATCATCATTTTTGGTTTCTGCGCTTCAACACTTTTTGCGCAACGCTACAAAGAGAAGCACATCAGGAAGGATCTTCAAAATCTTGAAGGATTTGAGAATGCCTTTGTGGGCTTCGCACTTTATGATCCGGATAAAAATGCCATGCTTGCTAGCCATTATGCAGACAAGCACATGACTCCGGCAAGTAATACCAAGGTATTTACCTTCTGGGGCACTGATCCTTGGCTACCAGAACAGCTCGATGCTTTTTATTGGGCACAAAATGCTGACTCTTTGGTTTTTTGGAGCTCGGGTTACCCCTTAACCTTACACCCAGATCATCCGGATTCAACCTTAATTGAGTTTTTGAATGACATTCCTGAGAACAAAAAAGTATTCTATTGGACTCGCCCAAATGAGATCGAAAGATTCGGATCAGGCTGGGGCTGGGACGACTTCGGAGGCTACTATGGTGCGGAAACGTCCCTTTTTCCCATATATGGCAACAGTGTAGAGTTCATTATAGACAATGAGAAGAAAACCTACTCCATACATCCTGATTACCCAGGGTTTAAGGTAAAAGTGAGTGATAAAGAGTCTAATAGGGCCAGAGTTTATCGAGATGAGTTCTGGAATGAATTTGAAATTCAATTCGATTCAACGGTAAATTCAGAATCACCCATTGATACATTAGTTCGTCCTTTTAGGTATTCACATCAGCTTTTTACTGAATTGGTCTCTCATGTAGCCGACAGAAAGGTTGAACTAGCCGAGAGTTTCCCTATCAAAAACGTAGGATTCTATGCATATCATAAGCTCCAAATTGAAGAGGGAGTAAAGAAAGATTCACTTTACAAATGGATGCTCCAACCGAGCGACAACCTATTTGCAGAGTCTCTCCTGCTAATGGCTAGTGGAGTTCAACACGACACTATTAGTATTGAAAAAGGCTTAGAATTAGCAGAGATTCAAAGACAATTAGAGTCTGGTCAATGGCTACCTGATGAGTTAGAATGGGTTGATGGCTCTGGCCTTTCTAGGTATAACATGTTCAAGCCCTCTGAAATGGTGGGCGCACTAAATTCCCTTTACCAAAAATACGATGAGTCAAAGCTCTTTGAACTTTTCCCTCAAGGTGGAATTTCCGGTACTATAGAAAATTGGTATGCTGGCGAAAACGACATACCCTTTGTATTTGCCAAGACTGGCACTTTGAGCAACAATCATACGCTGAGTGGATATATCAAAACAAGCAAAGGAAAAACACTCATCTTTTCCTTAATGGCCAATCATTACACCTGTTCTACCAATCAGATAAAAGAGAACTTCGAGGTGATCTTACGGAAAATCAAAGAGGCATATTAAAGATATTTCAGGTTCTGAGAGTTGCGCCATGCCGCTCTTCAAAAACTTGATTTGCATCTGCTTGTCCTTACTTATCTTGTTTTGCAAATAACCTTGACATGAAAAGTAAGCTACTTCTCTTGGGTATGCTCTTATCGAGCTTGACTTTTGCCCAAACTTTATCTCCAGAACTATTTAACGGTTTAGAATTCAGAAATATCGGTCCGGCTACGATGAGTGGGCGTATCGTAGACTTGGCCGTGGTTGAATCTGATACTTACACTTTCTACGCTGCCAGCTCAACGGGTGGTGTTTGGAAAACTACGGATAACGGAATCACCTTTAAACCGGTTTTTGAAAAAGAGAATACCCATTCAGTGGGCGATATAGCTGTTCATCAAGCCAATCCAAATATCGTTTGGGTAGGAACAGGAGAACGAGCTAATCGACAAAGTTCTTCTTGGGGTGATGGTATCTATGTTTCTCATGATGGTGGAGAATCTTGGAAGAACGTGGGTCTGAAAGACTCTCACCACATCGGACGAATTGTTCTACACCCTACTGATACTAATAGAGCTTACGTAGCTGCCATGGGGCATCTTTGGGGACCCAATGAGGAAAGAGGTTTATACCATACTACAGATGGTGGTGAAACTTGGGAAAGACTTATTTATGTTGATGAAAATACTGGAGTGGTTGATGTAGCCATGGATCCTAGTGACCCTAATATCTTATATGCCGCAACATACCAAAGAAGAAGAAGACCTTATGGTTTTCATGGTGGTGGACCAGGAAGCGGCTTACACAAATCAACTGATGGTGGTAAAACTTGGAAAGAGCTAAGAAATGGTCTGCCTGAAGGTGATTATGGTAGAATAGGTATTTCAATCTACAGATCTAATCCTGAGGTTGTATTTGTATCAGTTGAGCAAGGATTTCAATACAATGCTTCAACTGCCTACAACGAAAGAAGAGCAGGTCTTTATCGAACTAAAGATAAAGGCGAAAGCTGGGAGTTCATGAGTGATTGGAACCCTAGACCGATGTATGCTTCTCAACCTTTGGTTGATCCAAGCGATGAGTCAAGAATTTACATGATGAACCAATATAGCTATTCAAGCGATAGTGGTAGAACATTTACTGCACCAAGACAATCGCTGCATGGAGATGACAGAATTTTCTGGGTTAATCCTAAAGACTCCAAGCATGTAATGAAAGGTGATGATGGTGGTATTGGCATCTCCTATGACAGAGGCTTAAAATGGCTTCTAGTTAGTAATTTACCATTAGCTCAGTATTACAGAGTCTCTGTAGATAATGCAAAACCTTATAACGTATATGGTGGTCTGCAAGACAATGGAAGCTGGGTAGGTCCAAGCGAAACTTATCGTGCAGGAGGTATTTTAAATGAAGACTGGAAGAAACTTGGAGGTGGTGATGGCTTCTTAAATCTGGTCCACAGAAGTAATCCAAATGTGGTTTACACAGAATCTCAATACTTGGGGTTATCTAGACTAGATATGAGCACTGGTCAGCGCCAGCAGATCAGACCAGGCGATCCGAAGGGTAGAATAGGTCCAAGAAGAAACTGGGATGCTTGGGGCCCTGGAATTCCAGAACCAGAACTTGGTAATGCTATGGCGCCAGGTAACTGGGACGGTCCTTTCTTCCTCTCCCATCATGATGACCATACGATTTATGCAGGAACTAATAAGCTTTGGAAAAGTACCGATGATGGAGCAACCTGGAAATCACTTGGAGACCTTACCACCAAAGTAAATCGTAGAGAATTGATGATCATGGGGCAAAGAGCAGATACAAGCACGGCCTCATTAGATGATGGTATTCCTTACTATCCTACACTAACTGCCGTAGCTGAAGATTTGCACAATCAAGGAATGCTATATGCAGGTACTGATGACGGTCTTTTACAAGTCAGCTGGGATGATGGAGCTTCTTGGAATGATGTGACTGCTCAACTTGCAGGCCTTCCGAAAGAAACATGGATCAATACTTTTGAACCTTCTTCACATTTCGCAGGAACAGCCTATGTAGCCATTAATAATTATCGAAATAACGATTTCACCAATTACGTTTATAAAACCACGGACTATGGTAAAAGCTGGACTTCTGTAGCTGGTGACTTGCCTGCCAACAGAGTAGCCAGAACCTTAAGAGAAGACCCTAGAAACCCGAATGTATTGTATTTAGGAACTGAACTAGGACTCTTCTACTCTAATAATGGCGGTAAGAATTGGACCGAGTTAAAAAGCAACATGCCAACTATGCCTTTTAATGACTTGGTTATCCAAGCTAGAGACAATGATTTGGTATTGGGAACTCACTCTAGAGGCGTTTGGATCCTTGACAACATCTCCGCTCTGCAAGAATTAACACCTGAAGCATTATCTGCAAGTGCCGCACTCTTCTCAATTGGCGAAGCAGAAATGATCAGATATACCCGCGATGGTGCTCATACTGGTGATATGTATTACAGAGGCGAAAACCCATCTTACGGTGCAGCAATCGATTATTATTTAAAAGATTCAGTGGACAAAAAGAATATCACTTTAACCATTCACGACATGGATGGTAATTTGGTAAGTTCTCTAAGACCGAAATCAGGGCCAGGAGTTAATAGAACACAGTGGAATCTGAGATATGATATCTCCAATTCAGGTGGCTCAGGAAGATTTAGAATGAATGGACCATTGGTTGACCCAGGCATGTATATGGCCAAGTTGACCGTCAATGGTGAAGAACAAATTCAAAAGTTCAAGGTATCAGATGACCCTAGATTAAATATTGACCTTGCTGTAAGAAAGCAATGGACTGCCTCTCAATGGGATATAATTGAGCTTTCTCAACGCATAGCAGCTGATATGAAGCCTGTAAGTGATGTAGCCAGACAGATAGGTAAACTTGATAAAGAGAATATCAGCTATAACAAAGAAACGGCTAAACCATTCACTGAATTGAATCGCAAATACCGCGAACTACAAAGCAGAACTAGAACACTCTATTTTCAAGTGGGTGGCTTTATTGGCCCGTGGACTGCTGATCAGAAATCACAGTTTGCCTATTACTCGGAAATGGCAGAAAAGCTCTCTTCTGAAAAAGTGAATGTGATGAAGAATACAATTCCTCGCATTAACAGAGGGTTGAAAAAAGACAATAGAATTACAGTAGACGAATAATCAATTTTTATATGAAAATCAGATCTATTATAGGGTTATGCCTCCTTTCAATGGCCTTTTTAACCCAAGCACAGAACAGAGAAATACCTGTAGAATTCACTCAGGTGTCTAACCATGAAGTAACCATTCAGGGTAAAAAAGTGCCTTATGAAGCCACTATTGGTACCCAGCCTGTATGGAACAATGATGGGGAGCCAATTGCCACCTTGTTCTATACCTACTATAGAAGAAGCGATATCAAAAATATTGACAGAAGACCTCTTGTTATATCTTTCAATGGGGGGCCTGGTTCAGCATCAGTATGGATGCACTTAGCCTATACGGGACCTAAAATTTTAAAAATTGATGATGAAGGCTACCCTGTTCAACCTTATGGTGTAAAAGACAACCCCTACTCTATTCTTGATGTAGCGGATATTGTTTTCGTTAACCCTGTGAATACTGGTTATTCAAGAATTGTTGATAAAAAAGCCAAACGCTCTCAGTTCTTCGGTGTAAATCAAGACATCTCGTATCTGGCAGAATGGATCAACACTTTTGTAACTAGAACTAACAGATGGAGCTCACCGAAGTATTTGATTGGTGAAAGTTATGGAACAACAAGAGTATCTGGTCTCTCTTATGAGTTGCAAAACAACCATTGGATGTACTTAAATGGCGTCATTTTAGTATCTCCAACTGAGTTAGGCATAGACCGAAGTGGCCCCGTAGAAATGGCCAACAGACTTCCTTACTATGCAGCGGCAGCTTGGTATCACAACAAATTACCGAACGACCTGCAAAGCAAAGACTTGCTTGAAGTACTGGAAGAGGCGGAATCTTACACGCAAAATGAGCTATTACCAGCCATTGCTAAAGGAGCATGGATCTCTGACGAAGAAAAAGAAGCAGCAATAAAAGGATTTGCTCGCTACTCAGGATTAAAGGAAATGAAGGTAAGACATCATAACCTTGATGTGCCTGAAAGCTTCTTCTGGAAAGATCTTCTTCGCGAAGAAGGACATACGGTAGGCCGTCTTGACTCGCGATATAAAGGTTTAGACCGTCAAGATGCAGGAATGCGCCCTGATTTTAATTCTGAATTAACTTCATGGCTTCACTCCTTCACCCCTGCTATCAACTACTATTTCAAGAATGTGATGAACTTTGATACTGACATTAAATACAACATGTTCGGCCCTGTAAGGCCTTGGGATAGAAGTGGTGATAATACTGGTGAAAATCTTAGACAAGCTATGGCTATGAATCCATACCTGCATGTAATGACTCAAAGTGGTTACTACGATGGTGCTACGACTTACTACAACGCCAAATACAATATGTGGCATTTAGACCCAAGTGGTAGAATGAAAGACCGACTTAGTTTCAAGGGCTACAGATCAGGCCACATGATGTACTTGAGAAAAGAGGACCTTGAAAAAGCTAACCAAGATATAAGAGAGTTTATTGACCAGAGTTTGCCGCCTGCCGGCACGCCAGCCAAATATTAATGGGCTGAATTAGAGCATTGTAAAACAGAACATCTTTTTAGATTAAATTGAATGTGTCATTTGCCAGTTTGAGAGTTGGTATAATGACACATTTTTTTGTCTATTGGATTATAAAGGCGTCCAATGTATCATTACAACTGATTCATAAAACGATTTCAGGAATCTTAATTGACTTCTTCTCTAATTGTCATTGCAATGAGCGGAGTGGAAATAATTAGTTAAACAAAAATAACTATTGAACACATGGACTTCGAGCAAATCTTTCAAGAAGCATGGACGCTTCGAAATGACAACCATACTAAAGAGGCTCTAGCTCTTGCCAATAGTGCATTTGAGCAAGCAGAAAATTCAAATGAAATTGAAGGTCAGGCATTGATGCTCAAAGTCATCGCACAGGTTCAGCAAGATCAGGGAGATTTAGGCTTAGCACTTAAGACCTATAAGAAAATAGAACCCTTGTACATTCAGTTGAAAAAGACTCCTGAGCAAATGCACACATTGAGGCATATTGGAAGTCTATTCTTAGAACTCGGAAAGGCAGAGTGTGCTGAAAGATGCCTGGTTCAAGTAGCAGAGAACTATGAGAATTCAGATACTAATCCACTGGAAAAGGCAAATGCCTTTAGGGTTTACGCATTAAGTTTAGAGGAAAGAGACAAACCTCAAGAAGCCAAGCAATATTGGTCAAAAGCTAAGAAAGCTTATGAAAAAGTAGGGTTGGAAGAAGGAATCAACGAATGTGATTCACATCTCCATTAATCTTGATTAAGCCATTCCATGGCTAGGTCTTCTTCAACAAAGAGTCTCAGTCTAGGCATCCCTTCTATAAAATTCAGGTTCTCCCATTGCTTAAAGACCTTGACATCTTGTTTGATCAAGAGGGCTCGTTTTAGGTCTGAACCGAAGCCCCAGTCATTCAAGGACTTAGACAATTCGATCAGTTTCTCTTCATCCATTGAAATCATAGAGTCACGAGCATCGGTTAATACTTTCTGGACATTATTCGTCCGGACCAACTCTCCTATTTCAGCTAAATAAGATTTGGCCAATTCCACATTGAGTACGCCTTCAATGATACCATGAAGCATACTTTTCTCCTTAAGAAAATTTACTTGATAATCCATCTGCACAAAATTCAACTACACTCGTTCTGGAAGTACAAAGTTAATACAGGATATCACCTGATTCAATTAAAACTTGTAATAATCCAATTATTTTACTCGGCACATCATGCATCTAATACTTCCTCCTCCATATTTCTCTATGGTGGAAATGGGTATAGCGATGATCTCCGAATACTTGTTTATACGTGATATCTGCTCTTCGGTTAAGGAATCAAAAGCTGCCTTTGACATAACCAAATAAGATTGACCGCCCTCTCCCTCTACTTCTAACATATTACCCGCAAATTGATAGACCTGTTCTAGTGAGATTGGAATGATTTCATGGCCAGTACTTTCCAAAGCAGCATTAACTCCATCTCTCTCATCGATATCAATTGAATCCAAACAGATGATGGCATACTTAGACGCTAGACACATCATCACATTAGTATGATAAATGAGCTGACCATCTGCATCCCTTGAATAGAATACAACTGGCTCATAATTCAAAAACTCACATAGCTCGCGAAAAAGACCCTCATCAGTTCTAGGCGACAAACATGCATAGGCCATGTCATTCTCGTAATCAAAAATGATACTGCCCGTGCTTTCCAAGAACTTTTGATTGTTCTCTCGTTCAGACAGATCAATGACCTGTTCAAATTCTTTTACCTTTTCATTGATGTGATCAATGATGTCCATTCTTCTTTCCCATCTCCTATTTTCTGCCAACATCGGATAAAGGATAATCCCTTTGTTATGAAAGCTTATCCAGTTGTTTGGGAAGACAGCATTTGGTTTGATGGGATCATCGGTATCTTCTATAACCGTTACTTCTACACCTTTATCTCTTAATTTTTGGACTGCAGCGTCAAATTCAGAGATGGCTTGTGCACTGATATCTTCAATATGATCAGCACCTTCCTTGTTCTGAAAAGCATTAGACTTAGCTGTTTCTGGATCATAACCAAAATGCTTTGGTCTGACCATCATTATGTGTTGGGTTGCTTGATTCATTTATTAGTTAAAAAGAGTTTACTTAGGCCAAAACCGAAAATAAAATTAGGTGAGAAATCAGAAAACCCTGCTCCACCATAGGCATCAATCTGAAGGGTATTGCTGATCAAATACATTACTCCCAAATCATAATTGAATTGATTCGGATCATCCTTTGGTACTACACCAAACCCTTCTACATAAGCTGAAATTCTGCTCGAAAAGGATTTACTGATCAGGAAGCTGTATTTAAATCTTGGATTATCGAAACCTTCATTAAAATCCCAACCAATGTTGTAATCGAATCCAAACCTTTTGAATACCGGAGAATGAAACAGAAAAAGAAGCTCTAAATAATCCTCTGAGTCACTAGAAAAAAACGATGGTGCGTAATTCGCCAATAATGACAGTCTCTGGCCACCATCTTTAAAATGTAAGAAATTGTATTTGAGCCCTAAGCGTGTTGGAGAAAATGATGCATCTGTTGAAGCTGTTGTCTCACCATCTTGACGAAGCCTATTCTCAGTTAAATCTTGTGTCAATCTCACTTCCAGAGAATTGCTCACTGCGTACCTCAAAAGAGTACTGTTATATAAAAAGTCTTCCGATTTAAGGCCTGGAGAAAACATGCCAGAAGGATCTACATCAGCAATCTGGTACTGAAACCCTGTTTCTATCTGAAACCAACCTTTAGGCATCGTATTCGGAGAAAAAGTAACCGTAGGCCTGTCTGTAAATAGTGTGTCTTGAGCAGATAATTGCCCCATTGACATAAGAAAAACACAGAAGAAGAGACACTTTTTCATAGGGCCAAATCTAATGATTGTCTGTTTACTTTAACGATGTTTTTTGAGTTTGCTCAATAATCTTTTTCTCGATTGATAAGAGAAGATTCTTTCTTGAACTTGGAACTCATCATCAAGAAAAATTAAGACAGGTGGTGTAAACTGGCCCTCTCTCGTAGCCAGCGTCATAGCTATTTCATGGTTTTTAGAATTGGGTTTTCTAATAAATTCTCCACCATCGAAGTGTACTACTTGATCAGATTCGGCATCAAACCTTACTGCATAAAAATCTTGATTCAGAATACTAACTATCTCTTCATTCGGAAACACCTCTTGGTCCATCTTTTTACAATAGGTACACCAGGTGGTTGTGAATTCAATGAATACAGGCTTTTTTTCCTCATTCAGTGCAGAATCAAGCGCTTCAAAGCTCAGCCAGTTCACTTGAGCAAAACTCATAGCTGAGATCAAACTAAAAAGCACTATATAACTACTCCTTCTAATCATTATTCTTAAGACTAAGACTGAAGAAGAAAGTCCTAGGCCTGCCAGGACCATAAACATAATCCGAATCACGACCAGGTCCTGATTGAAAATCTGTTTGAAAACTATTGAACAAGTTTTGCACCCCTCCCGCTAAAGTTATGTGGAGCTTATTACCCAAATGGAAATGATGAGATGCTTTAATTGTCGCATCCCAGAAGTTCTGAGATTCTCTGATCACTAATCTGCCATCTTCCTGTAAAATCTCAGGCACTTGCATTGGACCGGTATACACATTGCTTAACGAGAACTCCCAATCTTTTAGTGAAGTGTTCGTTACACTAAAGAATCCATAGAGATTTGGGACTCTCATAAAATCATCGCTTGTCACCACCTCTCCTTCTTGAGGTGAATCTGGCTCAAATAATACCTGCTCTTCTTTGTATTTAGCCTGCTGAGCTGTCAAACCAGATTGCAATACCCATTCGCGTCCAACTGCATAATTCACCTCTGCATTAATCCCAGATACAAAAGCCCCTTCCCCATTTCTTACTTCTTCAACAATTGAACCATTGGGTAATTGCGCACCAGTATTTACTAAGACAAAAGGATTATTAAGTTGGGTGTAAAAACCTTGTAGATTGAAGTTAAACTGACTATTCGCTCTCTCTGATGTATAATTCAGTGAGCCAGTAAGGGCGTCAGATGTCTCTTTATTTAACCCATCAGATAGCACCACAAAAACCGGTTCGCCACCAGCAGAAGATATATGCAGGTCTTCATCAAAAGCTTGCGGAGCCCTGAAACCTCTAGCATATCCGCCTCTGAATTGAATTTTATCGTTCAGATCATAAAGCAACGTGAACCTAGGAGATAAAACGTCAAAACTCTCATTGATAGTGGTTTCTATATCTACCAATTGATACTGGCCATCTACTTCAGACTTATCATACCTCAGCCCAGTTAATAATTTCAGTCGGCTGGTAGCCTGCCACTCCCACTGGCCATAAATCCCCCAATTATTGACCTTTTGATCTACCCTTCTCTGATATCCAGGTATCTGATCATCCGTACTATTGAATTGATATTCAATACCACCAGTCAATGCATGTCTCTCATTCGAGAAATGATTCCACTGAATACCCGATACTAAGGATTGGTCATCCGTTGTACCATATGCATCGGCTGCCAACAGACTATCTGCTGGTGTTCTACCACCACCCAAGCCACCATAATAGCTCTCTCTGTCTGTGTTTTGCCATGATGTATATACGCTTAGCTTATCAGCACCGCCATTTAAATATTGATCAAAATTGAGTCCGTACATCCAAATATTATGATCCAACTGCTCAGTGATATCTGTTAGTTCAGGTGCTAATTCTAAAGCATTGCCACCTCTTCTGTATTCATCAATATGACTGATATCAAAAGAAAGCTTGGTGTTCGGACTGAACTTATAGAAAGACTTTACCCCAAACACCTGCGCATCTAATTCGACCATTTCCGTAAAGCCATCATCATTGGCATCATAGGATTCTCTATTCCTCAGATTAACAAATCCAGAAACACCAAAATTCAGATCATTAGAAACGTATGATCCATTAGCGGAATTATTCCAATCATTCGATTGACCATCAATACTGGCGTAATTTGATTGCACCTCCCACCTATTAAGAATAGGCTCCTTCGTAATCACATTTATGGTACCGGCTATGGCATTGGCTCCATACAAGGCTGACCCGCCAGATTTTACAACTTCAACTTTCTCTATTAAATAGGAAGGAATCATCTCTAATCCATAGACACTAATTAAAGATGAAAATACAGGTCTGCTATTCACTAGAATTTGAGTATAAGGACCATCCAAACCATTCAATCTGACCTGAGTAAATCCGCAATTCTGACAGTTGGTTTCTACCCTTACACCGGGCTGAAAATTGAGTCCTTCAGCCAAGCTTATCGACTGAGTGGCCCTAAGCATTTTCGCACCCAGAACATTCACCTCAACAGGAGCATTTCTCTTATCAGTTTGGTAGCGATTAGAACTAACTACCACCTCATCTAAGCCTAGTGGATCTGGAGACAAAATCAAATTGAAATCATCTAGATCGTCTTGATCAGAAATGTATTTTTCTAAGATTTTATAACCGACAAATTGAACCTTGATCAGTATTTCACCAGAGGGCAAATCGAGCAATTCGAATCTCCCATTTAGATCAGTCACCGCAGCTATGTTCGTTTGATCAACATAAACCACAGCTCCAGACAAAGGACCTTCAGAATCAGAAACAGTACCAGAAATATTCATTTGTGCCATTAGGTTGAATGACACAAACAGAAGAAAGACATGTAAAAAGAGTTTCCGCACCGTTTCTTATTTAGAACAAAGGTAAATAAGATGCAGGTGGCAACTAATTAATTATTTATATTTTTCTAATTTAATTTTTAGACTAATCTAAATTAAAATCATTGTAACTTATTAATCAGTATTTTATATTAATCTTACTTATGTCTTTCTTTAAGTATTGAGATAACATCCTTTAAGGTAAACCCTTTGGCTTCAAGAAGCATCATATAGTGAAATAGAAGGTCAGCCGACTCATTTAAGAACAGCTCATCGTTGTCATCCTTCGCTTCTATCACTACTTCAACAGCCTCTTCGCCTACTTTCTGAGCAACCTTGTTTATTCCTTTCGAAAAAAGTTTGGCTGTATATGATTCAGATGGATCTGCCTGTCTACGCGCTTTGATTACATCTGTTAAATAGTTCAAAAACTCTGTCTCACTTGTATTACTTTCATTCCAACAAGTATCATCACCAAGGTGACAAGTAGGACCATCAGGATTGACTTTTACTAATAGACTATCCTTATCACAATCGACATGAGCTGATACTAAGTTTAGGTAGTTTTGGGAGGTCTCCCCCTTAGTCCATAGCCTCTGTTTAGACCTAGAAAAGAAAGTGACTTTACCACTTTCTAAGGTCTTTTCAACTGCCTCAGGATTCATATATCCCTGCATCAAAACCTTCCTCGTTTGTGCATCTTGAATGATAGCCGGCACTAGTCCATTCACCTTTTCAAAATCGATATCTTCTACACTTTTCAAGTCTCTCATATCTATAGTCTTATTGGGAGTTTATTTTCTTTTAAATATTGTTTTAAATCTGGCACTGCAATCTCCTCGAAATGAAAGATACTAGCTGCCAAAGCTGCATCTGCCTTCCCTTTGGTAAAGCTGTTTTTGAAATGCTCCATGTTACCAGCCCCACCAGAGGCAATAACAGGTATTGAAAGCATTCCAGAAATCTGAGCAGTCAATTCATCTGCGAAGCCTGCTTTGGTTCCATCGTGATCCATAGAAGTCAAAAGAATCTCTCCTGCTCCTCTTTCTTCTACTTCTTTAGCCCAAGGTATAGTTCTGAGCTCTGTTGGAGTTCTACCTCCTCTTACGTGTACAATGTGCTCACCTTCTACAAAACGAGTATCAATGGCTACCACCACACATTGACTGCCAAACTCTAATGCCAGTTCGTCTATTAATTCAGGTCTTTTTACGGCACTAGAGTTGATGGAGATCTTATCAGCGCCTGCATTCAATAGTGCTGATACATCTTCAATTGATGAAATACCACCTCCTACGGTAAAAGGGATATTAATCTGCTGTGCTACTTTCGAAACCAGATCAACAAGCGTTTTTCTTTTTTCTACTGTGGCAGTAATATCCAAGAACACAAGTTCGTCCGCTCCTTCTTCCGCATAACGAGCAGCTAACTCTACAGGATCACCTGCATCTCTCAAACCTACAAAGTTGACTCCTTTGACAGTTCTACCATCCTTAATATCTAGACAGGGTATAATTCTTTTCGTTAGCATATCAAAAACTAGCCAATTGTTCTAATGTGATTCTTCCTTCATAAAAAGCCTTGCCGACTATTGTTCCGTATACACCAATTTCTTCTAATTGAGTAAGATCTTCGTATTCGGCCACACCTCCACTTGCAATAAGTTTCAATTCTGGAAACTGACTCAATATTCTTCTATACAAATCAAATGCTGGCCCTTGTAGCATTCCGTCCTTGCTAACATCGGTGCAAATACAATACTGAATACCTTTCTTTACATATTCCTCTAAAAAAGGCATTAGATCCAATCCAGAGTTTTCTTGCCAACCACTTATAGCAATTTGTTCATTGATCACATCCGCACCTAAAATGATCTTCTCAGCTCCATATTGATCAATCCAATCAAACACCAACTCCTTATTTTTTGCCGCTATACTACCAGCAGTGATTTGTTTGGCGCCAGCTTCCAAGACAGCTTCCAAGGATTCATTTGATTTTACTCCTCCTCCAAAATCAATAGAGAGACCTGTAGCTTCAGCAATGCCTTTCAGTACAGATAAGTTCTCGGGTTTTTGCGCTTTAGCTCCATCTAGATCTACTAGGTGAAGGTGTTGAATACCTGCTGCTTCAAATTGCTTGGCAACTTCAACCGGGTTATCGGCATATTCTTTTTTCTGATTGTAATCACCTTTGGTCAAGCGTACAGCCTTACCTCCTATGATATCTATTGCTGGAATAATCTTCATAGTTCTAGAAAATTCTTTAGGATTTGCTCACCCACTTTACCACTCTTTTCAGGGTGTGCCTGAAGGGCATAAAAGTTGTCTTTTTGCAATGAGGCAGAAAAAGGATTGATGTAATCTGTTTGAGCTACAGTATAATCGCTCAATTCTGCATAATAGCTATGCACATAATACACATAAGGCTCTTGACCTAAGCCATTGAACAAAGGTGATCTCATATCTTCCAAAGTATTCCAGCCCATTTGCGGGACCTTTAGTATCGGTTCAAATCTCTTCACCTTCACATCGAAAATTCCAATGCAATCAGTGTTATTCTCTTCGCTATGCTGACACATTAGCTGCAGACCAAGACAAACCCCAAAGACAGGCTGTTTTAGCTCTTTTATCACTTGATCTAAGTTTCTTTTTCTTAAGAAGTCCATTGCTGTGCTCGCTTCTCCCACTCCAGGGAAAATGACCTTATCAGCTCCTTGAATAACTTCTTTGTCATCTGACAACACAGGTTCAACTCCCAATCGATTAAGTGCATTCTTAACCGATTGAACATTGCCCGCATTATAGTTGATGATAACTACACTCATAACTATGCCTAACAAGTAAAAAGAGAAACGGTTATACAACCGCTTCTCTTTCTTTCAATCTTTGTTCAATCTTTGATTTAATCTCAGGAATAGACTCATATAATTGCTCATAAGAATCAATTATGAAGTAATTCTCCTGCATTTTGTCTTTTCTGTAAGGCGTATCTAAGATCTTATCCACGTCATAGTCAAAGTGATTGGGTTCATCTGAAAGAGAGAATTTAGTCTCGCCTGATGAGCTCAAAATTCCAGCACCATAAATTCTTAATCCCTCTTCCTCTCTGATCAAACCAAATTCAATAGTAAACCAGTAGATTCTTGATAGTAAGTGAATGGCCCACTCATCTTCAATCCATTCTTGACCGAACTTACTAATAGCCTGCAAGAAGTCGACAAAGGCCTGATTGGTCAAAAGAGGAATGTGAGCAAATACATCGTGAAACATATCTGGCTCTTCCAGATAATCCAATTCGCTCATTTTTCTTACCCATGTGGTAGCAGGAAACTTCTTATTAGCCATTAGATCGAAGAATAGTCCATCTTCAACAATACCCGGTACGGCATAAATCTCCCATCCTGTTAATTCTCTTAAGATCTCATTGGTCTTTTCAAAGTTTGGAATAGCCTCTCCTGTAAAGTTGATCTTATCCAAACCAGTCAAAAACTCCTTTGTTGCTGCTTCTGGCAACGAAGGAAATTGGCGGTCAAACAGAATATTCCAGACTTTCTGGTCTTCTGCAGTGTAGTTTTCATAGATCTGTTTCATG
Organism: Roseivirga sp.; assembly: GCA_965267365.1. Lineage (GTDB taxonomy): Bacteria > Bacteroidota > Bacteroidia > Cytophagales > Cyclobacteriaceae > Roseivirga. The sequence goes on along the minus strand of OZ253951.1, from coordinate 1,442,994 downwards.
ATCGATTCATTTTCAAGCATAAAAAAACCCGGCTCTTTTGGAACCGGGCTTTATATATTCATTTCGTTAATTCAACTCAATGCATGCAGCTACCGCTTCCAATAATTGGAGTGTAATAGTGGTAGTAATATGCATGGATTCTTTTCATTGCCCCAAAGGTAACCTGTGGATACTGCTGTGCAAATTTTTTCTTCAAAAAATGTCATGCACACCATATACAACCTCAATATTGTGCTAAAAATTTCATTATTTGATATCTTTGGTTAAGATTAATTGCCATGAAGAAGTTGATTCTGAGTTTCTTATGCATGACCCTGATACTCTCTTGCAGCGAAACTCCCATAGTTGATGATGCGGGGTTTGAGGTATTTACTATACCTGCAGGTAATCACAGTTCTATTAGTAGAAATGAGCTTTTCACAGGAAGCGGAATAGATATAACAGCCGTTTTTGACGAAAGTGCCATATATACACTTGAGGTTACTTCTGATCAAGCAGACATCAATAAACTGATTGGATTTTCAGACTGCGCTCAACACCACCAAAGTGAAAGTGCTAGATTAGGTTGGAGATGGTTTAATGATGAATTACAGATCCTAGCTTATGCCTATATCGAAGGAGAATTGATTTTTGAATTGATGGGCGCTATTCCACTTAACACAGAAGTCGATATGACTATTAGAGTAAACTCTGATTCGTATGAGTTTGCCGGAAGCGGACTGGAAACAGTCAGTCTTCAAAGAACTTCTGATTGTGACGCTGGAGAAAACTATTGGTTATGGCCTTATTTCGGGGGTAATCAGGTGGCTCCACAAGACGTAGTGATCAAACTAAAAAGAGAGCAGGTTAACTAATTCGATCTACAATCGACCTTATTTGATTGGCCTCTTTCATAAAATCCGCCATCCCCTTCTCATCTTTTCCTTCTAGAAGTTTTTTGAACTGCTCTAATTCTTCGATATAGGTATTGAGTCCGTCCAATAGATTAGCTTGGTTATGCTTAAAAATGGGAGCCCACATTTCTGGTGAACTCTTAGCCAGTCGCACGGTAGAAGCAAAACCTGAACCAGCCATATCAAAAATATGAGCCTCTGTTTCCTCTTTCTTCAACACCGTCTTACCCAATGCAAATGAAGTGATATGACTGAGATGAGAGACAAAAGCTAAATGAAGATCGTGAGACAACGGATCCATTTTACGCATTTGCATCTGTAGCGATTCACAGTATTGATTGTATAAAGACAACTGCTTCTGTCCAGACAATTCTTCTTGACACGTAATCATTACCTTTTGGTCGAAGAGTTCGGCAAATGCAGCCTTTGGCCCTGAATACTCTGTACCGGCAATGGGATGAGCAGCTACAAAGCAAGCACGTTTCGGATGATCCTTAACAGCATCACAAATGGCTGCTTTGGTGGAACCAAAGTCGATCACGGTGTGATCGGCATTTGCCAAGTCGAGCACTTGAGGTAATAATTCTACAATACCATCTACCGGGATAGCTAATATGGTGCAATCAGCTTGTTGAACAGCATGCTCAAGAGCAGCAGTCCTATCAATGATTCCAAGCCCTTTTGCTTGAGTCAGATTATCTTCATTAAGATCAACACCGATCACTTCTAAATCAGGCAAAGATCTCTTCAGTCCCAAAACAAAGGAGCCACCGATCAAACCCACACCTACCAATGCCAACTTCATGATATCCTACTTAATGCTTCTTCTAATACCTCTACCTTGTTACAAAGTGACATGCGCACATAGCGACTCCCTTTCTCTCCAAAGATAAAGCCAGGTGTTATGAAGACATGGTTTTCTTGTAAAAGCTTTTCAACCAGTTCTTCAGCACTATTCTCATTATCAGAGATCTTAGCCCAAATGAAAAGCCCTTGCTGATCTTTTGAATAAGTGCAATTCAATTGATCTAACATCTGATAAACCAATTCACGTCTTTCGGCATAAAGTTCATTAAGCTTATCAAACCAATCATCTCGCTGTTCTAATGCCTTTGTAGCTGCTAACATCATGGGTTTAAACATCCCAGAATCAACATTTGATTTGACTTTGAGTATGGTTTTGATGTAATCTTCGCGGCCAGCAACCCATCCCATTCGCCAACCTGCCATGTTAAAGGACTTACTTAGCGAATTCAATTCTAAAGCCACCTCATTAGCTCCTTGAATAGACAAAATACTCAGTGGTGATTCGTCTCTAAAGATCATGCTATAAGGATTGTCATGACAAATCAGAATCTCACGCTCTCGAGCGAATGACACAAAGCGCTCAAAGATTTCTTGAGAAGCCTTTCGGCCAGATGGCATATGCGGATAGTTGATCCAAAGCAATTTAACCTTAGACGTATCTAGAGATGACAGATACTCCCAATCTGGTGACCAATCGTCCTCAAGTAAAGGGAATTGAATCACCTCAGCCTTGCACATTTTAGCTACTGCAGAATAGGCTGGATAAGCTAATTCAGGAACCAAGACTTGATCTCCTTCATCCAGAAAAGCTAAACTGATATGGGTTATTCCCTCTTTTGATCCGATCAACGGTAAAACCTCAGATTCTGGATCAAGGTCAATCCCATAAGCCCATTGATTCCACGCTGCTATGGCATTTTTTAGCTCTGGAATCCCGGCATAGCTCTGATAGCCATGCACATCGGGCATTTGACTTTGCATGATCAACTCATCAATAACAGAAGAGTCGGGCATACCATCAGGATTACCAATACCGAGATTCAACACATCTTTCCCCTCAGCTTGCATTTGTCTAATCTGGGCAAGCTTAGTAGAGAAGTAATACTCTTTTACTTCACCTAATCTCGATGAGGGTTTAATGACCATTTTAGAAGCTCTTTCTCAATTCAAAAGTCTTATTCATACGGTCGATCAGCTTGTCTGACTCAGGATAATTCAAAGTTTGCTGACCATCCGAAAATGCCTCTTCCGGAATTTCATGTGTTTCATAGATCACACCATCAGCACCAGCCATAATACTCGCCAAAGCAATTGGCTCCACATGATGACGGATACCAATGCCATGAGATGGATCTGCGATCACAGGTAAATGCGTCTTCTCTTTTAACACAGCTATAGCATTAAGGTCCATCGTATTTCTTGTCGCCTTTTCATAGGTTCTGATACCGCGCTCGCAAAGCAATAAGCGTTCATTACCAGCACTAAAGACATATTCTGCCGAGTACAACAACTCGTCAATTGTACCCGAGATACCTCGTTTGATCATCACTGGTTTATCCGTACTCTTACCTAATTCATCGAGCAAATTGAAATTCTGAGTATTTCTCGCTCCTACCTGGTAGATGTCTACATAAGGATCCATTTCCTTGATCTGAGAGACTTGCATCACCTCAGTAACGATCTTCATTCCGGCCTCCTTGGCCAATTCGTACCATACCTTAAGTCCATCAATCCCCATTCCTCTAAAGGCATAAGGTGAACTTCTAGGTTTGAAAACACCTCCGCGCATGATCCTTACCCCGTTGGCTTTCAAGTGAGCAATGGTCTTTCTGATCTGATCCTCACCTTCAATGGAACATGGACCCGCCATGATCTGGAAACCGCCTTCTTCAATGACAACACCATCACCCAAGTCTATATAGGTTGGATTTACCTTCCATTTTCTCGACACCAATTTGTAGTCATCAGAAACGATATGAATGTCTTTGATGCCCTCCATGGAACCGAGATTTCGGATATCGAAGTCTTTCTTTCCGATACCGATCAGGTAATCTCCTTTTTGGGTCTTTACCTCAGTTGGTTTGTATTTGAGACCGGTTACGCGGTCGATAATGGCTTCTTTTTGCGAAGCGTCAATTTCTTTTTCGAATTGAATAATCATTTTATGAGTCTTGAGTTTCGAGTTTCGAGTTTTGAGCTCAACCTCTTAACTAGTTTATAATTCCTTTAATAAATGTGTTTATGTTCTCTTCTAGCTTGCCCTCTTGAGATATGGCTTTTATAAAAGCCGAACCAATGATGGCTCCATTACTATTGCTAGCTGCCTTCTCAAAGGTTTCTTTGTTTGAGATGCCAAAGCCGATCAAGGTCGGGTTCTTCAAGTTCATGGCCTTGATCCTTTCAAAATAGGCTTCTTGGTCACCTGATATCGCTGACTTGGCACCCGTAGTGCTCGCAGAAGAAACCATATAGATAAATCCTTTAGTGTTCTCATCGATCTCTCTCACTCTGTTCTCAGAAGTCTGAGGCGTGATCAAGAAGGTGTTCAACAAGCCATACTTTTCAAACATAGGTTTGTACACCTCTATGTACTCGAACATGGGAAGATCAGGAAGGATTAACCCATCCACTCCTACTTCCTGGCATTTCTGGCAGAAAGCCTCCATCCCAAACTGCACAATCGGATTAATATAGCCCATGAGTACAACTGGCAAATTGACTTCTTTGCGTAAGTCTTTCAATTGCTCAAAAAGTAGCTTTAAGCTCATACCATTATCCAGGGCAACACCATTGCTTTGTTGAATGGTCTCGCCATCAGCAATAGGATCAGAATATGGCATACCGATCTCCACAAGGTCTGCGCCAGAACTCTCCAAGCTTTTAATGATCTTCATGGTATCTTCCAGCTGAGGATAACCAGCGGTGAAGTACACGTTAAGCACCTTGTTCGGCTTATCTATAAAAAGTTGATCTATTCTATTCATTTTCTTTCGTTTAGCTGATTTGTTGATTTCTTTTTATTGGCCTCATCCTTTATCCTTCTCCTAAATGAGAAGGAATATGGACTCAACAAATCAGCAGCTCAAAACTCATAACTCGAGCCTCATAACTAGTACTTTCCCCATTTGATATAGGTTTCTAAATCCTTATCTCCTCTTCCTGAAAGATTAACGACCACGATATCATCTGATTTAAAGGTCATTTGCTTTAATGCGGAAAAGGCATGCGCTGTTTCAATAGCTGGAATGATCCCTTCCAGTCTGCTTAACTCAATACCTGCCTTCATGGCCTCCTCATCTGTCACAGAATAGAACTTCGCTCTCCCCGTCTCATACAAATGCGCATGCACAGGGCCTATTCCTGGATAATCTAAACCAGCAGAAATGGAATATGGCTCCACTACTTGTCCATCTTCGGTTTGCATCAATAAGGTCTTGCTACCATGAAGAACGCCTGGCTTCCCTAACACAGTCGTTGCTGCGGATTCACCCGTGTGATTGCCTAAACCAGCTGCTTCTACAGCTACCAATTGAACATCATTCTCTTCATAATAGTGATAGAAAGCCCCCGCAGCATTGCTTCCGCCACCAACACAAGCCACTACATAGTCTGGATTAGCCTTTCCTTCTTTTTCGAGCAATTGAGCTTTTATCTCTTCTGAGATCACAGATTGGAATCGTGCCACCATCTCAGGATATGGATGTGGACCAACCACAGAACCAATAATGTAATGCGTATCTGTCGGGTTATTGATCCAATGACGCATCGCCTCATTAGTCGCATCTTTCAAGGTCTTGCTACCAGACTTGGCAGCTCTTACCTCGGTTCCAAGAATTCGCATGCGCTCGACATTTGGTTTTTGACGCTCCATATCGAGCTCACCCATGTAGACAATGCATTCCACACCCATCAAAGCACAAACTGTAGCTGTAGCCACACCATGCTGGCCGGCTCCTGTTTCAGCGATGATCTTCTTCTTACCTAATCGTTGGGCTAACAGAATCTGCCCAATAGTGTTATTCACCTTATGCGCTCCAGTATGACAAAGGTCTTCGCGCTTCAGGTAGATCTTGGCTCCATACTTTTCTGATAAACGCTCCGCCAAATACAAAGGCGTTGGTCTACCGACAAAGTCCTTCAGTAAAGCCTCAAATTGAGCTTTGAATTCCGGCTCTGCGGTGATCGCCTCATAACGCTCTTTCAGCTCTTCAATATTGGGATACAGCATTTCAGGGATATAAGCGCCCCCAAAATTCCCGTAGTATCCTCTTTCATCAACTTTTACGTTCATAATTCCTTTATTATTCTCCCCTTTAAGGGGAGATGCAGAGGGGTATTACCCCCTTTAATTCCCCCTATGAGGGGGAAATCGTTCTTTTTAAAACTTTAAGCTCCTCTATATCCTTCAAGCCCGGCTCGATCTCATACTTCGAATTCACATCGATCGCATGAATATTCATTTCACCAAGCTCAGTTAAACCTTTTACATTTTCATTATCAATTCCTCCACTCAAAAAGAATGGTACCGATTGATCATACCCTTTGAGTATTCCCCAATCGAAAACAACTCCATTGCCACCTCGTTCTTTCCCTTTGGTGTCAAACAGGAAATACTCGACTAAGCCTTTATACGGCTTCAGTCCGTTGAAATCAAAGCTTTCGCCAACTGTAAACACTTTGATGACTTTGATTCCGACAGCAAATAACTCACCAACATATTCGACTGACTCATCTCCATGCAACTGGACAAGATCTAGCTTAAATTGATCTACCTTACCCTTCACCTCCTCGAGAGGTGCATTAACAAAAACACCCACTTTCTGTGTCGATGAAGGAAAAATTCTCAATAAATCGACATCAAGGTCTGTCGCATTGCGTTTTGACTTATCAAAAAAGATAAAGCCCATATAGTCAGGTCTGAGCTTTAAAAGCTCTTTGATATTCTGACTATCTCGCATGCCACAAACTTTGAGTTTCATTCTATATCGTTGTCTGTTATTGGTTAATTGTTAATCGTTTTAGCCCTCTTCAAATAACCGATGTATCCGTTTAAGATCTTCAATACTTTATCAATTTGACTCTCATAGGAGTTCAAGTTGTCGTTAGTAATATATCCTTCATCGAAAGCAGTAATCAAATGATCTTGAGTCTCATAAAGTGAGCCCCGAGCCTGATGGCAATACTGAATATTCTCTTGAAAATGAAAGCGCCCATAACCCTCTGCAATATTTGCAGTGACTGACCTTGAAGACCTACGAATTTGACTTATCAAATCATATTTTTCATCTCTTGGAAAAGTCTTAATCATTTCAGCAATTTCTATTTTCAATTTCCTAGCTGCTTTCCAGCAATCCAGATCTTTAAATGTTCTAATCTCCATATTGTGTGTATTACTAGTAACTATTAACGCTTAACCATTAACCCTTTGAAAGTTTGTTCAATTCATCAATAAAATCCCGTGCCGCCAAATCTGGCCTTGCAGATCGCATAAAAGTCTCTCCGATCAAGAAGCCTTGGAAACCATATCCTTTCAGATCAACAATGGTTGAAGGATCGCTAATCCCCGACTCGGAGATCTTCACGAAATCAGAAGGGATTATTTCGGCTAATGCTTTACTCGTCTCAACGCTCACCTCGAAGGTCTTCAAGTTCCTATTGTTCACGCCTACTACATCCAAGTGTTCATTGAGGTTGTTCTTCAATTCCTCCTCATTATGCACTTCCATCAGCACTTCTAAACCAAAGCTTTTAGCAAATGCTGCTAGGTCTTTCAACTTTTGAGGATCCAGACAAGCCGCGATCAAGAGAATCGCATCGGCACCAATCGATTTCGCCTCCACGATCTGATATTCATCGATCACAAAATCCTTTCTTAGTACCGGACAGAAATTGTACTTCCTTGCAGTCATTAAGTCCTCACTCGTACCCCCAAAGAATTCTTTGTCGGTAAGCACTGACAAAGCACTTGCACCTGCCTGCATATAGCCAATGGTGGTTTTTTCCACTTTTGCATGTCCGTTGATCAAGCCTCTTGAAGGGGATTGACGCTTGAACTCTGCAATGATGCCTGACTTGTCATCTCTGGTCAGGTACTTCTTCAAAGACACCGGCTGTCCTTCGAAATAGATGCTCTTTTCTAATAATTTTTCAGGATAAAGGGACTTGCGATCTGCTACCTCTTTTTCCTTATGTGCTACTATTTTTTGTAGTATATCCATGGTTAGTGATCAGTGTAACAGGAATCAGAAATCGGGAGTCCTGCTTACTGATTTCCGTTTAACTAATTTCTAATATTGTTTTAAATGTATTCAATGCTTTTCCACTTATAAGTGCCTCTTCTGCCATTCCTAAAGCATCATCAGTACTTACGCCTTTGCCACATTCAATGGCCATAGCTGCATTCGCGATTACCACAGCATTTTGCTCTTTACTACCTTCGCCTTTGAGAATGGTCTCAAAGATCTTGGCCGATTCTTCAACCGAGTCACCTCCAAAAATACTTTCAGATGAAATTTGATTCATCCCAATATCAGCGGGAGAAACTATCTCCTCTTTGCCATTAGTGATCTTTTTAAAAGAACCTGTCAATGAGATCTCGTCATAGCCATCTAAAGCATGCAAAATGACAAAATGCTTATCAGTTTTCTGGTAGAGATAGCCGTAAAGCCTGGCCAATTCCAAACTAAAGACACCGACCAATTGCTTCTTTGGAAAAGATGGGTTCACCATGGGTCCCAACATATTGAAGAAAGTTTTTACACCAAGCTCTCTTCTAATGGGTGCTACATTCTTCATAGCCGGATGAAAAAGAGGTGCGTGCAAAAAGCAAAGTCCACAAGCATCCAGACTCTTTTTGATCTGACCAATATCATTGGTGAATTCATAGCCAAAGTGCGCCATCAAATTAGATGAACCTGAGACAGAAGACACGCCATTATTACCGTGCTTCGCTACATTCTGACCTGCAGCAGCCACTATGAATGAAGACAAAGTTGAAATATTGAAAGTATTCTTTCCGTCACCCCCAGTACCACATAGATCAATGGCATCGTACTCTGGGATCTCTACAGGCACACAAAGATCCAGCATGGCATCTCTGAAACCTTCGAGTTCTTCGACAGTGATACTCCTCATCAGATAAACTGTCAAGAAGGCTGCCACCTGGCTTTGGTTGTATTTTCCTTGAGCCAGATTCGTCAGAATCTCCTTTGCCGTGTCCTTATCAAGGCTTTTGTATTCGATCAGTTGATTAAGAATTTCCTTCATTGATCCAGTTTTCTAATAGTTTGTGTCCATGTTCCGTCATGATCGATTCTGGGTGAAACTGCACCCCTTTCACATCATATTGCTTATGACTGATCGCCATGATCTCGCCAAATTCATCCTCAGCTGTCACAGTTAATTCATTGCCTAAATGTGCTTTATCTACATTCCAGCTATGGTAGTGACAGATCTTATATACCTCCGGAATGTCTTTAAAGAGTCTATCCTCTGTTTCAGTCACTTTTACCTGACTAGAAACACCATGTAATACTTGAGGCATATTGTACAATTTTGCACCATAAACCTCCGCTATCGCTTGGTGACCTAAGCAAACACCCAACATACTTTTTGTAGGTCCATAAGTTTTAATCAAGTCCATCAATATGCCTGCTTCCTCGGGAATACCCGGCCCAGGAGATAACAAGATCTTGTCATATGCTTCAACTGCTTCCAAGCTGATCTGGTCATTCCTAAAAACATCCATATCCTGTCCATGACCTAGTTCCTTGATATAATGCACCAGGTTGTAGGTGAAAGAGTCGTAATTATCGAGTACTAATATCTTCATTACCTGATCTCTCCTGCTAGTTGAATGGCACTTCTCAATGCTGCCAACTTATTATTCACCTCCTGTAGCTCTGACTCTCTCTTAGATTTCGCTACCACTCCTGCACCGGCTTGGTAGAAAAGTGTATTGTCTTTACTCAAGAAAGAGCGGATCATGATCGCGTGATTGAAATCTCCATTAAAGCCCATAAAACCAATAGCACCACCATAAAAGCCTCTCCTCGTACTCTCATAATCATTAATCAACTGCATAGCACGTACTTTTGGTGCTCCACTCAATGTACCAGCAGGAAAAGTATCAGCTACCATTTTGGTCGGCTCAACATCTTCATCTAACTGGCCAGTCACCTTAGAAACAAGGTGGATCACGTGAGAATAATATTGGATCTCTTTATAGGTCTCTACCTCCACATTTGAACCGGCTCTACTTAAATCATTTCGCGCCAGATCAACCAACATCACATGCTCAGAATTCTCTTTAGGATCATCATGTAATTTCTTCGCTAACTCTGCATCGGCTGCATCGTTGCCTGTTCTTCTAAATGTGCCTGCTATTGGGTGTATCGTGGCTTGATTTTCTTTTATCACCAATTGTGCCTCAGGACTTGAACCAAAGATCTTATAGCTTCCGAAGTCATAGTAGAATAGATAAGGCGAAGGATTCACAGACCTAAGTGCCCTGTACACATTGAAGTCATCTCCAGTAAAGCCTTCTTGGAATCTTCTTGATAGAACGATCTGGAATACATCTCCCCTGAAGCAATGCTGCATTCCCTTGTCAATGATCTCTAAGAATTGCTCATCAGTATAGTTCGATGTCTCATTACCTGAAGCTGAGAACTCATAAGAAGGAAAGTTCTTATTATTGACCAAATTCTCAATTGAAGAAAGGCCTTTCGCTTCGGTCCCTTTTGGATAGTGCTCAAAAATATAGAGCTCATTCTTGAAATGATCTATTGCAATCACATACCTATAAACATGGTATAGCATTTCAGGAATACCATATTGATCCTCTTTGGATTCAGCTACAGGTATCCCTTCAAAATACTGTACGGCATCATAGCTGATGTAACCAAACAATCCATTATTGATGAATTTGAAAGGATTCTCTTCTGCTTCAAAGGCCTGTGCAAAAGTATTTAACTGTTGGTGGGCTGACCTTTCTCCTAAAGATCCAGATTCAACTTCACCTACCAACTCTTGCTTATAATGCCCATCTTTGACTTCCAGGCTGGCAATCGGATCACAGCAGATATAAGAGAAACTATTATCCGTACCATGGTAGTCCGAGCTTTCAAGCAAGATCGGCTTCTCATATTTATCGCGAAGCTTCAAATAGATACTCACAGGCGTGACTGTATCTGCCAGCAGCTTCTTGTAATCGGTTTTCAGTTTTATGGTTTGGTTCATTTTACTTTTTAATCAAGTCCCCTTTAGGGGATTTAGGGGCTTAAACCCATCATCATTTTTACCCTGGCCCTAAAGGGTGATAAATCATAGGACCTAAACATCGAGAAACAAAAAAGGCTCACATGAACTGCGAGCCTTCCGGTTATATTTTATTGCACAAGCGCTAGTTCACGTTATCGGATTTCCGTTACGTGCCACCACCATGCGTTATGTACAAATGTATTTCTCATTGTCGACCCAAATGTAGAAAAGGAAATTTTAGTTCCAAATCTTAATTTGAATTTTTACTAAAAAGAGATTTATACCTCAATTCGTTGTAGGCCTGGATGTGACCAGCGAAGTCTTTGAAATCCGCTTTTCGCACTAGCGTTGAACGCATGACCGCTTCATCACCGAACATCCAATCGAACGATTTATTGAATGATGACTTTCTCACTATTTGAGGCTTCGCTGAACCTTTGACAACTAGGTAAGTCCTTTCTTTACCACCTAACCAATTAATACCACCAACTCTAACAGTCATTGATTTAGAACCATTTGGATGGTGATATACTTTGATATACTCTTCGAAGCCCGGATTCAATAATTGCAGTAATCCTACTTTGTTCTTTTTTCTGGGCATTACATGAGCATCATAGTACACCCATTCTCTATCTAAAATATTATCATGATCGGTTTTGAGCACATGTTCTACACTAGTTGAATACTCATCGAGCGTTCTTAACTTGGTAAATGCGTCTGGCTTAATAGCGAATCTTTGAATCTGGGACGCCTTAAACTTATGCTTAACTCCTTGGTCATCAATCATTGTGATCCTAGTAATGAAACCACGAGAGTCTGTGGCACCTCTCAGTTGACCATGAATGAATTCTCCGCTATGAGTTACCACGAAGCATTCTTTCATTGAAAAGTAATCGGCAAATGGCTCTTGAAAATCTTGAGCTTGAAGGCCTGCTACTGATAACAGTAGAATAGCGATAGTGATTTTGAGTTTTTTCATGTTGTTGTTGTTTGACAACCACACGCCAAAACTCGTGCCAATTAATTTCCTCTTAAACTCAAAAAGGCAGGTCTGTGATCTGAAACAAAGGCTTCATATGCATTAAAACTATCAAAACATCTGTCGACAGTTTGAACAGTTGAAGAAACCTCATTATCAAATAACTCATTGGTAATAAGTATATTATCTAGCTGACTTGGCCAACTTGGATATGACCATTCAGTGCTCGGCCCTTCTGCAACAGGCATAGTAGTGAAATAATAATTATCAGGATCATTTATCCAATCCTGAAAGACATTATCATCATCGATGATATCATCATTATAATCTCCTAGGATTACCACGTTAGCATCAGGCAAGTCTGTATCCACATAAGATTTAAGAAGTGTGGTTGCTGCTCTTCGCCTATCTTCATCTCCTGTGCAACATTTCAAATGAATGTTGATCAGATAAGTCTGTAGTCCGGATGGTGTGTGAGTGATATCTAACATGAGAGGCCTTCTGAAGGAAGTGAATGCAAAATTATTCATATCCGTATCCTCTTCGTACAGCTGAATAGCGGTCCCGTTGACTGTCACTTCAGATGACTTATATAAATAACCGAGCATGAGATTACTCCCATTGTACCTTACAACAGTCCCTTCCCAACCATCCAAATCATCAATTAAGTTGTTAAATGCAGTAGTGCTAGTGATTTCTTGAACAGCAATCACATCGGGGTCATACTGGTTGATAATACTTTGCACAACTTCTGAAGTCATTGAGCTTTTAGGAAATTGCTCAATATTCCATGTAAGAATATCTAAGGTCTCGTTGCTAACGGATAGCGGACAATCGCTCAAATCTAACTCAAACTCATCGTCATCATCTTCATCAGGCGGCATTGGAGTATCATCGCTTCCACCTCCACAAGCAACAATCAGAATAGCTAACAACAACAAAAGATATCTCGCATCACATTTCATGGTTGCAAAGATAGAAAGCACAATGCCCAGAATGTAAAATTAAGATGACGATTTTGTTTTCATTTGGCTAATAGCCGCTAGAACAATAACCATTGCCAAAAAACCAAGAACCATCAGATGTAAAGACTCTAACTGAAATGGAACATTCAAAGCAGAATAAGATGCTTTTAACACGTTTAGTAACCCTAGCACACTACTAACTCCTAGAGTTATTGCCATAAAAACATTGGTAAGAATAGAGTTCTTTTCTTGACCCATTTTATTTGAATTGATGACAATCCAAATGACAAAAGTTAATAATGGAAGGATTAATCCATTGGCCGCTTGAGCCAAAATAATCACAGGAATGGGTTTAATTCCTGAAAGCCCTACAATCACACCCACAAGAAGAATGGTAGCCCAAAGCCCCCTATAAGGAATAGATGACTCATTCCAGTCCTTTCCTTTTGGATGAACACTTTTAACGGTGAGCGCACCTGCCATGCTTGCCGTTATGGTGGATGTGAATCCGGCTGCAAAAAGGCCAATAGCAAATAGCCATCCCATCACGGATCCATTTTGGCTAATAAGGTATTGGTAAAGTGCTTGAAAACTAAATTCTCCGATAAGTTGAGCGCCAACAAGCATCACCGAAATGGAAATCACCCCTCCTATTAAGACAGAAAGTGTCAGTCCAGATCTCATCTGTTTTAACGTTTGACCTTCTGCAAGACTAGAGCCAAGAAAAATATTATAAGGAACAATAGTAGTTCCGATCAAACCTAAAACTATTACAGTAGAGCCTTTAGGTATCGATGGAGTTACAGCCCCTCTCAATAAAGCTATCGGATCGATGGACGATGAAAGTGCTGCTATAAAAAAAGCTAAACCCATTACACCAACTAGTACGCCTAAGATATTAGCGACAGTAGAAGAACGACCTAAATACAGTACCACAAAAGCGGTAATACCAATTAACAGGGTAAATATCCAAGCGGGTAACCCTGTTGCGATAAGAACAATACCGGATAGTGCACCCAGGATATTACCCGCCTCATAAGCCAAGCATCCTAGAAAAATAGAAACACCTATGATCCAAGCAATTGTACCAGTTTTAAACTGCTGTCTGATGTTTTGACCAAGGGACTGACCCGTGACAATAGCGATTCGTGCAGCAGCTTCTTGTAGCACCAAGCAAGCCAATGTTGAAAAGATCATTGCCCAGATCAATTGATATTGAAAAGAGGCCCCGGCACTTGTTGCCGTTGTTACCGTACCTGGTCCAATGAAGGCAGCGGCAATCACTAACCAAAAAAGATAATTGAGGATCTTTTTCTTCATTTTGAAAAATAGGAATTCTAATTGAATCTCTTTTTAAAGAAAATTAGTCGAAGGCATATGAATTTTCTGATCTGTTACCGTTCTTGATATAACTTTTGAATCCTATGACTAAAACTCGTGTAGCTCTCATTTTTGGTGGAAGATCCACAGAACACGAAATATCAAAACTTTCGACTGCTAGCATATTAGAGAAAATCGATCGATCTCAATATGACTTGTCTTTGATTAAGATTGATATTGAAGGCCAATGGTGGTTATTCAATGAGTTAATAATCGATGACCCTTCAGGAGCTGAAAAAATAAGGCTCGATAGATATGAAGGAGTAGTTGGCTGCTTTTCGCTCGAAGGGAAATTACTAGCAGAAGTGGATGTCTTTTTCCCAGTTCTACATGGCACTTATGGTGAGGATGGGACGATTCAAGGCTTATTTAGAATGCTTGATGTTGCTTTTGTAGGTTGTGATGTATTGGCATCTGCTAATTGCATGGATAAGGATTTTACCAAAAGAATTTTGAGAGATGCAGGAATAGGAATAGCCCCATATTTACTCGCTAGTGCTCATTCCCAGCCCAGCTTTGCCGAAGTAGAAAAAGAATTGGGTATGCCGGTATTCTTAAAGCCCGCTAATTTGGGCTCTTCGGTAGGTGTTTACAAAGTAGAAAATGAGGCTGAGTACAACAAGCGTCTTGCTGAAGGGCTAACCCTTGATTCAAAAGTATTAATAGAACAAGAGATCATCGGAAGAGAAATCGAATGCGCGGTTTTAGGAAATGAGAACCCAAAAGCGTCACTTCCTGGAGAGATCGTAATGAATTCGGAATTTTATGACTTCGAATCTAAATATGTAGATAGCAATGCATCATCTACACAGATACCAGCTGAAATTTCAGAGACAGAAACAGAGACTATCAGAGAAGCAGCGGTAAAAGCCTACACAGCTATCAATTGTGAAGGATTGGCTAGAGTGGATTTCTTCCTTACTCAAAATGGAGAAATCATGATCAATGAAATCAACACGCTACCAGGTTTTACCAAAGTCAGTATGTACCCGAAAATGTGGGAAGCCACAGGAATTGCGTACAACGAGCTGCTAAATATCTTAATTGAGCTCGCTTTAGAGCGTCAAGAAAGATATCGCAACCTTAAATTTTTTGCCAAAGAAGTTAAATAATGCACTTACACACATTTTATGCAGAGGATGTAAAAACCGAAGTTATGGACCAAGTCATTGGACTTGTAGACCAAACCTGGCCAGATTCCATTCCTCATGACAAAACACAAACCCAGAGAAGAGGAGATTTCCTAAAAAGAAACAAAGGAAAGCAGTGCCATATCATTTTCGATAATGAAAAAGTCGTTGGCTATGCGGAATCCTTTCAAAGAACCGTTCGCGCAAACACAAAAGCCATCAAACTCCTAGGAATTGGAGTGGTATGCGTCTCAACAGATTACCGTGGCCAAGGCCTAGGTGAGGACCTTATCAGAGTGTGCTTTGGAAGGGTCAATCATGGAGAGTTCCCTGTATGCTTATTCCAAACTGGTGTTCCTGAGTTTTACTCCAAATACAATTGTAAAGAGGTGTCCAACCAATTTGTTGATTCTACTAATACTGAAAACCCAACTCAGAATCCATTCTGGGATCCTCATGTCATGATCTATCCAGCCCATTATGACTGGCCAACAGAGACAATTGACCTGCACGGAAGAGGCTATTAACTAAGCAATGAATCATATTCCTTAAATTCCCACATGAAAATAGGTATCATAGGGGCAACGGGCATGTTGGGTCATCATATTGCGATTCAGGCATTACTTCATCAGCATGAGATCGTAACCATCCAAAGGGCAGGTTCGGACCTTTCAAAAATTGCTGATCTCAAATGTGAAAATCGGACGGCCGACCTGAATGATAGAGGAAGTTTGATCAAGGCTTTTGAAGGATTGGATGCTGTTGTAAATGCTGCCGCCTACTACCCCACTCTTCCTAAACCCCTTGCTCAAGAGATCAAATCTGCCAGACTTCAAATGCAGTTTTTCATAGATGCTGTTCAGTCATCAGGTGTTCAAAGAGCATTATACGTTGGTGGAGCCATATCTATTCCTAAAGTTCAGGATGGACTGGCCAATGAGTCTGGTACTTATGACAAAGCTCCAGAGAATAATGCTCCTTACGTTCAAGTAAAATGGCTAATGGATCAAATGGCCAGAGACGCGGCAAAAAATGGCATTCCGATTATTATTGGTATTCCCAGCATGACTTTTGGCGAATATGACTTCGCACCAACTACCGGCAGGTTTATCGTGGAAATATCGAATCAATCTTTGCCCGCCTACATCAATGGGCTTAGGAATGTGGTTTATGCAGGTGATGCTGGACGTGGTCTATTGTATGCCTTAGAAAAAGGTAGAATTGGAGAACGCTATTTAATTGGTGGTTTTAATACTTCAACTTCGGCCATTGTTGAACAAATCTGCCAAACAGCCGAAATCCCAGTATTCGAAAAGACTATCCCTCTGAAGTTGGCGAAACTGATCTCCAAAATTCAAGAAACAAAATATGCAGTCTTTAGAGGGTCTCCCCCTAAACTCTCCTCAACTGCTATTGCTGTATTAGCCAGTGGTCAACACCTAGATATTTCAAAAGCAAAAGACGAATTAGGGTACCAACCTGAGTTAGATATCAATACCATGATTGCTCGGAGTTACAATTGGTTTAAAAAAGAAGGTTATATCAAATAATTCTGCACGATGTTTGTTCAAGTGAGTATATGAAAAACCTAGTTTATCTTTTTTTACTTTTTGTTCTTATATCCTGCGAGAATACAACACCTGACGGATGTCCTCAAGATCTTATCTGCACCGAACAATTCGAAGTGCTACTTTTAGAATTGCAAGAAAATGGCGAACCACTGATTCTTAAAGAATACGAAGTAGTCAACTTAGATAACAACAATACTTACTCCTACTTCAACGACATAATTCTGATTGAAGCAGGAACGTATATCGCTATTACAGATTCAGAATTTAACGAGATTACGAAAACAGGCACTAGCTTATTATTAAAAGGCAAAAGAGAAGATGATTCCCTTTTTGAAGTTGAATATATAGTAGGCCATGATTGCTGTCACGTCATACCCGTTTCAGGCCCTTTTTTACAAGAATAGTAATTGATTCAGCTTATATAGCTCAAAATGCCTAATTTGTTCATCTCAACTTTAGAATGAATGGACAAACCCTATTTGATCAATTGCGATATGGGCGAAAGCTATGGTAACTACACCATAGGAAATGATCGTGAGATTATGCCATATATCAATGCAGCCAATATTGCTTGTGGCATGCATGGTGGCGATCCATATCATATTGAACAAACCATCAATCTTGCTCTTGATCATCATGTGAGAATAGGTGCTCATCCAGGTTTTCCTGACCTGCAAGGTTTTGGTCGAAGAGTTATTCCGATGAAGGACGGTGAACTCTCCTCCTACATCAAATATCAAGTATCTGCTTTAAAAGGATTAGTTGAGGCCAACGGAGGAACTCTAGAGTACGTCAAACCTCATGGTGCTTTATATAACCACATTGCTAAGAATGAAATACAGGCACAGGTTGTTATTGATGCCATCAAGGCAATTGATCCGAACTTAAAAATCATGGGCTTGGCTGGTAGCCATATGAAAAAGCTGGTGAGTCAAGCTCAAATGAATTTCATCGCTGAGGCCTTTGCTGATAGGGCCTATGAGAATGACGGCAAGCTGAGATCAAGGAATTTAGAAGGGGCTCTGATCAAAGAGCCGGAAAAGGCTTCGAGTCAGGTGCTATCAATTCTAAAGAACCGAAAAGTCATTACTTATGATGGCACAGAATTGAATTTGGAGGCAGAAAGCTTTTGTATCCACGGAGATAATCGGGCAGCAACAGCCATTGCTCAAAGCATTAATAACCAGCTCAAATCCGTCTAATTTTGCAGATCAAACCTTATGGCGACCAGGCTCTCATTGTCGAATTTGAGAACAAGATTGATTTAAAGATCAACAATCAAGTAATAGCCTTATATCAGTCTTTAGAGGGAATACAAGGAATTAAATACCTCATACCAGCTTATCACACCTTGACCATCGGCTTAGATGAAGTAAATACCAACACAGGTCACATTTACCAAGCCATTGAACAATTCAAATCATCAACTAAAATCAACACCGAGTCTGAGAGTAAAATCCTTACAATACCCGTTTGTTACGATTCTCCTTATGACTTAGACATGAGAGATGTATCACTGATAACTGGACTCTCGAGAGATGTAGTAATCGAAATACACAGTAGTAAAACTTATCAAGTCTTTATGTTAGGCTTCTTGGCCGGCTTTGCTTACATGGGAGAAACGGATAGCAGAATCCACTGCCCTAGGAAGAGCGTTCCTCGCAAAGAGGTGCCTCAAGGAGCGGTTGGACTTGCAGGTGCTCAAACAGGAATCTATCCGGTTGAAGCACCAGGTGGTTGGCAGATCATTGGCAGAACGCCTATCCCACTTTTCAACCCTAGTTCCCAGCAGCCCGCCCAGCTTAAGCCAGGCCAACAAGTACGTTTTAGGCCTATAAGCATGGATGAATTCAAACTTATTGAATTGAAGTTATCTGAAGATCTTTATCAAATGGAACTCGCAGGTGTATAGTCTAAGAGCTCATATCGAATCTCCTGGCCTATTCACCACTATTCAGGATGAAGGCCGATTTGACCATATGGCCATAGGGATTCCAATTGGTGGAGCAATGGACAAAGAAGCCATGTCAACAGCAAACGTTTTGGTTGACAATCCACAGGACGCACCGGTTTTAGAATTCACTTTGAAAGGGCCTGCCATTCGATTTGAAGGCAAAGGCATGATTGCCCTAACAGGTGCTCTTTTCCTCGTTTATCTGAATAAGGAGCCTATTGAATACTACCAAAATATTGAGGTTAATGATGGAGACTTATTAGAGATCAAAGATGTGCAAGCGGGTTGCAGAGGCTATATGAGTATAAAAGGAAATTGGCAAGAAGAACCATGGTTGGGCAGTTACTCATCTCCTTCCATCTACCTAGCTAAATTTGGGCTTGAAACGCATCTGAAAAGCGGTAGAACCATAGAAGTAAAAACAGAAACTCTTGCTTCAAAAAGAGGAATGCCGCTATCTAAAAGACCCATCTTTTCAGACTGCACCATTATTAGAACTGTGACTTCACCTGATTTTGAAATGTTCGGTTCAGATTTGATCGAAGAGTTTTACCATTCAGTTTTTACTGTCTCTAGCGATAGCAATAGAATGGGTTATAGACTCAATGAAAAGCTTCAATCATTTGATAATCAATTCGAAATGCTCTCCTCAGGTGTAGTTCCGGGTACCATTCAAATTACAAATGCTGGGAACCCTCTTATCTTAACAGCTGATGCACAGACCACAGGTGGCTATCCTCGCATTGCCAATATCATTTCTGAAGATTTAAGTATGGCTGGCCAATTAAAACCTGGTGGTAAAGTGAAGTTCAAATTGGTGGGTTTAGAAAGTAATTAAAAAAAGAGAACCCAGAGGTTCCTTCTGACCCCCTGAGTTTTCAACCTTAAACTAAAACTACTAACTAATGAAGTATCTTATAATAATCAGCTCCAGCCATTTGGCTTAAGAAATCAGCCTGATGGTATAACTGAGCTGTATTTTCGTCCATATCAATTTCTAAACCAGCAAAGACCAATTCATCTTGCTCGTTGTATAATTTGATTGTCACCTCTTCTTCTATATCTATCAATTCCATCTCCTCATAGTATGAGTCTACATACTCAACTAGTTCAGCAGAATAGACAAATGATGCTTTTCTTGATTCAGGATTAATAGTTTTCGCCTTAGCGGAAGAAAGGATGGCGCCTGCCATTAAAAGGGCTAGCGCTAATGAGATATTTTTCTTTGAAATGAGTTTCATCGTTGTTTGATATTTTGAGTCCGCCCGAAGACGGAAAATTTGACCTAAAATTGACCGTTGTTTTTGACCGATAATTATATGCCAATAGATATGCCAAAAATTATAATGGACTTACTATCAAATACTTATGATAATTTCTTCTTAATAAGAAATCAGAATGTGTACGAAAACGTGCATTCAAGTGAACACTTTCAAGACAATCTGATTTAAGGAATAACCAATTATTGATTTCTTTTGCCATTGAAATGGAAGCGGCCGAGATCTTACAATACGATTTACCAGATGAGCGAATTGCTAAACACCCTCTTGAAAAGAGAGATGCTAGCAAGCAATTGATCTATCGAAATGGGCAAATTTCTGATAGCACTTTTAGTGATTTACCCTGTCACCTTCCTCAAGGTTCGAGGCTCTTTTTTAACGACACCAAGGTAATACCCGCGAGATTACATTTTCACAAAAGTACGGGAGCCTTAATTGAGTGCTTTTTACTGGAGCCTATTTCACCAAGCAACATTGTTAGCCAAGCCATGGAAGAAACTGGTGAGGTGACATGGAAATGTATGGTTGGCAATTATAAAAAGTGGAAAAATGATCAGGTAATTGAGGCTGAGTTGAGCGATTCAGGTAAAACTATCTCTCTAAAAGCTCAAATCGCCAATCGAGAGACTCAGTTTATCACATTTACATGGGACTCTGATCATAGTTTTGCTGAAATAGTATCTCTAGCTGGCCAAGTTCCGCTTCCTCCCTACTTGAATAGAGAGGTGGAATTCGAGGATGCCGAACGCTATCAAACAGTTTACTCAAATCATGACGGAGCAGTTGCCGCGCCTACAGCTGGCCTTCATTTTACAGATGAGGTTTTAGCTGAATTGAATAAGCTTGGTTTCAAACAGTCATTCCTGACACTTCACGTAAGTGCGGGAACCTTTCAGCCTATCAAAGTAGACAACCCGGCAGACCACCCTATGCATTCAGAGCAAATGGTGGTTAGCCAACAGGTGATTAAAGATGTTTTGGAGGCAGAAAAGGTTGTGGTTGTTGGTACTACATCCATGAGGACCCTCGAAAGCTTGTATTGGTTTGGACGAAGGATTCTAAAAGGAAATACAGATTTCAATATCTCGAAATTAGAAATCTATGAGACGGAAAACCTGCCCTCTCGACAAGAATCATTCAGTGCTATTCTCAATTGGATGGAGAAGAAGAATAAATCTCTGATCATGGGCTCTACAGAGATTTTCATCATGGGTAATTATGAGTTTAAGGTATGTGATGCACTTATTACAAATTTCCACCAGCCAGGCAGTACTCTACTCATGTTGATCAATGCTTTCCTGAAGGGAGATTGGAAGAGAGTATATGATCATGCTCTTCAAAACGACTACCGCTTTTTGAGCTTTGGAGATTCTTCTCTTTTAATGCCCTAGGAATCTAAAGTTGACTATATTGGAGCATGGAAGAAAGCAAAACGATTTACGAGCATCTCGTTGATCTGATCAATTCTAAACTTCCCATTTTAGGTGAACCGATTCCTCTTCTGAAGTTTACCATTACCCCGACAGACATCATCTTGATGGTGCTGTTCTTATTTGCTTTGAATTTGATTGGAAATCTATTCAGGGCCACTCTAATCAATAGAATCTTACCAAGATACATCCACGATAGAAAGACTATTCTTTCAATCGGAAATACCACCAAATACTCAATTCTCTTAATTGGAATAGCCATTATCTTAAGTATAATTGGGCTGGGCTCAGACTCAGGTTTGAACTTTTCTATCACAGGAGATGGAGAGGATCAACTACGATTTTTCGATGTAGTACGTGTGATCTTTTTGATCAGCTTAATGGTCTTTTTCTCAGGAAAGATCAAAACCGTTCTGGTCAGGCAAATATTACCCAAGTACTCTGAAGACATTGGAGTAAGCCAATCCATTGGCACCATTATCCAATACTTATTTATCATCATTGGTGGGTTATTGATCATCCAGAATTCTGGTATCAACTTAGGAAGCTTAAATGTATTAGCCGGTGCGCTTGGTGTAGGTATTGGTTTTGGCCTTCAAAACATAGCCAACAACTTTATCTCTGGGCTGATCATACTTTTTGAAAGGCCCATAAAAGTGGGTGATAGAATTGAAGTGGGTTCTGTCAGTGGTGATGTGATAAGAGTTTCTTCTCGCGCTACAACAGTCAACACAAACGACAATATTTCTATCATTATTCCGAATTCAGAATTGGTGAACCAAAAAGTCATCAATTGGAGTCACAATGATCGCAGAATAAGGTTTCATGTCCCTGTAGGAGTTTCTTATAATGAAGATCCTGCTAAGATCAAGGAGATCTTATTAAGCGTAGCAGAGGATCATAGCGATATATTGAAAAGACCTGCTCCAGATGTACTTTTTACAGAATATGGAGATAGTTCACTGAATTTTGATCTAATGGTATGGACTAACACGTATATCGATAGACCAATCATTTTAAAGAGTCAGTTGTACTATCAGATTTTTGAAAAATTTAAGGAGCACAATGTGGAGATTCCTTTCCCTCAAAGAGACCTTCATTTAAGATCTGGCTGGCCAAACAACGAAAAGGAGCAGTAAACGTTTCCATTGCATTAGGATGAGAATTATTAAATCCGAAACTATTTTATTTAATTTTGCCACAATTAGGAGAAGGAGCATATGAGAGTAATCATTGCAGGGGTAGGAAATGTAGGGTACCATTTAGCAAAATTATTATGCGCTGAAGGTCAGGACATCGTACTGATCGACAGAGCTGCAGATAAATTAAAACAAGCTGCCAACCAGGTAGACGCTGGAACCATTAGGGGTAATTCAACCTCCTACGCGGTTTTAGAAGAAGCTGGTGTGTCTGAGGCAGATCTATTAATAGCGGTTACAAATTCTGAAGACGCTAATATTGCAACAGCGATAATTGCGAAGCATTTAGGAGCCAAAAGAACCATCGCGCGTATTTCTAATACCGAGTTTATCTATCAAAAGGATAAGCTTAACCTTAAACATCTAGGAATAGACGATATCATTTCGCCAGAATCTTTGGCAGCACGTGAGATCAAACGTTTATTAAAAGAGGTAGCGGTAACAGATAGCTTTGAATTCCAAAAAGGACTACTTCAGTTGATGGGAGTCAACATTGACGAAAAAAGTCCATTAAAAGGAAAGTCCATGCTCGATGTAGCCAAACTCAATCCTGAGCAGACCTTTATGACGGTGGCTATTCTAAGAGATAATGAAACCATTATTCCTTACGGTGATACCACATTTGAAGAGAATGACCACGCCTATTTTATTGCTCAGCAAGACGGAGTAGACAAACTGCTATTCTTAAGTGGAAAGAAGAAAGAGGCCGTTAAAAGTATTATGATCCTTGGAGGATCGAGAGTTGGTTTTCATGCAGCGCAATTATTAAGCGCACGTTACAATGTCAAAATCATTGAGCGTGATGCACAAAAATGCTTCGAACTAGCTGACCAATTGCCTGATGCCATGGTAATCAATGGTGATGGAAGAAATGTAGAGCTTCTTGAGGAAGAAAACATTCAAGATGTTGATGCATTTGTTGCTGTTACAGGAGATTCAGAGACGAACATCATTTCTTGTTTAGTAGCTAAGAAGGCAGGCGTTAAAAAGACCATTGCCATGGTAGAGAATATGGATTATATCCACCTTTCTCAGAGTATTGGTGTTGACACCATGATCAACAAAAAACTCATTGCTGCTAACTTTATCTCTAGGCACATACGCCAAGGAGAGATTCACTCTATTACAAGTATTCATGGAGTTGATGCTGAGATTCTTGAGTTTGAGGTACAAGAGAATTCGAAAATCACTGAGCATCAGTTAAGAAACCTACAATTCCCAAAATCTGCTATTATTGGAGGTGTAATTAGGGATGGACAAGGATTAACCACTCCTGGTGACTTTAGATTTAAACCAAAAGACAGGGTAGTCGTGCTTTCCAAGAAGGAATGCATCAGCAAAGTAGAAGACTACTTTATCTAATATGAAATTCAACATACCGGTCATATCTAGAATTCTAGGCACACTATTGCTGCTCAATGCAGTTTTTATGGTGTTGTGTATACCGGTAGCTGTTTTTTACAACGAAGGCGGTCTTTTACCCATGGCTATTGCCGCTGCAGTGACAGGAATTAGCGGTTTCCTTCTTAGAAATGTTGGTAAAAACTCTCCAAGCAAAGAATTAAAGAAGAAAGACGGTTATCTGGTCGTATCTCTCGGTTGGATATTCATGTCACTATTTGGGTGTTTACCATATGTGATCAGTGGAGAAATACCGGTTTTCACTGATGCCTTTTTTGAAACCATTTCTGGATATACCACCACTGGAGCTTCCATTTTAAATGATATTGAAGCGGTACCTAAAGGACTTCTACTTTGGAGAAGTTTGACTCAGTGGATTGGAGGAATGGGGATTATCGTGCTAGCTGTTGCTATCCTTCCCTTTTTAGGCATTGGAGGTATGCAGTTGTTTGTAGCCGAAGCTCCAGGAATTACACCAGACAAGCTTCAGCCAAGGATTCAAGAGACCGCCAAAAGACTATGGCTGCTTTATGTAGGTTTGACCCTATTAGAGGCTGTGCTTCTTGCCTTATCGGGGATGTCCATATTCGATGCTGTTAACCACGCATTGACGACAATGGCAACAGGTGGTTTCTCTACCAAAAACGACAGTATCGCACATTTTGACAATCCTTTGATCCAATACATCATCATTGTCTTTATGTTCTTGGCAGGAACGAGTTTTACCCTCACCTACTTTGGTCTGAAAAGACAATTCAAGAAGGTAATCAAGAATGAAGAATTTGTTGTGTATAGCTTGTTCATTTTAGCCATCACAGCCATTGTTACCATTACGCTTTTGATTGTTAAAGACTATGGATTTGAGAAGTCTTTTAGAGATGCGCTCTTTCAAGTGGTTTCGCTTGTAACTACGACTGGTTTCGTATCTGCGGACTATACCATGTGGGCTTCATTCTTGTCTGTTCTTTTCTTTATTCTCCTTTTTGTGGGTGGATCGGCAGGGTCAACAGCAGGTGGTGTGAAAGTGATCAGGCACATTGTACTGTTCAAAAACTCCTTCCTAGAACTGAAAAGACAGCTACATCCATCGGCCATTATGCCAGTTAGAATTAGCGGAAAGGCGATTGAGCAAAACATTGTATTCAATGTTCTGGCCTTCATTATGATATATATACTGGTTTTCTTGGTTGGTGTTACTTTGCTCTCATCAATGAATGTTGACTTTGATACTGCATTCGGTGCCGTAGCTACCTCATTAGGCAATGTTGGCCCTGGAATTGGTGAAGTAGGACCAGTTGATAACTTCTCTCAAATGCCAACTTCTGGTAAGTGGCTCCTCTCCTTCCTCATGCTGCTAGGTAGATTAGAACTATTCACAGTTCTCATGCTATTATCACCTCATTTTTGGAAGAAGAGCTAATCCTTATTGAAGCGAATGCTTATCTTTCCATTCAAACTACGACTAACAAAGAATTTTGACCTTTAAAGAACTAGGACTACACGAGGATGTCTTGAATAGTCTGGATGCTATGGGCTTCGAAAAACCCACTCCTATTCAAGAAGAAGCCATCCCTATCATATTAGACGGTAAAGACATTATCGGTTGTGCTCAGACAGGCACAGGAAAGACTGCTGCCTTCCTTCTGCCCATTTTAGACAAGATCTGTCATCAAGAAACGGATGAGGATGAGATCAACACCTTGATCATTTGTCCTACAAGAGAATTAGCCCTTCAAATTGATCAGCAAATAGAAGGCTTTAGTTACTTCACAGGGGTTAGCTCAATTCCTATTTATGGTGGTGGTAGTGGAGAATCTTTTACTCAGGAGAAAAGTGCATTATCAGGTGGAGTTAACATTGTAGTTGGAACTCCTGGAAAGATCATCTCACATCTGAATCTTGGTTATGTTAAAGTAAATAATCTTCAACACTTGATCCTTGATGAAGCCGATAGAATGCTTGATATGGGCTTTTCTGAGGACATCAATAAAATCATTAGCCATTTACCTAAAAAGAGACAAAACCTTCTCTTTTCAGCTACAATGCCGCCTAAGATCAGGGCATTAGGTAAAGAAATTTTGACCAATCCTGAAGAAGTCAATATTTCAATTTCTAAACCGGCTGAAAAAGTAGTTCAGGTAGCATTTAGTGCTTACGATCATCAAAAGGTTGCTTTGGTAGAGTACTTGCTTAGGTATAATGACATTCCTAGTCTGATCATTTTTGCGTCCACAAAACAAAAAGTGAGAGATCTTACCCGCGCTTTGCAAAAGAACAAGATGAATGCAGCCGGAATCTCTAGTGATTTGGAGCAATCAGAGCGTGAAGCCATGCTCAATGAATTCAAGCATAGAAAGCTACAGATCTTAGTGGCAACAGACGTTATTTCAAGGGGTATTGACATAGACAATATTGATATGGTCATCAACTACGATGTGCCTAATGACCCCGAAGATTACATCCATAGAATTGGTCGAACAGCTCGGGCATCATCTGAAGGAGAAGCTGTCACCTTTATTAATGAAGATGACCAATACAAATTCAGTAAAATTGAGGCTATGATCGAAAAGGAAGTGCGTAAAATCGACCTTCCTCAAAGCCTTGGAGAAGGCCCTCAATACGATCCAAAAAGACCATCGAAACCAAAGAATTTTAAGAAAGGCAGAAATTTCAGTAATCGCAGAAAACGCTAGTTTCTAGCGCATTAATGAGTATATTTCAAGATACTTTTCGATAATTTCTGCATTCATGATCAACATAAAGACTTCTCTAAAAGTCTTTCACAAACACAAATTTTACACAGGCATCAACATATTTGGTCTTAGTGTTGGATTTGCGTTTATCCTACTGATTGGATTGGTCTTGAATTACGACCTCGGATTTGACAAACATTGGCAAAATTCTGAGTCAATTTTCAGAATCGACTACCGATATTCTCAGAATGAGAGTCAAGATCAACTGGCATTATCGTCTAAATTTTTACCCGAAAGATTACAGGCTGGAATACCAGAAATTACAGGGGTGGCTAGGTTCTCTTCTCCAAGAGCCATTACTGCTAAAGTCAAGGATCAACTTTATAATGAAAACGCTATTATCTATAGCGATAATGAAAGCCTAGGTCTTTTTGAACTTGATATTACTGCCGGACAAGATGCGGACTTATTAAAAGCACCAGGGCAAATCATCATTTCAGAAATCTTAGCTCTCAAATGGTTTGATTCCTCGGAGCAGGCGGTCGGCCAAATTATTCAGGTAAAGGGAGATACATATCAGGTTCAAGCGGTGTTCTCTCCTATTGAACATAATTCGCATCTGAAATTCGATGGTCTCATGTCTTATGAGAGTCTGTTCCAGAGAAGTAATGCAGACAGTCAAAATAGTAGCTTATTGTCTAATCTATGGGTGCCAGACGCCATTTGCTACATTCGACTTTCTGATCCAAGCTTATTAGAATCTGTTCAGGCTAAAAGCCAATCATTCATTGATGAAATTGTAAGACCAGTCATTCGAAAAGAAGGTCTTGAGGAGAAGCTAGACCTGCTATTTGTACCTCTCGAAGATTCACACTTTTATACTGACTCCTCTTTCGATCAAAAACATGGCAACCTTTCCTTTATCAAAATGGTGGGTACGATCGGAATGATCATTGCGCTCATTATAGTTATAAATTACGCCAACTTATCGATGGCCATTCTTACTCAAAGGTCGAAAGAATTGAGTATGCGTAAGATCCTAGGCGCTTCAAGAGGGAGCTTGGTCAACATGATCTTTTTAGAATCAGCCTTATGCGTCTTTATGAGTCTCGCTCTTGCTTTCATTTGGATATTCCTTTTTGACAGCATCATTCAAATTGAGACTGTATTCGACCGGGCCATTAGCGCATTTGATCTGTTAGAATCTAATGTATTATTGATGAGCATAGGTGCTATGCTTCTAATAGTTATCCTAAGTAGTTGGTACCCGGCACTTATATACTCTAAGCCAACAATTGTTGACCAGAGAAATCATAAAGCCTCAAATCGAGGATTGAAGAATGCACTAATTGGTATCCAATTCTTTGCAAGCTTCATTGTTATTACCTCAATGATTCTAATGAATCGCCAGCTCTCGATGATCAGTGATTTCGATTTGGGTCTAACAGATGCCCCGGTACTATCAATTGAACTTGGCGAAGAAAGTTCTCCCACGCAGATCGAAACGGTTAAAACTGAACTCGCGCAATTACCTGAAATAGAAGATGTAAGTGATGCCATCTTAAATGGTGAGGAGTTATTGGGAGTTTACCACCTCAACACACAAATAGAATTAAACGGAACACAAAAAGAGGAAAGGGTATTTGTATCCAGTTTCGTTGGCGAGGAGTATTGCGACATGCTTGAAATTGATCTTCTAGAGGGAAGAAATTTGAGAGCCAGCTCCGCTCTATCACGAGAAGTATTAGTCAATCAATCCTTCTCTGAGCAATACAGCCAATCTTCCGTACTAAATGAACCTATCTATTGGGGAAACACCACCTTCAGAGTTATTGGTGTTGTGGAAGACTTTCACGTCAAATCTCTTAGATCAGAAATCGAACCTATGATCATTTTTCCAAGACAGAGCTTTGGAGAAAACTTAAATGATGACCTAAATACTAGTTACCATTTGAGAATTGCAGATGGACAAACACAAAACGCCATTCAAAAGGTGGAAGCAGCATTTAGTAAAGCCTATCCCGAATTTCCTTTCCGCTATACTTTCCTTTCGGACAAGATCAAATCGTTTTATTCTGAAGATAAACGGGATTCTTTATTCGTAGGGATATTAGGTTTAGCCGTCATTATCATTGCCATTTTCGGGCTCATCGGTTTAGTATCATTCGAACTAAACGAAAGAAAGAAAGAGCTCTGCGTTCGAAAGGTTTTAGGGGCCAATTCTAAAAACCTATTGCTATCCATTAGCAACAAGCAACTGAGCTTTCTCATTATTGCCTGTGTATTTTCAATACCTGTCACCTACCACTTTATTAATGACTGGCTCAATGAATTTAGTTACCAAATCCACCTTCCCACCCATTTGACTTTTGCGGCACTCTTAAGCTTCCTACTCGTGAGTTTCCTAATAGGATTAGCCATGATCAGTAAGTTTTATGAGATCGGCAGGCTGAATCCTGCCGATACCTTAAGACAAGAGTAATTACTCGTGCCGTAGCGCCTTGACAGGGTTTATTTTAGTACTATTGATAATTTGAACACTTACGGTTGCCAAGGCAACCACAAGAACAATTATGGTGGCAATCGCAAAATCACCAATTGAAATAGCCACTTGATATTCAAAACCTTGTAGCCAATTGTTCATTACCAAATAGATCAATGGCCAAGCGATAAGATTGGCTACCAAGATCAGTATGAGAAACTCTTTAGACATTAAGGTAAATAGCCCTTGTCTCGAAGCTCCTAACACTTTTCTGATTCCTACTTCTTTTGTCTTTTTCATCACAGTAAAAGAGGCAAGTCCAAATAACCCTAAACAACCGATAAAAATCGCCAGAACTGAGAAAACCGAGAACAAGGACTGAAACTGTTCTTCCGCTCTGTACTGGGCGTTGAAATACTCATCTAAGAAAAAGTAATCAATCGGATTACCAGGATAGGTTTCCTCCCACTGGGCTTCTACTGCTGCTACAGCTGTTTGCACATCAGAGGTGGCAGTCTTAATCAAAAAATATTCCGCCCAAGTTGGCTGAAGTGTAAATACAGAAGGAATCGCTTTCACCTTAAGAGACTCATGATTGTAGTCCTCAACTACTCCAACTACCGTAGCAGTATCTCTAAATGTTTCTGCAATTACGGGTTGGTTGATTATGTCTTCAGGATTATCAAAGCCCATCAATTGAGCAGCACCTCTTGTGAGCAATACGGATTCACCTCTGTCAATAGGAAAGTCTCTTGAAAAATCTCTTCCTGCAATAATTTCCATTCCCAAGGTCTCTACTAATCCGTAATCACCCCCAACAAAATTTAAAGAGAATGTTTCACCTTGATTCTGTCTGTAACTTCTCACATCTGCTTTGAATCTGATTTTCTTACCAGGTACAATTCCGCTACTAGTTGCTGATTTAATAGCGGCTACTTTTGACAGTTCGGCCACAAAGGTTTCAATCTGACGGTTTCTACCACCATCTGCCGTATCAGCAATGGCAGCCCTCTCCACTACTATCACTTGATCCGTATCAAAACCTTTGTCCATGCTTTTGACATAATTCATTTGACGGTATACTGTGAATGTTCCTATAATGAGTGCAGCTGAAGCACCGAATTGCAGCACTACTAGTACTTTTCTTAATAGAGCACCTTGTTTACCAGTTCTAAATTCTCCCTTTAAAGTTTGAACAGGCCTGAAAGAGGAAAGTACAAAAGCAGGATATAAACCACTTAATAAGGATCCTAGTAAAAAGAAGCCACCAAGTGACATCCAAATGATTGACTGATCCCAAATTTTCACCTCTGTTGGGATTCCACTCACTTGATAGAAAGCAGGCAAAGTAATGGCAATGATACCCGCTGTCAGAACCACCGCTAAGAAATTAACAAGGAAAGACTCGAACAAGAATTGACTAATCAGTTGCAACCTAAGTGAACCTAACACCTTTCTTATTCCAACTTCTCTTGCTCTATCCAGAGATCTAGAAGTCGCCAAATTCACATAGTTAACCCAAGCGATCAAAATGATGAAAAACGCAATGAAGAGTAAAAACGTGATAGAGCTTTTGTCACCATTGATCTCTGATTCATCACTGAGTTTGGAGGTCAGGTGAATATCTCTTAAAGGTTGGAGATACATTTTATTGACAGCTCCCCTATCTGCTAACCCTGGCATGTACCGGTCTACCATCTCAGGCAATTTCGCTTGCAAAGCTTCTGCATCTGCGCCTTCCGTTAGCTTGATATACGTGTAAAAGTCTTTTCGCCTCCAACCCGTATTATATCTATCATTAGCACCATCAAAGCGGTTGTAAAGCGTGGGCGTAGAAATAAGCACATCAAACTTCAGGTGAGTATTAGCGGGTAAATCCTTATAAACTGCAGTTACCTGGCAATTCTCGTCATTGAAATCATCATCCTTCAATCTTAAGTATTTACCAATCGGATTTTCATTACCAAAATACTTCATAGCGGTTGACTCTGAAATGGCCATAGTAAATGGTTCTGTCAGGGCAGTTTCTGCATTACCATCGATCATTTGAACACCAAAAAATGACAAGGTAGAAGGGCTAGCATAAAGAAACTTCTTGTGCTTAAATTTTATCGGCTCCCCTGGACTGTCTTCATAAGTGATGACCACATTGTTCTTAGAACCCATATTGTACAAGTGAGCCCATTCAATTACTTCAGGATAATCCCTGACCATTGTTTGACCTACCGGAGGATAATTCTCGGCACTATGAAATACGAAATCTCCATTCTGAAAAATTTCGAGACTCACTCGATAGACCCGATCATTATCAGGTTGGTAAGTATCATAGTTCAGTTCGAATGTGACATAAAAAAGAATCAATAATGCGCTAGCCATACCAATGGCTAAACCTGAAATATTGATTACACTATACAGTTTGTTTTTAAACAGACTTCTGAATGAAGTCTTAAAGAGATTTTTGAGCATAACCTTTTGTTGTTGAGTATATTAATTAGACTCTTTTTTCCGTAAGAGGTTACACATTAATTGAAGTATCAACTTCAAAAGGCACCATATAACAATTGAATTGTATCGCTTATCCTTTAGGCAATCACTTTTGAAAAGGAATTTTTCATGTTTGAATGCCGAATAGATTTAATGACCATGAATTAGTCAAAAGGTTGTACGCTATCGCACATGATTTTTTTCAGATACGTACATTCTAGTTGTAGACACTCAAAATAGATTCACTACAACTAATTGATTTATAAGGGTTTAAAAAAATAATTTCTAGCTGGCACAATTACTGCAAACTCAAAAAACAACAGATTAACCACCATGAAGAATATCATACTCGCCACCAGAGTTCTTATGCGCAATAAGTTCTACGCATTCCTCAATGTCTTTGGCCTAGCATTAGGCCTCGCGGTTTCCATGATCATCTTACTGTATGTGCAAAGTGATTTCATGTACGACAAAAGCCATGAGAATTGGGACCAAGTTTACAGGGTAGAATCGAAATTCTACATACCACCCAAGAATGACGAATTTGCTTTAACCTCTCCTGCTTTGGCTGAGCTGATGCAAGTCAAGTTCCCTGAAATCTTGTCTTTTACTAGAGTTCAAAACGCTGGTCAAGTTTTGTTCAGAATTGAAGACAGCAACTTTTATGTGAATGACGTCTATTTCGCAGATTCGACCATGTTCGACCTGTTTACACACAACTTTATTCAAGGAGATCCTGCATCAGCACTTGACGAACCTCGCAGCTTGATTCTAACTGAGAGCACAGCAAAAAGAATGTTCGGTGATCGCAATCCAATGAATGAATTGGTCAAAACAGATAACAATACATTCACTGTAAAGGGAATTATTGAAGATCTTCCGGACAACGTGCATTTGAGGTTTAATGCGCTGATTTCATATACCACACTAACCAGTGGTCAACCTGCGCTTACAACCCAGCAAAAGACCCAACAACTCTGGAACATTGCACTCTACTCCTACATCAAGCTTCCTCCAAACTACAATACGGCACAAATAAGTAACCAATTTGGAGAGTTCTTTGACGAATACATGAAGCCTTTGGCCCAGCAAGTTCCTTCATTGAGAGAGGCATCTTTTGAACCAAGGTTAGTACCTCTAAATGAGGTTCATTTTAACTCTAAAGTCCAGTACGACCTTCCAACGGGTAACAAAGCTTACACGCAAGCATTTATGGCCATTGGCATATTCGTTTTAGTATTGGCCAGTATCAACTATATGAATTTAGCTACTGCTCGAGCCACAAAACGCTCTAAGGAGGTTGGTATCAAAAAAGTATTAGGTTCAACTAAAGGAAGATTGGTTTCACAGTTTATGAGTGAATCGTTGGTTATTACCATAATATCCTTTCTAGTGGCAGTCGGTATTGTTGCCTTTATGATCAACGCAACAGGCATGAATG
Organism: Roseivirga sp.; assembly: GCA_965267365.1. GTDB lineage: Bacteria > Bacteroidota > Bacteroidia > Cytophagales > Cyclobacteriaceae > Roseivirga. Next base: position 1,409,644 of record OZ253951.1, on the reverse strand, counting down.
ATCTTTTAGGTAAAAACCTACAATTGAATTTCTTAGACAATCCTCTCCTCCTATTTGGGTCAGTTGGTATCACATTACTATTAGGGTTGTTGTCTGGTCTTTATCCGGCATTCTATTTATCTGCTATCTCTGTTATCATTGCCATGAAAGGCTCAGTGAAGACAGGCCCAGGAAGCCTTTTCTTAAGAAAGATCTTAGTAGCCTTCCAGTTCTTTGTATCAATTGGTGTCGTGATAGCCACCCTACTTATGAGTAATCAGATCGATTTCATGAGAGGCAAAGATCTTGGTTTTAATAAGGACAATGTCATCATCGTACCAACAAGAGATACCTTAGTCAGTAGTCGATTGGAAATGATCCAGAATGAATTGAAGGAGAATCCTAATATTCAGGATGTGACAACTGCGAATGGCTTTAATGTAAGCTCATCCAACTCAGTCGGAAACGTACTAATTGGTGGTGGTCGCCAAGTCATGCTAGTAGAAGGGGCTGATACGACCATGGTCACAGATACTTACAACATCATGTTTGTGGGAGAAAACTTTGTGAATGCTATGGAGATGGAGATCATTGAAGGACGAGACTTTGATGACAATATCCCAACTGACCTTACTAATGGAGTTTTAGTGAATGAAGCTCTTGTTGCTAAAATGGGCTGGACAGAGGCTATCGGCAAAAAAGTGAGTAATGCAGGCCCTCAGAGCCCTACCTTGAGGGTAATAGGTGTAGTGAAAGATTTCAACGCACAATCATTACATGTTAAAGTAGAGCCTACCATCATCAACAGATATGAAAGGTTCGGTACCATTACCCAAGTACAACCCTCGGTAGTCATTCATACGAAAGAAGGAAAGCTTCAGGAGACTCTCCGATATTTAGAGGATAAGTACACTGAACTTGACCCTAGCCACCCATTTGAATATGGCTTATTAGATACTCAAGCAGAGATGCTCTATCGATCTGACCAAAGACAGAGCCAATTGACTGCCATACTTTCTTATATCTGTATTCTAATAAGCTGCTTAGGATTATTAGGGCTATCGAGCTTTACTACAGCCACAAGGATTAAGGAAATTGGTGTCAGAAAGGTATTAGGTGCCACCGTTCCGCAATTGGTATATCTCATCTTTAGAGATATCATGTACCTAGTCATCGTAGGTTTTGCAATAGCCATACCTGTGGCCTATTTCTTAGTAGACGACTGGCTCCAAGTTTTTGAATACAGAATGTCATTACAGACTGTGATTATTGGTGCAGCGCTCATTGCTGGTACTATGTCATTAGTCATCGCCTTCCTAACAGTGAGTTATCATTCATTGAGAGCAGCAAGGCAAAATCCTGTGAGAGCTTTGAGGTATGAATAGGAATAGATGAATAAATACTCTTAGTATCACATGCGCCTTGAAATCATCAAGGCGCTTTTTTATGCATAAAAAAAGGCGTCCAAAAAGACGCCTAATTCTGTGCGGAGGGAGGGGGATTCGAACCCCCGGTACCAGTTTCCCAGTACGACAGTTTAGCAAACTGCTGGTTTCAGCCACTCACCCACCCCTCCTGGATGCGATGATTCGTTAAAGGACTGCAAATATAAATGAATGCCTTAAATTTCAATACAGGCACCCACAAAACTTCTTAAATATTTAAGAGATTTCTAGAGGCATGTGCTCTTTACATGGTTGCGAATGAAATTAGGTCGTTCTGCCTCTTCAAAAAACTCATTTAAATAGTCAATTAAGTACTTTTTATCCCTACCCTCTAAATATTCAAAGTCCTCTACAACCTTTAAGAGGTCTTTCTTTTTACTTAGAAATTCCTTCAAAATTGGTTCAAAAGAAGGCTCATTTTTACAAAGACCTAAATAGTACCTTTCTTTTACCGATTTAATGCCCAATCCCTCATAGGGTACAGCATAGGTGGCATTTACAAAACCAGAATAATCAAAATCATAGGGAACTGGTATCCCCAATGTCTTAGTCACATCATTTGGCTGAAGGATCTTCATGTTATGGCGCCCATTTACAGAAAAGTCTGTGTTTCCTACCATATAATTGAAAAGCGAGACCCTAACCATATCATCTGGCTCCATGTATTTTTGAGTGAGCTCGTCATTCTTGATTTTAAACATGTCGAGTCGTTCCGCAAGCATACCCTCCGGCTCAATTAAAAATGCCCATGTATCAATATCCTTCCCTTTTTTACCTGTGTCGATATAGTCAACTTCCAGAAGTCTAACTCTAAAGCTGTTTGGAGATATTACGTTGAAAAGCTTATAAACCAAGTACTCTTTTAAAATGTAATTTTCATAAGTGACTGAATGCTTACAATGGGTCACCAACTTGATCGTTTTTGTATCTTCTAAGTACTTATTCTCAACATCCGATTTTTTAATATTCAACTTAATTGGAGGGAAGAAACATCGCTTTTTGCGGCTATTTCCTCGCGCTTTCACCCTCACCTCATTGGTAATGGTGACTCCATGTTCCTTAAACTCATAAGACAGCTCTGCTTTTTGGTATTCATCGTCATACTTATTCTTTTCGAAAGCCCTTATGTCCAGTTTTAGAGATATCCTAGCTGGTGTTTCAACTTCAAAAATATCTTGATTAACACGGATAGAGTCGACTATCGGGTTGGGGTGGTCTTCAATTTCTTGCCCAATTAGAGGGTAGCATAGACATACAAACAGCAAATTGAGTAGGAAGAATCTAGATACTGAATTATGCATTAGGTTTTAAGTTTAAGGAATTTAGAGTAAGTTAATTAAAACAAATTCTCTATTGAAGTATGAATTTTGAGTTTACTCAAGAGATGGTCCAGAACAATATCAAATTCTGGTATACCCTATCACTAGTCTTTATTCTGGCTCGATTTTTTTATTACCCTAAAAAAGGAAAACAAGATTACCTATTCGCTTATGTGGTGCTCTCTGCAGTCATCTTCATGATTTGTCTTCTCATTAAGAATGTTGAACTGGGCCTTGGCTTTGCAGTTGGGATATTCGCCATTTTTGGCATTATCAGATATCGAACGGTCACGATTGAAACCCGAGAAATGACCTATTTATTTCTATGTATAGGAATAGCCGCCAAAAATGCTCTAGTACCTATAGAAGCCAATATTTTCAGAGTTTTATATAGTGATGTCTACGTAGTTTTAATTGTGTTCCTATTGGAATATGTGGTACTTAAACGGACTAAGCTTCACAAAAAAGAGGTTGTATATACAAAGCTAGATTTAATCCACCCTAATAGACGCAGTGAGCTAGAGAAAGACCTAAATGACTCATACGGTTTTGGAGAAATTCGAAAGATCAAAGTAGGGAAGATCGACCAGGCCAAACAGACTGCAAGGCTGCAAGTAACTTTCAAAGATGGCAGCGACAATCATTTAACTGAATAAAAAAAGCCCAGTCATACGACTGAGCTTTCTGTCGGGGTGGCAGGATTACTCATACGCTCAAGGCATGCCGCACCGCCCCTCGTGAATCTACGCCATGCTCCGATTTCGAACCCAGGTTCTCATCCAAAAAGCATAAAAAAAGCCCAGCCTAATGACTGAGCTTTCTGTCGGGGTGGCAGGATTACTCATACGCTGAAGGCATGCCGCACCGCCCCTCGTGAATCTTCGCTCTGCTCCGATTTCGAACCCAGGTTCTCATCCAAAAAGCATAAAAAAAGCCCAGTCATATGACTGAGCTTTCTGTCGGGGTGGCAGGATTCGAACCTGCGACCTCCTCGTCCCAAACGAGGCGCGATAACCGGGCTACGCTACACCCCGATCCCGACTTATTCAAGAATGATTTCCTGAATGGGAGTGCAAATATAGACGTATTTTTAATAAAGAAACATTCTGACTAAAGAATTTTTCAAATAAAAAAAGACCGAGTTTTCACGCAGTCTTTATCTATTTGATTTTCAATATTTTCTAATCTTCTCCTTCGGTAGTTCGGGCTTGAATAGTTCCTCTTAAAGTAAGAATGACTCTGTTGTTGACAGCAGCATTTGTCACCAGTGTAACTGTTTTATTCTGTTTACCCATTTTGCCAGCACTTCTAAATCGCACAAACACCTCTCCTTTCGCCCCTGGTGCCACTTCTTGCTTAGAATATTTAGGGACAGTACAACCGCAACTTCCTCTTGCAGATGTAATTCTTAAAGGCTCAGTACCCATATTCATAAATACAAAAGTGTGCTCGACAGTATCTCCTTGATTAATAACCCCGAAATCGAAGATCTTCTCTTCAAATTCGATTACTGGACCTGTTTTAATCTGTGTCTCTTGCGCCTGTATTAAGCCAGCAAGGAGGAGAAATAAGAATAATAGAGTAAGCCTTTTCATACGTTTTAGTTTAAAGCAAGATAGTTAATTCAAAGAATAGAAGAAATTAATCGTCCGAGATGGCCACATTGATGAAGTCTATCATAGGAATTAAAGTCTTATAGCTCTCTAAAATAAATTCAGGAAAGGAATCACTGTAGAATAGGTCACGATCAAAATTCCTCCAAGCTCCTAAACTTTTCATTTTCAATAATTCAATGTGTTCATGAGTCTTATCGAATCCCTTAGGTGCATTAGTCAATTTATCTTCTTGAAATAGCTCGAAGTTATCACTAAAAGCTTCTCCATTGAGAATTTTAGCCAACCTATGACCTTCATAATCTATTTCTGAACGTAGTTTTTTGAGTTTATCTACCGGAGGATGCCAAAGACCACCCGCTACTAGAGTTTCATCTATTCCCAAATGAACATAGAAATCTGCCAGGCCTTTTCCGTAACCAAAGCCAATCCCAAAATGATCTTTGTAAGTAGGTCTATCTGGATGAAACATCAGATTATTATTGATGCGATTAAGTCCTTTTCTAGCATTGGGAGTCACTATTCTTGGGTCTAAGGACTTTAACTCATCTAAAATGGGATCAAAGACCTTAAAAATGATAGCCTTGCACTGTTCATACCATTTCCTGTTTGCATCCATCCAATCCTTGGAGTTATTCTTCTGTAACTCCCCCAAAAAATGAAATACTTCTTTTCTATCCATTGATTAGTCGATCATTGAAATTCCATTGAGGTCTGTGGTGAGATATTCCGTCATCACATCAAAGAAAGGCCTGAGACCCAAAAATGTTTTTATCATTTCAGTTTTAAAGTCCTTGCTTTGCACCTCTTTGTCTGTAAAATCTCTGAAAACATACATTGACTTATACTTGAGTAAATCAATTTCCTCATGATCTTTAGGATATCCCTTTGGGGCAGTTTTTACCTGATCTCCCTGTAGGCCTCCAAACATATCTTTAAAAGCCTTTGATTCTATGACCTCTCTCAATGGTGAAGCATCCTGAGCAATCTGTCCTCTGAGCAATTTTAAATCATCCGGATTAGGTCCATAAAAGCCACCGCCAACAACAGTTGCACCAGGCATAATTCTGAAAAAATAACCTCCTCTTAGCTGGGGCTTGATCCTAGAAAATGAGCCAGCAAAACGTGGGTTGTAGGGTGTCTTGTCTTTTGAAAATCTAGTGTCCCGATAGATCCTCATCAAGCTCTTTTTTGCACTCGGTGTTGAAAGCTGATCATGACCTTTCATCTCTTCTAAAAGCTCCTCTACAAAGTCAACAATTTTTGTATGTTCTGCCTGATAGACTTTCTTGTTCTTATTGAACCAATCTCTATCATTGTGCTCTGCTAAATCTTTTAAAAACCTTAAAGTGCTTGACTCAATTACCGCCATACTTGTCTGTTTATGTTCTTGTACTTTTCAATTAGATCAAACTCTCAATGACCTGTTACATCTTTAATCAAAATGATTGTGCCTTCTTGAAATAATTACTCCGGCTATTCTAGAACTTGCAAGCCATCTTCGCAAGATCACTTATTACATTCTATGTTCTTTATAAAAGTTTGGCCCAATCAAATTAGCGAATTCTTGATGTTGATCTGAAGACATTTCTGGTAGATGATTTAATTCTAAAACATCGTTCAATTGCCCTATGTTTCTGATACCAACAACAACAGTTGAGACAGATTCATTCCTTAAAACCCATTGAATACTCAATTGAGAATTTGATATTTTCTCATTTGAGAATGAATTTATCTTATCTCTCATATATTCAACTTGTTGAATGTCTCTATCTAAATACTTACTTATACTTTTTTTAGCCAATAACCCTTTTGCCAAACTCCCCCTAACCATTGCACCCACTCCTTTATCTATCAATTCAGGAAACACCTGCTCTTCAGCCCTTCTATCTAATAACGAATACTGAATCATATCGGAGACAATGTTTGATTTGGTCAAATACTCCTTGATCACATTAGGCCTGATGGATGAAAGACCATAGGCCTTGATCTTACCCCTCTCCTGCAACAACTCAAATGCCTCGATGACATCATCGATTGGATCATCTAATGTTCCGCCATGTAATTGATAAAGATCAATCTGCTCGACTTGTAATCGCTGTAGGCTTTTATCGATGGCTTCTAGAATATAACTTTTCGAAGGATTCCATCTCCATCCCTCTCCACTAGGATTGAGCTCATTCCCCACCTTGGTCGCGATGACTACTTGATCTCTTTTGCCTTTGATGGCTCTTCCAAGAGTCTCTTCATTAAACCCTTTTTGATATAAATCTGCCGTATCAAAATAGTTGATTCCACCTTCAATGGCATGGTCAATCAATGAGGCGTTTTCGGCATGATCATCGCCTAATGACATGCATCCAAAACTCAATTCAGAAACATAGATATCTGCTCGCTTCAGATAGCGCTTTTTCATTCTTCCTCGGGGGCCATGGCAGTCTCTATACTTCCGTTCTCAGAAAGTAAAATAGCAACGCTTCTAGTAGAGTCAAACTGAGCACAAATAATGACAAGTACCGAAACGATCGGCACAGATAAGATCATACCAAGTATTCCCCAAATGGCTCCCCAAAAAGACAAAGCAATGATTACAACAAGCGGACTTAGATTAAGTGATTTACCCATCACTTTTGGTTCTATATAATTACCCACCAAGACTTGGACTGCCTCAACCGCCAAGAACACATAGACAAATGGCCAAAACGAACCAAACTGGAATATGGCAAAGATACCAGGTAGCAAACTCGCTACTAAAGAGCCTATATAAGGGATATAATTGAGTATAAAGATGATAAAGGCCCAGAGGACAGGAAAGTCCACCCCTAATATCAACATAATGATATAACTAAGTACAGCGGTGAGTAAGCTCATCTCGGTTTTTACTGTGAAATACTTATTGATAGCAGTACTGATGTGAGAGACAATATGCATGAAACTCTCCCTCTTCCTCTTCCTTCTGAAAATGGCATCCATTTTTTGGTTGAAGAAATTCTCCTCAATCACGAAGAAGACCACATAAATGATCACTAGGGTGAAATTCCCTAGAACTGTACTTACCGAATTAAAAACACCCGTTACTAGATTTCTGTAGTCCATTTTCTGAATCCCCTCCTCTATTTCAGGGATCAGATCATCAATCATGGGCTCTTGTCGTGCCCTATTCAAGAGAGCTCTTAGATTCTCGTCATACTTATCAGCATTTACAGAGATCAAGTTCACATTCACTGAAATAACCCCATAGATACCCCAGATCACTCCGAACGTCAGCAGAAAAGCAATCGCCCTTTGTATAAACAAGGGAAGTGCCTTTCCATTTACCCTCAGGCGACCAACGTATTTCCTGGCTGTTCTTATCAAATACCATAAGACAAGAGCCAATACAATAGGCTCTAGAAGAGTTCTGAAATAGATTAGGGCAATGATTACCCCGGTGACGATTATAATCCAATAGGCAGCCTTTTGTAAGCTTTCAGTAGTAAGGTCAGTATTCATAAATTCGGTGTTGCCTGAAGATAGTGAATGAGTCAGTAAAATTCTAAGTCTTGAGTAATCAGAAGCTTGCAAAGAGGCTCAAGATTTTTTACTCATTTTTATAGTTCTTTTTTCATTCTGTGCTTGCTATAGAAAAAACCTTTTAACTATATTTGCACTCGCTTTTCCAGAGCACGTTGGTCTGCTAGCTCAACTGGATAGAGCAACTGCCTTCTAAGCAGTAGGTTCCAGGTTCGAGTCCTGGGCGGATCACAGACCAAAAAAGGCTTCAGATCACTCTGAAGCCTTTTTATTTGTCTCCCCTTTTCCTATTTCATTTTTTAAATACCTTATAGCCTATTGAAAGGTCGAAATAAGGATACCTATCTAAACGAGCCACACCTAAAGAGATATTAAGGTCCTTTAAAGGGCTATATTTTAAATCTACCGATGGTATGACAGCTGCAAATTGTTCACTGTACAACCCTAATCTCAAACCTAAGCCTACATTCAATTTACCTTTTGGATTAAAATAGTATTTGACCTGTGTACCATGAAAAGTGTCTTGGACATTTTCAGAACCTGAGATATCCATCAGATAGACATAATTGACCTGGATTCTACTATTGAAATTCAATCCGATCTTGGGCCCTGATTTCCACCCATAAATTGATCGGACAGTATTATTAGCTAATTCTACTGAAAACTTCTCATTCTTCACTGAATTGAGTTGTGCTTGGCACTCAATGGCGATCACAATAAATAGTATTAAAAGAATGATTCTCTTCATTTCGGGTAATTGTTCTTTACTACTATGAAAATACCACCCAAAACGGCTCCATCAATCAGATAATCAGGTAATTACTTAATGCAGCAAATCTCTTAAGTTCATTGCGTGATTCACTTAAATAAAGAAGGGCTAGCTCCTTCTGAACTAGCCCTCGAACAACACCCGACAACCATGAATGGTTGTTAAATTTATCTTTAGAAAACCTCCTTGATATATATGTTGATATCATGGGGTGCCACTTCATCTCCTCCGAAGTAAGGAAACAGTCTATAGTACACTCCTACCTGCTGATCTATGTCCCGAAGTTCTCGGAATGAGAAACCATTTACTACAAATTCATATTCGTCCTCAAAGAGATTGATTTGATACTCAATAGTCTCATTCAAATCCACCTCAGAGATCTTATTAAAACTCATTTCTCCATCTCGGTAGATATACGAGAAGATCTCGATATTATCATATTCAATATTGTACCGCCAACCCAACCTAGCGCTATTCTCTTGATGAAGACTGTTAGCTTCAGAAAAGCCCATTAGCTTATTGATATCGTGTTGATCTTGGGTGGCTAAATCATACTTAGCTGTTTCATCAAATCGAGCAGTAAACACGAGCCTGTTAGATTTTAAAGTCCTGACCTTATCTAATGACATTCCATTCACGATCTTGGATTCATGCTTACCTGCTTCGATAAGATAGTGGTCTTCAGGTACTACATAGAAATCTGAACAACCCAGTAGTAGTACAATCAATATGGATACAAAACTTTTCATGCTACCTCCTTGATTTCTATTTCTTTTTGACTACCACAATTAATAGTCACTTCCAACTCAGATTTTTGATTTAACCTCAGACTATATGCGCCTCCAGATAATTCAACCATCTTTTTTGCCACGGCCACCCTCATAGAAATGGCTTCAACCCGACCTTGCTCAGAATCACTGATCTGACCCTCTTGAACCATTGAGAATTCTTTTTCTGTCAGTTGTAACGACTTAAAACTGATGTCTATCGTACTTGCGTAGATATTCACCTCTGGCTTCATATTGCCAGACTCTTGTATCGCGAGTTGAATGAATTTTTTAATTCCTCGAGTAAAGAGCGTCTTGTCGAGCTCGACCACATCAGTATCCCCTACCTCAAGCTCAAACTTTTTAAATGGATAGAAATTTTCGAATTCAATAATGAGCTCACTTTTAAGCCTACCTAGATCAAATGTCTGATTAATGTCCGTGGGTTTACTTTTTTCTAATTTCATGAGCAAAAGAGCATCTTCTAACATGGAATTAAGATTACTTGACTGCTCTTCTATCTTGGTCAAATGGTCACTAACGAAGTACATGGCCGAGTGGCATTTCTTCTCAATAACAGTCTTTAACTCTTTGGCAGTGTCATTAATATCGGTTGCGTTGATTGAGCTCTCCCAGCTAGTATCAACAATTTGGTACTGTAACATGATCAATGGTGCTTTAGAGATTAATACATGTTCCAGATAAGCTTCATACCGTAGCCAGTGTGAGCTGAAGTCTCCCCATCTGCTCTACCATACTCAAAGCTTAATTTCAGCTTCTCAGAGAGCCCATAACGGACCTCTGCTCCGAAATAAGGTTTTTCAAAACCATCATTGATCATTCCCATTCTCACGACAGGACCAAAATCTACATAGTCTGTCAGATGAAGCATATACGAGGCAGTTAGCCCTCTCCATCCAAAATCTTTGATGTCATCTGAGAAATCATAGTCTCTCATAGAGTAAAAACTGAGATTAAAGCGCTCTTTCACGTTCATCCCAATATGATAGCCAAAAACAAGATTGTCATGGTAACTAAATACAGAAGGGGCTACTTGAAATGTGACCGATTTTGGTCGATGATTAAAACTTTGTGCAAATGCAAGGCTGCTGATCATCAGCATCCAAGCGATTAACATTAACTTTTTCATGATATTCGGGTTTTAGTGTTTCGTTACTCTAATTTCCGAACACCTATATATCTTATTATCAGGTATTTACATATGTTCCAGATTACCATTTACTCGCAATAAGCTGAGTATTCTATTTAAAACTTAGACTTAAGAATTACGCACAAATCTTATTGCGACTTTGGCAATAGAAGGAATAAAAAAACACCGATAAGCATCGGTGTTTCTCTTAGCAATTCCACTTACGAAAGTGAACAAATCATGCAATTTCTGCGAATAGCCTGGTCTCTACTGCCCAAACAGCTAAACCAGCCATGGTCTTGTGTCCTGTCTTTTCTAATAAGTTTCTCTTGTGTGCCTCCACTGTTCTGATCGAAATAAATAGCAGGTCAGCAATCTCCTGATTGGTGTGCTCCTCAACAATCAATTTTAGGATCTCCTTTTCTCGCTTAGTCAAAGGCACATCCATACCCATCCTACTATTTCTAGACTTATCCCCCCTTAAGTGCTCCATTATTGTATTGGTTACTTGAGGGCTGTAATAAGAACTACCTTGGTAAACCGATTTTATCGCATCTATGATCTCCTGCTGACCAGCACTCTTTAAAAGGTAGCCGTTAACACCATAGTTGAGCATTTTCTTAATATGCTGGGTTTCTGAAAGCATGGTGAGCGCTATCACCTTAAATTCATAACCCTCCTGCTTTAAGCTTTTTACGAGCTCCAAACCGTCCATCTGTGGCATAATGATATCTGTAAGCAAGACATCAATGTCAGAGTTGTTTTTAAACATTTGTAGCGCCTCTTCGCCATGATTGGCCTGACCAACAATCTCAAATTCTTCCTGATCCGATAAATATGCGATCATGGCATCTCTAATCATCTTGTGATCATCTACAAGAAATAGCTTGATCTTATTCATAATACTTGACGTTTTCGTTGTATGGAATTTCTAACACTAGCGTAGTTCCGTGGCCTGGATGTGAATCGATCAGAAGCTCGGCAGATAAAGCCGTTGCTCTGCTCTTCATACTTGCCAATCCGAAGCTACTTTTCTTACCGACCTGTGTGATATCGAATCCACAGCCGTCATCTTCAATAGATAATTGAATCAAACCATCCAGAAGTAAATACTGCACTGTGACAGTTTTGGCATCTGCATGTTTGAGAATATTATTAACTGCCTCTTGTACCACCTTGTACACATTAGTGGCGGCAGGTATTTTAATTCGGTCTTCAAAGTTTGTAATGAACTCAAACTCAACATCGCCCGATCTATTGAGCTCTTCTAACATATCTTTCAGTACTGGTACAACGCCAAAGTCAGTAATCGCTTTCGGCATGAGTCTGTGTGCGATCGATCGAGAATCGTCCATAGATTTTTTAAGATAGGTCCAGCCTGTTTTGAATTTATCTCTTGCCTTATTAGAAAGGTTTTCTTTCTCTTTTCTGACGAACTCCAGATTAAGAGAAGCGATGGTTAAAGTCTGCTGAAGGCTGTCATGAATTTCTTTTGAAATCCTTGATTTCTCTTTATCAGATGCTTCCATCACCGCATTCATGATGCGCTCCTCATTCTTAATCCTATCTGTTACATCATAAATAAATCCTTCCACATCATAGGTATCATCTCCAGCAAGAGAAATTTTACCTGTATTCGATACCCAAACGTATTTCCCATCGTCCTTTTTCATTCTATGGATCAAAGAGTAGGTATCGACATCTTCAACAGCTCTAGTAATTGTTTTCCTCACTCCTTCCCAATCGTCTGGGTGAACTAAGGATAATATGAAATCTTCACCCTTTGCATTCGCAAAGAGGTAAGGTGGAATACCTAATAAGTCTTGAGTATGGTCACTTACATATTCCAATGAAACATCAGGTAAACTCAATCGGTATACGATACCAGGAAGGGCATCCACAATGTTTTCGAACTTTTGTTTCTCCTCAATAATCGCTTCTTCAGCTTTTTTGATGGCAGTGACATCCTGCACAAAACCATTGAACTTTAAAGGCACGCCATTTTTGTCTCTTTTGATATCGGCCATTGCTTTTAAATGGCGTATTTCCCCTTTAGGAGTAACTAAACGATATTCACATTCAAAATTCCCTGAAGCAAAGGCATCTTCGAATGCTTTGATATGCATGTCCCTATCATCTGGATGAGTAAAATCCACCCAATTATCGCTTGGGATACCTTCTAATTTATCGATGCCATATAGGTCGAACATAATATCCGACCACCATGTCTCATCAAAGACCACATCATACGTCCAGGCACCTATTTTCCCAGCCTCCTGAGACCTCTCAAGATTATCGAGTGAAGTCAAATAGGCGTCTTGTGTCTTTGCTTGGTCATATAGAGAATAGAATTGAAGCCCAAAATCATTGAGTAAACTCAATTCCATGTTTGAGAAATCATAGCCTCTATTACATATTCCAAGAACAGCTACTATTTCACCCTTAATAATTATTGGTGTTACCATGGCATTCTCTACTTTACCATCAGTTTTTCTTCTTTTAGCTAGTAAAATCTCCTTTTTTGAAAAGGTATTTCCTGTTCTGGTTGTTAGCACTCCTTCCCAAAAACCTATTTTATTGAATGACACAGCATGAGGTATTGACTTAACTCCAGAATCTTTGGAAAAAGTAGAGTATTTCACTTCCTTTTCTTTTAAATCAACAAAATGGAAGAAGGCATATCGGGCACCAAACACCTCGCAAACTTGATCAACAGCTTTCTTTAAGATCTCTTCTGAAGAAATACTTTCCTCATTAACCAGACCAAGTGTCAATGTCTGTAATTTGGTATAAAGTACAGATTGCGTAATATCCCTAAAAGAACATTCTACCACCCAAGGAGCATCATTACTAGTGATCAATTTCTTGTTGAGAGAAATGTATTTTTCTTTGCCTTGAGGTGTAATGGCTCTAACCTGCAGATCTTGTACCACCTGCGTATTATCATCATCTAAGAAGGTCAATTCTCTTCTATCATCGTGCATAAAGAATTTTGCGGCCGAATGATCTACGACTTCTTTCTCTTCCGCTTCCAAAATTCTAAGCCCCTCAGGATTAATATTGATGATCTTACCATCTAAATCTCTCAGGTAATATCCTTCCTGAATATTCTCGAAAATATTTCTGTAAAGCTCTTCAGAATTTTCGAGTGCAGTGTAAGCGGCCATCTCATCAGATACATTTCTGATAAAAGAGACCTGATATTGCTTACCTTCAATGTCTATGGTATTGACATTGATGGCACAATGAATATTTTGACCATAATTATCTAGCAGTTTCCAGAAATAACCACCCGTGTTTGTCCCATTTACTTCATCAAACTTTTCAACAGACGATATATCATCGCCCTGATAGGCAGGACTCAAATCTAGTAATGTAAGCCCTAAAAGGTCAGTTCGATCATAATGTAAAAGACCACTCATAGCCTGATTCACATCCACAATCTGAAGGGTTGGCAAGTCTTGTATGATAATACCTATAGATGCTGAATTGAATAGCGATTTAAAGCGCTTTTCACTTTCGGCCAACACCAATTGATCTAACTTTTGAGTGAGTATTAAGCTCAAATTATCTGTAATGGCACCTAACAGACGTTCTTCTTCTTTTAAGAAGAAATTGAGTTGGCCATTGGGCGATTTAGCGGAAACACCCACAATAACTTCTCCTACTTTTTGGTCTCTTACTTTAAGATCATGTACGCGTTTATTTCGATATCGAATCTGGCCACCAAATCGCTTGTTATTATATAAGATTTGAGCTTGAGTTAATTCAGGGAATTGAAAGCCTGTTGGGATTATCTCTGCAGCTTCCTCAAAAATATGATCTAAACTCAGGCTGAGTTTTTCCGCCAAGTGTGAGATGGCATACATACATTCCGCCTCTTTCACTCGCTCTTGTAAATTATTGACTAAATCTTCATTCTCACGTGCTACTTTTTGTTCTTTATCTACATCAGTCGCTACGCCAATCCAACTCATGAACTTGCCATCCTTATCGAAAATCGGATCTACTTTGATGTTGAACCAGCGATACACACCTTTGTCATCCTTTCTTCTTTCGAGGTTTTGAAAAGATGTTTTGTTTCTATTCGCTCTATTCCAAAGCTTTTGCGAATTCGCTCTATCTTGTGGATGTATCACATAAAGCGGGTCATTGGAGAGTTTGTTGATCTTCTTTAAATACTTTCCATAATATTCTTGCCCTTTGGCGTTCATATAGGTCAGCTCACCTTTCAGGTTTCTGGTCCATAACATATGCGGAAGGAATTCAGAATGCTTCTTAAATCTCTCTTCACTCTTTTTTAGAAGCTTTTTAGCTCTCTTTCTGTCGGTGATATCTGATACCAAGACACTGTAGCCCTGAATACCTTTTCTTTCATCTATGAATGGAGATACTGATGCCTCAAAAAACTGTCTCATTCCATTGATTTCTAGACTATAAGAGACTTCTGTTGAGATTTTTTTCTTATCAACTAGTTTAAAGGCATAGGCTATTTTATCATGCACATCAGGAGGCATCACCTCTTCCCATCTCTTCCCAATGATCTCTTCCTTTGGAATGATTGGTTTGATACCATTATCTGAGAAGAAGATATCTACATATCTACCTTCATCATCAATGATGCACAGTAGTTTATCTAGAGAATTCAAAATGAGCTCAAGATTGAGTTTGGTGTCAACCAACTGATTTTCATATACCTTTTCCTTGGTGACATCTCGGTTCACAATGGTTACACCAATTACTTCATCACCGTCTCTATAAGGGGCCATCGTGGCCTCATACCACTTTTCAACACCTTCCTTATCTAGCTGAAAAGGAAACTTTTGAACCTCTCCTGTCTCTAAGGCCAAAGGCAAAAACTTATCTACTCTTTGTGCAACCGTTTTAGGAAGTACTTGACTATAGTGCTTACCCATAAAGACTTCTGGTGGAACAAGCGGTTGATCAAATGCACTTTCGAAATAATCTATGTAATACCCTTCCTTATCGTAAACAAAAATCAGGTCAGGGATAGACTCCACCAACATGCCCAATCGTTTAGAAGCTTCGTCAGCTTTTTCCTGAACTAACTTTTTCTCGGTAATGTCCTGGACAGTACCTATCGATTTAATTGGCTTACCTTGCTCATCATAATGAGTGATGGCCTTTTCTGTGACGTATTTAACTTTACCATCAACCAAAAGTCGATGATCCACCTCGTACACGTTTTTAGTTTCAATAGCCGTGGAATAGGCTTCATCTACCATTGCCCGATCTTCCGGATGTATGTAACTCAGAAATGCTTCATAATTAGCTGGAAACTCCTTTGGACTTAAGTCGAAGATTTTAAACACCTGGTCAGACCAAAAAAGTTCACCAGTAATATGATCTAATGTCCAATGACCCAATAAAGCGATCTTTTCAGCCTCTATGAGTTTATGATTTACCTCCCAACTCTCAGTGATATCGTGTACTGTACCTATAAATTCTATAGGCTCATTCTCTGAATTTAACTGAATCTCCCATTTAGCTTCGACAACTCTTACATCCCCATTTGGCCTTATTACCTTATGTTGAATGTAACCTTCTTCATGGGTTCTGATAGATTCTTCAATTGCCTTATTTACAGCCTCTATTTCATCTGGATGGTAGCCTTTGGCTACTTTTTCAAAAGTGAGATCCCCTTCTTTTTCTAAGCCCCAAATTTTATAAACTTCGTCAGACCATTCCACAGCTTGAGTAGCTATTTGAAATTTGAAATGGCCAACGCTAGCAATACTTTGTGCTTTTTGATATAATAATTGAATCTCTTCAATCTCTCGCTTTTGCTTAAAGGCATCAGTAATGTCATGCACTGTACCTATTAGGTACTTTCTATTGTCTTTTTGACTGAACTCAATTTGCCATCTAGCTTCAACTGTTCTCTCAGAGCCATCAGGTCGAATCACTTTATGGATCATGCTACCATCTTCTCCTGAAGCCATCGATTCATCAATCGCCTTGAGCTTGATGGGCAATTCCCCGGGATGATAAGCTGAGGTACAATCGGCAAATTTTAATTCCCTATCGGGCTTGGTTATTCCCCATATCTTGTACATCTCATCCGACCATTCAAGAACATCTCGTTCAATATCCCATCTAAAGTGTCCAATATGAGCTATTGACTGAGCCTTTGAGTGCATTTGTTGTACCTCTTCCAACTCATGCTTTTGTTTGATGGCCTCTGTCCTATCTAGAACCATCCCAACAAAAAAGGCCACCTCACCTTCACTGTCTAATTCGACATCCCATTGTTCTTCAAAATACCTTATTGTCCCATCAGGGTAGGCTACTCGATGCTCAACATGTCCTCGGCTTTTGTTTTGGATGGAACGATTTATTTCATTTTGTACTTTTTCAGCATCCTCATGATACACTGTAGCCAGAACTGATTCAAAACTCGGTTTGAATGTTTTTGGATCTTTATCCCAAAGCTTGTAGACATTATTCGACCAATCTACCGTACCATTGATTATATCAAACTTCCAATGACCAATTTTCGCAATCTCCTGAGCCTTGTTATGGTCTTCTGTTTCTTTTTCTAACTCAATGGCCCTCAGTTTGGCTTCAGTAATGTCATGAGAAACTCCTCGAGCAATTATTGGATTTCCATCCTTATCCACTTCAAATGATGCCGACTCCTCCAGATAAATAATATCTCCAGAGTCTAAAAGCATCCTATGCTCCCTTTTGAATGATCCTTGTTTTACGGAATCTGAAAAGAGTTTTAATGAGAGTTCTCGGTCTTCTGGGTGTATTAAAGCGACATATCGATCGAAATTGGCTGGCTCTTTTTCAGGGTCCACCTGTAGCAAACCAAAGAGTTCCTTACTCCAATAAACTTGTCCCGAACTAAAATCAAATTCCCAATAGCCTAAACGAGCAATTTCGGCAGCTGCGGTTAAACGATCTCTTTGGACTTCATTCAGGATATTCGCATTGACTTCTTCTGTAATATCTTTAGTAATTCCTCGTACCTCGTATGGAACACCTTCCTCATCACATATAAATCGCCCTCGAACCTCAGTGAATTTGATCTCACCATCTGGCATCACCAATCTATGATGCTGCACATAGGGCTCTCTGTGTTCTTAGGCATACTGATACTCCTCAACAGCTCTTTTCTGATCTTCCGGATGGATGATCTTGAGATATTCATCGAAGGTGAATTCATTTTTATCACCTTCAACACCCATGATGATCATTAACTGATCGGACCAAACACAAGTATTTGTCTTTAAATTCAGCTTCCAATGGCCCATTTTAGCCAGGGCATTAGCCTCTTGTAGTTTTTGATTTTGATCTGAAATGGTCTTGATCTGAGTCTTCAAATCAGTTACATCTTGTAGAACAGCCAGAAGACCAATGGCTTCCCCATTAGAATCTTCAACTGGGGTTCCATCAATTTTCAACCACATAAAACCTTCATCATGTAAGACCCTATGAAAAAGATGGATATGCTCTCCTTTGAGCATTTTTTCATAATGGCCTTTGACCATTTCTATCTCCTCCAAAGGGATTTTACTTAGAACCTGGTCAAATTGAATATCACCAGACTCAGGCAACATAACCAGCTCTCTTGCTACGTCTGAAAAATAGGTGAAGCATTCTTGCTTAAAATCAAAGAAACAAGAACCTGTTTGTGCTACTTGCTGCGTTTGTGCTAATTGATCTCGTTCGATAGACAAGGCCTCTTGAGTAGTCATCAAATCAGTTACATCAACATGTACACCTGCCATTCGAGTGGCTTTGCCATTTTTATCTGTGGCAATGACTTTGCCTGAATCATGGACCCATACATAGTGGCCATCCTTGTGCTTCAGCCTATAAATAGCATCATATTGCTCCGACTTGAGTTCTAAATGTTCATCTAAAACCCTTAACACTCTGGCCTTATCATCAGGATGTAAAAGACTCTGCCAGAGGCCTTTTTTAGAGCCTAATTCTTTTTGACCAAAACCAATTAAACTCGCCCATTGATCGTTGTAGTCAATTTGCCCTTTGTCAATATGCCAGTCCCAGGTAGCAATATTAGCCGCATTGATAATAAATTCCTTGGTCAGCTCATTTTCTTGAATGCTTTGGATATCATCCTTTATAGCGATGTAATGAGTTATAAGACCATCCGGTCTTTGTACCGGCCTAATGGTAGATCTCTGGTAGAAAAGTGTTCCGTCTTTACGCCTATTTTCAAAATCGCCTTTCCAAACCTTACCAGATGAAATGGTTTCCCAAAGGTTTTGAAAGAACAGCCCATCCATTCTTCCTGAGGCTACGATAGAAGCTTTTTTACCAACTAATTCGCTAGCAGTATAACCCGAAGATTCTTCAAATTGGCCATTTACGTAAACAATAACTCCATTCGCATCCGTGATTTCTATAGCACTAGCGGATTGATCTAATGCTCTTTTATAAAGAGAAATCTCATGACTTTGACCGAGCATTTGAACAGAGTAATTCCTCTTCTTCTCTGCTAATTCAGTCAACTTGATCAATACCTGAGGAATGCATACGGCTGATTCTATAAAGTCTTCAACTAAATTATCCTGACTGAATGTAAGAAGATCAATGTCTTGTTTATCAGAAATAATAAACAGAGCGTACCGATCATAATGATTGAGAAATTTCTTGAGCGATTGATAATTGTTGGACCTAATCCACTCTTCTGATATGAAAATGGAGTGAAATCTATTGGAAGTAGAAATGCGCGGCAGCTTATCCAGAAATACAAATTTGAAAGCATCAGCACTTTCAAATTTTTCTAGATCCATCCCACTACACCCAACCAATATGATTTGATTGACTGTTTGTCCTGCTACCCTGATTTTATTTCCTTCCGCTATTTCCATAGCCTATTTTGGTTGTTTTGGTTTATTTAGTCAGGTCTGTGTTTATTAATATAACTAATCCTTATGAGAGTTATGTGACTTAGGTCACAATCCGAGATTCACATACTGAATCTGCCTATACATTATTGAATGTACATGCGTAAGCGTCCTTTTTCTTACGTATTCAACTAAAAAAGTGATCTACGTGAAACACGTAGAAATAAAAATGCCCCTCCATCTGAGGGGCAATCTTTTAACCAAAACAATGTATATACTTTTACTTCTCAGTAAGGTATCTCAAACTCATTTTTGTTTGCGGAAGAACTCTTCCCACTTTGAAGGTCAATTCATCTCTTTCTATAGAGATGTAGTTCTCTCCTTTTTCGTTTTCCAAGAACCAAAAACCCAATTTCTCTTCTTGCTGTACATGACCCAATATAGGATCAACAATTCCAGGGTACTCCAATCCTAAATCGTAGTATTCATCAGGGATTAGGCCAAATGGTCCATCAGAATTAAATCCCGCATTCAATAAGAATTCTTTCAACTCATTTTCTGTCGGCAATCTTCTTTCCGCATTCTGCATAGCCAATGCTTCGTTATAAGTGAACAGCCTAGTATAATCTACATCTCTGTCCACAGCACTTACTTTCACGTGATCAAACATGAGTTCCATTCCATCCAATTCAATTGATTCCAACTCCAAAACCGGATAATAGATTCTTTCTGAGACTTCATTGGTCGAAGCAGAATTCACAAGAAATACAGGAGATAAGAAAGAAAGGAAGAGTAACACTTTTAGAAGCTTCATAATTCTTGACTTTACCTTCCAAAAGTATTTTTAGCCAAGCATTTATTTATGCGCTATATACTGAATTACAAAAAATAGGTAAATCACCTAGATGATTTCAGTTAACACACTTTAACAATCAATTTTCTTGAGAAATGATGAACGGATATGCTCCTTTTCGTTCAATAGTTATATTCGCAGATTATTCATCGCTTGCATGACTTGGTTTAAAACTCTTGGTACACCTGAAATGATATTCATAGGCCTATTCCTATTGGCTTATGGCTTATATATTTTCAGATTAACTAAGATTGCCAAGCGACTACAGACCTCATTCAGACCCCTCTTATTTAAAATTCTGATCCGAACCCTGGCTATTGCTTTGATCATCATTGCGCTTTTAGGCCCCTCTTTTGGATCTACTACCAAAGAAGTGAAGTCTGAAGGCAAAGACATTTTCATAGCCGTAGACCTTTCACAAAGTATGAATGCCTTCGATATTCAGCCAACAAGGCTGGAAAAGGTGAAATACGAATTGAAAAAAGTAGTCGAAGCCTTTAACTCCGATCGTATTGGATTGATCATTTTTTCGTCTGAAGCATTTGTCCAATGCCCACTCACCTATGATCAAAGCGCATTGAATTTATTCATAAGCACATTAAACACAGGTCTTGTACCTAATGCAGGAACAGACTTTGGTACTCCATTAAACATGGCTTTAGAAAAGCTTAGCCAAACAGAGTCACCAGCCAATCAACAGAAGGCAGAGATCATATTGCTCATCAGTGATGGAGAAGATTTTGGTGACGACACAGAAGCAGCGGCAAAGAAGATCGTAAAATCCGGGATTCAATTATTCGCGTTAGGAGTCGGTACTGAAACAGGCTCGAAAATCCGCCAAGTGCGAGGCTTCAAGAGAGATAGACAAGGCAACGAGGTGGTGACCAAGCTCAATTCAAAGTCGCTCAGAAAATTAGCTGTTGATACTGGTGGGAAATATTTTGAAATCAATTCTGAGCAAAATGACGTAAACAGATTAATACGAGCTATTAATGAAGTGGAAGGAGAATTAAGAGATGCTCGAATGATCGATGCTTCTGCGAACAAATTCTACTTTTTCTTAATTGGAGCCCTTGTTTTGATGACGATTGACGCACTCACAAGAAGAAAGACATTGAGAATATGAAATACTTACTTTCAGTCATATTACTACTTACTTCCTTTAGCACTGATCCAGTGACGAAAATCGCTAAATCTAATTCGCTCAAGAGGGAAGCAAAACGTGCTTATGACGAGGGTAATTTCGAGCAAGCTGTAACAGCTTATCAAATGCTCTTAGATTCAATGGAAGTATATGATGATCGAGCTCGCTTGAATCTGGCCAATGCTGCTTACAGAGTCTCTTACGGTAGTGATAATTTTGACGTTTTATCTGATATAGCTGCAGGTAGTCAAAGAGTTCAAGACTCAGCCTCTCTAAATGCTGTAGCAGAAGAGATCAAGTTTTTCGACATAGCAGATTCTAATTACAGAATTGTTAGAGAAAGCGAAGATGCATCAGCAGCTTCTATGGCCTACAATCAATTAGGAGTGATTGCTTACAGAAGAAACGAGATCTCAAAGGATGACAAGACCACTCTTATGAATCAAGCACTATCTGATTTTAAAAGAGCCCTGATCAAAAACCCTCAAAACGAACAAGCTAGATACAACTATGAGCTTGTGAAAAAACTGATTCGTCAACAACAGGAACAAGAGCAGCAGAATCAGGAAAATCAAGATCAGCAAGAACAACAACAGGATCAGCAGAACCAAGATCAGCAAAACGATCAGCAACAAAAGCAAGACCAGCAAAACAAAGAGGATCAAGAGAAGAAAGAGCAGGAGGAACAACAAGATCAAGAGCAGCAAGAACAGCAGGATCAGGAACAACAAGAGCAAGAACAGCAGCAACAAGAAGAGCAACAAGATCAACCTCAAGAAGAGGACCCGATGGAAAAACTAATGGAGAAACTCAAAGAGATGAATATCCCATTAGAGAAAGCTCAAATGATATTGGAAGCCATGAAAAACAATGAGATCCAATACGTGCAGCAAAAGAAGCGTAAGGCTACTAAACCCAAGAAGAGCAACAAACCTGACTGGTAGTCGGAACTTTACCTCCTCATTCTATCTTACTTAATAGCAGAAGACTAAGGAAAAATGATTCCTTTGTTTAACTTTGCTAACACTCGTTAGGTAAACTATAATTTCAAATGAACGAAGTATATATCATTTCTGCTGCCAGAACTCCTATCGGCAGCTTTGGAGGAAAATTATCTGGTTTTACAGCTACCCAATTAGGCTCATTTGCGATCAAAGGAGCACTAGAAAAAGCTGGAGTAGATGCTAAAGAAGTACAAGAAGTCTATATGGGCAATGTAGTATCAGCTGGTTTAGGACAAGCACCGGCTAGACAAGCTGCATTGGGAGCTGGCATTGGTGAAAACGTGCCATGTACTGCCATCAACAAGGTATGTGCTTCTGGTATGAAGTCAGTAATGATCGCAGCGCAGTCTATTATGGTAGGCGCTCAGGAAGTGATTGTAGCTGGCGGAATGGAGAGCATGTCTAATATCCCTTACTACGTACCAAAAGCAAGATATGGCTATAAGTATGGTCATGGTGAAATGTTAGACGGCCTAGTAAAAGATGGACTATGGGAGGTCTATAATGAATTCCCTATGGGTAATTGCGCAGATAACACTGCCAAAGAAATGGGGATTACGAGAGAAGCTCAAGATGACTACGCCATCAACTCTTACAAGAGATCTGCAGCAGCGACTGAAGCAGGTAAATTCCAAGAAGAGATCATCCCAGTAGCTATTCCTCAAAGAAAAGGAGATCCAATTATGATGACGGAGGATGAAGAATTCAAAAACGTATTCTTCGATAAGATCCCTAATCTAAGACCTGTATTTAGCAAAGAAGGCACTGTTACAGCAGCGAACGCTTCTACTATCAATGATGGTGCATCTGCGATGGTGTTGATGAGCAAACAAAAAGCTGAAGAACTTGGTGTTAAGCCAATAGCTAAGATCATCGGTATGGGTGATGCAGCACAAGATCCATTATGGTTCACAACTGCTCCAAGCAAAGCCATTCCGAAAGCTATGGATATGGCAGGTGTTAAAGCGGAAGATGTTGACTATTACGAAATCAACGAAGCATTCTCTGCAGTGGCCATAGCCAATAACATGGAACTTGGTTTGGACCCTGAAAAAGTAAATGTCAATGGTGGAGCTGTTGCTCTTGGTCACCCTCTTGGTGCATCAGGAAATAGAATCCTAACCACGCTATGCCATGTATTACATCAAAATGATGCTAAAATTGGTGTTGCCGGAATCTGTAATGGCGGTGGAGGAGCTTCTGCCATGGTGATTGAGAAAATGTGATAAAACCACAAGAAATCTTAAAGCCTTGCGTAGTTTTACGTGAGGCTTTTTTTTATGAAAAAGGTATTACTTCTATTACTACTGGGGACATATAACCTTAGCGCTCAGCAAGAGGTGAAAACGTTCTACCCTCCTCTTTACAAAAACCTAATGGAAACTTACACCATACTGAATGGTGACTCCTCGATGATCAATGGTACTTACATTAAGTACTTCGAAGATGGAAGCATTTCTAAAAAAGGTGAATTCTTAGAAGGTAAGGCTCAAGGGGTATTCGAAGAGTACTACCCAAATGGGAGGTTGCTTTCAAAAATCACTTTCACCAACGGAAAAAGAACTGGAGCATTTGAAGTATATGGTAGAAATGGAAAACTCGCACAAAAAGGAGCATATAAAAATGGACTTCTTTCAGATACTGTAGAGACCTACTATGAAACTGGCGAGTTAAAAAACAGATCTGTATTTAAGGAGGGAAGGATCAACGGGCTAAATATCAGTTTTTATGCCTCTGGAAAAAAGAAAGACAAAACCACCTACGTTATGGGAACTCCGAATGGTGAGGCCCTTACCTACTTTGAAAGCGGTACAAAGTCTTCTCAATTTACTTACCAAAACGGTGTGATAGAGGGTGTCTATTACACCTATTACCCGAACGGTAATAAAGAATATGAGTACAACTATGTAGGTGGCTATAAAAACGGTACCTACGAAAGATTCTACAGTAACGGACAATTGGCATTGAAAGGGAACTACATCGATGGACTAGATGATGGAGATGCTTTCGGTTACTTCGAAACGGGCGAGATAAGAGAAGAACTTCACTATCAGAAAGGCGCTAAATCGGGTAAAAACATTAGATATTACAAATCTGGTCAGATTGAGAGAATTGAGAATTACACCAAAATTGCCAAGGACGTTACCATTGAAGTCTTTCACCAAAACGGTGAGCTTCAAGTAAAACAGATCTATGAGAATGGCCTTCCTACCAAGACCTGGAAGACCTACAATGACAAAGGCGAGCTGATCAAAGAAGTCCCTCACGAAAAAGGGGCCATTCATGGTTACATCAAATATTTTGACCAAAAGAAAATGATCAAAAGGAGTAATTTCGTTTACGGTACGCAACAAGGAACAGAAACAGAATTCTACCCTTCTGGTAAAAGAAAAACTGAAACCGGTTACTTCAGTAATAAGAAGTCAGGCTTATTCTATGAGTACTATGAATCAGGAGAGGTAAAAACGAAAGGTACTTTCAAATTCGACCTGAAGAATGGTGAGTGGACAGAGTTCGATAAGCAGGGAAAAACAATCAAAAAAGAGCGCTTTAACAATGGCCGCTTGATGACCTCATCAGAAAATTAAATAACAGCATTCATCAAATCTTTTTTTGACTAATTTTGAGCCAATGACTGAAGGGATCAAACAAACCAATTTCTCTTTCGCAGGACAACTTGATTTCTACCGAGGAAAGGTTCGCGATATCTATTTTTTTCAAGATGATTTAGCCATGGTGGCGAGTGATAGAATCTCCGCATTTGATGTGATTCTTCCAAGAGCCATTCCCTTCAAGGGCCAGGTACTCAACCAGATTGCTTCTAAGTTCTTAAAAGCCACTGCTGATATTGTACCTAATTGGATATTATCTTCACCAGACCCTAATGTGAGCGTTGGACTAAAATGCCAGCCCTTTAAGGTTGAAATGGTCATCAGAGGTTATTTAGCCGGACACGCCTGGAGAGAATATAGAGCTGGAAAAAGAATGCTTTGTGGCGTGCCTCTTCCTGAAGGATTAAAGGAAAACGATAAACTTCCTGAACCTATCATCACCCCTACCACCAAAGCTGACGAAGGGCACGATGAGGACATTTCAAGAGAAGAAATTTTAGCACAAGGAATAGTTGCTGAAGCTGACTACATACAGTTAGAAAATTACACGAGAGCCTTATTTGAAAGAGGCACTAAAATAGCTGCCAAACAAGGATTGATCTTAGTTGACACCAAGTATGAATTTGGTCAATTCAACGATGAGATTTATCTGATAGATGAAATCCATACACCTGATTCTTCCAGATACTTCTACAAAGAGGGCTATCAGGACAGACAAGATGCAGGAGATAAACAAAAGCAACTATCAAAGGAGTTTGTAAGACAATGGCTCATTGAAAATGGATTCCAAGGCCTTGACGGTCAAAGTATTCCTGAAATGACCGATGAAGTTGTAAAATCTATCTCAGAGAGATATATTGAATTATTCGAGCAGGTTACGGGTGAAAAATTCGTAAAGGATGAAACTAATGACCCACTCGAACGCATTAAAACTAATATTGACAATTACCTCGCTAATCGATAAAGCATGAAATATCAAATCGAAAAAACTGATTTATATACTCTTCTAACATTAGAAGAAGACAAATTAGATTCTACTCTATCACCTGATCTTAAATCTGAGTTCGTTTCTCTACAGACTCAGGGTACTAATAACCTGATCTTGAATCTGTCGAACACTAAATACGCAGACTCATCTGGTTTAAGTGCTTTATTAACAGGCAACAGAACCTATGTTGAAAATGGTGGTGCATTTATTCTGTCTGAAATCACTCCTTTTGTTGAGAAGCTTTTGACTATCTCTCAACTAAATAACGTTTTAACCATTCTAGCTAGTGACGAAGCGGCTAAAGACTTGATCTTAGCCAACAGCCCAGAGGAAGAATAATGAAATTTTGGGCATTCGTGTAACAATACTAGGGTCAAACTCAGCAGCTCCTGCACACAGGAGACATCATACCTCGCAGCTTGTGAATGTTGAGGGACAGTATTACCTAGTAGATTGTGGTGAAGGCACTCAACTTCAGCTCAAACGTTACAAGATCAGAGCTCAAAGAATCAAAAACATCTTCATTAGCCATCTTCATGGAGATCACTATTTAGGTCTTATGGGGCTACTCTCTACCATGCATCTTATGGGTAGAAAGACGCCCTTGAATCTTTACGGCCCGAAAGGGCTGAGCGAGATCATCACTATGCAGATGAAATACTCTGAGACCACCTTTAATTATGATGTGAATTATGTGGAGCTAGACACTGAATCTCACGGATTAATTCATGAAGATAGCTTGCTTGAAGTATGGTCCATTCCATTAGATCATAGGATCCCTTGCAGTGGATTCTTTTTTAAAGAGAAGACCAAAAAGCATAGAATAGTTAAAGAACTATTACCTGAAAACCTAGCTATCTCAAAGATCCAAACTTTAAAGAATGGCTTGGATGTTTTGGATGATGAAGGTAATGTCGAATTAGAACATAAGATTTACACTCGACCACCTCGGAGATCTTTTAGCTACGCCTATTGTTCAGACACCAAGTACAATGAGTCTGTGATCTCAATCATCAAAGGGGCTGATATGCTATACCATGAATCAACCTTCTTAGATGAACATATGGACAGAGCCGCAAACACTTTCCATAGTACTGCTAAAGAAGCTGCCACCATAGCCAAAAAAGCAGATGTTGGTAAGCTTTTGCTAGGACATTTTTCGGTGAGATATAAAGACTTAGAACCTTTAGAGGAAGAAGCTAGAACAATATTTGAAAATTCACATTTGGCCATTGAAGGCACTGAGTTCGTTTTGAATGAGTAATTTCTCCGCGCAGCACATTTTAACTGATAAGAAAACAAGGCTATTCATTATCCTTGCAGGAATCTTTATTACCAATGCAATCATTGCTGAAATGATCGGTGGTAAGATATTCTCATTTGAAAGAACATTAGGATACGAACCTTTGAACACTCCTTTGTTCGGGGACTACATTCTTCAATTTAACTTGACTGCTGGAGTATTGCTCTGGCCTGTAGTCTTTATTACAACAGACATCATTAATGAATACTATGGTAAAAAAGGAGTTAGAAGGATCACCTTTATTACCGTTGGTTTAATCGCTTATGCCTTCTTAGCCATATTCATGGCCATGAAGTTAGCCCCTGCAGACTTTTGGCTGGAAGTTAATGCAACGGATGCCAATGGTGCTGCCATCAATATCAATGAAGCCTTCAGGCTAGTACTGACACAAGGATTGAACATCATTTTTGCTTCATTAGTAGCTTTTGTGATTGGTCAGTTTGTAGATGTTTTTGTCTTCCATAAGCTCAGAAACTTCACTGGTAAAAGAATGATCTGGCTTAGAGCTACTGGTTCAACACTTATCTCTCAGCTCATCGATAGCTTTGTTGTACTCTTAGTTGCCTTCTACTTCCTTGGCCCATGGACCCTCGACCAGGTTTTAGCAGTCGGTATAACCAATTACATCTATAAGTTTTTGATAGCCATAGGACTAACTCCACTGCTCTATGTCGCGCATTATTTGATTGATAATTTCTTAGGCAAAGAAGTGGCTGAAGAAATGATGGAAGCGGCAAGTGCAGAAAGTAACGAGTCCGTTTTCTAGCGAAAGAAATTATCTAATACTACTGCTGTAGCAATGGCAACATTCAAAGACTCTGCTCCTCCTCTACCAGGTATTTTAATTGGATGATCCACATATTCTTCCATTGAAGGTGAGATCCCCTTAGATTCATTGCCCATTAAGACAATTGCATTTTCAGGTAATGGCGTCTCATAAATTGATTTTCCGCTTAGTAACGCACCATAAACAGGCAACTCATTTTGTCTGAAGAAATCATTCAAATCATGATAAGAAACAAGCACTCTGGTAAAAGAACCCATAGTAGCATTAATGACTTTTGGATTAAAGACATCGGCCGTTTCATTTGAACAGATGATTTGTCGAATACCATACCAATCTGCAATTCTAATGATGGTGCCAAGATTGCCCGGATCTCTCACATCGTCCAAGACTAATGTAATCCCCTCATTTGCATCTAATTTTGATTCATTAGGAATTTCGAGTACCGCTAAGCCAGCATTATTTGAACTGAAAGTGCCTGCTGATTTGAGTTCTTTTTCATCAACCAGCTCAATCTCTCCAGACAAAGGAATATTGGCCTCTTCAAGTTGCTTTTTGAAAGCCTCCGTCAATAAAAGGTGGACTACTTTAAAGGAAGATTTTAAAGATTCTTCAACCCCTTTAGCACCTTCTACAATAAACATCCTTTCTTGCTGACGATATTTCTTAATTTGTAGAGATTTAAAAACCTTTAATTTGCGTTTAGAAAGCATAGACTCTTAGCTTAAATCAGTGAAGTTAGCCTTGCGGAAGTATCCTCTTATTTTTTTAATCCTTTTCATCTGGTCTTGTTCGGGCACCAGATATTTGGAAGATGGGGAAAAATGGCTTTACAAACAAAACATCAAAGGAGTCAAATCGGTGGGCAAAGATCCCATGCTCAGATTAATTACACTCACCCCAAATACCAGACTTCCTATTCTCGGCCCACTTGGTGCTAACATTTATGAAACTGGTAAAATCAAGTGGGATTCTTTAGCTGTTGTTGATCAAATGGAGGCGACTACAATTAAGTTTGATTCACTTATTGCCAAAAAAGAAGCAGAAGGCAAGAACACCAGAAAGATTACCAACAAGAAGAACCGAAAACTGGCGAAACTCAACAAAAGAAGACAGCTCGGAAACTTCAGAATGAGAACAGGTTCACCTTTATCGAGGTATGACAGTTCTGCCATTGAAACCTCAAGAAGACGCATTGAAAAATACATGAATGAAAAGGGTTTTCGTGAAGCTGAAGTGTATGTGGCCTCTATAGAAAAGAAAGACAAGATCACCCAAGAATTTGTGGTCAATGAAGGAAAGAGAAGTTTTATCGATAGCACCTTGATTAGAACAGGAGACCCAGCCATTGCTTTCTTGATTCAATCAAAAGCAGATCAATCTTATTTGAAAAAGGGATCGAGTTATGATAAGAACAATGTGGATCGCGAAAGGGCCCGAATTGAGACACTTCTAAAGAATAATGGCTACTATGAAATTGTCAATAAGTTCATCAATTTCGAGGTGTACTTCGCACCAAATCAGACGGATCTATGGGTAACAACGGTCATCAATAAGCCCATCAATAGGCCATACCATAAATCATTTGATCTAGACTCTATCATCATCAATACACATGGCAACGATCCAATCATAGAGGAAGAAACCTATGATACAGTCAAATACAATCTTGGGCCCAACTATTATAACCCTAAGGTTATTGATTCTAGAATTAAGATCACTCCTAATCAGAAATACAGTTTTGACGATATCCGAAACACGCAACGCCAGCTTTTAAACATGAATGTCTTCAGGTATGTCAATATCAACTTTGACACAACATTGATTCCTGGCAAATTCATTACCAACATTTACACTGCCCCTCAAAGAAAATATCAGTTAACACAAGAAGTAGGATTGAATATGACAGAGGGAGTTCCGGGTCCTTTTTACAATGTCTCACTCCTTAATAGAAACATTTTTGGTGGTGCCGAAATCTTACAATTAGGTGGATTTA
The DNA here is from genome assembly GCA_965267365.1 of Roseivirga sp. Classification (GTDB taxonomy): domain Bacteria; phylum Bacteroidota; class Bacteroidia; order Cytophagales; family Cyclobacteriaceae; genus Roseivirga. The sequence continues at coordinate 1,379,562 of OZ253951.1, read as the reverse complement.
TTGGATCTGAAGGTGTTTCTGGACTTTCAGACCAGACAGGGGTTCTTTCCAGTTTTCAATATGGAGCCAATCTATCATTGACCTTCCCTAGGTTTAATATTCCATTCTCAGAAAACAAGTATAGCAAGAGGGTCTTTAACGCTACCAACACAGCATCTATTGGTTATTCCTTCACGGATAGGCCAGAATATATTCGTTCCAACTTGAACGGAAGATGGAGTTACGCCTGGCAAAACGCTACTGGTAAGCGCAGCTTCACTTTTAACCTGGCAGACATCAACTTGATCGATACTAGAAAAATTGATCCAAGCTTTCAAGAACTTTTAGATGACCTCTTGAGACAGGGAAACACACTAGCCCTCGCTTTTAATCCGTCATTTGTGTCCTCAACTTCTTTCAATGCCATCTATAACTTTGATTATTCTAATCCGCTCACCAACTCGAGCTTCTTTAGGTATCTGGCAGAATTAGGTGGCAACATGACTTCGATCTTCGGAGGAAAGATCTTTGAAGACAACGACTTAGAATATTATCAGTTTGCCAAGCTTCAGCTCGACTACAGAAGACACATTCCTTTGATCAATGATAGAGCCTGGGCGTTAAGAGCCCATACTGGAGTAGCTTATGCCTACGGAGATAATAGAGCATTACCTTATGAGAAATACTTCTTCACTGGGGGTAGTAATAGCAACAGGGCATGGAGTCCAAGACGTTTAGGGCCAGGCTCTTCTTTTCCGTACTTGTTAGATGAAGATGGTAACAACGTGGTTGACGAGAATGGTGATTTTGTGCCAGACCGTACAAGCGAAACCAGTTATCAATTTGAGCAACCTGGTGAGATTCTATTGGAATTAAGTGCTGAGTATCGAGCCAACCTCACTGGATTTCTTGACTATGCCCTTTTTGTTGATGCGGGTAATGTCTGGCGTTTTCAAGAGTTTACGGTGGAAGATGAGGACGATGTGGTCCGTACTTCTCCTGGTGCTAATTTCGAGTGGAATAGATTCTACAAAGAGATAGCTGTAGGTCTAGGGTTTGGTCTTAGAATGGACTTTTCATTCTTAGTTTTCCGCTTTGACTATGGGATGAAAATCAAAGACCCAAGATTCCCTGAAGGCGAACGCTGGCAAGTACCATTTAGAAGAGCTAGCCAAGGCGTATGGAATATTGCCGTTGGCTACCCTTTCTGATTTTAGTAATTCAATAACTTTTCAAGCTGACCTTCTACCTTTTCTGCTGTTGGAAGCATAGCTTTCTCAACATCTACATTTAGAGCGATGGCAGGTAAATTAGCAGCACCATATGTCATTACTGGAGCATCTAAGATCTGGAAACATTCTTGTGAAATTCTGCCAGCTAAAGACTCTGCGAATGAGTTCATCAATGGCTCTTCAGTTAAGACAAGAGCTTTATTATGTCTTTTTACAGAAGCAATCACTCCCTCCCAATCTAGAGGGTTAAGCGTGCGTAGATCAAGAATTTCGACCTGACCTTCAAACTTCTTACTTGCTGCTTTGGCCCAGTAAACTCCCATTCCATAGGTGATCACTACACAAGACTCGCCATTTTCCATAGCTTCTTCGGATGCCGCCTGGTCGATTCTACTTTTACCAAGAGGCACAACATATTCTGAGTCAGGCTCAAAAGTTTTAGCTTCTTCGGTTCCTGGTACTTTAGACCAATACAGTCCTTTGTGCTCGAGCATAATCACCGGATTTGGATCATGGTATGCCGCCTTGATCAATCCTTTCATATCGGCAGCATTTGAAGGATATACCACCTTGATTCCGCGAATATTCAACAAGGTTGATTCTACACTGCCTGAGTGGTAAGGTCCTCCACCACCATAAGCACCAATTGGCACTCGGATCAATGATTGAATCGGAAACTTACCCTGAGAGAGATAACAACTCTTAGAAAGCTCTTCAACCAATTGGTTAATTCCAGGCCAGATATAATCGGCAAACTGAATCTCTACAATGGCTTTTGCTCCTACAGCAGACATGCCGGCAGTAGAACCAACAATGTAAGCTTCTTGAATTGGTGTATTGAAAACTCTTCCATCTCCATACTTTTGAGCAAGAGTTGCCGCTTCTCTAAATACACCCCCAAGAGTTCCTCCCACATCCTGACCATAGAATAAAGCTTCTGGATTATTTCTTAAGATATCGTCCACAGCATGCAATGCTGCATCTACCATAACTACCTTTTCAGCTCCTCTAGGTTTACGTTCTCCTTTTTCTTCTGTGATTGGAGTTGGTGCGAATTCATGATCCATAACTGTCGATGGATCTGGATCTTCCGCATTTAGTGCTCTGGCATATTCAGACTGCACAAATGCTTTAGATTCATCTTCGATCTTAATGATCTCTGATTCTTTATAACCGGCAGTTTTTAATGCTTTTCTCAACTTCGGAATTGGATCGGACTTTTGGTGTTCGTCCAAATCAAAATCTCCTCTGTACCACTCTTTTCTAACACCTGAAGTATGATGCCCCAATAAAGGAGTTGAAGCATGTACTAGAATTGGTGATCGATGTTTTCGCACATGATCAAAAGCTTTTTTCATTCCTTCATAAGAAGAAACAAAGTCAGCTCCATCAACTCTCATGCGTTCCATGCCTTTGAAACCAGCAGCAAATTCATAAGCATCCATGGCCCTCATTTCCTTGCCAGTAGCACTAATGCCCCATTCGTTGTCTTGAATCAAATAGACGATCGGCAGCTTATGCAAAACAGCCATTTGAAAAGCCTCTGAAACCTCCCCTTCTGTAACTGAACCATCTCCTAGCGAACAAAGCACAACAGACTTTTCATTCTTGCCAATCAATCCTTGACCTTCCAGATAATGTAAGCCGTGCGCCATTCCGGTAGCAGGAATAGCCTGCATTCCCGTTGCAGAACTCTGGTGAGGTATGGTAGGGAATCCATCTCTTTTTAATGAAGGGTGACCGTAATAGGTTCTTCCACCTGAGAATGGGTCATCCTTTTTAGCCATTAATTGAAGCATTAGCTCATACGGCTGCATACCGATACCAAGAAGGATAGATTCATCTCTGTAATAAGGAGCAGCATAGTCCTTTTCAGTTAACTGAAATGCTGCAGCTAACTGAATTGCCTCATGACCGCGAGAGGTACTATGAACGTACTTACTACATACAGCCTTGTTCTCATCATAAGTAACTGCCATGTTAAGGGCAGTCTGCATGAGCCTGTATGCCTTCTCGAGTGTCTTTTTAGGTATATTAATATCTTTAGATTTCTGTTTCGGGGTAGTCTTCGTCTCTGCTAATTCCATTAAGACTTATAGTTTACAGGCTAAAATTAAGTAATAATTTCAATCGATTGATGAAAAACCTAACGAACGGTAGGTAGCTAATCTGAAAACGCCAATTATCAAGAGAAGTTTGACATTCAATCAAATATTTATCTACTTCTCAATCGATTAATTCTCCTATTTTTGCGCTATGTCAACACCGGACAAATCTCACATCGCCTCAGTCTTTAAAAACATACAAGATCACATTTGCCAAGCTCTAGAAGATACAGACGGTAAAGGTGTCTTTTTACAAGATAGATGGGAAAGACCTGGTGGAGGAGGTGGTCGCAGTAGAATCATCAGACACGGCAACATCATTGAAAAAGGTGGAGTTAATTTTTCAGAGGTTCATGGCAAAACACCAGAAAAGATACTGAAGGGCTTTGGTCTGACGGAAGGAGATTTTTTTGCTACCGGAGTATCCATTGTGCTTCATCCTGAAAACCCATGGGTACCTATCATCCATATGAACATTCGATATTTCGAAATGTCAACTGGCCAATATTGGTTTGGAGGTGGTATCGACCTTACCCCACATTATGTAGATGATGAAGATGCCCAATTTTTTCATGGAAAGTTAAAAGCCGTTTGCGATAAGCATGCTGACCATTATTACAAGGAATACAAGCATTGGGCTGACGATTATTTCTACATCAAGCACAGGAAAGAGACAAGAGGTATTGGTGGCATTTTTTTCGACCACTTAAGCGAGGATAGCGAATTCAGTAAAGAAGACAGATTCAATTTTGTTAAAGATGTAGGACTATCCTTCGCTCCTATTTATACTCATTTTATGAAGAAGAATTCCGTCAAACCATACGGAGAAAGAGAAAAGGAATGGCAGAATATTCGCAGAGGACGTTATGTAGAATTCAACTTAGTATTGGATAGAGGAACCAAATTTGGCTTAGAAACTGACGGTAGAACCGAATCGATCTTAATGAGCCTACCTCCTCTTGCTGGTTGGGAATATGATTATGAACCACCTAAGAATTCTAGAGAGGGCAAAACGCTTCAACTTCTTAAGAAAGGGATTAACTGGGTATGATCAAGACCTTAGAATCGTGGGATCAATCATTATTTAAAGCACTCAATGGTGCTCACAATGAATTCTTCGATCTAATCATGCCTTGGATCAGTGATAAATACATTTGGATACCCTTATATGCGCTTATCCTTTATGGACTCATCAAGCATACCGAGTACTCGATTGTTGAGATAGTTTTGGGCATTGCCATCCTCATTTTTTTCAGTGATTATGTAGCATCAGGAATTCTCAAACCAAATGTGGGTAGACTAAGACCATGTTACGAACCTCAATTAGAAGGTATGGTACATCTATTGAAAGGCTGTGGAGGTAAATATGGCTTCGCCTCATCGCATGCGTCTAATTCATTTGCGGTGGCTTTCTTTACTTGGTTTCTTTTAAAGGACAAATTCAGCTATGTAAAATGGCTTATCCCTTGGGCAGCAGTTATTGCCTACAGCAGAATTTATCTGGGAGTTCATTATCCTGGCGATGTATTGGTTGGTGCTATGATCGGATGGACTGCCGCATTGCTGGCAAAGAGCCTTTTAATTACTTTTGTAACTCAAAAAAGAAAAAGAGCTAATGGCTAAAAAAGACGCCATCGTATACAAATATTTCAAGAGGGTATTTGAAGACTATCAAGTACTCGTTGCAGTTAACCCTATCGACTTCAGTGGTATTGAATTGATCATTCACCCAGACGAGAAAGTGGAGAAGAACGATATGCAATACGATGAAGACATCTATGAAGACTTGGAAGTAGATGAGTTTCAAGAGAGTAGCCCATTAGAATTTCAACTTTATATGAAGAAGGAATTCTTCACCAGAAAAGAAGACCAATAAAAGGACGGTTATTTTCACTTTACCTTTTCTCAAATAACAAATTCTTAATACCTTTGCGCCCGGCAAAGGGATGCGACCAGCTCCTGCTGAACTCCCCCAGGCTGGGAACAGAGCAAGGGTAGGCGGTTGTAGCGGTGCGACATCCTGATGCCTTTTTTTGTGCCCTTCGGTTTCTTATCATCAGCTTTTCCTTTCAAGATTTTTTGTATCATTACACAAATGACTTTTTGACCTATGGAATATGCTATGTCTCCATATTTAGCTGAATTTATTGGCACAGCTGTGCTTTTGTATTTTGGCAATAGTGTGAACGCACTGACAAGCCTCAAAAACTCTTATGGACAGAATTCGGGCTGGATCATTACCTGTATCGGCTGGGGTTTAGCTGTTACATTTGGCGTCTATGCTGCTGGCCAAATCAGTGGCGCCCATATTAATCCTGCTGTTACACTCTCTCTTTACTTCTCAGGTGATTTAGAAGGGTCTATGGTGCTTGGTTACATAGGAGCACAAGTGCTTGGTGCCATTCTTGGAGCAACCCTGACTTGGATTCAATACCTACCTCATTGGCGAAAAACGGAAGATCAAGCAACTAAACTCGGGGTTTTCTGTACTGCTGGAGCTATAGATCAAAAACCAGCAAACCTAGTAAGTGAAATGCTTGGTACCATGATACTTATTTTAGGTCTATTGATGATTGGCACAAACGAATTTGCCGATGGCCTTAACCCCCTAGTCGTTGGTGGTTTAGTTACCCTCATCGGTATGGCACAAGGTGGAACTACAGGTTACGCTATTAATCCAGCAAGAGACTTTGGCCCACGCCTTGCTCATTTCTTGCTACCTATTGCAGGAAAAGGAAGTTCTAATTGGTCATATGCCTGGACCCCAATAATTGGCCCTCTTGTAGGTGGAGTAGCAGCTGTTGGCATTTACTCATTTGCTTTTAACAATGAGATCAATCCATACGGGATGATCTTCTTAGGTGTAATGGTATTGACCATCTTCTACGCCATTTATGACGAGTCTAAGAAAGTCGCTTAAATATGAAAATTACTTCTGTTGAGTTTTATCATGCTAAACTCAAACTCAAGCAGCCTTTTATCACCTCATTAGGCTTTCGCGACCATGCGAACAATATGTATGTCAGAATTCAGACTGACAAAGGACTTGAGGGATGGGGAGAATGCTCGCCCTACGCTCCTATTAATGGTGAAACAGTAGATACTTGTTTCTTGATCGGAGAAATGATCGGTAAAAGACTTTTAGGTCAAGACCCAAGAGAACATCAGGACATTACCTCTTTGATGGATTCAACTATTTATGGCAATACAAGCATCAAATCTGCCATTGATATCGCCTGTTATGATTTAGCTGCCAAGTACGAAGATGAGCCCCTATACATTTACCTGGGAGGTTCAATCGACAAAAAGATATACACTGATTATACCGTAAGTGTCAGCGACATTGATAAAATGGTCATCGATGCATTAAGGATCAAAGAACTGGGCTTTCCTGCCATCAAGGTTAAACTTGGCGATGGCAAAGCCGATGATGTGAAAAGGATGCACGCGATCAGAGAAGCTGTCGGTAGCGATATTGATATCCGCATTGATGCTAATCAAGGCTGGAAAGTAAAACAGGCCATCCAAGTTTTAAACGGCATTGAAGATTTGAATATTCAGTATTGTGAGGAACCCATTAACAGGCACAATTACTTCAAGCTCAAAAAGGTTAGGAATAATAGTCCGGTAAAAATCATGGCAGATGAATGTCTACATGATCATTATGATGCTCGAAAATTGATCAAAGGAGATCACTGTGATATGTTCAATATCAAGTTGGGCAAATCGAGTGGACTGTACAAAGCACAGAAAATCGTAGAAGAAGCTGACAATGCTCAAATCCCGATGCAAATAGGCGGGTTTTTAGAATCAAGAATTCTTTTTACTGCTAACTGTCATCTGGCACATACAAGTCCATTGATTAAATATTCTGACTTTGACAGTCCGCTTTTCCATGAATATGACCCTGTTCTAGGTGGAATGGAGTATCAAAAGGACTGGGAAATTAGATTACCTGAAGTACCAGGTCTAGGTCTAAAAGTTGAAGACTCGTTTCTAAAATCTTGCCGTAGTTTAAGAGTTAGTTAAGTTTTATAATAGAGGCTTTTTTCGGCTCAATTGTTGATATTATTGTATATCAAAAACTCAACAATGAAAAGGTCATTCATTATTGCAATACTTAGTTTAGGATTTTGGGCCTGTTGCCCTACCGAGGACATCATTACGGTAGATGTTTCTTTGGCTGATGCCTTGTTCAAAAACTATTCAAGCGAAACATTTCAGCCTGTCCAAAACACTAGTGGAATTACATACACGGCTTTCACAATAGTCTCAGTTACCTCAATAAATGGACTCGAGGATTTTGAATCGCCCAACAGAAGGTTTTTGCAATCGCCAGATTGTGACACATCAGACCCTGAATATAATTTGGAAGATCCTGTAGTAGCCATAGAAATCATTCCTCAACAAGACTATAATAATGACTTCCCTGCAGGCAGCAATATGTCTTCCGTTTTCTATTCTGCCTATTTGGTTGACAATCCTATGCTCCCTGAACCGGAACTTAGAGTGCATGGCAACACGATTGACGTAGATGCCTTTAATTCTTACTTCATCAATTATCATGATGTAATTCGTAGACAACAGCAACCCATCAGAGATTTTGGCATGAAACCTACTGTCGCTCCTTCTGTAGGAAAGGATTTTAGTTTCGAGATCAACATCAAGCTTTCTTCGGGCAGAATTGTAAGTGCCGTTACTCCTACCATATTCATCGCTCCATAAAAAAAGAGGCACTAGGCCTCTTTGTTCAATAGTTGCTGATCATTTACTTTTTAGCACCGATCATCAGCAGCTCATTTAAATTGATCTCGGTGATGTATTTTTTGTCACCATCATTAGTCTCATAAGAACGATGAGTGAGCTTACCCTCAAGTGCCACTTCTTGTCCTTTGCTTAAATACTCACCAGCAATTTCACCTACCTTTCCCCAAGCCACAATATTATGCCATTGGGTATCTTCTACTTTGTCTCCATTGGAATTTCTATAACTATCTGATGTAGCAATTGAAAACGTGGTGAGTTTTTTACCACTTGTTAAAGTCTTCACTTCTGGATCTTGACCTAATCTTCCGATAAGCTGAACGCGATTTCTTAAGTTTTGCATGTCTGTAATGTTTAATTGTTAAATGATTTCAAAAACGATGTCGATCAATTCCGAACGACTGATACAAAGTTGCAATAGCTGTAAAACAAGAATCGGTTGATAAGCACTTGTAACTGATTAATAGTCGTTTGTAAACGCTTACAATTGCATAGACAATTGGTTTTCAATACCTTAATACTACACACAATACTTTAACATGACTGACAAATCTTGCCTTGAATGCGGTAAACCTCTGTTCGGCAGAGTAGACAAGAAGTTCTGCGATGACCAATGTCGCAACGCTTACAACAACAAAAAGAATGCTGACGCCAATAATTATGTTCGTAATGTGCACTACACCTTGCGTAAGAACAGGCGAATTTTGGAAGAGCTTAATCCATCAGGAAAAGAGAAAGTCCACCGCAGCAAATTAGTTGACAAAGGATTTGATTTCACTTATCTCACGAGCACCTACATTACCAAAACAGGAGCTACCTACTACTTCTGTTATGAATATGGATACTTAGTTCTGGAAAACGATTATTTACTTCTAGTGAAAAAGAAAGAAGGTTAACTAGACCAAAACCTCTTGACTTGCCCATTTTAAGTTCTTGACTTTGAGAGCTGCCATTTTCCTATTTGGATATCTCTTTTTTAAGGCTGCCCATGTTGGTACACCAGGTGTACTAGACCAATCTGAGGGAACTTCATTATCAAACATTTCAGAATTTCCGAGCCCTCTGAATCCTACACCATTTAATTTGAAAGAGGCATTAGACTCTAAGGTCAGGACCTTATCAGAAGTCGGGTCATGATCGACAATAATAAAGGTGTGGCCCCTGTTCATTTTGTCGTTCCATCCTTGAATAATGGTCCATGGATTTGGAGTATCTTCATCTAATTCAACTGCTAAATCAGACTTTACCGCCTCAGTGATTGGTGAATAAAGATCTTCTTTGCTCATAATCATCATATTAGCGTGTTGCTCCTTACTCCATTCAAATTCTGGAAAAACATCTTGCCAAGATTTAATTAGGATACCCTCCACAAAAGTACAGCAGTTACTCAGCCTGGGTGGAGACTGCTTGAGTCCTATCCCTTTTAATTCAAAAGGATATCTCGGTTGTTTCAGGCTGTAGGTAGATCCATTATAAGCTGGTAAATTCTCAAGAATAGCAGATTCATCGATCGCATCAGCTCCTTCAAATGTCAATTGATCTGGAAGCAACTCCGCATAGCTCTGGTCTTTCCAACGCGAGCAAATCCAAACATCTCCTAGTTCTGGAGACTGTATATGAACATAATCAGTATCATTATTTGGATGATTCTCTAAATACTCAAGAATCGGGTAAGTCCCTTTTGGAATAAAACCCTTAGAAGGTGAAGCAGTGTTTGATTCTTGAAATGACTTAAGCCTCTTAGGCAATTTGATTCGTGAAGACATATTGCATGGTTTTAATCATAAGTTACTCATTATTAGCTTCTTTACCTCAACGCCCTTCTTCTAGAACTGACGTGGAACTGAGAGAAACTAGAAGTAGAAGTGACTAAAATTTAAATCTCTATTCAATCATTCAAGAGTCAATTTATCTTAGCTTTGTAGCATTAAAAGAACTCTAATTCCATACTATGAAATTCTTCATCGATACAGCTAATTTATCAGACATTCAAGAGGCTTACGACTTAGGCGTTTTAGATGGCGTAACTACTAACCCTTCCCTAATGGCGAAAGAGGGCATCTCTGGTCATGACAACGTAATGGCACACTACAAAGCAATTTGTAACATCGTAGATGATAATGTAAGTGCTGAAGTAATTGCTACCGACTTTGAAGGAATGGTAAAGGAAGGTACTGAGCTGGCTAAGATTGATGATAAGATCGTAGTTAAGATTCCAATGATTAAAGATGGTGTAAAAGCTATTAAGCATTTCACTAACGAAGGAATCAGAACCAATTGCACATTGGTATTCTCTGCAGGACAGGCTTTACTAGCGGCCAAAGCAGGTGCTTCTTACGTTTCACCTTTCATTGGTAGACTAGACGACATCAGTTATGACGGTTTACAATTGATTGAGCAAATCGTTGAGATCTACGATAACTATGGTTTTTTAACTGAAGTATTGGCTGCATCTATCAGACACACTATGCACTTGATTCAATGTGCAGAAATCGGAGCTGATGTAGCAACTTGCCCACTAAATGTGATTACAAGCTTATTGAATCACCCATTAACTGATAAAGGATTAGCTCAGTTCTTAGCTGATCATGCAAAGGCAAATGGATAAAACATTAATTTCTGCTTCGGGTTATGCTAATGACCCGAAGTTTTTTGAAGAAATGTACATTATCAAAGTCAAAGGAAAAGCCAAAATCCCTGATTACATCCAATTGAGAGATGAGAACTTTGTCCTTATCGCTTACTTCAGAGCAGACCGCCCTTTGAAAAAGTTGGAAAAGTATGGACTAGAAGGCAAAGAAGTTGCGTTGAAAGATGTAATTGATAACTTGCCTTTTGGTAAACTTCAAAAACTAGAAATTTGACAAGCTTCTCTTCCGAACCCATTCTACAGATCAACAATGCCTCAATTTTTCAAGAGGAAAATACGGTTCTGAATGACATCAATTTAACAGTTAAGAAAGGCGAGTTCGTCTACTTAGTTGGAAGAACAGGTTCTGGAAAATCATCTTTATTAAAAACCCTCTATTGTGACCTTCCATTACGCATGGGCTCAATCAGAATTGCTGGGTACGATATTGAAAAGATCAAAAGAAAGGAGATTCCTTTATTGAGAAGAAAACTAGGGATAGTATTCCAAGATTTTCAATTGTTGCCAGATAGAACAGTAGCTGAGAACATCTACTTTGTTATGAAGGCCACTGGCTGGAAAGACAAAGCTAAGATGAAGGCTAAAATGTCGGAGCTTTTAATGAAGGTTGGGCTTGGAGCAGTTTCAACTAAAATGCCCCACCAGCTTTCAGGCGGTGAGCAGCAAAGAGTAGTAATAGCACGTGCATTGGTTAATGAGCCATTATTACTAATAGCAGATGAGCCGACTGGTAACTTAGACCCAGAAGTATCTGAAGGAATCTTTAAAACTTTTGAAAAGATCAATAACCAAGGAACAGCAATTCTAATGGCTACCCATGATTTTAAATTGATCGAGAATTATCCTAAAAGAACATTGACCTGTACTGAAAGGCAGATCAATGATTCAAGTTTAGAAGCTGCATCACATACTTAGATCAGTATTCAATTTCACTTCTTCAGGAAGTTTTTCTTTAGCTATAATATCTAATTGTGCATTAATAAGGTGGAGCCTTTGTCTAAGAAGGTGCATCAGGCGATCATAGATTTCTGGAGTAGCCTGTTGCTCTACATAGAGCTCTCTTAGATCTTCATAGAGAAACTCTAACTCTTCAATATCCGCTTCCAAGTAATTCAGGGCCTCCTCTCCTTCCATTGCTTCTGCCAGCTTCACTTCTTTTTTAGAAATGATGGAGGTGTAAAAAGTCTCCAATTCTTCAAAATCAGAAACAGCCGTCAATTCTTCAATTGGTTCAACAGGAACTGGCTTAAATTTATCTACCATCAAGAAAGCTACAGCACCTATTAGAACAATGACTGCTGCTTTCCAATACCACATCACTGGATTCTGAACAGGTGTAATAGATTTATCTAATTCACTAGACACCTTCTCCCATCCTCCTTTTGGAGCGTCATGAGTATCAAACTCACTTTTATGATCTGAAATGAACTGCTCTAATTGATCTTTATCCTGCATATTTCAATTCTTCTCTTAATATTTCCTTCAACTTCTTTTTAGATCGATTAAACTGCGATTTAGAGGTTGACTCTGTCACGCCTAAAATCTCTGCGATCTCTTTATGATCATACCCTTCAATCAAATAAAGGGTCAAGACCATTCTGTATCCTTCTGGCAAACGACCTATTCCTTCTTGCACCATGGCAATGTCATAACTCAAATCTGCCGGCTCCTTGCTTTCAACAACTTCTTCCTCGTGGTGATTTTGAATTTCCTCAAAAACAAGCCTTCGCTTATTCACCAGATTGATAGAATTGTTAACGACAATTCGCTTCAACCAACTACCAAAAGAGGCTGTTCCTTTGTATGAACCTATGTTTCTAAAAGCACTTACAAAAGACTCTTGCAAAACATCCTCACCGTCCATTTCATTACCCGTAATACGACATGCCGTATTGAACATGGCCTTCGCATACAAGTTGTATAACTCATGCTGGGCAGCCCTGTCTCCTATCAAGCAACGGTCGATAATGGGTTGATGAATATTCTGGTAATCGGTTTTCAATACTTTGAATTCGGTTTAAAGACAAGCTGAATTTATTCAGGTTGCATCCACAATTTAAATATTTCTATTGACGGAATTTTAGCGTATAAAAAAAGCGCCATTAGGCGCTCTTCTATTTCAATTTCTTTTGGCTTAATTCATGCCTTCTAGGCTCAGCTTCGGAGCTTCGAAATCAGGTGATCTATTTAAAGCACTTTGAAAAAATCCTCTTGCTTCATCTGTCTTTCCTTGGTCATATGAGATAAGACCTCTCAGGTTATCCATTGCAGCTTTCATTTTAACCTCTTGAGCAGTACCATCGCTTTTATTCAATGTAATACCTGTATCATCGGTGATCTTCGAATCTAGAATAGCCAAGTTGTTATTCGACTCTTCATATCTTTTTAATGAATACTGCAGATAAGCAATTTGATATAAGACATTGTTGTCGTCAGTTTGTAACCATAGTTTCTCATAGTTCTCAACTGCTTTGTCATACAACCTCAAGTTCTCAAAACTCAATGCTTGGATCTCTAGAGCAATAACACTAGTCGGATCAACAGTATTCATATCACCAGCTACAAGTGCGCTCGAAATAAACTGGCCATTGTTGTAATACAATTCCGCTAAGCTTCTAAGAACTGCTGTATCTCTTGGGCTTAAAACAGCCATTTCCATTAATGCTTGCTTTTGAAGTACACCGTCATTGTAACGTTGCGCTCTCTGATACATAGCAACCGCTTTTGCGTATTCGTTAGAAATGTAAGTGCTGTCTTGCGCCTGAACCAAAGCATGGCTTCCAAAAAGCATTGTCAACACCAATCCAAAAAGTTTGATTCTTCTCATCGTATCGATTCTAAAATTTTAGTTTAGAGATTTTACTATTTCCAAGCCTTTTTGCTTGCCCAACTCGAGCATATAAGCGTAGGCTTCTTCAAATTCATTTTTTATTTCACCTTCTAGGACCGCCTCTTTCAGCGCCTCTTTGATTTCTCCAACCATCCTGTCAGGTTTAAGGCCAAATGTTGCCATAACCATTTCACCTGTTATAACAGGCTGAAAGTTACGAATTTTATCTTTTTCCTCTACTTCGCGCATCTTTCTTTCAACCACATCAAAGTTTTTCAGATAGCGCTTCACTTTTGTGTTGTTCTTGGAGGTAATATCTGCTCGGCACAAGAGCATTAAGCTTTCAATATCATCACCTGCATCAAACAAAAGCCTTCTAACTGCAGAATCCGTGATCTCATCTCTAACTAGAGGTATTGGTCTCAAATGCAATCTTACTAGCTTTTGCACAAACTTCATTTCTTGGCCCATTGGTAATTTCAGTCGTCTGAAAATACCTGGTGTCATTCGAGCACCTTTGTCCTCATGACCATGAAAAGTCCATCCAGCTTTTTTATTGAATCTTTTAGTGGCTGGCTTAGCAATATCATGCATAATGGCTGCCCACCTCAACCAAAGGTCATCTGACTTTTCGGCCACATTATCTAAGACCTGTAATGTGTGATAGAAATTGTCCTTGTGAGATTTATCATCTTTGGTGTCAACACCTTGGAGTGCCACCATTTCAGGAAAAAACTCCTTCAGAAGACCAGAGTAATACAATAGTTTAAACCCATACGAAGGCTTCTTGCTCAAAATGATCTTATTGAGCTCAACCATGATGCGTTCTTTAGAGACAATACTTAGCCTGTCGGCCATTTTTTGAATAGCCTCAAAAGTATCTCCATCAATATCAAAGTTGAGTTGGGCTGCAAATCTTACAGCTCTCATCATTCTTAGAGGATCATCAGAAAAAGTTTGTTCAGGAGCTAAAGGTGTTTTGATCAATTTGGCTTTCAAATCCAAAACTCCATCAAACGGATCGACCAACTCACCATAATCCGAACTATTTAAGCTAATAGCTAAAGCATTGATCGTAAAATCTCGTCTATTTTGATCGTCCGATAAGGTTCCGTCTTCTACTATGGGCTTCCTAGAATTTCTATTATAAGATTCTTTTCTTGCCCCTACGAACTCAAGTTCTTGGTCCCCGCTTTTGATCATCGCAGTACCAAAATTCTTAAAAACGCTAAGTGGCAACTTACCTCCTAAAGATTGATGGACTTGCTCGGCTAAAGCCACACCGCTGCCTACACAAACAAAATCAATATCCTTTGACTCTCTTTTTAATAGGATATCCCGTACAAACCCGCCCACAACGTAGGTTTCAAAACCCAATTGTTTGCCAGCGTCAGCAACAATTTTAAATATGGGATCTGAGATGTGTTTAGATAGATTCATACTCCTTTCAACCAAATGGCGAGCAAAGTTAGCAGTAATTCTGCCTGCCGCAAAAGACCTTTAAATTGTGGTCAATTAAAGTTTCAAAATCAGTACCGAAGATTGTTTTAAATTATCTTACCTTTGTGTCCCATAAGTTGAATTCGCTTTAAGTACTTATGGCTTCTGCAAAATATATTTTCGTTACCGGTGGGGTAACATCTTCTTTAGGTAAAGGTATCATCGCAGCTTCTCTCGGTAATTTGCTCCAAGCAAGAGGCTATCGCGTTACCATCCAGAAATTTGACCCATATATCAATATTGATCCAGGAACTCTCAATCCTTATGAACATGGCGAGTGTTATGTGACGGATGATGGGGCAGAAACAGATCTAGATTTAGGTCACTATGAGAGATTCTTGAACATTAGAACTTCTCAAGCCAACAATATTACAACTGGTAGAATCTACAATAACGTAATTACCAAAGAGCGAAGAGGTGACTACCTAGGTAAAACTGTTCAAGTTATTCCTCATATCACTGATGAGATCAAGGAGAATGTTTACAAACTGGGTAATACTGGTGAGTACGACATCGTGATCACAGAAATTGGTGGATGTGTTGGTGATATTGAATCATTACCTTTCATTGAAGCTGTAAGACAGGCTAAATTGGAAGTGGGCGAGAACAACGCCATGGTGATTCACCTTACTTTAATTCCTTACCTCAAGGCTGCAAAAGAATTAAAGACGAAACCAACACAGCACTCAGTAAAGCAATTGCTAGAAGCTGGTATTCAGCCTGACATCCTTGTCTGTAGAAGTGAAAAATCACTTCCAAATGACATTAGAAAGAAATTAGCTCTATTCTGTAACGTTCAATTGAACTCCGTAATAGAAGCCCTCGATGCTGACACCATTTATG
The DNA here is from genome assembly GCA_965267365.1 of Roseivirga sp. Lineage (GTDB taxonomy): Bacteria > Bacteroidota > Bacteroidia > Cytophagales > Cyclobacteriaceae > Roseivirga. The sequence continues at coordinate 1,363,659 of OZ253951.1, read as the reverse complement.
ATGTACCTCTTTTGATGAGAAAAGAGAAGCTTGATGAAAGAGCATTGACCAAACTAAGATTGCCCCATAAAGAACAGCCAAATATTGACGATTGGAGAGAATTCTTAGGAAGACTCAAGAATCCAACGAATGAAATTACCATTGGCTTAGTAGGTAAATATGTAGAATTACCTGATGCCTATAAATCAATCGCTGAAGCGTTTATCCATGCTGGAGCTCACTTAGAGTGCAAAGTGAACGTTAAGTGGATTTCTTCGGAGACCATCAATGAAAAATCCGTTAAACGTTCCTTGAAGGATCTTGATGGAGTTTTAGTAGCTCCTGGATTTGGTGAAAGAGGAATTGAAGGAAAGATCGAAGCAGTAAGGTACGTGAGAGAAAATGGAATTCCATTCTTTGGGATTTGCCTAGGTATGCAATGTGCTGTTGTTGAATATGCACGTAATGTATTAGGCCTTGAAGGTGCTGCCTCTGCTGAATTAAATAAAGACACTCCTCATCCGGTCATTGACCTAATGGAAGACCAAAAGGACATTGAAGATTACGGTGGAACAATGAGACTTGGTGAGTATGACTGTAAATTATCTAAAGGATCTCATTCTATTCATACCTATGGAAGAATGAATATTCAAGAGAGACACAGACACAGATACGAATTCAACAACAAATACCTGAAAGATTTTGAAAAGGCAGGAATGAAAGCTGTAGGCACTAATCCTGAATCTGGTTTAGTAGAAATTGTTGAAATACCTGAACACCCTTATTTTGTTGGGACTCAATTCCACCCAGAATTAAAAAGTACTGTAATGAATCCTCATCCATTATTTTTGAGCTTCATTGGTGCTGCTGTAAGAGGACAAAGAAATTAATTTTTAAAAGATGGACAGAAATCAGGCCATAGGCCTAGTGTTGATAGCGGGGATTTTGATTGTCTATTCATTGGTGTACAGACCACCAGTTGAAGAAACACCTCCAATTACAGACTCAACTAATGTTGAGACTCCTGTAGAAGTTGAATCAGCTACCATTCAGGAACCACAAGAAACAGTAAGCACTGATACTGCTGCTGCCACAGAGCAATATGGTGTTTTTGCACCTATGTTGGCAGGTTCTTCAAAGCTGATCACAGTAGAAACTGATTTAGTAAAGTACACCTTCAATTCTAAGGGAGGAGCCATTGAATCAGTAGAACTAAAAGAATATAAGTCGTACAATGGAGACCCTCTCCTATTGATGACTGGCTTGAACAACCAACAAGATTGGATCCTTCAGACTGTAAAAGGTAACATCAATATTTCCGACCTCCATTTTGAATTAATTGGAGGAAACAAATCGATCAGCGGAGAAGAATCGACTTCATTGAGGTTTAGATCTGTGGCTGCTGATGGTGGATCTATTGAGTACACTTATGATTTAACAGGAAACTCCTATGAAGTGGGTTTCAACGCTAAAATCAATGGTCTTACCACAAGCATTTTAGGTGAAGAATTGACTCTAAAATGGTCAAAAGCCATGTCGAGATTCGAGAAAAACCTTGAAGATGCTCGTAACAAAACAACCATTAGCTACTACACTGGAGCTGAAGATTATGACGAGCTGAAGGCTATGTCTAAAGACCCAGAATCTGAGGTGCTCAACGAACCAATTAAATGGGCAAGTTTTAACCAGAAGTTCTTTAATGCGGGTATTATCTCTGAGAATGGATTTAAGTCTGCTGCATTAAATACTGCCGTGCCTTTGGCTGATACTTCAATAGTTAAAGCAGGTACAATGGAATTAAAGGTTCCACTCTCTGAACTATACACTGGAGCCAACTTCACCTACTTCTTAGGTCCTAAAGAATACAAGACACTTAAGCAAGTCGGCTACGATTACGAAGAGAATGTTTACATGGGCTACACCATGGTGAGCTGGGTAAACAAATACATCCTTGTTGAGCTATTCGCTTTTCTAGAAGGGAGCATCGCCAATTACGGAATCATTATTATGATCATTGTATTGATCGTTAAAATGGTGCTATTCCCACTGACAAGGAAATCATACCTGTCAATGGCTAAAATGAAGGTGTTAAAACCTGAATTGGATGCTTTAAAAGAGAAGCATGGTGATGATATGCAGGCTATGCAGAAAGAGCAAATGGCTCTATATCGTCAGGTAGGTGTAAATCCAATCAGTGGTTGTTTACCAATGGTACTTCAAATGCCAATCTTGTTTGCTATGTTCTTCTTCTTCCCTAATGCAATAGAGCTAAGGCAACAAAGTTTCCTTTGGGCGACTGACCTTTCTACTTACGATGTATTGATCAATCTACCATTCACTATTCCATTCTATGGTTCTCACGTTAGTGGATTTACGCTCTTAATGACGGTATCGACAATGGTATACACATGGTCTCAAAACCAAGTAAGTACGGTTCAAGGACCAATGAAAAACATCGGTTACATTATGCCAGTAGTTTTCATGTTTGTATTGAACAGCTATTCTTCAGGATTGAGTTTTTATTACTTCGTTTCGAACGTTGTTACCTTCTCTCAGCAAGCATTGATCAGAAGATTTGTTGATGATGAGAAGATCAGAAACACCTTGATGGAGAATAAGAAAAAGAACGCCAACAAGAAGAAATCTAAATTTCAGCAGAGACTTGAAGATGCTATGAAAGCCAGCCAAGAGGCACAAAGACAAAAGCAAGCTCAGCAGAAAAAGAAAAAATAATTGAAGGAGGTTTTTACCTCCTTTTTTTATGTTCAGACCTAAGAATCAGCAGGTCAAAGATTTAATCATTTATCAACATTAGCACCCCACTTTATGTGGACTTCTCTGTTGATTATTCTTTGACCTATTCTTATATCTTTGTACCACTTGCTAATCTGAAAAGCCAGTCATTTAATGAAGTTCACTTTTTACGGTCATGCCAGCTTTTTAATCGAGACAATGGGTAAGAAATTACTCTTTGACCCTTTCATTACTCCAAATGAAGCGGCTAGCAGTATCGATGTAAGTGCTATTAAACCAGACTTCATCATTCTTAGTCATGGACATGGAGACCATGTGGCTGATGTTGAAACGATCTATAATCAATCTGAGGCCACCATCATTTCTACTTATGAAGTAGTGAATTGGTTTGGAGCGAAAGGTTTAGATCGCGGGCATCCTATGAATCATGGGGGTAGCTGGAATTTCGATTTCGGTAGACTAAAAATGGTTAGCGCAGTACACTCAAGTAGTATGCCTGACGGAAGCTATGGTGGCCAACCCGTGGGCATAGTCATCGAGAATGACGAAGGGTGTTTTTATTATGCTGGTGATACTGCCCTAACCAAGGACATGGAACTCATTGGAGAAGAATTCAATTTGAATTTCGCTATTCTTCCAGTCGGTGACAGTTTTACAATGGGCGTAGCAGATGCCATGAAGGCAGCTCATATGATTCAATGTAAAAGCATTATCGGAGTGCATTTCGATACATTCCCTTATGTGGCCATTGATCATACGCAAGCCTATAAGTTGGCAGAGACGCAGCAAGTCAATTTAACTTTACCTAATATTGGAGATTCTATTTCATTCTAGACAATGGGAAAAATCATTGCGATAGCAAATCAAAAAGGAGGTGTTGGTAAAACAACCACTGCCATGAATCTAGCCGCTAGTTTAGCAGTACTAGAGTATAAAACACTTGTAGTTGATGCGGATCCACAGGCCAATACAACTTCTGGCCTTGGGCATAACCCACGTGAGATCACTAAAAGTATCTACGAATGCATGGTTGGGAAGTGTACCATTCAAGAGTGCATTTTAGATACTGAGGTAGACTACCTGAAAGTGGTTCCTTCTCACATAGATCTAGTTGGTGCCGAGGTTGAAATGGTGAACCTGACCAACAGAGAAGAAAAAATGAGAGAAGTACTCTCAGGTGTTAAAGATGAATATGACTTTATATTGATCGACTGTGCTCCTTCTCTTGGATTAATTACCATTAATGCCTTGACTGCTTCAGATTCAGTTGCCATTCCTGTGCAATGCGAATATTTTGCATTAGAAGGATTAGGTAAACTTTTGAACACCATTACCATCATCCAAAAAAGGTTGAATGCAGATTTAGAAATTGAAGGAATCTTATTGACAATGTATGATGTAAGACTCCGTTTGTCTAATCAGGTGGTTGAAGAGGTTCAAACACACTTTAAAAACATGGTTTTCGAGACCATTATCCCTCGAAATGTCAAACTAAGTGAATCTCCAAGTTTTGGAGTTCCTGCTATTGTTCATGATGCTGAAAGCAAAGGAGCATTAGCTTATTTAAATCTTGCCAAAGAAATTGGTGATAAAGTAACTGCATAATTTTTTCGTATGGCTGCAAAATCTCCAAAAAGAAAGAACGCGTTAGGAAGAGGATTAGGTGCACTTTTGGAAGATTCCAAACCTCAAAGCGAAGTAAGCTTAGATAAAGGCACAACCGGTGCCATGAATGAGATTCGTCTTGATCAAATTCAAGTCAATCCGTTTCAGCCTAGAATTCATTTTGATAGAGAAGCACTTGAAGAGCTTTCTGAGTCTATCAAAGTACAGGGTATTATTCAACCCATTACTGTTAGAAAACTAAGCGATCAGGAGTATCAACTCATCTCTGGTGAACGTAGATTCCAAGCTTCGAAGCTAGCTGGCTTAGAAACGATACCGGCTTACATCAGAACAGCTGACGATCAGCAAATGCTAGAAATGGCATTGATCGAGAATATTCAAAGAGAGAACCTCGATGCCATCGAAATAGCCTTGAGTTACCAAAGACTTCTTGACGAATGTGATTTAAAACAAGAACAACTTGGTGAAAGGGTTGGTAAGAATAGAACCACTGTAAACAATTACCTCAGGCTACTTAAACTCCCACCTGACATTCAGGCTGGAATTAGAGATAAAAAAATATCGATGGGCCATGCAAGGGCCATCATTAATGTTGAAGACGTTGAAAAACAACTTCATATTTACAATAAAGCCGTCAATGAAGAACTTTCTGTAAGAAAAGTTGAACAATTGGTACGAGAATTGATGTCAAAAGCTTCAGACGAAACGAAGCCAGAAAAGAAGAAGGCATCTGCTCATCGTAGCTATGAAGTTCAGCAAGTTCAGCAGCGTCTTTCTTCACATTTCGGTACAAGAGTTGGATTAAAGACAGATAGCCAATTCAGAGGTGAGATCAAGATCCCATTCGTTTCTACAGAAGATTTGAATCGAATTTTGGAGATCATCGATTTGTCATGAAAAAACTGATTTATCTATTACTAATCCTTGGGTTTACTTCACAGATAGCCCAAGCTCAAGATACCTTAAAAACCAATCGAGGTATTATTGATGGCGAGGTGATAGATGTTAAAAAACCACAAAAATATTACGACCCCAAGGTGGCGTCAAGAAGGTCAGCTATTATCCCAGGCTGGGGCCAAATCTATAACGACAGCTGGTGGAAGGTACCTATCCTATATGCTGGTTTAGGAGTGAGTATTTACTTTATTGATTATAACCATGATCAGTTCAAATTCTGGGAGGGAGTAGCTCAAGAAGAGCTAGCAAAACCACCAGATGAACAAGATTCAAATGTTCTTCGCCAAGCTCAAGCGCAAGCCGACAACTGGAGAAGTAATAGAGACCTGGTCTTCTTAACCACATTAGGCATCTACGCTTTACAGATCATTGAAGCATCTATCGATGCGCATTTAAAAGGCTTTGATGTAGATGAAGATCTAGCTTTGAACCTTAAACCGAAAATTGGTGTCATTAATAACGGTGCTGCATTTGTAGGTGTCGGCATCACCTTACCAATCGGACGATGAAAATACTCTTATTAGGATATGGAAAAATGGGCCAATTAATTGATCAATTGGCAACTGAATCTGGTCATGAAATTATCGAGAAAATCCATATTGACAACCGGAACAGGTTATCTGAGCTCACAAACAAGCAAGTTGATGTAGCCATCGATTTTTCGCAACCTGAAGCAGCCGTTGAAAATATCAAATGGTGTATTGACCAGAAGATACCTGTTGCAGTAGGAACTACTGGATGGTTAGACCAGAAGGATGAGGTTGATCAATATTGCATTCAAAATAGGGGTACCTATCTTTATGCTTCCAACTACAGTATTGGTGTCAATATATTCTTCCAACTCAATGAAAAACTCGCACAATTGATGAATGGGCAAGGTTATGAGATTGCAACCAAGGAGGTTCATCATACCCAAAAGCTCGATTCACCAAGTGGCACTTCCATCACCATTGCGGAAGGCATCATCCAAAATAATGATGAAAAAGAGCAGTGGGTCAATGAAGAGTCCTCAGCCAAAAAGGATCTAACAATTATCTCTGAAAGAGTAGACCCAACCCCGGGGACACATATCGTTCGGTATGATTCAGCAGTAGATAGCATTGAAATAAAGCATACTGCACACTCAAGAGAAGGTTTTGCTAAAGGTGCCATAGCAGTTGCTCAATGGCTAAAAGATCAAAAAGGCGTTAAGGAAATGACTGACTTCATTAATCAATAGTCAATCTTACCACTCGATCTCTCCTACCCCATTCTGAGCTAAGTAAGCATTCGCTTGGCTAAAATGCTTACATCCAAAAAAGCCTCTATAGGCAGATAAAGGCGAAGGATGAACAGCTTTCAACACCAAATTTTGATCAGTATTGACAATCGCTCCCTTCTTTTGGGCATAGCTACCCCATAGCATGTATACTAAATCTTTCTTCTTTTCAGCAAGTACACGAACTACAGCATCAGTAAACTCTTCCCATCCCTTCTTTTGATGCGACCCTGCTTGGTGAGCGCGTACCGTCAAGGTAGCATTTAGGAGTAACACCCCTTGTTCAGCCCATCTATCCAGTGAACCATGTGGTGGTATTTCCTTACCCAGATCCTCTTTAATTTCTTTAAAAATGTTGACCAACGAAGGTGGAAATGGAACACCTTCATGAACAGAAAAGCAAAGTCCATTAGCTTGACCAGGACCGTGATAGGGATCCTGACCTAAGATCACAACTTTTACATGGTCTAGAGGACATTGGTCAAAAGCACGGAAAATATCCTGACCCTTAGGATAGACAGAATGCTTTTGATACTCACTTTTGACGAATTCTATAAGCTTTTGGAAATACTCTTTTTCGAACTCTGAGGCTAGTACCTCTCCCCAACTCTTCTCAATTTTAACTGCCATTCAATTTTCAATTATTGGCCTAGCATTTTTCGAACTAATCTATAACTTTAAATCACAGAAGTAAACTATTAATGGTTGTAACAGCTATCACAGAGGGAATAAAAGTTAGTGTAGAAACTAGCTACCAACCGGAGTATTCTAGTCCGGCCCAGAACCACTATGTGTTTACTTACAAAATCACTATTGAGAATAATGGTGAGTACACCATCAAACTGCATAGAAGACATTGGCACATCCATGACGCCAACAATACCATTAGGGAAGTGGAAGGCGAAGGAGTAGTTGGTCAACAGCCAATTCTAGAACCTGGCGAAACTCATCAGTACGTTTCAGGCTGCAACCTTCGATCTGGCTATGGTAAAATGTTTGGCACATACTTAATGGAGAAAATTGTGGATGGTAAGCAATTTGAAGTGACCATTCCCGAATTCAATATGATCGTACCTTATCTATTGAATTAATTCTTGTTTCAGCTACTTTCTTATATCAAATACTGGTTTCATCAAGTAGATGAACACTCGCTACATTCTCCTTTCCTATTCGATTTTTATCAAACCCTTATTAAGAATAGAATCTATGAACCTATCGATTCAGTTGAACAATTGAGGTCAGCCCTGCTTAAAAGCAAAAAGACTATCGATTTCAAAGAGTTCGGAGCAGGATCTAGAATAGAAAATTCCAACAAGCGGCAACTGAGTAAAATCGCGAAATACAGTACCACGCCTTTAAAATTCTCTCTATTCCTCAGGGCTTACATTGAAAAATACAACTGTAAACGCATTTTGGAACTGGGTACCTCTCTTGGTATCAATACGCTTTACCTTTCTGATAATGCTCAAGTTGAAGTAACAACCATTGAAGCAGAGCCTACTATGTTTCAACTGGCCAGTAAGCATTTCGAAGATTTTAATAGAAAGAACATTAAGCTTATGAATGATTCCGTTGACGAGGTTATAAACCAAAATGGCCTCAATGAACAGGTATTTGATTTAGTCTATATGGATGCGAATCATCGTTATGAACCCACACTGAAATATTTCGATTATTTCTCTAAGCGAATAACTAAGCAAGGGGGCATTATCATTGATGACATTCATTGGTCGAAAGGAATGAATCAAGCTTGGGGGGAAATCATTGAAAGACCTGAGGTAACATTAAGCATCGATCTTTTTGAGGCTGGCTTGATCTTCCTCAACCCAGAATTACCTAAAGAGCAGCTCATTTTAAAGTTCTGATTTGGAACTTAAATCAATCCATAATTCACTTCCAGATCTTGGCGGGATAGAATTATAAGCCTTCTCCATCTTATTTATCTGAAGGTACTCTTCAAAAAGCGGAAGGTATTCCTCCCTATTACCACCAAATGGTGGATGACTATCGTTTAATGGAATATTAAAGAGCAGCCCAATTAGTTTACCAGAAGGCTTTAAAAGCTCAGTCATCTTTTTCAAATAAGATACTCGTAGTTCTGGATTTAATGCGCAGAAAAAGGTTTGCTCGATGATCAAATCATATTGACCATCATGTCTAAAAAAGTCTTGTTGAATTAACTGGGACTGAGGAAAGTATGGCAACCGATCAGCGAAATCTTTCAAAGGCAATATTGAAAGATCAATTATAGTAACGTTGTGAAAACCATTATCCCAGAGATATTCAGCTTCATAAGCATTACCCGCACCAGGTATAAGAATTTTGATATTCTTATCTTCTAATTGATCAATGTACTCTTTAATGGGAGTAGATGGATAACCGATATCCCAACCCGTATTTCCATGTTGATATCTCTCTGTCCAATATTGCTCATCCAATAATGCCATATCCTAAAATCCTATTCTTTGATTAATTAGAAAAAGTTTAAGTAATTCGCCAATATTTAACCCTGAAAGCGTTGAATAGTTGAAAATTTCATCTAAAGGCGAATTATGAGCGAGGAGAGCACGAATAAGAGAGATCAAATAAGAATTGCCCTAATTGTTGTTCTAATAGTGGTAATTGCAGGAGCATGCTTTAAAATCTATATGGATTATAAAGCACAAGAGGCACTCCAAGCAGAATACGATGCTACTAGAACTGAGCTAACTACTAAACTTGATAGTATTTCTGTAGAGCTTAGCGATAGGATCTTAGAGATATCTGAACTAGGCGGAGACATTGACTCACTTATTGTTCTCAAAGACTCTATTACCTCTGAAAGAGATCAACTTCAAAGAACGAGGAGAGCTAATAAAGCCCTAATCAAACGCCTTGACAATAAGGTGAAAGGCTATGAAGAACTCTTAATAGCTAAAGATGAAGAAATAGCCGACCTCAAAGACTTAAATACTAAACTTCTTGAGGAGAACAACGATCTAAAAGTTGAGCAAAATGAATTCAAAGCCAGCTTAAATAGAGCTGCTGAAAAAGAAAGAGAGCTTCAAAATCAAATCTCACTTGCGGCTAAATTGAAGGCCGAAAACATTAAGATCTACAACATCAACAAACGCGGAAAGGAACGAGAGGGTGACTTTAGAAGCAGGCAAGCTCAGAAAGTCAAAGTGACATTTAACTTAGCTGAAAATGAAGTTGCTCCTGTTGCAGGTCATCAAATAATGATTCAAGTAATTGACCCCGCGGGAAATGTCATTTTTGATGTTGCTAGAGGCTCAGGTTCTTTTCAAATTGATGGCAAAGAGCAGTTTTATACTCAAATGCAAGAAATCGTATTCGATAACTCAAAACAGGAGTTAAGTTTCGTTTACGACAAAGGTTCAGAATTCGGAAAGGGTGATCATAAAATCGTTATTCTATCTGACACTTACGAAATTGGTCAAACTACCTTCAACGTAAGATAAAGCAGGCACATCTGCCTTCCGCAAACGTTAGCATTTTGACTTGGAAGGGAAAAGCTTAACTTTCTTAACAGATTAAGCTCAACCTTATGCTCAATATTCAAAAGAACTTCACCAAGTCATTTTTTGTACTACTCAGTCTACCAGCTACTGCAATGGGCTTTGCCCTCTCTGTTCAGATTGCAGCGCTTAGTTGGATTCTTAACTCCAAATTCGGTTTCAATTTAGAAGAGATCGGCCTTGTATGGATCGCAGGACCAGCAGCAGGTATTCTGGGTCAAGTAATCATTGGTGTTGTAAGTGACAAAGTTTGGTTTTGGGGCGGCCGTAGGAGGCCATTCATTCTAATAGGCGGTGTAATTGCCGCTATTATGCTCCTGGCCCTTCCTAATATTGGAGTCATAAGCGATGCGCTCGGTTTTGAAGAAGTTATTGGAGTAGCCATTGCAGTTGCTCTCTCATTAGATTTGGCCATTAACATAAGCTTTAACCCAACAAGGTCAGTTATAGCTGATGTTACGCCTGAAGGCGATGTCCGTACCAAAGGCTATACTTGGATGCAGACCATTTCTGGCTTCTTTGGAGTTATAGCCTATTTAATAGGAGCGTTTGTCAGTAACTATGTATTGATATATTTTGGTGCAGCACTTGTATTTCTTTTTTCTATCCTCCCTACCCTTTTCATTTCTGAGCCTCAAGAATTAAACGAATCAGACAGCAATGAAACATCTGAGAGCGGTGAAACAGATATGCCTCAGTTTCTAAAAATCTGCTTGGCACATGCATTTACATGGATCGGGGTACAAACCATGTTCATTTACACTTTCGCTTACATCAAGGAAAACATCATGGGTTTCGGAACTACTGATGTAATCAGTGAATTAGAAAACAATAACATTGGATTCATTACAGGTATTTCCTTTGCCATTCTCAATACAGTAGGCTTTCTCTTACCCGCTTTTGTACTAGAACCAGTAGCCAAGAAAATCGGTCGAGTAAGAACGCATACCTTATGTATTGCAACCATGTCAGTAGGATATGTCCTCATTATCTTCTTTGCTCAAAGTATGGAGATGCTTTTTATTATGATGGCTATTGTTGGAGTAGGCTGGGCAGCTGTAGTAAGTCTTCCTTTCGCTATAATGTCTGAAAGTGTTGATCAAAGTAGAATGGGACTTTATATGGGATTATTCAACCTTTCTGTTGTAATCCCTCAGTTAATTGCTTCAAGTTTAGGTGGATTCATTGACGGACAAGAAAACAAGAATATGATCTTTGTAGTAAGTGCAATAGCGCTTGGCATATCGGCTGTTCTATGGCTTTTAGTGAAAGAGAGTAAAAACAACTCTTCTCAATTGTCTGGTGGTGGTGCTCATTAGAAATCGCACATTCGTAATACTGCTCCTGTGCTTAATTTTTGCCTGCCATTCTGATATGGAATATTCTTCAATCCTTGATTACCCTGTCTATAAAGGTGACGATTTGGGCATGACTTACAGCCCCGCTAAAACCGGATTAAAACTATGGTCGCCTGGAGCTGAAAAGGTAAAAGTCCATTTGTATCAAAAAGGGCACGGCAATAATAAGATCGCTTCTCATGAATTAAAAAGAGGAGAAAACGGAACCTGGGAAATCACTTTGAAAGGCGATCACAAGGGTGAGTATTACACCTACCAAGTTTATCAGAAGGGTCAATGGTTACAAGAAAAGCCAGATCTCTACTCTACTGCTGTTGGTGTGAACGGACAAAGAACTATGATCTTAGATCTTGAAGAAACCAATCCAGAAGGATGGTCAGAAGATCAAAGACCAGAACTCAAGTCGCCAAATGATATCATCATCTACGAAGCTCACATCAGAGACCTAAGCATTGCTCCTAATTCAGGTATTCTGAATAAAGGGAAATATTCAGGGTTAACTGAAGAAGGGACTACTAATTCTTTTGGCCAGACCACAGGACTAGATCATATCACAGAATTAGGAATTACTCATATACACCTATTACCCACTTTTGATCATCGTTCCATAGATGAATCAAAGCTGAATGAACCTCAATACAATTGGGGATATGATCCACTTAATTATAATGTACCTGAAGGAAGCTTTTCTTCAGATCCATTCAATGGAGAAGTGAGAATTAAGGAATTCAAGCAAATGGTCAAGACCTTTCACGAAAATGGTATTAGAGTAATTCTAGACGTGGTTTATAATCACACGGGGCAAACTGAGGACTCGAATTTCAATCAACTAGTTCCGGATTACTTTTATCGACAAACAACAGATGGTCTATTCTCTGATGCTTCAGCCTGTGGAAACGAAACTGCTTCGGAAAGGGCAATGATGAGAAAATACATTGTTGAATCTGTGAAGTACTGGGCAGAGGAATACCATCTTGATGGTTTTAGATTTGATTTGATGGGTATTCATGACATCGAAACGATGAATGCGGTTAGCGAAACTTTAGAAGAAGTCGACCCGAGCATTTTCGTTTATGGAGAAGGTTGGACTGCGGGCTCCTCTCCTTTACCTATTTCGGAACAAGCCTTAAAAGCCAATACTACGAAGCTCACTCGCGTTGCTGCTTTTAGTGATGATCTTAGAGATGGGTTAAAAGGAAGCGTTTTCAGACATGAAGAAGGTGGTTTCGTTAGCCAGACAAAAGGCTTAAAGGAATCTATCAAATTTGGCATTGTTGCCTCTACGGATCATCCAGACATCAATTATGATCAAGTAAATTATTCTGATACATTCTGGGCAAACACGCCAGCCCAAACCATCAGCTATGTTTCATGCCACGATAACCATACCCTCTTTGATAAACTGAATATTTCAAAGCCAGGTGCCTCTGAAGAAGAATTTAAGAGAATGCACCGACTAGCACAGACGATCGTTTTGACGAGTCAAGGTGTGCCTTTTCTACATGCTGGCACCGAGTTTTTGAGAACCAAAAATGGAGTTGAAAATTCTTATCAATCGCCAGATAGTATTAATCAAATCGATTGGGATCGAAAGAATGCATTTTTTGATGTGAATGAATATTATAGATCATTGATAAAACTAAGGAAGAACCATCCTGCATTCAGAATGAATACTACTGATCAGATTCAAAAACATCTTTCATTTTTAGACTATTCAGGAGAAAACTTTATCGCCTATCAAATAACCGAAAATGCCAACGGAGACAATTGGAATAAGATTTTAGTCCTATTAAATGGCAGTGACTTGAATAAGACTATTCAGATACCGGAAGGTGATTGGTCGCTGGTTTCAAATGGTCATGAAATCAATGAAGCTGGATTGGCTCAAAAATCAGGTTCCTTGACCATACCTGCAATTACGTCCTTTATTTTGAAAAAGGATTAAACCTCTACTTCGGTTTCAAATATCTTTACAGCAGTACCAGAGATTTTAACTCTATCACCTACCAATTCTAATCCTAGCTCTCCTCCTCTTTTTGATATTTGGCGCGCCTCCATTTGCGTTTTATTCAATACTTCAGACCAATACGGAGTTAGAATGGTATGCATAAACCCCGTTACCGGATCTTCATTGATGCCCAGATTAGGAGCAAAATATCGAGACACAAAATCATATCTCTTTTGACTTTTTGCAGATGCGATCAAACCATTTTCTGCAAGAGCAGAAACTTCTGACATATTTGGATCAAACTGTTCAAGTTCTTCTTCATCACTAAATATGAAGATCATCTCTCGTGGTACAACAAGCACCTTGTCCAAAGAAATGCCAAATTGATTTTCGAATGATTTACGTTCTTCATTGCTTAACTCCTCAGGGTCCGTAGCAGGGAAATCAAGTTGGAGTTTACCGTGATTGTAGGTAACGAATAGAGATCCGCTCAAAGATGCGAATTCAATTTGCTTATCCTTAGGCCAATAGCCTTCTTCATAAAGCACAAAAGCAGAGGCCAATGTTGCGTGCCCACATAAAGGCACTTCTGACGCTGGAGTAAACCATCGGATATTACAGAAACCATCATTGATCCTTACATAGGCTGTTTCTGACAAATTATTTTCCATAGCTAGGTTTTGCATAAACTCTGCAGAAATATCTTCCTCTACTATGCAAACAGCAGCAGGATTGCCTTCAAACCTATTCTTCGCAAATGCGTCAATTTGAAACAGCTTCATTCTTCTTATCTTTTTTGTTTTTGTAAATCACGTTCAGAATCACGCCCAACATAACGCAGGTCATGCCTAAGTAAGTCAACAAATTAAAAGTTTCGTCAAAGAGTACATATCCGAAACCCAAAGCATAAATGATCCCTATGAAATTGATATTAGCTACTTTCGATAAATCCTCAGACTGGTACGACTTGGTCATATAATATTGAGCCAACTGAGTTAAAACTCCAATACCTAGAAGCAAAGCCCACTCAATTCCTTGAGGCATTACCCAATTAAAATACGAGTAGACTCCTACAATAGGTAAAGTAACCAAAGGGAAATAAAAAATGATCACTAATGGATGTTCAGAGGTTTTCAACTTTCGAATCATATTATAGGCCACCCCTGAGAAAAAAGCAGCCCCAACACCTAAAAGAGCCATTAGCGGAGATACCCGAGGATCAAATCCCTTGATCATCACTATACCAGCAAATGACACAGCAAAAAACACCCATTGCCATTTGTAGACTTTCTCTTTTACAATCCAGACACCAAGAATCGCTGTAAAGATTGGACCTAGGAACATTAGTGTTACTGCACTGGCGAGAGGAATGTGTTGTAAAGTAGTGAAGAACATAATCAGGGCAATTGCACCAGAAAGTCCTCTTAAGAAAAGTATGCCTCTATTTTTACCTAAAGGGTTGATCTTTTTGAGTTTCAAAGTCACCCCTGACATAAAAAATGAAACAATTGACCTGAATAGAATGATTTCTATTGCAGGAATATTCGTTACATATTTGACCATGACATTCATCACAGCAAAAATGAATGTGGCTAATAACATGTAAATGACCCCGCGTGAAAGCATGTGGCAAAAATCATTAATTAATTAGAGATAGACTATTAATGGCATTAAAGACTGGAAGCAAAGCGCCCAATTTCAAATTGAAAGGGACTTCAGGATTAGAATTTGATTTAAAAGACAATCTTCCTTGTATTATTTATTTCTATCCAAAAGATTTCACACCTGGCTGTACAGAAGAAGCCTGTTCTTTTAGAGATGGCTTCGAAGAATTGAGAGAACTCGACATTCCAGTTTATGGTATTAGCAGAGATTCGATCGATTCTCACGAGAAATTTAAGTTAAAGCATGCCTTACCTTTTGAGCTTCTCTCTGATAAATCAGGCAGTGTTTGCAAAGCATTTGATGCTCTGGTTCCCGTAGTAAGAGTACCAAAAAGAATCACGTACTTAATTGATCAGGAACAAAAGATCAAAGCAGTTTATAGCGATATGTTTGGGGCTAAAAACCACATCCGTAAAATGATCTCAGAAGTTCATGGGAATAAATAGCAGTTTTTTGCGTTGGAATTCTAAATTTGTACTCCCCAAAACAGCCATGCTTCTAAAGAAGACAACCATACTTTCCACCTTTCTAGTCTTTTTGACTACTCAAGTCAATGCACAGAGATTTGTAACTACTCACGATTTCGATAGACTTTCGAAAGTAACTTTTGGGCCTACTATCAACACATACGTTGGTGAGTTAAGAAGAATTAGAGACCCTAAACTTCAGGCCGGATTAGGTTTTGGATTGGGCTATGAACACTTAATGACTGATAATATAGCCTTAAGAGCTAACCTTTCTGTCTACAGCATCAAAGCCGATGATGCATTATCAGTAATCAATGAGAATCAAACAAGAAATATAAATTTCAAGGCTACTAACTTTGAGTTTGTTGTTGAGGGCATGTACTACATGTTTAGGCATCCAAGATCTGGTTATAGAGATAGAGCCCACATTAATCCATTTATTCACCTTGGATTTGGTGTTACATCGGTTAATCCTAAGCAAGAATTAAAAAGTGGAGCGAATCAAGGCACTTACAACATGCGTCAGTTAAGAATCGAAGGTGAACAATACGGAGTATTGGCTATGGTTGTACCGGTGGGCATTGGTTTTGACTTTTTTGTTAGCAGAGAAGTCGACATACAGATTGACTTTGCTTATCACGCGGCCTTCACTGGCTACTTAGATGATGTAAGTGGCGTATACCGTGATCAATCCTCCTTTACTGACACCAATGGTGTCCCAGCTGCAGCACTAGCGCAATTATCTGACCCTAGAACTATTCTTGATCCTCCCGTAGATGCAGTAGATGCAGGCACTCCACGTGGTGATGGAAGCAATGATGGTTTTTTCAGTGTAGGATTTAAGGTTGGCTATTATTTACCGAAGTCGCTTTACGGAAAGTCTTCTATTAGATGTAGAGTTGTCAAGAAGACTCGATAAGACCATCTTTCAAAACCACTCTCCTATCTGACATATTTGCTAATTGTTCATTGTGAGTCACAATCACAAAAGTGAACCCAAATTGGTCTCTTAGTTCAAAGAATAAATCATGAAGCTTCTTAGCGCTTTGCGTATCTAAATTACCAGAAGGCTCATCGGCTAAAACTAGTTTTGGGTCATTGATCAAAGCTCGGGCTACAGCTACACGTTGTTGCTCACCACCTGATAATTCTGATGGCTTATGATCTTTTCGTTCACTCAATCCTAGAATTTGAAGAAGTTCCTCACCTCTTTTCCTAACTTGGCCCTCAGTCTTGCCAGATATGAATCCAGGCAAACAGACATTTTCCAGTGCACTAAATTCTGGAAGTAGATTATGGAATTGAAATACAAAGCCTAACTGGGTATTTCTAAACCGACTTATTTCTTTTTTAGACTTCTCTTCTATTCTTTGACCAGCCAGCACTAGCGAACCAGAATCAGGTTGATCTAAAGTTCCAATAATATGTAACAGAGTACTTTTCCCTGCGCCAGAAGGCCCTACAATAGAAACTACTTCAGACTTAGAGATACTTAAATCAATTCCTTTTAACACTTGGAGTTCTCCGTATGTCTTAGTAATTGATGATATTTTAAGTATTTCTTCCATGCTGTGGAGCCAAACATACACAGAAAGATTTAAACCTAAATCACTTTGTTCTGATTAGGGTATTTTAGCTTGTTATTATTCTATTGTTGGCGTACTTTCGCACAAAATCTGAGACATGAATATTCACGAATATCAAGCCAAAGAATTACTGAAAAAGTATGGTGTTAAAATCCAAGAAGGAATTGTTGCTGACACCGCGGATGCTGCCACTGATGCAGCTAAAAAATTGAATGAATCAACTGGTACAAGTTGGTATGTTGTGAAAGCTCAGATTCACGCTGGTGGACGAGGTAAAGGAGTAGTTCAAGAAACTGGTTCTAATGGCGTGGTTTTAGCCAAAAGTTTAGACGAAGTTGGTCCTAAATCAGAAGCTATTCTTGGAGGTACGCTGGTAACTCATCAAACTGGTGCTGAGGGCAAAACAGTAAACAAAGTATTAATTGCTCAAGATGTTTACTATCCAGGTGAATCAGACCCTAAGGAATACTACTTATCAATCCTATTAGATAGAGCTAAAGGTTGGAATGTGATCATGGCATCTACAGAGGGTGGTATGGATATCGAGACCGTAGCTGAAGAAACTCCCGATAAGATCATCAAAGAGTGGATCGACCCTAAAGTAGGGCTACAAGGATTCCAGGCTCGTAAAGTAGCTTTTAAATTAGGTTTAGAAGGACAAGCATTTAAAGAGATGGTTAAATTCATCTACTCTCTTTACTCAGCTTATGAAGACACTGATGCGAGTCAATTTGAGATCAACCCAGTTCTCAAAACATCTGACAATCAAATCTTAGCGGTAGACGCAAAAGTAAACCTTGACGACAATGGTTTATTTAGACATAAAGACCTTGTTGAGTTGAGAGATTTAACTGAGGAAGACCCTTCTGAGGTGGAAGCTGGTAAGTTTGGTTTGAGTTATGTCAAATTAGATGGAAATGTAGGGTGTATGGTAAATGGAGCAGGTCTTGCCATGGCAACTATGGATATAATCAAACTTTCTGGCGGTGAGCCTGCTAACTTTCTAGATGTTGGAGGTACAGCTAATGCTGAAACAGTTGAAGCAGGTTTCCGAATCATCATGAAAGATCCTAATGTAAAAGCTATTCTTATTAACATCTTTGGTGGAATCGTTAGATGTGATAGAGTAGCAAATGGTGTTGTAGAGGCTTACAAGAAGATTGGCAATATTGAGATTCCAATCATTGTTAGACTTCAAGGTACTAATGCTGAAGAAGCAGCTAAAATCATAAATGAAAGTGGCTTAGCTGTTGAATCTGCTATTGTCCTTAAAGACGCAGCACAGAAAGTGCAAGAAGCTCTAGCTTAAGAAATTCGTTTCGGCACCCGTAGCTCAACTGGATAGAGCACTGGATTTCGGCTCCAGGGGTTGAGGGTTCGACTCCTTCCGGGTGTACTATAATTACAAGCCTTCAAGAGAGGGCTTTGTTTTTAAGCTATTTTTTTGTTTTTTTTGTGATACCTCTCCATAAGTCGTATTGCTTAAACCATTACATTACTTAGTTTTGTGTTATACGAGTTATTATGAAAAAGCTCTCTTTTGTCCTATTACTACTCATAGTATTAGCTGATCTAGCTAATGCTCAGAACTTCTATTCTCGTAGAAGAAACAGGACACTTATGTTCTCTTATGGCATAGGCGGAGCTCAATACCACGGTGATCTTCATGATATACTCTATGACGGTATGAATGCTGCAACTGGATTTAGTGTCGGTGCAGGTTTAAGGAAAAAATTCGGAGATCAATTATCAGTGCGTTTTGACATCAACTATTATCAAGTTGGAGGAAGTGATGCGGAAAACGCCAACATTGGAACTAGAATCGGTAGAATAACGGGTGACGACAGATACTTACGAAATCTCAGTTTTAGATCAAGAAACTTCGAATTCTCTGCAGTAGCAAATTTCAATTTGATTCCTGTAAAAGGCTCTTATTCAAGAAGACCTATCGTTAACCCTTATCTTATAGGAGGAATTGGATGGACAACAGTTAATGCCAAAGCAGAATTAGATGGTGAGTGGTATCTTTTGAGAGAATACAATACTGAGTTAGGTTTTGCTCAAGAAGGAGAGCAAGAAAAGGCTTGGAGAATGGTAATTCCCTTAGGCCTTGGAATTAGACTGAAAGCAAACCAATATATCGACATCTTATTGGAAGGCGCCAGAAGATTTACATTTACTGACTATCTGGACGATGTGAGTACCTTCTACCCTAGTAGACAAGACCTAATTGATTTCCACGGGCCTGAGAAAGGAGAAATAGCTTACAGACTATCAAATAGAAGAGGTGAATTAGATGGCGAATCTAATTACAATAAAGGCGCACTAAGAGGTATCTCAGAGAATAACGATGCCTATTGGATATTCCAGATTAGATTGGAAATGTACTTGCCGGATAGTTTCTTAAGTGAAATATTCTCGCCAAGTAGAAGAAAACCTAAGTTTAGATAATAACTAAACTTCATCTAGAGCCTCAAATCTCGAAGCCTGACTTTTATATTCCGATATCAATTCCTTGAGCTGAGCAACAAGTTCCATCTGATCACACTCTTCAGAAAGTTGAGTCTCGAATGAGTTAAATGTAGACCTTACCTTTTCAAGAGCCTCATCCCGTGTTTTGGCAATCATAATTTTAGGATGGTGTGTTGTTAAGGTGTTTTCCTCATTATTCAACAACTCCTCATATAGTTTTTCTCCAGGTCTTAAACCACTGAAAACAATTTCAATGTCTTCCCCTTCTACTAAACCTGAAAGCTGAATCATACGCTTAGCCAGATCAACAATTTTGACGGATTCACCCATGTCGAATACAAAGATCTCACCACCATGGCCCATTGTACCAGCTTCTAGGACTAAGCTACAGGCTTCAGGAATGGTCATAAAATACCTTGTAATATCTGGATGTGTAACGGTGATTGGACCACCGTTTTGTATCTGTTTCTTGAAGGTTGGTATCACGGAACCGTTTGAGCCTAGAACATTACCAAACCTTGTAGTTATGAACTTGACTTTGCTCAGTGAATCGTCCCTTAATGACTTATTTAATGCTTGTACATATATTTCTGCAGCTCTTTTAGTCGCCCCCATAACACTCGTTGGATTAACTGCCTTATCAGTCGAAACCATTACAAATTTTTCAGAGTCAAATTCAACCGATAGGTCTGCAAGTATTTGAGTTCCCAAAATATTAGTTGAAAAAGCCTCTTCTACATTGAATTCCATTAATGGCACATGCTTATAAGCCGCTGCATGAAAAATAACATCAGGCTCATACTCTGCAAAACATTGCCTCATTCTCACCCTGTTAGAGACATCTCCGATAAAACAAGTTAGACCATCTCCCAAATTCTTTATACTTCTGACTTCATTTTGGATATCAAAAAGCCCAGTTTCTGATTGGTCCAATAAAATCAGCCTTTTAGGACTATACTGGATAATCTGTCTGGTTAACTCTGCTCCTATTGATCCCGCTGCACCAGTAACTAAAACAGTCTTGCCATCTAATTCTTCTCCAATAAACTTGTTTTTGAGTACGATGACATTTCTTCCAAGCAAATCTTCAATATTGATTTCCTTGATTTGATCAATATCAAATTCCCCACCAATCCATTTGTCAGTAGCGGGTATTGTCGAAACCTTGATACCATATTCTAGGCACTTATCAACGAGTTCGTTTTTTCTGGCTACAGAACTACTAGGGGCTGCTATGATCAATTCTGTTGGGCCGGTCTTTTTAATTACTTGTTCAAATCCATCTCTTGCAGAATGAATCTTAACACCAGCAATGATATTTCCAATTTTGCGAGAATTATCTTCCAAAAAGCCAACTACCTTGATATTACTTTTGGTGTCATTGTCGAGTAATTGTTTGGTAATCATTCCAGTATTTCCAGCGCCAAAAATTAATATCTTCTTCTGAGCTCGGGGTACAGTCCTATAAAAGGCAAAAAGCTCTTTTACCAACAATCGGTAGCTTATCGATAATACTAGGCTCACAAAAAAAGCAATAAGTGCAATTGAATATGGTAAAGTATTAACTGAAAGTGTATTAATAGAAAATACTAAAGCCAGCGTGATGAGGTTGGAATATACCACTCTAATAGTATCCTGAATACCAGTATATCTAATGATACCAGCAAAACTTCTGGTAAGAAGAGAAGCAATTAATCCTGAAATTGTGAAGATGAGTATTCCTCTGAGGAAGTCATACTCATAAAGGGCATTGACTGAGAAATTTAGCCTTAATAAATACCCCGATAATGCCGATAGAGCAAATATCGTTAGGTCGATCATAATAATGATCCACCTTGGCAACACATTAAGGGTTTTTATCTTATTAAACACTCTTTCAAATATTAACTCTGAATTACACTTCTTATTCTCTCCAAATCATCCTCTGACATATTAGACCCAGAAGGTAAACAGACACCCGTTTCGAATAACTTTACCGAGAAATTATCTCCATAATAAGAGAATGACTCGAATACTGGTTGGATATGCATGGGTTTCCAAAGAGGTCTACATTCGATATTCCTCTTTGCCATTGCTTCAATTAATTGATCTCTCCGAATTCCCCCGTCATCACCTTCAAAAGTAATACAAGTGAGCCAGTGATTTGAATAGTAATTTGAATCAGGTTCCTCTAAAAAAGAAACTCCTTGAACGTTTTTAAAGACCTCTTTATAAAACAGATTAATGGCTCTTCTCTTTTCAACCCATTTATCCAAGACCAACATTTGACCTCGCCCAACTCCTGCCACTATATTGGACATTCTGTAGTTGTATCCAATTTCAGAATGCTCATAATGAAGTGCCTTATCCCTCGCTTGTGTTGACAAGAATCTAGATTTATCAATCCATTCCTTATTATTCGATATCAATGCTCCTCCACCAGAAGTAGTTATGATCTTATTTCCGTTAAAAGAATACACTCCAAAATCACCAAATGACCCCAGTTTTCTTCCCTTGTAACTGCTCCCTAATGCCTCAGCAGCATCTTCGATAATAGCTACATTATAATTCCTACAGATTGAAACCAATTCATCTAATTGGGCAGGCATTCCATAAAGATCCACCAAGACAACTGCCTTAGGTGCTTTTCCCGTCTCCCTGATTCTATCGACAATGGCCTCCTCTAAAAATGTCGGTGACATATTCCAAGTATCGGCTTCGCTCTCAACCATAATTGGCGTTGCACCTTGATAAATTATGGGATTAATGGACCCTGAAAATGTGAAGGTAGAGACTAAAACTTCATCTCCTCTCTGAACATTCAGGATTATCAATGCTAGATGAATAGCTGCTGTCCCACTAGTTAATACTGAAGCATGTGCAACACCTGAGTAATCTTGAAGGTCTTGCTCAAAACCATTGACATTGGGCCCAAGAGGGGCTATCCAATTAGATTCGAAAGCTTCACTCACGAACCTTTCTTCTTCTCCTCCCATATGTGGTGAGGACAACCATATTTTTTCTTCGGGCATTTTACTGCTTAATTATTTTACCGGGTACCCCCACAACAGTTGCTCCATCCGGGACATCTACAATTACAACTGCACCTGCCCCAATCACGGCCCATTTACCAATAGTAATATTTGGTATTACAGTGGCGCCAGCACCAATATGAGTTCCTTCACCAACTTTTATCCCTCCACAAAGAGTAGCATTTGGGCTTATATGTACAAAATCCCCTAAACTACAATCATGATCAATGGAACAAGAAGTGTTAAGGATACAATGATTTCCTATTTCTGTCGAGCTATTTACTACAGCATTTGCCATTGCAACTGTACCTTGCCCTA
The DNA here is from genome assembly GCA_965267365.1 of Roseivirga sp. GTDB lineage: Bacteria > Bacteroidota > Bacteroidia > Cytophagales > Cyclobacteriaceae > Roseivirga. The sequence continues at coordinate 1,340,742 of OZ253951.1, read as the reverse complement.
TCGAAACATCATCTGCCAAAACAACACTCGGATGAATAGCCCAACCAAACTGATTATTTAAGTTCTCTGCAACTCTTTTTCTCGTAGCATTATCTCCAATAGAAATAATCACCTCATCCTTATCATCACTATTAAATTTTGATTCCTGGACTACTGAATAGCCTTGAAGAAATTTAATATCTGAATTTGCATCTACTAAAAATTCGATTGACTCTCCACATTTCTCAAGTATATCAACAATTACCTTTGCATGTCCAGAAGCTCCAAAAAGTATCATTTAATTTCCTTTAAATTTTTCCATTGTTACTGAACTTCCAGAAGATATCCCCTCTCTCTTGAATACTTTTTGAATAGTTCTGAATAGAATTCTCATATCTAGAGAAAAGGACAAATTAGAAACATAATATACATCAAATTGGAATTTCTCTTGCCAGCTTAACGCATTTCTTCCATTGACTTGAGCCCAACCTGTAATTCCGGGAAGAACGTCATGCCGTTTCGATTGCTCCTCATTGTATAATGGTAAATATTCAACCAACAATGGTCTTGGGCCAACTAGAGACATCTCTCCTTTCAGTACGTTCAACAATTGTGGTATTTCATCCAATGACAATTTCCTGACAATTGTACCAACCCATGTTAACCTCTCAGAATCAGGTAAAAGATTTCCATTTTCATCTTTTTTATCGTTCATCGTCTTGAACTTAATGATCTTAAAGAGCTTACTCCCTTTCCCAGGTCGAATTTGAAAAAAAAATGGCTTTCCTTGATTAGCTATTAAAAGACATAATAGTGTAATGAGGAATAAGGGACTCAAAATAAAAAAGCCCAAAAGGGCTAATATGACATCTAATAATCTCTTTATGAATCTTCTATAGATCATCTATTCCCATAAATTTAAGAAGTTGAGCGTTTATTTTATGCACATCAAACTTTTCTTTACAGAGCTCATAACTTTTCTGACCCATCTCCCCTATTAATAGAGGATTCATTATGAATTTCTTCATGGCATCGGCTAGTGCCTTAGAATCTCGAGTAGGAATAAGAAAGCCATTCTCTCCTTCAACAACAGTTTCCCTGCACCCAGGATGGTTTGTAGTTATTATGGGTTTTTTCATTGACATAGCCTCCTGAATTGTTCGTGGAAGACCTTCGTTATAGTATGTAGGCAGAACAAAAACATCAGCCTGATTCATAAAAGGACGAACATCATCGGTTGTCCCTAAATAATTCACAAGGCCTGAACCATGTAATTGGTCTATTTCAGCTTTCGAAATTCCACCAGGATTTGGATCCACCCAACCCAACAATTGTACCTCAAAATTAAAACCTTCAGCCTTCAATTTTTCTGTAGCTTGAATGAGCTCCGGTATTCCTTTCTCCTTGATTAGCCTAGCAATAAATAGGAATACTATTTTGTCATTATCTTCTTTTTCAAAGGACTTATAATGGCCCATATCTACACCAGTACCTTCAATTACGGCTATTGTGGAATTTTGAGAGACAATCTTTTCTTTTTTGAAAAATGATTGATCCGCAGAGTTTTGAAATACAATTCCATCTACAGACTTTAATGAGTTTTGATATAATTTGGCAACTATTGATTTGATTGATCTTGCCCTTAGTGTTGATGTATCAAAACCAGTTCCTTTACCCGTTATGAGTGCAAATCGTTTGGCCTTTTTAGATTTTGCGGCAGGTAAGGCATAAACAATTGGTTTAATTGTGTAAGCTAGTACCATATCCGGATCGATTGATTTGACTTGATCTTTAAAGTTTCTAACAGCTTTAATGTCTTGAAAGGGATTCATTCCCGTACGGTCAAAAGAAGTAGAAACGCAAACAGCGCCTAGTGCTTCTACTTTAGTCTGAGTTTTAGCATCTATATAAGGTGCTGCCGCATACACCTCAAATTTTTTGACTAGTTCTTGAAGAAGTGGACCTCTAAAATTAATAAGGGACGAGGCAAAGCCTCCAATAAGAAGAAACCTAGGCTTGTTGGAGTTTTTCAATTTTCTGGAAATAAGCTTCTTTTTTCGCTTTCCTCTGTTTAGCTAAAAAGGCTATCCTTTTATCGGAATAAGCATAAATTATCATAAACATGAAAGGATAAAGGATAATCCTTTGCCTGGCTATCAGTCCTATATTTACCAAAGCAAGTCCTGCCCCAACTGAAAATAAAGCAATGAAAATAAAACAAAAGGCGATAAGTCTATCTCTCCTTATCATACTTAAAGATCTTTTTACAGATCTCCAGTTTTTAAAGATCAAATACCATATAAAATATATGTCTACAAAGCTGATAATTTGTAAAAACCCTCCAACTTCCCAGGGGAAAGGCCTTAATAAAATATTGATAGGAGCCTGAATAAAACCTAACGGACCTTGCGCAATTGTAATCTCACTACCTCCATAAGAACTCTTTCTCCTTTGGTCTTGGGCAAAATTGGTCACTTCTGTAACATCTTGGACGCCTACAACGGATAAAAAGTATAGAGCACCGACAACTGCTAAGATCAGAATTATTACGTTCTGAAAGGTCAACTTTTTCAAAGACACCACAAAGTAAGACCCTGCTAGAGCAAATGCCAGCATGGCCGTAACTTGAGGTCTAACTAAAAAACACCAAAATAACCCTGTTGTCAATACATAAATACTTTGTTTCCTGTTTTTTGTAACCATACCAGTCATAAAAACAGCTACTCCAAAAAACATCCATGTGTCTTTACTGATATTTGCTGTCCAAAACCACAAAGAGGGATACAAAAGAAGAAGATAGAGATAGGTTTTATACTCAACTCCTCCATATGCTCGAAAAAATACTTTTGCAAAAAGAAAAAGACCGATTAAACAAAAGGAAGAGTAAAGAAGCCATGTTCCCCGGAAACTCTCACCTACTAATAAAATCATTATGGCAGCTGGATAACCTACAAAATTAGTACCGGTAAATGCTGGCCCTCTCCAAAGTTCTTCATTAAAAAAAGGAGACAAATCAAATTGAGTGAAATACTCATTAAATCTTTGCCCCCATCTAAAATAGACTACTGGATCTCCCGTACCTCTATACAGACCAAAAACGACAAAAGAATAAGCTAAAACACCAATAATCCTGATAAGGATCGAATATGATAAAACATCATGAAAGGCGTTGGGGATTTGACGTTGACCAACTAGATAGGTAATGACTCCAAAAAGGAGTATTGCAATTATGAAACCTGGGATTTCAAAAGGTGCCAATAGCGCTAATTATTATTTTATTGATTCTTTATAAAACTGAATGGTCTCTTCAATCATTCTATCATTGTTGAAATAATTCTTGAGTTTAACATAAGCCTCCTCTACAATGTCTGATTGTTTTTCTGGGTGGCCAAGAATTTCAATTAGTCTATTAGATAACTTTTCAACTTGATAAGGTTCTATTAAATAGCCTGTTCTACCATCTTCAATAATTTCATTTCCAGATGGCACATCCCATGCTACAACTGGTGTTTTCGCAGAAAACGCCTCTAAAAAAACAACTCCAAAGCCTTCTGAAATAGACGGCACCACTATAACATCAGAATTTGCCATATAATGACCAATTTTTTTACTGTAGCCTAAAAACTCCACACACTCCTCAAGCTTAAGATCTTTCACTTGCGACCTGAGAGAATTTTCAAGGTCACCTGTCCCAGCGATCAATAGCTTCACATCAGAACCATATTTGGTACGAAGCTTAGACATGGCTTCAATTAAAAATCTGTGCCCTTTGAACGCGATAAGTCGACCAACTATTAGTATTTGTTTGGGCACTTTTCTATAGTCCGAATTGCCTTTGCTCAGGTGATTTTCAGGCATGTCAAAACCATAATGAATTAGCTTCATTTTATCGGCCTGGGCAAGACCCGTAGCTATAAAAAAATTCCTCAATCCATGTGATATGGTAAAAGAAGCCTTCATTCGTTTTTCAGCCCATCTACTTAAAAGGAAATAAGGCGTATTGGTTTGCTTACTTGCATCGAATCCAAATTTAGAAGTAAAAGTATTGTCATATCCGTGCTTACTAGAAACCAGCACTGGCTTAAGCGACATAAAAGTCTTGATGAAAGCTAAATGAAAATCAGCATGGATGAGATGTGTATGGATTAAATCAAACTCACCATTATTGGCGATCTGTTTAATTTTATTGAATACTCTAGGAGTTGGGTACTTGCCAATATTTACCTCGTGAGTCTTCACCCCAATTTGTTGAAGTCTATCAATAAACTCTCCACCCTTACCCCCCTGATATTTAGTGTAAAGCCTTAAGAATTCGATCTCAATGCCCTTTGCTAATAAGCCAGGGATTACTTTCAACTGATAGTTCTCAGCGCCAAAAATTCCTCCTTCTTTTTGAACAAATAAAATTCTCATGATCTTTTAGCAATGAATCTTTTTCCTAATTCGATAAATCTGACTTCCAACCAATTATATATCATTGTAGAAAAAATCAGGGAAATTATTACAGAGAGGATGATACGTATACTTGCATAACTATCTAATAAATTGAATTCCATCTGATTATAGACGAATCCAATTGAACCCCATACCAAAGGGTGTAGCAGATAAAGCGAATAGCTCACTTTCCCCAGGTGTTTACTAAATTTATTTAGCTTGTTAGTCCCAGAAGGTTTGAAAGAAGCAAATACCAATACAAGGAGTATCATCAGACCGGAGTTATAAAAACGCGCTAATCCAAGAACAGCATCTTGTCTTTGAGAAAAAGGTATAAATAAGAATGACACAAAGAATATAAAGATGATTAAGTAACTCCACCAAGTTGAAATCTGAACCCTTGATATCCTAAGTAATATGCCGAAGTAAAAAAGTACAAGGTGATTTAAGGGGTTAATGAAGACCTTCCAATTAAATCCAATGTCAATAAAAGAATATTCTCCAAGTGCAATAATCGCAAATGGAATCAAAAGCAAGCATATTACTGAAATGATATGCCATTTTTTTTGAACACTAATTAATATAGGAAAGCACAAATAAAAAAAGAGTTCATTCCCTATCGACCAAGAACCTATCGCAATATATTGATCAATTTGGTAGACGCTAAAAAGACCCGTTAAATTTATCAATAGTCTTTCTAAGTCAGGCAATTCCCTACGCAATACAAGAGTCAATATGATACAGAACCATAGTAAAGGAAAGATTCTAAAGGCCCTTTTAAGGTAAAACTTCTTTAACTCAGTCTTTTTAAAAAAACTACGTTTTTCGTAAACCACAGTGAGTGCAAATCCCGATAAGATGTAGAAAACCTCTACGGCATAGTAACCTAACTTCCCTAAGAAAAAGTAAAAGAAACCATGATAATCTGACCAACTCAAATAATGATATATCATTATTGTGAAAGCGGCATACCCTCTTAAATAGTCCAGAGATTCTATTCTTTTCACAATAACTTATCCATTTCTATTCTAGGACCAGTTTATTTTAATACACCGAGATATTGATTAACCACTGTGTCCATAGAATACTTTTCTGCAGACTCTCTTATTTTTTTTGTATCAAAATACCCCAGTTTTATTTTTTCAACAATTTCTTCTATTCCTTTAGCTAATTTTTTTGGATCATTTTTGTTAACCAAAATTCCATTTTCTTCAGTAACAATATCTAGAGGACCATCACAATTGGTACAAAGTACTGGAAGGCCACATGAAAGTGCTTCTGCCACGACAATTCCAAATGGCTCGTATCTGCTACTAAGTACGAAGTAATCGTATTGAGCCATTACTTCAAAAACATTAAGACGGGCTCTTTTGAATTGAATATTTTTTAAGTCCAATTCCATAGCTCTAGACTGTAACTTCCTCATTTGCTCTTCACCAAAACCATAGACATCAATATTACAGTCTCTATCTACTAAATTCATAGATTCTAGGAGAACGTCATAACCTTTTTGATATGCATATCGTCCAAGAGAAACACCTCGTGGGTTTTTAACATTTTGCCTTTCCAAATAGGTATTGTGATCTTTAATAAAGTTGGGAATAACTGCCATACTTTTTATACCCAATCGTTCTTGATGATCTTTCATTTGAGTTTTAGACAAGGCTATGATATACGACCGGCTATTATTACAAATGGTTCTCATTTCACGTTTCTTGAACCATGTTCCACTGCCTTCCTTGAATTCAAGATCATTTTGTAAAATGAACATTTGTCGCCATCGACTTACAAACCAATTTATCCGCCCCACTTGACGGAAATTATTAGGTCCATTTGTCAGAATTATGGATTCCTTGGGAATTGTAGTTTTTAACTGTTTATAAACAGAAAGAAGCCTAATTGGATTATTTGTCTTAGGTAAAACAAACTTCATTAGATAAACTCGCTCATCAAGTTCGCTTAAAAGATCACCTTCTTTTTGATTATAAAGTATGGTAACTCTCCAACCTCTACTAACCAAGTAATTTGATAAAAGAACAGTATGCTTTTGAATACCTCCAATTTTGAAGTTCCATATGAAAATGAAGAAATTCATGCTATTTGTAATAAAAGTTGACTTGTAATCTTTTTTGGATCATGATTACTGTTTAAAGATAACAGTGAATTTTCACCCATCCGCACAACGAGTTTTGGTTCTCTGATCATTTTTTCAAAACAACGCCTAAGTTCTTGTGGATTCAATGGATCAATGATGAATCCATTGACACCGTGTTCTGTGTAATTCGCTGTTCCATTATTTATTGAACAAACTACTGGCATACCATGTGCCATGGCCTCCAAGTTAGTGATGGCAGCAGGATCGTGTTTAGAAGGTAAAACAAAAATATCATGGGTTTTGTAAAGATTCTGAACCTTATTGTAAGGTTCATTAATCAATAGTTGTATTCGATCCTTAAAATCGGATTCTAACACTTTTTTATTCATCTCCTGAAAGTAATCACCAGACTCATCTCCAGATCCACATATAGTGAGCTTAATATTTTCATGATCTTTGCAGAGTTCCAGAAATACATCTAATACCAGCTTAGGGTTCTTTGATTTAAAATACTTGGCAACTGAAAGAACGCGGACTTCTGATGTCTCAACAAATGGCTTAACTCTTTGAGACAGCAAGGGCATAGCAAAAGGAAAGTAAACCATCCTTTTTGGAGCACTAGGATACTTTTCCTTATCCCCTAAACATGGAGAAATCCAATGCGCATTCAATATCCACATGCCCAAATTGAAGACATATAATTTATATTTTGAGTACGCCTTGTGAATTCTGATCTGTGAGTAAAAAACCTTCTTTGAACTAAAAAGTAAGCTACATAATAAAACCATATAGGCATATCTTGAAAAAGCAGGACGAATTACAACCAAATCAGGTCGTTCAGATTTAAAGTAATTATAAAGCAACTTAAATGACGGGTAATAATAAGGTGAAAAACTATCCACACCATCTCCCCTTGTACGAGAATTTCTCTTCATTTTCAGAGAGGACCATTTGGAAGGTTTTAAGTAAGTAGATTCAGGTAAGTCACTTTCACTCAACTTATCTGGCTTATATACTAGCAGCCGAACATCATGACCATTTTCCTGAAAACCTCTAAACCAATTAAATAGGTTGGTATGATATCGATGATGGACAAAGAGTATTTTCATCCTAACAGCTCTAAAACCTGAACATTCCAAACTTTAAAGTTTAGTGCTATTCTTTCACCCCTAATTCTATTCAATAGGGATTTCTTGGCTAATCTTAGCTTGACCAAAGATCTATGATTAATAAATTCAGTAACAGCACCTGCCCCGTCTGAAATTACCAAACTGTTACTCAAAGCAGCTTCAAGCGCAGGCCATCCAAAACCTTCCGAAATGGATGGAAGAAGTAATGCTTGGGCATTTTGATAACAATATTTCAAATCCAGATCTGTCAGGTTTTCAACACGGGTAATTCTCTGAGATATGGCCAAATCTTTTATGAGACTCTCATTTGATGGGTTGAAAGCACCTATTCTTAACAAATGGAATTCACCCGGTAAATCTGCTATTAGTTTTAACGACCACTGGTTATTTTTATACCATGCATCTGTTCCCACCGAGAGTAATATTTTCTTATTCAGGAATAGCTCCGCCAAATCTTTGTTCTTAGATTCTACCTCCACCTGATCAACCCAAAATTGTTCTATACCATTATGAATTACCTGCAAATTAGGGTGGATTGAAAATTCATCTGCAAACTTCAAAAGATCTGCCTTAGTGTGATTAGATACACAAACCACTTTCTTAGCCCGAAACATTCCATTCAAAAAAAAGCGATATAGGCGCTGATGGATCTTGGGAGTTTTAGCTTGAGGATATAGTGTATGTAGATCGTGACAAACGACTATCGAATCTTTATGCATAAAATGGACTAAGTAGGCATATCGCTCACTAATGATGACATGTTTGCCTTTACTCTTTTTCTTTTTCCAAGTGAGTAATGGATATTCGATATATTTTGCTCTCAAGCCACTTCCATTTGGACGTATAACTTCATAGGCTATTCCATGGGTTTGAAGCCCACTCACTAGACCATTAAAATATCGATTCATACTAAAGCCACCACCAAGACTAGGGTAGATATACACCTTATCCATTCAAAGTAGCTTTTAATGCGTATTGATCAACTCCTTCCGGTAAAATAAACTGACTCTTGATAATCTGTTGCTCAGCTTTATTGTCACTAAATTCAATATCATCCATACCAAAATTCCAAAAATCTAAAATTGAAGCTCCATTAAGTTGGGCGATAGCCTCCTGCAAACCAGAATATTGAATTTTAAAAAGAATAGTGGACTTCCAGTAAACTGCTGGTATAATCATTGTTGAATAAAAACCGAAGCAGCCTTGGGCACTTTGAATAATTGCATTTAAGTTTTCCGCCTGTTTCAGGTAAGTGATATTCTCATGTTGCGGTAGCCAACCAGAGTCAAATGATTCGGGATGAAGTTTGATGTAAAGTTTTGCCATTTTACCCAAACAGAATTCATTCAATTTCAAATAAAAGTTTATCATATTCTCTTTCGAAACGGTTTCTTCACCAAATGAATTTTCCGCTAAGGCTTGATCTAGGTGTAGGTAAAAACTCTCTTTTCTTGAATACTCCTCTTCTTTTAGGTAGGGAATCAATTCAGGACTACCTATATATTTAATTTGATCATTAGTTATTCTATCAGTCTCGATATGAATAGTGGCATTGTATGGACTAAAACATAAATACCAGTTGGCTCTTTTTAACTTTAATGGAAGGTGTTTAGCAGCCCAATATGGTCCTTTTTTTTGTTGTAGTCTGGTATAAATGGCTATCCATAACAACTTAAAACCATCGGTTCCTTTTAACGAATTTCTGATAAATTTGAATGTGCTAAAAGCTTTTCCTGATTGTTCCTTCTTAATAGTTTGAGCTACCTCTTTCTTTCTCCAAAGCTTTTCTCTTGTGCGGTAATCAAGATAGTTTGTATAAATACCATGTTGAAGTATATAAGTAGGTATACCTTTCTGTTGTGCAACAGAATTGAGCACCATACTTAAACCAGATTCAATGGACATGAATATAACACCATCGGGCTGTACTCTTTTTAATAGATCTTGTACAGAATCAAATTCTGACCAGTAGCAACAGCTAAATTTATCGGCATAATTGGGTTTTTTAGAAAAAGCTGATGGTAGAAAAGTAAACTCAAAATCATCTTTTAAAGTCTCAAAAACCTTAATCCAATCCTTGCGAATGGTAGGCCATACTAGGAGATAGTGTTTTTTAGAAGACACTCGAGGTTATTTTTGGGAGATTCCCCGCCTAAAGGTAGGCAGGTTCTGATTCAAATTGATAATAAGGATGCTCTGAATGACAATGAGAAACTAAAGCAAGTGTTCAATTTGATGACCATTCGATTCTATGAGCCATTCTACAAACTCACGAAAGGCTCCTTCTCCCCCAGCTTTATCAGTAACGTAGTGAACATGTTTCTTAATATACCAAGGTGCATTGGCTGGTGCTGCCGAAATACCACTGGCCTTCAACACTTCCAAGTCACCGATATCATCTCCAATGTAAGCTACTTCTGAAAGATCAATTCCCAAGTCTTTACAAATAGCCTTAGCAATGGGCAATTTATTGCCGACACCTTGAAATAGGATGTCAATCTTCAGCTTTTCAGCTCTTCGTTTCACAATGGCAGTATCTTCTCCAGTTATGATGCCTACAGGAATATTTAATTTCCTTGCAAAAAGAACTCCAGCACTATCAGAAGTATTAAACTTCTTCCATTCATTGCCGGTCTGATCGTAGAACATCCCTCCGTCTGTCCAGACGCCATCTATATCGGTAAGGATTAGTTTGGGTAGCTTATTGTTCAAGGTTCAAAGTTTACAATATGACTATTAAGCCAGCACTTCTTTATAAATTACTTCATCAGCAGGTATATCTATATTGAGTACTTTTCCAAGTACCTCATCTTTTTGTGCCCATTGGAAACCATCTCCAGGGCTTAATAAGTGTACATCTGACTCTTCAATAGTTTCGCCCTTTTTCATATTTCTTTTGGTGGCAATACTGCGCTCAAGCTTCACCTTTGCTTCGGAAACAGCTTCACTCCGCTCTTTCTTCATTTCTCCAAAAGCCATCTCCAAGTTTCGTATATCACGTACCATCCTATGCATACCATCAGGAGCCAAAGATCCGGCTTGATCGGTACCTTTCATGGTTCTATCCAGCGTGATATGTTTTTCAATAGTGGTAGCACCCATAGCTACCGCTGCTAATGGAATGGAAATACCAATGCTATGATCCGAATAGCCGACTTCAAAATCACTGTATCTCTTCTTTAAATAATGAATACTATTGAGATTAATGTTTTTGTACTCGCTTGGGTATTGAGAAAGACAATGCAATATAGAAACTGAATGATGATGTTTAGTGATTACCTCTAAAGCCTCATCTATTTCTTTTTCGCCTCCCATACCAGTAGAGACGATCATAGGAATTTTAGTTTCGGCCATTGCATTTAACAAGGGTAAATTAGTAAGATCCCTACTGGCTACTTTAAGTCTATCAGGTGTAAATAGCTTGAGCATACTCAAGCAGCCAATAGCACATAGCGTTTCCACAAAGTCCAAACCTTTTTCTTTGGCATATTGAAAGAGTTCGAAATGTTGTTCATCACTGAGTTCTAATTTGGCCCTATGCTCGCCATAAGTCTTGCCAAAGCTATGCGCACTGTTGTATGGCTTGTTCATGGCTGAAGCTGAAAGCTCCTCAGCTAAGTCTCGTTTCGTGAATTTAACAGCGTCCCAAGGCTTTAAATCCAATCCGAAGAGTTTATCATGGATCGGCTGTGCAGCCTTGTCTATGAGAAGTTTGGCTAAATCAACTGAACCATTGTGATTCTGACCTATTTCACCAATTAAATATGTAGAAGACATCTTTTAGAATGTTGAATTTTATTACTGAATTTTTAGTGAGTTTATCTAGGCAAATATTCACTTACTAAACTGATCAATTCCTTGTCGCATTATTGATTTAATAGTTGGATTTGCGTCCACTACTTTAATCAATTCCCTAAGAGTAGTTTTAGGGTAAGTTAATTTGAGCAAGCTATGCATATTTTCGAAATCTGCGGGCGTATCTATCGTGAAACGAAGATCATTTCTGGATGAAATTACTTCAGGTGCCTCTTCTAAGACAACACGAAATTCCTTTGGATGACCATAGATAAAATTCGTTACATGTTCCGAATAAAAGTCGCGGTGCACATGATCTTGCAATAACTCTGAGGCTCGTTTTAATGCCGAAAGCTTAACACCTTCTACAAAAAGCCCCCAATGAGTTTTGATGGCTGGATAGCCTTCTGAATTACAAAAACTGATATAATCAACTCCATTATTCAGTTTATAGATGTAATGTGATAATTGCCCAAACTGGAGAAACGGGTTGTCTGAACACACTCTGATTAAATTTTCAGCCTCATACTGTTCAGCGCAATCTATAAAACGTTGCAAGACATTGTGCTCTTCTCCTCTAAAATAGGACACCTGGTTTTGAGCTGCCCATTCTACAAGCAGGTCATCCGCTTGATTGGTACTTGTTGCTAATACAAAAGGAATATTTAGCTTTTTCAAGGATTCCAATTGTAAATCGAGCAAGCATCTTTCTCCGATCAATGGTTTCAATACCTTCCCTGGTAAACGAGTAGAAGAAAGTCTAGCTTGTATGATGATAAGATTACATGGCATAAATTTCCTTTATGACTCGTTCATAATTCCTTAGTTGCTCACTCATTGAAAAACGTTCTATAAGTGTAGGAAGACCTTTAACTAAAGATTGATATTTATTAGGATCTAAAATTAGTTTAGACAATTGGTTTTTATAATCCTCGTTTGTGCTAACTACAATTCCTTCTTTCCAATTCTGCAACCATTCCTCTGCACCATAATCATCAAATAGTACAGACGGAATCCCCTTGGCCGCTATTTCTATCGTTACTTTTCCAAATCCCTCTGACTTAGAAGTAAGACAGTGTAAATCCATTTCATCCAAAAATTCATTCAATTCCTCTGGAGATTTGGGCCCATGATAAACTAAATTTTCTGGCATTCCCTCAAAATACCCTGAATCGGGCTCTTGTCCTATTACATGAAATTTGGTTTCATCGAACTCTCGAGATAGATCAATATAAAAGGCAATGTTTTTTCTTATCATGTCATTGCCTACAAAAACGATGTTTTTAATTGAAGTTCGCTTTCTCTCCGATAGAGTAAAGCCGGAAGTATTAATAAATGGAGGTAAGAACAAAGTATTCTCATATTTAATACCCCATCTGTCAAAATTATATCTACCTATAGATTGAGTAGGAGCAAAAACCTTAGTACAAAAATTATAAGAATCAGCTATGTTTTTCCTACCTCCTACAGTACTTGAAACTGAACTAAGAATTTCATCATCTATCTTGTTTCCTTGCCTCTTGAAGGATTTCTTATTGAAGAATTTTAGGCAAAAGCGAACAAACTTGTAATGATTACCTCTTAGCACGAATACAACGTCTGAACAATAAATACCCCAAGCTATTCCAATATAATTGCTAACTTTTGCTGGATAAAAACAGTTGAATAGTTTAACACCTTTAAAACGTGGAATTGGGATGTTACCATTTGCTAAACAAAGAGTATGAATCACATACTTTTCTTTGTCCAGATTTTCTGCCAAATACCTAGCGCTTAGATTGAAAGCTCCAACATGATTAATGTAGGCAAAGAGAAATACTTTTATTTTCTTATCCTTCATTAAGTATTTGAGCCATTTCTGTTGCAAAACCTTCCCTCTCGAAATTTTTAATCTGTTCAGGGTTAGAAGTGCATCCTACCCATTTATTAGATGAAACTTCCAATGCTTTCTCAATAATAAATTTCGACACCGCTTCAGGATTTGAAAGTCCTAGAACCATTTGACCTGTTAATTCCAAAGTGTTTTGCATTACCCCATCATCAGACGGATAATGTAAAATGGGTCTTTGAGCTCCAACGTACTCATAAAGTTTACTGGAGGGAATATCCTTAATACCTTTATGTCTAAAAAGTAGCAAATAATGTGACCCTAGCTGTGTGGAAATTGATTCTGCTTTTTCTACTTTATGGGTCGGAATGAAAAATTTTTCGGCATCACCCAATAAGTTTTTAATGAAGTTTACTCGCTCTGGATTATGGGATAACCCTAAGAAGATAATTTGAAATCTAATCTTTGGGTTTGCCTGGTATGCCATTTTACATGCCGTTAAAAAAGGTTCTATTTCTTGACTTTTATGTAAAGTGCCAGCATACGTAAAGGTTAATATTTTGAAGTCTTTCTGTTCAGCCCCTTCAAAATCACTTCTTAAAAATCCATTTGGAATCAAATAGACATCTTTTCGATTGTGTATGTTTTTTAAATTCTTAACTCCAGCCTCAGCAACAGTGGTAAGACCTAAGGCATGTCTACACCAACGTACCTCTAGAACTTTATCATTGGTTTTAAAAATGTCTAATATTTTGAGGCTTATTGGCCTACTATCATTCTTCTTAAATATACTACCCTCGGAGTTCCATTCATCTCGAAAATCGGCTACCCACGGTTTACCAAATTTTTTTGACAGGTGGTATCCCATTTTCAAATATATAAAAGGCGGTGCCGTGACCAGCATAATGTCAATTTCACTATGATTTTTAGCCAAAAACTTAGCCGCAAATCTATACAATCTACCATCTGGTTGAAATCTAAACGAATACTCGAATAAATATCCCCAATAGTGTAATAAGCCACCTATAATCTGGAGTAATGAATTGTTTGATACTTTATAAGAATATGATTTTCGTTGCTTGAAGGGTACATAATAAACTTCATATCCGTCAAATTTCTTATGGCTAATATCAAAGGTCTTCCAAGCCCAATCCCTGGTAATAAATACAGGGTATAATCCATTTTGATGAAAATAATTAGCCCAAGATTGAGCTCTATTTGCGGCCGCCCTATTCTCAGGAGGGAAGAGCCTTGATATAACGAGTACTTTTTTCAAATCATCATTTATCAAGTGAAGTCAGAATGGAAGTGATTTCTATCGCAGCCTGTCCCGAACCGTATAATTTATCATTATACTCTTGTGGATGTATACTTAGTTTCAAACTCAATTGGTCTAAATTATCAAATAAAAGTTGATTCCAGTTCCCAATTAGCGTCCCTCTCCATTCTGTCTCCGAACGTAATGTCACGCAGGGTACTTTCAAAATATAGGCCTCTTTCTGCATCCCGCCTGAATCCGTGATTAAAGCCCTCGCATCCATTAATGTGGCTATATTCTCAAAATAACCCTTTGGCTTTTGAAAATGTATGTTTTTATACCTACTAACATCAATTCCGTAATTATCTATTAAACCTTTTGTACGAGGATGAAGCGAAAACATTACTTTTTGATCAAGTCTATCTAAGTGAAAAAGTATATCCTCTAATCTTTTCTTGCTATTTGTATTATATGGCCTGTGAATAGTCACATAATAATAGGAGCCCTTTACTTCTAGTTTCTTCACCTTGTCTTTGGCAATCAAAACCATGTCCTTCATAATATCTCCAGTTTTAAAAACTAATCCTGAGACAGCTTCTTTATTAAGATTTTCAATGGCATCGTCAGTTGGCGCAAAAAGGAGAGATGAAATGTGATCGGTTAAAACACGATTAATCTCCTCAGGCATTTCTCTATTAAAACTTCTGAGACCTGCTTCAATATGAATTACTTTAATATTCATTTTTGATGCTACCAGTGCGCCTGCAAGTGTGGAATTTGTGTCACCATAAACCAATACGTAGTCAGGGGTAAATGACTTGCAAATCGGTTCAATTGCTTGCATCATTAATCCTGTTTGAACTCCGTGATCATGACTACCAATGTCTAATTGATAATACGGAACAGATAGTCCTAACTCATTAAAAAATACATCGCTCATTGACGTATCATAGTGCTGACCTGTATGAAGCGTTCTTACTTCGAATGATTGTTTTAGAGCTAACTCAAGAGGTGCATGCTTGATAAACTGAGGCCGAGCCCCAACAATTGCTAAGATTTTTTTCATTATGATTTTAATAACAAATCAGCCATTAAGTATTTCCATGACATTTCTTTGATATGAGTAGTAATTATTCCTTCTTTTTTTAAATGTTCGAATGCAGCCATAGAATATTCAACCATCTCCTTTGTTTTTAGCCAAACTTCTTGCGGAGGTTCATAACCGACCTTTTCCTTTCTCCAAACAACCTCATCCGGTAGAACATCTCTAAACGCATCTCTAAGTATGTATTTTGTCCAGCCATCGTGAATTAATAGTTCATTGGGTGAATTCAATGCATACTCGACCAAATTATGATTAAGAAAAGGTAGCCGGACTTCTCTTGAATGGGCCATAGAATTCCTATCAGCATAACGAAGAAGTGTTGGTAAACTCGAATTAGATAAAGCGTTGCACAAACTTTCTTTTAAAGTAGTAGGAGCTATCTGAGGTGAATAACTTCTCGCATTACTTTTGTAATAATCAATATTTAAGCCCTTATTTTTAGATTGAATAGTCCTTTTTGGTCTAACTGCACTGATCAATTTTGGGAATCGAGAGGATAATTTCTTTTTTATAGAAATTGACCTATCAATACCATGTAGGGACTTTATATCGTGCAAGGCCTTTTTATACTTATTTTGATTCGACACGTATAGTTCTGTTAAATAAACAGTGAAAAAACTATGATATCCTGCTAGATATTCGTCAGCCCCTTGTCCATCAAGTAAAACGGTTACACCTTCTTGAGCAGCTAGTTTCATTACTTCAAACTGAGCAAAAATGCTCGCATGTTGAAAAGGAAATTCTTGATGATAGAAGAGTTTTTCAATTGCGCCTTGAAATCCTTCTCCACTAGGAAATGTTGAAAAATTCTCAACCTTTAAATGACTAGAAACCATATCAATGAATTTGCTTTCATCCTTATGATATCCAGGAAACCTTGCTGAGAACGTTTTTTGAATTTGCTCTTTCTGTTTAAACTTATTGATTGTTGCGACAATAGCTGAAGAATCCAAACCACCTGAGAGACTTGACCCTACCGGAACGTCCGATCTCAGTCTTCTTTTTATGGAGGTTTGAAAGAGTGACTCAAAATTATCACCATAATTAGAATCTAATCCGATTCTCGGACTCCAATATGATTTAATAGTTGGTGTACTACTCGATTCATTGAGAACCATGAAATGACCAGCTGGTATTTCTTGAACATCTTCAAAAAAGTTATTGTCTGAATCAATTTTAACGTTGCCTGTGAGTAGGTAGTCTGTTAATTTTTTGTGATTTATTCGCTTATCAATACCTCCTTTGAAAAGTGCTTTAGTTTCAGAGGCAAATGCGAAAAGATTATTCCTAGAATAATAAAAAAAAGGCTTTTCACCGAACCGATCTCTAGCACAAAAAAGCTTTCGTTCTTTTTGATCCCAAATAGCGAAGGCAAACATTCCATCTAATGAGTCTAATGATCTTTCTCCATCAAGTTGGAATAAACGAAGTAATACTTCAGTATCTGTCCCAGTCTTAAATGCTATCCCTTTTTTGATTAAATCTTGTTTTAGCTCTACATAATTGTAGATTTCTCCGTTGAAAGTGATTGTATAGCGATCGGTATCAAATAATTGCATTGGTTGCTTTCCATCATCACTTAGATCCAAAATTGATAGTCTTCTATGACCTAATCCTAAAGAACCTTTTCCTTCAATAAAGTGCCCTTCTCCGTCTGGTCCTCGATGTGCTAAGACATCAGTCATAGCCTTTAACCTCTGAAGAGAAAGCTTTCGTCCATCTTTAAACCATAACCCCGCTATTCCGCACATTTATCCATTATCATTTGTTGAAGAGAAACCGCAACCTTTTTATGTGTCTTTTTAGTCATATGAATACCATCAGTTATTAATCGTTCGCGATCCTCAACTTGATCATTGAAACAAACAACTCTATCCCTGAAAATTTCCTTAATTATTGTATTGTACTGATTTACTTTTTCTTTAAAACCAAAACTTCGATCAAGTAACCTTTTTGGAGGTAATGCGATTTCAATTGCCAAAAATTTGCAGTGCGGATTATAGACTAAAACATCTTCTTGCATCCTAAGAAGATTAAGTCTGAATTGGCTAGGATCAACATAGGTTCGATTCAAAAGCTTAGTCAGATAATAACGGTTTTTCTTAATCAGCTTTCCAAATAAGTTCCTAGTAATTTTCTTAAACCACATTCTATAAATCAACGGATTCGCACCTTTATTAAAAATTCGAGGTGCACAATCGTTAATCCCTAATTGGTAAACGACCATATCTGGCCCTCTAAAAGCTATGGTTTTCTTATTAAGCTCGATTGCGTCATTAGTATCAATTCCTTCAAACGTATGCAATTCAACATGAAAGTCAGGTGGTAATAAGTCTGCTAAAAGGTAACCATAAACATCTTCATATACTGTTCTTTCATCCAAGCTCAAATCAGGTCTGGGACGTCCAAGTGAATCCGTAACAATTAAGATTCTCATTTTTCTCTCAGTCGATCAGAATTGAAATATTCTAAAAACCAGTCTTTAGAGTAGATTAGATGTTTCTGATAATCACCTAAGAACCGACCGTCAAAAAAATCATGAAGTCTGCGACCATCTTCGTCTTTATTATTTAAGTAAAAACCTTCAAGACCTAAGGCTATGCGATCATTAATTATGGTTGAAGTTATTGCCACTCCAACTCGACAAGCGAATAAGTCCTTCATCGAGTCCGAACCATCAAGATCGAATTCAATATTCAGGTTATTAATTTCTTCTAGATATGGTGGAGAAATCCCATGATTATGGTATAAAAATCGTTCATAAGGATGTGGATACACCTTGATTTTTACTTTTGGATTTTGCCTTTTTAACTCCAAAGCAGGCAGCAATAGATAGGCTAAAAAAACTTGATAAGTTTTATTTTTAAGCCCCTTATTGTCAATAAGTTGATTTATTGATGTCCTTAAACCCCTTTCATCCCTTGCCCAGAAACCACTGCTATAAACTCCAAGATCATATTTCGACTCATTATTCCTCACCAATCGATCAATGACAATGGCATCCTCACTTCCGCATGTAACTTTATCCCTTACATTGAACCACCCTTGTTCCTCGAACGCATTAACTTCAGGTTTTTGAAGCTCACTACAAAGAAGTGCAATTCCATTTGGTAAATGAGTATAACGATTTGCATCAAACAAAAGTGTATTTGAAAAACTCACGAAATATTTAGCACCAAAAAGATCCGCAAATGAAGCAGTCAAATAGGACTGCATTGTAAATAAATTAAATATAGCGTAGTTAAATTCTTTTGGTGCTAAAGCAATTTGCGCAGTTAAAATCAAGGTTTTTGTGAACCAAGCATGATTATAATTTGTTTTTCCAAAGGTTAAATCAACAATCTTAAATATGATCAGGGTCAATACAACATGAATTGCATAAAGATGTCTATACCAAACATACCTTCTTATGTGAAAAAGAACTGCTTGATTTAAATCAAAAAAATCAGTATTTGATCTGTTCCATTCGAGATTCTTTTCTAGGAAGTATGCCCTAGAATCTTTATTACTTCCATATCCTAATACTAAGTTCTCCTTGGAAGTGTATTTCAGGTTAAAGATGAGTAACTTCAGAACTCCAAAACTACTCTTCAAAAGATTCCACTTATCTCTGAGACCTAATAGCTCACTTCCTTCATTGCGAACAATCCGGAGACGATAAAGCCATGCATAAACTATGGCCTTTTGTGCATACTTCTTAAAGAAACTTCTCTTGATTAGTAAAAAAAAGAGCACCTCAAATAGTTTAACTGATCAATCAATATTCCTATTGAACACTTTATACATAGTAATAGGTCACACCATAGAGTATCATATCTTTAATAGTTTCAGTTAGCTGATATTCATTCTTCAAAGCCTGTGTTAGGAAAATTCAAAATTGTTTGCATCTCAATCCATACTAACTTTCCTTGCCCAAGGATGATAATCTCCTCTTAATGGTGTAGTTTTTTTACCCCTGATCTGATGCACTATCTCAATAGCTTGCCTATTCTCGGCTAATGAAAACCCTTTTCCTGCAAGAATATGCTTATATGATTCGGTATGAAGCTCGGTGAATCCACCAGAAAATTCAAATTCCTCTCCTTCAATGGTCAACGAGCGGAAAGTTGTAAGATTTTTAGTTTTAGCCACTTTAGGTAAATGATCTTCATTGATAGATAAAAACCATCTAACTCTAGCTTTTTCAAACTCAAGGTAACCCGAAGCATGGTCTGCTTCATGAATGTGTACAATATTGTCTTGAACCTTTCCAAATAACCAACCCAACATATCGTAAAAATGAACCCCTATATTAGTGGCTATTCCACCTGATTTAGAAACATCACCTTTCCATGAAATAAAGTACCAATTACCTCTCGAAGTAATATAAGTTAAGTCTATTTCATACTTATCTTTTTTCGGCTTCGTTTCAATTCGTTCCTTTAAGGCGGCCACAGAATGATGCAATCTGAGTTGAAGTATTGTATTTACCTTTCTCCCTGTTTCATCTTCGATTTTCTCAAGTGCGTCTACATTCCATGGATTAAGCACAAGTGGTTTTTCGCAAATAGCATCAGCGTTACTTCTCAATGCAAACCTAATATGAGCATCGTGTAAATAATTGGGAGAACAAATACTTACAAAATCAATTTTCTCATCATTGTGTCTCTTCATTTCAAGATGTCGATCAAACCTTTCGAATTCAGTAAAAAAATCAGCTTCAGGGAAATACGAATCGATAATTCCTACACTATCAAACCTATCTAAAGCTGCTACAAGCTCATTTCCGGTATCTTTAATAGCTTTAAAATGCCTGGGAGCGATATACCCAGCTGCACCAATCAATGCAAATTTCCTCATGCAATTCTGTTAACTCTGCCGTTTTCTAATTGATATTTCTGATTCGACTCAGGACATTCCGCAAGGTTGTCGCTATTAAAGTTCAATCTGTGCCCATATTCACTGACCCAACCTATTCGTCTAGCTGGATTGCCTACCATCAATGAATAAGGTAAAACAGATTTGGTAACAACTGCTCCGGCACCTATTAAAGCAAATTCTCCAATCTCATTTCCACAAACAACGGTAGCATTAGCGCCTATTGTAGCTCCTTTTTTCACTATTGTTTCGATATACTCATGCCGCCTAATGACGGCACTCCTTGGATTCAGGATATTCGTAAAAACCATTGAAGGACCTAAAAAAACATCATCTTCGCAGAGTACACCGGAATAGATACTTACGTTATTTTGGACCTTCACATTTCTACCTAATCTAACATTAGGAGAAACAACAACATTTTGTCCTAAATTACAAAACTCTCCTATTTCCGAATCTTTCATGATATGTGAAAAATGCCAGATTTTGGTACCTTTTCCGATATAGCAACCATCATCAATAACTGCAGTCTCATGGCAAAAAAAATCCATGTTTTCCATTTCAATTATTTACTAAATCCTGAAGCGCAACCATTCTTTGAAATTTTTTAGATTTACTCAACATTTCATTGTAGCCTCCAGATTCTATTACCCTCCCCTTATCCATCATTACTACAATGTCTGAATTCTTAATGGTCGATAACCTATGGGCGACAATAAAAATGGTGTAAACGCCTCTGAGATTATCAATATTCTGTTGAATGGCCAACTCTGTCTCTGAGTCTAAGGCGGAAGTAGCCTCATCCATAATGAGGATTTCTATATCCTTGAAAAGTTCTCGAGCAATTGAAATTCTTTGTTTCTGTCCTCCACTTAGATTAAGACCATTATTCCCGAGCAATGCATTTTCTTTGTCTTCAATACCTTTTACGTAATCAACTATTGACGCCTTTTTTAAGGCTTCCCAAAAACGATCTAAATTTTCTCGAGTCTTAGGTGCCCAGAAGCTGACATTATTATAAATGGTATCATTAAAAATTACAGGCTCCTGTGTAATATACCCTATGCGTTTCTGATAAGTAGGCTGATTAATATTTCGAATCGATAATCCTTCAATCAAAATATCCCCTTCATCAATTGGCATAAGACCAGACATTAAATTGATCAAAGTAGTTTTACCCGAACCCGATTCACCTACAAACGCGATAGTCCTATTGCAAGGTAGTGTTAATGTTACATCTTGCAGTACTTTTACATTACCATAGCTAAAACTAAGATTCTCTATCCTAATTTCACGACCTATTTTATTAACATGATTTTCTCCATATTGCTCTGCGCCTTCGGATAGTTCTTTTTGAAAAGCTTGCATATTCTCTAATGATCCAGATACATTCAAAAACTTATTCCATTGAGTCTGAACATTCAAGACAAAATTAAGAGCTCGATAGAAAAACAGTAAAGCTAGCACTATAAGTCCAAGAGCCTGCCCAAAAAAAGTAACTTGTACATAAATAACAGTCACGACAATCAACACCACAATAGGCTCTCTGACACTTAATAGCAAAGAATTATAAAGGCCTATTCTCAAATTGGTACGTTCAATTTCTTTGACAGATTCCTTTAATTTATCTCCATATATCAATGCAAGTCCAGTTGCTTTCAAATACTTAAAGAATGCTACCATTTGAATCAATAGCCCTTGATAATCATGGCGTTCATTTGTCACCGCTCGTGATAACTTAATTGTTTTCTTATAGATTACTTTAAACGCTAAATTAGATAGAAACCCTCCTGCTGTGACTAAAAGAGCAAATTGCGGGTTGGATAGATAGGCAAGACCTATATAAACAATGAGCATGACTCCAGCTTGGAGCATAGAGAAATACGCCATATAGGCGCCTGAAACTAAATTCACTTCTCCACTCAGTGTATTCTGAATACGACCGGCATCAGTAGTTACAAAATTCTTATAATTAAAATGGCTGAGTAAATCGATGACTTGCACTCTCAGCCTGTTAACAAAATAATTATTTACCCATATTTTGTAGTAACTCTCTAAAAATTTCGCCAGTCCTTTTAATGAAAAGAAAAAAAGCATAACGAGCAGAACAGAAGTCAAATTAAGACTAAGACCAATTGCTTCCATTGCATCAAGAATAAAACTCAATTTCCCTAACCCCTCATGTGTAGCTTCTGTCTCGCCTCCAACCATTTCGAGCATGGGTAAAAACATCGCTAAACCAAGTCCATCAAGCAAACCAACCGCAATACTTAATCCAAGAGCAATAAATACTCGATAACCAAGGTGATTAAGAAAATAACTGAAATGTTTAAAATAAGAACCAAGCAGTGACTTAAGTTTCATATAGGTGGCTATTTGGCAAAGAGATTTTTTTCTTGGAGCATATTATTGTTTAGAATAAAGTCGAATGAGTGAAGGATTGTAAAACTGAGATTGAATTTCTGAGCCTTCTTTAACATTTATCTGATGGAGCTTATAGGCAAACTCGGACTTATCAATTCCCGGAAACTTATTAGTCAGGTACTTATCTCTGAGAATCTTATTCTCATTTCCCATTAGTTTGTTTTTGCTCATGGCAGCCCTAAGTCTGATCTTTCTTTTCAAATACCAGGTGCTAATTTCTTTTTCTGAAGGATATTTGTAGTCTCTTACTGGAAGGCTATCTATTTTATTTTTTAAAGCTTGTAGAAATTGATCAAAAGCATTGTGGTGATCTAAGTTTTCGAGCAAAGACTTAGCTTTGTCTTGGTAAATCATTGGAGTAATCAATTTATCTCCTGCAGCCATGCGGTCGACAAAATCTATTGCCTCCTGCAAATCATATGTCGATTTGCCAGCTAAACTAGTCAGGTATATCTCGTAGTCCATGTTGGACTTTTTGTAGTTCAGAACTGGTTTGTCAGATTTAACTGACTCAATTCCTGTTGTACATCCATCGTGAATCACCCCAATAGAGGCGAGAATAAAAGGATTAACCTCTCCTTCTCTCACAATTTTGATGTTATTGTATGGCGCAAAATACTGGTCATACACATCAATATTTTCCGAAGGGTGCGGTCTATAAATAAAGGTAATGTCCTTATTTCTGTTTGCACTAATAATAACTAGCTCAAGCATACGCAGCATGCGCTGTTGTTCATTTAAGTACCAGTCCATAAACCACTTTTTCAAATGATCCTCTAGGTTATCGAAACCGCTAGCTCCATAAGTAACATTAAGTGCTCCGTGGAAGCCTTCTCCATGATTACATGCATAATTCCCATTGATTAAAACGAACTTACCAAACCTCTTTTTGAGAGCCTCAACCTGTTTGTTATATATTTCAGGGTAAAGTACATTTAGATCCAACCTGGGAGAACCTGTTACTACTAAAGGCACATTAGTAGTATTTCTTTTGGCATCTATGGCTTTCTGTGTTTCTCCCCATAGAAAAACCAAATCTGAGCTATCGAAGATATCAAGATCATATTGAGCTTTCATCTGATCCTCCCATTCGGTCTCATCTCCATACCAAATAGCTCCCTCCTCATGGAAATAAATGACATCAAATCCTTGACTCTTGAGATTTTTATGCCTGACTAGGTTCTTCTTTCTATTTACAGATGAGAAAATAGTTTTACCAATATAGAGACCACCGACAAAAGACGACTGAAGATTATGAATAGCAGTATCAGATCCAATAAAAACATTTGTATTAGGGTATTCTTTAACTATACGGTTTGCTAAAACTAATTTATAGTCTAATTCTCTTGATTGTGTCTCTATGGGTAGAAGTATGTTCATAAATGTTAGTTATAACTCTTAGCGGAAATAGTCTATTTCAAACTGTATTTACCCAAACATTGATCTAACATTAGCCAATAGACCTGGGTATTAATAATTTCCGCTGCCTTCATTTGACCACATTTAGCGATTTTTTCTCGCTCCATCTCGTTATTGAGATAGAAGCTGATTTTTTCTGCAGCTTCAGAAGGACTTTCGTATTTGATATAGTGAAGATCTGCGGTAAAAAAACGCTCTAAGCCCGGTACTTCCTGAGCTACTAAGGCTGTACCTGCCGCAGTAACTTCTAAATATCTATAAATGAAATGAGGCAAGTGAGTAAAATCATCTTTAGGTAAACTTACTTGATTGGCGGTTGTAAGAGTGAGTGCAGAATTAATGATATTTAGCCAATAGCTCTCTTCGGAGGGCCTCTCTTTTCCAGGAATTCGAGAAGCAAAAGTAATTGAATTACCCTTTTGCTTTAATTCTTTATCAATGGCGCTGAGTACTGAAGTTCTTGGTTCATATAGCGCTCCAGTAAAGACACATTTTGGAGGCACAACCTTCTCCCCTTTTTCTTTTTTCAGAGTGGATAAATAGTTGAGATGCTTTTTAGAAATGGCTAATGGCATCGGACCAAATATTCTTTTATGTGGAAAAATCACATGAATGTCTCGAGGTGACATTAATGTTAGTACCACACCTCTTAGTGCACTAACAATGGCACATTTCATTCTCCAAGTCCGGATAGGAGTGTCAGTCAATACACAGATTGGAACCACTCTTTTTCTAAGAAGCAAAAAAGAAATTTTGAAAGCCTCTAACATTCCAGGCAAAAACCTTTGCTCACCAGTCCTTGGATCGTACATGTAATGTGTGACATCAACCGAAGTAATGGCAAATTTGATCTGTGTCAAATAAGAGTGCCCTTCTTTTTTAATAACTAGTTTGTGGACTTGCTCCTCGGATAAATATTCTATTGCCGATTGGCTTAGTTCTTTCAGCTCAATCAGTTCACCCCATCCTTTTTCCCCAGCCTCTATCATTAGAACTGTTTTCTTTTGGAATGTTTTTGCTTTAAAACTTCCTAATGAAACAACATCCAAAAAGACAAAGACTAATTTGGCTAAATAGTAGTAGATGAATATAAATTTGGGTACAATTAGACTTTTACGAGAAACCATTTTACACTTCGTTTTCTAGATTTCGTGTATCACCTATCAACTTTGCCGGAATCCCACCAACAATACCATGTTCAGGCACATCCTTGGTAACTACAGCACCGGCCATGACTATAGCATTATTGCCTATAGTTACACCACCAGATATGATGGTTCCAGTGGCAATCCAGCAACCCGACCCTATATTAATATCAAAACCACTATTGGGCACTTCAACACTGGCTCCTAACCTTTTCCCTGGGTTTTTTATTTGTTCTTGCAAAAAGATACGTTGTCCTTTATTATACAAATGTCTTCCAGTCAAAAGGGAAACATTGTAGCCGAAGATAGTGTGATCTCCTATCGTAACAGAGCCACTTTCAAGGTTTATAAGTGTATTTACCAGATACACGCGCTCACCAACAGTGAGCTTACCATTTCTTCCCTCAACATATGGAGTAAGGTAATGATAAAACCTAACTCGCTTTATGAGCCAGGACATAGGTTTAATAAGCTTAAGCTTAAAATAAGACCGGAAAGACATTTATAAAAAATTATTCTGCGCTGCAAGATTAGGAGAAACCCATACTGCATTACATGTATATAGTCTTCCTTGGCCTGTATTTCTCATATCAAATAAATTCAAGAATTGGTACCCTTTCTTCTCCATGTAAGTGGCAATATCCCAGAAATAAGCTTGCTTTTGTCTATAGGGAACAAAGAATGCTTCTGTCAATACAACTTGAAAAGCACCCTTGTCTAATAAAGTCGAACTGCCTTTCAATACATCTAGGTCGAAACCCTCTGTATCTACTTTGAGAATGTGATAAGATTGATCAGCGCTATGTTTGCCAAAGAATTGATCAATTGAGATCATCTCCACCTCTAATTCTTCTTCTATTTTGTGGTCTCCTGCAGGGACTCTCTCATTTAACCCTTCTACGGCCGGAAGCATACCTGCAACCGCACTATCCTGAGTTTTTAAAAATTTTACAATTCCATTCTCTGGACCAACTGCTTTTTCGAAAAAATCAATTTGACCCTCCTTGACGAAGCTACCGACATTTTTAATTAATTCTTGATACGTTGGGCCATTTGGTTCAAAACCCCAATACGAAAAATTATCTTGAAAGTGTTTATAAATAGAAAGGAAGGTTTCGCCTTTATGGGCACCCACATCAATAATTCTAGGTGCTTCTCCTTCTTTTAGTTTTAGCTGATCAAAAGCAGCCTTCAAGGCCTCTTCTGGCCAATTTGCTATATTCGTCATAAGAATTTCTCAATGTGACAGTATCTCTACTGTTATTTCTAATAAACTTAGAGGATCCAATCTATCTATATATTTCAACAGAATATCAGGTTTAATCTGAACCTAACTAACACTCTACACTTCACTGTCTAAAGTAAAATTAACCAAAATCGATATCCTCTAGTCTTAAAGGGTTCCCCACAGATAAATCTCGATTAACCTTTTGGCCTAAAACTTCGGAAAGGTATTTAGGTGCCAAACCATATCCGGGTCTAATACTGCGTACATTGTTGGCTGTAATTTCTTCACCTTTCTTAATGGGCTCCACTACGTAAAGTGATCTGCTGAACACACGTCCACTGAGTTGTTTATCCGTTAATTGGTAAGTCACCTCACCAACAGCTCTTTCAGCTTCTCTCACAGCTTTAACCATTTGGGTGAATTCTTCTTCGCTTAGAGAAAATGCAGCATCCGGTCCGCCTATTGATTGATCCAAGATAAAGTGTTTCTCTATGATTTTGGCTCCAAGAGTTGTAGCCACTACAGGTACCGTACTCCCAATAGTATGATCAGAAAGTCCAGATATCACACCAAACCTCTTACTAAACTCAGGAATCATTGTCATATTGGCCTCATCAATTGGGGCTGGGTAACTAGAGGTACATTTGAGTAGTGCAATTTGGTCATTACCTTGTCTCTTACAAGCATCCATTGCCAGTTCTATATCCTCCAAACTTGCAATGCCAGTAGACATAATTATTGGTTTACCTTTTGCGGCTGTGTATTCAATGAGCGGGATATCGGTAATCTCAAATGAGGCTATTTTGTAGGCCGGAACATTTAAATCTTCTAAAAAATCAACTGCAGTTCTATCAAACGGAGAAGAAAAACAAATAAGCCCTTCCTCCTTTGCACACTCAAATAATCGTGCGTGCCACTCCCAGGGTGTATAAGCTTCTTGATATAATTCATAGAGTTTGCGTCCATCCCATAGGGTACCGCTTTTAATTATAAACTCGTCTTTATCTGAATCCAAAGTCATGGTATCGGCTGTGTAAGTCTGAAGTTTTATTGCATCTGCTCCAGCTCTTTTCGCTGCTCTTATGGTTTCCAGAGCAGTTTCTAAACTACCATTATGATTCGCAGATAGTTCTGCAATGATAAAAACCGACTCATTAAGGTTGAAATCACCTATTATCATAAATATATTGTTCTGCTTTGCACCCTTTTATTTCTTTTTCCGAATCGTAACGATATCCTGCCTTTTTAAATGCATTAATTGATACTATATTTTCTTTTCTTATTTGCGCAATTACTGGCATAGACTCTCTCTGTAAAGCCCAATCGCTACCTTTTTTAATGAGCCTTTTACCGAAACCTAACCCCCTCGCTTCTGGAGCGACAATAACTCCTACAAGCCAGTGATCAACGTGTTTTTCAAGTCTTATTAATCCAATATTATGAATATCTATGGAAGAAAATAAGAGAAAATAGCACGAGTCATCTTTGATTTTTTCCTCAAACCAGTCATTATGGCTCTCGAAAGAAAATTGAGAGGTGTTAAAAGAATTATTCCTCACAAATGGATCAACTTGCCAGTCATAAATTAAGCGACTATCTTTTTTTTGAGCTTGTCTCAATAATAAATTTTCCTTTTTCAATTTGATTCGATTAGAATTTGCTGAAAGAGTTTTCTCAATCTATGAGGGCTTTGCTTATCAATTGGGCTAGTCAATCTTTTATTTGAGAATTCGTTTAGTGCAGCAACAAACTCTTGATCAGAAAACTCTTTCGCATCAACGAAAGCATTCAGGGACAAATAGCCATGATAATTTTTTTTCTGATTTTCCGCTGTACACCCTGCAATAACCGGCAGACCCACTGCGAGACATTCCACTAGAAGTCCACTGGCTGGCACTACTGCAATACTACTATTACACATTGCTTGAGACATTTCTAACGCATGAAGTCCTTGCTTAATAATAACACGATCTGTTATTTCCGCTAAACTTTTAAGCGTTTTCAATTGAGGAGAATCTGGAGGAAGAACAACCAATATGTCCATTTCTGAATGTTCAAGTAACAATTGTGTCACAATTGTAGACTTAAAACTTGAATCCGCGCCCCCAAAACATACAAAGGCCCTATTCATGGGAAGATACTCTTGGTTCTGATTATGTCTATTTTCAAGAAACTCAGGTCTCACCAAGGCGAAATCAGGTCCTAACGCAAATTTAGTTTGAGGCTTTGATAATTGATAATCTTGAGGTTTGATACCAGGAGCCGGGTTAATGATCAAGTCCGCAGCATAGATCCCTGAGCCTTGATCTTCGATTATGGCACAAGCATTAGCCACTTGATATACAGCCTTTTGATAACTTTCTTTAAATCCATATCCATCTAATATTACTATATCTGCACAATGATCAGTGCCTAAATCAAAGGTCATTTCATTCTCAAAATCATCAAGAAAGCTCTTACGACTAGGAGCATTGACGGCCGTATAATGAAACCCTTCATTTGCGATTATGTCAAGAATAGCATCTCCAGGCTGAATCATTGCAAACTCTATGCGAAAAAAGGGAGAAAGCATTTGTGCCAAAGAAAAACTGCGATAAAAATGCCCCCAACCAATATTTCTGTTAGCATCTGTTCTGAATAACAATTTGGCTTTTTCAGACATCCTTTAGGTTTGCTTAGATTTTTTTGGAATGAATAAGTTGATATTTAAGTTCAGCAAGTTTCCAATCAGTGATTGTATCAATATCTTGTACATTCATTTCATCTAGAATAATGGACCCTGAATTATCCGTAAAAATACGGTTAGGTTTTTTTTTCATATTGAGCCAATACCATTGACCAGCATCATGATAGACCTTTTTTAAATCCTGAGATCGGGTAGATTCAAATTCAGGCCATACCATCTGTGTCTTATAATTTTCAAGCATTTCAAAACCCCGCCAAACCGGATAAGAGAATGCTACTGCAGAAAATACAGTATCAAAAGATTCTTTGATTAGCTTTTCCAAACCTTCTTTCAAATCTTTTTCCTGAACCAGAGGAGAGGTCGCATAAATACAACAGAGGTGATCGAAATCAATACCTTTTTGGGTATAACAGTCGCTAACTTCTTGAATCACATCATAAGTTGTCGCAAAATCAGATGCATTTACTTCTGTTCTGAAAAAGGGTATCTTAGCCCCATATTGTTTGGCAATATCTGCAATTTCTTCACTATCGGTGGAGACCATAACCTCATCAAAAAGACCGGAATTAATTGCACACTCGATAGAATATGCGATAATGGGTTTTCCATTGAATAGTCGAATATTCTTTTTGGGAATACGTTTACTCCCCCCTCTTGCTGGTA
The DNA here is from genome assembly GCA_965267365.1 of Roseivirga sp. Classification (GTDB taxonomy): domain Bacteria; phylum Bacteroidota; class Bacteroidia; order Cytophagales; family Cyclobacteriaceae; genus Roseivirga. Next base: position 1,310,696 of record OZ253951.1, on the reverse strand, counting down.
TCAAAGCTAAGTTCTTCATCTACAGTCTTACTGGGACTTCGATTGCTTTAAGCGCCAACTTAACATCTTTTGGAGTGTATTGCGTAAAGTGATATAAACTTGCAGCACCAACTCCTTCCGTAGTGGTATTTTGGAATAATTCTTGAAAATGCTTAGGCGTGCCTGCTCCACCTACAGCAATTATAGGTTTGTTGGTTAAGGCATTTACTGTATTTACTAATTCATGATCGAAACCTTGCATTTCTCCATCGTTATCAACGCTTGTAACAATATATTCGCCTACATCACAGTGTTCCATTTGTTGTAAAAATTCGACAAGAGTTAGCTCTGGGTTTATTTTATTAAAAATAGTATAGCCCTTTTCTGATCTCAATGCGTCAACCGCTATGCTGATGCATTGACTACCGAAAAACTCAACAGCTTCTGAAATGAATTGAGTATTTTCAATTGCGCTGCTCTTAATTACTACTTTATCTGCACCGATCTTAAGCAAATCATTAATATCAGCAAGTGTTTTAATACCACCACCGATTCCAACGGGCATAAAGCATTCATTGATTACATCTTTAACCATTTTCAGGTTAATTTTTCTTTTTTGCTGCGAAGCAAAGATGTCAAGAAAAACCAGTTCATCAACACCTCGGCTATTGTAGATTCTAGCGGTCTGCACTGGATTCCCAACCATTCTTGGGTTTTTGAAAGCCCTAGTTTTCACCAAAGCAAAACCATTGAAAGTTAAAATAGGAATTATTCTTGCTTTAAGCATATTGGTTAAAAAAGTTACGAAGAATGGATATCCCTGTACTTTGGCTCTTTTCAGGATGAAACTGGGTAGCACATATATTTGCTTTCTGAACTCCAGCAACAACCTCTATGCCATAATTGACCGTAGCTGCTATTACTTTTTTATCTTCTGGCAAGGCATGATAAGTGTGTATAAAGTAAACATCTTTTTCATTTGCCTTCTTAAGAAAGCCATTTTCAGATGCTAAAATAGTGTTCCAACCCATATGAGGTATTCTTCTTTTCCCTAATCCTTCAAACTTTACCACCTTACCTTTAATCCACCCTAAACCTTTGTTTTGAACCGGCTCAGTCCCAAACTCAAAAATCAATTGCATTCCTAAGCAAATACCAAGAAAGGGCTTTTGTTTTTGGATTACCTCTTCAGTTAATAACTTATCTAAACCACGTTCTTTGAGGTTATCCATTCCTTGACGAAAAGAGCCAACTCCAGGCAGAAGGATGTGAGACGCCCCTATGATAGTCTCATGGTCGCAGGTTATGGTACAGTCCACACCAATAGATTCCAAAGCTTTTTTAACCGAAGCTAGATTCCCTAAACCGTAGTCAATAATTGCTACCATCCATCAAATTACTTCAAAGGTTCTTATCAGATTACCTTCTTCATCTCTTAAAAACTCACCATTTTCATCTTGCTGGAAAAGAATTGGATTAGTAAATGAATCAATGTATCGATCTATTTCTTCCTTAGACATTCCTGAATATTTTACAAATTCAGAAACTCCATAATGGGGGTATTTACCATCATATTTCTTGACAAGATTAAGACCTTCTTCCCTTGTAATTCTTTTATTCCGAATATCAATTCCCGCATGATCGGTAGCCCTACCGAAACCGTATTTAACATATTTGAGATAGTCATGAAGACCATGCATGCTCTCGTCTAGGTTTTCATAATTGGTATAAGTACCCTCTACGGGTCCGTCTTCCTTAACTGAAAAACCATGTTTCTTTACAATTTCAAGCTGCTTTCTTGCATCCCAGAAAAAATAACTCCCCAAAAAAAGACCTGTGACGCCAACTCTATTTATATCCTCATCTGATGGATAAAAGTACGCAGATAGCTCTTTTTCTGTAAGACCATCTACTCCTACCATATCTTGAATACGATTGCCTAAAAGTCCACCAAATTCCTCTAACCATCTTCTATTAAGCACCCTACTTTGAACTGATTCTAAAGAAGGCCCTCCATATTCTTGCTGTGAATTTTCCCCCCAAATAATTAGTGGGATATTAAATTTAACGGCTACCAAAACCGGAATTGTGAAAATACCAATATGGTTAGGCCACATTTCATCGCCAAGTCTTTTAAACCCTTCAATTACCATCTTTCGATATGCATTGTAGTTCTTTTTGAAGTAAATTACGTCAACCCCCATCTTCGAAATGTTATCTATATTTCGTTGTCCGATTTCAGTAAGTGAAGTCGTTTCGAAACAAACCCCAAGCGGATTCAGCCCACATACTTCTTTCATATAGTACATCTGATAAGTACTATCTTTACCTCCGCTCACAGGTACAATACAATCCCATCCTGTTTGACCATCTTGCAGCCGATAATGATCAATTATTTCATGAAATTGTTTTGCTCTTTCAGCCCAATCAATCCCTATGTCTTTCTGCTCTGCAGCTGTACAAGCAGAGCAGACTCCTTCATCATTAAAAGATAGATCCGGTTTTGTTTCAGGAAATAGACAATTAGAGCAATATCTGATGTGCATATGCTAGTTGTTATAAAAATGAAATATTGTTTGAATTACGTATTGCTGTTCTTTTTCAGTAAGAGTGGGAAACATAGGAAGACTAAGACATCTACTGTAATACTTTTCTGCATTAGGCAGATCACCAATAGCCCATCCTTCATCTGCATAATAAGGCATCAAATGAGCAGGTATGTAATGAACTTGTGCGAATATTTGATTCTTTCGAAGGTGTTTGTACAATCCTATTCGATTTTCTACCTCAATAATGTAGAGATGATAAGCATGACCTTCAATTATACCCGTTTGGCCTAATATGAAAGGGGCATCCTTGAGTGCTTCATAATATTTTTGAGCAATCTCCCTCCTTCTTTTGATACCATCCCTTGCTCTTGAAAGCTGGCTTAAACCTAGAGCAGCTTGCATATCCGTCAGTCTATAATTAAATCCAAGTTCTTGCATTTCCATGTACCAATCTGGAAATTCTGATTGGTTGGGTTCGAGGGTAATGCCCTTTTCGTTAATAAATTGCGATTTTGATTTTACAATACCATGTGTCCTTAAACTTAATAATCGTTGATAAGTGACTTCATCGTTGGTTGTAATCATTCCACCTTCTCCTGCTGCTATATGTTTTACTGGGTGGAACGAAAATATAGAGAGTTCAGCGAACTTACCCGAACCACTTTTTTGAATACTCTTTTTACTATCGAGAAAATGACCACCCGGTGAATGACATGAGTCTTGGAGCATCCAGCAACCAAATTCATCTGCCAATTCTCTAAAGGCCTCTAAATCACAGACTCTACCTGCGAAATCTACGGGTATAATACCTTGATAAGTACCAATAGGCTCCTTTTCAAGTAATCTTCTAACCCCATCTAAATCCAACAAATAGGTCTTTGGGTTTATGTCACTAAAAACAACACTACCACCCAAATACTTAACACAATTTGCGCTTGCCACAAAAGTAATCGGACTGGTAATTACTTTATCTTCGGGCTTAATACCCAAAACAATGGCACACAAATGAAGGGCAGCAGTACCATTTGAAACAGCAACTGCATACTTGGCACCGACATATTGTGCAAATGCCACTTCAAACTGATTTATTCTTGGGCCTTGCGTTAGATAATCAGAATGTAGAGCTTCAACAACAGCTTCAATATCACTTTCCGAAATAGACTGCCTGCCGTAAGGTATTGGCTTGATCATAAAAATTAGAATGTGGGGTCTACATGTTCCGAAATTAATTTTCTCAGGCTTTCTACAGTTTCCCACATTTCATTCTTCCCTGAATTATATTCAAAACCTTCTAATACTTTCTTGGCTTTTTTTTCAGTTACAAACTTTTCCTTATCCCAAGGGGTAACTGAAGGAAGAATAACGTAATATTTTCCCAAATCATATGTATTGTAAGAATCTGAAGAAGAAATCATTTCTTCATGAATCTTTTCTCCTGGACGTATTCCTACAATTGGTTTTTCACAATCCGGTCCAATAGCTTCAGCCACATCCATTATACGATAGGAAGGTATTTTAGGCACAAATAGCTCCCCACCCCATGAATGTTCTAATGCATGCATGACCATTTCCACACCACCATCCAAACTAATATTGAATCGTGTCATCTCAGGATTAGTAATCGGTAGTGATCCTTCTTTTCTTTTTTTCAGGAAAAAAGGAATGACAGAACCGTTCGATCCCATTACATTTCCGTACCTTACTACTGAGAAACGAATAGGATTCCAACCCTTAATATTATTTGCAGCTATAAAAAGCTTATCAGAAGTAAGTTTAGTTGCTCCATATAAGTTTATAGGCGAACACGCTTTATCTGTAGACAAAGCCACTACTCTCTCAACATTTGTCTCTAAACAAGCATTAATGACATTTTGAGCACCGTCAACATTAGTTTTGATGCATTCTTCAGGATTGTATTCCGCAATATGCACGTGCTTGATAGCCGCTGCATGTATGACATAGTCCACTTCTTTAAAAGCTCGTTTTAGTCTTTCGGAATCCCTAACATCTCCTATAAAGAATCTAATTTTTGGATATAATTTTGAAGGATATTCCTGCGCCATCTGGAATTGCTTCTGTTCATCTCTCGAGAAAATTATCAGCTTCTTTAGCTCTGGGAAATTCTGCAAGATATGACTAGTTAAGGCCTTGCCCAATGAACCAGTCCCTCCTGTGATAAGTATAGTTTTATCTTTATACATTAATCCAATAGATTACATAATTAATTCTTGAAAAATCTCTTAAACCCTTCTTTCCTTTCCTTCATAGTCTCTTCATCAGAATAATATCCTCCACCGTACTGCCCATAGCCGTAGCCATAGCCATAACCATAACCATAACCATAACCATAACCATAGCCATAACCGTAGCCCTTATTTACTTTGAAATCATTAAGTAAAAGAGTGGCACTATGAATTAATCCCTTTTCGGTTACATCATTAATAAATGGAAATACTTGTTTAACTGTGTAGTTCTGTCTGACTACTAAAATATTTATATCAGCTAATTGAGTGAGATTAAAAGTATCAGCAACAATACCAACAGGTGGAGTATCGATTACTACATGTTCATATTCGCACTGTAAATACTTAATTAAACTCTCTAGTTCTTTAGATATTAGAAGTTCTGCTGGATTCGGAGGAATGGGCCCTGCAGAAATTAAATCCAAATTTTCATATCTGGTCTTTTGAATAATTTGATCTCGGTTTGCAAAACCAGCTAAATAATTTGACACACCAAAGTCATTAGTCAAATCAAAATCATCATATAGCTTTGGCTTTCTCAAATCTAAACCTAAAAGCACTGTTTTTTTACCTGAAACAGCCAACATGGACGCTAGATTAAGTGAACAAAATGATTTTCCTTCACCCGAGGCGTTTGAAGTTACCAGAATTGTCTTTATCTCTTTATCCCTTCCGAAAAAGGCTAAATTTGATCGAATAGCCCTGAAGGATTCAGACATTATAGATTTTGGGTGCTCCATAACAGCCAAATTCCCATCATATTTATTGTGCCCAATCATACCAATAATTGGAACTTTGGTCATTTTCTCAATTTGCTTTCTGAATTCTATTTTGTCATTTAGTAACTCTCTTATTAAGATCAAAAGAAATGGAATAGCGAAGCCTGCAACCCCTCCCACAATGTAGTTCATTGATTTATTTGGATAGATGGCGCCTACATTTGGAGAAGCAAAATCTACAACCCTTGAATTAGCTTCATTTGATGCTTTTAAAATACCTGCCTCGGCTCTTTTTTGTCGAAAAAACTGAAACATCCCGTAATAGAGGTCATAAACTCTTTCTATATCACTATATTTTCTTTTAGAAGCAGGATATCGCTGAAACTCCTGATTCAATTTATTCAAGTCGGATTGGATCGAAGATTGTTTTGATTTAAGTTCTTCAACTTTAGATTCCAATGTGTTTTGCAATAGCCTTGTGAGTCCAGAAATTTCATTATTGATTCTTTGCATTTCTGGAGTTCTATTGGAAAGAACATTCTCTTTTTCTCTTTTTTCTACCAATAATTCCTGAAGTCTATTGATAAATCTTTGAATATCCCCTTCAATTTGATCTGTTATAGGTAATTCCATTTGATCAATTGAAGCAGAGTCTTTTAGGTATGCCAGATTATCTTGAAGAGTCTCTATTGCCCTTTGGGTTACACCGCTTTCGACCTCCAAAACATTTATTTGAGAAATTATATCACTTCCAACTTCATTAAAAGAAGTCACCCTATTTTGAATTTTAACTTCGTCTAATTGGCTTGCATATAAATTTAAGGTATCTCCTAAAGCTGACATTTGAGCATCAACATACTGGATTGTTTTTTCAGCAGCATTATTCTTTCGAATAAGCTCCTCAGACATGTAGGCAACCATTAAAGCATTTAAGAAATCTGCACCCTTTTTTGGATTTGTATAAACTAAGCTTAATGATGCTATGCTGGTGAATTCAGCTTTATAAGTCACCCTTAGTTTTCTTCTCCATTCATTAATCAAAGATTGCCTACTCCTTTGAACCACGATATACTCCCTTCCATTCATGTCTCTAGTTGAAATAAATTCAACTCTTATTGAAGATTCTAGGTCTATTGGAACGTTCTCATAAGGGCTAAACAAATCACTATTATCATGCTCCTCGTTTGTTAGAAGTGTGAATCTGAAATTATTGTTTTCATCAAATGAAATCTTAAATCGCTGTTCATACGGAATTTGAGAACCTTCGAAATAAACCTTAAATGGAAGAGACTTGTATTCCTCTAAACTCTTAATTCTACCTATTGTGTAATACTCTGTATTAAAATCAAGAGAATCAATGGCCCTACCAGTCATCCTCTCAGACCTAAGAATCTCCAGTTCATTCAAAAACTCCGAGGTATTTGATACCGTCAATAATGACAAGACACTAGGATCGATAGAAGAATTCGATTCTGGAATTAATAGCGTTGAGCTAACTCTATACCTTTCCACGGTATACCTATGGTATATGAAGGTAATTATTAAGCCAAGAATTATTCCGACTATGACCAACGGCCAATTTCGAAGAAGTTTGATCAACAACAATCTAACATCAAACTGCTGATTGGTAGATGATGATTGATCTGTATCAAAAAAATCGAATTCGTTAGCCATTCTAATTGGTCACAATGCTTATGATAAGTGCTGTACCAGAAATTACAGTGATAATAGTTGCAAAAGTATCTAGAAATGTATCTCCTGACCCAACCTCTCTAATTTTCAACGGAGGGACATAAATAATATCATCTGGTTGAACGAAAAATAATTCTGTTTCAATAAAGGATCTGCCGGTAACGTCCACCTCATGTATTCTTATTCCATCTGGATACTGCCTTAAAATCTTAACATGTTCGCGATCAGCATTAATTGTTAAATCCCCCGCTGCTGCTATTGCCTCTAGCAAATTAGCTTCATATTGTCTCAATAAATTGGGGCCTACTTCCTCAATTTCTCCATAAATGGTGTACGGTATCCCACTGAGTTTTACACTAACGAGAATATCCTTAATATCAGGTCTAATTAACTCTTCAATGGCATATTTAAGCTCGGTAGTGGTTAAGCCAGAAGCTTTGACTCTTCCTAATGCATTAATTTCAATATTTCCATCCTTATCCACATTGTAGCCTGTGAGATAAGGATCACTTCCGCCTTGACCACCTGCACTTCCTTGGCCTCCCGCACCCATCAAATTATCAGGCCTAGCAAAAACAGGATAGTATCGTTCTACCGCTTCTAACTGACTACTATAAAAATTGATCAGCAGAATATCGTTAGGTTGCAATCTGTAATCCACTCTTGAGAGCGAAATCAAAGAATCGTTCTCAAGCCTTGGAGCCAATTCCTTATTTTGAAGGTAAACAACCTTCTCGTTTGGAATACAACTACTTGCTAAAATTAGTAGGAATAAAAAACCAAGATATTGTTTCAAATTCTTAATCATCAAAACTGAAAGTTGTGTTCTGACCAAGCTCAAATGCTTCGTTTGCCATTTTTAAAAATTCAGCCATCTTATGAAGTGGAACCATATTTGGCCCATCACTCTTAGCCTTTGTGGGATCCGGATGGGTCTCAATAAAGAAACCATCTACTCCAGCTGCGCCCGCTGCTCTACACAAATATGGAGCAAATTCCTTTTGACCTCCAGAGCTACCGCCAGCTCCCCCTGGTTGCTGTACGCTATGAGTAACATCAAATACTACTGGTGCATACTGACGCATAGTCGGTAGAGCTCTCATATCAACCACAAGATTGTGATATCCAAAAGAAGCTCCCCTCTCAGTGAGAATTACCTTATCGTTCCCCGTTGACTTCACCTTGTTGACAGCATACTGCATATCTCCAGGAGCCATGAATTGACCTCTTTTAATTTTGACTGTCTTTCCTGTTTTTCCTGCTGCTACCAAAAGGTCTGTTTGTCGACATAAATAAGCGGGAATCTGCAATGCTTGCGCCACGTCACTCACAGGTTTTGCTTGACTAGCATCGTGAATGTCGGTGACAATAGGAAGTCCAAATTCGGCTTTTACTCTTTCTAATACCGCTAAACCTTCGTCAAACCCTACCCCACGATATGAGTCTACTGATGTTCGATTGGCTTTGTCAAAAGAGGCTTTAAATATATACTGAATATTCAGCGATTCACAAGTCTTTTTGAGGCTTTCTGCCACCTTTGCGCAAACGTCCCAAGACTCTATCGCGCAAGGCCCAGAGAAAAGAACCATTCTACCATCTCCAATACTTAGAGTATCAGTAATTTGCACGGGATTATTAAACTTTTTCATTTAATTAAACTAGTTAAAATGTTCTCATATTTATTTTGAGCGCTTAAAATATAGTCTGCTACTTCTCGTAAAACTCCAGACCCTCCATTAGCATTGGTTCTCCAATCAACAAATTGTGTTAAGGTATAATGTCCGTCATTGGGAGTAACGGACATACCAATTTTTGTCAAGATTGGAATATCATTAATATCATCTCCTATATAGGCTATTTCCTCCAGGGCAATATTAAATTCATTACAAATTTCATCCAATAATAGACCTTTCTCTTTGATGCCGTGGTAATGAAAATCAAAACCAAGTTCATCACAACGATATTTTACGACTTTAGAATCACGTCCAGTTATCACTCCTATCAGTATATGATTATTCTTTAAGTACTTTACTATTTGTCCATCTTTAACATTGAAACTTTTATACTCCATTCCAGAGTTATCATAAATTATGGCGCCATTAGTTAAAACGCCATCAACATCACAGATTATACATCTAATTTTTGATGCCTTATCATTCAATTCTGTAGAGTTCATTATTAAAAGAGGTTTGGACAAAATTAAGTCGAGCGTGAATATAGCTGCAATGATTTGGATTCTTCATACAGATAAAGAAGTTTGCAATGAAACAACCTTAAATCATTCATGAAGTGGTTCAAACTACTCCTTAGTGGTATAGTCTCAATAGGACTATTCTATGCCTTAAATACCAAATTTGGTCAAATACCTCCTCTTGGAAAGTTCCTTAATCCTCAATCTGGCATTTGGCAGAACGACAAAACTGAGAATTATTCAGAAGCTGTATCAATCCCGAACCTTGCCGAAGAAGTTCAAGTCTATTACGACATGGATCTCATTCCTCATGTATTTGCTCAAAACGAAAAAGACCTGTACAAGGCTCAAGGGTTCATAACGGCCCAGAACAGACTTTGGCAAATGGAGTTTCAAACCCATGCAGCGGCAGGTAGGCTTTCTGAGGTCATCGGATCTGCAGCCATTAACTATGACCGAGAGCAAAGACGCAAAGGGATGATCTTTGGTGCTGAAAATGCACTAAGACAAATGAATGAAGATCCTGAGGTAAAAGCATATGTTGAGGCATATGCTCAAGGAGTGAACGCTTACATTTCCCAATTATCTCCAGAACAATATCCAGTAGAATACAAACTGTTTGACTACGCTCCTGAACCGTGGACTCCGAAAAAAACAGCTTTACTTCTGATGTATATGACCGATATGTTGGCAGGTGGAGAGAATGACTTAGAATATTCAAATCTCATTTCAGAGTTAGGAGAAGAAAAATTCGAATTCCTTTTTCCTGAATTCTTTGACGCCATAGATCCAGTGATTCCAAAAGAAAGAGATTGGAGTAATTGGGAGGTGAATATACCTGAGGAGCCAGAGGGAAATTATCCTGTGGAACCGAATCAAGGATACATGACAAAACCTCATCCTGACAACGGTAGCAACAACTGGGCTGTAGGGCCAAACAAATCATCGACAGGTCATCCTATCCTTGCAAATGATCCACATTTGAAATTGAATTTACCATCCATCTGGTACGTAATGCAATTGAAAACCCCTGAAAAAAACACTTTTGGAGCGACCCTACCTGGTGCACTGGGAGTTATTTCAGGTTTTAATGAGAATATCTCATGGGGCGTGACTAACGCGACTCGGGATGTAAAAGACTGGTATCAAATCCAATTCAAAGATGATGCGCAAGAAGCCTATTGGCATGATGAGCAATGGAAAGCAACGACTAAAAGAATTGAAGAAATAAAAATTAGAGGTCAAGAGTCATTTTATGATACAATCACCTACACTCACCATGGCCCAGTTAGTTATGATCAATCATTCAAGGGGAGTGGAAGTCAGCTGCAAGGCTATGCCATGAAGTGGATTGGGCATGAAGGAGGAAATAACCAGAGAACTTTCATTGAACTCAATAGAGCTAAAAACTACGATGATTATGTCAATGCTTTAAAGCACTACATCGCTCCTGCGCAAAATTTCATTTTCAGTTCAACCGAAGGCGATATTGCCATTTGGGTAAATGGTAAGTTTCCCAATAAATGGGAAAAGCAAGGCAAGTTCTACATGGATGGAAGCAATCCGGAGCATGATTGGCAAGGGTTCATTCCTCACGAACACAATGCTCATGTCAAAAACCCTGAAAGGGGTTTCGTAAGCTCAGCCAATCAACATCCCGTTGACGAAAAATACCCTTACTATGTTTTCAATGATGGCTATGATATGACTAGAAGTCGAGTTATCAATGAATTCTTCAGATCTAAAGATCAATTTGATGTTGAAGATTTTAAAGATCTACACAATAACAATTACAACTTGTTGGCGGCAGAATTAATTCCATTATTCATTCAGCACTTAAATCAACTAGACCTGACCGAACAGGAAAACAAAACAATGGAAGCAATTGAAAATTGGGATTTCTACAATGACATGGAAGATGTGGCGCCAACTATTTTCCAAAGGTGGTGGCCTAAGGTTCGAAATTCTATTTATGATGAGTTAGATAGTTTAGATGTATTAGTGAGATATCCTTTTAACTACAGAACTTATGAATTACTCCGAGATCATCCTGATCATGAATTGATGGACATCAAATCAACCCAAGAAATTGAAACAGCTACTGATTTGATCTATGATGCATTTCAGAAAACAATTAAAGAAGTTGAAGAAATGAAATCAGCTGGCAAATCCATCAAATGGGTTGATTATAAGGGCACATATGCCGGTCATCTTCTGCAAGGATTACCTGCTTTTTCAAGGTTCAACATTCCGATAGGTGGTAACAGCGGCATTGTCAATGCCACAGGTCGCAATCATGGACCTTCTTGGAGAATGATTGTGGAAATGTCTAGTCCTCCAAAGGCAATTGGTATATACCCTGGTGGTCAATCTGGCAATCCAGGAAGTAAATTCTACGATAACATGATCGATCGATGGGCAGCAGGTGAATATATAGAGCTAAACTTTATGCAAGACATTGATCAATCGGATTTTCTATTCAAACAAACTTTAAGTCCACAGAAATGAAAAAGCAACTTCAAAACTTCCTATTGACCATTGTACTTGCTTTTGTCCTAGGCTTACTTCTTCCTTGGTGGGCAGTGATGGTGGCAGCCTTCCTTTCTGGTGCAATCGTTAGCCTTGAAAAAGGCCAGGTGTTCATTGTTCCCTTCTTTGCTATCGCGTTATTTTGGATTATATACGCTTGGACATTGAGTTCTTCGAATGACTTTATCCTAGCAGAAAAAATAGCAGTTCTACTTCAATTAAATGGTAATGTGCCATTACTATTGATAGTTACAGGACTTATGGGTGGTTTATCTGCAGGGTTTGCTGGTGTATTCGGGAATCAGTTTCGTGCCGTATTTTTTAACAACGAGCAATGAATGTAAAAACAGCCACTCCACACTTTGTTATAGATTTTGATAGCACTTTTACCAAAGTAGAAGCCTTAGACATTCTTGGTGAAATATCTCTGAATAATCACCCAGAAAGAGATGAGCGACTTAAAAAAATCAAAGATGTCACAGACTTAGGAATGGCTGGTGAGCTTTCGTTGAGAGAGTCATTGGATGCTCGAATTAAAATTTTAGATGCCAAAAAATCTCACCTTGAGGAACTGGTAAATCGACTCAGCAAACTCATATCAAAATCAATTGATAGAAATAAGGATTTCTTTTTAACCAATGCTGACAACACCTATATTGTTTCAAATGGATTTAAAGACTTTATAGTACCTGTAGTAGCTCAGCTAGGCATTAAATCAGATCATGTTTTTGCTAATGAATTCGTCTATGACGATCATGGAAATATTACAGACTTCAATAGAGAAAATGTACTTTCTTCAAATGGAGGAAAAGTAAAACAGATTGAGCAACTTAAATTAGAAGGTGAAATTCATATGATCGGTGATGGCTATACTGATTATGAAGTTAAAGAAGCCGGAGTCGCTAATAAGTTTTACGCATACACAGAAAATATTGAAAGAGACAAGGTCAAAGCTAAGGCTGATCATATCGCCCCAAGTTTTGACGAAATTTTATTCGAAAATAAAATGAGTGGAGCCCTATCCTATCCAAAGAATCGAATCAAGATGTTATTACTCGAAAACGTGCATCCGCATGCTTTTGAGAAATTAAAGGAAGATGGTTTTGCAGTTGAAACTTATCCTGCAGGTTTAGACGAAGACGAGCTTTGTGAGAAAATCAAAGGCATTCATGTGCTTGGAATTAGGTCTAAAACTAATGTCACAAGAAAAGTACTAGAGCATGCCGATAAATTAATGGCCATAGGCGCATTCTGTATTGGCACCAATCAAATAGACTTAGAAGCCGCTTTAGAAAATGGTGTAGCTGTATATAATGCTCCTTATAGCAACACAAGGTCTGTAGTTGAATTGGCTATCGCGGAAATCATTATGCTGATGCGTGGTATATCTGATAAGAACAGAGATATGCATCAGGGCAAATGGTCTAAAACAGCTTCAGGAAGCAATGAAATCCGTAATAAGAAATTAGGGATTATCGGATACGGTAATATCGGTTCACAGCTCTCAGTTCTCGCTGAAAACATGGGGATGCAAGTGCAGTATTTTGATATAGAAGAAAGGCTTGCTCTTGGAAATGCTACCAAATGCAGCTCAATTAATCAACTACTAAGCACATCTGATGTAGTGTCTTTACACATTGATGGAAGGCCCGAAAACAAGAATATTTTCAAGAAGGAACATTTTGACCAAATGAAAGATGGAACCATCTTTTTGAATTTGGCTAGAGGTCCAGTAGTTGAAATTCCTGCTTTGAAAGAAGCTCTAGAAAGTGGTAAAGTAAGAGGTGCTGGCGTTGATGTATTTCCAGAGGAACCAAAAAGTAATAACGATCCTTTTGAGTCTGATTTGAGAGGATTATCGAACCTCATCTTAACACCTCATATTGGTGGTAGCACTCAAGAAGCGCAAGAGAACATTGCTGACTTTGTTCCAAATAAGATCATGGATTACATCAATACAGGTAATACAGGCTTGAGTGTCAATTTTCCAAATGTTAACCTTCCAGCATTAGAAAACGCTCACCGCTTACTCCATATTCATGAAAACAAACCGGGTGTTTTAGCAGAAATAAATCAAGTCCTGGCGGAACATGATGCTAATATCATGGGGCAATACCTGAAAACTAATGAGACGATTGGCTATGTGATTACCGATATCGATAAAGCTTACGATAAGGAGTTGATCAAGGCATTAAAGAGTATTGAACACACCATTAAGTTTAGAGTGCTCTACTAAACTCCTACCTTTTAAATAAGGGGATTTGTAACAAGTCTGCTTTTCTATTAGTTTCTGGTCTTAAACCAAAAACTATGTCATCTATTACTAATCTGAAAAAGCTAGCACTTCTATTACTGGCTATAATCATCACAGCCTGTGGAGCTAAAAGTGGAGCAGATAAAATATTCATAAATGGCTCTATTTATACCGTAGACCCATCAAATCCAGAAGTTCAGGCAGTCGCTGTTGTTAACGGCATGATTTCAGCTGTTGGCACAACTGAAGAGATTGAAAAACTGAAAGGAAGTAATACTGAAGTGGTTGACTTGAAGGGTCAAACCATGACCCCCGGTCTTGTAGAATCACATGCGCACTTTATGGGCATTGGCTATAACAAGCTCGAACTTGATCTTATGTACGTCAAAACTTATGACGAATTAGTAGAGAAGGTGGCGGAAGCCGTTGAAAACGCAGAGCCCGGTGATTGGATCACTGGAAGAGGATGGCACCAAGATAAATGGATTGAAAAGCCAGACAACATGGTAAAAGGCTTCCAAACGCATGACAAAATGAGTGCTGTCAGCCCTGATAACCCGGTATTTCTGAGACATGCTAGTGGACATGCCACTTTTGCCAATGCTCGAGCAATGGAAATGGCTGGAATTAACAATTTGAGTCTAGAAAGTCTTCAAGGCGAAGTCGAGGGTGGAGAAATCATTAAAGATGACTTAGGTAACCCTACAGGTGTTTTGACAGAGAGAGCATCTACCATCATTGCTAAACTCGTTCCTGAAGAAACTGAAGAGAGAGCTGATAAAGCATTTCAATTGGCGCTCGAAGAATGTGCTCGATTAGGAATTACCAGTTTTCATGATGCTGGATCTGGACAAGCCTTTATAGACCGAATTCAAAGATTTAAAGATCAAGGAAAACTTACTGTTAGAATGTACACCATGCTTTCTGGACGGGAGCCAGAATTACTCGAAGAATGGTATGAGAAAGGACCGATGATCGACCCTGACCATTTTCATACAGTAAGATCGATCAAACTTCATTGTGATGGGGCACTCGGACCTCGCGGAGCTTGGCTTTTGGCTGCCTATTCTGATAGAATTGGGCATTTCGGTCATGAAACACTTCCGATGTCAACAGTGCTTGAAGTATCGGAAAAAGCATTAGAAACAGGGTTTCAAGTTTGCTCTCATGCTATTGGTGACAGAGCGAATAAAGAAGTACTAGACAGATACGAAGCTGCTTTCAATAAATATCCAGACATTGACCGAAGAGCTCAAAGATTTAGAATTGAGCATGCACAGCATTTGAGCCTCGATGACATTGAAAGGTTTGGTGAAATGAATGTGATAGCGGCAATGCAGGCCATTCATATGAGTTCTGACAGACCTTGGGCTATTGATAGATTAGGACAAAGAAGAATAGTCGAAGGAGCTTATGTATGGAGAAAACTAATGGAAAGTGGAGCTATTGTTACCAATGGCACTGATGCACCAGTAGAGCCGCTTGATGCTCTTCCGTCATTTTATGCTTCTATTGCCCGAAAGACTCTGAAAGGTTTCCCAGAAGAAGGATTCGAAATTGATCAAGCTATGACTAGAGCCGAAGCATTAAAATCTTATACACTCGATGGGGCTTATGCTGAATTTGACGAAGACTTTAAAGGGTCAATCGAAGTAGGTAAAGTGGCTGATTTCACAGTCTTTGATAAAAACATTATGACCATTCCTGAAATGGAAATTTTAGATACCAAACCTACCATGACAGTTGTTGGAGGTGATATTATCTATCAAGCCGGAGAATAAAAGCATTTAATGTTCTTTGAAAGCACGAGTTATAGCTCGTGCTTTTTTATTTTCACCTACTTTTTAAAGAAATGGAAGAACTACTCTTTTCGGAATATGGAGTTAAGGTGAATCAATCAACTCCTTTGGATGGATACATAAGCGAAAACTACAAAGTCGAAACGGACAAGGGCTTATTCGTTTTGAAAGTGTATCCCTTCTCCCCTTTTATTTATGAAGATCTTCTTGGAGAAATAGCATTTGTCAATCATCTCTCAGGGTTTAATGAAAAGAAAATCTCACATACTTTACCCAACCAAAATGGTCAATTACTACCGACTGTGGACCATTCAGGACGCAAGGTTATCCTTAGGTTATTGTCGTTTATTGAGGGTGAGTTTTTGGCCAATTCTAAACACTCTCATGATTTAATCCATAGTCTAGGTCAATACCTTGGAAGCCTAGATAAACAGCTAATAAGTTTTGAAAACAGTGCAATCAAAAGCAGAAGGTTAGAATGGAACCTCTCAAATTTCGAATTGATTACGCCCTTATCAGAGGAGATCAAGGACGCTTCGAAAAAGAAAATAGTTGACCATTACATTTTACAATGGAGAGAACATGTCGCACCTCGCTATCCCCATCTGAGACATTCAATTATTCATAATGACGCCAACGACTGGAATGTGCTAATCCAAGAAAGTGGGTTTGGTCTTATAGACTTAGGAGACTCTTCATATACAGCTATTATTAGTGAACTCGCTATAGCTTGTAGTTATGTATTAATGGATAAAGACGACCCAATAGAATGGGCATCTATTATGATAGAAGGCTACCACAGCCAGTTTCCATTAGAGAAAAGAGAGTTAGACCTCCTTTATTACTTGATCGCTGCAAGACTAGTTACATCTGTCTGTAAATCTGCAGAACAAGCCAAGGCACAACCCGATAAGGATTACATTCAAATAAGCGAAAAAGGTGCTTGGGGTTTATTGAATAAATGGATTGAGATTAATCCATTACATGCCAGAAGCAGCTTTTATAAAGCATGTGGATTTGAGATTCCGGCCGAGTCAACTTCTCAAGAATTAGTAGCGAAAAGATACAGTCTGATCAGTCGTGGAGTATCCATAAGTTACCAAGAGCCCATTCATATGGACTCTGCCATTTTTCAGTACATGTTTGACAAAAATGGAAATAGAATATTAGACGCTTATAACAACATTCCACATGTCGGTCATCAACATCCAAAAGTGGTTGAAGCTGCACAAAGGCAAATCGCAAAACTCAATACCAACACGCGCTATTTGTATGACTCTTTAACAGAATATGCCGAGCATCTTCTCTCGAAGTTTCCCGAGGTATTGAACAAAGTTTACTTCGTGAATTCCGGAAGTGCAGCAAGTGATTTAGCGATTCGCTTAGCTCAGAATTACACTGAGAAAAAGACAATAGGTGTTGTTGAACATGGCTACCATGGTAATACTCGAACAGGTATAAGTATTAGCCCATACAAGTATGATGGTAAAGGAGGCACGGGCATTGGTGACCAAATTTACGAAGCACCAATTCCTGATTCATACCGAGGAAAACACAAAGGAGAAAATGCGGGAGAACAATATGCTTTGGAGGTCATTGCAGATCTAAAAAAGAGCCAAACTCTGGCTGCCTTTATTGCAGAACCCATTGTGGGTTGTGGGGGGCAAGTTCCATTGGCTGATGGTTATTTAAAAACGCTCTATCCCTATCTTAAATCTCAAAATACTGTTTGTATAAGCGATGAGGTTCAAACAGGCTTTGGCAGGATGGGCGGTCATTTTTGGGGCTTTGAAATGCAAGGAGTAATACCAGACGTTGTGGTTTTAGGCAAGCCTATTGCCAACGGTCATCCACTGGGTGCTGTTGTAACTACTACAGAAATTGCTGATGCCTTCGACAATGGAATGGAGTTTTTCTCGTCCTTTGGAGGCAACCCTGTATCCTGTGAAATAGGAAAGGCAGTTTTAGATGTAATCGAAGAAGAAGACTTACAGGCCAATGCCTTGGATGTAGGCAACTACAAGAAACAACTCTTTACCCAACTTCAAGACCAGTATGAATTCATTGGAGACGTGAGAGGTTCAGGACTATTTATCGGAATAGAGTTAATAAAAGATGAATATCTCACTCCCAACACTGAATTGGCCTCTAAGATCAAAAATGAGCTTCGTCTAAATAATATCTTAGTTAGTACAGATGGCCCTTCAGAAAGTGTCATCAAATCAAAACCTCCTATGTGTTTCTCAAGATGCAATGCTGATGAATTGGTGGGGAATTTTGAAAAAGTTTTGAAGAACTATAAATAAAAAGCTCCGATTTCTCGGAGCTCTATATTTTCCCACGAAGCCTAAAGGTCTTTTCGAACCTCTATTAAAGACAAGATTTGGGCTGTCCGTTATCCTCGCAACAGTCCACTGTTATCCTGCACATAGTACGAGGCCCCGATAAATCGGGGTGAGGCCTTGTTTTGAGTGAGACTCACCCGGTATTTGAGTTAAATTTGTAAAGTTCGAAAACTAGTCTAAACTCCGATGGGATGTCTTAATCTCATTTATTAGTATACAAACTTAAGCTTCCTTTGGTTCTGAAAAAATGAATATTCCGAAAATTGAGTTGACAATTTTCTAGTTGAATCGTCCTCTAATTATTAAGCTAGATTATCTTCTACAAGAATTTTCTTTAGCTTGCAACTCAATTAAGACCCGATTATTTGACACCGCATTCAGACAAAATCCTAACGAAGGATTACTCGCTGCATTTCATCTCATATTTTTTAATGGCAGCGGCATTCTATTTTTTATTGCCAACACTTCCGGTGTATGCTGTAAATGCGTTGGGTACCAATAAAAATCAGGTAGGTTACATTATCGGTGTCTATGCGCTGGCCGCCCTAATCATTAGGCCTTTCTCGGGCTATGCCTTAGATGCTTATGGTAGAAAATCCGTATACCTCTGGGCACTTACGATCTTCACTGTTTTAATGGGTTTTTATCACCTAGCAAGCAACTTTTACATTCTTTTGATCATTAGATTATTTCACGGTTTTGCTTGGGGTACAATTACTACTGGTGGCAGTACCATTGCGGCTGATCTTGTACCTGAAAAACGGAGAGCAGAGGGTATAGGATATTTCGGTATGGCGATGGCCTTCTCAATCGCATTTGCCCCTTATTTAGGCGATCAAATCATGGGCACAAGCAATTTTACCACGCTATTTAATGTAGCTGCAGTTGTTTCAATTGCCTCCCTCATTATCGCTCTTCTAGTTAAGATGCCTAATATTAAAACAGGCGAGACCAGAATTAGCTGGTCCAAAATGTTCGAAAAGAAAGTCAACAGACTAGGTATCGTCATGTTCACTGGGGCATTTCCTTATGCTGCCATCATCTCTTTTATCAGTATCTACAGCGATGAATTAGGTATTGAACAGGGAGGATTATTTTTCATTTTCATGGCACTGGGAGTTATCCTGGCAAGAGTCTTTGTTGGTAAAGTCATGGATAAACGAGGACCTAATGGCCTTGTGCTTTTTGGATTACTTGTGACTGTTGCCGGTCTTTTGCTGCTAAGTACAATAGATGCCTTCTGGCCTCTTATGATCTGCGGTACTTTAGTCGGAATTGGTAACGGCATCATAATGCCTACCGTTCAGACCATGGCTATCAATATGGTGCCTATGGAGCGCAGAGGTGCGGCTAATGCCACTTTCTTTTCTGCAGTCGACTTGGGAATAGGTGCAGGCTCAATTGCTCTCGGATATATTGCTGAATTTTATGGGATTGATATCATGTTTTTCATTTGCGGTCTCATACTTTTGTTTCCATTAGCTTTCTACTTTTTATTCGTAGTAAAGCATTACGAAAGAAATGTCAGTTTATTGAGAGAATCCAATGCCGAATAAAATCTTCTTTACTCCAGGTCCTTCTGCCTTGTACTTTACTGTTGAAATGCACTTGAAAGAGGCAATGAAGCAACAGGTGATGGAAATCAACCATAGGAGTTCTCAAGCCGAAGGCTATTTTAAAGAAGCTGTCGAGAATCTAAAGGAGCTCATGAATATTCCAGAGGACTATTCTATAGTGTTTCTTAGTTCTGCAACTGAGATATGGGAAAGACAATTACAAAATCTGGTGATTGAAAAATCTCACCATTTTACTTATGGCGCCTTTAGTAATCGCTTTTATGACTTTGCGCAGAAACTCCAATTCTCTCCAACCCGAAGTGATTCTTCCTTTGGATCTCTTCCTGAGATCGATTTTAACAACATTCCAGAAGACACGGAACTGATTTCTATGGCGCTAAATGAAACTTCGACAGGAGTCTCATTTCCATCAGATGATATATACGCCATAAGCAAGGAAAGACCAAATGCTTTAATTGCTGTTGACGGAGTATCAGCTTATCCGGTAATTGATTTAGATTTTTCAAAGGTAGATTCAGCCTACTTCTCCGTTCAGAAATGCTTCGGGCTTCCTGCGGGATTAGGTGCATGGATTCTCAGCCCAAGAGCAGTTGAAAAGGCAAATCAGAAACTAGCTTCAGGACATTCGATAGGAGCTTACCAAGCCATTCCAAATCTTCTAAAGAATGCTGCAAAGCACCAAACTACTTATACAGCTAATGTCCTAGACATTTTCCTTCTTAGTCGTGTTACCGCAGATATGCTTGAAAAAGGTATCGATGTGATTAGAAGAGAAGCCAACTATAAGGCGGCACTTTTACAACACACTGTAGAGGAACACCCTCTCCTATCTCACTTTGTTGATCGCAAGGATATTCGATCAAAAACAGTGGTAGTAGCCAATACGAAAGAAGACTCAGGAATATTGAT
The DNA here is from genome assembly GCA_965267365.1 of Roseivirga sp. Taxonomy (GTDB): domain Bacteria; phylum Bacteroidota; class Bacteroidia; order Cytophagales; family Cyclobacteriaceae; genus Roseivirga. The sequence goes on along the minus strand of OZ253951.1, from coordinate 1,289,910 downwards.
TGATGACTTGGCCAAGAAGGGATTCGTCATAGGGAATGGATATGGACAATATAAGGGAAAGCAGATTAGAATCGCCTCCTTCCCTACTCATTCAAAAGAACAAATCGAACTTCTAGTTGACACAATCAATAAGCTTGATTGATTTAAATTGATTTCGTCATATGATATTCTCATATTCAAAAAGGTAAAAATGATATTAATAGTACCTTTGCAGTGAATTTGTAAGTTATGCCTACTAGAGAGAAAATTTTGGTTTTAATGGACACCTCAAATGCGGATAGAACGCTATTGAAGTTTCTAGAACCGATCGCTACAACTAACGAAACAAAAGAAGTACACTTTTTCAACAGCATCAGTGAAATGAAGATCCCTGATGATGTACTTAGAGATTTCCCTGAGATCAAAGAGAAAGCTGTAGAAGATAGAGTTTCTCAATTAAAGACACTTGCTAAAGAGGTATTGCCTCAAAACGTGTTAGATGTAAGTCATTTTCATGTTAAAGAAGGTGCACCGTCAAAGGCTATTTTGAGATTTGTTGAAAAGAACAACATCGATTTAGTTTTAATGGGTAGGCATAAAAACTTCATTGGTGGTGGCGTACTTTCAAACAGATTGGCACGTAGGGCAGCATGCTCAATTTTCATCGTTCCTGAAGAGGCCGAGCTGAATCTTGACCTTTTACATGTTCCTTGTGACTTCTCTCCTCATTCGAAAATCGCCATGGAGGAAGCTATTAAGATCACTAGGAAGTATAACAATCGCATGAAGATCATTTGCCAAAATGTTTATACCGTTCCTGGTGGTTATCATTACAGTGGTAAAACATATGAGGAGTTTGCTGAGATCATGCGAGAAAATGCTGCAAAGGAATACCAGAAATTCATGTCGGACATTGATCATGAAGGTGTAAACCTTGAGGTTATTTACTCTTTAGATACCAACGACAATCCTGTTACAGACATTATCGATTTTGCTCATGAGCATAAGCCTGGGGCCATTGTGATTGGTGTTAAAGGAAGAACCGCAACTACCGCTTTATTTATTGGTAGCCGTGCTGAGCAATTGATTCAGTATAACAGCGATATTCCAATGATGGTGATTAGACCAAAAGGCAAGAATGCTGGTATTATTGATCTAATCAAAGAGATCTAGGCCGATTCAGTCGATAATTCCTTATTGGTAAGTCTTTTTAAGAAAAAGATGGCAACTAATAATAAAGCCATTGGGACCAATGTATAGGTGAAGGCCTGATCAGCTCCTAGTTCTTTAAATAATATCCCAATAATTCTTGAACCAAGAGTCCCTCCTAATGCTGAGAAAATGATGATCAACCCCGACATTGGGCTATGCAGCTTCTTTGGTAAGGCACTCAATACAACAGAATTAAGAAGTGGATAAATGGGGGCAATAAAGAGTCCTACAATTGGAAATGCATATCCTATCAATGGCACATCGGCAAGTGTTTCCACACCTGAAATCTCAGCATTAACTGCTTTAGGTAAAATAAAAAGCACAATCGCCATGGCTCCTAGAATACAAATCACCAACACACGCTCCCAAGGGAATTTCTTTGTCAGCTGACCAGCTAAGATCCTTCCTATTCCTAAGGAAACCGCTAGAATACTAGCCATCATAATAGCTACATTTTCAGGCAGATTCAGGACTTTATTATTGAATGTCGGTAACCAAGTCATAATTCCTTGTTCGATCATTACGAATAGAAAAGCCGCAATCACGAACACGATGACCAATAGCTTGGCAACTAAAGCAAACATCTGAGCAAAGTCTTCACCCAAATTATTACCAGGTAACTCCTCTCCTTCATTAAAATCTGCTCTAGTCAAGAGAATAAAAGCCACACCAACTAGTCCTGCCAAAACCCAATAAACGTTCAACCAAGCATCTGGATTTGATTCGGAATTAAAGGCCGGAAAAAGGAAATAGGCCAAAGCTATCCCAAACATAAAAAAGCCCTCAATATTACTCATCAGGCTATTATGCTCCTTCTGCCCTTCTGTCACTAGGCCAATGGCTGAATAAACCGCAACTTTTATGACACCAAAACTGATGCCTACCAATGCAAACAAGATTTTTGCACTTGTAAATGAGTTCCCGAAGTACATCATTATACAAGCGATAGCGACTAAGGCTAGTGCACCTAACATCCCTTTTTTGTAACCAATTCGAGGTAAAAATGAAGCAATTAAAAAAGAAGTGAACATGATAGAAAGGTCTTTAAATGCCTCGAGTATACTCGCATCTACCTCATCCACACCATATACATTTTGAGATTTAAGTATGACGATCCCAACACTGTTCAATAGAATTGCGAAAACGAAATAGTTAATGTAAAGCGAAAGCTTAATGGATTGGTTCTTCATAGGGAAATGGTTGATTTGAAAGATAACAAATTGATGCGAATTGATCATTCGACACTATTCGATATGAAGTCATTATATTAATGAAATGAAAGTCTTTTTCTCTGCGCTGTTAATTTTTGCATTTTCAACTTCGCTTTCAGCCCAAAAAGCGCGAGAGCTGGGTATTGAATTTGGTGTTATGAAACCTGGACACCTAAACAGTATTACTGATGTACCTGGAGTAATGGTAGGCCACAAGACTCTTATTAAAGAAGAAAATATCCGAACAGGTGTTACAGCCATATTAGCGCATCAGGGAAATATCTTCCAGCAAAAGGTACCTGCTGCCATCTATATTGGAAACGGTTTCGGGAAACTAGCAGGGATTAGTCAGGTGCAAGAACTTGGCAATATTGAAACACCGATTATTCTCACCAATACGCTTAGTGTTCCTATGGGTATTCAAGCGACAGTCAAATACACTTTACAACTGGAGGGAAATGAGTCTATAGGATCTGTCAATGCAGTAGTAGGTGAAACAAATGACGGTTACCTCAACGACATCAGAGGGATGCATATCACTGAGGATGATGTACTCGATGCAATTAATTCGGCTAAAACTGGTGAAGTAGTTGAAGGTAATGTTGGGGCAGGAACAGGAACAACAGCTTTTGGCTTTAAAGGAGGCATCGGCACTTCTTCAAGAGTGATACCTCAAGAATATGGTGGATATACCGTAGGCGTAATCGTTCAAAGTAATTTTGGTGGAAACCTAACTATCGCAGGTGCTCCAGTAGGGAAAGAGCTCGAGAGGTATCCGTTTAAGAATGCTATTGAGAAAAGTGATGGTTCATGCATGATCGTTGTGATGACTGATGCCCCATTAGACTCGCGCCAATTAAATAGAGTAGCAAAAAGGGCTATGATGGGATTGGCAAAAACGGGAGGCATTGCATCCAACGGAAGTGGAGATTATGTAATTGCTGTTTCAACTGCAGAGAGCATGAGGATACCTTATCAAACAAAATCCAAAACAAATAATGGAGATGTTCTGCGCAATGATGAGATGTCTCCAATCTTTATGGCGACAATAGAGGCAACAGAAGAAGCGATTATCAACTCACTATTCGCGGCTAATGATATGATCGGTAAAAATGGACGAAAAAGAGTAGCACTCCCTAAAAAGGAAGTTCTTGAGATTCTGAAGAAATATAAAGTGATTGATTAGTCCGAATCACGAAGGGCATCAAGAACGGAATTCGCACTCTCCACTTGATCGACCTTAATGGCATCAAATCCCTGCAGCCACTCATACATTTTTTGGTCAACCTCCTCTAGCACTCTTAATCCGCTTTGAGTAATGATCACATCCTTGGCTCTGCGATCTGTTTCACAGGTTCTTCTTTCTACCAGGTATTTACTTTCCAAACGATCAACAATTCTAGACGCATTAGACATTCTGTCTAGCATCCTTTCGATCAATGCATTGATTGTACATGGCTCAGGATATGATCCTCTTAGAATGCGAAGTACATTGTACTGTGGAACTGTAAGACTATAAGGTTTGAAAATTCTCGCTTGCTGCTCTACGAGCCAGCTATTGGTATACATGACATTAACAAGTAGTTTTTCATACTCGTTTTCGAAGCTTTTCCCCTGCTTAATATCTTCTTCTAACCCCATGCCGTTTTGATCAATTACCAAAGTAACAAATAGTTCCTAATTTGGTTCAAATCATTGATTATCGGTAAAATCAATGTATGGATTAAACTATTGGTAGTTTAAATAATCTAACAGAGGTAAATTCCCTGTATTGGAAGACAAATATATTCTAGAACAATTTAAAGACAGCGAGACCAAACAGGTCGCTTTTAGATCTCTTGTAGACAAATACAAAGAACGAGTCTATTGGCACGCTAGAAAAATTGTTATTGACCATGAAGACGCGGATGATGTCACTCAAGAAGCTTTTATTAAGGTTTATAAAAACCTTGAAGGGTTTAGAGAAGCATCTCAGCTATTCACATGGATATACAGAATAACAACCAATGAGGCTCTTAATCTTCTAAAGAAGAAGAGCAAAAAACAGGGCATTTCAATTGATGAGATCCAATACGAATTGGAGCAGACTATAGACAACAACCACCTCATCAGCGGAGAGGAAATTCAGCTAAAGCTTCAAAAAGCTTTGCTTTCACTTCCAGAAAAACAGCGATTGGTGTTCAACATGAAGTATTTCGATGATTTGAAGTACGATCAAATTGCTGAAATCACTGGAACAAGTGTAGGTGGGCTTAAAGCAAGTTATCACTTGGCGGTCAAAAAAATAGAAAGCTATTTAACTGAATATTAAACCATTACAATAAGTAACCATCTAAGAAATAGTGACAAAGAAAAAGAAACATATGAACCCCAATGAAGTGCCAGTAGGCTACTTTGAAGGCTTGACTGATAAGATCATGGACCGGGTTGATATGGAACAGTCTATTCTGTTTAGTCATCCAGTTTTAAGAGAGTTGCCTTATAAAACACCCTCAAACTATTTCGAAGAACTTACTGATCAAATTGAACGGAAAACTGAAACAAGCGAGGTCAAGGTAATTCCTTTATGGTCGCAAAACTGGTTCAAATATGCTGCCTCGTTCATATTGATTTTAGGCGCAGTTTTCGTGCTCAATCAATCGATCAATCAGGAGCCAGAAACTGATCTTATAAATCAACTTACTGAATCCGAGATAATTGAGTATTTATCAACGGAAGAAACTGGTTTAGATGAATTACTGACCCAAGAAGAGGTAATGGAATTAGTCTTAGATGATATGATGGCCGATGTGGCCTACAATTACTCAGACTTAATTGATTACGAAGTAGATGACTTATACTTTGAACAATAGGGAAATGAAAAAGACACTGATATACATATTGCTATTTACGAGTACTCTAACATTTGCTCAAGGCAGAAGCGGTAAAGAGCCAAGAATGGATCAGGAGAGAATGAAAGCAGCTAAAATTGCCTTTCTAACTGAAAAACTCGATCTAGACTCCGAAACTGCACAGAAATTCTGGCCATTGTACAATGACTTTCAAGGAACTAAGGAAGACATGTACAAGGAATATTTAGCTCAGGCTAAGGAAATACTCGGAACCGAAAAAATCTCAAGGGATGCTAGAAATCTAGAGAACATGAACGATGATCAGGCCAAAGCTATGTTAAAATTAATGCATGATCGGAAAGAGGCTGATATTGCTTTAGAGAGATTATATATGGATAAGTTCTTAGAAGTCTTGAGTCCAAAACAAGTACTCACGGTTTATCAATTCGATGCCGAGTTTAGAAGGACACTGATGAAACGATTCTCTGAGCAAAGTAGAAAGAGAAGATCAACAGAAGACTCCAAAAACGGAAACTAAATTCAGTCCTGCTTCGGCAGGATTTTTTATTTAGTGCTTGCCCCTATTATGACAAGCGTTAATTTGCGTCATGTCTCATTTGACGTTATTTCAATTCAATCAACTGATTAAAGATTCTCTTAAAGAGAGTATTCCTCCACAGGTTTGGATTATCGCTGAAATTGGCGAAATGAGAATGAACCAAAAAGGGCATTGCTACATGGAGTTGGTTGAAAAGGAAGGAAACTTCATTCAGGCTAAACTCAAGGCTAACATCTGGGTATATAATTATAGAGTAATAAGTACCAGCTTCCAAAATGCAACAGGATCAGCGCTTTCCCCTGGAATTAAGATACTGCTAAATGCTAGTATCAACTTCCATGAAATCTATGGGATCAGTGTAACCGTCAATGACATTGATCCTAACTATACACTTGGTGAGCGTAGCAAGCAGAAAGAGCTCACAATTCGCAAATTACAAAGTGAAGGAGCCTTTGAAAGAAATAAAGAACTCACCCTTCCACTAGTTCCGCAAAACATTGCTGTTATCAGTTCAGAAACAGCGGCAGGGTACCAAGATTTTGAAGAGCAACTAAAAAGCAATACCAGGGGTCTAGATATTAAAACGACTTTATTCAAAGCTTTAATGCAAGGCAATGAGGCTCCAGCTTCTATCATGAATGCCATTGAACAGGCTATGAACACAGGCGGGTATGATTTATTAGTAATTATAAGAGGTGGTGGAGCCCAAACCGACCTTGACTGCTTTGATGACTATGAGCTCAATTCGTTCTTGAGCCATGTCAACATTCCTATTTTAAGTGGTATTGGGCATGAAAGGGATAACACCATTGTAGATCTTGTAGCTCATACTTCTTTGAAAACACCAACTGCTGTGGCAGAATTTATCTTGGACGGACTCTATAGAATTGATGATCTCTTATATGACGCTCTTACCAGGGTAAAAAGAGGTTCTGAAATCATTCTAGCAGAGCAAAAACATTACTTAGATCAACTAATACAGCAACTAAATTCTCATTCACAATTCCGCGTTTCATCAGCAGATTTAAAGCTCAAGAGATTAGGTCAGTTGTTAATTTCAGCTACTCAACACAGACTGAAAGTGGCACAATTAAAACTCAAAAACTTAGATCATGTATTATCCTTAAATGACCCACAAACAATTCTCAAAAAAGGATATACCATTACTCTAAAAAACGGTAAGAGCATTCAAAAACAAACTTTAACTTCAGGTGATGAAATCACCACTGTGACTGCCTCCGGATCGATAAAAAGTAAAGTGACCCAGCTAAAAGATGACTAAAAACACTACTTACAAATCTGCCTTAGAAAGAATAGAAGAGATCATTGACCTCATAGAAAATGGTGAGCCAGATGTTGACACCCTTTCTGATCTGGTAAAAGAAGCTACTGCCTTGATTGAAGCGTGTAAGACAAAACTGAATAAAGCCGATGCTGATTTGTCGGAAACTTTAAAAAAGATAGGTTAAATGGATTCTACTCAGGCTCAAAAAGAAATCGCTCGTCTTTCTGAATTAATCAGTTATCACAACGAGCTGTATTATCAACAAAGCAAAAGTGAAATCAGCGATCAAGAGTTTGACCAACTTCTTGAAACACTAATTAAGCTTGAAGAGGAATTCCCGTTACTTAAACTCCCAGATTCTCCTTCACAACGTGTAGGTGGCACAATTACCAAGAATTTTGAGACAGTTGTTCATAAATACCCCATGCTTTCCTTGGGCAATACCTACTCAAGAGAAGAACTAATTGAGTGGGACGAAAGAGTTAAAAAAGGCTTAGAGGGTGAAACGTATGAATATTTCTGTGAGCTGAAGTTTGACGGAGTAGCACTTAGTTTAACTTATGAGAATGGCTTATTGACTCGTGCTGTAACCAGAGGAGATGGAACACAGGGCGATGATATAACTACTAATGCCAAAACTATCCGTTCAATTCCTATTCGTTTAAAGAAAGCTACCCCAGCTGAGTTTGAAGTCAGAGGAGAAGTTTATTTCCCCAAAAAAGAGTTCGAAAGAGTTAATAACGAAAGAGAAGATATTGGTGAAGATAGGTTGGCTAATCCTAGAAATGCTGCTTCTGGAACTCTGAAAATGCAAGATTCTGCAATTGTTGCTTCACGCAGATTAGATTGCTACCTCTATTATTTACTTGGTGAGAACCTAGAAAGCGAATCACACTCTGACTCGATTGAAAAAATTATTGAATGGGGATTTAACGTTTCTCCTACATACAGAAAGTGCGGTACAATTGAAGAAGTGCTTAATTACATTGATGAGTGGGAAGAAAAAAGACATTCGCTTGATTCTGAAACAGATGGCGTAGTTATAAAGGTAAATAGCCATGCGCAACAGAGGGAATTAGGTTTTACTGCAAAAAGTCCAAGATGGGCCATCGCATACAAGTATAAAGCTGAAAGTGAACAAACCATCCTTGAAAGTGTCAGCTATCAAGTTGGCAGAACAGGAGCTGTAACCCCCGTGGCAAACCTAAAACCAGTCCATTTGGCAGGCACAACCGTGAAGCGAGCATCATTGCATAATGCCAATGAAATTGAACGTTTAGGCCTAAGAATTGGAGATACAGTTCATATCGAAAAAGGTGGAGAGATCATCCCTAAAGTAACCAAGGTAAATCTCGAAGCTCGAAAAGCAGACTCTGTTCCTCTAGAGTACATTACGCATTGTCCTGAATGTGGAACAGAGTTAATAAGAGAAGAAGGTGAGGCCAATCATTATTGCCCAAATGTCGATGGATGCCCACCTCAGATTCAAGGTCGAATCGAGCATTTCATACAAAGAAAGGCCTTGAATATTGACAGCCTTGGTTCAGAAACCATTCGCGGTTTACTAGATGCAGGATTAATATCAAACTACGCAGATTTGTACAGTCTTACCTTTGAGCAGCTTAATGGCCTCGAATTCACAACTTTCTCTGAAAAGAAAGGAGATTATAGTACAAGAAGCCTGAGAGAAAAGTCTGCCGCGAACATCATTGATGCAATAGAAAGTTCTAAAGCCATGCCTTTCGAGAAAGTTTTATTTGCACTTGGAATTCGATTTGTAGGACAGACTGTTGCCGAGAAACTTGCCATGCATTTCAAAACCATTGAAGCACTTAGCTCAGCAAACTATGAATCATTGATCAACGTACCTGAAATTGGTGATAGAATTGCAGAAAGTGTTTTAGAATTCTTTTCAGTTGAACACAATCAAATACTCATTGAAAAGTTAAAATCTGCCGGACTAAGGTTTATCATTGAAGAAAGTAATGAAAGCGGTGGTAATGCATTGGAAGGCAATACTTTTGTGGTAAGTGGTGTATTCGAAAAATTCTCACGTGATGAGCTAAAATCTACTATCAAATCTAATGGAGGTAAAGTAGTAAGTTCAATCAGTGGCAAACTCAATTACTTAGTGGCTGGAGATAAAATGGGCCCAGCTAAACTAGAAAAGGCAACTAACCTCGGAATTCAGATCATTTCTGAAGATGAATTCATTCAAATGATCAAGAATTAATGTCACTGATAGGAAAGAAAATACTGACTCTACTCAATAACCCTTCGAAATCAAAGAAAGGGATTGTGTCCATTAAGAATTATGAAGATGTCCGATCGATAGGTATTCTTTACACCTGGTCAGACAAGGCCAAAATGGAATCAGTAAGAGAATTCTGTAACAGCCTGGATAAAGATTATGATGTCCTCTGCTTTAATCCTACCAAGGAACCCATTGATGCGGCTCATTCAGTTTTGAATATCACAGAGCTCAGTAATCTTGGGAAGATTAAATCTATCGAAACAGAATCATTTTTAGCCAAACACTTCGATTACCTATTCGTTTTAGATTTTGACTTAAGTGAAGTAACTAAGCATTTGATTTTGAATTCGACAGCTGGGTACAAAATTGGATGTCATGCTAAAGACGCAGAAGAGTACTTTGATTTGATGATTAGTATCAATGAAAATGCTGGTATTGTTAACTTCGCAGATCAAATTTTAAAGTACGTAAAGGCCATTAGGCATGAATAAATTAAAAGGTAGCGGAGTTGCATTAGTTACACCATTTACTGATTTCGGTTCAATTGATTATCCTGGATTAAAGAACCTGCTTGATTTTACCGGTGAACATGTGAACTACTATGTGGTAATGGGAACTACAGGTGAAGTAGCAACTTGCACTGCCGAAGAAAAAGCAGCGATTCTTAAGTATTGCAAAGCCAACAACAGTCGGAATCTGCCTATCGTTTATGGTATAGGAGGCAATAATACTCAAGCTATAATCAATGAAATCAAATCCTCAGATCTTGAAGGAGTTGATGCCATTTTATCAGTTAGTCCATATTACAATAAACCCAGTCAATCAGGTTTAATCGCGCACTTTACAGCTATAGCGGATGCTTCTCCTCTACCTGTCATTCTATATAATGTACCAGGCAGAACAGCATCTAACATGTTGGCCGAAACTACTATTGAACTCTCTAAACACCCGAACATCATTGGTGTCAAAGAAGCATCAGGAGATTTGGATCAGTGTCAACAAATTGTCACTTCCACAGATGACGACTTTTTAATGATTTCTGGAGATGACCTTCTATCAGATCAGATTATTCAATTAGGAGGAGACGGAGTAATCTCAGTATTGGCTAATGGATATCCTAAGGAATTCTGCCATGCGATTGACTTAGCTTTGAATCAAGAATTTGCTAAGAGCACTGAGGTATTATCACGACTTGGCGAAATCAATCCTTTGATGTACGAAGAAAGCAATCCAGTCGGAGTGAAAGAAGTATTAAGATTAAAAGGCATCTGTGGTAATGCCGTTAGACTACCTCTTTTATCTGCATCAGACTCTTTAAAAGAGAGAATTCAAGAATTAAATAACGACTTGACATAAAAAAAAAGCCAATCATTTCTGATTGGCTTCTTTATCTTTTGAGTTTAGCGCTTAGCCGTTTTTGATGTTTTGAACATCAACTCTGATCTCTTGTGCTAGATTCTTAAGCTCTTGCATTCCTTTACGAACTCTAGTACCAGCAGCCTGGTTACCTTTATCATAGAACTTTTCGAAGTCGCCTTCTAACGAATCTACAAGATCTTTCACTTTGCTAAATTGACTCATATTACTGTGTTTTAAGGTTGTTGAATAATGTACTTAACACGAGCAAGATAAATCAAAATGTTGATTAATCAACAGTAAACGCACTTTTTTTGATTTTTTTTACTCACCGAAAGCAATTGCTACTTCCTCTTTTCTGTAAGCACCACTTTGCAGTTTTCCTTTGATCGCTTCAAATGCCTGAATCGTCTCTTCAACGTCTTCCAAAGAATGTGAAGCTGTAGGTATCAATCGCAAAATAATCATCCCTTTTGGAACAACCGGATAGATTACTACAGAACAAAATATGTTAAAGTTCTCTCTTAGATCTTTGCTCAATGCAGCCGCTTCACCTACTGTTCCATTCAATACAACAGGTGTCACACAAGACTGAGTAGTTCCAATACTGAATCCTTTTTCTTTCAATCCATTCTGAAGAGCATTAACAATTGTCCATAATTTCTCCTTATGCTCAGGATTATCTCTCAACATAGACAACCTCTTAAGTCCGCCAATTACGAATGGCATTGGAAGCGACTTAGCGAAGATCTGAGAACGCATGTTATACTTAAGGAACTTAATGATTGCTTCATCTCCTGCAACGAAAGCTCCAATAGCAGCCATTGACTTTGCAAAAGTTGAGAAGTAAATATCAATTTCGTCCTGACAGCCAAGCTCCTCACCTGAACCGGCACCAGACGGACCCATAGTTCCAAATCCGTGAGCATCGTCAACAAGAAGTCTAAAATTGAATTTCTCTTTTAGCTTAATGATAGCAGGTAGGTCTCCTAAGTTTCCGGTCATACCGAATACACCTTCTGTAATAACAAGGATACCTCCACCAGTTTCATTGGCAATTTTGGTAGCTCTCTCTAACTGTTTTTCTAGGTTTTCGATGTCATTGTGTGGGAAAACAAATCTTTTACCCATATGTAATCGAACACCATCTATAATACATGCATGAGATTCAGCATCGTATACGATAACATCCTTACGGTCTACAACAGCATCTATAATAGATAGAACACCTTGATAACCATAGTTCAATAAATAGCCTGATTCTTTACCCACGAAGTCTGCAAGCTCTTGCTCTAATTGTTCGTGATATTTGGTGTTACCAGACATCATTCTGGCTCCCATCGGATATGCTAACCCCCAATCCGCAGCTGCTTTTGCATCAGCCTCTCTGACTTCAGGATGATTTCCTAATCCTAAGTAATTGTTAAGACTCCACGTTAACACCTCTTTACCCATGAAGGTCATTCTAGGTGCTATCTCCCCCTCTAACTTTGGGAACATAAAATAACCTTCAGAAACATCTGAATGCTTACCTAATGGCCCTTGATTCGATAATAACTTTTCAAATAGATCCAATACTTACTGATTTAGTCTGTTATACAGCACAAAATGAAGTGGCAAAGGTAACATTATAATTGCCATTTATCAAAAATAGAAGTGGTATATAAGCTTCTCATTTCGTTCTGAAAATCATTTTAATTAACTAGCATTGCAGAGGAAATTACCAACCTATGGAACACAAAGAAATCAAGAAAATCTTAGTAGCAAACCGCGGAGAAATTGCCGTTCGTGTAATCAAAAGTGCTCAAAAATTGGGTATTCAAACGGTTGCAGTTTACAGTGATGTTGATAGTGGAGCGCCACACGTGATGCTAGCAGATGAAGCAGTAAATATAGGACCAGCCCCATCGGCACAGTCTTATTTACAGATGGACAAAATTATAGAGATTTGTCTTGAAAAAAATGTTGATGCTATTCATCCAGGATATGGATTTTTATCTGAAAACTCTGCTTTTGCTCAAAAAATAGAAGAGAATAACTTGATATTCATTGGCCCTTCTGCCCATGCCATCGAAGTAATGGGCGATAAGCTAGCTGCCAAAAATACAGTTGCTAATTTCGATGTACCAATGGTTCCGGGTGTTGATCATGCTGTAAGCACAGCCGAAGAAGCTACCGAAATTGCCAATGAAATTGGCTATCCAGTGCTTATCAAAGCAAGTGCTGGTGGTGGTGGGAAAGGAATGAGAGTCGTAGAAACTCAAGAAGAGCTTCCAGAACAAATGGAAAGAGCCATGAGCGAAGCTGCTTCTGCTTTCGGTAATCCTGCCGTATTTGTGGAGAAATTCATTACCTCACCTCGCCACATAGAAATTCAAATTATAGGTGACCAGCATGGCAACATCTGTTACTTATTCGAAAGAGATTGCTCAGTACAGAGAAGACATCAGAAAGTGATTGAAGAAGCTCCTTCTGCTGTGCTAACAGAGGAGAAGCGAAAAGCAATGGGTGAAGCAGCAATTGAAGTGGCCAAATCATGTGGTTACTATGGAGCAGGTACAGTTGAATTTATTGTTGATAAAGACTTGAATTTCTTTTTCCTTGAAATGAATACGCGACTGCAAGTTGAGCATCCGGTTACTGAAGAAATTACTGGAATAGACCTAGTAGAAGAACAGATCAGAGTTGCAGAAGGCAAACCACTTTCATTTAAGCAAGAGGATCTTAAAATCAATGGTCATTCATTTGAGATCAGGGTGTATGCTGAGAACCCTCGCGAGAACTTCTTGCCTGATACTGGTAGATTAAATGCATACAAAATCCCAACAGGCCCTGGAGTTCGAGTCGATGATGGCTTCCAGGAAGGCATGGAAATTCCAATTTACTATGATCCTATGATTGCCAAACTGATTACTCATGGTAAAGACCGAGAGGAGGCTCGATTAAGAATGATTAAAGCTATTGAAGAATATCAGATCTCTGGTTTGAATACAACATTGGATTTCTGTCACTTTGCTTTGAACCATGAGGCATTTATTTCGGCAGACTTTGATACTAAGTTTGTCGAAAAATATTTCACTCCAGATGTTCTGAACACTCATACTCCAGAAGGAGAGAAATTAGCCATGGCTCTAGCCGCACATTTGGCTAGTCAAGATGATTTGCAAGCTGAATCAGCCAGTCAAACTGATGACACCAACTTCTGGCCTCTTAGAGAAAAATAGACAATGGCGAAAATTCTTCCATTCAAGGCTTGGAGGTATAATGATGAAGTTGTTTCGGACATCGAAACGATGACATCCCCCCTTTTTGATGTTGTCAATGAGCAGCAGCTTAATGAGCTTTATCAAGTAGAATATAATAGCATCCATCTGAGCGTTCCGCGTCAACCTGAAACCCCAGAAGATGCCAAGAGGAATTTAGAGAATTGGAAACACGTAGGCATAATTAAACAAGATGCTCTCCCAGCAATATATGTCTATTACCAACAATTCTCGCTTCCAGGAAGCTCTGAGGTACTTACTAGGAAAGGTTTTATCTGCATGATAAAAGCTGAGGAATGGGGCACACCTGACTCGGATATCCTAAGACACGAAAACACAATCCCTCACTCAGTTGAAGGAAGAGTGAAAGTCTTAGAAGCCACTGGCATGAATGTTAGTCCAACGCATGGCCTATATCATGATACTGAATATGAATTAGAGAAATACATGGATGAAGCGATGACTTCACCTGTATATGAAGTAGAAGATTACCAAGGAGTTAAAGACTCCATGGCTGTCATACACGATGCTGAAATTGTTAAAAAGTTCATCGCCAAATTAAAAGATCAGAAGGTGATACTTGCTGATGGACATCATAGGCTTGAAAGCTCAATTATCTACAGGCAAAAAGAAAAGTCTAGTAATAGCACACACACTGGAGATGAAGGTTACAATTACCACATGATGTACTTAACAAACAGTGCCTCTCAAGACCTTCGCATTTTACCTACTCACAGATTGATTTCTGGTTTGGAAAACTTTGATAAGGAACTGCTTCTAGAAAAATTAGCCGAATTCTTTATCATAAAACCACTTGCAGACCCATATGATATTGAGGAAATCATATTAGGAAAGAAATGGGCATTTGGACTTCTATTTGGAGAAGAGGTTTATAAAATCAGATTAATACCTGAAAAAATATCCGAGCTTGAATGGAATTTCCCAGGTGCTGTCAAGAATTTAGACCTAACTGTCTTACACTATTTTGTCATTGAGAAATGTTTAGGTATCCTAGGAAAAGACCAACGCAGAAGCACTAGTATTTCATTTGAAAGAAACTTTGCTGTTTGTGTGAAGAAAACAATCAAAAATGAAGCACAATGCGCTCTGATAACCAAGGAACTCGACATGGATACTATTCTAGAGGTCTGTCATTCCGGTTATACATTACCTCAAAAATCCACCTTCTTCTATCCTAAAGTGGTAAGTGGTTTTGTGTTTGGCTCAATTAAAGATGATGAATTTAGACTACCAATTGATCCTGGCTTCTAATTCTCCTAGAAGAAAAGAGCTACTTAGTTCTTTAGAATTGAACTTTAAAGTTGAGGCTTATCCCATAGATGAGTCCTTTCCTCCCGATCTTAAAGAAGACTTGGTTGCAGAATATATTGCTAAGAAGAAAGCAGATGGATTTAGAACATTAAATCAAAATGAGCTACTCATCACGTCCGATACTGTCGTCATTAATAAAGGCACCATATTAGGCAAACCAAGTAGCAAGGAGGAAGCTTTTGACATGATCTCAAGTCTTAGTGGAAACACCCATACGGTCATCACAGGAGTTATGTTGAGAACCTTAAAAAAAGAAGTGTCATTTTCTGAATCTACTCATGTTACGTTCAGAGAATTAAGTGTTTCAGAAATCGATCATTATATCAACAAATACCAACCATTCGACAAAGCTGGCGCTTATGGTATTCAAGAGTGGATCGGTAAGATTGGAATAGAGAAAATTGAAGGAGATTATTACAATGTGGTAGGTCTTCCTTTAGAAAAATTATATCTCACCCTTTCTCAAAAGTTTTAAAATAAAAAAAGGCCCGAAGGCCTTTATTTATCTAGATGCCGTTGCTTCGGCATTTGAATCTTCTGAATCAGGTTTATTACCCTTATTGGATTCGATCAGATCTCCATCCTTGATCCTTTTCGAGACTACAAAGAATGGCCCTGATATCACTTCTTGACCTTCTTCTAAACCTGAGATAATTTCAATATTGTCGTAATCACTAATTCCAGTGACAACCTCTACCATTTTAGCTGTACCGTTGTCATTAACGAATACAACTTCCTTGATAGACTCATCGCTAACTGATGCGACTTGAGGTCTACCCTCTTCTTCACCATCTCCGCTTTGCTTTAGTTGATTTTCGTTACGAGTTGTGACTGCAGCCAAAGGAACCGATAATACACCAGCCTTAGTAGTCGTAATAATTTCAACACTTGCTGTCATACCTGGTCTAAATGGTGAAGGCCCTTTAATCTCGGATAAAAGATCATTGAAGCTCTCATTAAGGATTCTGATCTCTACTTTAAACTCAGTTACAGCATCCGCACTAGTTTTAGGATTTGCCGTATTAGCTATTGCAGTTACAATGCCTTTGAATTTTTTATCCATAGAAGTGTAAGAATCTACATCAATAATGGCTGTATCACCTTCACTAACTCGGATGATGTCATTTTCATTCACATCTACTTGAACCTCCATCTGATTAAGGTCTGCTAACCTCATCATTTCTGTACCGGCCATTTGCTGAGTTCCTACCACTCTCTCGCCCTTCTCTACATCAAGCTTCGAGATAGTACCTGACTCAGGCGCTCTTACTACAGTTAATCGTACATTTTCCTCTGCTTCCTCTACAGACGCTTGACTTGATTGAACTATATATTCAGCTGCCGTTACTCTTTCCTTAGCGGCATCTAAATTGTACTGAGCTACATCGTAATTGGCCTTAGCTGTTTCATAATCACTTTCAGACATTACATTTTGTGCCTTAAGTTTTTCAGCTCTATCAAAGGCAAGCTTAGCCTGAGTTAATTGCGCCTCATTTCTATAGAAATCAGCCTTGGCAGAAGCCAAATTTGCTTTCTGCTGATTCAAGTTTGCATTTGCTCTGTCTAATGCAGACTGAAGGTTATCAGGACGAATTTTTACAAGGATCATTCCTTCTTGCACATCATCACCTTCTTCTACATTCAATTCGATGATCTCACCAGCTACATCTGGACTAATCGCGATTTCGGTAACAGGTTGAACCACTCCAGAGGCTGTTACTTTTTCTACAATAGTTGTTTTAGCAGCAGCAGCTAACTCTACCTTAATGGTTTTTGGAGCTCCAATGAAACCTGCTTGTTTTCCTACGACCGCAATGACTAGAATTAATACTACTGCAATTAGTAGTACCCATACGAGCTTATTCGATCCTTTTTTCTTTTTTGCCATGACCTTTTTTAATCTAAAGTGATTGGGTTACCTAAATAAAAATCTAAAATCTTCACCCTGAAGATGAAAGAGTATTTTGACTGAGTTAAGTCTGCTCTTGCTGCAAACAGGTTATTACTTGCCACCTGATAATCAACAAAATCAGCAGTTCCTACATTATATCTTTGCTCAGTAGCTCTAAAAGTTTCTTCTAATGCAGCCACTCTCTTTAGAGAAGCTTCATAAGATTTGTAGCTAGCGATTGCATTTGTATGTGCAGTCTCAACATTCTGTCTTAACGTATTCTTTGTGTTTAAGGCTGTAATCTCAGCTCTTTGTTTCTGGATCTCAGCTCTTTGAACATTTGATTTCGTTGCCATTCTATTGAAGATCGGTACGTTCAAGTTCACTCTTACGGACTGACCTAAGTTGTCAGCAAACTGGTCGTTCCAAGCATAATCCTCATTTGTTGTAGGAACATTAATAGTACTCGGATTAGATAATACGGTTTCTCCAGAACCCTGCACAAAACCAATAGGTGCTGAAGGGATAGTTACCTCTTGTGAACCTAGAATTTGAATGGCTTGATCAGAGTAATTTGTAGATAAACTTCCACCAACAGTTAAAGAAGGTAAATATTGACCTTTAGAAATTCTTACTCCTAAATCAGAGCTTTCAATATTCAACTCTGCGCTTTTGATCTCCGGCTGAGTTGTTAGTGCAATGTCATAAATCTCTTCTGAATCAGTAGTTGCCAGAGACACATCTTCTACAGCTAATTCAGGAACTTCAACATCAATATTGTCATGAGCTGGCATCTGCATGGCCTGCTTCAAATTCAATAGGGCAATCGACAAATTATTCTCAGCATTAACTACTGATACTTCATTTGAAGCTAACTGCGATTCCAGATCCAATTGATTTGTCAAAGGTACAGACCCAGCATCAACCATTTTAGTAGTTCTTTCTAACTGGTTCTTTGTCACCTCAAGTTGGAATTGTGCATTGGACAATTGCTCCTTATTTAAAAGTACATTCAAATAGTTGGTCGCAACAGAAAGCCCAATGTCATTCTTAGTTTTCTCTAAATCGTATTGACTTGCCTCTAGATCAATCTTGTTTTGTTTGATTGTATTGCGAAGAATACCACCTTGGTATAAAGTCACATTGGCGTTAGCAGAGACACCTCCACTGAGGAAATCCTGACTAACGAATCTGTTACTTACAGGATCTACAGTACGACCAAAAGATTTACCTAAGCTACCACCTGCATTTAGGTTAGGAGCCAATGACCACTTCGACTGCTTCAGGTCAATCTCATTGTTAAGCTGAGTCAATTCTGAATTTCGAACAGTTAAGTTGTTTTCCCACGCATAGTTAATACATCTTTCTAAAGACCAAATCTCTGCCTGAGAGTCTGTCTGACCCATAAGACCCGTTGTAGTCAATAAAAGGAGTAACGATGCTCCGATTTTTGATTTTAAGTTCATTTTACCTTTGTTAAAAATCTATATCTGGAATAAAGGTCACAGTCTTTATCCAGCTTAAGTGCTTTAAATAATCTAATGTTACTTTCGGTGGCTTAGAATCAATTTCAATTACATGACAAGCCAAGTCATTTTTCCCTTTTCTGTTAACAGACATTGAAGCAATATTGCAATCATCATTAGCCAAAACTGTGGCTATAAAAGCGATTGCCCCTTTTTTATCTTCAGCTAACAACATGAGCGTAGAAAGGTTGGCATTAAATCCAACATTGAATCCCTCAAGACCTACAATCTTGATCACTCCTCCTCCTCTACTCTCACCAATTACCTCAACTGATTTATCCTGAGAGCTAACCTTCACTTTAACAGTATTGGGATGCATGGTTGACGCATTTCCTATAGATTTGAATTTGTATTCAAATCCTGCTGCCTCAGCTTCCTCAAATGCAGTCTTGATTCTAGTATCATCAGTCTTGTAATCAAGTAAACCAGCAATAATGGCTCGATCACTTCCGTGACCTTCATAAGTTCTAGCAAATGAATTATAGAAAGTAATGTCTGCATGAATTGGAGCGGCACCTAAAAATTTACGTGCTACCCTACCAATTCTCACTACCCCAGCGGTATGAGAGCTAGAAGGACCGATCATAACGGGCCCAATCATATCGAAAACACTACTTTGTTCAGCCATCGGCAGTTCTTGAGTTTACTCGCGCAATGTTAATTAAATAACACTTCCACATATTCTGATTATGTTTGAATGGTCAATTCCATCCATGAAAGCGATATATAACTCCCGAATAATCGATCAAGAAAACATCCAAATCTCAACTAATAATCGGGCATTCTGTTATGGAGACGGCCTATTTGAGACTATTGTTACAGGGCCAAATAGAATTAATTTGATCGATGGTCATATCGAAAGATTAATGGCTCATTCGGCCTTATTAAAGTTCAGCTTACCCAAAGATTTGACTTTAAGACTGAAAGAATGGATTGATGAACTCTCAATACTCAATGATATCAGAGGTGATCTTAGGACCAAGGTTCAAGTTTGGAGAAAAGCAGGTGGCCTTTATACTCCTCTTTCAAATGATGTTGAATTTCTAATTACAGTGTCAGAAAACCAAAGCGGTGTTTTTTCATCTGCTTCTAGCATCGGTATTGCAGAAAGTATCACCAACCAATATTCTAGCATTTCAGGAATTAAATCGGTTAACGCATTAAACTATGTGCTAGCCGGAATCGAAAAGTCAAATCAAAACCTAGACGACATTATCATTTTGGATAATGATGCACATTTGAGCGAGACGCATATCAGCAATTTATTCTGGACAAAAGGCAGTCAAATCTATACCCCCAGTTTAAAGACTGGATGTATATCTGGAGTGATGAGGAATTTCATTTTAGACTTTTGTGAAAACGAATTGGTTAATCCAGTAAAGGAAGTTTTAGAAAACACTGAAACATTAAATGACTGCGACTCAATATTTTCTTCCAATGCTTCCGGCATAAGATATTTCACCAAACTAGAAGGTAGAGAAGAAAATTTAAGTAGTTCTGAGAATCTCCTTGCCCCGTTAATTAAACGGCTACAGCAGCCTTAATATGAGGATGTGGCTCATAACCACTTAACTCGAAGTCTTCGTATTTGAAATCAAAAATTCCCTTCACATCAGGATTTAATTTCATTGTTGGTAGTGGTCTAAAGTCTCTGGTAAGCTGAAGTTCTGCTTGCTCAAAGTGATTAGAGTAAAGATGAGCGTCACCAAACGTATGAACGAAATCTCCAGGTTCTAATCCACAAACCTGAGCTACCATTAAGACTAAGAGAGAATAAGATGCGATGTTAAATGGCACTCCAAGAAATACATCTGCACTTCTTTGATAAAGTTGACAGCTCAGCTTGCCATCTGCTACATAAAATTGAAAGAAAGTATGACAAGGAGGAAGTGCCATATTATCTACGTCAGCTACATTCCATGCACTAACTACTAACCTTCGGCTATCCGGATTATGCTTGATATTGTGGATCAACTTTTCAATCTGATCAATTGTACCACCATTACCATCAGGCCAATTTCTCCATTGGTAGCCGTAAACTGGGCCTAAGTCACCATTTTCATCAGCCCATTCATCCCAAATTCTAACACCATTGTCTTTCAGGTATTTGATATTAGTATCTCCCTGAAGGAACCAAAGCAGTTCATGGATGATTGACCTTAAATGTAATTTCTTAGTAGTTACGACTGGAAAGCCTTCGGATAAATCGAACCTCATTTGATAACCAAAAACACTCTTTGTTCCCGTACCAGTTCTGTCACCCTTTTCAACTCCATTATCTAAAATATGTCGCATTAGGTCATGGTACTGTCTCATAAGTAATTGGCTATTTTTAAGTTCGAATTAATAAACAAATTAAGCCATTTTCTGATTAATCAGAAGCGAACAAACCGGGAAAATTTTTCAATTATTCAGAACTCATTTAAAAATAACAACAAGGCATTTGCAATCATCTCTTTAATCCTATTTGGTCTATTCACGGCCTTGTTTGGATGGCAATTAAAAAGCCTAAAATTTGATTATGCTTTTGAGAGTTTTTTCCCTAAAGGCGATCCCGACCTTGCATTCTACGATCAAATCATTAGCGATTTCGGGCAGGAGAATGACTTTCTATTTCTTGCTATAAAAGATGTAGACTTAGAGAATTCAGCTACTTGGCCGCACCTATTTCAACTTGAAAATGACTTGGAAGCATTTAACGAAATACATTTCGTTCAGAGCATTTTCGATGAAAGCGTATTCCAAATAACTCCTTTTGGTATTAATCAGGTGAAATTCGTTCAACCCAAGGGCCCGTCCTCTTTAGAAGACCTTTTAAACAATGAATCTTTACAGCCCTATTTCGGCAAGGATCATCGCTCAATTCTGATGACGATTCGCCATGTGACTTCTGCATCAAAAGAAATAGCAGATCAATTCTATGCTCAATTAGATCAATGGCTTTCCGAGAATTTAAGCTATGACTATGAGGTGTCCGGCAAAATCCAAATGCAGAGCGACTTTACCAGCCTTCTCGAACAAGAATTGGGAAAACTCCTTGTCATCGGGCTGAGCCTAGCCCTCATTGCACTAGTAGTTATTTATAGGAGCCTAAAAGGAATCCTACTACCAGTTGTCATCATGTTCTCATCCGTCATTTGGACAATGGGATTAATGGCTTTGTTGGGTAAACCCATTGATGTAATGATTGTCATGCTCCCTGTCATTCTTATTATTCTCTCAATCTCAGATGTAGTGCATCTTGTCAATAAATATGATAGTTTATTAAAAGAGCAGGTAGCACATCAAGAAGCCATCCTATTAAG
Organism: Roseivirga sp.; assembly: GCA_965267365.1. GTDB lineage: Bacteria > Bacteroidota > Bacteroidia > Cytophagales > Cyclobacteriaceae > Roseivirga. The sequence goes on along the minus strand of OZ253951.1, from coordinate 1,267,906 downwards.
TATTAAAACAGTAGGAAAAGCCACCTTTACAACTTCATTTACAACTGCAATTGGTTTTTTGGGGCTATTATTCCTCCCCATCATACCAATCAAAGAGTTTGGCCTTTTTGCTGCAATTGGAGTAATGATAGCATATGGACTAACTATACTGGTTGTTCCGAGCATTTTATACTTCTACCCAAATCCAATCTCTAAGCTTAAACTTAGAACAAGCCCATCTGATGGATTGCTCAGAACAGGTAAGAAAGTCACCCTTTTAACCATAGTTGGAGCCATTGTTATCTCCTCTGGTGCTCTACTGATCAACAAAAACACAGGTTTAATTGTGGGGCTCCAGAAGAAAGAAGCTCTTCTTGAGAAGGTGGCTTACTTTGACGAGAATTTTGGAGGCTATAGACCTTTTGAGCTCACCATAGATATTGACTCCCTCTTTGAACTGAACACCTTGTCAGAATTGGAAGAAATTGAAGAAGTAGTTTACGATGTTTATAATGTTCAAAACCTCATCACCCCATTAAGCTTGATTAGAAGAATCAACTCTGGCTTATATGGAGGAGCAATATCAAGAAATGTGATTCCAATTAAGAAAGACCTATCTCGAGTTAAGCGGTTTTACAAATCACCCAAATTGGAGGGTAATATTTCTCCAGTTGATAATGGAAATGGACGACTCAGATTTTTAGGGACTACCAACGATTTAGGCAGTAATGAATTTCATCAATTAAACGAAGTTTTCTATTCCAGAATAGAGGAGCTTCAACTTCAAAATACTGAAGTCAGATTGACTGGCACATCCTTCTTGATTGATAAAACTGATAACTTGATTATCGCAGCATTATTAAAGGGACTAGCACTTGCCTGTTTGACTGTAGGTTTAATCACATACGTTGTACATAAAAAAATTAAATTGGCAGTTATTATTACCCTCGTCAACATCATGCCTTTAGCCACCCTTTTTGGGATAATGGGTTGGCTACATATTGACCTTAACATTTCAACCATCATCATATTTACAGTAGCATTTGGAATTGCTGTAGATGATAGCATTCATTTTATCTCTAGCTACATGCAAAAGTTAAAAGAGGGCTTGCCCAAATCAGAAGCATTGAGTGCCTCTTATAATGGGACTGGCAGAAGCATTATTCATACTTCTGGCATCATGATATTGGGCTTTATCTGTTTAATGAGCAGCGGTCTTTCTGCCGTTTATTATCTAGGATTATTTATTTGCCTAATCTCTTTGATTGCCTTGTGGTTCGACTTAAAAGTACTTCCTTGGTTACTATTAAAGACTGTCTAAGTCTACGATTGTAACACCTTTTTTCCACTTCTTATATCCGAACATAAGGTTAAGACCAAACCTAAAATCTGCCTTGGAATATCGCTCTGGTCTATTCATAACAAGAATATTATCCAAAGCCATATAGAGTTGAACTGGACCAATATTGGATGCTATACTGGCACCTAAATTGAATTCCGTATTGGCCCTTCTATACGAACCTACAGCACCAACCACAAAATTCTCAAATTGATGATTATAGGACAAGGCATAATTAGCCGGTAAATCACCAAAGGCAGTATTCTTAAAGTAGGTCAATGAAAAACGATCTGCATCAGTAATATTTGCCGTAGCTGTTAGATAAATTCTTGTACCAAGCGGAGTAGTAAAGCTTTCTTGGGTTTCATTTGAATCAAACTTCGACCCCAAACTATCTCTCAAAATATTATCCGCCTCTCCAAGGTTCTTTAAATCAACTCCAATGTATTCGACTGAGGCATCTGCAGTTTGATAATTACGAACTTGTTCGCTCCACTTCAAATTCCCGATGTCGTTGATAGCCATTTCAGCTGTCAGCCAAGGAAGAACTTCATACTTCGCTCCTATATCGAAGGCAACTGATTTATTCTGATTGCTTAAAGCATAATTCAAGAAATCATTAGAACCATAGCTATCAGAATTAAAGAAGTAATCTAAACCAGCAGTATTTACCTGACCATTGCGAACACCAATCGTCCATAAGTAATCAGATTCTCTTGTATGAAGAGTGCCTTCAAAGTCATCATCCAAAGAACCATGAACAACGCCTTGAACCATTTTAACTTTTGCGCCTATTGTCAACTTATTATCCAAGTACTGATTGGCATAACCGATACCAAGTTCGTTGATACCGTTAATCAAGACTTTTGTATCTGATAGATCTAGTGTTTGTCCGATGTTATTTGAATTACCATTCGCTAAGAATTCCATGAATTCTTCTCCGTAAACTAGATTCCCAGTAGCTCTTGTGTTTGCGAATAGAGAGAAAGCCCCTATTTGAGTTTTAATACCCACATAAAGCAAATTTGTGGTTGCATCAAAAGTGGTATAGTTGTCCTCTTGTGCTGACTGCCTCAATACGTCAAAATCTACCACTAATTGGCCCTGATCATTATAAGATAAGAGCTCCTCAAGCTTATAATCTGCCTGAAAACTCGAACCAAAATTGAGCATCGGTAAACTCACTGTTACTGAGTTTTTAGGAATAAAGGCAGGCTGCAAGATCTGAGTCTGAGGAACAATATCTCTTAGCTCATAGAACGCGAAATAACCTTGCCCCATAAGCCCAAAACCCATGAATAACCCTACGATATTTAGAACTATTAATCTTCTCATTCTCCTGAAGTTTTAAGTTCTAAATCAGTTAATAGGGCAATGTGCATATCCAACGTGTATTCATCAAAGAATTTCACAGCTGTACCTTGATCAGCGTCTGTAGTGTTGAGACGTGCCCTGATATTAATCCGGGTGGCCTGTTCCATTTGACGAAGATCCTCATCTTCGAGGATGATCTCAGAGATTAACTCTACCGGACCAGTTGTTCTACCGTCAGGTCCAATTTCAGCTGCCTGAAAAACCGGTCTTTCATCAATTACATAGAATACATCACCAGAAGAGTCGATAAACTGCAATTCCAGATCGCCCCCCATTGGCATTTCGTTGTTAGCAATGACTCTCATCAATGCTCTTTTAGCTTGATCTAAATCTTCGGCATTCTTAAAATCAAAACTCTCATTAGCAATCAATTCCTCTATGTTCATATCTAGAGGAATCTCAATTCTTGCTAGAGCATCCAACTGATTCAGCTCATTAACAAAATTGTATTGTACAGGTCCATTAGAAGGGTTAGACTGAGCTGAAATAGCTACGTTAAACTGACTAGGCTGGGATGAAAATATGTCAGAAATATTTGAATTGGACACATCAATTGTATGCTGAGTTTCAATCACCTGTCCATTTTCTTCTACCAAAGGGCCATTTACTACTGAAAGCTCATCATTAATAGAGCCTGTCAGAAAAATAATTGATCCGTCTTTGGCTCTAGCAGAGATAGCCGAATAGTTCATACCTAAAGGAAAACCAAAACTATTCTGATAGAAGAAATCGACTTTCGGATCTGCAAATCGTAAATCACCATTGGTGAAAATTGAAAAGAAGCTAAGATCTACTGCGCTGAGTTCAATACTTAGTCTCTGATTTCCCACATTTCCGAATAAGTCAGAATACTGGGAGTTTCTAATGGATACACTGAAATCTACACCTTCAGTAGCTGATAAATTACCACCAACAGGTATAACCACTTCATAGGACAATCGAAATAGGAATTTATTACTTGATGGATTACCATCCTTATCTAGATGCAAGAGACCTGTATAGCCATCCAATTGATCATTGAAGTCTGCTGCACCATTCGGTTGTAAACTTCCATTTAGTACTAAAGTTGATTGCTGCTCCAGAGAAAGAACTTCAGCAGTGTAATTCACTATATTTCCGATACTTGAATTGAAATCAACACTAAAAGTGCCTGATTTGAAGAAGATGCTGTCATAAGCTTCATTACCCTGTTGCCTCAGATCAAACTCAAAAATCTCTTCAACACTAATTCTCTGTTCAGTTGGAGAATTAGTAATACTTGTTCCAGATTGAAGACTACCACCAAAATTCTGATCTAGTATTTCAAGGAAATCAGAAGCATTTTGAGCATTCACCTCTTCTTCATAGACAATGGTTACCACATTATTCTCTCCCGGTCCTATCTCTGCAGTTCCATCATCTAATTCTTCGAACAATTCGGTTACTGTATAATTAAGCTCACCTAAAGGAATAGCCAGAGTGGGATCCCATACAAAATCGCCAAACTCAGGATCCTGAAAGTAGCCTAAATTACAGGCAGTCAATGCCATCAATGAGGCCAATGCTGCAATCTTAAATTTTTTCATTACTGTTCAGGCATCACTACCCAGAGAATAATGTAGACGATCAGTCCAGGAAAGGCAGCACTAAAAAATGAGATTAAAACATAGAGAATTCTAACAAGAGAAACGTCCCAGCCCAGCCAATCGGCCAAGCCTCCACATACTCCTGCTACTACTCTATCGGTCGAAGAACGGTAAAGTCGAGAGCTTCCAGATGTCATATCAGTGTCGAGTTGATTAAAGGAAAGTTAAGGTTTAATTCGATAATATCCGATTAAAGGAAAGTGATCGGAATAATAAATATCACCGAGGGTATTGAATCTGATAAGATCTAATCTTTCCTGATCATAAAAATGGTTATCAATTCTTAAGAATGGAATCTTGCCATTATAGGTCACTCCCATCCATTGCCCTTTTTGTTCGTAAGAGTTGTTGTATCGTCTCTTTAGCTTAAAATAATTGTGGCTGAAAGGGGTGTCATTAAAGTCCCCTGCAATGATCACCGGATGAGGAGATCCTTTAGCATGCTCAAGCAAGACTTCTACTTGATTCGCTCTTTCCTTTCCTCCATTCAAAAGTTTCAACTTCACATCTTCATACTCGGTTTGAATTCCTTCACGGTCCTGGATCTTATCTGGATTGATACCCATTGACTGTAAATGAACGCTGTAAACCCTGATAACCTGATCTCCTTTTTGCAGATCTGCATACAGCACATTATTTAACTCAGAATCAGGAAAGAGCAAGCCCTTATTTACAATTGGATATTTAGAATAAAGGGCCACATTAAACCTTGAATCAATAGTGGCATTTTGATACCCACCATCTTTCATTATTCTGGAGGAAATATTCTTTCTGGGGTAAAATTCTTGGAGGCATAATATGTCCGCTTCTTGCTCTAAAAGCCAATCAATAACGTCCTGATAGTTATTCTCCCTGGCATCGACAAACCACTTTACATTATAACTCAAGACTTTTACGTCCTCCTTATCTATTGAGTCATGTTTGTTGAACTGAAGAAGCACATTGAAAAATGGCCAAGCCAATAGCAATAGCAGAAGGTAAACCCACCATCTTTTCATTTTGAACATTAGACTCAACAAAAGCCCTATCAAATTCAAAACAATAAAGAATGGGATAGCCAACGATATCAGAGAACTATATTCAAAATGCAGAGGTGACACCAGCACACTGGCGTAAATAAGGACGGTTAAAGAAAACCAAATAAGAAGAAAATACTTTCTGATTTTTTGCATGTGTGCTACCACCAATTACCTAACAATATAAGCAACGATTTCTTGTATCTGCCAAACAAAAAAAGCGGCAAAAGCCGCTTTTTCTATCATTCCATCAGTACTACTCTGATCTTAAGGATTTTACAGGATTACTAGTCGCAGCCTTTAATGATTGATAACTCATGGTAGCTACAGCTATAAATAGTGCACCGAAAGCTGTCACCAAGAAAATCCATACACCAATATTTGTTCTGTACTCGAAATCTTGAAGCCAGTCGTCCATAAAAAAGTAAGCCAAAGGTGCTGCTATGAGAAACGCCAGTAAAACAAGCTTACCCATTTGATTAGACAACATGTAAACAATCTGCGGAACAGATGCTCCTAGCACTTTTCTGATACCCACTTCTTTGATACGATTCTCAGCAGTAAATGCTGCTAATCCAAATAAGCCAAGACAAGCAATCAAAAGAGCAAGACCTGCAAACACTCCGAATATTTTACCCGTACGTTGCTCTGCATCATAAATTCTAGTAAAGCGCTCATCTAAGAATGAAGATTCAAATGGTTGGTTAGGAGCAAGTTCATTCCAATCGTTTTCAATCTTATTCAACAAGCCGGCATAGTCATCTGTGGTAGCTTTTATATTCAGCAAACCCGTGCTATTTCCTAACTGCAATAAAAGAGGTGTAATGTGATTTCTTAATGACTCAAAATGAAAATCCTTTACTACACCTATCACTTTTAGTGGCTGTAAAGTGCCTTGCATATCTACGAATTGACCAATTGTCTGATTAAGAGGATCCTCCCAACCAATTTGTTTGGCTGCAGATTCATTAATTATACAAGCGGCAGTATCTGTAGCAAAGTCTTTAGAAAAAGCTCTTCCTTTGACAATTTCCATACCCATTGTCTCGAAATATTCATGGTCTATCGTCCATTGCCCCATTAGAACTGTGTTCTCTTGGCTTGGGACCATATCTTTTATAAAGGCATTATTATTTCTGTTCGAAGGCGTAGGAATGAAACCACTCAATGAGGCAGACTCCACTTCTGGATACGCCTCCATTCTTTCTTTCAATACTTCTGCATTATTCCCAGCCAAATAGGCATCGTGTACCACAATTACTTGTTCCTTATCAAAGCCTAATTTCTTGTTCTGTATGTAGTTGAGCTGTTGAAGAATAACCACTGTACCAATCACAAGAAAGATACTAGCACAGAATTGAACTACTACTAAGGCACTTCGAAGTTTACCGCTTTTCATTCCTGAATTAATCGAGCCTTTTAAAACCTTTACTGGTTGAAATGCCGACAAGAAAAATGCAGGATAACTTCCAGCCATCAAGCCTATTAAAACGATAGCCCCAAATAACACAGTATAGAAAATTGGATCTGCAAATGGAATGACTAAAGCTTTATTGGCCAGGTTATTAAAAAATGGCAGAGCGAAATAAGAGAGGCCAATTGCTAACACAAATGAGATCAAACTGATCAGAATCGACTCCGCAAGGAACTGATTCACCAATTGACTCTTTAATGAACCTAATACTTTTCTTACCCCTACTTCTTTAGCTCTATGAGCAGATCTTGCGGTAGATAGGTTCATGAAATTGATGCAAGCAATCAACAAGATAAAGAGAGCAATAGCTGAGAAAATATAAACGTACTTCACGTCACTATTTGGTGCCAATTCTGCCTGTAGATCTGAATGCAGGTGAATATCAGAAACAGGTTGAAAATCCATAGCAAAATCATTTCCAGTAGATTCAAGGTCTTCCCAATCTACCTGAAGAAACTGCTTTACTTCTGGCCCGATGTACTTCTTCATCATTTCAGGCATGGCAGCCTTTACCTCATCGATTGAGGCTCCCTCTTTAAGCACTAAATAGGTCTGGAAATTCATGCTCAACCACATCTTCTGTTTGGCTTCGTCAATAGTTTCAATTGAGCCTAATACGTCAAATTCAAAATGTGTATTGGAAGGAATGTCCTTGTATACACCGGTAACCTTATAGCCATCGGTATTTCTGAATTTGACCACTTGACCTACTGCAGCCTCATCCCCAAAGTATTTCTGCGCTGCAGATTCGCTCATGACCAATGAGCGAGGCTCTAGCAAAGCAGATTCACGGTTACCTTCGACCATTTCGAAATCAAAAATTTCTAAGATCGAATTGTCCGCCCAGACGAATTTTTCTTCCTTGAATACATTATCTCCCTGTCTGATAAAGGGAGATCCATTTTGTCTGAAACGACCATAATTCTCGATTTGAGGTAGGTCGGCTAACATGGCTTCACCAACTGCCGGACCCACCACAGCAATATCAAAAGAGTTGCCGTTCAAAGCCCCGTTGGCTTTCATGCGGTAGATTCGATCAGCTTTCTCATAATATTTATCATAGCTGACTTCATCCAATACAAATAGTGTGATCATCAGGCATGCAGCCACACCAATGGCCAAACCTGAAATGTTGAGCAGCGAGTAAAACTTGTTCTTGAACAAGCTTCGAACTGCTACTTTGAGGTAATTCTTAAACATGTCTTGAGTTTTTTGTCCTTAATACAAATCTGTAAAGAAGTTAGAAGCCTACTATGGCTTAATCGGTAAACCAACATCTCTCATCGGTAAACCAACAAATCAATCAAGTGCTAAATGAAAGAGGGCAGCTCAAGGCTGCTCTTATATTACTCGTTACGTAAAGCTTTAACTGGATTGGCTACTGCCACCTTAATTGATTGATAACTCATAGTAAGTAAGGCAATTACAAATGCACTAACACCTGCCAAAATGAACACGGTGATACTGATACTTGGTCTGTAGGCAAACTCTTGGAAATAAAGATTCACACCGTACCAACCGGCTGCAGAAGCCACTACAAAAGCAATCATTACTAGTATAGAAACCTCTTTACTCATAATCACTATTAATTGAGCCATAGAAGCTCCTAAGACTTTTCTGATTCCCACCTCTTTTGTCTTTTGCTGAGCAGTAAATGCAGCAAGACCAAAAAGACCTAAGCAGGCAATAATGATGGCTAATACAGCAAATGTTGTGAAAATATCCCCTAGTCTAGATTCAGCGGTATACATATTGGTAAAGCGATCATCTAGGAAGGTATATTCAAATGGTTGGCCTGGTGCTAATTCTTCCCAAGATGACTTGGCTGATGAAATGATTTCTTGATAATTATTATCGTTCAACTTCAAGCCTAAATACCCACGATCATTCCCCAAGCGCATGACTAGTGGTTCAATTTCCTCTTTCAATGAAGAGAAATGAAAGTCTTTCACGATACCAATTACTCGGTAAGGATCTAAAGCAGAACCATCGTCATTGAAATCGCCAATTAAGGCCCCATCTAAATCAGTAATTCCGAACATTTTTGCAGCGGTTTCATTAAGTACCATAGCTGATGAATCAGTTGGGAAGTCTTCTGAGAAGAATCTTCCTTCTGCCATTTCGAGTCCGAAAACATCTAAATAATGATCATCAACTCTCCAGTTTTGGCTAACTACGCCTCTATCTTGATCAATAACTGCATCTGGAAAAAACACAGTAGATGACCTGCTACTAGAGGTCGGCAAATACCAAGTACTGGCCGTTTGCTCTACTTGCGGAATTGCAGCAATTTGGTTCTTAAATGCTTCAACATTATCTCCTAGCATGTAAGTATTATGTACCAAAAGCACTCTGTCTTTTTCAAAGCCCAGCTTTTTGTTTTGGATGTATTGCATTTGATTGATAATGCTAAATGTGCCTATGATTAAAAGGATAGAAACAAAGAACTGGAACGAGACTAGAACCTTTCTCAATCCTCCACTCCTCATACCCATGCTCATATTTCCCTTTAAAACTTTTACAGGAGAGAATGCAGACAGAAAGAATGCCGGATATAGCCCTGCTAGAAACCCAACGGCTATCGACCCAATTAAAACCACAGGCAACAAGCCCACTACATCGATGACCATTTCACGGTCAGCCAAATCATTGAAAAATGGCAGTAATACTAGCGAGAGGCCGATACCTATGACTCCACTGATGAGGGTAATAACTACTGATTCTGCTATAAACTGACCAATCAATTGTGATTTGATCGAACCTAATACTTTTCTAATACCCACTTCTTTCGCTCTATTCGCAGATCGTGCAGTAGAGAGGTTCATAAAGTTGATACAGGCAATTATTAAGATAAATGCAGCAATGGCAGAGAAAATATATACATATGTGATATCGCCACCAGGCTGAAAACCACCGTAGCCATCTGAGTATAAATGGATGTCATCAAGTGGTTGAAGGAAGTATTTAAAGGTATTACCTCCAGCTTCAAATTGCTCAAATGTCATATCTAGGTACTGCTTGAGCTCAACTGACATTTTCTCAACTGCAATCTCATTCATTAATCCCTCAACATCTTCAATATTGGAATTTGGGTTTAACGTTAAGTATGTCTCATAATTCTGATTTAACCATTGCTGACTAGAATATTCATCCTCCCTGGTAATAAAAGATAAGAGCATGTCAAATTGAAAGTGACTATTCCCAGGAATGTCCTCATACACTCCAGCAACCATGAAATCCTCGTCATTATCAAATCTTAAGATCTTCTCCATGGGGTCCTCATCTCCAAAATACTTTTTGGCCATAGATTCACTTATGACTACTTGGTTTTTCCTGAGAAGTGCCTCTTTTTCATTCCCCTTCAGTAGGTTGACTTGAAATACATCAAAGAATGTTTCGTCTGTGTAAATGACCTCATTCTCGTTAAAAACCTTATCCTCATATTTTACAATCCAGCTTCCAGCATTTCTGAATCGAAGCCTTTCCTCAATTTGAGGTATTTGGTCTCGGAATGTGGCTCCTGATGGAGCAGGATTTTGAGCACCCGTAAAGTCTCGACCATTAAAACGACCCTCGATGATAACTCTGTAAATATTTTCGTGATTGGTAAAGTGCTTATCATAGCTCAATTCATAATTGACATAAGTCATAATGAGCAAGCAACAAGTGATGCCAATAGCAAGACCTGAGACATTGAGAAATGAAAAGAACTTGTCTTTGAATAGACTGCGGATGGCAATCTTGAGGTAATTTTTAAACATAGTTGCGTTGTTAAGTTTTCGACCAGAAGACTTTTACTGCCTTCGGCAGGAAGACGACCCAGATTCCAGAATAGTTGCTTTGGCTAAAAAACTTTTTCTAGGTGCTCATAAGTCTGCCCATCAAAAGTCTGATATTCTTTTAACAGATTGGCTGTTAAACACGAGTGAATTGGAAGCACCCCTACCACGTCTCCAACCTTGATCTCATGGAATGTATCTGCATCGACTTTGAGTATGCCATGCTCTTGTGAAACAGAAACTAATTTAGCATTAGGGATAATTGGAGACCAACCATTTTCTGACAGAATAACCATCTCACCGAAGAACTTTCGTTCGTTCTCATCATATAAGTGATCTTTTGAAAAATGCACAGCGCCTCCGTGTAATATCAACTTTTGATCTTTCTCATTCTTCGCGACTACCGGACAAGCCACTGCAACAGCAATATCAGATTCTTCGCATACATTTAAATAATTCATTACGAGATCGTAGAAAATGAAATTGCCGGGACCAATTTCATCAACACCTTTCATGTCATTTACAACAGAGCAACCTGGCGTATCTCCCATTCTGATTATAAGACTGTCATTCCCAAGTGCTTTTTTGAGGCTATTCATTTTCTCAATAGCCGAAGACCATACTTCTTTGATTTCATCAATGGAATCTGTGCCATATGTATTTCCAGGATGGCAATACAGCCCATACAGCTTCAAATGCTCGGCCTTCTCAATTTGCCCAATCAATTCCATGATCTTTTCAAGATCATTCGAAGGAACACCAGAACGACCATATCCCGCATCAATTTCAATCATCACGCGAAGAGGTCCTTTAATTTTGGAAATGAGTTGCTCGACTGTTTCTATCTCTGTAACCAGAACATTTAGATCAATCCCCTGGTCGATTAGTTGATTAGCAGCAGGGATTTCGAGAGCATTAAACGGAAAAGCAATGGTAATATTTACCCAACCATTTTGAGCAAAATATTCTGCCATCTTCATAGAGGAGACGGTTATGCCCTTTATTCCTTTTGATCTAAAAATCTCGCCTATTTCTTTCGACTGATGAGTTTTAAAATGTGGTATTAGCTCAGTATTGGTCCTTTCAGACTTCTGCAACATGCGATCAAGGTTCTTGATCATTTTAGTCTCATCAAGTAAAAGAGTCGGGCGCGTAATATTCATAAGGCTAAGATACGATTGTCTTCAACTGGTCTCGCAAGTTTTTCTCAAAACGTAACCTTTTAAAAATCGCTCCGTTTGATTGATTACTATTTGATATTATTTTGATATCATTTTAAATTTGACTCTATGAATACAGAACAACCTTTTAAACCACTTTCAGGATTTGGCATGCTACTCGTAGTAATGCTAATCTTCTTCACAGGCTTATTCGGATTGATTTTCCTGAGGATGCCTTTATTTGGCTTATCCTTCCTTGTGTTTTTCTTTATGCTCCCTGGCTTTTTCATTATTCAGCCTAATAAATCTCGAGTAATGATCTTCTTTGGAGATTACAGAGGAACAGTTAAAAAAAATGGCTTTTTCTGGGTGAACCCCTTCTATGTCAAGAAAAAAGTATCATTAAGAGCTCACAACTTCGATAGTGAAAGAGTAAAAGTTAATGACAAGTTGGGTAACCCTATTCTCATTAGCGTCATTCTAGTATGGCAAGTTGAAGACACCTATAAAGCAGCTTTTGAAGTAAATGATTACAGTCATTTTGTTCGAGTACAAAGTGATGCAGCAGTTAGAAAGCTAGCAGGTTCTTTTGCCTACGATAACTTTGAAGATGAAACAGAAATTACTCTTAGGTCAGGGATGGAGGAAGTTAACCATCAACTGGAGGATGAATTAGCTGAAAGATTAGCCATTGCTGGCATCAAAGTAATTGAAGCAAGAATTGGTTACTTGGCGTACGCGGAAGAAATCGCAAGTGCTATGCTTCAAAGACAGCAAGCAACAGCTATAGTAGCTGCTAGACAGAAGATCGTTGAAGGAGCAGTCGGAATGGTCGATATGGCTTTAGACGAATTGAACGAGAAGAGTATAGTTGAATTAGATGAAGAGAAGAAAGCCGCTATGGTTAGTAACTTAATGGTAGTACTTTGTTCAGACAAATCAGCTTCACCTGTAGTTAACACTGGAACATTAAATCACTAAAATTATGGAGTATAAGATCGTAAGTAGAGGGCCATTCGAGAAAATCGAAAAGTTTGAAATGAGGATCAATCAACTGGCCATGTCAGGATGGAGAGTTATCACCTCCTATGGTGATTTGCAACTGGTAATGGGTAAAGGAAAACACTAGTCATGCCTAAGAAAAAACCGTTCGTCCTCAGATTAGATCCTGAATTGTTAGCAGCCGTTGAAAAATGGGCTGCTGACGAGTTTAGGAGCACCAATGGCCAGATGGAATGGTTGATCAATAAGGCCTTGAAAGAAACAAACAGATTACCAAAACCAAAAAACAACAACGATGCAACATAGAAATTACAAATGCCCCAAATGCGATAATCGAAGTTTTGAAACTGATCAGATAGCCACTACTGGTGCTGGCTGGTCTAAGATTTTTGACCTCCAGAATCGCAAATTTCACATCATTTCTTGCTCTAATTGCGGATATTCTGAAATGTACAAAGGTGGCCGTTCACGCGGAATCACTCAGATCTTAGACTTTTTTACTACTTAAATGGAAGAGCAAGGAGCACTTATTTTTGCACATATCTCTATGTCAGTAGCAGCTTTGCTACCGGCCATGATCATGCGTTTTGTTGATTTGGACAAGCCCAATAAATACATGGGTTATCGCACACCGTGGTCTATGAAATCAGAACTTACTTGGCGCTATGCCAATAAAACAAGTGCTATTTACATGTTATGGAGTGGAGTAGTCACCGTTACTATTCAATTGGCTACTTACTTCATAGTAGGCTCTCTGACGAGCTTACTCATTACAACTGTTGCCTTGATGGTGGGAATTATCATTTCGATGATTGTAACAGAAATGAATCTTCGGAAAAAATTCAACAAGGACGGTACTCTAAAAAATGAATTTGACGATCTGGATTAATTGTACTCAATATTGTATTTGAGACTATTAATTGGGGCCAATAAGTCATCAATTTTGAGACTAAATCGTAAGTCAATCTCATCAAATTCTGAGGGCAGTAAAACTTCGAAAGGGACTACAACTACTTCACCTGAAGCGATTCGACCATTCATAGGCCTAAGAGCCTCTGTCCCTTTTTCCGCCTTTTCTTTAAGAAAATGGATCATCAAACTTACCCCTCTCCCATCATCTAGATCAAAATCAATTGTATGATCCGACCCGTTTTTTAACTCTAGTTTCCCTTGAAGTTTTGACGAGCTAGTACTCTCTTCAAGAAGTGTAATTCTGACTTTCCTAAAACTCTGAAAATTCTCAACAATTCTGTATTGAACTTCCTTCCCGAAAGCCGTCATGTGCTGGGTATATTTAGAAGGATCATCACTGCGGTTGATCCAAAACACATCTTTACCAATCAAATCAGATTCAAAAGGCAGTAAATCATGTTCAGTCTCCCTATAACTAGCTGCGTTATATGAATGGGTTTTCTCACCCGTCAAATAATAGTACCTAGAGGCACGCTCATAATTGCTTTCAAATACTACCGGCAAACCATTACTGAGTTCTTTAACTTCTTCAGCCCAGCTATCCCATCCGTGAATCTTATCCCAACCCTTCGTTAGTGAACTAGGTAAGAAATCATAAGCCCAATATATCTTCGCAAGCACAAGAAAGACGAAGGATATCTTGGATAATGAAACAGTGATTCTGGTAAGTTTAGGATCGCCATTGATATACTTAAAACCATATAGCACCAAAGGTACACCAAGCACGCTAGTCCAATGTTTATGAAATTCTACCCTGAACGATAAGAAGAGAAAGAACAGAAAAACACCATAGCCAGCAAACTTCAATGCTCGTTCAAATTTGTCATTCGTCTTCTCTTTTAGAAAGACATAGAATAAAACAACTCCTGTAAGTGGCCCAAAAAAGAATGGCTGAACTACGAAGAAGTAAACAACACTTTCCCATTTAAAGCCAAGATCTTTCCTACTAAAAAGGTGAAATTTGAAAGTGATAAATTCATGCTCTATTTGCCAAAATAGATGCGGTAACATCAGAATGGTAACACCACCAACTACTATCCAAAAAGACTTCTGCTTGAGTAAAGTAAGATTGCTAAAGACAACCAATACAACAACTAGAAAGCCATGATATTTGCTAAGCATTATCCCAGCAATTGAAACGATCAAAATGATAATCGCCTTCCAATTATCTTCTTTTAAGAAGTTTTTGTAGCCATAAAAGAACAGCAATACAAAGAACAGAAGTGGTACATCAGTTTTAACCAAATAAGAAGCTGCATGCAAGACTCCCAACCCTAAAGACATCCATATTAATAGCCAGGTATTTTGTCTGTCTGTAATCTCCCAAATGAGTAGCACCATGCCCACACTCAGGATCGGCATGAAAAACCTAAGCCCCATGGCATTAGGAATTATTTGGTATCCAAGCGCAGTTAACCATCCAATCATTGGCGGGTGGTCTAAATACCCCCAGGAAGGATACTGACCAAAAAGCCAATAATATGCCTCTTCTCCATTTACATCTATGAAGAAATTAGTAGCAAAGCCGAAAATCAGCCAAAATAAGATAAAGAGATATAAAAACTTGGCATCCTTTTTTGCCAGAACAGTTCCATTGCTCATGACACGCAAAACTATAAGATTTGAGCAATTTGATAAGCTTTAAATTCATTGACCAAATCATCACTCTAGCTAGGTATTTTCTATGAGTGTGTTATTATCAATTTGGCAAGGCGTGATTAAACCCGTAAATTATTCTAAGAATTAAAAAACAACACACCATGTCCAACTTATCACAAGGCCTTAAAAACCTCGCAGACAAAGTAGGTAATGCAATTGAGGATTTAACCTCTTTAGAAGTTACTACTTACTCCGGCACTTTTTCACTTTCATATGATACGCTTAAAGCTCAAGGCATTGATAGTTTTAAGATCAAATCTTTGATTCAGAACAACCCTGCCTCCATGCAGGCAAACCTCAACCTCATTGCTTATTCTCGTTTTGAGCTTGATTCTGACGCATCAAACATTGTCAAATCGAACCTAACTACTCAAGAACAAGCCTTAGTTGATGCCCATAAGGCTATGGTGGAGTCAGCTATGACCGCAAGGAAGGCGACATTTGAAATGATAGAGAAAATGGTCGGTTTAGACTTGTAATAATGGACTCCCTCGACACGATAGTTGAGCAGCTTCAGTCAAAGTATGTAGAACCTGCCAAGAATAAGACTGACGATAGAGCAGCTATTCTGGTCAATTTAGGTTACCTCACTGATGGTTTTCAGGTTTTAGCTAATGCTTCTGAATTAATCGAATCTGCCTTTGAAACTTTTCGACTCGATCTTGATCAATCCAATCTCCTACCCAAGAAAGAAATCAAAAGACTCAAGGATTTGTATCCGGTCGATGTCGACTTGAAACTATTGGAGTACTGCGTAGATATTGATGAAGGGCCTAAGTTTGACAAACTACCAGAGTTTGGATCACAAAATCTTAAGACAAGAATCCTGCACTATCGCCTAAACCTATTGGGATTATATGAGCAGCCCATCAGCTCATATTTCAGTGCCAAAAGCTATTCGGCCTTATCGGGACTTTCATCTTTAATTGGTAAGAACCTTCTCTCTACTCTCAACTTGCTCTCTAACATCCAAGAATTTACTTGTGCTTATTTGAAACAAACTGGATACCAACACCCCATTGTCATTATTCAATCTAGTAAAGATAAAAGTGATGAAATCGAAGATTTTACTGGTGCCTTTAAAAGGTCTGTCAAACGCGAATTGGGAGGGCATCAGAGTGTTTTTGAGAGTTTAAAAGATGGACTTTTTAAGCGTAATGATGACAAGGTAGATATTCAAGAAGCCCTTTCGATCTTCAAGAATGATCTTAATTCTTTTACCGTAAGACTGATACAAGTACATCAAAGAATCATTGGGCTGTATGACGGAGCAATTGATGGAGAAATAGGTCCAATAACGATTAAAAGTCTACAAGACATTATCAATTCTTACGAAGAAGGTGGGGAACAATTAGCCCAAAAGAAACTGCTGGTTGTGCTTTCGAGGAAAGATCACCTGATAGCTTTCAACGCTATATTCTTCTTGAATCGATACAAACAAGAATCACAAACAACAGATAAAACCATCGAAACAGTTGAAAAAATCAATTCAACATTTCTTCAAGCAGATAAATCTGATCAACAACTTTTCGAGAAAAAAATTACGGAACAGCTGAATCCAAAGGATGTTCTTCTTCACCATTCTGGTAGAATAACACAAAGAATCTTCGGAGGAATCAGGGCATTCTTTAAAAAGGCTTTCCGATTCGGAAAACGCATATTCAAATGGATCATTAAAGGCATCAAGTCAATGGCTGGCTTCATTGAAAAATTTATAAAAAATATCATCAGTTTCTTAAAAGAAGCAGCCTATCACTTTATCCAGGGAGTGAAATTTTTAATTGGCAAGACTACAATTACATCGGGTTCAAGCCAAGGCTTCATTTTAACTAATTTCGATTTAGATAAAGATGTGTTGAACATAGATCAAAATGCATCTGACAATACCATTCGAACTCATATAGACCAAGTTGGAACGAAAGTATCAGAGCTGAAATTCAGTCTAAATCTGATCTCATTCCTTTTCAGAACCATAAAGGCAATCTTGATAGGAGGTATTGTCGCTTGGCCCCTATTCATTTTAAAGCTTGTGAAAAGCTTCAAAGAACTAGAGAATTCATATAAACAAATCACAACCACATAATTCATTAAACTATGGCAAACCAAAACTTTTTCGAAAAAGCAGTCAGTAAACTCAATGAGCTGACCACCCTCAGAGTAAGCACCTATATAGGCAGCGTTAAAACAGGTACAACAATATCTGAAGCCGACATGGAATCCGGTCAAGGACAAGACACTGTTCTCTCTAATCTTGAGATCGTGGATACCATGATGAGCAAAATCAATTTACTTGAAGGTGATACTACAACCGCTATGACAAAGAAATTTGAAGAAAACAGTGCGCTCCGGGATTATCATACTCTACGAGAACAACAAGCACATGAAATTGTGAATAGGAACCTTCAAATTCTTAAATCTGCGGGAGAGTTGATACTCGACTTTTTGGACAATGACAAGACCTACAAGTCTAAATCTTCATAGTTATTTGACTCTTTAGCGATGGTACTCAAGAAGTGGCAAAAACAAATTGAATCAGCTGCATATGACTTAACTCATATGGAGATCAATACCATTATTGCCTCAGAAATGACTGCAGCAAAAACACCTTCTAGACCAAGGGAAATGCTGCATAAGATCGCTGGTAAGTATGATGAAAAACTCACCCAATTGCTTGAAGAGTACAACCTACTTACCGGTGAAAGTTCACAGATTGAGAAGGAGGCTTTGGTGGGAGTTATTCGGCAATCAGGGTATTATTCGTACAAAGAAATTCAACAAAGAGCCGACCTGATCGAAAACGCTATAAGAAAGAAAGCTCAATTCGTTGATAAAACTGAAGATGAAATAGATAGCGATTTGGCTATTCTTCATAGAATCAGAAGAAACGCGCAAGAGATCAAGGACATCTTAAATGAAACGGATTCCGCTATTTCTATCAATTCTAATGATGTTGTCATCGAACATAAAAAGGCAGACATTCAAGGTTTTGTGAAAGGCGCAATAAACAAGGAGCCTAAGCAATTCGAAAGACCAGAATGGACTATTAGTCAAAGTTTATTGGCAGTATTAAAAGCAAACGAATCATTAAGCAAAACAGAAAAAAAGCACATAACCAAAGGGGATATTGCTTATGCCATTGGCGAATCGAGAAATCAAACAGTACGAAATTCTACAGGCCGCGGTGACCTTGATTTAGATCTAAGACAATTAAGCATTCTGAAAAAAGCCTTTGATATCGGTACCTCTAAAGTGGTGATGCAAACCATCATAGGATTAGATGGCGATGTGACTACTCGAATTGCAAAGTCCTTCGCTGATAATCCTAATGCCCTGGTAAACGAGCTTCACCATGATGGAATTCGCATTTCAGTAGACTTCTGGAAAACTCTTATTAATGCATTAAAAGAATTTGGACAAACTATCATTAAGACATTTAAGTCATAGCCTCATTCTGGCTTGCAATAGCTTAAAAGTATTTATAAAGCTTATGCGAAAAGGACACATTTATGAAGAGGTGTCTGGTGAAAATTTTAAGCTTCAAGCTGAAATTTCCTTTACAGGAGATTGGCAAAACTTCATTTTCTATACAGGTAAGGAAGATCTAAATCAAATTGAAATTGAAGAACTTTTAGCACTAGATGAAGAGCTTCTTGAAAAGTCGAAAGGGCTGATGGAAAAACTGAGAAGTTACTTTAGAGGGCTTCAAACGATCCCTTGGTTACTATCTCTCCTTTTAAGTGCTGGAATTGTTCGATATACACAAACCTACTGGGCTGATGACTTCGCCACTCTCATTTATGAAGGATCAGTCCATTTAACTCAAGAGAATTGGCATACCGCCATAGGTACAATATCCCCTTTATTGATCATCCCATTAAGAAAGAAGGCCTTAAATCTTTTAATGCTGTTAGTAAGAAGACTATTCTAATTACTTCTATGAACCTGCAGAATCAATGAGAAGTACCTTTTGATTTTCCGTGATGGCATCGATCATTCTCGTGTAACTCACTTTGTCTGCTCCACTCCTCGGTACGTAGAAATATTCAAACCCTTCAAGAACTACATCACACTCACCTAAATCATATCTTAAAGACTTTACCACTGCTCCTGCTACAATTGGATTGTTATTTAAGTCTAGGAGCTTAGGAGGCTGCTTTTCTTTGGGTTTCTTTTTGAATAATCCGAACATAAGCTGATAAAGATAATGACTGACCTTAAAAAGCAATCATTCTTGTTGATTTTGATTTCTTAAGGCACTAAAAAGACTATTTTTGCAGACTTATTTGAACTCTATCGGTTAAACGGTAATGGCAGACTACAATCACAGAGAAATTGAGCCCAAGTGGCAGAACTATTGGAAAGATCAAGAAACCTTTAAGGCTTCAGTTGATACAAGTAAACCCAAGTTCTATGCATTAGATATGTTCCCTTATCCTTCAGGAGCAGGACTACACGTTGGGCACCCATTAGGCTACATTGCTACAGATATTGTTTCTCGTCATAAAAGAAACAAGGGTTTCAATGTCCTTCATCCTATGGGATTTGATGCTTTTGGTCTGCCTGCTGAACAATATGCTATCCAGACTGGTCAGCATCCAGCCATTACCACAAAAGAAAATATTGCCAGATACAAAGAACAATTGAAGAATATCGGATTTGCTTTTGACTGGGATAAGGAAGTGCAGACATGTGATCCTAGTTACTACAAATGGACGCAATGGATCTTTATGCAAATCTTCAATAGCTGGTATGATAACGAAGCGCAGAAAGCCAGAAACATTAATGAGCTAGAAATCCTATTCTCTCAAAATGGTAATAGTGAAGTAAATGCGGCTTGTGATGATGACACACCTGCATTCACCGCTGAAGATTGGAATAACTGGTCTTACAAAGAACAGCAGAGAATGTTGCTCAAGTATAGGTTGACCTACTTGTCTGAAACTGCCGTTAACTGGTGTCCTGAACTAGGCACTGTACTTTCCAATGATGAAGTGAAAGATGGCTTCTCAGAGAGAGGCGGATTTCCTGTGATAAGAAAGAACATGCAGCAATGGAGCATGAGAATAACAGCTTATGCTCAAAGGCTTCTAGATGGTCTTGAGACCATTGATTGGCCAGACCCTTTAAAGGAAATGCAGCGCAATTGGATCGGTAGATCGAAGGGTGCTTCATTGAAATTCGAGGTGGAGAATTCTGACCTGAATATTGAAGTCTTCACCACACGTATCGATACTATTTTCGGTGTTACATTTCTTTCCTTAGCACCTGAGAGCGAGTTAACTGCTCAGCTTACTACTCCAGACCAAAAGGAGGCTGTTGAAGCTTATGTTGCTCAGGCAGCTACTCGTTCAGAAAGGGATAGAATGAGTGACGTAAAAAGCATATCAGGTGTCTTCACCGGAAGTTATGCAGTCAATCCTTATAATGGTGAAAAGGTACCTGTATGGGTAGCTGATTATGTACTAGCAGGCTATGGAACAGGTGCTGTTATGGCCGTACCATGCGGAGATCAAAGAGATTATGATTTTGCCAAGCATTTTGATCTTCCAATTATACCCGTCATCAAAGATGCTGATATCAGCGAGCAAGCCGACTCGACTAAGGATGGGACAATGATCAACTCTGGATTTTTAGATGGATTGAGCTGCTTTGAAGCCATCGATAAGGCCATCGAATTTGCAGAGGAAAAAGGAATTGGTAAAGGTAAGATCAACTATAGGATACGCGATGCAATTTTCGCTCGTCAACGTTATTGGGGTGAGCCTGTACCGGTCTACTTCAAAGACGAAATTCCTCATTTAGTAGATGAGAAGGACTTGCCGATCATTTTACCTGAAATCGATAAGTATCTCCCGACTGAAGATGGTGATCCACCTCTAGGAAGAGCTGAAAACTTTACTTACACCCCTAGCGGAGAATCTGATTCATACCCATTAGAGTTAAGCACTATGCCTGGATGGGCAGGTTCAAGCTGGTATTGGTACCGATATATGGACGCGCACAACAATGATGCATTCATTGACAAAGACGTCCAGGAATATTGGCAAAATGTAGACTTGTACATTGGTGGTTCTGAACATGCAACTGGCCACTTACTATACTCAAGGTTCTGGAATAAGATTCTCTTCGATTTAGGACATGTCAATCAAGAAGAACCCTTTAAGAAGTTGATCAACCAAGGAATGATCCAAGGTAGGTCGAATTTTGTTTACAGAGTTAAAGGGGAAAATAAATTCGTTTCTAAAGGACTAAGAAAAGATTATGACACCGCTCCAATGCATGTGGATGTTAGTCTTTGCAGAAATGATGAATTAGACATTGAAGGATTCAAAAACTGGAGGCCAGATTTAGCAGGTGCTGAATTCATTCTAGAAGATGACAAGTATCACTGCGGTTGGGAGGTAGAAAAAATGTCAAAGTCCAAGTATAACGTGGTTAATCCTGATGACATCATCGAGAGATACGGTGCTGACACCCTTCGCCTTTATGAGATGTTCTTAGGGCCACTTGAGCAATTCAAACCTTGGAATACTAACGGTATTGATGGTGTTCGTAAGTTCTTGGGCAAACTTTGGAGATTATTCCATAATGGAAATGGTGAGTTTGAAGTTTCAGATGCTAACCCAAGCAAAGAAGAACTCAAATCATTACACAAAACCATCAAAAAGGCAGAAGAGGATATTGAACGATATTCATTTAACACTTCAGTTTCTACTTTCATGATCTGTGTAAATGAGCTTTCTGCTTTAAGATGTAACAACAGAAAGGTTTTAGAGGAGCTATTGGTTGTCATTTCACCTTATGCACCTCATATCACGGAAGAATTATGGTCATTACTTGGGCATCAGACGAGCATTATTGATGCGCAATACCCAACTTTCAACGAAGCTTATTTGAAAGAGGATGACAAAGAATATCCCGTTATGATCAATGGCAAGATGAGAGCTAAGATTACTGTTTCTGCTGACTTGGATAAGGCAGCTATTGAAGCAGCCGCTTTGGCCAATGAAAATGTTCAAAAATGGCTTGAAGGAAAAGCACCTAAAAAGGTGATCGTTGTCCCGAATAAGATTGTGAATTTGGTAGTATGATGAGATTCAGAAGTGTTTCCACTTCTGAATCCTAACTATATTCTAATTAACAGATCTATGATCTCTCTGAGATCCAAATCTTTGAGAACGTGCAGTAGAGATGGCGCTCAGGTCGATCTGAAAATCTATATTATTTCTAATCTCAGTTCTTAGTTGAACCAGCTCAGGATAATCGTAGAAAAAGCTCACTTTTTGACTACTTATACTTGACCCAGAAACGGTTTCGGTCAACACAAATAACGTAAATGACTCTGCAATATCTTCTCCTGGATTTGTAGCTGCATATTCACTAACGAATCTGTCCCTGTATCTTTCATAGAAGGCAAAGAGCCCATCAAAATCGTCTTGTCCTATTGACTGATTCTCACCATAAATATCAGTCCAGAATTGACTGAAAAATGCATTGATATATGAGTCTGAATTGCTACAACCTTCTCCAGTAAAGAAATTGTCGCAAGCGCCATTAGTCACTTGAATTTGACGATTATCAAGTGTAAGCAAATGAGCTACTTCGTGGATAGATGTATAGGCCGTCTCACCTTGGTCCATATTCCCGACCCTATCCCATACAAAATCTAGGTTATGACCCATTTCCCACATGCTCAAATCATTATCAGACAGAGGTGCAACATAGGCTGCTGTTCCATCCTCTTCATCGGCAAATAATTCGAGCTCTTTCATAACAGTTCGTGCATTGGAAGGGATTAACTCCGTAAAGAACGACCAAAACTCATTCTGCCTGGTTTCATTAAAGAACCCTACTGAGGCTGGCCCATTTTGAACTAAGGTTAGGTTATCTCCGTCTACCAAGTAACGGGCAACCAATCCTGAATTTCTTGTTTGATCATCAACTATTACCGGATTCTCATCAACATCATCTCTGTCACAAGAGAACACAAGAGTTATTAAAAGCAAAATGATCAAGGAGTTGTATCTAAAGTATTTCATATCCAAAACATTTGATTCTAAATCCGATGCTGATCGAAATACCCTACCCAAAAGATTTCTTACCTTCGACCAATTATTGAGGACTATGAAAAAATTACTTTTCTTTTTATCCGCTGTATTGATTTTAACTTCTTGTTCTACGGGCACATCTGAGTATGCTAAAAATGGGAACGACACTATTCAAACAGAGTCTGGATTAAGATATATCTACACTAAAAAAGGAACTGGTCAAAAAGTAGAGGAAGGCTCTTATGTAACAACCATGCTGAGTTTAACTGTTGAAGATAGCGTAGTATGGACTTCATATAATTCTCCTGATTCTGTATTTGCATTTATCGTTGGTCATAACCCAGTTATCCCTGGATTCAAGGAAATGGCTCTTCTCATGCAAGAAGGAGATAATGTTTATGTTTCAATTCCTGATTCCTTGGCTTATGGCGACAAAGGTACTGGCGGTGGAATTATTCCACCAAATGCGACTATTATCTATGACAGATACGAAATGGTCTCTGTTACAGAGCCCAAATTAGTTTTAACTGACACATTAGAGGCAGTTTTATTGCAGGAAGGTAGTGCCAAAATGCACGAGGTGTTTAGAAGTTTGACCGACCCCAATCAATCTGAAAAGTATCATCATATCCTACTGACAATTCAACCTGTTATGAACAGATTGATCAATGCAAGTGATTTTCAGACCCTTTACGATATGCTTGCCGAAATCAAAGAAGGTAGTTGGACCATGAATGAAAGCATGTATGGACTTTACCTCGTTTTAGCTACAGAAGGTATTGGTGATATAGATGGAGCCATTTCAATTGCAGAGGAAATCTTAGCCAACGACTCTACCCAATTCTTAATTAGAAATAAACTGGTCGACCTAGAGTCTAAAAGATCACCAAAGTAATAAAAGCCCCATTTGGGGCTTATTTAATGAAGACATGTTTGTTGCGCATGAAGTAGTCAGACTCTCCTTCATACTTCACCCATTTAGTTACTTCGATATATGTTGGACTAACCTCGACCGTCTTTTTAAAACTTGCAGGCTTATTATTGTCCTTTCCTTCGCTAACAAGTTCTAAAGACCAATTTTGAAGATCTTCAATTTCAGATTTTGACACATCCCATTTACCATTGTAATAGATCTTACCCTTACTGACTTTGAAACTACCAGTTCTTTTTTCAGTGCGGCCATCTCCTTCGTTGTAATAATATTCAAAATTGAGTCGGTCTTTCTTCTGAGTAGCTACCATCCTTACGGGTAGATCCACTAAAGTTTGATCATCACCATAATTGAGATATGTCAAGATGCCTTGCCATTCTCCTTCATAAACCAGTAAATGATCAAAAGTGATGGTTTGAGAACTAAGAGATAATAAGAGCAGAAAAGTTGCGATTTGAGTTTTCATAATTTCTTTTTCTCTCAATAAGCACCAAATCAATACCAAAATCGTAACTTATTGATAATAGGTGATTTAACTTTTAATCTAGACTCGAGATGTGTTTCTAAATGAAACACACTGTTTCTGAACAAAACAACTTTTTAATTATGGCTCAATACGTTGACACATTCGTTTTTCCAATTTCAAATGATCATGTTCAAGAATATAAAAAGGCAGCTGAGGCTGTTGCAGCAATTTGGAAAGAGCATGGCGCTTTAAACTATCAAGAATTTGTAGGCGATGATCTGCGCTTAGAGGGCACCACTTCCTTTTTAGATCTTTTCGATACTAACGAAAATGAAACACTTATCATGGGTTGGGCTACTTTTGAATCTAAAGAGATAAGAGATAAAGCCAATCAATTGGTTTCTTCAGACCCAAGAATGGGCGCTATCGTTGGTCCATTAATGACTCCTGATAAAATGATCTTTAATCCGGGTAGAATGGCTTTTGGAGGATTTGCTCCTTTGTTTCAGGTGTAGAGTTACTTTGACTTTTTGATTCCTAGCTCCTCTTGGTACCAAGCCATAATTGGCTGAAATGGTCCATACTTGTGTTCTAATGGTGTAAAACCGTCTACCCAAGGGCCATAAGGAGTAGAAACAGGTTTGAGGCTTTTATCTGGAAAATCCACTTCTGGGTTAGATTTAAGTGGCCTCGGAAATGAATTGATGTATGCCGCCACATGATAAGCCTCATCATCAGTAAGGACTGGATTATCTTTGTATGCTAAAAGATAAGGCATATTACTTTTTATAAATTCAGCAGCTGTTATCACGCGGTGCATGCCTGCCCCATGGTTAAAACTGTTCTTGCCCCAAAGCGGTGGATACACATAAAGCCCCTGACCTGCTCTTTGACCTTGCCCATCCTCCATATGGCAACTCTTGCAATGCTGATCGTAGATAAACTTTCCTTTTTTCGGATCAGCAGCGACAGTAGGCAATTCAATCTTGGAATACCCCTTATAATAAGTTTCTTTTTCTTCTGGTACTTCTTCGCTCAACCATTGCATATAGGCTAACATGGCTTTCATTTCTAGCGTCTCGTGAGGAATTTTTCGACCATTCATACTTCGTTCCATACAACCGTCAATCCTTTCAGCCAAGGTGCCCATTTTGTTTTCTCTTCCTCTAAATTGCGGGAAACGATTTGCTACCCCTACAAAAGAACCTGAACCTGGTCTAGTACCCGCCTCTAAATGACAACTCTGGCAAGTGAGCATGTTCCCAGCGTATTGCTTTTCGACTTTATCGGCTAATGGACCGATGAGCTCTGGTGATTTTGTGATGATATCATAACCCATTTTTATGAGAGATGCATCGTCATGATCTACAAGGTCTGTGGTGACATCTCTCGGTCTCCATGTTGATGGATCTGGCTTTGAAAAATCAATCCACTCAGGGTTTAACCAACCAATGATTATCAATGAAAACATCAAAACCACCATAGCAGTCATTACTCCTATGAGCTTAGAAATAATTGATATGTCTTTTTTGATGTCCATTAAAATTGATAAGCGATGATTAAATCAGCATGAAAGAAATCGGCTCTATTAATCAAGTAACGGTATTCTGTTCCAATATCTTCTGCCAAAAACCTGTAAGCCATATATATCTCCGCACTTAATCCTTTGTTAAAACTATCAGGGGCGTATTTAAAAGCAAAATCCCAATGCATATAAGATGGCAATCGATATTTACTTCTTGCATAGTCACCTGGGAACGGAAGCCATGCTCTAGAAATTGAACTAAACCATCTAAATTGCCCATAATTATTTGTCCATTGCTGTTGCAACTTGAACATTAAAGCAGTTGAGTTCTGTGTGCCCTCAATTCTCGTTCTTCTCTGAAATGTGTAAAATGGTTCTAATCCCCAATCTCTTGTAAGCTGCAATCTACCTTGATCAAAAATTCTGGAAAAATTTAGCTGAAAGAGGTTTCTACCAATTTCCTTATTAACTCTAAATCCTAAATAAGAAGCTTGATCATCCGGTAAGTAAGTGAGCTCAGGATCCTCATTTCCGCCATCATTAATTTTAGATTGAAGGATGTACATGGCACTGGCAGACCAACCATTAGAAAGGTTAATTTTTGGTTCAAATAACAAGTTGTTCACTACATTTTCAGTGTAATGGTTCCAAAAATCAACCTGGAATTGATCTGAAATTTTCCAATTGACTCCGAACGTGAATAACCAATCAGAATTGACATTACCTGTATAACTACTCAGTTCTCCATCTTCTTCAAAGCCGATTGCTCCACGTCCGAAAGAGCCTCCAACAGATCTAAACTCCGAATCAAATCGAGTAGCCATTCTATTGATAAAAGCCGTTTCTATTTTAAGACCTCCATCTTTATTCCAATAAGAATATCTAATCCCCTCTTGTACATTTGGAAAAGGCCATGGTTCAGGATTTATAAAAGGAGACTGAAGGAAAAACCGCCCAATAGTCACTTGGTGTCTTCCGAATTGAAGATCTGCTTTTAATTCTGGTAGAGAGAAATGTGTTGATCCTTCGAACCAAATAAGACTCCAAAGATTACTCTCATAAATTGGCCCGTTTAAAGTAGTCGGATCGAGCTTTTTAATTCCTGACAATCCGAAATGCGTCAAACCATAACCACTAGCCGTTAGCTTTAACCATGGCGTAGCCTGATATCGCAATCCAATATTTGCGTGTCCAACAGTAAGGTAAAAGTCTTCTAAATCTCCCCTATTATGAGTTTGCATTGACCTAGCTACCACTTTACCAAAGACATCGAATCTTTGAACAGTATCGGTCTGCGCAATTGCCCTGAAAGAAAAGGAAAAGGAGAAAGCAAAAAGGATGATTCTAAAAATCACTCCTTAATGTGGCAATTTATCTTTAAAGACACCATAGAGATAAGTGCCTAAAATGGCAAAACCTATCACCACTAGCATAACGAGAACTCCATTACCCACTAAGACAAACATAGGTCCCGGACATGCACCAGTCATTGCCCAACCCAGGCCGAATATTATTCCCCCGATCAAATATCTAGGAATTGAAAATGCCTTGTCTTGAAAAACTATCTGATTCCCGGCAATGTCTTTGACTTTTCTTCTTTTAATGATTTGAACCACAATAATTCCCAATACTACAGCCGATCCAATGACTCCATACATGTGGAAGGACTCGAAACGAAACATCTCATATATCCTATACCATGAGATAATTTCTGCTTTCGTAAATGTGATTCCGAAGAATACTCCTAATACGATATATTTTAAATACTTCATGGCTTAAAGAGTCAAAATGACAGGTAAGAGTAAATGAGTCATGATGAGGCCTCCAATAAAAAAGCCAATCACTGCAATCAAAGAAGCAGGTTGTAAATCACTTAACCCACTTATAGCATGTCCGCTAGTACAACCTCCGGCATATCTAGTACCGAAACCGATTAAAAGGCCTCCACCAGCCAGCATCAGAATTCCTCTAATGGAGAATAGTGCTTCAAAATTGAAGAGTTCCATGGGCACTATATCAGCACCTGGATTGGCGATACCTAATTCTACCAAACTAGCCTTTGTAGTTTCAGAAATGGCCACAGCCGTATCAGGAGTTAAGTAAAGATGTGCGATCAATCCTCCAATGATTGTCCCGAGAACAAACATGAGATTCCAAATCTGCTTCTTCCAATCGAAATCAAAGAATTTCACTCTTTTACCCGCTCCGAGAATTGAACAGGCCGTTCTAAGGTTTCCTGAGAGCCCGAAGTTATTGCCGAAATAAAGCAACATGAACATTGTAAAGGCAATAACAGGCCCTGCCACGTACCAAGGCCATGGCTGTTGTATAAATTCCAATATAGTTTCCATGATTAATTCAGTGTACTTGGACAAACGAAGTCCGTAACTTCAATACCAGCTTCAACAATGGCTTTGAATCCTCCAGCCACATCAATTATCTGATCGTATCCTCTCGACTTCAAAATTGAAGCGAAAATCATTGATCTATAACCTCCTGCACAATGGACATAGTATTTCTTGTCTTTGTCAATTCTGTGCATTTCATCATTTATGAAATCTAAAGCGGTGTTTTTCGCTTTTTCAATATGCTCAGCTAAATATTCACCTGGTTTGCGAACATCTAAAACATTAGTATTCTCATCATTAACTACAGCCTTTAATTCGCTGGCAGAAACTGATTCAATAGTATCCATTTCTTTACCAGCTTTGATCCAAGCTTCCATACCTCCTTGCAAGAACCCAAGTGTATTGTCGTAGCCGACTCTAGACAATCTAGTAACCACTTCTTCTACTCTGTCTTCATCTGCTACCAAAATGATCGGTTGGTGTAGGTCCGCAATTAACGCACCCACCCAAGGGGCAAAACTTCCATCAATACCAATGAAAATGGAATTAGGTATAAATCCTTTGTGAAATTTATCTTGATGTCTTGTATCCAAGACCAATGCTCCTTCATGATTAGCCATTGCCTCGAAGGTTTCTACATCAAGAGGAACATTCCCTTTCGCCATAATATCATCAAGACTATCTACACCTTGCTTATTCATCATGGCGTTTTTAGAGAAATACTGAGGAGGAGGCAAAATGCCTGTAGTCACTTCCTTAACGAATTCCTCTTTTGACATATCTGCTCTTAGAGCGTAGTTGACTTTTTTCTGATTACCCAATAAGTCAGATGTTTCTTTAGACATGTTCTTACCGCAAGCAGATCCTGCACCATGGGCTGGGTACACAATTACTTCATCCGGTAAAGTCATGATCTTATTCCTAAGACTTTCGAAGAGCATACCTGCGAGATCTTCTTGAGAAAGATCTGATTTTACAGCTAGATCTGGTCTACCCACATCTCCAATAAAAAGTGTGTCTCCGCTAAAAATGGCGTGTTCTTTACCTTCCTCATCGATCAATAAATAAGTAGAACTTTCTGGCGTATGACCTGGCGTATGTAAAACTTTGATCTTTACATCTCCTATTTCAAATACTTCACCATCGGTAGCTTCATGAATATCAAATTCAGTTTTAGCTCCTGGGCCATAAACGATTGTAGCTCCTGTCTTTCTTGCAAGATCTACATGGCCAGACACAAAGTCGGCATGAAAATGTGTTTCGAAAATATATTTGATCGTAGCATGATTTTTTTCAGCCATAGCTATGTATGGATGAGTCTCACGCAACGGATCAATGATCGCCACCTCTCCTTTGCTTTCAATATAGTAAGCTCCTTGTGCTAAGCAGCCTGTATAAATCTGATCTATTTTCATCTTTTATATTTTTCTAATCCGGTTAAGTACTATACAAGTCAGTTACAAAATACGTTCCTGAAAGCCGTAAATTCAGTAACCAAAGTTACATTAATCATTATGTTGTTGAATGATATCGGAGCCTAATGCCTCATGATCTTCTTCTAAACAATGCCTTACGGCATCGTGCGTAGTTAAGAAGAAAGCCTCTTTGCCATCCTGAATAAGTCCATTCTTAAAGAATGCATCTCTTACTGGCCCACGAACCTCAGCGAAAACAATTTCAATATTCTTCTCTTTCAAAGACTGCATCAAATCTTGCAAACCATTAATCGCTGTAGCATCTATATAGGCGACAGATGAAGCATCAATAACCACATGCCTTTTGTCTCCAGTCTTTGAATCAATCTCATTTAAAATCTTATCCTTGATGGTTTGCACATTGACAAAAGCAAAAGGCGCATCAATGCGGATGATTAAAATATTCTCCCATTGATCAAGGTCTTTGAAACGTTTTATATTTCTATACTCCTGATACCCCTTAACCTTACCTAGAATGGCCATGTGTGGGTTAGCCGCTTTAAACAAAAGGATCAATATGGAGAGGATAATCCCACTAACTATACCAGGTACCATGCTGAATTGTAGCGTGATCAAAAATGTAGCTAGGAGCAGTCCAAACTCAACTTTATTGGTTCGCCAAAGTTCTTTAGCGTAACTCATATCTATTAAGCCAGACACTGCTACCATTATAATAGAAGCTAGAATGGCATGAGGAAGGTTGTGAAACAATGGTGTGAGAAACAACAGAGTTAATGCCACCAATAAAGCACTAATAATTGAAGCCAATGGTGTATTAGCTCCGCTTTGATGATTCACTGCGGAACGCGAAAAACCACCTGTCACCGGGTAACTTTGAAATAGTGAGCCAATTAAATTCGCTGCACCTAATCCTATTAACTCTTGATTAGGCACTACTTTATAATCTCTTCTTTTTGATTCAATTGCTTTTGCCACTGAGTAGGCTTCCATAAAAGCGACAACTGAAATGGTTAAAGCAAGAGGGAGCAATTTCTGAACTGTAGGCCAACTCAGGTCAGGCCAAATCAAAGCAGGCAAGCCACTTGGCACCTCTTCAACAATACTCACCCCTTGGTCTTGCAATCCGAGAAATGTTACTGCTAGTATACCCAATAAAACTGCTATTAAAGCACCTGGTATCTTGGGTGCAAACCTCTTAGCGCTTTTTATTAATACAATCCCAATTACACCTAAAATTAGGGTTGGCCAATGTGTTAATTCTATTGATTGTACCGCGTTAATCAGAATGTCCACGACTTGATTGCTCTTTTCAATATCGACACCAATCAAATACTTCAGCTGATTCAAACCAATTATTAGAGCTGCAGCAGAAGTAAAGCCCGAAATGACGGGTTTAGCCAAAAGATTGGTAATAAATCCCATCCTAATGAGGCCCAAAAGCAACTGCATGGCACCCATGATGAATGCCAAAAGTATGGCATAAGTGATATAAGCCTCAGACCCTTCCATGGCCATCACCGATACTCCTGTTGCAACAAGCAAGGAGTCCATGGCTACTGGAGCTACAGAAAGTTGTCTTGAGGTACCAAAGATGGCATAGATGATTTGAGGAACAACTGAAGCATACAAACCATAAACGGGAGGCAATCCTGCTATCAAAGCATAGGCCATTCCTTGAGGAATCAGCATCACCCCGACAGTCAAGCCTGCGAAAACATCACCACTAAGCCATTGCCTTTGATAATTGGGTAGCCAATCTAAAATTGGAAAAAAACGCTTCATTCAAATCTTATTGATCGAAGGCAAAAGTATTGCAGCTTCTCAAACCCAAAAGTAACTATTGTTACAGAATTAGACTTGGTAAGGTTTTTGATACTTTTCAATGCGTCAATCAAACTCAAAATACGATGAAAAAAGTCTATATCTCTTTACTCCTGACAATTGGTCTTTGCTTAGGATGTTCAGAAGACTCCCCTTCACCTTCCATTAATAGTGAACAAGAGTTCCTATTCAAGTATGAGTACAATAATCAAGCATGGGGCAGAGCACATACCGGATGGTTAATTGATTCCGCAGGGATGGTATGGACCTATGATCGCCCACGAGAATGGTATTGGCCAGACACGAATTCTCAGATAAGTGCAGATCTTCTTCAAGCCAATCAAGTACACACAACACTCAGTAGCCTAACTATTACTGAAGATGAAATGAACAAGTTAATGAACTATGTAGGTGGTGCATTAAATAGTAACTTATCTGAACCTGTGAATAGAGGTGCTGATCAAGGATCAACCATACTCAGTATTTATACTTTTGATCTTGAAAGCAATATTTATCAAGAGAATATTCTCCACCAAAGTGGTGACTGGTATCGCACCAGAGGTTCCAGAGATGCAGAAAGATTAATTGAATTCTTAAATGATATTCAAAGGCGTTTGAATTAGTCTTTGCGAAAAGATAATTAATGGTCATCTTCAAGAATGACCACCTTTAGACGGATCGTCATTCTCATCTCTCTAATGATTGCAGGTGAGGCTGTTTTTGTTCTGCCATTCGTTGTTTCAAGAATATTTAGACCGACTTTTCTCGAGGTCTTTGATCTAACCAATTTGGAACTGGGTTCAGCATTTAGTGTCTACGGTATAGTAGCCATGTTTTGCTACTTTTTTGGTGGACCAATTGCCGATCGCTTTGCTGCCCGGAAGTTATTAGCCATTTCTTTGATCATTACTGGGATTTCCGGTTTTATCATGGCATCTATTCCAAATCTAGCGACACTTACTCTTTTATATGCTTTTTGGGGTATCAGTACCATATTGTTATTCTGGTCGCCTTGCATGAAGGCGGTACGCATGTATGGTGGTGAATATTCTCAGGGTCGAGCCTACGGATCTGTAGATGCCGGCAGAGGACTCTTTGCCGCTCTGATGGGCACATTCTCCGTTTTGCTATTTGACTTTCTCCTCGATGTAGACATTGTAGATGCTACAACTTTACAGAAGAAGTCCATTATGGGTCAGTTGATCTCGATCTACAGCTCATTCATCATTGGAACTGGCATTTTGATTTGGTTTTTATTCCCCAAAAAAGAAACAACCTCTATTTCTCAACCCAAATTGAGTTTAAGGGGTATTCAAGAAGTAATTAAAAAACGTAGCATTTGGTATCAGGCCCTCATTCTTCTTTGTGGGTATGTTGGATACAAGTGTACCGATGACTTTTCTCTTTACGCTTCAGATGCGTTCAATTTTGATGATATCAAATCAGCACATATCGGTACAGTGTCCTTTTGGGTGAGACCCCTTGCAGCCATCGCAGCGGGCCTTTTAGGCGATAAGTTGGGGCATTCAAAAGTGACTTCTTATTCGTTTGTCATAATGATTGCTGGTAGTCTAGTTATAGCGTCTGGTTGGCTACAACCCAATATGATTTCCATGATCATTCTCAATATTGCAGTAATGAGCCTTGGTATTTATGGACTACGAGGATTATACTTCGCTCTTTTTCAAGAAGCTCGAATTCCATTGAGTATAACTGGGAGTGCTATTGGCTTTATTTCAGTTGTAGGTTACACACCCGATATCTTTATGGGCCCTCTTATGGGAGTTGTGCTAGACAATAACCCTGGAGAACTAGGACATCAATATCTATTCGGCATTTTGGCAAGCTTTGGTTTTATTGGATTATTAGCATCAGTAAGTTTCAGGAAACTGAACAAGGCTGTAGGATAATCCTTATTTTCAATCTTCATGCGGAATTGCCTTACCCTTCTATTCATCATAGTGGCACTAAATGCTACAGCCCAAACTAAACCAGATAAACTAGGATTCTCATATTTTGGCCAATTTGCCATTCTACCTGGCCTCAAGGTGAGTTATGAAAAAGAGTTCTCAAACATTTCTCTGGGAAGTAAACCAGCATTTATAAGACCTGAGTTAGCATGGTTTACCGAACCGGATAATTACGATGATTATTTAATCAATCTAGAGTTGAATCAACATTTTGGTGACGAAAGCAAAAATTCTTATTGGAGCTATGGCATTGGATTAGGCTATATCTATGAATCGAAAATCCAGTCATTCAGCCAAAACTTAGGTAGTGGTAATAGAGACAATACGATAAGAGAAGGCTTCCATTTTTTTCACCCCTCAGGCAACTTGGCTTGGCACAAAAGCATCAGTACTAAAAGTGATTTGCTATTGAAATATACAGTTGGCTATAAGCTATCAGGTGCTGCTCCGAATGTATTAACCATGTTTTTGGAGGTTGGCATAGAAATCAAACTAAAAACGGGGAACAATGAATAGGCAGAAGTTTTTAGAAAAAGTCGGAATCATTGGAGGAGGCGGGCTATTACTTCCTGGTTTGTTTACAGCTTGCAGTGAAGATACTGTACCTAATATCACCGTCAATTTCAGTGGAAAAGTTCTCATCATTGGAGCAGGTAGTGCTGGGCTAATGGCAGGGTATGTATTACAACGCTATGGGATTGACTTCGAGATCATTGAGGCTTCAAGCATCCATGGCGGAAGAGTTAAAGAAAGCAGCACGTTTACTGACTTTCCAATAGATCTAGGAGCTGAATGGATTCATACTGACCCTTCGATTTTAGCTACTTTACTAGACAACCCTGACCTTGATGCCAACATCAATATCATTAATTATAGCCCTCCGAACATTTCAATTTGGAAGAATAATAAGGTCAGGCAACGAAATTACTTCTCGAACTTCTATGGAGAGCATAAATTCAAAAGCACCACCTGGTATAGCTATTTTGAGAATTATGTAGTCCCTTCGATTAGGTCCCAAATCAGATATAATGAACCCGTTAATGCAATAGATTATAGTGGTTCAACCATTGAAGTAACCAGTTCAACAGGAAATACATTTATTGGAGATCGTGTGATCGTTACGGTTCCTTTGAGTGTGATGCAAGATGCCGATATCAGCTTCACTCCTACCATTCCTTCAGATGTACAAAATGCATACGAAAACATTTATATGCCTGATGGCATTAAGGTGTTTATTGAATTCACAGAGAACTTTTATCCTGATATTCTTTTAGAGGGTGGCTTACTTGATCTTTCAAGTGCGGATGGAGATAGGATCTACTACAATGCTGCATATGGTAAAGACACTAAGAAAAATGTACTAGGTCTTTTCACTGTGGGTGAACCCTCTACAGTTTATTCCGAGCAGCCTAATGAAGAAGCCCTCATAGCCTATATACTTAATGAATTGGATACCTATTTCGATGGCAAAGCGAGTGCAACCTATGTTCAGCACATCAGTCAAAATTGGTCAAAAGAACCCTTTATAAGAGGATCTTATACTCATGGCGATGATGTACCTGAGTTAGTAAAGCAGCCAATCAATAATCAGATCTTTTTTGCTGGTGAAACCTATGCGCCTACAGATACCTCCACTGTTCATGGTGCTGCCAATGCTGCTTGGGTAGCTGTTGAGAGGATATTGGCAAATGGTGAATAAGTTAATACCACCCGTTAGGTAATTCTTTCCAATTGCTGTCTAAAGATTCTGATTATAAATTCGGATTCGTATATTTCTTCAGTAAACACACAAACCAATACACACACAATACATGACTCATTATTTACATAGAGCACGCATTCTCCTATTTCTAAAAAAGAGAAAGCCCAATTCAGTGTTGGTGGTTAAAGACTTTTTGAAGTCAGTTGTTTACCCAGTTTGGACTCATTTTTTATTAACAACTAAACCATTTAATCATGAGCAATTTATCAGATTATCCAGATTTTAACACCCCCATTACCAGCCTATTGGAAGGTAATGATTCGTCAATTTTGACTGATGCGGCTAAAGGACTTCTTGAAGGAGACCTAATCGCTTTGGCGTGGAAGAACAACACTACAAGAACTGAAAAACTCACTGTTAGAGATTTGCAGTCTATTGAAGAAGCGTTCGCAAATCACAGTCTTACAGGAAGCTCAAGCACTCCTGTAGTAGGTGCAGGATGTTGTTGTACTTGTACACCAGCATGTTGTTGTACGGCAGCCGCTGTTATTAAGGCTGCTTAATTAATTCAAGAGAGGGAGTTTATGAGTGCTCCCTCTTAATTTCTCATTCCACAACCTATATCATGAATTCTAAACTTAAGATGATACCAATTCAAGTAATTGAATTGGAAGACAGAGTTATATTGAAAAGAGGACTTTCATCCGTTGAAATCCCAGACAAAAATGCTTTGATCATTATCAAAGTCCTTCAGAAAGCACTGCTTAAAGATGCTCTTACAAAAGAAGAACTTCTCTCATTATTTGCAGGTAGTGTAAGACCAATCATAGATGGGTTCATCGATCATTTGATCAATAAAAAGTTCATTTTAAATGAGGGCGAGCAAGCTAGCACTGAAACCAAAGAAGTAGCCCAAGACATATTCTATTGGCACTTTAACAGCCATCAAAAAGAAGTATCTGATATTCTAAATGGAGCAAAATGGACTTTTGTTGGCATCAATAAACTTACCAAATCAATTATAT
This sequence comes from Roseivirga sp., assembly GCA_965267365.1. Taxonomy (GTDB): domain Bacteria; phylum Bacteroidota; class Bacteroidia; order Cytophagales; family Cyclobacteriaceae; genus Roseivirga. The sequence goes on along the minus strand of OZ253951.1, from coordinate 1,231,255 downwards.
CAGCACTTTTCCGTGATGGCATAAACGAATTTATCGTGGTAGACGATCAAAGTCTTCGCAATGTGGATTTCTTTAATGATCAGCACGAAATCATTGACTCTTTTTGGTCCGATGAGAGGCTTGAGATCGTTGGCGATGAAGATTATAGAAACCTAGTTTTAGATAATGAATTCATAGTAGCTGCAAGCGAGTTTGGAAGCTTTTACCTCCTCGAAGAATGGAACAAATTCGCGTTAGATAAAAATATACCTTTCTACCCTATCCTATTGCAAAACATGGTGGGCTATGCAGGTCCTCTTGTTTTAAAAACAGAAGGAGCTTGTCTCGAATGTCTAAAGATCAGACAAAACTCTACTACTGGTGATTTTGAGGAAAAGAGGAAAACCGAAAAGTTCGCATTTGAAGGGCAACATGTAGTGGCTTATCATGAATCGATGCTTCGCACTTTGGCTGAAGTCGCTGCCTTTGAACTCGTAAAATTTAAATCAAGCATCCAATGGGAACTGAGTTCATTCATTGAAATCGATATGCTCGCGAGCAATATGCAGAGACGTAAAGTTATCAAAGCGCCAAGATGTAAAGCTTGTAGTCCATTGAATTCTAAGCCTATGATTAATCTGCATAAGCAAATGACTTCAGATGAAAACTGGGAGATGATTGAACAAACTGTAGGATACGATGAGTGATATTATAACACCGATTAGAAGGCTTACAGATAATCTGCCATCGCTATTAGATCCAAAGGTTGGAATCATCACGGATGTAAGCGAACATCCTTTAGAAGTAGACTCACCAAGATTTTTTCGATTTAATGGGAGCGCAGCTAACACAGAAGCTTTCGGAGAATATCGAAATTTTGCCATAGGCGGTGGGGCTGCCACAGATAGAGAATTGGCTTTAGCCAAAACTGTAGGCGAAGCAGTCGAGAGATATTGCGCTGCCATTTATGATAAGGAAGAATACCCGTTGTGCTCGTATAATGAGGCTCCATTTACTTGTGTGCATCCTGAGACTTTTGCATTGTATGGCCAAATCCAATATGATCACGAGAAATTTGACTTTGACCCTTTCACAGTCGACTCACCTGTAAGATGGATGCCAGCTCATAACTTGAGTAAAAACAATATCACTCATGTTCCTGCCTCTATGGTTTATGTGCCGTATTATTTCTATGAAAATGAAGATGAAACGCCAATCATTCAGCCTATATCTTCAGGCTTATCCTGCCACTGTAGTTATGAAGAAGCAGTAATTGGAGGGATATGTGAAGTAATCGAAAGAGATGATTTCATGATCACTTGGCAAGCACAACTATCAAGAAGGAAAATCAGACTCGAATCACTTAGTGCTACTAATAAAGACCTAATATCAAGGTTTACCGAATTTGGGTACCATATTGATTTGATTGACATCAGTAATGAAACCACCATACCGGGTGTTTTAGCAGTGGGTACTCACAGGGGCTCTAATTATGTGCCATTGGTTGTTGCGGCCTCTGTAGCAATGTCACCGGAAGAAGCAGTAAAAAAGGCTTTAGAAGAATTAGCACATACAGAGAGATATGCATATCAGATCAAGACAGAGCTACCAAGAGTTGAGCCACATCCTGAATTTGATAACATATTAGGCCAAACACACCATGTCAATTTGTGGGTAGACCCTAAAATGAAGAAGCATGCTGAGTTCTTAACTGCTTCAGACCAGTGGATTGATTTTGATCAATTAGTTGATCATAGTAATCCAACCCCTAAATCTGAGTTAGACCATTTAGTAGAAGTGATTTCAAAATCAGGTTACGAAGTTTTAGTAACTGATATCACCACTTCAGATATTTCTGAATTAGGTATGCATGTAATCAGGGCCATCATTCCTGGTTATCATCCATTATTTATGGGCTATCACAACAGACCTTTAGGCAGCAAGCGATTATGGTCTGTGCCTAAAGCTCTCGGTCTTGGTGGAAGAACCCAAGAACAAGGTGATTACCCATTCCCTCATCCATTTCCTTAAACCTCAAAATACTTTTAACATGTTAAACACACTCTGGAAAGAATCCGAATTACAAACTGAAGGCACATTGCCTTGCTGGGAAATCTATCATGAAAGTGCCAAGACAGGTAAGTATGACGGGGCACTTACGAACGAACAAGTAGTTACAGAAATGAATAATATGTACGATTCATTTCCTTACAAGCAATTCGATTCAATCATCCTGCCTGAGGAAATGGAACCTATAGATTCTGGATTCATGGATGTTCTTAAATCGAGAGTAACTCCTTCAGAAATTAAGCCTGAAATTATCTCTTTGAAGCAATTAAAGACGCTTCTATTCAGTGCCTATGGAGTAACTCGTTCTAACGATGACAATGAGTACATCAAACGACCATTTCGCACTGTGCCTTCTGGTGGCGGCCTCTATCCTCTGGAATTATATTTCTATTCAAATGGAAGAATCGAAGGCCTCAAAAATGGGCTCTACCATTACACTCCTATAACAAATGCTATCCAATTGATTAGAGAAGGGAATTTTGACAATCAAATTGCCGAAGGCATAGTTAGCTTTCAAACCCATCTAGCATACGACACTTCACTCCTCTTGTTTATTACTGCGGTATTCAATAGATCAACATTCAAATATCGAGAAAAAGGATATCGATTTGCCTTAATGGAAGCAGGGCACGTTGCTCAAAACTTCAATTTGGCAGCTACTGGATTAGGACTTGGTGTTATTAATATTGGAGGATATCACGATCGTGTGATAGACGAATTCCTAAGAATTGATGGATTAAATCACTCAACAATCTATATGAATGGAATCTGTCAAGGAGCTTGAAAAGCATAATCAAAAAGGCCTTTATCGGAGCGATAAACCGATTGAAGTACAAGTAGAGGTTTTTAATTCTCTTGAGGATATTCTCAAGACTTATTCGAGTAGTTCTACTCTATTTGCTGACATCAGTCAAGGTAACTGGGAAGGACATCAAATTGCTAAACAGTTATTAGATCAATTATCCATTGCTAGGCCCAAAAGTATTCAGCCATTAATTGGAGTTCAAAGAAAGGGACATTATAACGATACTATCAATAAGCTTATCGATAATGAAAGCATTGGCGATATCAATTTTATCAGGTCCTATGAATTAGCCAAGACCATTCTAAGCAATTGCCACACTCAGAACAAACAGAAAATTGTGCTATTAGTACCTATGGATGGTATTGAATGGGCCAATGAAGACAAGAATCTGTTGGATCTTATAATTCAAAATTTAGATACCTACAACTGTGAGCTAAGGCTCGTTTCATTTTATAATTATCAATTACCACAACATTGGGTTGAAATAAAATCTAATCCTCGTTCATCATCAAAAATGCAGGAACGAGTAATAATTGGTATTACTTGCAAAAGAGACTTCCCCAAAAATCAATTCGCTCAACATGATCTTAAAAATGGCTTTACATTATTAGAGTACATAGGTCTTAAAACCCCAAGTGTAAGACTTAACTCAACAGAAACTCATGATGGGCTTGATTCAATTGTAACATTCCTGTTAATCAAATTTAAATGTGAGAAAGTAGACACTCAATACTTGATCAATCAAGCCTCTTTGCATTTCAGTGAAGGTGCATACAATGTCGCTAAGAGAATTTTAAACTATGCAGCTGACTATTGCAGAAATGATTTGGAATCTGCCATCGTGCTTTCCTTATTACAAAATATCAGGATAGCCTTATTAGAGTTTGAAGAAGCCTCTAAAGTTATAATTCCAGAATTAGATATAGACCATTCTTTCAAGGCCAATTTATATCAAAGCAAAGCTTGGGGTTTGGTCATGTGTAATCAACCTCAAGAAGCTGAACCACTTTTTCAACTAGCCAGAGATTCTTTTGATAAAGAATCTTACCCCAGAGCCTACTATTATCTACTGAATATATCTGCTTTAAATAAGTTAAGGCTGGGAGAAACGGATAAAGCCTTTGATCTAGAAAAACAGATTGAAAAGGGGCTAAATCAAATGTCAATTCCGGATTGGCATGTCTCCTATATCAACTCGATAAATCAGGCTCGGCTATACAAGAAAGAGAGAAACCTAGATGAATCAACAAGATATTATGCGAAAGCTTTTCAAATAAATGAATCTTTGAGAGTTGATAGTGACCAAGTGTACTTCAATCTATGCATGGCTCAGCTAGAAGAACTCAAAGAGAATCATTTTACCTCATTCATTTTCTGGTTAAGAACCTGTTTGCATTGGTTAAGCATGGAAATACCCGAGGCAATTGCACCAAGGGTTGCCCAGGCTATAATGAAACAAAGACTTTCCAATAAAGCCGAAACAGTAGATTCTATTTCAAAACAGCTATTACATGAGATGAGACGGGCTTCAATTTTGAATGAAATCAAAATAGAGGAAGAAATTAACGAACCTTTTTCTTTTCACCAGTTAGGAAAAGAATCCCTAAACCCTCAGAAAGCCATTGGTAGAAACGGTTTTGGCGTTTTCACCACTACAGAAAAATCAAGTGATAACTATGAAAATAGTAATTACAATTCTCTTGCTGGTCTTGTCTCTCAAGTCTTAAAAACACTATGTCCAGAAATAATTGACTGCAAAACAGTATTGGTTCCAAATCAATTTGGCCGTGAGATGCCTGAAAATGGACAAGAACTGCTTTTATACTGTTCTATTTATCAAATAGAACAACTGACATTTAATGGTAAATCCTACTTTATTAATGAAAATGATCAGAAAATAACCCTGAAAAAAGCCCAGGTTTCTCTCAGCTCAAGTATCAGTCATTTATCAAAAGAGGGAATACAACTAGTCTGTCATTTCAAGCGATATATGCCATCTTTCATTTTAAGTGAAAAACAAAGTTTGGTTTTAGAATCACTTACTAAGAATAGTAATGTGGAGAATATGCTCAATATAAATCCAGACATCTCAACCGAATTCATATTAGACCTTCAAGACAAAAGAGTACTAACTCTATCCTTAGACTGATGACTATTGTGCTGAATTTCAAAATTGAATTTCAAAAAGGGATTCGATTGTGTTGGAGTGCCGTAGTGGCCTCTTTACACAACTTTTATCAAGGAGAGGAGAAATTGGATCAGATAGAGTTTGCCAAAAGCATTCATGGGAGCAAGTATGATCAGTTTCATGACCCTATTCTTGCATTAGCTCAAAAAGGCTTATTCCACATGTCCTACGATCGACCCTTATTTATTCATGAGGTATTTGCTGAATTGAAAAAAGGGCATCCAGTCATTTCTTGTATGAAACATTTTGTTGGCTGGCATTTAGTCGTCATATATGGCTTAACTGAAGAGAATAATGTACTTGTAGCGGATCCTATGAGAGGTAATTCTGAATATTCAATACAGAGTTTTACTGATCAGTATGAAAAGTATTATGAATGGACCCACTCATATTTAGTGCGTCCTCCTAACCGACTCTAAAGCACCTCTATCCTATTGCGATGTAATTCAATTCTTTCTTCGCGTTCAAGTTTTTTAAGTAAGCGAGAGACTACAACGCGAGAAGTATTAAGCTCTTGGGCAATTTGCTCATGGGTCTTATTGATCACAAATGACCCAGAACTTTGCTTTTTATCGAGTAGATACTTCATCAATCGTTCATCCATATTCATAAAGGCGATAGAATCAATCGTACCTAGCATTTCATCAAACCTATCGTGGTAAGAATCGAAAATAAACTTCCGAAAAGAGCGATACTTCACCATCCAACTATCCAAATAATGCATCGGTACCATCCAGAGAACGGCATCAGATTCGGCTACCACCTTAAACTCAGTTGTCTGTGTTCCTAAACAACAGGAAATACTCATGGCACAAGCATCACCACCTTCTAAGTAATAAAGAAAGATCTCTCTACCCTCTTCATCTTCTCGCATGATCCTTAAGGTACCCGAAATGACCATAGGCATTTCTGTTGCTTCCATTCCTGGAGACATCATTACTTGGTCGCCCCGAACTTTCATCAACCTACCTGTTTGAATGATCTCTACAATAAGCTCCTTTTCAAACCCTAAGCGTTCAAGAATTTGTGCAATTTGATCTACCATTTATTTACGTTCTAGTGATTCTACTAGACTTGTTCTCCCTTCATCATTTTGTTCCAGTATAAGTAAGGTAGCATGTATTTTTTAAGCATCCATAGTCTCCAATGCTCTTTGTGCGAGTCAAAGACTAGCATCTTCTTTAACTGTGGGTCTGGCAAGAAATTATTCTTGTAATCAAATTCAGCTAAGACCATTTTACCATAACCAGTTACCAATGGACAAGATGAATAACCATTATATTTTAAATCAGTAATTGCATCCTTCTCCATTAATTTCAAAAGGTTGGCTACAACAATTGGTGCTTGTTTTCTAATGGCTGCTCCTGTCTTTGCTGTAGGCAATCCTGCCGCGTCACCTAGACCGAAAATATTCGAATACCTCACGTGTTGGAGCGTTTCAATATTCACATCAATCCATCCTGCTTCATTGGCCAAAAGTGAATTCTTAATAAAATCGGGAGAAGTTTGCGGTGGAGCTAGGTGAAGCATATCAAAAGGAATCACCACATGATCATCACCTTCCAAACGAGCACCTATTGACTTGTCTTCCACAATACTGGTGTCGCTTTTTTCTAAATTAGTCACCTTAAAAGTGACTTCATTTTTCTGACCGTCAACTTTTATAGGAGAATAGAATGGTTTGAAATGAATTCCATATCGCTCTACAACTTCAGTTAATGTTTTTGCAATTTCTGGAACACCAAAAATGATGGTGCCTGGAGTAGCAAAAATGACATTTGTTTGATCCAAAAGATTGTTTCTCTTCAAATAATCGGAGGCCAAGTAACAAATCTTCTGAGGAGCTCCCCCACATTTAATTGGAGTAGCAGGCTGTGTAAAGACAGCATTACCACCTTTGAATTCCTTCAATACATCCCAAGTATGCTCAGGATCAGTATAATTGCTACACACTACGCCTTTATCTATGGCATCTTGAAGTCCTTCTATTAAACTATTATCTAACTTGATTCCTGGAGCCGCAACTAAATAGTCGTAGCTAATTGAAGTACCCTTGAGAGTTGTCAATTTATTCTCATCAGGGGCAAATTGATCAGCATATTCTTTGATCCATGTTACTCCTTTCGGAATAAGGCTAGACATAGGCCTAGCAGTCTTCTCAAAAGAATAGGCATTTGCTCCAACTAAGGTCCATGCTGGTTGGTAATAATGCGTATCGGCAGGCTCGATTATAGCAATATCTAAGTCCTTTTTGGCTTTTTTAAGTTGTGAGGCTACCATTATTCCGGCAGTACCTCCTCCAATAACGACTACTTGATAGTGAGTTGACATAATTCTCTCATTTAAGTTCAACAAGTCTTTCAATCACCCTAATGGTAAATAATTCTTCACAACAAGATTGTTACTATTGTTACAATGAGAGCTGACATTAATCAGTTAACACAAAAAAAGCAGCCCTTGGCTGCTTCATTTATTCCATGTATAATCTACACTTAGGCCTGACCATCTGCTGCCGCAGCTTCTTCGCCTAGGTTTAAAATCTCCTTATCAATTGTCCAAAGACCGACTCCGTCTTCACCAATTAAATCGAATAACTCGACTGCTCTTCTTGCCAATGTCTCTTCTTCTCTTTGCTCCTCAACGAACCAGTTCAAGAAGTTCATAGTTGTAAAATCCTTAATATTATAGCAATGATTAACAATCTCATTAATTGAATTAGTCACTGCGATCTCATGCTGAAGAATCTCTTCAAACACCTCTCTCAAAGAAGTGAAGTGATGCTTGATATCTTTGATCTCTGGCTGAATGGCATGACCACCTGCTTCATTGACATAATGGAAAAGCTTCAACATATGACCTCTCTCTTCATCAGAGTGCATGTAAAGGAACTTGGCTGAATTCTCATAACCTGTCATTTCACACCAAGATGCCATCGATAAATAGGCAGCTGAAGAGCTACCTTCCATTTGTATCTGTTTGTTCAGCAAATCTTCAGTTTCCTGAGTAAGTGATCTTTTAGCTGTTACTTGTTGTCTTTCCATATTGTAAACCTAATAAAACTGTCGTTAAAGGAACATCACGTTTTTCAAAATGTTCCATCTACTTGAAATACTTAATTAGACTTATTCTACACTATCTGCAGGTACTTCATAATTCAAATATTGAAAGCCCGCTGCCCAGTAGAGTTCTGCTCTGGCCTTCTCAACTTCTGAAACGATTTTTAGCAACTTGATCTGAGCCTCAAGTAATTTATCCTGCTGGAAATTGATCTTAAAAAGATCACTTTCTCCAAGGTCTAAGTTCAGAAGTTCAGCTTCAAGTAAGATTTTATAATTATTTACAGCGCTTTCTATTACTTCGATCATTTGCTGTGAATTGGATAGATCAAAATATGCCGCTTGAATACCATTGACGATTTCTTGGACCCTCAGATCTTGCTCATAATTAGTTTGCTCAATCTTGATTCGAGTTTGCCTTAATTTCGCACGCTCCTTTCTTAAGAAGAGAGGAAATTCAAATGCCACACCGAACTTATAGTTGTCTGAAAAATCAAAACCTGAAGACTGCCCATTGGGACTGAAAGGCACATTGATGAAGTTATAATTCAGGTCGACACGCGGTTTCAGATTTTCCTTAGCTAATCTTTCTGATACATCTAACTGCTCCAACTTGACCTCTAGTTTTCTTAGTTCAGGGTGTTGAACCAATGCTTGCGTAACCAAAGAGTCAATAGGAATCTCCTCCTTCATTAAGGCATCAATCTCAAGGTCAGGAATCATTTTTTCTGACAATTCAAGAGGAACAAATTCTTCATTCCACAAGAAATTACTCAACACAAGACCTGCACGCCTGAAATTTATCAAAGCCTCTTGTCTATCACTGAATCTATTCTGGTAGGTGATAGCCGCCTGAACTGTATCCACAGCCGAAGCTTCTCCAAAATCAAAATCAGACTTCACCCTTCTGTAGATTTCTTCACTGATGGCCATACTTTCATCCACCAGCTTAAAGTTGTAATACTGGTAAAACCAATCCCAATAGGTTTTGGCGGCTCCCAGTAAAACCTTATTGATCATTTTTATTCGCTCAGCATCAGTAAGCTGTGTAAATAATTCAGCCTGCTTAACATCTGCTCTCCTTTGATCAATAAAAAGCCCTTTTCCAATGGGTAAACTCACCCCTGCTGTGATCTGCATAAAATCGTCTGCCTCTGGTATAGAGTTTTCCCTATTTAAAAATTCGCCTTCATTTCTACTGAAGTTGACTTTAGGGTCGATTGGAAACCAAATAGGAATCTTCAGTTCACTTTCTAACTTGTTCCAGTAGTTCTTTTCATCGAACCTCTTGACATCCCATAGTGCAGATAGCTTAGGGTCAAATGCACCTTTGGCTAAGCGCACCTCCTCTAAAGCATTATCTGTCATCAATTGTGCCTGACGAACCACTGGGTGATTCCTCAAGACAAATGACATGAAGTCCTCCAAAGGAAAATAGGTCAATGAATCTCCGCTTAGGACAATCTCATCAATTGATTTGATATTGATTTCTTGTGCCTTGAGCGGAATCATGAACAAGGCCACTAAACATGTACTAATTAGCCTTTTCATTTCTTCGCTTCCATTTTATCACCTGCCTTGTACTCAGACTCAGTAGGTGCATCGTATAGACTTGGCGGGAAGCCATTAAACTGACGCCAGATTTCGTACCATACAGGTACATCTTCTAGCATTACCCAGCCTTTAGTTCCAGAACCCATTCTGAGCTGTTCAGGCCAAGGCTCTTGTTCAGGATCAGGTGTCACTAAAATTCTAAACTTACCTCCCTTGCTATTGACTCTGTCAATTACACGAACTATACCACCAAAAGTACCAACCGATACATTAGGCCAACCTGAGAATTGAAGTGCTGGCCAACCGTCAAATTCAATACGAACTTCTCTTCCTGGAGAAATTAATGGCACATCCATAGCATTTACATACATTTCAACTGCCATTTCTGGATCTTGAGGCATGATCTGCGCAACAGATTCACCTTCTTTAATAGTCTCGCCAATTCCGGCCTTCATAGCCCTAACTACATATCCAGACTGTGGTGCAACCAACTGATACTGCTCGTTTCGAATACTCAAATTGGTATACTCATTGCGCATTTTAGTTAGGCTTCCTTCAGCGTCAAAAATTTCTGATTGGGTGTTATTTAAGTCACTTTGAGCCTTGCTAATCTTATCTAAATATTCAGAGCGGACTGCGTTGATATTCACCCTTGCATTGACCACTTCAGTTTTGCTCTCCAAGAATTTGTTCTCCGCGCTCACTACCTTCATTTTAGCCTGCTGAAATTTAGTTTCGATCTCTTGGTATTTGGTCAGTGCAATATTGCCTGCATCGTACCTTTTCTTATTTCGATCGAAAATATTCTCCTGGTTAGCAAAAGCTACCTTTTGAGCCTCATAATCTATACTGTCACTAGTCAGCTTGTATTTGACCTGCTGAAGTTTATTTCGTGCTTGAGCCTCTTTGGCTTCCATTAAGCTTTCTAAAGCCGCAATTTGATTGGTCAGGTTGTTTACCTTCTCCTTTTTAAAACCTATGCTCTCCTCTTTTGCGTCAATCTGCAGTTGAGTTCTGCTCAGCAATTCAGGGTCGAAGAACTTGTCTTTGACCTCAGCTAAAGTGAGAATCGTATCGCCAGCATTCACATAATCACCTTCAATTACGTGCCATTCGCTTATTCTACCTGCAATGGCTGTTTCTACAGATTGTGGCCTTTGACCCGGAGAAAAAGCAGTTAAGCTTCCTGTACCTCTGATATTCTGCTGCCATGGCAAAAACAAAAGAACAAAGAATAAAAAAGTTACTCCTAGTAGAATCCTAGCTACTACTTTCCCAGAATCTGGAGTTTTTAATGTCTTGAACAAAAGGCTCTTTTCTTTCATCCTTGACTTGATTGAATTTTCAGAAATATTCAACATGTCTTAAACCTTTATTAAATCATTCAACATCCCTTGCTTCAATAGGTCCTCAAATGGACCCTCAGCTTTGACCCTGCCTTCATCTAGTATCACTACCCGATCGCAAGCAGACATTACCTGAGGATCATTACTAACCGCAATCAAGGTGCACGGACTGTTCTCAATCACCAGATTGATCAGCCTCTCTTTTTCCGACCTTTGGAACATTGCGAAGAAGTCATTTAGAATCATCAGTCTAGGTTTCTTAACCAAACACCTAGCTAAAATGAGCTTGTTAATGAAAGACGAGGAGTATCCTTTTGCACCACCAATTATCTGTGATTTCATACCATCAGGTAGCATATTCACTTGGTCTGCTAACCCAACAGCCTGCAAAGCTTCCGCTGCTTCTTTTGTAGTTACTGACGGTTTACCTACCGTGATATTATCAAGAATGGTCCCTTCAAATAGATCTTCTTGAGAGATGTTTTTGGCCACTTTATCGCGCAAATTGGTCAAATCAAGATCTCTCATACTGTAACCATTCACAGTAATCACTCCATCATAATCTTGATTAAGACCGGAAATTGTCCTGGTCAATGTGGTTTTACCAGCATTACTTCCTCCTACAATACAGACCTTATCTCCACAACCAAAACTCATATTGATATCCTTCAAAACAGGATTCTTTGTTCCTGGATAGGTGTATGAAAGTCCTTTGATATCGACAATAAATCCTTTCTCAACTGATTGATCGGTTAAGTCGATTCCTCCAGCTTTCTCAAGAGGCAAATCTGTCACCTGGCTGATTTTATCTACAGCAGTTAGCATATCGTAAACCACATCCATGTAAGTAATGATCTTCTCAACTGAGTTTAGAATGAGGATGATGATCACTTCTGAGGCGACAAATTGACCAAGCGTTATTTCCCTGCTCACAACGAGTGAAGTACCAATGATCAAAAGACCACCTGTAATGGCTGCTTTGAAGAGGATAATGTAGAAGTACTGTGAAACTAAGATCTTGAAATGCACCTTACGGTTGATCAAGTAGTTATTCACATTATACTCAGTCTTTCTAAGAGGTAGTGCACTGTTTCCAGAGATCTTAAATGAATTCAGAGTACGTGCTAATTCCTCTAGCCAATAGACTACCTTATACTTGTATTTCGACTCTTTAATGGAAGACTTTAAACCTTTCGGACCTGTAAGTCTGAATATCAATAACAAGGTAAGTACAAGTACGAGTCCAAAGAACACGAAGAATGGGTGATAAAAAGAGAGCAGAAGTAATCCAAAAAGAATCTGAATAACTCCTGACATCAGATCACCTAAAAGCTTTGGCAAGCCTTTCTGGATGGTCAACACGTCAAAAAACCTATTGATCAGTTCCGGAACATATAACTTAGAAAGCGCCTCGGCCTTCATTCGTGGAATTCTAAAAGTAAACTCCAATGCAGCCTTTGTGAAAATCCTTCTCTGCAAATACTCGACTATGGTGATCTGCATGATCTGTAAACCTCCCGCTGCGAGAACTCCAACTAAAACAAGAGTGATCAAAAGGTATATGGAGCTAAATACAACTCCCCCTGATATAAGCTCTACTGTTGCCTGAATACCCAATGGCAAGGTCAGTGATACGATTCCTACGAATGCCGCATAAACAAAAACATAAAAGATGTCCTTCTTCTCTGCGCCCAATAGCCTTATTAATCTGGCAACAGGCGAAAGTTTTACTGGCACCTCGTTGTCATCCTGATCAGAGACAAGGCTTTTATAACTAAAAGCTCCTAAAAGAAGTAATTCACCATCTTCATTTTTGATGAGTGATCCTTCTAATTCCTCGTAGGAAATAGTTTCTGTTCCCTCATCATTGAATTGACTAACTAAGAATCCCGATTTCTTAGTCTTTGAAATAACTACTGGAGAAAAGCCATCCCCAGTATATCTGAACGCAACTAGTGGAATCTCTACAGAAACTAAAAACTCTTCCAGGTCTTGTGGTAAGATAGGTTGATCTAAGAGAACAAGTTTCACAGTATTGGCCTCCTCAATCAAATCACGCTTAAACTCAAAGATTTCATCAACTGTATAATCTCTCTGAGTAGCATTCAAGCCTTGATATAAGGCATCCTCTAAATTTTCACCTAAAAGCAAGGTGACATCCTTGATCACATTTGCTATCTGCTGACTGGTCATAATTACTTGCTTATTGTTTTGGTGATCAAATGGAGTAAAAATTCATAATTCGACTGGTATGGATCCCCATTGTGCTTTTGGATATCCGACAGTCTTTGCAAATGCTGACTAAAAAATATCTGTTGGTGCGCAGCCTCTAGCGATGTACTGATTAAAGAATGTGCGAACTGATATTCAGGATTTATTTCTAAAACAATTTGTGCGATTCGCTCGCATACAGTTTTATAACCCAAAAAGGCACCTGTATTGTTATCTAGATCAACGTGTTTTGTTAAATAAGCTTTGTCCGACTCGTTGATGATGATCCTTTGAAGAGCTTTCTCATCTATAATGGGAAACTGCTCATCATTCTCTTTTTGCTCGGTGATAAGCTTTAGCGCCTTAGCTAAGCGATCTTCTGGGCTTTCAATATTTTGAGTCCAGAAAATGATTTGATATTCAAGCCAATTCCAATACCAAGTGATCAAATAGATCAATAGGCGGTGTTTATTTTCAAAGTATCTGTAAATCGAGGCCTCGGTAGAGTCAATTTCCTCAGCGAGCTTTTTAAAAGTAAAAGATTCCATTCCCAGCTCATCGATCATAGCGATAGATGCCTCAAGTATCCTTTTACCCAAATCAGTCTCTTGCGGATCTCTGACAAAAAGCGCCTCGTTGATTTCTATTCTTAACTGCATTTGTAAGACTTTCTATTCCAATTAATAGTATTACTATTATAAAATCTAGTCTTACAACGATAACTGATAGAAAAGGTTCAATATTGGGCAAAAAAAAGACCACTCCCCAGTGGTCTTCCCGTATTTTTTCAAATACCCCCAAATAACAAAAGCGGGGGACGATTGCTCGCCCCCACTCATCCTGCCATGATCGTGATCACGGCAGCATGCCAAGATACTGTTCAGATCTTTGCTCACTTTGGTTAGCCTAAGCTAATCTCTGTTTGCGCTATCTCTTTGTCGGCTTCGCTCGTTGAACGTGCACAGCACTGATTCATTCGTGAAGCTTTTGCAGTATGTGAGTTCCGAGGAACTCTGCTGAGTATAAAACCAAAACCCGAGAGCTTTGTCTTTACACCGTAATTCCGAAGAATTACCTTTAGCCGAAGCTTGTACAGCTGACACTTTTCAAAACCGAGGTTTTGATAAGGAGAACTTAGAGCTCTCTACTTTGTGTGACCTCGTTTTAATCACTTTCTAAGAAAGATCTTTAAAACGTCTTTTGATTACTCCCTTTCAACGAGTGATCATTGACCTGACATAAAGTCCCTGATGCCTTTATTGCCTGGCAAGCTACCGAAGTAGCTTATCACACAGTCTGTCTACTGTTTCAACTCTTTGCCGAAGCATCGAGTCTTTCACTACACTTTTCCGGGCTTCCCCCGAAGAGAGACTGAAACCTTAATTTCAGATCTTTATCCCTCACTTGGTACTTCTAAGGTAGATTGAATAATTTTACACGCAAACTTTATAACCCTCTAGTTTTCAACAAGTTTCCCACTCAAAAATTCACACAGTTTTCCACAGGGTTATCCACTCACTTATCCACATAATTCGCAACTAGTTGATAGCCAATAGCTTTATTCTTTCAGTATTTTTGAAAAAGTAGCAGAGATAATTCGTTCGTTTCAAGGCTGTATTGAAGCTTTTCACTAAAATTGCAGCATAATAATCAGGTGATGAGCGAGACGGAAAAAACTTCTTTGAATTTTATTGAGCAAATGATCGAGAACGACCTATCCACAGGTAAAAACTCATTCGTCCAGACTCGTTTCCCACCTGAACCCAATGGTTATCTTCATATAGGCCATGCCAAGTCAATCGTTTTAAACTTTGGACTTGCCGAAAAATATAATGGTAAGTGCAACTTGAGGTTCGATGATACCAATCCTGAAAAGGAAAGTCAGGAATATGTAGATGCTATCATTGACGATATCAAATGGCTTGGGTATGACTATGGAGACAAGCCATTATTTACATCAGATTATTTCGATACCCTTTATGATTATGCTCTAAAACTGATCAATGACGGGAAAGCCTATGTCGATCATCAATCTGCAGAAGATATAAGCGCTGGTAAAACCAACCCAACCATTCCTGGTATTGAAAGCCCGTATAGGAATAGATCCGTTGAAGAAAACCTTGCGGAGTTTGAAAAGATGCGCAGCGGTGAATATGCGGAAGGAACTTGTGTGTTGAGAGCCAAGGTGGATATGACCTCGCCAAATATGCACATGCGCGATCCAATCATCTATCGTATTAAGAAAGTCACTCACCATAGAACTGGAGACAAATGGTGCATTTATCCGAATTATGACTTTGCTCACGGACAATCTGATTCAATCGAAAATGTAACCTACAGTCTATGTACTTTAGAATTCAGGGATCATAAAGCTCTTTATGACTGGTTGATTCAAAGCCTAGACATTTTCCCTTCAGAGCAAACTGAATTTGCTAGACTCAACCTGAGCTATACAGTCGTATCTAAAAGAAAACTGTTGAAGTTGGTCGAAGAAGGGAAAGTAACAGGATGGGATGACCCACGTATGCCGACTATCTCCGCATTAAGAAGAAGAGGCTATACTCCTGATTCAATTAAGAATTTTGCTCATAAAGTAGGTGTAGCTAGAAGAGATGGCATCACAGATGTTGCTTTACTAGAGCATTCTGTTAGAGAAGACTTAAATAAGAAAGCCAATCGAGTGTTTGGTATTCAGAAGCCTCTGAAGCTTGTTATTACCAACTGGCCGGAAGATAAAACTGAAATGATGCAAGCCATCAATAATCCTGAAGACGAATCTGCCGGAACCCGTGAAATGCCTTTTACTCGAGAACTCTATATAGAAAGAGATGACTTTAAAGAGGACCCGCCTTCTCCTAGAAAATGGTTCAGACTGGGGCCAGATAGAGAAGTGAGGTTGAAATACGGCTACATTATCAAATGTACTGGATTCAAAAAGTCAGATTCTGGAGAAATTGAAGAGATCTATGCTGAATACGATCCTGAAACACGTAGCGGTCAGGACACTAGCGGTAAGAAAGTGAAAGGCACACTTGGCTGGGTATCTGCCGAGCATGCGGTAAAAGCTGAGATTAGACTTTACGATAGACTATTTAAAACTGAAAATTTGAATAGCATCGAAGATGATTTCATGAATCATATCAATCCTGATTCTTTACAGGTGATTGAAGGAGCTCTTTTAGAGCCAAGTCTAAAAGATGCCCAAGCCGGAGATCAATTTCAGTTCGAAAGACAAGGATACTTTATAGTAGATAAAGACAGCACAGACAATCACCTTGTGTTCAACAGAACTGTCACCTTAAGAGACAACTGGAAGAAATAATGGGGATTATCAGGAATTCAATTGATGAGCTTAACAACAATGATGTTGCATTGATTGGAATTCCTTTTGATAAACACTCCTCTTATTTGGAAGGTCCAGCAGAAGCACCTGAGCTTATCATTGAAGCAATTGAGTCTTACTCAGCTAATTTTTTTACTGAATCATTAGTAGACCTCGATCAACACCCTCAAGTCAAATGGTGTGGTAATGCACATCTATCAGATTATTGGAGCATTGAGCAACCCATTGCCGAAATTCTTAATCAAGGAGCAATACCTTTTAGTATTGGAGGAGATCATTCCATGACCTTCCCTATTTTGAAGGCAATGGCCCAAAAGCATGAGAAGTTATCAATCCTACATTTTGACGCCCATGGAGATCTTTATGATGAGTTAGACGGCAATAAGTACTCACATGCATGTCCTTTTGCTAGAATTATGGAAAACGGCCTAGCTCAAGAATTGACTCAAGTGGGTATAAGGACGATGACCCAACATCAAAAAGAGCAAGCTGACAGATTTGGTGTCAATGTCATCCAAATGAAAGATTGGAATTCAGACCTAACATTCAACCTAGAGGGCCCTGTGTATTTGAGTTTCGATATGGATGTTTTAGACCCAGCCTTTGCACCAGGAGTGTCTCATCACGAACCGGGTGGCTTCAGTACAAGAGAAGCACTTGAGATGATTCAAGCCTTAGATGTAAACATTGTAGGTTGCGATATAGTAGAATACAACCCTAGAAGAGATTTTAATGGAGTAACAGCTATGGTAGCTGCCAAGATTATAAAAGAACTACTTGCGAAGCTTCTTTAATCCCTCCACAAACTGATCGATCTCCTCTTCTGTATTATAATAGTGTACAGAAGCTCTTGAGATCTCATCTAATCCACGCGCACTCATATCTATCCAAGTGTTAGCTCGACCATTCCAAGAAATATTGATGTTTTGATCGAATAATACATTTTGCAGACTTACCGCATCATACTTGGCATGATTGAAAGACACGATCCCACCTTTGACAGAACCTTTGTCTCTGATTGATATTTCAGGTAGTTCAGCCATTTTCATTCTTAACACCTCCCCTAGATACTGAACTCTCTCCCAAATAGCTTCCAAGCCTATCACATTAGCATAGTCCACCGCTGCTTTCAATCCCATCTGAGCACCTCTATTACCTTCCCAAATTTCGAAACGTCTAGCATCCTGCCTGATTTGATAAGCGTCAAGACCTTTCCACTCTGCACCATGTAGATCAATCACTATTGGGCGACCCAAATCGATGGTTTCTTTACGAGCATATAAAAACCCTGTTCCTCTCGGAGCTCTTAGGTACTTTCTCCCAGTTGCAGATAGAAAATCACATTTGATCTTTTCAACGTCTATAGGATATTGCCCAATTGATTGACAAGCATCTATGAGATACAAAGTGCCATGCCCCTTGGCTATCTTACCAATCTCTTCTACCGGTGATACCAAACCACCATTGGTTGGCATATGGGTAATGGCAACCAACTTTGTTTTTGAAGAAAACAACTTCTCAAAAGCTTCAAGATCTGGATCACCATTCGGCAAATCAGGAATCACTTTGATTCGCAGGTCCTTATGATGATTGAGGTAAGCCAAATAGTTACTGGCATAATCGCATGAGTTGGTAATAATCTCATCACCATCTCTAAAGTCAATTGAATGAAACGCAGCATTCCAGGCGACTGTCGCATTTTCAAGGATAGCCACCTCATCGCTCTTTGCATTGATCATCTGGGCGATAGAATCATATGTTTCCTCCAGCTCATCATTTCTCACACGATGATATTCATAGCCACCCATCATGGCTTCTTCTTCTAAATACCGAAGCATTTGGTCTCGAACAGTATTAGGCGGTAGTGAACTACCGGCATTATTGAAGTGAATTCTTTCAGATGTTCCGTCTGTTTCCTGTCTAAATCTTTGAATATCTGGTGCGGTAATTGCCATATAACAAATAAGCATTTTTTCCTTTCGAAATGCCCTATATATTCACGTTAAATACGCTTAAATGAGAAAGACACTGATCGCTTTATTATTAACAGCACCTCTCCTGTCCTTGGCACAAGTAGATACAGAAGCCATCAATTCTTTTAATGAGAATTTCGAAAAGAAGCACAACAGATCTGTAGAAGAGATCATTGCTGATGCAGAATACCAACAGGAGATCATAGACAAGATCAGTAGGCCAGCAGAAGGCACCATGACTTGGCAACGCTACCGAAACATCTTTATGAAAGATGAAAGGATTGAAGCTGGTCTTAAATTCTGGGATGAACATAAAACTACCATTGATCAGGTGGTTGAAGAGACCGGTGTTCCAGCAGAAGTTATTCTGGGTATTATCGGAGTTGAAACCTATTATGGAGGTAACAAAGGAAGCTACCGTGTACTTGATGCTCTTTACACATTAGGCTTTGCTTATCCGAAACGAGCAAAATTCTTTAAGTCAGAATTAGAGAAATTCTTAATCCTCTGCGAGACTGAGAACTTGGACCCACTAGAAGTGAAAGGATCATATGCAGGAGCGATGGGATACTCACAATTTATGCCAAGTTCATATATCGCTTATGCCAAAAGTTTTGACAAAGACGGAAATGCTGATTTGATGAATTCTCCTGAAGATGCTATAGCCAGCGTGGCCAACTACATAAAGGTACATAGGTGGCAAAAAGGACAACCAGTGACTACTAGGGCAAATTTCACTAGAGAAGTAAAGAATCTCAACAAACAGGTTTTAAGACCTAAGAATCAATTATCTGATTACACCAAAATAGGGATTCAGCCTGAAGAGGCCATTGCTGGAGACCCTAAAGCTACTCTGGTAACTTTAAAAAGTGGAGAGGAAGAAGAAACCTGGTTTGGTTTTTATAATTTCTACGTGATCACTAGATACAACCACAGCCCTTTCTACGCCATGGTGGTTCATCAATTGGGAGAAGCTATTATAAACAAAAGACCCTGACACTTGGCCAGGGCCTGGATAGAAAACACCTGTTAATTAAATCACCTCAAATCAAAAACTAATCAGGTTGTCTTAAATGCTTTGTTCTTTCAATTAAATGCTCGACAACATGTTTACAAACCACGTCCTTACCATCTTCCTTTAATTCTTCTAAGAGTAACTCAGCTATTCTCTCATTAGATAATTGAACTTGACTTTTCTTCTCTATAGAGTTGAGCTGATCCATCAGAAGCTTACGACAGTTTTCCTCTACATAGAAGACCACTCCGCTGATGGTGATTTTATGCTGGCCATTCATAATGCCTAAGTATAGGGTTGGTTGGGTAAACATCTTTATAAAGTCTATTTAATTGACTCGGTAATCAGAACTTCGTTACAATTCTGAACTGGTTTCTATAGTATAGATGTTCTCTGGCCTTAAAATGTTGCATTAGGAGCCAAAAATTAACAGTGCTTAAGACTCTTTAACATTTTTGACTCCCCACTGATTAGTTTTTTCTCAGATAGACATTACCAAACTTAGTATCCAGGTAAAGTCGTTTACCTCCAGATGAGCTCAGCCTTGCTGTTAGTTCTTTACCCAATTCATCTCCACCTCTCAGGTCCATTTTGCTTTCAAGATTAGAGTAGATCTGTCCCCATGATGTTGAGGCATCTAATGCTTTGATCTCTCTCGTATTTAAGGCCACATCTATACCTCCAAATTCAGAATCTACCTCTAGTGAATTAGGAATACCAAGCACCTCTACCATCCCGAACTTGGCATAGATATCCATTTCCATGTTTTCTGGAACAAATAGTTCAACGACAATATCTATTTCAACTCCTTTATAATAGGTAGACTTTTCGTCACCAATGATTACAGTATGTCCATTGTCTTTGATTCGTACTTCATCAGACTCTTCTTCACCATCAGATCTGAAATGGTAGTTATACTTTTTGGAAAGCCCTTTCAGTTTAGATTTCAAATAGAAAGTCCCTCTTTCAGAAGATGCATCAATGGTAAAAGTCTCATTCTGTTCTCCGCCATCAATATCAACTGAAGCTTTAACCAAAACCTCTTTCTTATCCCATGTCTGGATTTTAATTAATGATGGATACTCAAACCTTACTGCCACCTTTGACTCATTATTCAATGGGTAGCTCTCATTGATTTCATTTTGCGCCACTCCACTAAGGCTAAGGCACAGTAGCATTAAAAATATGATTAATTTGTTCATGACATTTTGAGTTAAAAAAAGGGGCTGAGCCCCTTCTGATTATTTCTTTCTTAGATACGCATTGCTGTATGATGCTTTGATATCGAGGTCGACCCCACCTCCATTCAAAGTACCTTTTACAACTGAATTAAGTTTTCTCATCCCTTCAGTTTCTGGAAACTTGATTTCCATATCGGAATAAGCTTCACCATAAGGAGTCTTGATTGAAATATTGGCTTTTGTATCACCCGGCAGAGTCACATCTACTGTTGAATAAACCGACACCAATGACGTTGGCCCTTGCTGACTAAGACTTGTGAAAATGGCATCTACGCTTCCATAAACCGTATTTACTAATGCCGGACCAGTTACATCTTCAAGGTGCACGGAATTGTATCTACCAGAGATCTCCAATTCACCAGCCACTCCATATACTTCAATCTTTCCACCTTCCCAGTTACCAGTATGCTCGATTTCTACCTGAACGTTCTTTGGCACTTTAATCACATATTTGCCTTGACCTCTTCTTGCTGCTTGAAAAATTGTAACGGTCTGACCACTCTTCTCAACATTGAGTCCAATTCCAGTATTATCTTTTCCTCTAGCGCTTAAGGGAGTTAAGCCTTTAGCCCTTTCAGACTTATCTTTGTTCCCGTCAGCTTCAATCTGTATGCTTGTGCCGTCATAAGCTTCAACACTTACACGATTGACTTCTTGAATGATCACTTTTGATTCAGCAGAATTTGCCAGATCTACACTGTAATCTTGCGCTTTGACTGTTACTGCAGCTATCATTAATAGCGCTGCAATACCTGTAGTTAATTTCATCTTTTTCATCTTTAAATAGATATTTTGAGTTTTTGACTTTTCTGTTTTTATATAAAATCGATCCTATTTTCTTATAATTCTTTGAGCTTGAAGATTCCCAAACGGGCCTCATCTCGAACATCTTGGAGCACATCCTTATTAGATGTTAGTTCCTCCAATGTCTCAATTGCACCTTCATTCTTCAGCTCTACCATAGCTCCAATAATGGCTATTTGAACAGCCGGTTCTTCTTCTACAGACAATGCATTGGACAATGCTTTTGCAACCATAGGGTTTGATCCGAAATGAGCTAGTGCCTCAACCGCCTTCGTTCGAACGTGCATGTTTTTATCAAAATTCATGGTTTCAATAAGTGCAGAAACCGTCTCCTCATCTGCTACTTCTAAACTCATGCTGTTACTTACAGCTTGTAGCCTGCCACTAGCACTTGAACTCTCTAGTTGCTCGAGCATTAAGGCTTTCATCTGCTCCATCTCTTTTTTCATATTGTTCAGCTCTGCCCCTGTATTGACTAACTGAGCAGCCAAGTAGCCAACAACTATTAAAATCAACCCTGCTGCTACTCTTCCCAGCCATTTATTCTTAAGCCAATTCACCTGAACAACCTTTGGTTCTTTTTCAACTTGTGATACAGCTGTATCAAGCTTTGCAAAAAGATCATCAGCCTCAACTTGCGACTCTAATCCTCTTAGTCCCGACTTAAAAGCAAAGTCCGCTTGGTAAGACTTGAGATGGTCGGGGATCTCTTCTCCTTGAAAGAAATCATGGAGTTGCGATTCTTCCTCTAGAGAAGTTTCCCCGTTGTAATACTTTTCAATTAAATCCTCAATGTGCTTCATTGCTTGTCATTTCTAAGTAGTGCTTTCTAGCTGCTTTTCGTGCTCTGCTCAAGCCTACTCTTATGTTATTAATTTGAAGATCAGTCATATCGGAAATCTCTTCATAACTATAGCCTTCAACATCACGAAGTGTAACTAAAAGCCTCTGTTGTTCTGGTAGACGATCAAAGGCTTGAAGCATTACACCGTAGCTCTCTTTTTGTTCTATAATGGTTTGAGGTGAGAGCGATTTAGAATCGAAATCGAAGTCAGTGATATCAAAATTGTTTTTATGTTTCTTTGACTTCAGCTTATCGAAACAGGCATTCTTTGTCACGGTGACAGCGAAAGCCTCTACGCTATTGTAATTATCAAGTTGATCTTTTTTCTCCCACATTTTGACCATAACATCTTGCAAGATATCCTCAGCTTCCTCTACTGATTTTAGTAGATAAAAAGCAGTTCGATACAGCCTGTCTTTTAAAGGCAATACCTTAGATTTAAATTCTTGCAACTCCATTCAATTCGGGAGACGAGGTGGTTAAAAAATCATTACAGCTAAACTGAAAAAATATATCTTCGGGCTGTGATTCTTAAATCTAAGCTTTAAAAACCAGAATTAATTGTTCTTCATTCTCTCTAAACTACTAGCCATTTTCGTAAGACCATTGACTTGGATCATCTTGGCATTTATCCTTTCCGTATGGTTGAAAGACCAGAAAAAAAAGAGAATAAGCTTTTATGTGGGATTGATCATGATCATCTTTTTTTCCAACCAGTACATTGCTAATAGAGTAATGCTTTGGTGGGAACCTAAGCCAGTTCCTATGGAACAAATCGGTCATTATAATGTAGGAATAGTGTTTACAGGAGTGTCC
Organism: Roseivirga sp.; assembly: GCA_965267365.1. GTDB lineage: Bacteria > Bacteroidota > Bacteroidia > Cytophagales > Cyclobacteriaceae > Roseivirga. Next base: position 1,208,010 of record OZ253951.1, on the reverse strand, counting down.
AAAGGAAGTAAAACTCCGCGCGACCGTGTGTACTTCAATGCCGGAGCAGATCGCATCACACATACCCTTCAATTGTACAAAGCAGGCAAATTGGATAACATATTAATTAGTGGAGGACTGGGCTTTCAGCAAGTCGGAAATTCAATTGCGTCCAACAGATTAAAATCATTCTTGACTATGGCAGGTGTACCAGATTCTGTTATAGTTACCGAACCTGATGCTGTCAATACCTATGAGAATGCAGTAAAGTCAGCTGAAATCCTGGATTCTCAATTCCCCAATGAGAAATACCTTTTGATCACATCTGCATTTCACATGAAAAGGTCTGCCTTGTGCTTAGAAAAACAAGGGGTCGCTTTCGACCAATTTCCGGCTGGTTTCTACACTGACAGGCCAACGCTAAATTTTGACGATCTCTTTATACCCAAAGGCGATGCCATTGGTAAATGGGATCTATTAATAAAAGAATGGGTAGGATTAGCAGTGTATAAAGTAATGGGATATCTCTAGAATACGATTACGTTGACGTCTTCTAAGATTTTCACTAGCTCAGGTACTTCTTTTAATCTTAAGAAATAGAAAATATTCTTACCCTCTCTTTTGGAACCGAGAATACCTTTCATTTTCATATTTGCTAAGTGATGGGATGTTAGGGACTGCTCAAGGCCTAGGTAGGCAGTGATTTCGTTCACACTCATCTTTTCGTTAGCGCTCAGCAGGTCGATGATCGCTACACGCATAGGGTGTGCAATAGTTTTGAGAACAAATGCTATCTTCTCAACTCTTTCGTGGTCAAGTTGCTCGTCCATAACAATAGGTTGCTCAAATATATGAACATACATTCATATTAAAAAGAAAATTTATGTATTTCTTCGAATATGTCCATACAAAGCTTTAAACATGGTTAAAATAGGCTTAATCTCTGATACTCACGGGTTTCTAGACCCTTTGGTTTTCAAATATTTCGAGAATGTTGATCAAATATGGCATGCGGGCGATATCGGAACCCATCAATTACTGAAAGAATTAGAGTCTTTTAAGCCTACCAAATCTGTATTTGGGAACATTGATGATGGTGCTATGCAGAGAGATTTACCTGAAGTATACACGGAAGAAATAGAAGGACTGAAACTTCTAATGATTCATATCGCTGGGAAACCACCTCGTTATGCCAAAGGAATCAAATCACTGATTAATGAACATTGTCCCGATGTCCTTATTTGTGGCCACAGTCATATTCTGAAAGTGGAGCGAGATCCACAATCGAATTTAATTTTCATCAACCCTGGTGCCGCTGGTCAGCAAGGGTTTCATAAAAAAAGAACCTTGATAAGATTCTCTATTGACGAGGGTCAGTTGAAAAATATGGAGGTCATCGAATTAGGATTACGAGGAAGGGCATAAAAAAACCCCGCAATGCGGGGTTTATATATTATGAGCCTCTTTACTTGCCTTACTCCTCTTCCTTGGCAGCTTCTTCTTTCTTCTCTGTTGCTTCTTCCGCTACTTCAGCTTTTGGTTCTTCAGTAACTTCAGGAGTTGTCTCCTCTACAACTGCCTCAACTTTTGGCTCTTCAACTTTCTCTACTTTCTTCTTTGCCTTAGTCGCTTTTTTCTTTGGAGCCTCTTCTACTACAAAAGATGCTTTAAGCTCTTCCGTATCAACATTTTTGATCACAGGTTGGAAAGACAATGATTTCATTCTAGCAACTCTTGCTTTAGCAGTTTGCTTATTTCTTCTTCCTTTTCTCTTTAATCTTGTTACTCCCATCGTACTAGGCCTTTTCTTTTTCGAGCGGCAAAGATAAGTCAATTATTTATATAAGAGAACTTTCAGTAAAAGATATTTAAAAAAATCTTACTCTTTGAGTAAAGGGCTATACCACTCTTATAATTCAATTCCTTAGATTTGCCCCAAAGCACAAAGAATGGCACAAAAACCTTCCTTACCTAAAGGCACCAGAGACTTCGGCCCTGAACAAATGTTCAAGCGTACTTTTATTCTGGATACAATTAAAAAGGTATTTAAGAAATATGGCTTCTTGCCTTTGGAGACTCCGGCCATGGAGAATCTTAGTGTATTGACAGGTAAATATGGTGATGAAGGTGACCAACTATTATATAGAGTTCTTAACTCAGGCGATTTTTTAAATAAGACTTCTGTAGACGATTACCAAAACGGTTCTAAGGCTCTTACCTCTAAGATTGCTGAAAAAGGACTTAAGTATGACTTAACTGTACCTTTTGCTCGTCACGTTGTGATGAATCAGCATAACATAGCTTTTCCATTCAAGCGATTCCAAATTCAACCTGTATGGAGGGCCGATCGACCTCAAAAAGGCCGTTACAGAGAGTTCTATCAATGCGATGCGGATGTTATAGGAACAAACTCTTTGATCTGCGAGGCCGAACTCATGTGCATAGTGCACGAAGTTTTCAGTGCCTTTCAATTCGAAGATTTTAAAGTCTCTTTGAGTAGCAGAAAAGTACTAGAAGGAATAGCAGAGGCATGCCATGTCTCAGAAAGTTTCAATGCGTTCTGCACCATTTTAGACAAGCTGGATAAAATTGGAGAAGAAAGAGTAAGCGAGGAGCTTGGTAAGATTGGAGTTGTAGCAGCAGACTGCACCAACCTTTTTACTATTCTCAATAGTGAATCTGATCCTGTCGAGGAGCTCAAGGCTTATCTTCAAAACTCGGAAGTAGGACTGGAAGGAATTGCAGAAGTTGAAACGACATTCAAACACATGGAGAATTTGGGCTTGAGAAATCACAAGGTAATCTTCGATCCTTCTTTGGCTCGAGGCCTCTCCTACTACACCGGTGTTATCTATGAAGTAAAACCAACTTCTATACAAATGGGCACCATAACTGCTGGCGGTAGATACGATGACCTTACCGGGATTTTCGGACTTAAAGGCATGTCGGGTGTTGGGATTTCATTTGGTATAGATAGAATCTTTGATACACTTGAAGAATTAAATCTTTATCCAAAATCTACTGCACAAAGCTCTAAAGTGCTTATCACCAATTTCGATTCAGAAACAGAATCAACAGCACTTTCCATTTTAGGTGAATTAAGATCAGCTGGAATCCCTTCTGAAATCTACCCTGAATCAGCTAAACTCAAAAAGCAGATGACTTATGCCAATAACAAGCACATTCCATTTGTTTTGATGGTAGGCTCGCAGGAAATAGAGCAAAACAAATTCACTCTAAAGGATATGACTAGCGGTGAACAGATCGACTATTCCAGAGAAGATTTAGCAAATGCTCTGAAATAGCATGAAGAGATCGCTTGGATTACGCAGATAATTCATAAGTTTCTGCCATTGTTGCCGTTGCAAATAAGTGGCGAGTGATCTTAACCATATCGTCTTCACACCAAAATCGCATTCTCTGAAAGTTGCCCTTATTGCTATGCTCTTGGCTATTACCAGTTTGGGTAAAGCTCAGGTGCAAAGTGTGCAAGGAAATTTTCAAGTCAATGAAGTTATAGGATGTGCTCCATTTACAGTTTCTCCACAACTATTAGTTTCGACCACAGGGACCGTAGCATATGCCTATGAAAACACCAGCGATCCAACTCCTTGCTTAACAGACCCTGCTCTCTGTCAAAGCCTAGACTATATTCAAAGCACTTCATTTACATATAATACTCCCGGGACCTACTATTTAACACAGGTGATTGCTGTACCAGGAGGTAATCCAGAAATTGATTTTATTGAGATTACAGTCATTGAACCAACCGAGCCTTCCTTCGAAATAGATCTTTGTAGCGGAAATGAGGTAGTTATTGAAATAGACCCTAACAACGACTATGATTCCTATGGCATAAATCTGGGAGATGGAACAGGAACATTTGTTGTCAATAAAGGAGGAAGTAATGCATTCACCTATGTATATGCCATTCAAGGAACTTATACGATCAATGTGTCAGGCCTATTAAGTAATGGCAACACAGCGAATTGTGGAACAGCAACACCACAAACTGTCACTACAATAGACAATATTCCTGCCCCAACAATTCAAGAGGTTATAGCAGAGGGCCAAACAGGTCTTTCTATTAGCTACCAAAACTTAGACCCTAATATCAATTATCAACTTGAAACTGACTTTGGAAATGGATTTGAGGTGTTCACTGATATCGATCCACAAATCAACCCAACGAACTTGATGATTGACGATCCATCAATTGATAATAATAACACTAGTTTTTCTCTTCGACTTGCTGCTTCAGATGCCTGCAGTGGTACTCCTGTCTATTCTGATGAGATATCAACCATTGCCTTCGATTTCGCTCTTTCTCCAATCATTGACGAAATTCCAATTGATTATTCATGGTCTACTAGTGATAATGACTTCAATGGGGCTGATTTTTATCAAGGAGGCAATCTGGTCTTTGACATTAGCCAAGCTACTGGAACACAAACCCTAGGTTATAATGCCTGTACGGCCATAACCGAAGTTTTCATAGAGAAGATTGAAAATGGAGTTCTGGTGAGAAGTCGAAGAGCAATCCCATATGAAAACGAGACTTACACGCTACCTCAAATGTCAACACCAACAGCTGTAGTGGATGGAGCAAATGTCATATTAACCTTCTCAGATACGGCTTTCCCTTTTAGTACCATTAGAGTGTATAGGCAAAACGCAGATGGTGATTTCGAGCAGATAGGAGCCTCCAGTTCTTTAGAGTATTTAGATGTCGGTGTATCAGGCAGCTTAACAGAAGCTTGTTACATCACAGACTACATAGACGAATGCGGAAATGTCGCTGCCCAAAGTACGGAAGTCTGTGTACCTTTGGAAGGACTTCTAAGAACTCCTTCAGCATTTACACCTAATGGCGATAATTTCAATGATATCTTCTTTGTAGGGTCAGGGGTATTTGATCAATTTCAATTACTCATTTTTAACAAATGGGGAAGCTTAGTTTTCAAGGCTGATGACATCTCTCAAGGCTGGAACGGAGATTTTGATGGTCAAGAAGCGCCCATGGGAACCTATCAATACAAAATCTCCTATAACAGAGATGGACGAATTGTCGTAACCACAGGAACTGTAACATTAATTAGGTAGTTTTACCCAAAATTTGAGCACATGTTCGACATGATGAAAATGATGGGCCAGGTCAAAGAGATGCAGGCCAAGATGAAGGAAGCACAAGAAAACTTAGGCTTCATCAAAGAAACAGGAGAAGCAGGAGCAGGCATGGTCAAAGCGGTTGTCAATGGCAAAAAGGAAGTGATTTCTGTAGAGATTGACGAAAGTTTAATGACCTCAGCAGACAGAGAAATGGTGCAAGACCTAACTGTTGCCGCTATTAACAATGCTATGGCTAAGGCAGAAATTAGTGCTAAAGAAGAAATCAAGAAAAGTACAGAAGGCATAATGCCTAATATACCTGGCATGGATCTAGGTAATATGTTTTAATGAGCGATCTGAGCGTAGCACTTTTAAACTACAACGGTAAGCATCATCTAGAAACTTACCTCCCTTCAGTCGTACAATATTCCACACCTCATCAGGTCATTTTAATCGACAATGGATCGACTGATGATTCAATTCAATATGTAAAGGAACATTTCCCGAGTGTTCAAATCGTCCAATTTGATGAGAACTATGGCTTTTGTGGCGGGTATAACAAAGCCTTAAAATCAATAGACTCTGAGTATGTCGTTTTATTAAATACCGATGTCAGAGTAACAGAAAACTGGATAGAGCCTGTACTGAATTACCTTAAGACACACCCATCAGTAAAGGCTGTTCAACCTAAAATCTTGGACGACAAGAACCCTCATCTATTTGAGTATGCTGGTGGTGCTGGTGGTTATTTAGATGCTTTGGCCTACCCTTTTTGCCGAGGAAGAATCTTTGAATCAATTGAAGAAGACAAAGGTCAATATGACGATAACCGACTGGTAAGCTGGGCATCAGGCAGTTGTTTATTCGTACATACTAAAACCTTCAATCAAATTGGGGGATTAGATGAACGCTTTTTCGCACACATGGAAGAAATCGATCTTTGTTGGCGATTATGGAATGTCGGCCATCAAGTAGCCTACTGTGGTGAAAGTCATGTTTACCACTTGGGTGGAGGCACCTTGAATAAATCACAACCTCGCAAAACTTACTTGAACTTCAGAAATGGCTTAAGCATCATTCTGAAAAACGAGACTAAATCAAACCTCCTTTGGAAGTTACCTTTTAGGATCGTCCTTGATTGGGCTGCTATGATTAAATTCAGTTTACAATCAGGTCCCAGTCACGGTTGGGCAATCATAAGAGCTCATTGGTCATTCATCACTCATTTGGGAGGATCATTGAAACTAAGAACAAAGCAGACTTCGAAAAAAAGGGTCTTTTTTAAAAAACTTTTGACTTGGCAATATTTCGGGTTAGGGAAAAGAAAATTCTCAGATCTAGCGACTGATCAAATCAGTTGAACCATACCGGATTCTCTCTTCTTCTGAGGTGTTTTCTGAAGTTAATCACCCATGCTAAAGCCAAATAAATGATGACTGGAGATCCAAAAGTGATGAAGGAAGCGTAGATAAAGAAAAGCCTAATACTTGAAGAAGAGATGTTGAGCTTCTCACCAAGCTTGGTGCAGACTCCAAAGGCCTGATACTCAAAAAATCTCTGTACTCGCTTCATAATGGTAATATAAAGACTAAATTACGATTAAATTGTTAATCCTACAGTCGGATTTGCGCAAAAATTTATTAAACTTGCAGCCGCTAAAAACGGCAAAACTAGACGAAAACAATCAATTAAGAATTATGAAAACCCAAACATTCAAGCTGGTATTTTCTGTAATGATTTTGGCCATCATGGCACTTACAGGAGGCTGTGCATTACCTCAAATGGTAAAAGCTGCTAAAGATAACCAGGTCAATGTAACCCCAAACCCATTAGAAGTGCATGCTGATACGGTAAAGTTTGAGATTTCTGCTCAACTACCTGCTAAGCTTTTAAAGCCTGGTAAAGTGTTTACTGTAGAGTCGTACTACAACTATGGTACTGCTGAGCGTCAGCTTAGAAGCGTGACATTCAAAGCAGATGACTATCCGAACAATGCTAACGAGCCAGTTTCTGTAACTGAGGAGTTCATGTTCCCTTACAGAGATGGTATGGAAAGAGGAAGCGTTGAGATCAAAGGCGTTGCTTCAAATCCTAAGAATGGAAACTTCAAAGAAACTGACAGACTAGGTATTGCAGATGGTGTGATCACCACTTCAAGACTAGTTCAGCCTTCTTACGCTGCTGCTTATGCAGATCACGGTTACAACGATCAGGAAGAATTAATCCCTACAAACGTAGAATTCTTCTTCGATCAAGGAAGATCGGTTTTCAAGTCTTCAGAGCAAAAAAGTGACAGAGCTGAGAAATTCGCTGCTTTCATCGCAGAGAAGAATGTTACAAGAACTGTAACTATCACTGGTACTCACTCTCCAGAAGGTAAAGAAACTATCAACTCTGAGCTTTCTCAAGAAAGAGCTGACGCGATTGAAAAGTGGTACAGAGAGCAAATGGATGCTTATGACTACCAAGGTATGGCTGATGAAATCAGATTCATCCTTAAGCCAATCGTTGAAGATTGGAGTGGTTTAAAGACTGCACTTGCTAGCTACGATGGCATTTCTTCTTCAGACAAGTCTGAGTGGAATAACATCATCAACGGTACTGGTTCATTCGAGCAAAAAGAGAAAGAGCTTCAAAAGCTTTCTACTTATAAGCAAGTATTTAAAGATGTATATCCTTCTTTAAGAACTGCTCAAACTGAAGTTTTAACAGTTAAGAAAAAGAAAAGCCCAGAAGAGATCGCTACTCTAGCATTAGCTATTGCTAAAGGTTCTGAGTCTGCTGACGCTCTTTCTATCGAAGAAATGGCTTACGCTGCTGCTAAAAACCCTTCATTAGAAGAAAAGAAAATGATCCTTGAAGCTGCTGCTAAAAAGGATGACACTTGGGTAATCCACAACAACTTAGGCGCTGTAAACCTAGAAATGGCTATGGCAACTTCTGGTGGATCTCAAATGAACATGGTTGAGACTGCTTTGAATCACTTCAACATCTCTAACCAAAAGAAAGCTAACGTTGAAGCACAAGCTAACATGGGTATGGCTCTGGCAATGCAAGGTAACCTATGGGGTGCTCACGAAGCATTAACTAAGGCTATCGGCATGAGCCCTAACAATGACGTTAGACAAGGTATCAACGGTACTAAAGGTTATGTTGAAATCAAAGTAGGACGTTATGACCTAGCGCTTCCTTCATTGAATGGTGCTTCTAACTCTTCTGTAGATCAGTACAACAAAGGTTTAGTTCAGTTATTGACTAGAGACTTTGCTAATGCTCAAGCTACTTTAGAAAATGTGATCTCTAACGACAGAGGTTATGTTTGGGCACACTATGTAGCTGCTGTAGCTGCTGCTCGTCAAGACAACGAGAACAAAGTAATCCAGCACTTGAAAAATGCTGTGACTGCTGATGCTTCGTTAAAGCAGAAAGCAATGAATGACTTAGAATTCAGACAATTCTCTGGAAACCAAGCATTCCTTGATTTGATGAAATAAGATTTCTTAATTGAATATATAAGATGCCTCTCCTATTTAGGAGGGGCATTTTTATTTGTGCATTTCACAGGATTTGTTTGTTGGGATTTGACCTCCTAATGTTTATTTTTGACCCGCATTTAAAACCACATTCATGAGAGTAATTCAGTTCAGAGAAGCTTTAAGAGAAGCCATGTCAGAAGAGATGAGAAGAGATGAGAAGATCTTCTTAATGGGTGAAGAAGTTGCCGAATACAATGGTGCCTATAAAGTGAGCCAGGGTATGCTCGATGAATTCGGTGCAAAAAGAGTAATTGATACTCCGATTGCCGAATTGGGCTTCGCTGGTATTGGTGTAGGTGCAGCTATGAATGGCCTTAGACCTGTGATTGAATTCATGACATTTAATTTCTCACTAGTGGCGATTGATCAGGTGATCAACTCTGCTGCTAAGATGATGTCTATGTCAGGTGGTCAGTTCTCTGTGCCGATCGTTTTCAGAGGACCAACAGGTAACGCGGGTATGTTGAGTTCTCAGCACTCTCAAAACTTTGAAAATTGGTACGCTAATACACCAGGTCTCAAGGTTGTTGTGCCTTCAAATCCATATGATGCAAAAGGACTATTAAAATCTTCTATCAGAGATAACGACCCAGTGATCTTCATGGAGTCTGAATTAATGTATTCTGATAAAGGTGAGGTTCCTGAAGGAGAGTATTTACTACCTATTGGTCAGGCGAATATTGTAAAAGAAGGCTCTGATGTAACACTAGTGTCATTTGGTAAAATGATGAAAGTAGTTAACGAAGCGGCTGCTGAATTAGAGAAGAATGGTGTAAATGCCGAAGTAATTGATTTGCGTTCAGTGCGCCCAATTGACTATCCAACTCTTATTGAGTCTGTCAAAAAGACCAATAGAATGGTAATTGTGGAAGAAGCTTGGCCATTGTCATCTCTTGCTACAGACATTGCATTCAATGTTCAAAGAGATGCTTTCGACTACCTTGATGCTCCAGTTAAGAGAGTGAATAGTTTAGATCTTCCTCTGCCATATGCACCAACCTTAATTGAGGAGATTCTTCCTAATGTTAAAAAGACACTTGATGCGGTTGATTCCGTGATGTACAGATAAAATTGAACCTGACGGAAACGTCAGGTTTTTTTATACATGAAAGCGAAGCTCATTCTTATTGGTGGAGTTAGTAGATCAGGAAAGTCTACACTTGCCAAGGAATTAGAATCACTATTACCCAATTCTATAAGCCTCGATCAAGACGATTTTATTTTACCCGAATCACAGATTCCAAAAATTAAGGAGAGAACTGATTGGGAAGATCCTAATAGCATTGACTGGGATCCTTTAGTGAATAAGCTCAATCAGTTAGCAACTCAACATGATTTCCTTATCCTTGAGGGTATTTTTGCCTTCAATTCTCATCAGATCAATGCTTGGGCAGACTATTCAATTTATTTGAACCTCCCCTATGACTCATTCTTCAAAAGAAGAAAAGAAGAAACACGTTGGGGAATTGAACCAGACTGGTATTTAGAACATGTCTGGAATGCCCATCAGCAATATGCCAATCCACATCAAATAACATATCAGAAGGACAGTGCTTATACTGACCAACTTGCTCGAGAAATAGCCCAAACTTTTCTCTAGTTTTTGGATTATTAAAGTAAACCATTACTTTAACGAAAGAATTAGTTGAAATGAGATATCCTTTCGCTTTGCTGTTAATCCTGGCAATCATTTGTTCTTGTAGTGCTCCTCAAAAGGAAGAGGAACAAAAGGAGGAAGATTCTATGGAAAACCTATCTACTAAATCTGCGCCAATTCCTCAGATCACTATTGATGTTCCAGACCATCAATTTCAATTTGCTTCTCTTCAATTGAATCAGAGAATTGAAGATGTAGACATGGCTCCTTTCAAGCACTATGGAGAATTCTATACAGATGATTTTACCATTTATAGATTAGATAGAATCGATTACTTGGCGGAATCATACTATATCGAGGACATCAACCTTTACTTCATTGACAGCTTATTGGTAAAGATCCAGGCTTTTTTGAGGGAAGACAAAACAGATGATTTCCTGAGAAAATATGGTAAGGCTAAAATTGCCATTAACAATTACCACAACAAAAAGCTATTGGAGACTGAGAACGTACTTCAAAGGGTAAATGGTAAACTCCGTATCAATGATGAGATTGATTATTACAAACTCAAATGGGATCGCGAAGGCCTCGATATTGAATATACGGTCAATAAACAAGCAGATTCTACTGCGTCTAAAGTGACCAGAATGCTGGATGAAAAAAACCAGCGTTATAAACTAACTTTTCAGACCAAAGACTTTAATAATCAAATGGCTTGGGTCAAATGGGAAGCTTATAAAGAAGCAAGGGGTCTAAAAGTAGAAGGAGAAGATTAGCGTCTTCTGCCTCCTGCCATACCAGCCAAATTCGCCATGGCACGCTTGCCTCCACCCATCTTATTCATGGCCTTCATCATTTTGCGCATATCAGCGAACTGCTTCATTAGGTTATTCACCTGCTGAATAGATGTACCTGAACCAGTAGCAATTCTCTTTCTTCTACTACCATCGATCACATCTGGGTTAGCTCTCTCTTTTGGAGTCATTGATTTAATAATCGCCTCAATAGGTTTGAAAGAATCGTCATCAATATCAATTCCTTTTAGGGCCTTACCCATGCCTGGGATCATACCTAGAAGATCTTTCATATTACCCATTTTCTTGATTTGATCTAACTGGGCTAAGAAATCGTCAAAATCGAATTTGTTCTGACGAATCTTTTTGTTGAGTTTTCTAGTCTCTTCTTCATCAAAGGCCTGCTGTGCTTTCTCCACTAGTGAGACAACATCACCCATTCCTAAGATTCTATTGGCCATACGATCAGGATAGAAGACATCGATCGCCTCCATTTTTTCTCCTGTCGAGATGAACTTGATCGGCTTTTCTACTACCGTTCTGATAGAAAGAGCTGCACCACCTCGAGTATCACCATCTAATTTGGTAAGAACGACACCATCAAAATCTAAACGCTCGTTAAAGGTCTTAGCAGTGTTTACCGCATCCTGACCAGTCATTGAGTCTACGACAAACAAGGTCTCTTTCGGATTAAGCGCATTTTTCAATGACTCGATCTCTTGCATCATTTGCTCGTCAACAGCCAAACGACCAGCCGTATCGACAATGACAATCTTCTTACCTAATTTCTTCGCATGCTCAACAGCATTGTTCGCAATTTCAATCGCATTTTTATTCTCAGGCTCAGCATAGACATCGACACCGATCTGCTCACCCAATACTTTCAATTGGTCAATCGCAGCAGGTCTATAAATGTCACAGGCAGTCAAAAGAACCTGACGACCTTGAGATTTTAATAAGTTGGCTAGTTTACCAGAGAAAGTTGTTTTACCAGAACCCTGTAAACCCGAGATAAGAATCACTGCTGGGTCTCCTTGGATCTGAATGTCCTTTTTCTCACCACCCATTAATCGAGTTAGCTCTTCATTGGTAATTTTCACCAACAACTGACCCGGAGAAACAGAGACCAAAACATTTCTACCAAGTGCTTCAGTTTTGATCTTATCAGTGACCTCTTTAGCAACTTTGTAGTTTACATCGGCATCAACTAGCGCTCTTCTGATTTCTTTGACAGTAGTTGCTACGTTGATCTCTGTGATCGAACCTTGTCCTTTTAGGTTCTTAAAGGCTTTATCTAACTTTCCACTTAAATTCTCGAACATATCTGGCCTCCTTAAATGAGCTTGCAAAAATAGCCATTTTTCTGTGCTTTAAAAGGGTTAAAAAGAGTCAATTCACTTATAAATCAGTCCTCAGACTTTCTTAATCCGAGCCATATCATGATATTGCTGCTTGCTAAAAAAGACCACATGAGGAAGATCCATTTCCAGCAAGACATTCTCCCGCATCTATTAGCCGTATCGGCCTTTTTGATCATTACAGTTTTGTTCTTTAGCCCTGAGTACTTCAATAATAAAAGCTTAAGCCAGGGCGATATTGTACAATGGGAAGCCAGTGCGCAGGAACTCATTGAGTATAGAGAAGAAACGGGTAAAGAAGGACTTTGGACGAACTCTATTTTTGGAGGAATGCCCGCATACCTGATCAGCGTTAAGTGGGGTAATGGATTGATCAAGACTGCCCATGCAGTTTACACACTCGGACTGCCTCACCCAACTAGGATCGTGTTTGCAGCCATGTTGTCTTTCTACATTATGTTGCTCTGCTTTAAAGTCAGGCCATATGTAGCTTTAATGGGAGCAATAGCATTCGGCCTTTCATCATACAATATCATTGGTCTAACAGCAGGTCATAATGCACGGATCTCAGCTGTTTCATTTATGCCTTTGGTAATGGGTGCCATCCATTTAGCTTTCGGAAAACACAAATGGCTCGGGGGTGGATTAGCAGCACTTGCTTTGGCCATGGAGATTCGAGTGAATCACCTACAAATCACGTATTACCTGGCCTTTATAGTCGGCATTTACCTGATCATTAAACTGATTGAAGCGATTCAAGAAAAAGAGATCAAGCCCTTTATCGAACGAAGTCTAATACTATTTGCTGCACTCATTTTAGCGGTAGGTAGCACATTCGGAGAATTATATTCAACCTACGAGTATGGTAAATATTCCAACAGAGGAAAGTCAGAATTAAGTATGCAATCTGATGAGGAAATGAATCAGGACGGCCTCTCTCCTACTTATGCTTTCCAATATTCAAACGGCATTTGGGATCCGTTCACTCTTTTTATCCCCAATGCATTGGGCGGACCAGGTCCATTACCTCAAGATGGTTCTACTGCTGATTTTCTTACAAGAAACGGAATTAGAGGAGCACAAGTGCAGCAATATTTAAGGGCTATACCTACCTATTGGGGTAAAGAAAGTGCTACCACCTATTATGCTGGTGCTATCATGATCTTTTTAATGGTTCTTGGAATCCTAGTGCTCGATAAAAAATATACTATTTGGCTTCTGCTAGTGGCTCTATTGGGAATCTTATTCTCATATGGCAGGAACCTACCAGGCTTTAATTATTTCATGTTTGACAATTTCCCGGGCTACAACAAATTTAGATCAGTCACCTTCACCATGGTAATGCCGATCTTCTCATTTGCTCTTCTAGGATGTTTAGCCATTGAAAAATTACTGTCTGTAAAATTTGACAAGTTAGCTCAGAAGAGACTGATCATCGCACTAGGCTCAACAGCGGGGCTTGCACTACTTTTAGCCATAGGTGCCGGAATGTTCGGCTTCAGAAGTCCATTTGATGCCCAAATCACTCAGCAAGACTTAGTAGATGCTGTTATTTCAGATAGAAAATCTCTTTTTAGAGCAGATGCTTTCAGGGCTTTCGCATTAATTGCCGCTTTTGGACTAGTGCTCTATTTGCTTCTGAAAGAAAAAGTAAAGCCTCTCATTGCGGGTGCATTACTAGTTTTAATTGCCGCTGGAGATGTTATCTCCATTAGTAATAGATTCATATCAGGAGGCAATTATTCTAACCAGAGAAGCGTAAGTTTGATCGGCCCCAGCCCTGCAGACCAAGCTATTCAGCAGAGAAAAGAATTGGGCGACAGAGTTGTAAACATCTCTACCCCATCTTTCTATGATGGAAGATCTTCGCAGTTCCATCACTTGATCAACGGTTATCATGGAGCACGAATAAGACGATATCAAGAGATCATAGACAATGGTCTTATTTCACAGTTTCAGCAAGCAAGCAATGGCGATTTTGCTAGTCTGCATTTGTTAAATATGCTGAATACAAGATTCTTGATTACCAACCCATCTTCTCCGGCAGGCGTTACTGAGAATCCGAATGCACTAGGAGCAGCTTGGTTTGTGAATAATCTAGTGAAAGCATCCAACCCAGACGAGGAGTTTGATGGCACACTAACTCTAACCGATCCTAGGTCAACAGCTATAGTTGATGCCTCTGAGGTCAACCTAAGCGCTAGCTCCGCTAATGGCACTATCGAACTCTCGGAATATCATCCTGGATATTGGAAGTACAACAGCTCTAATGCATCAAATGCCTTTGCTGTTTTTTCTGAGATTTATTATCCTAAAGGATTTGAAGTTCTAATTGATGGCCAACCAGCCAAAATGACAAAGGCTAACTATATCTTAAGAGGCCTTGAGGTTCCTGCTGGTGATCATACAATAGAATTCAAATTTGCACCAAAAATCTACTCCATTGGTAGCCCAATTATGATGGTAATGAGTATCCTAGTTTTATTAGGATTCGCAGGCGGTGCTTATATTAGCTTGAAGCAAGAGTCTGATAATGCTGAATAAGTGGCAACGCTGTTTGCTCCCAATTATACTTACTCAAAATAGCCTCCTTCCCGTTTTCACCCATTTGACGAGCGCGAGTTGGATTCTTATAAAGGTCAAGTAATTTTTCAGCCATATCTTGTTCATCTTCAGCTTTATGGACCAGGCCACATTCGCATTCTTCAATGATTGACACTTGAGCCGGACAATCACTAGCTAGAATTGGCTTCGCGCCTGCCATGTATTGGAAAACTTTATTGGCAAGTGTGGTGTCGTGATGCAAGTTCCTTTTTAAGGGAGAAATACAAACTTCAGCACCTTCTACATAGGATGGAAATAGACTTACATCTTGCCACCCTTCAAAATGTACATTTGCACTTATACCTAACTCCTCCACCATACTTTTTAAGGTAAGGTCTTCCGTGCTTTTACCAACTATCACTAGCTGAGCTTGAGGCACATGCTGGATTAAAATCTTTAATGCTCTTAAAGCTGACTCAAGACCTCTTCTCAACCCTGTATCTCCCAAATAAACTATATCAAAACCCTTTTTATATTTTTTAACTAACTGATTATTAATGGGGTATTTCAGATAAAGGTCCTTTTCAATTGTATTGGGTAAGGAAATGAACTTCTCTCTCTTTTCACCAGTATCTCTTAAGGCTACTTCTATAGCCTCTGGAGTCACCATGACTACTTTATCAGCTCTTTTGATCAATTCGTTTTGAGCCTTCTTCCACCGACCAATAGAGATTAGTGATTTACCTGGTTGCTTCTGCAGATGAGGATAAAACCGCATGATCTCGGGCCTATTCTCATGTAGATCTAGAGTAATAGGTAATTGAAAGTACTCATCATTTACATCCATTATGGCCTTAGTAATCAGCATATCATGGATATGAATAGCTTGAGGCTGCACTTTCTCTATGAACGATTTGATTCCCTTGTGAAGCTTTTTATGGAAGAAAGAGAAGTCATAAGCCAAGGCAGATGATTTATATAATAGCCTACTTGTTTTCTGACGATACACCTGTATTCCATTGACTTCTTCTTCTACAGGCTTAATCCCCTTAAAGTTGAGAGAATACATATGTACCTCATGCCCAGCTTTGATCAATTGAAAGGCTTCATTCTCCACTCTAGAATCAGGAGGAAAACTTTGGTCAAGGAATACGGCAATGCGCATGCCGCAATATTTAGCTTCTATTCAAATATTCAAAGCAAAAGCATTTATTAGCCTTCTTTTGTTAAGTTCGTGGTGAGAATGTCTGAAAGGGAAGCACAGTTTTTAGAGGTCAAAAAAAGTATTGAGAAGAAGCCTTTTGCAAAAAGGAATATCACAGCTCGTTCTACTGATGGGTTGAAATACTTCAAATACAGAATTCTAAGACCACTTTTTAAATTCCGTTATAATCGATTTCAAAAGAAAAACGCATCATTGCCTTGGTTATGCCCGGATGCCATAACGGCTTTACAAATTCTTCTAAATGGTGGAATAGGAGTTGAATATGGTAGTGGTAGATCTACTTTATTTTTCTCAGGACTTTTAGATTGGCTTCATAGTATTGAGCACCACGAAGGGTGGTCAAAAAGAGTTCAGGAGATGTTGGTTTCAAATGGAGTGACCAACACCACTTTGCACCTCATTCAAGCCGATAAAGATTTTCAAGACCCTCCATTGACGAGTGAAAAGCAATTCTTTATGTCAGTAGCGGAGTATCCTATCGATGACTCCTACTTTCTGTCTTATGTGAATTACCTCGATCAGCTAGAAGATGAATCTATAGATTTTATACTAGTTGATGGAAGAGCCAGAAGAAGTTGTGCTCTAAAAGCCATTTCCAAACTTAAAAAGGGAGGAATTCTTGTTCTAGATAATTCGGAAAGAAAGAGATATGAAGAAGTTCATAAAACACTGGCGGACTTACCTCAAATCTACACCACAACAGGCTTAACAGACACTACCATCTGGCTTAAGAAATAATGGGTGTCATCATCAAGCAAAGTATTAGAGCATCCATATTCTCTTATTTAGGAGCAATCATTGGCTACGTCAATGTGCTTTGGCTTTATCCTTACTTCCTTGAAGCCAATCAAATCGGACTACTCGGACTTATTCAAAGTAGTGCTTACTTACTCGCCACATTTGGCCAGGTAGGAATGGGCTCAACCTTGGTGAAATTCTTCCCGGAATACAAGAATGAAAAGGGCTTCATGGGGCTCATACTCTTGATCTCCAATCTTGGTTTTATGGGCCTAATCACTTTGTGCTTAGTTTTTCAGACCAACATAATATCCTATTTCTCATCTGAGTCTGCTTTATTTATAGAGTACTTCCAATTGGCTCTAATTGTCACCTATCTTTTAGTTCTATTTCAGGTATTAGAGGCTTATTGTCGCAGTATCCTTGAAATAGGCATCCCTACTTTTTTGAGAGATATTTGCTTAAGAACATTAACAACTCTTGCCATCATTCTTTATGGCTTTCAGTTTATTTCTTTTCATTGGCTTATTTGGTCTTTGGCGCTAATTTATGGTCTTACCTCATTGATCTTACTCCTATATCTCAAATGGAAAAAGGGATTACAACTTTCCACTGATTTTTCATTTATCACTAAAAGTCAGCTTAAGTCAATGCTGAATTTTGGTTTCTATACACTTCTTGGAGCAGGTGGGACCCAAATCATTTTACAAATTGACCGGATTATGGTGAGTGGGAGTCTCGGCTTGACGGACACTGGCATCTATACCATTGCGTTTTTTATTGGAACAGTCATTGAATTACCTAAAAGAGCAATTGCACAGCTAAGTATGTCTTTGCTTTCGCAAAACTTCAAAGCTGGAGACATGAAAGCCGTAAAGAAACTATATGCACAAACCTCCATTAACCAGTTTATCATTGGGGCTCTGCTTTTATTAGGTATATGGTCCAATCTAGACAATGTCTATCACTTCGTGCCAAATGGTGAAATCTACCAAAAAGGATTCTATGTAGTACTTTTTATAGGCCTTGGGAAACTCTCCGATATGCTCTTTGGAGCAAATGGAGAGATCATTGTTATGTCCAAGTATTACAGGTTTAATGTGATTGCAGTTTTATCTCTAGCACTTTTGACCATCGTTTTTAATCAATGGCTAATTCCAACATATGGAATTGAAGGAGCTGCCCTAGCCTCTTTATTGGCTATGACACTATTTAATATTTCTAAATATCTGTTTGTATGGGTAAAGCTCGGGATGCAGCCATTTACTTATAAAACACTAGTCCTTGTGATTATAATCGGAGCTACTTATTGGTTGCAAGGCTTAGTGCCCGCCTTTGAATTCGCTCTTTTAGATTTAGTAGTTAGATCTGTCTTGATTACGGCAGTATTTATGACACCTCTATATTTCCTCAAAGTTTCTGAAGAGGTGAATCAATTGATCAATGGCCTGCTTAAAAAACTACCTGGATTCTAGCAACTCAACGAGCCCTTGAGTAACTGCTCTGCGACTAAATCTGTCTACACCCTCATAGGAAAAATCCTTACCGAACTCCCCGTTAAAGATCATCTGAGTTACTTTCTCGATTCCTTCTTTATCCTCATATGCCAGCATTAAGCCACTATTTGTTTCCGTTAAGATCTTGGCTACATCGCTCTCGGGAGAACCAAATGCTAAAATGGGTTTCTTTTGAGCTAAATACTCAAATAATTTACCTGGTAGTTGACTTGAGGACTCCTGTGTATCCGTCTGAAGCAATAATAATATATCTGCTTTAGAATACTCATCCTTCAACATAGTATGAGGCACTGAATCCTTGAACTTGACAGCATTGCTCAAGCTATCTAGTGCCATAATCGATTGCTTAACATCTGGACTGATTATGCCCGTAAAGTGCAATTCAATCTTATCACTTTGATTTGAGAGTTCATTTAGTGACTTAAATAGCCATTCCGGATTTCTCTGATGGTTCAGCATTCCAAGGTGAAGAAGGGAAATGCGAGTTCCTCGATCTCTCTCTTGCCCAAATTCAACGTCAGTATCAAAGCCATTGGTCAGAGTGACTACTTTCCTTGCTCCTAAATTTTTAAAGTCTTTTGAGGCACTATTTCCTGTAGATACTGTGACATCAGCCACTTTCAAAACTTCGCTCTCCAATTTCTGATGCTTTTTCCAAATAAAAGGAAGCATATTGAATTGCTTCATAATATCCCATTCCGTCCATGGGTCTCGAAAATCAGCAATCCATTGAATTGATGGAATCAGGTATTTCAATTTCAGGCCTATGAGATGCACGCTATGCGGAGGACCTGTAGTGATTACATGCTTGATGTCATTCTTGACAATGATGTCTTGTAAATATTTTACTGCAGGCTTTACCCAAAATACTCGCGGGTCAGGAATGAACAAATTCCCTCTTAAGAACACACTTAACTTTTTAAACCAGCCTCTCTTCTCATCTTCAAGAATTTGACCTTGCTTTAATTCTTTAGTGCCAGAAACCTTTTTAAAAAGACCATATGGCTCCCAAATTGGAAATTTCAATACATCTACCCTTTTGTCAATTTGACTAGTTAAGGATTCATCTTTATGGTCAAAACTGGGGTTTTCCGGTGTAAAGACTATGGGCTCCCATCCAAAATCAGGAAGGTATTTCGTGAATTTCAACCATCGCTGTACACCTGCGCCTCCGCTAGGTGGCCAGTAGTAAGTAATGATCAATACCTTCTTGTTCTGATTTTCTTGTTCCATGAATGGATTTGCAATTAATACCAAAAAAATATTATTTCGATCACTTTAATGGTCAAACTCAAATTTTAAACTCATGGGATTCATTCCAATTTTT
Organism: Roseivirga sp.; assembly: GCA_965267365.1. Lineage (GTDB taxonomy): Bacteria > Bacteroidota > Bacteroidia > Cytophagales > Cyclobacteriaceae > Roseivirga. The sequence continues at coordinate 1,188,286 of OZ253951.1, read as the reverse complement.
GTCGCTCTACTAGGATTAGTTCTTCTTTATTCGATTTATACCTACAATCAGATCAAGCCAAGAAAGGCACGATTGACTCAGGTTATTGATCAAATGGCAGCAAATAGTGGTCAACGTAAAATGGCCATATTCAAATATGATAGTGAGAACGCTGGCTCTTCCCTAGCCGAAGCTGCTGCTCAATTAAAAAAGACTTCAACAGATAGGTTTCAGAGCTACAAGAAAGAAGAAGACCTGATTCAAGTCGTTAATGATGGACTTTCAGGTTTAGCTGACCAAGAGTTAAAATCTGATCTTGAAAAGTCTAATCTAACACAGCAAGAATTAATGAAAAAGCTGAAATCGTACGCCAATGATTATAATGCTTTGATTGGTAAAGCCCCTGCATCTTTCGTGGCTTCTGCTTTTGGATTCAAGTCTTTCTAAGAAAGTAAAGCCAATATTTCTTCCGTATGATCAGGCTGAAACCAATGTGTGTTCTCATCCTTTTTGAACCACGTCATTTGACGCTTGGCATATCTACGAGAGTTTCTTTTTAGAAGTCTAATGGCTTCCGTTTTATCATACTTACCATCTAAGAAACCGAAGATCTCCTGATAGCCAACAGTTTGTAAGGCATTGAGCTCCTTGAATGGATACAACTTTTCAGCCTCCTCAAAAAGACCAGCTTGGATCATGAGATCCATTCTGAGATCTATTCTTTCATAAAGTTTCTTTCTATCCATTTCCAAACCGATCTTCAAGATCTCGAAAGGTCTTGTCACCTTGCTTCTCTTTCTAAAAGAGGTAAAAGTTTGACCAGTAGCTCGGATTACTTCTAGTGCTCGGATTACTCTCTGAGGATTCTTTAAATCGACTATTGAATGATATTCTGGGTCTTTGTCTAGTAATTCCTGCTGAAGAGTGGACAAACCTGTGTGAGCATGTTCCTCATTTAACTGTTCCCTGTATTTGGGATCAATATGCGGAAATTGATCTAGTCCATAACAAACAGCGTCAACGTAAAGCCCGGATCCTCCTACCAAGACAACTGAGTCATGCTTTTGATGAATTTCAGAGATGATTGAGATGGCTTCCTTCTCAAAATCACCAACTGAATACTCATCTTGAATAGATAGAGAATTGATCAAATGATGAGGTGCTGCGGCTAACTCTTGAGCATTTGGCTTAGCTGTACCTATCTCCGTTTCGTGATAGAATTGTCTAGAATCTGCCGATATAATTTCTGTTTTAAGATGTTGGGCGAGCACAATTGAAAGGCTAGTCTTACCTATTCCAGTAGGACCAACTATCACTATCAATCTTTTTTGTTTCCCTGAATCCATCGTCACGAATTAAATCCTAATTCTTAATATTACAAGAACTGATAGGTTACAAGATTGAATTAATGGAAGAAGTATCTGAGTCGGAAATAGAAAAATTACTCCAACACATTAGTCAAGATGACTACTTGGCATTGGTAAACGACTTCTTTATTGAGACTGCTGAACAACTCGAAGCGATATCAGAAAGCAATTATTCCACTGACCAAGAAGGCGTTATTCGGACAGTTCATAGTATTAAAGGAAGCTCCTCTTCATTGGGTTTTAACCGTTTATCTAAATATTCTGCCGAATTTGAAGAGCTTTTGAAAAATCAATCTTTAGAGAAAAAATCCGATATCTTTGTGTCCTATCTGACAAGCGTGCAACAATCGCTTATCGCAATCAAACAATTTTTTAATGATAATGACAGACGTGGAGTATAAGAAGGTATTAGTGGCGGAGGACAGTTCTGTAATTCAAAATTTATTGAAGAAGATTCTCATGTTCGAGAATTGTAAGATCACATCAGCAAAAGACGGAGAGAAAGTTTTAGACCTCTTTGATCAGGATGATTATGATCTTGTAATCATGGATATCAATCTTCCAAAAATTGATGGAATTGAAGCAACAAAAAAGATTAGATCTAAAAGCGATATTCCTATTATTGGCATTTCAGGTAATGCTAAAAATCAACCTGAATCTGTATTTTTTGATGCTGGAATGAATGAGTATATGCAAAAACCCTTAGATTATGATAAATTAATCGAGTGGGTTAAAAAATACACCGCATAGCTTATGACCATAAAGTATACGAAGCAGTTCCTGAGCAAACTTGAAGATATTTTTGCTGAATCTGACTACGTATTACGATATGAAAAAGGAAATTTTAAATCTGGTTATTGCGTCTTAAAAGACACCAAGATTGCCATCATCAATAAGTACTACACTACTGAAGGAAAGATCAATTGCCTAATTGATATCCTGAAGTCTGTAGAATTAGATAGGAATCTTCTGTCAGAAAAGAATACCAAGTTACTTGTTGAACTTTCTCAAACATCTTTAGAGCTGTGAGAGTAAAGATTCTCGGGTCTGGCACCTCTCAGGGAGTTCCTGTTATTGGATGTGAATGCGAGGTCTGTCGTTCTATTGACTTTAGAGACAAAAGACTACGTTCATCAATTCACATTGAAGTAGATAGCATCAGTATTGTTATAGATAGTGGGCCGGATTTCCGACAGCAAATGCTCAGAGAAAGAATCAACAAGCTAAATGCGTTGGTATTTACTCATGAGCACAAGGACCACACTGCTGGCATGGATGACATTCGCTCTTTCAATTTCTTGCAAAAGAAAGACATGCCAGTCTACGCTAGAGAGCATGTGATTGAGCAATTGAAGCGAGAATTCGCTTATGTTTTTGCAGAATCTAAATACCCTGGTGTACCTCAGGTTGAAGTGAAAATCATAGAGAATTCACCTTTTGAGATCAATGGTATTCAAATAATACCTATTGAGGTAATGCACTACAAACTTCCTGTATTCGGATACAGAGTTGGTGACTTCACTTACATCACAGATATGAAAACCATTTCAGACGTTGAGTTTGCCAAATTAAAAGGCACGCGCGTATTGGTGGTTAACGCCTTACAAAAGAGCAGTCACATCTCACATTTAACCTTGAACGAAGCGTTAGAGTTTGCCAAAAAGGTGAATGCAGAGAAAACCTACTTCACCCATCTTAGTCACAAAATGGGTAAGCATGCCGAGGTTTCTAAAGAATTACCAGAAGGTGTTGAAATAGCTTATGATGGTCTGCAGATAGACCTTTAGCTACAAACGTTGATCTTTAAGGCGTTAGTCCTACCCTTTTCTTTAATTGGCATCGAAGCTGTTGTGATGAAAATATCTCCAGCCTGAATGTATCCATGCTCCTTTAAAATTTGCTCCTGATCTTCAAAAGTTTTGTCAGTAGACTCAACTCTATCGTAATAGAAGCCTTGTACACCCCAAACTAAACTCAACTTAGGAATAAGGTCTTTATTAGAAGTAAAGATGAAAATCTTGGCATGAGGCCTGTGAGAAGACATTTTAAAAGCTGTGTAGCCTGAAACGGTATTTCCAATCACACCCTTTGCATTTACATGCTCACTTAACTTACATGCAGTAAGCATCAAGTTATCATTGAGGAATGTATCACTCTGTGGGTTCGGTAGGTAGAAATTGTCATAGATCTGAGCTGAGCTTTCCACAGCTCCAATAGTTCTTGCCATATATTCAACAGCTTGAACTGGATACTTACCGGCAGCAGTTTCTGCAGACAACATCATGGCATCCGCTCCGTCTAACACGGCATTCGCTACATCGTTAGTTTCTGCTCTTGTAGGGCGTGGATTGGTGATCATACTTTCCATCATCTGAGTAGCGATAATTACTGGCTTCGCTGCCACATTACACTTCTCAACCATCATTTTTTGAGCCATAGGAACTTCTTCCATGACGATCTCCACTCCAAGGTCACCTCTAGCTACCATTAGAGCATCAGAATGAGCGATGATGTCATCAATGTTTTGAAGTGCCTCAGGCTTCTCAATTTTGGCAACTACTCTAATGTCTTTACCCGAAGCTTTGATTCTTTCTTTTATATCGATGATGTCTTGACCTGTTCTTACAAAAGAGAGGGCAATCCAATCTACATCATTAGCTATTCCAAACTCTAAATCAACCTTGTCTTTCTCGGTAAGAGCCGGCGCAGAAACTTTAGTAAAAGGTAAGTTGATTCCTTTTCTTGATTTCAGGATCCCTCCATACTTCACTACAGTTATTACGTCATTCCCCTTAACGTCTTTAACTGTAAGCTCTAGGTTTCCATCATCGATTAAGATGGTATCGCCTGGCTTTACATCTTTAGGTAAATTCTGATAAGAAGTACTTACTCTTTCAGCAGTACCTTCACAAGATTCAGAAGTAATCACTAATTCGTTTCCAGGTTCAATTGGCACTCCTCCATCCTTAACCAATTCAACTCTAATTTTTGGTCCTTGTAAATCCTGAAGAATAGCCACATGACTACCTAGCTCCTCATTTACTTCTCTTATGTTCTTGATGACCTCTGCATGTACAGAATGCTCACCATGAGAAAAATTGAGTCTGAAAACGTTTACACCAGCTTGCACCAATTTGGTCAGCATTTCCTTCGAATTACTCGCAGGACCGACAGTCGCTACAATTTTGGCGTGGTTTTGATTCTTAAAGTGAGTCATGTTAGAATATTAGGTTCTCGCGTGATTTTAGAGTGCGCAAATCTACTTTTATAGCAAATTGCACGAAAGGTATTTGTCTTATTTTATTGTAGAAAACGTTTTCATCGAATGTTGTGGATTCGTTTTCCAAAATAATGAGATAATCAAATTGCTTTAGTTCTGGTAATAGAAACGCATCAAAAGATGCTTCTGAAGCTTCAGCCCTGTTTTTTAGAATTCTATACTTGCTGAATTCATCTTCATGCAAGAATTGAGTGATTTGGATATTCTTATCCTTATTGAATTCTATAATAAGGTCGTCTGTCTTGGAAAAGTTGAGCTCCTCGTTATTATTTAGGAACCATGCTATTTTATGAGGTTTAACGTTTGAATTGAGCCCAATCAGCGTAAAGTCGAAATCATAAGTTACTGTTAGCTTATTCTTTGCCATAAAAACCTCAAAAAACGCCTCAAATATGCGAAAAAACGCTCAAGACAAGTTTAAATATTTTGTTTGACATTATACTTAAATTGCATTTCTTTGCACCGAGTTTTAACTAAAAATTATCTAAAATGTCAGAAATCGCATCTAAAGTAAAGAGCATCATCATTGATAAGCTAGGTGTTGAGGAGTCTGAAGTTACTCCAGAGGCAAGTTTCACAAACGACCTAGGAGCTGATTCTCTTGATACTGTAGAATTGATCATGGAATTCGAAAAGGAATTCAACATTTCAATTCCGGACGATCAAGCTGAGAACATCGCAACTGTTGGTGATGCCATCTCATACCTTGAAGCTAACGTTCAATAATATTTACACTTTTACGACTCATATATGCAATTAAAAAGAGTTGTAGTAACAGGATTAGGAGCACTAACTCCACTTGGTAATGATCTCAATTCCTATTGGGAGAACTTAACTAAAGGAGTTAGTGGTGCCGGTCCTATCACTCGTTTTGATCCAGAAAAATTTCGCACCAAGTTCGCGTGTGAGGTTAAAAACTACGATCCATTAGATCACTTTGATAGAAAAGAGGCTAGAAAAATGGACCTCTTTACTCAGTACGCTTTAGTTACTTCTGAGGAAGCAATGAAAGATTCTGGTTTAGACCTTGAGAGTCTAGACACGAACAAAGCTGGAGTTATCTGGGGATCAGGTATTGGAGGTATCAGAACATTCCAACAGGAAGTTGAAGGATTTATCGCCAATGATGGCGCTCCTCGTTTTAATCCATTCTTCATTCCTAAAATGATCAGTGACATCGCAGCAGGTATGATTTCCATTAAATATGGTTTCCATGGCCCTAACTTTGTAACTGTATCTGCATGTGCATCGGCAACTAATGCCATGATTGATGCCATGACTTACATTAAATTAGGTAAGGCCAATGTAATGATCACAGGTGGATCAGAAGCTGGCGTTACAGAAGCTGGAATGGGTGGTTTTAACGCCATGAAAGCTTTATCAGAAAGAAATGACTCTCCTGAAACAGCATCTAGACCTTTCGATAAGGATAGAGACGGTTTCGTGTTGGGAGAAGGTGCTGGTGCTATTATTCTTGAAGAATATGAGCATGCTAAAGCTAGAGGAGCGAAAATCTACGCTGAATTAGTAGGTGGAGGAATGTCTGCAGATGCGCACCACATAACTGCTCCACACCCTGAAGGACTAGGGGCACATCTTGTAATGGTCAATGCGTTAGAAGATGCACAAATGAACCCAGATGAAATCGACTATGTGAATGTACATGGTACATCTACTCCATTGGGTGACATTAGTGAAGTAATGGCTATTGAGAGAGTATTTGGTGACCATGCCTACAACTTGAATATTAGTTCTACCAAATCAATGACTGGCCACTTATTGGGTGCTGCTGGTGCCATTGAAGGTATTGCAAGTATTTTGGCTATCAAGAACCAAATTGTACCTCCTACTATCAATCATTTTACTGATGACGATAGATTCGATCCTAAATTGAACTTTACTTTCAACAAAGCTCAGAAGAGAGAAATCAGAGCTGCATTGAGTAATACTTTTGGATTCGGAGGACACAATACTTCAGTAGTTTTCCGTAAGATGGATTAATTTGCGGTTTATCAGAGGCCGACTTAATCATATCTTAAAATCTCGCAACAAGGATGAAAAGGCATTAGCTCGTTCCATCAAAATGATGACGGGCTATTATCCAACTAACCTTAAGCCCTACCATATCGCTGTGCAGCATACTTCAGTGGCTAAAGCACATGCCAAAGGCTTTAAAGAATCCAATGAACGACTAGAATATCTGGGAGATTCTGTCTTGGGAATGGTGGTTGCCGAATATCTTTTCAAGAAATATCCTTTTAAAGACGAAGGCTTTCTTACTGAACTTAGATCTAGAATTGTAAGTAGAGAGTCGCTGAACAATGTTGCTCGAAAGATCGGTATACCTGATATTGTCAAATACGATAGAAAAAGGCGTACACCCAACTCGCATAAATCCCTTTATGGTAATGCCCTAGAGGCCATGGTAGGTGCCATCTATGTAGATAAAGGCTTCAATGCCTCTAAGAAGTTTATCATAAAGAGACTTTTAAAACCTCACTATGATATTGAGGAGATCATTTCCACTACAAAGAATTACAAAAGTAAATTGATCGAGTGGTGTCAAAAACAAGGCAAAACTGCCAAGTTTGAGCATATTGAAACTAAAGATAAAGGCTATTACAAAGAGTTTGTGATAGAAGTTTACTTAGATGACGAACCAATCGCTAAAGGCCATGGTTTAAGCAAAAAGAAGGCTGAGCAAGACGCTGCGAGAGAGTCTTGTGTCAAATTGGCAATTGACAAATGAGGCATTACAAAATTGGTTGTGGTACTGTAAATCAAACTCCCCTAGATTGGACTGGTAATCTAAGAAGGCTTAAAAGTGTCCTTCAGCAAGCTCGACAAGAAAAAATCGATATTCTATGCCTGCCTGAATTAAGCGTAACCGGATACGGTTGCGAGGATCTTTTCTTAAGCGACTGGCTTCCTAATAAAGCCCTGAGCTTCTTACCGGAATTAGTCAATGAGACTGAGGGATTGTTAACTACCATCAATTTACCGATTCCTTTCAAGGGCAAAACTTACAACTGCTCAGTTTTAGTTGACAATAAAGAAATCAAAGGGGTTTATGCCAAGCAATTTATGGCGCTAGACGGAGTTCATTACGAACCTCGCTGGTTCGAACCTTGGCCAATTGATCAGGTAGATGAGATCATGATCAATGACGCCACCTACCCTATCGGTGACCTGACATTCGATTTTCATGATTGGAAAATAGGTTTTGAGATTTGCGAAGACGCATGGCGAGGTGGAGATCGACCAGCCTGTCGATTGAAGGAGAAAAACGTCAACCTCATTCTCAACCCGAGTGCCAGTCATTTTGCCATGCTCAAAACGAATGAGCGGATTGAGTTAGTAACTGAATCGTCTAAAGAATTTGATTGCACATATGTCTATGCCAATCTCCTAGGCAATGAAGCTGGGAGGATGATATATGATGGAGAAATGATGATAGCTCAAAATGGCGAGCTTGCGCTCAGAAATGAGCTGTTGTCTTTTCAAGAATTTCAATTGAAATCAGCTTTTGTCGCTCCTGACAAAATCATCGAAAGCCATGTTGCTCCTGTAGAACCTAAAGAAATAGAATTCCCTAAGGCAACAGCTTTAGCTCTCTACGATTACCTTAGAAAGAGTAGAGCTAAAGGTTATACTCTTTCGCTCAGTGGTGGTGCTGACTCTGCTACTTGTGCAGTTATGGTAGCCGAAATGGTCAGGCGAGGTATTACAGAGCTTGGCAAATCAGAATTCATCTCACGATTAAACATCGAGGACATTTCTGATTTAGAAGAAAAAGAAATTGTTCATCATCTATTCAATACAGCTTATCAAGGAACGGTCAATTCTTCTGACACAACACTTAATGCAGCTAAAAGCTTAGCTGAATCCATAGGTGCTAAATTCTATCAGTGGACAATTGATGAGGCAGTCAATTCATACTCTCAAACTATTGAGGCCGCTTTAGGCAGGCAATTAAGCTGGGTAAACGATGATTTGGCACTTCAAAACATTCAGGCTAGGGCTCGAAGCCCAATCGTCTGGATGCTCACTAATATTTCGAATACCCTATTGCTCACCACTTCGAACCGAAGTGAAGGAGACGTAGGATATACCACCATGGATGGTGATACCAGTGGTAGTCTTGCCCCAATCTCAAGTGTAGATAAACACTTTATTCGTGAATGGCTGAAATACGCTGAAAACGAATTGGGGTATACAGGATTATCTAAAATCAATGCTCTACCTCCGACAGCAGAGCTTAGACCATCTGAGGAGAATCAAACCGATGAAGACGATTTAATGCCTTATCACATTATGGTTGAGATAGAGAAGCTTGCCATAGGTGAACATAGATCTCCAATCGAAGTTTTTGAGGCTTTAAAAGGAAAGAAATTAGAAGAAGACCAACTTCTCAAAAGCCATATCAAGAAATTCTATACTCTATGGAGTAGAAATCAATGGAAAAGAGAGCGCTTAGCGCCTGCTTTTCATCTTGATGCCTTTAATGTGGATCCGCGTACCTGGTGTCGTTTTCCTATCCTTTCAGCAGGATATGCCGAAGAATTAACAGAACTTTAGAAAATCGCTCTCAATTGAACCGAGAGCTTTAGCCAATTCCTATATATTTGCTCAATACTCATTTACTATGCTAGCATACATTGTTTGGGACCCTATGCGGGAAATTATAAAAGGCATTCAACCACCAGTTTGGTATAGTGTTCTTTTTGCAGCTGGATTCGTGATCGGATATCAGATTATGGTGAAGATCTTTAAAAAGGAAGGTCTGAATCCTCAGAATGTTGATACCCTCACTGTCCATATGGTTGTAGCAACCATCATTGGTGCTAGATTAGGCCACTTAGTATTTTATGAGCCACAGAGGTTCTTAGCTGATCCTCTTATGTTCTTTAGAACTTGGGAAGGCGGACTAGCCAGTCATGGTGCCGCTCCTGCTATTCTTATAGCTCTGTTTTTATATAGCAATTACTTTGTTGATGCGAGCTTATCTCCTTTCAAATTCAAATTCATCAAGCAAAAGCGTAAAGGACAGAGTTATCTATGGATCGTAGATAGAATTGTCATCACAGTGGCTTTGGCTGCAGTCTTTATCCGTTTTGGCAACTTCGTGAATTCCGAAATTGTAGGTAAACCAACAGAAAGCGAGTATGGAGTAGTCTTCGGGCGTGTGGCAGAAGAATTATTTGAGAAATCAAATTTTGGAATTGAATCAGCAGAAGCTTCAAAAGGTAGCGGTGAATCAATCGCCCCTGGCATTGTTCCAGTAGACTTAAAAATTACATTCGAAAATGTAAGATTAGAGGAGCAAGATGCTAGGAGAATCATAGAGAATAATATCAAGAATAGTTTGATCAACAACTCATCTATTCGCAAGCACTATTCTCAGCCTAGTGGTCCTTTATCATACGATCTGTCTTATGAGAATCGTAAGATTGTTGCTGTGATTCACACCTATGGCATAAGCAGGCACCCAGCTCAATTGTACGAATCAGGCACAAGTTTACTCTTATTCCTTATCCTTTATGGGCTTTGGGCTAAATATCAAAAAGACCTTCCTGATGGTTTGCTATTAGGTATCTTCTTGATCTGGATCTTCGGCTTAAGATGGTTCCACGAAACATTTAAAGAAAATCAGGTAGCCTTTGAGGATGAAATGACTTATAATATGGGTCAATTATTAAGTATACCGTTAGTAGCATTAGGGGTATTCTTAATCTCAAGAGTCTTATTAAAATCAAATAAAAGTTAATCCTTCAAATTATAAGTGCGGTATTCCTTCAAGGCCATATTGATCTTCTTTGTATTGATTCAGTTCAATATGATGGCTCAGAATCCGCAGGATAGCTCTAGAAACGACTCAGAAGTTACGATAGGTAACATCTACATTACCGGTAATAATCGCACAAGAGAAGAGATTGTCAGAAGAGAATTAGATTTCACTGAAGGTGATGTCTATCAAAAAGCTGAGCTTTTAGAAATTATTACTCTCGTACAGCAAAAGCTGACCAATACCAGGCTTTTTGTAACTGTCGAAGTGGTGCCTTTAACCATTTCAGAGACCAATGTTGATATTCTTATCAGATTGCAAGAAAGGTGGTACATATTCCCTGTCCCCATCTTTAAACTAGCAGACAGGAATTTCACAGAATGGTGGGTCAATCAAAAGCGTGACTTCTCGAGGGTGAACTGGGGAGCTCAGCTCTACCATATGAATTTAACGGGGAGAAACGATAGGCTATCTGCGCGTCTTCAATTTGGTTTCACCAAAAACATAGCTGTTAAATACTCAGTACCCTACATCAATAAAAGCCAAAAACTAGGCCTTTCATTTGGCGTAAGTTATGCAACCAATAAAACTGTGGGCATCACTTCAAGTGGGCATAGACAAGTATTCTATGAGAGTGATGATGTATCCAGAAGGTCATTCAACACCAACGTCTCGCTGATTTACAGACCATCATTTTATACTAGGCACACTTTCGATGTTGGCTTTAATCGGATCTCAGTTCAAGATTCAGTGGCCATCTTGAATCCAAGCTATTTGGGAGATGGCGAAACAGTTCAGAAGTATTTTCGCTTCGGTTATTTATTCTCCATAGACAGAAGAGATTTCATCGCATATCCTTTAACCGGCAGTCTTTTTCGATTTACAGCTAATCAATTTGGGCTTGGTATTTTTGATGATCTCAGCATGACCACTGCTAGAGCAGGTTACGGCAAGTATTTCAAAATCGGAGAGAAGTTTTATCAAGCGAATCGAATCGAAGCCTATAAAAACTTTGGTAATCAAATTCCATATGTGCTTCGTTCAGGATTCGGATATAGACCAGACTTTATAAGAGGCTATGAAAGGTATGTTGTTGAATCCGATATGCTACTCTCCTATCGAACTGCCCTTAAATTTCAATTTCTTGAGGGCGTGCTTGGCTTGAATGAAAAAAGTGTCATTCCTCAGTTTAGAACTGTACCTTATGCGTTCTATCTGAAAACCTTTATCGATGTAGGGTATTCAGGAGATTCTCTATTGAATACCGAGAACAACTTTTACAATAATGAGGTCATAGGCAGTATTGGTATTGGCCTCGACATTGTAACCTATTACGACTTCGTGATGAGGTTGGAATACTCAGTGAATCGTGAAGGAAACACTGGATTCTATTTTAATTTCCGAACCGCTCTATAATTTTCTTCAAGTCTGAATTACTGAGTATATTCATATAAGTGAAAAGGTCAACACTTCTATTAGCTGTATTCTTATTAATTGGGTTTCAATTGAAGGCTCAATTGGCTGGAACTCCCCCAATAGGACCAGTATCCATGTCCCTAGGAGGCGTTTCATCGCCACTCTCCAATAGTTGGTCGATATTCAATAACCCAGGCGGGCTTGCCTCTCATAGTAAGTTTGATGCCGTTTTTGGTTACCAAACCATTTTTGATTTCGCTCCATTCAATACTGTATCAGCTGGCATTAATTACAATGCAGAATTTGGCACAACTTCACTTGGGTTTTACCGATTTGGTGACAATCTCTTCAATAGTACTATGGCCAGTTTGGGCTTTGGTAGGAAGATCGGGATCATCAGTTTGGGAGCCAAAGTCAACTACTTACAGTATAACATCGATGGGTTTGGAAGCAAAGGTTTAGCAGTTTTTGAGATGGGTGCAATAGGCGAAATCACTCCTAAATTCAATTTCGGAATGCATGTTTATAATTTCACCCAATCTGTGATCAGCGAAGACACAGGAGAAAAAGTACCAATACTCATTCGTCTCTCTGCGCACTACAAACTCACACCTCAAGTCAACATTTATGCCGAGGGTCAAAAAGACATTGACGAAGCGGCAGACCTGCGACTAGGATTGGCTTACAGAGTAATTAAGGAATTAGAATTAAGAACAGGATTTTCGACAGAGACCAACCGAATGACTTTCGGTGCTGGAATAGACATTTCCAGATTTACAGTGGACTATGCCATCAAGGCAAATGAAACAATAAGCGCAACACACAATTTCGGATTAACTTACAGATTTACTGATTGAGATATGGACCAAGGATAACACTTCAGATATCGCTTCTTTTATTTAGTTTCTGCCATTCGCATGCACAACAGACTTTTGATGTAGAACAGGCCATTGAATCTTTATTCAGCCTGCCTGATGAAAACATCAATTATGAAGAATTCTATGAGCGATATTTCCTGCTTTACGACAAGCCATTAGATCTTAATAAAGCTCAATATTTAGATCTCAAGTCTCTATTTGTCTTAACTGAAATAGAAATCAAGCAAATCTTAAACTATCGTGACAGTGTAAGAACTGTTCAATCCATATATGAATTAGCCTACCTAGAAGGAATTACGAGAGACAAGTTGATGGCACTTGCTCCATTCATTAGTGTTGAAATGAATGCTACGGTAAATGATGCAATTACCAATATCAGTTCGCAATCCAATGCTTACTTGATAACGCGATTTGAAAGGAGAATAGAAACATCGCAAGGTTATAGATCAGGCAGATTTGCGGGTGATAGAAATAGAATCTACCTGAGATACCGCAACAGAATAGCTAATCAAATGAGTTATGGCTTAACTCTTGAAAAAGATCCTGGAGAGGATTTCATTTTTGATGGTTCAACCTACAGATATGGAATGGACTATTGGTCTGCACATGTCATGATTGAAAATCAGAAAAAGCTCAAAAGAATCATTATAGGAGATTACCAATTACAATTTGGGCAAGGGCTTGTCTTCGGTTCAGGTTTAAGCATCGGGAAAGGCGCTGAAGCAATAAACACCTTAGAGAAAGTCTCACTGGGAATTAGACCATACACTTCCGTTATAGAAGGAGGATATTTGCGAGGTGCAGCAGCTACTTATGAACTTACAGACCATTGGCAGGCCACTTCATTTTTCTCTTCCTTAAGGCAAGATGCTAGTCTACGTACACTCGAAATTGAGAATGATGATTTGGTATTCTCAACGTTTCAAAATTCAGGATTACATAGGACTGAAGCCGAGATCGGAAATAAAAAAAGAGTTAGAGAACTATTAAGTGGATTCAATCTAGGATACTCAAACCTGATGGGTACACAATTTGGAGTGCTCTTTAATTATAGCGGCTTCAGCTCACCGATAGACCGTAGTACAGATTTAGTCAACAAGCATGAATTCTCTGGCAAAGCCAATGTAAATGCGAGTCTTTATGCCAATACACATATTCGGCAATTCAGATTATTCGGTGAGTTAGCAGTTTCCAAAAATGGAGGAATTGGTGGTTTAGCTGGAATCACTGGCGATCTCTCTCCCCAATTAGAAATTGCCCTTTTGGCTCGCATTTATGAAAAGGATTTTCATTCTCTACGAAGTGGTGCATTTGGTGAAGGCAGTAGAAACATCAATGAGGAAGGGGTTTATGTAGGCTTGAGATATAAACTCAATAGCCAATTAAATATTCAATTCTACTATGATCAATATTTGTTCAGATGGCTCAGATTTAGAATTAACAAACCTAGTAAAGGATATGATTTGATGGCCCGGGTCAATTGTTCAATTGGAAGAAAAGCACGCTTCTATTTCCAGTTTCGTAAAGAAAAGCAAGATCGTAATCTCAATTTCAATAATGATCTGATCGTAGCAGAGGGCACATCAAAACGATATATTCTGCACTTAGATTTTGCAGCCCATAATCACTTAAGTCTGAGGTCTAAAATTCAGTGGAACAGTTATCATATTGCTGATAGTTTTAGCTCCGGGGTAGCTTTTTTCCAAGATCTGTCCTATCGAGTTAAAAAACATCGGTTCGATTTGAGATTTTCTCTCTTTGATACCAATGGAAGCAATAATAGACAGTATGCTTATGAGCAGGACTTACTATACAATTTTTCAATACCTGGTCTGAGCGGCAAAGGAATCAGGAATTATCTGCTTTGGAAATATCAATTTAGCCGGAAACTTGATCTTGGTTTAAAACTCTCTAGAACGACTTTTTACGACCGATCTCAAATTGGCACAGGACTTGACCAGATCAATGGGAATATCGTAACTGATTTAAAAATACAAGCGGTTTATAGATTTAGATAAACCATTCAAAAATTAGGACTTGGTGCAGCGGTTAATCTTTAATAATTTCAGCACCATTACAAAAACAGATGAGATGAGGAAATCATATTTAACCATTCTATTGAGCTTTAGTCTGTTGTTTAGCTATGCTCAACAGAAAGCTGAAAGAAGAGACGATGAAAGGTGGCAGCAGAATGCCAAATACACCATGGAAATCGACATGGATGTTGAAACCAATCGATTCAAAGGAATTCAGAAACTAGAATACACTAACAACTCACCGGATGAGTTGAATCAAGTCTTTTATCATCTATACTTCAATGCTTTTCAGCCAGGCAGTATGATGGATGTAAGATCTAGAACGATTGCCGACCCTGATGGCAGAGTGAAGGATCGCATCTCTAAGCTATCTGAAGATGAGATCGGATATCAGAAGATCGAGTCATTGACCATGAATGGGCAAGCTGTGGAATTCACTAATGAGGGCACTGTTTTAGAAGTCAAGCTCCCTACGGCTATTCAATCCGGAGAAACTGTAACCTTCGATATGAGCTTTGAAGCACAAGTTCCTGTTCAGATCAGAAGAACTGGAAGAGACAATGCAGAGGGCGTTCGCTATTCTATGTCTCAATGGTATCCTAAATTGGCTGAATATGATTACCAAGGATGGCATTCAGATGAATATATCGGCCGTGAGTTCTATGGTGTTTGGGGTGAATTTGATGTGAAAATCTCAATTGACGAAGACTATATCATCGGTGGTACAGGTTACTTACAAAACCCATTAGAAATAGGACATGGCTATGAAGATGCCGGCCAAACTGTAAATAAGAAAGTTGAAAACGGAAAGTTAACCTGGCACTTTGTTGCTCCAGATGTTCATGACTTTATGTGGGCTGCAGACCCAAAATATGTACACACTAAAAAGACTATGAAGGATGGGGTTGTACTGCACTTCTTCCATATCAAAGGGCAGAATGATGACAACTGGGAAAAGCTAGTTGATCTTACTGAACAATCATTCGAATACGCTAACGCCAACTTTGGTCAATACCCGTATAAGCAATTCTCTACTATTCAAGGAGGTGATGGTGGAATGGAATATCCGATGTCGACCCTTATCACAGGAAATAGAAATATCAGAAGCCTATTGGGTGTAACTGTTCATGAATTTATGCACGATTGGTACCACGGTGTATTAGGCAGTAATGAAGCATTGCACCCTTGGATGGATGAAGGTTTTACCTCCTATGCATCTGGAAGAATTATGAGAGAAGTGATGGGTAATGGTACTCCTGAAGTTACTACTCTTGATAACCTAGGTACACAATCTGGACAGGCTAGCTATTTAAGAGTGGCTGCAAGTGGCATTGAAGAACCTCTAAGCACACACTCAGATCATTATAATTATAATGGTGCTTATGGTGCTGCCGCTTACGGCAAAGGCGCTACTTGGATGAGTATGATGGGCTACGTCATTGGTGAAGAAGCCCGTGATAAAGGCTTGATCGAGTATTTTGAGACTTGGAAATTCAAGCACCCTAATCCAAATGATGTTTTAAGGATCTTTGAAAAAGCCTCTGGATTAGAGCTAGACTGGTATAACGAGTATTTCGTGTTCACTACTAAGCAGATCGATTATGGCATTAAAGAGGTAGTTGGTGAAGGCGATCAGACCAAAGTAACCTTAGAAAGACTGAAAGAGATGCCAATGCCAATGGACGTAGTGGTTACCTATAAAGATGGTAGCAAAGAAGTACATTATACAGCATTGAGAATGATGCGTGGTGAGAAACCAGCAGAGACTGATGATCCAAGAATCCAGCATCCTGATTGGCCTTGGACGCACCCAAGTTATGAGATGTCAATCGATAGACCGATCTCTGATATTGTATCTATAGAAATTGACCCTTCTGGTAGAATGGCAGATACGAATAGAGATAACAACAAGTGGGAAGCGGAAGCAATAGCCGAAAAGAAATAATAGAACGAATCTAAATTAAGGCCCATCAGCAATGATGGGCTTTTTTGTTCAAACACTTTTCTGATTCAATTCGTAGTTAAATTACCTTAACTTATTAGCAAATAACCCCTTAACTATGGCAAGTTATCAGCTCAAGATCAACGAGAAGACCTATGACGTAGAGGCAGATCCTCAAACCCCATTACTCTGGGTGATTAGAGATGAGATCGGCCTTACCGGGACCAAATTTGGTTGTGGAATTGCCCAATGTGGCGCCTGTACAGTGCACTTAAATGGCAATGCCGTGCGATCGTGCAGTATTCCTGTTTCCGCAGCCTCGACCCAAAACATCACCACAATTGAAGGCTTATCGGAAGACAATTCGCATCCAGTACAAAAAGCCTGGTTAGAGGTACAAGCACCGCAGTGCGGCTATTGTCAGTCTGGCCAGGTGATGTCAGCAGCAGCCCTGCTCGACAGAAACCCAAGTCCGAGTGATGATGATATAGATCAGGCCATGTCTGGTAACATATGTCGATGCGGAACTTATACGCGTATCAGAAAAGCAATTCATGTAGCCTCAAACGAAATGACCAATGGAAGCAAATAAGATCAATAGAAGAAACTTCCTGAGGACTACAGGGATCACAGGAGCCTTTTTGGCGGTTGGCTTTGAGCACTTGGCACTTGGAGGGAATAATAGTCAACTTAAGAAGTTAATGGCAGAAGATTTTGTCAATGGCACTCCCCTTAATCCGTTTGTTACTATAGCAGCGGATGGACAGGTCACCATGATGGCGCATATTCCAGAATTAGGCCAAGGAATCTTTCAAGGATTGCCTGCCGTAATTGCTGAGGAATTGGAAGTGGATATGTCGCAAGTGACCATTGTGAAATCTAGCGCTTCGAGGAAATATGGACGCCAGTCGATCGGTGGAAGCCGAAGTATGCGCACTCAATTTACTCCAATGAGACAATTGGGCGCGGCTACCAAAGATCTTTTAGTAAGAGCTGCTGCAGCTAAATGGAAAGTACAGCCCAGTGAGTGTTATGCTCAAAATGGAAGGGTCATTCATAAGAATGATCAACAAAGCATTGGTTATGGAGACTTGGTTGCTGCTGCCAGTCAATTAGAGATTCAAAATGAAGTACCGCTCAAAAGTAAAGCGGACTTTAAGATCATAGGTCAGGAAACGAATAGACCTGATTTAGTGAATAAAGTGAATGGACGAGCGGATTATGGTATTGATGCCAGAACAGAAGGACTACTTTATGCTTCTGTCGAAAGATGCCCTACCCTGCAAGGCACATTGAAGTCGTATGACAAAGAGGTCGCTCTCTCTGTAAAGGGAGTGGTAGAAGTAATGGAGGTTACGCGTACCGTTTATGGCAAAAGCAATACAGGCATTGCCATAGTGGCCACTAATCAATTTGCTGCTTTAGAGGCAAGAAAGGTGTTGAAAGCAGAATGGGACAATGCCCAATTTAGTCAAGTGAGCACGGAAGATCTTTTTAGAGACATGGAAGCCTTATCTCAAGAAGAAGGCATGGAGCATTTTGAAAAAGGAGATATTCAAAGTGCTTTGGCTAGCAGTGAAGACGTATTAGAAGCCACCTATAAATTGCCGTATCTGGCCCATTCTTGTATGGAGCCAATGAATGCGACTGTGCATGTTAGAAAGGACAACACTGTAGAAGTTTGGGCATCGAGCCAGAGCCCTCAATTACATAGACGAATCGCCAAAGATCTAGGTATAGCTGAAAGCGAAGCCGAAGAAAAGATCAAAATACATATGCCATTTATGGGAGGTGGCTTTGGTAGGCGTTCGATGAATGATTCATTTGAAGAATGCTATCAACTCTCTAAAGCACTTCGCAAGCCTGTCAAACTGGTTTGGAGCAGAGAGGATGATACGCTGCAAGGACCATTTAGACAGGGAACTGTCCATGCTTTTAAAGCCGGCATAGATGGGAAACAACCCAAAGCCATGCAAACTAAAATGGTGAGTCAGGCCATTACTACTCAAGGTAGGCCTTCGAGAGGGAGGATCCCCTTTGAGGTAATGGAAAGCATCAATACCCATTATGACTTTGAGCATATGTCGGTACGCTTTAATGAATATACTTCGCAAATACCTGTGCACTGGTGGCGTTCTGTTTTTGCCTCTACCAATGGAGTAGCTTTCGAAGCTTTTATTGATGAAATGGCAGTAGCCAGCAAGCAAGATCCGCTCAGTTTTAGAAAACAATACTTAGCTAAGGAAGCACGCTTTGTCAAGGTGTTAGAAGAATTAGAGAAACAATCGGAATGGAATGTCCCACTTGGTAACAATGAAGGCAAGGGTGTGGCCATTGTAGAAAGCTTTGGATCTATTGTGGCACATGCGCTCTTCTTGAAAAAGGAAAACGGAAAAGTGAGTATCCCTAGAGTCGTTTCGGTTGTGGATTGTGGGATATATGTGAACCCTGACCAAGTGAAAGCACAAACTGAAGGCAATATTATCTATGGCTTGACAGCTGCCTTAAAAGATCCGATCACCTTTAAAAATGGCGCAGCTCAGGAGGCTAACTTTGATACCTATAGAATGCTGCGCATGAATGAGGCCCCTAGAAGTATTGAAGTTCATTTGATAGATAATGAGGAAGCTCCAGGTGGTGTTGGTGAACCGGGCCTACCTCCTATTGGTGCTGCTCTGTTAAATGCGGTGGCTGATTTGAATGGAACGCGATATAGAGAATTACCGATTGATCTACAGATGGTGTAGTGTAATGCGTGATGCGTGATGCGTGATGCGTGATGCGTGATGCGTGATGCGTGATGCGTGATGCGTGATGAAAATTAACGAGAATGAGATAGCCCAGTTGACGCTGGGCTTTTTTTATGCGTGAGGGATGGTAAGGGTGCCAAGTTTTGGCAGTGCGAAGCACCAAGCCCTGAAGAGCCCGACCTGAGTTGACGAAGGGCACGCCCAAAAACCTACCTCTCTAACTCACTGATTTATTGACGATTAAAAAATATTTATAAAATTTATTTCAATGTTTGAACTTTGATGTTGAAACATTGGTTTACCTGATCAACAATGAAAAACAAAAATTTAAAACATAAAATCATGAGAACATTTAACGTACCCACAAGAGACGAAGTAAGTGCAGAAGCCCAGGGCATTTTTGACAACTTACAAAAGCAAGTAGGCATGGTGCCGAACTTATACGCTACCATTGGATACTCAGGTAATGCCTTAGGATCTTACTTGGCATTTCAAGGTGCTCAAGCCAAAGGCGCATTTAATGCAAAAGAGAGAGAAGCCGTATTCTTAGCTGTTTCGCAAGTAAATGGTTGTGCTTACTGCTTAGCCGCACACACTGCATTAGGTAAAATGAACGGCTTCAATGAAGAAGAAACCATTGAGCTAAGACAAGGGAGAAGCACAAATGACAGATTAAATGTGATTGTGGCATTGGCTAAGAACATAGCTGAGAACAAAGGAAGAGCATCTGAAAACTTGGTTGAAGACTTCTTCGCGTTCGGTTTTGATAACGCAGCTTTAATTGATCTAATCGCCTTAGTAGCTGATAAGACCTTTGCGAATTATGTTCATAATCTGACTCAGATCACTGTTGATTTCCCAGAAGTTAAATCTATTGAAGAGCCAGTATTGGCATAAACCCTTAAAGAAATAAGAGATGAAAAAATTAGTATTGACCTTAGCATTGATAGTTGCATCTGTAAGCGTAGCGCTAGCCCAGAATGATGTAACTGTAGTAAAACTAGACCAGACGCCAGGCAAGTTTGAAAAAGAAGGATTGAACCTAAAACCAGGTAAGTACATTTTTGAAGTGAGCAATGTGGGTGTCGACCATGAACTAGGCTTTGTGATAGTACCAACTGAGAATGGTAAAGAAGGCGAACATATTAAAGATGGTTACCTAAAAAAGACCATTAATGCTGGAGAGACTTCAAGATCTCAGGTAGTGGAATTAAAAGCGGGAACCTATAATTATTTCTGTCCGCTGAACCCAACACCACACTATCAGATCATTGTAAAAGACTAGTCGTTTCGACTTTGAGTTGATGTTGATAATCGGGCTGCCTCTGAAGAGGTGGCCCTTGCTTTTTTGAACTAATGTTGTAACATTAGTGTATAAGTAAAGAGGGTAATAATGAAATCTGAAGAGTTATACGATTCTAATCAATACGAAAACGAGAAGCATAGGCTTCGAGTCAATTTGCTATACTCTTCTAATTGGTTTGAGACGAGAATGACTCAATTCATGAAGTCTTATGGTATTACCCAACAGCAGTTTAATGTACTGCGCATATTGAGAGGGCAATCGCCAGAGCCCATCAGTACCAAAGAAATTAGAGAGCGCATGATCGTAGGATCTGCAGATAGCTCTCGATTGGTTGATAGGCTTTGCGAAAAAGACCTGATATGGAAGCAACCGTGCCCTCATGATGGGCGATTGATCCAAGTATTTATTGGTAAAAAGGGCTTGGCTCTTCTGAAAGAAATTGATGCCAACATGGACCAATTAGATGGCATTATGGACAACCTGTCTGAAAAAGAAGCTTTGATGTTGAACCAATTGCTGAACAAGATGCGTTATGCGGTTGAATCGCAGCACGCTTGAAAAATCCTCGATTAGTTAAGATCACCATCCTTTTCTGTAGCATGATGACAGTAATGGCTGGTGCCACTATTGCTCCATCGCTACCAGAAATGAGCAAAGCCTTTCCGGATAATCCATCTGCGGAAGCCTTGGTAAAACTTGTATTGACTATACCTGGCCTTTTTATAGCGCTTACCTCTCCTATTTCAGGTTGGATCATTGATAAATATGGAAGAATAAAGCTCTTGGTAGCTATGCTCTTATTGTATGCCCTAGCAGGAGCCTCTGGTTTATATCTGAATACGCTATGGGAGATCATTGTTGGGCGAGCCTTACTTGGCGTTGCTGTCGGAGGAATAATGACCACAGCAGTGGCTTTGATTGGCGACTATTTTGAGGGAGAGGATCGCCAAAAGTTCTTAGGTGTACAAGCTGGCATTATGGCCTTATCTGGCACTGTTTTTATCTCATTAGGAGGCACATTAGCAGATGTAGGTTGGCGATATCCCTTTGCTATTTATTTATTAGCACTTATTGCAGCCCCCATGGTCGCCCTTTTTCTGAAAGAGCCTAAAAGGGTGAGCTCTGAGAAGATGAAAGCTGCTGTGCCTATTCCTAAATTGGCTTGGACCATATACATGATCTCTTTTTTGGGTATGGTAGTTTTTTACCTGATGCCTGTGCAGATCCCCTTCTTGATGATAGAAATTTCTGATATGGGTAATATGGAAACCGGACTAGCCATATCAACCGTTATGTTGGTAGGAGGTATTATGTCCTTCCAATATCCAAAGTTGAAAAAACGCTTGACCCATTATCAGATCTATGGCATTCTTTTTCTCTGCATGGGAATTGGCTATTATTTGATCTCGACCGCCACTTCTTATTGGACAACTTTTCCTGGCTTGTTAATCTCTGGATTAGGAGCCGGTCTATTAATGCCCAATTCTAATTTGTGCTTAGTGACAATGGCTTCGCCTGAAAACAGAGGGAAAGTGCTCGGCATGCTGACCACTTTTATTTTTATTGGCCAGTTTGCTTCTCCTATCTTTTTTCAACCCCTTGTTGATGCCACTTCTATTCGTTCAGGCTTTGCTTATTTAGGCATAGCTCTTATGATAGGAGCTGTTATTGCATTGATCAGAAATAGGAAGTTGATTATTTCTCAAGCATAAAAAAAGCCCGGAAAACCGAGCTTAAATTCTTATAAAGAGGGAATCTAGTTTCCTCCACCACCACCAAATCGATAGCGAATATTGACACCGAATCCTCCGGCATCAAAATCTGTATCTTCTACTAGCCTAAATGCAGGTCTGTAATCTACTGAGACCGACATTGGGAATTGGAAATTGTATTGGAGCCCTATCTCACCGGCTACACCGAGTGAAAAGATATCTCCAAAGCCTAAGAAAGGACCAGCACCCGCATACCAATTGAAGGCTTCGCCTCCTAATGGTCTGTAGATGAAATCCCAAATGGCATCAACGCCAAAATCTGTAGCTCCGTTTCCTCCAAATGAAACGTTAGCGTGGATTCTACTGAACTCACCAAGGCCTATAATTCCGTCTACTGCGAAGTCACCACCTGTGACACTTCCCCAACGAAGACCTAGTTCGCCAACTGACTGAGCATTAGCGCTAAATACTCCAGCTGTAAAAAAGAAAGCAATAATTATTAGTGTCTTTTTGATCATAATACTTTGGTTTATCAAGTTGAATATAATTAATAATCATAAAAAGATGGTTTATGAAAGGCCTTTAATACACAAATAGTCTTGTTCAAAGCGCAATTGGCTAAACAATAGCAGCTTACTTAACAACACTTACAGTATAATTTCCTGGTATTCCTGCCCTTACTCCTCCGTTAGAGAAACTAAAGGTAAAAATGAATCGAAACTCGTTCAAAGTAACGATGGTCAACTCATTACCATCATCCAATCTAATCATCCGTGCTTCCTCATCAATCCCAAGTTCCTGAGGCCCGAAATAATTCATCAGCGTTAGTAGTTGAATAAGTGCCTTCTCCATAGGCTAAGCTAAACCCTTCATAGTTTGCACTCACGTCAGTACCATCTACAACTATACTTCCAGAACCATTACCCAATGTCCATGGGCTATCTCCTAGTATTCTAAAAGCGATTTCTTGAGCTGTTTCTCTTTCTATATCACCATCATTGTCACAACTCATTAGAAATAGACCCAATACTATTGCCATCACAAGGCTGAATCTATTTCTAGTTTTCATATATGCTTGATTTCTCATGTTCTGTTCTATTTACCTTTTGATAATTACTTTCTTATTAACACTTGACACCTCATTGGTGATTCGAATGATATAGATCCCACTTTCATATGAGCTTACATCAAGTTCAACAGTAGATTGACTAATGGATGCTTTAATAAACACCTGTTTCCCATTTGTATCTAGAAATACTCAAATCTACTGGCTGACCTCTTAATTCTGAAAGATCAATCACCAATCGGTCAGTGGCTGGGTTTGGATATCAGCTTCAAATGCCTAGAGTCTCGATAATTGAAAATATCTGCAGCATAAAAGAATAGAAAAGAAGGTGTTAATGATCTGAATAATTGTTCCATAACTATGTGTGTTTGATAAGTAAAATATTTGCAGAACCTAAATTATAAAGATTGCACCGACTTTAGTTTCATTAGTCGGTGCAAATGATATAGTGTGTGTTAATTATTATAATTGAAATTAAAGAGTATTTTTTATAATTAAAAGAGTTAATTAATGAATACCTATTAGTAGGTAATTGGAAGATGAAGTCAAGTTTGGTCCATAACCCACTCTCCAAACTATTACTACAGAAACCTCCATGGCTTAACCGCAAAAAAGGCGACCAAATGGTCGCCTTTTTTTTAGATTGATATTCTTTAGTTGCCTGTATCATTCATCATCTCTTGGATGGCTCGTTCAAGTTGCTCATCCCTTCCTTGATCGATCATACCTGGCATATTTTTCACTTTGATATCTGGCTCAGTCTGGAGGTTCTCCATCCAATTGCCTGACTTGTCTTTGGCACTTACAGGCACAACACCCCAGTAACCACCATTCGGAAGACCTTCCCAACCAGCAAATGAACAGGTACCTGGTACTGGCATCCCTAAGGTCTTACCAATTTTTAAGTCAGTATATCCTTGAGCGAAGCAGTGCCCATCACTGTAGTTGTCCTCATTGAACATGGCTAATGTAGGCTTCGTCCATCTTGATGTAGGCTCTCCTCCTACTACCTTAGCTGCTGTCGCATAAGTAATGAATGGCTCGCCAGTAAAGAACATAGCCAAATCAGCTACAAGGTCTCCTCCACCATTGAATCTGGTATCTACAATTACCCCGTCTCTCTCAAAATACTTACCCATCATATCTTGATAGATCGATCTGTAAGGTCCGTCAGACATACCTGGAATGTGAACATATCCCAGTTTACCTCCTGACTTCTCCTCTACTTCATCTCTGTTTCTTTTCACCCATCTGTTATACAGAAGACCTCTTTCTACACCAAGTGAAACAGGTTTCATAGTGATCATCTGAGCATTTGCTCCACTCTCATCGGTAATTTCCAATAGTGTAATTCTGTTGGCCTTTCTATTGAGATAAGAAGCCACATCCTTGTCTGGAGAAACTACCTCTCCATCGATCTTTTGAATGATCATTCCAGCCTTCACATCAAACTTGGCTTTATCTAAAGGACCACCTTTGATCACTTCTGTGATCTTAATGCCATTGCCTTGGTGATTATAGTCGTGGAAGATGCCTAATGACGCTGTGGCATCACCATTTGGAATGTTGTCTCCAAAACCTCCACCTGCGTGAGAAACATTTAACTCACCTAGTAGCTCAGAGATCATTTCAGCAAACTCATAGCCATTTGATAGGTGCGGAATATACTCTTGGTATTCCGTTCTCATCAAGTCCCAATCAATTCCGTGGAAGGTTGGCTCATAGAAGATGTTTTTAGTTCTGATCCAAACGTGATCGAACATATACTGACGCTCTGCAGCGGCATCATAATTCATTTCTCCTCGTATAGAGATTCCTTTTCTGCTACCCGAGTCTGGATTGATCTTAGAGATTCTACCTCCACTTAGCAGATACAGGTTCTCCATGTCCTTATCCCACATTAAAGAACCGTAGCTATTCAGTCTAATAGCCAGTTTAGTATCTCTTGTTCTTAAGTCAGTTACCCAAAGATTTTGACCTCCTTCGAATGCTGCCATGTAGTATAGCTTGGTGGCATCTTTGTTAAGCACGGCATCACCTAAAGCTGAAGAGTGGATAGTCAATCGAGCTCTACGGTCTTTCATACCATCCCAATCAAATTTCAAGCTTTTGTCTTCCTCTTTCTTCTCAGCCTCTTCTTCGTCTCCTTTTTTCTTCTTTTTCTTTTTCTTCTTTGAATCATCGTCTGCTCCCTCTGCAGGCTCATCGTCATCTCCAATCTCTTCTTCTATGGCTTGTTGAAGTTCGTACTCTTCTTCATTCAATCTATACTCATCCCATCCTTCTTGAGTGAAGAACATCATGTATACATCGTCTTGGGAGCGGCCACTTGTTGCATAACTCTTCAGACCATTTCTATTACTGAACCAGATCATTTGCTTACCACCATTCACCCATTTAGGATAATAGTCGTAGTACCCAGACTCATTCAGATTGTGTCTTTGAGTACCATCTGCAGACATCATCAATACATCAGAATTGCTTAATGATTTTGACCAATCCACTAAAAGCCATTTTGAATCAGGGCTCCAAGTATAATACTGATCTCCATCGCTCATATGGAATAGATCTTGATCCGTTAAAAGATCAACTTCATTACCAGATGCAATATCTCTTACTTTGATAAATCTTCTATTGGCTACGTAAGCCACTTTTTTACCATCAGGAGAAAATTTAGGCAGGTAGTTATCAACCTCATTGCTGATCATCGCTTCTTCTGTAAGGAGTGTTGAAGCGAAGAAGAATGGCTCTTCTTTTTCCCTTTGACGAGTTGATTTGAAAATACTCCATTTGCCATCTCTTTCAGAAGAATAGACAACGGCCTTCCCGTCATGAGTCCATGTTACAAATCTTTCTGCTTCGGGCGTATTGGTAATTCTCTTAGTAATAGAGCCATCGACAGAAGTTACAAATACTTCGCCTCTGGCTACAAAAGCGATCTCCTTACCATTAGGCGAGATGGCCATTTCTCTCACACCACCGTTGATTGAAATAAAGCTGTCGTTGTTATCGATGTCTTGTCTAATGATATTGACATCTACTTTTTGAGGCTGGCCTCCTTCTTGCATGGTGTATAATTCACCATCGTAACCGAAAGCAAGTGTACCATTTCCGATACTTAAAAACCTTACAGGGTGTGTATCAAAAGAGGTGATCTGCTGCCCTTCGTTAGGGTTGGCAAAAGTGGTTTTGTGTACATTGAAAGTCCCTCCTTCTTCGCTCAAGTAGTAAAAACCTGACTCGTCAGAAGTAAAGACTGGCTGTCTGTCCTCACCTTTCCAAGTGACCAACATCTTATGAGCGTCTGTAGTCTTATCATAGCTCCAAATATCTCTTGTAACGGAAGAAGTATGATGCTTTCTCCATTCGTTCTCACCACCTTTTCTATCATGGTAGATCATGGTGTTTCCGTCTTTACTCACCTGGACATACTCTGCTGGGATCGTAAAGATCTGCTGTACGCGACCACCTGTTACAGGCACTGAGTATAATTCGGTCTGCGCACCATCAGGAAACTGTCTATGCTCTGCAATATCTAATCGAGCAGCACCGAAAATTAGAGAGGTACCATCATGAGAAAAAGTATATGGTTTCTCATCCGTTGAGTGGAAAGTCAAACGAGTTGCTTGACCTCCTCTAGCTTCCATCACATAGACATCGAAGTTTCCATACCTGTCAGATGCGAAAGCAATGTGTTTACTGTCAGCACTCCAAACAGGCATAAAATCATGAGCCTTATGAAATGTAATCTGTTTAGCATCACCTCCAGATACGGGCACTGTGAATAAATCGCCCATATAGGTGAAAGCAATAGTTTGACCATCAGGTGAGATGGCTTGATGTCGGATCCATTTAGGATCGTCTTGAGCTTTTGACGCAAAGGTCAAAAAGGCTAAAAATAAAATGACCAGTTTTTTCATGTTCTATTTAGTTAGGGCGATGAAGATAATAAAAGATGTTTGCAGAAGGAAGTGCCTGTATTCAACCGGAATAAAGATGTATTGAAACAAAAAAGAAAGGCTATGAATAAGCCTTTCTTTTTTAAATGATCAATTGCCTTTTCTACCTGGCGTATAAGGTGCACCAGTCTTTTGGAGGGCAAGCTCGAGCGCGTCAAATGTCTCAAAAACTGATTGGGCTTTTGGTAAATATGCATTGAATGCCTCTTCCGACATTTGATAATCCTTCTTTTGTGTATCTGTTGGCCCTGATGTGGTTTCCGAGCTTCCCCACAAGGCATTACCTAATCTACCTGCAATTCCAGGAATTGAAGATTCATTATAACTCCCTCTTAATCTATCACCATACAAAGCTTCATTCAAATCAGACAACTGCGTCTTGACAGTTTGTAATTGAGAGAACAATTCAGCTGGTGCACTTGGTGTTTGAACCAAAGCAGTCTCCATATATCTAAGCTTGTCATTAGCTGAGGAGATCTTTCTTCCCTCAATAGATATCTTTCTCGATAGTTCTGTTCCTTTCTGCTGAAAGTCAACCAATTCTCCATATCCACCTCTGGCCTCAATAGTTGGAATTGGCTTCACCTGGAAAGACTGAACAGCTCCTTGTGCTTCCATTTGGCCGTTGTTCAACATATATAACTGAACTGTATATGAACCTGGTGCTGCTAATGGGCCTTTTGCACCTCCTGCCCATGGCGGCACAAAATCAGGTTGATAGAAACTAATAGGATCGAGTACAGGCATTCTTAAATCCCAAGAAGCTCTGTGCATGCCCTTGCTTGATTGACCCGCTATCCATCTTATAGGATCACCATTTTCGTTTCTTATTAACAGCAACACTTTAGGAGCATCTTGCCTTCTTTCATTTTTGAGCTGCTCCCAACCAGGAAAATCAACTGATTCGCCTTGAGCTATCTTGGATTTCTCTGATGATTGTCTGCTCTCTTTTAGAGTTTCAGGAACATCAGACACATAATAATTGATCAAGGCTCCGAAATCTGGGTTTGGTGTTCTAAAACTGGCAGTTCCTTGAGATGGCATTCCTTGCGCCTGGTAAGGAACAGATGGAATATACCACCAAGCATCTCTCACAGGCAAAGCAGTATTAGAAGAGGCACTAACAGCTCCACTGATACTCCTTAATGTAGAATAGTCATCTAGGACATAAATACCTCTACCGAATGTACTCGCTACTAAGTCATTATCTCTTGCATGTAATTCTATATCTCTAAAGGCGATGGTCGGTAAACCTGAGCCCATCTTGATCCAGTTAGTTCCTTTATTAGGAGAGAAATACACGCCATACTCGGTACCAATAAATAGAAGGCTTGCATCCTGATGATCTTGCTTCAATGACCACACAATAGTCTGTGCAGGTAGATCTCCAACGATCGACTTCCAGCTTCTACCATTGTTTTCACTGATGAATAAGTAAGGCTTATAATCGCCATGTTTGTGCGCATCAGCGGCTACAAATAGTGTTCCTTCCTTATGCTGGGAAGGTTCAATATCATTAATGAATGAGCGCTCTGGCAGATCAGGCAGTGCTTTCATTTCTTTCCAGTTTACTCCATCATTTTCTGTAACGTAGAGCATTCCATCATCAGAACCTGTATAGATAAGACCTTCTTTTATAGGAGAAACTGCAACGGATGTTAAGGTAGCATAAAGGGACATGGCACCATTATCGTATAATGCATCAATACTTGGCACCTGATCAATCATCTCAAGTTCGTAGCGATTGGTATTGGTCGTAAGGTCTTGACTGATGGCAGTCCAAGAGTCACCTCTGTCAGTACTTTTCCAAAGCCTTTGAGAGCCGAAATAGATGGTTCTACTATCATGTGGACTCACGGTTATTGGGCTATCCCAATTGAATCTTTCTGGTTCATCATCGGGTGATGGAGTTGGTTTGATCTTGATCAGCTCTTCAGTAGTTCTATCTAATCTGTACAATTCTCCACCTTGGATTTCTATATAAGCCGTATTTGGATCATTTGGATCGAACTGCGAATCGTAGCCATCCGCTCCTAGAGGCACATACCAATCGCTGTTTCTAACACCTTCGGTATGAGTCGTTCTTGATGGACCAATTAAAGTCCCCAGGTCTTGAGCACCTGCAACGATATTATAAAAAGGCTCAGCATTATCTAATCCAATTTTATAGAACTGCGAAATAGGTAGATTTTGAAAAAACCTCCACGTTCTTCCCTCATCGAAAGTCTCGTAAAGCCCTCCATCAGAACCTGCCAATAAGTGCTTTCCATTATCCGGATCTATCCATAGGGCGTGGTTATCACTATGTTTGTCTCTTCCCGTGGTCAGGTAGTCAAAATTGTCTCCTCCATCTCTAGTAACGTGTAGGAATACATCCATTTGATAAACCAAGTCGGAATCCGTTTGAGAAGCTTCGATCTCTTGATAGTAATGAGGCCCTGTT
Source organism: Roseivirga sp. (assembly GCA_965267365.1). Taxonomy (GTDB): domain Bacteria; phylum Bacteroidota; class Bacteroidia; order Cytophagales; family Cyclobacteriaceae; genus Roseivirga. Next base: position 1,158,367 of record OZ253951.1, on the reverse strand, counting down.
CCGCCTGAGATATAACCATTCATCTTCTGCCAGCTCTCGCCTTTGTCCGTAGATCGATAAAAACCTTGCTGACCATCATTAGCCTCTATGGTAGCATAAACAAGGTTTGGATCTGCTGCTGTTGTAGCGATGCCTATCTTACCCATGTCAGCAGATGGCAATCCTTTTGTTACTTCCTTCCAATTTCCACCGCCATCAGTCGACTTATAAATTCCAGACTGAGGACCTCCTGAAAGTAATGACCATGTTTTACGCCTTCTTTGATATGCCGCAGCATACAAAACTGAAGGATCAGAAGGATCAAACTCTACATCAGTCACCCCAGTATTCTCATCAATAGAAAGGCTTAACACCCAAGTATTTCCACCATCAACTGATTTATATAGTCCTCGCTCACCGCCTGATAACCAGAGCGAGCCTTCAGCTGCCACATACATTACCTTAGAATCTCTCGGATCAATTAGAATCTTGCCGATATGCTCTGACTTGGTAAGCCCCATGCTCGTCCAAGATTTACCTGCATCTTGACTTCGATAAAGGCCATCGCCCCAACCGACATGTCGGCCACTTACGTTTTCTCCAGTTCCTACCCATACCACATTGGTATTGTTCGGATCGATAGTGATGGTTCCTATTGAATAAGAATTCTGCTGGTCGAAAACTGGCGAAAAAGTCACACCACTATTGGTGGTCTTCCAAACACCGCCAGACCCTACAGCGATATACCAATTAGACTTGTCATTAGGATTGACAGCAATATCTTGAATTCGCCCACCCATCATGGCTGGACCAATTGGCCTGAATGTTAAACCATTTGCAGCATCTTGATAGAGACTTAAATCTCCTTGGCCAAATGAGCTAATACTTAAAAAGAGGAAAGAAAATAAGGAGAGGCAGACTCTCAGGTTGAAGTTTTTCATCTTGGATGATTTAAGGTTGTTCATCCAATGTAAGAAATACTACCTATTGATTTGAGGAGTTTTCTGGTGAATGGTAGGCAAGAATTAGACTTGTGGTGTTGAAGTTAATTCGAGAATTGTGATCTCTGGAAGTATCCCGATTCGACCAGGGAATCCTAAGAACCCAAAGCCTCTATTCACATACAGATATTGGTGCTCCTCTTTGTAAAGGTCGGCCCATTGCTTATACACCCATTTTGACGGACTCCATCGCCAATCACCGATCTCTACTCCTAATTGCATACCATGTGTGTGTCCTGCAAACATGATATCGATATCAGATTGTTGAGTTCTCACTTGAGCATCCCAATGACTAGGATCGTGAGATAATAGGAGTTTAACATCACCTTCTGAGTGTAGAGCGGCTTTATCTAATTGACCATACTTCGCAAATCTCCCTGCTCCCCAATTCTCAACACCAATAACTGATATTTGATCAGTTCCAATTCTAATGGACTCATTCTGATTCATCATCAGGTTCCAACCCATGCGTTCATGGACTTTGATCATGTCTTCTAGGTTCTGACGCTTCTGGGCCATCGAAGCCCATGCTCGATAATCACCATAATCATGATTTCCAAGGGTTGAAAAGACTCCAAGATCAGCCTTAACTTTAGAGAACAAGTCAACATACTCCTTGACTTCAGCCGTTTGATTGTTCACCAAATCTCCAGTAAAAAAGACCATATCAGGCTTTTCATTATTGAGCAAATCAATCCCGCCTTGTACAGCCATCTTATCAAAGAAGCTACCACTGTGAATGTCTGAAAGCTGCGCTACTTTAATTCCATCAAATGCTTTAGGAAGATTCGGCAAATAGACCTTACGTCTTCTCACTCTATAGTCATATGCTCCTTTTACAATTCCAAAGCTCATGGTAACGACAGGAAGCATTGAAACAGCCACTGCCGAACGAGCCAAGAATTTAGATCTAGAGATCTTCTGACCAGAGGCTATTCTTCTCTCATGTCTTCTTTTCCTGCCTTCAAAGAAGTATTTCAAGACACGTCTAATGTCATCAATAAAGACAAATAATACAGCGAGAAGCTTACCAAAATAAGCCATACAAATGATGGCCATTAAGAACATGAACTCAGCCGTACTTCGCTGACTTTGCCATAAATAAAGTGCTATACCTTGAAAAGCAATGGCTTGGATCCAGTAGAACCATTTAATGCCTTTTTGCCATTTGAGATTGTGATTTTTGAGAAGAGTTTTAGTGGCTTGATAGGCATAAATATCTAACCAAGATAGAATGACTAGAACTATAAAAATTGCCAAAGGTGATACTCTCATCTACTTCTTAACTACTTCTCTCTTTCTCTGGTTCAAGCTTTAAAAAAAGAGCTCCCGGATACCACCCCGGGAGCCACCAAATCAACCTTAACTATGCGTGGCTCTCTAGAACGAGAACCACAATCACCACGCATATATCTTTACAACCATCATGCCAAAACCTCTTTGGTATCGCCAGTTTGGTTAGTCATATCAATTACAGAGACCTTACCTCTGAACTTATCTATTCTGTACATTACCTTATCAGCTATCAAATACATGGTTGGAACGATCACAAGGGTAAAAAACGTTGCGAAAGTCAAACCGAAGATGATAGTCCAAGACATAGGACCCCAGAAGATCACGTTATCTCCACCTACATAGAAATCTGCATTATAAGCAAAGAAGGCACCCAAGAAATCGATGTTTAGTCCCACAGCGAGAGGCACTAGTCCCAATATGGTAGTTACCGCTGTTAGGATTACTGGTCTAAGTCTGGTCTTACCCGCTTCAACAATAGATTCGATCACATCATTCATCGGTAATCTGTCATCTTCACTAAGACCTAATTCTCTTCTTCTTCTCTTTCTGGTCAACTCAATAAAGTCGATCAATACAATGGCATTGTTTACTACAACCCCTGCTAGGGCAATGATACCAACCATGGTCATGATCACTACGAACTTCATATTGAAAATCACTAGACCTAAGAACACTCCAATCGTACTCAGCAATACAGAAACCATAATAATGAATGGTGCTGTGATCTTGTTGAACTGAGAAACAATGATCAAGAAGATGGTAAATACAGCAATCAATAATGCTTTCGCCAAGAAAGCCATGTTTTCTGCTTGCTCCTCTTGTTCTCCAGTGAAAGCATAAGAATAACCCGCAGGCATGGTGAAATCAGCCATCAATTCTTTTAGCTCATTATTGATCTCAGTTGGGTTATACCCACCTAATACATTTGAACTAAGTGTTACAACTCTGTCTAGGTCTTTTCTCTTGATCGACCCATAAGTTGAACTATATCTAATATCAGCAACAGCTGAAATCGGCACTTGAACAAGCTTACCAGTATTCTGATTTCTGAAAGTGATGTTCTTGTTCATCAAGGCGTCTACATCATATCTGTAGTCTTGATTTAAGCGAACATTGATCTCATATGAGTCTTCACCTTCTTTGTATTTAGAAACCTCTTTACCAAATAAAGCCGTTCTGATCTCATTAGCGATCGAATAGGTTGAAAGACCAAATCTTCTCGCATTATCTCTATCGATATCTACTACTAATTCAGGCTTACCTAACTCTAATGAGCTTTTCAATTGCTCAATTCCTTGAATTCCTGAAGCTTGAATTTCTTGCTTGATGCGATCTGTGATCTCAATTAAAGTCTCAAGATCCTCACCTGCCACTTCAAGATTAATCGGCTTACCTGTTGGAGGACCAGCAGCATCTTTATCAACTGACATGGTAACACCAGGCTGCAACTTGACTTGAGCACGGATATCTTCCATTACATCAAGCGTATTCAAATTGCCTCTCAATTTCGATTCGATGAAGTTAACTGTGATCCTCGCCTTGTGTGGCTCCTCTGATTGACCAACAGCTGTTGGATCATTAGGGTCAGCAGCACCTTGCGAAACGTTGGTTGTCACAGATTCTACAATAGCATCGTAAGGCTTCACGATCTCGATCACTTGACGTTCAATGTCCATGGCGAAATCGTTAGTTGCTTCGATGTCAGTACCCACTGGGAATTCAACGAAAACGTTCACGTATTTAGGCTCATTCTCCGGGAAGAAGATCACCTGTGGCGTCTTAGCTGCAAAGATCATTAAAGACAAGATCAACATACCGAATGCGCCACCTAAATACCACATAGGACGTTTTACCGCCTTTCTTAAAACTCCTTCGTATAAATTCTCAAGTTTCGGTAAGAATACCGCTTGGAATCTTCTTGAAGCAGGGCCTAATATGTACACATTCAATAAGGTGATCACACCAATCAACATCAATAGATTACCTAAAGCGACCACTCCTAATCCAAAGCCAAAGCCTAGACCTGCAACAATTGCCAAGGAAGACCTGATAATGATTTTCTTGTGATTGTATTCTCTCTTACCATCTACTCTCATAAATGATGAGATAAATACTGGGTTGATCACCAAGGCTACAAATAGAGATGATCCTAAAGTAATGATCAATGTCAACGGTAAGTACAACATGAATTCACCAATGATTCCGGGCCAAAATGCCAATGGAATAAAGGCAGCTAAAGTAGTTGCAGTTGAAGAGATGATTGGAAGCGCCACTTCACCAACACCACGTCTTGTGGCAGCCATAGGGCTCAATCCTTCTTCCATCAAACGATAGACATTCTCTACTACCACAATTCCGTTGTCCACCAACATACCAAGCGCCATAATCAAACCGAATAGCGTCATAGTATTAATGGTGATTCCTGCTAAACCAAGAATCATCAAGGCCATAAACATGGACAATGGAATGGCCATACCTACGAACAATGAGTTTCTAGTACCTAAGAAGAAAAGCAGAACTGTTACTACTAGGATCACACCAAAGATGATGTTGTTACCTAATGAACTTACTTGCTCTCTCGTATCCTTAGATTGATCATTTGTGATGGTTACTTTAGTAGTCTCAGGAATTTGACCATTTACTCTACTTTCAGCGATCAAATTCATGATCTTGTCTGTGGCGATCAATAAGTTCTCACCACTACGCTTCATTACATCAACCTTAACTACTGGGTCAAGGTCGAGCCTAGCATAGTTTTGTTTGTCTTTGTAGCCATATTCAACAGTAGCTACATCTTTTAAATAGACGATGTTTCCATTCTCATTAGAGATAATGATGTCTAGCATTTGCTCTGGATCATCAAATTCCCCAATCACACGAACGTTTCTTCTTAAGCCATCAGCAATTACGTTACCACCTGAAAGCGTTACGTTTTCTGCCGCAATCGCATTTTCAATATCTGTAAAGGTTACCTTCCTTGCTTCAAGCTCGAAAGGATCAACTTTGATCTTTACCTCTTTCTCGTCTACACCTACAATATTGGCCTTAGATACCTCTTGGAATTTCTCGATCTCATCTTCTAGATATTCAGCAATATCATTCAGCTCATCTAAAGACTTAGATGGATCTGTTAAGTTGATATTCAGGATAGGAAAGTTCTCAGAGAAGCTAAATTTGATCACATCTGGATCTGTCTTTAAGTCGCTTGGTAACTCAGACTTTGCTCTATCTACTGCATCTTTCACATCGATTACTGCATCGTCTACATCAATTCCAACTTGGAATTCGATAACGATCGCTGAGTAATCCTGAACAGAAGTGGATTGAATGTTATCAACCCCTTCAATGGTATTGATCTCTTTTTCTAATTCCCTCGTGATCAAGCTCTCCATGTCTTCAGGAGAGTTACCAGGGTGTATTGTACTTACATAAACTGTTGGCTGCTCTACTTCAGGGAAGTTCTCCTTTGGTAAAGTGATGTACGAGTAGATACCCGCAGCCACAATTAGCATGGTCAGCACATAAACGGTGATCTTATTACGAAGCGATAGGGAGGTTAAACCAAACTCCTTATCTACTACTTCATTGTTTTTATTATCCGTCATGGTGATGGTGTCGATTTAGTTTTGGATCTCTACAACAGTACCTTCAGCAACACTTCTATTGCCTTTGTCAATGATAGACTCACCGCCCATCAAACCACTTACAACCTCAGTACGGTTGTCATAAGAGTAACCTAATTGCACATGCACTTTACGTGCTTGCTCGTTTTGAACAGTGTAGATGAAATTACCTTGAAGATCTTCTTGAATAATCCTAGAAGGGATCACCACTGCATCATCAGAAGAATAGTCAACTAGCTTCACTATGGCTACTAAGTTTGTCTTCAAGTACTCTCTCACATTTGGTAGTCTTACCTCAACAGTGAAAGTTCTACTTGCAGGATTGATCACATTACCTACTGAACTGATCTTAGATGTAAAAGTCTCTTTCAAAGCTGGGAAAGTCACTTCTACTTCATCTCCCACCTTGAACTTACCGATATAAGATTCAGATACTTCCGAAGTGATGTACATATTGTTGTTACTCACTAAGAATGCAACCGGCATTCCTGGCTGTACAACTTCTCCATTTTTAACCGGCACTTGTTCGATAGTACCTGAGAAAGGAGCTTCAATTGACGTTTTGTCTAATTGAGTCAAAGTAGTCTCTAGCTGGTTCTCCAAGCTTTCTTTGTTATTCTTAGCCTGAAGGTATTCGATCTCTGTTCCGATCTTCTTAGCCCAAAGTCTTTCTCTTTTCTCGAAAATGGTAGTAGCATATTCGATCTGAGTATGAAGCTCTTTGATGGTCTTTGTTAAGCTTTCAGAATCTAGTTCAGCAATAACATCACCTCTTCTTACTCTCTGGCCTTCTACCACATTAACGCTTACCAATTGGCCCATCATTTCTGAGCTAATGTTCACGTTTGTTCTAGACTGCACATTACCTCTCACCTCAATTCTGTGGTGAAATGCAGTTCTTTCAGCTGGCACTGAAGTAACCAATGTTGCTTTGATTGAAGACTTCCCGAATTCAGGGTCTTCTTTTACGATCTCTGTTTCTAAGTCTCTGATCGTCTTTTGAAGATCTTTTAATTGAGCCTTGGCTTCAGTTAAAGCCTGCTTTTTACCTTCCAGAGTATTATCCGTAGAACCGCATGCCACTGCAAATAAGGTGGCTAGAAAAATGGCTGCTATACTTCTAGATTTCATTTCTTTATTCTTTAATAGTGTTTTGAGTCGATTGATTATTTGAGTTTGCCTAATGATTTATCTAAGTCGATCTTAGCAACAATGGCATCGTATAAAGCAATGAGGAAATTCACCTCAGCTTGTTTGAAGTCTTGATCGGCAACCACTAACTCGAGGTTAGAACCGATTCCTTCTCTGTATTTTTCTGTAGTGGTGGTAAGTACTTCTTGAGCAAGATCTACAGTCTCTTGTTGTACTTGTAGTTTCTCAACACTTACATCCAAAGCAACTTTTGAATTGATCAATTGCTGCTGTAAGTCATTTCTTAAAAGACTTGATTGATAGTCCAAAGTCTGAAGCTGGTACTTCTTTCTTTCTACTGAATACTTTTTACGAAGACCATCAAAAATTGGAATGTTTACGTTTAGGCCATAATAACCCTGGCTAAACCATTCTCTATCGCTGTTCCATACATTTCCGAAATTTTCAGCACCAGTATTTCTTCCCCAACCAGCATTGAATCTTACTGTTGGAATATATTGTGCCTTTACATTCTTGATGTCTAGAACGGCCAATTGCTTGAGGTACTCTACTTGTTGAGCCTCTACTCTATTGACCACGTTGTACTCATTTACCTCATTAGGATCATAAGTGAAATCGAATTCTCTGATCTTATCTGTAAGTACAATTTCAGTCTCTACAGGCACACCCATTGAAAGCTTCAATAGGTTTGAAGCAGCTGTAATTGATTGTCTAACCGCACTTTGTTCAGCCAACAGGTTATTCATCTGGACCTGAAGTCTGCTTACATCAATACCTTCGGCAAAACCATTTTCGTATAATTCTTTAGTATCTCTAAGCGTGCTATCCAAAGTAGCGATGTTAGATTCTACTAAATCAGTTCTTACTTCATTGACCAAAACCAAATAGTAAGACTTCATTACTTGTTCTTTTACATCTTCAATGGCTTTTGCTTCATCAACAATTACCTTTTCTCGTAATTTCTTTGCAGCCTCTAAGCCAATAAAGAATGATCCATCCCAAATCATTTGAGAGCCAGTTACACCAAGTGAACTCGTGTGCTGTACACCGAATTTCACCGCTGAAAGATCACTCGGATCAGCTGTCGGATCGAAGAAAATAGTTGGAATGAAAGAGACCGGAATCTCTACATTGTTTTGGTAGTTGAATGTACCGTCAATTTTAGGTAAACCATCTGCACGTGTTTCATACACCTGTGCATCTGCGTCCTCAATATTGAGCTTGGCAATTTTCAGGTTTTCGTTGTTGATAAGCGCATACTGTATGGCTTCTTCCAACGAAAATGTGCTCTGCGCTTGAACAGTAAATACCGTCAAAAACAGAACAACGAGTGTTGTGAGTCTCTTAAACAAGCGATTCATCTTGGTTTTCGTTAATGTTGCTGTACTGATTAAAAAGTTGATGACCTTTTATGGTAAAAAGTCCATGTATAAAATGATCGAAGAGGTGCATTTGCACTTCTGCGAGTGTGAATTTTTCTCTTGAGAATAAGTTATTCATGAAGAAGGTCTGAACTTGCTCGATCCTCATCGTTGCGATCAATTCAGGTTCAATAGACTGTCTGAAATATCCTTCAGCCTGCCCCCTTTTGATCACTTGACAGATCATCTTCATCATGACATTGTTCTTGAAGTCTTCGTATTGAAGCCATGCTTCAGGGTAAAACTTCTGGAGCTCTTTCATCAAGCTCATCTTCATGTCTTTCAAGGTTTCTCTAAAGCACTGTGATACGAGGATCAGCTCATGAATACTGTCATTACTATCTGTAACAGTTGCTGTGAATCTTTCCTTTTCAATATCAATGTGCTGCTGAGTCACTGTATTGACTAGCTCCTTTTTATCCTTGAAGTATTGATAGATGGTCTTTTTAGAAATGCCGAGGTTTTTGGATATATCATCCATAGTTACCGTCCGAATGCCATACTGCATCATCAGGTCGCTTGCCTCGTTAATAATCTTATCTCTTACGTCCATAAATTGTGGTGCAAAACTATGGAAACGGAAAGGTTATCCAAAGTTTCCAATCGATGTAATGACGTGATTAGTAGAGAAATAGTTTCCGGAAAGTGAACTTTTTTTTCTTACACCCCTTTGCAATCGTTCCCAGAGACCAAATTATATTTGGGATGTAAGCCTAATTAATAGACATGCATTCTCCCTCAGTTCAATTGACGAACAATTGTACTTTAGGATTATTAAATTGATTATGAATAATTTTTTTGACGCTCTTAAGAGATGAGATAGACTGATCTAAGTTCTTCAAAAGCCTTCACTTGATCACTGATCCATTGATCATCCTCACCAAGTTCCTGAGCCATGATGGCTGCCACTTCAGGCGCAATTCTAAATGAGTCTTCAGCATCAAGGAACAAGCCTCTAACCCTACGAGCCAGCATATCCTCCACTGTTCGAGCCATTTCATTCTTGACTGCCCATACTACTTGCGATTTACGAAGAGGAATTGACTCACTTAAAACTTCAGCCAATTCAGGCTTTTCCTCTTCCAGTTCTAAAAGCTGATACTTTTCAGTGCCATAAACTGCTAAAGGATCTGTTGTTATATCGAGATTCTTGTCGAATCCGTAGATAGGAAGGTTTTTGGTGATACACTTTCTTTCAGGCAATGCTCCGATCAAAATGGCATTATCGACAGTGTCTTCGGCCATTTTTCTATAGGTGGTCCATTTTCCTCCGATAATCGTGATCAAGCCCGATTGAGAAATCATCACTTTATGATGACGAGAGATCTCTTTAGTCGATTTACCTTCTCCCTCTGGTCTAGCCAATGGTCTTAAGCCTGAGAAAACCGAAAGTACATCTTTTCTCTTCGGCTGTTTGGTAAGGTATTGACCTGCGGTTTCGAGAATAAAATCGATCTCAGTTTCTTGAGGCTGAGGCTCTAACTCAGGCTCTTCTTTCATGGTATCCGTTGTACCCAATACTACTTTATCGTGCCAAGGAACAGCGAACATCACACGCCCGTCCTTGGTCTGCGGTACCATTATGGCGTATTTATCCGGTAGAAATTCTTTGCTCACCACTAAGTGAATACCTTGACTAGGTTGAATCATAGGCTTTACCTCTGGCTCATCCATCTGCTTCACAGCATCAGCAAAAACGCCCGTAGCGTTAATGACGGTCTTAGCTGCAATCTCGTGAGTTTTATCCGATTCAAGATCTCTCATTTTCACCCCGGAGATGATCCCCTCCTCATTCTTGATCAATCCTTCTACTTGGCAATAATTGATCACTACACCATTGTATTGCTTAGCTGTTTTGGCTAAACTCAAAGCCATGCGCGCGTCATCGAACTGGCCATCATAATAAACGACCCCTCCTTTTAAACCATGTTGATCAATGGTAGGAATGTGCTCTACCGTATCTTCTTTAGATAATTTCTTAGATGAACCAATCCCCAACTTACCAGACATCAGGTCATACACCTTTAAACCTACCTGGTAGAAAGGACCATCCCACCATTCATAATTGGGAATAATAAAGGCTTGGTTCTTGACAAGGTGAGGTGCATTTTGAATCATTAGGCCACGCTCTTTCAAAGCTTCAAGCACTAAAGAGATATCACCTTGCTGGAGGTATCGAACACCTCCATGAACTAGTTTGGTACTTCTACTAGAAGTGCCTTTGGCAAAATCGTGTTGTTCGAGTAGCAGTGTGCTATAACCTCTAGAAGCGGCATCAACTGCAATACCTAGACCTGTGGCTCCTCCGCCAATTACTACTATATCCCATGGCTCCTTTTGTTTTTTGAGCCTTTTGAGCATTTTTTCCCTTTTCATGACCTAATCGTTTTCCACCCAAGCCTTCGCTCTTTCTACAGCTCTGGCCCAATTCTTTTTCATTTTTGATGTGTCTTTTCCCGAAGGACTAAAAGTTCTCTCCGCCTTCCACAGGCTTTGAATCTCGTTAGTATCCTTCCAGTAACCCACAGCCAATCCAGCCAAGAAAGCCGCTCCCTGAGCTGTGGTTTCCACTATGCTAGGTCTGACAATATCAAGATCTGTGACATCAGACTGAATCTGCATCAGTAGATTATTAGCTGAAGCACCGCCATCTACCCTCAATTCTTTTATCTCAATACCTGAATCTAAAGCCATAGTTTCTATCACTTCCATACTTTGAAGGGCTAATGCCTCAAGCGCTGCCCGAGCAATATGTCCTTTTTGTGTTCCTCGAGTAAGCCCGATCATTAAACCTGTACTGAACTGATCCCAATGTGGTGCTCCAAGACCAACAAAGCCTGGCACAAAATACACTCCACCATTATCAGGTACTGTTTGAGCTAGCGCCTCAATCTCTGGTGCGGCATCTACAAAATGTACATTGTCGCGAAGCCATTGTACGATGGCCCCACCAATGAAAATACTTCCTTCCAAGGCATAGCAGATCTCTCCATTCACTTTCCATCCGATCGTTGTAAGCAATTTATGCTTTGACTTGAATGCCTTTTTACCAGTATTCATGATCATGAAGCAACCGGTACCATAGGTGTTTTTCACCATACCAGATTCAGTACACATCTGACCAAACAAGGCTGATTGTTGATCACCAGCGATACCCCCAATAGGTATTTCAACTCCAAAATGAGAGGCATCTGTTTTACCAAAATCATCACTGCTTTGTTTGACCTCAGGCAACATATTTCGAGGAATATTGAATAAGGTTAATAAATCATCATCCCAATCGAGATCATGAATGTTATACAGCATGGTACGACTGGCATTACTCACGTCCGTAGCATGAACTTTTCCATTGGTCAGCTTCCACAATAGCCAGGTATCCACAGTTCCAAAAGCCAACTCTCCATTCTCAGCTTTAGCTTGAGCACCATCTACTTGGTCTAATATCCACCTGATCTTTGATGCTGAGAAATATGCATCGATGAGTAGTCCTGTCTTTTCTTGAACACTCTCTACATGACCATCTGCTTTCAGCTTTTCACAAAAATCTGCTGTACGCCTGTCTTGCCACACAATGGCTTTGTGAATCGCCTTTCCCGTTTTCTTATCCCAAACCAAAGTGGTCTCACGTTGATTGGTGATGCCAATTGCCGCAATATCAGAAGCGTCAATCCCTTGTTTCTCCATCACATCATTGATGGTGAATTTCTGAGTTTCCCAGATTTCTAGAGGGCTATGTTCTACCCAGCCGGGTTGAGGATAAAACTGCTCGAACTCGCGCTGCGAGACGTTAACAATTTCTCCTTGCTTATTAAAAAGAATGGCTCTTTCACTGGTTGTCCCAGCATCGATCGTCAAAACATATTTAGACATAGGTTGTAGGCTTGAGTTCAGTTGATTAATATTCATTGAATATATCAAACATTCATCATGAAAAAACGAAAGTCATCAATCTTCTTAATCCTCATTACAGTCCTCATCATTTCTTGTCAGGCTCCGCAAGATCAGATCAGTTACTACCGTTCAACTGAGACTGACCAAATGGGCTTGCCTTTTTCGGATGCAGTTCGGGTGGGAAACATGCTCTATTTATCGGGACAGATAGGTAATATTCCTGGAGAAATGCAATTAGTCGAAGGCGGATTGGAAGCAGAAGCGAGACAAACTATGGAAAGCATCAAAAGGGTTTTAGAGGCCAATGGTAGCTCACTAGACCATGCCATCAAATTCACAGTTTTTATAGATGACATCTCCAGATGGTCGGAATTCAATAAGGTGTATATAGAATACTTTGATGAAAACTTACCTGCTCGATCTGCCTTTGGAGCAGAGGGATTAGCCCTTGGTGCTGCAGTAGAAGTTGAGTGCATTGCTTATATTCCAGAATAATTTTTTAAACCCACCATGAGAAAATTCTACATCACACTCACCGTCCTTTGTTTAACTGCATGTATTGCCTTAGGACAAAGTCGCGTTCTGGAAAGCCTTGAAATGCCGAGTAAATTACTGAAGACCAATGTAAAATACTCTGTCTATCTCCCGGATGGATACGACCAATCGGAAAGAAAATACCCGATCGTTTATCTCCTGAATGGATACACTGGAGATGAAAGAGATTGGATCCAATTTGGCAATATGCAGAACATCATGGATGAAGGCATAGCCAATAGTGATTTCCCAGCAATGATCGTGGTGATGCCTGATGGTGATGATCGCTTATATGTTAATAAATTCGATGGTAGCTATCCATATGGCGACATGCTTATTGAAGAGTTGGTTCCTCATGTTGAATCTCAATACCGAGTAAGAAGTGAAAAGCAATTTAGAGGAGTTAGCGGTTTGTCAATGGGTGGAGCCGGATGCTTGATACTGGCTTTCAAACATCATGATCTTTTCGGTGCAGTAGCTGCTTACAGCTCAGCCATTAGAACTGACGCTGAATTCATGGCTTATCAAAAAGGTGATGGTTGGGACAATTATTTTGGTCGTGCTTTTGGGACGGGTTTGGAAGGAGAAGACCGATTGACTGATTTCTACCGTCAAAACAATGTCCTTGATTTGGCAAAGAACACCAATGCTGATGCACTCAAATCTGTGAGAATCTATTTTGATTGTGGCGATGATGATTATCTATCTCCTGGAAATGCCCATCTGCATCTTCAACTTAAAGAAAGAGGTATTCCACATGAATTTAGAATGAATGATGGTGCACATACCTGGCCTTACTGGAGAGAGAATCTTCCAATTGGAATGGCTTTTATAGGAAGGCAATTCTCACGTTAGTCCTTTTTGTCTAAAGACTAAGAGTAAAGAAATCGTACAAAGAACGATCAATAATAGAAAGGAATTGTGAAGCCCAAAAGCTTCTCCTATGTATCCAATAGCCACAGGACCTACAAGCCAACCAATGTAACCCGCGGAGGCTACTGCGGCTAATCCTTTGGCAGAGCTCACCCCTTCTACCTTAGCTGCATTGCTAAAAAGAAGTGGAACAACTATGGATAGACCTAAACCTGAAAGGCTGAAACCTGCAATAGCGGCTATACCCATTTGCAACTGGGTCAACACAAGACCGACAATTCCCAGAGCGATGCCCGCTTTGATCAAAACAGAACCAGTGTATTTCTGATGTAAAGCATCTCCGGTGAATCTTCCAACCGCCATAAACAAGGAAAAACCTGCAAAGCCCAATCCAGCCCATTCAGGAGAAACCAATAGATCTCGGCCAATATAAATGGTGCTCCAGTCTGTGATGGCTCCTTCAGTCATCATTACAAAAATGCCAATAGTGGCTAAGCTGAAAATCTGAATAGGTGGTACGCTAAAAGTGCTCTGTTTCATAGGATCAACAGAATTCACCAAAGACGAAGCTGTCGTTAATACCCAAACAAAAAGGATTATGCCTATTCCGAGCATTTGCTGCGTCAGCTCAACTTCTAGGCGAATAAAAAGGATGCTAATAAATGCCCCTGCCATACCTCCAATGCTAAAAAAGCCATGGCAAGTAGACATAATACTCACCTCATATTGTTTCTCTATTTCAGCAGCCACAGCATTCATGGCCACATCCGTTAAACCAATAGACAAACCCACTAGATATAAACTAGCCATCAGCCACTCATAGCCGGGCGACAAAGTGGGCAGAGCTAAGCCTGTTAATAACACAAATAGTGCTATGAGTGTGGTAAACCTTTCACTGAGTGCATGAATGATCTTAGAATAAAATGGCAACAGGGTTACTGCGCCCAAAGGCATAAAGAAAAGGGCTGTACCTAGTTGAGCATCATTAAGCTCTAAGGACTGTTGAATTTCTGGAAGTCGGGTGATCCAAGCACCAAAGGCTGTCGACATAGCAAAAAAGACAGAGGCTACCGCTCGGTTCTTTTTATCAGCCCAGAAGGATCGCAAATTCAACATGTCGTTTCGGTTAATTAAAATTCGCGATTCTTGTCGTATTTACAAATACGCCTCAAACTCACTTAAATCGAAAGATCTCTTTTAGTGATGAATCAAAGACAGGAATTGCCCAAGAGCTAAATTCTGATTCTTTGGATTCCAAACCGCATATAGTCTTGTTCTTTGTCTTAAATGAGCTAGTGAAATAAATTCTAGATCGAGATCTACCCCATTGGCTAATGCTGAAGGCACAATAGCTACCCCTAATTGCTTCTCTACTAATCTAAATATGGAATTCGCCTGAACAGATCTATAAGAGACTTTTGGTCTAAATTGATGATCATTAAAAATGCCCATGATGTTGTCGAAATACTCTTGGCTATAGTCATTCGAGAAGAGAATAAATGAGTCGTTTTTAAACTGACTGAATGAGTCAAACCCTTCTTTTAAGACGGGATGTTGAGATGAAACAACCAGAGAAAAACTATCTTCATAAACCATTCTCTTCTCAAGCCCTTGGGGTACACTCTCCATCCTCACAAAACCAATATCCAATTTATCTTTTTGCAGCGCCTGAATCTGAGGTTTGTTATTGAGCTCATCCAGTGCTGCATGCACTTGGGGTGCCTCACGATTAAGTCTAACTAATAAATCAGGAATTACATGCTGCATAGCCGAACCTACAAAGCCAATTCTGATCTCATCCAGCTCACCTCTCTCCCTCCTCTGAGCCCCTTCAACACTCCGGTCGAGGTGGTTCAGCAAATAATCGGCCTCCTCTAGAAAATACTCACCCGCTTTGGTAAGCTGGACAGATCGCTTGGTTCTTTCCAGAAGCTTCACTCCCATCTCAGTTTCTAGCTGTTGAATTTGCTTCGTCAATGCTGGCTGAGTGATGAAGAGTTTTTCTGCAGCCCGAGCAAAATGCAATTCTCTACCTAAGGCCTGAAAGTATTTGATCTGTCTTAATTCCATTAATAACTAATACTTATTAATTGATAAATATATACCATTTATAGGAATTATTTAAAGCAAGTAAATTTGTTCTAAAATCTATCGGAAATGGACTTTTTCAACTATGGAATCGACAGAATGACTGTCACGAAAGCTCTTCAAATTGCGCGCGGCCAAATCAAGGGCCAATTAAATGAAGAGGCGATTAGAAAGATCAACAAAAGTACAGCTGATGTTCAGGAAATTGTAGAAGGAAATTCTACTGTTTATGGCATTAACACAGGTTTTGGTCCTTTGTGTAATGTCAAGATCTCAGCTGAAGACACACGAGAATTACAATACAATATTTTAAAGAGCCATAGTGTAGGTGTAGGCAATCCTATTCAAAAGGAGACTGCCAAACTGATGATGATCTTGAAAGTGCACTCATTAGCTCAAGGATATTCAGGCATCCAATTAAGCACCTTGGAGCGCATTTGCTGGCACATTGATCAAGATGTCATTCCGGTAGTACCTGAGAAAGGCTCAGTTGGTGCTTCAGGCGATTTGGCCCCATTAGCTCATCTTTTCCTCCCGCTAATCGGACTTGGAGAACTTATCATAAAGGATAAAACAGTTTCAACGGCAGCCTATTTCCAACAACAAAATATTTCTCCGATAGAATTGGGCCCGAAAGAAGGTTTAGCTCTCATCAATGGCACCCAATTCATTGCTGCCCATGCCATCCAAGTGGTTGACAAACTCCATAACTGTTTAGATCATGCGGACATCATTGGTTCAATGATGTTGGAGGCTTTGGCAGGGTCAGTGAAACCTTTTCAAGCTAAACTCCACGAGATCCGTGCTTTTGCAGGCAACCAATGGGTGGCAAGAAGAATATCGAAAATGTTGAAGGGCTCCGAGATCTTGGACTCACATATTGATTGCGACAGAGTGCAAGACCCTTATTCACTGCGATGCATGCCACAGGTACATGGCTCCTCCAGAAATGCATGGCTTCATCTAAAGGAATTAGTAGAGATCGAGTTAAATGCGGTAACTGACAACCCTATCATTCTGAACGCAGAAGAGACCATAAGCGGAGGTAATTTTCATGGACAACCGCTTGCCCTTCCTTTAGATTATGCTGCACTTGCCGCAGCCGAATTGGGGAACATCTCTGATAGAAGAATCTATTTAGCCCTCGAAGGTAAAATTGAAGGACTACCTACCCTATTAATGAAAAACACGGGCATCAATTCGGGTTTTATGCTACCACAATACACTTCGGCTGCGCTCGTAAGCGAAAACAAAAGCCTTTGTTTTCCGGCAAGTGCAGATAGTGTCCCGACTTCTATGGGCCAGGAAGACCATGTAAGTATGGGTTCTATTAGTGGTAGAAAAGCCATGCAGATCATCGATAACCTAGAACAGATCTTGGCTATTGAATTGCTCTGCGCAGCCCAAGCTTTTGATTTTAGAAGACCGTTGAAATCATCCGAAAGCTTAGAAAAGTGCCATGAGCATGTAAGAAGTCAAATCGACCATGCCACAGAAGACAGAATTTTTGCCGATGACATTGCCAAGGCATTTAACATCATCGATTCTAGAAAATTGACCGGCATAGTCAACAATGAAGTACAATTTGATTCAGACTTAGCCCAACTATTTAACCAATACTAAGATGACATTTCAAGAAGAGATCAAAGAGGGAATCCCATCGATACTACCTCAAACGGGTTCATTTGCGGCAGATGTTAATAGAGCACCAAAGCGAAAAGACATACTTTCTACAGAGGAGAAGAAGCTAGCTATTCAGAATGCATTGCGCTACTTCCCTAAAGATTGGCATCAGCAATTGGCACAAGAGTTTGCTGCTGAGTTAAAAGAATTCGGTCGCATTTACATGTACCGGTTTATGCCAAAACATGAGATCAAAGCGCGTGCAATTGAAGATTACCCTGGTCTATCGCTGCAAGCCAAGTCCATCATGTTGATGATACAAAACAATCTCGATCATGCTGTGGCACAGCACCCTTACGAGTTGATTACTTATGGTGGAAATGGAGCAGTTTTTCAGAATTGGGCACAATACCGATTGGTTATGAAATACCTCTCTGAAATGACTGATGAGCAAACATTGGTTATGTACTCGGGACACCCACTCGGTCTATTCCCTTCTCATGCCAAGGCCCCACGTGTGGTCGTGACCAATGGAATGATGATCCCCAACTATTCAAAACCGGATGACTGGGAAAAATTCAATGCATTAGGTGTCACTCAATATGGACAAATGACTGCCGGATCTTACATGTATATTGGCCCGCAAGGAATTGTTCATGGCACAACCATTACCGTATTAAATGCAGCGCGCATGGCTCGTCCTGACGGTAATTTCAAGGGCCTCCTCTTTGTGACTTCTGGCCTAGGTGGCATGAGTGGTGCACAGCCTAAAGCGGCTAAAATTGCTGGGGTTGTCTCCGTTACTGCAGAGGTCAATCCAAAAGCAGCATACAAAAGACAAGAACAAGGCTGGGTAGATGTTGTCATCGAAGATATTGCGGAGTTGGTTATCGAAGTGCGTGAAGCTCAAGCCAATGGTAAAAACACCTCATTTGCCTATCTAGGAAATATTGTTGATGTCTGGGAAGCGTTTGATCACGCAGGTGTCCATATTGACTTTGGTTCTGATCAAACCTCACTTCATAATCCATTTGCGGGTGGTTACTATCCTGTTGGTCTTTCTTATGAAGAGTCAAATGACATGATGGCCAACCAACCGGAGCAGTTCAAAAAAGAGGTTTATTCAACCTTAAGAAAACACGCTGCAGCCATTAACCAACATACCGCCAAGGGTACCTACTTTTTCGATTATGGCAATGCCTTCTTGCTTGAATCTAGCAGAGCAGGTGCGGATATCATGGCGGAGAATGGCATAGATTTTAGATACCCATCATATGTCCAAGATATTATGGGGCCGATCTGTTTCGATTATGGATTTGGACCATTTAGATGGGTTTGCGCATCCGGAAATCCTGAAGACTTAGCCAAAACTGATCAGATAGCTGCAGATGTAATAAGTCAAATGATTGAAGAAGCACCTGAAGAGATCATACCTCAACTTCAGGACAACCTACATTGGGTTCAAGAGGCACAAAAGAACCAATTAGTCGTAGGCTCTCAAGCTCGTATCCTTTACGCAGATGCGGAAGGACGAATGAGGATTGCTTCTGCTTTTAATGAGGCGATAGCGTCTGGAGAAATTGGACCTGTAGTTTTAGGTAGAGATCATCATGATGTATCTGGAACTGATTCGCCATACCGTGAAACCTCGAATATTTATGATGGCTCTCAATTTACCGCAGACATGGCCATTCAGAACTTTGCAGGCGATGCCTTCAGAGGAGCAACTTGGGTGTCTATACACAACGGTGGCGGTGTAGGCTGGGGTGAAGTGACCAATGGAGGATTCGGTATGCTATTGGATGGAACTGAAGCCTCACAAGAAAAACTTACTCAAATGCTCTTCTGGGATGTCAATAATGGAATCGCCAGAAGAAACTGGGCTCGAAACCCGCATGCCATGAGTACTATCAAAAGAGCTATGGACAATGAAAACCGACTGCAGGTAACAGTACCTAATTTGGTTGACGAGCAGCTATTAAATGTTCTAAATCTCTAAATTGACATATGGCTAAGGTATTTATCAACATCTCTACCCTTTACCAGACAAGGGAGAATTCAGATCAAATCGCAAGGGGTACTTTCATGGCAGAAGTTCCGAGCATAGAAAATGCCTTCATCAAGGTATCTGATGGCTTGATCGATTCTTTCGGCCCCATGAATGAGCTTACCCTAGTTTCAAGAGATCAGGTCATTGACCTAAATGGAAGAATGGTTACTCCCACATTTGTCGACAGCCATACGCACCTAGTTTTTGCAGCAGATAGGGATGAGGAATTTGTCATGAAGATCAAGGGCATGGATTACCAAGCCATTGCTGAAGCTGGTGGTGGAATTCTAAACTCCGCTCGTAAACTGCAAGACAGCTCTTTTGACGAATTACATGCAGGTGCCAAGCAAAGATTGTCTGAAGCCATCGCATCAGGCACTGGTGCTATTGAAATTAAAAGCGGCTATGGCTTGAGTTTCGAAGCAGAACTTAAAATGCTTCAAGTAATCGCAGAATTGAAAAGAAGCTTTAACACACCAATTAAGGCTACATTCTTGGGCGCACATGCCTTTCCAACGGAAGATAAAGAAGCCTATATGAAAATGCTCATTGAAGAGCTTCTACCAGAAATAAGTCGGCAAGGCTTAGCAGATTTCATTGACTGTTTTTGTGAGGTCGGATACTTCACAGTAGAACAAATGTGTGACTTACTAGAGGCTGGTGAAAAGCATGGTTTACAGCCTAAGGTCCATGTGAATCAGTTCAATTCTATTGGTGGCATAGAAAAAGCAATTGAATATGGCGCCATCAGCGTAGACCACCTTGAAGTGCTTAAGGAAGAAGAAATTGCAGGACTCAAAAACTCAGATACTATCCCTGTTGCCCTGCCTGGCTGTTCTTATTTTTTAAACATTGATTTTACTCCTGGCAGAAAGATCATAGATAATGGGCTACCCATGGTGATCGCGTCTGATTTCAATCCGGGGTCAGCCCCTTCATTTAACATGAGTTTAATCAATAGCTTGGCATGCTCAAAAATGAAACTCCTTCCTGCTGAAGCCTTTAATGCCAGCACTTACAATGCCGCATTTGCTCTTCAATTAGAAAAAGAAGTAGGTTCTATAACTGAAGGAAAAAGAGCCAATTTCATAGTGAGCAAAGCTGGTAGAAACCTGAATTCCATTGCCTATAACTTTGGTGTCAATTGGATCGATGAGGTGTATATCGATGGAGAAAGGTTCTAGGAAACTGTACTACCATTAAAATATTCTATCTGGCAATTGTCTCCAGTATTGCTTAACATACCTCTTCAACCGTAACACTATGAAGAGATTACTACCCTTTTTATGCGCTGTGGCATTGGTCATTTCACCTTTGCATGCCCAAAAA
This sequence comes from Roseivirga sp., assembly GCA_965267365.1. Taxonomy (GTDB): domain Bacteria; phylum Bacteroidota; class Bacteroidia; order Cytophagales; family Cyclobacteriaceae; genus Roseivirga. The sequence goes on along the minus strand of OZ253951.1, from coordinate 1,137,507 downwards.
AAATACTCCGAAAAGAAGATTGAGAAGCTTAAAAGTGAAGTTGCTCAAATCGTCCAAGACAACCATAAGCAAACACAAGTAATGATCGATAAGATCTTCAGCTTTGCTGAACTGGGCTTCCAAGAATTTGAATCCTCAAGATATCTGACCGGTATACTCCAAGAAAATGGCTTCGAAATAGCGGAGTCTGTATCAGATATACCCACTGCTTGGTTTGCTCGCTGGAGTAATGGAGATGGACCAGTGATCGCACTAGGAAGCGATGTAGATTGTATCCCTAAAGCCTCGCAGTACCCTGGAGTGGCCTACCATAAGCCAATGGTAGAAGGAGCACCTGGGCATGGTGAAGGCCATAATTCCGGAATCCCTTTGAATATCACAGCCGCTTTGGCGGTAAAGGAGATCATGGAAAGGGAAAACATAGGCGGCACCTTAGTTCTATGGCCTGGAATTGCGGAAGAGCTTGTGGCCGCTAAAGCCTGGTATACAAGAGATGGACTTTTCGATGATATCGATATCTGCATTTTCACCCATGTGAGCAGCAACATGAATGTCTCGTATGGTCAAGCTAGAGGAACAGGATTAATATCAGTAGAATATACATTTGAGGGAGAAGCTGCCCATGGTGCTGGAGCTCCTTGGAGAGGCAGATCGGCTTTGGATGCAGTAGAGCTGATGAGCGTAGGCTGGAACTACAAAAGGGAACACTTACATCCTTTAAAAAGATCTCACTCCATTATTACCGATGGCGGAGATCAACCGAATGTGGTTCCTTCTAAAGCATCGATCTGGTATTATTTCAGAGATGTTACTTACGAGGGCATTATGGAGATGTATGGCCACGCCAACAATATAGCCGCGGGTGCTGCCTTAATGACGGACACCAAAATGACTTCCAAAATTTTAGGGACCGCTTGGCCTCGTCATTTCAATAAAGTGATGGCCGAAACCATGTATGAAAATATCAAAGTGGTTGGTTTGCCTGAATGGTCAGAAGAGGATCAACAATTAGCTGTTGCAGTACAAAAAGAAGTAAACTCATATACCACTGAAGGACTAAGCACAACACTAGGATCGATCCGATTACCTGCTGCAGTGCCGATCAGTGGTGGTTCAGATGATATTGGAGATGTTTCATGGAAAGTGCCAACTGTCACTTTAAGATTTCCATCTAATATTCCAGGGCTTCAAGGACACCACTGGAGTAATGCGATCAGCATGGCTACTCCTATTGCTCACAAAGGAGCTACTGCAGGTGCCAAAGTGGAGGCTATGACCTTAATCGACTTCCTTTTAAAACCTGAATTAGTAGAACAATCTTGGGACTACTTTAACAATGTTCAAAGCAAACGTGGCAAATACAATCCAATGATCGGATCAGATGATCCTCCACCAGTGTATTTGAATAAGGAGATCATGGATGAATTCAGGCCTAAACTGGCTGAGTTCTATTATGACGAGACCAAATACGATACCTATTTGGAGCAGTTAGGCGTAACTTATCCAACAGTAAAAAAGTAATACAATCAACATGAAACACACACATCAATTCTTATTATTGGCGCTCTTTTTCTTCTCTTGTAGCGAAGAAGAAGAGCCCCTTTCTCTTACCAATCAGGTATTTGAAGTAAAATACCGTCTAGAGTACTTTGAACCTTTCCAGAGAGTTGAAGAAGGAATTTCGACCATGGAATTTCATCACATAAGGACCATTGCTGATAGAGAACATTACACTTCTACCAATAACATACCCAAACTGAGAGATTTAGAATTAAGATATTGGTTAGATCAAGAAGTTGAAAACTCAATCCACGAATACATCGTGTGGGGCAAAACTGGCTTCTTTCGTTGGAATGAAGAAACCAACGAAATCACTGGAGAATTCTTGCTCCATCGCTTGGGCGACTATATTCCATCTATGAGACAATATCATAAAATTACACAATGGCACCTGACTATTTCATCTGCTAACGATTAGCTAAAAGAAGGTCGTTGTAAACCAAATCTTTTACTAATTTTGCGACCTGATTAAGACCATAAGACGGACGCTCTGATGATTCAATTTTTCGATGCCGGAAACGGCAAAATTTTCGCGGTAGGAACCCAGTCAAAAATCACTGAAAATGACCTACCAAAACTAGAATGGCTCTTTGGAAACGCTTCACTCATAGAAGCAGATGATCTGAAGGGCTTTTTTATTGGACCAAGAAGAGAGATGATCACTCCTTGGAGTACCAATGCCGTAGAGATTACTCAGAACATGGGAGTCTCTGGTATAGAAAGAATCGAAGAATTCGAACAGGTTGAAAGTGAAAACACTGCCTATGACCCTATGCTTCAAGTCTTATATAAAGCTTTGGACCAAGAGCTTTATACCATCGAAATAGAGCCTGAAAAAGTGCAATACATCGATGACATCTCTTCTTATAATCAGCAAGAAGGTCTGGCTTTAAGTCAAGAAGAAATTGATTACTTAGATGAGGTTGCTGACAAATTGGGTCGCAAACTAACAGATGGAGAAGTTTTTGGTTTCTCTCAAGTTAACTCTGAGCACTGTAGACATAAGATTTTTAATGGCGTATTCATCATTGACGGACAAGAGATGCCATCATCTCTCTTCAAGTTGATCAGAAAGACATCCAATGAAAATCCAAATAAATTGGTGTCTGCCTATAAAGACAACGTGGCCTTTATCGAAGGACCAAGAGTAGAGCAATTTGCTCAAAAGACTCAAGACAAAGCAGACTGGTTCGAAACTAAAGATTTTGACTCGGTTATCTCATTAAAGGCTGAAACTCACAACTTCCCAACTACTGTAGAACCTTTTAACGGAGCTGCAACGGGTTCAGGTGGTGAGATCAGAGATAGAATGGCAGGCGGTAAGGGCTCTATGCCTTTAGCAGGAACTGCCGTTTACATGACATCATATTCAAGATTGGAAGATGGACGTGATTGGGAAGCCAATATGCCAGAGCGCAAGTGGTTATACCAAACTCCAATGGACATCTTGATCAAAGCATCTAATGGTGCTTCAGACTTCGGTAATAAGTTCGGTCAGCCACTTATCTCAGGTTCAGTATTGACATTTGAGCACGAAGAAGGCGGTAAAAAGCACGGGTTCGATAAAGTGATCATGATGGCCGGAGGGATTGGCTATGGCAAAAAAGCTGATGCCCTCAAGGATACTCCTGAAACTGGCGACAAAGTGGTGGTCATGGGTGGTGACAATTACCGCATCGGAATGGGCGGTGGTGCTGTTTCTTCTGTAGACACAGGTGAATTCTCGAGTGGCATTGAATTGAATGCGATCCAGCGTTCAAATCCTGAAATGCAAAAGAGGGTTTACAATGCCGTGAGAGCCATGGCTGAGAACGATGAAAATCCAATCGTTTCAATTCATGACCATGGTGCAGGTGGACACTTGAACTGTCTTTCAGAATTAGTAGAAGAAACTGGTGGTAACATCGATGTTGAGAAACTTCCAGTTGGAGACCCTACCCTATCTGACAAGGAGATCATCGGTAATGAATCACAAGAACGAATGGGGCTTGTGATGAAAGATAAAGACATTGAATACATGAAGCGTGTTGCAGAAAGAGAGCGCGCTCCTATGTATGTGGTTGGTGACATCACTGGTGACCATCACTTCAAATTCGAGAACAAGACTACGGGAGAAAACCCTATGGATTGGGAGTTAGCTCACATGTTCGGTTCTTCTCCAAAGACTATTCTTGAAGACAACTCTCAAGACACTCAATATGCAGAGCTGTCTTACGACATCAAGAAATTACAGGAGTATTTAAATGCTGTTCTTCAATTAGAAGCCGTTGCTTGTAAAGACTGGTTAACCAACAAAGTGGATCGTTGTGTAACAGGTAGAGTGGCTAAACAACAGTGTGCAGGTCCAATTCAGCTTCCTCTCAACAATGTAGGCGTTATGGCCATGGATTACAGAGGTGAGAAAGGCATTGCAACCACAATTGGTCATGCGCCAGTTTCAGCATTGATCGATCCAGTGGCTGGATCTCAGCTTTCAGTGGCGGAATCATTAACCAATATGATCTTTGCCCCGATCACGGAAGGCTTAAAAGGTATTTCGCTTTCGGCTAACTGGATGTGGCCAGCTAAGAATGAAGGTGAAAATGCTCGTTTATATGAAGCAGTGAAAGGCTTATCTGATTTTGTCTGCGAACTAGGAATCAATGTACCAACGGGTAAAGACTCTATGTCAATGACTCAGAAGTACAAAGATGATGTGGTGTATGCTCCAGGAACAGTGATCGTTTCAGCTGTGGGCGAAGTAAGTGATCTTAAGCAAGTAGTTGAGCCTGTAATTCAACCTAACTTTGATTCTACTATTCTGTACATCGACTTGTCAGGTGATGAATTCAAATTAGGGGGAAGTTCTTTCGCACAAATTTTAGGTAAGATAGGTTCAGAAGCGCCAAGCATTAAATCTGCTGAGAAATTCGCAGCTGCTTTTGATTGCATCCAAGACCTTATCAAAGAAGGAAAGATCATGGCAGGTCATGATGTATCTGCAGGTGGTTTAATCACTGCACTACTAGAAATGACCTTCTCACAAGTTGACACAGGTATTTCGATTGACACCAAAGCCATTGAAGGCGCAGATGACATCTCTGTTTTCTTCTCTGAGAAACCAGCTATCCTTCTTCAAGTGGCAAATGCTGATAAGGCTGAGATCATTGGCAAATTAGCTGCCTTAGGTGTTGTTAATTATGAATTAGGCTCACCAATTGGAGAACCGATTCTCTCTATTCAGAGTAATACACAAAGTTATCTGCTAGATATCTCTAGCCTTAGAGACACTTGGTACAAGACATCTTACTTACTTGACCAAAAGCAATCAGGCGAGGCACTCGCTAAAGAGAGATTTGACAACTACAAAAACCAAGCACTCTCTTTCAAATTCCCAGAGGGATTTGAAGGACAATACGCAGCGCTAGGATTAAATCCTGATAGAAAAGAAAAGACAGGCATCAAAGCAGCCATTATCCGTGAGAAAGGAGTAAATGGTGATAGAGAAATGGCTTATGCCATGCACCTAGCGGGTTTTGATGTGAAAGATGTTCATATGACGGACCTCATCTCTGGCAGAGAAGACTTAAGCGATGTCAACTTCATTGCTTTTGTAGGAGGCTTCTCTAATTCTGATGTATTGGGTTCTGCAAAAGGTTGGGCAGGTGCATTCTTATACAATGAGAAAGCTAAAGCCGCTCTAGACAATTTCTACGCTAGAGAAGATACTATCTCACTGGGAATCTGTAATGGTTGTCAGCTGATGGGAGAACTTGGATTACTCTATCCAGAGCATGACGTACACCCAAAACTAGACCACAACATTGCTCATAAATTTGAGTCAGGTTTTGTTAACGTAACCATTCCTGAGAACAACTCTGTGATGTTAGGATCTCTGGCAGGCACGAGATTAGGAATTTGGGTAGCACATGGTGAAGGTAGATTTAGATTACCTGAGGCGGAAAACGATTATCACGTAATCGCCAAGTATAGCCACGAGGCTTATCCGGCTTCTCCTAATGGTTCTGATTATCACGTGGCAGGTCTAGCAAGTAAAGACGGAAGACATTTGGCTATTATGCCTCACTTTGAGCGTTCTGTCTTCCCTTGGAACTGGGGTAATTACCCTACAGAGCACAAACAAGACGTGCTTTCTCCATGGATCAAAGCATTTATGAATGCAAGAGACTGGGTAGCAGAGAGAAATTCTTAATTAGCTACATTTTAAGGAAACTATTGGAACCCTGGCCATCAATTGGTTAGGGTTTTCTTTTAGGCGATATCTGTTTAACTAGCCAATTTCAGAAAGTAGCCCTTCCCTCTCTGGTTGACAATCTGCATGTGAGGAAAGATCTCCAACTTCTTTCTTAGCCTTGAAATATACATATCAAGACTCCTTGAGGTAACCGTACCTTCTTTTATCCAAACCTCATTCAACAAATAGTCTCGTTCGACCAATTGACCTCTTTTTTCATAAAGAAGCGAAATGATTCTCATCTCCTTGCTTGTCAGCTCCACCTGCTGCCCCTTATAATTCAGTAGGTTGAGGTCAAGATCTAAGTGGATTTGATGATCATCTAAGTGAGTAACAGCTCTATGGTCTTTGGCAAAGGACAGCCCAAAAAGAAATAGTAATAGTGACGCACTGGCCAAGCTTATAGCTGGCACATTCTGTGTAATTGGAATTAAATGTTGGTCATAAAACAAGTACTCGATCCTATATTCAGACTGAGGTAAAATACGACCAAGACATGATATTTCGCCTTGATCAAAATGATTTACTTCGAACCCATACACCATTTCATTAGATCGTAAATCAATCACATTGACGATGTATGAACCCGTTAAGGATGTATTGAGATTGTTCAATGACAATTCAACCAAATGATCAGGGTCTATTATGGTTGGCTGAGAAAAATTCAGATTTAAAGATTGTGATTGACCAAACTCGATGGGTGGCACCACACTCGTAAGGTCACCCGATTTCTGTAAAAGCTTGTGACCTATCAACCGTAAAGTAAGTTCCGATTTCTTATTTCTCAATTCGTTATTCGGGATATCAAAAACACTTAATCCCACCAACAAAAAGCAGAAAGCAAAGACAAGACATAACACACTGATATTCTTACTCTTAAAATACTGATAGACTCTTTTTACATTCATTTTAATCTCTTTTTACACTCATTTAAGAGTAGCTGCTCCCTTAAAATCTAGATTCAGTGCTATAAATCAAAAACATCATGAAAAACCTACTGAAAATAAATGACGATCTACCCATTGGGATTGATATCATTAGAATGATTACGGGAGCTATCATCATTTCGTTTGGATTAGAATTATTTAATACTGAACAAATGGCTGGCTATGAAGAATGGTTAACGGATGTTGGTGTTCCTGCCTCATCTGTCATGTCAAGAGTTGGCAAACTAGCAGAGCTCATTTGCGGCATAGGACTCACCTTGGGTCTCTTCACCAGATTAAGTTCAATACCTTTAATCATAACAATGGTTGTGGTCAACTTCATCATGTTAGATGGCAATCCTATTTCCCAACCTTTTTATTTATTGCTCCTATTTGCTGTATTCGTTTTCGTAGGGAGCGGAAAGCTCAGTATAGACTTTTTACTCCAATCTCGATCTAAAAATAGCAAGACTTAAACCTCCTGCGAATAGTCCAGTTCAGCCTTTTGGGCTGGGCTTTTGTTTTTATTAAATTGGTCGAAAACACACACATTATGGATCAATCGAAAGTGCGCATTGCGCTAAGCTTTATCATTATCATTTCTTATCTCAGCTTAATTATCATTGTCTTACAGCATGAGGTATTTGGAGAAAGAAGTGCTCACCAACATCCTGACAGAATGATGGGTGAATTAAAAATTCTAATCGGAGTGCTTACAGCTAGTGTAGGCCAGATTTTACACTATTGGTTTAATCGGAAAGAACCAGTTAGTACTACTAAAGTGTCCTAAAATATTCTAACACGGCCCTTGCTTCATCCTCGCTTAGCCCTTGATTAGCCATAGGCGAACCATTGAATTCCATAAAGAGGTCTTTTGCCAATTGATCATCTCTGATCATCCGACCAGGATTTAAGATCATATTCATCACCCATTCAGGAGACCTTCTTTCTAGAATTCCTTTAGGCGCAGGGCCAATAAATTTGTCATAAGGCTTATGGCAGGTAGTACAATATTGTTTGTATATGCCTTCACCAGTTCTCGCCAGATCTTGATCTATCTCTTCTGACAAAGTGATAGAAGTAATTGGGCCCACTCCTTTATTTTCAAGATCAACTCTTTCTGAAGCCTTGTCCACTTCTTCTTTCTTCGAAGTATTGGCATTTATATCAAAACTGTCTGTATTGTCTTTTTTAGTACCACAAGAGGTCAACAATATCAATCCTAATAAAAGACAGAAAGGAAATTGTGTTAGCTTCATAACTCTAAAGATAGGACATGAAAAAACTCATCTTACTTTTTTCTCTCATATTCCTTTATAGCTGTTCTTCAAACGATGGCTATCAAGCGCTTTTCAATGGTGAAGATCTTGAGGGCTGGCACATCTATGGTCAAACAGGAGAAGATTATAATGGCTGGACAGTTCAGCAAGGTGTTTTAGTATATGATCCCTCTCTTCGCACAAGCCCTGCGAGCGCCAACTTAGTGACTGATCAGGTCTTTGAAAGTTTCGAATTGAGTTTCGATTGGATGATCGCTGAGAATGGTAATTCAGGGATTTTCTGGGCAGTTGTTGAAAGCGATGCCTATGAACATCCCTATCAAACAGGTCCTGAAATTCAAATCTTAGATGACGGCTGGGAAGAATATGTCACCGAAAGAGGAGACATCAACAGAGCTGGGTCTTTATATAACTTAATGGCTCCATCGAAGGTGGTCAGCAAGCACGCTGGCGAATGGAATTCCTATGTTCTTCACATCAACCACAAAAAGAACCAAGGTTGGCTAAACTTTAATGGCGAACGGGTACTCGAATTCCCTGTTCATGGAGAAGAATGGGAAGAATTAATCGCGAACTCTGGCTTTAAGGATTGGGAAGGTTTCGGCCTGGCTAAAAGCGGCCATATTTCCTTGCAAGACCATGGCGGCAAGGTGGCTTTCCGTAATATCAAGATCAAGGAACTTAACTAAGCGCTCGTGCAACAGCTCAAATTCATTCTTGGCAGCATCTTGGTAGCTCCAATGATGCCTATAGTGTTTTTTCAAGGCAATAAAATCAGGAAGGAATTTCCAAGATTACCCGAAGCTATTGAGCCGGAAGGAGTAAGTGGAGAAGAGTATAGCACAGATATGAACGTAGTAGGTATTGGCGAGAGTACAATGGCATGCGTTGGTATAGACAAGCACACCAATGGTTTCATTGGCCACTTCTCACGCAATTTATCTAGACTACTAGAAAAGAAAGTGAACTGGAAAGTATATGCTAAAAGTGGCTATACAGCGGAGATGACAAGGAAGCAGTTATTACCTCAAATCGAAGAGAAAGAGGTCGATCTATTTATTATCTCTCTTGGCGGCAATGACACATTCCAATTGAATAGCCCCAAAAAATGGTCTGAAGATATCGTAGAACTGATAAGCGATTTAAGATCAAGATTCCCCGTAACTCCTATCCTCTTCACTACCATGCCACCTATTCACACATTCCCTGCATTCACCGGTAGCATTCGCTTCGTACTAGGTAATTTGGTTCGAATCCATGGAGAAGCATTAGAAAAAGCAACGGAGTCTGCTGATTTGGTTTATTACGATCCTCGAAAAATTGAATTAAAAGAATGGCTAGCCAAACTACCTGATAAAAGTAAATCGGACTTTTATTCAGATGGAGTACACCCCTCCCAATTGACCTTTGAAATCTGGGGCAAAGAGATGGCTGAATTAATCACAGAACAACACTTTAAGAAATGACTAATCTTCAAAAACAAATCGAATTCATCGTTGAAATTGACAAGCTCAAAACCGTATTGAGAAAGACATGTCTTTTTAATTCACTTAGACATGAAAATGACGCTGAGCACAGCTGGCACTTGGCTATGATGGCGATTGTATTGGCAGAACATGCAAATGAAGACATTGATGTATCCAAAGTGATCAAAATGCTATTGATACATGATATCGTAGAAATTGACGCGGGCGATACTTTTCTTTTTGATACAACTAAAAGTCATGACAACACAGAAGAAGAGTTGAAGGCTGCTAAACGCATATTTGGCCTTTTACCTCATGAGCAAAGTGAAGAATTGGTTGCGCTTTGGTTAGAATTTGAAAATGCAGAAACTGCAGATGCAAAATTTGCCAAGGCTATTGATCGATTAGCACCTATGATGCAAAATGCTAGTAATGACGGGGGTACTTGGAAAGAGTTTGATGTGCCAAAGGAAAAAGTCATTGAAAAGAAAAAGAGGATCAACGAAGGCTCTGAAGAGCTTTGGGCCTATGCACAAGAGTTGATGGGTACTTTTTATAATTAATTACACCTGATACTGACTCTTTCTACTGCTATTCTCTTTGAATCGATTGATAGAAAATTCCTGAGGCAAAGAATCTCTGTCGCGAATAAAATCTAGAGTCAATTGACCAATTGCAGGCCCCATTTTGAAGCCATGGCCAGAAGAACCAGCCAAATACAAAACGCGTCCATTATGTTTTTGATCGATAACAAAGTCTCCATCTATTGAATTCTCATATACACAAGTATGGTGTTTGATAACTTTTGGGTCGACCAGCCCAGGAAATCTATTGGTAAGAATGGATGACATTTTTTCAAGGATCTCTGGTGTTACTCCTCTGTCGTCATTGTCCGGATCGAGCGCCCACTGCCTCTCATCGTAAGCAAACTTGAACCCTTCACCAAAGTGATCTGGTATTCCATAGTACATCTGATCTCCTTCACGAAATTCAACCCAAATAGGTAGGTGATTATAGTTCTCTGGAGCGTCAAAATAGTATACTTCCTGTCGAGTGACATGAATAACCTTCTCCAATTCTGGGACTAATCTACTAGTCCAAGGGCCTGCAGCAACAATTAGTTGGTCAGTCTCTATATCCGTACCTGAGCAACTTACCTGTACCCCAGTATTGCCAGCATCGATATGAAGCACTTCATCCTGAATAAATGTCCCGCCAATCTTTTCAAACTCTCTTGCCACTACCCCACAGCTCTTAGCAGCTTCTAAAAACCATACTTTCTGCTCCGAGTAAACGGAGGTGATATCATCAAATGAGATCTCTGGAAAATCCTGGCGGATTTGCACAAGTCGTTCAGCTTTAAGCTCGTACCTTTTTTCTTTCATCAAAGGAATAGAAGCCTCAGCATAGGTAGAAGGAATACCTCTGAAGAGCCATAATGCACTCTTAGGGTGGTATAATTTCTTACCCCATTCATTGGCATATTTCTCCCATTGGCCAAAAGAATAATCGACCATGTCAGTATATTTCTGATGACCACCATAAGCCATTCGGATGATTCTCGTTTTGCCACCGCTTCCTGATAGGCCATGTCCTGCACCATTTTTATCAATGAGCGTAACATCATATCCTGCTTCTTGAAGTTTAAAGGCAGACCAACCGCCCCAAGCTCCAGCTCCTACTACTGCAATCCTTTTAGACATAAGGTCTTATATTGATCCTGAAAAATTATGCACTATGGCCAGTTTCTATGAGTCTTTAACCTCTGAAGAATCCGACATTCTCAACGAATTGATCGAACATATTAAACAACTTGAGCCTCATCTGGAAATAAAAGAAGGCAGATATATGAAAATTGAAAGCGCCCTCAATTTTGAAGAAGAGGGTGTCCCTAAATATTCACTAACCAAAAACAAAAACGATTTCTCCATACATAACATGGTGATGTACGCCTTCCCAGAAGTGGCAGAATATATCAAAGCCAATAACCAAGGGATTAAGCTCCAGAAAGGTTGTCTTAACTACAAATCACCATTAACAGCCAATATGGATGTGTTCAAAAAGCTATTCGAATTATCAGCCCAACAAGACTACATGGCTCTGGTTAGCAAGTATAAAAAGAACAAAAAGTAAGAGGCCATTATTCTGACCTCAATCCTTTTACCGGGCTAAATCTTAATACTTTGAACAGTTGTGAAGCCAATACTAGTAATATCAAGAGAACTAAAATGATTACTGGTATGATCAGAAATTCAACCCCCATAGGAATAGGATAAGCAAAGACTAAATTCATTTGAAATTTAGCTGCATAAAAACCTATCGGAGCACCTAGCAGAACTGATATCAATGTCAGCCAGCGGTATTGTTTCGTTAGCAAGAAACCCAAATGTACGGCTTGAGCACCTAAGGTTTTGCGGATACTAAACTCTTTCATGCGTCCAGAAATATTCAAAGTGATCAGCCCGTACAATCCTAGCATAGCAAGAATAACCGCCATACCAGCCACAGCCTTATTAAAGCGAGCAAAGTTGGTAATCAGAGCAAAGTAGCCATCGAGAATACTTGCCTGAAGACCTCCATCAAATGGGATTTCCGGGTAGAGTTCATCCCACTTGTTTTCAACAGCAGTATAGACCTCCACCTCCTGACCAAGTGCTAGCTCAGCCACAATAAACCTTAGATCTTCTTTATTGGCAGGTGTAAATACAGTAGGGTTGATCTTTTTGGCGAAAGATGAAAAATGAAAATCTTTGACGACCCCGACTATTTGGTAATTCTCTCCATCCAATTTTATGTTTACCCCCAAGGGGTCGGTCATTTTTAACCTTTCAACAAAGGTTTCATTAACCACCAATTCTTTAGCAGCCACCTGTAATTCTGGCGTGAGGAATTGACCTGATTTTAAATCGAGCCCCATCGATTCAAGATATTCAGGAGATACTCTTACTTGACTTACTTCGTATTTCTCCTCTTGCCTTTCAACTACAGTGGATCGAGATACTCTTCCAATGTGATCTAAAGAACCAGATAAGCTTTCAATACCAGGAATCTGATCAAATTCAGCCATCAATTGCTCATACATTTCAGGAGAATTAGCCCTTACATAAAGGACATCTGCCTGATCATAACCCCATTCTCTTTCTATCTGATATTCTGTGTTTTTAATAAATAATACTGCCCCTGTGATCGTAATGATCGCCAAAATCATTTGTAGACTTAAAAAGGATTTAGTCAACCAACCTTTATTGCCTAATCTTACTTTGCCTTTAAAGATTTTAACAGCTTCGAACCTAGAGATATAAAATGCCGGGTAAAGACCTGAAGCTACTCCTGTAAGAATCATTAGTCCAATGAGGAAAATATAAAAGAGTTGATCTGTCAGATTGATCGTATAGGCATCCCCTGAAATACCTTCGAACCACGGGATAAATGCACAAATACCTAAGAATAAACCTGATAAGAGGGCAAAAGAAGTAACTATGATGTTCTCCGCTAAGAATTGGAACATCACCTTTCTTTTATCAGCTCCCATCACCTTTCTTACACCAATTTCCTTAAGCCTTTTAGCAACTGAATTAATGGCCATATTAATGTAATTCAGACAGGCAAGAACTAGCATAAAAATACCAATGATCGGAAGCACCACTCTACCCGGCTTATGTCTATCATAAGAAATCACTCGAGACATACCTTCAGAAGAGAGATATAGATCATGAATTGAAATCAATTCGAAATCACTGATCTTCCAATCCTCTTTCACCTCATTTTGAAGTTCTTTGTATTTGGTTAGTCCAGCCTGAACTCCATATACATTGGAAGGATCTTCGAGCTGGATAAATGTGGAGTTTAAAAAGACTGACCAATCATTAGGGTCATGGTTCTTTCGGGCTACGTCAACATTATCATAGTTTATAAGAAAATCGAATTTAATCGAGGCTCCATCCGGAAAAGCTTCGGCCACTCCTCCTACCGTGAAATACTTTTTCTCACCTGATTTAAAAACAATAAGGACCTCTTTTCCAAGCGCATTCTCCGTTCCAAAATACTTGGTAGCAATATCATCACTCAGTATGATGCTATTCACATCGCTTAAAGTAGCCTTGTTACCCCATTTCATTGGAAAAGTGAACATCTCCAAGAAAGAGGCATCAACCAAGTGAATATTTTCATAGAATACTTGGTCGTTTAAGCGAATGATTGTGTTGAGATAATCCACTCTACATACGCTTTTAATACCGGCCATTTCCTCCTCTATATGAGCAGCCAAGGGCATCGGGCTCATACCATAATGGCTCATTTGACCATCTCTATTGGCATAAATGGTGGCTAAAAAAACATTGTCTTTGTTTTCATGAAACCGATCAGTATTGATCGACTGGTTATAAAAAGCGTAGATCATTACGCATACCCCAATGGCTAATGAGAGACCAAAGAGATTGATAAAAGTACCAAGAGGATTCCTCAAGGCGCTTCTAGTGGCTGTTTTGAAGTAATTTTTGAACATGATGAAATTTGAGTTTTGATTGAATTGTGGAGTTTTCCACGCATAAGGCTGACAACATCTGAGTACATCTCTTGTATAAAACCATTTGGCTTTGACCATGCCAATGGCTTCTACTCTTTCATGGAAATACTCCTCAAGATCTCCGTGTATTTCTTCAAACCTATCTTTCTTACAATAGAGCTTAAAGAACGCGTAAGGGATCTTAGGTATGTTGTGAGGACGTTTCATTAATTGAATTTGAAAGCTAGATCAGGTATTTGATTACGAAGTTTGGCGCGTAGATCGAGAGATTCGTCCAACACTTTCTTACCATAGGGAGTGATATTAAATAATCGTTTTCGCTTACCTCCTCTTTTTGATTCCGGATCGCCCAGTCGAGAATCCAACATGCCTTTATCCGCTAATCGATAAAGCGATTTATGCACTGCGCTAACTGCTACTGGCCTTCCAGACTGTCCTTCTAGCTCACGGGCAATAGCCACTGCATAAGCATCATCATATAAGACCCCAACAGTTAAAAGCACTAATTCTTCGAACTCGCCAATTTGCGCTCTTCCCATATCAATTAATTTTACTTTTGTCAGCAATATACGGCAAGAGATCTAATAAAGTTCTACTTTGTCAGTATAATATTTTAATTAGTTTCCCAGAGCTAGGCAAATTGACCGATTTCAAACTGAATACTTTTCTCATACACCTTCTTCAATTAACTTGAAAGAATACATTCAGCGACATGGAAAAACTGGTCTATCTCGAAAAAGACTTTCAAGAACTATTTATCGATCTGCATACTTCAGGGCTATTTCCTGATGGAAAAGAGATTTCCGATGCCATCACCTACACCAAGCCCGAATCGATCTTAGAGGAGTATAGAGATAAAAAGGATCAATCTGATTTTGATTTAATGACCTTTTATAAAAAGCATTTTCAGAAAGCCCCCAGCAGAGATATTAATTATGTAAGTGATACCTCTAAACCAGTAGAAGAGCATATTGAAAAACTATGGGACATCTTGGCTAGGACTCCTGAGAAGGAAGATTTTTACTCGAGTAGAATCGCACTGCCATATCCTTATATTGTACCTGGTGGACGTTTTAATGAGATCTATTATTGGGACAGCTATTTCACCATGCTTGGATTAAAAGTGAGTGGCAGAACCGATCTAATAGAGGGTATGGTTCAAAACTTTGCTGAGATGATCAAGGAGTTTGGCTTTATCCCCAATGGTAACAGAAGCTACTATTTAGGACGATCTCAACCTCCTTTCTTTTCGCTAATGGTTGAGCTTCTTTCAGAACTGAAGGGAGCATCGATCATAACTGAATACTTAACTGCGCTTGAATTGGAATATGAATTCTGGATGACTGGAGCTAAAGAATTGGATGCTGATCAATCTTTCAAAAGAGTGGTGAAAATGCCAGATGGCGAGATCTTAAATAGATACTTTGACAATATTCCTGATCCTAGGGCAGAGATGTATCAAGATGATGTTGAGCTAATTGCTGAAAAAGGTCGAGAAGGAAAAGAAACACTGCTTAACATTCGAGCTGCTTGCGAATCTGGTTGGGACTTTAGTTCCAGATGGTGCGAAGATCCTATGTCCTTGGCAAGCATTCAAACAACGAACCTAGTTCAAGTAGATCTTAATTGTCTTTTATGGAAGCTTGAAAAAGTAATTGCTAGAGGCCATGAACTGAATAATGATCATCAGAAAGCAGAAGGATTCAATTCTGCCGCTACTCGAAGGGCTCAAGCCATATTGAAATATTTCTGGTCTAATGAATTAAAAACTTTCACGGATTACGACCACCAAAGACATTCCAATACGAGCAGAATCCATGCCGCCTCTGCCTATCCTCTTTTCTTTGAAATCTGTTCTGAAGATCAGGCCAAAGGGGTACAGTCAGCCTTTTCAAGTGTCTTAATAAAACCAGGAGGATTAATGACCACCTCAATTGAATCAGGCCAACAGTGGGATGCTCCTAATGGGTGGGCACCTTTGCAGTGGATAGGAATCCAAGGGCTCAGGAATTACGGATACAATGAACTAGCTCATCAGATTAAAGAAAATTGGTGCCACTTGAACACGAAGGTTTTCAAGAGCACGGGCAAGTTGATGGAAAAATACAATGTGGTGAACATCGATCTTGAAAGTGGCGGTGGAGAGTACCCTGTCCAAGATGGTTTCGGTTGGACTAACGGTGTCTTATTAGCCCTTTTATCAGAGAAAGGTTAAGCGATTCAAAACTTTGGATTATTTTTAATGATCTTCTACCGAATGATCAAAAGAGTATTCCTTTTATGCCTCTTTCTCTGTTTTGGGTATATCACCCAAGCGCAAGAGAGTGAAACTCCTTTCAAAAAAGGGCTTTGGCTTACTAGCCTTGAAGGCTCCATCAGCTCTTCAAATAGCACATTAGGCAATGGTGTTAATTCAAGATTTAACACAGCCTATGGGTTTAACATTTCTAGCAATAAGTTATTCAAAGATCGATGGGCCGCTGGCTTAAGACTAACTGCCACTCGCGCTTCTTCAAGTAGTTTCATTGACAGGGAATCTGAATCTATCTTCATAGGCCCTTCAATTACCTATTTCTTTTCTCCTGCCAAAACAGGCTCTTTATTCATGGAGCTTTCACCTGGTTATGTGCGATTCTTTGAAAATAGCGAAGCGAATGCCGGCTTTTTAATCGCCCAAGAAAGTGTAGATGGCAATGGATTTGGTACTGTTTTCCGTTTTGGCTATGCCCATGTAATCAATGAAAAAGTGATCTTTAATTTTGGAATGAATGTGACCAATTTCTGGATCGCAGCCGATCGAACTACTGAACCCGGCCCTATCACTGTTTCAGAGAACCTAACCATTGGCAGCTTAGCCTTCAATTTTGGTTTTAGTGTGTTACTAGAAAAATTCTTCTTCTAAATGAGAAAAGCACTAGTCACATGCTTTCTGTTGCTTTGCTCAACATTTCTTCTGAACGCACAAGATGAGGGCATCGCGAGAACAGACACTCTTGGAAAAGACAAAAAACTACAGGCAGTAGTAGTACCTATTCTATTCAGTACTCCTGAAACCGGCTTTGGAGTAGGTGCTGGAGCACAACTATTCTTTTTAAGACAATCGAACATCTATAACTCAAGATTGTCTAACGTTTTTACCAATGTCATTTATACGGTGAATAACCAGTTCATCTTGGACATTAAGCCTCAAATCTATTTCAATCGAGGAGATTTCTTTTTAGACGGAGCGTACAAGTACAAGGTATACCCTAACTCTTTCTGGGGCATTGGATTCGACACACCTGAAAGTAACGAAGAGATCTATGACATGACTTCAACAGAGCTGCGTGTCGCTCTTCTTAAAAGGCTACCACCGAAGCTTAATTTTGGATTTGAGTTTGTCTATCAAAACCATGAGGTTACTCAAACTGAGGAAGGCGGCCTGCTTGATTCAGGCAACATTTTGGGTAGTGATAGAGCAATCATTAGTGGCTTAGGTGTCATTTTTAACTTAGACAGTAGAGATCAGCTCGAATCTCCGAAATCGGGCTATTTGGTACAAATGAATGCCAGATTCTCGAGTGAGGTTTGGGGAGCAACTTCAAGTTTCAATAAGTACATTGCTGATTTAAGAGCTTACTTTAAGGTTTCTGAAAGAGGTACTTTTGCAGCGCAATTCTACAATGAAAATAGCTTCGGTGAGGTTCCTTTTCAAGGTATGTCTTGGTATGGTGGTGGAGACAGAGCGCGAGGCTATTTTAAAGGAAGGTTCATCGACAATCATATGTATGTGCTGCAAGCGGAATACAGACATCAATTAGCTCCTCGCTGGTCAGCAGCAGGTTTTGCACTTATGGGAGAAGTCACAGATTTCCCTAGAGATTATCTCAATGATATCAAACCAAGTTTTGGGGGCGGTATCCGATTCAAGATCATCAAGAACCAAAACACCTTGGTTCGACTTGACATGGCCTTTGGTAAAGACGGAAGTAGCGGCTTCTACTTTGGTGTTAACGAAGCATTCTAACTTTTACCCTAAAAAACCGCCACCATTACTGATAGCGCTTTTCAGTCCTTAGGGAGGGCTGAGCGTGAAGAATTCTTCCGGTGGAAGAATTTAGCGAAGAGCCAGCCGGCAGGGCAAGCCCCATAGGGACGAAATGAAAAAAGCCCAGCTTTAGCTGAGCTTTTGAATGCAGTCCCTAGGGGAATCGAACCCCTGTTTCCAGGATGAAAACCTGGCGTCCTAACCCCTAGACGAAGGGACCGAATTTTCGGTGTGCAAATATGAAATGCTGATTTTAAAATTCAAAAATATTTAAAGAGAAAAATTTCAATCGTTTTCCGGGGAACTGACTTTAGCTAAAGGTCATTTATATTTGAAAAGGTGCATGGCTTTCTTAGCTTTACGCCTCATTTGAACTGAATTTTAACCATTACGGATAAACTTATGACTAAAGTTGCCATTAATGGATTTGGAAGAATCGGAAGATTGACTTTCAAAGCCCTTTTAAAGAAAGAAAACATTGAAGTAGTAGCGATCAATGACTTAACTGACACTGCTACATTAGCTCACCTTTTAAAGTACGACTCTGTACATGGCCGATTTGACGGAACTGTTTCAACATCTGAAGATGGTATCGTTGTAAACGGAAAAAACATTAAGGTTACAGCTGAAAGAGAACCACGCAATCTACCTTGGGCAGAACTTGGTGTGGAGATTGTTCTTGAGTCTACAGGCTTCTTCCTTGACGAAGCAGGCGCTGGACAACACCTTGAAGCTGGTGCTAAGAAAGTAGTTATCTCTGCTCCTGCTAAAGGAGGAGTTCCTACAGTTGTATTAGGTGTTAATGACGATACTATGACTGGCGAAGAGACCATCTTGTCTAACGCTTCATGTACAACTAACTGCTTAGCCCCTATGGCTAAGGTATTGGATGATGCTTTCGGTATCGAGAAAGGATACATCACAACTGTACATGCTTACACTTCTGATCAGAGATTGCAAGATGCGCCTCACAGAGATTTGAGAAGAGCAAGAGCTGGTGCTTACTCTATCATCCCAACTTCTACAGGTGCTGCAAAAGCAGTAGGTTTAGTTTTACCTCACCTACAAGGAAAATTAGATGGAATCGCTATGAGAGTTCCAATTCCTGATGGTTCACTAACTGACCTGACAGTTGTGTTGAAGAAAGACACTACAAAAGAAGAGATCAATGCGGCTATGAAAGCTGCAGCTGAAGGTCCAATGAAAGGTATTTTGGAATACACTGAAGATCCTATTGTATCAATTGATATCGTAGGTAATCCTCATTCAAATATCTTCGATTCTCAATTAACTGCTGTTCAAGGGAACTTAGCCAAAGTAGTTGGTTGGTATGACAACGAGGCTGGCTACTCTAACAGAGCTGCTGACCTAATTGTAAGAATCAGTTCATAAGAGATCTGAAAACAATTTTGAAGCCTCCTTCTGGATTTCAGAATGGAGGCTTTTTATTTAACCCTTTCGTAAAGTGATGTTAATGGAACTAAGTTCTAGAATACCTAGTTTTACACTCAAATGACAAACCCAAGTCGCAATAACATGGGGCAATTATAATGCAAGACAGACAAGTCGTTAAAATGTAAATGAAAGGCGCTCCTCGGAGGGCTTATTTTTTTGCCCATGCTTTTTGAATAGCATTTGCTCTTTTACCGAAATCAGAGGCCTGCAATATCTTCATTCTTAGTTGCTCATTATAACCAGGATGATCTGCCAGGAATTCTTCTACAATTTCCACTGCTTCGTCTGAATGATGATTAGATAAGGTTTGATCTAACCACCTCTTAGGAAAGAAAATATCACCGGTAATCTGAATTTCTTGAAGAAGGTCTAAACTAGGCCTCAAGTATTTAACTGAGGTCTCAGTCCTTAAAGGATGGTGTAAATTCCCTAAAGCGCTTAAGACCCAAGACTCAGTCTGCCGGTTAGCCTCTTCGCTTAAAGATGTGAAGAATTCATCTCTTACGCTTTCATCAGAAGACAACGATGGAGAAATAAATTCTAATCTTCTTTTAGTATCTGGGTTCTTGATCCTCCCAATCTGTTCACTTACCAACTCTTCCGATTTAGATGGCATCTTGATAGCCAAGTTGGTAGCTAAAGAAGTCATATCATTTTCAGACAACCTTACACCTGGAATAAATTCTTCTCCTTCCCAAATCGCCAATAAACGATCCAAATTGATGGAAGTGGTGGCAATACTCCTAAATGTGTTGAAATACGATTTCTTAATGGAAGGCTCCTCTATCACATCATTCATCACATGAAAGAGAGTTCTTTCTAAATCAACTGCCTCTTGCTTGCGCGATTCTTCGTCTAATAAATTCCAATACACCCTAGACGTCTGGCTCAAGATCTGATTGATTAACAATTGATTCCTTTCTCGAGGCATCAGCCACTTTAAAATATGCAAATACTGAGCGGGAGAAACTTCATGTTGATCAGGTTCTAAGAGTTGCTCAAATGAGCTAATTAATAGACTCCCCTTTTCTACATTATTTAACTGTGCCCATCTCTTTGTAAAAAGATCGAAGGAAGGTGGATATAAACCATAGCCAATACCATCAGCATTATAGAGAACTCCTATTGGCTTCCAATCTTGCTCCACCGATGCTTCAAAAGGTTTTTCTGTTGAGGCAATTTGAAACTGCTTAACTCTTCCAGATTCATCTAAAATCTTAAAACTCATCAGCTGCGACCACACCCTTTCCCCTTTCGGGTCGAACTGGGCAAATGTATATTGCCTCCCTGTTTGATTCTCTACTTCGTTCATCTTGAAGGAAGGCCTACCCGGAGAATTCACCCAGACCTCACTCCAAGCCTCTAAATCTGCTGGAGACAGCTTATTCAAAATTGTAATCAAGTCTAGCCAAGTAGCATTCTTGTCAGCATACGTTCTCAGGTAAGTTCGCATGCCTCTTCTAAAACCTGATTCACCCAAAATCATCTCTAATTGACGCATCATGATGGGTGCTTTATTATAGATGATAGCCCCATACATTTGACCTGCTTCATTGAGGTTCGGGAGCTCTTGACGAATAGCGTTAGCGCCCTCTGTCCTATCTACACTATAAGCACTGGGATAGTGCCTAAGCAAGAAATTCAAATCATGATCGATTTTCGGAAAACTCGGGTTTACCATTTTAGCCGCCATAAAATTCGCAAACACTTCTTTGGTCCATACATCATTGAACCAATCCATGGTCACCAAATCACCGAACCACATATGAGCAGTTTCATGGGCAATCAAACTTGCTCTTGAAAGCAACCTGCTGTCACTCGGGTCTTCATCTAAGAAAAGAGAATTGGCTCTGTATTGAATAGCGCCTACGTGTTCCATTCCTCCATATTGGAAACCTGGAATTAGCGCAAAATCGAATTTCTGGAAAGGGTATTTAATCCCAGTATACTCTTCTAACCACAGAAGCGAGGCAGCGTGTAAATTGAAAATATCTTCTTTATTACGAGAAACCTTGGCTGTATCAGTTTCACGATGAATCATGGTCATCGAACGCCCATCTATTTGGGCTTCAACTGTCTCAAATTTACCTGCTACAAACGAGAAGAGGTAAGTACTCATCAGGTCTGACTTCTTAAAAGTGATTGACTTACGTCCATCTAAAGCCCTTAGCAATTCGATTGGAGCATTAGAAATGGCAGTCCAACTCGAGGGAATTTCTAAAACCAATTTAAAATTGGCCTTTAAATTGGGTTGATCGAAAACCGGAAAGGCCGTTCTAGCTCTATCAGGCACAAAGAGCGTATAGAGATATTCCTCATTTCTGTTCAAAGAAGATTCACCTGCGATAAAATTTATTTCTACCTTATTATAACCCACCTGAAGCTTTTCCTTGGGTAAGATGATATGCTCATTTTCAAATAAAATATCCTGAGAACGACCATTTAGAATAATCGCCTTGAGTTTATCGGATGACTCTTTAAAATCTAGTAGTATATCCTTTTCTGCGCTCAAAAGATTAAAGCTCAACACCTCATAGCCTTGAATTTGATCTTCTTTAGAAGAAGGAATCCTAAAATCTAATTGGTATTCAATGGAGTTAAGAACGGACTTTCTGTATTCAGCTAGTTCCCAAGCTACGCCTGACTCAATGACTGATTTCCGTCCCTTTTGACAAGCAGTTATAAAGACTACTAAAACTGTTAAGACTACTATTTTTTTCATATCAAGATCAAATCTCTTCTCAATTCAGGCGGAACTCCGAAATGTTCATCCATAAACCCATCCATCTCATCTTTAGTCTCGTCTGACAGTAGCTCATTCATTTCTTCCATGGCCAATTCACCTACCATAAATGGCGGCAAATAATTGGTAACAAGTTTATCTCCTTTGAAAAACGCACCAATCTGGTATTCTTTCATTTCATCCATGGAAGTACCCTTGATCATACAGTTTGTTAGCCACTTTTCTGGATCATCTGGATGCTCCTTGATTCTTTTGTGCATTCCATCAAAATCTGTATTTGTCATCATATAATTTGAAAGATTGGCCATACTTTCTGCCGATAGTTTTTCTTTCATTTTATCATAACAAATGTGGCAGATGGCATACTCGAACAAAACTTCAGTCTTATTTAGCTCTGGGTATTTTTTATACACTTTCTCTACAACGTAATAGCGATCTCCCTTCATCAGGTCATGGTCGCAATCGATACAGCGATCGATGGGTTTACCAGTATCTTCAGCTAAAAAGGACTTAGGGATGGGTAGTTCTTGAGGGCTCTGTTCTTGTTCGTCCATTTTACTTTCTGTCTACCATGGTTGATGCTACTTGGGCAGATGGGAATATTAAGGTATCAGCAATATTCACATGCTTAGGTCTGGTTACCACAAATTGAATGACCTCAGCTATATCTTCAGCCTGAAGAGCATCGAATCCTTGGTAAACGGCATTTGATTTACCCTCATCTCCTTTGAATCGCACCATTGAGAATTCCGTTTCGACTAAACCTGGGCAGATTTGAGAGACTTTAACACCAGTTCCTAAAAGATCCATTCTCATCCCATTATTGATGGCATCGACAGCATGCTTAGAGCCACAGTAAACATTCCCATTAGGGTAAGCTTCCTTACCAGCTACTGAACCAATATTGACAACGTGTCCCGATCCTCTATTCACCATTCCTGGCACAACAGATTTAGTTACATACAATAAGCCTTTTACATTGATGTCAATCATGGCATCCCAATCATCTACATTTCCTTCATGAATCTTGCCAAGACCATGCGCATTACCAGCATTGTTGATCAACACATCTATTGCTGACCACTCGGCAGGAAGTGTTGACAAGCACTTTTCGACTACTTCTCTATCTCTTACATCAAAAACTAATTCCAAGGTCTTGGTAGAAACTTTAGACGATAGTTCTTTGAGCCTTTCTTCTCTCCTTCCACAAATAATAAGATCATAACCTACTGAAGACAATGCCTCAGCTGTAGCCCATCCAATACCTGAAGTGGCACCAGTGATCAACGCGATTTTTCCCATGAATATCTTTTTCGGTGAATTTAAAAGAAATTCAATTCAGGAAGAGCAGTTCTTTGAGAAACGGTTAATCTGAGAAGTGGAAATAAAGACTGAAATTATGAGTGATCAGGCGATCAATTCCATTGTGATAGAAATTATTTGCATCCGTTATGACATTGCCTAACCCTCTTGAATAACGGAACTCAGGGGCAAATTTGAAAAATTCGAAATACCTCTCAAGCCCGATACCTACCTCGAATTTAAAATTATTCTTTCCTACTTCCAGTCGATCTAGAGTCGTGTCCAAATCATCTTTTCCTGAACGAATAGAAGCACTAAACCCTGCAATGATATACATCCTTGAATTAGTCCTTCTGATAGACCGATACTTGAGGAAAATACCAGGCTCTAACCTCGTGCTTTCAATGAGTTGTGAATCGACAGTTCCATCTGTAAAATTATACTGAACCTCGTGTTGGTAAAGGCCGATTTTAACGGGTACAAATCGAACAGAAAACTGATCTGCTAAACGCAGATTGATCATAAAACCTAGATTAAATCCCAGTCTTGGATTAGGTGTGATGGAGCTCACATCATCATAAGTCGAAGAACCAAAAGCATCAGCATATTGTAAGCCATAGTAACTCTGATGACCACCTAGAAAAAACCCATATTTAATGGTCTTTTTATCACTCTCCACCCGGTGCATCGTAACTCCCGGTTTGCGTCTTTGGGCCGTTGCCTGTAATGAAAATAAAAGGGCAAATAGGACAATTACTTTTGTCCGATGTAAATAGAGCTTATGCCAAAGGTTAGTGGTATGCATTCTGTTTTTTTGTACCCAACTTCTTCGAGGATATTCAAAAAATCTTGACCATCAGGAAAAGCATCAACAGATTCTGGAAGATATGTATATGCTGCTTTATCTTTTGAGATCAGTCTGCCAATAATCGGTAGAATTGCCTTAAAATAAAAGCTATACAGCTGCTTCATTGGGAAGTATCTTGGACGAGAAAACTCTATAATGACTGTTTTGCCGCCTGGTCTTACCACCCTGTGCATATCCTGAAGACCTTTTTTCAGATTTTCAAAATTCCTTACTCCAAATGCAACGATGGTAGCATCAAAGGTATTGTCATCAAATAAGAGCTTTTCACTATCACCCATCTGCATATCGATGATGTGGTCTACCCCTTTTTTCTTCATTTTGACTTTACCCATTTCAAGCATTCCAGCAGAAATATCAACCCCAACAATTCTATCAGGATTCAGAGAAAGTGCTTCAAGTGCAAAGTCACCTGTACCAGTAGCAACATCAAGAATTTGCTTCGGCTGATCTGGTTTAAGAAGACGAACAGCCTTCTTTCTCCAAAGAATATCAATTCCTAAGCTTAAAAAGTGGTTAAGAAAATCATAGCGATGGCTAATGTTATTGAACATTTCTGCTACCTGCTCTTTCTTACTCCCTTCCTGATCTTTATACGGTACTACAGCCATCTTTTTATTTGATTTTGCAATGATACGAACGAAACAGAGAGTTTCATTCGGTTGTTCAACAAAAAAGGCTGAACATACAGAACAGCCTTTTCTGAATCATCTTATTAGTTGATCGATACTAATTCAATATCGAAAACAAGGTCTTTACCAGCTAGATCGTGGTTAGCATCAATTACTACCACCTCATCTTTCACTTCTTTCACTTTCACTGGAACTTGTTGACCATTAGGCTGGCTCATAGCCAATTGCTGCCCTGGTTGTGGATTCAAGTCTGGCGGAAAGTTGGTTTTTGGAATATCAAAGATCAAATCAGGATTAGACTCACCATAAGCCTCAGCTGCAGCTATCTCTGCTGTCACTTTATCTCCTATCTCCATTCCATCAACAGCGGCATCAAATCCTTTGATCATCATACCTGCACCTAGTTCGAAAGCCAATGGCTCTCTTCCTTCAGAAGAATCGAATACAGTACCATCGGTTAAACGACCAGTATAGTGTACAGCTACCTGATCTCCTTTCTTTGCTTTAGACATTATTATTTTTTTATAATTCCCTCAAAATCAAGGGCTGCAAAGGTACACTTTTTAAGTGTTTTAAAAACATGAAACCATAAAGTCATCAGAGTTCACTAGATAATTATCATTAGCTTTGCGGCATGTTTGAGAAGGCAGAATTCATCATATCCAACACTGACTACAAAAAGTGCCCAAAACCCGACAAAGCAGAGTTTGCTTTCATTGGCAGATCCAATGTTGGCAAGTCCTCTTTGATCAACATGTTGACGGGGAGAAAGAACTTGGCGAAAACATCTTCCAAGCCGGGAAAAACTCAACTGATCAATCATTTCAAAATTGATGAGCAATGGTACTTGGTCGATTTACCAGGATATGGTTATGCCAAAACAAGTAAGAAAAATAGAGCTGCATGGGAACAAATGATAGCAGACTATTTGATCTACAGAGAGAACCTTCAAATCGTATTTGTTTTGATAGACTCTCGACTAGATCCACAGAAGATAGACTTAGAATTCATCAATTGGTTAGGTGAGAATCAGATTCCATTTGCTTTGATCTTTACCAAAGCAGACAAACAGTCAATCAATAAAGGCCAACAAAATATTGCCAAGTTCAAACGTGCTTTGCGCGCTACTTGGGAGGTGCTTCCCCCTATTTATCTCACTTCTTCAGAAACAGCACTTGGGAAGAAAGAAGTTAGCCAGTACATACAAGAGATTCTTGAAAATTGATCTTTGTGTTGTAATTGGAGTGACACTCAATTTAATTTGCGCTCAGAAATTAGACTTATGACATTCGAAGAATTAGCAGCAGTATCGGGAAAAGGTGGTTTATTCAAAGTATTAAAACCATCTAAGGCAGGAGTTATTTTAGAATCTCTTGATGAGAAAAAACAAAAGCTAGTAGTTGGCGCAGATGCTCGCGTTTCGATCTTAAGCGAGATTTCTATTTACACTAATACATCTGAGGGAGCTACTCCCCTGATTGAAGTAATGCAGGCAATTGATGCAGAATTCGAGGGTGACACAGGCTTAGATAAAAACTCTGATGGTGAGGAATTAAAGAGTTTCCTAAAGCACGTGCTTCCTGATTACGATGAAGACCGAGTTTATGTATCAGATATCAAGAAATTAGTTACCTGGTACAACCTGATTACCAAACTTTGCCCAGAAGCACTCGTTTCTTCAGAAGAGGAATCTACTGAAGAATAATCCATGACTCCAACAAACGAGGACATTCAATCTAGCTTGAGTCTTATTGAAAAAGACTTTAAGCTAGATGAAAGCTACTTCTCTTTAAGCACAAAAGAGTCGATAAGCTATGATGAAGCTTTTTTGATGATCATGCGTGTTGTTGAGGATCTTCTGACCAAAGATTTCAATGGTCTTCTGAATGCACTCTACAGAATTGATGTATCTGAACAAAAGCTAAAAGAAGCCTTAGCTGAAGGAACAGATAACCCAGCATCAATCATTACCCAAATGATCATTGAAAGGGAATTACAAAAAGTAGAAACCCGAAAAAGGTACTCTTAAGAATGAGAGGCTTCATCAACCATTGATGAACTCCCAACAAAGAATGGTACTCTTTGATGAAGCGAATCAGGTTGTATATCCAAAATTCTCTGTTTACCGTCCGTTGCTTTACCTCCTGCTTGTTCTGCAATAAAGGCTAAGGCATTACATTCATACATCAAGCGGAGTTTTCCATTTGGCGCTTTGGTGGTAGAAGGGTAAATGTAAATACCACCTTTCAGAAGGTTTCTGTGGAAATCTGCTACCAAAGAACCAATATATCTCGCAGAGTAACCTCTGTCTTTGCATTGCTCTACATACTTCACCACCTGATCATCAAAGCTTCTATAAGAACCTTCGTTGATCGAATAGATCTTACCATCTTCTGGCATTTTCATGTTTTGATGAGAAAGTATATACTCACCAAGAGAAGGCTCATAGGTAAATCCATTTACTCCCTTACCCGTGGTATAAACAAACATTGTTGAAGAACCATAGAGAATATAGCCAGCAGCAACTTGCTCTCTACCTGCTTGAAGTACATCCTCTGTTTGTACGGGACTTCCCTGAGGTGAGATTCTTCTGTAGATAGAAAAAATAGTACCGATAGAAACGTTGACGTCAATGTTTGAAGATCCATCCAAAGGGTCCATCGCCACAATGTATTTGGAGCGATCATTTCCCAATTCAATGATATCCTCTTCCTCTTCAGATATAATGGCTGCTACCTCGCCTCCCTTTTGAAGAGCACGTCTAAATCTAATATCGGCTGCAACATCAAGGTTTTGCTGTTCTTCTCCTTGAACATTCTCGGAGCCATAAGCACCAGTGATGTCTGCTAAACCTGCTCTATTTATCTCGCGGTTAACCACTTTACCAGCGTATGCTAAGTCTCTGATCAATTGAGATAATTCTCCTGAAGCGAACGGAAAAGCCTCTTGGTTGCGCATAATAAACCTGTCTAGGTTTGAGCCAACCGGTAAGGCTATTCTCGATTTTTCCGCTTTTCCCATAGGTGATAATAATTTGTAAGTCGGAAATCGTTAATAACTTGCAGCGAAATTAGTAAAATTTAAATACGTCCATTGAAAGTATTCAAATTTGGTGGTGCCTCAGTAAAAGATGCTGGTTCAATCAGGAACATGGCCTCCATCATCCAACTTCACACACAAGAACCTTTAGTAGTCATTGTATCAGCGATGGGCAAAATGACCAATGCATTTGAGCAACTTCTTTTGCATGTCATGAATGAAGAACCTTTCGATGAAGATCTCAATAAGATCAAATTATTTCATAGTGAAATCATTAGCGATTTAGGTCTTACTGAGGATGAAGAATTAGCGAAAGACCTTGAAGGTATTTATGAAACACTTGAGCATGCTCTCAACAAAATGAGTAGCTCAATGGGGTATGATTACGTTTATGACCAGTCTGTCTCTAATGGAGAAATTCTTTCGACCAAAATCATAAGTGCTTTCTTAAGGAATGAAGGCATAGCAAACACTTGGTTAGATGCGAGGAAGGTTGTGAAAACAGATAGCACCCACAGGAAGGCAAGTATTGACTGGGGAGCCTCTCAGGCCATGATCAAATCTCGAGTGAGCCAACTGATCGAAGTTGGGGTTGTGATAAGCCAAGGGTTTATAGGCAGTAATGCAGAATACAATACGACTACCTTAGGACGAGAAGGAAGTGATTTTTCTGGTGCCATTTTCGCGACAAGCTTAGATGCCGAATCACTTACCATCTGGAAAGATGTTGATGGGGTTTTAAATGCTGACCCGAAGAAATTTAAAGACACAGATCTCTATCAAAGATTGCCATATAAGGAAGCTGCAGAGATGACTTATTATGGGGCCTCAGTAATACACCCTAAAACTATTAAGCCTCTGGCTCAAAAAGGTATTCCTCTTTATGTGCGGTCTTTTGAGAAGCACGAAGCAGAGGGCACCTTGATTGAAGAATGCATTGTTCCGAACCTTACTCCTGCAATCATCCATAAAGACAAACAGACGGTTATCTCTTTCAAGATTAGCGACTTCTCTTTTATCAATGAGCATCATATACATTTGATATTTGATCATATCAAAAGATTGAACCTCAACATCAATTTGATGCAGAATTCAGCCATTACATTTACAATATGTATGGATGATGATGCCAGCAAGAGAGAACAACTCATGTCTGCATTACAGGATGAATTTCTGATTTACTACAACGAAGGATTGGAAATGATTACTGTGAAGAACTATAATCAGAGTACGATTGAAGAATTAATGGAAGGAAGAGAGATCATCATTGAACAGAGGTCCCGAAACAACTTTCAAATGATTTACAAACCCCTATAAATACCTCGAAATTATTCTTTTCACAGAGCCTAAATAGCCTGAATCTGCTCCGAACAAGTTCACATGCACCATCAAAGGGTACAAATTGTAAACATCTACTAATTCATTAAAATCAGGACTTAATTGGCCATTGGCCTGATAGCCTTCATAGAACGAGCTTGAAAAACCACCAAATAACTTGGTCATGGCAAGATCCATTTCGGCTGCACCATAATAAACTGCTGGATCAAATACGGCAGGGCCATTGACAGTACTCATGGTATTTCCGTTCCAAAGGTCGCCATGAAGCAAAACAGGTTTGCTGTCAGGAATAATATTCGGAAGGGCATCCAAGAACCTTTTGAATTGATCGACAAAGTCTTGCTCAACTCTGTTTTCATAGATCGCCAAGCCCAATTGAACACCAAGTCTTTTTTCCTTAAAGAAGTCAACCCAATTGGTACAGAATTCATTATTCTGCGGCAGCTTACCAATGAAGTTGCTTTCTTTTAAACCTGAGTATTCACTACTATGACTGTGCAACTCAGCTAAGCCTTCACCCAGTTTTTCTTGGGTCTTTGGATCATCTGCGACTTGTTCCAGATACTCCATCACTAAGTAGGTTTTCTCCTTCACTACTCCATGACTGATTACCTCTGGAATGATTAGGCTAGATTTTCCACGAAGCAGCTCCAAACCAGAGACCTCCCTTTCGAACAGATCCTTTTGCTCTAATTCGTTCCATTTAATAAAGTACGAACCCAAATCAGTTTCGACCTTTACTGACATATTGATACATCCACCAGACTCAAAAAGCACATTTTGAACCTCCAGATCTTTGCCAAAGGCATGAAACAGAAATCTAGAAACTAAATCATGGACGTTCTCCATTGGACCTATCGCTCTTCCAATTCATCAATCAGAGCATTCACTGATCTATCTAATATTTCAAAAACGTTTTGAAAGCCATCTGGACCTCCATAATACGGGTCTGGAACATCAGCACCTGGATTATTCATGTCATAGTCTCGCATGAGCGCTACTCTAGTCTCGCTTCCTTTGGGTCTTAACTGCTCTGTATTCCTCAAATTAGATTGATCCATAGGCAGAATAAGATCAAAATTGTGAAAGTCTTGGCTTTTCAATTGCCTCCCTCGATGATCGTAATCCACTCCATTATCTTTTGCATTGGCAACACTTCGTTCATCAGGTCTTTCTCCTATATGATAGGCCGCGGTACCACATGAATCGGCCTCTAGAAGATGTTCAAGCCCTCTTTCTCTTACCCTCTGTTTGAAAATCCCCTCTGCTAGAGGCGACCGACATATGTTTCCTAAACAAACAAATAAGATTTTGACTTTAGACATGAGAATTGGAAGCTTAACTTAGTGACTCAATTTATTACCTATGGAATTTATCAAAGTTAACAAAGCGCACGCAAAACACGTGGCGCTGATACAACTCAATAGACCTAAAGAACTCAATGCTCTTAACCTTCAGTTAATGGGAGAAGTTCGAGATGCACTGAAAGAATTAGACGCGGATGATGAAGTAAGAGCCATTGTCATTGCTGGTAATGAAAGGGCTTTTGCTGCAGGGGCCGATATTAAACAAATGGCTGGTAAAACCACTGTAGATATGTGGAAGACAGACCAGTTCAGCACTTGGGATCAGATCAACAAAACTCGCAAACCTATCATTGCTGCGGTAAGCGGTTTTGCATTAGGAGGAGGTTGCGAATTAGCAATGACTTGTGATATGATCATTGCCTCTGAAACCGCTCAGTTTGGACAACCAGAGATCAAGATCGGTGTAATGCCTGGGGCTGGAGGTACGCAACGCCTAACCAAGGCATTAGGTAAGGCCAAAGCCATGGAACTAGTACTAACAGGTAAATTCATCTCTGCTGAAGAAGCACTTAGCTATCAGCTGATCAATAAAATTGTACCAGTAGAATTGTATCTGGAAGAAGCGACAAAACTAGCGCAAGAAATTGCTTCAATGTCTCCAATTGCTGTGCAAATGGCAAAGGAATCAATAAAGAGATCTTTCGAGGCTCATCTGGAAGAAGGGCTTCATTTTGAACGAAAGAACTTCTACATGCTCTTCTCTTCTGAAGACCAGAAGGAAGGCATGAATGCATTTGTTGAAAAACGGAAACCTAATTTTCAAGGGAAATAAAAAAGGCCTTCCAAAATGGAAGGCCTTTTTTCATGTTCAATTTTCTTATCTGATAGAAATCCCTATTCCGAAAGAGTAAGTATCGTACTCTTGGAAAGCATACTCACCACTGAAAGTAATAACAGCCAATTTGATCATTAAACCAACATTAGCTCTAAAACCACTATCCTCGTAATTAAATTTCAATGGGTCAACCAAAGTAGCCGACTCCGTTTCGTATGTTCCTTTTAAAGTGACATCAGCACTTGACGTAGCCCATCCAATTCCAGCATAAGGAGTAAATACCAATATCTTTTTAGAGGCAATGATCTGACCCATGAACGAATTAGCTTCTAACAACATGCTTTGACCAGCATCTTTATCAAGAAAAATCTCAGTTTCCATTTGAGTAAAACCACCAAATACTGATAAACTCAAAGGAAATAATTTCTCGCCTGGTAACCATTGCGTGATATCGTGCATTAAGCCCAAACCTAATAATTGAATACTTGCGTCATCCTCTACATTCTGCTGAGGAATATATCTCACCTTTAAGTCAGTGCCTTTTATTAAACCTACCCCCAACTGAATCATTGGAACTGGTACGGCATTAAATGGCAATAAATCTCCCAATTCACCTTCTTCTAGTCCTAGTCCTGTAGGTGCTGATATCCTCAATAGCTCTTCAGTAATATCACCATCACCGTCAACATCATCGAAATCACGAATAGATAATTCCGGAAGATCGTCAGCTCCAAGGTTAGGTCCGAACATAGTTGGAACCCTAACGCTTGATCCATTCGCATAATAAATGTTATTGTAATCTGAGTTGTTGAAAGTAAAGAACTCATCTGCTTCAGGAACTTTTGACGCCATTAAGGTTACCGTCAAATCAAATCCTAATGTCTTATGGGGTTTTGCTGTATTGTACCACCCACCATTCATTCCGAAACCTAAGCCTCTGAACATGGGTGCCATGTAATTCTGTAGATAGGTATTGGCATCAGCCGATCCCCCTTCAAGTATAATTCCTAAATCGAGTTGCGCATGTGCAACGTTGCTTTGAAATAAAATGAATAGTGTAAAAAATAATGAAGCTAGCTTTTTCATAATTCAATAATTGAAAGGGTGATTAATTAAGTTGAATTCTAGTGGTAACATCAAACTTGAATAGTAGGTCAAAGTCAATAGTTGACGTTTGTAGTACCACATTACTAGCTGAAGTTTCAACTCTTAATTCGAATGATTGACCATTTAATAAAGCTTGCTCTAATTGACCGATCACTGAGGTATTAGTGGTACCAGGATTGGTTCTTGAGTACAAAAGAACATCGCTGATAGACCCTTGTGGGTTGGTCAAATTAGTGCTAAGAAGGTTTTGGAATTGCCCCCCTGCCACTGCGACATCAACTGTTATTAGAAGATCAGTTGAACTATTTGCAGGGAAATTATCAATCGCATATGTAATTTGATTAATCCTAAAACTTTGAGAATCATCAAGGTAGCTCCCAAAGTCTTCTCCGACTAAATCAATAACTCCAGTAGATTCAACAACTGGTGGTAATTGAGGCACGAATTGACCTATTAATAGAGGATCGATTGATAGTTGAACTGAAACAGGGTCCAATTCGATATTCTTGGAAATATCTGACTCAAAACCTGCCTCTCCACATCCAAAAAATAAGACGGACGCGAATAGTGCGATAAGTAGTTTACTTTTCATTTTAACGTTTTTGGTGATGTTAAAATACACATTTATGTATTTGAAACACATTTTTAATGCTGAATTACAACCCGAGGGGTATCTAACAAATATTGAAAATCAGAACAGAAATAAGATGTCCTCAATGTAAAGTTACCATCAATTTGACTAAAGCTTTCTATTTTTGCCAGCTATATGGTTCAACTCTATATGCTTTGTGTTCGCGGGTATTGGCTCATAGTAGCTTTCGCTGGAATATTCATTCCTAAAGCTAGACTCGCCACTAAGGGAAGATGGATGCTCTTTTCTAAGATCAAAAAAGCATTAGCCGGAAACACAGCTCCTGTAGTTTGGTTTCATTCTGCTTCTTTGGGGGAGTTTGAGCAAGGGTTACCAGTGATGCAAGCCTATAAGGAGGCATTTCCTGAAGTGAAGCTATGTGCTACCTTCTTCTCTCCTGCTGGCTATGAAATAAGGAAAAACCACCCTCTCATTGATTATGCATTCTACTTACCACTCGATACTCATATCA
The DNA here is from genome assembly GCA_965267365.1 of Roseivirga sp. GTDB lineage: Bacteria > Bacteroidota > Bacteroidia > Cytophagales > Cyclobacteriaceae > Roseivirga. The sequence goes on along the minus strand of OZ253951.1, from coordinate 1,103,763 downwards.
ATGCAAAATGGTTCTTGAACCTTGTACAGCCCAAAGAGATATTCTTTGTGAAATATGAATACTGGTATTGCTTTATGACACAGATCCATAAGCGTAAAATTCCACTATACTCTATTTCCACACTCATTACCCAACAACATTTGTTTTTTCAGTGGTATGGCATATTGAATAGAAGAACCATCCCTTTCTTCAATCAATTCTTTGTTCAAAACCAAGAGACTTACGATCACCTAAAAACCTTAGGCGTATCAAAACTTCAAATTTCTGGTGATACAAGGTTTGATAGAGTAAAGAAAACAGCTGCGTCACCAAAGTCATTTCCTGAAATAGCCGCTTGGAAAGGGAATAAGGATTTGATGGTTGTAGGAAGCGCATGGTTAGAAGACATGCAGGTATTAGCTGAATTTATCAATCAATCTGGAGATGATTTGAAAATCATTATCGCACCGCATGAAATTGAAGCCAGCAATGTCAAAAAACTGAGTTCATTTATCAGTCGTGATTTCGGGATATTCACAAAAGATGGATTGAGAGATGACCATGATGTTCTCTTTTTAGATACCATAGGCATGCTGTCAAACCTATATCAGTATGCGACATTGGCATATATTGGAGGTGGTTTTTCTTATGGATTGAATAATTCGCTTGAGGCAGTTGTATTTGGCTTACCAGTTGTATTCGGCAACGAAAAACTTGCTAAGTATCCAGAAGCAGCGGAGTTAGAAGAGCGTCAAATCGGTTTTCCAATTGGTAATGAAGAAGAATGTACGGCAGCTCTGACCAAACTCAGAAATGATCAAACGCATTATCAAAAAGCACACGAAAACGCTTTAAACTACATTGAGGAGAAGGCGGGCGCTACTGCCAAAATCATGAACTATATTCTAGCTGAACATGAAGGGTAGAATATTCAAATCAACAGGTAGCTGGTACGATGTTATCACCGAAGATGGTCAGCAATTCCAAGGCCGTCTAAGAGGAAAATTCAAGCAAAAGGGTATTAAAACCAACAACCCCATTGCAGTTGGCGATTACGTGATCATTGATGAAGCCAATGAGGAGAAAGGCAGTGCGGTTATTACAGAAATACTACCTCGAGAGAATTACATTATACGTAAATCAACACGTAAAACAGGCTTCTCACATATCCTAGCCAGCAACATTGATCAAGCGATGATCATTGCTACCATTACCTTCCCTAGAACTTCTCAAGGATTTATAGATCGGTTCTTGGTAAGTGCTGAATCATTCAGGATTCCATCTCTTGTCATTTTTAATAAGAAAGACATCTATTCTGAGAAGGATGTGGCGAAGTGCCAAAGGCTAATGGATCTGTATAATGGCTTAGGATATTCTTCTCACCTGATCTCTGCCAATGACGAAAAGGATTTGGAATTGATTCGATCATTAATTCAGAATAAAACTACTTTGATAGGAGGCCATTCTGGAGTGGGTAAATCTACCATCATGAATGCCCTTCATCCAGACCTAGAATTAAGAACTGGAGAGGTTTCAACCTTTGCGAACAAGGGTACACATACCACCACTTTTGCTGAAATGTTCGAAGTAGAAAAAGACACCTTCTTAATTGACACACCAGGAATAAAAGAACTCGGCTTGGTAGAAATGTCTGACATCGAGATCAGTCATTATTTCCCTGAAATGAGACAATTCCTAGGTCAGTGTAAATTCAATGATTGTACACATATGAATGAACCAGGATGTAGAATTCACCAAGCAATAGAAGAAGGTGATATTGATGAGTCGAGGTTCATTAGCTACATGAGCATTTTAGAAGACCACGACAGTCATCGTTAAAAAAAGGAGCCGAAACTCCTTTCTTAAATTCTATCTTTAACATATTCTATTTCCGTCTTGCCATGAGGAACAGGGTTTCCATCAGGGCCTAAATTGACCATGACTATCTTCTCAATACTGAGAATGTCTTTACGGGTCTGTTTATTTCTCACCTCACATCTCAAAGTAATGGAAGACTTACCGAATGAAACAGCTTCTATTCCTATTTCAATAATATCACCTTGTACAGGAGCACTGATGAAATTGATTTCAGAAATAAACTTGGTTACCACGTGAGGATTCTCTAATTGCACTACTGTGTACAAAGCTGCCTCCTCATCTATCCAAGCCAAGAGGGTACCTCCGAATAAAGTACCATTCGGATTAAGATCTTCGGGCTTTACCCATTTTCTCGTATGAAAATTCATTAGCCCAAGTACGACTTAAACATCCAGTTCTGCTTCTCTAACTCTTGAATATAGCTAGTGAATAAATCTAGAGTTCCTTCATCTTCTGCTTTGCCAGCTTCTTCTAACACCTCACTCACATTTTGAATCAAAACCTTATTGGCTTCGATCAAAGAATTCACCATTGCATTAGCATCTAGTAATTCGTCATGTGATTGTATGTTAGCATTGGAAAGAATATTGTTTAGTGATCCTTTTGGTGTTCCGCCTAAAGACAAAACACGTTCTGCTACTTCATCAATTTTCATTGCAGCTTCATTATATAGCTCTTCAAACTTTTCGTGAAGCACGAAGAAGAAAGGACCTTTGACATTCCAATGAAAAAGTCTCAAGTTCTGATAATGTACCTGATAATTGATTAGGAGTTGATTCAATTTGTCAACAACCTGATTATTTACTGCATTGTCCATAATATCTCCTTGTTTAATATTATACAAAGAACGTTATTTACTTTTTCAATGTTCCCTATTTACATATAAATATTAACAATATGACATTGCAACAATTAGAGTACATCGTGGCACTAGATACGCATCGACATTTTGTGACTGCCGCTGAACATTGCTTTGTTACTCAACCCACATTGACCCTTCAAATCAAGAAGCTCGAAACGGAAATGGGGACCATCATTTTTGATCGTTCTAAGCAACCTATTGTACCCACTTCGGCTGGCGAAGTGATCATTAACAAAGCCAGACAAATTCTAAGAGAGGCCAACCAATTGAAGGATATAGTTAATGAAGAAAAAGACAGCCTTTCTGGCACTTTCAGAGTAGGTGTCATTCCTACTGTAGCAGCCTATTTAGTGCCTAGATTTTTGAATGACTTTGTGGAGAACAATCCGAAGACCAAACTCATTATCCGCGAAGTGGAGAGTAATCAGATCATTCATGAGCTGAACAATGACACCATTGATATTGGCTTAATGGCTACTCCTTTGCAAGAGAATAACTTGAGAGAGATCCCATTATTCAATGAGCCTTTCTTATTGTATACCTCAACTCTTCACCCCTATTACACCAAAAAGGAAATGAACCCAGCAGAGATGTCGGAAAAGGGGCTTTGGTTGTTAACTGAAGGGCATTGTCTAAGAAATCAGGTGCTAAATATTTGCAATGAGCGTAATGCCAAAGGCAACAACTTTACTTACGAAAGCGGAAGTATTGAAACTTTGAAGAACCTGGTCAAACACAACATGGGATATACGTTGGTGCCTGAACTTTCAGTAATTGATGAGCTCAATGATGACAGAATCAAAAGATTCACGGCTCCCGAACCTGTGAGGGAAGTAAGCCTAGTGGTTCATAATAGCTTTAATAAGGAAGCCATCATTGAAAAGCTAAGTGAGAGCATTAAGAAAGACTTACCTTCTCATTTCGAAAAATCGAAGAAGTCGAACCGAATTAAATGGAGATAATTACTCTTTCCAGAATTGAATGGTTGCCAAGGTGACCATTTCAAAATCGTCTTGCTCGGCTTTTACAAATGCATTGGGATTCTGCCTTTCTAAATTTTTGATCTCAATTTCATGTCGACCTTCAGCTAATTCATTGCCGTCTAAAATCAAAAGAAATCCCTTCTCTCCTTTCTTACGATGTTGAGTAAAGATGAACTCGGGGTTTGACATTACTTCCCCATCAATCGAGACTTCATAAGCTTGAGCAATGCATCTTAAACTTGCTTGCACGTTCTCCTTAAGCTGATCAATGGGATATAACATATCACGTATATTCTTGGTGGTATCCTTGGCAGATTCCATCCCTGCATTGAAACTTTTGAAAAGGGAATTATCGATCGCCAAATCTTCACCATCAGGACAAAGCATTCTCAAAATCGTATTGATATCAGGGTCATATCTTATAAATAGTTCTAGGTATCGACCACTTACATATTTAGAAGGAATACTTACTGTTCTAATAAAGTAATCTCCCCTTTGATCATCGTAATGGCTATTAAGTAGCATATTAGATAACTCTCCATTTACTTCAGGATAGAAAGTATGCTGATCTGATTTTGATATTTGATTGACCGCCAAATAGACTCCAAGTAAAGCAAAAGAAACAATGGCAATGTGCTTCTTTTTGAAATTGGTCAATAAATGATAATAGATTGATCGATACAAAAACGAAAAGGAAATGATCGAATAGAATCTATAGATCGGATAGAATAAAACGGCAAACATCTTAGAGCGCTTCATGAAACTAAAAATGAGCGTGTCTAAGAAGAAAAGTATAGCTCCTACAGCTAGCACGAACCAAGAGAATACTATAATGATATTGATAATTAGAGCTACAGGGCCATCAAAATAATCGCTTATGAATATGGTCAACCCGAATACCGAGAACAGAAAGGCTCCTACCAGCACTACAGATATGAGCGAGAAGGCTACTAGATACGTATAGGCAAAAATGACACTTGAGACTTTATCTACGAATAGAATTAGCTCATCTAAGGTTCTTACATTGGAAGGAATGAACTTTTTGAATGGCTTTTGAAGATTTAATTGGTCAAAGTCGATCTTATTGGACACGGAACTTAATCCGACAATACCAATCCAAAACCCCCTCAAAAGGAGATGTATCAATAGACTGACTAAAAAGAATTTTAATGCGACTGGAATTACTGCTATTATCAATCTCAAAGTGACGACAAACATGACATTATCACCTTGCCCACTTAACCGATTGAATCTAAAAGATGACTCAAATGCGTCATACTCTTGCAAGCTTGTAGCAAGCAAGAATATTGAAAAACCAGTAATTAGCAGTTCAAGCTGCCAGCTCTCTAATTGAAGGTTAGATACCCACCGCCTTAACTCACCTTCGTCTTTTTTCTTATCTTCTTCCATCTATTGTAAGTTCAAAATCTTAAAAGAATCCTTATAAACCAAAAAAGGCCCGATCTACGATCGAGCCTTTTACTATTCATTGAAAATTCTTAGCAGCATCCTCCTCCATCATAGAAAAAGGTACTTTCAGATACCCAGATATCTTCATGCTGAAGATCTTCAAGATTACCTGCTGTTTTATCGCAGACGGCTAAGGGCTGGTTAGGTAATAATACATGCCCTTTATGGTCGTCAAAATACTCTTCAGAACCCGTGTAGATAGCTGTTCTACCAGTAAACACACAAGGCCCATCTTCTGGCATTGGGTCTTTAATAGCACATACTTCTACTGACTCAATAAAGATCGCTTGGTCGGTATCATACTGGCCAGGTCTTAAAATTCTATAAGGCCTTTTAGCCCTTATCTCTATAGTTCCAAAACCAATATCAGTGATCATTTTAATATACTCGTTCAAAGGCAATGAACCACTTAAACATAGAGCACGCAATCTTTCATCATATTTCAATGAATCAGGCATGATCTGTTCAGCAATAGGATCAGATAGTACCAGCCTACCTCTTGGTTTCAATACTCGGTACATTTCTTTGAGCGCTTTCTTCAAGTCCTCCTCATGGAAGATGTTGAACAAACAGTTTTGTGCGGCTACATCAATACTTTCATCTTCTATCGGAAGATTCAATGCATCACCTTTTCTAAGGTCAACGAACGAAGGATCAAACCAATCATTCGAACCAGCTGCTTCTACCAAATTTTCTTGACAAGCAGTGATCATTTCATCTACCACATCAACACCAATAACACCTTGCTGCTGCCTGCTGAAATATGAAAATTGAAGTAATTCCATACCTCCTCCTACACCCACATAGAGGATCTTTGGAGAGTTGATCAAATCTCTAGGGTGCACTGTACTCCCGCATCCATAATTCATGTCTAGCATCTTTTGCGGAATGTCTAATCCCGGAAAAGCCCAAACTGGAGTAGTAGTACAGCAAAGCCCAACATCTGGAGTTTCGGCTGCTGCTCTATATACGTCTTTAGTTGTTTCTAAATAAGTTTCCATTTCTAAGTAGTTGTACCGCCACAGCTCGAACCAGCACCCGCTGTACATCCGAAACAATGTTGGTTAATGATAATTTCTCTATTTAATGTCTTCTCCCAATCAAATTCGCTGATGTGATTAGGCACTTCGTTTTCAAATTTCAAATCAAGCATTTGATTGAAATCACAATCGTATAAGAATCCATCCCATCCTATTGAGATCATATTTCTGCACATCACTCCTTCGGCTGCCATAGGATTATAAGCATTAGCCAATTCAGACATATAGTCTTCATAATTCTCCGTATTGATCAGGTAATCTAAGAATCGGCTAACGGGTAAGTTGGTTATCGCATAGAGTTCATTGAAATCAATATTGAATTTCTCTTTGAGCTTGACTTTATACTCAGCCTGTAATATCTCTTGATCATCTGGTAGAAATGCACCTGACGGGTTATAAACAAGATCTAGTTTAAGTTGTGATCCGTCCTTACCATAACCAACATCATTCAACATTTGTAATGCTTTGATCGATTTTTCAAAAACACCATCTCCCCTTTGTGCATTAGTTCTTCGCGCTGTAAAAGATGGAAGCGAAGACACTACATTAATATGATGTTTCTTGAAAAACTCAGGCAGGTCATTGTATTTAGGGTTGGCCAAAATGATAGTCAGATTGCAACGAACAATGATCTTTTTACCCATTTCAGATAACCTTTCGACAAACCATCGGAAATGAGGATTCATCTCAGGCGCTCCTCCTGTTAAGTCAACCGTTGAAGCCTGAGACTTTGATAAAGCCACCAGGATCTCTTCCATGGTTTCTTTCGTCATAATTTCCTTGCGATCTGGGCCAGCATCCACATGGCAATGCTTACAAACCTGATTACACATCTTCCCAACGTTGACTTGAAATACATCAATCCCCACAGGTTTGAGATTAGCTAATCCAGATTCTGCCAATTTATTGGCAAATGAGGGTATACCTATTTCTTCATGTTTGGATAAGACACTCACTTGCTCCTCCGGTGAAGAGAGCCAATGATTCGCTCGCATGAGGGTTTTTAATCCTGACATTACATTAATTTTTCATCAAGGTGATTCATCATCTGCACGCTATTGACCAAAGTAGCTCCACTTTTAATGGCAGCTCCCACATGGACTGCTTCCATCATTTGTTCTTCATCTGCTCCTTTTTTTAAGCAGGCGTCTGTATAAGCGTCTATGCAATATGGACAGGCTTCAGTATGCGCTACAGCCAAAGCGATCAGCGCTTTTTCTCTAGCAGTTAGTGCTCCTGGTTTAAAAACTTCTCCATACCAATCGAAGAATTTCTCTCCAAGCTTTTCTTGTAGTTCGGTGATCTTGCCAAACTTTTTCAAGTCTGCCGGATCATAATATGTTTTCGACATGATTTTGATTTTAGAATTTGAATTGATTTGAACAGTAGATCAAAGCAATTCTGGTGGGCCTCTTAGACTGAAAGAAAGCCTATAGAAAGACAAATGAAATTCGTTTGTCCACTCGCAATTTACCCAACGAGATTTAATCGATATAAGAAACCTTCTAATTGATTTTAGAAGACTACCTGATTTAAATAATAATTTGAGATCGAAGGTATGATTCAGGTCGAGAGAATCATTCAAGGATACTGCCTCAGGAAGAAAACTCACTAATTGCCGATATACGTGGTTGTCTTGCCATGCTATCAACTCCATCTGATTGATGAGCTGATCATTTAGTTCGAGCCCTATGATCCAAGCTCCGTTGTGTTGATCTTTTCCTACAACAGATCTTTTTTTCTGCAGATTCTGCTTGGCAGATTCTATATGCTCAAGCGTTAATAGTGGTGTATCATTCCCTAGAATAATCGCATGATCAAACCCTTGATTCTTAATATTTCTGAGCGCATTGCTCAACCTCTCTCCGAATGAATCACCCTTTTGCTGATCAGAATAGTGTTCAAATACTGGTAGACCTGATTCATTGGCAATTTCCAGAGTCCGATTGACTTGGAATTGATAATAGGTCTTGAACTTGTCTTTTGAGAACCCAAGGTTCTTGACCTTAAATTCATCTTCAAAGGTTCTAGAGAAAAATAATATTGCAACGGAATCCTTGCGCATGTTCAAGCTTAAGCTAATTATTCAGCGAATACAACTTAAAGTTGACTGAAGGATTTTAGGTTCAGTTCAATTGTCACTTGCCAAACAATTATAAAAAGAACTGTGTGACTGCAGCAATGTTTGCTAATCCTCTGAGAGTAAAAGAAATAAAAAGAGCTTACCCTTTTGAAGAGTAAGCTCTAGTTGTTTAGTGACCTCGGCAGGATTCAAACCTGCAACCTCCTGAGCCGTAATCAGGTGCACTATTCAGTTATGCTACGAGGCCGATTCAACGTCCGTTAAAGTCCGTTAAAATGGGCTGCAAAGATAATTATTTCTTTTTCTTTGCAAAAGACGCCTATGTATACTTTTAAAAAAGATTATCTTTGCAACCGCTTTAAAAAGCGCTACCCTATGAAACGAATTATAGCTGTCTTTATATTCATTATTATTTCTTTCTCTGCGAAAGCCCAAAGACCGGATCTTCCTGGTCAATTAGTATTTGATTTTGGCTTCAATTCATGGACTGATGTTCCTGAAGGAGCTGAACTCGATTGGTTTGAATCTAAGACAGTCAATGCGACTTATTTCTTTGATATTCCAATAGGAAATGGTGGTTGGACTTTTACTCCAGGTGTCGGAATGAGCTGGGAGAACTATTCATTCAGCAATAATTCAACTATTGTCTCTAACATCAACACCACAAATGGAACACGTAGTGTAGAATTTGTTGACCTGAATGATGAATTCGGTCAAAACTTATCCTTTAACAAATCAAAGCTAGGTCTGTATTACGTGGACGTCCCATTAGAGATCAGATGGTATGCTAAGAGAAATCAATACAGCAGAGGCTTCAGAGTAGCAGTTGGTGGAAAAGTAGGATACAATTACTCTTCATTTACCAAATTGAAGTTTGAAGATGCTCTAGGCGATAGACAAATGGTAAAAAACAGAAACAACCTTAACATCAACAATTTCAGGTATGGAGTACATACTAGAATTGGATGGGGTGGTTTCGGTGTCTTTTTCTCTTATGAGCTTTCAGACAAATGGGAAACTCCTCCTCCAGGTGGAGCCAACACAAGCACCCTTACATGGGGTATTTCTCTAACTGGATTCTAATTAGTTTCCTGTAAAATTAGATTTCCTCTTTTCTAAGAATGCAGTCACACCTTCCTTGTGATCTGCAGATGCTCCTGCAATGTCTTGACAATATGCTTCATAGTCTAGCATTTCATCTAGTGTTGCATTTTGAGATTTGTTAAGCATCTTTTTCATAAGGCCAATAGCCTTAGTAGGTGCATTTGCATAGAAATCGGTATACGTTTTCACTGCATCATCCAATTGGTCGTCAGATACCGCTTTATTGACTAACCCTATTTTTTCAGCTTCTGTAGCAGAAACTCGAGTGCCCATTGTGGCTAATTCGAAAGCTTTAGCCGACCCAAGCAGCCTTGGTAAGAAGTAAGAAGAACCCGAATCAAGAACGAGCCCAATATTTACAAAGACCTCAATAAGTTTCGCTGACTCCGCAGCTACCACCAAATCACAAGCTAAAGCAAAACTACATCCAGCTCCTGCCGCAACACCATTGAGTCTGCAAATGACCGGCTTAGGCAAGTTTCTAATCGCCTTAATAATTGGATTGTATCTTTTATGGATTGAGTCTGAAAAAGAACGATTAGGTTCCTTTGAAGACGCCTTTAAATCTTGGCCTGAACAAAATGCTTTCCCTTCGCCAGTTAAAACCACTACCCTTACTTCAGGGTCTTTTTTAACTGCTTTTAAGGCCGCTTGAAGCTCGAAAGTAATTTCATTGTTCAGTGCATTATAAACATCTGGTCTGTTCAGAGTAATAGTGGCAACTCCACCCTCCACATCATATTTTAGAAACTCGTACATATCTTAAAGAAATAAAGAAATCGCTCCATAGCAAACACTAAACCCGAGCAAAGCTCCAGCCCAGATTTCAGCGGGTTTATGAGCATTTAAATATAACCTTGCCCAGTACACTAAACCATTGATTATTAATGCAACGAGCAAAGGAATATATAAAGTGCTAGTAGACGGAAACTGTTGCGAAAAAGCAAAAATAAAACCTAGCCAACCTGCTACTCCTGCAGCATGGGCACTGATTTTCCATTTAAATGTGATCCCATTCGTTATAACAACTACAACCGTAATAGCAAGGAATGTGATTCTCATCAAATCGTTCATCCATTCTTGTCGGCCAATTAAAAAAGACACGACAACATAGAATAAAGTGATAAAAACAAAAGGAAGGTACCTGTCCTTTCGCTCATTCATATGAAGGTCTTTGATCACATTAGTGAGTTTGAACATCACAACAGTGATCACGGGAATGAGACAAGTTGTAACGAAGATGAGACCCAATACAGTCCACCTTCCTGTTTCGGTTAGATTACTCGCATTACCCAGGTGAAACAATAGCGTATAAAACACCAATGTTGGCATTAGCAAGGGTTGGAAAACGTAGGTGAGAATCTTCGCGAAAAGCGTCAAATCATAGCTCCTTTCTTAATCGAGCTACAGGTATGTTCAGCTGTTCTCTGTATTTAGCCACTGTTCTACGAGCGATATTATATCCTTTCGCTTTCAATGACTTTTCAAGTTTATCATCAGAAAGAGGCTTCTTTTTGTCCTCATTGTTAATTAATTCGGCCAACACATTTTTCACCTCTCTAGAGCTTACATCTTCTCCACTAGCAGTAGAAATACCTTCACTGAAGAAGTATTTAAGAGGGAAAATACCAAAGTCAGTTTGTACAGATTTTGAGTTAGCCACTCGAGACACCGTTGAGATATCCATCTGAATTTCGTTGGCTATATCCTTCAAGATCATTGGTCTTAGCTTGGTCTCATCACCTTCTAAGAAAAAGTCATATTGATATTTAACAATAGCTTCCATGGTTCGCAGAAGAGTATTCTGTCTTTGCTTGATAGCATCAATAAACCACTTGGCGGCATCTAACTTTTGCTTCACAAAAGAAACGGTCTCTTTTAATTTCTTATCCTTTTTATCACTCTTATCATATGCACTAAACATATCTGAATAAGACTGACTGACTCTTAATTCTGGAGCATTTCTAGAATTTAAGGTAAGATCTAGCTTACCATTATTGTTGGTCAAAAGGAAGTCAGGAATGAGGTATTGTGTCTTAACTATTCCGCCAGACACCCCTCCTGGCTTTGGATTTAATTTAACGATAGCAGCGACTGCTTCTTTTAACAACTCATCGTCTTCGATATTGAGTTTCTTGACAATCTTATCGTAATGCTTCTTAGTGAATTCGTCAAAGCAATAGTTGATAATGCTCAGAGCGGTCAACAACACCTGATCGCCTTCTAGTTGCTCTAGTTTTCTCTCAAGCTGAATCTTTAGACATTCCTGCAAATTTCTCGCTCCGATTCCAGGAGGATCGAATTGCTGGATTTGCTGGAGCAATTCTTCAAGCTCTTCCACGTCCGTCTCAATTCCTTGAGCAAAAGCCAAGTCATTCACAATGGCATCGAGCTCTCTTCTGATATAGCCATCAGTTTCTATGCTACCAATCAACTGTTTAGCAACTGTTTCATGGTGCTCATCCAAGCCCAAGTAACCTAATTGCATTTCTAACTGGTCATTAAGTGAGGCCTGCATCGCGATAGGCATTTCTTTTTCATCCTCATCGCTATAATTCCCGTCACCCTGCATTTTGTAGCCAGAATAATCATCATCACCTAAATAGTCCTCAACATTCAACTCTTCAGTTGAACTTGCTTCATACTCTTCAAATTCTTCGGATTCTGTTTGCTGCTCAGGCTCTTCTCTCCCCTCTTCTAAGGCTGGATTCAATTCCAACTCCTCTTCTACGCGAGTATCTAATTCAGCAGTAGGCACCTGCAACAGTTTGATAAATTGTATCTGCTGCGGTGATAACTTTTGACCTAAAGTTTGACTTAAACTGAGTTTTTGCATAGTTGAGGTTTGTAAAACCAGTAATCAAATTTAATTAAAGAACGATTAAAACCGTGATGATGTCACATTTTTTAACAAAAACCGTGCAAGTTTTCAAAATATAAGCCTGAGAAGCTCCAATCAAACAATTAGACTATGTAAACACCTTAAATAAGTCCTTGAGATTCTGTGCGATTCGATTCTCTTTTAGTTGTTATTGAACTTAAAAAATCATTGTTTTGCGTTCATTTTTACCACATTTATCACAATGGAATTAAGAAGAACCAGAATTTCAGAATTACTGAGTACTACTCCAACGGAGCAAGAAGTACTTGTTAAAGGATGGGTTAGAACAAAAAGAGGCAATAAACACGTCAATTTTATTGCTCTAAATGATGGTTCGACAATTAATTCAATTCAAGTGGTTGCTGATCCTAATGAGATTGACGAAAGCATATTAAAAGTGGTTTCTACTGGTGCGTCATTGGCAGTAACAGGCAAGTTAGTTGCCTCTCAAGGTGGTGGTCAGTCTGTTGAAGTTCAAGCAACGAGCATAGAGGTTTATGGAGAAGCTGATCCTGAAAAATATCCTCTACAACCCAAAAAACACTCTTTTGAGTTCTTGAGGGAAATCGCTCATTTGAGACCTCGTACCAATACATTTGGTTCCATTTTTAGAATGAGACATGCCATGTCCTATGCGGTTCATGAATTCTTTAACCAAAAGGGATTTGTTTATTGGCATAGCCCAATCATTACTGGTTCCGATGCTGAAGGTGCAGGTGAAATGTTCTCTGTGAGTTCGCTCAACATGAACGAGCTTCCTAAAACAGAAGAAGGCAATGTGGATTTTTCTAAAGACTTCTTTGGCCAGCAAACTAATTTAACTGTTTCAGGACAGCTAGAAGGAGAATTAGGAGCGTTAGCATTAGGTGAGATCTATACTTTTGGACCAACCTTTAGAGCTGAAAACTCCAATACAACAAGACACCTTGCAGAATTTTGGATGATAGAACCAGAAATGGCTTTCTATGATCTGACAGACAACATGGACCTAGCAGAGGAGTTCTTGAAATACCTAGTACAGTATGCTCTTGATCATTGCCAAGACGACCTTGCTTTCTTAGAGAAGAGACTTTTAGACGAAGAAAAGAGCAAGCCACAAGCTGAAAGAAGTGAGATGACACTCACCGAGAAGCTGAAGTTCGTGGTTGACAATGATTTCATAAGACTTACCTATGGTGAGGCCATCGATATACTAAGAAACTCGAAGCCTAACAAAAAGAAGAAATTCCAATTCCCAGTTGAAGGTTGGGGTACTGATCTTCAATCAGAGCACGAGAGATATTTAGTTGAAAAGCATTTCAAGAAACCAGTCATCCTAATTGACTATCCCAAAGAAATCAAATCGTTCTACATGAGAATGAATGATGATAATAAAACCGTTGGTGCCATGGATATCTTATTTCCTGGTATTGGCGAAATAGTGGGTGGTTCTCAAAGAGAAGAAAGGCTAGACGTATTGACTAGCAGAATGGATGAAATGGGCGTCCCGAAAGAAGAGATGGACTGGTTCTTAGACACAAGAAGATACGGAACTGTTCCGCATTCAGGTTTTGGTCTTGGCTTTGAAAGACTAATGCTCTTTGTAACTGGAATGGGTAACATTAGAGACGTTATACCATTTCCGAGAACTCCAGGAAGTGCAGAGTATTAAAATAAAGAACCCCGAGAGATCGGGGTTTATTTTTTCGAAAATCTTACAGTCTGTTGAAATTTGGATCGGTCTTCTCTGACCAGAACCAAATAATACCCTCTAGGGAAATTACTTACATTGACTTTATACTTTTTGTAACCGGCAGTTTCTAGAAATACGTTCATCTTAGAGCCGATAATAGATCTGATTTCGATCTTTGGCTGATCAACGTCTGCTTTACTTAAATCAATGGTAATTTGTTCTGAGGTAGGATTTGGATAAACATCCACCTTTACCTTATCACTACTAGATCCGCTTGCCTCTCCAACATTTTGGGATTGACCATAGACGCTCATTCCTGCAATGAGGAACAACACCAATAAGGCGTTTCTGAAGCGCAATATGCTCGGGCTGAAGAGATTCACTTTTGTAATAGACCTTTATTCAGGTAATTAGGTTTAGTTAAAGATAAGTTTTTTTCAAATAAATTCCGCCTAGCTGACGTTACTTATTGATTTCGGTATGAAATTAAGCAAATCTGATGCCATTATTGATACCTCTCCAAGGTGATTTTTAGCAAGATCTCCTGAGGAACCATGAAGATATACAGCCGCTTTCAATGCATCTTCAGAGCCCATGCCTTGAGCCAACAACCCAGAGATCATTCCAGACAGAACATCTCCTGAACCAGCAGTGGCCATACCGGGGTTACCAGTATAATTAAAAACAACATCTTCTGATGGAGTAACTATGGCGGAATGAGCACCTTTGATCAGAATATAAATATGGTGTTTTTGAGAAAGGGCTTTGACTTTTGCTATTCGACCAAGACTATCATTTGTCTCTCCTATTAATCGAGATAACTCTCCTAAATGAGGCGTTAAAATTGAACCTGATGGAAGGAAATCAAGCAAATGCTGTTGCTCTGCAATTATATTGATGGCATCAGCATCTAAGACAGCAGGCACTTCTAACTCTTCTAAGAATTTTGCTAACCATAGCTTGGTCAATGGATCCGTCCCGATCCCTGGCCCAATGCAAACTACATTGTTTTTATCTCCTACCCTTCCAGTTGAGATCACGTTTTCATGGTCATCTATTTCGACCATTGCTTCTGGGAGATTAGTCTGTAAGATTTCTAAACCACATTGTGGAAGATGCAAAGTACACAAGCCAACCCCTACCTTTAGGCTTGCTTTTCCACTTAGGTATGCCGCGCCCATTTTCCCTTTGCTGCCAACAAAGAGTTTTACATGTCCATAAACTCCTTTATGATCGAACTTCTTTCTTTTTGGAAGATGGATGTCTTGACTCTCCAAAAGATAGAATTGAGATGTTCTTGACTCTATAAATCCCTCATCCAATCCAATATTGACTACATCGAATTCGCCACAGTAATTCCCTGTCTCAGGCAACATGAATGTCAACTTAGGCCGTTGAAAACTAATAGTTCTATCAGCTTTGATGATAGCCCCGTTTTGATTGATTTCATTGGAGAATAAGCCCGAGGGAATGTCAATACTCACTTTGAAAGCAGTTGACTGATTGATCAACTCAAATTGATCTGCCAACCATCCTTGCACAGGTCTGCTCAAGCCGCTTCCAAAGACCCCATCAATGATCACATCGGAGCCATCTAATTCCAAAGTGTCTCCAGACGAAATGAAGCGAGAAGGACATGCTAATCTTTTTCGGTTGGTCTCATTGTCAAGTGTGGCTTTGCCAAAGTCTAAAATCAAGCACCGAAGAGTGTAGCCTTGCACGGACAAAATCCTTGCAATTGCCAACGCATCGCCTCCATTATTGCCTGGGCCTGCGATTACGGTAATTCTCTTAGTAGTACTGAAGTACTGCTTGAATTGATTGACAAAAGCATGAGATGCTCTTTCCATCAGATCAATAGACGAAATAGGCTCATTTTGTATGGCCCACTGATCTGCCTCTCTAGTCTGTTCTGCAGTAATGATTTTCTTCATCTAAAATCAAGATAGTCATTCAGGCGAAAGGCTGATAGCGAATCGAAAATTTCCAGATCAATCAGATCCTGTAAAGTCTTGAACTTCCCGACTTTACTCTTGGCATTGAATAGGGCTTTGGTTTGCTCATATGATATGTATGGATGTCTATTAATTTCTTTGAAACTAGCAGTATTGATTGGAATCCTTACCAATTCAATGCTATCCAAATCGAGCTGACTCTTTATATTTTGATAGAGACTATCGCTAATTCCATATACTTCAGCGATTTGATTTATAGAAGCAAATCCACCTAGTGCCTTTCGAAATTTGACAATTCGATTGGAGTACACGGAACCAATCCCATTCAATAATTGAAAGGTTGTTGTATCAGCAGAATTGATTTTGACCTGAAGTGGCTTTACTTCTTTTTCATGAATCGCTTTTGAAATGACTGAATCCCGCTCTTTGGGCTCCGCACTGGGCACTTGTTTTGAAAAAACTCTCTCAATGGATATCGATTCCTCAAGTAGAGCATATAAAGAATCTGTCATTCCATAAATCTTTTTCAGGTCTTCAGACTCCCTAAAAACCCCTCCTGCTTTTCTATAATTGATTACCCTCTCTGAAAGAAATGGTGGTATGCCTAATAACTGAAGGCTGTCGACAGGCAATACATTAGGATCAAATTCGAAGAGTTGAAAGCTAATTATTGGAGGGTTTTCCTCAGTTTCTAAACTTTCTAATTCAGCTATAAGACTATCCAATATTCGCTGATCTTCATAACTACTATAATCGATAGAAAAGTAATGAGTGTATAAAAAAGGACTGATTAGGAGGATGATTATCAGGAAGATAAGAGCAATTGCCCCATTCATCTCTCTTTTTGAAAACCCAAATAGGGTTTTGACTCTTTTATAAAAAGATGGCATTGTGTGTGAACCATTTGGGTGATATTGAAATTAGTAAAATAGTGTTTTAAGGATTGTCCGTGTACAAAAGATAATTCTGATTACCAGTTGTTTAGAATCTTTCTAAATAAATAACTACTGATTTATATCACTTTTTTTGAGGAAAAGTAGGGTTTATTTTTGTCGACCGTATTTGAGGAAAAAAGAATTGATGCAAGGAAATTTTAAGGTTATAAGTCTATCATACAAAAACGCTCCGGTTGAGATTCGTGAGGTGATAGCCCTTGAAGATGATTTGATCAAGTCGCTTATAGCAGACTTTCAATCAATCCTTGATTTATCTGATGTTCTAGTTTTGTCTACTTGTAATAGAACAGAGATCTATTACAGCAATGAGAAAGACCTCACTGACGAAATCATTAAAATTCTAGGAATCAAAAAAGGTTTGAGCAATATGCTTGAGTATCGAAAATTCTTTGATGTAAAGAATGATTCCTTAGACGCATCAAACCATTTGTTCAGAGTATCGCTAGGATTAGAAGCTCAAGTAATTGGCGATCTTCAAATCATTAACCAGGTGAAACGTTCTTATCAGCACTCGGCTGATGCGCAAGCTGCAGGTCCTTTCTTGCATAGAATACTTCACACGATTTTCTACGCGAACAAAAGAGTATTCCAAGAAACTAATTTCCGAAATGGCGCAGCAAGTGTTTCTTATGCTTCTGCCGAACTAGTAAGAAATGTTTCTCAGAACATAGAAAACCCTAAAGTCCTTGTTTTTGGTTTAGGCGAAATTGGAGAAGACGTAGCTAAACATTTAGCTGAAGAGTCTAACCCGGTAACCATTACCAATAGAACTTTAGAGAAAGCAATCGCTTTAGGTAGTGAATTGAACCTTGATGTGGTTCCATTTGATCAAGCACTTGAACAACTCAATCAATTTGATGTGATCATTTCAAGTGTTCCCGTAAAGCATATCGTTGATAAGAGCAAGCTGCAAGGAAAGAACAATGGATTGAAATTCTTGATCGATTTATCTATTCCAAGATCAATTGACCCAGCAGTGGAAACCATTTCTGGAATCGCTCTTTATAATATCGATGAAATTCAAAGCAATACTTCTGCTGCATTGAATAAAAGACTCTCTGCCATTCCTCATGTTGAATCGATCATTGAAGATTCGCTTGTAGACCTAAAAGACTGGTCAATGGAAATGGAAGTTTCTCCTACCATTCAGAAATTGAAAGGTGCTCTAGAAGACATCAGACAAGACGAACTTCAGAAGCACTTGAAAAATGCATCGCCAGAGATAGAAGCATTTGCTGAGAAGCTATCAAAAAGTTTGACTCAGAAAATCATGAAACTTCCAGTGCTTCAACTTAAAGCTGCATGTAAAAGAGGCGAAGCTGAAACACTTATTGATATCTTGAACGATCTGTTCGACCTTGAAAATCAAAAGGTGGGAAAGTAATCTGACCTCCCTCAATTATTCCATTCTTTTTTCGTTTCATTTTTCGTAAGCTTACTCACTAGTTCGACTCGATTTTAAATGCCTAAACAGAGGTTCATTGCCTTTTTACTATTAAGCTTTAGCTTCCATTTTTCTGTGGCCTTTCAATTTGAAAGAGTGGAAGAAAATGGCAAAGTCGGAATTATGGATACGGCTAAGCAAGAAACCATCCTCCCTGTAGAGTATGATCAAATCGGGTGGAACAAGCAGGCAGAAATTGCATATAACGGTATTATTAGGGCTAAAAAGAATGAGAGATGGGCGCTATTTAGTCTAAAAGGAAGTCGTATAACTGAACACGACTTCATCACGCTCTCCCCTTTTGGAGCAAATCAATTTATTGCTAGCAAAAGGTCTCAATCAAGCATTCTTCAACTTTATGGGGCTATTAATCAAAAAGGCAAAACACTGATTCCTTTCGAATATGTTCGCTTGGAAATAGATGAAAATAGACTTATAGCCACCGAAAGAGGTGAAAATTCATACTTAGTTGGCCTATTCAATAACAAAGGACAAGAGATCATCCCTGTCGAATACGCTGATATCGAAAGCATAGGTAATGGTTATTATTCCGTAGAGAACGAAGAAAACCAATTGGCCTTATTTGATTCACTTGGCCAGCAAATTTCCTCATTTCAATTTCAAGAGATCAATCCCGTCCAGAATAATTACTTCGAAGTATCATATTACAATAGAAAAGGCATTATCGATCAAACCGGAAAAGTGGTTGTGCCAGCTATTTACAAGAACCTTCGGTTCAATGAACTCACAGTCGAAACTTCCGGATATAACCGATGGGATTTTATTTCTTCAAATAAGAAGAGCAAGCTTTACTATGAAGACACCTACTCATTCGGTGACACCTTATTTGCTGTCGAAACTAACCTTAACCTCGGTATAATTGACAATAATGAAAACCACCTTCTCTACTTTGAAAATCATCAAATAGATCAGGTCAGTGAGGGATTTGTGTCTATCAAGAATAGAGAATCAGGTTTCAAGGGAGTGGTCAATAGAGAAGGAGAATTAATACTACCTACTATTTACGATACGGTGATTGTAAATGACCATTTTGTCTTGGGTAAAATTGAAAGAGCCAATGACGAGAACTGGTTTGCTTTCGATGAAAAAGGGAAAAGGCTCAACCTTTCCGGATATGCTTCTATTCATAAAAAGATTGGCGAGTATCTAGTGGCTGTTAAAAATGAGAAATTTGGCCTCTTATCGAGAGATGGCAAAGAAATCACTCCATTTGAGTACACCTCAATCAAAGGGCTGAAAAATGGGAAGTTCATAGTAGAAAGCAGAAATGGAAAGGGAGTTGTCAATAACAATGGTTTGTGGACCATCACTCCTTACAGAGATTCAATAGTTTACCGTGGTAGCCACTATTATTTCGAGCAAGGTAGTGCCAAGGGATTCATAGATCTGGATGGCAAAACACTAAGTAAAGTCTATTCAGATTTGGAGTACTTGCCTTATGGTTATTCAATTCGAAAAGAAGAAGGTTTTGAGGTATTTGATTTAACAGACAGCCTCCTCTTCGATTATCAATATGACACGGTTTACACCATCAATAGTGAGCTATGGTACCTTCAAAGATCTGATAAGAGATTCTTCTATAGACCGAGTGATCAAGGCGTTTTTGAACTTGCTGAGAACATAGACAGTCTTAAGTCTTTTGAAGAGGGATATATCGGATTTTTCAAAGATGGCCAATGGGGTTTTATGGATGAGCAGGCGCAGCTCAGAATCTCTAATCGTTACGAAAGCGTGGGGCACTTTTCAGAAGGTTTATGTGCAGTAAAACTGATTGGTAAATGGGGTGTGATTGATAGAGCTGAACAAATTGTGGTTCAGCCAACATACGATTCAATCTCCCCTTATTATAATGCGCTAGCGATAGTTGAAAGTAATGGCAAGTTTGGGCTGATGGACAGACTCGGAGGCATTGTACTAAACATCAATTACGATGAAATCAAGCGCCAAGAGAAATGGATCTCCATCAAAGAGTCCGATAAAATTGGGATATCAGATATCAGAGGCAGACTGATCAAATCTCCACAATACGATGAGGTAACATTTCTCAAGGATGGGCACTTCCTTGTTAAAAAAGGCAACCTCTATGGTGTTATTGATTTAAGAGGTAGAGACATTGTCCCTGTCATCTATGAGCAGATTAACCCTGTAAAAGGAGGTTACCTAGGACTAAAACCACCAGTTTCAGAATCATATCAATTGAAATAAAAAAAGCCGGCTTTCACCGGCTTCTTCATTAACTCTTATCGTCTTTTTTCTTTTTCCCTGGAGATGTAGGCGGTTTAGCTATCGACTCTCTCATTTCAGTATCCGCCTGGATGTTCTCAAGCTTGTAATAATCCATAATACCCAGATTACCACTTCTAAATGCCTCGGCAACAGCCAATGGAATTTCTGCTTCTGCCTCAATTACCTTAGCCCTAGCCTCCTGAGATTTAGCCTTCATTTCCTGCTCGCTCGCTACCGCCATAGCTCTTCTCTCTTCGGCCTTAGCTTCAGCTACTTTTAAGTCAGCTTGTGCTTGGTCAGTTTGAAGTGTAGCACCAATATTTGCTCCTACGTCAACATCTGCAATGTCAATTGATAGAATTTCAAATGCGGTACCTGCATCGAGTCCTCTTTGTAGAACCAACTTCGAGATCTTGTCAGGATTCTCAAGCACCTCTTTATGTGTTTGGGCAGAACCAATTGAGGTCACAATACCTTCTCCTACACGAGCTAGAATTGTGTCTTCGCCTGCACCACCTACTAGTTGTTGAATATTGGCTCTAACAGTTACTCTAGCTACAGCAATAAGCTGAATACCATCCGCTGCAACAGCTGCCACCTTTGGTGTAGTGATCACCTTCGGATTTACCGAAATCTGAACAGCCTGAAAAACATCTCTACCTGCCAAGTCAATAGCAGTAGCCTGCTTAAATTCTAAGCTGATATTGGCTTTATCGGCAGAAATAAGCGCCTTAATTACAGTTGGCACATTACCACCTGCCAGATAGTGCGTCTCTAAATCTGTAGTCGTCAAATCAAGACCAGCTTTAGTAGCGGTAATCATGGCGTCCACCACAATTCTCGGTGGCACTTTTCTGATTCGCATAAACACCAACTCCAGAAGTCCAACTCTCACATTCGAGAACTGCGCGGTAATCCAGAGATTAACTGGTACAAAGTAGAGGAATACGAAAAGAAGGATTATTCCACCTACAACGGCTATAATTAAGCCTATATCATTCATAGTTTAAGGGTTTATTGATTCTACTATAATTTTATTGCCTTGAATCTTCACGAT
Organism: Roseivirga sp.; assembly: GCA_965267365.1. GTDB lineage: Bacteria > Bacteroidota > Bacteroidia > Cytophagales > Cyclobacteriaceae > Roseivirga. Next base: position 1,082,152 of record OZ253951.1, on the reverse strand, counting down.
CTTGACTTGTGAACCTGAATCAATGAGATGTCCATGTGAAGTCACTTCGTAAGATTTATTATTAAACTCGGCCTTACCAATGGGTTTTAAGTCAGACACAGCTTCTCCTCTCATTTCAATTTGAAGCCCCTCTGTGTAATTAGGATTTACCTTAGCCTGATTGGTAGTCTTTAGGGAGAATTTATCCCATGTATTTTGTCTAAAACTCCAAACAATAGCCACAACTGAAGTGAGCAAAGAGCCTGTCAAAACCAAAGAACCTGTTGTTGTTCCGAACCGATTAAAAGCGATGTAAACACCGATTCCCGTAAGAACTAAGCCAATTAGACCTAAGATCGTTGTGCCAGGAACAAAGATGAGCTCCAGGTAAATTAATACCAATCCTACCAATACTAGAATAATAATGGAAACCCAATCTCCCATAACGCCAATTTACCTCATAATATAGCCACAAAATGGCAAGTTATTAGTAGGCTTTGGCAAAAAGCACTCTTTTGTTAGATGGCTTTCCAGAATAGATACAAACACCTTCTTCTTCCGGTTGATCCAAAGGAATACATCTAATAGTAGCTTTGGTTTCGTCTTTGATCTTCTCTTCGGTTTCAGCTGTACCATCCCAGTGCGCAGATACAAACCCACCTTTATTTTCTAAGATGTCCTTGAACTCCTCATAAGTATCCGCTGAAGTGGTATGCTCAGCACGGTAGTCGATGGCCTTCTGGTAGATAGCAGACTGAATATCATCTAGCAGAGAAGTTACTTTTTCGACCAGATCATTGCTTAGATCGAAAGTCTCTTTTTCTCCTGTATCTCTTCTTGCTATCTCTAAAGTACCATTTTCCATGTCTCTAGGACCTAAAGCCAATCGAACTGGCACACCTTTTAGCTCCCATTCTGCGAATTTGAAACCAGGTTTATGCGTGTCACGATCATCGAGTTTCACGGTTACGCCAGCTTTTCTCAATGCCTTCACATAAGGATCAACTTTTTCTCTAATAGCGTTTAGTTGCTCCTCTCCCTTATAGATAGGTACGATCACCACTTGAATAGGCGCCAACTTTGGAGGTAATACTAAGCCTTGATCATCTGAATGCGCCATAATCAAAGCACCCATCAAACGAGTTGATACGCCCCATGAAGTACCCCATACGAAATCTTGTTTTCCTTCTTTAGAAGTGAATTTCACGTCAAATGCTTTGGCAAAATTCTGTCCTAAGAAATGAGATGTACCAGCTTGTAGCGCCTTACCATCTTGCATCAAAGCCTCGATACAGTATGTCTCAACAGCTCCAGCAAATCTCTCGCTTTCAGATTTAACACCCCTTACTACAGGCACTGCCATAAACTCTTCTGCAAACTCAGCATAAACATTCATCATTTGAATTGACTCGTCAATCGCCTCTTGTTTGGTAGCATGTGCCGTATGTCCTTCTTGCCATAAGAATTCAGCTGTTCTTAAGAAAAGCCTAGTTCTCATTTCCCAACGCACTACATTGGCCCATTGGTTGACAAGAATCGGTAGATCACGGTAAGACTGGATCCAGTTTTTATAGGTATTCCAAATCACTGTCTCTGAAGTAGGACGTACAATTAACTCTTCTTCAAGCTTTGCATCAGGATCAACTACAACCCCTCCACCTTCTTCATCATTTTTCAGACGATAGTGAGTGACAACAGCACATTCCTTAGCGAAACCTTCCACGTGATCAGCTTCTTTGCTTAAGTAAGACTTTGGAATAAACAGCGGGAAGTAAGCATTCGTATGTCCGGTTTCTTTGAACATGCGATCAATTTCGGCTTGCATTTTCTCCCAGATAGAATAGCCATAGGGTTTGATCACCATACAGCCTCTCACTGGAGAGTTCTCTGCTAAATCTGCCTTTTTCACTAATTCATTGTACCACAATGAATAATCCTCGCTTCTTTTTGGTATTCCCTTGCTCATTCTTTTTTGGTATGATACTTGCTAATTTCTACCTGAAAAATATTCCGACAAATATATGTTTTTCGAGGCTTTTCTCGACTACAATTCGGAATAAGACGTAACTTTATAACAGCCAACAGGAGAAACTTATGAAAATGAAAATCTACTCTAAATACCTAGTGGCACCACTCAGCATGTTGATGGTCTTGGCATGCTCACCAAATCAATACCAAAATAAGGGTGAATATGATGATATCTATTTCACCAAAAATGACAGAAACACGCAACCAGAGATTGTAGTTGAAGCTCAACAGCAAGCACGAGCTAGCCAGCTGACTCAACAAAGCACCTCGCAAGAAACTGTACCTACAGAATTGCAAGAAAAGTACACCAATTCTGATCAAGTAGTATATTATGAAGATCAAGGACCTAGGGTTCAACAACCTAGCGAATTGAATTATCAGGACTTCCTATACGACTACGAAAACGAATATCTAGCCTATTACGATTTACCTCTAGACTGGAATTCAGACTGGACTGAGGCTTCATTCAATAGCCTAATGGCCACTGATGTACCATTCAGATTAGCTTGGTTTGATCAGTACTATATGGGTGATGATTACCGAATGACACAATATCTTAATGGAAATGGGAATATTGGATCTAATAACAGGAGAAATTTTTACGGGCCAACTGTAGGAATCGGAATGAATTTTATGCCTTACGGCCCGGGTCTTTACCCTGGTGGAATGATGGCAGTTGATCTTAATCCATGGGGTTTTAATGATCCATTCTGGAGACCAGTAAGCCGATGGAGTGTTTCTGCGAGCTTTGGCTTCGGCTGGGGAAACCCATGGGCTTGGAATAACCCATTTGCATGGGGTAATCCTTATTATTCATGCCCTCCTACTTCAATTTACTACCCTAGAGGAACATTTAGAACTATTGCACCTTATCCGGTTGAAACAAATACTGTCGATCCGAGACTCGTTCGTGCAGGTAGACTTTCAGGAACTTCTGTAAGAACTGTTCAGGTTGACTCGCAGAATGGCTCTCAGATAAGAACGCGTTCTCAAAGAATTGTATCAACAAATGGCGCATCAGGTTCTAGTGCTGTTTCAACAACACAAAGAACTAATGGCGGTAGAATCGCAGGAGGAAGAAGTGCCGTAAGAGGAACAAATGCTTCAATTACTCGTGCAAGTGTAGCTTCGGCCAATAGTGGTAGAAGAGTTAATACAGATGCCTACAGGTTCGATAATAGATCTAGCAGAAGCAGAATCACTAGAAGTAGAGTAACTGCTAGCCAGGTTTCGAGTGGAAGGTCTGTGGCAAGTGCAACAAGAGGAAGCAGATCTAGTGTTTCACGATCTAGTGTAACTAGAGCGTCAGTTGGCAGAACAACTGCTAGAAGAACCAGCTCAAATAACTTAAGCTTTTCAAGAGGAAGTTCTAGCAGCTTCTCAAGATCAGCTATGAGCAGAAGTAGCTTCAGTAGAGGATCTAGTTCTTCAAGAGGATTTGGTTCTAGCAGAAACAGTGGCTTTTCAAAATCGAGTAGTCCAAGCTTCTCTAGATCAAGCGGCAGCAGCCGAAGTTCATTCAGCCGAGGTAGCTCAGGTTCATCTAGTTCAAGAGGTTCTGTATCAAGAAGTAGCTCAAGCTCTTCTAGAAGCTCAAGTGTAAGTAGAAGTAGCTCAAGAGGCAGCAGAAACTAAACCAGGGAAATCATGAGATATTTATTCACGCTTACTCGTATAAGCCTGGTATTGATTTGCATAACATTTCAGGCACAAGCCCAGGTAAATCCAAATGCTTTCGGCTATTACCAAGATGCATTGAGGTTTTCTCAATACAACCAATATGGTTCGGCAAGGTACTTTGGTCTTGGAGGATCAGGATCTACTCTTGGGGCAGATATATCAGCTACCATCTTAAATCCTGCTGGACTCGGGTTTTACAACAGAAACCAAGTGGTGATTACACCTAGTTTCACCTTTAATAATTACACCACCAATTTCAACGGCACGACTACCGAGAGTGAAGAGAACTTAGCAAGCTTTGCAAGTTTCGGTGCAGTGATCAACTTCAATAAAAGCGACTTAATTCCAGGTGGCTGGAGAGGTGGGACTTTAGGTATAACCTATAATAGAATCAGCGATTTTAAGAAGATCCTGAGTTATTCAGGATTCAATGGCGAAAACAGCATCATTGATTCCATGCTCGACAATGCTTTTGGTTTGTTCCCTGATCAATTGAGTGGTCTTGAACAAGTAGGATACGATCACTATTTGATCAACCCTTTTCCAGATGACCAGCAGGTGTATACCTCTTTTGTAGATGGCTTTCCAAATCAAAGCGAATACATCTCAAGAAATGGTCATATCGATCAGGTGAATGTGTCCTTTGGTGGAAATTATGACGATAAAATCTATGTAGGAGCTGGTATTGGATTCGTATCGAGCCGCTACTCATACAATAGAATCTATAATGAGGGTTTTCAAAATTCACAGCTGCAGGCATTCGATATTGATGAGCAGCTAAGAGTTAACGGAAATGGCATCAATGCCAACCTAGGTGTGATTCTTAGACCTTCGCAATTCTTTAGAATTGGAGCATCAATAACAACTCCTACTTGGTATACCTTTTCTGATGAGAGTGATGCTATCTACACATCGATCTATAACGATTATGATGTTTCTGAATTCTTAGATGAAAATGGAAATAGAATTATTGAAGAAGACACCATTTTAGGCACTCTTCAAACGGCAACTCCATTATTCGTTTCTGACTATGAATTGAGAACTCCGTTCAAATACAATTTAGGTTCTTCTGTAGTAATTGGAAAAATAGGCTTCATAACGGCAGATGTAGAATTCATCGATTATTCTAATGCAAAAGTCAGTTCTACTGACTTTAATGAAAGTGCCGACAACGAAACGATTTCCAACATCTATCAGAATACTATGAACGCTAGATTGGGTGCTGAAATAAGATTGAGCGTATTGAGATTCAGAGCAGGTGTTGCTCGACTTGGAGACCCCTACTCGGACGCCTTTGATCCTTCCGACAGAACACAAATGATCTATTCAGCCGGTTTTGGCGTTTACTCAAGAGGCTTTTTTGCAGATTTAGGATTAAGCACAACTTCAATGGAAGAAAGCTTTCAATCTTATAGTTTCTTCGATGGAAGCGGACCAGTAGCCACTACTGAAACACAAAGTGTTCAGGCTAGGCTTTCTGTAGGATTTAACTTCTAAATGAATCGGAAGATTCTAAGTGAGAGACAATCATTTCCACCGTGATCTGATTGTCTTTTATTTTGATCTGAGCTTGATTGTAAAACTCGTCTCTGACCTCCTTCATACTTCTAATTTCTTGAATCAGGTCTTGATGATCATAGCTTTTGAACATGGGTCTGTTCTCAACCCCTGCGTCCATTACGCGCATCGCTAAATCTCCAGGGCTCACATCTAGATAAATAGTAATACCATGGTCATTCATGGTATCCATGTTGAAATGAAAACATGGTGTACCTCCACCTGTTGCCATGACGAAACTATCTTGAGCACCTGCAATTTCGTGCAGGGCCTCTCTTTCCATTATTCTGAAATTCCCTTCACCTTGAGTGCTAAATATCTCTGGAATGCTTTTCGCCTCTCTCCTTTCAATTTCATGGTCGAGGTCTATGAAATGGTAATTTAAGTGAGCGGCCAATTGTCTGCCAAGAGTAGTTTTTCCACTACCTGCTAAACCAACCAAATAAATCCCCTTTCTCACATTCATTACCTCAGCGCTTCAATAACCTCAGATGCAGAAGGAATATCATTATAGTGCCACTTGTCTATAACTACTCCATCCTTAAGCAATACTAAACCAGGATTTGAGCGAATCATTGTTTTCAACAATGTCTTGTCTGAATAGTAGTATGGCGTTGCTAGCTGTACAGAATGTCTTAGCGACTCAAATTCGGGACCTGCAGAGGCTGTAATGGCTACTGACTCAACATCATTCCCTAAAGCACTCACAAGGCTAGTCAAAGGTGCGTAAGAGTCTATATCGGTTTTTTGTACATCATGAACAATGACCAACAACTTCTCACCTCTCAGAGATTCGAACGTGTAATCATCCTCATCGCCCCAAAGTGCATAATTGGTTATCGCAGGTACTGCATTTGGGTCATCAGCTGGTGGAAGCATAGCTGTATTGATGTCCGTGCCTGCTTTATATGCCCTAAAATCGATGACAGGTAAATGTCTAATAGCATTGAACGAAATAAACAATGATAGCACTAGACTTACTCCAACCACTAGATTAGGCACTGAACCAGAATTTTCTTTCTGATCTTTTCTTTTGAACCATAAAAGGACGATTAACACTAATAGAATGACATCTTTCGTAAATGATTCCCAAGGAGTCAATTTGATAGCGTCACCAAAGCAACCGCAATCAGTTACTTTGTTAAAATAGGCTGAGTAGAAGGTTAAAAAGGTGAAGAATAAGATCATCCCTAAAAGAATGCTTGTTACCCATTTCTCTCTATACTTCATTAATAAGGCTATACCTAACACCACCTCTAATGTTGAAAGTGTAACAGACAGAAAAAGGGAAGCAGGCTTCAAAGCCTCGAAAAAAGGAGCTATATCTATTGAGAATACCGTGAAATACTCTTCGAGCTTGATCTGTGTACCAACAGGATCATTGATCTTGATCAGGCCTGAAAAAATAAACAAGCCGCCTACCAAGTAGCGAGCTATTTGATTTAAGATTTTCATTGCTTTACGAAGTCCATTAGGATCAAACAAAAAACCGAATAGTTGATCATATCCATGTAGTTGGCATCTACTCCTTCTGACACAAGAGTTGCACCCTCATTATCTTCGATTTGCTTCACGCGCAAAAGCTTCATTAGAATGATATCCGTCATCGAACTCACTCTCATCTCTCTCCAAGCTTCTCCGTAATCATGGTTTTTATTTTCCAAGAGTTGCCTTGTCGCCTCTGCATAGTGGTCATAACGTTCTTCTAAGAAAGAAGCCTCTAATTCCATCGGATCGCTGTCGGTTAGTTCCATTTGAATTAGTGCAATTATGCAGTAGTTGATAATGCCTATGAACTCACCTGTAATATCATCCCCTACCTTCTGACCTCCTTTTTCTTGAATGGATCTAATGCGCTGTGCCTTGATAAAAATCTGATCAGTCATTGAAGAAAGTCTCAAGATTCTCCAGGCGGAACCATAGTCGATCGTTTTCCTCATAAATAGGTCTTTACAGACCTTAATAACTTCTTTATATTCGCCTACTGTTTGTTCTTCCAAAGGATAGGTAGTTTAAATTTTTGCAATTCTTGAACGCGAAAGATAGTTTTTTTCAGGTGAAAAGCACATTGAATATTGATGGAAATCTAATGCTCCTTGATGAGCCGAAAGTAATGGGTATTTTGAACATTACCCCAGACTCATTTTATGAAGGAAGCCGCATTGAAGAAGAAAAAGATTTGCTCAAAAAGACTGAATCAATGCTCAGCGGAGGAGCAGATTTCATAGATATTGGAGGCTACTCTACTCGTCCTGGGGCAGAAGATGTTCCTGCTGATGAAGAAGAAAGAAGAGTTTGCACTGCTATTGCGATCATAAAAAAAGAATTTCCTGAAGCAGTTATATCTGTAGATACATTTAGATCTACTGTCGCTATTGCTGCTGTTACTAGTGGAGCTAACATCATCAACGATGTCTCTGGTGGAAAACTCGACAAGAACATGTTTGAGACTGTCGCTCGTTTAGGTGCTCCTTACATATTGATGCACATGAGAGGCACTCCTCAAAACATGAAAAGCTTAGCCAACTATGAGGACCTGTTAACAGAGGTATATCAAGAGATCCAGGGGCAAGTGACAGAATTGAAAAAACTAGGTGTATCTGATATAATTATTGACCCCGGTTTCGGTTTTGCCAAGACCATCAGTCATAACTATGAAATACTCAAAAATTTAAAGTACTTTCAACAACTAGAATTGCCTATTCTAGCTGGAATTTCGAGAAAATCGATGATCTACAAAACGCTTAACATATCACCTGAAGAGTCTTTAAATGGGACTACTGCTCTTAACATGGCAGCCTTAATTAATGGAGCCTCAATTCTCAGGGTGCATGATGTAAAAGAAGCTAAAGAATGCGTCCAACTTTATAACGAGATGTACACATGATCTACCTCTTCAAAATAGGATTCCTTGATATACGATGGACCGACATCGTGGATATTCTATTGGTAAGTGTTTTGATCTATCAAGTTTATAAACTACTCAAAGGAAGTGTGGCGGTAAGGGTTTTGATTGGCTTCCTCCTCCTCTACCTCATTTATCTGATCGTTAGAGCTGCCGAAATGGATCTCTTGGCAGGCATTCTAGGTCAATTTATGGGCGTTGGTGTATTAGCGGCCATCATCATCTTCTCTCAAGAAATCCGAAAGTTCTTACTTCTATTAGGTAAGTCTACTTTTCGGCAGGATGGGTTCTTTAAGTCTGTGATGATATGGAAAAGAAGAGGCGACAAAGACCAAATTAATATCAGTCCGATCATTGAAGCATCAAAAACATTGAGTGCCTCTAATACAGGTGCTCTTATGGTGATTTCGAGGAATTCAGCTTTAAAGTTCTATGCAGACACGGGTGATTTGATGGATGCATTCGTTTCGAAAAGACTGATTCTATCCATTTTCAACAAGTATAGCCCTCTGCATGACGGTGCCATCTTAATCTTCAAAGACAAGATCGTTGCAGCGCGATGTATTCTTCCTGTATCGGAAAGAGATTTACCTGCTCAGTTTGGTATGCGACACAGAGCAGCATTAGGTATGTCTGAGGCTACCGATACGCTCATCCTTATCATTTCAGAAGAAAGTGGACAGATCTCTATCGCCAGAAACGGAGTGATTGATAGTAATCTTCTAATCCCCGAGGTGAGAAGAAGAATCAATGAATTTCTTTATGAGACAGAATCAACACCGAATGTTGATCCTGCCGATAATAACTTAGAGGTGGCTTCTTAAATTACACCTAGCTCTTTACCTACTTCGGTAAATGCCTCAATGGCTTTATCTAAATGGTGCTTCTCATGACCTGCAGAAACCTGTACTCTTATTCTAGCTTGTCCTTGTGGTACTACCGGATAAAAGAATCCAATCACATAGATTCCTCTTTCCAATAAGGCATCAGCCATTTTTTGTGCCAAAGGAGCATCATACAGCATAACAGGAACGATGGCATGCTCACCAGGCTTGATGTCAAAACCTGCGGCAGTCATTTTCTCTCTGAAATAATTGGTGTTCTCTTCTAGCTTATCTCTTAATTCCGTTGTTTCTGAAAGCATATCAAAAACAGCAATAGACGCACCAACAATTGACGGTGCTAATGTATTTGAGAACAAATAAGGTCTTGATCTTTGTCTAAGGATTTCAATGATCTCTTTTTTACCTGAAGTGAATCCGCCACTGGCTCCGCCTAGTGCTTTTCCTAAAGTTCCCGTAATGATATCCACTCGATCCATACAATTTCTGAATTCATGAACACCTCTACCTGTTTTACCCATAAAGCCAGTAGAGTGACATTCGTCAGTCATCACAAGGGCTTTATACTTATCAGCTAGGTCACAGATCTTATCTAGTTGTGCGATGGTACCGTCCATAGAAAAGACGCCATCAGTAACGATGATCTTGTTCTTAGCTCCTTTCGCTTCTGCCTCTTGCAATTGCTTTTCAAGATCAGCCATGTCATTATGGAGATAACGAAATCGCATGGCTTTACATAGTCGAACCCCATCGATGATCGAGGCGTGATTCAAAGCATCAGAAATTATAGCATCCTCTGGACCCAAAATAGGTTCAAAAACGCCACCATTTGCATCAAAAGCCGCAGCATAGAGAATGGTATCTTCTGTACCTAAGAACTCAGAAATCTTTTCCTCTAACTCTTTATGAATGTCCTGTGTACCACAAATAAATCGTACTGAGCTCATACCAAAACCATGGCTATCAATAGCATCTTTTGCTGCTTGAACCACTTTTGGGTGAGAGCTTAAACCCAAGTAATTATTCGCGCAAAAATTGATCACCTCTTTACCTTCTGAGGTTTTTATATCAGCAGCCTGAGGAGTAGTGATAATTCTTTCCTTCTTAAAAAGGCCTGCTTCTTTTATTGATTCAATTTCAGCTTCAAGTTTCGGTTTCAGCGTATCGTACATCTTATTGAGTTTTAGGTTTTGCAATTTTAGGTCGCACCACGGTTTTCTTATTCTCAACCACTTTTTCCTCTGCTTTCAGAGGATATTGCCTTCTGATATTATTGATCATAAAGAGCTTTTGTTGAGTAAAACTGTTTGGGTGCATTTGGTCAAATTCCTTCTTCCAAGATTCGAACAATTCTTTATCTGAAGAGAAAAAACTCTTTAGGTCGATCTTCTTAGTTTTTAAATAAGCGGCAAAGGTCAATTCTTCCATTTCGCCCCAAAGATATAAAGATTGTATTCTCCCAAACCTTTCATCATGCAAACGTTTTACTTCTTGTAGCGATTATCTAATATTGCAGCAACTATAATAGAAGGAATGGAAAGAGTTTTAGTGATAGGTGCCTGTGGCCAATTAGGGTCAGAGTTAACCAATGAACTAGGAAAACTACATGGAGTAGACAATGTCATCGCATCGGACATTTCAAAACCAAATGGGGCAATTGAACAATTCACTTTTGTTCAGTTAGACGTAATGGATAAGGCTGCTATTGACAATGTCATTACTCAACATCAAATTACACAGGTTTATCATTTAGCAGCAATTCTCTCTGCAAAGGGTGAAGAGAATCCACAGTGGGCTTGGAATTTGAATATGACAGGTCTTTTGAACATTCTCGAGGCTGCCAAAGAGCATGGCTTAGAAAAGGTATATTGGCCTAGTTCAATTGCAGTTTTTGGTCCTTCAACCCCTAGAGCCAACACTCCACAAGATACAGTAATGGACCCGAACACGGTCTACGGAATCAGTAAGCTTGCTGGTGAACGCTGGTGCGAATATTACTTCAACAAATACGGAGTTGATGTTCGTAGTTTGAGATACCCAGGTCTGATCGGTTATAAATCACTACCAGGTGGGGGTACAACCGACTACGCAGTTGATATTTATCACAAAGCACTGGCTGGCGATGATTTCACTTCTTTTTTATCAGAGAACACCATGCTGCCGATGATGTACATGGCAGATGCCATCAAAGCAACTATAGATTTAATGCAAGCGCCAAAAGAGCAGATCAAGGTCAGATCGAGCTATAATGTAGCCGCATTTTCGTTTACTCCACTAGAACTAGCGGAAACCATCAAAAAACACCACTCTAATTTTGGTATTGATTTTGCTCCTGACTTTAGACAGGCAATTGCAGATTCATGGCCAGATAGTATTGATGATAGTGTTGCGAGGAATGACTGGGGTTGGCAAGAGTCTTTTACAGTTCAGGATATGACAAATGATATCTTGGACAACTTGCCTAAGTACTTTCCGATAACGGAGAAGGCTTAGTTTTTTTTAATCTAACAACTCAAACAACATGAAAAAGGTCATTTACCTAGCCCTATTGGCTATGCTTTTCAGCGCCTGCTCTAATTCAGATGAGCCAGGTTCAATTACGAGAGCTTATTACGAGAACCAAGACATCAGTATTTCGGACAATCCTGGTGTTTATGTTAATTGGGAAGAAGGAGACAAAACCATTTTTAGATTTGGTTTCCAACATCCTGATGAACCCAATGTAGCGGATGATGAATTAACTGAGTTCTTCTACATTGAAATCCCTTCAAATATCAATTCATTCGAGATCGATTCTTTTGAAAGAGGTGTAAGCGCAATTGAAGTGTTTTATGTTAGGAGTTGCTTCTGCTATTTCGATGGTGCATTCGATATCAGCAACTTATTAGTCACAGGAAACAAAGTTTCTAATGACACGTGGCAAATATCTTTTCGAATGACTGCCACAGGCGAGTACGGGTCTTATGAACTGAGTGATAACGGCACCTACTCTTTGCAAGTGCTAGAATTTGGCCCATAAAAAAAGACTCCTATTGGAGCCTCAATTTCAGTTTTTATCTTTTTTATTCTCCTTGACTTAGAGAATAACCTCTTTCGCCATCGAAGAAATAGAGATGCTCTGTTTTGATGAAATCGAAACCTGCATCTTGAACTTTATTCAATAAGTCAATCACGTCTTGGTTTTGTAAAGTCGCTCCATCAGGATTAACGAATCTACATCTCCAGTGATCTGTTTTGAAAGTTTCTGGTAATCCGTTCGGGTAAACCAAAACCCCTCTATTTGAAATCAATTTCAACTTCAATTTATCTGTAGAAGCATCATTCAAAAGTCTATCGCCAATTACGTTAGCGTCTCTGTTTGACTCTCTCCAATCAATGAAGACATCAACTCCTTTAAGCTCTTTCTTCTTTGCAGGCTTTTCGTCTACCTTTACTTCGATTTTGACATCTTCATTGTACTTCACCGCTTTCAATTTAGACGGCTTTTGTCCTAGTCTGTCAATTACAGCATCAGCAAACTCCTTAGTACCAACTCTTTCCTTACTGTGCTGAGCTCTGTAAATGTCTCCAGTGTGGATTCCATCTTCAAGAGTTTTCAACCAAGCATTTTGGATCAACTCTGCTTTATCAGCCTTACCTAGTTGTACCAACATCATGGTCGCACCATTCAATAGTCCAGAAGGGTTAGCAATATTTTGTCCTGCAATATCTGGTGCCGAACCATGGATTGCCTCGAACATTGAGTGCTCCATACCAATGTTTGAAGATCCGGCCATTCCAACAGAACCAGCTACTTCTGCAGCGATATCAGAAATCACATCACCGTAAAGGTTTAGAGTAACCACCACATCTAACGACTCTGGTCTTGCAGCAACAACCGCTGATCCGATGTCAATGATCCAATGGTCAGCTGCGATCTCAGGGTACTCTTTTGATACTTTGTCAAATATCTGGTGAAACAATCCATCAGAGTGCTTCATGATATTATCCTTGGTCATACAAGTCACCTTCTTACGACCATAAGCCTTTGCATATTCAAACGCATATCTCACAATCTTTTCTGAACCAGGTTCAGAGATAAGTTTCAAGGTTTGAACCACTTCACTTGTTTGCTGGTGCTCAATTCCAGCGTAGAGGTCTTCTTCATTTTCTCTTACGATGACAACATCCATGTGAGGGAAGAATGAAGGAACATAAGGAGGGTAAGATCTGAATGGACGAACATTAGAATAAAGTCCTAAAGATTTTCTGATGGTTACGTTCAAACTTTTGTAACCTCCGCCTTGCGGAGTAGTAATAGGCGCTTTTAAAAAGACTTTATTATTTCTTAAGGTATCCCAAGACTCAGGGCTAATTCCAGATTTATGACCTGATTTGTAAACCTTCTCACCAATTTCGATCACATCATAAGTCAGTCCAACTTCTGCAGCATCCATGATACGCAAAGTGGCATCCATGATCTCAGGTCCGATTCCATCTCCGTGGGCAACTGTAATTCTTTGTTCCATCCTTTTCTTTACTTGAATTTTGCCGCAAATGTAGTTCACAAACGGCTAATAATAAACTATACGCACTTATTATACTGACAAGCCTATACGATTGTTCCATAAGCGGTAATTGAGCTTTTTTTACTTTCAATACCTCCTATTATCTTTGACCCAACAGAATCGCATTTACAGCATGTATAGCAATATCCTATTTGAGAATGTCGAAGGCATTGCTCATTTGACCATCAATAGACCAGACAAATTAAACGCTCTTAATATTCAAACGATAAGTGAGATCAAACAGGCGTTTGAAGAAGTATACAATGACGAAAGCATTAAGGCAGTCATTGTAACAGGTAGTGGAGAAAAAGCATTTGTCGCTGGTGCAGACATATCAGAAATCGCAGAACTTAATGAAATGAACGCAAGAGGCTTTGCCGAAAGCGGTCAAGAAGTTTTCGCTAGCATTGAAAATTGCCACAAACCTGTGATTGCATTAGTCAATGGCTTTGCACTGGGTGGTGGCTGCGAATTGGCTATGTCTTGCCATATGAGAGTGGCTACAGCCAATGCTAAATTCGGACAACCCGAAGTAAACTTAGGTGTTATCCCTGGATATGGGGGTACTCAAAGACTTACACAATTAATTGGCAAGGCGAAATCATTTGAACTCTGCATGACAGGTGACATGATCAAAGCTTCAGATGCTGAAAGATTGGGATTAGTGAACTATGTATGCGAAACCATAGAAGAAGCCCAAACGAAGTGTGCTGAAATTCTAGGTAAAATTATTGCCAAAGCGCCTGTTGCTATCGGATTAGTAATTGATTGTGTAAATGCAGCAATAAGCGAATCAGAAAACGGTTATCAAACAGAGGCAAATGGCTTTGCGGCTTGCGCCAAAACAGAAGACTTTAAAGAAGGTACTTCTGCATTTTTAGAAAAAAGAAAAGCTGAGTTTAAGGGAGAATAAGTTCTTCCCTATTTTATGAATCAGATCAAAAAGCTGGCAGGCCAAACGGCCTATTATGGAATTAGCAGTATTCTAGCTAGAGTACTTAACTTTTTGCTTCTTCCTATATGGACAGCACGCCTTATTCCTAGCCAATACGGTGCAGTAACTGAGACATACAGCTATGTTGCTCTATTTCTCATCATCTACACTTTTGGAATGGAAACAGCCTATTTCAGGTTTGCTAGAAAAACAGATAGCCAAGCTCCATATCATAGTGCCGCCACAGCAGTCATAATAATCTCTGCTGTTTTATCCACTTTCTTAGCTCTGTTGGCAGAACCTGTGGCCCAATTCATAGACGAAGATGTTAGGCCTGAATATTTACAATATCTGGCTGCCATACTCTTTATTGATGCAACTATTGCCATTCCTTTCGCAAAGCTGAGAATTGAGGAAAAAGCATTAAGATTCGCTCTCATCAAAACGACTGTTGTAAGTATTACGATCCTCTTGAACCTTTTATTGATAGTCGTTCTACCAGATATATTTGACGGTAAGTATCTCAATGGTCTGCAGCCTACTGTCAGTAAATTCTATCATCGCGACTTTGGAATAGGCTATATTTTCATAGCTAATTTGGCGGCTAACCTCCTCTATTTACCCTTGTTAATTCCAGAATTGAGGCAATTGAAATTGAAAATAGAGTGGGCAACATTTAAACCGATGCTACTTTACGCCTTGCCTTTGTTTCTTATGGGTTTAGCCGGGATGTTTAACGAGCAAGGATATGCTCTGATCTTTGAAAGAGTTTTCCCTTCTAATAGTGAACTTTCTGCCTCGACTGCGCTGGGTAAATATGCAAGTGCTGTCAAACTCAGCGTCATTATGATGCTTGGAATTCAGGCATTCAGATACGCAGCTGAGCCATTCTTCTTCAATCATGCCGACAATCGCGAAGCACCTGAATTGTTTGCGAGGATCATGCATTACTTTGTGGTGTTCAATGTCATTGTGATGGTAGCTGTTTCCTTGAATATTGAGTTGATCGGTGAAGTTTTCTTAAGAAACCCAGCTTATAAAGAAGCACTTTACGTTCTGCCAATACTATTGCTAGCTAAGCTTCTTTATGGCGTTTACATCAACCTAAGCGTATGGTTCAAGATCAAGGATAAAACTATTTACGGCACCTATTTTGCCGGGTTTGGAGCTTTGATCACTCTAATTGGTAATGTTTTCCTTATTCCGATTATCGGGTATTATGGTAGCGCAATTAGCTCCCTACTGTGTTACTCCATTATGTCGGGACTGTGTTACGTCTACGGTAAAAAATTCTTTCCTGTACCCTACAGAATGGCTCCTCTTTTTATTCATGTGATCATAGGATTGATTTTCATTTATGGCATTCAAGAGATTCATTTTGACTCTTCTTTAATCAATTATTCTGTTTCTTTTTTAGTGGCGCTTATCTATTCTGGATCCGTATTTTGGTATGAATGGAGAAAACTGGAGTATAAAACGCAAAAACAATAAACTTGTGATTTGTAAATTGCGTTTCTCAAATAATTCCATGAAGCGTTTCACCCTGTTCTTATTAATCTTTCAAGTCCACCTGATGGGCCTAGCCCAGAACAATGGAGTAGAAGAAGTTCAGATTGAAAAAGAAGCCTCAGAATACGAGAAAGCCAATTCAGAGTACTTACTGATAGATGCGGAGAAATTTGTTTTTCTCGAAGATTACGAAAGAGCTCTTGCTGCATTAGAACAAGCTTTAGAAGTTGACAAGAATAATCATGCCGCTTATTTCAAAAAGGCAGAAATCCTAATCATTCAAGAAAAACTCGAGCCAGCTCTTGAAGACATTCAAAATGCCATCACACTCGATAAATCAAATATCTATTACTATGTGTTGGCAGGTCAAATCAATAGGCAATTGAACGAACTTGAATCAGCTGCAAAGATTTATGAGTTAATGCTAAGCCATACCTCTGGCTATGAAAAGTATGCAATTGAAATAATCGAAGTTTACACGCAAACAGAAAGATTTAATGAGGCTCTTCAATTGATTGATCAAGCCATCGTTTATTACCCCAATTACCCAGAATTATATTTAAAAAAGGCGGAGATTGAACAAAGACAAGGAAAATCGAAAAGAAGCTATTCTACAATAACTCAAGCATTTACCCTATTCCCAGAGGATCCGACTATCCTACTGATTCACATTCAAAACCTTCAAACTAATGGCGAATCAGAAAGAGTAATCGAAATCTTGGAAGAAGCTAACCCCAACCTCTATCAGGCCAAACTTCTTTTGATTGATGCTTATAAAAAGGCAGGTCAATCTGAAGAAGCCAAAAGGGTTGCTCTTTCCTTCTTCGACATTGAAGACTTGCCACTTGAATCTAAGCTGTTGGCCTTGAGCCAACTTGTTCCAAATTCACCAGATCAGGATTTTACTCTTGTTGACAGTCTTCAACAAAGCTTATCGAGCTATTACTCAGATGAACCATTGGTTTTTGAAAATGGCGGGTTGATCTATAGCCAAATGGCTATAACTAGTTCTGAAGAAGGAAAACAGCTCTACAGAGAGAAAGCCATTGATTCTTACAAAAAAGCTGCCCAGCTGAATCCGTCCAATTTTAACGCTTGGCTTAAAGTATTTGAATTCGAAATTGCTCAAAGGCAATGGGAATTATTGGGAAAAGATTTTGAATACCTACTTGACCTATATCCAAACCAAGCCATCTTGTACTATTACTACGCAGAAGCTTATAGAGGTTTGAAAGATTATCAGGAAGCTGAGAGTTTGGTTGATCAAGGTCTTCGAATGGCCAGTAGAAACGAACTACTTAAAAGCCTGTTATTGTCAGAAAAGGCAAGAATTAAGGTGTCAATGAATGACAACGACAATGCTGACCTCCTTTTTAATCAAGCAGTAAACACAGCCCAAATAGACGAACGTGCTATTTATTTTTATGCTGACTGGTTAGCTGAAGTAAATCCTGAGGCATCTAAAGAATTGATGAATGCTTTTCAAGAAGCCATTACAAAAGGAACCAAATGGCAAATTGTAGAACTGAAAATTCAATTCAACTCAAATCAGACTTCTGAAGCACAAAGTCTGGCTGAAAACATGCTACGAGAAAAGCCTGATCAATTGGATGGTTCTTTTTACGAATTATATGGCGATATTCTATTCAGATTAGGATCACAGGAAGAAGCCTTGAACCAATGGAGGAAAGCACTAACTTTGGGCGGTTTTTCAGAAAAACTAGAGACAAAAATTGCAAACAAAGCATATAATTAAATACTTCTGCTGCTCACTGATTGTAGTAGTCATTGCATTCACCTCTGGATGTACCAATAAGTTCTTTGGCTTTAGCGATAGAGACGAAGTGGTTGTTTCTGAAATTGGCTTCGAATACCTCACCACAAGGACTAAGTTCAAATACAAAAACGGAAACGATAAGACGAAGGCTACCGCCAGAATGCGCATCAAAAAAGATAGCATCATCTGGTTTTCCTTAACTCCAGGGGTTGGCTACGAAGCAGCTAGAGGAATCATCACTCAAGATTCACTGATCTTAATGGATAGAATGAACAAAGATGCTTATTACTTCAGCTTTGATTCACTGAGCAAACAATTCGATTTTGACTTCTCTTTTGACCTGTTCCAATCTGTGCTAATTGGCGACCTGCCGTTTGCTCAGGTTAGAGATGATGATGTTGAACGAACAAATAATGACATCTTCATCACACATGAAGAAGGAGACCTGACGATTATTAATAAGATAGATATGAAAACAGGCAGACTGAAAAACCTATCCGCCAGTACTACCAAAAATGATAATACGTTAGAGATTAAGTACAACGAATTCAGGCCTTTAAATGAGAAGGCATTTGCAAACAAAGCCTTAATGATATTAACTTACTTTAAAGATGGTAAGAAGGAACAGGCCACAGTTGATTTAGAACACAATAGAGTAAAAATTGAAGAAGAACCTCTGCGATTCCCATTCTCGGTTCCCTCGCGTTATACACGCCATTAGCATAATTCTGCTAATTCAATTTAGCTCCCTAGGATTGGTGGCTCAAAACGAAAGAGCCGATCTCGAAAAACAGAAAAAGGCACTTTTGCTTAAGATCAGCCAAAACCAAGTCATCCTTGATCAGACATCTGAAAAGAAAAGTTCATCACTTGGTAGATTGAGGGCTTTAAACAATCAAATCTCTTCTAGAAGCAGACTCATAGGTGCAATCAATGAAGAAGTGAAATTGCTAGATGAGCGAATCGCTGAAGATCAAGAGTTCATTGACGCATTAGATGCTGATCTCAAAGCGATGAAGAATGAGTATGCATCAATGATTTACGCTACTCAAAAAACTTCAGCTGGCTTTGAAGAGCTCACTTTTCTATTCGCTGCTGAAACATTTGATCAGCTGTTTATGCGATTGAAATACATTAAGCAGTATGCCAATACCCGAAGAAAACAAAGCGAGCAGATCAAACTTGTTCAGGAAAACCTGAATGATCAAATAGCAGAAGTAGAATTACAAAAGCAGGACAAACAAGCTCTGCTCAATGATGAATTAGCCGAGAGTGATAAGCTGCAAGGACTAAGATCGGAACAAAGAAAGATCGTTCAGGACCTCGAAAATGAAGAATCGAGGATTCGAGCAGAATTAAAAAAGCAAAGAGCTTCTGAAAAAGAACTGAGCGATCGCATTGATGCCATTATTGAGGTAGAAAGAAGAGCAGCACTTCTTAACTCCGCTGATATGTCTGCATTAACAGAGGCATTTGAAGGAATTAAAGGGAGGCTCAGGTGGCCTGTGGAAGAGGGCTTTATTTCATCAAAATATGGACGTCAAAAGCATCCAACCCTTAAAAGAGTGACCATCAATAACAAAGGAGTAGATATTCAGACTTCTAAAGACGCCTATGTCAAATCCGTTTTCAACGGAAAAGTAGTTGGTGTCATGTCGATTCAAGGACAGGGAATCACTGTTCTAATTCAACATGGAGAATTTTTCACTGCCTACTCGAAATTAAAGGCTGTTACCGTTAAGCAGAATGATAC
The DNA here is from genome assembly GCA_965267365.1 of Roseivirga sp. Classification (GTDB taxonomy): domain Bacteria; phylum Bacteroidota; class Bacteroidia; order Cytophagales; family Cyclobacteriaceae; genus Roseivirga. Next base: position 1,062,641 of record OZ253951.1, on the reverse strand, counting down.
AATTGTTGAAGGACAAAGCATTGGCCAGGTTCTTACAGGAAGCGATAATGTATCTGAGATGAAGTTTAGAATTAACGATAAAAAGGGAACTGTCAATCCTGAAAACTGGCTTCAAAGCAAGATCAATTAAACAGAATTTAACCGTCTACGTTAAATCTTTACCATAGAGTAGTAAAACGAAGAAGGGAGATAGATAATTTGTCTATCTTTGTCTCATTATAGAATCAGATTTATGGAAACAATTTTAGCAATAGGATTACCAGGAGGACCAGAGTGGATCATTATCATTTTGGTGGTATTGTTGTTTTTTGGAGCTAAGCGTATTCCTGACTTGGCTAGAGGTTTAGGCAAGGGTATCAGAGAATTCAAGGATGCTACCAAAGAGATCAAAAAAGAGGTAGACGATGCCTCTAAAGAAATAGAAAAAGAAACGAAGTAAGTCTTGAAAGAATATCATCAATTAGATGAGATTCAAAAAGACCTTTACAATAACCGAATTTCTTGTGTTTCGCTTGTAGCAGAATACCTCAAGAGAATTGAAGAAAAAAAAGACCTCAATGCATTTATAGAGGTTTATGCCGAAGAGGCACTTCAAAAAGCTCAAGAAATTGATGATAAAATATCTAACAAACAGGCCGGCCAATTAGCCGGCTTAGTTTTTGGAGCAAAAGATCTCCTCTGCTATCAAGGGCACGAGGTAACAGGCGGAAGTCAAATCCTCAAAGGTTACGAATCTCTTTTCACAAGTACAGCAGTACAAAAATTGCTCGATCAAGACGCTATTTTGATCGGACGACAAAACTGTGACGAATTTGGAATGGGTTCTTCCAATGAGAACTCTTCCTATGGTCCTTCACTTAATGCAATAGATACCAACCGAGTTCCGGGAGGTTCTTCGGGAGGATCAGCAGTTGCAGTTCAGGCCAACCTATGTTTGGCATCTTTGGGCACAGATACCGGAGGTTCTGTCAGACAACCCGCTGCATTTTGTGGAACAGTAGGTATTAAACCAACTTATTCAAGAGTATCGAGATGGGGCCTCCTCTCCTATGCATCGAGTTTTGATACAATTGGAGTTTTAGCCCATGACATTGGCGATACAGAACGGATCTTGAATATCATTTCAGGGCATGATGCCAATGATGCTACTTCATCCAGAGAAAGTGTACGCTATTCAAAAGAACTTGATCAACAAGAATGGTCAATAGCATTTTTAACTGAGAGCTTAAATGCTGAAGGTGTTCAATCAGAGATCTCTGAATCCTTATTGACTGTTAAAAAGAAATTAGAAGTAGGTGGACAACAGGTTAAAACAATCTCGTCTGAGGTATTGAAATATGCCTTACCTACCTATTACATTCTGACAACAGCCGAAGCTAGCACCAATTTGAGCAGGTACGATGGCATTCATTACGGCCATAGAAGTACAGATGCCAAAAATCTAGAGCAACTCTATAAAAATTCAAGAACTGAAGGTTTTGGAGATGAAGTAAGGCGAAGAATTATGCTGGGCACCTTCGTTTTATCAGCAGAGTACCATGACGCCTATTTCAAAAAAGCCCAGGAGGTTCGACAGCTCATTCGTAAGGAATTGAAAAAGATTTTTGAAAAAAATGATGTCTTAGTCTTACCAACAACACCAACTACTGCGTTCAAATTAGGTGAACATTCTAAAGACCCTTTAGAAATGTACGTGGCTGATTTATTTACCGTATTGGCTTCAGTAGCGGGTATACCTGCCATTTCTATCCCTCTAGGAAAGGATAAAAACGGATTGCCGATTGGTATTCAAATCATGTCTGACTCTTTTAGAGAAGATAAAATTTTTGCATTTTCAATGTATCTAACTGATCTGTATAGTAAATCGAATTGAAGCGATTATTAACATACGTATTGCTTTCTCTGTCTTTGCATGTATTCGCACAAGACGAAAAACCTCTTTATGAGGTTTATGACTATGCACCTGATTTCAGTTATGAGGAAATCGAAAGGAGATACAATCAATTAGACCTTGAAATCGACATCAAATTCAATGATCGGGTAGATGCCTTTGTCAATTATTTTACGGTAAGAGAAAGAGGTTATACAAGAGAAATGTTGAGGAGAAAAGAGCTCTATTTTCCTCTGTTCGAGAAATACCTATCGAAGTACGACTTACCTCAAGAGCTAAAATACCTTCCAATTATAGAATCAGGATTAAATCCTAAAGCGGTCTCCGGCCCTAAAGCTGTTGGCTTGTGGCAATTCATGGCTTTAACAGGGAAAGAGCAAGGCCTTAAAATTGACTGGTACATTGACGAAAGAATGGACCCGGAAAAGGCCACTGAAGCGGCATGTAAATACATAAAATGGCTTTATCGCTTTTTTGATGATTGGAAATTGACCCTAGCCGCCTACAATTCTGGAATTGGTAATGTGCAGAGAGCGATTAGAAGATCTGGGAACAAAAAGGATTTCTGGGATGTCTATCGTTACCTGCCCAGAGAAACAAGATCTTATGTACCGCAATTTGCCGCTATGGTTTATAGTATGGAATATGCGGATGAGCACAACATCTACACGGAAGAAGTGCTTTACCCATTAGATTTTGAAGAAGTTGAGATCAATCAGTTCGTCTATTTAAAAGCATTTGCTGAGGCCGGAGATATGAGTTTAGAAGAGCTGAGATTTCTTAACCCAGCTATTAAGAAAGACGCCATTCCTGAACATGCTAGAAATTTTAAACTCAAAGTACCCAAGTATCAAATTCAAGATTATCAAAATCAAAAAGAAGAGATTCTAATTGCTGCGGCCAATGGTAAAAAAGAATTCGAGAAAATGGCCAGGAACATGCCTGGAAGTACATTTGGCAAGGAAAAAACTACCTATCGTGTAAGAAGTGGAGATGTGTTGGGTAAAATTGCCATCAAATACGATGTTAAGGTGAGTGACTTAAGAGCTTGGAATAACATTAGAGGCTCTATGATTAGAGTAGGCCAAAGATTGACCATTTACACTGGACCAGATTTTACCGAAGACCCAACAGTTAGGAGAACAAAAGCTAGAAACCAACCTATCCCATCTAGTAAAGTTCATGTGGTACAACCTGGAGATACTTTATGGGATATATCGAGGATGTATAAAGATTTGAGCATCGAGAAAATAAAAACCCTCAACAACCTGAAATCCAATAGCTTAAAACCCGGCATGAAGCTTAAGATTGGTTAGATATTATCTTATAACTAAACTTTTAGTAGTTTTTTCTTGTTAGTCTAATTGTATTTGCCTTGTTTCACTTATTACGAGGTCTAAAATGAATATTATGAAAAAGATTTGGTTGCTTGTCATGCTGACAATTGTCTTGGTTGGCTGTAAAGAGGATGAAAAGAAAAATAGTCCTGAGGCCAATAAAATAAGTTCATCTGTTCTTCCTGAAGCTGGTGGTGAACCTGGTGAAATAGTGATCATCATTAACAGAAAGAAATATGACGCTGAATTAGGTGAAGCAATCAAAGATGTATTTAAAGAATACATCGATGGGATGACGAGAAGAGAACCTATGTTTACCATCCGAGTTGTCGAACCATTCGAATTCAATAGAATTTTTAAGATTGCTCGTAACCTCGTTTATGTCACCTCATTTGAAGGTAATTCAGCTGCAGATAAATGGTTGCAGGGCATTTATAGTGAGGAATCGAAGCAGAAGATTTTTGCAGAACCCAGTCGTTACATGCAAACTTCAAATGACCAATATGCCAAAGGCCAAAATGTAATGCAGCTTTTCGGTAAGGACGATGCTACACTCATTAAGAATCTAAGAGAGAATAAGGAGCTCATCCAAAACTACTTTAACCTAGCCGAACGCAATCGATTAGCCAAAGAGATCAAAATGTCAACCGCATCAAGGGCTATTTTAAATCAGGTAAACTCTGAATTCAACTACAGAATCAAAATTCCTGCTGGCTATGAATTGGCTAAAATGGACGAAGACTTCATGTGGGTAAGAACACTCCCTCCTGTTGGAGCATCAAAGAATTTGATCGTTTACTTCAAACCTTATGAAGAAAGGGCTGAATTCGAACATGAGAACGTCATCAACTTAAGAAATGAGATCGGTAAGAAGTATGTCTATGGCGATCCTGAAAATGAAGAATCATTCATGACGACTGAGGACTACTATGTAAAGCCTGTTTTTAGAGATATAAATTTCGATGGCAAATACACGGTAGAAACCAAAGGCGTCTGGAAAACCAATAACCTTTCAGTTGGCGGTACTTTCGTTAGCTACACATTCGTAGATGAAGAGACCAATCGACTCTACTATGTGGAAGGATTTGTGATCCACCCTAATGAAGACCATAGAGAGTTGATCAGAGAGATGGAATCTTTAATTACAACCTTCAGAGCATCTTAGGAGAAGAAAAAGGTAATTAAAGCATCAATTTTACTACATTTAGAATGGCAAGTTTATCTTGCCATTTCTTTTTTCTGAAACACCTTAACATGTTTGCTTACCTCAAAGGAAAACTTGCTCACAAAGATCCCACTTTTGTCATCATTGACATCAATGGAGTCGGTTATGATGTCAAGATTTCACTCAACACCTTCTCTCAAATTAAAGATGAAGAGGCCATTCAATTGTACACCTATTTACAAGTAAAAGAAGATGGCCACACCTTATTCGGATTTGCTTCTGAACAAGAAAAATCCTTATTCCTCAAGCTCATTTCCATTTCTGGCGTAGGGCCTTCTACAGGCCTTATGGTATTGAGTTCATTAGGACCTGAAGAGGCCATTCAAGCCATAACTTCTGAAGATGTTCGCACCATTCAAGGTGTGAAAGGCATAGGCGCTAAAACAGCTCAACGAATCATCTTAGAGTTGAAAGACAAAGTGGGCAAAGACCCAGAATCTGGAGACCTAATAAATATTCCAATTTCTTCTGCAAATGCCATAAGAAACGAGGCACTTCAGGCGTTAATTACTCTAGGCATCAATAAAAGTGCTGCTCAAAAGAGTATTGACAAAATTCTGAAAGAGAAAGGCAGTGATATTTCTCTAGAAGAATTGATCAAAATAGCGCTTAAAGCCGCTTAAGGGAGCCCCTTGACCAAACGGAACTACTACATATTACTCTTCAACCTGGTATGCGTAGCTTTGATGGCCATGGCAGAAAATGCCTATGGTTTTCAGCAACAACAGGATACAACAAAGTCTAGTACTGACACTACTAAGTACGTTCCATCCCCTTTTCCTAATTATCAAAGAAAATTTAGACCAGGAGATCCTCTTTCTGGTAGACCACTGAGATCTCCTCTTTGGTTCAACAAAGACTTCTTGAAAAGCAACTCTTCTCTTGATACCGGCAGAAGCTTAGTATTTAGCGAAACCGTAGGGAGCTCTATTCTTAAACCACCAGTTAGACTTTCTTTTGAAGAAGCCCTTCAAAAAAGATTGGAGGCAGGCAACAGGACCTTCTTCGAACAAAAAGCAAAAGCGCAAGACGGAGAAAGTGCGGTTAGTAACCGAGGCTTAGTCATCCCTCCTATTGCCCTGAATCCATTCTTCGATAGACTTTTCGGTGGTGATCAGATTCTCATCAACACCAATGGCTTTGTACAGCTCGATTTCGGGTATAGACACCAGAGAGTAGACAACCCTGCCATCCCAGTGCGTCAACAAAGGACCGGTACTTTTGAGTTCGATCAGAATATTCAAATGAACCTTCAGGGTAATATTGGGTCAAAACTGAGACTTACCGCCAACTTCAACAATAACAATTCCTTCGATTTTGAGAATACCCTTAAAGTTGAATTTGCTGGACTAGAATCGGACATCATCAAATCACTCGAGGTTGGAAATGTCAGTCTTCCCATTGACAATAGTTTGATCATTGGGGCGCAGAACTTATTTGGTTTTAAAACCCAAATGCAGTTTGGTAGACTCTATGTAACGGCATTGGCTGCATCTCAAAGAGGAAGTACAGAATCAATCGAGGTTGAAGGTGGTGTTCAGAGGAATGAATTTGAAATTAGAGCCTCAGATTATGACGAGAACCGTCACTTCTTTTTAGGCCATTTCTTCAGAGATAACTATGAACCATGGTTAGGTAGTATCCCTTCCATCATCTCTGGTGTACAGATTAGCCGAATTGAAGTCTATGTGTTGAATAGAAACAACAATACTCAGACACTTCGAAACTTTGCTGCCTTTATGGACCTCGGTGAAGGAGACGTCATTTTCCAAGAAGACAATCCTTTTGTAGGAAACGGCACCCCAGGGTCTCCTACTGGTAATGCCGCCAACAATCTATTCAGCAACCTTACAGGTGATATTAGGCTGAGAGAGCCAGATCAGATCAGTTCAATTCTAGAAAATGAATACGGGCTAGAAAGAAGTCAAGACTTCGAAAAAGTAACAGGTGCAAGAAAGTTAGATCCTTCAGAGTATTACTTCAATCGTGAACTCGGATTCCTTTCTTTGAGTCGTCAATTGCAGAATGATGAAGTTTTAGGTGTGTCTTTCGAATACAATTATCAGGGTCGAAACTTCAAAGTGGGTGAGCTATCAGAAGATTACCAAAGCAGACCTGAGGATGAGATCATCTTCTTGAAAATGTTAAGACCAAGCAAGATCAATACGCAAGTACCTACTTGGGATCTGATGATGAAAAACATTTACAATTTGAATGCTGCTCAAATTGATAAACCAAGTTTCCAATTGAGAGTGATTTATCGCGATGACAACACTGGCCTAGATAACCCAAGTTTGCACGAAGGTCAAAACACTAAAGACATCCCCCTGATTGAGCTCATGGGTCTTGATCGCCTGAATCAAAACGGAGACCCACAAAAGGATGGTAATTTTGACTACGTTGAAGACGTTACCATCAATCCGCAACGCGGGTATATGGTTTTCCCATTCCTAGAACCTTTTGGAGAACAGCTAGAGAAACAATTCTTACCGAGCGAGCAATTCTTAAAAGATAAATATGTCTTTGACACACTTTACAGAACTACTCGCGCAGATGCACAGCTCATCTCCAGACTCAACAAATTCTTTATCAAGGGTAGTCTGCAATCAGGATCTTCTAGCACTATTTTCTTAAATGCATTCCAGGTATCTGAAGGCTCTGTGGTAGTTACTGCAGGTGGAACTCCGCTAGTTGAAGGTGTGGATTACACAGTTAACTATTCATTAGGTCAAGTCAATATTATCAACCCATCTATCCTGAATTCGGGTAAAAAGATCAAGGTGTCTTTTGAGAAGGCAGACCTATTCAATTTTCAAGCAAGAAATCTTCTCGGTACTAGGCTCGACTATGTTTACAATGACAGGACCAATATCGGTCTAACTCTCCTCCACCTAAACGAGCGGCCTCAAATTACTAGAGTTGCTATTGGTAATGAGCCGGTAAGTAACACCGTATGGGGTGTTGATGTGAATTACAGTGATGAATCTCGCTTACTCACCAGAATGGTTGATGCCTTACCATTTATTGACACAAAGGCTCCTTCTCGAATTACATTCCGGGGAGAATTCGCACAGTTGATCCCGGGAACAACAAATGAGGTTCAAGGCGAAGGCACATCCTATATCGATGATTTTGAAGCAACAGCCACACCATTCAGTTTGACCAACGCGCAAAACTGGAAGTTTGGATCAACTCCAAAGACTGATGACAATCGCTTCGACTTAAGCAATATTACCTCCGACAGATTGGGAGTTAATTATAGAAGAGCCAAGATTGCCTGGTACACTATTGACAATGTCTTCTATCGATCTACAGGTCAAAACAGACCAACCAATATCACTGCGCAAGATCTAGAAAATCATTATGTCAGATCAATCGGTCAAAACGAAGTGATTAGAAGAGATGACCAAGTGATCAATGTCAACGAACCTAGTTTTGATATTGCCTATTACCCTTCTGAACGTGGTATTTACAATTACAATCCAGACCTAAATAGAGATGGTACTTTGAGAGAACCGGAGAAAAACTTTGGAGCCATTACAAGAGCCATTACCAATGAGGTTGATTTTGATAAAACCAATATTGAATACATTGAATTCTGGCTTCTCGACCCTTTCATTAACACTAGCTTAGGAGAACCGGATAACCCTAGAGGTCTGATCGATGATGGGATCAATCCACCTAAAGCAAATACCACTGGTGGTACCTTATTTCTTAACCTAGGTAGTATTTCTGAAGACATCCTAAAGGACGAAAGACATGCCTTTGAGCAAGGGCTTCCAACAGACGGCTCAACTGATCCTGATAAGATCATTGAAAATGAATGGGGAAGAATCACAAGGCAACCTTATTTGAACCCAGCTTTTGACAACTCTGCCGAAGCGAGAACGAACCAAGATATTGGTTTAGATGGTCTTCGCTCGAGTGATGAGGTAGATTTCTTCGATGACTTCTTAAACAACATTAATGTCGATCCTGATATCAGAGACCAAATTTTAAGAGATCCTTCTGAGGACAACTTCCTGTATTATTTAAGTGACTCACTCGACAATGCTGACGCCAAGATTTTAGCTCGATACAAGAAGTTTAACGGCATGGAAGGAAATAGCCCAGTGAATTCTGGTGGCAACAATTTTACTCCTGCGAACTCGAATTTGCCTGATAATGAAGACTTGAATAGAGATAATACTTTGGGCGACCTTGAAGAATACTATGAGTACCAAATCCCTTTGAAACCAGGTCAGCTACAAGTAGGTAGAAACAACATCATCGATAAAGTAACAGATGAAGTGAATGGTGATCAGGTTGACTGGTATCTATTCAGAATCCCAGTAAGAAAGCCAGATAGAGTTCAGGGCAACATCAATGGTTTTAAATCCATTCGATATTTAAGAACAGTCCTAACTGACTTCTCTGAACCTATCGTATTAAGAATGGTCAACTTCAGAATGGTGGGTAGCCAATGGAGAACATATCAGGAAAGCTTATTCGAAAAAGGCCTTTTTGAAGTACCAGAACCTTCTGACCCTCAGTTTACCGTAAGTACGGTGAGTATAGAGGAGAATAGCCAAGGAAGTGATACTCAACCTCCATATACTGTTCCTCCAGGGATTGTAAGAGACCGAGACAATACTGCTGCTAACAATAGAAGAAGAAACGAGCAATCGCTACAGCTTTGTGTTGATGGACTTAGAGACAGAGATGCAAGAGCCGTCTTCAAAACGGTCAATATGGACATGGTGAATTACGGCCAGTTAAAAATGTTCTTTAGTGCCTTTAGTGAAGATGACATCATGCCAGGAGAAGTGACAGCCTTTTTAAGACTGGGTACTGATTTCTCAGAGAACTATTACGAGGTGGAAGTTCCTTTGACCATGTGGACCCCAGGCCAGTTATCGCCAGAAGACATATGGCTTCCTGAAAATGAAATTGATATTCCATTTAGTGCTTTCTATGAAGTAAAAGCTGAGAGGAATAGGCAAAATGCCAACCTAGCCCTACCATTTAGCCAAGCAGTCGGAAGATACAATGTAACGGTTGTTGGTAGACCTGATATGAGTTCAGTACAGACTTTAATGATCGGAGTTAGAAACCCAAGCTCACCAGATAGCGAACCAAAATCATTCTGTGTTTGGGCCAACGAATTACGTGTAAGTGATTTTGATTCGAACGCGGGCTGGGCTGCAAATGCTAGGTTAGATGCCCAATTAGCAGACCTTGGAAATTTAACTGCGAGTTTCAGTCATTCTTCAATCGGTTATGGAGGCATTGCAGAAAAGATCTCTGACAGAAATAGAGAAAAGACCACCCAGTATGATGTAACCACTCGTCTTGCTTTAGATAAGTTCTTCCCTGAAGGATGGGGACTCGAGATACCAGCTTATTTCAGTTTTGAACGAGCGCAATCTGTACCACAGTTCGATCCTCTCGATCCTGATTTGCCACTGGAGGATGTGCTTAATTCCTTCGATACAGATTCTGAACGAGATGACTACTTCAAAAAAGTCACTGACATTTCACGAAGGCGAAGTTTAAACTTCTCCAATGTTCGGAAGCGAAGGGTCAATCCAGACAAAGCCATTTATCCATGGCAAATAGAAAACTTCAGTTTCACCTATGCCTACAATGAAGTAACCAGAAGCAATATCAACACTGCTTCCTACGACTATCGAAATTATAAAGGAGGCATAACCTATTCATATCAACCACGAGAGCTCAATGTGCAGCCATTTAAGAATGTAGGATTCTTAGACTCACCTTGGCTTCGACTTATCAAGGACATCAACTTTAACCTTCTGCCAACCTCGATTATTATTAATGGGGATATCAACAGGAGTTTTACCAAAACACAGCTTCGAAATGCAGATCTAGGTATTGAAGGCATAGACCCTTATTTCGAGAAATCATTCACTTTTGATCGTTCCTATGCCCTCAACTGGAACTTAGCTCAAAGATTAACCTTTGACTATACAGCGAATGTGAATGCCATTATTGATGAACCTGAAGGCGATATAAATACAGATGCGAAAAGAGACTCTGTTTGGAACAACTTTAAGAGTTTTGGTAGAATTAAAAACTACCAACATCGCATTGACCTGACTTACACCATTCCGCTAGATAAATTACCAGCGACAGATTGGATCAATTCAGATATCACTTATTCAGCCGACTATGGCTGGGTTGCTGGCGCAGTTGGCCAGAGTGATACTCTAGGTAATGTGGCTAATAATGGCCGAACCATCAACCTCACAGGTAAATTCGATTTGGTCAAGCTCTACAACAATATTGGAGTATTAAAGAAGATCAACTCCCCTACTCGAAGCCGATCAAGGTCGCGTCCGGATCCAAACGACACTGTGAGACGCAAGAAATCCATAGATGAAATGCCAGTTGTGAAGGGACTTTTAAGGGCACTAATGTCTATCAGATCCGTTGACTTTAATTATAATAAACGAGAAGGAACGGTCTTGCCAGGTTACATGCCTGATGTATTCCTCTTCGGGATGGATCAAGGATTCGAGAACCCAGGATTCGGTTTTATTGTCGGTAGCCAGAATCCTAATATACGGCAAGAGTTAGCAGCACGGGCGCAATACGCTCCGAGTGAATTCCTGACTAATCCTTTCCAGCAGAATAAGAGTGTGCTCTTTTCTTACAATGCCTTGGTTGAACCTTTCAATGACTTTAGAATAAGTTTAACTGGTAGGAAGACTTTTACTGAGAACTATCAAGAGATCTTCCGAAATGACGAAGATTCGGACATGTTTATCAGCATCAACCCGAATAGAACGGGTACATATAATGTCAGTCAGATCATGATAAAAACGGCTTTTAAACGAGATGACGATGACAATAACTCACCACTATTTAGTGATTTTGAAGAATTCCGAGGGATCATTAAAAATCGTTTAGATGCCGCCAATGATGAAGGCGAGTACGATATTAATTCTCAAGAAGTTGTCATCCCTGCCTTCAGGGCTGCCTATGGTGGAATTGATCCAAATGAAGTTGACTTCAGTCCATTCCCAGACTTCCCTATTCCTAATTGGAGTTTGAATTATCGCGGACTATCTAATATCGCTTCTATTAAAGAAGTATTCAGTAGCATCAATATCTCTCATGGATATACGAGTCAGTATAGCGTCAGTAATTTTGTGAACTCGCCACTTTATACCGCAGGTCTTACACTCGATAATTCGATCAACGATTTTGGCCTCGCGAGTGAAAGAAATGAAAACAATGTGCTGGTCCCAATCTTCCTGACTCAGCAAGTGGTTATGACAGAATCGCTTTCGCCTCTAATCGGTTTGAACATGCGAACCAACAACAACTGGGATATTAACTTGAATTACTCACGAGAAAGGAATATCGGATTGAACCTAAATAATATTCAAGTGACCGAGCAGACCTCCAAGTCCTTTCAACTTACTGTCGGCTTTGCCGCTTCAGGTGTAGCCATTCCGTTTAGAGTTAATGGTCGTAAAGAACGACTTCCAAATGAATTGAGGTTTAATATGACATTAGCTATAAATGACGGCAAGACAGTCCAAAGAAGGGTAGACGAAGATCCAATTGTTACCGATGGTATTAGAGTTTTCAGGCTTAGCCCAACGGTTGATTATAATGTGAGTCAAGCGCTTCAATTATCCCTTTATTATGATCGAAATGTTAACGACCCTAAGGTTTCTACTAGCTTCTTAAATGCACGATCGTCAGTTGGTGTAAGAATTCGATTTAGTTTGGCTCAATAATCTGAGTTTTTCTCAGGAAACCCTTTATTTTTGAGCTCTTGAATTAACAACTATGAATATACCTGCAGAACTTAAGTACACCGAAGACCACGAGTGGGTTAAAATTGACGGTGATGTAGCTACAGTAGGAATTACTGACTTTGCTCAAGGCGAATTGGGAGACATTGTATATGTAGAGATCGAAACAGAAGGAGAATCAATCGATTCAGGTGAAGTTTTCGGTACGGTTGAAGCGGTGAAAACTGTTTCTGATCTGTTTATGCCACTATCAGGTGAGGTAATTGAAGTGAATGAAGCATTAGAAGATGCTCCTGAAACGGTTAATGACAATCCTTATGAAGATGGTTGGATGATTAAGATCAAACTTTCAGATACAAGTGAAATTGACAACCTCCTTTCAGCTGAGGCTTACGGAGCAGTTGTAGGTGCCTAATTTATTAAAGAGACTTGGCTACTACCCTGCTATAATCTGGGCAGTCATTTTAGCCATACTAATGCTCCTACCTCAGGATAGTTTTCCTGAAAGTAAATTACTGTCATACGACAAATTAGCTCACGTAGGAGTTTTTGCCATTCTTTCCTTCTTAGTTCTTATGGGCATTTTAGGAAAGAAAGGAAAACACACAAGAAAACAACAGATTATAGCGTTAACTATAAGTATAGTTTACGGAAGTCTTCTGGAATATTTACAAACTTATATGCCAGGAAGAATGACCGACTTGTATGATTTTATTGCCAATTGTACAGGCGGTGTTGTAGGAGTAATTATTTTTTCGATATTTACCCGTCAGAAGTTTGTGATTAATAAACTAAAGTTCTAGTTTTAGAATCAAATAATTTAAAATGGAAGCTAAAAAAACCCCTCAAGCTGATTTAACAAAGAAGACTAGTCTCTTCTTGGCTATCGGCTTGGTGCTTAGCTTAGGTGTGACGCTTGCCGCTTTCGAATGGAAAAAATACGATGAAGGCGAGTTAATGGACCTTGGAATGGCGCCAGATGATTTCGAAGAGTTGACAGAGATACCTCCTACCGAGCAACCACCGCCACCACCACCAAAAATTCAGCAGCCTCAAATCATTGAGATTCCTGATGAAGAAGAAATTGAAGAAGAGATTGAAATTGACCTTGACGTAGAAATTACGGAAGAAACTGAGGTTGAAGAGATCGTTTTCGAAGAAGAGCCTGAAGAAGAAGAAGCAGAAGAAATTTTCCTAGTTGTAGAAGAGCAAGCTTCATTCCCAGGTGGAATGGGAGAATGGAACAAGTTCTTAAGAAAGAACTTAAAGTACCCAAGACAAGCTACTCGTATGGGTATTGAGGGTGCAGTATTCTTATCATTCATTGTGGACAAACAAGGACAGATTTCAGATATCCAAGTAATTAGAGGTATCGGAGGCGGTTGCGATGAAGAAGCAATCAGAGTACTTAAAAGTTCACCAAGATGGGCTCCTGGTAAGCAAAGGGGGAGAGCCGTTAAATCTAGAATGCAGCTAAGAATCGTATTTAGATTGAAATAATTCAGAAGGCCCGATTTAGTCGGGCTTTTCTTTGTTCTTTATTAACTAGTTCTTTAGTTTTATTATTAAATAGTTAGTTATGGAAATCAAAAAGAACCCTACTAAAGAAATCCATCAGCACAGAACGCTCTTCTTGTTAATAGGATTAATCGTAAGTATCACATTGGTTTTATTCGCATTTGAGTTTAAAACAGATTACACGTCTCCAGAGGCCATGTTTATTGAAGAATCTGGCTTTTTTATTCCAGACATCCCTCAAACCAAACATGAAGAACCGAAGCCTCCACAGCCAAAGCAATTCAATTTGATTGAGGTGCAAGACCCAATAGAAGTAACTGACATCGAACTACCTGACGTTTCTTATGAACCCGATGACAGTTTTGAAGAACCACAATTCATAGATACTGAAGAGGAAGAATCACCTGAAGAAGAATTCGTATTTGCAGAGAAGCAAGCTTCTTTTCCAGGAGGACAAGAAGCTTGGATGAAATACCTTCGAAAAAACCTTAAGTACCCTCGACAAGCACAAAGAATGGGTATCGAAGGAAAGGTTTATCTAAACTTCTTAGTTGATGCAGAAGGTAATATTTCAAATATTGAAGTTCCTAGAGGTATAGGAGGCGGCTGCGATCAAGAAGCCATTCGTGTACTAGAAAATGCACCTAACTGGAACCCTGGACTACAAAGAGGACAACCAGTTAAGTCGCCCATGTCTATTTATATAGTCTTCAGATTAAAATAAGGAGGGGCTTCCCTCCTTTCCTTTTTATATGATATTGAGTAGTTGTTCCTTGATCTTTTCAAGATCATCTTTCATTTCAACAACTAGCTTTTGAACAGGAGCGAAATTGGCTTTAGAACCGATAGTATTAATCTCTCTTCCTATCTCTTGAGAGACAAAGCCAAGTTTCTTACCCTGAGAAGAATTTGCTCCCATTACTTCAATAAAGTAATCTAAATGTGTCTTAAGTCTTACGAGCTCTTCACTAATGTCTAACTTCTCTATGTAGTAGATCATTTCTTGCTCAAAACGATTTTGGTCGAAATCATCACTCTGATTGATTTCTGTTACATGAGACTGAATTCTTTCCCTGATTACTTCTGTTCTCTGAGGATCTAATTCTTTCACTTGAGCCAAGCAGTCAGCAATTCTTCCTATATATGACTTCAATTCTTCACTCAGCTTCTCTCCTTCTTGAATTCTAAAGTCATTACACTTTGCTAATGCCTCTTTAATGAATGAGGAAATATGCTTCCACTGTTCATTAATCTCATCATCCGACATGTTTGAACCATTCAAAACATCTGGGCTGTGTAAGGCTAACCTGAAAAGATCTCTCTTGTCGGCATTGACCTGATTAGCCAACTGATCGAATTCAGCATAATAAGAGTTGAAAAGATCTTGATTGACCACAGAACCGCTGAGCCCAGCGCTCTCATTGATCAATTCAATATTGATAGAAACCTTCCCTCTTACTAATTCTTTAGATAATTGGTTTCTGATATCTAGCTCTTTGTCTTGAAAGTTCTTTGGAATCCTCACTTGAGCATCCAAAAACTTTGAATTCAAAGTTCTTATTTCAACAGAGATATTATTACCGTCCACCTGACCTTTTGCAAGGCCATAACCAGTCATTGATTTAAGCATAATTCTATTTGAGTCGGCTAAAATACAGAATTCAACTCAGCTTAGAAATCATAGCCAAATGAGAGTTGGAATTGAGGATCCTGTAATTCGAAATTTCTAATAGGGAAAGCTACATCGATTCTTGAGAAGAAACCGAAGAGCATTGTTCTCATTCCTAATCCTGTACTTTGTAACCAAGGATTGTTAAAGTTATTGATCACAGCGGAGAAAGGAGAACCTTCAGTATTGATCTCTTCTATGTTGAGATTATTGGTCTCTTCAAATGGAGATAAATCATCCCAGGCAGAGCCAATATCATAGAACCCAACTATCTGAAGATTTCTAAGGAAGTTCGACCTTAATTCACTGTTATTTAATAGTTGATTGATTGGAACGCGAAGTTCTGCACTAGCACTTAATACATTTCGACCTTGGAAGGTATTGTACTTATATCCTCTCAGGTTAACGAATTGGTTGAACAGCACATCGCTATTATCTAATAGCGTTGTGAAGAATAACGGATCATCCAAATCACCTTCACTTTCAGTACTATTGAATGCCCAATTGTCTACTCCCCCAAGAAGATACTGCTTGGGAGCATCTCCAAAGTAAGAACCAAAATGTACCATGCCAGCAACTAACAAGCCTTTTGTCAGTCTTTGGTAATGTCTAAAATCCACTTCAACATTGTTAAAGCTCTGGGCATTTCCATTTGCTTTCAGATGCGACTCTAGTGTGATCTTTGCTCTAGTTCCCTCATGGATATTGGTACCAGTCACGACACTATTGTCATAGATCAAACCAAGATTGTAACCTATATACCTTCTTACTACGTTAGGTTCAAACTGCGAAGGATTATTGGCAGGAATAAACAGTCTTACATCGCTATCTAAATACCTAGTCTGGCTGTAGAACGGATTCAATTCAACTCTAAATCTTTGAGTGAAAGGAAGTTTAAAACCGATCTCAAAACGATCTAAATTATAACGTTGATTTAAGAATCTCGAAGGATCTTTCTCTACAATAGATTTTCTATAATACCTGGCCTTAAGATCAACTCTAAACTTCAAGTATTCATATTCTCCAAAGACATCATAGCCCTGATTAAAACTTAATGGAACCAAGATACCACCATGGAACCTGTGATTCTCTAGGAAATCGTTCATCTGAATCTCAAGAAGCACAGAGAAAGATCTGATTTCATCAATTACAAAAGAGGTGATCAGATTATCCGTCTGCATTCTATTTTCGTACTTCAGCGGTCCTTTCAGTGTATTGTCGATCTGTGTAGTCTGGTAAATTTTTAAGAATGAATCAGATCTTTTCTGAGGATCTTGCTTCTCTGCAGGTTTCTCAAATTGATAATTCTTGGTATTGACTCTTGAGCTATTAGAATTTTGAAATTGATAATTCTCCGTATCAATGGCTCCCTTACGAAGGGTATCCTCTGATCTAGTTGGATTCTCAACTAATTCTGAAATATCTTTTGCTACAGAATCTGAAGTGATTCGGTTCTGTAACAATCTCTGTCTTCTTAATTCCGCTAGTAGCCTTGATGTCTCTTGAGCTTTACGTGGTGTTACTGGGGTGAATATGGTTTGCTCTCCGGAGAATGAGGATAAATACACTCCATCTTTTGATAAGGAAGTTCCTATAAAAGCTAGTCTATTCTGACGCGAGTCGTAGCTAAAGCTCTTGATACCATAAGCAAAATTACTTACCTGAGTACTCAGGCTATCTACCATGTCGTACTTGTAAAGGTTATTCACCCCCTGCTGATCGCTCAAGTAAAATACATCTCTATCAGCAGTCATTGTAGGCTTAGTATCTAATGCCAACGAATTGGTCAGTTTTCCATATGTACTATCAGGATAATCTAGATCATATGTGAAGATGTTGAATTTGTTGATCTCAGCATCCGCGATCTTGGTAGGGCCAGAAACGTAAACACTATCAGTCGGTCGGTTAGAACTGAATAGAATTTGATTACTACCCCTAAAGAATTGAACATCACGATCATCATAGGTGTCGGAAGTAATAGCTCGTACCTGCCCTCTTACAAGATTGTATAAGTAGACATCTGACTGACCGCTTATTGTACCTGTTAAGACAGCCGTTCTCCCTCCTGTTCTAAAAGCAAAGCTTTGAATATGTGTTAGGCGAGGAATTTTGATCACTTGCTCACCTTTAGTACCCATTCTTTTAACTGCCAAAACATTGGAGCCACCTTCGCTATACACGATTCCTAATGTGGTAGAATCTGCCCAGCTCAGAATAGGATAAGCTTCTTCAATTTCTTGGTTGATCAATCTCAAGCCACCTTTATAAACCATCTTCTCCTTCTGAGATTCCATATTGATGACTCTGATTTCGAACTTACCGCTCTTCGCAGCTGAATAAGCCAAATATTTACCGTCAGGGCTAAACATGATATCTGTGTAAGACTCATCAGCTCTGTTCTTTCCAGATATTAAATAGTCTTCATTTGGCTGTACATAAGCTTCAAGTAGATTGGTATTGGCATTACTGTAGAATGTTCTCCATTCAAGGATAAATTCATTGAAAGGAACGCCTAACGTTCTTGCAATACTATTTTCCTCATTACGAATGATTCGAGCTAAATTGAGAATATTAGAAATACTTCTCTGACCATATTTCTGAACGACAAAATTCCAGATGGACTGGCCAATGGTAGTATTCATTTCATCACTTAAGCGAGCAAACTTATCCGTTTGGTTATGATAGACATACTCTCTAGCCACATCGTCCATTTCCTTGCTCCACCCATATGCCACATATTTCGATACACCAGAAGTGAACCACTTAGGAATAGGCGTGGTAAAAGCACTCTGAAACATTTCAGCGATATTACCACCATAGAGCATCTCTTGAATCAGCATGTCCGTAACGGCATAAACAGCTTTCTTTTTAAAGGAAGCCATGTCACCTGAATAGGCCAACTCAAGTTGAGATTGAACGAAATTGGTTTGCCCACCAACACTAAAATCTCTCCCTCTTACACCAACATTACTTTGCTGTTTGTCAATGACTGAATTGTAAAGAAATACTCTCGTCTTTGAATAAGGATAATAACCGATGGTCTCTGTCATTCTACCAAATTGGTCTTCGAGATACTCAACAGTTTGCTTCGCGAGTGTTTCTCCTCCTTGGTAATAATAGACCTCGTAATTTTCTGATTGATAGAATTTCCAATTGAAGTCCTTGTATTGGATTCGGTTCTTGCCAAACTGTTCTTTAAAAGCCTGTCCGTGTGCCTGAGGCACTATTAGTACACCAAGAACAATTGCAATAAGCAATCCATTCAATATTCTATTCATGTATTTCTTCAAACGAACTTTCAAAATAACGAAAAATAGCGCTCTATATTGACTTCAGTATCAAGTTCAATTTCACCCTTGAGGTTTCCTACCAATTGATTAGCGTAAAATGGCGCTAAAGAAACGCCTTTTGCCCCTAAACCATTAAATATATGGACATTTTTCATTTTAGGATGATTACCGATAAACGGCCTTCTATCTTTTGTAGCTGGTCTAATTCCCGCTTTTTGATCTACAATTGAATAATCAAACTTGATCAATTCTTTTAACTTCCTATTTAACTCGTTTTTACCTTTTTCGGTTGGCGAATTCGTTAAATTTTCGTTGTCATAAGTGGCACCTACCTTACAAATCCCCTCATTTTTATTAATGATAAAAACGCCTCTATTGTAAATCACCTCTGGCTCATGGTCAGTCTTGACAAAAATCAGTTCCCCTTTAACCGGTTTAAATGGTAACCAATTGAAAAAAGGATTTTGTCTAGCTAGTTGACCCTCGCAAAAAATCACCCCTTTGTACAACTGACCATTATACGTGACTCCACCATCTGATATAGATAAACGTTCATGATTAAAAACCTCATTGAGTAAGACTCCTTTATTCAAAAAATAAGACTCAAGAGCCTTTATAAGCACTGCGGTATTTACGTATCCAGCGTTCTTCAGTAATACTCCTCCAAAATCATCTTTTAAATACTCAGAATATTCGGATGAAGTAAAAACCTCTTCTACATAATTATCATAAGAACCATCCGCAGATTTGCCCATCCACTCATTTTGTGCTTCAATATTGATAAAAGGTCGATAAATCGAGATCTCGTTTAAGAATTGACTATCCAACTTTCGTTCCAAGTTCTGATAGTAGGGTATTAGATATGAAAATAGGTTATCGCAGTTCCATGTCTTTACCAGCTTTCTGCCTGTAACAGGATTATACAAGCCTCCGGCCACTAGTGAAGAATTTGAAAGACTTGGGTCAGAGACAACACGTACAGATAAACCATTATCGATTAAATGGTCGGTTAGAACAGAACCAGCCAGACCTTGGCCAACCACTAGATAATCTATTTGCATCACGTGAAATTAGTTTAACTTCGCATCAATTCAGTTCAATTAGAGGGAAAACCTCACGATATCATGATTACAATTCATTCATTCACCTTTAATCCTTTGATGGAAAGAACTTATGTCCTTTTTGACGAAACCAAAGAGGCCGTTATTGTTGATCCCGGTTGTCACGATCCGTCTGAGAAGAATGAGCTAGTCAGTTTTATTTCTGAAAACAAATTAAAACCTATCTATGTGATCAATACGCACGGACATATAGATCACGTTTTGGGTAATAGCTTTGTGAAAGAACATTTTGGTATCCCCCTGATCATTGGAGATAAGGATGTAGAAACGCTTAAAGCGGTTGAGGCATATGCTCCGGCTTATGGTTTTCAAACTTATCAACCAGCAGAACCTGACATACTTCTAAAGGATGGCGAAACCATCAAATTCGGGAATTCAATTTTAGAGCACGTTTTTGTTCCAGGCCATGCTCCAGGGCATATAGCGTTTTATGATCAGACGAGAGAATTCATAATTGGTGGAGATGTTTTATTTAATGGAAGTATAGGAAGAACGGACCTTCCCGGTGGAGATTTTGACACTTTAATTAGTAGCATTCACAATCAGTTCTTTAAATTCCCTGATACAACCGTGGTTTATCCAGGACATGGTGAAGAAACTACAATCGGTCAGGAAAAAGTAACTAACCCTTTCTGCGCAATAGGCTAAATGCATCTTATCAAATTCATACCGAACCTTTTTACCCTAGGTAATTTAGCCCTAGGTGTATTAGGTATTGGTGGTTTATTGACCGGAAGTTTAGAAGTTCAGCAGGTATCTTATATGATTCTATTAGCTGCTGTTCTAGATTTCTTTGATGGCTTTTTAGCTAAAGCTTTAAAAGCCCAATCAGAAATTGGTGCTCAATTAGATTCTCTAGCCGACTTAGTGACTTTCGGTGTATTGCCTGGCTTTATTTATTGGCACCTGGCTCCGAATATTGAGTGGAACTGGATCGTTGTTTTGGTTCCGCTTTGCTCAGCATGGCGTCTAGCTAAATTTAATGTAGATACGGATCAAACTGATTCATTCAAAGGCATTAGCACAACTGCTCATGGCATTTTCGTAGCAACAATTCCTCTTTTTATTGCTGCATCTGATACATTTTTAGATGAATTTTTGAACACAGAACTTCATCTTTTAGTGTTGTCTATTGTGTTCTCACTATTGATGATCTCGAACATCAGAATGATATCTTTAAAATTTAGCACCTTTTCAGTTAGGGCTAACTGGGATAGATATGTATTACTACTGACAGCTCTTGTATCAATTATTATATTAGGCTGGTCTGCCGCTCCATTTATCCTGATCCTTTATTTAGCATTATCGTTATATAATCACCTGAATTCTAAATAATGTCGAGCATCTTTTGCTCGTTGTAAGATTGAGCTATTGAAGTCTTCAATTAAAATATTAACCGTCCTATTAACCATGTTATTAGGCCTTCATCTAAACGCACAGGAAAACTCTGTTTTGGCTGATGGATACTGGGTTAAAATTGAGGCAAAAGAGCAAGGCGTCTATAAAATCGATCAATCTCAACTAGCCTCAATGGGATTCGACATCTCTTCTATTGACCCAAGAAATTTAGTGCTATATGGTTCTGCTGGGGGAATGTTACCTCAGAGTAACAGCTCCAATTTTCCTGTCAACTTAAAAGAAATTCCAATCCAGATTGATGGTGAGGAAGACGGAAGCTTTGACAATAATGACATCCTGTATTTCTATTCAACAGGTCCGGACATACTTTCATTTGATAAGGCGACAAGCACTTATCAAATTGAAACCAATCTGTACTCTCGCAGCGCTTATTACTTCTTAACCACAAAGGATGAATTGGGGCTAAGAATATCCAAATTAGAAGACCTAGGAAGAGATTACCCCTCATATAACTATGGTGAACTAGTAATTAGTCATGAGCTCGAAGAGACTAATCTTCTCAATTCTGGACGTGAATGGTTTGGAGAACGCTTAACTAATAATCCACTCTCTTTTGAGTATCAAGATCCCAGAATATTATCAGCTTTTGGCCGTCTTGAAGTTACTGCCATAGCTCAGGCTTTCGAAAATTCTAGCTTAAGTATTTCAATTGACAACAATGACTTGGGACAACTAGATTTCTTCAGCATACCCAACCAGCAGTATTCCGTCAAAGCAGACAAACAAAATGACTCGTTTATTTTCTTTAGTGAAGATGGTTCGGTCTCTTTATCATTTAATTATGACAGAAATGGCAATAGTACATCGGTGGCTTATTTGGATAATTTTTTACTTGAATTACCAGCATCAAACCTGTACAATTCACCATTCCTACTTTCAAGTAAACAAACTCAAGAAAACACCATTTCGGAGATCAGAATATTCTCTCCTCAAGACATTTCCATCTGGGATGTTACTAACGGAACTCAACCTTTTATACAGGAGTATGAAAGGCTAAATGATGAAATAGCTTTCAGTCAAAATAGTGAAGAACTAAGATCCTATTGGGTATTTGATAAATCAGAAGCTTACGAAATAACAGAATTTACTCCTATTGACAATCAGAATCTCCAGGGCGCCA
The DNA here is from genome assembly GCA_965267365.1 of Roseivirga sp. Lineage (GTDB taxonomy): Bacteria > Bacteroidota > Bacteroidia > Cytophagales > Cyclobacteriaceae > Roseivirga. The sequence goes on along the minus strand of OZ253951.1, from coordinate 1,040,282 downwards.
CTACGCCTGAATTCATTATAATTACTAACCCAAATTTCCGACAGCAGGCGCATCAAATGGCAACCTTCAGACAGTCTAATGATGGTATGTCGACTATGGTTGTAGAGCCGAGTGAAATTTATAATGAGTATAGCGGTGGAAGACAAGACGTTTCTGCAATTCGCAATTTCTTAAAACAGAAATACGATCAGTCAAATAGACTCCAGTATGTCTTATTCTTTGGCAAAGGCTCTTACGATTATCAAGACAGGCTAGAGAAAAATTCAAATTTAGTCCCAACCTACGAGTCTCGAAATTCTATTCACCCCTTATTCACCTACTCTTCAGATGACTATTTCGGATTTTTAGAGGACAATGAAGGAGAATGGATAGAAAACAGGTCAGGAGATCATACTCTTGAAATAGGCATCGGCCGTATTCCTGTTACTAGTGTAGAACAAGCAGAGAACTTTTATCAGAAATGGCTGCATTATCAGACATCCGAAGCTACCTTTGGAGAATGGCGAAGTAAAGTGGCTTTCGTGGCAGATGATGGCGACAGAAACATTCACCAAAGAGATGCTGACATCCTAGCACGAACAGTTGACAGCAACCATCGCCAGTTCGAGCTTTCTAAATTGTATTTGGATGCCTTTGAACAAGAAAACCTTCCGAACGGGCAATCCTCACCTGATGCTGAAAAGGCATTGCTAGATGCAGTAAATGAAGGTACCCTATTGATCAATTTCACAGGTCATGGTGCAGAATCCGGTTGGATGCAGGAAAGGATTCTAACTTTCGATCTCATGGAGAAATGGGATAACCCTAATACTCTTCCTTTTCTAGTTACTGCAACTTGTGAATTCGGAAGAAATGATGATCCTAATGAATTTTCTGGTGCTGAATTCTTAATTCAAAAAGAAAACTCTGGAGCTATTGGCTTAGTAACAACAGCTAGGCCCGTTTTCTCAAGCACCAACTTCTCCTTAAATGAAGCTCTCTATGAAGTCATTTTAGCTCAAGAAGATGGTCTTTATAATCGATTAGGTGATATCATTCGATTCACAAAAAACAATAGTCTTGAAGGAAGCTTAAATCGTAATTTCATTTTATTGGGAGATCCAAGTATGAGGCTTACCTACCCTGAAAAAGATGCCAAGGTAACTCAGATTAATGCGCAAACGCCTACAGGAAATGACACGATTAGAGCCTTTGAGACAGTCGTATTTACAGGTGAAATTCAAGAAAACGGGCTCATTGATTCAAACTTTGAAGGACTACTTCATTTCCAATTGATTGACAAACCAGTCAACAAAAGCACATATGGCACAGAAAGCGATGTTTTCAATTACCAAGAGAAGGACTTAATCCTGAGCCGAGGAGAGGTAAGCGTAGCTGGAGGTGAATTCAGTATTGAGGTGAAAATCCCTCTAAACATTGATTACTCGTTCGATAATGCGCGCCTGCACATGTACGCAGTGGAAAGCAATAACCAAAGTGATGGTGTAGGCACATTTGAAGATTTCATTTTGGGCGGAACGAATAGTACAACTTCTAATGACAACAGCCCACCTCAAGCAGAATTATTTTTAAATGATACCACATCTGGTCTATTGGCGAATTACTCAAGCTCTGTGTTATTCATAGCTCAAATTGAAGATGAAAGCGGCATCAATATTTCTCCTAATAATCTTGGACAAGACATATCCCTAACGATCAATGATTCAACAACTATCATTCTAAATGATAATTATGTGAGCTTCCTAGATCAATTTGAGAAAGGTGAGGTTAGAATTAACCTTGAAGATCTACCATCAGGAATTAATCATTTGACATTAAAATATTGGGATAATGCAGGCAATGCGAATAATTCAGAATTGACTTTTCTTGTAGAAGAGAATTCTAGCCTGATCAATGAAATAAAGAACTATCCTAATCCGTTAAAACATCAGACCGAATTCTTTATATCACATAAGCTAGCTGGCGAAAATTTAGATGTGAGAATCGAAATATTAAATACTAACGGACAACCCATCACTGCCATAGGCAGTCAATTCAATAATGCTCAGGCTGAAATCACTGTGCCTTGGGAAGCATTGAACAATCTGGGTAATCAACTTAATCCTGGTGTTTATATTTATCAAATTGAACTATCTTCGAGAACCAGCGGCTTACGACAAACTGAACGTAAAAGACTGGTCATTTCATATTAACCATATATAAGTATCTTTGAACAAAAATTACATGAGCATCAGGTTTAGCACTATTCTATCGCTAATATTCTCTTTCACAATTCTGAGCCAACTAAACGCACAAAACTCAGGGATCATCAGTGGCCAAGACACTTCACGAAGAGTGATTACAACAGCAGTTCCTTTTCTCACAATCGCTCCTGACCCGAAGAGTGGAGCAATGGGCGATGTTGGGGTCGCTACTGCGCCTGATGCCAACTCCACCTATTGGAATCCAGCCAAGCTAGCTTTTGCTAATCAAAAAGCAGCAGTGGCATTCTCTTTTACTCCATGGCTGACAAAGTATGTGGATGATATGTCATTATCTTATCTAACCGGTTTTTATAAACTAGATAACAACCAAGCTCTTGGTCTTTCAATGACCTATTTTGATTTAGGAGATATTGAATTGACTGATGGTTCAGGAGGTAGTTTAGGAAGTTTTAACCCTAGAGAATTTGCGATTTCTGCGACCTACTCACGAAAGCTAAGTGAAAAATTCAGTTTGGGTATCTCTGGTAGATTCATCCATTCTAATCTTTCTGGAAACATCACAACTAGTCCTACAACAGATCCTAAACCTGGTACGAGTATCGCTGCAGATATCGGAATTTACCATAATTCGCAGATCACTTTTATGAAAAAGCAGTCATTGCTTTCTTATGGTGCTAGCATCTCGAATATCGGATCAAAGATCACTTATAATAGTGCCGATGAAGAGGACTTTATTCCAACTAATCTAAAACTAGGTGGCGCTCTTTCTACGTTCCTAGATCCATATAACAAAGTCACATTTGCCTTAGACTTTAATAAATTATTAGTGCCTACTCCACAGCCGGATGGCTCTGAAAGAGATAAAGGTGTACTTGAAGGAATGTTTAGCTCATTTGGAGACGCTCCAAATGGATTTTCTGAAGAATTACAGGAGATTATGATCTCAACAGGTCTAGAGTACGAGTACAAAGAGACTTTTGCTTTAAGAGCTGGTTATTTCTATGAAAATGAAAACAAGGGAAATAGACAATATTTCACTTTCGGTGCAGGATTTCAAGTGAAAAAGATAGAGTTCAACTTTTCATATTTGATACCTCAATTCCAAGATCATCCACTTGCTGAAACATTGAGATTTGGTATGATCGTAGATCTAAGTCCAAAATCTGATCAATAAGCTATTGGATAGAACCCAAGCACCACGCATACATGAGATTGACAACATAACCTTACCAGAGGTTAATTCTGCAGTCCTATCAAATGGCATCAAAGTCTTTTATGTAATTGACACTAGTGTTGATGCTTTCAAAATAGAAGCTGTAAATCAGGGCGGATTTATTTCGGCTTCAAATGCAGCCCAAGCTATTCTTGCCAATAAAATGATTATTGAGGGGACAACTCAATTCCCTGGTAGTTCTCTCATTGAAGAAGTTGACAGACTTGGTAGTTTCTTAGAAGCAACACCGAGTTTCGACTATAGCACACTTACCTTATTTGGATTAAGCCGCTACTTCAAGGACAACTTAAATATCTTTCATCAGGCACTAACAAGTGCGACATTCAATAATGATCATTTACAAACACTCAAGAGAAAAGAAATTGACAGACTTAAACTAAATCAGGAAAAAGGATCGTATTTATCCTCCATCCATTTAAGAAAGTCACTTTTCCCTAGTCATCCGTATGGTCATACTCTAAACGCTGATGACATTCAAGATCAATCTTTAGCATCTCTAAAACAGTTTTACGAGCAACATATAGGCGTATTTGATCTGTTTTTATCTGGTAATCTACCTACAGACTTTATCAATCAACTTGAATCAGCATTTAAAACTAAGTCTGTAACACCCTTTAATAATAGAGAGACTATAAATCATATTTCTGAACGAAAAGACTCCATTATAAGGAACGATCGTTTTATACAGAGTTCAATTCGCTTAGGTAAAGTACTATTCAATCGAAACCATAAGGACTACCTAGAATTCCTTCTTCTAAATGAAATTCTAGGTGGCTATTTTGGCTCTCGACTTATGAAAAATATTCGTGAAGACAAAGGATACACGTATGGCATATCATCTCACCTTTACGCTCTAAAGAATACCGGCTATTTTACAATTGGTACTGATGTGAATTTCGAAGCTGAAGAGGACACATTAGTCCAAATACAAAAGGAGATTTCTACCCTTCAAAACGAATTAATATCTGAGGAAGAACTTTACGTTGTTAAAAATTACCTTCTAGGAAGTTTTACCAATTCTCTTTCTGCCCCTTTTTCTGCAATAGATAAATTCAAAGTGCTTTATACCCAAGGTTTTGACCTATCATTCTATAATTCCTATATCAATTCGATAAGAACTACTAGTTCTGAATCACTTCTGGCTCTAGCCAATGAGCATTTAACTTGGGAGTCATTATCTCACGCAATTGTCGGTAAATAAAAAAGGCGAGGCATAAAAAAAGGTTCTACACTTGGAGTATAGAACCTTTATAAAAGACTGGCGACTACTTACTCTCCCACCTTTAAGGGCAGTACCATCAGCGCAAGTGAGCTTAACTTCTCTGTTCGGAAAGGGAAGAGGTGGACCTCACCGCTATAATCACCATAAAATCTTGATGTTAGCTATTTGTCTAACATTGACATATATACTGTAAGAGTATCACACTACGGAGTGTAGGTTTTGCGCGGCCGGCCCTGCATAAGGGCCAGCCTGCTACGGAAAGTTTACGGGTAATTAGTACTGCTCAGCTATGACATTTCTGCCTTTACACCTGCAGCCTATCAACGTTGTCATCTCCAACGTCCCTTTAAAGAAGTCTCATCTTGAGGGGAGTTTCGCACTTAGATGCTTTCAGCGCTTATCTCTGCCCAACGTAGCTACTCAGCACTGCACCTGGCGGCACAACTGATACACCAGCGGTTAGTCCAACTCGGTCCTCTCGTACTAAAGTCAGGTCCTCTCAAACTTCTTACGCCCACAACAGATAGAGACCGAACTGTCTCACGACGTTCTGAACCCAGCTCGCGTGCCACTTTAATGGGCGAACAGCCCAACCCTTGGGACCTTCTCCAGCCCCAGGATG